>NZ_JBXANT010000005.1:0-130494 GCF_058802005.1 Arcicella sp. GW822-FHT02H01 | reverse complement strand
ATCATAGAGAAATCTCCCAAATACAGGTTTGGTAAATTTGTTATATTACGAGGCAATAATAACCTATTTTTAGGTAATTTTGTTATAGTAACTAGGTAATTTTGTTATAGTTCTCGGTAAATTTGTTATAGTATCAGGTAAATTTGTTATATTTAAGCGCATAATCAACTGTAATTCAATAGGTTACAACGTCAGAAAATACATTAAAAAGAAAATAAAAAGAATAAAAACAACAAAGAGGAAAAAAAAGATGATTGTTGCTTCTTTTTTTCTTTTTTCGAACAATTAAAAGAAGAAAAATTTGTAATAATTTTTAATACGATAATATGAAATCAAATAGCAAGTATAACAATTTTACCAGAAATTGAATGTGATATTATCTGAATCTCATAAAGTCACTATGCGTTAAATGCTATTTTTGATGGTGTTTTTGTTATAGTTGAAAAGGTTTTTGAAAAGTGCAACACTTGCACTTTTAGTTTTCTAAAAGAATATATAGCTTTTTAAAGTTGTTCAATAGTTTAATGATACTGCATATCTATAAAAATGTAAAAAAAGTGTTTTATGGTAATTTTGTTATAGTTTATATACTATGAGTAATTCTGGTAACTTAAAAGTGCAAGTGTTGCACTTTTTGGATTTTTGTTATAGTTAAAGCTAATAAGAGAACATAAAAGATGTTATAAAATGTATAATATAAAATTTCTTGGGATTTTTGTTATAGTATCTTTTTGTGAATATTTCTAAAAGTGCAACACTTGCACTTTTAGAAATATTGTTTAGAGGACTGATTTAAGTTGATAGATTTTTTTTATTAATAAATCACAATCAGCCTCTTTAGCTAGATTATTAGCGAGCGTTATAATTTGACTTCGTAACGTTTCTTGTGGAATAGGGCTAGAAAAAGCAGTACTACTAGATTTTTCTAAAGTTAAATTGAGAGCACTTAAATCTAAAATAGACTCAACACCAATATCTTTGCGATTGGCTAACGTTTGAATTTGCTTTTTACTCAATACCGAAGAACCACTTAATACTTGTTCCTGTAGATGCTTACTAAGCTTGGATAAGCCCTCTGCAAATTTTCCGTCATTTTTTATTGTGCGCACACTAACGTTAAATTCATCAGCAAGCTTTTCAGCAACATTAATTGGCTTATTGTCGTCATGTGTTTGTAAAACTACTCCCCTATTAGCTTTCTGAGTATTGTATTTTAACCCCCTTAAATACGACTCTTCTTCAGGAGTAATATTTCGGCGACCTAACTGCAAATCAATCATAAACTCTTTGACTTTCTCTATTGAATCAAATATTTTAAGATTGATTTTAAATTCTATTTTATTTTTTTGACAAATGGCATATCTATTATGACCATCTACCAAAACATAAACGGTTGTATCTAAATCATCTTGCTGAAGCTCAGTCGTTGTTGTTTCCCAAAGAATTAAAGCATCTTGACAACCGTGAGTTAGTAAATTTTGCTCAAGTTGGGTAAACTGTTCTTGGCTAAGAGGACGAATTAAGTTTTTTAATTCATCTATAATTACAATAGCACCTTTAATGCGCTCGACATCATTGAAACCACCAATAGGAGCAGGCTTGGGGATGTTGTGAATAGTCGCTACTTCAACAGCCCTCTTTTTAAATATCTCTTTTTTAGATGCCATGGCCTTATTCGTTTGAAATTACTTCGTGGGCAAGTTCCATATAAGAATTTGCAGCTTTTGACTTTGGGTCATATTGGAAAATATCCTGATTCATATATTGGCTTTGTTTTAACACAGTTGTATTTTCAATAACACTCTTGAATACAGGGATAGTAGGATAAGTTGATTCAACACTTTCCATCATCACTTGATGAATAGTTTGATTAGAGTGAACCATCGTGAATAGAAAACCTCTTACTTTTAAAGAAACATTTGTGTATTCCCTGACAGCAGAAATCTTTTCTAGTAAGTTTTTAACCCCATTAAAAGCTGATGATTCAGGTTGAATAGGAATAATACATTCAGTAGATGCATTTAACGCTGAAATCGTCATTAAGCTAAGCGAAGGAGGGCAGTCAAAAAGAATAAAATCAAATTGATCATTTAAGGCTTGTATTTTTTTAGCTAATCGCATTTCAGAACCTACTTCAGTAATTAACTTTACCTCATAAGTAGCCATTTCAATATCAGAAGGTGCTAAAAACAAATTTGGCTCGATTTCGAGGATAGGTAAGGGGTCACGAGAAATCAATGAAGTGATTACTTGTTTTTCAGGAGAGTGAACACCGAAGCATTGAGATAAATTGCCCTGAGAATCCATATCTACTAATAAAACGCGGTACTTGAGTAAGGCAAGAGCTTTACCTAAATTTATAGTTGATGTTGTTTTGCCAACTCCACCTTTGTGATTGATAATTGCAATACTTCTAGCCTTTGAAAAAGTAGAGTCTGTATAACCATAATTTCGCATGGCTACTTCTAATTTTTCTAAATGTTTAGTTGAAAATGCCTGTATACCTTCTAAAGCTTTGTAGATGGTAGTTGCAGGGATTTGAGCTTCCTTTTCAAGTTGAGTTCTATTAATAGAGGGGCGAGAAAATAGAAATTTACGTACAGTTTCAGTCGTAATCATTCGATTTTATGTTTCAATAGTTAACTTTTTTAATATAAATCAAATATATAATAATATATATATAAATAAAAATAAAATATATACTATTATATATATTAAGTGTTGTTTCAGTCATTTTTAAGTATGATTTTGGAGAGTAAAGAGCTATTTTGCTAAGGTGCTCATGTAATAGCGATGATAAAAGTCAAAAAATATTTAATTATTATCATATAGAAATATTACAAATAAGCATAATTTTTGTATTTTTATGTATCTATATGTATCTATATACCTTATTCTTAATAATATACTACCTATGTCACAATACACTACAAGTATGGAGTTAAAGATTACTCCCACACTCATGATTGCTTCTTCAAATCTACTTATGGCAGAACTAATCAAAACAATAAATAACGAAATCCCTTTTGAGGTAATTTGCATTATAACAGAAGGCACTGAATTATTTGAGAAAATTTTTGAAGTTCATCCAGATTATTTACTAATAGATTCTGAATTAGAAAACTGTAATGGGTTAGGCTTTTTTAAGAAATTGGAAAGAATTAAAATTAACGCTAAAGTAATTGTTTATTCATTTTCCAAAAATCCTGCTTACATCAAATGCTTCCTTTCTTCCAAGGCTAATGCCTATATTCAGAATGGATGTAGTTTATCTGAATTTAAAGGATGTTTGAAAAATATTTCTGAAGGCAAGAGGGTTATTTTTTCTAATATTAATCAACATGAAGAAATACTACATAGGTATGCAACACAAGCTTTACCTCACTTTAATTTCAACTTATTAACTGAACGAGAAAAAGTTATTTGGAAACTTCTTGCTCAAGAAATGACAGAAAGAGAAATAGCAGATAAACTTATTATTAGCATAAATACTGTAAAAACACATAAAAATAATATTTCTGAAAAAATAGGAATTAAAAATAAAAGAAGATTAACAAGAGTTGTGAATTCAATGTTGACGTATAATGAATAGCGTTATACTACTTTGGTATTAGAAAATACTTCAAAAAATCATACTTTTGAAGTATTTTTTTTAATAAAATAACTAAATACTTTTGTAAAGGATTTTTAATTAGAGAATGAAATACAATTTGAAACATCAAAGTATTTTAAGTCTTTATTAGATATTTTGCTAACACCATTCAAATTTTACTACTGCCTAATAATAATATGAAACAATTCTACATTGGTTTTTTATGCCTTACAATTCTACTTATTTTTGGTTTTCAAGCAAAATCAAGGTATTTATCTAGTATAGGTCCAATTGATGGAACTAGAGATAAAGTAGAAATAGATAATAAGTCAAAGGGGAAGAGTAATAAAAATAAAAAAAGAGAGCTCTCTTTTAAAAACGAAGATAAAAGAGGTTATCCAAATACATTCCTTACTTCATTACCCCAAAAAACAATTACACCGAAACCACTAAATACTCAATTAGGTCATCTAGTAGGGCCAGATCCTTTTATGTTTACAATAGTTTCTTCTAAAGAAAGCGTAGCGATAGGAGAGGAGTTTGAACTCACTGTACAGGTAAGTTGGGTTGATTTTGGAATTAACAATGGAGTACGTTTTTTACCTGAATGGTATAAGTACACACTTAAAGTTTTAATGCCTAATGGATTTGTACAAACAGGAGGCAATTATGAAGATTACTGTACAGCACCTGTAAATTCAGAAAACCAAACAGCCAATTTTACAATTAAAGGTTATTTTGAATTTGAATCCCAAGACGCTACGTTTAAAATATTGAGAGGTTTTGAAGGAGCTAATGAGAAAAGTGAGTTTATTTGGAAGGGCGAGAAGAGTATAAATATAGAGGAGTCTCAATATTATTGTAGTGCTTATAATGTAGGAAGTCAGTCTGAAAACTTAAGGATAGATGTTAGTAATGTATTAAAGGAATGTCAAAATTTAGATTCAACTAACGTAAATAATACTTTCAGAGGATTATATTGTTTTAATGAGGGGTGGATATCAGGTAGTGGAAAATTTGGTTTAAGTGTTGCTTACAATCGGACAATTTGTATAAATAATATTAGCTATGCTGTATATAAAGCTAATATTAAAAATTTTAGGGAAAACGATATACAGGATATAAAAATATTATTGCATGGTACTCCATCCTCACAATATATTTCAGATAATTGCTATAATATTTCTACCGAAAAGCTTCTCCATTACAAATCTGAGACTATAACAGGGGCTAAAGGATTAGGAGGATGTGGTAGCACAGAGATAAATATACCAATCACGCAATATCAAAAATATTCAGCTAAAGATGGAAATGGGAATTTCATATATAAATTACATGCACATATTCTTTATAAAACTAGTACTGAAATTTATAATTTAGATTTACCTAATAATAGCGATTTTTCAATATCATCTTTAGCGGCATATAATGCTGTTGCAACAGTTAACGGCTTAACATTAAGTGTATCTGGTTGTGATATAAATAGCTCAATTAGTTGGCATAATGTTAATGATACAACCACTACTGTGGGTATGGGAGCTACGTTAAACATTAATCCAACACTAACTACTAAATATAAAGCTAAATGTTTAATCAATAATTGCGAACCTTATTGGTCAAATGAAGTTACTCTAGTTGCATGTGTATTAAATCCACCAACAATATCTACTACCTCAACAGTAATAAATGCTGGTGAAAATATAAATATATCTGCAACTGGTTGTTTAAATGGTGCCATAACTTGGAATAATGGAACAATTGGAAATACATTAAGCGACCTACCCAACGTGACAACTATTTACAAGGCTAAATGTACAAAACAAGAGTGTACAAGTGATTGGTCAAATCAAATTACAATAATAATTCGTCAAGATTGTAACGTGACTAAACCAATAATCACTACGAATAGGCTTACAGTTAATAATGAGAATCCAACTACACAACTTACTGCTACAAATTGTGCCTATGCAATTAAATGGTATAAATCTGATGGTAGTTTTACATCTTTAGGTGAAGGGGTGACCTATAACGCAGGAGCTGGATCATATTATGCAAAATGTATAAATAATTGTGAAAATGGTATTAAAGGAGAAATTAATTCTGATAATATAGTTATCGAGTATAAGTCATTATGCTCTACGACAGGTTTTGGCCCACAAATTACCAATAATTCTACAGGGCAAGTAAGTAATAAGACTTTTTGTACAAATGGTACAGTGAATTTAACTGTAAGTGGATGCTATGACAATTCTAAAGCAAAATGGTATAATACAAATGGTGATTTTTTAGCGAACGGGAGTACATATAGTCATACAATTAATTCAAACCAGACGTTTGCTGTATCTTGTGAAAATCAGTGTAACACTTCCGAAAGATTAGGTTGGGAAACAATTAATTTCACGGTTATTCCTTACGATCAATGTTTTGAAATAAACCCACAGATAGTGAATAATACACCTGGAAATGTAACAACATTTTGTGGGAATGGGCAATTTTTAGTTTCTGCTAGTGGTTGCCCAGACGGGAATAAGGTAAAATGGTGGGTTGGAAATGGTAGTAGAATACAGGGGTCTGATTATTCAGAAAATATAACCAGTACTACCGAAGCTAGATTTCAGTGTATTAGTCCAGTTACAGGAGATTTGATAGGGCCACAACGAGCGATAACATTTACGGTTAATTCATACACTTCTTGCAATTACGCTCCAGCTATTATCAATAATACTCCTGGTAAAAAGACTGTTTTTTGTACAAAAGGTTGGGTTGATTTAGCTGTTACAGGTTGTCCCAATAATAATTTAGCACATTGGTATACTGACGGAACAGAACTTAATGCAGGAATAAGTTCCTTTATTAAAGGAACTATTACACATACAACTAAAATCTGGATAAAGTGTATTAATCCTAACGATAATACTGAATTCGGATGGAATGAAGTTACCTTTAAAGTTGATAATTCAGGTTGTGACCCTAATAACCCAACTATTATCAATAATACAACGCATGGATATAATAAATTTTGTCAAAAAGGATGGGTTAGCCTTGAAGTAGATGGTTGTCCAGATAATAATAAAGCAAAATGGTATAAAAACAATACTCTCGTTAAGCAGTCTGCTATTTATAATGAAGTAATTAATCAATCTGCTACTTATAAAGTTACTTGCGAAAATCCTACTTATGAAAGCTCTTACAGTGAAATAGCGTTTGAAGTATTCACTAATGGAGATTGTTACATTCCTTCCGTAGTTAATTTAACTCCGAATGGACAAACTGATTTCTGTGGTTCTGGCACCTTAAAGCTAATGATGACAGGTTGCAATACCAATTATCAACCAGCATATCAAGAGTTTCTAGATGGAAAACCAAGCAAAGATATTGACGGTTCATGGGAATCAATTGATGGGATTAATACATATGTCCTCAATTATAACGCCACCGAAAATGGATACATAAAGATTTTTTGTAGAACAGGTGAAAACCCAAATGATTATATATGGACAAATCAGCAAATCGTTAAATTTAAGGTAAATCCAATACCTATTATTTCAGCTACTAACACACCTGCTTGTGTAGGAACACAGTTTTTACTACGAACTGATGTTCCTAACATTCCAATAAATAATGGTACAACAAAATTTGAATGGACCAACACTAATAATATTGTAATTGGTAGTCAACAAAATATTTCTGTATTAGCAACTAACTCAGTACCAACAATATATAATGTAAAATTTACTAATAACAAAGGCTGTTCAACAACAGCAAGCACTGTTGTAACAAACTATTCATTACCAGTAGTTTCTGTGACTAATAGTTCTATTATTCAGTGTGCAGGAACATTACTTAATCTTAATGCAAGTGCTAATGTTGGAAGTGGGAAAGCTACAATTCAAGTAAAACTGGCTGAAAATCTTACCTCTATTGATAGAAGTGTTCAGTTAAACATTACTGGTTCTATGAATCCAACCCCAGCTTCCATAACTATTACACAAAAAGGGAAAACAAATGCTACTTGTATTAAATGTCAAAATAATGTATTAACAGATGGTCAAATAATAGGTTACAGTAGTATAAATCAACCAAATCAGAAAGCAATTATTAAGATTGAAAATGGATGTGCTAAAGCTTGGTGGTATGAATTAAATGAAATGGTGCATCCCGATTGGATACCTTTATTAAAAAACAAGACACTCCCCGATTCAATATTAAATACCTGTATCAATTTTAGTGGTTTTAATAATTGTACTAATGATAAAGCTTGTGACCAAGGTAGTACCTCTGGTATTAGCAATTTTACTTCAGCAGGGGGCATTACTACCTTTGAAATAACACTTCCATCTGTTAATGGTACTTGGACAATAACCAGACCATCAGACATGGATAAAAATTGGATTTCTTTTGTTAATACCTCAGAAAGCTCGACAACACTAGTGGGAGGGGGAGTACTTAATTATAATTGGACAAAGGAAACGACTTTTAAATCTAGTATTCAAAACCCCAATATTGCTAATATTCAATCAAGTGATGCAGGAACTTATAAGGTTGAAGTAACGGATGTTAGAAACTGTATAGGTTCAGCAACTATAGATGTCGTAGTGAATCCTCTTCCCGATGCTACTGTTTCTGCTGAAACGGCTACTACTTTTTGTCAAGGGGGTAGTGTGGTATTAAGTGCCATTGCAGGAATGGTAAATTATCAGTGGAAAAAAGACGGTGTTAATATTGCTGGAGCAAATAGTCAATCATATACAGCCACTACTTCAGGAAGTTATACTGTACATGTTACTAACAATAATAATTGTTCTAATACCAGTACTGCAACTAATGGGAAAACGGTTGTTGTGAATGAAACACCAACAATTCCAATAGTAACAGGAGCAACGATTTGTGCTGGTAATTCAACTACTCTAACAGCAACTGGTTGTTCAGGCAGTGTTGGTACATATAGTCTAGCATGGTTTAACGCTTCAACCAATAGTGCTGTCACGATGCCTGTTACTCCTACAGTAAATACAGATTATTATGCTAAATGTATTAAAATGGCAAATGGAATAAGTTGTGAGTCCTTAAAAAGTGCTAATGTAACTGTAGTTGTTAATTTAGCAATAAGTATTGTAACACAACCTACCAGTTTAAGTATCTGTTCTGGAGTAAATACTACTTTTACTATCGTTGCAACAGGATCTTTACCCACATATCAATGGCAAGTCAGTACAGGCAGTACTTTTACTAACATAACAGGACAAACAGCCTCTACATTAACTATTAGTAATGCCACAACTTTAATGAATGGTTATAAATATCGTTGTTTAGTTTCTAGTCCTTGTAGTTCAATAATAACTTCCAGTGAAGTTATCCTTACTGTAGCGCCTAATCCTACTGTAATAGCCACAGCAACAAATATAAATATTAATGCTGGACAGTCTGTTACTTTACAAGCTTCTGGTGCTTCAAGTTATACTTGGACAGGACCTGATGGTTTTACCTCATCAAGTCAAAATCCTACAATTTCAAATTTTAGTGTAACAAAAGCTGGTATTTATACAGTGACTGGGCTAGCTGGCTCTTGTAGTGCTAATGCAAGTATAGCGCTTACAATTAATACATGTGCTGTTTCTGCTGTAACGCTTATCAATGTATGTGCTGGACAGACAGTAGATTTTTCAGCTTCTGGAGGAGATAATTATAATTGGGAAGGTCCATTAGGGCAAGGATTCATTGCATATATAGCTAATCCTAAGATATATAATATCAGAAAATCTCAAGAAGGTATTTATAAAGTAATCATATCAAAGAGTGGAACAAATGCTTGTACGGCTAGTTTTAATGTTCAATTGAATGTTGCAGATCCTTTTGGGTCTACTCCATATATAAGAGATTTAACAACTAGAGCAACCTGCCCAAATGCCTTCACTTTAAAAGTTGAAGGTTGTCCAACAGGAACGACTGGTTATAAATGGTATGATGTTTCACCTGAAAATCCAGAGGCCAATAGACCCCAGGTTTTATCAACAACAGATCAACTGGTTAGGTCTGTAACTTGGAATTATCCTTTGATAAAGGTTGAGTGTATTACTCCTAGTATAACATCTTGTCCACCAATAAGTAGTACTGCTAATATATTGACAATTAAAAAACCTAGTATTGCTATTAAAAATATTATTCAACCTTGTGAATATGAACTTAGCACTGCCGCTGTGCCTATAGGAAAAGTAACATTTGAGATAAAAAATGCTAATTCTTTAACAGGTTATGCACTTGCTAAAAACGACGTTACTATACCTTATTCTTGGGATGCAGCTTTTGTAGCCTTTCAAGGAATTAGTGGAAGCGGTGGAAATGGTGCTGGAGGATATGGATTTGCCTTTACTCCTAATTCAATTAAAGAAATACAAGAGCGCCCTGAAACGGAATCTCCTGCAAGGCACATAAAAGTGTCAGAGACGCTATTTAATATTAAAAATGCTAATATTCCAGCATCTGGTACAAGATGGAGATTATTTCTTTTGGATAATGAAACCAAATGTATTGCTTATACTGAAGAATTTGAAGTGTATAAGCCTAATCAAGCAATACTTACTAATCCTGTTTCACAAGATAATGTAGTAAATTGTTTTAATGATCTTGGTTCTGCTGTTATCAATTTACAGTCAACAAATTTTGTAACAGGCAATATTTTTGAGGGTAATAAACAGCTTTTTACCAAGATTGTTAACAATGCTATCCAAGTGCTTGACGATAACAACAATATTATTAAAAATGTTACGAAGACAAGTGGTGTAGGAACTGATATTAATAGAAGTTATAAAATAAATTTGGCAGGCTTACCAGCTACCACTACGATTAAAGCATACCAAGATGCTTGTGTAGGTCCTCAAGCAAATGCCACAACTTGTGAGCAACTACCACGGTATAAAATCTCATATTTAGCAGGTGACGGTTGTACATACAGTAGTCCAAGGTTTGTTATTCAGCAACCAGACTTACTGGAATTATATGCAGGAGCAAGTGCCCCCAATTGTTATGGTGAAAAAATTCCTAGCGTAGAGTTAATTGCAAACGGAGGGAACTCTGGTAAGCAATTCTATTTAGTAAATGGAACAACTGAAACTAAAGTAGGAGATGCTGATGCAAACGGTAAATTTATTGTACAAAGTAATAAATATGGAGAAGTTCCTCCTTACATTTTTAAAATAAAAGATTCCAAAGGCTGTAATATGTCAAAAGAAGTAACCAAATCACCTATGCTTCAATTTGTTACTGCTGCAACAGTAAGCACAGAGACGCCAGATGTAGTAACAATGTCGTTTGTTGGAGGGAAAAAGCCTTTTTATTATGCTATAATTCCACTTACACAATCTACATTACCAACTACTACGCAGTGGTTATCCATTTCAGAGAATAGTGGTTATGTTGACGGTGAACCTATTGATACAAAAGCAATAGCACCTGGTAAGTATAAGGTTTATATGAAATATGGTTCTTGTGAAACACTCTCAAGTCCAATTAATGTCACAGTGGGAACAAAAACAATTCCTGAGACTCCGATTGTTCCAAATATGGCTATTTGTGCATCATCAATAGAACAAATAAAAGAACAGGTGAAGTGTAATCAACCCTTTTGTGATGTGAAATGGTACGCTAATGCTACTGGTGGAGATACCCTAAGATTACAAGAAGATATAATAAATACCATCGCAAATATTGGTAAAAAAGAATTTTATGTCTCTACTAAGATACAAGGTACTGATAAAGAAACCAGTGCTAGAGTAAAAGTAAGCTTATTGTTCATTCCAAACGCTACTGTAAATGCTACCAACTTAACCATTTGCCAAGGGTCATCTATTAGTTTGGCAAATTTAGCAACGATAAACAATCCTATGAATTATGCTTTAACTGGAGTGATGGCATTGCAAGTAACAAACCCAGAAAATAAAGTATTTGATGATGTAAATTTCCTTCCTGACAAATCAGGCATTTATAAGATTCGACAACTATACAAAGAAAATATACAAAGTTTAGGTTGTTCAAGTTCGGGGAAAGACATAGCATTAACCGTAATACCCGCACCGCCAACACCATTACTTACTCAAAAGGAGTACACATTTTGTAATAACATGGTGGCTACTGCCATTACACCTACTAAAAGTAATGGTAGTAATGGTTTACTTTGGGTAGACCCAAATAAGACAGTTGCTGATTACTATAATCCTGTAACATCTGCTGTAGGCATTAAAACATTACAAGTGTATGAGTTAGCTTATAAATCCACTACGCCACTTACGGAAGAAAATGCTTGCCGTAGTGTATTACCACTTACTATTACACTGAATACAGTTACTGCCGCTAATTTACCAGTACCAACTATAAAAGTAGGTGGTGCTGTTTGTGGCATAAATAAAGTAAGCCTCGAAGCTACTGGTTGTAGCCCCTATATGACAGTTAATTGGTTGGCAAATACTGCCTCTGGAGGGGCATATCAATCAGTAGGAACAGGGTTGACCTATGCGGCCTCTGCTGGCATTACTTACAAAGCTAGTTGTGTTGTTAAAGCTGGAAGTTGCGAAGGCCCATCAAGCACAGAATTAGCTGTAAATACGGCTATGACGGCATTTAATGTTAAAATAACTGCCAATACTCCTCTTGCTGAATATCAGACGCTTGACCTAAAAGCTTTAGCATCTCCAAATGCTACTTATGCTTGGACAGGGCCCAATAACTTTACAAGTACACTCCAAAACCCAAGGATTATAGATTTGACTAGTGCCGCAGCAGGAACTTATACGGTAACTGCTACAGAAAGCACCTGTACAGCTACCAGTACTATTGTTATTGCAGTAAACCAAGTGGCTGATTGTAATATAAAAATCAAGGCCATGAGTGGTACTACAGAAACCTACAAGTTTCCATCAACCAGAAGTGCTTCATCAAGTGCCCTAACACTTTCAGTGGTTGATAATGTATCGCCTGCTTACTGGAATGTAAGCCCAACAACGTATTCTTGGAAAGACCCTGAAGGCATTATAAGTACTGAAAGCACATTAACAGCTACCAAAAAAGGTGAATACACTTTACAAATTACAAAAGACGGAAAACAATGTGAAAGCTCTGTAACCTTAAACGGTACTCCATGTGGCGACGTATTAGCTTATACTTGTAATCCTAACAGCATAGCTGCACCACCAACAGGAGTAAGACCATTAAAAGTACTAAGACAAGGAGATGAAATTTTTGCCGGAGATTTTAAAGCTAAGATTATAAGTAGCACAGGCAATGGTACATTTTCAGGCACTGCTAGTGTACAAATACCCTATTTGGCTAATGCTGAAATTCTAGCAACTTTTTCAAATCTCCAGTTGAATGACTGCTACGAACTACAAAGCGGAGCGGACAATAAATTAATAACAGTTTATAACCCTGCGGCTGGCTTAATTGTCGATGCTGATAAGGTGATAGATGTTGTTAAAGAGGTTGCAGATGCACTCAATACATTAATACAAACCAGTATTAACAAAGACTATAAAGAAATAAAAGCCTTTAAAGAAGCTACAAAAAATTATGTAAGAGCCAATTTGCCAACTGAAATGGTTGAAAATTATACAAAAGCGTTAGACGAGTTAGACAATGCTAAACTGAAATATGATGTTTGTGCCAAGGCTGTCCCACAAGATAAAACATGTATGGAACAAGCAGAAAAAGATTTTAAAGCTGCTCAAGCAAAATTGAAAGATTTGAAAAAACAGGAAGATGAATTAGTTGAAAAAGTAACAGATATTATTTGGTTGGCAGTAAAAAAATTAGGGACAGAATCTTCTAGTCAAAAATCCGTAAAATTAGAAGGTTATAATTCTACCAAAACTGCCTTAAATAGTAAGGTATCTCCAAGAAATACTACCCAAGACAATAATTATCTTTTCTTCGTAGAAGATAATAGTAGTGATGCAATTGTAGAAGCTAATAATACTGATTTAAAAGATTTTGTTACAAAATTCGACAATTATACATCTATGGGGGCAGATTATCTGCTTCAAGAATACGGTATCACTTTAAATAATAAGTATGCTACAAAAGATAGAATTCAGTTAATAGGTGCATCCATTAAGTCTGAAAACAATGGAAAAACCTTAATATATAATATAGCTGATAGGGTTAGTAAAAATGAAGTCCAAACAATAACAGTAGAGTATGTTAAAAATCAATTAAAACTGTTCTTAGCCCAAACTATATTAAACAAATAAAAATATGAGAAAAATACTATTAATAACGGCTTATATTTTTTTGATGACTCCATTCTCATGGGCAGAAAAAACTTATGCTTTTCTTGATGATAAAGACAATACTCCAAAGAATCCTATTGATATCTTAGTTCAACGTCTTGATAATTTAAAGAATCTTAGGGCAGAAGACTACTTAATAGATTTCAAATCTGTACAGGCAGGTGATAATTTTTTTGAGGAAACAACAACATATGGAGGTACAACATTTTTCAATGCTCCTTCTGATAAAATTGACTTAATAACAAGTATTAATAATTTTAATACTGATGCAAATAATGTTACAAATAACGTTAAACTATTTGTAATAACAGGAAGATATTTTATGGGGTATCATGAAGCATATCCTCCAACTGATTCTGAAAAGCAAGATACTGATATAAAAAATGCACTAAATCAGTTATCTGAAAAATTAAATGAATCTGGGAATATTGAAAATGGTGAAAAATTTAGAAGAGATTGGATAGAAGTTTTAAGTAATAAATTTACAATTATAAAAACAAAATCTACAAAGGTTATTCTATTCTGTTATGTTGAGGCTGTACTTGCTGATTTAAATAAAGTAGAAATTGACTATGAAAACAAAAAATCATCAAAAACTTTTATTACTGGAAGTAATCTGACAAAGAAAAACATTGGTTTTATTTGGCAAAATGGCTTAGAGGTATTGGAGTGGTCTAAATTATATCAAAACCAAGTAGCCTATGATTTTTTTAATAAAAAATTAATAAGGAATCCTACCCAAGGATTACAAAATCCATCAGGAATAAAAGAATGCATTGATGAAATAAAGAGACTATTTTCTCTAAATATTGATTTAAATAACCCCGACGTAGTTATTAAATTAATTCATTCCTTAAGAGAGGGTGATTGGTCTCAATTTTCTGTTCAAAGTAAAAGTACCTTTTTAACTGCAATTGATAATGCTTTCAACAATGATTGTAACAAGCTTGATATACTTTATGAAAAAATACCTAAGTATGTTATTGCTGATGTAACAGACATAACATTATGGAAACATTTAAAATCATTATTGAATTGTACTGTCAATACAGTTGGTGCAAATGAGGAACTAGCTATTTTAAATATTCTGGAAGGATTCAAAAATAAACAAGAGGTTTATTCTACATTTAAAAATGACCCGAAATTAGTAACTACTATTGCTTCTAAATTAGGCAGTTATGTATTCGAAAATACTGGTGAAAGCAATGCCATTTTTTGTGAAATATTAAAACGATTAATGGAGACATATGGAAATGTCCCATCATCCCCATTACAAATCCCATTTTTTGTTAAGATAGGAAAAGCAAGTAGTTTTACTCGATATAATACTATTTGCGAAATGCCTTATGAAATTCGTGGGGGAAAAGGATATTTTAGTCAAATTGGATTTAGAGATGATGGTTTTATTGACATAACTTGTTTTTTATATACAGACGCTTGTTATACAATTAATAACTCACCACTATTTATTGCTAAACAGAATATAGCGATGAATCCACTTTCTCCGGTTCGTGTATATACTCAGGGGGAAGATTCTTATAAAATTTATCCCGCTATTTATGTTCATAAAATGGCTACCGACAAAGCATTTGATACATTCAAACAATCTGCTTTGCTTTCTGTGCAGCTTTTAGGATACTATGGAGCTGCAAAAGTATTATTAGTAGAAGGTGGAGCTATTCTATTAAGATTAGGAGCAACAATTGAACTTGCCAAAGCTCCTTTAGACTTAGTGATGACCGATGATTTTAAAAAAGGCCTTAGAGACACTGGGAATCCATATGCTATTTGGTTTGCTGATAATTGGAAAGAAATTAGTACTTCAGTAGATATTGCCACTCTTTCTCCAAGTATCTTAGAAGCAATTTATAATTTAAAGAATCTTAGAGCATTAGGTAAGTTTTCGTCAAGCCAAATGGATGAGATAGACAAAATGGCAGATGATGCAGCTAAATGTCTTGGCAGATGTTTCCCCGCTCATACTCCTATTATTACAAAAACTGGTTTTAAAACCATTGACAATATCACTGTAAATGATGAAGTAAAGGCTTACGACCAAACTACTAAACAGTATTCATGGAAAAGGGTTCTCAGTAAGTTTGTTAGACAAGCTACAGTTCTTGCCAGTATTTATGCTGGAGGAAATTTAGTAGCCAGTGCCACACCTAACCATTTATTTTATGAAAACAGTAAAAAACAATATATTGCAGCTGAAAACCTAAAGGCAGATGATAAATTATTAGTCTATCAAAACCTTTATGCTGGGAATACCAATATTAGTGTTCCTAATAATGAAATAAGTATTGATAGTGTAGTTATTAAAGACACCACCCTTACTGTTTATAATTTTGAAGTTGAAGATCTTCATAATTATTTGGTAGGAGAGCAAGGAATTCTTGTGCATAACGATTGCCCTTTGGTTTCTTTCATTGCTAAGTTAGAGGCATTAGCAGAATATACAGAAGTAGTGAACTGGCTAAAAAGGACAGATTTGCCAGCAATTATTAAAGATAAAATTGTAAGTGGTTGGGATATTAAAGACCTTGCTATATTAGAGAAGCGTTTTAAATCTATCAGTGCCCTTAAAACAGATTTATATGATGCTGATGCCTTAGATTTAGCCTATTTACTAATTAAAAAAAGTGATGAATCTCTGGATTGGGCTTCTGCTGATTATAAATATTTTAAATCACTTATTGAAGAAGCTGGAGATAATTATTCAGCTGCTTTACAAAGGCTGGGAAACAGCCAATTTTTTAGTAAAATTAACACATTAGGGAAGGGTTTTGAAGATGTCATTATTACTAGTTTTACAGACGCTGCTAAAATTTCCTCAACAAAAAAGCTATTTTTAGACGCTGGTATCAACTTAGATGATTATGTAGTATTTAATCAAATACAACTCAAAACAGGCAAAAAGATAAAAGAGATAAAAAATGGTATAGATGTGGAAAGAGACGAATATATGATTGCTGATTTTTTATTAGTGAAAGCAGATAAAAATACCAATGGTATTATCACTGATATTGATTTTGATAACTCTATCATCTTAGAAGCTAAAGCCTCACGTAGTACAAGCTTGACGGATGCACAAAAAAGTGGACTTACACTTACAGGAAAAGGGGAAATGACAGTAAGGTCAACGATACAAGAATCTATTTATTCACCCAATAATCAGATATTTAGGCTACCTCAAACTCAAATTATTAAACATCAACAATTCTACAAAATTTGGAGTGTTGATGGATTTGGCAAAGCAATGGATAACTTACAAAATATTACTCGAAAATGACAAACAAAACACTTTTCAAGAAAAAATGCCGTAAATACTTTTCCTTTTTTGAAGAAACGGAAGGCTTCGAGGCCTTGATACACGATAATGGTATTATCTATACAAGAATGAAAGAAGAAGTATTAATAACAGCTTTGTTGTTTTTTGATACTCATCACATGCCATTTAAAATCAGTAGCTTGTGGTTTGAAAAAAAAATCACATTGGTAGAAAAGATAGTTCAGGAAGTAGTAGAAAAGAAGCCTGCAATGGAGCACCATACTATCAGAACTCATTTTGTAAGCTCAACTAAAAGCTCTCCTTTTTTGGCACTCCCAAAAGAAATGCTTGATGTTGCAAATGAAGTAATAGTTCTACAAGAATCTGATATTGAAGTGGCAGCGACAATCATCAAAGAATACTTTTATAGTAAAGAGATACAAGATTTTTTAAGCTTAACTATTGAAGACCTTAATCAACAATTATTGGAATGTGAAGACCTTGATAATTATATTGCAGGAATTTTTTGTGTTGATGGTAATGGATACTTACGCACATATATAGTTGCTAAATACTTTAATAATCAACGAGTTTTCGACTGGTTTGATTCCTTTATAATACCATGGCTAAATACTAATAAAGCGAGTGAAAAGCAAAAACGCCTTTTAGGTTATATTGAAAAAGTAAATCAACTATTTAATACAGAAAAATGAACAAGACAGGATTTGTATGTACCCATGTTTATGGGAGTGAAAAAGAGTTAGTAAATGATTTTTTCGGAGCAGATTTTGATGAGGATTGTGTAGAAATCATTTTTCAAACAAACGGTGCAGTAGTATTTGTAGAAGAAGAGGATTTAGACAGCATAGATACTACTAAAGATGGGCAAACCATTATTATTTTTAGAGTTTATGAAACTTCGATGGCTTTTAGTATTTCATGTTATAAAGATGGAAAAATGCTTTATGAGATGTCAAGCCATGATGGGCAAGCATTTATTCAGGAAGGGAATTTAGGTAGTCTTCAAGATACAGAATTAGAAACCAGTAGTCTCTTTAGTAAAATTTTGGAAGATACCAGTATAGATGTTTGGGAGGTTTTGTGAAAAATATCCTAAAAAACAAAAAAATGATCCAACCATGAAATCTACGTTCACCAAAATCATCCTTTTCTACCTGCCTATTATGTTAATAGTAATGGCTTGTAATGAAGAAATTATTATCTCAAAAAGTTCGGAAGGAAAATTACTAAATTTAGTTTTTCTGGCTTAAGACTTATGATTAATAAAGTCAGTACCAAAATTACAACTGTTATTAATTCTATAACATTAGCAAAATTTTCACTTGATGTCTATAGTTTTTACAAAATAGAGGAAAATTAAACAGTTAAAACCACCTAAAATTAATTAATGATACTAAAACTACACTTTAGAATATATTTATTTGTATACCTATTGCTACTAATAGGCATACAAAATATATATGCTCATAGAAACAAAGGAGATGAAAAATCTTCTGTCAAATCAAAGACTTCAAAAGTAGTCTCTGTTATCAATCGGACATCATTTGCTGCTAATAGGCACTTAGTATCTCCTGAGAATGATATTGATGCTGCTTATGTAAGTGAAGGAGCCGTTGATGAGCGTTTGAAGGCCACAGGAGTATTTTCTGAATTAGATAAGTCAGGGCGTTATTTAGAAGACCTTTTGGAAAAAGATATGCTTCAACTTCCTATAGGCTTTAAAAAGAAATTGGGCACCTCTGGCAATGTAGAAGTTGCTGTATCTAGAGCAGAGTTTTATGCCCAATATGCCGAACTAACGCTTTATGTAAGAATGTCATTGCCTGCTTCAGGCTCGAACAACAAAGAGAAAATCTTATATTTTGGTGCAGAAAAAGTACGTTTTACGCGTGCAGGAGGTATTAGTTCGTTCAAAGCTGTTTTATTAGGAGATGTTCCGATTGTAGATTCTCAAGATAGTTATACTGTAATTATTAAAGGGGCGAATGGTTTAAATCAAGCAGGGCAAATAACGGATCCTAATCAAACTTATGCTCAAGTAGATTGTGGAAATTTTACGGAGGCTCAAATTATAGCAGAGGTTTTAATCCCTAGAAAAACCATTATTCCACTTACAGAAGCAACACTTGAACCTATTACTGAAGGACGTGTAACTTGTGCATTTAAAGCTAAAATAAAAAATGGCGTTGATAATTTAGTTGGGTCTCTTACTTTTAAAACTCCCTTTGCTAGTCCAAGTGCCTCAGGTTTTGCATTCAAAGTTGTCAATGCGTCTTTTGACCTTAGTAATTCAGATAATCCAGAATTAATGGGTTTTCCAGGTGGGTATAAGGGAGACCAAACCTCTGCATGGCAGGGTGTATACATCCAAAACTTTACGGTTTATTTACCCAAGCAATTTAAAAAGAAAAACTCTAGTGCCAGAACTTCGCTAAGCGTATTTAATGCCTTAATTGACAAGACAGGATTTACTGGAGTTATAGACGCCAATACCCCAATCTTTTCAATCAATGAAGGAAGTGCCTCTGGTTGGGCGATGTCGCTGGATAGGATAAAAGTAGGAATTGTTCAAAATACTTTAACTGAAGGAGCATTCGCTGGTCAATTACGTTTACCAATTTCAAAGAAAACGACTTTATTATATAGTGGATACATAGAAAAAAATGAACCTTTGACTGGGCAAGATCCCAGTATAGTTTCTGGCTTAAAATACGGTGTAAAAGTTGCTAATGCTGAAGATATTGATTTTGATTTATTTAAAGCAAGAGGTACAATATATGAAGGTTCTGAGATTAAACTTGAGGTCGTTAATGATGAGTTTAAACCAGAAGCAAATCTATCAGGAAAATTAACAGTATCTACTAGTCTGGACGGTCAATATACTGCTACGGGTGGGGTAATTAGATTAGAACAAATTGAATTCATCGGTTTGAAGCTAAACACTGGTCCAGATCCAATCTGTGTAAAAAGTTTTGAGCTAAAAGGTAAAGCAGGAGTTGCAAATTTCCCTGTTAGTATAACAAAATTAGGTCTAAAAACCTCCTGTGCAAATGGTGGAAATCAAGCAACTGTAGCAGATTTATATTTAGAAGCGCAAGTATCCTTAGTTGGTGAAAATACTGAGGCGGGTGGATCTAAGGGTGTTGGTGGAACAATTGGAGTAACAGTCAGAGCCCAACAAAACACTGATGGAGATTGGAAATTTAAGGAGATTGCAAAGCCTATTAAAATCGGACTTAAAGGTGATTTATCGGCTTTCGCAATATTGGGAGAGCTAGAACTTTATGATAACGAACCCGTCTTAGGACAATCAGGTATTACCAAAAAAGGGTTTAGGGGTAAAGCAGAATTAGTTTTGAAAAGTCTTGGGGATATGACTGTTTGTGCTGAAGCCGAATTTGGAAGCACTACTTCAAATGATAATTACTTTTATGTTGCCGGTTCAGTAAAGAATTTGCCAACAGTTATTCCAGTTGGTGGGCCTATTGTTATAGATGGTTTTGCAGGGGGTATTTTCTATCATATGAAACCCACCAATGGGTCAGGTAATGGCACAGGTTTTAAAACAAGTTGTTCAACAGGACAAACCTACGTTTATAGTAATACTACAAGTTTTGGCTTTAAGGCAGGTGTAAATTTATCAGTTACAGACCCATTACCCAAAGGTTCATTTGATGGGTATGGCGGTATAGAAATGGTTTTTTCAAGTGGGGGTGGTTTAGCCAGTTTGGGAATTTATGCACAGGCTCAATTAATGGCTGATATTGATAACGATTTAGTAAATATTGCCAATGAGGGAGCAACAAAAAAAGCTGAGGCTAATCATGAGTTTGATAAGGAACCTAATCGTAATGGTATATCTAGTCATACTCAAATGGAAGATAAATTAGTGAAAACGCCAACAACAGAAACTATTTTTGATTCTCCCATGACAGGTCCATTATCGGCACGAGTTGGAATATTATTAAATTTCCAAGAGGGAACCTTTGATGCTCAGGCAGATCTTTATGTAAATATTGGCTATTTAAAAGGTATAAATGATGGGAGTACAGATATTTCTAAAAAGAATTTAGCAGGTCGTATGCTAATCCATGCAGGAAAGGGTTTATGGTATATTCATGTAGGTACCTCAGAAAACCCAGTAGGATTAGCGATAAGAGATTTACCCCAACCATTAGCTCAATCATATATTGAATCTAAGGCTTACTTGATGATTGGGGCAAATATTCCAGCCTACTTACCACCTTTGTCAAATAATGCTGCTGCTTTTTTTGGATTAACGCAAGACGCTAAAGGAATATTGAGATCTTCTAGTTCTAGTGCTACAAAATTAACCGATATAGAATCTGGAAAAGGCTTTGCTTTTGGATTAAACTTCGATGCTAAAATAAGAGTAAGTGCTGGCCCTCTCTATGCTGAAGGTAATGTTGGTGTAGGTTTGGATATTCTTTATACTACTAAAGGGAATTGTGGTGTAGCAACAGCAAAAGGGAGGGCTTATGCGTATGTTAGTGGTGAGATAGGAATTGCAGGTGTACCTATATTAGGAGCAGGTGTTGGCGTATTATTAGAAGGTGGAGCTCCAGCACCAACTTATTTCACTGGTACTGCAGTAGTAGAAGTTACTTTACTTTTTGTTACAATGAGAGAGTCATTAAAAATTAATATTGGAGATGAGAATAATTGTCCTCAACTAGCATCAGGAAATTAAACCGTATAAGTCAATGATAAAAATACACTTAATATTCAGGAAAAAAAGTAAGTTATACATCGGTCTCTTGATTACCTTTTTATTTTTTTTGCAATTTTCAATGAAGGCTCAACAAAGTACAATTTCAGCTAAAGCTCTGGCTGCTCAAGGCGGAAAAATTAAACTTAGATGGGTAATTACTGGTGATACCTCTATTTATAATTCAAATAATGGAAACTATATAGAAAATGTTTGGAAACGTTATCTTGATTATGGGTTCATTGTAGAAAGAAGACGTAGTGGAAGTACAACAGCAGAAAGATATTTTACAGCAAAACCAGATATTAGTAAACTAACAGATGGATCATTAAATTTAAGTACTCCTGTTGAAAGAAGTGCTTGTGTTGCTATGAAAATGGCGATTTTTGGAACAAAAAATGAGTTATATCCAGACCCTAGCATAATCTCTCCCAAAGTAGAAGTTAGTAATCGACATTTTGGTACAATGGTTGCTTCTGCAATTTCATATAAAGGAGCATGTTATGCGGGATTAGGCATCATTGATGATACAGCTGAACCTAACATTGTTTATGATTATATTATTCGAGAAGCAAATCCTCCAGATGCTATAGGCATCTATTCTCTAACTGTTACTGTTGAAAATATTTTCTTGATTGCTCAAACACCAGCCAATATTCAAAAAGCCAAACAGGCTAGAGTAGCTGCTGGCCAACAAATTGCTGCGGTTCTTCAAGCACCCCCTACACCAATAGCGAAATTTGGAAATAAAAAAGTGGAATTAAAATGGCGTTGGAAGAAATCAGGAGCTACTAACGCTTATCAAGACTTATACTATGGATATTACATAGAAAGAGCTTCTCAATTAGATACAACTAATTTTGTAAGATTAAATAACTTACCTTTTATTTCGACTACATCAAAATCAGATACTTTAATATTTATTGATCAAGACACTACACAAGCCAATACCATTTTACAAAATGGTAAAAAATACATATATAGATTAATTGGTAAGACATATTTTGATGATGAAATTGCAGCACTTCAAACTGTAAGTGGGAAATGCGAAGATGATTCAAGATACTTTCCTACGATTATTAGCAATACGTTACTTGCTAATAATCAAGTAGAGTTAAAATGGAGCCTTCCTTCAAAAGCTTTACCAAATCACTTTAAATCATTTTCTGTAGGTCGTGCAGAGACATTAACTCAAAATGTTACATATCAAAAAGTGCCAACAATCGCTGGAATTCAGAGCTTAGACTCGACAAAAAGAACAGCAATTGTAAATAATAATACCAGTGCAAGTAATACTACAAAATCTGCCTATTATGTTATAATTGGGAAAACTAAAACAGGAGAAGAGTTTACATCATTCCCTGTCTTAATTCAAGGAGTAGATACACTTGCTCCGAACATCCCTGTTAATGTTAAAGCCATTTGGGATGATACTAGGAAAACAGCAACAGTTACTTGGAATGCTAATACTGAAACAGATTTACTAGGATATAAAATTTTCCGCTCAATACCTGGCAGTGTTCCTGTTGTTATTTCAGATACTACCATTTCAAAGAAGACTATATTTGTAGATACAATTAAAGTAGAAAACCTGAAAATTTTATACTATATAATGGCTATAGATAAACAATTTAATCCTTCAAAATTATCTTTGCCTGGTGTTTTACAGAGACCCGATAGAACACCCCCTATTAAGCCTTCATTTAGTAACTATAAGGTTAATAATCATGGTAAAGTAGAGTTTTTTATATATAAAAGCCCTAGTGACGATGTTGCTTCTCATGAATTAAGAAGAAAAGTTGATACTATTAATACAAGTTTAACAAAATGGCTGACACCTGACCAACCTACTTCAAATATCTATGTAGATTCAAATCTAAGCAATGGAGGTTTAATAACTTATATTATAGAGGCAATTGATTCAACAGGTAATAAAAACAGCGATACCTTAAAAATCAACGTTCCATCTGTATTGGTTGCCAAGCCTCAATTCACCATTTTTAATGGGAGTTTGTCGAGGATTGACCCTAGTGTTAATTTAAAGTGGGACTATAATGTAATTTCAGCCTCAAATGAAGTACTTGAATTTGTGATTTTAAAATCAGACGTAAGTGTTGATCCTACGGGAAAATTAGGAACATGGAAAACCGTAAGTGGCGATACTAGAGAACTATCCGATTATGATGTTATTTATGAAAGAAGCTATAAATATGGTATTAAGGCAATTTTTAAAGATGGTAGTACTTCAACATGGCTTTACACAAATTTAACAATGCCAACAGTTTGTGGTGCAGTAAGATATTTAGAAGAAAGTGGTCAAATTGAATCTGGAAGTACAGTCATAAAAGAAGCCTGTGATTCTATTATATTATTACCAGGTTTTGAGGCAAAAAGGAATTCGGTTTTTGAAGCAAAAATTAAAGCTAAATAATTCTAAAAAATGAGAATACATTTAGATAATTAATACTATTTATGGCAATGGTATAATTTATAAGAAAAAGCCCCTGTAAAAATATGTATCAATTATAAATAAATTAAGGACATATTTTTCAAAATAATAAAAAGATTAAATGCTCTTTTATGTCAAACCTAAAGGCTGTTGTAAGTAAGCATAAGGCTTTTTGAAACAAGGGTTACCCCCAACTTTAGTAAACGGCGATAATTTCATCCTAATACATCAAACTGAAATGGTTAATACTGTTTTATTAAAAAAGGAATTAGTAATGCAAATCTTTTATCGAAATAAAGACATTATTTTATATAATATATGAAAACTAGAATGAATTAAACAATTAACAAAATACACAAATGAAAAAAATATACACCTTGGTTATTTTGATACTATTAATGCAGCAATCATTTGGTCAAAATACTTTTCCTACAACAGGAAATGTTGGTATAGGAACTACTAGCCCCTCAACAAAACTAGAAGTTAATGGTATTATTAAACAAGTCTTTGGAAATTATTTTTATAAGGTCAGTGATACTACAGATGTTATTATCAGAACTTCAAGAAGTGATAATAATCAAGTAGGATATTTTAAAACCAATGGCTGGGGAAAGTTTTCTTTTAGTGGTGGACTAGCTGTTGGACTTGATTTTCCAGCCAGTAACTATTCTGGATTATTAGTCAATGGGAATGTAGGTCTTAATACAACTTCTCCTTCAGAAATACTAGATGTAGTAGGAAGTATCAAATACTCACAATTATTAAAACCTAATGGCATTATAGGAACTGACAAACAAGTCTTAATGAATATCAATGGAACTTATAATGCTTGGACAACTCTAGCAACTACCCATTTGTCAGATTTTTCTACAGAGATGGCAAAGTATCTTAAAGCGAATGGAGGAACACTAACTGGAAATATAGGGCTACCCTCAGATAAAACGATTACTTTTAACGATAAAACTGCTACTTATCCAACAGCCCAAGGTGGCCTTGTTTGGGATTTGAATGGTGCAGACAAAGCTTCAATTTATGCTTATCAACCAACAGCAGATGTAACTAATTTTGTTTTTCAAGTAGCGGATGATGGTCTTGACAGATTTGTCTTTAAACGTAAAGATTGGAATGGAGCTATTAATGATGTTTATCATCTTTATATGGATGATTATAAGGTAGTATTTAATTATCCTGATTTAGACGGAACTACTGGTACTTCTAAAAATATGGATTTTTATATCATGGGAAATGGACAACCAAACAAGAATTTAAGTAGTCCTATTTTTAAAACGGTTGCCTCAACTAATAGAGTAGGGATAAATACAGGAAGTCCACAAGAAACGCTTGATATAAATGGAGGCTTGAGACTAAACGGTAAATTAAAGTATGGGACTAATGACTCTAGAACAGAAACAAGAGATAATGCGGGATTAAGAGGAGATGCAGGAGCTCAATCTGGATTTTATATGACATCAAGTCCTGTTAACTATCCCAAAAATGCTGCTGGTTTCTGGCACTTAATTGATGTTAGACACAATAATTTAACGGATAATTATGCTATGCAATTGGCAGGTTCATTTGGAGACCAAAGGTTATACTTTAGAAAAACGAATAATAGTCCAACACAAGCATGGAGAGAAATACCAACCTTAGATACTACAGGAGCTTTAACCCTTACTGGTGCCCTGACACTTAATGGTAAATTTAAATATGGTGCAAATGATTCAAGAACTGAAATCAGAGATAATGCAGGATTAAGAGGGGATGCAGGAGCTCAATCTGGATTTTTTATAACACAATCACCTGTTAATTATCCTAAAAATGCTAGTAGTTGGTGGCATTTATTAGATGTTCGTAGTACAGGTACTGGTAATAATTACGCTATGCAGTTTTCTGGTTCATTTTTTGACCAAAAACTATATTTTAGAAAAGTTAACGATAACCCTGCGCAAGCTTGGATTGAAGTTCCTACTATAGATACAACAGGCAGAATAAAATTTGATAATGATTTGGCATCTAGTAAGAAATCAGTGATCTTGGGTGGTTACACTTATGGTGGAGCCATTAAATTTAGTGCTAATAGTACGACAGCAAACAATAGAAATCTTGAATTAGGGAATATCAATAATAGCGGTGTTTTTTCTTCAAGTGTAACAATTGGTGCTGAAAATGGGAATGTGAGCATTGGAACCAATACTATTCAAAGTGCGTATAAATTGGCTATTGCTGGAGACATGATAGCTGAAAGAGTAGTGGTGAAGTTAAAAACAGCATGGCCAGATTATGTTTTTGCCCCTTCTTATCAGCTTCCTTCTTTGAACGAAGTTGAAAAATATATTACCAATAATGCTCATCTTCCTGGTATTCCATCAGCAAAAGATATTGAAGAAAAAGGAATTGACGTAGGAGATACCAATGCTAAACTTCTAAGAAAAATAGAAGAACTTACTCTTTATATGATTCAAATGCAAAAAACGAATGAAGCACAAAATGCTGAAATAGCATTGCTAAAAAATGAAATATTAAAGTCGAAAAAATAATGAGATAGTCTTTGAAGGGGTACATTTGCTTGATTATATGGCAAGATATGCTAGCGGATTTGGGGAAATTGTTCTGTAAAAGATCATGACCATTCAATAGAAGGGGGGTGACTGAACGAAAAGTATAAAGACGTAGAACGTGATGCGAAATAATACTCAACCAGCGATAAGAATCATTCCCCTATTGCTGAAGGCAAACGAACAGGTTAAATTATACATTTCAGGATTATTTACTAGCTAAAAAAGTCTAATAAATAACCCTGAAATGTATAAAAAATAAAAATGGTAATGTTTTAATTGAGTGCTCTATTGATTAACTCAATTGAAGTTAGCCTATCAGATGGTTTCATGGCAACGTTCATAAAAATCATTTCATCAATACCATAGTTTTCTTGGAAAGACAAAATGGTTTCTTGAAAGAGGTTTTTACAACCTACTAAATTGATATCATATCCTAATTTTAGATCTTTGATTACCCTTTTTGCTTTTTGAGTAGTTTCGTGACATGCCCCTGAAAATACCATATTGACTTGTGGTTTTCTATGATGTTTTTGATAAAAAAGCTCTCTAAATTCGCTTAATTTCTCTTTTTGATAGTTTAGGTCAGAGCCAAAATGAAATATTGAACGAGAAAGATTAGAACCTGTTTCAATGGCACGGGTCATGCTACTGCCATAGCCAACGCCTAAAGACCATATTTGAGGTACCACCCCTTTGAAAGGAGGAATTACAATTTGGTCATTCTCAAAAAGAGTATCTTCTTCTTGTAATAAATGCACCACTTCTTTGTATTTACGCTCAAAAGAGAGATGCACTTCTTTCTTGTCTGCCTTGATCGTATTATTGGCTACTGCTTGGCTAACGCCACCATTTGCCATGCCTAAATCAATTCTATCACCATAAAGATTATTGTATAATTTGAAGCTACAAGCCACATGATAAGGGTCATGAATACCTATAAGAATACCCGCAACACCAATCCTTATTTTTTCGGTCATTCCTGCTACAATAGGCACAAGTGAATCAGGACAATTCCACGTGAGGGTCGGGTCGCCAATATGGTGTTCGGCAAGCCATATTCTTGAATAATCTAAAGCTTCTGCATGAATAGCATATTCGATTAGGTCTTGAACTCTGAGAAGGCTATTCATTTTATTTTCCCTGATGCCAAAGTCAAGTAAACCTATTTTTATTTTTTTCATCGTGATAAAGGTTTAAGAAAGTAAAAATATAGCATCCCATTCCTGAGAACTATCTGCGTGTAATTCAGCGATTAATACTAAAGCTGTTGCTCCAAAACCTTCTAATAACTCTCCAGCTTTAGTGGTGTTGTAATACAAAAGCTCTTTTTCAAGATGTTTTAGCGTTTCGGCATACCAAAATTGAGCAGTCTCTTGATAAACAGGCAATCCCGTGATAGCATATAGCGCTTTGAAAGATTGCACCAAACCAGAAGTTCCATGACAAAAATGAGAATCTTTCATATCTGAACTTGCTTGCGTCCGTCTTTGACTTATTGACAGTCCGATTTCATCCGCTAAATCTATCCATGCATGATTATTAAGCAATTGTCCAGCTCGATACAATAAGATTACTTGATTCAAATCACCATAACACCAGCCTAATCTGTTGCCATAAAAACCTTGATTTACGATAGCATCCGAAGGCTGACTATCATCGAATTTTAGAGGGAAGTACGAATATTTTTTTTGCTCAAAATCAATAGGCATCATCGTACTCAACAGAAATTCTATTCCACCTTCTACCAACACCTTAATTTTATCTTGAGCAATACCCTTTTCATAGATTTTTAATAAAGAAAGCAATATGCCACATTGCCCATGAGATAAACTTAAGTCAATTTCATAGTTATCAGCATGCATGACTTTCAAATGAGCATTGGGAAATGTTATTCCCTTTTGTCTGATTTCAGCAAGGCTTTGTATTTTATCGACTGTATCTTCTAAGCAGATTTTTACAGCGTCGATGTGTGTTCTTTGGCATAAATAATTAACTGCTCCGCTTGATCCATATAAGTAATCTGTGGATTTATTATCGAGTAGTTTAATGATACCATCACAGACTAATTCATCAAAAAACGACAGATATTCATTAAAATCTATTTCAATGGTCTCATTGTTTTTCAAAATATTCATCACCATCCCTAATCCTGAAGCACCATAAGCCAATGGTGCTGTCAGTAAGTGTGGCGTTGCAACATCATTGATTTCAGTAATAATCGTTTCTAAAATATCTATTAATCTATCTCCCCATCGTTCTTCGTATTGATATTTATATAGATACGATGCATACAAAAGGCTCCCTATCGAACCCGATAAAAGGGAATGGTTGCTAAAAGTAGTATGATACAGCGCTTCTGAAACTCGATTAAGTAAAGATTCTTCTACCGTTAGCTCTTTTTCTATGGGTAATTCAACTAAATCTATCATCGGATGAGGGGTTAATTCAAATGAAATAATTCACTAATAAATTGTAGTGACTCAATTCTATCAGTAAGATTATGAGAGGGATTCATCAAAATAATTTCATCAATACCAAACATTTCGTGTTGCTTAGATATTTCATCAAAAAACTTATTCGGACAGCCTATTGTGTGCCTTTCTGGCGTCATGTTCTGTGCCTTGATGATTTTCTGCGCTTTGTGTGATGTCTTCGAGCAAAAACCAGAAATAGAGAGGTTTATTTTGGGTAAACGACCATGTTTTGCTAAATACTGCTCTCTGAAAATGTGTAACTCGTCTAGTCTCGATTCTTTATCAGACCCCGGATGGAATATGGACCTAGAAAAATTTGCGCCTAATTCTAACGCTTTATCAAGGCTTTTATACGACGAACCTAGCATCCATAAATCGGGAATGGCTCCTTTGTAAGGAGGAATAACAACGCCTGTTCCGTTCTTAAAAATTTCATCTTCATCAACGAGGTAATGAAAGAGATTTTTTATTTTCTCAGGAATCGTTTCCAACATCGTATTATTATCAACGTCTTCGCGTTGTTCGACACACTGTATGGCAAAAGGATTGACTACGCTTCTGGCAACGCCTAAATCTATTCTTCCAGGAAAAAGATTAGATAATAATTTAAACTGCGTAGCTACATGATAAGGATTGTGAATACCAATCAATACGCCCGCAGCACCTATTTTAATATTTTTGGTAATACCTGCCAAAATGGGTATCATCGGTTGCGGATTGCTCCACGCCAACAATGCATTTGGGTCGTGATGTTCAGAAATCCAGAACCTAGAAAAACCCAAATCATCGGCTGAAGAGGCATATTCAATAACATCTTCAATGATTGAAAGGCTGTTGATATTCTTGGCTCTATACCCGAAGTCGAGCACGCCAAATGATATTTTTTTTGTGGTGGTCATAATAGTAAGAGATTATCCCATTTCAATTCTTCTTCTGAAATATGCGATAGTAAGGTAAGGGCAATTCCCATGGCACCATCAATCAAATGTCCTGCACTTTCAACATAATCATTATTGGTTTGGGCTTCGGTAATGTAATCGAATGTCTGCTGAATCCAATAGTTGTGGGCGCTTAAATAGGCATCATTACCTGAGCGTTCAGCTATTCGCTTATAGATATGAGCCACTCCTGATGTGCCATGACAGAAATAAGGATTCCTTAATTTAGTCTGCTCAGGTGTTTTTCTGAGCATGGATGCCAATCCAACTTCTTCAGCGATATTGATATAAGATTGATTCTTAAATACTTTGCCTGCGGTGTATAGTAATAATATTTGGTTTAAATCACCGTTGCACCAACCCAAAATAGCATGATAGTATTGCTGATTTTTTTCTGAATCAATAGGGGATTTCTCATCGATACAGGTTGGGAAGAAACTATAATGTCCTTTTGCAAAATCAATAGGTCTTTTGCATGACAAAAGGAAATGGATACCTTCATTAACGAGCGTATAAATCTTTGCCTGACATATTCCTAAACGGTAGATTTCTAATAAAACCAGGGCAATGCCACAAAAACCATGATTAAGGTTAAGCACAGTATCATCTAAACGAGGTTTGGCAGTAGAACTAAAAGTATTGATATAACGCAAACCTTTATCGTCTCGGATAGCCACTTTCCAGAGGGCATCCACGATGACTTCAAGGTACTTTTCGATTGCAGGGTTTATCAATGTGCGTTGTGAAAGATAATAAACGGCTGCCATTGGTCCTAGCATAAACCCGACGTTCCCTTGTCGTATTTCCTGCAAAGCAGTATTATACAAGACGTTGTCGAAAGCGATAAGTTCTTTTTCAAGTTCTAAATCAAAGATTTCATCTCGCTTTAATTGATTAACTACTAACCCAAAACCTGTAAAGCCTGTCGATAATAAATGAATGTTTTGAGCTCTTATTTGACCTGTCAATAAATGGTTGGCAGATTTTTCAATCAACTTAATAGCTTTCTGTCCATGATTGATATCATTAGTATATTTAAAAGCATAAGAATAGAAAAGGGCTTTTCCGATATTGCCTCTGAAAAGTGAAAACTTATCACTTTTGTCTGCTTCAATAAGCCCCAAAATATCTTCTAAATGATGTTCAATAAGGTCAATATCTGTCTCTATTTCAAATGAGGTATTCATGTTTGTGGAGTGTTTAGAGTAACCAAATTAATTTATCCATTTTGGGGGAATCGTCACAGACGGTTTGAATAAAAGCACAACCAATGCCTGCTATTCCTTGTAGAAAACCAACGTTGGTAGCAAGGTACATCCTATTCAAGTGGGGTAAAAAGCCTGCTGTTGAATCCGTAGCATCTTGTCCGTATTCAATGGCTCTTTGTTGCCAATAATGAGCAGTCGCTAGAAAAACGTTATCCCCTGTAAGCCTGAATATCTTATTATAAATCATACCATTACCAGATGCACCATACAATAAGCCAGCATCCCGAACGCCTGTTTGTTCAAGTGAACTTCGCAAGATGGAATTTCTTAAAATGCTGATTGCTTTGGTATAAATAACATCGTTGTTTAATGTTTGACCAACTCTTAGAAGTCCGTAAGATACACCTAAGTCGCCGTAGCATAAACTCAGTCTCGAAACACCATTTGTTTGCCCAACAATATCGTCGAAATAATAACCATGTTGTTCAAATTCTTTTGCTTGGGTCAGTAGGAAATGACTTCCTTTTAACATCATTTCAGCACACAAAGAAGGCAAAATATTATGTTCATACAAATTGGCTAAAAGTGCTAAAATAGCGCCAATTCCGTGACTAATGCCTGTATAAACTACTCCGTTTGCGTCTGTTAACTTAGATTTCCAGAACCAGTTTCCGTCAGCATCAATGTTCTTTTTTTGATAAAGACCATGTACCAACTTTTCAAGATAGGGTATAACTTTATCGGTATTCTCTAAGCGAAAACTATAATAGTTTCCTGCCACTAATGCCCCAGAAAAAGGATCAAAATCTTCTCTTACTATAGCGTGTTGAAGGTGATTAAGAAGGACCTCATCAATACTTTCAAGGATTTCCTCTGCTTCAAAATCAAACCAATTGGCCGTTTGAGTAAACTCTATAAACATACCAAACTCAGCTAAATCCTTTTCAAAGAAATGACCTTCAAATTTTTCGTTCCTTAACTCATCAAAGGCTTTTGAGAATAACTCTTCGGCTTTTTCAGCATAAGTATTGTCGGCTGTTAAATGTCCATAATAAAGATAGAAGAGTGCTATGCCAAGCCTTCCGTTTCCATAACCAAATCCTTTAATTTGATTGTCGTCTAAAGCTAAACATGTGGCGATATCTTCTATTTTTTGCTTTACGGAATATCTTTTTACTGGTTCCATCGCTTAGTCTTTTATATTCACTCGTCCTTGTTCTTCTTGTGTTACAGTGCTTCTTTGGCGAGCAGCTTTTATTTTGTTACTACCAAACTTGTAAGTAAAGGAAGCCCTAACAATTTGGCTTTGCCAGTGGTTAGTACTGCTTGAGGCAAGCCCAGGTAGACGGGAAGTATAATATCCGCGTGCAGTTCTGAATATATCGTCAAAGCCGATTTTCAAAATGGCTTTTTTCTCTAAAAAGCTTTTGCTTAATCCCATATCTGCTTGATATTGAGAGTTCTGAACCATTACACCGTAAGCAAGAGCCGACAGGTAATTGCCTGATAATCTAAATGTCCAGTTATTAGGCAAAGTAAAACTATTGTAGATAGTTGCCATATAATAAGGTTTTGCATTACTAATTTCTTGTCCTGCTAACGTGGTTTTGTATGACCCATAGAATCCACCTGCGTAGGTATCGATGGTCCACCAACTTGTGATACTTTGTGAGGCACTAAAATTTACACCGTAGAAGTTTCCCGAAGCAATGTTTTCCATCCTGTTTAATACAATTCTATTGTCGGCATTTTCTCTTCTCATTACTTCAAGGGGTAAATCAACGGTATTTTCATAGGTAATGCTAGTAGTATAAGTCCCTTTGAAGGTATGGCTTAATTCTACAGCAGTAGTATAAGATGGTTTCAAGTATGGATTGCCTTGTTGGTAACTATAACGATCAGAAATAAAAATAAAAGGGTTTAAATCTTCATAACTTGGGCGACCGATTCTGCGACTGTAAGAAAGCGATAGACTATGGTTATCGTTGATGGCATCCATGATTGAAAAACTAGGGAAAAACTGGGTATAATTTCTATCAACCACAGTATTGGTTGTGATAGAATTACCCGAAGAAATAGTTTGTTCTACCCTTAGGCCTGCTTGAAGCTGATATTTACTGAAAGATGTTGAATAATTTACATAGCCCGCATGGATGCGTTCGCTGTATTTAAAATGATTCGACCGACTAACATCATTTTGCCAAGTTTGGTTAGTATTAATCTCAAATTGGGCATTGTTGTCCGTTACTACATCACTAATTTTAATACCTGTTTCCAGTTTAGCAGTTTGACTTAAAGGATGAATATAGTCTACTTTCCCAGCTATGATATCTACATTGATAGGTAATGTATTACGCAGGAGCAAAGGGCTGTAGATTTCACCTTCATTGCTTTTTAGATAATTATTGATGCTACTGTTGGCCTCTCTCGCGAAAGTAGAATAGTCAAAATCTGCCGAAATTTCCTGACCAGTCTTGGCATCAAAGATATGCTTGAAGTTGGTGTTAAAATTGAGTCTATGATTCTTACTAGTTTCGTCTTGACTATTTAAATTGGTGACTTCCAACGTTTTCCCTTCTTTTAAAATCAAGGTGTTGGCATCGTCATGATCTGTACGGGCCGACATAAAGCCATTGGTCAAAAAGCCTATCGTGGTTTTTTTATTCAAAAACCAATCCATCCCTAATTTGAAACTCTGACTGTTAGATTTATACGTTAGGCGATTCTGATTTTCATGGCGATAGTTAAGGATTTTATCACTACTATCATAATACTCGTCAAAACCAGTATTTTCTGAAAATGAATGATTCGTAGAGGCTGCTAATGAACCATATAAATTGACTTTCTCCGTTCTATTATTCAATACAAGGCTTGTATTGCCTCGTCCGTAATCATTTTCATGATACCAACCGCTATATCCACCACCGATGGAGAACGAGCCGTTTGTGCCTAAAGTTTGCCCTTTTTTAGTAATGATATTGATAATTCCTGAGGTACCTGCAGCATCATATTTAGCAGAGGGATTGGTGATAATTTCAATCTTAGAAATCTCGTCAGCGGGCATACTTTTTAATAATGCGTTAGCATCAGACTGAGATAGATTAGTCATTCTGCCGTCAATCATAATCTTTACGCCAGATCTACCTTTGAGTAAAATATTTTCGTTAGCAGGGTCCAAAAAAATCATCGGTGCTTTTCCTAGCAACTCAAGCGTATTATTACCAGCTGTTAGACCGCTGTTTTCGACATTGAATATCATTTTATCAGATTGTTGTTCGATTAGTGGCTTTTTAGATTTTACTACCACCTCGTTTAACAACTTGCTATCCAGCTTCATTTCAATAGGCGTCAATTTTATGTCTGAGTTATTTTCATCAATATTGAAGGCTACAGCTGTTTGTTGATAACCAATCATAGAGATTGAAACTAAATATTGGTTCAATGGAAGGCTTTCTACATTAAATGCACCATCAGAAGCTGTCACTACTCCTTTTACAAAGGTTGAGTCTTTAGCTTTACAAATTTTAATCGTAGCAAAAGGGATAGGTTGTTTTTTTTCATCTAATAAAATCCCAGATGCTTTGCCAACCCCAACGATAGGGGTAGAAGTAGCCAAGTTTGCTTTTGTAGTATTATATGAAATTTCTGTCTGAGAATACAGTTCATTACAACTCATGAGGGCTATAATGATTAGCCGTTTTGAATACCTGATGTTCCTTTTCATAATCTGTTTTATTTAAGAGTTCCTAATTATCAACCTGTATAGATAAATTTTTCTTTTGTTGATTTTGATACATCAAAGCAAGTAATAGTAGAGCGGTATAAGAATTTTTTTAGACCAATTAGGCTAAGACTTTAGACGAAGAAGAGATTATAGGGAGAAAACAAGACGAAATATGTTTTAGCAACTGACTATTGCCTAAAATGCCTTGATTTATAAAAGATTCGTCGGAATAAATGATGCTTTAGTCGAATTAGTTTTCGATAGCCCATTCAAGTATTCAATTTTGACTCAACGATGTCGACAGTCGTCTTATTTATTTCTAATCTTTTAATTATTCAAACAGCATGAAAAAGAAACAAATTTCAACAGGAAAGAAGTTAAACCTCGACAAAGAAACTCTTTCAAAATTGAGTGATGACCAATTGAACAAAATCGACGGTGGTGTTACTATCGGGAGTTTAACTTGTGGTAAGTCTGAACAAGATGATGATGAAATGTCATGTCTTGCTTGTTCTTGTAACGGAGCTGCCGCACCTGCACAAGCTGCCCAAGCATAGTTTAAAGCATTGTATAAGCAATATCCAGATTATAGGGTATTGCTTATACTGCTAATGTTTCACCCCAAAACGTTCAATCATCATGAAAAAGAAGCAAATCACATTTGAGAGAAAGCTATCGTTAGACAAAAGCATTATTAGTAAGCTTGATGCCACGCAAATGGATGCCCTTGTAGGTGGAAGTGTAAACACTGCTACCTGTGTGGATGCCGTTGCTGAAGAACTCGAAGCAAAATCTTGTAAGGCTTGTTCATGTAACAGTCCTACGAAATATTAAAAAATACCTGAGTATCTAAACAAAATTCGTTTGCTGTTAAGAATAAAACATTGAAAATCAATGCAGTGCATTTGATTTCAACCTTAGGTAACTGTCTAAACCAACACTGTTTGGATACTTTTTTATTGATTCTAACAACATTTAACATTGAAAATCATGAAAAAGAAACAAATAACCTTCGATAAAAAATTATCGCTTGATAAAAGCATCATTGGCAAGCTAGACATTCAACAAATGGATGCGATTGTGGGTGGTAGCGAAAACACTGCCACGTGTGTTTACAAAGAAGCTGCAGAAGACAACGAGTTGGCTGCACAATCTTGTAAGGCTTGTTCTTGTAACGGACCAAAACCATAATACCACTACTGTATATGTAGACTAAATTCTATTTAACTATTTCAAACAAAAAAATCATGAAAAAGAAGCAAATAACTTTTGATAAAAAATTATCTCTTGATAGAGAAATTGTGGGCAAATTAGACGCTCAACAAATGGATGCAATTGCAGGCGGAAGTGTAAACACTGCTACTTGTATCGGGCACCCACCAAAAGAAGCATTGGAAGCTGAGGGTTCAAAATCTTGTGATGCTTGTTCTTGTAATCACTAAAAAAGATTGGTTTTATCTGATAGCTACTATTCGGTAAATATTCAGGATAGTAGCTACTCAAAAGCCACTTAAACATCATTCTTCAATTTTATAAACAAAAATCACTATGAAAAAGAAACAAATAACCTTCGACAAAAAATTATCACTTGATCGTCAAATCGTAAGCAAATTAGATGCTCAGCAAATGGACGCTATCGCAGGCGGAAGTGTAAACACTGCTACTTGTATTCATACACCAAAGCCAAAGGATACTTTTGAAGAGATAAACGAGAGCAAATCTTGTGATGCCTGTTCTTGTAATTAAGCCTTATTCATTATCCGAAAAACCTATTTAACAATGGAATTATAAAATCACGAAGAAGAACCTATTTAAAATAAAAACCTCTAAATATAAAAAAGCCAAACCTTTTGGAGAAGGCCTGGCTTAGAATAACGAATGTTGGTTATCGGCTATCTCGACAATGCCAATAACAGGAGTCGTCTTTCTTTTAATTATTCAAGCGTAATGTTACCTATTTTTCTTATAAAAACAAATTATAAACGCGCAGTATTATGCAGAATTTTGAAGCACACGACTTTTATTTACTCCGAACTCCACTATTGTCGGTAGATAAATTGATGGAATTCAATGATAAAATTATTCATGGGAGCAAGGAAGCCCTTGAAGAAAACCTACGTGAGTTATTCTCAGAGGCTATTCTGCAAGAAGCCATCTATATTGCCTCGCCAGATTTTTATGCTGAATTCAAAAAATGGTTTGATGGTGTAAATCAAAATCCGAGTGACGTTCGTAAAATTCTGTTGTCACTTTACAAATATTATGTGCGCATGAGTACCCGTTGTACGCCCTATGGCTTATTTGCAGGTTGTACGATTGGCGATATTCAAGACTCGACTGATATTCGGTTTGCCGCAAACGCTAAGTTTAGGAAAAGCTCAAGATTAGACATGAATTATGTGGAAGAAGTAGCAAAGTTGATTGTTAATCGTGAAGAGATTCGCCATCAACTTTTGTTCTTCACCAATAGCAGTATCTATCAAGTGGCTGATGCCTATCGTTATGCTGAATGTCGAGTACAACATAAAAAACGTTCTTGTTTCCTAACGTCTGTAGCTTTTTCGGAATACTTGGAGAGCATACTGGAACAAGCAAAAAGTGGGGCTAGATTATCAGATTTAGCACGAAGCATTGTTTCAAGCGAAGTAAATTATCATGAAGCAATTGCCTTTGTAGAAGATATGATTGATGCTCAAATATTAGTAAGTGAATTGGAACCTACCACTACAGGAGATGAATTCTTCGATGTTTTGATGGCCCGTATGGCCACTTTACAAGGCACAGCGGAAATATCGAAGCATCTTCAGGAAATAAAAAAATTATTATTAGTCCAAGATAATTCTGTTACGAAATACCATGAAATCGAAAGAATTATTTCGGATAATTTTGTAAAAACATCTAGCAAGGATTTAATACAGACTGATTTATTTTACGAAACTGTCAATAATTCAATCGGTAAAACTGTAACGAATCAACTATCAAGTTCCCTGGAGAAGTTGTTTTTGTGGACTCGAAAAAATAATGGAGCAGATTTAGAAAGTTTCAAAAAACGTTTTTATGCCCGTTATGAAGAAGAAGAAGTCCCTTTGTTATTGGCACTAGATGGCGAAACTGGGGTAGGGTATGGTGCTGTTTTTGGAGGACAAGCCGACAATGCACCCTTGGTGGATGATTTACGAATTCAGGGAAGAGCAAAGGAACAAACCACTAATTGGGAAGACATTGATAGAATAAAATTTAGCAAATTTTTGCAAGCAAAGCACGAGGGAAGCAATACCATAACGCTTACTGACAAGGATTTTGAGCCTTTTTTAGCCCTAAAAGATAGTATAAAGCTACCTGACAGCTTTTATGCTTTTGGTTCTGTATTGGCTCCATCAGCAGAGGCAATTGATGCAGGAAATTTCAAGTTTTTGATGTCTGTAGCTTCTGGGCCATCGGCTGGAAATCTTTTTGCTCGTTTTTGTCATGGGGATGAAAAAATTACGGCTAAAGTAAAAGAGTGTCTGGAATACGAAGAACAACATAATCCAGATGCCATTTATGCGGAAGTTGTACACCTGCCAGAAGCTAGAATAGGAAATATTTTGATGAGGCCTGCTATTCGGAAATATGAAATTCCGTTCTTGGGCAATGCATCTGTAGAAAAACCATTTCAAATTTCATTAGATGATTTGATGGTGTCAGTGCCTTATGGCAGAAAAGTAGTTTTGCGTTCAAAAAAATTGAATAAGGAAGTAATTCCACGCCTTACTACGGCACATAACTATTCACGAGGTTTAGGGATTTATAAGTTTCTATGTGACTTACAAGGGTATGGGCTAAATAGTACTGTTAGTTGGGACTGGGGAATATTAAATGAACAAACATTTCTACCGCGTGTAGAATATAAAAATATAATCGTTAGCAAGGCTAAATGGAAACTATATGCAGCATTGCATCCAGCATTAGCAGGAAAGAATCTGCCTGATAGAACTTTTTGGAACAACCTGCAAAAAGACCTTAATATTCCTCGCTACGTAGTTTTGACTGAAGGAGATAATGAGCTTTTGATAGATTTTGAGAGTGAAACATCACTACAAATTCTGCATCATAAGATTTTAAAGAAAGGAATGGCTACGTTAAGTGAGTTTCTGTCTAGTCCTGACAATTGTTTTGTTCAAGATCAAAGCGGAAGATATACTAACGAAATGTTGCTCGCCTTCAAAACGCTTCATGTCAAAAAGAGAGAAATGACGCCAAGGCGTATAGATAGTAGCGTTCGAAGAGTTTTTATGCCGGGAAGCGAATGGTTTTATGTTAAAATATATACTGGAACAAAGTCAATAGAGAAAATTTTAACAAAAATTGTTAAACCGCTTTGTGAAGAATTGGTGCATGATGGCGTAATAGACAAATGGTTTTTTCTCAGATTTAAAGATACTGACGAACACCTTCGTTTGAGATTTCATAATGGCAAAAATGCACAATTTTGGCAATATGTCCTTACGCTTTTACATGAAAAACTAGCGCCATATATCGATCAAAAGATAGTAAGCAGTATTCAGATTGATACGTATAAGCGTGAAATTGAACGGTACGGAGATACGACGATTGAACAATGTGAACAGCTTTTCTATCATGATAGCCAAGCCATCGTCAATTTTATAGATTTATTGGATGGAAGCGATGAAGGAGAAAAATACCGCTATTTGTTTGGGTTATACGGCGTAAATGCCCTGTTGGATGATTTTGAATTTAGCCTTACGCAAAAAGCTGAATTACTCAAGAATCTACAAGCGGGTTTCTTTCAAGAATTTAATGGAAACAATGCTTTAAATGTTCAGTTGAACGATAAATATAGGTTTCAAACTTCAGCAATTAACCAGTTGATGAATGGGAATGAATATGATGAAGGAGTAGCGGATGCGATAGCATTTTTTAAAGAACGCTCTGTTGAAAACAGAAAAATTGTAGCAGAAATAAGGGAGATTCAAGCAACGCAAACGGGTGTTATGACTTTTCAGGAGATGTTGCCTAGCCTAATACACATGTATTTGAATCGCTTGTTTATTTCCAAACAACGCCTGCACGAACTAGTAATTTATCATTATTTAGATAAGTATTATAAATCCCAGATTGCTCGGAAAAAACAGCATACTGTATTGATTAATAGCTAATTGTATCACTAAATTGTTAGAACAATGAAAAAGTTAACCTTAATATTTATCACCATCATTAGTACAATGGTTTGTATGGGGCAGGAGAGCGTATATCAGCACCCCCCGCAAGCTATTGAAGATTTATTGTTAGGTAAGATTACCCCAACAGTTAGAACAAACTCTAAGGGGAACGTTTTGCTTATTTTAGAAAACAACGCCTTGCCCACTGTTGCAGAATTGGCGGAGCCTGAAATCAGGGTGGCTGGGATGAGGATTAATCCCAAAAGTAATTCACCAAGCAGGATTCGCTTTGCAACGGCGATTAAAATCCTGTTTATTGATACTAAAGTAGAAGTTGAGGTAAAAAACTTACCTAAAAATCCATTGATTGCTAATATCAAATGGTCACCTGATGAAACAAAATTTGCATTTACCCATAACAGACCCGACGGAGTAGAGCTTTGGTATGTGGATATGCAAACATTGGATGCTCACAGGATTGAAAAAATCACGGTTAATTCAGTGTTTGATTCGCCGTATGAGTGGTTGAATGACAGCAAAAATATTATGGTCCTGACGGTTCCTTCAAGGATGGACCCACCGACAAAACTGAACATTGTGAAAGGGCCAGTGGTACAAGAAAGCAACGGACAAAAAAATGCTTCGCGTACTTATCAAGATTTACTAAAAAGCCCATACGACCAAGCAGTATTTGATTATTATGGTGAATCTCAGATTGTTAAGACAGACCTAGTAAAGGGAAAGATATTGAAAATAGGAAGGGTAGCTGTTTATAAAAACATCAGCGTATCACCCGATGGCACTTGCCTAATGACCAAAAAAGTGCAACGTCCGTACTCTTATACGTTACCGATGTACAGATTCCCTGAGAAAGTAGATATATGGCTTACGAAAGACGGCAGTTTTTTGAAAACTATCGCAGATATTCCTTTGCAAGAAAATATTCCTATCGGGTATGATGCTGTAACAGAGCTACCCAGAGGTCATGCTTGGCGACCAGACGTGAAGGCTTCGTTGTGGTGGTTGGAAGCGCAGGATGGGGGAGACCCAAAACGAGTAACAGATGTCAGGGATAAAATGTATTCGTGGAATTATCCTTTTGAGGGTAATCCTGATGAAGTGTTGACATCAAAATACAGGGTTAGTTATATGTCGTGGGGTAACGAAAAATTTGCGATGACCTCGGAATATTGGAACACTACTCGTCGATACATTAGTCGAGTGATTGATCCATCTCTTAAAAAAGAACCTCGTCTTTTGTATGATATTTCTGCGGAAGATATTTATAATCAACCTGGTAATCCAGAAGTACTGCGAAATAAATTTGGCAAATTCACAATGGCCATCTCAGACAATGATGAGATGTTGACCTTCGGAGCAGGAGCAACGCCAGAAGGAAACAGACCATTTATTGATCAGGTAAACTTAGCGACTGGTGAAACCAAAAGACTATGGCAATGCGATAAAAATCATTATGAATATGCCATTTCTGTGTTGAATAGAGACAAAATGCAATTTCTTACTAGACGAGAATCCCTTACTGAAAACCCTAATTATTACATCCGAGATTTGTCGACAGATTCATCTTTTATTACACCATTAACCAACTTTGAACATCCATATCCACAGCTTAAAAATGTACAAAAAAAGGTATTAAAATATAAACGTTCCGACGGTATAGATTTGACTGCTGAACTTTATTTACCTGCTGACTATACGCCTGCACGTGGGCCTCTGCCTACGCTTATGTGGGCTTATCCCGAGGAATATAAATCCAAGGAGGGAGCAAGTCAGCAAAATATTTCGTCTAATGAATTTGTCAGATTACCCATTCTTTCACCTATCTATTTTGTTACGCAGGGGTACGCCGTATTGGACAATGTGAAAATTCCCATCATAGGCGAAGAAGGCAAAGAAGCAAACGATACTTTTATCGAGCAGATTACGGCAAGTGCCAAGGCTGCCATTAACGAAGGAGTACGTTTAGGAGTAGTAGACTCCAGTAAAGTTGCTATTGGTGGGCATTCATATGGAGCTTTTATGACAGCTAATCTATTAACGCATACCAACTTATTCAAAGCAGGTTTTGCTTGTAGTGGTGCTTATAACAGAACGCTTACTCCTTTTGGTTTTCAGACAGAGGAACGCAATTATTGGCAAAGTCCTGCGATGTATAATACTATCTCGCCCTTCCAAAATGCCAATAAAATGAAGCACGCACTATTGCTTTTTCATGGTGATGCTGATAATAATCCAGGGACATTCACCCTACAAAGTGAACGATATTTTTTAGCCTTGAAAGGGCTAGGAGCGACCACAAGATATGTTAATCTGCCCCATGAATCACATGGTTATCGTGGTAAAGAGAACCTTCTTCAAGTGTATGCAGAAATCAATAACTGGTTTCAAAAATATGTAGTAAAAAACGAATTTTCAATTAATAAATAACCGTTTAAACAGGAAATATTATGAGACAAACAGTTGGAAACCTAATAGAGAAGATTCTTAACAGACCGAAAAATGCAGAACCGATTGAGTTCTTGACCGATGAGATGTCGCTACAAGTGCGGGGTGGAGACCGAGAATATACTCCGATGTACGATGATAAATCCAAGGATATTGATTGGGGAAGAGCAGCAATCTTACTCGATAATTTAAAATAAATTATTCACCAAGTTAAATAATATCATACCATGGCAAAGAAAAAATTCTTCATCAAAAAAGATGAAAAAGATGCTAAAAAGAAAGCATTAGAGCATTTTAATACCGAAGAGAATCAGATTATCTCTGAGGATGTTTTAGGTGGGTTTCGCCAATATGGAGGTAAAAACCCAGACCCTACAGAGCCACCACCACCAGCTCCACCAGCAGAATAGTAATTTTTATTAACGTATCAGTTAGTCATGAGAGAGAAATCAATTTGCAAAGTGTTGATTATGAGGGTTGCAAGTCGTTGCAACCTGAATTGTACCTATTGTTATATGTACAATGTGGGAGATGAGTCTTTCAAAAGTCAACCTAAATTCATGAGTATTGATACTGTTGATAAAGTTATTGAGCAAGTCGCATTGCATTGTGAAACAAATAATTTAAAGTCGTTTGAATTTATATTTCATGGTGGCGAGCCTATGCTTATTTCAAAGGAGTTTTATAGATACTTTGTGGAGCAGGCAAAAGACAGGCTTCCGAGTAAAACCAAACTTCTTTTTGCTATTCAAACCAATGGAATATTATTATCCGAAGAATGGTGTAAAGTATTTAGCGAGCTAAAAATTGAGTTAGGTATCAGCATTGATGGTTATCAAGAGAGCCATGATAAGTATAGATTAAACCACCATGGTGGGGGCTCATTTCGGTCAGTCATGCAAGGGTTTAAAATTGCCTCTGAATCGGCTTATCTTCGGAAGACACCAGGGGTTTTGTCAGTCATTAATATTCAGTCAGATGCAGAAAAATTCTTTTATTTTTTGAAAGAATATAAGATTCAATTAATCGATTTTTTATTACCTGACTGCTCTTATGAAAAACTTCCTTTGGGCTACGAGGATGGTATAAACGATAGGACACTGTATGCAGATTGGTTAATTATTCTTTTTGATTATTGGTTTACAGATAAAACCAATAATCCACAGATTATCTTTTTTGAACAACTCGTAAAAATCATCATTGGCATTGATGAGGGCTTTGAATACATTGGAAATAGAAAAGCCGAATTTTTAACCATTGAAACCGATGGTTCTATTGAAGTAACAGGCTCTTTTAAAGTTTGTGGTGATGGCTTTACCAAAAAGGGATATAACATTCATACGAATACGTTAGATGAATCTTTGGAGGATGACCTTGCACAAAGATATATCAATGGCCACGAAAACCTATGTTCAAAATGCCAAGCTTGTCCGATTGTGGAAGTTTGTGGGGGAGGGTTCGTCGCTCATCGCTATAGCAAACATAATGATTTTGATAACCCTTCAGTATACTGTTTGGATTTAATGAAATTGATTACTCATGTTCAGAACAAAGTACTTGATTACCTGCCTAGTGAATTAGTAGAGGAGAACGAGCTTACTTATCTGTCATTTGAAGAATTAAAGCATAATAACATTTAAAAAACTTGAACTTATGATAGCCAGCAGCAAATATAAATTTTATCGTCAGCTCGACTATATGGACTGCGGACCTACTTGCCTCAAGATGATATCAGCTTATTATGGTGTTGATTATCCGCTTGATTTCCTGAGAGCCAACTCTTTTATTACACGCCAAGGAGTGAGTCTCTTAGGAATTAGTGAGGCAGCCGAAAAAATTGGTTTCAAAACCCTCGGAGCTAAACTTTCTTACGAGCAATTGTTTGACGAAGTACCCAAGCCTTGCATCCTTCACTGGAATCAAGAGCATTTTGTAGTACTTTATGATATGAAACGCCCTAATTTTAAATTACCCTTTTCTAAAAATAATTCGGATAGGATTTTATTAGGAGACCCTGCCCATGGCTTGGTGTGGCTTGATAAGGAAAACTTTATGAAATCGTGGGTGAGTACCTCCGATAATAAAGGTGTGAGCTTATTATTAGAACCTACTAACCAATTCTACGAAACTGCTGAGGAAAAACAAAAAGAGTCGATGGGGTTTAAATTCTTGTTTCAATACATGACTCCCTACAAAAAATACTTGGTTCAAATTATCCTTGGAATGCTGTTCGGCAGTTTACTGTCAATGATTTTCCCATTCTTGACACAAAGTATGGTGGATTATGGTATTCAGCGACAAAATCATCAATTTATAAAACTGATATTAATTTCTCAACTACTTCTCTTTCTAGGGGGTATGGCGGTTGATATGATTCGAAATTGGATTTTGTTACACATCAATGCTCGCATGAGTGTGTCTATTATTTCCAATTTTTTATTGAAACTAATGCGATTACCCATTAGTTATTTTGAATCAAAAAATACGGGAGATATTTCTCAGCGGATTAATGACCACCATAGGATAGAGTCTTTCTTGACGGGTTCAACCCTTCAGACATTATTCTCATTCATCAACCTAATCATTTTCTCGATAATATTAGGGATTTATAGTACCGCCATATTAGTTGTCTTTGCGGCAGGTAGTGTTGCTTCAATCATTTGGGTAGTGCTTTTTTTAGAAAAACGCAAAGATTTAGACTATAAACGCTTTCAGAGTTTAAGAGAAAACCAGAATAGTATCTATGAATTGATTACGGGTATGCAGGAAATTAAATTGAATAACTGCGAAAAAGCACGTAGGTGGGAATGGGAAAGAATACAAGCTAAACTATTCAAAATCAATATCAAAAGCTTGTCCCTTGAACAGTATCAAGAAGTAGGTTCAACGTTTTTGACACAGCTCAAAAATATCATTATCTCATATATGGTGGCATCAGAAGTGATGAATAACCATATTACTCTAGGGGTAATGCTGAGTATTTCTTATATCATTGGGCAGTTGAATGCACCCCTTACGCAAATCATTAAATTTATGAGAAGCGTTCAGGATGCCCAAATAAGTTTGGACCGATTGGCAGAAATCCATAATCGCCCAGATGAAGAGGCCGACGAAGAGCAATTAATGGGTAAAGTGTTTTCAAGCGAACTAGATGATAGTTATGAAGACCAAACGTATTTTATAGAAGAAATTAGCGAAGGCAAAATCCTAAATGGAATGATTAACGCCCGAAAAGGGATTACCCTTGAAGATGTTTCATTCAGATATGGTAGTTCGCAAAGTCCATTGATTCTCAAAAACCTTAATTTACATATTCCAGCGGGGAAAGTAACTGCTATCGTTGGCGCAAGTGGTAGTGGAAAGACTACCCTGTTGAAGTTATTATTGAAGTTTTATCCCCCTAATGATGGCAAAATCTTAGTAAATGGCAATGATTTGAACGATTTATCGGCACGTGAATGGAGAAAAAAATGTGGGACTGTTATGCAAGATGGCTATATTTTTTCAGATACCATCACCCGAAACATTGCAGTGGATGGGGAAAAAATTGATGAGAAGAAATTGATAAATGCAGTCAGAGTGGCTAATATTCAAGACTATTTACGCAAACTTCCTTTGGGTTTTACCACCAAAATTGGCAGTACTGGTTCAGGGCTTAGTGGGGGACAAAAACAACGTATTTTCATCGCTAGGGCTGTCTATAAAAATCCCACTTATTTATTTTTTGATGAAGCCACCAGTGCCTTAGATGCTAATAATGAAAATATTATCATGGAAAATCTAGAAAAATTCTTTCATGGTAGAACCGTCGTCGTAATTGCTCATAGACTAAGTACCGTAAAAAATGCCGACCAGATAATTGTGATGGAAAATGGCGAAATCAGAGAAAAAGGTACTCATGTACAACTAGCCTCACAAAAGGGGTATTATTATGAGTTAGTCAAAAATCAATTAGACCTAGAAACAGCATAGCAATAATATTTATCATAAAACTATTCATTAACCATGCCAGAGCAAAGTAGCAGTTTCGAACTCAGGAGCGAAGAGATTCAAGAAATTATTGGTCTTGTTCCACATTGGATTGTTAGATGGGGTATTACTGTCTTATTCTCAATCCTGTTTGTATTCATCCTTACTTCATATTGGGTCAGTTATCCAGATGTTGCTCAGGCAAATGCCCTGATAACGACAACGATACAACCTAAAAAAGTATCATGGATGGCAACGCCACCTTTGGAATATAAATTGACTGTTGTTGATTCGCAGATTGTTAAAAAAGGGGATACCTTGTTCATTGAAAACAATGTACAGACCAATGAAAAATTTTATGAAGTATCTACTGTAGCAGGACGAGTGATCATATTAAGGGCTACTGACAATAATCCTAATAAGTCAACCATCATAGTAACGCCAGCGATGTCTAGTTATCGTGTTCAACTATCGCTACCCATAAAAGGAGTAGGGCAGATTAAGGTAGGGCAACGGGTACAAATAAAATTAGACCCTTATCCTGTTAATGAATTTGGCTATTTAGAAGGAAAAATAACCGCCGTAGTTCCATATGCAATTGATAATAATTATAGGGCATCAGTTGAACTAACGAACGGGATGAATACCACAAATGGCAAAAAAATACCACTTCAATATTACCTTATCGGAACAGCAGAAGTGATGCTGGATGAAAAAAGTTTATTGAGCCGTTTTACTGGAGGAAATTTTAATTGATAACAAGATGACACGCGCATTCTCAATTAATAAAGTATTTTTTGCATTTAACACCTATTATTGTTATATTTGATTATTATTCTATAAATAGTTATGCAAAATTTATTAACCTGTTTAATTGTTGATGACGAGCTCTTGGCACAAGAACTCATTGAAAAATTTGTAAATAGAATCCCCTATTTACAATGTGTAGGAAAGTGTTTTACAGCAATGGATGCACTTGTGATGATTAATGAAAAAAAGCCAGATATTATTTTTTTAGACATTAATATGCCAGAAATGACTGGACTAGAATTTTTAAAATCACTTACCAATACTCGCCCACAAATTATTATTACTACAGCTTACTCTTACCATGCAATAGAAGGTTATGAACACGATGTGGCTGATTTCTTATTAAAACCTTTTCCATTTGATAGATTCTTGAAGGCAATCAATAAGATTCAACAACGGATGATTGATAAGAAAAACAATGCCCCTATTGCTACTGAGCCCAAAGAAACCATTGTCTCTTTGGAAGGAAAAGATATCAATAAAGAAGAGTCGGAAGAAGAAACATACCTTTTAGTAAAACAAGACAAAAAGCTCGTAAAAATTTATCCTCATGAAATTATTTTCATTGAAGGCATGAAGGATTATCTGAAGATACATACCAAAACAAAGTTTATCGTCATATACATGACGATGACGCGTATTGAACAACTATTACCAAAATCAAAATTTTTACGCATCAATCGTTCTTTTATCATTTCGTTAGCAGCTATGAAAAGTATTGAAGGCAATATGATTGAAATGTCCAACGATAGAAAACTAGATATTGGGAGTAGTTATCGGGAGAGTCTGAAAGAATACTTTAAAAGTAAAACCTTGATTTAGCAAAAGGTTTATGATAACTTGGTATTTATCAAGAAAACATTTGACGGTCGATTTTATTAATACAAGCCAGAAGATTATTTTTCTCAACTTGTATTGACGAAATCGACTTGTTTATTTTATATCCATTATACAAGATGAATAAAAGTTTTTTAGACAAGGCAAAAATATATTTTTCAATCTATTCTCCCTCGGCACGTATTTGGACTCATGTAATATTTTGGGCTATCACTGCCCTTATTCTCTCTAGCTTTGGGTTTAATCTTGCTGGATGGGAATATCCTAAAGCAGCCTTAGTACATACTTTTTTCTTGGTTGTTAAATCAATGTTTGCTTATTATATAATTGCCTATTTGTTACTACCCCTTGTTATGAAAGGGAATAGTTGGTTTCTTTTTTTAATAGGAATAGGCATTATGTTTTTTCTAGATTCGGTAATTTCCTATTATATGTTTGAAACCGTTAGTAACAATTTTGATACTTCGCCTTATTATCAACGATATGCCAAAACAATTAATGAAGGTGGATTAATGGGCTCAATCCTTTTCTCTAAATTATTTTTTATTCATATATACAATGAAACATTACCCATCTTGCCCCCACTAATTGTAAAATTCGTAAAAATAATTATTGCTTCTCGTAACAAAACGATTTCCCTACAGCGAGATAACCTTAATCTTGAATTAAACTTCCTAAAATCGCAAGTTAATCCACATTTCCTTTTTAATGTACTTAATAGCATATACTCCCTTATCGTTGAAAAGGACGAGACCGCCGCTAATATTATAGTGAGGTTGTCTGGACTAATGCGCTACACACTTTATGAAACGGAAAGCGAAAAAGTATCTTTAAAGCGAGAGGTAGAATTTATTCAACAATATACCGAGTTAGAGCGAATTCGTTTTCAAAGCAGGGTAAATATCACACTTACGATGGATGATGATTTTGGTAATTATCAAGTTCCCCCACTGATTTTTATTTCTTTTGTAGAAAATGCGTTCAAACACGGCGTGAGTAATACAGGCAAGGCTTCTTGGGTGAAAATTGATTTTAGAATAAAAAAATCGACTGTTATCCTTTGTGTTGAAAATAGTAAACCCACTCATATCATGCATGAAGAAGTACAAGGTGGAATAGGGCTATTTAATGTCAAAAAAAGACTGGAATTACTTTACCCAGACAAGTATAAACTATTAATTGAAAATAAAAAACAAACTTTTTTTGTCGAGTTACAACTAGAGTTGGTCTAGTTTATCTTCCAGTAATACCTACTTTATCTAAGTAAGTCCCTAGTTGCTCTAATTTTTTTCATTGCTGCTGATGGTTTATGTTATTTAGTGTCATCATTAAATATATTTAACCTTTCAAACAGCAAAAACTATGAAAAATTCAAAACTAAATCTTGCAAAAAAAACTGTTTCTACCCTTAACAATAATCATTATTCAAATACCAATTTACATTTTAAGTCAGGAAGTACTACTATTACTATCGTGACAAGATGATAGAAAAATTACTCTTTTAAATTTTAATTACAGAATGGACAGCTACGGAATCCTATACGAAAATACTATTTTAGAAAACCAATTGATAGACTATCTTGACAGGATAACCTTCCTAAAAAGAGAATGGTCTGGTTCATTTGATAATGTAGAGAAATTCCTGCATGAAAAGCCTGTGGATTTATTATTTATTAGTGTTGAAAGTCCCCCTCAAGAGGCGATTGTATTATTAGAAAAATTAGCTTTTTCTAATAATACAATCGTTATTTCATCTCCGAAGGCCTTGCCAAATTTTGAAAAAACGTTAACGCCATGCATTATAGAATATATCATTCGTCCGCTAACTTTTGAATTAGTTGTTAGTGCCATCATGAAATATTCTATGAAATATGACTGATAATTATCTCAACCTCTAGTAATTAGAATCCTAAAATCATTCTCTTTTTCATTGTTGGAAGATTTTAGGGTATTTCCGAATGAAATAAACAGGCGTACAGCTCCAAGCATGACAATAGCTATTTACTAAATAGGCATTATATGGCGAAAGAAAATCGTCTTTAGGGTCATATACTTCCCAGAAAGTATCTGCTCCTCTTTTTACCATATCACCCCAATAGTCTGTTATTGCTGCTTTAGCTTCTTTATCCATCCCAACTTGAATCATTGCTTCTATGACATAATGATATAAATATGGAGCACCTGGTCTAACAACATTTTCCATTTTGGCTACTTGTTCTAAAGCTCTTTTGCCTTCTTCTTTTGAGGCAACACCACTTAAAACCATCCATGCCTGTGAAGAATAGGACACTTGTTTGTCTGTACCACTCACAAAAACACCTCTATCTACATCATATAAATTTTTATGAGAAGCTGCTGTCATTTTCTCAATCAATGCTGGTAGTTCCTTTACTTCTTGTTCTTTGCCAAGCATTTTGGCTAAGTCATAAGTATTTTTATAAGCCCAAATTACTACTCCTTGCAAGCTAGCTTGTTTATCTAACCCATTTCGCCAATCAAAAAATAACCACCATTCTTTACCTGCTTTTTGATAATCCATCATGCCATCCTCCCCGATGTATTTTTTAGGAATCTCAATTTGCTTCTTTACTGTCTTCCATAAATCTAATGCTGTTTGTTTATCGCCCGTAGCTTGTAAATATTCTTTTACAGCCACATTATAAATTAATGCATAATCAAACAATGGATTGATTTGTGGATGAAGAGTTGGTCGTTCGAAAACATTAGAAGGCACCACACCATTTTCATAACTTAGTCCTGCTAGAGTATATAAACAATGCTTGGTAAGATCATGATTTTTGAACGAGTAAATATTTGCCAATGACTCTAAATACAAATCTCCAATCCACAAACGGCGGTCTCTTTTTGGTCCATCCTCATACACAGTTTGCATACATTCTTTCAATGTATTTAGGCCTATCTGGTCTATTTGCTTAATGATTTCAGGTGTGCTACTAGCCAATGGAGCGGCTTTATGAGTAACAGAGGTAGTAGCTTTCACAAAAATATCCGAAACCTTAAAATCTGAATAGACAGAACTTCCTAACAACTCTATTTTTGCGTAACGAAATGCTAGTCTTCTTGGAATGGTAATTACTTTAGGAACTTCCGAGATAGTAATAATCTCATCTTGTAACCAAGCTCTGCTTAATCCCCCTTTGTACGGATCAAAAGGTTCTGTTACTTCTGCGGGTACTTCTCCAAAAGTAAATTTTAAACGAATAGGAGCATCAGCAGCTCTTCCAAAATCTTCAACCTTGAATGTGACAAAACCAGTGAGGTGTTCGCCAAAATCAAGGATAATACCAGTTTGCTTTTTAAACGATTTATTAAATAAAGAATCTGTTGTACCTGTTTTAACGATTTTCCACCCTTGAAAACTAGCAACATCTTTTTCAACTTTTACTACACTGATTGGGCGTTTGATTGTTTCGACTAATTTAGGCGTTGTTTTTTGGGCAACATCCAACCAATGTTTGCGTTCATTTTTGTAATAATCTTGTGCTTTTAGCGATGAACTCCCTAATAAAAGGATGGTAACAGATAACCAAAATGGAATAATTTTCATAGTTTTTATTGTTTATAAGAATCTTCAATAAAGGCAACCCTTTATTAGTAAAGATGTAAAATAAGCTAAAATCATCTTGGAATAAAACAAAAAATTTATATTTTATTCATATCATAGCGTACACGATTGTTACTATAATAAAAACCTCTACTTTAGATTTTTATATAACGATAAACACTATACGTAAATAACTTAAATATCTTGAAATTTAAAACAATACTACTAATTTTTAGTAGCTAGCAATCTATAATTCAAGCGCTTTAATTTATCAAAATATAAATTTGTATAAACTATTTTGCTTTCTTCGGAAAGAAACGAATGTTTAATGAGCTGATGAATAAGTGGATAATCTTTTTGAAAAAAAGCGATAATTTGCTTCGCTCTCTTTTCATTTATTCCAATTTTAATACTGAAATTCATGAAATCATCATACGTATAAAAGGCATTAGCTTTGAAAGACTCTGTCTCAAAATCATCCGAAAATAAACCGTCGGCTGTTGCCATATCATCATCATTCACGTGTAAACGAGTACAGAGCAAATCGTAAGCTGGAGCTAGAATCATATCTCCATTAAGGCTTTCTATTAATGAAAAATTCTTTAAGTGAGCATCCCCATTAGAAAACAGGTAATTAAATAACACTAAGCGAAAAAACTTTTCCATTTCAATTGAATAAGCCACTACATATTTTTTTATGAGTATCGCCATGTCTTCGTAACTACCCTCATATTTCATTGAGCTTCCGCCTTTAATACTTGATTTTCCTGCCAATGTGGCAAAATCTTCTACTATCAATTTTGTAGCATCTGAATGATAATCAAATCGTTTGGTCAGATACGCAGGTTGATTATCAGCAAAAAACATCATCGTATTTTCGGCTGTTCCTATTTTATAAACCTGTCTGGCTATTTGCATTGTCAGGTGTTCATTCGCAGGAATTTCATCAACTGCTTTAAAACGACTACTAGGAATGGGTTTTAAAATATACTCTCCATGCTCATTGACTTCAACCAATCGAAGTTTATTTTTGTCCAACAAGAGAGATACTTTTTCCTGAACTCCCGAAATAGAAATTCGTTGAATTTTAAAGGTACTTTCGGTAGGGTAATTTAAAGAAAATGGAAGATAATGACTTATTTTTCTACCATTAAAAAGGCGTCTTAACGCCAACGGAGAGAAGGATTTAAATCCTTCTTTGAGGGTAGAGGGGCAATATTTTAAATCTAAATTATTCATAAATAGGAATAACAGTTATAGCTCCTATCGTATCATATTGAGCGGTTGCCAATAATAATCCGAAAAAATCATTTTCATCAATCTTTAATAAACGACAAAGTGTTTCTTTGTTTGCTCCTTCGGGTAGCATATTATAGAAAACTGGAAAAAGAGCACGATGGTGATAAACTTGTTGGTTTTTGGGCATAGTCATACTTATAGGTCTGAACGTCGAATGTTGGAAGTAATCATCCTCATATCGAAATACAAAACCGTTTTTATCTTCTGCTAAAATTCCCGCAGGAGTTCCTTTGAAATAAACCTTTGCCTTTCTCATAATTTTACATTCAGTTGTAATTCCATGCCTAATACTTCTGCCAATTTTAGCAATGTTTCTAAAGATGGGTTTCCTTCTCCACGTTCAATTGATACAATTGTTCGTAAAGCAACGCCCGAGATTTCTGCTAAGTCTTCTTGGCGTATCTTCAATACTTTACGCCTGTTTTTTATTTGTTCTCCTAAAGTTTGCTTATCCATTTATGCATCATAATGCGTTTATTAGTATAAATATACAATATGTTTTTTGATTATCTATAAAATATGCGTTTTAATGCATATTATCAAAGAAGATTAAGTATGTAATCTATTCAAGATAACATACTGTTGAAACTACTAACCATTTGCTACAATTAAAAATAGCCAAGACTATACATAGGTTACATAAATAAAGAAGATAAATTTGATGTTCGTACTTGTAATTCATATAATAAGAAATATTGAGTCATATTGCCAAAATCAATGAAACGTATAAAGTAGAAGAAAATATTACGGTTATATCATTAAACAGATTTTTACAGGATATTTTACTCCAACTTTAATAAACATCAATCTCACCTTTTTTGATGTATAATTTTTGTTATGTTAAATAATATTTCTACCTCTTTATTATTTACCCGTCTTTTCATAAGGTGCATCTACAGGTTTAGACTCTGGTGAACCTTTTTGACGCAAATAAATACTCAAAAATACAATAGATAAAACCGCAAGAAATTCACTCTGCCAATTTTGGAATGATTCAAACCAAAAACGACTTCCTATAACATACTTTGAGAATGGAATAGCATCTTCGTGACTTAACAATTGCTGTTGTCTATACACTTCATAACTTCCATAAGCATGGAAGCAAAAAGAAATAGTAAATAATAAAACATACGCTATTGTAAGGGAATTTTGGTAGAACTTCAACCATATTCCTCCTTTCTTAACGGGCCAAGGAGCATTTGGATGAACTTTTGGCGCTTTATCTTCACTGTCTTCTCCTTCTAACGTTTTGGATTCCGCAGAACCTTTTTGTCGGAGGGAAATCGTAAATAATACGTAAACAATCATCTGGAAAAACTCGCTTTCCCAATTTTCAAAAGTGGCCGATAAAAAATGTCCTGTTTGAAGATAAGCTCCAAATGTTAAGCTATAGGCTCCATGTTCGTTTAATTCTTGATTATGTTCTTGCCATCCTGTAAGAGCCTGCCCTCCCCAAAAGAGCAAAAAACACCCCAGTAAGGCTAAAGATAGCCCATTGTTTCTCCAAAAAGAGTTATTTTTCTTCATCACTAGTGTTTATTATTTTATTGATAAGGTTAAAAAAGTATACCACTTATTCTTCACTATATTTTTTACTGGTATAATTTTTTCATACATATACTAAACCATAGTTATTAATACATCCTTATATGAAATCGCAAGCAACAACTAAAGACAATAATCCCGGAATCAATAATAAAAAAACTTCTGAAATGGTATTTATCAGAAATAATTATCGAGGGTCGGGTAAATTGACGAACAAAGTAGCCTTTATTACAGGGGGCGATAGTGGTATTGGTAGAGCCATTGCTATCCATTTTGCTAGAGAGGGTGCTAATATTGCTATTCTTTATCATCCTTCAGAAAACAAAGATGCCAATATCACCAAAGAACTTATTGAAGATGAAGGAAGGGAATGTTTCTTGATAGGTGGGGATTTATTAGACCCATCTACTCCAAGACGAGCTACCCAAGCAGTCATCAAACGTTTTAATAAATTAGATATATTAGTTAACAATGCGGGTATACAACATCCTCAAGAGGATTTTACTAAAGTAAAATCAAAAGATTGGGAAGAAACGTTTAAAATAAATGTCTTCGGGTCTTTCCACATGGTTCAAGAGGCCCTAAAGCATCTCAAAGAAGGTGGTTGTATTATTATCACCGCTTCTGTGGTGGCTTATCAAGGTAATGGACATTTGATTGACTATGCTTCAAGCAAAGGTGCTTTGATAAGTTTCACCAGATCGTTGTCGGCAAGTTTAGCACATAAAAATATTCGGGTAAATGCTGTTGCACCAGGGCCTATCTGGACGCCGTTGGTTGCTTCTACATTTCCAGATCAAAAGAAAGAAGACTTTGGGAAAGATACGCCCATGCAACGGGGAGGACAGCCTTGGGAAGTAGCTACAGCGTTTGTTTTTTTAGCGTCTGAAGATAGCTCTTATATTACTGGTCAAGTTATTCATCCTAATGGTGGAGTCATCATCAATACTTAAGTACAAAAGAATAATCATCTAAAACTAATTTATATGCCTTCTATCCTAGTAACAGAAAGTAGCAAACATTTAGTAGCACACCGCCTAACGATTGCTTTTGCTGAAAGTGCCACGGCAGGAAGAGCAGCTGCTGAGTTCTCGATGGTAGAGGATTCGGGTAAATTACTGAAAGGTGGATTAGTTTGCTATGATGCTTGTCTTAAAGAAACTATTTTGGGTGTACCAGCCGAAATGATTAAAGAATATACTCCCGAATCGGCTGAAGTAACCAAAGAGTTAGCTCACAGATTAAAATCCTTAATAGAGGCTGATGTTCTAGTAGCGATTACGGGGCTTACCAGTAGCGGCGGAAGTGAAACGCCCCAGAAACCCGTTGGTACGATGTTTATTCATCTGGTAACGAAAGACAAATCTATCGGCATTAAAGAAATATTTAAAGGTTCTCCTGAAGAAATTGTATTGCAAACTATAGACAGAGTTGCAAAACTTCTGTTGAGATACGTATAAACTAAGGGTTACTTTCATCTGATTTTCGTAAAAAGTAATTGAAAAAGGGCAAATTAATAGGTGTAGACTTAGCATAAAAAATAGGTAGAGGTTTTATTAGTTTTATAAACCAGCGCTATTTAAGCTGGTACTTTATCTTTCTTTTCTCGTTGCCAAAAACGATGTAGTGCAATAGCATTTATAAAATCACCAGCTAATGCTTCTATCGAATTGTTGATAAATACTCCTTCTAATATCTCAGACACATCCTTATAATTTTCAGGAATTTTTCTTCCAAAATAAGTAGCCTTTAATACTGGCAAGGCCGCAGAATCAGTCGCAATTGCTTTACAATGCTTAAAGGTTTCATTTAGAAAATGAATCGCATCAGCATCTGCTTCTAAATAGGCCACGCTATTGGAACCTCCGGGTACATATACTGCATCATATAGGACTGATGCAGCGGTTAGAAAGCTCTTATCTACTTTTATTTCTTGATCATTTTCTGTCATAACGACTCCTAATTTTGGTGCAATTATTTCTACTACAGCCCCTTGAGCTTGTAAAATGCTCTTCATTGTTTTAAGTGAGTTTTCACTGACTCCATCTGCTACAAGGATGGCTATCTTACGGGTGAGGATAGAATCCTTCACGGTAGATGCCATACTTAGAGCTGCTGATTTTTCCAATGAGCTCTTTACGATAACAGGCTGATACGAAGCCACATCGGCATCGGCAGGATAGCTCTGATTTAAAGGCGTCTCTAAAGCAGAAGGAATCGAGATTCCTAAATTGTAGGCTACTTTTGCAGCTAAACCTTTGTCTATATACCAAAGCATCTTGAGCATTCTTTTACGAATATATTCCGCTTTTACGTTTCCTAATTCGAAGCTCAAAGCATCTACAATATGATTTTTTTCATAATCAGACTGACTATTGAAAAAAAGCGTGGCTTGACTGAAATGGTCAAAAAAGCTTTGACTACGACCTCTAATCTTGTGAGCTTCAATGCGTTCATTATGGCTAGTAAAGCCTCCTTCACTCATTTTAGCTTGAAAAGGGCATCCGCTACTTATCGTGTTAGGGTCATAGCTTGTTTTGCCCTGATTAATTGTCTGCCTCATATGTCCATCTCGCTGATTATTATGCATCGGTGCAATTGGGCGATTAATAGGAATCTCATGAAAATTTGGACTTCCTAAGCGAGTAAGCTGGGTATCAGTATACGAAAACAAACGTCCTTGTAAAAGAGGATCATTCGTAAAGTCAATACCAGGCACAAGGTGCCCAGGGTGAAAAGCTACTTGTTCGGTTTCGGCAAAGAAGTTATCAGGGTTTCTATCCAACGTCATTTTACCAATTTTCATCACTGGCACCAATTCTTCAGGAATTATTTTGGTAGGATCTAGCAAATCAAACTCGAATTTATGTTCGTCTTCTTCAGGAACAATTTGAACACCAAATTCCCATTCGGGGAAATTGCCACTTTCAATTGCTTCCCATAAATCACGACGGTGAAAATCAGGGTCTTTTCCTGAAATCTTTTGCGCTTCATCCCAACTTACCGAATGAACTCCCAATAAAGGTTTCCAGTGAAATTTCACAAAGGATGCCTTACCTTGGTCATTGATAAATTTAAAGGTATGCACGCCAAACCCTTCAATCATGCGTAGGCTTCTAGGAAGGGCACGGTCGCTCATTACCCACATAATCATGTGCATACTTTCGGGTAATAATGAGATAAAGTCCCAGAAAGTATCATGTGCAGAAGCTGCCTGTGGAATTTCATTGTGTGGTTCAGGCTTAACAGCATGAATTAAATCAGGGAATTTGATAGCATCCTGAATAAAAAAAACAGGAACATTATTTCCTACCAAATCATAGTTTCCTTCTTCGGTATAGAATTTAACAGCAAACCCTCTGACATCACGTGCTAAATCGCTTGATCCACGAGAACCCGCAACGGTTGAAAAACGAACAAATACAGGCGTTTTTTGAGCAGGGTCTTGTAGGAACTTAGCTTTGGTATAAGGAGCCATGGATTCATAAACCTGAAAATATCCATGTGCTGCTTCTCCCCTTGCGTGAACAACTCGTTCTGGAATTCTTTCATGGTCAAAGTGAGTAATTTTCTCACGAAGTATAAAATCTTCCAACAAAGAAGGCCCACGTTCTCCAGCTTTCAGTGAGTTTTGGTTGTCATTAATTTTTAAACCCTGGTTGGTAGTCAGGAATTGATTATGACTATCTTCTTTATTGCTGTCAAGGTCAGCTTGTTTTTTATTAGTTGAGTTTTCCATTTTTTTATCTGATGAGATTTTTAGCGAATAAGACACTTATAAATACATGTATTATCAGCAGATTAATTAATGCTGGAGTGCTTACAACAGAACTCTCTTTGAGCATTGATAATATAATATACCAATGCTCAAAGAGAGTCTTGTTATTTTTTACTTCATTTGCAATTGGCTTATACCTCTTCTGCAGCCTCAATATTGATTGAACTTTCTGCAATGTTAGATAATGCGCTATCGGCTTCTTTTTCTTCTTCTAAGGTTTGGCTCAACAAATCCGCCGCCTCTTTTTCTCCTAGCGTATTAGCAAAAGCTACCAATGTGCCATAAGTGGCAATTTCGTAATGTTCTACTTTCTGACTTGCAGCAATAATACCTGCATCACGCACTACGCCTTCCTGCGTGCTTTCCATGATTTCCTCTGCTTCCTTAATCAACCCTTCTATGGCTTCGCATTTCTTGGTTTGTGCTTTTAATCCTAATACCTCAAATACTTTTTCCAAACGATCTACTTGGCCTTCAGTAACCGTGAGATGTTCTTGGATGGCGTCTACTAATTCCTGAGAAGTAGCTTTCTTAGCCATTTTTGGCAAAGCTTTTGTCAATGCTTTTTCAGCATAATAAATGTCTTTTAAGCTGTCTTCAAATAATTCGCTCAGGCCAGTAGCCACATCTGATTTTTTTTGTGTGTTTTTCATTTTTTCTCCAAATTAAGTTTGAATAGATTGCTTATAACACTAGATGCTAACGTTCAAGCATGTGTTTTTTTTTGATAAATAATAAAAAAAATATATACCACTTATTATTTACATTGTATAATGAGTAAGAAGCACCCCCAAACGGATTAGTTATGTATAGAATGTGGTATAACTACCTCATTTATTGTCAATTAATAATATTATTTTAAGCACTATACATAGCGACAAAAGCCTTTAATTTCCATAAAGACTTAGTAGATAGCTCTTTATCGAAAGCATCACTTATATTTTACAAGACTACTTTTACTTACATTTGTACATAACGACATAGCAATTAAGTATATCCAGTTTTTTGGATAAAGTAACTTCATAAATGGTTATACGATAACCTAGCCTAATCACTGGTATATAAATATTATATGTAACCTTAAAACCTTGGTAAAAAATGACAAATGAGCAGAAGGCAATAAGAACAACTTATTTTAGTATAATAGGAAATATAGCCTTGGCTACGATAAAGGGACTTGCTGGATTTTTTGGAAACTCATATGCACTCATAGCAGATGTGATTGAATCTACTGCAGATATTTTTTCTTCTATCTTAGTCTTATTTGGACTTAAATATGCCAACAGACCTCCTGACAAAAATCATCCTTATGGACACGGTCGAATAGAACCATTAATTACTTTTTTGGTAGTTGGCTTTTTAATAACCTCTGCCGTAATTATCGCTTATGAAAGTATACAAAATATAGGTACTCCTCACGAACTGCCAAAAGCGTGGACGTTCATAATTTTAGGAATAATAATTATTTGGAAGGAAATATCTTATCAAATAGTCATTAAGAAGAGTAAAGAAATGAATAGCTCTTCATTAAAAGCAGATGCTTGGCACCACCGAAGCGATGCAATCACTTCGGTTTCTGCATTCATTGGCATTTCTATTGCCTTGTATTTCGGCAAAGGTTTTGAATCAGCCGATGATTGGGTCGCCCTATTTGCGTCAGTATTTATATTATACAATAGTTATTTAATCTTTAGACCAGCATTGGGTGAAGTCATGGACGAGAACGTTTATGATGATTTAATCGCTGAAATCAGAATAGTTGCCCTAACTGTAAATGGCGTGGTTGGTACTGAAAAATGCTTTATCCGTAAAGCAGGAATGAAATACCATGTTGACTTACACGCCACAGTAGATGGAAACTTAACCGTCAAGCAGGGACACGACATTGCTCATCATCTAAAAGACACATTACAACAAAAATTGCCTCAGCTTGGACAAATTTTGATACATATTGAGCCTAATTATATATAGAGAAAGCTACGCATATCTCAGAATATGTCAACGATATCAATGCAAACGCTAGTTATTTATTGGTTATCTACAGGAAGAGCTTGAGTATAACGTTCCAAATCTTTTACGGCAGGTCCCGTTAATACTTCACCTTTACAATTATATCTAGCGCCATGACAGGGGCAATCCCAGCTTTTTTCCTCGTTGTTCCACCCTACTGTGCATCCTAGATGGGTACAGGTTGGATTTACCATGTATAAATGTCCTTTTTCATCACGATAAGCAGCAATGGTATTACCATCATAATTGATAATTTTTGCTTCATCATTCCCGATTTCGTCTAAGCCCTTTATTTTTTCTGCGGGCAAAATAGTTTTAAGTAGGTTCAATGTTACATCCGCACCTTCCTTTACTACATTACTAAAACTTGCTATCGGTTTTACTCTTGCTGGATTGAATAAATCTACATGTCGACTAGATTTTCCAGTAATCATTCCAGTAAGGATTTTAGCCGCTATATGGCTATACATCATTCCATTACCACCATAGCCCGTAGCAGTATATACGTGTTTTTTATAGCCAGGTAATATTCCAATATATGGTAGACCATCGGCAGGCTCAAAATATTGTGATGACCATTTATAGGAAATTCTTTCAATCGCAAAATTTTCACGCAAGTACTTCTCTAAATTCTCGAAACATTTTGCAGTATTTTCTTCATGACCCGTTTTATGATCTTCACCCCCAGCTATCATATATTTTTGTCCATCTATCTCTTGCGTACGGAAATAATGATAAGGATTGTATAAATCATATACTAGACCACTAGGATAATTTTCGTCTGAAAGTTTTACAGCCATAACGTAACTACGATATGGGGCAGACATGAAATGTAACACATTTGTACCGGGTGGGATATGAGTACAGTATATAAAATCTTTTGCTATAAAAGTTTTATCAAGAGACGTTTTGACAGTAACAGTTTTATCATTTTCTTCCAAATCTATGATACGACAGTCTTCTAAAATAATTCCTCCTGCTTTTGAAAAAATATCTGCCAAGTGGAATAAATATGTCAATGGATGAAAACTTGCTTGTCCTGAGAATTTTGCTGCTGATAAGAATTTAATGGGGACAGGTATATTTTCACAAGGTGACACCTCAACACCAACCTTTTTGCAAGATGCTATAATTTTTTGTAATTCTTCTTCTTGCTTTTCATCTTGTGCATATAAATAACCATCTTGTTCAATGTATTCGCAATTAATATTAAATTGGTTTACATTTTGTTTAATCAAAGCCAATGCGTTTGCTACCGCCTTTGCTACTTCTGTCGCTACCTCTTCATTAAAGTTTTTCGCTATTTGATAATAAGGTACATCTAAGAAAGTATTGATATGAGCCGTAGTACCTCCTGTCGTACCAAAACCAATGGTATGAGCTTCGGCAATCATTACATTTTTACCTGCAAGCTGAAGTAATAAACCTGTAACAATTCCAGTAATACCTGCACCAGCAATTACTACGTCATATTTGTTATTAGCACTAAGGTTATGATTATCTATTTGAACAATTGAAGGCTTAACAGTTGCCTGCCAAATACTGGTTCGTTGTCCGTCTCTTTCCATATACAAAATGTTTAAAAGAGATGTTTAAAAAACTATACCAGAAAGAATTGCCATTTAAAGTAGCTCATAAATTTCTTTTCTGTCCCATCGCTTCTAAATAGCGATACACTCCAACTGTTTAAAGAGCTTGGAGAGGCTTTTATAAATCAAGAAATTCATTAAGCAAATATTGAGCATTTTAGGAAATCATGGTAAAATTATCTTAACAATATAAATGAAAGTAAGAGATTATTTTATTATTTCGAGTTATATAGAGAAGCATAAAAAAACTTACTATTTATGCCTCTCTAACTAAACCCTTATTTGTTGAATAAAAAATAAGCAATTAATAATGTAATAAACACATTAAATAATTGAGCTATTAAGAAAGCATAGAGTGGCTTTTTGCCCTCTTCATTAAACAAATCTGAGAACTTTGTTTCTAGTCCAATGCTTGTAAATGCTAAGGCAAACCATAAGCCTTGCAAAGATTTGAATGTACCTTTTACTTGATCAAATGTTTCTGTTGAAATAAAAAATGAAAATAGCAACGAAGCAGCTATAAAGCCAATCACGAATTTTGGAAAACGTTCCCAAATAATTCCTATTGTAGGTTTGGATTCTTGGACTGTTTCAGATTGATTATTGGTATAAGTCCAATAAATAGAAATGGCAAAAGCTGCTAAACCTAATAATACATTTTGAGAAAACTTAACAATGGTACTAATTTTTAGGGCAGTTTCGCCCACTAATGTTCCCGAGGCGATAACGGCGCCTGTTGTATCAATGGTTCCTCCTAACCAAGCACCTGTTACTTCTTCAGATAAATGAAGAGCTTTGGCAATAAATGGCAAAAAGATAATCATTGGTATGGCCGTAATCAGCACGATAGAAATAACATAAGAAAGCTTCTTGGCATCTCCTTTTATAGCGCCAGCAGTAGCAATGGCCGCCGAGACACCACAAATAGAAACAGCACTTGATATGATAATGGCTAGCTCTTCGTCAATGCCCATTTTCTTGGAAATCCAGAAGGCAAAGTACCATACAGAAATAACAACTACCAAAGCTTGAATTAGACCTAAAGAACCTGCCTTTAGAATATCAGAAAAGATAACACTTGTTCCTAGAAGAACTAAGCCGATTTTTACGTAAAGTTCAGTAGAAAGAGAATCTTTAAGCCAAGCAGGTACAGTAAAAAAATTACTGATAAGTAATCCAATAGATAAACTAAAGATTACAGCTTCTAAATTCCAATTTTTAAGAAAAGAGTTCCCTGCCAATATCAAAGCTAATGTAGTTAACACAAACACGATAGGAAAGCCTTTTATAGTGGCACTAACATTTTTTCCTAGGGTTAGTGTCGATAAGATAGCAATGACATAAACCAATACGAAGACAAACAGAATATTAACTATGTTTGTTGGTATAAGTACTTTTTCAAACAGTTCAGTAGTATCTTTCCAACCAAAGGTTGGAGTAGGAATTTTTAGCCCTAGCAGGACTAAACCAATAATTAGAAAGCCGTAGAGAACGACTGTCCAATCTTCGGTAAGTGAAAATTTTGTTTCTTTAGTTGACATAATATATAATTGGAGATTGATTGATTTGCCCTTATTTTTATTAATTTGTGTTCTTCCTTCAGGAAAAAGAATCTGCGTAGTGATGGTGATTATTTCTCAAATATATCTTTCCAAGCCCTTTCAGAAGCATGAAAACCACACATCCCATGCACACCACCACCTGGAGGTGTTGAGGATGAACAGATATATAACCCTTTTTCTGATGTCCTATACGGAGAATATCTGAGAGCTGGCCGAGTAAATAATTGTGTGATATCAATAATTCCTCCATTGATGTCACCACCGATATAGTTAGGGTTATATTCCTCTAGTTGTGCGGTATTGAAAGTATGCCTTGCCAAAATTCTTTCTCTAAAACCTGGGGCAAATCGCTCTACCTGTTTTTCAATAGCTTCTGTCATGTCTTTCGTCGAACCGTTGGGTACATGACAATAACCCCATACAGCATGTTTTCCTGCTGGAGCACGCGAATCATCGAAAACACTTTGCTGAGCCAATAATACAAATGGTTTTTCAGGATGTTTACCTTCAGATGTTGCTAGTTCGGCAGAGGCAATCTCTGCAAGGGTATTACCAAGATGCAACGTCCCTGCTTCTCTAGCTTTGCTTGATGTAAAAGGTACAACGCCATCTAATGCCCAATCTACCTTAAAAACGCCCATTCCATAGCGGTATCTTTCAAGTTGCCATTTGTAGATAGTTGAAAAACGATGCCCTGCAATTTGTAGTAATTGTCTAGGAGTAATATCAAATAATATTGCTTTTGATGATGGTAATTGCTCAAGTGATTTTACGTGAAAACCTGTTTCAATTTTTCCTCCAATGGAAACAAAATAGGAAGCTAAAGCATTTGCCAAAGACTGCGAACCTCCTTTGGGAATTGGCCATCCTTTGGCATGTGCAGAGGCCATCAAGACTAAACCAATGGCTGAGGTGGCCAAGTTGTTTAGTGGCTGAATAGCATGTGCTGCCATTCCTGCCCACAATGCTTTTGCTTCTAACGATTCAAATCTCTTTGCCAGTAATGTTGCAGGTAAAAATGCTTTTAGTCCAAATTGTGCAAAATTGATTGGGCGGTTCGGAAAATGTAAAGGTGCTAATAAATCATCAAGCAGACTTTCCCAATGTTTCGTAATAGGCTCAATGAGGTTTAAATAATTTTTTCTGTCGGCTCCTAAGTATACTGCTGTTTCTAAAATAGAATTCGTCAGGATTGCTGACGTACCATCGTCTAATGGATGTGCTGCTACAAGGCGTGGATGAATATACGTTAAACCATGTTCTTGCAAAGGCAAAGTATTAAAAAATGGCGAAGCCGCAGCCAAAGGATGAATGGCTGAACAAATATCATGTTGAAAACCGGGTAAGGTAAGTTCAGCAGTACGCAGACCACCACCAATAGTGTTTTTTGCTTCTAGTATTAATACTGAAAGACCTTTTTGCTGTAAGTTTATGGCTGCTGCTAATCCGTTAGGGCCTGAGCCTATCACAATAGCATCAAAATCTGTTTTTGACATTATTTATCTAAATTTTCTTTTCCGACCTGAATGTCCCAATGGGCATCCAAAATCTCAAAACGTCTTGATTCTTCCTTTTTAAAGGTAGTTTGGTCTGGATACAGAGCCTTTTTATAAGGTTCCGTAAGGTTTGGATCAAATGCCGCTTGTACGTTCTTAAAAACTAATGTTACACGATAATCCCAACGACCATCTTCTGTGCCATGCTGCAAAGTTTTTTCGAGTTTTATACTTAATAAATCACCTTTTTCAATTGCTTTTTTAAGTAATGGGTAGTGATTTTTCTTGTACAATTCCAAAAACTCTTGTTGATGCCCCCATTTTACTTTATAATAACCTTCGATGGTAAAAGACTCATCTTTTGAAGATGCAGATTGTGCAAAATTGGGAAAACTGGTTATTAGTAACAATACTAATAATGCCGTAATATTTATTTTTTTCATGATGATTCAAAGGATTTAAGATTTGATAGATTATTTTTAGCGGAATGATTCTGGTTTAAATAAAACCCTTCCATCTTTTTTAATTTGCCACGCTGTTATGGGATTCAAGTGGTAACCACCCATATCGCTTCCTCGTGCTTCTACTAGTTGCTTCAAAGTAGGTTGCGTATAGCCTGTTTCGTCAGTGACTCTGCTTAATAGCTCGGTTTCTTCGCCTTTCCATTGCCATAAGTGCCTAAACTGCACATGGGCTTTATCCAAAATAGGCTCATTTAGTTGGGCTATTTGCCAGTTTTTCCCTGCATCTGTACTTACTTCTACCTTGACTACTTTTCCTCTCCCTGACCATGCCAACCCTCTAATGTCAATCCAACCTTTTTCAACATGCTGTGGAAAAGAAGGGAAAGTAATAATAGAACGGGCGTCAATATCAAAACTGAACATTCTAATTTTTCCATCTTTAATCCCTTCAGTATACTTAGATGTTTCTTCCCGTGTCATATAAGGTTGGTCAGATAATTCTAATCTTCTCAACCATTTTACACTGGTGTTTCCTTCCCAACCGGGAAGAAATAGCCTGATAGGAAAACCCTGTTCTGGTCGAATGGCTTCACCGTTCTGTGCATAAGCAATGATTGCATCGTCCCAACCTTTTTGTACGGGAATACTTCTAGTCATGACGGCGGCATCGCCACCTTCTGCTAAAAACCACGTTGCATTAGGTTTTACACCGACTTCTCTGAAAATGGTAGAAAGTTTTACGCCTGTCCATTCGCTCTGACTTGTTAAGCCACAAATTTCTTGTGGGCTCATTTCTTCTTTACCAGTTCTGAAATTACCTGAGCATTCAATAAAAGCAATTCTTGACACAGCAGGGAATCGCTTTAAATCAGCTACTTTTAAAATTAATGGTTTTTCAACTAAACCATGTATCAATAATTCATGTGTATTGGGGTCAATGGCAGGAACACCTGCATGATGGCGTTCAAAATGTAAATCTGAAGGAGTAATCATACCATAAAAATCTTGAAGAGGCGACCTTGATGAAATATCAGAAGGCTTTTTGATAGATTTTACAAAAGGTGACCTCGTTCCGATTTCTCCTGCTAAGTTACCTACCTGTTTGGTTGGATCTTCAACAATTGCCTTTTGAATGGTTTTACCACTGGCAGATTGAACGATAGCCACTGCAATGGTGGCAGCACCACCCAAAAGCGTTCTTCTTGATATTTTTTTTTGGCTATTTTGAGTAATCTCAATAATTTTTTCCATGTTTATTTTATTTCAGCTCCTCCTTTTCTATCATCTGGTACATACAATTTTTGTGCAGGCATAATCACTTTAGGTAATGTTTGCGCATTGATTACATACTTTTCATCAATGATTTCATTAGCATTCAGTAAGTAAGCTGTTAAATGATATACCTCTTCGTTTGTCAAAGAACCAGGGGCATTAAAAGGCATTGCTCTTCGTACATAGTCAAAAACTGTCGTAGCGTATGGCCAGTAATTTCCAATGGTTTTTTCTTTCTTTTTATCAGCAGGATTTTTGTTTGTCACCAAAGAACCATTGATGCCTCCAATGCCTCCAACACCATGACAAGCCACACATTTTGTTTCAAAAATCACTTTGCCTTTACTAACTAATCCAACTCCAGCAGGTAATCCTTTTCCGTCTGGTCGAACGTCAATATCTATTCGTTCTATTTCAGCTTTAGTGGGAGTCCGCCCCCAACCAAAATGCTGTGGTGTTTCACTAGAATCTTTTTTGCTTTGATATACTAAAGAGCTACTTTCTGTTGAATGATTAGAAGATTGAAAAGCACTTAGTGCAATACCAAAACCTATCAAAGTCAGTAGTTTATATCTGTAATAATGGATTGCCATTGTTGAAATTTATAATGATTTTGAAATAAAAAGTAATATAATTTAATTTAAAAAAGTCGCACTTTTTTCTCAACCAAAGGATAGTGCTTTTCAATTTTTTGAAGGATTACAAAAAGCGAATCTCCACCTTCATTGATACCTTTTAAAATAAATTGTTTGTTATCAATATGCTTATATTTTAAAAGTATCTTTTTGGTAGTATCTGCTCTATTCCATAATGTAAGACTTTGTTTGAGCGAATCTATTTCATAGCCATAATACAATCGACCTACGTTGCCATAATACTCTGTCGTTCTGGCTTTATTGTCGGTATTTAGTTGTGTTTGACTACCCACTTTGATACTGAAAGTATTGAATTTTTCAAAAACTACATTTTGCCAGCGAGTAGTATCAGTGCTTGAATAAGGAATAATATTGTTATTAATTTTAAATGCTGAAACATCATAGAATCCTGCAAACTCCTTAACACCGTCAGTTAAAGGCAATTTAAAGGTCTTATCTGACGCATAAACTCTGCCGTATTCAAAGCCTCGATACACCAAAAAGATTAGAATAAACCCCCACTTTAGTACTAGTCGAATATTATTTTGCCATTGTTTCAAGAAATCAGGTGAAACAAAAGCAGGAATGTTAGACGGTTTATGTAAGATGAGTAAGTCCCAGAAGGGCTTTACATCTTTAACCAATAATAGAATAGCCAATGTTAAAATATGCAAGCTCGTAAGTTCAACGCCTGCATCATAACCAATATTCACAAACCAAATTGGGAGAAGAATTGCCACCATCATTAAGGCTCCAAGGGTAGTAGTTCTTCTAAAAAGAACTAATATGGTAGCAGTTAACTCAAATACGCCTGCAAATACTTCAAAGAATGGCGAAACACCAGTAGTCAACCAATAAAGTTTTCCAGGTGTAAATTCGCCTAAATTGGTATTCAATTGACTAATTGTCGGGAAAGGCATTTGTACAGGAAATACTTTGGCAATAGCAAACCATGACATTCTTAAAGCTAAGCCATAGCGAACAATTACAAAAAACCAATAAGATAATTGGTCGTAATTCTTGCGTTTTTTATCGAAAAAGTACCAGATTGTCCCAAAAATGATACTTACTAACAAAGTGATGAGCCAACCTACATAATTTTTACCATCAGCATTATTGAAAAACCACGGATTGTTCTGACTAGCTACATCTATGATTCTAAATGGATGCGATTTTGTCTGAAAACTTTCGCTGTAGTCTTTTAAATAAAAACTAGGGTAAAATGGAATAGCAGTAATGATTACAAAAAGAAAGAAACCACGAAAAATGATGGATTCATAAGGCTTTTTGTAGATATTCTCTGTTTTTGGAGACATAATAATGAATTTTGGCTTTTCTGGTTAGGAATAAAAAGCGTATTGGTAATTAAATGTCCAATACGCTTTAAGGTTTTTAATAACATTAATGATTTCCATATCGTTTTTCGCCTGCCGTAATGGCTACGGCCAACTTGTTTTCTTGGGTAGGTAAAGGACAAGTGGCATAAGGCGTAAAAGCACATGGAGGATTATAAGATTTGTTGAAATCGATATACGTATAGCCATCTGCATCTGGGCCAGGTACATCCAAGAACCTGCCACCACCATAACTATCATGCTTATTGGTTAAATCTCCGAATACAAAATGTAATCTTTCTTTTGTTCCTACAGCATCAAGGTTATATTCTTTTCTATCCACTGAAAAAACTAATTTTCCCGGAGATTCTTGCTCATAAGTACGCCCAGTTATGTCCGTAATTTTAAGTTTTTTACCGACTGAAGGAATAAACTTAGCCTTGATACGCCAAGACTCCGTAATAGGAAAAGTCTCAATGCTTTTAAATCCTTTCAGATAAGGACTTTCTAAGTCCCTTAAGCGAATAGCATATTTATCTCCTCTTTGAATAATGAACCATCTTAAAGATTTATGCTTTAAAACAGTGGGTTTACCAGCATAAGGAAATAGTGCTACTTGATTGACCAACTGGTCTTCAAGATAAACAGCGCCATTTTTTGTTGATTCAAACGACACTTTTCCATCCTTCAAAATAATTTTCCCAAGTGTTGCATCGCTATGCTCAGTAGGAAAAACAATGGAATTTTTGGCATCACCACCAATAGTATTTACGCCTTCTTGCAACCAAATCAGGCCTGCAAGATTTAGCCAACCGTCTTCTTTTTTAAGGTCTTCAATACGTTTTTGATGCCAACTTTTAATATCCTCTTGATAAGGAGTATCTGCTTTAAAAGCAACTATCAGGATTGATAGCAACATAAATACGAGAGATTTAACTGGTTTTTGCATGGTATTAAAGGATTGATAATTTTTAGTTGATTGATTAATGCGATTCAAAAAAACGTATTGATGATGAGTGTTTGTTGTTCTTAAAGTGGAAATAGCGATTTGTCTCCAAATTCTATTACCTCTGCTAGGCGTTTAGCATTTTCATTTGCTTTGGTGGTATCGCCTTTCTTAGTATAAACTTTGTATAAACCCCAATAGGCATTGGCGGTATTAGGATGGCGCTTTAATAATTCTTGATAAGCTTCAATGGCTTGGGGAAAATTACCAGCTTTCAAATGTGCTTCGGCCAAACTGATTAATACTGGTCGGGCATAAGTAGGCGGTTCGCTATAGCCTAAATCCTCTTCCTTTTCTTGGGCTTTTTGTAAGATGGCAATTGCCTCTTTGTGTTTGTTTTCAGCACTTTTAATAACCCCTTGGAATTCTAAAGAAGCGACATTCAAATCTGCTAAGCGTTTGGTAGAAATAGCATCTTTAGTGCTGTGTTGATTGCTATTTCGCCAAAGCAACGCATCCAATGCATCTGCATAATGTTTGGCATCGCTGATTTTATTGTTTTTAGCAGCATCCATGCCTAGGGCAAAAAAGGAAAGGCCTTCTTTATAGGCAATGGCTTTTTGAGTAAAGAGACTATCTTTATCTACTTGTATAGTAGCGAGTCGGTCGGCTGCTTTTTTATAGAAACCAAAACAAAGCTCCATTTTAGCAGGTGCAATCACCCCTTGATAAAAGAAACGCCCTTCATATTTACGTTTTCTTTCCTTCGTGGCAGGCATATTTTTTAGCTTTTCAGCATAGTATAAAGCCGTTGAATAGCGTCCGTCTTCAGCACAGTTTGAAAGTAAGTAATTGATATTATGGATATAATTCCAAGTATCTACTTCTGGCATATTGAATTGCTTCATATAGGCAGAATCTACTTTTACGGCTGTTACAAATGCATTGAAAGCCTTTTTATAATCGCCCAATTTATAATATACGTGCCCTGGCATGTGCACCATGTGTCCAGAATTATTGGCCAACTTTGGTAATTTTTCCGTGCTTTCAAGTGCTTGTTCTGGACAGCAATTTTCTTTTAAATGAATCCAATAATGATGAGCTGCCGCATTGTCAGGATGAGTTCTTAAAATATCTTTAAGGAGGTATTCAGCATATAACTGTCCTTCGCGAGGCACCATTTTTGAATCATATCCGCCCATTTTACTCAAAGCCAAAAACAGTTTGGTATCCAAATCATCAGGATATTTATCAATGATGTATTCTAGTTTTTTCTGATAGACGGCTTTGCCTCCATCAGCTTCCGAATCTCTTGCTAAAATTGCTTCTGCATAACTGCGTTCTCTTTCACTTGCTTTGTTTTTCAACTGTTTTAATTTTTGCAAAGCAAGTTTTTGATCGTATTTGAATTCATCTCCTTCAATGGCACCAATCGCACTGTACAAACCATAGTAAGGCATAATGGCCGTTGAATCATAGCGAATAGCTTCTTTAAAAGCTCGGTAGGCTTCAAAATCCCAAAAGCAATGCAAGAGGGCAATGCCTTGGTTAAAGAATTCCTGTGTTTTATTAGCTTGCGTCGTAATCTTGAAATCTACCTTCCCGATACCTTGCAAAAGCTGAGCAGGGGGTAGGTTGGGAACATAGGCCGTTTCTTTGCGGTAATCTAAAATATGTTCGAGGTGACTATGGCTATCGTGACTTTCGCCATCATGCACTTCATGTTGTGTACTATTATGCTGAGCATGTCCAGCAGTGTCCGACTGACGAACTCGCTGGGCGGTCATTTCAAAGCTTATCAAGCATAATAATAATAGAAAGTACTTCATTGATTTAGGATGTTATAAAGCTCAAGCAGTCAAGTAAAACTTGCCTACTTGAGCCAGTAATAAGCTTATTCTAATAATAATTTGTTCGTTACAATTTCTACATTTGGCAAAGGAAAAATATAGTTAGCTTGTGACGGTTCAACAGCAGGAGCACTCAATGAACTGCTTGATTTAGCGGGTAATGGCAACAAATTGCGAAGCAAGTCGTTCGAGCGGAAACCTTCACCCAATAACTCAATACGTCTTTCTTTTAAAATAGTATTTACCAAAGCTGTTTGTGTACCTACACTACTTTCTGGAAAAATATACGTAGCATCCGAACGATTACGTACTGCTTTCAATAATTCAATCGATTTTACTAAATCTCCTGTACGAGCCGCCGCTTCTGAATAATTCAGTAATACCTCAGAATAACGAATGATTGGGAGATAGTCTAAGAAAGGAGAAGGTTTATTGTATTTAGTTAGGAATTGAACCCCAGAAGCAGTACGAGCAAACGTTCTTCTCAAATCAGTAGATTTCCATTCTGTTTCACCCCAAATACCACTTGGATTCAAGTTATATTCTGAGTTGGCATTAAACACATAAGGGAAAGACGTTTGCCCCGTTACATTATCCAAATCTGTCATCGGCACAGAAAGGATAGACTCTGTACTGGTATAATTGGTCGTGAAAATTTCTACAATATTTTGTAGTTTATGGTTTACACCTGTAGCAGCCGAGAAAGGAGCCGATGTTGACACAATCTTTTTAGCCTCTTCAATCACCTTTGCATAATTACCAGCATTAAGATATACCCTTGTTTTTAAGGCAATAGCCGTATTTTTATGCGCTCTCGTGGTATTCAGCAAACCCGAAGCATAATTTGTAGGTAAGTCAGCTTCAGCTTCACTCAAATCTTTGATGATTTGCGTATATACCTCTGCGACAGTGCTTCTTTTTAAGTCATTGTTTGCAGTATTTGTTTCTGCCTGTAAACGCAAAGGCAACCCTGGCGACGCTCCGTTGTTTTCATTATAGGGACGAGCATACAATGTTACTAGACTAAAATAGCTTAATGCTCTTAAAAACTTAGCTTCTGCGATGTATTGTTTAGTAAGTGTCGCACTTACTTTATTAGGGTTATCTGTCAAACCCTTAATAACAATATTAGCATTGTTGATAGCGCCATATCCTGCTGCCCAAAAACCCGCTACAAAGTTTGAACCCGAATTAAGGGTTTGATTCCAAGCTTCATAAGCTGTAAATGTATTGCTAGTACGGTTGATGAATTCTTCTCCACGAGCTTCCGTATAGGTATAATAATTCCCTCCGTAATAATTTCCATTCTTTACCGCTTTGTAAATACCATTGACTAAGCCTAAAATTCTTTCAGGCGTATCAAAGGCATTTGTTCCAGAAATAGAAGTAGCAGGCGTTGGATTTAGGTATTCTTGATCATTACAAGCAGTTGTTCCTAATACCAATGATAAACAAAAGATGCCGCTAATACGAGAAATATATGTGTGTTTTGTGAATGTTTTCATATTTAATACTATTTATGGATAGCCATTTTAGGCTAACGCTTTCGTTAAAAACTTACGTTTAGTCCCAAAGTAAATGTTCTTGCTTGTCCAACTGAATTTTTCTCTACACCTGGAGTAGTGTTTGAGTTACCATTTACAGACGATTCTGGGTCAGCACCTGTGTATTTTGTTATTAAGAATAGGTTTGCTCCTTGGGCATATACGCGCACTGAGCTAATGCCTATTTTTGTAAACAAAGCAGACGGGAGCCTGTATCCTAAAGAAAGATTTTGCAAACGAAGGAAATCAGCTTTTTCAGCATTGGTTGACACAGGGAAAGAAGAACCACTTGATAATTGGTCGTTATAAACCAGTCTTGGTACATCTGTAATGTCTCCCGGTTTTTGCCAGCGATTTAAGATTTCAGTAGAGTTATTATAAGCACGTTGGTCAAGCAAAGTAGCTCTTGTTCCATTCATGATATAGTTGCCTCCTGAGAATGAAAGATTAATTCCTAAATCAAAATTGCCATATTTGAAATTGTTTGAAAAGCCACCATACCAAGTTGGTAGTGCATTTCCGATTAAGTAATAATCAGCACCAGTAATAGCTGCTGCTTTTTCTCCATTTAGGTAAGTCCACTGACTTTGTCCAGGTAATACCACTTGGCTGTATTGTACTTGTTCTCCCTTTTTATTGATGAAAATTCTTTGACCATTCGCAGGGTTAACACCAGCCGTTTTTGCGCCATATAAACTACCTACTGAATAACCTACTCGGGTGATATTCGTCGTTTCGTAAGATACGTGCGTAGTACCAATGATGTCAGTATTTCCTTCAGCTAGTGCTGTTACTTTGTTTTCTAGCTTTGTGAAATTGAAAGAAGTATTCCATGAGAAATTGCCTTTGCGGATAACTGTCGCTGTAATTCCTAATTCAATACCTCGGTTATACATCGAACCCACATTACCTAAAATAGCATTGCCAGGAATCCCCTTCGATACTGCTTGTGGAGCGCTCAAAATCAAACCATTTACGTCGTTGTTAAAATAAGTCAGTTCTACTTGAACCCTATTATTTAATAATCCTAAGTCTGCTCCAATATTGGTTTGATTACTTGTTTCCCAACCTAAGTTCGAGTTGCCTGCTTGAGAAATTGCCCAAGTAGCAGCGTTTCCATACAATGAGCCACTGTATAATTCTAATGAACTGAAGGCATCGCTTAAATTACCATTGCCTACACGTCCCCAACTTGCTCTTAGTTTAACATTGTTCAAGACAGAAGAAATAGGAGATGATTTATAAAAATCCTCTTCTGAAATTGCCCAACCTCCAGAAACACCACCGAAGTTTCCATATTTTCTTCCAGAACCAAGCGCTGAGTTACCATCACGACGGAAGTTGAAAGTAAGGAAATATTTTTTATCAAAATCATAAGTCAAGCGAGAGAAAAAAGAAAGGAAGGCTCGTTCACTAATTTCGTTGTTTGTGGCCGAGATTGCTCCCCAGTTTCCTTGGTAGTTTTCAAAATAAGGGTCAGCACTTTGTGTTCTTGAAGCACCCCAAGCACTGTAATTGAATTTTTGTAAATCATAGCCCACTAAAGCTGAAACATTGTGCTTCTCAGCAATAGCAGTATTGTAAGTAAGGGTATTTGTCCAGTTCCAGTTATCTCTTACAGCCGAAACATTTGTTGCGTTTCCTTTACTAGAATATCCATTTCCTTGAATCGGACTGTCATAGCTATAAGTATCTGTTCTAAGGCGGTCAATTGCATAAGTCGTCGTAAATTCTAAGTTTTTATACAACTTAGCCACGGCTGCAAAACTCGCAATAACACGGTCGTTTTCAGAGGTATATTTGTTTTCACGAAGTAGGGCTACGGGATTCCCCCAGTTACTTACAAACTGATTATTACCAACACCAATTGTGTTTGGACTATTAGGGTTGATGTTATAAGAACCATCGGCATTGAATGCAGGTACATTTGGAGGTAAAGCCACCGCCAAGCGGGCAGCACCCACTAAGAAAAAGTTAGAGTTGGCCAAAGAACCAGAATAAGGCGATTGGTTAAAACTGGTATTATAAGAAAGACTACCTTTCAATTTCAACCAACCTGTAAGTTCTTGGTCAATATTAAAACGAGCAGATTTTCTTTTAAACTCATTCGTCACTAAAAAACCTTTTTGGTCTGTATAGTTAGCTGAAAAGTAATACGAAGTTGTTGGTGTTCCGCCAGAAACATTCACATTATGGTTTTGTGCAGTACCTGTTTGATAAATATAGTCATACCAACGGGTATCAATAGGGTTGTTGTTGGCATCGTAGTTTGGATAAAATAATGCTGACGCCACACTGTTATTATTGGCATTTCCTCCCAAAATTTTAGCATTTAAAACTGCTTCATTTTTAATAGCAATAAACTGCTCTGCATTTAATAATTTAGGTAAACGCACTACGTCAGAAACACCCGTCCAGCTATCAAAGCTAATACGAGGCTTTCCTGATTTACCTCTCTTTGTCGTGATTAATAATACGCCAGCCGCAGCTCTTGAGCCATAAATAGATGTTGACGCGGCATCTTTTAATACATCTATTGATTCAATATCAGCAGGATTGATATCTCCAAGTGGGTTGTTAGGTACGGCCGTGCTTGATGAAACATTACCCGTATTAATAGGAATACCATCTACTACAACTAATGGATATGAACTCAAGGAAATAGAGTTTACTCCACGAATACGAATAACAGGAGGGTTGTTAAGGACACCGTTAGGTTGTGCCACATTTACGCCAGCAGCACGTCCAGACAAGGCTTGGTCAAAACTTTGAATGGGCTGTTCTTTGATAGCTTCACCTGAAACCCTGACAGCAGAACCTGTAAATTCAGCCTTGGTTTGTGTACCATAGCCAACAACCCTAACTTCTGCTAATTCATTATTTGATGGAATCAAGTCTATAGAAATTATAGATTGATTGCCTACAGTTTTTTCGATATTAGCATAACCAATAAATGAAAAAACTAACGTCGCTTTTTCCGACACATTGATTTTATAATATCCTTTTTGATCTGTAACAGTTCCACTGCTTGAACCTTTAATCAAAACTGAAACCCCAGGAAGAGCATCTCCAGTTTCTTTGTCTTTGATAGTCCCTGAGATAGATTTTATTTGAGCAAACAGCGATGTGCTGAGGCTCAAAAATAGACATGTGATGATGTGTAATTGTCTGATTTTCATACGTGTTTTTTTGAGAAGTTTTAAATGAAAGTTAAGGGATTTCCAACTTGCTAAGGATTTAGCAAGTTGGAAACACATTGGGTAATAAATAAATTTAGTTGTACTTGCCAGCTTCCAAGGTACTTCTTGAAAGAGCATATTTTTTAGTATAGCGGTTTAAAGTAACGTGAATAGAATCTTTATTTTCGTTAATACCCGAAAGTAAAACCCTGTTTCCACCATCTAAAACGGTATACTTCAAAATCATTCGATTACGTTTGCTTGGCTTGCTTTCTGCTTTGATGCCTTTTGTACGACGAGAAGAGCGTGCGATGGCTTCTATCTTTGGGTCTTCTGAACCAATATTGGCTAATGCTTCTTTTGGAATCCAATTATCCGCCACTTCTTCTGCTTTTGGTTCTTTCTTTTTACGAACAGCCTCGCCTCCTAAATCACGATTGTTGACTAAAAACTCTCTGTTTTCTTGGTTGCGTGAGCCTCTATTTTTATCCTGCAAATACAATACTTTATTAACGGTGTCGGCTTCATAATAGAAAACTCGCTGTCCGCCAGCCACACCCGTTAGCTCAAACGTTCGGTTAATATCTCGCATTGGCGCACCCCCACCATTGGATAAATCTAATTCGACAAGCTTATTCACTTTAAAAGTAAGCGTTGTCCATTTTTCAAAAGTAGCTTGTTGCCATCTTACTGTGTCTGTAGGTGAGTAAGGGATAACCTGATTATTGATTTTGAACTCAGAAACCTCATAATTACCTCGTAACTCAGGGATACCTTTAAGTGCTGGTTGTTTATAAGGGTCGTATAAGAAATTAATGATGGCTAAATACAAGAATACAGGCAAAAACAAGATAATGGTAGTAGTCTTCAACGTAACTCTTGTGATTCGTTGCCACGCTTTGTCAAATACAGGGTAGTGAGTTACAGGAATCGTCAGACGTTCTAAAATCAGTAATTTATAAATTCTAGGTACATAATCAACCAATAAAAATGCTGAAAGTAATACAAAATATGAGCTGTAAACATGTACACCACCATCATAGGCGATGTTTACATACACAATATCAGCCAATGCTCCAAAGAGTAAGACAGAACCCCAGAAAGTGGTTGCTCTGAAAAATAACAATGCCCCAGCGGCTACTTCAACTACCCCCGTGAAAACTTCGTACCAAGGTACAATACCGATAGATAACCAATAGATTTTTTGAAGGGTTAAATCACCAAAATTTGTATTAAGGATTCCCCAAGATGGATAAGGTAATTGTGTTGGCGTTAGCTTAGTAAAACCAAAGCCAATAATCCCGATTCCTGCACGGTAACGCACTATTACTTTCAACCAATAGTATAGAAGATTATATTCTTTGGGTTCTTTCTTAAGAAAGTAAACGATAGCCGTCCATAGCAATCCTCCAACTACAGCAAAAATTAGCGTAATTATCCAAACAGCATACCCGTTGAGTGAAGACCCAAAAATTTTGTTACCAAAGAAATTTAGTCCCGAACCAAATCGTGCAATATCATATAAATCTCTGTAGTGTAAATGCAGCCAATTGAACGTAGCTATTTCCTTATACCATTCTAAAGTATTGGGTAGCGACATCGCCACAAAGAACACAAATGCAATACGAAAAAGCACTTTTTGCCAGCCAGTCCACGTTGTTTTTGGAGGGGTATTTTCTTGACTGTTTATGACATTTTCGGGCAATTCAATACCCAAATTCTCACGATCTAAATCGAAGTTTGAATGTGACATAATTTTATGGAATTTATGGTAAGAATTAAAGTTTAAGCACACCTCTACGTCCTAATTTTTGCGCTTCGAAAGTCAAATACTTTTTGTTGATTTTATTCAAAACAGCATAAACAGAATCATGTTGGGTATTTACACCCGACAAAACAAGCGTCGAATCGTTGAGTCTTTTAAATGATAAAGTGTATTTATCGCTCTGATGATTGACATTCTTATTACTAAGAGAAAGCGTTGATTTTGAAGGGTCTACACTATACTGATAGTAATGACGACCTTGCGAACCTGACAATTCATAAACCCGCAAAGAATCTTCTTTAAAAATTTCTTCGCTTGGTAAATGTTCTAATAATACAGTCTTGTTAGATTTTATGCTGATGGTATTCCATTGCTCAAATACTACATTTTGCCAACGAATCGTATCTGTTTTTGAATAAGGAATATTTTGGTTATTCCATTTAAACTCACTCACATTATAAAGCCCAGCAGTATTGTCTAGTCCCTTTTGAGCAGGGAAATGATAACCGCCTTTCTGGTAACCGCCATAGGTTTTTAAGCCATAAAATATTACGAAAAACAACACATAGCCAAATTTGATAGCAACTCTGGCCTGATTCCATTTTTTATTAAAAATAGGCTGAAAAGTGTTGGGTAGCGTAGGTTTTTCTAAAGAGAGCAAATTAAATAAACGAATAGCATCAAAGGCAAAAAGGTAAAGTGCCAAAGAGATTAAGTAAAAAGCATACACGTATTCACCACCTTCATAAGCAATATTCGAAATGGCAACATTTCCTGCAAATGGCAAAATTATTAAAGTAGCAATCGTCGTCGTTTTACGATTTAAGAGTAATAAACCTCCCACAATCTCAACTAGTCCCAAGAAAGATTGGTAACTTGGCACAACGCCCAAACCTAGTGAAAATAGTTTCCATGCCGTAAAATCACCATATTCGGTATTAAGGTTACTGATAGAAGGAATGGGCGATTGGATAGGAAAGAATTTGAGAAACCCATAAGCAATAACGCCTATGGCTAAACGATAACGCACTAAAACGCGTATCCAATAATAAAGTTGGTCATAGTTAATGTCTTTTTTGTAAATACTATCCCATACAAATGTTCCGATTCCCGCTATGATAGCAATGATGAGCCAGTTGATAAAATTGTCATTACCTACAAAACTTGGAGCATACTTTGATAAATAGAAAATATCAGCATAGCCTACGTTCAACCAATTGATAGAAAAAAGATGTTTGAAAAACCTTCCATCTAAAGGGAGTACCTGCAAGAAGAAATAGATACCAAAAAACTTGAAAGCGAGTTTCTCTGTATTTGTCCATTCGCTTTGTGCGTTAATTTCTAGTGTTTTAGCCATTTGAGTATTGGGTTTAAGCCACAGGCTAGTTGCCTAGCCTGTGGACTAAAAATTAATATCCTTTATTTTGTACCAATGATTTATCAATCAATAATTCTCCTGATGGAATCGGCAAAACGAATCTGTTCGCATCGCTAAGGTTAAATACCTGTGCGGCACGACCTGTTCTGACGATATCATACCAACGATGCGGTTCTAAAGCAAACTCTACTCTTCTTTCATTTTCAATGGCTAAGAGTACATTGTCTTTGTTTGAAGCAGTGCTTGCTACAAGGCCTGCACGGTCACGGACAGCATTTAAATCTGCAAGTGCGTCCGTAATTTTGTCTAGGTTAGCACGCGCTTCCGAGCGAATTAAATATAATTCTGCAATACGAATTACATAAGTAGGGTCGGCAGCAGGCGTTCTGTAATACAAATTGCCATACCAACGATTTTGGTTGTCTTTGGCAACTAGCGTACTGCGAGTACCACCCACAGCAGGGTCGTTGAGCAATGCTACAAGCGCATCATTGGGTGCCCATTGGCGAGTACCCCCGTTGGTTTGAGGTTGCCATTGGTTGCGGTGAGTATTAGGTTCGTTGGCACTATAGAAAATTTCAAAAACCGACTCTTGCGTTCCTCTTGCATCGTTAGTAAAAAAAGTATTGAATGGTTTCAGTAAACGATAGTTCGTATCTGTCAGCAATTTAGTTGCATATTCCTCTGCCTTTGCCCACTCCTTTTGGTATAAATGATAACGAGCACGCAATGCCCAAGCTGTTTTGCGAGTAGCTCTGTAGCGGTCTGTCGTAGCAGGCAATAATGGTTCTGCTGCCTCAAGGTCTTTCAATACTTGCGCATACGTTTCTGCCTGTGTACTTCTGCCAATGCCTCTGTTTTCAGTTGGGCTAGCTGTTGGTTTCGTTACGATAGGTACGCCTCCCCATGTACGAGCCAAGTCAAAGTAAGCCAAAGCCCTAATAAAATAAGCTTCTCCGATAATCTGATTTTTCAGCGCTTCTGTTAAAAGTGGGTCTGTTACTGCTGGTACTTTTGCTATAATATTATTAGCTCGGTTAATCGTAGTATATATAGCTGTCCATGCCCCTGAAATAGTTGAATTTTCAGCATTTACCTTTTTATTGATAAACTCCTGTACTTGCGATTGCGAGCCAGTCCATTGAATATTATCACCTGATAAATAGCCAATAGATTGGAACGTAGTGCCATAATAATTGCCACTAGCAAGTGCTGAATAAACACCCCTAATAGCTGTTTCAGATGACGTTTTATCATAAATAGTCTGTGCATCTGAGATAGATTCTAATGGCTTTACATCCAAATAGCTTGAACACGATGTAAATAAAGCGATTAGACCTATTGAATATATAAATTTGAATGTTTTCATACATCTATTATTTAAAAGTTGGTTGTCTGTTCTGATGCTTAAGTTGATTTAGAAAGTCAAATTAAAACCAGCTTGAAAACTACGAGGTTGTGGTGGTGTTCCTAAATCGATACCTTGGGCATTTTGGTCACTACTAGCACTAGACTCTGGGTCGAGTCCAGTATATTTAGTAATCAAGAACAGATTGGTACCATTTACAAATACCTTAAATGCTTCTGCACCGAGTTTTTTAGCAAAAGATTTTGGTAAGTTATAGCCTACATTTAACGAACGGAGACGTATAAACGAACCATCTTCTAACCAGCGACTTCCACCATCACGATAGTTATTTACATTAACGCCATCTGGACGAGGGACATCGGTGATGTCACCTGGTTTTTGCCAACGAGCTACGTTACTGGCAAAAATAATTCGAGCTGCATCTCTAGATCCACCGCCTTCGCCAAAGAACTTATTATGGTTATAGATTTTGTTTCCATACTGAAAAGCTAAAAATGCTGACACCTCAAAGCCTTTGTAAGTAAAATTGTTAGTAAAACCACCGAAGAACTTCGGCCAAATACTTCCTACAATTTGTCGGTCAGCCACAGTGATTTGTCCATCTTTATTTACATCTTCATACACCACGTTTCCTGTTTGAGGGTCAACATACAATTGTTTATATACCCAGAAAGAGTAAAGAGGAGTACCTTGTTGTTGAAGAATCAATTCTCTACTTCCATAACGAAGTGGATTTTCTAACTTCTCAATATTATTAATGTTTTGAGCAATATTTAAACTAGATGTCCAAGTAAAACCACCTTGTTGGATATTAGTAGTATTGATACTAAACTCAAAACCTTTATTGCTAATCTCGGCAGCGTTGCTCCAATAATTGGCAAAGCCAGTTGTGCTTGGTAAAGCCAATTGCAACAAGCCATCTTTGGTATATTTAGTATAATAATTTAATTCAAAGGCAATTTTTCCATTTAATAAAGAAGCATCTATACCCACATTAAATTGATTTGTCTTTTCCCATCTTAAATCTGGGTTAGCCAATTGCTGTGGCGCTGTTCCTGCACTTCCTTGGTATGGTGCACCGCCTGTCCACAAACCTTGCGAAGCAAAGTTCCCGATACCGTTTTGGTTACCCACAATACCATAACTTGCTTTTAATTTCAAGTCTGAAATAACAGTATTGTTTTTAAGAAAATCTTCCTGTTTTAATCGCCAAGCAGCACCTACCGCTGGGAAATATCCCCATTTTCGGTCTGTTCCAAAGCGTGAAGAACCATCTGCTCTCAGGCTTACATTGAATAAGTATTTGCCATCAAAATTATAATCTGCTTTCGCAAAAAAGGAAGCTAAATTGCTTTTACTCCAGTTTTGAGAACTAATTGTGGTAGCCGCTGAAGAAATAATTTTGAAAGAATTATTGGCAAAACCTCTTCCTTCTGCATACGTTCTGTTTAATACGTCACTTTGTAATGTATTACCAACCACAATACCAAAAGAGTGTTTGTCTCCCAATTTTTGGCGATAAGTAAGCGTTTGTTCATTCAATAATGAAGTAAATTGAGAAATCGAAGAAGTAGCCAAGCCACCTTGAGCTCCTAATAAAAGGAATGTATTCCAATACTCTGATTCATTATAATTGTTATAATCAACACCCCAACTTGAACGAAGTTTTAGGTTAGGAAGAAGATAAGCCTCTGCATAAATGTTACCAATATACCTTAAACTAGTAGAGTTTACGTCGTAGTTTTCTAGCAATAAAGTCAAGTTATCAAAGCCTGCACGACCCACTAAAACACCTTGTTCATTATAGGGTGATAAGTAAGTAGGCGTATGCAACGCTGCTTGTAATAAACCACCTTGTGGACCATCACCAGCACGAGCCTGATTACGGTAGGTTCTTGAAAAAGAGTTACTTACACCAATTTGTACTTTGTCGTTAATCTTCTGGTCTAAATTTACTTTAAAACTTGCACGATTAAAAGTGATTGGTTTAAGAATAGCTTCTTGTGAATTGAAACCACCACCAATATAATACTTAGTGGTTTTTGTACCTCCTGATAGCGATACATCATAACTTTGAAGCGTAGCTGTACGGAAAGCTTCGCTCAGTCTATCATAAGTTTGTTGTTCTTCGGGCAAGCCACGTCCACCTTCTGATACAGGTCTGAAAGGTCGGTTTGCTACCGTTCTGTTAAGCGATGGCGTATCTTTTCCTGTATTAATCCACCATTCGTTTACTAATTGAGCGTGTTCTGGGCCAGTTGTCAATTCCCAAAGTTTAGTAGCTTTTGCTTGACCAAAACTTGCGTTCACATTTACTTTTGGTGCTTGTTCAAAATTACCTCTTTTGGTGGTAATCAAGATTACGCCATTAGCACCCCTTGAACCATACAAAGCTGTTGCTTCAGCATCTTTCAGCACTTCAATGCTTTGAATATCAGTGGGGTTCAAGTCTGCAATAGGAGAAGTAGCTTTGCCACCTGTACCAATTGTTTGAAGGCTATTGCTATTGATAAACACCCCGTCTACTACATACAAAGGGTCGTTGTCGGCATTGATAGAAGTTGCTCCACGCACTCTTACATTAACTGCCTCGCCAGGAACACCCGTTGCAGACGAAATTTGTACACCTGATACTTTTCCTTGTAATTGAGCATCAATACTTCCCACAGGAATCGAACTAACATCTGAAGGGTTTACTTTAGTGATTGACCCAATCAAGTTTTTACGTTCTTGTGTGCCATAACCCACAACTACGATTTCATTTAACTCTTTATTATTTGCTTTAAGTTGAATTTCGATGTTGGCGGTTTTTACAATAACCTCTTTGGTATCATATCCTACATAATTTACTACAAGAATATAAGGAAATTTTTGACCAGTCTTAAAGTAAAACCTACCCTCTGCATCAGCTAATACACCATGAGTAGTTCCTTTAATTTTAATAGAAGCGCCAATGAGGGGTTCCCTTGAAGTTTCGTCTAACACTCTTCCCGAGAGTGTAGAATTAATGGTAGCATCGGTATTTTGGGCAAAAAAACCAAAAGGAACCAATAAAATACCTAGCCATAATACTACTAGTAATTTTTTTTTCATTTACTTTGTATTGGTTAAATTAAAAAATAAGGTACTGGGAGTACTGCTTTTGCGCGCTCCTGAATCATTCCACAATGAACCTTTTTTGAACCAGCCACTTCTGTTCCAGCAGAAGTGGCATTTTTATTTAAAACAGATAATCTTTTTTAAATCGCTTTATTTATATTTTTAGATTGTTGATTTTATATATAATCTATAGTTATTATAGATTATATATACAAAATTAGTTTTCTAAATTAAACTTTACAAACATTATTGAAAAAATTTAATATATAGGTAAAAATAGATGATTATAAAACTTGCTTTGCCCCTCCTATCTTTAGGATAATCTACATACTCGTTTTCTTTTAAGTAGTGATGTTTTTATTATTTTATAAATTTCCAACCTCCCTGATTCTCTTCAATATTTTGACAATACCTGGTATGTTGCTCTTTAATTGAAATGGTGCTTATTTTGAGCATATAATTCTGAAAGCAATATTATAGCAATTAATTTTTGAAAGAGGGTTTAGCCCTTAGGAATTAACATTTCATGTGGATATAGTTCAGATAAATATGCGATTTACCTGTGTCTCTGGACTCAAGCTCTATTAAATTATAGTCATTCTCGAGAAAAGGAGCTAATTGAGTGAGTGGTAGTAATTTTGAACGGAAACTAAACTACCTCTATCGTTTGTAACAGAGCCTCTATCCAAAATACTCTACGCCCTAAAAGAAATTTTATAAAGAGTTTCTTATAATAAATGTAGTAAAATCATCATGCTATAAACTATTTCATTCTCTAGTGATAGGGATAAGATAACACAAACTGTCTATATTGTTCTCATTCAATCAAACCCAATTTAGCCTTCAAATCGGCAATTTCGGCTTCTAAGTTTTTGATGTGTTCGTATTGAGGTTGTAAAACGGCTTCAATTTCTTCAACTGTAAATCGTGGTGTAATATGTTGTGGGCAATTCCAGTCGTAGGCTTCTACATGAAGTATCATTAGACGTTCTGGGCGAAACTTATACCCTTCTAAATCAAGCAAATGATGTAATTCTGGGTTATCTTTGAGTGCTACAATTTCGGCTTTAGCATATATTTTTAATCGTTTTTTGTTTGGGTAATCTACTAAAAACAGTGCTACTTTGTTGTTAGTTGCCATATTACCCACCGAGATATACTGCATATTTCCTTTGAAGTCAATAAACCCCAACCGATTTTCATCCAATACTTTTAAAAAACCCTTGGGGCCACCACGGTGTTGAATATAAGGAAAGCCATTTTCGCCCATAGTTGCCATATAAAAGCTATCTCTTTGGGCAATAAAATTTTGTTCATATTTGCTTAACCCTTCGTATATCGTTTGGCTTTCCATACGGGCATAGTTTGCTCTGCTACCAAATTGTTCTTGTAATTTTTTGGCAGCCGAGCTAAATCCGATTTCTGCAAAATTCTTTGCCATAGTTTTAATTATTTATCTGTGTCTTTATCTTCATATTGAGCCAAAACTTTATCCCATAAAGTATCACCACATTCATCAGGAATAACTATTTCTTCATCATTATCATGAAGTTGAACTTGTTTTGGCTGACTCTCTAATAATGTTGCTAAGTCTAATTTTTCCGGTTTCTTTAATGTATTTTTCATTGTTCTTTTGTTAAAAATAAATTTTAATTAAAAACAGACTTGTCTGTTTTATCTTTTGAATAAAAAACTATAATAATTTTTCTACGATTCTGCGAGTAGCTTCAATAGTCCAATCTTCTTTAAAAACTTTACTGCTTGCCAAAGCTCCTTCGAATAGTATATATAATTCATCAGCAAGGGCTTCATTATGAATAGGTTCAAGAATTTCGACAAACAACTCACGTATTTTATTCTTTTGGTCTTGAATTAAAATAAGTATGTCTTGGTTGTTTTGTGGAATTTCCGCTGCAATATTTAAAAAATGACAGCCGTTAAAGTTTGTTTCATTTGAAAATTTGACCAGAAAATCAAAGATACTAAGCACTTTTTCTTGTGGTGTTTGTTTTTGGTTGACTATGCTTCTTAAAACCTCATTTGAACTAACGGAGGTATTTTTCAAATAGCTTTTCAGTAAATCGACTTTTGAAGGAAAATAAGCATATAAACTGGCTTTTGCAACGCCCGCTTCCGCTATTATTTGATTGATACCAGTTGAGTTATAGCCTTGTTCATAAAATAATCTTGCGGCCGTATTTTCTATGTTTTTCTTGGTTTCCATTAATTTCTTTCTTTTACTCAACAAATGTAATTGAAAGTTTTGACAAATCATACAGACCTGTCTGTTTTTTATAAATTATTTTTTGCCTCATAAAATTGTAATTCAATATCTATTCAAATTTCAAGAGTACTATTTTCTTGTTTGATTAGTACTCTTGAAAAACGTATTACTATCTAAATTATTCGAACACAATCACAAAACCATCATTTCCTTTTAAGGTAATATCTAATTTGCCATCAGAAGGAATGATTATATTGCTTTGTTCAAAGGAAGGCTCATTGGCTACCTCATTTTTACCTGTTTTGATTAATTTACCTTTCTTATTTTTGAAAGAACTCAAGTCTAAACTAAGGAGCTTCTCTATATTTTCTCCATTAATGCCTGCTACATACCATTTCCCAGCAGACTCTCTTGCTACAACATACAATTTACCGGGATAGCCATCAATAAATTTAACGTTGTCCCAAGTATCTGGCAAATTTCTCAAAAAGTCTTTTACATACTCAGGTACGTGTTTCATCCCTTCTGGACGTTCGGCATAATGTTGTATTCCCGATAAGAAAACTACAGATGTTGCTAATTCAAAAGCTGAGGTAGTTACACGTTTTATACGAGGTATTTTGTATAAGTTCATGGGTGTAAAGTCCATTGGGTCGAAGGCATTACGAACCATCGCAATCATTACCGAATGCTCTGGAGCTTTATTAGCAGCATACTGCGAAAAAGTTATCATTTCGTAGCCATCGACAGCCTCAGTAGTCATGAGGTTAGGATAAGTACGGTGCAAGCCTCGGGGCAAAGTAGCTCCATGAAAGTTTACTAATAAATGATAAGTAGCGGCATCTTCTAAAATATCCTGATAGTAGTTAATCATAGATTGTCCGTCACCAGCAAAGAAATCAATTTTAACACCTTTTATGCCCATTTTTTGGATTCTGCTAAATTCTTCTACTCTGCTTTGGTGAGTAAGTAGTTTATCTCTTGGCGTAAATTTTACTGTATTCCAACTACCAGCCGAATTATACCAAAGGAGTAGTCCTACATTTTTTGTTTTACCATAGTCTGCCAACACTTTTACAGAATCATAGCCAATGGTAACATCCCAATTGGCATCTATCAAACAGTACTGCCATTTCATATCGGCAGCAAAATCTATGTATTTTTTTTGCGCCTTATAAACGGTAGAATCGTCTTTATCTAAAATCCAACTCCATGATGATTTACCTGTTTTGATAAAATCAGCATCCATTTTTTTAGCAGGTAATGCTAAATCTGTGCCTAAAGTTGACTCTGAGATGGTTTTTAAACTTCCTATTGCGATGATTCTCCAAGGGGTTTTCCAAGGTAAAGCTGATTCAGGGTTTAATGTTGCCACGCCATTTTTGAATACTTCTGGGCTTTGTGGAAAGTTTATTTTGTATTCGCTATCTGGCGATTTTTGTTGTAAAGCCGTACCACAGTAAGTTCTGTCTAACGCTGCTTCCGTTATCAATAACCACGTGTTGTTTGTTTTGAACAAAGCTGGATATATCCATCCATTAGGCCCAGGTGATGATTTACCTGTAGGAATATCTATTTCATAATGCGCTTCGTAAGAAGGATTGGTATGTTCAAAACCTGTTTGAGCTTCTGTTTTGGGTTGTAACCAAGCTCTTGATCCTTCGTTAAAATGAAAGCTAGTCGCTTCTGCAACAATCTTTTTAATATCAGTAGATTTTTCAGGAAACTCATAACGAAAAGCCACACCGTCATTTGATACTCGAAAGACAATATTCATCTTTTTGCCCGATGCCGTTTTGGTTTCCCATACTTTTTCAGTGGCTATATACGTAATATGGCTTTTTTTAGCGGTACTTATAGCATAACTATCTTTCACTACTTTAGGGACAGACGATTTTATCAATTGTAGATTTTTTGAGAAATCTTCATCTTCACGTATTATCCCCAATTTTGAATTACGGAGTACCGTTTCCCCCTTATATTCGATACTATAGGATGCTTGTTTTACATCACAAGTTACTACAATGTTCTTATCAGGACTTGCCACTTGAGTACTGGCATTTTGAGCATTACTGGTTAAATAAAATAAGCTCAATAATATTGAAAAAAATATGTTGTGTTTCATTTTTAATAGATTGACGAGTAAATTATCCTTGTTATTTCGGAATGATTTACTCAATTATCAATATCCAATATTCCTTTACTGGATATTGATAATTTAAAATTTACTTAAATAATAATTGTGAAAATTGGAAAATATCATGTCGCCAAACAGGCCAAGTATGTCCACCTGCATATTCGCTGTATTTGTATTTGATACCCATTTCATCAAATTTGCCCAACATTATTTTACAATTATTGTATGCTATATCCTCTTTGCCTCCCATCGAAACCCACAATTCTTTAAGGTTAGTATTGATTGTTGTAGCATTATTTTTCATAAAATCATACTGAGGGTCTGTTAGTTTAGGGTTATTTGCCCACCATCCAGAGCTGAATACGCCCAAGTAGGAAAACATATTAGTATTCTTGATGCCTGCATAAAGTGTTTGTAAACCTCCCATCGAAAGACCTGCCAAAGCTCTATGCTGGGCATCGGTTTCTACTTTGAAATTACTTTCTACAAAAGGAATAGCGCCATTTTTTAATTCATTTTCAAAAGCCCGTAATTGTGCTTCACCAAAATTGGCTATGCCACCTTGCCCACCAACATTACCGTCGAGCATGGCAATTACCATTGGTTTAGCTTTTTGCTCAGCTATCAAGTTATCTAATATTAGGTCGGTACGTCCTTGTGTGGCCCATCCACGTTGGTCTTCGCCACCACCATGCAGTAGGTACAAAACTGGATATTTGTCAGTTGATTTGTCATACCCTGGCGGAGTATAAATGTACATTTCACGCCATGAGTTACTGGCTTTCGAGAAATACTTCTTAATGCGAATATCACCATGAGGTACGTCTTTCAACGCATAAAAACCTCCTTCTTTATACGGAATTTCAATGCCACTTGCTTGGCGACTCATCCCGTAAAACGTTTCACTAGCAGGGTCAACAAGGGCTACGCCATCTATCACTAATGAATAATAATGAAACCCACGACTGATAGAATCAGTTGTGACATTCCACACACCACTGGTATCTTTTACCATATCGTATTTTTTACCCAAATCAATTTGTACTTTTTGGGCATTCGGTGCTTTTACTTTAAAAACTACACGATTGTCGGGCAGAATCTGAGGATACTGACCATTACGAATATTCGTGCTGGCAGGAGTACCTAAAATAGTATATTTATTAAAAGATGAAACATCAACAGGTTTGAACAAAAACTGTGAATACATATACAGCCCATTTTTCCAAACTTTGAAATCGTGTACACCAGGTTCGATGTAGTAAATATGAGGTACATCGTTTTGGTATAAATAATCGTGTGTACGTTTGCTAAAAGAAAGCAATCCGTCGTTATCACCACACGAAATCCAAAGGAGTTTAAGTTTCTTTTTAGCTTCTTCAGGATTCGGAACTAATTCTTGTGGAAGTTTGGTGTTGGGAGCAGATGAAAAACCTCCTACCCAAGCAAATTTGTCTAAATTTCCTAAACCAAAATTAAGCGATTGTCCGCCACCCATTGAAAGCCCAGCAATCGCACGGTTTTCTCTGTCTGTTAAAGTTGGATAGCTTTTTTCAATAAAAGGAATGAGGTCGTTCAATAAATCTTTTTCAAAAGTAGCAAAAGCCTGTACTTTATCAGGAGCCATAATATTGCCAACGGCACGGTCGTCTTTCATTGCACGGCCATTAGGCATTACCACAATCATCGCTTGTATTTTTCCTTCAGCATATAGATTATCTAAAATTACCTGAGGTTTACCACCGTTGAGCCACTCTTTTTCATCGCCACCGATACCATGCAAAAGGTATAACACAGGGTATTTTGTTTTTTTATTAAAACCAGGAGGCGTATATACTAAGGCTTTTCGAGTAGTACCTACGGTTTTAGACTCATATTTTATGGTATCTAATTTACCCGTAGCAATTCCCGTTCTTACTTGGTCAAAGCCTTTAGGACCTTCTTTTTCTATTTTCTGTGCATAAACCATAACGTTCATTAGAAATAATATAGAAAAACATACTATTGTTTTTTTCATATTTGTATTATTAAAAGCTTAATTATGTTGTTGTTTTAGAGTAAATATTTAAGTTGTCTCAGCGTTTTCTACTTGGCGAAGGAATGATGTTTTTATTTAAAGAGTTGTGGTAAAGAGTTGGCTAAAAATAACTTACAATTCATCCAAGTATGCCCACCCGATACGATAAGGGGGTCTATTTTAATTTTCTTTTCTTGAAACATCGCAATATTTTGCTTCACACTTTCGTATAAAAAATCTTCAGTTCCAACGCTAATCGTAAATAATTTTAATTGCTTATTTATTTTTGTAGCATCTGGATTCCAGTCAGTAAAATTCTTTTTAAATTCTTCCGTTGCAGTATATGGTGCATAAGAACACACATAAGCGAATTTATCCGTATTAGTAAGTCCAATATTAAGCGTTTGTCCCCCTCCTACCGAAAACCCAGCTACTGCACGATGTTCATTATCTGTTAGTACAGAATAATTGTTTTCTACATACGGAATGATGTCATTGATAACATCTTTGGTAAAGTCTGGCATTGGTGCTGGTCTGACATTACCATAGGGCATTACAATAATCATGGGTTTAGCTTTGCCTGTTGCTATGAGGTTATCGGCAATGAGGTTTGCACGCCCCACCTTTGTCCATGTTTCTTCTGTATCAGAACCACCATGTATCAAGTATAAAACTGGATATTTATTGCCAGAAAAAGCGTCATAGCCTGGAGGAGTATACACAAGCAATTGTCGAGTAGTCCCTAAGGTTGATGATTGATAATAGCAATAATTAATTTTGCCATGAGGTACATTTTGAATGGAATGAACAAGGGGTTTATCTCCTTTAATATCTACGATACTGCGCTTGAATCTTTCGTTGGCAAAAATATAACTATTATTAGGGTCTGCTATTTGTACACTATCTACAAAAAAACTATAAGGATATATATCTGGTTTAATAGCTGGTACAGTTACGCTCCAAACCCCCGAAGTATCCTTTTTTAATGCAACAGGGTTGGCTAAAAATTCACCAACAAGCGTGACTTTCTGTGCGACTTTAGAAAAATACCTAAAAGTGACACTATTATCAGCGTGTACATCTGGTGAACTAATTGACGGCGGTCGTTGTGCTAAAACCGTAACAGTAGAAAATAACAAGACTTGAAAGAGGTAATTTATTCGTTTCATGAGTTTGATTCGTTTGAATACTTTAGATAATTGATTCAGAATTATGCTATACTTTTTGAGAGGCTACTTTTTTGTTATTTGAACAATAATGGTAGTGTTTCATTAAGATATTTCTTCACATTCATCCAAGTATGACCGCCATCGTTGATATATTTTTTGTAGTTTATGTTTTTAGCAGACAAATAGTCCATAAACTCTACAGCTCCTTTGTATAAAAAGTCTTCATTACCAACACTTGTCCATAGTAATTTTAATTGCTTGTTAGTATTTGGCACATTACTCGTTATATGACTGAAACTTTTATCCATTTCTGCTGGCGAAAGGTATGAGCTATAGCTACAGACCCAAGCGAAGGTATTCATATTGTTAAATGCTGTTCTTAAGGTTTGTCCTCCCCCACGAGAAAATCCGCCAATAGCACGACTCTCACGATTATTTTCAGTATGATAATTCTGCTCTATATAAGGTAATATATTTTTTATCAAATCATTCTCAAAGTCTTTGGCACGTTTCACAGCATCAGCATCATCACGTACTACAGGGTCAGCAGGTTTTTGACCACCTAATTGTTCTGTTAGTCTGGCTGCTATATTTCCATAAGGCATTACAATTATCATAGGTTTTACCTTGCCTTCGGCTATCAAATTATCCATGATGAAGTTCACTTTTCCTACTTTAAAAAAAGTTTCTTCGGTATCTGTCGTTCCACTGATGAGGTAATACACAGGGTATTTAATCTTAGAATTTTTAGCATATCCAGGTGGAGTATAAACTACTAACGAACCTGTTGTACCTGAAATCGAAGGATAATATTCATAGCTGACAGTACCATGTGGCACATCTTTGATAGTGTATATCGAAGGAGGAGTACTTGGTATTTCTACAAGACTAGCCTTAAATCGTTCATTAGGAAAAAATGCAACATTGGCAGGATCCATCACTGTAACACCGTCAACTTGGAAACTATATGGATAAATGTCGGGATTAACAGGGCCAACAGTCACACTCCAAATTCCCTGAGCATCTTTAGTCATAGATACAGGAGATTTTTCAAACTGTGCATTCAATTTTACATCTTTTGCCAAAAGAGACTGATAACGAAACGTGACGGTTTTATCAAGGTTCACCTGTGGAGAAACCACCAAAGGCCCACGTGGCGGTTGAGCAAAAACGTTGCAATAGTTAATCATTAAGCTAATAAGAAAAAAAAGTAATCTCCTGCTTTTCATTGTCTGGATTTTTAATGGTATTTACTCAAATATTTTAAACGATGTTCTACTTATGATAGTAGAAGTACCTTGCTACAGTTTACATAATAATTAATCCCTCGTACTACTCTGTGAAAGATATCCCGACCCAATGTATTTTTCGTGTTTCCTTTTTTTGTTTTTAACAATGCTATTTTTTTCATCCTGCTGTACAAATGAAAGTAGTTTATTATTAATCTGAGAAACTAAGTATAAACTATATCCATTTTTCAAATGCAGTTGAGCGATTGCTCTTGCATCGCCCTTTACAAAAAAATTGCTCTTTGTTACAGATACATTTTTAAAATTCCCTTTGCCATCACCTTGTAAATAATTTCCGATACCAGCGTCATATCTACCTGTTAGTACTTCCGTTCCGTAGTCGTTGCCCACTGATAAAATGTCTAAATTTCCATCATCATTAAAATCTTTGATGAGTGTACCGTACATAACAGAAAATTGTGCTTCAATGGGTAATGGTTTTAGTTCGAAATGTCCATTGCCTTTATTTTCGAGATAGGAATTGGCAAAAGTGTAAGCCTGTAATTTCGTAATATTTTTCAAATCTGCGGGAGGAAGTACTTTGTCGAAAGTAGTTTCGCCATACTCTTTAAATGTTTTAAAACGTCTCCTCATAGCAATTAACTGGTCTATCAGCGCACCTCTTGGATGTACTAAATATTCCTTGTCTTGATTATAAGCTGTGAATAGAGGGTCCATGATAGTATTATCATCAAAATCTTTGTAATATACACTAACAGGTTGTGATTCAGAGGCTTTCATCTTTGTATTTAGCCCTAAGTTCCCTACGATATAATCTGTATCGCCATCATTGTCAAAATCTCCACCAGAAATACTATTCCACCAGCCATTAGATTTTTCTAAGCCTTTGGGTGCCATTTTAGTAAATGATTTCCCTTGATTATTCTTATAAATACAAACGGGCATAAATTCACCAACCACGATTAAATCCATCCACGTATCGTTATCATAATCTGTCCATAAGGCAGCAGTTACCATTCCGCAAAGGCTTAAATCTTGTATGGCAGGAGCAATATTATTGAAATGCCCTTTGCCATTATTTTGAAATAAATATGATTCAGGCGTTAATGGGTATTCTGTTGAACGGACTCTACCACCACGGAAAATATCCAAGTCTCCATCTTTATCAAAATCACAAGCATTAATGCAAATACCACTTGATTTGGTAACGGGCAAATAATCCATTGAAGGTTTAAAATTCCCTTTTCCATCGTTGAAATATAGTCTGTCTTGATACTTTGTATTGTTGGTAGTAAATTCTGAGCTTCCACTTACACAATACAAATCGAGGTCTTTATCATTATCAATATCAATGAGCAGTACGCCCATATCTTCTTCTGTTTTCTCTGTAAAGTATTTTTTAGTAAACTTTCCATTGGCGTTTTGTAAAAAGAAAGCTCCTTGTTTATGAGCCGAACCACCCACAAAAAAATCTTCTAAACCATCATTATTGATGTCGCCTACCGCAATACCCCCTCCTAACTCAGAATGTTTATGCTGTAAAGTATGCTGAATTAAGAAATCGTTATAGTCAAATTCTTCTGAATTCCAGTCGATATGATATTCCTGAGATACTTCTTTAAAAGTGTAGATTTCATCCTTCGGAAGTTGCTTTGAAATAGGCAAAGCATTGTTTTCACTTACAATCAATACTCTGTCTGAGGTAATATTTTTTATCACCTGCTCTTTGCCAGAACCCCATGTAATTTTTAAACTATCAATTTTTGAAGCATTTCCCACACCAAAATGGATAAAATCTTCGACGGTAGATTTATAGCCTCTAATCGTTTGATGTTCAGCAAACTGATATTTTCCTTGATACCAAATATTTACTTTTGCTCCGAATGCACTTCTGTTTGGGCTATTACCTTGTAATTTTAGCCTTAAAAAATGGTTATTGACAGATGAGGCATCTTTGTTTTTATCCATCAATTTATTCCGATAAATAAAAGCTTTATCATCAATATTATTCATGACTAAATCTAAATCACCATCATTGTCAAAGTCAGCATAAGCTGTGCCGTTTGTATAGGAAGCATCACCTAATCCAAAAGATTTTGTTGCATTCTCAAACTGTAAATTACCTTTATTCTTAAATAAAAAATTGGGCTTTTTTACACCTGTCAATGTTGCAAAGGCTTCTTGCATCTTTTTTAGCCTATCTTTAGGATTGTCAATCCTTTCAAAATCTCTACGATAAACGACGAAATCTAAGTCTGTTACATCTAAACGATACCCATTAGTAATCAATAAATCTCTCAAGCCGTCGTTATCGAAATCAGCTAATAATGGACTCCAAGACCAATCTGTTGCTGCTACTCCTGACAAGTATCCGATGTCACTAAAAGAACCATTTCCATTATTAATTTGAAGTACATTCCGCACATATTGTGGGTAAAATTTCTTTCTTAAATTATCTTGAAATCTATCGTACTCAATATTCATAAACATTGTTTTTTGTCGGAGGTTATCCTCTGGAAGCATGTCCAAAACCACCAAATCATTTAAGCCATCGTTATTAATATCGGCCATATCTACCCCCATAGAATTCTGAGATAAATGTCTGAAATACTCATCTGTTTTATTACTAAATGTCCCGTTTTTGTTATTAATGTAAAGGTGATCATTAGAGAAAAAATCATTGCCTACAAAAACATCTGGATAACCATCTTGATTAATATCATTGATAATTACGCCTAAGCCCCAACCATCATCCACAATTCCTGCTTGTTTTGAAACATTTTTAAAAATAGGTAAGCCTTGTTTGTTATTACCTTCATTCCTAAATAATTTATCTACTCTTCGCCCCGATGCATCCTGATGTTGTCCAATACTATTATTTCTATTATACCCTTCCATCGCATTTGTTAACAAATACATATCCAAATCGCCATCTAAATCATAATCAAAAAAAGTAGCCTGAGTACCATAAGAATCATCGGCTAAGCCTACCTCTTTAGCTGATTCCTTAAAAATTGGAACACCATCTTTATCATTTCCTTGATTGATAAATAGTAATTTGAGGGCTGACTTATCTCTGTTAGGATGAATAGTAGAAAGATAAATATCCAATTTACCATCTTGATTGATGTCTATCATCGCCACACCCGTACACCACGATTTTGTGCTAACCTTCGCCTTTGTAGTAATATCTTCAAATTCAAAGTTTCCTTTATTCAGATAAAGTTGAGAACTCACCTGATTACCAGCAAAAAATATATCAGTTAGTCCATCATTATTTACGTCACCCACACCCACACCAGCTCCATTATAGATATACTCAAACTCAAGTACATTTAACGAATCTGTGACTTTAATCTCATTATTAAAGGTAATATTGGTATGATTGGCACTTACCTTTTCAAATAAGGTGTCTTCAGAAGTACAAGCACCAAGCAAGAGTAAAAAAACAATGAAAAAATGATATTTCATGATTGTGGTTTTTATGTAAATCAATTACCTCTACTATATATACGAATACAAATACCTGTTGTATGAAACAATTAATTTTCAATAAGTAGTTGTTGAAGTTCAACGACTACTTATTGAAAAAATAAATGTAAGTCAAAATATATTATATCTTAATATCCAGGATTATTGCTTTTTATATTTGGATTATTGTCTATCTCAGTTTGAGGAATAGGTAATAATTCATGCTTATTAGCAACAAAATATGTAAAAGGTTCTTTTTTCAATTTCCCTTGTTTTCTCCAACGAACAATATCCTTAGCTCTCAACCATTCTGCTGAAAATTCTACTCTTTTTTCATGTTGAATAGCAGTCATCACTTGTTCTTTGGTACCCACTGGATAATTTTTAGTTGGATAATTCGGCATTTGTACATCAGCACGATTGCGAAGCTGGTTTAAAAGTGCTACTGAAGCACTGATATTTCCTAACTCATTTTCACATTCAGCAAGATTGATCAAAACCTCTGCATAACGCATTATTCTCATATTTATGCCATCTAAATCAAAAAAACCATCGGCATTTTTATATAAGCATGAATACTTTCTCCAACTAATTTTTTGTTCAACCCCATCTAAAATTGATGTATTACCTTGAACAGGATAATCAACCTCTAATCTGCCTTTCCCTTGATTAATCAAGTCTCCTTTAAAATATAAGGTGAAACTCATACGAGGGTCTCTTTTTGTATCTCCTTTTTGTGTACGCTCAAATTCATCAATAATCTCATTAGATGGAATAAGGTTTCTCCAACCTACGGCAGAATATTCTTGATGACGAATAGATGATCTTTTTGGACTACTTCCTGCAATATTATCACTATCGCCGTTATCCCAACTCATCCCATTTTTACTATCAAAACCAACTTCAAAAATAGACTCCTTATTATATTCAGTTTCTTCAAGGAAATTATCTAGGTAACTATCTGTTAAACTAAACAAGCCTGACGAAACAATCTTTGTTAGTTCAGTTTTAGCAGCAGCAAAATCGCCCTTGAACATCAAAACCCTAGCTAACTCAAGTTGTGCAGCATGTTTTGTGGCACGTCCTAAATCTACACCAGTATAGGACGACGGCAAATCAGCTTGTGCTTCAGTTAAATCTTTAATTACTTGCGTAAAAACTTCATCTTGTGTATTTCGAGGTTTAGCATCGGTTGATTTTGTAGCAGTGGTTGTATAAATAGGTACACCACCCCACATAGTACTAAGCTCATAATATGCCATCGCTCTTAAGAATTTCGCTTCAGCAACAATTCTTTTTTTCCTAGTCTCATCCGTTGCATTGAATGTTTTAACGTTGTCTTTGGCATCAATGACTACGTTAGCACGGTGAATCATACGAAAGAGACCAGTCCAAACAGCACCTAAAACAGAATTAGTAGGTTGATGTACACCAGTTAACATCTGAGCACGAGGTGCTTCTAATTGCCCACCACCCGTTGCAAAATCATCACTACGTAAATCATTCGTAAAAAAGTATTCTCTCCCAAAAAGGTTTGAGCCTGTCAAAAGACCATACACAGCACTAACGCCTGATTCTAATTCTGTTGTATTTGAAAAATAACTATCGGTGGTAAGTGAGCCTGGGTTTGTTTTATTCAACTCATCATTACACCCAAAAGCAATGCCAAGTGATAATACTCCTATGATTATAAGGTTCTTTTTCATTTTCTTTTAATTTTAATTTTCCTTGAAATGATACTATTCAAGAAAAGAGCATTGTTACGGGATAAATATTAAAAACCTAATTGAAGACCTGCCATCAAAGTACGAGCTTGTGGATATTGTCCATTATCTATACCATATACAAGTTGAGCATTATCACGAGAGCCAATTTCTGGATCATAACCAGTGTATTTTGTGAAAGTCAATAAGTTTTGAGCTGACACATACACTCTTATTCTTGAAATTGAACCCCCTGCAAAAGATTTTAGAATACTAGAAGGTACTGTATAACCCAAACTTATATTTTTTACACGCATGAATGACCCTTTCTCTACCCATCTATTAGATGGACGAGTAGTATTGCCATTAGGGTCGCCACTTACAGCTCTTGGAATATTAGTATTCGTGTTTTGAGGAGTCCAAGCGTTCAACACGTCAGTAGTAGCTCCAAATAAACGAACCATTCCTTGTGTCTGAGTTTTCAGGTTGTTATAAATATCATTTCCTTGAACACCTTGTAAGAATAAAGTAAAGTCAAAGTTCTTGTAGTTGAAGTCAAAATTGACACCGTAAGTAAAATCAGGAAGTGTATTTCCTATCATTGTACGGTCTGAGTCATCTATTTTACCATCACCATTCAAGTCTTTAAAACGAATATCCCCAGGTGCTGCTGAACCTCCTTGATAGCTATCCCAGTTTTTACTTTTTGCTAAAGCTGCATCTGCATCTATTTCTGCCTGACTTTGATAAATTCTATCAACCACATAGCCATAAAGATATTGTACAGGCATTCCAACTTCTGTTTTAGTTACGCTTGCTCCTGTTTCAGCATGACCTCCTGCAAAAATTGGAGCTTCTAATGAGGTTACTTTGTTTCTTACAATACCTACATTCCCTCCTATTTTCCATTTAAAGTCTCCTCCAGTATGGTTGTAGCTAACTTGAAGGTCTAAGCCTGAGTTTTTCATACCTCCAAAATTGGCAATGGTATTATTTGTGTAGCCAAGAGATGATGCTAGAGGTCTCGCTAAAATCAAACTATTATCAGAGGTTTCACGGATATAGTAATCGGCTGAAATCGTAACTTTATTTTTCAACATCCCTAAATCGATTCCAATATCAGCCATTTTAGTTGTCTCCCAGCCTAATTCTGTATTACCAAGTTGATTTGTTGATAAACCCGGTGTTGTTCCGCTAGCAAAAACATAAGTAGTAGCAGCACCTAATAATGACTGCCAAGCATAATTAGGCAAACCACTTGTATTACCTACCAAACCATAACTTCCTCTTATTTTTAACTCGTTAATAGAGGAAATCTCTTTCATAAATTCTTCTTCGCTGATTCTCCAACCAATAGAGGCCGCAGGGAATGTTCCCCATTTTTTACCAGGAGCAAATAATGAAGAACCATCACGACGAATAGAGGCGCTTAAAAGATACTTTCCTCCAAAATCATAATTCACACGTGCCAGATAAGATAAGATAGTAGTTTCACTTTTAGAACCACCAGCCGCTGGACTTGTTACATTTGGTGTAACAATGGTGAAAGTATTAGTGGAGTAATTTCCTGAAGCAGTAATACTTTCTGATTTGGCAAATTGTTGTTCAGCTACAACAATTGCATTAATGGTGTGTTTTTTGAATGTTTTATCAAACGAAAGTTGATTAGTATAAAGTGTCCCGATAAAATCACCTCTTGTGTCTGAAATACTATTAAATGGACTGCTCATTTGTCCCGCAGTATAGATTGGAGTACGACTTAAAGCTCTTGTTGAATTATAATCTAAGCCAACAGAAAACCTATACTTTAGGTAGTCTGTAAATTTTATTTCAGTAAAAATTGAACTTAATACTCTTACATTACGATTTTGGCTTCTAATCAATACAGCTGGAATCAATGGGTTTACTGGGTCAGAACCGTCAGCGTTTGTTGTACCAAAATATCCACCAATTTCTGTAGGATTATATACAGGAGTATATGGCAAACTTTTGATTACATTGGCTAATGCTGTACGTCCGCCACCTACACCTTCATCTAATCTACTTCCCATGGCAACTGTCAATGTTTGTCCGATAGTAAAGTGCTTCCCAATATTATGGTCAGAATTAAGGCGTAAGTTTCCTCTTTCATAATTAGTTCCAACATAAATACCATCTTGTTTGTAGTAACCAAAAGATGTCAAGAAACGAGATGTTTCATTTCCCCCAGTGATAGAAACGGTACTATTAGCTAAAACACCTGTTTGAAATAAGTAATCTTGCCAATCAGTATTTGTATTAGCAAAAGTAACCCCAGAGCCAGGATAGGTTTCATTATTCATCTGACTCCAACGATCAGGGAAGGCTGCTCCAGCGGCGGTCAATAATGCTTTACCATATTGTAAGTATTGTTGAGTATTTAACGTAGGTAATGTCTTCCAAGCATTTTGTGTAGCATAATAAGTTTCTACATTTACATGTAATTTTTTATCTCTTGTTCCTTTTTTGGTGGTAACTAAGATTACACCATTAGCTGCACGCGAACCATAAATTGCGGCTGCACTAGCATCTTTCAGTACTTCTAAAGACTCTACATCTTTCATATCTAAGTCATTCATGTTTCCTACAGGATAACCATCAATAACGTATAATGGGTTAGCAGCATAATTGATAGAGCCAACGCCACGTATTCTTACTACTGGAGCAACCCCAGGAGAACCGTTACTGGTTACTTGTACACCAGAGACACGTCCTTGTAAAGCTCCCTCAATGCTTGGAACAGGCAACGCTGTTAAATCCTTTGCACTTACGGATGCTACTGCAGCTGTTACAGAAGACCTTTTTTGAGTACCATAACCTACCACAACAACTTCTTCTAAAGCACTTACGCTAGATACTAATACTACATCAACTACATTGCGACTTCCAACTTTAATTTCTTGACTAACATAACCTACCGAACTAAAGATTAAAACATCTTGTGGTGAGGCCTGTATGCTATAGGTACCATTAGCATCTGTTGAACTACCAATTTGAGCATTTTGAATCCGTACGTTAACTCCTGGTATAGGAGTTCCATCATCACCCGAGACTTTACCCGAAATATTTTTTTGAGCTCTTGCAAATGAACAGCATAGTAAAAGCCCTAATAGAAACAATAATTGTTTTTTCATAATATATGATTTGAGATTAAAAAATTGAAAAATAACACGGCAAATTGTTTTCTCACTTACCAATAATCTGTGATTCTTTCTCAAGGAAATCCATTATTAGTTTAATTGCTTGGTTTACATAAAGGGCAAAAAAATCCACCCCTTAAATAATTTCATTTAAAATTATTTAAGGTCATAAAGTACTATCATCATAGTATCCATCTGTAATAAAGTCAATATGTCTCTCTGACAAACTTTATGTTGACTTTTAGTAAAATCTGCATTTCATATCAAAAAGCACGGATATTATCAAAAGAAATCCTTTGATAATATTTAATAATTTATTTCACCATAAGCAATAATACTTTGTTTAAAATTATCTTATAACACCATAGAACACTATGTAGAAAATAAAAGGACTCTCTCTGGGAAATCCTTTATTTTCTACCGAAGAATACTTTCTGAACAGGCAAAAAAGAGCACACCCAATAATTTTGTTTGAAATTATTGGCTAATAAAAATCTAACAAGTGGAATTAATCACTTTCTTTAAATTCTTCTCATGGGAACAATGACTTTATTGGATAATTATACCGTCTATCTGAATTGAAATAAATAAGTCTCTCTGGAAATTTACTCCTATTAATTTTTCAACTTCAATAGCTGTTTCATAAAAATCATTTTAAACAATTTTAATCTTTAAATTTATCATAGGCAATATTTTTTTAGAAATGATAGTATAACACAATAGAACACTTACTACAAAAAAAAGCTTGGACAGTTCAACTAAGAGTTTCTACAATTTAAAAGATGGGTTACTCAATAGCGTTCAAATCACTAACTATTGAGAATAATAATGCAAAAAGCATGTGTCAAAGTAACACATTTGAAAAATAAAAGAAGACCAGAGAGAGTCCAATCCACATGGATTGGATATAGTAAAATTAAACATAAAATATAATACTAGCAACTTTTTATTTGATAAATTCAAGAATAAAAAGCATTAGAATGACTATTTTCTTTAATTCGCCTAACTGTTATTTAAATACATACTGATAATAGTAACAACGCTTATTGTTATTCTACATCAGCATATATAAACCTCTCAAAAATCAACTTTCAGTCTAAAATACTATTTATTTAGGCTTGATAATTTGATACTTCCCACTCAGGTGCATCAAACTAAATAAATACATTAGTCCATCATAATAAGGATCAAAATACCCATCTTCGTAAGGCTCTAACTTAGCATTCCAAATTGCTCGTACAAAATCGACATTGTTTTTCTCATGATTAACAAGCGATGCGGTAGCGACTGTAGAGACTAACCCAATTGAATGTCTTAACTTTTTTACGCTACCTGCTTGCAAAATAAAATCAGGTTTTGAACCATCCAAGTTAAATTGGTCGTCATAAGTATCGATACCTTTTGAACGAAAAAAGGCTTGAATCCTTTTGGCGTAATCTTCTTGCCAAGTTTTATCTTTTCCAAACCAAGTATAATCCATGGTAATATTCATTGGTACTCTCCATGAATCATAACGAAAACCTGGGGGCATCCAGCGAGTTGGATGAGGTGCCCCACTAAATTCTGTATAGTCAGAATTTAGTCCCGTAACGGGATGACAAGCTCTGTGTAAAAATACACGAGACGTATCGGCACATTCTTTATAAAACTGCTCATGACCATCTTTAGCATATAATGCCCATACTTCATAAAATGCAGGTAAGTGATACGAGGGGTCTGTCCAATTATAACCATCCCCTTCTGGCACAAAGGTAATTTGCTTATGTGCTGTGTTAATCAGATGATAAATATTTCCTGTACCGTCTTTTTTCCACATCGCATCCAATATTCTTCGCGCTTCATTGTAATAATGAATACCCGTATCATTTCCCCATTTGTTGGCTGCAAATAGTAAACTAGTGACATAATACAATTCGCCATCAGATGCAGAACCTTCGGAATTTTTTTTCATCGTTTCTGTATTGATACTCCATGCGAAATATCCTTCACGAGGACCGCTTTGGTGTTGAAGGTATTTTTTTGACCACCTCCAAATTCTATCAAAAACATCTTTTTTATTGAGTTGAACAGCAATCATCATTCCATAAGAAAGGCCTTCGGTTCGGGCATCATGATTTTTTACATCAGATACATAAGCCATAGAATCACCTACGGCAAAATATACCCGATTGGGGCCTTCAAAAATATCATAATATGCTTTGGCAAGTTTAGCATCTATCTCGCTTTGACTATACCCTACTTCCAAAAACAGATTACGGTATTTCCCCGAAGCAATGGATGCTTGGCTATTTCCTTTCTCTGAATTGCTTTTAGTTTGTCCTTTTACTACAATTGGCTTGACTAAAATTATTGAAAATATTAGTATAATTGCTACTTGTATTTTATGGAGGACTATTGAATTATTTCTCTGGTTTTTCATTTCCTTTTATTTATATGAGATACCAAAATCATTGCTAATTAAAACGGTATCCCATCAACGAAAGCATCTTTACGACATAGTGTTTGTCTAGTTTTCGATAACCCATCATTATTTAAATAATAACGGAGCTAATTCATGTAAACTTCTACGCCATGTTTGGAACTCGTGACCAGTTTTATCTGACACGTAAGAAACAGCGTTAAAATTTGCCTCTTTTAATGCCTCTACCGATTTTATGACCCCTTCTGGTCTTTCTTTACTGCCACAGCTCAAAAATATAAGTTTCACTTTCGATTTATCTTTGATATCGGTTGGTGCATAAGTGCCACCGCTTAGAAGAGCATAATGCGAAAACACATCTGGGTTATTCAAGGTAATGGTTTTAGTTTCCATACCACCCATACTCAACCCACCCATAGCACGGTGCGTTTGTTTAGCAATTGTTCTAAAATGAGCATCTACGTATGGAATAAGCTCGTCTACCAAAACCGTTTGGAAAGGCTCTATTTTAAACTCTTTCATTTTTCCAAACTTTACTTCGTTGGTCATACCATACGTATTTACGATAATGAAAGGCTTAATTTTTCCTTCAGCAATGAGGTTGTCCATAATTAAATTAGCATGACCTTGGTTCATCCAAGCGGTTTCGTCTTCACCCCAGCCATGTTGTAAGTAAAGTACAGGATATTTATCCTTCCCTTTTTCATAACCTGGTGGTGTATATACAAATGCTCTGCGAGATGTATTGGTACTTGGTGAAGGAAACAACACTTGCTGTACATGGCCATGAGGTACGTTTTTGAGCGCGTAAAAATCTTGGTCATGTGCAGGAATTTCTATACCGCTTTCCCAACGAACAGATCCATAGTAGTTTAAAGCACCCGGGTCGTTAAATTTTCCTCCATCAATCTTGATATTATAATAGTGAAAACCTTCGTCCATCGGACCTTCTGTAGTTCCCATCCAACTACCATCGCTGGCTTTTTCTAATTTGGTGCCTCCTTTTCCACCAAGACCCAAACTTACACGAACACTATCAGCAGCAGGTGCTATTATTTTGAAACGGGCATAACCTTGAGAGTTTACCATAGGGTATTCTTGTTGTGGCTGATTGAGAGAAGACGGCTTAAAGTCTTCAATAACAGCAGGTTGCTGTGCTTGTGAAAAAGATATACTACCAGCAGCAATGGTGGTAAATATCATGGACAAAAAAATACTTTTCATTGTTTTTAGGTTAAAATTGAATATTAGTAAATCACTTTGTTAAAATATCAATTTCAGCATAACCAGTTGCTGAGTTTTCTTGAATGTTTTTTAAGGCTTTCAGTTTTATATATCGGGCTTTTATAGCAGTAAATTCTTTTATTTGCCATGTAGGGTTATTTTTAATATTGGCAAATTCGCCTTCGCTTACCAGTTGCCAATTGGAATTATCATTTGAAACATAAAATTGATATTGCGAAATTATACTGGCTTCTGCCCACCAGTTTTGGTCAGGCAGGTAGCGGAAACCTACAAGGTTTTCCTCTTTACCTAAGTCAATTATTAAGTCGGTTGGTACTTTGTCTTTTTGCCAAGACGTATATTCTTTACCGTCTAAAACATTAAGGGCTTTTTTATCCTGTATTCCTACTATCGACCAATGTTTACGAGCAATTTCAAATTTTTCTTCGGCTACTTCGCTTTGTAACTTATTTTGGGGGCTAAAGGCAATGGCTTTTACCGTCACTTTTCCCAAACCTGTGGCAATAGCACCCACGTATTTACTTGATTTTGAGTTTGGTATGCTACCATCCAACGTGTAAAACAGTTCTGACTCAGCATCTGTTGGAGTAATATGCACCTCTCCTGCCTGATTACGGGTAATTTGTGGGGGCGTTAAAATAATCGGAGCTTGGTACACCTCCATATTGCTAATGAGTGGGCAAGCCTTAGCATCGGTAATGTTCAGCCTAATTTGCGTAGCCTTGACGGTATTAAATCTCAAAATTCGTTTGTAGCCAATGGTGGTTTCTTTGGCAATTTGTTGCCAATTGTTATTTATTTTTGCTTCTAAGATAAAGGCTTTTACTCTTTGCCCTAGCCAAATAGGCTCTTGAATCAAAAAACGATTGAATGCTGTAGGTTTTGCAAAACTTACCGTCAATGAGGCTTTTGTAATACTATCATCAGTAGCCCAGTAGCTTTCTTTGTGTTGGTCAATGGATTTTTGTGGTGCAAACTGGCTACTTTTTCCTCGTATATTAGTAGCTTGAGTTTTTGTATTTATTAAAAGATTTTTACTGAAAGCCTCACGTCTTGCTTGGGCAAAAGCAAGCACGTTTTTTTCGTCTATTTCATGTATCAGTCCATTGGGCATTATCGGGAAATTAAGCAAAAGAGTTCCGTTTCGGCCTACCGAATTATAGTAGGTATCCATGAGTTGAGGTAACGTTTTTACCTTTTTATCTTCTTTGGGATGATAAAACCATTCTGGACGTATAGAGGTATTTACCTCGCCTGGCACCCAAGCATTGCCGTTTTCTACACCGTAGCGTAGCATTTGGTCGGGTACATCGCCAGTGGCGTTGAGCAAGCTCCAATTGGTTTCACCCACATAGCCAGCCTCTGTGCCTACCCAGCGTAAATCGGCACGGTCGCCACCATCATTCCAAATCACTATGTTGGGTTGTAGCTTTCTTACTAGTTTATAGGTATTCTGCCAGTCGTAATAAGTTTTAGCATCAATTTTACGGGTTTCGTTTGCTCCGCCGTAGTAGCCTGAGCCACCATTGGCTCCATCAAACCACACTTCAAATATTTCACCATAATTGGTTAATAACTCCGTGAGTTGGTTACGAAAATACGTGATGTATTCAGGTTTGCCGTAGTCAGGGTGGTTTCTATCCCAAGGTGAAAGATATATGCCAAATTTTAAACCATATTCTCTACAAGCATCGGCGAGTTCTTTTACCATATCACCTTGTCCATTTCGCCAAGGGGCATTTTTTACCGAATAATCGGTGTATTTCGATGGCCATAAACAAAAGCCACTATGATGTTTGGCAGTAAAAATTATGCCTTTCATACCTGCCTGTTTGCATATTCGAGCCCACTGGCGGCAGTCTAATTTAGTGGGATTAAATATTTTTGGGTCTTCGTTACCTAAACCCCAAGCCATATCTGTATAAGTATTTACCGAAAAATGGATGAAACTATAATATTCCATTTGCTGCCAACGCAACTGATTTTTGGAAGGCACTGGCAAAACTGGCTTTGGTGCTTTTGTCTGCCCCAAAACCGTAAAACTCAAAGCCAAAAGCAATAGCGTATTAATGAAATTATTTTTCATATTCATTTTAAATAATTGCTAATTACTTAGCCCATTCTTTTCCCTCGGATGTACGACGCCACTTGTAATATTCATCTAATACTTTCAAAGATTCTTCACTGGGAACTGTACGCATTTTGGGGCTTTGCGAAAAGTGCATTACAGCGTGATTACTTTTAGTATATTGTTGCCAAACGGGTAAATCAGCTCCATTTGGGTCACCATATTTGGCAAAGTTTGTCCAATAGCTTACCATAGCATCCGAAATACTGGCATCAGTAGCAGTGGCTAATTTACTTTGCGGACTGGTATGCCCAAATACAAAGCCTACGTCGTGTCCATGTGGTGTGCCTTGCCCGTACTGTGGTGAATTTTCAGGAAAATTGGGGTGCTGGTCAAAATAATAATAATACACTTTCGATTTACTGGTATTAGACTGTAAGTTTGCCCAAGCCCAAGTATGCCAGCCAAAGGCAGCATCACGTGCTAAATCTCGGGCAGTTTTAGGTACAGTAGTTTCGTTTACAGGGTAAGCTTTTATTAAATTATCGGCAAATTTTCCATAGCGTTTTTGTACGCCATCAATATAATCTTTGGGTGTTTTTGGTGGACTAAAACTCAACCCTTCGTCAGAATTATAGCCTACCAAAATGGGAGTATGGTTGTATTTACCTTGCTCGTAAAGTGTGTGCTGTTCGTTAGGAATCACATACCCATCAATAATAGGCCAACCCCCTGGCATACCAAAACCTTGCGGAAGTTTTTCGATGTCTATTTTTCTAAGCTCAGCCAACGAACTTGCCCCTACTTTTTTCATGTATTCCAAGCCACTTTGCTCGGCATCGGCTAGTAATTTTTGATTTTCTCCAGGGTATGTAGTTACTCTCGCTGGGCCAAAAGAACCCCCACTTTGTGAAATAGCTCCGTGAAATAACCCTTTGGCCAACGGCGAAGCACAGAGCATACTTACGGCTATACCTCCTGCAGATTCTCCAAAAATGGTAACTTTCGATGGGTCTCCACCAAAAGCTGCAATATTATTTTTAACCCATTGCAAACCCGCTATCATATCAAGTAAGCCATAGTTCCCAGACGTTTTTTGAGCACTTTCAGCACTTAATTCTGGATGTGCTAAAAAGCCTAATTGCCCAACTCGATAAGCAATTGAAACATATACCACCCCTTTTTCTGCCAGTTTTTCGCCTGAATAAACTCCCTCTGCGGTAGAACCAAAGGCAAAACCACCGCCGTAAATCCATACAATTACAGGTAGTTTTTCTTTAGGATTTTTAGCTGGACTCCAAACGTTTAAGTATAAACAGTCTTCACTTTTACCCGATGGTGGGTTTCCACCTTGATAGGGAGCAGGAGCAAAATTTGTGGTTGTTTTTACGCCTTCCCAATTGGTTACAGGCTGTGGGGCTTTCCATCTCAACTGCCCGACTGGCGGTTGAGCAAAAGGAATACCACGGAAAACCTGTTGACCGTTTTCAAAAGTACCTTGTACTAATCCATTTTGAGTTTTTATAGGCTCCCATGCTTGAGAAAACGTAGCAAAACTTATTAAAAACAATATTGAAATACAGAAAATTAAATATTTTTTCATTGTATTTTTTATTTTAAAAACAGTGAATATTACAACCAATTGTTACGTTTCATCCAGTCGAAAAGTGGTTCCATCCAACCTTTATGGCGAAAAATAAACCCGTGGTCACCTTTCGGGAAAATGTGCATTTCTACCTCAACTTTGTTCTTTCGTAAATTTTCAAAGTATGAAATGCTGTTGTCCACATCTACTAGCTTATCGTCGGCAGCATGAGTCAAATAAGCTGGCGGTGTATTGGCTTTGATTTGCAGTTCGTTAGAGAAAACTTCAATGTCTGCATCAGTAGGGTTTTTACCGATAAGATTGTCCCGTGAACCGCCATGTGTAAGACCTTCCTTCATACTGATAACAGGGTAAACCAAAATCTGGAAATCAGGTCGGAGGCTAGTGTTATTAGGATTTTCGATATACGATTTCTCAAAATGAGTAGCAGCTGTACTGGCCAAATGCCCACCTGCCGAAAAACCCATAATGCCTATTTTATTTTTATCGATACCATACTTGTCGGCATTTTCTCTAAGAAACTTTATGGCTTGCTGGGCATCTTGTAATGAGCCTATTTTTTTATCTACCATTATGTCGTCGTTGGGCAACCTGTATTTTAACACAAATGCCGATACTCCCTTGTCTGCTAGTGCTTTGGCAGTACTTATCCCCTCGCCATTGTACACAATTACGCTATAGCCACCCCCTGCTACTATTATTACGGAAGTTCCGTTTGGTTTTTCAGGTTTTATGTATTCCAACGTGGGTATGGTTACATCTTTATACATTCCTTTGTCGCCACCAGTTTCGGTTATATTAGTGGCTTTGGCATTGGGAACAGCACCTTCATATAAAGGAATAATCTGCTGAGCATTAGCCACGTAGCCTCCTAAAACAAGGATAATCGCAAAGAGTTTATTTTTCATCTTTTTTGTAAAAAAGTTTTTTAATAGGATTATGGTCTTGTATAAGTGCTTTCGGGCATTTTCAAATGTGTTTGCTCATAACCACCAGTATCTACAATTACTTTATAAATTACTACGCCTGGGTCTTGAGGTTTAATACTCAATACTTGAGAGCCATCTGTTGTTTTGGGCAAAGCTACCGTTACACTGGTTTCAATCATTCTGGCAGCCCCAGCTGGGTACATTTTGGTATAATTATTTTGCCAAGTTAGCTCGTCATTGATATTCCAAACCTTTTCACTAGCTCCTTCAAATAAGGCAGCTACACGATGTCCTCCTTTTTTGAAAGGTAAAGTACAGTCGAAAAATACACGTACCTTAACACTATCGGTTTTGGTCTGAATATTCATTTTGTACTTAATTGATGCTCCTTGGGTATTTTCAGTATAAGGCATCAATGCAATACCCGAAAGCGTTCTGCCTAAATCAGGAATGACTGTCCAATGAGTTTTGGCATTTGCTTCTGTATTAAAATAGTGTTCACCTTCCATAACTACAACACCATTTTTTTCCTTGAAAACATATCCTCCATTTTTAGATTCTTCGACTGTTATTCTGCTCACAGTGGGCTTGATATTTCCCCCACGTGGTTCGTCCCATGATTTATAACCAATATGCGTTTGATCCATGATATGGTTCCATTTTCCGCCCGCTATATTGAAGTTATAATCTTTTGAATATTCAGCATCTCTTTTGAAACACGCATCAGCATAATCAGCCCAGTAATTGGCTTTTATATCTTTTTCAGCTGCTAATTTTTCATTCTTGGCCACGGCATAATACATATCGTATAAATTAGCCATAGCTCTTACAGGATGAAGAATGAATTGTTTATAAGCATCTTTATGAGTTTCTGGCAAAGCTATGAACTGTCTAAGGGCTTTGGTTTCGAGGGCTAAATATGCATCTTTTACCTGTTGAAATTCACCGCTTTGAAGGTTATATGTTTTGTGGTTCATCATTTCAGCCGTAATTCTACTATTATATTTGCAGTAATTGCTTATAATTTCGGCTGCTTCAATAGCATATTCATCTCCAAACTGTTCTTGACAAAATTGTTTGGCATATTCGTTCAGATTATTTTCGTTGAAAGCTGTAGGATTCCATGCCATTCTAAGAAAGAAATCCATAGGATATTCATTAGGTTTTAGGTCACCTACGTTTAGTATCCAAATCTTATCGACCCCATAACTATAAGTGAGTTGTAGTTGTTCCCACATGTGTGGTAGTTGCGTCATGTTGAGCCATTGATAAGCGCGAGGTGCACCGTGTAAATCGACATGATAATAAATACCATAGCCTCCTTGATGTTTTTTCGCGCCTAATTCTGGTAATCGACGAACGTTTCCCCAGTTATCATCACAAAGTAAGATGGTCATGTCGTCAGGAACTTTCATACCTTGGTCGAAATATTCAAGTACTTCGCTATAAAGTGCCCATATTTGAGGCGTTTGAGCAACTGGTTTTTTAGTAACTTTTTGAATGATTTCTCGCTGCTCTTTCATGATTCTTTCAAGCTCTTTAAAATTGGCTTCTGCACTTCCAAAATCTTTCATCGGTAAATCCCCATCACCTCTCATACCCATCGTGACCACATTCTCGTAATCTTTATTTCTGTTGAGCCCATCTTCCCAAAACTTTTTCAACCCTGCTTCATTCGATTGATAGTTCCATTCGCCATTCCCATATTCTTTTCGATGGTTTCCCCATTCTTTTTGGGCACGCATCATAGGCTCGTGATGTGATGTTCCCATAACGATACCATATTCATCTGCAATACGAGGGTTTTCAGGGTCATCTTCATTGAAGGCATTACCCCACATCGCTGGCCACAAATAATTGGCTCTCAAGCGTAATAACAACTCAAACATATGAGTGTACATTTTACTATTTAGCCCTCCAAATTTCTCTTTTGACCAACCTGTAAAACAGGGTGCTTCATCATTAATAAAAATGCCTCTATACTTGACTTTGGGTTCCCCAGAGGCATATCTACCAGACAAGACGTAAGCATTTATTCGTTTTTTGGCAGGAACATCTGCCCACCAATACCAAGGAGACACGCCCAATTGCCTAGATAATTCGTAGATGCCATAAATAGTACCACGCTTATCGCTACCTGCAATTACCAAGAGCTTTTGAGCTGTATTTTTAGGGTTTTCTATTGTTGTAATGACAAAACTTTCCCATTTCCCTTTTAAATCCGAAGCATCCAACTTTTTAGAGGCTATCAATTGGTCTATCTGTTTATTCTTTCCGATAGTACCTACTACAATTTCGTAATTTGAACTACTTTCGGTACTAAGTACATTTGGGCTAATACCTGTTACAGCATTAATATCAGATTTTAGGTCACCAATTGCACGAATAACACCTTTAAAATCAGCAACATCGAAGCAAATAGGCGAGGCTATTTTGTTAGAAACTATTGGGAACGAATTATTAGCATCATTCTTTTCTGAAATGATATTGGCAGTGAGCCCTCCTAATTGCTGTGCATAACTCGATTGAGTAAGCATTGAGCTTAAAATCCCCACAAGAATTAATGTATAAAAGAATTTAGTTTTTAATCTCATCAACATTTTTTTTGACTTATTGCTATCCATTAATGCCTTTTTTGACCAGATTAATTTTGTTTTGAAATCTGATTTTCAATTCGAAAAAAGTCAAAATCGGCATATCCGCCTATATTTTTAGTCGCATAGTTAAATAACCCAAAACGATAACCCATAAAATGCGGAATAGTATAAGGCATTTTGATAGGTTCACCAATAGGTTGCCAAACTTTCCCATCAAGACTGTAAAAGAAATAACCTGTATCAGCACGATTTTTAAAATCACATTCAGCTTTTAAAAAGATGGTATTTTGCTTTAGGGCTACTTTTTGTACCTCAACTGGTTTTCCAGAAGAAGCGCTATACATTACAATTGATTTTTCTCCATTTTCAATTTTTACACCTACCGAACCAAAGTTTTTTTGCAGTAGACTCAATCCAGCAAAGTCCCCTTCTTTCATTTTTGAAATGTCTAAAGACGTAATTCCCGAAGAAACTGGTCCGATTGTTCGCTGAGTAAGCGTATTTCTGGCTAAAACAAAACTGCTATCAATTCTGCCTGTTTTTAATCGTAAGTATCCTTTTCTTTCAGCAACTGACCATAAATTATTGTCAGGATTATGATTCCACTGCCATACTAAAGGCAAACTTGGTTCTCCTTTTTTGCGAGTAAATTCATCGGAAGCGACAATACCAGGGATTAAACTTTTATTGGCTGGAAGGTCTAATTTTTCGGGAACTTTACCATTTTCGCCCAATACTGGCCAACCATCTTCCCATTTTACTGGTACTAAATAGGGAATCCGACCAACTCCACCAAAATCACGAAATAAGTATGAATACCATTTCCCGTCTGGGGTATCAATCAGTCCACCTTGAGCAACGCCCAAATCTTGCAATCCTACTTTCCCTTCCCAAGGTCCTGTAATTTTATCGGCTCGGTGGATTACTACAGTACGCATACCGCCACGTGGCCAGCTAATATTGAATAAGAAGTATTTGCCATTTACTTTAAAGAGCTGAGAACCTTCTGCGGGCAAACCACCGTTGGTTCCTGACGGCGTACTGGCATTTTCAATAATTACTTGTTCAGTGCTACCTTCTTTAACGCCCGAAGCATCAGCCTTGAGTTCTACTAATTTGAGTTTACCACTACCATAAATCAAATATGTACGACCATCATCATCAAAAAACAAAGTATGGTCATGATAAGAAGGCCTGAAAGAAATAGCTTTCCAAGGGCCTTTTTCAATGTTTTTAGTGGTATAAATATGTGTTTTGCCTGTGGTTTGTGCAAAAGTAGTCAGATAATAAGTTCCATCATGGAACCGTAAGCTACTTGCCCACGAGCCTCTGCCATAAGTACTTTTGCCATTGGTTAAATTCAGTTCGTTGATGCTGGCCAATGTGTCGTAGGCATAGCCAACCATCTCCCAATTGACTAAATCTTTTGATTTCATAATAGGCACACCCGGACTCATGTGCATGGTTGTGCTACTCATGTAATACGTATTGCCCACTCTAATCATAGCCATATCAGGCACATCTGCAAAGATGATAGGATTTTGCGCCTGTTTTACTTGTGCAAATACTTTTTGACTAAATATTAATATAGTCAGGAATAAAAATCTTTTTATCATTTTGTTCAATACTTAAACTGTTAATCATTACTTGTCTCTCAAGTTTTTGGAAACAGCATAATCCCACATTATTATTTACTTAAACATACTGTCATTACCTGTGTATTTCAGGTATTTAAAAGAGGCAGTATTATTGCTATCTTCACCAGACGAGGTTGCATACATCCCATAAATACAGCCAATGAACCCTCCTGCTGTTTTTGTACTCAAAAATTTTCCATCTACTTTGTCTTTGATAACTTGCCAATTCTCTTTGTCAGTAGCATAATAAAAGCTGTACTTATCCCCTTCTGAAGTGATACGTAATTTTATCTGTTCTTGCTTTGAATTGATAGGTACTTCCGTCAATAAACTCATGGTTTTATTCTTGGTATCGCTTTGATAAAGTTGTAATACGGGCTTCCCTCCTGCAATTGATTTACCCAAGAAATAGAAGTGGTTTTCATTCTGAAAAATCGCTAACCCTGCTTTTTCATTTTCTTTTGTTGCAGAAAATGTCAAGGCTGTTTCGGCTGTGCTGTAAAGATGTTGCTGACGTTTTCCCACGAAAGAAGGATTCGCAAAATCCATTACGGTTGCTGACTTTAGCTTTAGTGTCAATCCTTTGTTAGAAGAAAGGGCAAAAGAACTTGAATCAACTGTTCGCATGAACAAAAGTGATGGATCTAGTTTTTTGTCGAAATTGAACGTATAAGTAAAATTGCCCGATTGTGGCAATACTCCTTTTTGTTTTTCTTCCTTAAAATCAGTGGCATAGCTGTATTTAATTTCTTTGCTATAAGGATTAATAATTGGCCATTCGTCTTTCCATTCTACTGGAGCAATAAATGTTTCACGCCCCGTATTATAATAGTCTCCTTCATAAGGGCGAACGGCTAGAAAAATAGCATAAGTTTTGCCATCTGGACCATCCACAAACTGCGCATGACCTGCTGAGGTAATAGGGTCTTTTCGGTCTTCTGGTAAATCTCTTTGTGTTAAAATAGGATTGTTTTCATAAGGTATATATGGCCCCGAAACGGATTTACTTCTGAGTATTACCTCTGAGTGATTGACAGAAGTACCACCTTCTGCGGCATACAAATAATACCAACCAAAACGTTTCATAATATGTGGACCTTCAATCCATACGGGTTTTTTGCTGATGTCTACTCCTCCGTTTACTAACTGTTGCTCTTCCCCAATAACTTTTAGGTTTTTATAGTCAAATTCATACATACGGATAGTACGATGCCCTGAATAAAGCGGTTTGTAATTGGGGGCGTCGCTATTATAAACGATATAGGCTTTGTCTGTTTCTTCATCAAAATAAAGCGAAGGGTCGATGCCTTTTACCTCTGGCAGTTTTACTGGATTACTCCACGGACCAGCGGGGTTACTAGCAGTTACCACAAAATTTCCGTCGTGGTCAATATCAGTACAGGTTACATAGAAAATGCCTTTATAATAATTAATAGCAGGTGCAAAAAGGCCACGAGTCATACGCTCGCCCATAAAATCCATTTGCGACGGGCGGTCAATTACATTACCAATTTGTTTCCAATTTTTGAGGTCTCGGCTGTGCATAACGGGAATGCCGGGGAAATACGAAAAGGTAGAGTTGATAAGATAATAGTCTTTTCCTACTTGTACAATACTTGGGTCAGGGTAAAAGCCTGTCATGATAGGGTTTACTAACGTTGTTTTTTGAGCGTTTGTGATATTGATTGTAATCAAATATGTCAATACTAAAACGAATATTCTTATTTTCATGATAATAAAATTTCAAAGATTTATTTTGTTGAAAAAGTATAGATTTTACCTTTTTGAGTTGATATATCAAAAAGTGCCGTTTCTTTCAATTCAAGGGGTTTAATGGTTGATTTTTCAGAAATAATCGGTTTTGGCGTTTCTTCTAATTGATAAAATGGGTTAGGATTTTTACCTAAAGCTTTACTCAAATTAGCTCCTTTGGTTGATTTCAATTCACTGGGTAATCGTAAACGAAGGTTCCCTCCCAAGTTAGATTTTATTACTACCTTAATAATTTTGGCATCTTTCCATTGCATTTCTACTACTTCAAATCCTCCTTTAGCACGAAGTCCTCGAATAGAACCCTCCGTCCAAACATCGGGAAGAGCAGGCAATAAATGTATCGCATCGTCGGCACTTTGCATGAGCATTTCAGTAATCCCCGAAGTACAACCAAAATTGCCATCAATCTGAAATGGAGGATGCGCATCAAATAAATTGTTGTAAGTACCACCACCTTCAGCATTTACGCCCAATGGTGTAAGCTGGTTTTTAATTAGTTGATAGGCATGATTTCCATCTTGCATTTTTGCCCACCAGTTTACTTTCCAGCCCATACTCCAACCTGTGGAAACATCACTACGCTGAATAAGGGTATTTTTTGCTGCTGCAAATAGTTCAGGTGTTCTGTACGGTGATATTTGATTGGATGGAAACAAACCGTATAAATGTGAAATATGACGATGGTGGTCATTAGGCTCATCTACATCATCGAGCCACTCTTGCAATTGATTATGCTTACCGATGTGCATTGGGGCTAATTTACTACGTATTTGCTTAAGGGTATCCACAAAGGCATGGTCTTTACTGAGGGCTTCGGCGGCTCTTATGGTTGTACTGAATACATCATAAACAATTTGATTATCCATAGTTGTCCCCGCATCTAAAGAAGACCCTTCATGCGCTCCTGGTGCATTCTCGGGTGAGTTAGCTGGTGATACCACAAGCCAATGGTATTTAGGATGTTCTACTAAAAAATCAACGTAAAAGGTAGCTGCACCTTTTAAAATGGGATACACTGAAGCTAAATATTTTTTATCACCATTGTATAAATAATGTTCCCAAAGGTGCTGACTTAACCAGCCCCCTCCTGCATTCCAAACGCCCCAAAATGCACCATCTACAGCACCATTAGTGCGCCAAATATCTGTGTTATGATGTGCCATCCAGCCACGAGCTCCATACATAACTTTTGCGGTTTCTTTGCCCGTCTCCGACAATTCTCTTATCAGTTTGATTAAAGGCTCGTGCAGTTCAGAAAGATTGGTTTTCTCAGCAGGCCAATAATTCATTTCAGTATTGATATTGATGGTATATTTACTATCCCATGCTGGACGTAGTTTATTATTCCAAATACCTTGTAAGTTGGCTGGTTGTCCGCTTGGTTGTGAAGAGGAAATCAATAAATACCTTCCATACTGATAATAGAGTGTGACAAAATGAGGGTCATAAGTCTTGTTGAATTTTTTCAATCGTTCATCAGTCGGTAATTTTATGGCATCTGTTGTCCCTAAATCCAATTTTACTCGATTAAAATATTTTTGATAAGCCGCTATATGTCCATTTACAATGACATCATAAGACTTTGAAAAAGCTTTATTCAAATATTCCGAAGCTCTTTTATTTTCGTCGGCACTTATATCATCATATTTGTTAAAATTGGTAGCAATCGAAATAAAAATGGTTGCCACATTTGCATCTTTCACCGATATAGAACTATCAGTAGTGGTCATACTTCCTCCTTCAATGTTGATTTTTGTTATTCCTTTAAGTCTAACCAAACCTTTTACGCCTTCATGGTCGGAGGTAGTGGCTGATAAAGTAAGTTCTTTGGTTGGAGTTGTAGCTATTGATTTTTTAGTGTGTAGTGAAGAATAAGTAGCTGTAAATGAGAGACTATTAGCTTTATTGGCTGTGAGTCTCAATACAATTACTCTATCTGAAAAAGAAACTAAGGCTTTGCGAGTATAAGTAACGTCTCCGACCGAATAAGTGGTGGTGGCAATTGCTTTTTCAATGTCTAATTCACGACGATAATTTGTATAGTATTGATGTCCCTCAAAAGTAAGATGTAAGTTGCCGACAGGCTGAAACATTTGCCCATGCGATTTTTTAGTAATAATTGACTGGTTCGTTAATTTTTCAGCTTCTTTGTATTTGCCCTCAAAAATCAATTTTCTAATAACTTGTAATGACGCCAAAGCATCAGGATTATCATTGCGATTGGGACTACCACTCCATACTGTATGCTCGTTGAGTTGGATGGTTTCTTTTTCAACATTTCCATAGACCATTGCTCCTAAAAATCCATTTCCAATAGGCAGTGCATTTTCCCAAGTATTTCCCGAAGGCTGGTTATACCATAGCTTTAATTGCGATTTATTTTGTGAAAAGCAATGCGTGACTGATAAGAGTAAAAGTACTAAGTAAATTTGTTTCATAAATATTGAGCTTGTTTGAGTATTAGCTTTTATTGATTCTACAACCGTATAAGTGTGTTCGGTAATGGATATACGTGTACAGTCGACATTACGCTTTTTTGATGGTGTAAAGTAAGCAAATCAATAAAAAATTGAGTAGCACAAATTGGCAAATATTACTTCAAAATGTTCAATAGGTATGAAATTTTCAAATTAATATAAATAATATTATAAAATGGGCTCTGTATAGGTAAAAAGTAAGTGGTTTTTTCATAAAATACGCTATCAGGATAAAATGAAAAAATGCTCTATTATCGCTAATTATCTTTAATATCTAAAAGTCTTTTAAGATGAATCTATCAAGTAAAAGACTGCTCCAAATAAAAACATGGAGCAGTCTAGTCATGTGTTAAATCTTAATAACCTGGATTTTGTGTAAATGCTGGGCCTTCGACAGTACGATCTATTTCAGACTGTGGAATTGGTCTTAAAAGATGGAAATCTTTTATATAAGGGCTAGCTTCATTATTCCAAAGTTTTATACGTTTAACCAATGTCTTGGTACGTACTAAGTCTTGGAATCTCATCCACTCACCAAATAATTCACGGCTTCTTTCATCCAAAATAAAGTCGATAGTTACATCTGCTTCTTTTATTAACATAGCATCGGCTGCGGCGGCATTTTGAGCTGCAGAATTAGTCTTACGATAAGCTGCTCTTTGACGTAACACATTCAATAGTTCAGCAGCCTTTGCTTTATTACCCGATTGAAGGTAAGCTTCTGCTCCTACAAGATATACTTCTGCAAAACGAGTAATTACAACTGGACGAGTTGAAGGGTCATTGAAATTACTTCCACGACTTGGGTCCATTTGTTTCTTTATTGCAGGATAAACATCTGACTTCCAAAGACTCGGCGGAACAATAATTCCTTTAAATGGTCTTGTTCCATTAAATTGAGGTGCTCCGACAACCTCAAAGTCTGGAAGCCAAACAGCAGTATCAACCCCTATTTGAGTAGTATAACCAATTCCTCTTTTGTTATTGGCCGCTGTCGCAGTATTCGTAATTGATTGATTCGCAATATACACTGTATAAAATGTATTGGCGTATCTCGAATCAATATCTCTTTTTACAAAAGCTTGGTCAAGAAAATAATTCTTTCCAGCAACGTCACCAGTAGCTTGCTTTACGCTATTTGGACGAATACGTTGGTATGGACGACCATAATATGAATCACGAACCATCAATGAAGTACCTGAATTCACCAAAACACCACTTGCATTTACAGTTGAGTTAACACCACTATTATTAGGGTAATTCCAGTTAGTAAACCAAGGTGTAAGATTTTGTCCAGCACCACCACTGGCACCACTACCAACAGAATAATATCCGAATTTTGCATCATTTGAGTGGTCGCTGACAAACATCGTTTCTTTTCCATAATCATTAGCAGGCACAAATGCATCTCCGAAATCTTGCCATAAATCCAATCCGGATGTTGCCTTATTAGCAATGATATCACTTGATATTTTTGCAGCTTCAGCAAAGTCTGCTTGTGAATTAGTCAACCAGCCACGTGTTAGGTATGCTTTAGCCAAAAAGAACTGAGCAACAGGCTTAGTGGCTGCTTTCCCTAAGAATGGAGCTGTTGGCTTATCTGGTAAATCAGCCGCCGCTTCCGTTAAATCCTTAATGATTAGTTTATAAACCTCGGCTGCTGGGTCTCTTTTTGCAGCTTGAGAAGGCACTGTTATAAATTCAGTATGCAAAGGCACATCTCCCCACGTCTGAACTAAATAAAAATACCAAAATGCTCTTAAAAACTTAGCTTGTGCTAAATATTGTTTTTTAGTTGCTTCTGGCAAATCAATAGTCTGACCAAACTTCAATACACCATTCACTGTATTGATACATGTAAATGATGTTCCCCATGCCGAACCAAAGTTAGTACCATTGAGTCCATTAAAAGTATGAACAGGGCCACCACCACTACTTGCACCTTGAATAAATTCATCTGTTCCTGCTTGCAATTCTGAAGAGAAACCTTCAGTACCCCATTGGTTACGAATTTCGTTATACACCCCTGCAATACCGCCAAGTACTCCCGCTGGACTATTGAAGTATGAAGGTACGATTTGAGATTGAGGGTGTTCTTCAAGTATTTTTTCACAACCTAAACTTAAAAATAAAGTACAGGCTACTAGTATGGAAATTTTTATTTTTTTCATGTCTTTATCAATCATTAAAATTTGAGATTTACGCCTAAAGTAAATTGACGTACTGGTGGATTATTTAGGTTTACACTAATTACACGGTTAAAATTACCGCCCTGAATTGTATTCCCATATCCATTTCCTTCTGGATCAATCGCAAGTTTATCTTTCACCAATGGCGAATAAAGGATAAATGGATTTGTTGCATTCACGTATATACGAGCAGAACTAATGCCAAGTTTCCCTAGTACTTTTGTAGGCACAGTGTAGCCAAAATTTATACTTCTCACTTTGATAAATGAACCATCTTGATATTGTGTTGTTGATGTAAAGTCTCTTACACCACCACCCGCATTTGGTTTAGGGAAAGCATTTGTTGGGTTTTCTGTTGTCCAATAATCCATTACTAACTGGTTAGAACGACCTTGGTTAAGGAATCCAAATCCTGAACCACCACCCGATGTCCCAGCTAAATAAGGAACTAATACTTTCATGCCCATACGTGCGTATGTAACGATAGATAAATCAAAACCTTTAAAACTGATTCTATTGGTAAAGCCACCTTCCCATTTTGGTTGGAAGTTACCAATAACTTTGCGGTCATTAGCATCAATTTTACCATTACCATCTACGTCTTCAACCCTGATTTCTCCTGGTACTTGTACTGGCGAGGTTTGTTTTGCAAGCGTACCGTTGTCTTTATCAGATTGTTGCCAAATCCCGATTTTGTTGTAGTCATAGATAACTGTGAGGGGTTGTCCAACAAACCAAAAGTTTCCTTTATTGTCTAATTCTGAAGGAGTTGTAAGCTGAGTAATTTTTTCACGATTAAAGAAATAAGTTACGTCAGTACTCCAATTAAAGCCGTTTTTATTTCTGACGATATCGAATGTTAAAGATGATTCAAATCCGCTACCTTCCGTTTTTCCTAAGTTTTTCAAAGCAGAACCTGCTCCGTTACTTTGAGGAAGGTTTACAGAAAGCAAAATGTCTTTAGTATTTTGTTTATACACATCAAATGAACCCGTAATTCGGTTATTTAATAACCCAATTTCCAAACCAAAATCAGATTGTGATGTTGATTGCCATCCTAAATTGCTTGCAGGTAAACTTGTTACTGTATAAGCAAGTGCTTGCCCAGCAGTGGTAGTACCGAAGTTATAATATCCAGAAGATAATGCCCCTAAAGTTGCATAAGCATCTACGTTACGGTTACCAGAAATCCCCCAACCACCTCTTAGTTTTAAGTTAGAAAACACGGTAAGGTCTTTCATAAATGGCTCATCAATGATATTCCAACTCAAACCAATGGCAGGATAGTTAAAATACTGATTCCCTGGCGATAATGTAGAAGAACCATCTCTACGGAAAGTAGCTGTAAGCGTATATTTATCATTGAACGTATAGTTCAAACGTGCCATATAAGATACTAATCCTGTTTCTCCGTAACCGTTACCGAAACTAGTATTAGCAGTGACTGCTCCAGATGCCAAAGTAAAGTTTGCAGTTTGAATATAATCGGCTGGTACGCCTTTTACATTAAAATTGCTACCTAAATTGTGGTTTTTTGTAATTTCATATAACGCTGTTAACCCTATTTTATGTTTTTCAGCAAATACTTTATCATAATATAATAAGTGCTGTAAATTCACGTCCCAATATTCTGTATTTCTAATATCTGCACTTGATACACTTTGATCTGTTCCTGTGTTAACAAATGTATTTGGAGGGCTATAACCATTAAAATGTACTTGGCTAAAGTTAAGACCAGCATTGAAGCGGTATTTAAGTCCATCTATGATATTTACTTCTGCATACAAGCTATTGAAAGTTCTTAAAGAACGCTCATTTGAAAGGATATCAGCTCCACGAGAGATAAGCGTCAAGGGGCTAACAGCTTGCGCTTCGATTGTACCTTTTTTAGGATTTAGGTTTACAGACCCATCAGCATTATAGGCAGAAACTAATGGAGAAAGACGTACCAGTTCTGTTGGAATACCACCACCCGCAGGGTCGTTCTTATGGGTCAATGTATTGATTGTGTTCAACCCAATTTTTACATGTTTTCCGATTTTTTGGTCTATGGTTGCACGTATAGTCGCACGGTCAAAGTTTTGGTTTGGCAAAATTCCCATTTCATTGAAATAGCCTATTCCCATCCCATATTGCGTATTTTCTACGCCTCCTTGTAAACCAAGTTGATGACTAGTATTAAACCCTTGTTTGTACAATAAATCTTGCCAGTCAGTTGAAACGCCAGCAGCTAGATTCGCTTTTTCCTCGTCTGTTAAAGGGTAAGCTGTTGTTCCTGCTCCTTGGGTATTATAAGCTGCTGACAAATCTTTGAACTTTGCATATTGTTCTCCATTCATAACGTTGTATTTGCCCATAATATTCGTAATACCATGATACCCATCATAAGTTAATACAGGCTTTCCAATTTTACCTCTTTTGGTCGTTACTAAAATAACCCCGCCCGCACCACGCGAACCATAAATTGCCGTTGCAGAGGCATCTTTAAGAATTTCAATATTTGAAATATCATCTGGATTAATATCATTTAGTCCTCCATAAGGAATACCATCAACCACGACTAAAGGTCCATCAAGTCCGTCGCCATTACCAGTTGTCAGTGAGCGATTACCACGAATACGAATCGACGCTTGGCTACCTGGGGTAGACCCATTGCTTACGATTGATACGCCAGCTGCTCTACCCTTTAAGGAATTTAAAAGGTTTGGTGCTGGTACTTCTTTCAGAGTTGCCTCTGTAACTGATACAACTGAGCCAGTGATGTCTCTTTTCTTTTGAGTACCATAACCTACCACGATAACTTCCCCCAACTCTCTGTTATCAGTAAGTAAGGTAACATCAATAACGGTTTTGGTACCCACGCTAATTTCTTGTTTTATATACCCAACACTTGTAATAACAATCGTAGCATTTTTAGGTAAATTATTAAAGAGATACTCTCCATTGCTATTAGCAACCGTACCAATGTTTGTTCCTTTAATTAAAATGGAGGCTCCGGGGATTTCCTTCCCAGCATCTGTAGTAATACGCCCTTTCAGGGTTTGGGCACTCAGCGTAATACTCGAAATACAAAAGAAAATAATATACATCATAATAGTGTATAGTTTTTTTTTCCTTTGTAGGATTGGATAGTTGAATTGTTTCATAATGAATCAGGGATATGATTGTTTTGATAAAAAATAACACTTAATTGCTGTCAATGGTAGTTTTGACGGTGTAAAGTAAAAAAAATGAAAAGCAAATATTTAGCACTAATCGTTAGATATACATTTAAAATGTTTAATTGTATAAAAAAATGTCAATTTGACACATTTATAATCATATAATATCCCTATTTCGAGGCAATATCCCGTCTAAAAAGAAAAAAATAGGGCTTAATTGCCCACTTTTAAATAGGATGGACATAAAATATATAAGCCTAAAATGCATATTTAGGCTTATCATGATTAGCTGAAAATTAGTATTGAAGTAAAATTGTTTACACTTAGCAGGGTGCTTTAATAAGAAGAAACTACCAATTTAGGGTAGTCTTTCCAACCTAAGTAAAAGCTTTATTATGCCTTAAAATAAGGAATGAGCTTTATTTGCCTCTTTTTAACTTAATATATTCTGTAGGCGAAATTTCGTATTTGATTTTAAAAGCACGCGTAAAATAGTTTGGATTTGAAAACCCTGCTTCATACGCAATTTGTGAAATTTTCATGTCACTTTTTTCAAGCAAAGGCAACGCTTTAGTCAATTTAATTGAACGAATATACTCTATAGGGGTTTCCCCTGTAATCTTCAAGAGTTTACTATAAAGCGTCCCTCTACTCATATTCATTTTCTGGCTTAACTCTTCAATTGATAGCTCAGAATCATGAATATGTTCATCAATGTATTTGTTTATTTTTAATAAAAATTTTTCGTCTTCTAAAACCACTTCTGTTTCAGTGGTTTCTATATTAATTTGCTTTTTATACGTATTTTTGAAAGTACTGTTTAGTTTTAAAAGGTTGTCTATTTTAATACTCAGTACCTCAAAACTGAATGGTTTAGTCAAATAGTCATTTGCCCCTGTTTTGAGCCCTTCTAGTTGCTCTACTTCATCTGTCAAAACAGTTAAGAGTATAACGGGGATATGTTTCGTTCTTTCATCTTTCTTTATTTTGTTAACCATTTCTATTCCATCCATATTGGGCATATTTACATCACTCACAATGATTTCTGGATGCGATGATAATGCCTTTTGCCACCCCTGTTTCCCATCTGCTGCTTCGATGATTTTATACTTTGATTTTAAGCTTTCCCTTAAGAATATACGTAGGTCGTAACTATCGTCAACAATCAGGACTACAGGTTTTTCTGTAACGTCAATTTCTTCTTCACTCTTATGTATATACGACAAACTTTCTGATGCTATTTTTTCGTCCTCTTTATTGGTTTGGTTAATTTTTTGTTGCTCCTGAATAAAAGGGAAATATAGGGTAAAAACACTTCCTTTATATTCTTCACTTACTAATTTGATGGTTCCGCCATGTAACTTAACAAACTCCTGAGCAATAGATAATCCTATTCCACTTCCTTGATTAAGGATATGAGCTGGACTACTTACTTGGATAAACCTTTCAAAAACTTCTGCCTGCATGTGCTGAGGTATACCAATGCCTGAATCACCAATGATGAGTTCGACACCACTATTTGATATAGACTTGATATGACAATACACATTACCATTTTCGTTCGTAAACTTGATAGCGTTTGAGAGTATATTTATTAAAATACGCTCCATTTTATTTTTATCAAAATATGTATTATACTCCTCAATAGTACTGGCAAATTCAAGATGAATGTTTTTTTGCGAGGCTATGTACTTAAATGAATCAAAGATTTCCTTCACCAAAGGAACAAGGTCTTGTAGCATTAAATTTAGCTTGAGTTCATTTTCTTCAATTTTCCTAAAATCAAGTAATTGATTTACAAGATTCAAAAGTCTTTTTGAATTTCTATTGATAAGATTTAGCATTTCAATTTTATCATTGCTTTTCTCTCTAAACAAAAGGTTTTCAACTGGATTCAAAATTAAAGTAAGGGGTGTTTTTAATTCATGACTCAAATTGGTCAAGAATTTGATTTTCAGTTGTTCCAACTCCATTTTACGCTCCGCCTCTGTTCTCTCCTGTTCAAGTGCAAATTCATTTTTTAACTTTTGTACTCCCCTTCTCCTTATCATCCATAAAGTAAATATCAATACTACCAAATATATTATATAAGCATAATAAGTACGCCAAAATGGTGGATGTACATTAATAAGGATGGTTTTTTCTGGGGTTTGCCAAGTGCCATCCTCACTTTTTACTTTCAACCTAAAAATATATTGCCCTGGGTCTAGATTAGTATAAACAGCAGTCGTTACAGAGCCAACATTGTTCCATTCTTTATCAAAGCCTTCAAGCTGATAAATGTATTGGTTTTCATGCGGAGCAGTATAATTTAAAGCGACAAAGTCTAAAGAAAAATTTTGTTTATAGCTTAAGTTGATTTCCTTGGCTAAAGTAATATCCTCTTTAAGTTCTGTATTTTCAGTAGGGTTAGCTCGTTTATTATTGATTTTTATATCGGTAATCACAACCGATGGCGTTTTAGTATTTTGAAATAATTGAATAGGGTTGAAAAAATTAAAGCCATCAAGCCCTCCAAAATACATTTCTCCTGTCTTTGTCTTGATTCCAGCACCTACATTGAATGTTGTATTTTGAATACCATTTCGATACGTAAAATTCTTAAAAATCTTTTTACTTAAATCAAACATCGAAATTCCTTTGTTGGTACTCAGCCAAAGCTTTCCAGCATTGTCTTCTAATATTTTGTAAATAACATTATTAGAAAGTAAGTGTTCCTCTCCATACTGCTCAAATTTTCTTCTTTTTTTATTGTACAAACATAATCCTTCTCCCCACACACTCACCCATGTTCTATCGTGTTTGTCTGAATAAATACTTAGTATTCTATGGATGGGGAAATTATCATTCTTCTGATTAAAGGTAATTAATGTATGCTTGTCTGAATTATAAATAATGAGACCACTTCCATTTGAGCCTACCCAAATATTTCCTTCTTTATCTTCTTCGATTGCTGTAATATAATCATTTAAGGAATACTCTTTTTTGAGTTGTTTATCCAGTATATCCCTGAAAGGAACGAATGTACTTGACTGTGCTAAACAAACATACAAGCCTGCACCATTTGTACCAACCCAGAGGTTACCCTTCGTGTCTGCTTTTAAGCAATTAATCACAATAACAGATTTATTCAATTTGTCTCTAATAGCGAACAAGGGTTTTGTTAGATGTGTTTTTTCATTGATACTAAATATTCCTTCGGTGCTTGTGCCAACAATCAAATCATCCCCTTTTTTTTCTAAAGCTGAAATATTTTTAATCTTTCCCTGAGAAGAATAAATACTAACATCGTGGAAAACATTATTTTTAGCATCAAAAATATTAAGTCCTCCCCCATCTGTACCTACATAAAGATTACCAAAAGCACCTTCTGCAAAAGCCATCACAGAAGACCCTTTTAATCCGTATGATTCATTGGGCAGATGGAATCTATGCTGAAAAAAGGCTAAATTTTTATCATATTTATTTACGCCTCCGTTGACGGTAGCGAACCAACTTATACCGTCTTTCCCAATATAAATGTCTTTTACCTTATAGCCAGCAAAGCTTCCAAATGGATTATTTTTATCTGGCAAGAGGCTCTTAATTCTTAATGCTGTACGGGTTGTAATATCAAAAATTGATACTCCATTTTCTGTGCCAATCCAAAGGTTTCCATTGCTATCAAAAATAACTTTATTAATGATGTTATTGCTAATCGTTCTCTCGTCAGACTCACTACTTTTAAAACGCTCAATCTTTCCTGTGGTAGGATTCATTACATTTAAGCCTAAGTTGGTGCCTATCCATAAGTTACCATTTCGGTCTTCCGTAATAGCTCTGACGTTATTATCAGAAAGTGAATTAAGGTTATTGTTTTGGTGAACATACTTTTTTACCACATCTTGATTTTGGTCAAGTAAATATAGACCTGATTTTGAACCAACCCAAATTTGTTTTTTTCTATCTTCAAATATGCAATAAACCAATTCTGAAGCTATATTTTTTGTAGCTATTTTATGAGTATTAAAAGCCTTCGTTTTTCTTGTTTTAGTATCAAAATAAAAAAGTCCATTGTATGTACCAACCCATATATTGCCCAAATGATCGGAAGATAGCGTATGTATCCAGCCTGTTTTGGTAAAATCAAAATTGGTAAATTTGTCTGAACTCCTATTATATAATGCCAACGTTAACTTAGTTCCTATCCATATATTTCTATTTTTATCTTCAGTAATACCCATTACTTCTCCCCTTCCTATGCTTTCTTTTTCATTTTGTTTATGCCTATAAACGGTAAAATTTTGTCCATCAAATTTATTAAGTCCATCTTCAGTACCAAACCACATAAAGCCTAATTTATCTTTATAAATAGCATAAACTGTATTTGAAGCAAGCCCATCTTTGCTATTAATATTGATAAAGTTATAGTTTTTTACTTGCCCAAAAGATTGTTGGAACAGCAAAAGTAAAAAAAGAAGGAGGTATTTTTTTGTCATGATTAATCACGTTATTCATTCAATAATAGGAATACTATCTTTCTGAAAGACAGTATTTAAAAGAAGCTATATAAAACAACAAATAATTATCAATCTTAAATATTGATACATAAACTAAAAATGAAATGTGTAAAATAGACACAAATGTAAGAATACATATCAAAACACTCATCCTATTGTTTAAAATAATATTATAAAAATATAATTTTATCTCTTTCCCAGAATATATAAATTTTATTTTTTAGTTAAAACAAAGTTAAAATATATATTTCATTACAACTTTTACAGAGTTTTCGATAGTTAATAATATTTATAAAAAATTTGCAAAAACTAAGGATAGAGGATAGTATTACTTATATTTCTAAGAATTGTTTGCAGAAATCATATAAAACTTTAGTCCAATCAAACGCCCGTTTATTTATACAATTTTTCTATCCAATAAATTTATAAGAGAAATAATTTAAAAAAACCTGAGGGTATTTTAATTTGTATATAATACTTGTATATTAATCAAAGTATAAATATCTTTACTTATACATGAATAACTATATACCAATGAAGATAGGATACGCTAGAGTTAGTACCAAAGACCAAAACCTCGAAATGCAAACAGATGCTTTGGCAAAAGCAGGTTGTGAAATCATTTTAACCGAAACGGCTTCAGGTGCAAAAACAGATAGAGTTGAACTTACTAAAATGCTAAGACAGCTTCGCAAAGGTGATATCGTAGTTGTTTATAAACTTGATAGATTGGGAAGATCTTTAAAACATTTGTTAGAAGTAGTTGCTCAACTGAATGACAAACAAGTTGGTATTCAAAGTATCAGTGACGCCATTGATACAACTACACCACAAGGGCGTTTATTTTTTAATATATCTGCTTGCTTTGCTGAATTTGAAAGAGACTTAATCAGAGAAAGAACAAAAGCTGGTTTAGAAGCTGCTCGTGCCAGAGGGAGAAAAGGTGGTCGTCGCCAAGGAATGACTAAAGCAGCTGAACAAAAAGCAATATTGGCAGAAACTTATTATAAAGAAGGTAAAATGGGTGTAAACCAAATTGCCTTAGAAATCGGGGTATCAAAAATGACACTTTACAAATATTTAAGACATCGCAAAGTGGTGATTGGGAATTATAGTAAACCAATCACCGAGCAATCATGAAAGTCTATAAAAAAGAAAGTCCTTAGTTAGGACGAAAATCTGCCTTGATATGGGCTTGGCTTAGAAGTGGCTTTTCAGCTGTCTTCAACTCCATGTTCCATTCCTTTGTAGCGTTATTTTTTTCTGAAATCTTTCAAAAAACCAATCTACAAAAACAGATTCTTTTGTTTTATTTTCTTTTTCTAAGAGCTTCACTCCTACTGAGCTATTCAAGGCTTCTTCATTCACGGAGCCGTCTTTATACAAGAATAAAGTAGAAAAAAGTTTTTCTGAATATAAATGCCTTAGTTCTTCTACAATATTATGAAAAACTTCATGTGGAGAAGAAATTGCTATTTGTTGAAGATAATCTAAAAACCATTGATTAAAATCACCTTTCCAATAGTTATCAATTTCTTTGCTACTCAATTTTAACTCTTCTTGGTGAACGATTTGTACCTTCAAAGGCGGCGGCGTAGCACCTTTTATTACATTAGGGTTTTGTAAAGCCCAAGTAACAAATCCTACAGGATTATGAACATTTTTACCCTCTAAAATAAGTTTATTAGTTTTTATAATTTCTTTACTGACCTCTTCAATCCCATAGATATTTACCCATTGTTCAATAAGAGCCGTAGTCATTCCCTCCCAGTTTTGCGTCAGTGTTAATAAATCATCTGTTTGTCCACTGCCTTTAAGTTCTTCAGCAATCTCTGGGAAGTATAACATTTTTCCAACATCTTGTTTATTTTTATTCGGCGTAATCCAAAAAGTTATGGCTGTAACAGCTCTTCCCGTTTTTACTTCATCAAATGTAAATTTGATGTCTGTATATTTTTCTAAATCTTCTTGTGCTTTTACAATAACCCTTTGCTTAAAATTTCCATAAAGAGGATACTTTTCTACTACATCCAACATTTCTTTTAATTCATGAATTTTGATTTGCCTCTTCCCTATCGTTTCATATTGTTTCAATAATTCATAGATTCTGATTGAAAAAGAACTTTGAAGTTTAAGTATGTTTCTTACATCATACATCAAAAACTGGCTTTGTAATTGAAGTAAAAAAGGCTTCATATCAGGATGAAAAGAAATATCTAAATATTTAGCTGATTTTTCTTCTACAAAGCTCTTAACGCCTGTTGCAATGTGGGTAAACAACTCCATTTTGCCATCTGGAGTGTCCATCAATACTCTAATTTCCCTTCTACCCAAACGTTCTGCTCCTTGTTTCAGATATTTGTATGAATGTCCATCTTCTTGTAAATCAAAATCCTGAATTACTTCATGTAGGTAAATTCGATACACCTTAAAGTCTTCATCATCCCTATGTATTTTCATTAACATTTTGGTAAAGACTCTCATCTCCCAAATGTCAAAACGGTATTTACCTTCGACTAGTCGATTAGCCTTGCGTATTAACTTAACTACGTTCGTTTCTTTGTTTGTATTACTGCTATTTTTATCCTTATTATCCTTTTTCAT
>NZ_JBXANT010000004.1:147500-150169 GCF_058802005.1 Arcicella sp. GW822-FHT02H01 | reverse complement strand
TGAAATAGCATTCCTTCTTCTGAGAAATCTCAATAATAACTCTTGAGTCAACATTTATGTAATGATTAGAAATGAAAAGATTATCAAAGGTACAAGATTTGCATGATATATTATACAATAATATACATAAAGCATAAAATTTCATACAAATAATTATTTTACCCTAAAATCATTTCTTTTTTAAACATAAAAAAAGAATAAAAACTCTCTCTCAATTTTTTGTTTTTTGAGAGAGTTTTTTAATATATTTTTAAAAGAGTTTTTTAATATATTTTTTAGCACCTCTGTAATTAACTGATAATCAATTTATTACACCACTTTTTGGCAACAAATTGTAGGTAGTTTGGCAACAAATTGTAGGTAGTTTGGCAACAAATTGTAGGTAATAGGCAACAAAATGTAGGTAATTAAGCAACAAATTGTAGGTAATAGGCAACAAAATGTAGGTACTAAGCAACAAATTGTAGGTATCGTAAATATGAGTTCATTTTTACGATATGTTAAGTGGATGATTTTTAGATATTTATAAAATACCTTGGCAACAAAATGTAGGTTTAGGTATAAATTACTACTAAAAAGCTTGGAAATATCAAGGATTTGCCACGTTTGAATAATTAGGCAACAAAATGTAGGTAATTTGATATATTTTTAAATCGATTATTTCAAAAATATCACTCCTTTTCAGATTTCCGAATAGCCATCATTTGGTTGTAGGCAATAATACAAAAAGACAAATTTCCTTCTGATGTGTTAGGCAACAAAATGTAGGTGTATTTTACTTTTCAATATTGCTTTCCACTCTTCATTAAGCAACAAATTGTAGGTGATTTGACTTTTTAAGGCTTATCCATGTGTTGCTTCGTGCAAAAGTCTATCTATGCCTCTAATAGGCAACAAATTGTAGGTAATTTCTCGCTAAATAACGTTTTTTTAGCTAAATTATCCTTATTCTAAATATTTACTGGCTTTGAATATTTACTGATAAAAGTAGCCAATATCTTTATTATGCAACAAATTGTAGGTATTTTTATGATATATGGCTGTTTTATCTATGTTTTTTTATATTCTATTAGGCAACAAAATGTAGGTAAATAAATTATCATACTTATTACGCTACATTATTGCCATCGGGTAAACGGGTAAAAAAATATAGCAATAAGCAACAGGTTTGGAAACATTTTTTTGTAAAGTTGCCAAAACAAATTAGTTTTGTATAGGTAACCAATATGCAGATGAAAAATGAATTAGATCCAAGCTTAAATATTGAATTGTTTCAGAATAATCCTGATTATCTGATTTTCAATAATCCGTTGGCCAATCCCAAATTCATTAGAAGAATTTCTAAGAATGAGTCGGTTTCTGTAGATGATATTTACACAAGGAAATTATTCATCGAAATCGCTTCACGTTTAAAGCCATCACATCTGTTCGGAATGGAACAGAATGAAAGCGTATGTTTTACTATTCATATCAAAGATTTTTTAGAAAGGATAGGAGTAACCCATAAAAAAGGCTACAACTATTTAATTGAAAGTGCTGAGATGCTTCAAACTACTTTATTAAAGTGGCGTGAAGGAAAATTAGAAGTAAGTACTACCATTATTTCTCAAATGATTCACGATGAAGGATCAGGAAAGATACAGCTCTTTATTGTGCGAGATTTGGCTCAGAAGATTTTAGAGGTAAACGAGCGAGAAAACTTCAGCTTTTTAAAAGAAAATTTTTTTAGGCTACAGAATAGCCAATCTATTAAGCTTTATCCATTTTTTAAATCTTGGTTAAACAAAGGGTTTTATGAAATAGATATCGAACGTTTCAAAATTCAATTTGAATATAACACTAGTGGTTATTTAAAGTTTTCAAATCTTGAAAAGCGGGTGTTGATACCAGCGATTGAAGAAATCAATGATAAAACAGACATTTTTATTACTTATCAGAAAAGAGGAACTAACCTAGATAAATTACGTCCGAAAATTACGGGATTATTATTTGTAATTAAATTGAAAGATAAAACCCCTTTTTCAGAACAGGACGAATTTATAAAACAGATTGAGTTCAAGAGCTTCTCTGAAATGATGGAACCTTTGAAACAAGAAGAAGAGCCAGATAATAACACCCGTCTATATACATTATTTAAAAAAGTTAATTTACAAGAAAAGCCAGAAGTCAATACGATTGAAATAGAAATTGATGCTTATGTAGACAAATATGGAAGAGAACTAGTAGAAGATTGTTTCAATGCATTAATAGATAAAAAAATAGCAGTGCGGAGTATGGCATATTTCAGTACTAGAAATCTGTTTGAACAGCACGAAGGATATACCAAACAAAAAAGGAAAAAAGCAGAAGAGAAAAAACAGAAGATTAAACAAGAAGCCGAACGAGTCAATCGTCAAGAAGAACTAAAAAGGCTAGTCATGCTTTTTAAAGAAGCAGAGCTGAATTACTTTGAAAGGAGATATGATGTATTGAGTGATGAGGACAAACTCAGTCTGATGAATGAAATGATGGAAGCTGGGCGAAATAGCGAATGGTACTTTGATACAAATACTCAGCCAACACAAATAGCCAAGCAACACATGGGAATGATTTTCTCATTAAGAGATTTATACAATCCATATAACAGGCTAGAGAAGTTTCAATATTGGATGAGTAAGGAAGGAAAAGAG
>NZ_JBXANT010000004.1:0-142500 GCF_058802005.1 Arcicella sp. GW822-FHT02H01 | reverse complement strand
CCGATTAAAGTGGCACGCGAGCTGGGTTCAGAACGTCGTGAGACAGTTCGGTCCCTATCTGTTGTGGGCGTAGGATTATTGACAGGTTCTGACTTTAGTACGAGAGGACCGAGTTGGACTGACCGCTGGTGTATCAGTTGTTCTGCCAAGAGCATAGCTGAGTAGCTACGTCGGGACCAGATAAGCGCTGAAAGCATCTAAGTGCGAAACTGACCTGAAGATGAGTAATCCATATAAGGGCGGTCGTAGATGACGACCTTGATAGGTTGCAGATGTAAAGGTAGAAATACCAAAGTCGAGCAATACTAATTACCCAACAGCTTTATTAATACAACCGTATGATATATAATCTTTATAGTTCTTACTCTTCAACATCTTTCACAATATTATATGAATTACTCATAAAGAAATAGAGCTTAATAGCTCAAAGAATTTATGGGGTTGATAGGACTGGTGTTCACCTCTTCCCATCTCGAACAGAGAAGTTAAGCCCAGTTCCGTTGATGATACTGCAATCACATGCGGGAAAGTAAATAAACCCCAAAAATATTAGAAAAGAGCTACCAGAAATGGTGGCTCTTCTCGTTTTTAAGAACTGCAGGACTTGAAGACTAAAGGATTAAAAGACTATAAGACACAAGATAAAAGACACAAGACTAGGTAAGTACATGTAGGGGCATATTGCATATGCCCTTTTGAGAGAACAAATAGTAAAGCCATTTCTTAAACAAGTAAGATGTGGCTTTACTATTTCTATTAGCGGGCTGACTTAAGTCCTATCGATTACCCAAAAGTATAAAAATAGCTGATAATCAAGGTTTTTATTCCTAGCGAGGGACTTAAGTCCCTCGCTAGGAATAAATGATTCAAGTAGTCAGGCTGTGACATGAGGCGACCAAAGCTCAGTTTGAAAGGCGATTTAAGCCCATTTAAACCAATTTTATCAATAATCGCATCTTTATTTCAACTTTTTTAAAAGATGTGGGTAATCAGTAGGACTTAAGTCATCCGCTAATAGGAAGGTTTTGTAAAAAAGACTTAAAAACTGTAAGAGTAAAACCTACAGTCTTTAAGTCATGGAGTCCTTTAGTCCAACATCCTCAAGTCTTCAAGTCATGTTCATCCTTCGAAGAATTACTAAAATTCCAGATAAATCCTTGCCAAAAAGCTTTTAAATGAGGCCAATCTCGTTTTACTAAGTATCCTAATAGATTTTTTGGAAGAGCAATAGCAGTATAATATATATACATCAGTATCTTTTGATACCCAAAAGTATTTCTTCGTAAATAAAGTAAGCGATTCCGACTATAATAATACGTTTTAAGGGTTGAACCTTTGCCCGTACTCATAGACTCCTTATGCCAGACTTTACTGCTTGGCTCGTACCAAATTGTATAACCTGCTCTTTTGAATCTTTCGCAATAATCCATTTCTTCATAATACAAAAAGAATAATTCTGCCATGAGTCCTACTTTTTCAAAAGCAACTTTTGAGAAAATCATTGCTGCTCCGTGCGCACGTGATGTAGCCATTGCCTTATCGTGCTGACCTGTATCTTTTTCTAAATAACCAATGCCAAAGCCTCGTCCTGAGATAGGATTAATAGGCGTATATCCTGCAAATTGTATAACGTCTGGTTCGTCAAAATATAAAATTTTAGGACACACTACGCCAATATTAGCATCTGTCTGAAAGCGTGCGATAAGTGGCTCAAGAAAACCTGCATCTACTTCTGTATCATTGTTTAAGAGCAAATAATATTCTCCTGTTGCTATTCTTAGTCCTTTGTTATTTCCACCAGCAAAACCAAGGTTTTCTCCAGGTTCAAGATAGGTAATCCAAGGAAAATCTATTGGAAGTTGATAGCCAAAATCTTTGGTACTGTTATCAACGACAATTACTTCAATAGAAGGATAAGTTATTTTTTCTAACGAGCGTAATAGCGCAGCAGTAACATCAGTACTGTTAAAATTTATGGTAATTATAGAAACTTTTGGTTGATGATTTGCCATCTCTTTTATTCGTTTTCAGCTTACTTTTTCCCATTGCCCTGATGTAGCATTGTATTGTTTAATTACTTTAGCAGGGTTGCCAACAGCAACGCTAAAAGGAGGAATACTTTTAGTAACAACAGCTCCGCCCGCAATTACACTATGTTTCCCGATAGTTACACCCGCAGTAATCACCGCATTGGCACCAATCCAACAATCATCTTCGATAGTGATTTGAGCTGTTGTAACTGGCTGTAAATCAATAGGAAGGGTAACATCGGTATACACATGATTAAGACCGCTCATTACGATATTTTGTGCAAAAATAACGTTATTACCCACTGTTACAGGACCAATGATTACATTGCCAATACCGACTCTTGAATTATTACCAATATGAACAGCCCCTACGCCATTATTAATGGTAGCAAAGTCTTCTACTGTGCTAAAATTGCCCAGTGTAAAAGGCTGAAAAGGCAAAACATCCACTCTTGTTCTTCTGCATATTACGGAACCCTTCCCTTTTTTATGAAAGAAAGGATTAATAAACCATTTTACCCAAAGTCGCGGTCGTGCCTGATACTTTGGAATTAAACACCAATGCACAAATTTCTTTAAGGCAGGATTTGATTTGATGGTTTGAATAATAGACATAAGAAGAATTATTTTTTGAAAAGATGTTTTTTGATTCTAAATATAAGTGCCTTTTTTAAACCACCATCTATTTGTATTCGTCTATCACTTGTCCAAACTTTTGCATCATCGCTATCTACCGCCTCAATTTTTCCTCCTGCTTCTTGCAAACGTAATGCCATCATTCCGTCTTCTGTAGCATGACCTGCATCATCAAAAGCCACTCCTCTGAAAGTTCTTTGTACTTCAATATCATAGCCGTTTATGTCGATACCTTTTTGTCTAATAAAGCCAGAATTATATCCTAATACATTCAGAAACGGTTGTGTACGTTCTTTTTGTTTAATCACAAAACTGCTCAGCATTTCATAGAAAGCATATTGCCAACGTGGGGTAGAAGGAGAAGGAAGAAATGAATAACTACCATGTACGCAATATACAGGAACAGGTTTGTCTTGTCCTTTTACTAGTGCATCAGTCATGGCTGTAATCCAACCTGCTGGATATAATGTATCACTATCGCAGGTTAACACATAAGTGCCTTTTGCTTTGTGCAAACCACAAGTTCTAGCATGACCTACGCCTTGTTTAGTCTCCAAAAAGTTTTTTACACCAATTGTATTTAAAAGATTGGCTGTGCCATCGGTTGAATTATTATCAATTACGATTAACTCAACAGGATATTTTGTATTAGTATTTGCCAGCGAAATTAAGGTATGTAAGATACTTTCTTCTTCGTTCCATGCAGGGATTACTACACTAACAATGGGGTTTTCGTTAGAAAATATAGATAATTTTTTCTTTAGCTCTTCAACTTCACTAGCGGTATATTTACTAATGAGTAATGGTTTGCTTAATATTTGCTCTACCCAAGTTGGTAACGAAAAATTAATCATAGTTTTTTCAATTTATGGAATAACAAATCTTTTTAAAGGCAACAATTATTCTGCTCTTTTTACTTTTTCCCAGATACCTGAAGTTAATCCATTCTTGTATCTAAAGTATCCTCGGATGGCGCAATAATTCATGAAAGAAAAATAGAAGGGTACAAAAAGTATTTTTACCCTAATCTTCTTGTTTTCAAGGTAATATCCAAGTAATGCTAAAATGTAAAAGGCAATTTGAGCAAGCATCAAAAGCTGATATATAAAATTATCTAATAATTCGGAACCTGTAAAAAGTAGGATAAAATTGATTAATACCAAAAGAGGAAGGCAAAATGGAGCCACTGCCCAACGCATAGCACGGTGTGAAACATATTGAAACGAAAGTAAGCCATAGCGGAAGATATTCCAAAGGAAACCCAAACGGGCTATTGCCTGAAAACCTCCTGCTGAAATCCTGATTTTCCGCTTCATTTCATCTTGAATAGAGAACGAAGGGCGTTCACTGGCATAAGCATCTGGTTCATAAATTACCCTGAAACCATTGGCAGCAATTCGTAAAGAAATTATAAAGTCATCTAGCAGTGTATCTTTTTCAACATGTTCAAATAGATTGGTTCTTACAGCAAATAATTCACCTGCTGCACCTACGACAGAATAAAGCTCTGTATCTAATTTTTTCAGAAAGGATTCATACTTCCAGTATAACCCTTCGCCAGCTCCAGCAGCGGCTTCTGATCCTTCTGTTTGAATACGTTTTTCACCTGCAACTGCCCCGACTACGGGGTCTTGGAAGTGCCTTACGATATTTTTAATAACAGCGTAATTGAGGGTTGTGTTAGCGTCTGTAAAAATAACAATAGGGGTATTGATGGTTTTCATAGCCATATTCATGGCTTCAATTTTACCTCTACGGGTATCGCCTGCAATCATTCTTAGATTACTATATTCTGATTGAAGAGATGCTATGTATTCTGACGTTCCATCATTTGAGCCTTCTGTGACGAAAAGAACTTCGAATTTATCCGAAGGATAATCGAGCCCAAATGTATTAATAACCTTGGCTTCAATGCACGACATCTCATTGTAAGCAGGTACCACTAAAGTGACTTCTGGAAGAAAGGTAGGGTCGTTATACTTTTTAAAAGTAAGACCGAATATTTTTCTGATTTTTACAAAAATCCAAGCAACTATACCGTAGCCAACATAAGTATAGGCTACTAGCCCTATACAAATCCAGAAACATAGTTCAAGTATGAGTTTCATAGTTTAATATTTTGAGAGGTATTAATTAAATTAATACCACAGGGCTGAGCAGTTTTTCTGGGTTGGGTTTTTATACATTCTCAGATTGTAAGAGGGCAGGGAATGTCATAAAAAAGATTTTTAAATCATACTTGAAAGAAAAGTTACGAGCATACTCAATATCCAATTCTATTCTTTCTTGTTCGGTCATATCTTTTTTGCCTTTTCCTCTTTTGGTTACTTGCCAAAGGCCAGTAAGTCCACCTGGACCAGCAAAGCGTTCAATATAATCGTCTGTTGTTAATTTTTCAGCTTCGTATAGTGGCAAAGGTCTATTTCCAATCAGAGACATATCTCCCAAGAAGATATTAAACAATTGAGGTAGCTCATCGATACTACTATTTCTTAAGAAACGCCCTAGTTTTGTAATTCTTGGGTCGTTCTGAAATTTCATGAAAGCTACTTTTTCTTTTTTCTTATTCAAGTAAACCTTTTCACAAGTTTCTTCACCATCAAGATATAATCGTTGCTGACAAGAACCAATTAGTGCACACTCATCACAAAGCCCATCTGTTTTGGCTTCGGTTGCTCCTTTGGTGTACATATTCAGCGATTCCATGTTTTTGATTAACTGGTCAGCATCAGTACGCATCGTTCTGAACTTATAAATTTCAAAAATCTTGTAGCCCGCACCCACACGTTTAGATTTATAGACGATAGGGCCTTTAGAATCTAATTTGATTAGGATAGAAATAATAATAAGCAGTGGAGACAGCAATAACAAAGCAAAACCAGTAGTAGAAACATCAATAAAGCGTTTCCAGAATGGAATTTTTACCTCTAAAATATTTGATTTTGTTTGTTGACTGGCAACATAATGACGACGTTTGATGAAGTATTCTAATCGAGTAACTAAATCACCAGAACTGAAATCTTTAGGATAGATATCATCTCCTTGTTTCTCAATGATTTCTTTAATCAGGCCAGGCGTTACATGGTCGCTGGTAAGGATAACAGGCAAATTTTTTGTCCAGTTATCTTTCCTGATTGTTTCTAAAAATTTGATTCCGCCTAGATTTCTAGCAATAATAATGGCATCAGGAGGATAGGTATTTTTCACAAACTCCAGACATTCGTCTAAGTTACTAATAACCTTTATGTGAAGTTTTTGTCCAAATTTTTTCAAAAAATTGACCACTACAAAATCTTCATTTTCAACCAAAATTACTTTAATAGGAAAATCATCCTTTGGTGATGATATAGTCTGTGGGATACTACTCATATTTTAGTGATTTTAATAATTCTATCTCAAGACATACACGATAAACTTTGACCTCATAAGCATTAAGGTAACAAATAATGAGTAAACCTCTTAATATGTTTTATAAAATAAATGGTTAATGGTGGTGTCTATTTTACTCTACGTAAAATAGCTTTTATTTTGGCATGTACTTCCATCGGATTGAATGGTTTTAGCATAAAATCGTCAGCCCCTAAGTTCAAGCATTCTATTCTTTCTTTACTTTCGTCAGTACCAGAAAGAATAATGATTGGTAGGTTACTGAATAAATTACTTGCACGTACTACTTTTACAAACTCTTTACCATCCAAGTTTGGCATGTTAAGGTCAGCAATGATAAAGTCTGTATCGTTTCCTGCATCTAACCAATTCATTCCTTCCATTCCATCGTTTTTAACTGTTACATCAAACTCTTTGTTCAAGAAATGTTCTAATACTTTTCTAGTACTTGCTTCATCATCAACTATTAGAAGTTTCAATTTACTGTTGCTCATTATTTTTAGTTATTGAATTTTTTAGGTCTATTGTGGAAACAATAAAAATATGGTTACTTAAGAAACACTTCCATTAACTGATGTAATGAAAAGCCTTTTTGTATTACTTTTTTTATACAATAGTAATCAATAGTATAAAATAAATATTATAAAAAAAGATGCAGCAATAGATTAATATTAAAAATGTTATTTTTTTAATATCCTCTCTTAAAGTTACAATCAATTACCTTGCCAAACAAATGTTTTTATGCTTTTAAACAACCTAAACTATATTCAAGGGCGACTTTGTACAATAGAAATTTTGCACTCACATAAAGAATACTGCTATCCACATTTATGCAAACCTTAAATATAAATATATTGACAAAATATTGCTATTTTACAATAAACAAATTTCATTTATACTTTTTTTAGTAGCAACATAGATGTCTCCCTCATCTTTGGTGGCTGATATGTTTAGAATAAATCCTTATTATTTATTCTAATTTAAGGATAATTCTAATTTAATCTAATTTTGTTGGTGTTTGCTAATCATTTATTGATGATGGATAATAAGGAATGGACTGATGCAATTGATGCTATTTTTAGTAAGCAAATAGAGAACCAATATAATATTGGTCATACAAATGCATTAGAAAGAAAAACTAAATTAAAAAAATTGCTTAAAACGATTCTTCAATATCGAGCAGAGATTCAAAAAGCAATGTTTGATGATTTCAGAAAAGCGCCTGCTGAAGTAGATTTAACGGAAATATACACGATTATTAATGAGCTAAACCATACAATCAAACACCTAAAGCATTGGATGAAGCCGAAGGCTGTGCCAAGCCCAATTTCTCTGTTAGGCACTTCATCTTATATTCACTATGAACCAAAGGGTGTTGTACTAATTGTTTCTCCTTGGAATTTCCCGTTTAATTTAACGTTTGGACCATTGGTTTCTGCCATTGCTGCTGGAAACTGTGTCATCATAAAGCCTTCTGAGCATACTCCTCATTCGGCGGCTTTAATGAAAAAAATAATAACAGAAGTATTTCCTGAAAACGAAGTAGCAATATTTGAAGGAAATGCCGAAGTAGCAACATATATCACCAAATTGCCTTTCAACCATATTTTCTTTACGGGAAGCCCTGCTTTAGGAAAGAAAGTTATGGCAGCAGCGGCTGAAAATTTATGCTCTGTTACGTTAGAATTGGGAGGTAAAACGCCTGTCATTGTAGATGAATCCGCTGATTTGGTCAAAGCTGCTAGTAGAATAGCGTGGGCAAAATATTTGAATAATGGACAAGTATGCATCGCCCCAGATTATTTATACATCCAAGAAAGCATAAAGGATGATTTTGTAAAACTATTCAAAGAGCAGGTCTTGGCTTTTTATGGGAAAAACCCTGAAGAGTCAAAAGATTATAATCGAATTGTAAATAAAGGGCATTTTAATCGCTTGAGGAGTTATATAGAAGAGGCTAAAGCAACAGGAGCAGTGATAGAAATGGGTGGGGAAACAGATGAAAGCCAAGCGTTTATCGCTCCCACACTACTATCAAACGTCAGTAAAGACAGCAAGGTGATGCAAGAAGAAATTTTTGGGCCAATCCTTCCTTTAATTACTTTTAAGGAACTAGGCGAAGCTATTCAGCATATTCAACAACACGAAAAGCCCTTGGCTTTGTATATTTTTAGTAAGAATAAAGGCTCAATAAACAGCATAATTAGCCAGACAAGAGCAGGAGGGACGGTAATTAATCATAATACCTTACACTTTTTTAATAACGAATTACCTTTTGGAGGTTCAAATAATAGTGGCATTGGAAAGGGGCATGGGCATTATGGTTTCCTAGCATTTTCTAACCAAAGGGCAATTATGAAACAATGGTCGCCTTTTATTGCGTTAGATTTACTAATGCCTCCTTATACTGATTTTAAGCAGAAGCTAATAGATTTGACGATTAAGTATTTCTAAAAAAATAGCCCGAATTAACGTTAGTTGTTCGGGCTATTTTGATGATTATTTAGAAAACGAATAAGGGAAATCTACCATATTTGTGCCTCGTGCTTTGTTAGGAGAAGCAGACATCTTAAAATCAATCGTAGCACCTTGCATTAACTTCTGGTGACTCAACCAGTTTTTAGTATACGGTAAACCGTTGAATTTAAGGGTTTGTATATACTTATTTTGTGTATTGTTTTCAGGAGCATTGATAGTAATCTTCTTGCCACTTTCAAGCGATAAAGTTACCTTTTTGAATAGCGGAGTCCCCAAAACGTATTGATCCGTAGCAGGAGCCACAGGATAAAAACCTAAAGAAGAGAATACGTACCAAGCAGAAGTTTGTCCATTATCTTCGTCACCACAGTAACCATCTGGCGTAGGCTGATACATTTTATTCATTACTTCTCTAATCCAATACTGGGTCTTCCATGGTTGTCCTGCATAATTATACAAGTATATCATGTGTTGAATAGGCTGGTTTCCATGGGCATAATTCCCCATATTCATAATTTGCATTTCACGGATTTCATGAATCACAAATCCATAATATGAATCATCAAAAACAGGAGGAACCACAAAGACAGAATCCAACATTTTGCTAAAACCTTTGCTACCACCCATTAAATTAGAAAGACCATTGATGTCATGAAAAACGCTCCATGTATAATGCCAGCTATTTCCTTCTGTAAAAGCATCTCCCCATTTAAAAGGATTGAATGGACTTTGGAAAGTGCCATCCTGATTTTTACCGCGCATCAATTTTGTACTAGGGTCGAATAAGTTTCTATAATTCTGCGAACGTTTTGCAAAGCGGTCTATTTCAGCTTGTGGACGTTTCAAGGCTTTTGCTAACTGATAAATACAGAAATCGTCATAGGCATATTCCAACGTTCTGGCTGCATTTTCGTTGATTTTTACATCATAGGGTACATAGCCTAATTGGTTGTAATACTTTACGCCTAATCGTCCAACGGAACTCATCGGGCCTTCGTTTTCACTATTTTTCAATAAGGCTTCATACAGCTTATTAATATCAAACCCTCGCCCACCTTTCAAGTATGCATCGGCAATGATAGAAGCCGAGTTAGAACCTACCATACAATCACGATGCCCCGGACTAGCCCACTCAGGCAAGAAACCGCTCTCGTCATAAGTATTTGCCAAGCCTTCCATAATTTGTGCATTCAATGAAGGGAACATCAAATTGAAGAAAGGGAAAACGGCTCTAAAAGTATCCCAAAATCCATTGTCAGTAAACATATAGCCTGGCAATGTTTTGCCATTGTATGGGCTATAATGAACTACTTTCCCTTGAGCATCTAGTTCATAGAATTTCCTTGGAAACAACATTGTGCGGTATAAACAAGAGTAAAAAGTACGTGTTTGTTGGTCAGTACCGCCTTCTACTTTTAATCTGTTCAAGGATGCATTCCAGATTTTCTCACCTTTGCTTTTTACTTGTTCAAAATTGTCTTTTCCTACTTCTTTTAAATTGATTTCTGCTTGTTCAAAACTGATGAAGGACGAAGCCACTTTTGCCTGAACTTTTTCACCTTTTTCGGTAGCAAAATCAATCACAGCACCTACATGGTTTTCTTTGATTTCTAACGTATTATCAATCAATTCTTTACCGTTCCAAGTACTTGTATTAGCAAAAGCTTTATCGAAGATAATCACAAAGTAATTCTTGAAATTATCGGGAACACCCCCACTGTTTTTGGTAGTATAGCCAATGATTTTTCTTTCGCTTGGAATGATTTTGATGTATGAGCCTTTATCTAAAGCATCGATTATGATATGTGCTTTGTCGGTTTTGGGAAATGTAAAACGAAGTACAGCTGCTCTTTCCGTAGGTGTAATTTCGGTTGTTATGTCATGGTCAGCTAAATAAACACTGTAATAATGTGGCTTCGCTACTTCTGCTTTATGTGAAAACCAGCTTGCACGGTCATCTTCTTTGAAGACACGCTTGCCTGTAGTTGGCATAATTACAAATTGACCGTAGTCATTAATCCATGGACTTGGCTGGTGTGTCTGTTTAAACCCTCTAATTTTGTCAGCATCATAGGTATATGCCCAACCATCGCCCATTTTACCAGTTTGTGGCATCCAGAAATTCATTCCCCAAGGAAGGGCAATGGCAGGATAAGTATTCCCAGCTGATAAACTTGGCTTTGAGGCCGTGCCCATCAATGTATTTACCAAATCAACGGGATGTTCACTTGATTGTGCAAGTGAAACGAGACTGATTGTGATAAAAAATAAGCAGCAATAAAATCGTTTAATCATTTTTATAATATTTTATGTTGGATAATCCTTTAAAGGTAATGCTTTGGTTTTTGTGTTCTGTTTGTATTTATAAGCCTAATTTAATCAGTAATACGCTTGTAATGTCTTCTTCGGAGAAAAATACATTGCCCTCTAAAATATACTCAGTAATGTTAGTAATAAGTTTTCTAAATAAATTTCTATTATACAAGGGTATATTTAAAAAAAAGAGGCCTCTTAGCAATATAAAGTACGATGAAATAACAAAATCGGTATTACCAATATGTCCCCTATTTTTGACGAAAAACAAGACTGATATTTCTATCCTGCCTAATAATTTTGTATTATTCAAATCAAGTCTTGAAAAAATACAACATACTTACTTAAATTTGGTATACTGTACTTTTATTTATCTCTATTATTTAAGTTTAATATACTCTCAATGTTTCATTCTATCGCAAAATACAGTTTGTATCTAGGAGCATTCCTAGGTTTAAGCTCTCTTACCCATGAATCTATGAACACACATACTACAGCCTCAAAGGCTAATGTGTGGGCAGATACCTTAAATCGACCTGAAGAAAATCGCTTTAAAAAAAGCGTACTTTCTAACGACCTTAACGAACCAATGGAATTGGCTGTTGCTCCAGACGGTCGTGTATTCTTCGTAGAAAGAGCAGGTAAATTTTATGTATACGACCCTGTTCAGAAAAAGACTAGATTACTCTATGATTTTCCTGCCAAAGCGGTTGATAAGTACTTAAATGGTTTATTGGGGATGACCATAGACCCTCACTTTAGTCAGAATCATTATTTGTACTTTTTTTATACCGTACAAGATAAAGAACAAACTAAACAGAGAATTGCAAGATTCAAAGTAAATGATGACAGTACCCTTGATATTGAAAGTGAAAAAGCAATTATTGAGTTTCCTATAGACTTAGAAGTAAGTGCTCATACAGGAGGTTCTATGGCTTGGGATGCGCATGGAAATTTGTTTATCTCAACAGGGGATAATACCGTGCCTTTTGAATCGAATGGTCATGCACCGATAGACTCAAGAGAAGGAAGACCTATTTTTGATGCACAACGCTCGGCAGGTAATCCAAATGATTTACGAGGTAAAATTCTTCGTATTCATGTAGAGACTGATGGTTCTTATACCATTCCTGAAGGCAACTTATTTCCTAAAGGAACAGCAGGAACTCGCCCAGAAATTTTTGTAATGGGTTGTCGTAACCCTTACCGTATTTCGGTTGACCCAGCAACATCATACCTTTATTGGGGTGAAATTGGCCCTGATGCTGGAACAGATGGTATTCAAGGTCCACGTGGCTATGATGAATTTAATCAAGCGAAGAAAGCAGGTAACTATGGCTGGCCATATTTTGTAGGCGATAATAAACCGTATTTTCAATATGACTTTGCTACGAAAAAAATAGGTTCTCTTTTTGACCCAAAAGCGCCTGAAAATGCTTCTCCTTATAATACAGGGCTTAAAAACTTGCCTCCAGCACAAAAGGCAATGATTTGGTATCCTTATAACCAATCAGCAGAATTTCCTGCTTTAGGCGTAGGTGGTAGATGTGCCATGGGTGGGCCGGTGTATCATTTTGATCCTTCAATCGCTAATCCAACAAAATTGCCTGCCTATTACGATAAAGCACTATTTGTATATGACTGGATGCGTAACTGGATTTATGCAGTACGTTTAGACAAGCAACAGAATTATGAGTCAATGGAGGCATTTATGCCAACAACAGGAGATTTCCGTCGTCCAGTAGATATGGAAATAGGTCCTGATGGAAGTGTTTATTTGCTTGAGTATGGCTCAGTTTATGGTATTGATAACGAGGATGCTCGTTTGGTAAAAATAGATTTCAATAGCGGAAACCGTGCCCCTGTAGCAGAAGCTGCTGCGGTAGATACTATTGGATTAGCTCCATTAAAAGTAGCTTTCAAAGGAGATAAAAGTCATGATTTTGACAAAGGAGACCAACTGACATACCAATGGAAATTTGAAGGAAAAGCTGTATCAACAGAAATAAATCCTACTTATACTTTTAGTAAAAATGGCATCTACAAAGTAGTATTAACCGTAAAAGACCAATTAGGAGCAAGCAACACCGATACTTTAAAAATAAAAGTAGGAAATACAACTCCTGAAGTTGCGATTGCTACGACGGATAATAGCACATTCTTTAAGCCTTCGCAAACTACCTTGAAGTATGCCGTAAGTGTGAAAGACAAAGAGGATAAAATAATTGACCCTAAGAAAGTAAAGGTTATCCTTAACTATATTCCTAAAGTAAGCAGAGAATCATTGATGGGACATCAGCAATTAACCTCAACCTTTAGTTTGGGTAAATCATTAATTGCGGGGTCAGACTGTAAGGCTTGTCATCAGGTAAATGCAAAATCGGTTGGGCCATCGTTTACTGAAGTTGCCAAGCGATACAGAGATGATAAAACAGCGATTGCAAAGCTTGCTAATAAAATCATCATCGGTGGTGGCGGTATTTGGGATGAACGTGAGATGAGTGCCCATCCACAACTGTCGCGTGAAGAAACTACCGAAATGGTAAAATACATCCTATCATTAGGCAATGTACCTGTAGAGAATAGAATCCCTCAGCAAGGTAATATTACGTTGAAAGAACACGTAGGTAAGGAGCAAGAAGGACGCTATGTGTTGACGGCTTCTTATACAGACAAAGGGTCATTAGTAGCACCACAAGGCAAAACAAAGGCGTTATTAGCACTTAGTAAGACCGACGTGTTGGTGTTGCGTCCTACGAAAGTATTTGGTAGCGAAGCAGATGTGCTTAATAATATTAGTAGACAAGGAAAACGTTTAGGCAATATCCATAATGGCTCGTACTTTGTATTGAAAAATATAGACTTAAAGAATATTGAACAACTTACTTATCGCTATTCTTCAAAAGACAAAGGAGCTAAAATTGAAGTACATGCAGATTCGCCAACGGGAGAGTTAATTAGTACTTTGACGTATGCACCAACAGGTAATTGGAATACTTATACAGAACAGAGTACGGCGATTCAAGCAATTGCAGGAAAACATGATTTGTATTTTGTCTTTATCAAAACAGAAACGCCAAACAAGGATTTGTTTAGTTTAGAATGGATAGATTTTGTATCGGCAAAAAGTCTGAAATAAATAATGTTTTTGAAAATAAAAATGCCTCAGTTCAATAAAGATCTGAGGCATTTTTTGTTGGATTTACCTAAAAACTAATTCCTATTGTCCCTTTTAAAAAGAAAGGGAAGCCTGGGGTAAAGTGAATTTCTGTTATTGGTTCACTTTCATTTTTCAATCTTGATTCTGTGGCAAACTGTGTTTCATTCCATTTTACATTCAATAGATTTTCTGCTATTAAACCAAAGTTTACCTTCTTGATTTTATAATTCACATTACAATCTGTGACGGTATAGCCTTTGGCTATGATAGTATAGTCTTCATTGGCTGCGCGGTTGCCCAAATGTCTAACGCGTAGTCCTCCAGAAAATCCAGAAGGATGGGTAATGCTTAATCCGCCTGTTAGGGTAAAGTCGGGAGCTAAGGGAATATAATTTGCCCCTTTGGGTTCGTCAATACTTCTAGCGATAGTATTCGTCATGTCGGCATTGAAAAACAGCCAATTGTTTAATTGATAACGAATACCTAAATCAAACCCTTTTCGTAATGATTTTCCACTGGCTTCAATTACGGCTTCGTCGCCTACATAGACAAATTCTTGGTCAAGATGTAAAATCCACAAAGCCATGTTTAAGATTAAGCGTGACTGTGGCTTCCAAATCATCCCTAAATCACTGCCATAAGCGGCTGGTAATACCTCTTTGCTATTAATTGCTAAGCTACTTACACGCGTATCATTTGAATGAAATCCTTTTCCTACTTTAAAGAATAGCTGAATATCATGGTCTGGATTATAAATAACATTCAATTTCGGACTGGCAATAAATTTTGAAACATTTTGAACTTGGTTGTTATTAAGTTTGTCGAGGTAATTAAAATTGAAGTAATCAAATCTGATAGCTGGATTAATCAACCAATTGCCACGGTGATATTCAATGCCTGTGAATCCGAAAGCATTGGTTTCTTTTACATCTCCAAATTTTAACCTTTCCAAAATCGTCACACGGTTGAGCGTATGTGAAAGCTCAAGGTCGTTCACGGCATCATAACGAAGCCCTAAGCCCGACTGCCAAGATAAACTGCCCCCTGAAAGTGTATAATATTTATGAATTTCTGACTGAAACCCTAGTATATCTCTGGATTCCTTTTGTTTGATTTGGTCGCCATTGACTGAGTCTTTCAAGAAAAAAGTAAAGTTGGAATATAGTTCAAAATTATAGTGACTGTAATAAGCCATATTTTTAAACAGAAGGGATTCACCTACCTTTTTAGTATGCTGAAAATTGACATTTGTTCGGCTTGTATTGCCGCCTTCTTTATCATCAATTGTCCCAAAACGAGTAATCAAACCTTCATCAATGGCTCGCTGGGGCACTTGCCCCGAAGCATTCCATTTACTGGTAAAATAGGCGACTGAAAAATTGATTTTATGCTGATTGGGCAACTCAAGGGCATATTTCCCCATCAGATTCAATCGATTGAATTTTTGTGGCGAAATAAAAGGGCCATCAGAATACAAATATTCACTGGCGATATAAGCCGATTGTTTTTCTTGTTGACCTAACAAATTAACCAAAGCCATCGTCCTAAAAGTATTAAACATGCCAGCACTTGCCGAAACCTGACTTTCCTTGATGCGTTCTTTGGTTTGAAATTCAACATACCCCGCCGTTGTTAAATTGCCTTTATTGGCAAAATAAGGGCCTTTACCATAGTCTATTTTTTCAATGGTTTCTGGAATCAGAAAGTGTAAATCGGCATATCCTTGTCCGTGTGCGTGCGAAACCATATTCACAGGCATTCCATCCACAGAAATATTGATGTCTGTGCCGTGGTCTAAATCAAAGCCACGCAAAAACAATTGCTCAGCCTTGCCACCGCCAGCATGCTGACCGATAAATAGCCCTGGGACTTTGCGTAAAATTTCTTGAGAAGAATTGACAGGATAAGTCTTTAAGTCTATTTTAGAGATGATGCTTTGGGCATTTACTTCTGGACTAATCGTTACTTCATTCAGCTGAAAAGTACTTTCTTCTAAAACGATTTTTAAAAAATGCTCTGCTGGTGTAAACACAATTTTCTGTGTTTTAAAACCCATGCACGAGATTTCCAAAGTATCACCTTTGCTGACTTTGTCTAGCATAAAATACCCCAATTTGTTTGAATGTGAATGTTTGTCAATACGTCTGTTTAGAATAAAACTGCCTTCAATGGGGTTTTTGTTAGCATCTGTAATGGTTCCTTCAACTTTTTGGGCAAATAGATTTAGGTTAAAAAGTAATAAAATAAATGTAATTGTTTGTTTCATGAATGTTTGATGATGGAAGTTTTAAAAAGCTATCAGCTTTGAGCCGAGAGCAATAAGTTTTTTGTAAAATTAAATAGGTTTTGAGATAGAGTGTATAAGAAAGACTAGGTAGTTTAGCGAAGTAGTAAAATTTGCTGATGAATTTCTTTAAAACTTGGTCGCGCCAAAACGATTTCGTTCATACAAGCTTTTACTAAATCTTGAAGAATAACAACAGCCTCTTTTTCTGTTTCAGCAGGCTGAATGTATCTTAGTAAATCATCTAACAAACAAGCAAAAGCCCTTACTTCTAAACGCTGAATGGCAGGAGCTTTGCTAGAATGGACATGGTAAGTACTACCCGCACCGAAGTCTCCAAACAATGTATTCGCATTTTCATCTACCAACGTATTATGGGCATACAAGTCGCCATGTGAAACCCCCAAGGAATGTAAATGTTCGCCAACGCTAGCTATAGAAGAAGATATTTTAATGACTTCTGTCAAGGTAAAGACAGTGTCAGCAGGATAAGTATCTCTGGTACAAGTTTCAAAACTTGGTGGTCCGCCAAGATTTCTAAATGTCGGAGGAATCAGTGCCATCAATAAACCATGCTTGTTACTTGGATGGTTTTTGATTTTGCCTAGTACTGTTACCAAGTTCGGATGCGATCCTGCTGAAATACAAGCATTCATCTCGTCAGTTGGCAGACCGTCGCTGGTTACTTCTCCTTTATATACTTTTACGGCAACTTCCTTATGATGAGTTTCCCAAACAGCTTTAGCAATAATGCCTGAAGCCCCTTCACCCAATTGCTCTTTAATGGTTAGTTCATGCCAAGAAAATTCCTCTAAGGCTACTTGTTCTTCAGTATTTTCTGAAAAAGGATTGCCTGCAAAAGCCAACCACGAAAGACGAGGGAACGTTAATAATTCTTCGGGAAATTGTTCAATTTGATTGGCCGAAATGCGGAATAATTCTAGGTTTTTACAGCCTGCTAATTCCTGTGGCAAGGCTTTTAGCCGATTACCAGCCAACATCAACTTTTGCATACGAGTACATTTCCCAATAGAAGCAGGAATGCTTTCAATAGCATTATTCGTCAAAATTAACCAACGAGTATTGATAGGAATGGCATTTTCTGGAATTGTTTTGATGATATTGGCTTTGAAACCAATCATTTCTAAGGCAGGACAGTCAGCTAATACCGCTGGAAACACCGTAAAAAGGTTATCTGAAAAGAAGGCGATTTTTAGATTTTTTAGGATGCCAAAATCATCTGGGAGAGATGAAAGCTCATTGCCTGATAAATCTAAAATTTCTAAGGTATCAGCTAAAGTATAAATCTCCTTTGGAAAGGTCTTTAATCCACAAGATAATTTTAAACGGGTTATTCCTAATAGTTCTCCTGAGTACAGTTGTTGGAGTGTCTGCATGAATGGCAAAAGGTTTGTTTCTGACAAAGATAGTCAGCAATAGGCATTGAGCTTTCAGACAGAAGCTTTTTTCCGCTAAAGAGGGGAATTTGGGAAGCGATATAATACTGATGGCATGACTTCAAGTCATGCCATCAGGTTATGATTATATATTATATTAATAAATAATAAATACTCAATAGATTAACCCTTACATTCTATATTTTTCCAACAAAGCCTTAGTTGCTCTGATGCCCGCATCCTCGTCCAAATAGTTTTCTTTGGCTCCCATCATTTTCATAAATCCTCCTTCGTATTCAATGCCTACAAACCCTTTGAAATTTTTAGTAATACCTTTATTGACTATCGGCATTATTTTGGCAAAATCTGTATCTGTGCAAGCTCCACTCTCATCAAAGAAATGCGTTTTAGCACTTACACCTTTGGCAAAAGGCATCAGTTTTTTTACGCCATCGTATTTATCATATTCATGAATTACTTTGGCATCTCTGAATCCCTCCATCGTCATGGCTTTAGGCTTTTCTCTTTGAATAAAATTGCCAAAATCAGGTAAACAACCTGCATAAGGATTATTAACTTGTTTCAGTAAACTTACTAACCAATCAGGATTGGTAGAAATGGTAATATGGTTTTCGATAATTACGCCAATACCTGCTTTTTGTCCATACTCTACCAATTTACCATAACCATCTACGCCTGCTTTCATGATTTCTTCGGGCGTACCGTCGCCATCCATGTTTACACGAATAGAATGACAGCCCAAAAATTTAGCAGCGTCTACCCATTTATAATGATTTTCAATGGCTTTCTGGCGAGCCGATGCATCACTCGCCCCTAAATCACCTTCGGAGTCTACCATAATCAATACATTCTGAACACCCAAATCAGCAGTCCTTTGTTTCAGCTCGTTTAAATAAGCTTGGTCTTTGGCTTTATCAGCCCAAAACATCGAGACGTATTCCACGGCACTGATGCCAAAATCATTTTTAGCTTTGGCAGGAAAATCCATGTTTTTCAGTTTACCACTGAATAATGACCCTGCTAAGGAAAACTCCGCTAAAGAAATTTCAAAGTGTGGTTTTGCCGAAGCGAGTATTGTATCAGGAAGAAAACTTGCCGCTGTCAAAAGTCCCATTTGAGCCATAAATTGGCGACGGCTTGAATGATTTTGTTCCAGATTTTCTATGTTATTTTTCATTTGTTTTAAAGGTTTGAAAGAAGGGCAACAAAGTTTTCACCCTGTTGCCCTTCTGTTTTAATACTTATTCTTTTTTACCATCAAAAGCCATTCCCATTGCTTCTAATTTCATTTTAACGACGTTTCCAGTATCATCTTTTACAAAACTAACTGTTCCTTTGCCTCCTGCATCAAACTTATCAGCAGTGTCAGTTGGGGTTAGTTCTCCTACGTTACCGCCTGCATCAATGATTAATTTTCCGTCTTTTGCAGCAATTGAGATAAACTCAAACGGTAAGCCTGTCATTTTATACTTGCCTGCATAAACATTGTAATCTGTTTTAGTCTCAGGCGTCGCAACAGTGGCAGGAGCAGTATCACCTACTTCTGTTTTAAATTCAACACCCATCACTACCATCAACGAGCCTTCCGCCTTTGGGTTTTGGAAGACAACATATAAATCATGCGTTCCTTCGGTAGGAGCAATGTTGATGGCAACTGGTTTGCCCGCAAAGCTCATTTCTTCTGAAGGAGCAAGGAATGGAGATGCTCCTATTACTTTCCCCGTTGGTGAATCAAGGCGTATTTCAATAACTCCGCCTTGGGCATTCAACTGTGCTTTTGGTGTAACAGCTGAGAATGATATTTGCTTAATTTCTGCTAAATCTATCTGATTAAGAGTGACATAAGAACCTGATTTAGAAGGAATAATTAACTCGTTACCACCGAATGACATTTTTGAAACGGCTTCGTATGTATCAAATTTATGCGGACTCATTTTCGCATTACGAAGGGTATATGTTTTTTCAGAAGCTAATGAAGGTATTCCTTTCGAGCCTTGATCTTCGTAAGAAGCACGCAAAATATATACGCCTTGTCCTTTGTCGTTAGCAGGCAATTTAGCCGTATATGCTCCTTTTACAGGCAAAGTATTTGCTTTAGCTTTTTCTTGTGAGAGACTCAAAATATATTTTACCATATCAGATGCATCAGCAGCCGAAAGTTGTGGATGACCACTCATTGGAACTTCTCCCCAAACGCCACTTCCACCAGAAATCACTTTCTTGGTCAATCGTTCTAATGCTCCGCCATCAGTTTTGTATTTAGCCGCAACGTCTTTGTACATCGGTCCCACTGATTTTTTATCAATACTGTGGCAAGCCTTACAGTCACTCGCTTCCATCAATTTTTTGCCTGACGCAAAACTTGCCGAAGCATCTGCTGAACGGTGCCCTTGTGCGATAGCAATTTTATCAAAACCTTCTGCCAGATAGTCAATACTTACTGCTACTTGGTCTGGTTTGATTTTTCCATCTGCCAAGCTTCCATCTTCTTTATCATTTACCCTTACTTCATAATTGAATGGTTTATTCGGGAAGTAAAACGTTTTATTGCTTTTTGGTAAATCAAAAGCCAATGCTGGCGGTTCATTTCCTGCCGTCAATTCCATCGATTGGCTATTGCTTTCGCCTTTACCATCCAAAACTGTAAGCGTTGCTTTATAAACCCCAGCTTTGGTTAATGTCAATGAAGCATCAGGCGTATTGATTACTTTGATAAATCCTTTCTTGTCGGTAATTTTCCAAGTATATTTTAATACATCTCCATCAGCATCTACCGTACCTTTTGAACTAAGTGTTACTTTAAAAGGAATAGCACCCCCCATTTTATCTGCTGCAATTTGTACAATTGGCTTACGATTCCCTCCGTTGTATTCTATGCGAATCAAACGGGCATCATCATTCGCCGTGAACCAACCTGAGCCGTATTCTAACATATATAAATCACCATTTTCGGCAAATTCCATATCCATCGGATTACTAAATTTATAGCTTGGCATAAAGCGTTCCATCGACACATAATTACCTTCTTTGTCTAGCGTAACTGCCATAATCCAGCCACGCATCCATTCGTAAATCAATAATTTTCCATCATAATATTTCGGAAAAGCATGATTAGCATTTTTGAAAGCTTCACTATAAAATACTGGTCCAGCCATGGCGTTTCTACCGCCACTACCTACTAATGGGAATTCTGGAGATTCGGCATAAGGATACCATATAAATGCTTTTTGTGCTGGAGGTAATACTTTCAAACCTGTGTTGTTTGGGGAAGTATTCGTTGGTGCATTGGCATCCCACAATTCTAATGATTTATTATTAACAAAATCAAATTTATTGTAAGCCTTGTTATCACCTACAAAATGTGGCCAACCATAATTGCCTGCTTTGCGTGCTTGTCCTACTTCGTCATGTCCTGCTGGGCCACGGTCAGCAGCAGGTTTGTTGGCGTCTGGTCCAACTTCACCCCAATATAAATTGCCATTTTTTTGGTCTACCGAAATACGGAATGGGTTACGATGTCCCATTGTATAAATTTCAGGACGCGTATTTGGCGTACCTTTTGCAAATAAGTTCCCTTCTGGAATGGTATAAGAACCATCAACAGTAGGCTTAATTCTGATAATTTTACCTCTTAAATCATTCGTGTTGGCCGAGGATTTTTGAGCATCCCAAGGTGAACGATCTGCACGTTCGTCACTTGGACTATAACCACTAGAACCATGTGGGTTCGTATTATCACCCGTTGAAAGGAAAAGATTACCAGCCTTATCCCAAGCAATAGAGCCACCAGTGTGACAACATTGTTCTCTTTGTGTTGGAATTTCTAACAATACCTTTTTAGAAGATAAAACCAATTCATCACCACGTAATTCGTAACGCGTCAAGATATTTTTGGCATCATCACCAGGAGGTGAATAATACAAATAAATCCAGTGATTTTGTGCAAAATTAGGGTCTTTGCTCAAACCTAATAAACCATCTTCTGCTTCTGAAATTTTGCCTTCTTTATCTTTATATTTTGTGCTTACAGGAATCGACGCAATCGTTTTTAATTGTTTCGTTTTAGTATTATACAAACGCACATCTCCACGACGCTCGATAAATAAAATACGGCCGTCATTCAATACGCTTAATTCCATTGGCTCGCTCAATTTTTCTTCTAACACAACTTTAGAAAAACGGTTTTCTTCAGGACGGGCCTTTGCGTAATCTAATGGTTTTGGGGTATCTCCGCCCATTACATAATTTAAGCCAGTCCAAAGGTGTGCCAAGAAAAGAGGCTCGCTATAAGTTTGGTCTGTATGTCCCATTGCTGTATAGAATGAACGACCTCCATCAAATTCATGGTACCAGCTAATTGGGTGGTTGTCGCCATTTTTACCTCCTTGGTATGTTTTCTCATCGATTTTTACCAACACATTAATAGTTGGGTCTATTTTCTGAAAACTATAAAATTCATCTTCACGCTCAAACTCGTCAGGCAACATCTTTGTTCCCCAGTGGTTTTTCATCGTTACATAAAACTTCCCTTTTTGAACATTGCTTGGAGTACTTGGATGGTCTAAGAAAAATGCACCTGCCAAACGACCATACCAAGGCCAGTCGTATTCCGTATCTGTTGCCGCATGGATACCCAAGTAGCCACCGCCAGCTTGGATGTAGCGTTCAAACTCTACTTGTTGTTCAGGGTTTAATACATCCCCTGTAGTACTTAAAAAAACGACAGCACGGTAGCGTTTAAGGTTTTCAGTATTGAATGCAGTTGCATCTTCTGTTAAGTCTACAACAAACCCTTTTTCCTTGGCCATTTTTTGAAAGGCTGCTTGTCCTGCTTCAATAGAAGTATGACGAAAACTAGCCGTTTTGCTAAAGACCAATACTCTGGGCGCATTTGTTTGTCCAATAAGTACCTTAGAACCCAATAAAAAAATACCCAATATCAACATAAGAGTATTTATTAAAGGGGGAAACTGGTAGTGTTTTTTGTTCATTTTAACTGATCGTTTTGAATTAGATAATAAAATTAAATGGCTGAAAACAAAGTAAATGGTAGGTAAACGTAAGGATAAATAATTAAAAAATTAAATATTTCATTGATTAAGTATTATCATTGTTCCATAATGAAACAATGATAATTCATTTTCTTGAATCCGCCAAGTTTTTGTATTATTTTTGTGGAAATTAGTATTAGAATAAGACAAGTATGGAATCCGATAAAATAGTGATTGACGAGAGCAAATACATTCAACAATTGTCCATTGACTGTGTGATATTTGGGTTTCATGGAGAGCAACTAAAGGTATTATTACCGAAAGTAAAGCAATTAGAACTATGGTCGTTGCCAGGTGGGTATATTATGAAAAGTGAAGATATTGAAGCCGCTGCACAAAGAATATTGGAAGAAAGAACAGGGCTAAGAGACATTTATCTTGAACAATTTTACGTTTTTGGCAGAGCCAATCGTTCTACTGGTGAAACCCTCAAGAAAGTATTAATGGCGAATAGAATTCAAATAGCGGAAGACAGTTGGGTTTTCGAGCGTTTTATTTCGATAGGCTATTATGCTTTGGTTGATTTTTCGAAGGTAAATACCAAAATCGGTATCTATGATGAAGCTTGCGAATGGCACGATATTCACCAGTTACCTAATTTAGCTTTTGACCATGCAGAAATCATTCAGAAAGCGTTAGAAACGTTAAGGTTTATGCTCGATGATAAATTAGTTGGACTTAATTTGTTGCCTGAAACGTTTACCATGAAAGAGCTTCAGATTTTATATGAAACTATTCTGGATAAGCCTTTAAGAAGAGATAACTTTCAACGTAAAATATTAACAATGGGCATTTTAGAACGCATTGAAAAAAAATTTACAGGAGCAGCACACAAAGCACCCTATCTTTATAAGTTTGTAAAATAATCATTTATTGATTTTTAGTTTTTGTTCAATAGGTAATTTCTTCCTTTATTTACTTTATATAATATACATAATCAACAGCCTCATCATAAATCGCTGGAATTAAACGAAATGGATAATATTAATGAAATTATGCTTCAATCTGCTGAAGCGTTTAAACAATACCGTAAGGTTTCTGGAAAACAAAAAGCTGTATTTTTAAGAACGATTGCCGAGGAAATTGAAGCGTTGGGCTTGGAGCTCATTCATACTACGATGGAAGAGACCAATCTTCCAGAAGCCCGTTTGTTGGGCGAACGTGGACGTACAATTTTTCAGTTAAGAATGTTTGCTGATTTATTAGAGGAAGGTTCTTGGGTAGAAGCACGCATAGATACTGCTCAACTAGACCGGAAACCATTACCCAAAGTTGACCTTCGTAAAATGTCTGTGCCTCTTGGGACAGTAGTGGTTTTTGGGGCTAGTAATTTCCCTTATGCTTATTCAACCGCTGGTGGCGATACTGCTTCGGCTTTGGCTGCTGGTTGTCCAGTAGTATTAAAAGGTCATCCAGCACATGCTCGTACTTCTGCTATGGTTGCAGGTGCAGTACTACGTGCAGCAGAACGCACAGGAATGCCTAAAGGTACTTTTGCCCATGTAGATGGAGGCAACGGTTTTGAAATCGGGAAAGCCCTAGTAATGCACCCAGTAACTAAAGCGGTTGGTTTTACAGGTTCTTTTGCTGGCGGAAAAGCCTTATTTGATATGGCGAATCAGCGTCCAGAACCGATTCCTGTATTTTCAGAAATGGGAAGTATCAATCCTGTAGTACTAATGCCTGAAAAAATGGCTGAAAGTGCTGAAAGCATTGCCAAAGAATATGCAGGCTCTATCACTTTAGGTGTTGGTCAGTTTTGTACTAATCCAGGGTTGATTTTAGGCGTTGATAATGCTGACTTGGAGCGTTTCATCAGCGTTCTTGCTACGGAAATAGAAAAAGTGGTCCCTTCAAAGATGCTTAATGCAGGTATTTACCAAAACTATGAAGGCAAAAAAACGGTAGCATTAGCACAAAATGAGGTAAAAACAGAAGCAGAATCGCTTGTTGAGAAAACGGATAGCATTCAAGGATTGGCTACTGTAGCTTCTGTTGATGCTGAGGTGTTTTTAGCGAACCCAACTCTACATCAAGAAGTATTTGGTCCTTTTTCTTTGGTGGTAAAATGTAAAGATGTAGCACAGCTAACAGCAGTAATACAGCATTTAGAAGGACAGCTAACAGCTACATTTATGGCTACTGAAGCTGAATTACAAGCGAATGACGACATATTAGAAGCACTCAGAAATATCAGCGGTCGATTGATTTTTAATGGTGTTCCAACAGGTGTTGAAGTGTGTTTTGCGATGCACCATGGCGGACCATTCCCATCATGTACTGACGCTCGTTTTACTTCAGTTGGACCAGATGCTATCAAACGTTTTGTTCGTCCTGCTAGTTATCAAAGCTTCCCAGATAGCCTTTTGCCTGAAGAATTACAGGAATCTAATCCATTGAATATTTGGAGAATGGTAGATAACGAATGGAAAAAATAATTAATAAACTTTGTTAATCGGAAATATATTTCCAGATACGTGAAATTTATAATTTTATCAAAATTTCATCAAATGGGTTAAAATATGTCTTTTTAGCCCATTTGATGTTTTCAACGCTCTTCAAGAAATTCTATATCTCTTCTACTATCTCTTGTTTTTCCATTAATTCTTACTTAAATCCTCAATCAATATTGTATTTTACCCATTAAAAATAGGCTTTATGTGCTATTTAATGCATTTTTTGAAAAAATCAATATTTTATTTCCGATTTTTTATCTTTATTGTTCCTCTCTTTTCTAATTAACATTAGGTAATTTTTTATATTCGGTAATATATTTCAGTAATAATTATTTTACTGTTTTGTATTTTTTATTTTAAAATTCATTGTGTAGTATAATTCTTTTGACATTAAGTTTGTGCTTCTTATTCCATCACTAAGAAATATTTACTCAAAATTGTCATTAAAATGATTGAAGCAACTGAAGCCATAGAATTAGAAAAAGAAGCAATCTCTTTGGAAAGAGTACCCACCAAAATTTATAAAGATGCCTCTGAAGCCTCTAAAGCGGTGGCACAAGAAATCGCAAAAATTATTCGTCACAAAAATGCTTTAGGCAAACCTGCAGTATTAGGTTTAGCTACGGGGTCAACCCCTAAAAAAGTATATGCTGAACTTATTCGCCTGCATAAAACGGAAGGACTAAGTTTTGAAAATGTGATTACTTTCAATTTGGATGAATATTATCCGATGCAACCTGACGCCGTACAGAGTTATCATCGCTTTATGAAAGAACAATTGTTTAATCATATAAACATTGCTCCTGAAAACTGCCATATTCCAACAGGTACTTTGCCACTGGAAAAGCTTTCAATTTTTTGTAAAGAATATGAGGCTCAGATTGAAGAGTTAGGCGGACTAGATATACAAATATTAGGTATCGGTAGAAATGGACATATCGGATTTAACGAACCAGGTTCGTTAGTTAATTCAAGAACCCGTCTAATGACACTTGATATTACTACCCGCATGGATGCTGCTGGCGACTTTGGTTCTTTGGTAAAAGTGCCACGCAGAGCAGTGACAATGGGAATAAAGGCAATCATGGAAGCCAAAAGAGTTGTTCTTTTAGCTTTTGGGGAGCATAAAGCAAAAGTAATCAAGGAGGCAATAGAAGGTACTGTTTCTGAAAAAATACCAGCATCATATTTACAAGGGCATCAGAATGTAAGATTCATTTTAGATGAAGCCAGTGCTTCGGAATTGAGTAGTCGAAAAAAACCTTGGTTGTTTGATGAAGTAAATTGGGATAAGATGATGGTGAAAAAGGCCGTTACCAATTTAGCATTGAGTTTGGATAAACCTATCTTGAAATTAACCAACCGTGATTATAATGAAAACGGTTTGAGTGATTTATTAGCGAACTACGGACAGGCTTACGATATTAACTTACAGGTTTTCCAAAGCCTTCAACATACTATTACGGGATGGCCAGGGGGCAAGTCGCTAGCGAGTGATGCCAACAGACCAGAAAGAGCTTTCCCTGCACAGAAAAGAGTCTTGATTTTCAGTCCACACCCTGACGATGATATTATCTCGATGGGGGGAACATTCCAACGTTTAGTTGACCAAGGACATGATGTACACGTAGCTTACCAGACTTCTGGAAACATTGCTGTGGCAGACGATGAAGCCCTACGCTTTATCGATTTCTTAGACGATTTCAATAACACCTTCGATATCGAGAACAGAAAATACAATACTGTTTTTGAAGAAGCTCGTGCATTTTTAAGTACTAAAAAAGACAGTGAAATAGATATTCCTGCGGTGCGTTATGTAAAAGGCATCATTCGTCAAGGTGAAGCAAAAGCTACTTGCCGTTTTGTTGGTATTCCTGCTACTAATGTTCACTTTTTGAATATGCCTTTTTATGAAACAGGTGCTATTCAAAAAATGCCATTGGGCGAAGCAGACATCAAAATTGTATCGAATATCATTGCTGAAATAAAACCACATCAAATTTTTGCAGCAGGCGACTTGGCCGACCCACACGGAACGCACAAAGTATGCTTAGATGCTATTTTTGAATCGCTTGATCGTTTGAAAAAAGAAGAATACATGAATGACTGTTGGGTGTGGTTGTATCGTGGAGCATGGGCAGAATGGGATATTCATGAAATTGAAATGGCTGTGCCAATGAGCCCAACGCAAGTATTGCAGAAGCGTCATGGTATTTTCAAACACCAATCTCAAAAAGATGGGGTAGTTTTTCAAGGGAACGATTCAAGAGAATTCTGGCAACGTGCCGAAGACAGAAATAGCGCTACCGCTGAATTGTACAATAAGTTAGGTTTTGCAGAATATGCAGCCATCGAGGCTTTTGTAAGATATCATTATTGATTTTAGGGTAAGTTTTTCCTTATTATCAATCAAAACAACAAGTATTTAGTTAGAACTGGTTATATATTAATAATGCTTGAACATTAGAATTCACTACGGGCTATGCCTGTAGTGAATTTATTTAATATGTGCCTTTCAAGATTGTCTTCAACTTACTTTATTTATACATTTTGCCCCAAACCAACCACCATTATGACTAAAAATAAATCTTTTCTATCGCCCATTGTTATCATCGGGATGCTGTTTTTCATCTTTGGTTTTATCACTTGGCTCAACGGAACCCTTATACCATTTCTTAAAATTGCTTGTGAACTTGAATATGCCGAGGCTCTTTTAGTAACCTTTGCTTTTTATATTGCCTATGTTTTTTTAGCGATTCCATCGTCTTTAATTTTGACAAAAGTAGGCTTTAAAAACGGTATGGCTTGGGGATTGGTAATAATGGCGATAGGTGCCGTTGTATTTGTGCCTGCTGCCCAAAGTCGTTCTTTTGCTTTATTCCTTACAGGATTATTCATTCAAGGAGCAGGGATTTCTTTATTACAAACGGCATCCAATCCATATATCAGTATTTTAGGCCCGATTGAGAGTGCTGCTCAACGCATTAGTATCATGGGTGTTTGTAATAAGATTGCAGGAGCCTTAAGTCCACTGATATTAGGGGCAATCATTTTAGATGGTGCAAGCGACATCGAAAATCAATTAAAAACGAGCCTTGCCAGTGAAAAAGAAATATTATTAAACGAATTGGCTGGACGAGTTATCGTACCTTATATCGTAATGGCCATTGCATTATTGCTTTTGGCATTTATGATTTATAAATCTAGTTTGCCTGAGATTGACACAAGCAAGGATGAAAACGAAGCCGTTCAAGATACAAGCGGAAAAAGTATATTCCAACACGTAAATTTGGTATTAGGGATTTTAGCTATTTTTTGTTGTGTAGGCGTTGAAGTAATTGCTGGAGATACTATCGGACAATACGGAAGTTCATTAGGCATTAGTTTAGATGTTGCTAAAAACTTTACTTCGCTAACGTTAATTGCTATGCTAGTTGGTTATTTTGTAGGTATCGTGGCTATTCCGAAATACATTCCGCAAAATAAGGCATTGATGTATTGTGGTATTATTGGCGTACTATTTACCATCGGTATCATCTTTACGTCTGGATTTACGTCTGTTGGTTTTGTGGCATTGTTGGGTTTAGCTAATTCTTTAATGTGGCCAGCCATTTTCCCTTTAGCGATTAAAGGATTGGGTAAAAAGACCGAATTTGGTTCTGCTTTGTTGATTATGGGTATTGGTGGCGGTGCTATTTTACCATTTTTCTATGGAAAAATCGCTGAGTCAGTAGGTGTTCAACAAGCATATCTGATATTAATTCCTTGCTATCTATACATATTATACTTCGCAACGATTGGACACAAAAAACAAACGTGGTAAAACAATTAGTGATTGAGTGAATTGTGAGTTAGTGATTAGATGTATAGGAATAAAATCACAACTCACTCAAACACTAATTCACTAAATAAGTAAATAGTCCTATAGACAGCTTATTAAATACCATTAGATTGGATGGCTTGGTAGTAGCTTTGTTGTATGATTATTAAATGATAAAAATCATTTAAAGATAATTAAACAATAAAGTTATGAGCCAGTATCAGACCTTGAAATTAGATAGAGAGCGTTCTAAATTTGAAGCCATTGTCGAACAAAGATGTCCACAATGTAGAGAAGGTAAAATGTTTAAATATTCATTCTTACGTGTAGATAAGTTTGATGAAATGCATACAAATTGTCCTGTTTGTAATTTACGTTACGAAGTAGAACCGGGCTTTTGGTATGGAGCGATGTTTGTAAGCTATGGGTTTTCCATATTAATATTAATTGTGTTGGGCGTAGTATTGTATTGGTTTTTTAATGACCCTCCGATTATGGGTTATATCATCCCAATCACAGTAGTATCACTTCTTTCGGTACCTTTTAATTTCAGAATGTCGAGATCTGTATTTTTACACCTCTTCGGCTTTGTAAAATATAAACCAGAGGTTAGGTAGTTGTGAATTAGTGAATTGTGATTTAGTGATTTAGTGATTTAGTGATTTAGTGATTTAGTGATTTAGTGATTGGGAAGGCGATTCACAGAAAGTAAGTTCCCCAAAATTATTTTATTTTTCAATTTTTTTAAAAATCACTAACTCACAACTCACTCAATCAGTCATTGTAAACAATCAATCACAATTAATTATAAAACTTGCAACTTGCTATTTTGATAAGCAGATAATTCTGGAGAATGGGCGGGTAATTCAGTAATTAAGTAGTCGATTTCTTGTAGGTCGGCTACTTTCATTTTCATCACAGAATTTAATTTTTCTGAAATAGCCAATACCGCCACCTTGTCTGATGCCTTCATCATCGCCTTTTTTACTTGTACCGTTTCCCAATCAGAGTCAGTTAAACCTCCCTGAGCATCCAGCGCATTTGTACCCAAAATACATAAATCTGCTTTCATTTCTGAAAGGCGGTGATGTACTTCTCCACCAATAGACATTTGACTGTATCTTGATACTTGTCCACCAATCAGAATAATCTCAATATTAGGTTTATCCAATAATTCAACAGCCGTTAAAGGGTTGACTGTCATGAAGGTAGCCGTAAAATCCTCTGGAATTAGTTTTACAAATTCTCGGATAGTAGTACCCCCACCAATCAGCACTAACATTCCCTCTTTTAACAAAGAAAATGCTTTTTGTCCTATTTCTACTTTATGACTATGGGCATAGGTCTCCTTAAGATTAGAAGAGTGATGGTAAGCTTTTGACATAGCCCCGCCTCTAATCTTGATAATTTCGCCCTCTTCTGCTAATTCATTAATATCTCTTCGAATGGTGTCTTCAGATACACTCAACGCTTCTACTAATTCTCCTAAAGATATTCTTGTATGAACATTGATTTCTTTTAAAATCAAATCTTTACGTTCTTTCTTTAATAAGTTAATCGACATTATAATTATTAAAATTTATCAAATTGAATAGAACAAAGGTATAAAAAAACTGCAAATTATCAGAAGGTTTTAGGGTAAATTATATTGCAAATTTTGCAATTTTTAAGAAAAAATACTCATTTTTATTACAATTTGTTATTATTTTCTTAACAAATTGTTTTTCGTGTGCAAAAAATTTATATGTTTGTTGCAATAAGTGCAATATTTATTTGCGGTTATTGCAGAATCCAATTTACCATAAAAAACTTTTAAGCATGAAAAAAATTAGACTATTAAAAAGCCCTCAACGCTTCTTATGGCTTTCTCTTATTGGAAGTTTAGCAATAAGTGGCTATTCGCATGCTGATGTGAATAAAAATACCGTTACTTATCTTCGAAAACCATCAGAAAAGAGTGTAGCTAAAGAAATAGGAGGGAAAGTTGTTTCTGCAAAAGATGCAAGTCCAGTGATTGGTGCTGCGGTTTTTATCAAAGAAAGTCCAAGAGTTGGAACAAGCACAGATGCAGAAGGAAATTTCAAACTGAACTTGCCAGATAACATCGCTACTAAAAATATTACGTTAGTAGTTAGTAGTGTGGGGTTTGAAACATTTGAAGTGGCTCTTTCAGCAGGACAAACTTCTGTTTCAGTGACATTAAAAGAAAGTGTTCAGCAACTTGGAGAAATTGTCGTAACAGCTTTGGGCGTAAAGAAAGACAAGCGTGCACTTGCTTATTCAGTATCAGAAATAAATGGTGCGGAATTCACACAAGCTCGTGAGAACAACGTAGCCAATGGTTTAACAGGAAAAATAGCTGGGGTAAATGCTACTGGTTTATCTACTGGTCCTGGTGGTTCAAGTCGTGTGGTTATTCGTGGTAATGGTTCATTGACTGGTAATAGCCAACCCTTATACGTAATCAACGGGATGCCAATAGATAACAGTGTTCCTGGTGGAAGTTCATTACCTAACGGCTTAGGAACTAAAGCTGGAACAGACCGTGGAGATGGTATTGCAGCCATCAATCCAGATGATATCGAGTCAATGACAGTACTAAAAGGTGGTGCTGCTGCGGCATTGTATGGTTCACGTGGTGCTAATGGGGTAATCTTGATTACTACCAAAAAAGGAAAGCAACAAAAAGGAATTGGCGTAGAATACAATGGTACGTATTCAATGGAAAATATCTCTGTATTTCCAGATTTCCAATATGAATACGGACAAGGAGATGGTGGCGTAAAACCAACAACACTGGCACAGGCACAAGGAACTGGTCGCCGTTCGTTTGGGTCAAAAATCGATGGTTCTACTGATTATGTAGCAGCTGATGGTAAAACTCACCCGTATGTAGCACAAAAGGATAACCTGAAGAATTTTTATCAGACAGGAACAACTTTCACTAACTCTCTTGCTTTTTCAGGAGGTAACGACGCGATTTTATACCGTCTTTCTTTAGCAGATATGGATGCGAAAGGCATATTGCCTTCTAATACTTATAATCGTAAAACGGCTAGTTTAAATATTTCAGCTAAACTAAGCGACCGCCTTAGAGCAGAAGCAGTAGTACAGTATAATCTTGAAAAAGGTAATAATAGACCAGTGGCAGGGGATGCTTTGGGTAACCCAAACTGGATGCCATACGAAGTAGCCAATACAGTAGATGTACGTTGGTTGAATCCTGGATATGATACGAATGGTAATGAGATTTTTTGGAACGATGCAGGTATCGTAACCAATGGTTACTTCTTTATCAATAAGTTTAAGCAAACAGATACGAAAGACCGTTTTATTGGACAAGCTTCAATTTCGTATGATATATTAAAAAACCTGACCATAAAAGGTACTACGACGCGCGATTTCTATAATTATAATTTCACGAGTATTCAGCCAACAGGCGGGCAGTATATCCCTCAAGGTCAGTACGATGGCATCAAGTCGGATGTATCAGAAACTAATAGCATGATTACGGTTGCTTACAATACCAAATTTGCAGAAACAATTGGATTGTCAGTATTAGCAGGAGGGAATACTCGTCAGTTTAAAAACAATCAATTTGACTTCTATGGACAGGGCTATACGATACCTTATTTCTATAGTTTTTCAAACTTGTCAACATCTACGGCTACTCCAGTTACTAGTAATATCAAAACAAACTCGGTATTTGGTTCAGCAGATTTAGATTATAAAGGAATCTGGTTTTTAACACTGACTGGTCGTCAGGATTGGTTTTCAACACTAAGCCCTAAAAACAATAATATCTTCTATCCAAGTGTTGGAACAAGTTTGATTTTATCAGATGTAATCAGAATGCCACAGGCATTTGATCAAGTAAAATTGCGTGGTTCATGGGCACAAGTAGGTGGGGGCGGTCCTGACCCTTATGCTATTAACTTAGCATATAGCAATGTTCCAAGTGCGAGCTCAGTACCATTACAAAATGTAAGCTCTACTTCGATTACTAATGCAGAATTAAAACCGTTTACTTCTACAACAGTTGAATTAGGATTAAGTACTCGCTTGTTTGGAGGACGTTTAAATTTTGATGCCGCATTGTATGACAAAAAATCATCCAATGATATTGTAAGTGTACCTATTTCAGGAGCATCAGGTTATACAAGTGCTATTTTGAACTCAGGCGAATTAAGTAATAAAGGGATAGAATTGTTGATAGAAGGTACGCCTATTAAATCTGCTGATTTCTCATGGAATACTAGCTTCAACTTCGCCTATAACAAAAGTGAAGTATTAAAGCTAGCTGATGGTATCAGTACGTTTTCAATCGGAACTTCTGCCAATGGTAACGCATTCATTAACAACCAAGTAGGAATGCCTTTTGGTGGAATTTATGGATACCGTAAAAAGACAGATGCTGCGGGAAGAATTATCTATGATACCAACTCTAACCTGCCTTTACAAACTGATAATAACCAGTTTTTGGGCAATGGTGTTCCTCCTTATACAATGGGTTTAACCAACTCATTCAAATACAAAAACTTCTCATTAGATGTATTGGTTGATGGTAAGTTTGGTAGTAGTATCTTCTCAGTAATGGAAGTATATGCTACTCGTCTAGGATTGTTGAAATCTACCTTGCCAGGTCGTGAAAATGGTTTAGCATTAAGCGGTGTTACTGCTAACGGAGATGCCTATTCTTATACAGTACCTGTGGCTAATTTACGTAGTGCATACTATAATAACTTAAACAGATATACTGAATTATTTGTGCATGATGCAAGTTTTGTGAAACTACGTCAGGTTATCATTTCTTACCGTCTCCCTGCTGGTTTCTTGAAAGCATTGGGTATACAGTCGGCAAGCGTATCATTAGTAGGACGTAACCTTCTGATTCTGTATAAGAAAACAGATAATTTTGATCCAGAGCAAAGCTTGACCAATGGTGCAGCACAAGGTATCGAGTCGGTTGGCTTACCTCGTACTCGTTCATACGGTTTGAACCTGAATTTCAAATTCTAACAAAAAGCAAGACAATGAAACAGTTATTTTCAAGATATACATTCCCTTTACTCGCAGCATGTAGCATATTTCTTACAGCCTGCGATGGAGATTTCGCTGAAATCAACACCAATCCCAATGCGGTATCCGTCCCTACTACTCCCTATATATTTAGCAAAGCCCTATACGATGGTGCAGCGAATAGTGGAAACAAGGGGAGCCTTTTGTTTGGATTGATGCAATATACTACCAGCTATAATGACGTAGAAGGTTTTGGTTCTAAATATACAGCCTCACAAGTGAATGCTACAGGTAGTGTGTTTACGAACTCTTATCCAAACCAGATTAATGAAATTGGCGAGGTAATTAAAGCAGTAAAAGATGACCCTACAAAGGTAAATCTGTATGCAACAGCGCGTATTTGGCGAGTATATTGCTTCAGTCGCCTTACCGATTTATATGGCGATATTCCTTACTCACAGGCAGGACAAGGCTATAATCTTTCTGTATTTCAGCCTAAATATGATGCTCAGAGTACGATTTATGCAGATATGTTGAAAGAATTGGAGGCAGCAGCTACGGCCTTGACAACTTCTAATACTACTACTTTCGGTAATTCTGATTTGATTTACCAAGGAAATGTTACTCAATGGAAAAAGTTTGCCTATTCATTGATGTTGCGGTTAGGTATGCGTTTGACAAAAGTAGATGCAGCAGGTGCACAAAGCTGGGTGACTAAAGCCGTTGCTGGTGGAATAATCAGAGAGTATGCAGACATTGCCAAAGTGAGCTATACTTCTGGTGGTCAGAATATTAATAAAAACCCAGTAGCATGGCAGTTACTGAATGATAATTATTTACGTGCTGATGGGGTAAACAATACTGAAGGAGGTAAATATCAGCAAGTATTTATCAATTCATTAAAAGCTAATAATGACCCTCGCTTAGGGGTGCTTTCGGTAGTATATGTAAATGGTAATGCTAGTTCAGATGAAAGTATTCAGAAAGGGATGCCTGCTACGATTAATGGAACCAAGCCTTCTGACTTTGTTACTTATTCAGAGCCAAAGCAAACAACAGTATTAAAAGTAGATGCCCCTTTGTTGTTGTTTACAGCAGCAGAATCTAATTTCTTATTGGCAGAAGCTGCTTTAAGAGGTTGGTATAGTGCCGAAACGGCTACTAGTTTATACGAAGCTGGTATTCGTGCATCGATGAGACAGTGGGATTTGATTAGTGGGACTACCAACGTGATTGACAAAACTCGTATCGATAGTTATGTGGCGACTCATGCTTTAAAGACTACTGGTTCAGTAGCTACTCAGACGGAACAGATTTACAATGAGGTTTGGGTTGGTCTTTTCCCAGATGCTCAGGAAGTATATAACAACTACCGCCGTACGGGTTATCCAGCTTTGACGCCAAACGTATATCCTGGTAATGCAACAGGTGGTAAAATATTCCGTCGATTCTTATATCCTGTGTTAGAACAGACCCTTAACAGAGCTTCATATAATGATGCTGTACAAAGACAAGGTGTTGACGATTTATTAACCCGAGTTTGGTGGGATAAACAATAGACTATTATCCAATTTTATATAAACACTTCATCCGTAGTAACGAACGCCTTGAGGTTCGTTGCTACGGGGTGAAGTACTTAAAATCAATAAACTTTTGTAATTTCATAAAATGCTCAATCACAATTGTTTATAATAAGATTATGTTTTTAAAAAAGATAGTAATATTCTTGATTTGCATTTGTTTTACGATGCAAATTCAGGCACAAAAAGTACAAGTAAATAACAAGCCAGAACGCATAAATTGGTTTCAAGATTTAGCTTTTGGGATGTTTATCCATTGGAATGTAGATGTCTCTTTAGGGGCTGTTATTAGTCATTCATTGGCAGGAGCTTCAAACGAATATGTTGAAAAATACATCAACGAATTACCTAAATACTTTAATCCTAACAAATTTAACCCTACTGATTGGGCAAAGAGTGCCAAATTAGCAGGCATGAAGTATGTAGTTTTTACGGCGAAACATCATTCTGGTTTTTGTATGTTTAATACCCAAACTACACCCTTCAATGTGATGAACACTCCTTACGGAAAAGACCTTACCAAAGAAATTATTGATGCTTTCAGAAAAGAAGGAATTGCCATTGGAATTTATTTCTCGCCAGAAGACTTTAACTATTTTCATAAAAACAATATTCAGATAGGTCGTTTACAATTGCCAGAACATTTTCCTGCTAATAATAAAGGGTTGATGGATTATGATAAAAAGCAATTGAAGGAATTATTGACTAATTACGGAAAGGTAGACATTCTTTTTATTGATGGGCCAGGTGATGGACTACGTGAATATGCTTGGAGTTTGAACCCTGAATTGGTGATTACGCGTGATATCATGACAACGCCTGAGCAAAACACGCCCGACGAACCGATGGCTCGTCCTTGGGAGGCTTGTTATACGATGGGCACAGATTGGCAGTACAAACCAACGAATGACCCTCATAAATCTGGTACAGAAATCATCAATATGCTCGTTGAAATCAGGGCAAAAGGAGGTAACTTCTTATTGAATGTTGGCCCTAAGCAAGACGGAGAGTTGCAAATAGAACAACAAGCACTTTTACAAGAAATAGCCCTTTGGAATTTTGCTAATGCAGAAGCCATTCATGCCGTAAAACCACTTTCTGTCGTGCGTGAAGATAATATTTGGTACACGCAGTCGAACGATGAAAAGTACATTTATGCAATTGTGCAAAGAAGTGGATTTGAAGACTGGAGATATGGGACACGCAAAAACTTTGTGCTGACACACATAGAAGGGAATGCCAATACCAAAGTGAGTATTTTGGGCTATAAAAGCGAATTGGTAGAATACAAAAAAGATTTTGATGCTAAAATCTACAATGCTCCTACCACCATTGGGTTAGTTGTAAGTGCCGTCAATGGTCAACGCTTTTACACTAACAATCAATGGAAAAATGCGGTAGTATTGAAAATTGAAAATGCAAAATTCAGAAAAATCAATACCCCCAAAGCAACCCAAAGTTCGATAGACGGTGCGAAGTAGGACGTCAGAATATTATTACTTTCAATCCGTTATTGACAGGATAAAAATTTGTGAAAATAATTCTCTTAATTAATGCTGTAAGGTGTTCATTTATAGTAAATTAATGAAATAATTCACGGATTTGCTTCATAGAAAACGTCAGGATTGATAAGGGCAACACTTAGATTACTTTTTTAAACCTTGCAAAAAGCATGATGAAGGTTTTATGAAAAGCTTCATCAACACAAATTTGAAACAAAAACAATTACTATTATGAACGTTATTGAATTACTTAGTCCAGAACAGTCTTTTGAAACTCTCGGATTATCCCTACCTCCAGCACCGCTTCCTTTAGGTGTTTATAAACCTTACTTAATAGATGGCAAATACCTCTACCTATCTGGACATGGCCCTGTAAGAGACGATAAAAGCTTGATTATTGGTAGAATTGGTAAAGACTTAGATATAGAAGAAGGAAAATTAGCGGCTTGTCAAGTAGGCTTAACCATGCTTTCAACCATCAAAACACATCTTGGTAGTTTAGATAGAGTAAAGCGTGTCATCAAAATTTTGGGCATGGTGAATTGCGTATCAGAATTTGAACGCCATCCTTATGTTATCAATGGATGTAGTGAGCTTTTTGCCAAAGTATGGGGAACCGAAAATGGCATTGGTGTAAGAAGTGCAGTAGGGATGGGAACACTTCCAGATAATATTCCTGTAGAAATTGAGGCGATGTTCGAACTTCATGAAGACTAGGCCATGAGTAATAACACTATTGGGTACAACATTGAAAATATTAATACGCTTGATACGCCCGCTTTGGTAGTTTTTTCAGACATCGTACAGCGTAATATCCAAAAGCTTGTTGCTTCTATTGATGATGTCAGCCGTTTGAGGCCACACATCAAAACACATAAAACCTTAGAAGTGACAAAGTTGTTGCAAGAAGCAGGTATCCAGAAATTTAAATGTGCTACCATTGCAGAAACAGAACTTTTGGCAATTGCTAAAGCCAAGGATGTACTCTTGGCATATCAGCCAGTAGGGGCTAAATTGTTGCGTTTGATTGAAATCATCAAGCACTTTCCTGAAACGAAATTTTCGTGTTTAGTCGATTCTTTAGCAGTAGCTAAAGAGATGGCGAAAGTCGCGCAGGAAAACGACCTTACTTTATCGCTTTATATCGATTTGAATGTTGGTATGAACCGAACAGGTATTTTACCAGAAAATGCACTTGAATTAATCCTTTCTTTACAAGATATGGAGGCCTTGTCAGTGGAAGGCTTCCATATTTATGATGGTAACATCAAAGATGTTGACCTTGACGTTCGTACTCAACAATGTAATGCGGCTTTCCAAGCTGTAAATGATTTAGTAGAAAAACTAACAGAAAAAGGCATTCAAAACCTCAATATTGTAGCGGGAGGAACACCAACGTTTCCGATTCATGCGAAAAGGGATAAGGTGGAATGTAGCCCAGGTACTTTTGTGTATTGGGATAAGGGTTATTTAGATTCTTTCCCAGAGCAAGATTTTGAACCAGCGGCTTTAGTGATAAGTCGGGTAATTTCTTTGCCTGATAAAGACAAAATTTGCTTGGATTTAGGACATAAATCTGTAGCAGCAGAGAACCCTTTGGATAGAAGAGTATTTTTCTTGAATGCTCCTGACGTAACTTTTATCGGACAAAGTGAAGAACACTTAGTCTTGGGTGTTCCCGAAAACCATACTTATCAAATTGGAGATGTTTTTTATGGGTTACCCATTCATATCTGCCCAACATGTGCTTTGTACGAAAAAGCAAATATTGTAGCGCATGAAGTATTGACAGGTGAAAAATGGAAAATTGTTGCCAGAGACAGACAAATTAATTATTGAGGGCGATTAGTGAATGTTGTTTTATATCATTAAATAATGCTTGACAATTATTATATAGACTTTCCAGAAACTTTTTAGTGCTGGAAAGTCTTTTTGCACATTATATCTGAATTCATTGAAAAATCTGACAAGTTCAACACTTGTCTTACACGAAATAGCATATGTTTACAATAGACGCACATCTTGACCTTAGCATGAATGCGATGGAATGGAATCGTGATTTAAGATTATCAGTCTCTGAAATTCGTGAGAGAGAAAAAGGTATGACAGATAAACCAGATCGTGCCAAAGGAACAGTTACTTTTCCTGAATTAAGAAAAGGGAATATAGGATTGGTCGTAGCAACACAAATAGCACGTTTTGTAAAACCAGATAGTACATTACCAGGCTGGGCATCGCCAGAGCAAGCGTGGGCACAAACGCAAGGACAAGTAGCATGGTATAAAAGCATGGAGGAATGTGGCGAGATGGTTCAAATCAATAATCTTGAATCGTTAGAAAAACATCTTGCATTGTGGAATGATGGTACACCCAACGAAAACAAACCTATTGGCTATATTTTAAGTTTAGAGGGAGCAGATTCGCTAGTGACTATCAATCATGTAGAGCGAGCCTATCAATATGGTTTGCGTGCTATTGGTCCAGCACACTATGGTCCAGGGCGTTATGCTCAGGGAACCGATGCGACTGGTTTTATGGGAAAAGCAGGACAGGACTTACTGAAAGAAATGGAAAGACTGAACATCATTTTAGATGCTACGCATTTATGTGATGATAGTTTCTGGGAAGCCATGGATCATTTCAATGGGGCTGTTTGGGCAAGTCATAATTTATGTAGAAGCTTAGTGAATCATAATAGACAATTTAGCGACGAACAAATAAAGGAATTAATTAGTAGGGATGCCGTAATTGGCGGAGCATTAGATGCTTGGATGATGGTTCCTAATTGGGTTAGAGGCAAATCAACACCCGAAGGGATGAACTGTAATTTGGCTGTCATGGTAGACCACCTCGACCATATTTGTCAACTGGCGGGCAATGCACTTCATGTGGGCATTGGTTCAGATTTAGATGGAGCTTTTGGACGTGAACAAAGTCCTTATGATTTAGATACCATTGCGGATTTACAGACGATACCAGCTATTTTAGAGAAAAGAGGTTATACTCAAACGGATATAGAAAACATCATGCATGGTAACTGGTTGAGGTTTTTAAGAAAGAACTGGAGTAAATAGCTTTCAGCAATAAGCGTTGAGTTATGTGTTTTTGAGGTATTAGGAATTTTAAATACCTCAAAAACATTTTTCGTTTTCAATCCATCTCTTCTCATGTCAAAAATGAATAATTTTTTTAGTGTCATCTTATCCTTGATGTTTATTTTGGCATCAAATACCTCTTTTGCACAAAGCATTGCCATTATTCCCAAGCCCGTTTCTGTTGTTCTTAATAAAGAAATATTTCAGTTAAATAGGAATACAACCATTGTCAAACCATCGTCTTCGCTTGCAAAAAATAGTGATTTACTCCGCGAAGCACTTTCTTCATTAACACGTTATCAATTCTCACTTTCAAATCAAGCAAAAGGAAATTATATTAGCCTTAGTATTGATGCTAACAAGGTTTTAAAACAAGAAAGTTATCAACTGAATATTACTAAACAGGGTATTGAACTAATTGGACATGACGAAGCAGGTGTTTTTTATGGGATTCAAAGTTTAATTCAAATCGTTTATCAAGCTCAATCAAACGGTTTTAAATTAGCAGGCTGTCATATTAATGATTATCCAAGATTCGCCTATCGTGGTTTGCATTTAGATGTCGGTAGGAATTTATTCCCGTTATCTTTTCTGAAAAAATACATTGATTTGCTCGCCTTTTATAAAATCAATACCTTTCATTGGCACCTTACAGAAGACCAAGGTTGGCGAATTGAAATTAAAAAATACCCACGCTTACAAAGTGTTTCAGCGTATAGAGACGAAACCATCATTGGGCATAAAAAAGACTCTCCACATCGTTTTGACGGCAAAAAATATGGTGGTTTTTATACACAGGAAGAAGTGAAAGCATTGGTAAAATATGCTTCAGAGAAGTACGTTACCATCATTCCTGAAATAGAAATGCCTGGCCATGCAGTAGCAGCGTTAGCCGCTTATCCAAACTTAGGTTGTACAACAGGCTCTTATAAAACAGCTACTTTTTGGGGTGTTTTTGATGATGTTTATTGTGCTGGAAATGATAGTACATTTATTTTTCTGAAAAATGTATTAGATGAAATAATTCCTCTTTTCCCTTCAAAATACATTCATATTGGTGGAGATGAATGCCCTAAAACACGCTGGAAAGTTTGTCCTAAATGCCAAAGACGAATGATAGAAGAGCATCTAGCTGATGAGCATGAATTACAAAGCTATTTTATTAGAAAAATAGAAAAGTATGTCAATAGCAAAGGACGTGAAATAATTGGTTGGGATGAAATCTTAGAAGGAGGTTTGAGCCCCAAAGCTACGGTAATGAGTTGGAGAGGCGAAGCAGGAGGCATTGCAGCGGCAAAGCAAAAGCATGATGTGATTATGACACCTGAAAGTCACCTGTATTTAGATTATTATCAGTCACTACAAGCAAATGAGCCTACGGCAGCAGCGGGCTTCACACCACTTTCAAAAGTATATAGTTACGAACCTATTTCGGCTGAATTGAAACCCGAAGACGAGCAATATATCAAAGGGGTACAAGCAAATGTTTGGTCGGAATATATGCCGACAACTAAACAGGTAGAGTACATGGCTTTTCCCAGAGCATTGGCTTTATCAGAAATTGCTTGGACGAAAAAAGAACTTCGTAATTATGATAATTTTTTGCTTCGACTTCGTCATCATCGCGCTATTCTTCATCATAAAAAAGTAAACTTCTTCGACCGCTTTGAGGAAATTACGTATGATTTCTTGATGGATAATTCGGGCAATACTACTGTGCATTTAGCTACTACTTTACCTAATACTACTATTCACTATACGTTAGATGGTAAAATACCAACGATAAATGATAAGGTGTATAGTAAGCAAATAGTTATTAATAAAAGTGCACATTTGAAAGCCCAAATATTTGTGGGGAATAAACCTTATGGACAAGCATTTGAACAAGTATTTAGCTATCATAAAGCCATTGCTAAAAAGGTGACATTAGGCAATCAACCTAAAGCGGGCTATAACCCTACAATACCTTTCGGTTTAGTAAACGGATTGACTGGAAATAGTAGGTATAATAATACGCAATGGGTGGGCTTTAGTGGAGAAAATTTAGAAGCAATTGTTGATTTAGAAAGTGTTCAGTCAATTAGTCTGATAGGAATTAATATTTTGAAATATCATTGGCAAAGAATGTGGGAGCCGAATAAGTTAGTTTTTTCATTGTCGGAAGATGGCATTCATTATCAAGAAGTATACAGCACCTCTGATTTTCCTGCGAATGGAATTAATCAAATTCGAGCTAAAATAGCCACAAAGAAAGCTCGTTTCATAAAAGTACAAGCAGAAAATAAAGGTATTATTCCAACAGGAGAATATGGTGCTGGTGGGAAAGCTTGGTTGTTGGTTGATGAGATTTTTGTGGAGTAATATTGACAATATAACTAGAGCTGGAGTCGGATCAAAATAGCAAAATCAACGAAAATAATTAAACTATAATTTAATGAAAAGTCCTCAAAAAACATTCATTTTTTGTTTACTAATCCTTTTGTCTTTCAATGTAAAGGCTCAGAATTTCAAGTATTTAAAAGCTTCTGACGGACAACGCATTGCTTATGAAGATACTGGAAAAGGAAAGCCTGTCGTATTGCTACATGGTTTTATCAATACGGGTGCAAACTGGCGAAAAACATTGTTATATAAAGATTTGATAACAAAAGGCTTCCGTGTTATTGTCCCTGACCTTCGTGGAAATGGTGCTTCCGACAAGCCTCATGAGGATAAGTATTATCAAAATGATGCTGAAGTAAAAGATGTAATGGGCATTGTTTCAGCCTTGAAAATTAAAGATTATATCTTAGTCGGCTATTCAAGAGGGGCTATTGTAGCGGCTAAATTATTAACGAAAGATAAAAGAGTAAGCAAATCTGTTTTGGGGGGCGTAGGTCAGTACTTTACGAATCCTGAGTGGGACAGGAGAAAGATGTTTGCTGATGCCTTTAGTGGGAAAGCACATTTGCATCCTGAAACCCAAGGAGCTGTTGCTTATGCTAAATCAATTGGAGTGGATACGATAGCCTTAGGTTTTCTTCAAAAATATCAGCCTGTTACCTTGCCTTCCGAATTAATGAAGTACAAAAAACCTGTACTAATTATTTGTGGAGATGAGGATTTAGATAATGGAGACCCTAAAATACTACAAACATATTTCAAAAATGCTACCTTAAAATTAGTGAAAGGTAATCATAATGGAACTTACAGAACACAGCCTTTTTCGGATGAAATTATGAGCTTTTTAGTAGAATAAAGACATTTTCAATCTTAAAAGTATCGTTGTCAAACGAAGTGATAAACTAATAAAAGACATCTTCAAATTACTAAGGAAGATGTCTTTTGTTAGTTTATCGGATAGATGACTTTAATGCTTTTGTCAACTACTGTTCAATAACTACTTTTGTGGAAGCAACCCTATTACCACGAGTTGATTTAATGATATAGTTCCCGCCTTTTATATTTTCTAAATCTATTTCCAAAGTTCTATCACACGACTGAACAGTATATGATTTTTGACTGACGACAGTTCCTAACATCGAAACTACCTCAATTTGCACTTGTGCATTATCATCATTAGGGAGGGAAATAGTAGCTTTACTTTTTGCAGGATTTGGATAAAAATATGCTTCATCTTGTGTATCAACTGACTCATAATCAGTTGCCGCAACCCTAGCAAATGGATTACTCGCCGTCAGAGAAGCAGGGCGAACAGAAGTCTTTTGAATACTATAAGCATTATAAAACACAATATCTTGTGACCATTGGCTAACCCAACTGCCATATACGCCATTTGTCGTAATATCATGTGAACGAGCCGCTTGACAATCGCCATTTTTAACAACTCCCCATGACCAAGCCAGCCAGCCGATTTCATTTGTTTGGCAAATCTGCATGACATATTTATAATCAATGTTAGTATTACAATCCCATGCTTTTTGCTGTGGCCCTTCGCCAAAAATAAATGGCATATTATTGTTTTTAGCATAATTGACCATATCCAAAAACTTAGAATTTCCACCGTCTGTCCAATAGGTATGGGCTGAGAAAATGATTTTCTTCAAAGGGTCATAGTTCAATAATTCACTCCAAGTATCTTTTAACATTTGGATATTTTGACCACAACCACTTGCATCAATCATAATCGGAATCGTATACCCCGCATTGCGTAATTGTGTAATAGCACTTTTATAAGAACTTAAATACGTGGCTTTTGTCACATTGCCATCTCCTGCTTCATTAGCGATATTCAAGATAGTCCACTTCTTGAAATCCATCATGGCAGCTTTGACATCAGCTTTGAGCCAAAAATTTACACAAGTTTGTAGCTTGCTAAAATCACAAGTAGCATCATTAACGGTAACCACAGGAATAGCAGTACCTCTGGTAACACAGTTATAAATAGAGTTCTTGAGATCTGATACAGAGCCTGTCGTATTCCATGTAATGCGTATCATGTTTGCACCTGATTTTTTGATTTCAGGATAGGTGCCCCAGCCTGATTTATCAGCGGCATAAATGAACATTTCATTAACGCCTCTTGGAATTACCTTCTCATTATTCTGAGTGTATAAAAAACGACCTGTTAATTTCATTTGGGCATCAGCAATAAGCGACAGCCCTACAAAAAGGATTGTAAGTAGTGTTGTTTTCATAATTAATTTGAGAGTGAATGTTGGTATTATACAGCCGTAATTTTTCGGGATTCAACAGCGATTGATAAGTATATTATTTATTAAATAAATGATGAATGTCGAAAATTACATGACAATATTAATATTAAATAGAACTTTATCGCTAATGGTAAACCCTTGATTTTAAAATCAGGGGTTTACCATTAGTTAAAATGTATTAGCTTATAAATGACGTGTTTGGACAGAAAAGCACGACCATCTCTATGTGTTTCGCTATAGAAATACTAGTATAAATGCTTTATTTGACAATTAATTAGGAGAAAATAGGAGGGAGGAGATTAGTTATTTTGAAAAACGAATACAAGATTATTTTCCCTCATTATTATTAAAATAACGTTCAATGTATTCGCTTGGAGATTGAGTCGTAATGCGTTTAAATACCCTATTAAAATTTGTAATACTGTTGAAACCACAACTATAAGCCACATTCGCAATGGTTTCGTTGTTACTATTCGTTAATTTTTTACAGGCTTCATTGATTCTTACTTCGTTAAGAAACGACAAAAAAGTATGACGAGTATGTTTTTTGAAATACCTACAAAAGGCGTGGGGCGTCATGTGGGCTTTATTCGCCGCATCTTCAAGTGTGATAGGCTTTTCGTAGTCTTGCATGATAAAATTATAAATATTACTGATTCTTACACCTTCATTTTCGCTATAGTTCTGCGGTTGAGTGCTCATTGAAAGGGGTAAAAGGGAAGGAATTAATGCAATACTTTTAAGCAAATCAATAAAATATAGCATCTGGCTAACCCCAGTACTTTTTTTAATCAGTAGTATTTTATTAATTACTTCCACTACATTTTCTTGCGGAATTTTAAAACCATTGGAATGTTGCTGTAGAAAACGTTTTAGCAGGTTAATTTCTGGTAAGTCGAAAAATGAAGCTAATTGTCCGCTTGGATTAAAGAAAATAGCAGTAGCGACTACCTTCTTTTTACTTTTTGGATGAAAATACGATGCCTCACTTTTAAAAAGATGAGGTTGATTAGCGCCCAACCAATAGATTTCATTGGAACGAAATCGGTGCATATTATTATCAGCAATCAATGTACCTTCGCCTTGCTGTATCCACATAATCTGAATTTCCTGATGCCTGTGTAAATGGGGATAAAAATGAGGGAGAACGTCCTTTTGAACAATAATGGTTTTATCATGAGGCACTGGAATCGTAAATGGCAGGACTTTCATATTGATTGTGTTTGTTAATGAATTAGAAGGCATAATGTTCTAATTACATAAAAATAAAACATTGGCTTTATTTTAACAAACACAAGCGGAAATTATTCAAAATGATGTTAATATTCGAGTAGTCATTGCTAAGATACGCTAATTATCAGGCAACCAGTCATTACCTGATAATTAGCAGATTTACTATAAACTTTTCACTTTTATATTACGCCATTTTACCTTTATGCCACCACCGCTATGGATTTGGAGGGCAATAATACCTGCACGTCCTCCAATTTTATCATCATTCAGGGTAATCATTTCTTGTCCATTTACCCAAGTAGTTACTTGATTACCCACTACTTTTATTTTCATGGTATTCCATTCGCCCATTTTCAAGGCTTTGTCTTTATCATCTGTTGGTTTAATCAGCCATCCTCTACCATAAGACTCATAAATCCCACCAGTCCAACGTCCTGGAGGAGCTACTTCTGCTTGCCAACCTGTAATTTTTGTACCTTCAATGCTTGAGTGAAAAAAGACACCACTATTGCCGTCTGCTTCTTGCTTAAACTGAAGACTTAATTCAAAATCCTGAAAGCTTTGTTCTGTGCCTAGATAGCCATATTCTTTGTCTGGTCCACTTTCACAAATTAACTCACCCTTTTCAACATACCATTTTTCGGTACCGTAAATCTTCCAACCACTTAAATCTTTTTGATTGAAAAGGTTAACCCACTTACCTTTTTTAGGAGTTTGAGCCTGTGTAATAAAGCCTACTAACAAGCTTAGAATTATTAAATACGCATTGATTTTTTTCATGTTTATTATGTTAAAATGACTTAAAGCCATCGTTTATTGATTTATTTATCACTCCGCATTCCAAACTCAAAACTCCTCACTTTACAAGTTTCCTTTTCTCAATTCTTTTACGGCATAGTCTGCTGCACGGGCAGTAATGGCCATAAAAGTTAATGATGGATTCTGGGTTGACGTTGAGGTCATACAAGCACCATCCGTCACGAATACATTTTTACAAGTATGTAACTGATTCCATTTATTCAACAGAGATGTTTTAGGGTCTTTTCCCATGCGTACACCGCCCATTTCATGAATGTCTAGCCCAGGAGCTTTATTAGGCTTATCATGTGTTTGGATATTGATAAACCCTGCTTTGGTTAACATCTCAGACATCTCGTTATGAAAATCTACAATCATTTTTTCATCATTATCGTCATAAGCCACCGAAATTTTCAATTGAGGAATTCCCCAAGGGTCTACCAGATTGCTATCTAAAGCCACAAAATTACTTTCTTTAGGAATGGTTTCGCCCATCATGTGTGAGCCCACTCGCCAATTTCCGTATTGTTGTTCGTTTAAACTTGCTTTTAAAGATTCGCCTATGCCCGAAGTATCATTTGAGGTAATTCTGCTTGAACCAAACCCTGCGGCGTAGCCTCTTAAGAAATCTGTTTCTTGCTTGAAAACATTCCTAAAACGAGGGATATAACTACTGTTTGGGCGAATACCTTCTGTAGTAGTATTTAAAAAACCTTCGTACTCAGCCGTAATAGTGGTTCGGAAATTATGGAAAGCCATGTATTTACCCAACAAACCATTATCATTTCCTAAGCCATTCTGGAAGCGGTTGGATTTAGAATTTAGCAAAATCAAATTAGAATTCAACGTAGCCGCATTCACAAAGATGATTTTAGCATAATACTCTGTCATTTCCTTTGTATGAGCATCAATTACCCTCACGCCTGTAGCCTTGTTTTTCTTTTCATCAAAAATGATTGAATGTACTACTGAATCGGGCTTCAACGTCATTTTGCCAGTACGAGCCGCCCAAGGTAGGGTAGAAGAGTTACTACTGAAATATCCGCCATAAGGACACCCACGTTGACATAAGGAACGGTTTTGACATTGACCTCTACCTTGCTGTAAATGAATAGGTTTTGGTTTGGTAAGGTGCGCACATCGCCCAATAATTACAGGGCGAGTATTATTATAATGTTTGGCTGTTTGTTCGCTAAAGTGTTTTTCTACACAAGACATCTCGTGAGGTGGTAAAAACTCACCATCTGGCAAACTCGCTAAACCATCTTTATTGCCTGAAATCCCTGCAAATTTTTCGACATAACTATACCAAGGGGCAATGTCTGCATAACGAATAGGCCAATCTACTGCAAAGCCATCACGAGCAGGCCCATCAAAATCATGTTCCGACCAGCGTTGTGTACCTCTTGCCCACATTAAAGATTTTCCACCTACTTGATAACCCCGAATCCAGTCGAAAGGCTTTTCTTGTACATACGGGTGTTCAGCATCTTTTACGAAAAAATGAGCAGCATCTTCATTGAAAGCATAACATCTACTGACAACAGGATTGGCATCTTTAAGGGCTTTGGGCAACTGACCAAGGTGTTCAAACTCCCAAGGGTTCATCATCGTGGTAGGATAGTCGGTAACGTGCTTTACGTCACGGCCACGCTCCAATACTAAGGTTCTTAATCCTTTTCCTGTTAGTTCTTTTGCCGCCCAACCACCACTAATGCCCGAGCCAATCACGATGGCATCAAACGTACGGTCTTTTATAGCGTTAATATTTAAATATGACATCTTATGATACATTTAGTAATTGAGTAAATGAGTGAGTTGTGAATTGACCTCACCCTAAAATTTTAGGCCGAAGCTGATGACCGACGACTGAAGGCTATCTAGGAATCGGTACACAGCCGTGATAATAACCAGGAGCCATGTTAAATTTCAATTGATTTACCATGTAATATTCTGAATTGGTGTAGCCCTGAATGGTCAATCGTTTAATCATGTCTGCGAATTGCTTTGCTACAGGATTAGCCTCAGTATTCATTTTAAGCAAGACATTGGTACGTTGATTGACGTTGCTTTCCAGAAAAGTCTTATTATTTATTTGTTGAGAAAGCTCGTTAACTAGCACAAGACCCTGTTTGAGGGTATTCTGTGCTACTTCGCCATAGCAATCATTAATCATGCGCATGGCAAACTGATGTACTTTTAATGATTTTGCACCGGGGGTATTTGTTTCTGGAATGATGGTCTCTACAATCTCAGCTAGAAGAGCTTCATCATTGATGGCTAACGTAGAAAATTGTCCGATACTTTGGCTCGTCCAACCCGAAGCCCAAGTAGGTAAACTTACCAAGCCACCTATAGCCATCGATAAGTTTTTAATTGCAGAGCGTCTTTTCATTACATTTAAAGGTTTGTTAATATTAAATCTACACAAATCTATATTTTTTAATCTGTATACCTTACAGTGTTTTGACCTGTATTGTAATATATTGCCGATTGTTTATTTAAAATTAATCATTTTATCGATTAAAAATAGAAAAATGGATACAAATAACATATTTGTGACTAAAACAGGATAATTATTATCTTTGAAGTAATTAGTTTTGGTAATCATTATCTCAATTTTAACATTTAAACTTCATGACACTTCAAAAACAATCTATCAAAGTCCTCGTAGTGGGTTGCGGTAATATGGGAGCTTCTCATGCTATTGCATATCAACATACAGAAGGCTTTGAAATTTGCGGAATCGTTTCTACTGGAAAAAGTAAAGAGGTACTCAACGAACGTTTGGGTGGGGGCTATCCGCTTTTTAGTGATTACGCTGAAGCACTAGTCGCTACAAAGCCTGATGCTGTTTGTATTTCTACTTATCCAGATACACACGAAGCATTTGCAATGATGGCTTTAGAAGCGGATTGTCATGTATTTATCGAAAAGCCTCTGGCGGATACGGTAGAAGGAGCGAAAAGAGTAGCTGATTTCGCGGCTGAGAAAGGAAAAAAAGTAGCAGTAGGGTATATCTTAAGACATCATCCATCTTGGGAAAAATTTGTAGAAATTGCTCAAGAAATGGGAAAACCTTTGGTTATGCGCATGAACTTGAATCAGCAAAGTCATGGCGTGATGTGGAATGTACACCGTAACCTGATGAAAAGCTTAAGCCCGATTGTAGACTGTGGGGTGCATTATATCGATGTGATGTGCCAAATGACACGCTCGAAACCAATACAAGTAAATGCGATTGGCGCACGGTTGACAGACGATATCCCTGAAGGAAATTATAACTATGGACAATTACAAATTCGTTTTGAGGATGGTTCTGTAGGTTGGTACGAGGCTGGCTGGGGACCAATGATGAGCGAAACAGCATTTTTTATTAAAGATGTTATCGGCCCAAAAGGTTGTGTATCTATTGTAGCGAAAGAAGCTGGCGGAACTGGTAAGTCAGACAATGTAGATTCACATACCAAAACGGAATCTTTAAGAGTCCATTATTCAGATATTAATTCCGAAAATGCGTTTGTAAAAGGAGATGAATGGATTAACCTTACTGATGAGCCAGACCATCAGGAATTGTGTAATCGTGAACAACGTTTTTTCTTAAAAGCAATTCAAGAAAATATGGATTTGACAGACCATCTGGAAGACGCAGTAAACAGTCTTCGCATTGCTTTTGCTTGTGATGAATCTGTAAGAACGGGCTTACCTGTGATGTTATAGTAAATCTAGTTTATCCAAAATTGTTGCATCAACGGATTCGTTGAACTTACGAGCAAAGAGTTTTCCTGAGTCTATTAAGGTTGGTAAATCGCCGATAGTAAATGTTTTTGGACTAGATTGTCCTTCCGACCAATCTATATAGCGAAGATTATCATTTACCATATCTTTTTGGTAAATAGAATTATAAAGGAGTGTCTGAAATACGAATTCATCACTTCCCCATGTAAGTTCAAAGAAACGTCTTACATGCTTATTTTGTGCTAAATAATCTACAATATACTTAGCATGTGTTTGAGTAATAGCAAACCATTGAGAACGCCCAACAGGAATCAAATTGTTGGGCATTTTTCTTTTAGGCAAAACCATATTAAGGTATTTTTCTACGGTATGTTTTCGCCAAAAATTATAATTAGTTAAATGATATCTTGTTACCCTTTGTATTGCCTCGTGCCATTCTTTTTCAAAGATTAGCGTCTCCATAAAAGCCTTGCCCGGATTTTGCTCAAAGTATTGGTGTATCTCAGTCGTGGCTTTCAAAGGATAGTCTTGCCCACTTAGCAGATTAATATAATCATATTGTTTTCCAGACTGCAATATTTCTTCCATACTATTTACCGTTGCTTGTACGATACTGTACGCGCCCCAATAAACACTTTCACGTTTTTTGACAAGGGTTACATGGTCATTAGCCAAAGCAAGAAATGGAGTAATATCTGTTTTAAAATCTATATGGATATAAAAATCTGCATCTGGATGAGCCAGACGATTTACTAATCTTTGTAATTGCAAAGGATTTGCATGAGCTAAAATCAAATGGGCAATCTTCATTATCCAACTGTTTTGTTTTTGAATACGTACTCTTGCAATATCATTCTAATCTCGATGAATCCCGTTTTAAAGAAGCCAAATAATGTAAAATCTAGGTATTTTCTTAACCAATAATATCCAAATGCTACACCCGATAAAAATGTAAATAAAGTGGCTAAACCTACCCCGACGATATTTCCGAAAATATAAATACCGATGTAGTCAAAAGAAACATTTATTGCAAGCATTACTAATACTTTATAAAAGTTAATCTTGGGTTGATGGATAATATCCAAGGTAATGCCCAAAAACCTATCTATAGGGAAAAATAGTGCAAACGACATTAAAATACGATAAACAACGACAGCATTTGTACCAGAATATTGTTTACCCCCTAACAATGTAATCGCAAAATCGGCAAATACAATTGCCACGACCGATACAGGGAATAATGCTAACGTAAGCGTTCCAGCATACTTTTGCATGATTTCTACTACTTCTATTTTATTTCCTCTATTGAATGCCCCTGACATAGATGGCATGGCTGTTGACAAAAAGCTTCTTAAAGGAATTTCTATGATTTCCATCAAACGCATCGGAACAGTGTACATCGTTACAGCGGCTGGCCCTGCTGCTCCTAAAACCGACATAATAATAAAAGTATCCGAGCTTCTAAGTAAGTTTGTGCTAATAGTAGTTCCTACGCTGTATTTACCAAAATGGAATAGCTCCATGATACTCTCTTTTGTTCTTTTGCTTAACGTACTAAGGCGTGTCCATCCTCTAAAAATACAATATAAGCTTACAATGCCAGAGCTCAATGCGTTAATAATTAATAACATATCAAGGCTTAGCTTCATAAAAAAGATAACAAGTAAAACCATGATAATAAATGCTCCTTGCGTGATAAAACGCAATAATAAAAGCCTATCAAAGCGTTCATCCGACTGCGAAATCCAAGAGGCAATTGCAGAAGGTAAAGTAAATAAGAACGTAATACCAAACCATTTGATGATACTAATAATGCCAATATTATTACTATCAATAAGAGGTAAAAATAATGCAGCTATAATATTTACGCCTACAAGCGTTCCAGTAATCAATAAACTCAAAAACCAAACAGACCCCAATACTGTATCAGCTCTGCTTTTTTCAGCACCAGTATAGAACTTTATCATGGCAATCTGTAAGAAACCAACCCTAAAAGTATCCAGTAAAACAAATACTGACTGAAAGAAAAACCAATAACCAATTTCCCCAGGAAGCATATTACGGAGTAATATACTCACGGTTAGCATTGCCAAAACAGACATTGAACCATTGCCCAGAAGAGATAAGAAATGTTTGTTTTTTAGTTTTAAGATGATATTTTGAATGTTCATATGTGGTAGTAAATATGTTTTGCTGAAAAGTCGGTGTTTGTTTTTGAATAAAAACAGGAATATGTATGTTGATTTTTTATCTAATCCTTCAGCAATTGTTCTTCTACTGAATAAATCTGTGTTACACAAGCTTCCCAAGTATGGCTTTTTGCACAGACAATGGCGGCTTTTCGTGCTTCTTCGCTTTGTGGCAATAAAGCTTTACTAATGGCTTTATTATAACCTTCTACTCCCAGAGCCAGCTCTACATGAGGTAAAAACATTTTCATCGCTGGTGTTTCTGTTGCTACGGTTGGTTTGCCCATGGCCAAGTATTCATCTATTTTCCTTGGGTAATTTCCAATCGTCAAAGCATTTACCAATTGAGGGTTCATACACACATCCAAGTACTGCATATAGGAAGGCAATTGACTTGAATCTTTAGAACCTAAGAAATGTACATTCTTAATTTTGTGTAAACGGCTTTGTTGAAACATAATTTCTTCTGGGCCGATTAATACTATTTGCCAAGTAGGGTTGGCATCTGCTATGTTTTCAAGCAATTTAATGTCTAATCTTTCGCCAGTTAGAAAACCTACATAGCCAATTCTAGGATGAGGAATATTGGCCAAATCCGTAGGCTCGGTATAAGTAAAGTCTGCTTGGTAAATATCTGTTTCACATCCTTGACCAATATCTAAACTAAGTGGATTATGCTTTCTGGCATAGTCTGCTAAGTATGCTGAATTGGCAAAAACAGCATCTGCTAATGCAACTGTTTCAGGTTCAAGCCTAGTGCCATGATATTTAAAATAGGGATGTTCAACCAAATTATCTCTGATATAGTAAAAACTCAATAATGGTTGGAGATATTTTTTAGTAAAAAGGCCAGTAAATATTTGGCTATCATTTAGGACAACAACTTTGTCATGATGCCATCCTAATTTTTTAAGGGCACTTTTCAGGCTTTTAAAAAAGCCTTTACCATTGCGTTCATTTAAGAAATTATAAAGACTTATATTTTTCAGCTTATTGACAGAATAACTAACAGTAGAAGGCGTATGAACCCATAAGTTCTCGCCGACTTTGACCGTATCTTCCCCAAAACCCAGTGAGATTTTTAATCGCTGTTTTTCATGGGCAGTTTTTGTTTGAGTCAGGAGCGTCTTGATGCCCATTGCTGGATTGACATACAACACAGGCTTAGACTTGCTAAACTCCACTGCCAAATTTCTGGCATTACTTCCCAAGTCTAATGCCCATTCTTGTTGTGCAATGATGATATATGCTTCAACTTTTTCTGACATTTTTTCTGTTTTTAGTTTTTAAACCTTGTATAAAGCCCCATGTGAGGCAAATAATGGCTGGTATGGCAATGATTCCCCAAGGCATATCTTTAACTGTTTAATGCTCACTATCTCCGTGAGGCGTATGGATAAATTGCTTGCGTGCTTTACCGATTTTCATCATGGCTTTCATCATAGAAATTATCGCTCCAGGTATTTGTAAAAATGCCATCAAAAGTTGTTTGTTATACCATCTCGTAGGAATCCCTAATAATAGCGAAATAGCAAAGAGAATGAATAAGCCTATGCTATAATTTAGGTATCTTGAGGAAACAATAAAAGAAACTGCCAACCAAAGTAACATAACTGCTACAAGCATTACCCTCGGGAATATCAATGTTTGAAAGGCCTTGTTGAAGAAGGCTATATTTCCTTTAAAAAGCTGTACCCAACCTTCTACAAAATACTTCTCTAAAACTTCTATTTGCATGGCAAACCATCTACTGCGTTGTTGAACGAATACGTCAGATTTAGCTACTTTTTCATCATATACATATTGTCCGTCCAAGAAAGCTATTTGCTTACCTTGTCTGGCAATTCTAAATTCTAATTCTTTGTCTTCACCCGAAGTATCGCCAATATCTTGTATAAAATCGACAAACAATTTCCAGTCAAATGCCATGCCGCTACCAATCAATGCGGAAGGTAAGCCTACTGCCACATGACCACGACGGAAAAAGTTGTTATTCATTTCTTCTGTACAAGCATCCAATAAGGCAAAAGGAGTTTGAAGGTTTTTAGCCGTTCTATGTCCCTGTACTACTTCGTAACCTTGCTCAAAAGCGTCGTTTACGGCATGCAGAAATCCTTGCGCCATGTGGTTATCCGCATCAAGGATCAATAAGATATCAACTGGGTCGTGGATGGTGGCTTCAATAGCTTTTTGTAGGGCTTTTCCTTTGGTGCTTTTCTCAAAGCTTACTTCTATTACTTTGATGGGTAAAGAACGAAGAGTATTGAGGGTACTTTCGCTGAATGAGTCTGCAATGATTACGACTTCAAATAAATCTGCTGGATAGTCTTGTTTAATGGCTTCACGCGCTGTAGCAATGATAACAGCATCCTCTTTATAACCAGGAATGAAAATGCGAATTTTTCTGAGTTTACTGGCTTTTGGAAAATGGGTTTTCTTCGCGAAAGTTCCTGCTAATGCAAAAAAGAGCAAGTAAAATATCTGAATAGATAAGTAAACAAGGATGATTAATTGGATGGCGTTACCTATTTGCTGTATCATTTTGTTATTTAATGGTTTTGGTTCCTTTAAAAATCATTTGAATATTCGTACTTGTCAGATACTTCGGGCGTATTTAAGGCAATATCGTCTGCTTTAGTGAGTGGTGTATCCCAGCGTGGACTCAGCCAGATTAATGCCCAACTAATATATACAACTGCTGAGGTAGGCATCGTGTTTAACACCTCATTGCCATAGCTACATAATAATATCCCTGTTGAACCAGCACATAAACATATCAACTGGTTTTTAAGGACGGGGTCTCGTGTTTTCCAAATAATCCCTGCTGATTTTCCAGTAATATACAACATTATTCCGAACCAAGTAAGAAAACCAACAATACCATACATACCCCATATTTTTACATATAAACTATCAGGGGCGATATGCGAAATATACTTGTCGCTATTGAAGGATTCCCCCCATTGCCCCATGGTGCCTACTCCTGCTCCAAAAGGTTTAGAACTTAAATAATCGCTTAGTCGCTTTTGATTCATGAACCTTAATTGTAACGAAGGGTCATCTGGGTCTAATGAACTTCTAAGACGTACAATCTCAGCACTACCATTTCCGATAAGAGTATATTTTAGTATTCCGATAAATGTTAGCCCAACAACAGCACCAACAATCAAGATTTCAGTTTGCTTTATCAATACTAAAAAAGCAAATCCCCCTCCAATTAAAGCAAACATTGCACCCCTAGTACCAGAAATCAACATGCCATAAAGGATAAACATTCCTGCGATAAAGTACCACAATTTTTTCTTGAAACTATATGGCCCCGTAGCCAAGATAATACACATGATGGCTAATTGGGCTTGAGAAGCTCCAAACTGGGCGGCATCAAAATAGTATGAAAAAATTCTTAGTTTCCCGAAGATGACGTGCGTTACTTTCCCTCCATTTTCCAGCCAAGTATTTTCGGCATCGTCAAGCCCAATATATAATTGCTTCATACCATACAATGCTCCAGCAAAAGAGAATAGGATGATGATATTAAGAAATAAATCAATGTCTGATCTCTTATTCAGTAATAGTATGGATAACGAAACAGTGAGAATCCAATACAGCAAAAGTGTTCGCATTTCGTAAACCCACCCCAAGATGCTGGGTCTTTCTGGGTTCCCAATTTGCAGGATAGTCATAATTCCCCAAGCCACGATTACCCAAAACAAATCTATATTCAAATGTCTTTTTCGGAACCTGTTACTCTGATGAAATATTACGGCGAATAGGGTAACGAATAATAATGCTTCCATTCCTAAGCCAACTTGTAATCCTGCTATATGCCTCCCAATAGTAGGCATGACAAAACAATAAATCAAAAAACCAATAATACCGAGGCGTGGTCTAAAGAATATCAAAATCATGAAGCCTGCGGCAAAGGGCAAAACCAACAAGAGAAAGCCAATGGCTATACCCTTTTTAGCAATGACAATGCCCATAAAAACAGCAAACATAATAGCTGGAATAAGCCAGATATTACTTAATTTATTTCTTGAAGTATAAAATAAATTTTTGTCCATGCAGGTTTTTAGTCTTCACATTACAATGATTGCTATTTTTTTTCAGTGTAAACCCAACTCTTTTTACCAAATTTTCTATTAATCTCCTTTGCTTCAGCCAATGCTTCGGTCTGCGAAGGGAAAGCTGCAAAAGCTACTCGAACAGAACTTTCTCCTTGTTTTGGAGTAATTATTTGAGCATTCGGGAAACCTGTATTATTGAGTTCTTTTACATACGATTTAGCATTGTCTTCACTACTAAAATTACCTGCAACAACAAAATAATTATTAGTAGATGACAAGGGTTCTACTGTATTGGCTGATGTTTGTGCTGGAGTATTAAAATCTGTAGTAGCGCCAAATCCATCATCTGGTTTTGATGCAAATGTCGTATCTGGTTGTTTTTGTACCACTAAAGTATCCGCTTTCACAGCAGTTGAACTGTTTTTACGATACATATAAATGGCAGCTGTAGACAACAGGACACCCGTTATTACCCCAAAGATGACGATTAAGTTACTTTTTTTAACTTTACGGTTGGGCTCTTCATACCTAACATTGCCTGTATGGGCATTATTTGCAGGTACTATTTTATCAATAGATTTTCTATTGCCAAACTCAAACTTGGCTACTCTTTTAACGAATGCACGTAATAGATTTCTTTTCTTTGGTACTTCACCGATATATTCTTCTGCAAAGTTGATATCAACACCATTTAAAATAAACCAAGGTTTGTTGCCAGTAGTTTTAGTAAAAATAGAAATCATTTCTTTATCTATTTTAGTCCAGATTCTATTGGCTCTACATAATAAAATGGTAGCGTTTAACCTTGGAAACGATTCTGGCTTGATAATCATGTTTTCTAATGGAGGAAACTCAATTAAACAGAAATCTGCGTTTAGGCTTTCTCTAAAATCATAATCATTATTCCAACTATGTGTTTCTACGCTATAGTCTAAGTCTGTCAGCTCTTTCGCTAGTAAGTAGGCAATGGTAGACTTCCCTTCGCTTTTTTGGGTACTAATCAAACCAATGGTAACGGGTTTCTGGGTGAGGTCAACTGTTGCGAGCAATTGTTGCATCAACCTCAAGTTTGATTTTAATAAAAAAGAAGGATTTTCATTTAACAAGGGGTATACGCCCAGTAAGGGCAGACCGACAATATTTTTCGCCCGTTGAGGTTCCATCAAGGTTTTATTGATGAGCGCCTGCGTGAGGATAAGTGCTAAGACTAATACGAACCCAACCAAAAAACCAACGATTACTAAAACCATTCTTTTAGATGCGTTGGCCTTCAATGGTAAGAACGGAGGGTCTACCACATTAAGCTTGGCCGTAATTTCTGTATTTTGTTGATTTAGCTTTGCTGCATTCAAATTGTGGAGTAAATCAAGGTATTCTTGTTCTGAAATAGCAATAAGTCGCTCAATTTTTTTCAGCATTGCCCCCATCGGTGCAAACTTTCTATATTCTTCTTGAAACTCCGCTTTTCGTTTATCCATTACGGTTAAACGCGCTTTGCTTTGTTCAAAAGCAAGTGTTGTAGCTAACCATTGGTCTAATACTGTTTTGGTAGGTATTCCACTCGGCGTCATAGATTCCACATAGAGATTCTCTAAAGATGACTTCAACTTTTTTTCAAGTCGAGCCGCCACCGTCTTTAGGCTATCCATTTGGCCATTTTTCTCACCTTTTTTATTCAGTAAATCTTCAAGGGCAATTTTGCTATAGATATCCGCCAGTTTTTCTCTTTCTTTGATTACGTCACTTCCGTATAAAGTCTGATATGTTCGACCCTTAATATTTTCGTTTACTTTGGCTAAAGAAGAGCTTGATGCCATTTTATCCATTTCCAGATTGTGGTTCATGGCATATAAAACTTCTCGTTCCCCTGCTACAGCTTTGGTTTGTTCATAATAGTTAATGATGTCATTATCTTTATTGAATGCCAAGAATAGTCGCTCGGCAGAGTCTAGTTTAGAAAACGCTTTTTTGGTTTCGATTTCAAAATAAGTCAATGCACTTGTTGTCTGACCTTCTTTTAACTGGCGATGTTTCAACATAAACACTTGCTCTAATAATTCAAGTGTACGCTTACAGATAAATGGGTCGTTGGCTTCATAAGAAATCTTAATCAAGTCACTATTACTAATCCTTGAAGACTTTATTTTATTAAGCACATCAATTGAATAGTAATGATTATCTGAGTGAATGAGTTTGTAAATAGGATTCTCTTCACTTTTTGACATATATGCAACTACAGCATCGCGTGTTTCAGCTACAGTTGACTTAACAAGTCTTCTTTTTAGGGATTCTGGAACTAGCTTTTGTAGTTCATCGTAGGCTCCCCATGTAATTACGTTAGGGTCGTGTTTTTTTAAGAAAAGGTGTTCTGAGAGTAATTGTACCGCTACTTCTTCTTTGGTCTCTCTCGAATCAATTACGGTAAGTAAGTTATCAAAAGCATTACTAGTAGCGAAATAATCGGCTTTTATAATTCCACTTAAACTGTATCCAGAGGCTATCCCTGTATAAATAATAGACTCTGAAGAATATACTTTCTTTTCATTTCTGGTAAAGTAAAAAATAGTAAATGCCAAAGCACAAGGGATTAAAATTAACCACTTTAGATTTTTGACAATTAGTCTTATAAAATGTAAAAAGCTCATTTAATCTGTTGTAATAATGTTGTAAGATTTACCCCAACGACAACTTCAAGTTGCATGAAAATTAATTGGAAATTATTGAGGGCAGTCTCGTATTCTACTTTTGCTTTATTAAAGGATTCAAGCACACTTGATACTTGATCGATAGTAATCTGATTCTGTAAAAATTGTTTCTCTGCCAAAGAGCTATTCGACTTAGCAATTTGCAGGTTATTGCTATTGATGATGAATACCTTTCTTGCCAGCCTTAGCTGTTGATACAAACCTATTATTTGCTGTTTAATTTCAAGCGTGAGGTTTTCTTGTTCAGCTAATGCAATATTTACTTGCGCCTGACTCGATTTCAGTAAGTGCTTTCTGTTGATAATATTGGTTATAGGAAGTGATGCCGCAACCCCAAAATTGTAAAACCCAGTTTGGGCTGTCGTAAAAGAATTTGCTCCGGGAACAGTTGTTGCTGTATTATTTACGGCTGAATAGTTTGTACCATAATTGTATGAAGAGATAAGGCCTATTCCACTAAAGAGAACATTTTTGTTGATTTTTAACGTTGATGTTGCAATATCTACACTATTCATACTTCTCTTTATTTGAGGAGACGATTTTGTCGCAGCATCAATCAGCAAGGGCAAAAACTCTTCCGAATCTAAAGCTTTTGCTAATAAGGCATCAGCAGGAAGTGACTGCCCAGTAACCTCTAATTTACTTATCCATAATACAAAAAATAAAAAAATGCTAATAGTATATCTTCGTGACCCAACCATAAAAAATCTATTTAAAGAAATTTAATATTTCCTATCTTCTTTTAGAATCAAGCGATTCATGTTAAAATTTATCATTTACGAATATCAAATATACTCCGATTTTAATAACTAATAAATGGCAAGGTTGTTTTAAGACTATAATCCTTCTTCTTCCATTCTTTTTAAATCTTCTGTTACAATCTCTTTTACTTTAACTACCTCTGGCGAAAGTGCATTATAGCGTCTTATTAATTCGTCTCCTGTCGGATTTCCTTTTGCATAAAGCTCATACTCATGAATTTTCGGGCTAATCTCAGGAAAGCCAATCATCGAAAAACACGGTTTAAATTGATGAGCCAATCCGCCTACTTCGGCAAACTTTTTTTGTTGTAGTTTAGTCTGAATATCCTCCCAAATAGGTAAACTATCTTCTAAAAAAGACTCAAACATTATTTTTACAATTGTTACATCATCACCGTAAATATTGTTGAGGTGATTAACATTAACTTGAGAATTAAAGCTGAACATATCTTGGATTGTTTCTTATGACTAATTGACAAAAACTATACCATAAAAATGACTGAATTAAAAAAAACGTGATGTTTGAAGAATTACTTTCTATAAATAAATATCATAATTCTGTTTAACAACTATTTACAACGATTAAAAGTACTGAAAACTCGACAAAATTAAAACTTATCATACAGTATTTTGAAGATTTATTTGCTTTGAACTTCTTAAAAACGCTACCCTCTAAGAATTTATTGAGGTATATTGTCAAAAATCATTAATAATCAATCAGTTATAAAAAATGCCGTTAGTACTATCGATTTTTTTCGATAGTACTAACGGCATTCCTAAATCTATAAATATCGCTTACTTCTTGCCTGTAAGTGCTTTAATTACCTTTACTTCTTCTGGTTTATAAGCCGTTCCGTCTGGTCTGAAAATATCATGAAACCATAATTCTGGCTCGTTTCCAGTAGGCATTGGCTTATCCCAAGCGTAAATCGTATTAGTTTTTCCTGCTACTAAACCCCAGTTATAGGCTGCGATGTTCTCTTTCTTTAATAAAGGCATAATGCTACTGAATAAGCTATTTCTACTTCTGGCCATGTATTCAGTACAAAGCAATGGACGTTTTGATAATGTTCTTAGTTTTGCTATATCTTCTATGTGATTCTGTAAATCACCATAATTATGATAAGTAGTAACGTCTGAATTTTTAATCTGGAAATCAGATAATTCTTTCAAGCTCCAGTTCCAAACACCCGCAGAAAGAGGCTGACTTGGGTTGGCTTCTCTACCCCAAATAAATACCTTTTCTAGCAATGGCATACTCTTATTTCCATAGCCTGAATTGCCAGGTTCATTGTATAAATCCCATAAAACTATTCGCTTATCATTCTTGAAAGTTGTCAAAACATCTTTTACATATGCTTCTAGTTTTTCGATGACTTTCGGGTCGGTGAAAATCAATTCCCCTGGGTCGCGTACCCATCCTGAATTATGAATCCCTGGTTTTGGGGCAGGCTGTTTCCCAGCACTGTATGTCGGATTCCAGCAATCATCAAATAATACAAAAAGCGTAGAAATATGATGCTTATTAGCAATGGTCAAATATTGATTTACGCGACTTTTAAATCCTTTAGGATCAACTTCCCACGCTAAATGGTGTAAATAAACTCGCATAGAATTCATCCCAATGCTTTCGGCATAACCTAGTTCTCTGTCAATAGTTGTAGGGTCAAAACTCTCTGCTTGCCACATCTCTAATTGATTGATGGCAGTGCTTGGTATAAAATCACTACCACGCAACCAACCTTTTGTTTTGTACCAAGCATTTGCCTTTTCAACTGACCAAATTTCTCTTGGAGCGGATTGTGCCACTATACGTTGAGATAATAAACTGAAAACCAGAAGGCTCAGTAATATTTTGACAATTTTCATGTGATTAAAATTTATTTATGAATTATTTTGAATTGTTTGCTACTGGTTTTTTCAATGCTTGACTTTCTTTTACTGGTATGCCAAAATTAGGAGAACCATCGGCGTTCCAAGTGAACTTTTGGGCTCTTGGTGAGCGAAAACCACCGCATCCTTGTCCTGCCTTTGAATTAGCATGGTAAAGAATCCAATCTTCCTTACCATCAGGCGATTTAAAAAATGAATTATGCCCTGGCGCAAACACGCCATTTTCTGGCGATTGTTTAAATACAGGTTCTGGCGACTTTCTCCAACTCTTCGGGTTTAACAAATCTGCACTTGCATCAGCCGTCAACATTCCTAAGACATAAAAGTCTGTCCAACAGCCACTTGCTGAGTAAATAATAAATAGTTTTTTGTCATGCATTAAAATCTGAGGACCTTCATTAACATTTACATGAGAAAGATTAGGGTCACCCGTAATATCTCCATGTTTCTCCCATTCAAAATCAGAGCCTGATATCATTGAACGATTCCCTTCAATCGTCCAAGGGTTTTTCATTTTAGCGATATAAATATTTTGTGCTCCATTCTTATCGCCTTCCCAACCCGACCAAATCATATATAATTGACCAAGGTGTTCGAATACATCGCCATCAATCGCCCATTTGTCTGATGGGTCAGCTACTTTTCCTTTAAAAGTCCACTCTCCTTGCATAGGGTCGATAGACGGGTTTTCTAATACATACATTCGGTGATGATTGTTGTCGCCATCGTCACCAGCAAAATACATATACCATTTTCCCTGTATAAAATGAATTTCAGGAGCCCACAGCTCTTTAGAATACATTGTTCCTGTAGGTGGAATCCATGCCACTTTGCTTTCAGCAGTTTTTAAATCGGCGATGCTCTTTGTTTTAAAAAGCACTAATTTGTTTTGTGAAGTATGGGTATAATAGTAATAACCATCTTTATAAAAACTATAAGGGTCTGCCCCAGAGGGCAATAAAGGATTGTTAAAAATACCGCCTTCCTCAACTGATTGAGCGCAACTCACAGTAACAAAGGCAATTAGGCTAAATAATAAGAGTATTGTTTTTTTCATTGAATATGTATGTTAATGCTATTTATTTCAAAAAAATCCCAGACCACGTATAGGGTGCATTTTCTATATTTCCAGCAATGGTTTCGGTATAATCTGCTATGTTTTTTCCTGAATTTTCAGTAAGACTTACATTGAAACCTATCCGTTTTCCTTTAGGTGGTTTTCCACCCAAACTATTCCAAGAGATTGCGATTTCTTGGACGTAACCGCCTGTCACTGTTTTTACAGCAGATTTAATTCCTGACATATTTGCTTTGTCAATCCATTTCCCCTCAGCACCTTCTTTCATAGAAAGTTGATTATTAGTAGCCATAAAAAACCTATAAACACCTTTGTCTGGTGCTTCATAAGCTTTGTTTTGAGCATCAATAAAAATGCTTATTCCATCATTATTTTCCAGTGTAGCAACGTTACTTACAACTTTAGTATCATTTACTTTAACAACTATATAAAGATTTTTTTCATCATAACTTACTGATGCTCTGGCTTGTGTAGCACTTTTTTGACCAATTAATATTGGCAAATCTGATTTCCAAATATTTTCTTGTGTAAGCCCGTCGATGACGAGCGTTTCTTTATTTACCTTCAGTGCTGGAATGACATAACCTTTTATCATCCATATTTCTGATCTGTTGGCGTAAGCATTCGTACTTGTCAGGGCCACTACGCTATTATCATCTAATACGCTAAGACTATTCCATAATCCTGATTTATTATTTGGTATTGAAAATGGGCTAGATTTTCGACTAAAATTATAGGCTTGGTCATTCCCAATAACCACCTTCATTTCTGAAAAATCCATTTTATTGTTTCGTCCTTCTGTTCCCTGATATGAAAGAATCGTTTCTCCTGTTTTTAGTTGTCGTAAATACGGAGCTCCCGCATAAATATCATTCCTTATTTTTTCACTTAGGGCATAAAAGCGATTATCGCTCTTAGCATCTACGACAGTATCCCAATTTTGCGTAAGCGTATTTTTAATAACATAAGGTTTGAAGTTATCAAAACCATTATCTTCAATAGAAAAGGCTATTTCTTTGTGATTGTTCAGTAATATAGGAACAGGCATTCCATCTCTGCTACCTGCTCTGAAACTTACTATTTGCGGTTTTTGAGTCCATGTTAACCCATTATCATTTGAACGGAGCATCGAAATATTTTGCTCTCCTGAAGTGGTGTATATTCCTTCGTTAGCAAAAAAGAGTTGAATTTCCCTATTCGGTAATTGAATAGCAGACGGTTCCCAACAGCCATTTTCAAAACGATAATCAGCTTCATACAAAAGCTGTTCATCTTTCCATATCAATCCACCGTCATAGCTTTTTTTAGTACGAATAGCAAAACGTTTAGTAGGCTCTTTCCCAGAAGGACGAGGATTATAACACACTAAAATAGAAGCGTCTTTTAGTTCTAAAATATCTGGTACTGCCATATTTACACCATCGTGCTTATTAGCAACCACGATAGGCTCACTCCATGTATTCCCACGGTCAGTGCTTTTTACCACTACCACATTGCCGTCTGCTTCATAGACTGCTATTAATGATTTATCAATGCGTTGTATCATTCTTGCGTATCCACAATATCTTTCATTATTAGCAGATGATGAGACTTTTCGCAAAGTATTAAAATCCCATGCTATTCGAATGCCATTGATAGGTAATCGGGACGAGATAGTAGGATTAATCTTAGTGGTGTCTTGCTGAATTTGAGGCATAAGGCTACTACTTTGTCCCCATTCTACAGAAAATAAAAAGAATGCATTAATAAGATAAATACGTTTAAGCAAAATCATTTTGAACAGTTTTATTGCTTCTCATTTAAGGATTTTTCAAGAATATTTTTATGTTATTAAAGTATTCTTATAATTAACAGGACAAAGTGAAGAATAATTATTTAATTTTTCTGTTCAAAAGTTATTCAAAATGTCTCAATTTGTGTTAAAAATGAGATTTAGGACACCAAAAGTCTAATTTATCCTTGTATTTGACCTTGAAATTCTATTTTCTTTAGGCTTTGCCAAATAGATGTAATGTGACACCATCAGCATTATCCTTTCCAACGATTCGTTAAATAAAAAAACGGTTTCGAGGTAAGTCGAAACCGCTTTTCAAAGAATATCTAAAGATTACATTACTTACCTGCCGTTATTTCAAGTAAGTCTTTATCATGGTGAAATTTTTGAACACATTCATTATCCAAAATCATAGTTGCACCATTTTCAGCAGAATATTTTTGCCAAGTTGGTAAGCCTTTATGATTTGGATTCCCCGATTTAGCAAAGTTTATCCAAGCCTGACTGATTTTGTTTGAAAGAGTATAAGCACCCGTTCCACCTCCCGTCATTTCTTCACAACGAGCGATATTATCAAATACAAAAGGAATTTCGATACAGTGAATTGCCTTGTACATCCCATCCATAATAGGCGACTGCCAAGTAAACATATACATATAAACTGGAGCTGCATCGGCAGTAGCCTTTATATTTGCTTGTTTAACTGCTCCTGGGCGAAACGTTGCCACATCAATATCTATTAAGTCAGATGGTTTGGTCGTATTGGGATACGCTTTCTCCACTGCTTTTAAATAAGCCTCTGTTTTATCTCCGTATTTCTTCTGTAAAAATGCCTTCGCTTCGTCTGTTGAAAAATTTCTAATAGCAGGGTTAATCAGCGATGCCATAAATTCATTCTTAGTTGAACCAATCAACAAAGGAACATTTTTAGAAATTTCAATCCCTGCTGGATCTACTTGCTGATAAGGTAAATAGTTCCCATCATGACTTGGTCCCCAACTCAAGCCACCGCCTACAAAAGCTTTTCCTTCTGCTTTCATTTTGGCTTGTACTTTTTGCTGAGCTCTTTTGCCCGCTGCATTTAAAACATCGTATGGTATTTTTTGCAAAGAATCTACTTGATTAGGCTGTAAACCTAACTCTTCTAACAAAGCTGCACTTACTTTCTGAGCATCTTCTTTTTCTAAGAAACTAGTTCTGTAACTTCCACTTTGCACAATAGCTTTCTGAAAAAAGCCTTTTGCTGAAGGTGCGTACATCAACGTTGTTACTTTAGCACCACCGCCTGATTGTCCGAAAATCGTTACGTTATTAGGGTCGCCACCGAAATTAGCAATATTTGCTTTTACCCAATGTAAAGCAGCTTCCAAGTCCATAATGCCAACATTGGCGGAATATTTATATTTATCACCATAAGCCGATAAATCGCAAAAGCCCAAAATATTCAAACGATGATTTAAAGACACAACTACAACATCCCCTTTTTTACTCAAATTTTCACCATCATAAGAAGGGAGTTCAATGGAAGAACCTGCGGTAAAACCACCACCATGTAGCCAAACCATCACTGGACGTTTTTTCTGGTCGTTGATTCCTGAACTCCAAACATTAAGGCTTTGACAATTTTCATTGGTATAACCCCAATTGTGATTAAATGCGAATTCGATTACATCATTTACTGAAGTCGTTGCATCCATCGGACATACTGGTCCATAAGTCATTGAGCTTCTTACACCTTCCCAAGCTTTTGGTTTACTCGGAGGCATAAAGCGTTCTGATACAGCATAAGGAATCCCTTTGTAAGTATAGATGCCCTTGTGAACATAGCCTCTTACCTTACCAAATTCAGTCTGTACAACGCCAGTGCTTGAATTGGCTATGATAGGAGCAGGAGTAGCTGTTTTTTTCTGGCTAAAACTCAACATAGGAGATAGACTCATGAGCAATAGCGACAGTATTATGGATGTTTTCTTTTTCATTGTAAATAGAAGATTGGTATAAAATTGAGTTTTTGAAAGGTAAAATTTATTATTGTCTCAATTTGAGACTTTATAAAACAAAAGTCTGAAAAAATATTGGAATTATTCAATATTTTTTCAGACTAAATAGCAAAAATTGTTTAAAGCTTGATTATAAAGGTTTTCATTTAGAGATATTGAGTTAATAATTGCTAAAGTTTAACCAACATATTTTATAATGAAGTAAATTTGATAAAAACAATAATATCATGGAGGCTACTTTTAAAATTCCTGTCAACGCATTACCAAATATTGTAAAATCAATTAAATCATTATTTGGCGCTACTGTAATGATAGACATTACCGTAAAAGAAAGCGAGCAAAATAAGGATATTGATTATACAGAAATGTTTAAAAGAACGGAACAAACAAGATTGAAAAATGAAGCGATTATTGTTCCTGAAGGTTTAGACTTGTCTGCCTTGGCAAATGAAGTAAACTTATAATGTTATGATCTATTTTGATACCGATGTTCTAATCAACTATTTATTTAATCAAAACCAACTTAGCCATAGTAAAGCAATTGCCGTTTACCAACAAGCCATAAAAGATAAGGTATTTTTCACATCACTTCTAACTTTACAGGAGCTTAGCTATGTTGCTAATCGTTTAGGTTGTCGAGAATCTGATATTGAAATAATGATTCAAGACTTTATGATTGCAAAGCCTGTTGCTTATACTACAACAGATTTTATCAGAGGTATTAAATTAGCAAAATTGATAGGTTTCCAAAATATCAATGATTGTCTGCATACAGCAATTGCAGAGAATAATGGTTGTACTGAAATTTACACCTTCAATAAATCTGACTTCCAAAAAATACAACGTCATACCAAAGTAAAAATCACTATTTTATAATTATGTCTTTTATAATGAAGCTTTACAGGTATAATTTTTTACTTCCGATAATTAAACATTATCATAATTAAAAGTATATTTGTAAAGCTTAATCCAGAATCAAACCATGCAAGAAATTTCGACCGTTGATAATCATGCTTTGGCAAATGTTCAAACACTCGCTGAAAAAATAAATGCTTATGGTCGCAAAGGTTTAGAAGGTGCAGTAAATACCCAAAGAGCATATAGAGCAGATTTAAAACATCTCAAAGATTGGTGTGAAAAAAATAATTTTACAATGATGCCTATTTCGGCTACTACTTTGGCTGGCTATGCAGCATATTTGGCAGATACACATAAATGGTCAACGATTAATCGTCGTTTTGCGGCTATTGCCAAATTACATCATTTGAATAATATAGATGTTCCCATGCAGGACCGCCAGTTCAGAGCAGTGATGGAAGGAATTAAAAGGACAAATGGTATCCGTCAAAAACAAGCTCCCGCTTTTAACATCAAGGAAATCAAAAATGTATTGCGTAGTATGGAAACAGACACCAATACTTTATTACGAAACAAGGCTCTTTTGTTATTAGGATTTACTGGGGCGTTCAGACGCTCAGAATTGGTGGCTTTAAATTTGGAAGATTTAACCTTTTCGGAAGACGGGCTTATCGTATCAATGGGAACAAGCAAAACCAATCAATATGGCGACTATGAAGAAAAAGCAATATTCTACAGTCCAGAGACAGCGCTTTGCCCAGTACGAACTTTACAAAATTGGATGACAACGTTAGGAAGAACTACAGGTCCATTATTTGTTAGGATTAGAAAGGGTAATCAATTAACCGACGAAAGGCTTAACGATAAAACGGTAAACGATTTAGTAAAAAGTTATTTAGGTGAAAAATATTCTGCCCATTCACTTAGGGCGTCTTTTATAACCATTGCTAAACTCAACGGAGCTGACGACAGCGAGGTAATGAGACAAACAAAACATAAAACTTCGGCCATGATTATTCGCTACACTCGCCTTGAAAATATCAAACAACATAATGCTGCGATGAAACTTGGCTTGTAAACCGATATGATATCCTTTTAAATTAATATCTTGTTAAGAAAATTAAAAGTATTTCAATCTTATTCGATTTATAGTAGCTTTAATCTACTTAATTATTTTCTCATATTTCATGCAAGATTTTACATTTTTCGACAGAGATATTAGCTGGTTATACTTCAACGAACGAGTATTAATCGAAGCTCAACGAAATGAAGTACCATTGTTAGAAAGAATAAAATTTCTTTCTATCTATTCTTCAAACTTAGATGAGTTTTATCGAGTAAGAGTTCCTACTTTGATGGCACTGAAAAAGCTTTCGGAAAAAGATGAGTTGGACGATGCTGGAAAAAACAAAGAAGTACTCAATCAAATCAAAGAGATTGTGAACCATCAATTACAAAGTTTTGGACAAACACTTTCAGCACAAATATTGCCTGCCCTAAAGGAAAACAATATCCATCTTGTTTATAATGAACCCATCCCGACTACTATTTTGGATGCTACAAGAGAGTATTTTTTCACACAAGTACTTGCCTTTTTACAACCCATATCCTTATTAAAAAGCGAGAAAAGCTTTTTTCCTGAAAACAATAAGCTGTATGCTTTAACTGTATTTTCATCTGAAAAACATCCAGAAGAGCAAATTCAAATCATTAATATTCCATCGAATGATTTACCACGATTTCACAGTATCGTTAAGGATAAAATACAATACATTGTATTTTTAGAAGATATTATCAAAGAGCATCTTCATCTAGTTTTCAAGAAATCAACCATCACAGGTTTTTATACTTTTAAAACTACGAGAGATGCAGATTTGGCATTGGAAGATGACTATAAAGGTGATTTAGTAGAAAAGCTAGAAAAACAAATTGCGAAAAGAGATTTGGGCTTTGCCACACGTTTTTTATACGATGCCAAAGTTCCTAAAAACCATTTAGATACGCTAACCGAATACCTTAATCTAAAAAAACAGAGTATCATAGAGGGAGGAAGCTATCATAATTTAAAAGATTTCTTTTCTATTCCCATTCATAATGCTACTTTGAAATACGACAATTGGCCCGCTATTCCTCATCAAATTGCTGAAGACAAAACACTTTTTGATGAAATTAGTCAGGGAGATATGATTTTCCACCCACCTTATCAGTCTTATGATACTGTACTTCGTTTTTTTAATGAAGCGGCTATCAACCCGAATGTAGAAGAAATTTATGTAACTCTGTATCGAGTTGCCAGCGATTCAAGGATTGTAAATGCATTGATTAGTGCGGCAAAAAATAGCAAAAAAGTTACCGTTTTAGTTGAATTAAAGGCACGATTTGACGAAGAGAATAATATCAAATGGGCAAAAAGAATGAAAGCCGAAGGTGTAAAAATCATCTACAGCATACCATCTCTAAAAGTTCATGCAAAAATCGCTTTAGTCAAGAAAAAAATGAGTAAGAAAACCTATTACTTCGGCTTACTTGCCACTGGCAATCTCAATGAAAGTACTGCAAGGTTTTACACAGATCATATTTTATTGACAGCTCATCAGGAAATGCTTCAAGAAATGGAATTGGTCTTTCGCTTTCTCAGTAAAAAGAAACGAAAACCCAATATTTCAGATATTAGTAACTTCAAACATTTATTGGTTGCTCAATTCAATTTACAGCATAAGTTTATTGCTTTAATAGACCGCGAAATTAATAATGCTAAAAATGGATTACCTGCTTCCATTACCCTCAAAATGAACAATTTAGAGGAACGAGTGTTGATTAGCAAATTATATGAAGCATCAAACGCTGGTGTAAAAATTAACTTAATTATCAGAGGTATTTGCTGTTTAATCCCTGGTATTGTAGGTATGAGCGAGCATATTAGTGTACGGAGAATCATTGATAAATACTTAGAACATGGTAGGGTTTTTATCTTCCATAACCAAGGAAATCAAGAAGTATATATGGGTTCTTCAGACTGGATGGATAGAAATATTTATCGAAGAATTGAGGTGTGTTTTCCTATTTATAATGAAACCATCAAACAAGAAATATTACAAATTATTGATTTACAGCTCCGTGATACCATTCAAGCTGTTGCGATTGATGATTCATCAAACAATGTGTTTTTTCCAAAAGATGAAACAGCTTTACGCTTACGTTCACAAGCGGAAATATATCGTTTGCTAAGTAAATAGTTTTTGGATGGCCATTTTAAATTAAGATGACCATCCAAAAGAATTATTTCTTAAAATTGTAGGCATTCAACATTTTATCGAAAATCTGATTGTTGAAATAAATGCCAGAAAAAGCTTCTGCTCCTACTCCATAAGCATACACAGGAATCATTACGCCAGTATGACCTTTTGTAGTGAACTTTCCTTCAATATGCCCTTCTTTATCAGCATCAATCAATGAAAAACCTCCTGTTTCATGGTCGGCAGTGATGATTACTAGCGTGTTTCCATCTTTATCTGCAAAATCAAATGCCTCACCAATGGCTTTATCAAAATCAGTCATTTCATTGATAATATATTGAGTATCATTAGCATGTCCGCCCCAATCTATTTGTGAACCTTCAATCATTACAAAAAAGCCTTTCTTATTCTGCTTTAAAATATTCAATGCTGTTTTGGTAGATTTCAACAATTGTTCGCCTCTTCCTTCCGATATTTTCACTTGTTCTTCATCTGCTAAAAATCCTGCTAACTTTCCAGATTTTACTTTTTCTACATCTTCAATACTATTGGCTATCTGATAATTTCTAGCGCTCAAGCTATCGATTAAATTTCTACCGTCTTTACGTTTTGCAAAGTGATTTCTACCACCACCTACAAAAACATCAATATCTGTTTTCAAGAAATCATTCGCTATTTCTTCAACCATACTTCTAGAAGGCTGATGTGCAATAAACGAAGCGGGCGTAGCATGTGTAATAGAACAAGTGGCCAGTAATCCTGTTGCTAAACCATTCTTCTCGGCAATTTCCAAAATACTAGGTTGAGCTTGTTTCAGGCTATCTACTCCAATAGATCCATTGTATGATTTTTGTCCAATAGCCAATGCTGTTGCGCCTGCTCCTGAGTCGGTTACAAACTCATCTGTTGCTTGGTTTTTATGAAAGCCAATGTATTGACTTCTTTCGATATTCAAATGTCCCTTATTAGCCACAATACCCGCATAAACTTGTGCAGCCCCCATGCCATCACCAATTAATAAAATGATGTTTTTAGGATGTTTTAGCTGTTTTTTATTTTGTGAAAAGCTTGAAAAAGAGATAATTAGCAATAAAATACAAAAAATATTTCTCATGAAATTGAAGGATTAAGGTAGTGTTTATTATTCCGAAACCGTTGTCGATTTCTATTTAACAATGCGATAATAAACAATTCTAGATTCAAAAAATAAAGCTAACACAAAACATTATTAATTCTTAATAATGCTTTTATGTTAGCTTATCCATATTGAAGTGTAATTACCTTAAATTTATAGCTAAAATTCATAGGTGTACATTAAAACGCTTTAATGCACAACCATAAATCTTCACTCTTTTACTCTACTTCCACTTTTGGTGAAATTTCATGTTTTTTGTTTCCTCCTGCTATCTTTTCGATTAATACAAAGAGTACTGGTACAACGAAAATCGCTAAAGATGTTGCTGCCAACATACCCCCGAAAACTGTCCAGCCGATAGTTTTACGAGATTCTGCTGCCGCACCACTCGCAAAAGCCAAGGGTAAAACGCCAAGAATAAAGGCAAGGGATGTCATAATAATTGGACGTAAACGCAGTTGAACTGCTTCCAAAGTTGCTGGTATCAGCTCCATTCCCCTATCTACACGCTCTTTGGCAAACTCTACAATCAAGATGGCATTTTTTGCTGCCAGACCGATTAGTGTAATTAAACCAATCTGCGCATAAATGTTATTAGAAAGATTTGGCAACAATGTAAGTGTTAAGATTGACCCAAACGCCCCAATCGGTACGGCAAACAATACAGAAAAAGGAATAGACCAACTTTCGTATAAAGCCGCTAAGAACAAGAATACGAATACGATAGATATGGCAAAGATAGTCGTGGTACTATCGCCCGCTTTTAATTCCTCGCTACTCATTCCTGAGAATTCATATCCATATCCTGTAGGTAATGTGGTCGCTGCTACTTCTTTTAAAGCCGTAATGGCTTGTCCACTACTAAAGCCTGGTTTTGGTGAACCGTTGATTTCTATCGAACGATATACGTTATAGTGCGAAATTAAGGCAGCATTTTCTACTACTTTTGCTTTCACTAACGTTTTCAACGGCACCATGTTTCCTACATTGTTCCTTACATAAAACTGTTCAATTTTATCTAAAGATGAACGGTAGCTACTATCTGCCTGCACCATTACCCTAAAGTTTCTTCCATACAACGTAAAGTCGTTGATATAAGAACTACCCAATAGCGTAGAAAGTGTACCAAATACATCTGATACTTGTACCCCTTGCTTTTTGGCTTGTTCACGGTCAACATCTATCTGATAACTTGGTGTACGTGAGCTAAAGAAAGTAAATGCCATCCCAATTTCTGGACGTTGATTTACTGCTGCTAAGAACTTACGGGCTACTTTTTCAAACTGTTGTACATTATCTGGACTAGTAGTTTGCAATAATTCAAAGGTAAAACCAGCGGTTTGTCCTAATCCAGGAATTGCTGGCGGTGCAATTGCAAGGACTCTGGCTTCTTTAATATCAGCCGTACTCTTCTTAATTTTTTCAATCACCGCCTGAACGTGGTGTTCTTTTCCTTCTCTATCAGACCAAGGCTTTAGGTTAACAAAGAAAGTACCTACGTTGGTTTTGTTAGAGAAACTCACAATGTTTAAGCCTGAAATACCCCCTACTACTCTTACTTCTGGTAGCACCTCCAAACGCTTCATAATCGTTTGGAATAATGCTACGTTTCTGCTTGTTGAAGTTGCTTCAGGCATTTCATACGTTACGTACAAACGGCCTTCATCTTCAGTAGGAATAAACCCTGTTGGTTTAGACTTAAACAAGAACGTTAAACCAACAAACAAACAAATCATCATGATGATAACCATAGGCGTAGCCTTAATCCACTTAGCCACCCCTCTTGTATAAGCAAATGAAAGACTATCAAATTTGGTGTTAAACCATGCGAAGAATTTCTCTAAAACATTCTTTTTAGCATCTTTATCTTTCGATGGTTTTAGCATGATGGTACACAATGCTGGCGTTAATGAAAGCGCAACAAATGCCGAAAGAATTACAGAAACCGCAATTGTAATCGCAAATTGTTGGTATAGTCTACCTACAATCCCCGGCACAAAGCTTACTGGTACAAACACCGCCGCAAGGATTAATGCAATGGCAATTACTGGACCAGAGATATCCTTCATAGCCTTCACCGTAGCATCCTTGGGTGTCATATCATGTTCATCCATATTATGCTGTACGGCTTCTACTACCACAATGGCATCATCCACCACGATACCAATTGCCAATACAAAGGCAAATAACGTAAGCGTATTGATGGTAAAACCAAAAGGAATAAAGAAGATAAACGTCCCAATCAATGATACTGGAATAGCCAAAATAGGAATCAAGGTTGCTCTCCAGTTTTGAAGGAATAAGAATACTACCAGAATTACTAATATCAAGGCCTCTACCAAGGTATGTATTACTTCTTCAATTGATACTTTTACTACTGAAGCAGATTCTAAAGGCACCACATAGTCGATGTCTTTAGGGAAAGTCTTTTTCATTTCTTGTAATGCATTCATCACACCTTCATAAGTATTCAGTGCATTTCCTCCTGGTGCTAAATAGATGATTACGAATGCAGCAGGTTTACCAGAAACAAAAGCATTTAAACCATAGTCAAATCTTCCTAGTTCTACTCTTGCTACATCTTTCAAATATACAATACTACCATTAGCAGGTGATGTCCGTACAACGATGTTTTCAAACTGATCTTTTGTGTTTAAACGACTGTTTGTCAATACACTATATTCAAACGCCTGCGTTGAAGGTTGTGGATTTCCTCCTACTGTACCCGCCGCAATCTGAAGGTTTTGTTCTGCCAAAGCCGCTGTAATGTCGCTTGGCGTCATTCTCATAGCAGCCAATTTTTCAGGATTTAACCAGATTCTCATCCCAAAATCATCTGCTCTCGATACAATATCACCCACTCCTTTTACCCTTTGTAAGGCATCTTTTACGTAGATATTGGCAAAGTTTCCGATAAATTTTGCATCGTGTGTTCCATTGGGCGAATACAAAGCCAAGGCCATCATGATACTTGGGTTACGCTTACGAACCGTTAATCCCAAACGCTTAACAGCATCTGGTAAAGTTGGCTGCGCCACACTTACACGGTTTTGTACATCTAGTGCAGCAATGTTAACATCTGTACCAATGTCAAATGTTACGTTGATACTACTTTGTCCACTACTGGTACTGTTACTCGACATGTATGTCATACCCGGTGTACCATTAATTTGGGTTTCAATCGGCGTGGTAGTTGTTTGCTCTACCGTCTGGGCATCTGCTCCAGTAAAATTACCTGTTACAGTAACCGTTGGCGGAGTAATATCTGGATATTGTGAGATAGGCAATGTAGTCAAGGCAATAATTCCTACGATGACTAGCACCAACGAGGTAACAATTGCGGTGATTGGCCTTTTTATAAAAACATCTGCTATCATTTTTATGTCTTATTAAAATTGTATCTGTCAATAGTTGGAAGCTATCAACGTGATATTTATGATGTTAATTTGATGAGTTTAATACATGAGCCAACAATAACGTGAACTCATAAACACTAAGCTCATAAACTTATTTTTTAGCTGGAGGGGTTGCTCCTGGAGTCTCTGTGGTATAAACAGACCCTTCACGTAGGTTTTGAATCCCTTCGATAATGATTTTATCGCCTTCTTTCAAACCGTCTTTTACAATGATATTTGTCCCTAAAGCTGTCCCCAATTGTACTCTCTTTTGCGTTACCTTGCTACTATCACCCGGCACATATACAAAAAATTCACCCAATTGCTCTGAGATAGCTTTGTAAGGAATTACAACAGCTTTTTTAGAAGTACTCAATACCCTAACAGTACCCGTCATCCCTGAACGAAGTAGGTTTTTAGGATTCGGGAAAGCTAATCTCGTCTTTATCGTTCCAGTTTGTGGGTCAACGGCTCTATCCATCAAAAGAAGTTTTCCTGTATATGGATAAACGTCGCCACCAAAAGCAAGCGTAAAAGTTGAATCATTATTAGCTTTCCCTTTTTGGATTAAGTTGGTGAAGTAGTAAATATCTTTTTGATCAACATTAAAGTCAACCGCTAATTGATTATCAGTAGAAACTGTATTCAATATCGTTTGGCCTGCTGTTACAGCAGCACCTTTTTTCACTAATGAAATGCCGATGGCTCCGTCAAATGGGGCATATACTTTAGTATATCGCACATTGGTTTGCACACCCTTGATATTAGCTTTTGAAGCCTCAACTTGTTTTTTGGCTACTTCCAGTGCAGCATCTGCATTATCCACTAATTGCTTGGCAACGGCATCATTCTGAGCTAATTCATGATAACGATTAGCATCTTTTTGTGCTTTTACCAAATTAGCTTCCTGAACACTTAGGTTAGCCACTGCTTGGTCATAGTTAGCTTCATACAATTGTGTATCAATCGAATACAACAATTGACCTTTGCGTACTCTGGTACCATCACTAAAATGTACTCCTGTAATAAAACCGCTTACTTGTGGTCTTAATTCTACTACATCTAATGCTGTTACGGTTGCAGGATATTCATCATGATACGCAGCATCCATTACTTGTACGGTCTCAATCGTTACAGGAACCGCTGGAGGTGCTGGCATTTGTTGAGCTTTTTTATCACCGCATGAGCTTAATAAAAACAAAGTTGCAATGATTGAATATTGTGTTGATTTATTGGAAAACATGTTGGTTCTATTCGTTTAAGTTGTCTGTTATTTCCCTGCTGTGTTTAGCAGAAGTAAATGATTTAGTATTGAAATGATATATATGCTATCAAAACGTCAGCTATTAATAATTCAATTGACCTAATGCTTTTTGTACATCTACTTTGCTTGCTAGTACCAAATAAAGCGAGTTGTAATAATTAATTCTGGCTGTACGAAGGTCGGTTTCAGAAGTGATTACTTCTAAATAGGTTTTGATACCCGAACGATATTGCAGTTGAATCAAATCGTACACTTCTTTAGCAAGGTCCATGTTTTCTTTTTGTGAGAGAAACACGGCTAAGTTGCTTTTATAATTAGCTAACGCTTGTTGATATTCTGTATTTACGCTTAGTTTCAGATTCTTAACATCTAAGTCTACTCGCTTCAACTGCCATTCGGCCGAGTTGATATTGGCTTTACGTTTTCCTCCTTGAAAAATTGGTAACGAGAGCGTTAAAGCAGCAAATGAGTTAGGGTAGTTTTTTGAATACAAATCTGTAAAAGTGTTATTCAAGAAGTTAAGATTATAGGCTCCGTTGAAGGAAACAGAAGGTAAATAACTCCATTTATTATACTTCAATTCAGCTTCACGAAGATTTTTTAACGTAGCTAATTGTTTGTACTCAATGCGTGAGGTAAAATCTGACTGTTGTAAAGTATCAATCATAATATCTCTATCTACTTGTAGGGTATCATACACAATTACTAATTCTTCATTTTCAGGATAAGCCATCAGCGACTTCAAATTTTGTAATCTAGCCTTCAATAACTCTTCATTACTTTTTTTCAAAGCCAATGTATTGTTCAACGTAATGCTTACACGTTTGTAGTCTATTTTGTCGCTTGTTCCAGCAGTGTATTGATTTTTAGTATCTTTCAAGCTCCTCTGCAAACGGATAATATCTCCTTCTGTCACTTTAATTTGTTGCTTGGTTGCCAATACTGCATAAAATGCTTTTGAAACATTTGCCGCCAAATTAATCTTGGTATTTGTCGTAGCCTGACTTGCTTGCAAACGGACATCATTTTGACTTTTATTCGCTAAAAGGGCATCTCGGTTAAAGATGTTCTGTGAAACAGAAAACTGCGCAGCCGAAGTATTATCAACCCCTAGTTTTACAGGATTGCCCCCGATGATACTTGTTTGAACCAAAAAGTTATGCTGTAAATTGTAGTTAAAGTTAATCTGCGGATACCAGTCAGCCAATTTACTCTTTATCGTATTTTCAACGATTCGTTGGTCGATAAATGACTGTTGAATTTGTGGGTGATTCTTAATCGCATATTGAACGACATTTTCGAGTGTTGCATCTTCTAGTTTAGAAGCCGTTTCTGTTTTGCTAGACAGATTTTCTTGAACAACCGTTTGAGCATATAGTTTCGAGGGAATTTTTAAAACCAATAACGTTGTCAAGAACATTATCGGTAGTATTTTTCTAGTCTGGTACATGAACATTGATAGGTAAAATTGATCGTTTTGAGTAAATATTAATGCATTTTGTATGTTATTTGGATATTAACATGACTTTATAACCTATAAAAAATGATATTCGTTCACGATTTCAAAAAAATAGACAACAAAATTGACTATTTTTTTGAAAATAGGACTATCCCATTTTTATTTTAAATATTTTTTCAATAAATAACCCTTTAATTCTAAATACTTATGCTATTCTTAGCTAAGATTGTGCTTCTTTATTTTCTTAATAAGGTGTTTATTTCCAATAAATAGAAGTTTTATTGAGCATTAATTAACAGGATAAGCATTTTCAGAAAATCAAAGGGTTGTAATAATACAGCTCTCTCTACAAGCATTTTACATTGAAATAAATTGATTATATCAAGGAACAAAGTTCGCTCAATAATCGAAACTAAACGTTATACATATTACTGGAATTCCTACCTATATTCCTGATACTGTTACGTTTTGGCAAATACTTACCCATATTAGGAAAGGGAGTATAGTATTGAATAAATTATACCTTTAGAAGCATACTAAACTTAACCATGAGCCTGCTAGCAAGTCATTTTGATAAAATTGGAACATTTACTAAATGATTAAATTTTCACATCATTCGGCTTAATTGCTGATTCACAATGACCTAAACATACTTAAATCTTGTTCCTTCTATTTTTCTTCAAAATAAAATTTCCATAAAATCTTTTCATACCTCTTTGAAGTTTTTGCGCATATTATAGATTAATTCCAATGAGTAATTGGACATAACTTATAAGATTACCCCTAGTAGTTTGTTTAGGATATTTGAGGTAATAACTTTGTTTGATGAACTAAATATTGGATAAATCCTATTATGAATATCCAATTTTCAAACTGATAAAATTCATTTTTTCTTTTTTTCGAGTTGTCCAAAAATTAATTGATTTATGAATAGTACAAATAGTAATTCAGACAAGGTTCTTGATATAGTTTTGATTGGTGCAGGAATTATGAGTGCCACTTTAGGTGCCTTACTCAAAGAACTACAACCAGATTTAAGTATAGAAGTTTTTGAACGCCTAGACATTGCTGCAGCCGAAAGTTCGGATGCTTGGAATAATGCTGGCACAGGCCATTCGGCTTTTTGTGAATTAAATTATACGCCTCAACTTCCTGATGGGTCTGTCGAGATTTCAAAGGCAATTTCTATTGCAGAATCATTTGAAGTATCCAAGCAGTTTTGGTCATACCTTGTACAAAAAAATAAAGATGTGTCGCCAGATACTTTTATCAAAAGTACACCACACATGAGCTTTGTTTGGGGAGAAAAAAATGTAGAATATCTTCGTAAGCGTTATGAACGTCTGCAAGAATCGCATTTATTCAACGGAATGGTATATTCTGAAGACCGTCAGCAAATTAGCGAATGGATACCTTTAGTAATGGAAGGCCGAGATCCTGCGGAAAAAGTAGCGGCTACTCGAATGGATTTAGGAACGGATGTCAACTTTGGAGCTTTAACCAGAATTATGTTTGAAGATTTACAGCATGACCAAAATGTATCTATTCATTTCAATCATGAAGTAAAGAAATTGAAGAAAAAAGATGGCTTCTGGAAAATAAAAGTAAAGGATTTAACAACGGGTGATAAAAGAGTAATTAGGGCCAAATTTGTATTTATTGGTGCGGGCGGTGGTTCGCTTCCTTTATTAGAGAAAGCGGCTATTCCTGAAGGAAATGGTTTTGGAGGTTTTCCCGTAAGTGGACAGTGGTTGAAATGTGTAAATCCAGAAGTTATTGAACGTCATAATGCGAAGGTATATGGAAAAGCTGCCGTTGGATCACCTCCAATGTCGGTACCTCACTTAGATACACGCATGATTGATGGTAAAAAAGCATTACTTTTTGGCCCTTATGCTGGCTTCTCTACGAGATTCTTGAAAAATGGTTCTTTGTTAGATTTACCATTATCTATCAAACCCAATAATATTGTTCCGATGATTTCGGCAGGTTTAGATAATATTCCACTGACAAAATACTTAATCGACCAAGTTCGCCAATCTCCAGAAGACCGTCTGGAAGCATTAAAAGACTATCTACCTAATGCTAAAATGGAAGATTGGGAATTGGAAACGGCTGGACAGCGTGTACAAGTAATTAAGAAAGACCCAAAACATGGAGGAATCTTAGAATTTGGAACAGAAGTAGTTAGCGCTGCTGATGGCTCTATTGCCGCTTTGTTAGGAGCATCTCCGGGAGCATCAACGGCAGTTTCTATCATGCTTACTTTATTAGAGCGTTGCTACCCTGAGCAATTAAGTACGCCAGCATGGCAAGCAAAATTAAAAGAAATGATTCCTTCATTTGGTGAATCGCTGAGCAAAAACGTTGAACTAAGTGAAAGCGTAAGAGAGCATACAGCAGAAACCTTACAGTTAATAAACGAATAATTATTCCAATATGAAAATCCATCAGAGATATATCTCTGGTGGATTTTTTGCTTCAAGTCTCCTGTTTAATAAAACAATACCAATTAAAAGAGGATAGAAAAAAGATGAGTATATACTTAAATTTAGCCTAACTAAATTTATACTTAACTATATCCATGATTCAGCGCAGACTATTATTAATTACCTGCTTGTTTTGCTATATGATAGCTTCTTTTGAAAGCAATGCACAAAAACGCTCTTCAAGTTTCAAAGTAATAGGCTTTTATACAGCCAAAAATGACCAAGCACATATTAGCTATGTTCACGAGGCTAATAAATGGTTTGTTAAAATGGCCGAAGAGCATCATTTTGTTTATGACTCTACCAATAATTGGCAAAATCTTAACCTTGATTTCCTTTCACAATATCAAGTCGTGTTATTTTTAGACACTCGTCCCGAAGCACCAGAACAACGAATCGCTTTTCAGCAATATATGGAAAAAGGTGGTGCATGGATGGGCTTTCACTTCGCAGGTTTTGCGCTTAATAATTCAACCTATCCGCAAAATTGGGATTGGTATCACGAACAGTTTTTAGGGTCAGGTGAATACAAAAGCAATACTTGGCGACCAACGTCGGCAGTATTGAGCATTGAAAATCCTAAACATCCTGCTGTTAAACATTTACCAAAAGCGTTCAGCTCTGCTCCTAATGAATGGTATAGATGGACAAACGATTTAAGAAAAAATGCCAACATTGAAGTACTCCTTTCTATTCATCCTAGTAGTTTCCCTTTAGGCACAGGCCCTAAAGCACATGAGATTTGGCATAGTGGTGATTATCCTGTGGCGTGGACAAACAAAAACTATAAAATGCTTTATGTCAATATGGGTCATAATGATATCGATTATGAGCATAAAACGAATAAAGATTTATCAAATACCTTTCAAAATAAAACACAAAGCCAATTTATACTAGATGCTCTTTTGTGGTTGGGCAGAAAATAAAAAATCCCAAATGGTCATGATGACCATTTGGGAAATATTTATTAAAATCAGCTTTTAATCTTCTTCTAAATAATCCAAATCTTTCCCATGGGTTTCAGGAATGGTTAAAATAGAATAGAATGCTAGGGTAAAACAAATTACGCCAACAATAGCGGCGGCATGAAATACTCCTATTCCTTCTTTCAAATTTGCATAAAGTAAGGTCATTCCGATTACTGTTCCGCGTACCATATTCGGAACAGTAGTAGCGGCTGTTGCTCTAAGATTTGTTCCAAATTGTTCTGCACCGATAGTAACGAACATCGCCCAGTATCCTACTGAAAAACCCATACAAATACATAATATATATAACCCAGATGCTGTAGAAATACCCGCATAAAGGAAGATAATGCTACAAATCAATGAAAGGACCAAAAGAATGGTAACGGCTTTCTTTCTAGATTGTAACACTTGGCTTATTACACCGCTAGATAAGTCACCTATGGCAAGCCCTACATAGCAAAACATAATAGCTTTCCCTGGTTCAATGTTTTCTGGAATACCCAATTTCTTGCCAAATTCATTGGCGAATGTTGCCAAAATACCTATTACAAACCATGTGGGCATACCTATAGCAATACATTTTAAGTATCGTTTTAATCTATCAGCATTTGTAAAGAGAGCAAAGAAATTGCCTTTGCTGACATGTTTTTGCTTCTTAGCATTTTCAAACATACCCGATTCAAAAACGCTTATTCTCATCAATAAAAGGATAATTCCTAATCCACCGCCAATAAAGTAAGCATTGCGCCATCCCCCAAATTGTGTTACAGTAAAATAAGCAGCTACGGCTCCGAATAAACCAACACCAGCGACTAAAGAAGAGCCTAATGCTCTTAACTCTTTAGGCAATACCTCAGAAACTAATGTAATCCCTGCTCCTAATTCTCCTGCTAAACCTACGCCCGCTACAAATCTTAGAATAGCATAAGTAGTAGGGTCTTGAATAAACCCACACGCGATATTAGCAATAGAATAAGTAATGATTGACCCAAATAGTACAGACAACCTCCCTCTTTTATCGCCTAAAACGCCCCATAAAATTCCGCCAATTAATAATCCGCCCATTTGCCAATTAAGGATATCTTTTCCGACCGACGATATTTCTTCTTCATTCAATCCTAAGTCGCGTAAACTTGAAACCCGAACAATGCCGAATAGCAGAAGATCATAGATATCTACAAAATAGCCTAGAGAGGCTACAATCACTGGAATACTTAAAAGATGCTGTAAGGGAGTTTTTGAAAGCGTGGTAGTCATATTCAATTTGTTAAAAACGGGTTTGTTACAAAAATCGTAAGGAAAAAGAATCAATCCTATTTTATTTTCAAGATTTATAGCACTAGTAAGTCTTTATATATGATTTTAATCAGATTTAGTTTAAGACAATATCATAGTCTTCTATAATCTTTCTATAGTACTATTGTAAAGACAATTTATAATAAGTGTTTTTTTGTTACTCTTTTCAATGAATTTGCGACTAACACCTTTGAAATCTCGTATGTATTTTTGAAAGTAGTTTTTTTAGCAAAATTTTCTAAAAAATAGAGATTAGAAGAATAAAGGTTATGAAAATAACTATAATTAAGCTCAGCGTTAAGAAATCATTTTTTTTAGCCCTTAAAATACACTTTTTGTTAAAAATTTTAATATTTTTTTACGAATTTTATAAAAATTGCAAACTTAATTTCTTAACTTGGAATAATAAATTCTTCATTTGCTTCAAAAGGGCAAACAATAGTTATAAATATTATTGAATTTATCTTATTTTTTCTTTTTTTATTCACTCCATTTTTAACCGCCAATAAACAATGGAAAGACGCTTACTTTTACTTGTGCTATTTTTAATAGCACCATTTGCTGTTTTTTGCCAAAGCCCTGAACGCATTAAAATTTCTTCTATCACTGCTAGTGAAAACACAGGTCAAGATTTTAGCCCTTGGTTGAATGACGATTTAAACAATCTTGTTGAATTTGTTTGGTCTGGTAATTTCAAATGGGTAGATGTTACCTTGAAATTAGAAAAACGCAGTAAAATCACTAAAGTTTCTTTATTCGACCACCAAGGTTCATTCGAAGATACTCCTGTTTCTGTTTATGCTTTAGACGGAACTACTAAAACTTTATTGGGAACATTCAATGGAACTTCCTATATGTCTTTTGTGGATATTGTAGTAAAAACCCCATTAGATGCTGATGCTATTATCATTCACAAATATGCTAATGCTATTCCGCAAAAAGTACAGATATATGGTACTGCGGCTACTACAGCAGCAGCTAAACCAGCAGAGCCAGTAGTTACAACGCCTGAACCAGTGGTTGTAGTAACGCCTACGCCAGCTCCTGTTGTTTCTACAGTTGCTATTCCTGAGCGTCTTAAAATTTCTTCTATTACTCCTAGCGAAAACACAGGTCAAGATTATACTCCTTGGTTGAATGATGACTTAAATAACCTTGTTGAATTTGTTTGGTCTGGTAATTTCAAATGGGTAGATGTTACCTTGAAATTAGAAAAACGCAGTAAAATCACTAAAGTTTCTTTATTCGACCACCAAGGTTCATTCGAAGATACTCCCGTTTCTGTTTATGCTTTAGACGGAACTACTAAAACTTTATTGGGAACATTTAATGGAACTGCTTATATGTCTTTTGTAGACATCGTGGTAAGTACTCCATTAGATGCTGATGCTATCATCATTCACAAATATGCTAATGCTATTCCACAAAAAGTACAGGTATATGGTATTCCTACTACTACGCCAGCTACTAAACCAGAAGAGCCAGTAATTACAACGCCTGATCCTGTAGTTGTAGTAACACCACCTACGCCTATTGTAGAAACGCCTGTAACTGTTGCGCCAGACCGTATTAAAATTGCTAAAATTTCAGCTAGCGAAAACACAGGTCAAGACTATACTCCTTGGTTGAATGATGATTTGAACAGCTTGGTTGAATATGCTTGGACTGGCAACTCTAAATGGGTTGACGTAAGATTGACTTTTGAAAAACGCAGTAAAATCACTAAAGTTTCTTTGTATGACTATGAAGGTACTTTCGCTGATAATCCTGTTTCGGTATATGCTTTAGATGGTGCTAATAAAATTTTCTTAGGTTTGTTTGAAGGCCTTGCTTACAAAACATTTGTAGATATTATTGTAGCTACTCCTTTTGATGCAGATGCTATCGTAATTCATAAATTTGCGAACAACATTCCTCAAAAAGTACAGGTTTTTGGCTTAGAAGCTACTACAGTTTCTACTGGCTTAGTTGAGGATAGCCCAGTTGTTACTACTCCAACACCCCCTACGCCTGTAGTAGTAGTACCTCCAGCACCAGTAATTGCTGGCACTAAAATAGAAATTAACCCAAAAAGATGGTATCAATTAAATAATAATAGTAATGGATTAGACGAACTTTTTGATGGTAATGTAGATGCTTCTGTTAATACAGGATGGGGCAAATTATTAGATAACTATGATGCTTATTACCCTCTTCTTGATGACGAGCAAATGACATTGCAAAGCATTCGTTTTTATGACGGACAAGGTATATTCCACGACAAGCCTATGACGCTTTCTGTGATTACTGATACTTGGGAGAGAATTCAGATTGCTAAATTCACAGGAGACTTATACAATACTTGGGTTGGTCCAGATGCTCTTAACCCAAATACATTTTCTTTGAGCAATATCCCTGCAGGTAAAATCAGATATTTGGTAATCAATACCTACGGTAATTTACCAACAGAAATGGAGTTGTATGGAACACATGTACCAAGTAAAAAAGCTGTTACAGCAGCTCCTTTGAAAGCTATCAAAATGAAAGATGGTTTTGGCGTAAATGGTTTTGAATGGGACTTCTTTGATCCATATCATCCAGATTATGTTGATGAAACAAAGTTTAAAGCTGTTAAATCATTCTCAGGATTCCGTCACTACATAGATTGGGATAAGCTTGAGTTCAGTGAAAACAAATATACATTCAATCCAACATATAGTGGTGGTTGGAATTATGATGCAATTTATGAACGTTGTAAAACTGAAGGTATTGAAGTATTAGCTTGTATTCAAGTGGCTTCAACTTGGTTGGTTAAAACATATCCTGAAAGTATCCAAGATTATAACGTTATTCCTGTAAAATACGGAAAGTCTATTACAGAGCCTGCTTCTTATATTGAACAAGCTAGAGTAGCATTTCAATATGCTGCCCGTTATGGAAGTAATAAAAATGTTGATAGATCTCTTTTAAGTGTTTATGACAAACCAAGATGGACTTTTGACAACATCAATACTGTAAAAGTAGGCTTAGGTGTAGTAAAATACATGGAATGTGGCAATGAGCGCGACAAATGGTGGAAAGGCAGAGGTGCTTATCAAACTGCTCGTGAACACGCTGCTAATTTATCTGCTTTTTATGATGGACATAAAAACACAATGGGCCCTGGCGTTGGTGTAAAAAATGCTGACCCTACTATGAAAGTGGTAATGGCTGGTTTAGCATTCGCAAAAACTGACTATGTAAGAGGTATGATTGACTGGTGTAAAGAGTTCAGAGGTTATAATGCTGATGGAACTGTTAATTTATGCTGGGACATAATCAACTACCACCAATATTCTGATAATTCGGGTTCTAAACAAGATGGTACATCATCTCGTGGTGCTGCTCCAGAAGTATCAGAAGCTGCAAAAACAGCAAAAGAGTTTGTGCAAATGGCTCATGATTATGCGAATGATATGCCTGTTTGGATTACAGAATTAGGCTTTGACCTTAACCAAGGAAGCCCATTAAAAGCAATTCCGATTGGTAATAAAAGCGAATATATTACTCAGGCAGACTGGGGTTTAAGATCATCTTTGATGTATAACCGTTTAGGCGTTGAAAAATCTTTCTTTTATGAAATATATGACGACAACTTTGAAAACCCTATTCAATTTGGTTCATCTGGTTTAATTGGTCCAAATCAAAAACGCAGACCAATCGCAGATTACCTTTATCAAACAAACAAATTAATGGGTAACTATGTGTACAAAGAAACTATCTCGCAAGACCCAATCGTAGATCGTTACGAGTACAATGGTAAATCTGCTTATGTTTTGTTTATCGCTGACGAGAAAGGACGTACTGCAGATTATACTTTAAACCTTGGTAATGTTTCAAAAGCAAATTTATATAACTTAAAAGTAGGTGCAGATTCAATGAGTGTTTCAGCTTTGGCTGCAAATGGCGGAAAATTCACATTAAATGTTACTGAAACGCCTATCTTCTTGATTCCAACAGAGACAGCCTCTACAAATCAAGCTGGTAGTGTAAAACCAACAAGTAATTTAATTCCAACAACGGAAATGAATAGCCGTATTGCGGTTAGTGAAAAATCAGGTCCTGAAACACCATTGTTAGGTTCATTAAATACATATCCAAATCCAACTACTGATTATGTATTATTGACGCTAGATAATGAAAGTACTGAAAACCTTGAAGTAAGAATTAGTGACTTAACATTCGGCAGAGTGATGTTACAAAATGTATTCGAAAAATCTGGAAGCAAATTTTCTGAAAAATTAGACATCAGAAACTTGCCTGCTGGAAACTACGTGATAGAAGTAATTCAAGGGAAAGAACAAATGGTTAAGAAAATTGTAAAGGCGGGTTAGAACAAGCTTAGCTGTCCTAAAATCTTTTTAGTGGCAGCTAAGTATGGTTTTCTTTTCCCAGAAATTATCAATTTAACATCTGTTCTGAAAACTGTACCAACTTGCATTTGATTTCGTTGTTTCCTAGAGCAGCTAACCCACAAAACAGGCACCTTCTGCCCCTCTGTTGGACGAACCCTGATTCTCTTACTTTTGGCGTCGTAAGTAGTTGAAAGGTATACATTGGTAAAATAAATTGATTCGGCCATAACTGTTTAGTATATAAGCGATTACAATTTAACAAAAAACATTCATATTCAGTAAAAGAAGACTTCTAATTAATTAGGAGTCTTCTTTTGTTTTAAACCCACATTATACTTTGACAAAACTTTAAAATGCTGTTATCTACTATTTTAAGTATTTTATCTACTTTAAAAGAAGTAATATTTTACTTTTAAATATTTTTAATATTATATTTTTTATTGATAAAATTCTATAATTTTGCAAAACAAAAATACTTAACCAACAACAATATACTTTAAAAGTAAATAAGAGATATAAGGCTTCCTGAGAGTTTGTTTATTGTATGAAGAACTGTTTCTTTAAAATTTAGTTATGTTACATTTAAAATACGTTTTCCTTTGCTTATGCTGTATGCTGAGCATGGAACTATTGGCTTCACCTACCAAGCAATTAACGGTGGCAAAAGATGGTACTGGTGACTATAAAAGTATCCAAGAGGCCTTTGATGCAGTTCCCCTTCATAATAATAATCCTGTGCTTATTTTCGTTAAAAATGGTACTTACAAAGAGAAAATAGTACTGGACTCTACCAAAAACATGGTAACGCTTGTGGGCGAAAGTGCGTCACAAACTATTTTATCTTTTGATGATTTTTCTGGTAAAGTAGGGGCAGATGGTATAAAAATTACGACTACTACATCTGCATCTACTAGAATTGTGGCAAATAATTTTACTGCCGTAAATATCACCTTCGCTAATACCGCAGGACCAGTTGGGCAAGCGGTAGCAATGTTAGTAGATGGAGACAAAGCTCGTTTTATCAATTGTCGCTTTCTAGGTTTTCAAGACACCTTATATCCCAAACGTGCTGGCACCAGACAATACTATAAAAATTGCTATATTGAAGGCACTGTTGATTTTATTTTTGGTTGGGCCATTGCATTTTTTGACCATTGCCAGCTAAATGGCAAATTGGATGCGGGCTTTTTTACAGCAGCATCAACACCCCAAGATCAATCTTATGGCTTTGTCTTCAATCGTTGTACTTTGACAGGGAGTGCACCAGCAGCTACTTATTACTTAGGAAGACCTTGGCGAGATTATGCCAAAACGGTTTTTTTATGTTGCGAAATGTCAAACATTATTAAGCCAGAAGGATGGCACAATTGGCATAAAACCAATGCCGAGAAAACAGCTTTTTATGCAGAATATGACTCTAGAGAAGCAGGAGGCATTTCACAAGCAAGGGTAGAGTGGTCTAAACAATTAGTGAAATCTGATGTTAAGAAATACACTATTCAGAATGTTCTCGGTGGAAACGACCAATGGAGAGCCGCTAAAGGGCTATCTAAATTGGCTAAAATAAAAGTTTAGAACCCTCTTTGCTTTCAATTTGTAATTCAGCCTTGTGTCATAACGACGCAGGGCTTTTTCTTTTCATTAAGTTAATATTAAGGTATCTATTGATAAAATGTATGTACTTCAAATCATTATAAAATTATACTTTTACTTGTCACAAGTGGAACCCATAATTTGAGCAACAAATGAAAAGATATCGACCATTACAACGCAGACTGTTTTTGATAGGTTTCTTCCTAATGACCTATCAATCAATCATTTTTGCTCAAATCTCTACAACAGATTTGTATCAACAAAGTAGTGAAATCAATAATGTGATGACACAATATTATGCCGACAAAGGCATACTTTCCCGATTTTACTTTGTAGAAAACTCTCCTGAACGAAGAGAACGCCTAAAAAAACTTATTACCGACTATCAAACTCAATTATCAAAACTCAATTTTAATCAACTAAATACTGGTTCTAAAGTAGATTACATCTTATTCAAAAGGAACCTAGATGAAGAATATTATCAATTTACGCTTGAAGAGAAAGAGTATGACACCTTGAAGAAATGGTTTCCTTTTGCTGATAGCCTGTATGCAGTAGAAAAAATAAGAAGAAGAGGAACGCCTTTAGATGCTCCTAAATTGGCTTTTCAGTTTAATGAAATAGCCAAGCAACTTGTTGTACTGAACACTAAATTAGCTAAAGACAGCTCTTTAACCAATAATTTGGGGAAACGAGGAGCTGGCATTACTACAAATCTACAGAAAGCTATCAAGTCTGTTTATGGCTTTTACAATGGCTACGACCCTTTGTTTACTTGGTGGATGCCCCAACCTTATGCGCAGTTGGATTCGCTGTTAAAAGTATATGCTATTAATTTTCAAAAGAAAGGGAAAAACCTCTCCACACAAAAAATAGATGCTAGTGGTATTGTAGGCAATCCGATTGGTAAAGAAGAAATCGTCCGTCGATTACGGATTGAAATGATACCTTATTCTCCTGAAGAACTAGTTGATATTGCCAATAAAGAATTTGCTTGGTGTGATGCTGAAATGCTCAAGGCAAGCAAAGAACTGGGCTTTGGCGACAATTGGAAAGCTGCCTTGGAATACGTAAAAACTAAATATGTCCAGCCTTCTCAACAGCCACAAGAAATGATGAGGCTATACAATGAATCGGTTGACTTCCTAAAGAAAAATCAATTAATAAGTATTCCAGCACTGGCAGAAGAAGCATGGCGAATGAATATGATGTCACCAGAAAGACAATTAGTTAATCCATTCTTTTTAGGCGGTGAAGAGTTCATTATCTCCTATCCAACCAATACCATGACTGAAGACCAGAAGTTAATGAGTATGCGTGGAAATAATCCTCATTTTTCAAGAGCAACCGTACATCATGAATTAATTGCAGGGCATTCGTTACAGTATTTTATGCTGAATAGATACAAAACGTATCGTCAGTTTGACACTCCTTTTTGGATGGAAGGCTGGGCATTGTATTGGGAATTGCTATTATATGACATGAATTTCCCAAAGACACCAGAAGATAAAATAGGCATGTTATTCTGGAGGATGCATCGTTGTGCAAGAATTATTTTCTCGCTTAATTATCATACAGGTAATTGGACGCCACAGCAATGTATAGATTTTTTAATCGACCGAGTTGGACATGAAAAAGCCAATGCAGAAGGCGAAGTAAGGCGTTCATTTGTAGGTGGGTATGACCCACTGTATCAAATTGCCTACATGATTGGAGGGTTACAATTTAAGGCCTTGAAAAGCGAATTAGTTGACACAGAAAAAATGTCTTACAAGCAATTTCATGATAGCATTATGCAGGAAAACTCGTTGCCCGTTGAAATGGTCAGGGCTATTCTCACAAAACAATCTTTGAGCAAAGATTTTAAAACAAATTGGCGATTTTACAAATTCAAGTAAGCAATTAATATTTAAGATATGAAAAGTGTAGTAGTAATCGGAGGTGGAATTATTGGTTTAAGTACAGCATATTATTTACAAAAAGCTGGTAATCAGGTAACGGTTATCGACAAAGGTGATTTTTCGGATAATTGCTCCTACGGCAACGCAGGCTATGTTTGTCCAAGCCACTTTATTCCTTTGGCAGCACCTGGCATTATTTGGCAAGGGTTAAAATGGATGCTGAATCCTAAAAGTCCGTTTTATGTAAAACCATCTTTGAATCCCGCTTTGATAGATTGGGGTTGGAAATTCATGAAAAGTGCGACTGAAAAAAATGTAGCAGCTGCGGCTATTCCCTTGAGAGATATTTCTTTATTGAGCCAACACGAATTTGCCGAATGGGCTTGTTTACCTCACTTTGATTTTGCCTATGAACACAAAGGAATGCTAGAAGTATTCCAGACAGAAGGCGTACAAGCCCATGCACATCACACCGTTGAGAAAGCACAGGAATTAGGCTTAGACGTTACTTTATTGAATTATGAAGAATTACAAAGCCTTGAACCACAAGCTAAAATTAATGGCCTTGGTGCGTTATTTTTTAAATGTGACGCCCACTTGTATCCAGATAAGTTGATGCGTGTATTACTACAGGATTTAACAAGCAAAGGCGTAGTATTGAAAGCAAATGAAGAGGTAATTCGCTTTGAAAAAAACAATGGGAACATCACGAAAGTAATCACCAAACAACAAGCTTATGAAGCCGACAGTTTTGTGATTGCTACGGGTTCATGGAGCAGAGAATTGGCAGCAATGGTAGAAGTAAGTTTACCCCTAATGCCGGGACGTGGCTATTCTATTACACTAGAGGATTCTCCTTATAAAATCAACCATCCTATTATCTTGGCAGAAGGACGAGTAGCTTTAACATCAATGGATGGCAATAAAATTCGTTTTGGAGGTACGATGGAAGTAGTTTCTACCAAAACGCCACCACAGTATCATAGAGTTGAAGGCATCTTAAAATCGGTGAAAGATTTCTTTCCTGATTTTGATATTCCGATGCCTAGCAATGATAAAATATGGTATGGATATCGTCCTTGTTCAGCAGACGGGCTACCCTATATTGGCAAAACGAAGAAACATAAAAATGTAGTAATTGCCACAGGGCATTCGATGATGGGTTTGAGTTTGGGACCCGCAACAGGCAAATTAGTAGCCGAATTAGTGAATGAACAGCCTACAAGCATTGATATGAAAGCTTTTGATGTAGAGCGATTTGGATAAGATAATTAGAAAATAGTAGTATTTTTGAGGATAATCTAAATCTTTCAAACAACTTAAAAGTTGTAGTACAACATGAATTCACAAGCTCCTCAAAGTACTTATTTCGAACAAATCAATAAGAATGTTTGTAAAAATGTAACGTTTTCGGAAGACGAATTACGCATTTTCAATGAACATCTTCAATATAAAACCATTAAGAAAAAGACCTTTTTATTGCAAGAAGGTGAGATATGTAATTTCGAAGCCTTTATCATAAAAGGCTGTATGCGGAAATATTATATCGATAAAAATGGCTTTGAAGTAATCTTACAATTTGCCATTGAAGATTGGTGGGTAAGTGATATTGCTAGTTTTCATGAACAAAAACCTTCTGACCTGTTTATAGAAGCTTTAGAAGACTGTGAGATTTTTGTATTGACACCTGATAAAAAAGAGGATTTATTAACGAAAGCTCCTCGATTTGAAAGGCAGTTTAGATTGTTGGTACAGAAAAACTTGTCGGCAACACAAAGTAGGTTAATCAATTCTATTGCCCAAACTGCTTATGAGCGATATGCTGATTTCCTGAAAAAGTATCCAAAGATTCCTCAGCGCGTAGCACAACATTATATCGCTTCATACCTTGGTATTTCTGCTGAATTTCTTAGTAAAGTCAGGGCGAAAATGGCGAAAGAAAAATAGTTAAAATAAAAAACGGTTGAGAAGTGATTCTCAACCGTTTTTTATTGAATTAATAACTCGGATTCTGAGTTAAATATCCTGGAATATTTGAAGCCCCGTCAATCGCAGTTTGCGGAATTGGGAAGAGTCTTTTGTTTCTATCGGCATTTGTTTTCTCTGTCCATTTATCTTCGAATTTACCAAAACGAATCATATCTGTACGGCGGTGCATTTCCCAATAAAGTTCAAACCCTCTTTCACGGTATAAGATATCCAATGACATGGCACTAAGTGCTGGAGCTACCTTAGACGAAGTTCTGGCTGCTCTAATCATATTTACATCTGATAAGGCACTAGCCACATCATTACTTTTACGCAATTTTGCTTCGGCTCTCATCAAATAAACATCGGCCAAACGCACAATGCTAATATCGGCCTCACCGAAATTTCTACCACTTACAGATTTCTTACTGAATTCATATTTTTCTACTCTGTAACCAGTGTTATAATTACTTCCTTCAGTAGTAAAGTCTATTTTCTCTGTGAAATCTACCGCTAGTGTTGGCTTATTTCTAGTATCATAAACCAATTTACCTACTTTCATCTTTCCATCACCACATTTAACAAACACACCATTTTTACGAATCAAACCATACTGTTGTCCTCTTAAAATACCACGATTGATATTAAAGTTCTCAGCCGCAACACATGAATCCGCAGGGTTTGAATAGATAGACAAATTTTGTTTGTAAAATCTAGGGTCAACAGTTGGGTCTTGTGGAGCATAAGCATTCACCCAAGTGCGGTAATAGTCAGAAGTAATCCCTGGGCCATCTGTTCCGTTAGCATTCGGATAGGCAGGGAGTGGAAATTGGTCTCCAGAAAGAGAGAAATATGCCAAACGGTTATGTCCGTTCAGCTCTGCACGCTGATCAACGGCAAAAATTAATTCTTTGTTCGTATGATTATCTGAATTGAAGATTGAGAAATAATCATTTGATAATTGGTATTGACCAGAAGAAATAATTTTATCAGAATATTCAATTACTTTATCCAAATCTTCATTTTTGAAAGTAATTGTTGCCGCATAAGGATCACGATAAACCGCAGCGTTCAAATAAAGTCTTGTCAATAATCCCCAAACAGCCCCTTTTGTTAATCGTCCTGGTCCTACAGATGTTTCTAGACTTGGTTCAACAGCTAATAATTCACTTTTGATGTATTCAACGGCTTTGTCTCCTCTTAAAATAGTAGAGTTTTCGCCAATGTCATCTTTTACGAATACTAAGCCAAATAAATCAAGCGTCAACATTGAATAGTAAGCTCTCATACCTCTTGCTTCTGCCAAATAGGTTTTAGCAATTGGGTCTTTTGAACTTGGCAGTGTATTGATTGCCGTAATAGCACGCGACATTCCCTGTAATATAAAGTTCCAAGTAGATCTTAAATTAGGGTCAGTACTTGTTTGGGTATGAGCATGTAGTGCTAAATAGATACCATTATCACCCCAGTCTGTTCCCCCACGATATGGCAAAATTGCCTCGTCTGTAGAGATTTCTTGGATTGCGAAGTAGTTGGTATGTAGGAAAATATCTGGAAGCCTTGCGTACACAGGAGCAATAATTCCATCAGCAGCTTGTTTATCCGAAAGATTTGATGTGAAAGATTCATCCAATACTACTTCTTCTAGATTGGTACAACTTTCAATGGTTAAAAGACCCATGAGGGCCAATAGTACATATATTTTCTTTTTCATGATTTCGATGATTTGTAATTTAAAAATTTGGTGATTTGAAGATTTGAAAATGAATTATTCTCAATCATCACATAAACCAAAGATTGAACAGATAACCGTTAACTGCTTTCAGATAACAGTTCTGTCAATTAAAATGAAATGTTTAAGCCAAAAATAACTGATCTAGCTTTTGGATAACTTAAATAGTCTATTCCGTAAGAAGTAATACCATTAACAGTTCTGTCTGTATTTACTTCAGGGTCATAGCCATCGTATTTTGTAAATACTGCTAGGTTCTGACCTGTTACCGAAAGTCTTAATGTAGATACCCATTTGTTAATACCCAATGCTTTAGTGTTTACATTATATCCTAAAGTCAAGTTATTCAAACGAAGGAAAGCACCGTCTTTCAAGTATCTTGTAGAAACTGGAGCTGAGTTGTTAACTGATTCATTACTTGAAGCAATGGCTTCGGCTGTAGTGTTAATTCCTTTTGATAGTCTTAACTTATAGAAATTGGCATTAGCTGTATTGTCATACACTTTATTACCAGCAACACCATTGAAGTTAATCGACAAGTCAAAACCTTTGTAGTTCGCACGACCAAAGAAGTTAAATTGTTTGGTTGGCAAGGCACTTCCTGCTGCAATACGGTCTTTGTCAGTTACGATTCCATCGCCATCTACGTCACGGAAAGTACTGATTCCTTTATCATCAAATCCTGTAAATTCTTTCAAGAAGAACGTACCTATTGGTTGGCCACTCACATAACCATTAATAGTAGCCGAAGTCAAACCAGAACCAGAGGCAGAACCCGAAGGGATAACTGAATAAGGTGAGTTTTTAACAACGTTATCAATAAAAGTAATGTTTCCACCTACTTCATACGTAAAACCACTTGCTGATGTACGACGGTAGTTCAATTCTAATTCTAATCCTTTGTTGGTAATTGTCATGTTGTTTACATTCGTCCAGAATGTACCTGCAGGCTGAACTGGGTCAGCAGGAATCACTTCTAAGAGAATATCTCCAGATACTTTATTGAAAGCATCAATTGTACCCGTCAAAGCACCATTTAAGAAGCCAAAATCAATACCGATATCTGTTTGTGTTGACTGTTCCCATTGAATATTTGGGTTGGCTAATCTAGTATAAGATGTTCCTGCAGGATATGCTCCAGTTTCAGTTAATGGATAAGAAGTACCCGCAGAAACCACCGAAGTAAATCTAGCCTGAGTAATTTTTGAAGGAATTTCTTGGTTACCAGTACGTCCCCAACCTGCTCTTACTTTTAAATTACTCAACGCAGAACCTTTCAAGAATTCTTCTTCAGAGATTCTCCAGCCTGCCGAGAAAGAAGGGAAAACACCATATTTATTGTTTGCTCCAAATTTTGAAGAACCATCTACCCTTAACGTAGCTGTTAATAAATATTTGTCTTTAAATTGATAATTTACTCTTGAGAAGAACGACTGTAATTCATCATTAGTCGCATAACCTGTTGGCTTGTTGTTTGCCAAAGTAAGGTCTTGTCCTAAGCCCGGATTATAGATAGGCTCGATGTCTGAAATTGGAAATTTGTTAATGCTATAAGAACGTCCGCGGAACATGAATTTTTGATACGAATGTCCTACTAAAGCTGAGAAACTATGGTCTTTAATGGCCTTTGTATAAGTCAAATAGTTTTCAATCAAACGGTTAGTATTAGTAATATTGATTGTCTCTAAACGACCATCTTGCAAAGGCACAGCACTTGCCAATGATTGTAAATCACGAGATGAGCTTGAATTATCAATCCCGAAATTCAATTTATATACTAAACCATCAATGATTTTGATAGAAGGAGAAATATTTCCGATGATACGTGTAATAGAGGTTACGTCTTTTTCTAACTTCAAGGTAGTCAATGGGTTTACGCCATTCACATAAGAGTAAGGTTGACCTTTATCGTCGTAAGCAGGATAAGTAGGATTGGTAGAAATAGCTGTACCAATAATACCCGTGATTGGTGGGCGTTCGTTATTAGTATTGGTAGCATTTAAGTTTACATCAATACTGATACGGTCGTCTAATAATTTTTGTGTTACATTAATACGACCCGTATAACGATCTAACTGATTGTTTTTCAAGATACCTTCTTGATTTTGAATCCCAAAAGAAGCATAATAGGTAAGTTTGTCAGCACCACCACCTAATGAAATATTATGGTTTTTAGTAAGGGCTGTTCTCGAAATTTCTTTTTGCCAATCGGTTGATGCCTTCAAGTCTTCTAGCACACCACCTACAGCAGGAACTTGTTTACGGTATTCATCTGCCGAGAAAACAGGTAAAGCTCTCGCCATCGTAGAGAAACCATAACTAGTAGAATAATTGAAAGAAGAAAACCCTGCTTTTCCTTTTTTAGTAGTAATCAAGATTACCCCATTTGCACCTCTTGAACCATAAATAGCCGTTGCCGAAGCATCTTTTAACACATCTATTGATTCAATATCTTGAGGGTTCAAAAAGTTAAGAGGGTTTGTTGCTCCACCACTACTTGAATTATCTAAAGCCAAACCGTCTACCACAAAAAGTGGTGTACTTCCTGTTCTTACACCGCCTGGTCCACGAACACTGATACTTTGTACTCCTCCGGGTTCCCCACTGGCAGAGGTAACATTTACGCCCGATACTTTACCTTGTAAAAGTTGTTCAGGAGAGTTTATAATCCCTTGGTTGAATTCTGCACTTTTCAGTGACTTCACCGACCCTGTAATATCTTTTTTCGTTGAACTTCCGTAACCAATTACGACTACCTGTGCTAAGTCTGATGCAGTAGATACCAACGCTACCTCAATTGTACTTTTCCCTGCAATAGCTACTTCTTGTTTTTCATAACCAACAAATGTAAATACTAACGTTGCATTTTCGTCCGCAATAATACTGAAGTTACCATTGGCATCTGCATTTACCCCACGTTTGCTATCTTTTACCAGAATATTACATCCTGCCAAAGGCTCTTTGGTTTTAGCATCAATCACTCTACCTTTTACTGTAATCTCTTTGAGAGCTTTGTTTAGTAGTGTTTTTTCATAAGCATAAGATTTATTGATTGTGAGAAGGGAAACATTGTTGGCAAAAGTTGGACTGGCAGCAATGCCAACTGTCGCCCCAACTAAGACACCAAGAATCAACGTTGATTGGGTCTTAAAAAAAAGTTTTGTGTTCATTTTTAGTTGTGTTGTAAATGGAATTTTCATATTTAATCACAATATAATTAAATTGTAATAAAAAAAGAAAAGTAAGGATTTGCTTTTTAATTGAGGGCGCAAGTTATTCACGTAAGATTTCCAGAAAGTAAAGGCATTGTTATCAAAACATGATTTTTTCGTAACACTGTCTTAATATCTATCACCAATGACACTATTTTAATGGAGTGATAAACTTATAATCAAGGAAGAAAAATTAAAAAGATATTTTGTTTAAATTTTACAATTTTATTATATTTTTTATCTATTAAAAACATTAATAATTATTAAAATATCTAAATATTGAAATATATAAGGATAATATATCTATTATATTTTTATATTAATACCTTTGCTTAGTAACTCAGTAAACACCCGTCAATCAGGAGGTTGGTTTTAAGGGAAAGTGAATAATCTTTCGCCATAAATTAAAAAGGAATCGTGTGAGAATCACGAACAGACGTGCTACTGTAAGTAACGGTTTCGAGCAGAAACGATTTTTCTTCCGTTTTGCCCATTGTTCTTTTCAAAGAATGAGAAGGGTGAAGAAAATGTTACAAGTCAGGAGACTTGCCTACCTTCTCAATGACTATTCCCTCACGAGATAGGGCTTAGTTCACGCATTGATTTTTATAAAATACTTGTCGAATATTACTCTGTTTCAGCAATGAATCAGCGTGTGCTTATGCTTTATGCATGACGGTGTGGTGTTTTCAGTTCCATTCGGCGTGTTGTAGAATACGCCAAAATGCTTTATCAACACTTGATAAGGCACGAACCTTAAAACAACAATTACTATGTTTACACACAATTTAGGTTACCCCCGTATCGGTAGCAAAAGAGAATTAAAACGTGCTTGCGAGCAATTTTGGGCAGGAAAATCTACCAAAGATGAATTGCTTAGGATTGGTCGCCAAATCAAAAGAGAGAATTGGCAACTTCAACAAGAGGCAGGAATAGCATTGATTCCTTCAAATGATTTCTCTTTATACGACCACATGCTCGACACTGCTTTGTTGGTCGGGGCTATTCCTGAGCGTTACCATGCTTTGGTGGACGGACAAACCAACCGTGAATTAGATATTTATTTTGCGATGGCAAGGGGCGTACAACGTGACGGTCTCGATATTAAAGCCATGGAAATGACCAAATGGTTTGATACAAATTATCATTATATCGTTCCTGAATTCACTAAAAATCAACATTTTAAAAGATATTCTGATAAAATAATCGTCGATTTTGAAGATGCCAAGCAAATGGGATTTGTTACAAAACCCGTCTTGATTGGGCCCGTTTCTTTCCTCCTATTAGGAAAAGAAAAGGAAGCGGGCTTTGATAGAATAGATTTATTAGAAAAACTATTGCCTGTTTATATTGATATTCTACAAGAATTGGCAATACGTGGAGCAAAATGGATACAACTAGATGAACCTTGCTTGACGTTGGATTTGACAGAAAATGAACAAATAGCCTTCCAACAAGCCTACCAAAAAATCAAAAAGGCTGTTCCGAACTTAAAAATATTGGTTGCCACATATTTTGAATGTACTGGCGAAAACATTTATGTAGCTACCACCTTAGATATTGATGCCTTGCATCTTGACTTAGTGCGTTGCCCTTCACAATTAAGTGATATTTTTGAACAAACAGATTTTGCCAAAACGGAAAAAATCCTATCCCTTGGTGTAGTGGATGGTCGTAATATTTGGAAGAACGATTATGCTAAATCATTGACATTGATTCAAAAAGCAATTGATATATTAGGGCAAGAAAGAGTAATGATTGCACCTTCTTGTTCATTATTACACAGTCCTTGCGATTTGGATTTAGAACAAAATGAGGGAGTCCTTACGCCAGAAATCAAAAATTGGATGGCATTTGCTAAACAAAAATTGATCGAAGTAAATGTATTAAGAAAGCTTTCTGAGCCAGCGTCCGCACCTTTGTTTGCACAACATTTCGCTGAAAATCAAAAGGCTATTCAAAGCAGAAAAGATTCAGCCTTGATTCATAAACCACAGGTAAAAGCTAGGATGGCAGCTTTAACAGAACAAGATGCTCATAGACCAAGTCCTTTTGCGGTTCGTCAGGCTTTGCAGTTAGAAACCTTAAAATTGCCTCTTTTTCCGACAACAACCATTGGTTCATTTCCACAAACAGATGATGTACGTGTATTGAGAGCAAACCTTAAAAAAGGTGTTATTTCTCAAGAAGAATATGATGCACAAATTGCGATAGCAATTGAAAAGTCTATCCGTTGGCAAGAAGAAATTGGCTTAGATGTGTTGGTTCATGGGGAGTTTGAACGCAATGATATGGTGGAGTATTTTGGCGAACAATTATCAGGGTATGTGTTTTCGCAAAATGGATGGGTACAAAGTTATGGTAGTCGCTGTGTAAAGCCGCCAATTATTTATGGTGACGTAGAACGCCCAGTTGCTATGACAGTCCGTTGGTCAGAATTTGCACAATCTAAAACAGAAAAGTTAATGAAGGGCATGCTTACTGGACCAATTACTATTTTACAATGGTCTTTTGTAAGAGATGACCAAGCTCGCAAAACCACAGCCTTCCAAATTGCTATGGCGATTCGGGATGAAGTATTAGATTTAGAAAAAGCTGGTATCAAAGTTATTCAAATTGACGAGCCTGCTATTCGTGAAGGATTGCCATTACGTCGTGCCGATTGGGAATACTACCTTCAATGGGCTGTACAAGCTTTCCGTTTAAGTGCTTCGGGGGTAAAAGATGAAACCCAGATTCATACGCACATGTGTTATTCTGAGTTTAATGACATTATCAAACACATAGCCGATATGGATGCCGATGTGATTACGATTGAAACTTCTCGTTCACAAATGGAGCTATTGGATGCCTTTGTTGACTTTAAATATCCTAATGAAATCGGGCCAGGTGTGTACGATATTCACTCGCCAAGAGTACCCGAAACAGATGAAATGCTTGCTCTGTTAGAAAAAGCCTTGGTGAATATTCCTGCTAGAAATTTATGGGTAAATCCAGACTGCGGTTTGAAAACTCGCCGTTGGGCAGAAACAGAATTAGCCTTAAAAAATATGATTAAAGCTACTGAGCTTTTAAGAGAAAAAGTAAAAGAGGGTGTTTGTTAAAACCGTAGGGCGAGATTTTATCTCGCCTTATTTTGTTTTTATGCTAAAAGAACTTCTGCTGGAATCCCCAAACCATGATAAAGGTTTTTTACCATTTTTAAAGTAAGAGGTCTTTTTCTATTAAGCACCTCTGAAACTCTATTTTCTCCCCCAAAATATTTTGCAATTTCTTTTTGAGAAAGATTAAGCATTTCTATTCTTTGCTTGATTGATTCAATTGGGTCAAGCTTCTCTATTGGGAAATGCTTTTTCTCATAATCTAATGCCAAAACTGATATTGCATCTAAAATATCTAAGGCTTTATTTCTCGTCGCTTCATCTTCAATAAGGTCAGCATCGACTAAAGCATCAATTAATGTAGATGCCCTCTCAAAATCTACTTGATTAGTAATCGGCTTAATTATTATTTCATCAAGATTAATAGCTAATTCCTTCATTTTTATCAATTTAAATATTTTTTATATCTCCTATTTTATCATATTCTTTATGTGTTCCTACAAATCTTACAAACACCCATTTTTTTGAATACTCATATTTCGCAATAAGCCTGTACTTATTGCGACAAATATTAAATACAATACGGTTATTACCCACAGTATCAGCACCTTTGAATAAGGTTATTACTTCATTGGGACTATTAAAATCATACTCTTCATTTACCTCATGCCATGTCTTGAGGGATGCTTCTGAATCTGGGTGTAGCTCCCAAAACTCCTTTAATGTTCCTTTGGTGAATATTCTCATAACAAACTAAAGATAACAAAAAATTCCCAATTTGGGAATCAAAAGTAAATAAAAATTATTATTCTTAGAATAAGGCGGAATACTATTCTACCCCTACTATTTTCCCCCTACCAAGTTTAACAAATCATCTTTCGTCAAAGATTTCAACATGGATGTATCTGTCTTGATTAAATCGTTGACTAAATCATTTTTAGAAGCTTGCAACAGCATGATTTTTTCTTCGATAGTATTCGGACAAATTAGTCTGACAGCCACTACATTTTTCTTTTGTCCAATTCTATAACAACGGTCAATTGCTTGATTTTCAACTGCTGGATTCCACCAAGGGTCAACTAAATACACATAATCGGCTTCGGTTAAATTCAACCCTGTTCCTCCTGCTTTTAAGCTAATCAGAAATACCCTTACGCCTTCGTTTTCCTGAAATTCATTTACTTTATCCGCTCTATTTTTAGTTTCGCCCGTTAAATATTCAAAAGAGATGCCTCGTTTTATTAATTCCTTTCTAATTAATTCAAGCATCTTTACAAATTGCGAGAATACTAATATTTTATGTTCGGGAGATTTATTCTCTATTTCTTCCAACAACGCTTCTATTTTAGCAGATTCATTCCCATAAAATTCATCTTCGCTTAACAAAGCAGGCGAATCGCAAATTTGACGGAGTTTCGTCAAACCTGTTAAAATATGCATACTTTCTTTGGGAATATCTCCTTCTATCTGATTATTCAAAAAATCTCTAAATTCCTTTTCATAAGCATCATATACTTTCCGTTGTTGCGTACCCATTTCGCAATAAACTACTACTTCCGTCTTATCTGGCAATTCTTGGGCAACTTGTTTCTTTGTTCTCCGTAAAATAAAGGGAGTGATTTTTTGCTGTAATTGTCTTGCTCTTTTCTGGTCTTTGAACTTATCAATCGGCATAGAATAATGATCTTTAAAATGCTGACGACCTCCTAATAGACCTGGACAAGCGAACGAAAGCTGACCGAATAAATCAAAAGTATTGTTTTCTATCGGCGTACCCGTTAGAACAATTTTATTACGAGAAGACAATAGGCAAGCCGCCTGATAACGCTGTGAGGTTGGATTCTTTATCGCTTGAGATTCATCCAGAAAAACATAATTGAAATGATACTTTTTCAAGAAACCAATATCTGATAATAGTGTACCGTAAGATGTCAGAATGATTTCATAATTATCAAAACTCTTCGTGTTTTTTATTCTGTTACTCCCATAAACACTTAGTATTTTAATAGAAGGAGCAAATTTTGCTACTTCAGCCTCCCAATTGAATATCAAAGACGTAGGGACTACAATCAGGTTAGTATTTTGTACATTTTTATTGCGTTGAGATAAAATAAAAGCGATAATCTGAATCGTTTTCCCTAAACCCATATCATCTGCTAAACACCCTCCAAAGCCAAATTCATCCAGAAAGTTTAACCAGTTTAGCCCTTCCTTTTGATAATCTCTTAGCGTTGCATTAAGCTCTTTCGGAATCTCTACATGCTCAATCTGTTTAAAGGCATTTAGTTTTTCAGTATAAATCGTCAGTTCTCGTTTTACTTCATCTGCCAAAAACTCTTCTTCATACATCCTTGCTATTTCAGAAAAATTGCTCTTCGGAACTCTAATTTTTTCTTCAACAATAATGCCTTCTTGAAAATATTCTGTGAATTGTCGTATCCATTCTGTTGGTAAAATACCTAAAGTACCATCGCCCAATTGTACATATTTAGTCCTATTTCTAACAGATTTTTGCAGTTGTTTTAAAGAAACCTGTTGTTTTCCATAACGCACAGAGAGTTCGGTTTCAAACCAATGAATACCACTCGTTACACTGACCGACACCCTTATTTTGTTATAATTTCGCTTATTTTCTTTGAGCTCATTAAAGCCCAAAATAGTAATGCCTTGGCTTTGCCATTCTTCAAAAGCATCCAAAAACCAACCTTCATCTAAAAACTGTCCTCTATGCAAATAGAAATATTCGTGGTCTAGTTGTTCTTCAAAGGCTTGATGTTGCTTCAATAAATTGGCTGTAAATTGGACTTCTGCTTCTTGGTCTCTTTCCAACAGAAAAACATTCTCATTGAAATCACTTACATAAATCTGCTTTTTAGAAAGGATTGGCACTTCTGTATTCCCATATTTTATTACAGGTGTAATTGAAATATAGTCTTCTGAATCAGACAGGTAAATAATTTTTTGCTGACTTGTGTCAAAAGCTTTTTCTTCAATTTGGGCAGGTGTTGCGGGTCTGATATAAGAATAATTTACCTGTATTTTATGTTCAAGTTTGTTCAGAATATTGTGCTGAAACTCTTCAAACTTGGTATGATGAACCAAGATTTTATGGTTATTCTGCTTGAAAAAAGTAATGATTCTTAAGAAATCAGGATTTTCAATCAGATATAACGTATTGGCCACTTGGGTAAAATAATCGAATTTGACAGATAGGTTTTTTAGCTCATAAGCCTTTTCGTTGATAAATAATTGAGCCGAAACTTCATGAAAGATGTCTTTATAATCTATCTGCATCTTCACGTCCATTTTGAGCGTTTTTAACTCAATCGGGACAATAGTATTAGCATTTACTTTCTCTGAAAGTTTAACGTCATGAAAAAAGACATCTAACTTTAGTGGATTTCTAGCCAAAGCTTTTAATCCCTCAAAAAGTGTTTTAGATGATTTTTCATGATTAGGTTGTTGAAACTTGATAATGCTTGAATAAAATTTAACTTCCTCTATATCAGTAGTTTTCCAAATAAAATCAAGGGGGTCAACTATTTTTAGCGGGTTTTTCACCTTACCATCCTTGGTCGTTTGCACTTCATATAGCTCTACTACCAGATGGTCATAATAGCGGTGTTTCCCCAATACAATTATCTTTTTGGATGTTTCTTCCAAAGAAAACAAGGACTGTTTTTTGGCAAGAGGCTGTGGTAATAAAGACGTGCTTAACAACGAGTTCGTCGTTTGATTAACTGCTATTAATTCTTTCAATTTAGGTTTTATTGAAAGTTTGAATGGGTTATATTCTAGTTGGAAATAGTCATCCAAGTTTTTCTCTTGTTCTAAGCCATAATCTTTAGCAAAAGCTAACATTTTATTATACCGCAAAGCATCATCAAAAAACACCCTAAGGTTTTGGCGTTCAGTCAGATTGAGTAATACTTGTACTTGGTGTTCACAGAGATTCTTGATGGGGGCATTACATTCACATGAAAGTTTAATGCTATTATCTTCTTGCCTGACGGAAACGGTAACAAAGTCTGTTCGAGTGAGGTAAACAGGTATTTCTACAAAGTTCAGTTCAATCTTGTCAGGTTGAAGATCAAAAAAACCTTTTTCATCCGTAGCAATGAGCGAAGAACTATGCTTTAAAATCGTTAAATAATTAAGATTTGCAATACTAAGGTTTTCAAAAATATATGTTAGTTGAGAAGAAAGCATATTTGGCTTTAAGCTTTGAGCCGTGAGTTGTGAGCATTAAAAAAGCTTACTGCTCACGGCTCAAAGCTCATCACTTAATCCGTAAACATTGAAGCAACTTCTCAAAAATAGTATTATTTTCATAAAATCCACTGAAAAGTTGTGCATTAGGTCCATAAGCAACTACTGGAACCATAATGCCCGAATGATCGCTGGTACTGAAACTCCCCTCTATTTTACCCGTTTTAAAATCACCATCTAATAATGATAAACCTCCTGTTTCATGGTCAGCCGTAATCACGATAGTCGTTTCTCCATTTTTATCAGCATATTCTAGGGCTTTACCTATTACTTTATCAAAATCAAGCATTTCGTTGGCAACATAATTTAACTGATTGGCATGACCACCCCAATCAATTTTTGAGCCTTCTAACATCAGGAAAAAACCATTTGGAGACGTAAGCTCTAATTGTTTCACTGCGGCATCAAAAGCTTCAGAAAGATATTCTCCTCTGCCTTCATGCTTAGGACGCACTTCGTTTTTATCAACAAATACAAAAGCTTTCTCTTTCGTATTTGCCTTTTTTAGCCCTTCAATGGTCGTAAATACTTTCCCATTTTTCTTTAGTTTCTCTAGTGTTTCCGCTCTAAAAGATTCTATTCCCGCCCCAATCGTTAATGAAATTGGGCTTTTAGGTAAATCATCTGCAATCAATTGGAACCAATCTCTTTCGGGTTCATGCGCATAAAAACTCGCTGGGGTGGCCCCTGTGATTTCTTCCGAAACCACCAACCCTACTTTTATCTTCTTTTTGTCTAAAATTTCCGATATGTTTTCTAACGGTTGCTGTTGGGTATTCATCCCTATGTAACGATTATTCGTTTTCTCACCTGTTGAAAAAGCGGTTGCTCCTGCCGCAGAATCGGTACAAAAACTATCCGCCGAATTAGTTTTAGAGAAACCAATATTTTTAAAATTCATCCAGTTTAATTTTCCACCATTGGCAGCTATTCCACTATAAATTTGGGCTAAACCCATGCCATCACCAATCAAGAAAATCACATTCTTAGAAGGCTTCTTTATTCCATCTGATTGATAGGTAGGCAAATAAGGAATGTGTTGAGCAATAGGCTTACCTGAGTAAGCTGTTAAGTTTTTAATATAGTTCGCCAATTCTGATAAATTATCCGAACCTATATAATCAACCTCTAATTTCATCAAAGCTTTGTAAGCTGTCAGCGAATTAGGAACTGCCCAAAACCGAACTTGCTTTCCGATGTGATGAACAGAATCAACAAAATTCTTAATCTTTAGGTACTGCGGTGCTGTAATGAGACCTTTGCCATTCCAACGCGTAAAATCTGTGATACTAGTACTGATTAACGCAACTCTTTCAAAACTTTTAGGCGAATAGCTTTGTCTAGGGCGACCATCAAAGTAGAAAATATCATCAAATTTATCAAAGTCTATACTTAATGGCATATCACCACTGATAACAATCTGAACGGCATTAGGATTATGCTTTAAATCAAAATAGTTACGATAAGGCTTTAATTGTGTTTCTAAAAGTTTCAAAGCTTCCGCTCCATCTTCTTTAATGTCAATTAATAATTGTAGGCGTTGTCCGTCTTGATAGGCCTTTCCATTATTCTGATTGATTTGCTTCAATAATGGTTCAAGGTATAACGATTTGAAAGTACGGTTCAGAAGAATGGATTCTTTTTCATGTGCCACTACCAACTCTTCTCCTTGTTTGAAAACATCGGCTTCAATCATTCCAAAGTGCAAAGCATATGCTTCATAAAAAGGTAAATCATGCAAGTAATCATTGTGTGCATGCGTATTTTTCATAGAATAGCTCATGGGTTGAGCCAAGGTCTTTGTTGCAATAGTAAAGAGTAAAAAAAGGAGGATGTGTCTTTTCATATTGTTGATAGCAATGAAGATTGTTAAAAGTTCAAAATTATCCTTCCAATGTTAGGAAATCGTTATCTGTAAATTAATCAATCAGTTAATAAGACCGTTACGATGAACTTTCAAAAGAGAAAAGATATTATTTAACTAAGGCGTAAAATTAACCAATTCTTGATTTATTTATATTTTTTTATTTTTTCTAGGAAACATTCTATTCCTATTTTTTTTAGAGGGTATTATATTTCCAAACATCTATAAATATATCAAAATGATACAATAGCCTATAAAGCAAACCAAAATGTTTGAATATATTTGGTCAACCAAATAGACTATCAGCATGAGCACTTCCATTCAATAGCAATACTTAACATTATGATTCAAATAAAATACCAACGCATTTTATTATTTTTCGCCTTTCTGTTGCCTTGCAGGTTTTCACTTGCACAAGACCATTTCTTGAAACTAACAGATGCGATTCAGCTTGGCTTAGAAAATTACAATTCAATTAAAGCCAAAAATAGTTATCTAAAAGCGTCACAAGCCTTGGTAATAAATGCACAAAAGCAGTTTCTTCCTGATGTAAACGTGGCGATTCAAAATAATTATGGTACAGCGAATGGTCAGTTTGGCTCACTCTATTCTTATAGAGGTGTAGGAATGGCGGCTTCTGGTCCGAGCTCTGCAAGCCAAAACTGGAATACTGCTTTCGGTGCTTTGTATGCTTCTAACGTCAATTGGGATGTTTATACCTTTGGTCGTTTAAAAGCTACCGTAGATATCGCCAAGTCGCAAGTATCAAGAGATTCCTTAGATGTTTTGCAAGAAAAATTTGCGCATACTATCAAAATTACGGCTGCATATTTTAATTTGTTGGCGGCACAAAAATTTGTAGAAATCAGCCAACAAAACCATAAAAGAGTAGTGGCCTTGCGTGAAGTAATTAAAGCTAGAACTTTAAGTGGGTTGAATGCAGGAGTAGATTCTTCTATTGCCAATGCAGAAGTTTCTAATGCAAAACTTAGCCAGATTGATGCACAAAACCTTGAAATCCAAGCAAGTAATCAATTAGCTATTTTATTAAATACGTCGGCTAAACATTTTCAGTTAGATAGCCTGTATTTCTCTAAAATTCCAAGTCAACTTGGTTCATCATTAGCTATTGAAAATAACCCAACGTTGCTGTTCCTTAAATCTCGTATTACTATCGCTAATAATACACAAAAATTATTGAGTAGAAACAAGCTACCAGTTATCAGCTTATTCGGTGCTTTTCAGTCTAAAGCCTCTGGTTTTGACTATGACTATTCTCCTGATAATCATCACGTTGACCAAAGTTATTTTTCAGGAATTGCTCCATCTAGAAGCAATTTCATTGTAGGTGCGGGTATGTTCTGGAATTTCATGTCACCGACCAAAATCAACCATCAAATCAAAGCACAGCAGTTTATTAGCGAAGGCTTAAAAAGCGAATATGATTTGACGGAAAACCAATTGGAAAGTCAGATGATTTTAGCAGACCAACGCATCGAAAATGCTTTGCTTACTTATAAAGAATCTCCAATTCAATTAGAGGCCGCCCGCAATGCTTATGAACAAAAAGCCGTGTTGTATAAAAACGGATTATCAAACATCATCGACCTGACGCAAGCTTTATTTGTATTGAACAGAGCCGAAACTAATATTAGTGTAGCTTATGCCAATGTTTGGCAAGCTTTAGTCCTTAAAGCGGCCAGCAACGGAGATTTCGATTTACTCATCAAACAAGCCAGATAATAATGAATTTAATTAAAACAGCTTTACGCAAACCTATCACAATACTTGTATTAGTAGCGGGCTTGTTATTCTTTGGTATCAATGCCATTCGGAATATCAAAATTGATATTTTCCCAGATATGAATATGCCCGTAATTTATATCTCTCACCCATTTGGTGGCTATACGCCTACCCAAATGGAGTCTTTTTTCGGGCGTCAGTATGTCAATCTTTTATTATACGTTTCAGGGGTTAAAAGTATAGAAACCAAAAATATACAAGGCTTAACCTTGATGAAACTTACTTTTTATCAAGGTACTAACATGGCTCAGGCCGCAGCAGAGGTTTCAGCCTTTAGTAACCGAGCCCAAGCTATTTTCCCGCCTGGTTCACAACCGCCTTTTATTTTACGTTTTGATGCCTCTACTTTACCCGTAGGACAATTAGTACTAAGTAGCCCGATACGGTCGAATAATGAATTATCAGACCTTGCCAATACTTACATTCGTTCCTCTTTTACATCTATTCCAGGGTTAATTTCACCTGCTCCATTTGGAGGAAACGTGCGAACGGTAGTCATCAAAGCTGACCCAGAACTGATGCGGTCGCATAATATGACGGTTGACCAAATTGTTGAAGCCATTCGTCTAAACAATCAAACATCTCCTTCTGGAAATGTGCGGGTAGGCAATTATAACTACATTACGCCCGCCAACACAACCATTAAAACCATTAAAGATTTTGAAAACATTCCTTTATTTAAGGGCGGAGTACAAAACCTTTATATGCGGGATGTTGCGGTAGTAGAAGATGGTGCCGACATTACAGGAAGTTATGCTTTAATCAATGGCAAACGTTCTGTGTATCTGGCAATTACCAAATCATCTACTGCCTCTACATGGGAAGTTGTTCAAAACCTCAAAAAGAACCTCCCTCGCTTACAAAGTCTTTTACCAGAAGATGTAAAACTCTCTTATGAGTTTGACCAATCAGTTTATGTAATCAACTCTGTAAAAAGCTTACTGACCGAAGGGGCCATTGGTGCCATCTTAACGGGCTTGATGGTTTTGCTATTTTTAGGGGATGCTCGTGGTGCTTTAATTGTAATTCTGACCATTCCAACGTCGGTTATTGCAGGCGTACTCTTTTTGCAATTAAGTGGTCAAACCATCAATATCATGACGCTGAGCGGTCTTTCATTAGCTATTGGTATTTTGGTCGATGAGTCCACGGTGACCATTGAGAATATCCACCAACATTTAGACCTCGGCAAGCCCAAGGCATTGGCCATCTGGGATGCTTGTAAAGAAATTGCCTTTCCGAAGCTATTGATTCTTTTCTGTATTTTAGCCGTATTTGCACCTGCTTTCACGATGACGGGTATTCCGGGTGCTTTGTTTTTACCCTTGGCACTAGCCATTGGGTTTTCGATGTTGGTTTCCTTTCTTTTATCACAAACCTTTGTGCCTATCATGGCCAACTGGATTATGAAAGGACATAAGCATGAGCAATCACATACTACCAATTTGCACGATAATGAAGATTTTATTGCCTCTAATATTACTGTTGAATCAGAATTTAACCAGATTACCCAGAAGAAAGGTCATGTAGAACATCCTGCTAAAAAACTAAGTTTATTCGACCGATTCAGAAATTCTTTCCTCTCATTTCTTGAAAGAATCATTCCTTTTCGTAAACTCGTGGTGGTTGGTTACTTAGTAATTATTTCAGGAGCAGCCTTTCTATTTCTCAGTACGATTGGTAGAGATGTTTTACCAAAGACTAATGGTGGACAATTTCAAGTACGCTTGCGTGCCAAAGAAGGAACAAGGATTGAACGGACGGAACAGAAACTGATTCAATCGATTGCCATTCTTGAAAAAATGGTGGGTAAAGAAAACATTTCCATTACATCATCATTTATCGGACAACACCCTGGACTTTTCTCAACGAGTCCGATTTACTTATTCATGAGTGGTCCTCAAGAAGCAGTTTTACAAGTTCAGTTAAATGAAGAATATGAAACTGATTTAGAGGAGTTAAAAGATGACTTTAGAAAAAGAATCAAAGCTACTATTCCAGATTTGAAGCTTTCTTTTGAACCTATCGAATTGACTGAAAAAATATTAAGTCAAGGTTCGCCAACGCCTATTGAAGTACGTTTGGCAGGTAGAAGCAAGAAGAACAATGAAGAATATGCGAAGAAGCTTATCGAAAAATTAAGTCAGATTAGCTATTTGCGTGACGTACAGCTAGGACAGCCTATCAAGTACCCAGCGATTAATATTAATATCGACCGTGTTAGGGCTTCGCAATTAGGCGTTGATATGAATGATATTTCTAGAACGCTCACTGCCTCAACTTCATCTTCGCGTTATACTGACAAGAGCGTTTGGGTAGATGAAAAATCAGGGCTGACTTACAGTGTACAAGTACAAATTCCTGAAAATAAAATGACGAGTATAGGTGATATCGGAGAGATTGCTTTGTTGAAAAATTCAGCAAGACCTGTTCTAAGTGATGTAGCCACGATTCAAAGTGATACTATTTATGGCGAAAACGATAATTTAGGGGCTATGCCTACGCTTTCGGTAACAGCCAATTTATACAAGAAGGATTTAGGAACAGCTACGGAAGACGTAAGTAAAGCCATAGCTTCACTAGGAGAATTACCTCGCGGATTAACCGTTGAGCCAATTGGTTTAAGTAAGGTTTTGACAGAAACGTTAGATAGTTTACAGTCAGGGTTATTAGTAGCTATTATTGTTATTTTCTTGATGCTGGCAGCAAACTTCCAGTCATTCAAAGTATCTATCGTGATTCTTACCACTATTCCAGCCGTAGTATTAGGCTCGTTAGTAATGTTGAGGTTGACTAACTCTACCTTGAACTTGCAATCTTATATGGGTATCATCATGTCGGTTGGGGTATCTATCGCTAATGCTGTTTTATTAATTACCAATGCTGAACAATTAAGAAAAGTATCGGGGAATGCTTTGGAAGCAGCTAAAGAAGCGGCTGCTTTGAGGATTCGCCCTATTTTAATGACTAGTGTGGCTATGGTAGTAGGCATGATTCCGATGGCTTCTGGCCTAGGCGAAGGTGGCGACCAAACTTCGCCACTGGCACGTGCCGTTATTGGTGGCTTAATTGCTTCAACCTTTGCAGCATTAATTATTCTGCCTTTGGTATTTGCTTGGTTCCAAGAGAAAACATCGATAGAATCTGTTTCCTTAGACCCAGAAGATGAGGAAAGTAAACACTATATTCCTACGATTTATAAAAGAGATATTGGTAATTAATATTATCCGAGACATAGATATAACTTAAAAGCTAAAGGCTCAAAAGCTTTTAGCTTACAGCTAAAAAATAAGACCATGAAATCAAAAGTTATCAATTCAATTTTTACTATTGCTGGCTTTTTTACGGCCACAATACTTTTAAACAGTTGTGGTTCTTCTGAAGCTAAAAAAGAAGAGAAAACACAAACGCCAACGGTGCATAGCATAGAGACCTTTTCTTTGGAAAAAGGAATGATGTCAACTAATATTCAAATTCCTGGAGAATTAATCGCCAAGCATAGCGTTGATTTATATGCCAAAGTAAACAGTTTTGTCAAGAAAATGAACGTAGATGTTGGTTCAGAAGTAAGAGAGGGGCAATTGTTGGTCACGATGGAAGCACCAGAGTTATCAGCTCAATTAGCGACGTCAGCATCAAGGTTACAATCACAGGAAGCGGTATATGCGGCTAGTAAAGCTAATTATGACCGTCTTTTACAAACTAGTAAAACACCTGGGACAATTTCGCCAAACGAGTTAGACCAAGCTTTAGCACGTAAAAATGCTGATTTTGCACAATTGGATGCTGCTAAATCAGGCTATAAAGAAATTGCTGATAACAAGAACTACTTAGAAATCAGAGCTCCTTTTAATGGTTTTATTACTGCTCGTAATATTAGTGTGGGTGCTTATGTTGGTCCTTCAGGAAAAGGCTCTGAGTTCCCTCTGTTTACTTTACAAGATCAGAAAAAATTACGCTTAATTGTATTAATACCAGAAGCGTATACTTCGTATTTGGGCGAAAAAAATGAGATAACTTTCACGGTAAAAGCATTTCCAAGTGAAGTATTCAAAGCTAAAATCAATCGTGTAGCAGGAGCATTAGATACAAAGTTCCGCTCAGAACGAATTGAAATGGACATTGATAATAGTAGTAAAAAACTATTGCCTGGGATGGTTGCTGAAGTAAAAATATCCTTCCCTGCTACAGAAAAGACCTTTGTCGTTCCTAAAGCTGCTGTAGCGAATGCTCCAGAAAAAGTATTCGTTGTGAAAATTGTAGATAACAAAGCTGTTTGGATAGAAGTAAGAAAAGGCAGAGAGGCAGATGGTAAAGTAGAAATCTATGGTGACTTATCCGAAGGCGACCAATTAGCAAAAGTAGCTACTGAAGAAATTAGAGAAGGTGTTGAAGTGAAGGTTAAGAAATAGATGGAGACTTTAAGACGAAAGACATAAGATGCAAGACTAAAATGAAAATATAAAATCTTAGCTCTTATGTCTTGTGTCTAGCTTCTTGTGTCTAAAAGTCTTGTGTCTTTCGTCCTAAAGTCCTCCTGTAAAATTCTTTCTTTCTAACAAAAAACACTGTATTTTTGCATCCTGATATGCAAAAAAAATCTTTCATAATGCGGTTATTTAGCACATTTTTGGTGTGTCAGATACTTATGCTTTCGGTTTATGGACGAACGCTTTCGGTACAACAAGTACATCATTTTGGTAAAAATAAATGCAAAATTGATAGCCCTAGTGAACGCCATCATATCAATTCAAACATTCGTATACTACTTTCCTTAAATACAATTGATGCTCACCGTGAGATTTTTCCTTCGATTTATTCCCTTAGAAACATTTCGCTAGTAGCCTTCCCATTTGAACCGACATCATTTTTTAAATATCATTTTTATCAAATTTTATTTGAGCATTTTATTGCCAAAAATGCTCCGTGAGTTCTTTAATATTAAACAATTTCATAAAATCTTTACAATGACTTTGATTGTTTTCGTTATTCAATCATTAGTTTTATCAATTTATCGCTTTTCTTATTTAGTAATATCCTCTAAAAATGAAAAGCACGACCACTTTCCCCTGAATATTTTATTCAGGAAATAATCCTTTTGTAACACATCAGGATTCCAAAATCATATTATTATGTGGAATACAATTGCCAAATTAATTATCCAATATCGCCTTCTTTGGATAGGAATTATTCTTAGTTCAACTGTTTTTATGGGTTTTGAAGCTAGTAAAATTGAGCTTTCGTATGAAATAGCAAGGATTTTACCTTCTTACGACCCTATCGAAAAAGAATACCAAGAATTTCGTAAAAGATTTGGCGAAGACGGAAGTATCATGGTGATTGGCTGGCAATCACCCAAACTTTTTGAGTTAGAGAAATACCAAAATCTAGTTAAACTTACAGAAGATATTAAGCGTTTAGAAGGTATCAAAAATATCATTTCAATCGCTAATTTATACGAGTTAAAACGGAATGATTCTCTTAAAAAATTTGAAGTAGTACCGATTCATAGTAGTGCTACAATTACGCAAGCTGAGCTAGATTCAATTCAGCAAAAAGTGTTAGCCTTGAAGTTTTATGAAGGCATGGTGATTAACCATGAAACCAATACAGCTTTAATGGCCATTACTTTCAATGAAAAGACACTCAACTCAGCCAAAAGAATAGCGATTGTCAACGAAATCAAAAGAATAGCCAATGATTTTTCAATAAAGACTAAAACAGAATTACACTATTCGGGTATGCCCTTTATTCGTACGGCTACCATGTTGAAAGTTTCTAAAGAAATGAAGCTTTTTATGGGTTTAGCCATTTTGATTACGGGCTTAATCCTTTGGTTCTTCTTCCGTTCTATTCGTTTTACGATTCTATCTATTTTTGTAGTATTGATTGGTGTAATCTTTTCACTAGGAACACTTCAATTATTGGGTTATAAAATCACGATTCTTACGGGTCTCATTCCGCCATTATTAATTGTAATCGGGATTCCAAATGCTATCTTTTTAATTAATAAATACCAAGCTGAATTAGTCTCGCATGGCAATAAAGACGTTGCCTTGACCAATATGGTTACAGGTATCGGACTTTCTACCTTCTTAGCAAACGTTACAACGGCCATTGGCTTTGGTGTTTTTTACTTTACGAATAGTAGCCTTTTGGTTGAATTTGGGGTAATAGCGGCGCTTAATGTTATCATTACTTACCTCATTTGTATCTTTTTAATTCCGATTGCATTATTCTATATGGGACTGCCAAAGTCTCGCCACTTAAAGCATTTAGAGGTAAAATGGATTAACACATTTTTGTCTAAAATCAACTACTTGGTGCATAACAAGCGAAGTGTCATTTATTCAGCGGTTTTTGTGGTAGTGTTAATTTCTGCTTATGGCATTACCAAAGTACAAGTAATTGGTTATGTCGTAGACGATTTGCCTAAAAATGACCCTATCTATACTGATTTAAGGTTTTTTGAAAAGAATTTCAATGGTGTTTTACCTTTTGAAATCATGATTGATACTAAAAGACCTAATGGGATTTTTGATAATCAGGCGCAAACATTATACAAAATAAAGGCGTTGCAAAACAAAATGCGTGCTTATAAAGAGTTCTCAAAGCCTTTGTCGATTGTAGAAGCTACCAGATTCCTGTACCAATCTTATAAAGGTGGCGAAGCCAAGTATTTTATCTTGCCAAACGTGTTGGAGCTTTCTAAACTAACGGAATATGTGCAAAATGGTGGTGCATCCTCTAAGCAATTCAAATCGTTTTTGAATGAAGATAAAAGCGTTACACGTATCAGTTTCCAAATGGCAGATGTTGGTTCTTTGCGTATGAAAGAGCTCATTGATGAAATTCGCCCACAAGTTGATGCTATTTTTGACCCTAAAGAATATAAAGTGAGCCTGACGGGTCATAGTTTGGTTTTCTTGAAGAGTAACGATTATTTATTATCGAATCTATACGAAAGTTTATTGATTGCTATCGGCTTAATCGCTGTCGTTGGAATGGTTTTATTCCGTTCTATCCCAGTAATTATTCTATCAAAACTTCCTTGTTTAATTCCCTTGGCACTGACGGCGGGATTGATGGGCTTTTTAGATATTCACTTTAAGCCTTCTACTATTTTAGTATTCAGCATTACTTTCGGTATTGCTTCAGATGGAACGGTATATTTCTTGACAAGGTACCGTCAGGAATTATATGAAAAAGGACATACTGTGTCACAAGCCATCACCAATAGTATTTTCGGTACAGGTTTAAGTATGATTTATACTGCCATTATTCTTTTCTGTGGTTTCTCTATTTTCGCAGTATCAAGCTTTGGCGGTACAGCAGCAATGGGTGTAATGGTTTCTATTACGCTTTTAGTAGCGATGATTACTAACTTAATATTATTACCCTCTTTGTTATTAACAATTGCTGAATATCAGAAAAAGAAATAAGCTTTATGAAAACATAAAAAATCAGTCGTTTGTTAAAATACAGACGACGGATTTTTTATATTTGGGTAGCTAAATCTAGTTTTTCAAAGAATACAAATTACTATTATTCAAATACTTATTGATTACCGAACGAATTTCTGCTTGACGTTTCGTCGCATTTTTCTCTCCCTTCGCTTTTAATGATTCTACTAAATCATCTAATTCTTTCCATAACATCTTTCCATCATCTGATTTTGCTTTTAAGCTAATTCCTTTGTTTTGAGCAATCAATTGTCCCCATACAGTACGAACATCAACCCAATATTCACGGTTTTTAGCCCAGAATTCAGTTGCTATCTTACATTTTTCATCATCAATTTTTTTGTAATCGTTCAATCCTTTTTCTTGTGCCAATAACTTATCGCCTGATGCATCGCGAATCACTTTATCATTATCTTGCTCATGTAAATAGCCAGCAGGCGTTACATGGATACGATTGTTTCTTCTCAATACCTGATAATCTGAACGCTTAGTGTATTCTCTTCTTGGAAGTGGCGCATCAGTAATATTTGCCCAAAGGTGTTGGCCATCTTTATGAATCCAAGAAGCTGTACCTTCATAACGTGGCATATCGTTTACTTCAAAAACAGATTGAGACCACTGTCCCTTCACCTGATTTTTAGGCAATTGTGTAGCCTTCCAAGTCATTCCTTTGTCAAAAGCCAATAGGTCAGTATTTTCATACTGCCAGTCTTCACGCCAATGTTTTATGACCATCGTATCGTTAATAACCAACAAGTGCATTAATACCAACTTGTCTTTGCTTTCTTCATCCACAAAAACCCATTCTCTTCCTCCCGTTACGTAACGGTCGTGATATTGATAGCTTTTATCGGGTGCAAAGGTTTCTGCATAACTGAATTTTATATCAAAACAGCCACATTGACCTTTAATGGCAGCAATATCCGTACTTTTTTGAGCATTTGCTAAGATTGATACTCCCATCAATACCATAGCGAAGAATAGTTTTTTCATTTTATTTTAGACATTTTTTTACGTGAAAATTCCTGTGAGTAATTAATATTGTTTGATTTTTGTTTGGTTTTATTCCTACGTCCCCACCAGATATAAAAGCCTGTTACGGGTAGGCTTCCTCCAATGAGGGTTGCAAAAAACATAGCGATTCGACCAGGTAAGCCAAATATGCTTCCGATATGAATATCATAATTTAGTCTTCTAAGCTTCTCTCCTCCATTCATGTCGGCATAAGCTCCATGTCCAATTTCAGCCAAGCTGTATTGGTCAAAAGAATAATCATCTGACTGATATGCTTTCTCTTTCGGGATGATATAAAAGCCAATTATTGAAGAATCTGCCTCAGGAATTGAGACATACATTTCTCCAATATTATTCTTGTATTTAGTTAGCATCTTTAAATACAAAATGTCTACTCCATTTTTGGGTGCCACTGTTCCTTTTTTGATAGACAATGCCTGTGGTTCTTCTACAGGTATTTCACCCCCGCTAGCTAGCCAATACTCTGCTTTACTGACAGATTCAAACGTCCAAACTAAACCAGAGAGGGCTGCAAATATGACAATCCATGCACTATAAAAACCTAGTACATTGTGTAAATCATAGTTTTTACGTTTCCATTTTACATTCTCTTTCCATCTTATCCAAAAGCGTTGCTTGGCAGCAGCTTTATTTTTGGGCCACCATAACACAATACCTGTTATTAATAAGATAGTAAATAATAGCGTACCCCATCTTACAATTTCCCCTCCGATTTCACCTAGCCAAAGCGTATAATGACCTGTAATGACGATGCTAAAAAAATCATTTTCATCATTTACTACTTTCAGTACTTCGCCCGAATAAGGATTAATATAAGCCGATGCCCTAAAGTCTGTTCCTCTATAATAAACCACGACTGATTTTCCTTCTTCAAAATAAGCCACCGTTGAAACAATTTGCTTAGGAAACTGCTTTTGTGCAATTTCTTTTAGTTGAGAAGGAAGTAAAAAAGGTTTGTTCTGCTTTTCTACATGTCTATAAGACTGCGTCCAGTTTTCTATTTCTGGCGAGAATGCCCAAATAGCACCTGTTATACATACCACAAACACGACTATACCCGATGCTAAACCAAGCCATAAATGTAAGAGCCCTGATATTTTTTTTAATGTCATCGTTTATTTATTTTGAAACCAGACTTCATCTAAACTTCCCATTCGAGGATTCACAATGCTAGTATACTTGCTTCCGAAATTGTATGAAATACCAAACTCTGCCCAAAAATTGTTTTTTGTCGCCAACTGCTGTCCTCCTAATAAATAAGTCGTTTCATCCAAAGGGTTTTTCAGCAATGAGATTTGGTCATTTACCATTTCAAACTGCCCTGTTATATTAAAGAATAAACCTTTTGCTAGTCGGAACGAACATTCACTGACAAATGAAAGGCGATTCTTAGTCAAATCGTTTAAATAAGAGCTACTCTGCACAGACCCTCTGATACTTCCCCAATTGCGAGTTACATCGGTTAATATTGCCAAACGTTGATAAGGGAGCGTCTCTTGAATTTTATTCCAGATACTCTCTCCATAATAATCAAAACTTTGTACGCCTGCCTGATATACAAATCGTATCTGTTTAATGGTATTTTTTGAGTACGGGAATAAATTATATTCAAGCAATGGAGCTATTCTAATGCTACTTTTGATATTACTATATTCGCTACTACGATAATGCATAATCCCTCCAACAGACCAATGTTCATTGATACTGCGTGCGTATAACGGAATAATATCAAGACTTTTGATTAAAATAGATTGTTTAATTTCATCTATGGTATAACTGTTCTTTTTAAATCCCTGCTGTATATTAACGACCAGTTTATGCTTGGGTGTGATTTTCCTGATGGCAATTTTAGGACCTACATTATAGTACACATAATTCGATTGCCCCTCCATATAGCCCTCAAAGGCTGCTGTAAAATTCCATCCTTTCCATAAATCCCGATTTTCGATATACACAGAATCTGCTTGAACAAACGATTCATTTACTTTGGCATCAAATGCTTTTTCAAAAGCTGTATGATGTAATAAAAAAGATAGCCCTTTTGATATGTGGGTCACAATCATACTTCGAACATACTCTTCCGTTTGCCCTTGCGGTAAATCGAAAAAAAGCGTATCCTTCTTGCCCACTAGGTCATTCATCCCTGTAAACTCAAAGTTTATACGGTATCCTCCTTGCGAATTTGGCTTTTCTGTTACTAATACTTGTATCGTAGCACTAGAAGCATCTCTCACAAAATTGCAGGTATACAAACTTTGAAGTAGGTAATCCTGATAACAACGTGTTGTAGAAGTTGCGCAATTGATATAAATGTTCGGTTTCTGTTGTGCCCAGACGCTACCTGACAGTAAACCAATAAAGGCTACTGTCAGAAAAGCTAATCTATATTTATCGGCCATACTCAATGCTTTAAAATTTAATAACTGTTTGAATTCTGAAGTTTACAGGCGTACCTGGGTTATAAATCCATTCTTTTGCATCTGGATTATAATATCCATTGCTCACATACTTCTGATTTCCAATGTTGTACACATTCAAACCGATTGAAAGTTTATTAAAATTATAAGATAACGAAGCATCATAGATTGTATAAGTTGGTAATGTTTTATTGCCAAATTCACTTCCCCAACCTACATATACGCCGCTACGACTACCCATGTATTGCACCCCAGCACCAAATCCAAGTCCTTTTAAAATACCATCTGTAAATTTGTATTTCAACCAACCATTTAACGTATGGTCTGGTGTTCCATAGTTTTTGATGCCTATTACAGTAGAATCTGCATCTTTGGTTACACGAGCATTGGTATAAGAATAGTTAGCAACAACACTTACATTGTTAGTGATATTCCCTACGATATCCATTTCAAAGCCTTCGCTCGTTATCTGTCCTGTTTTTAAGTAAAAACCATCGTGGATTGGGTCACTTGTACTTACATTGTTTTTCTCGATACGATAAATAGAGGCATTTACACCAAGTCTATTATTTAATAACAATGCTTTAACGCCTATTTCTCTGTTGCTTCCTGTAAGTGCAGGCAAACGTCCCTCTCCAAAAATAGCGCCACGTTGTGCCAAAAAGCTTTTATCATAAATAGCAAAAACTGAAAGGTTTTTAGATGGCATATACGTTAAGCCAAACCGTGGCGTAAAGGCATTTTCGGTAATTTCATATTCTGGGTCATCTACTCCTCCGTTATAATCTTGCCCTGTTGTAAGGCTAGTAAATCTTCCCGCTAACGTTACTATAAGCTTCCCTGCAATTTTGATATGGTCTTGTATATATAATGCTTGCCACTTGTTAGTAGAACGCCATGAGCCATTATTTTCAGCAGGAGTATATCTTACGCTATCTTTTGGAAGATAATAAATGGGGTTTTTAATAGACAATTTTAATCTTTCAGGATTACTCCAATCTCCTTTATAATTATTTCCTTCGCCACCATCACCAAAATCTAAGCCTACTAATACTTTATGTTCAACATATTTCCCTGTCTTGAATTTTCCATCTGCAAATACTTGCATATTGTATAAATTGCCCGTCCAGTCACTTCCTGAACTTGTACGATAAATGGTGTCTTTTGTAGCCGATATATTATTCACATACAGTGCCATACCATCCCAATCTGTTGACATATAGGCTACTTGAGCATTCAAATTCCAATTGTCATTGATTTGATGTTTAAAGCCTAATCTTGTATAAACATCTGACCCCATGTAGTTACCAACATTAGGATCGTTCATAGCCATATCGTATGGTAAAGCAAAGAATTGCTCGTTGATTGATATCTGATTATACGAATTGTGAGCTGTAACAGCTTTTACATAGTTATGTTCAATAGTAATGCTTGATTTTGGCGTAAAATCATATTTCAAAGAAGGGCAAATAAAGTAACGGTTGAAATTTCCCATTTTATAAAACTTCGCACTTTGTTGAAATCCTGTATTTAAACGGTAGGTTAATTTCCCATCCTTTGAAAATTCTCCACCCAAATCAATGGCAGTACGCATCATGTTAAAACTACCAAGCCCAAACGTAATTTCATTGATTCTTTCATGAGTGGGTTGTTTGGTTACAGTATTTACCAAACCCCCTGGTTCAGAGTTGGCTAACATAAAGCCTGCTGGTCCTTTTACAAATTCTACTCTTTCAATCATGCCTGCATCTTCTTGTGCATTCCACCAAATAGGTCCACCTACCCCGTTACGATAAGTGCTATACGTTGCATCAGTTCCTCTTATCAAAAGACTAGCATCTAAGTCTTCGCCATAAGTCTTAGTAATACCACTTACGGCTCTGATAACGTCGTTTTTATTAAGCATTCCCATATCAACAATTGTCTGGCGTGTAGCAACGGTGATATTTTGTGGAATTTCAATCAATGGAGCTGTCAATCGAAGAGATTCCGATGGATTTTCAGCAATATATTTTTCTGATTTTTCTCCTGTTACAATTACCTCATTAAGGTTTTTGGTATTTTCTTTCAGATTAAACACAGGAAGTGTTTTCGTTTCATTGGCTTTCAACGTGGTTTTAAGTTCCTGAGAATCAAAACCTACAAAACTAGCAACTACTGTATAAGTACCTGCTTTGAGCTTTTCAAGTTGATATTCACCTTTGTTATTAGTGGTAGTACCTTTGTTTGTTCCTTTAATCGAAATCGTAACAAATTCAGCAGGACTACCATCCGTCAGCTTTACCGTTCCGATGATTTTCCCTGTATTTTGGGCAAATCCTGAAAATGTAATAAGCGATACTAACAAAGGCAGTATACGTTTTAGAAGGATTATATTATGTAAATATTTTTTCATTTTAATATTAAGTAAAGAGTTAAGTTTTGGTATTTTTTTATCGACAAAAAGTGATTTTGTCAAACTTTTAGCACATGAGGGTATAGCTTTTCTTTTCAGAAAAGCTATCATCAATTTTTCAAGTCAATAGATTATTGCTTATTAATCAAGCATAAAGGTTGTTTCAGATTTATATCTAATTGTTTGATAATCCTTCCCTTTAAAAGTCCCGGGAGTGTTATCAATCCATTCCAATTCTACTAAATACATTCCTTTTCCTGTTGGGGAAAAAGAGCTTTCTCCTTTTTCATTAGTGAATAATGATTTCTCCCAAGTCTGTGGGTTAATAACAGTTACTTTAGTCTTAGACAAACCCTTTTGGTCTTTATACGTTGTTAACACAACCTTGTCTTTTTCCTTACTAACGGTAATATCCAAAAACTGAAGCTTGTTCTTTGGGCTACTTATTTTACCAACTTGATAAATGGTTCGCAAAAACTGTACAGGTCGAGTAACTCCTAAATTATGTTTTGTCCAATCTTGTACCTCTCGCGTATCGTTGATGGCCAAAATCTGGTAGGTTCCTTCTGTTTTTGGTGTAAAAATTCCTTCCCAATGGGTTTCTTGCTGAGTCATAGTAACGGCTGATTGATTTCCATCTCCATCAATTACTGAAACAGTAAGTTCATTCATTTTATTGAGCCTATCTCCTTTTTCTCTTATTCCAGAAGCGTATTCTCCGTAAAACATTAGGATTTTAACGGGACTTCCTATTTTACCAGAGCCTTGTGTTTCAAGCCAATATCCATGTGCCATGGATAAAAACGGGAGACACATAATGGTAAATAAAAAAGCCAGTTTGAATAATATTTTCTTCTTCATATTTGACTGTTTTGGGTTTGATTAAATAATACTATAGGTACTTTGAGGATTCTACAATCAAGCCAGTTTTTTTCTTCTCCCCCACCAAATCAACACACCAGAAATAGGCAAACTAGCAGCCACTAAGCTCACTAAAAAGGCTAATACTTTTCCTGCCAAGCCGAATATTGCTCCTACGTGAATATCATAATTCATTCGGAGTACTTTATCAGCTACTTTATCTACAGGAAATCTTCCATAAAGGTGATTTACGGATAATTCTTTTAACGAATATTGGTCAAAATAACGGTAATCAATTTTCCACGTTGTGCCTTCTTCCATATTTACATTGACAGCAAGCGATGCTGAATCAGACTCTGGAATATGTACTTCTATCGTTTTGGCAAGTGGCTGTTCTGCAAGCATTTTATACCAAATACGGTCAATGGCAGGCGATTGTTTTGTTACAAGCTCTTTCTGTTTTTTATCTGAAAAAACTTCTGTATACATCGTTGATTTTTCACCTCCCAAGCCTCCATACACCGCGTTAGAAAACCATTCAAAGCCCCATACCAAGCCCGTTAAGGCAATAATCAAGACAATCCAAGCTGAATAAAAACCTAAAATATTATGTAAATCATAGTTTTTACGTTTCCATTTTGTGGTATTTTTCCAACGAAACCAAAAGCGTTGTTTGGCAGCACTTTCGTTTTTTGGCCACCATAAAATAATACCAGAAATCAACATGACTACAAAAACCAATGTTGAAGTAGCCACTATTGGCTGACCTATCGTTGGTGGGAGCCATAAATAATAATGCCCCATTAGTACTATTCTAAAAAAATCACTATCCATATCTTTTACTTCCAATACTTCTCCATTATAAGGATTGAGGTAGGTGATATAATAATAGGATGGTTCATAATGATAAAAAATAGCTTGTGCTGACTGACTTTTACCTGAATACATGATAGCATGTAGCTGTTTGTTTGGCAAAGCTTTTAATGCTATTTTTTCAAGGACTGATGGTCGTAAAAATGGTTTATTTTGGGATTCTACAAAGCGAAAAGGCTGTGTGACATTCTGTATTTCTTCCTGAAAAGCATACAAACAGCCCGTTATAGAAACGATAAACACCACAAGGCCAGACGCAAGTCCAAGCCACAGGTGAACCTGTCCTATAATTTTTTTAAAACTCTTCATATATTTAAGTATGATTAACGCTCAATGATTAATAAGGTACTCGTAAAGAATTATCTCTTTTATTCAAAAAACTTATATCCCTACAATAACTGGGAAATTCATTTTATGATGCTATGAGTTGATTTAGCCAACATCGAGTTTAATATACAGATAGCCAATTACTATTTATATATTAAACTTGATGTTGGTAATAATGTGTTCATTTATTACGCTGAGGTGCTAAATGAACACGGTAAATTTTTTAGAATCTGTAATTGATACTTAAACGAGCATTACGCAAAGCTTCTACTTGTGAGTAATAATAATTGCTCCATGCATAGAATGACCCCCCTGTAATCAAATACTCATTGAAAATATTGTTTACATTTAATGCGATTGAGAATTTGTCAAACTGGTAAGATACCGCTCCGTCGAAACGTGTATAATTTGGCATTGTAGGGTCAACTGCTTTATTATAAGCTCCATACCAGTTACTTCTTCCTGCACTATGCTGAACACCAAATGATAAGCCCAAACCTTTTGCTTTTCCTGATTGGAAACGATAATTCAACCATGCGTTAAAAATATTTTTGTCTGTGCCTGGTACTTGTCTGCTTATTTGTGAACCATCAGTATCTTTGGTTACTTTAGCATCCGTTACAGCATAGTTCATCGTTACTTCTAATCCTTGAAGCACTTGTCCTCTTACATCAAACTCTATCCCTTGTGTTTGTGTCTGTCCTAGTTGAATAGAAAAGAATTGGTGGTTAGGGTCATCAGTAAGTACATTGTTTTTAGTGATTTTATAAGCAGCAACAGATGCCATCCAACGGCCATTCAACCATTCTCTTTTCAAACCAATTTCTTTATTATCTCCAATAATAGGGTCAAATTTCTTTCCTTCAAAAGTACCGCCAGCTTGTGGAATAAATGCTTCGTCATACACAGCATACACGCTAGTACTTTTGTCGATTGAATAACTCAAACCTATTCTTGGCGTAAATTTATCAGTACCAACTGTTCCAGAATAAGGGTCTGTATCATTTGTTGTAGTATAGCGTCCAGCTAACGTAAAGCGTAATTTTTCATTAAAAAGTCTTACTTCATCCTGAGCATAAAAAGCAGTATAGCTATTGTTGTAGTGAACACCACGTTCACGGATGTCTAAAGTACGGTCATATTTTGGATAATTACTTGAAGGTGTTTGTCCATATACAGGATGGTAAACATTCAAATCTCCTATTATACCTCCTTGTGCCCAATCGTGGTAATAGTCTTTATTACCCATATCTATTCCTGCTAAAATGCGGTGTTTGATACTTCCTGTTTGTACATCACCATTCAAAAAGAATTGTCCTACTTTGGTTGTTCCTAAAATATCCCAAATAGACGCGGTTCTTTTTAAAGTATCACCACTAAAGCCAGATGCCCAAAGACTTTGTCCTACTTGATCAAAATTCAAATATGCTAACTGGCCTGTGAATTTCCAGTTGTTATTAATGCTATGCGAAAGTGTTAGGAACAAAGATTGATCTTTGATGTAAGTTGGTTTCAAATTTGGTTCTAACGTAGTGAAATTATAAGGCAAATCGCTGATACCTTTTGCAGAGAATGCATAAGCCGAACCAATTGGTGACATTTCAACTCCTTGATAAGTATATTCTGCTGTTAATGAAGTATTTGGATTAATCTGGAATTTCACTACAGGCGCTATTGAAACCCTGTTATTGTATTCAAAATTACGATGAGTACCTTTCATTTGTCCCATCAAGTTAAGGCGATAAAGTATTTTACCATCTTTGCTTAATTTTCCATCAAAGTCTGCGGTACTACGGTATGTTCCAAAACTACCTACTGTCATACCGATTTCTGATTTCGTAAGACCTGTTGGTTTTTTAGTCACTACATTATAAAAACCACTTGGCTCGCCACTAGCAAGCATAAATCCTGCTGGTCCTTTTACGATTTCTATACGCTCAACCATACTCATATCTTCAGTAAGTGGGCCCCAAGTTTCAGTTACGTTCATCCCATTTCTGAAAGCTGCAATTCTTGAACCACGCATCACAATACGTGCATAAGTTTCCCAGTGTTCTGAACGTGCCGCACCACTTACATTACGAGTAACGCCTTCAGACATATCAAAAATCTGTTGGTCTTTTAATGTTTGGGCAGTCACTACTTGAATATTCTGAGGCAGTTCAAGTAATGGAGTTTTTAAACGAAGTGAAATCGATGGATAATCCGTTACATATTTGCTTGGATTTGATACCACCACAACTTCTTTTAGTTGTTTACTGTCTTCAGTTAATCTAAAATCTATTTCTTTTGTTTCACCAGCCGCTAAAACAACACTTTGGTTTTGTGGTTCTAAGCCTACAAAACTTGCTTGTACGGTATATTTTCCTGGTTTAATTTGTGTAATCTCATAGTAGCCATTTGCATCAGCCACAACTCCTTTATTTGTTCCTTTTAGAACAACGTTTACAAATTCTGCTGCTTTTCCGTCACTTGTAAAAACTTTTCCTTTTACAAGGGCTGTTTGTTGAGCTACTGCAAATACGCTGTTTAACAATAAAACACTGCAGAAAATAATACTAAAAAAGTGTTTTGATAATTGTTTATTCATGATACTGTTTATATAAGGATTTAATTATTTAAAGACATCAAATGTGATTTTGACAATGCAAAGATTATACTTATTTAGACTAATTCAAAATAATTTTAGTTTTTATTTGGAATCCTTCTAAATAATCTATTACCTTTGTCATGTTCCTTTTGAAATAGAAAGTTTTGGAGACTTGGGGCTATTACACTGTAAGACTAGAAGACATAAGACGCTTGATGTAAGACGTTAGACCTAGGGATTTTAGATTTTGAGACGATAGGACTATTGGAAAGGAAACAAGTATTGGATTTCTCTAAATTATCAAACAAAGATTCATATCAATCACTAACATTGAATAATGCTGAAGCTCGCTGCTAAAAGCTAATTACCCGAACATCTTATGAAGTGTATAATTACCTTATTATTTATATATAATGCTTTAAACGTGTTTGGGCAACAGAAACATGTTTTAAGTGATAGTTTAAAGACAAGTAATTTAAATGAAGTTGTTGTAACCGCTACTCGCAATGAAAGGGCTTTAAACGCTTTACCCATGCCTGTAACACTGATTGGGCAGAAACAGATTCGGGCGATGGGTTCATTGCGATTAAGCGAAGTACTTGCAGAACAAACGGGGCTTTTTATTGTAAACGACCACGGGCAAGGGCTTCAAGTTCAAGGGTTTAGTCCAGATTATACTTTAATTCTTTTGGATGGTGAACCTTTGGTTGGGAGAACAGCTGGTACTTTAGAATTATCAAGATTGGCAGTAGCTAATATTAAACAAATTGAAATCGTAAAAGGGCCTTCCTCTAGTTTATATGGTTCAGAGGCTTTGGCTGGAGTAGTAAATATCATTACTGAAAGACCTAATGGGACAAAAGGTTCTTTTTCAGCAAGATACGGAACGAATCAGACAACTGATTTATCTGGAAACATGAGCATGAAAACGAAAAAGTTAGGGTTCAACCTTTTCTTAAATCGTTATGCTTCTGGAGGATATGATTTTACGCCTGAAACTTTTGGACCAACAGTTTCACCTTTTCAAAATTATACGATTACCCCAAAATTTACCTATGATTTTTCAAAAAATGTAAGTTTGAATATATCAACAAGGTATAATATTGAAAATCAAGAAAGTAGCTTATTAGTCGGAACGGATCAAATAGTAGGAACAGGGTCGGTAAAAGACTGGAATATTAACCCAAGCTTAAGGGTTTCTTTTCACCAAAACCTAAAAGCTGTTTTTAGATTTTACAATACACAGTATAAAACAAATTCTGAACTTTTATTTCAGAAAGACAATAACGTATATGATGCAACGTACTTCAATCAGCAATTTCTAAGACCAGAAATTCAGGTAGATTATGCCATAGGCAATAAACAAGTATTAACGCTTGGGGCTGGTAAAATTTGGGAGAGTGTAGAAGCAACGAGATACGATGATGTGAAAAGATTTGAAACCAATTATGGGTTTTTTCAATACGAAAATTTACTGGTGAGTGCTCTAAACCTAACTATCGGTGGTCGTTTTGACGCTCACTCTGCTTACAAAGCTCAGTTTAGCCCCAAAGTTTCGGTGGCTTATGATTTATCTAAAAAGGTAAAACTCAACGGCTCTGTTGGAGTGGGTTTCAAGGCACCAGATTTCAGACAGTTATACCTCAACTTCACCAATGCCGTAGCTGGCTATAGCGTATTTGGTACGCAAGAAGTAGCATTAAATTTAGCTCGTTTACAGGCTGAAAATCAGATTGCAGAAGTGTTGTTCGATGTAAGTAAATTCGGAGAGTTAAAAGCTGAGAGCTCATTAGCGTTTAATTTTGGTGGAAAAGTTGATTTAGATAATGGTCTGAAATTCAAGGCAAATGTTTTTAGAAATGATATTTCAAACCTAATTCAAACCCAAGCCGTAGCCTTGAAAACGAATGGACAAAGTGTTTTTAGTTACATGAATCTTACGAAAGCATTTACACAAGGAATAGAATTAGATGCTAGTTATACGATTGCCAATAATAAGTCGCCTATTACGTTGAGTGCAGGCTATCAGTTTTTGGAAGCAAAAGATAAAGACGTAGTAGATAAAATAGCCCGAGGTGAATTATTCAGACGTGACCCTGAAACGTTGGTAACAGTAAGGGTAAAAGCTGCAGACTATGAAGGACTTTTCAATCGCTCTAGGCATTCAGCCAACATCAAAGTATTCTATGAAGACATGAAAAGTGGATTAACGGCTTCGTTAAGAGGGATTTATAGAAGTAGATATGGTTTTGCTGATTATAACGGAAATGGTATTGCTGATGTTAGCAATGAATTTGTAAATGGATACATCCTTTGGAATGTATCTGCCAGTAAAACCTTTCAGGAAAGATTTAGATTACAAGCAGGTGTTGATAATGTATTGGGTTATACAGATAATAGAAATATCCCTAACCTAGCAGGAAGACTCATTTGGGTAAGCCTTGGTATCAACCTTGAAAAGCACAAGATTACAGAACAGTAGAGTAGCATTCGGGGGGGTCGTTTATCCCGAATTCACGAGATTATGGTAAATAGTAAATGACTATGATTTTATTAAAGTCATTTCTGAGAATCAATAGTTTTATTTTTTCTTTTCGTTCACATTGTACAAAAACAGTCTTGAATTATCGAGACTGTTTTTAAAAAAGTTTTCTACTAAATTTTATCAATATGAAAGAGATGCAACAACAACATATCATTTTAGTTGAAACGGATAACGCCAGTGCTTGGCAATGTAAATGTTGTAATGAAATACAAGTTCAATATAAAAACTCTTTGATGACTTTTGAATGGACTACGATGGTGACGTTTTTAAGAAAATTAAATGAAGCCCCGCATGCCCAAAAGTTTTATGTCATAGAATTGTGCAATTTAAGAAGCGTTCCAAATATACAAACAGATATATTTTCAACTGGTCTATTTTTAAATAACACAGAAATGAAAGAATTTTTATTTGTGTTGCATACAGCCTGTGAAAAGATTGATTTAGAGCTAATTTTTAGGAATACAATTCACAATAACTAAGCTAATGGTACAAATTGAAACACATTTTAAATGTCCTGTTTTTTCGATGAAAATTAGTGGAAAAACAACGCAGGAAGATACCAGAAGCTATTTGTCAGAAATGAGTAAGCTTATTAATAAAAACGAAAGTTTTGGCTTGCTCTTCGACTACCCAGAAGGAAATCTATGTCGCGAAAGAGGTGTCGTAAAATTAGAAACCACTTGGTTTAAACATTATCGTAGAGAGTTTTCCAGACAATGTTTTGGGATTGCAATCGTCACGAAATCATTTTTTATGGCAAACGTCTATCACCATATTGTACAATATTTAGCTAAGCGTACCTATGGCTGTCCTGTAAATATTTTTGAAACTCGTTCTGATGCTCAAAGATGGTTAATGGATTTGTACTTAACTCCTAAACAATAAAATCAGTCAGATGGAAACATTAATGTTCAAAACAAACATTACCTCTCCTATTGGTATACAAGCCATTTGGGATGCCCTCAAGTCAGTAGGAATTAGCAATTTCAACATTGACTTTCATGATGTGAACAAAGTTTTAAAAATTGTGTCTGAACAATTTACACCGAGCGAAAAAATTATTAGTGCCCTTGTTGGGCTAGGTTACCAGTGCGAGAAAATATCATAAACTCATCCCTTTATTTAAATACAAAAAACATGAATTCTTTACAAAAAATTGCCTTGTCAGCTTTAGTTATTAGTACGCTCTTTACTGCTTGTAAAAAAGATGATGAAGTAGTAGTACAACCCGTAAAATCAGAAACAGTGAAAGATTTAGCTGCCGACCCTACAACTGCCGTTGGTGCTAACGGCCAGCCTGCAGGAACAGGAAAATATGCTTTCTTTAGCTTCAAAACTGGTGCTGTTGCTAGCTCAGACTCAGCAACTACGAAATGGGATATTGGCGTAAGAGCTACTACAATTATCACAAATGGTGGTGGTTCTGGTAGTGGCCAAGGTGGCGCAGTAGTAATATCGGGTATTTTCGATGAAATCAAAGAAGTGCCTGCTTCTGCCACTTTTGCACAAGATACTAAAACCACATTTGCTATTCCAACAGGTGCAGGAAATGGTTGGTACAACTATGCTAATGGTATCATTACACCTGCAGCAGGAAAAGTAATATTAATAAAAACTGCTGATGGCAAATATGCTAAAGTAGAGATTTTGAGCTACTATAAAGGTGCTCCGACTACTCCAACTACTACTGATGTAGCGCGTTATTATACATTCAGATATGTATATCAACCAGAAGCAAGTACAAAGTTTAACTGATGATATTGAATCGCTCAATGAGAGAGTAAAAGACATCGCTCTCTTATATAAACTGCCACTGCTTTGCGGTGGTAGTTTTTCTTAATAGTGATTATAGTAATCTTCAGATTTCTAATTCCTTGGCCAATACTCGCTATTGTTGCTTAATTTCTGTTCGTCTACTATCTAATTAATAAGCGTCATTGTTTAAAGCTATTCTTATGGAAAACTCACACGATTTCAATACGTTAACCGAAAATGCAAACGGTTATATTGGTTACTGTCCATGTTGTAAAAAGTATAACCTTGCCTACAAAAACTCTTTGTTTATCCTGAATGAATTTGAGTTTGGTGCTTTTCAAGAAATGTTGGAAAACAAAATAGGCATTCATGATTTTTGGACTTCGCATGGTAAGGAATATATGATGCGTACACCACTGAAAAACTATTTTGTTTTGTGGAAAGAAAGTGAAATAGATGAAGTATTAGATATGATGGAAGAAATTGCCTTGCTAGTAGAGGCTCATAGAGTAGTCAATATCAATAAGAACTAAGAAATTTGAGTTTTAAGTGCGGAGTATTTTTTATAACTCCGCAATCAAAACTCGATACTATTCATTTCATTACTTAAGTTCTTTTCCTGCTATATCTTCCCATTTATAGAAATGAAAAGTACGGTCGTCGCTCATGGCAATAAATAATCCTTTTTTGAAAGTATTATTTAAAGACACTGCAACTGTTTCAGAACCATCACTTTTATTGGCTTTTACTTTCACTACCTTTAGTAACTGATGGTCGTTTTTGTTCTGAGCTGTCCCTTCTCTGCTAAAAATATGGAATTGATTTGCTCCTTGATCCGAAACTAAAATATAACCAGTCGTTGGTGAGGTTTGATAAATAGAAATTCCCTCATGGTCTTCAGTAAAACCTGTAGTAGCAAACAACGCTAATTCTTGGTTACCATTTGTTGGCTCAGCGTAATATTTTCTTACGCCAACGCCTTCGTCGGAATAATAGACATAGCCAAGTTCATCATCTACAGCGATAGATTCTATTTCTTTTTTTCCGCTATATGCCCCAAACTTTCTTACTAACGTAGCTTTTACCTGTCCAGCACCATTGTCTTCCAAAAGATATTGCCAAAGGTAACTACCATCTGTTGGACCCGATTTTCTACCTACAATCGCATAAATTTTTCCTACTTTGTTTTTGTATAAAGATATTCCCATCAAGTCACGAAACTCTGCTCCTGTTTCGTTCTCGAATACCTCAATGCCTCCATTATCAACGGCCTTCATGTCTGGTAATGAATAAATACGTAGTTTATGGGTCAGACGCTCTGTAACTACGGCAATATCTGTGGCTTTGTTGTTTAGCACTAAGCCATATTCAATATCCACATTATCAGGTCGCTTTAATCCATGTACTACTTTATCCGCTTGAATTTTCCCTTGCAAATCATACACATACAAAGCTCCATCTACGTCTTTATCTGTACCCACTATTAGGCTTTTGCTGGCATCATTGGGATTTATCCAAACAGCAGGGTCGTCGGTATCATGTTGTACAGGTTCAGTAATAAAAGTGGGCTGTACGATGGGTTGTTCACTAGCAGTAGTATTTGTTTGAACAGCCACTTGTTTACAAGCATTAAGCGAAAAGGCAAGCAAAAAGATGGTTAAAAGCCTATGGTTCATTATTCTTTCTATTTAATTGTGAGTTAGTGATTGAGTGAATCACTAACTCGTAATCCACTCAATCACAACTATTTACTTCGTTCCAAAAGCACCAATATACGACGCAGGTTCAGGCGATTTGTAAGTCTGACCATTAATCGTGATACCGTCTTTATAGTTTCTCGTGAAGGTAGTGATTCCTTTATTCAACGCTGGTGAATCAGTAGCTAAGTGGAAGTCCCAAGTAGTTGTGAAGTCAGCATTTGATTTATCAGTACTTACTGGATAATTCACAAATTTAGGGTCGTTATCACCTACTTTTGTACTGATAATATCGTTCTTTCCTGTTAAAATTTCAGTACTTGGTTGGAATTGATTTACTCCCTCTTGCGTATAGCCATAGTACAATGAATTACTAACTACCGAACGACTATCTTCTGGTTTTTTAGCGTCTCTCTTAATACCAAAACGAGTGTTTGCCATTAAGTTATTATACAAATCTGCACGAACACTTGCTTCTACCCAAATAGAACCACCTTTAATAGTTGGTCTTCTCCAGCCTGTATTCACAATCGTGTTGTTATAAGCCACTACATACGCTTGAGGAGTACGGTCACCAGCATTTGATAATTTCAAGGCATTTGTATTTGTGCTATAAATTAAGTTATAAGCTACGTCAGCAACACAACCTGATTTGATGTTGATAGCTTCTCCACCACTTTCACCTGTTGTATGAAAAGTGTTATTGCTAAAAATGATGCTTCCCCCTTCTAAATAAGTACAGTCATCATGCCAAAAACGAACGATAGAGTTTTGCATTATTAACTTTCCTGCGGTATTAGAAAACCAGATAGCAGGGTCAAATTCACCGCTAACAGCCTTGTATAAACCTTGTTTTACAGATGTTGACGATTCTGTTGTAACAGCACCACCATACTCCATAATTACATTATTTAACAACAATTCTGAACAAGTTTTTGAAGCCAAAATTCCACCCCACAACTTACCGAATTTGTTTTTAGTAATTCTTGCACTTTCAGGAACAGTCATTTTTACAGGGTTAGCTGTACTTCCTGTTACATACAAATTACCATTTACGATAATTTCAGGCTTGCTTGTCGTATCCATCACTACTGTTACGCCTTCTTCAATCGTTAAGCTTTTGCCTGCTGGAATGATGATGTCCGTTTTTACTTGGATGATAGAACCTTTTACCCAAGTTCCTGATACTTCGCCCGTTACCGACTGCTCTACAACGGGTGTTGTTTTGTTTTCGTCTTTACTACAAGCACTAAACAATGTGGCTAGTAAGAATGCTCCTACTAAGATTTTTGAATTTTTCATGACATTAATAAAGTTGAATTTTGAATATTTTAGTATTTGAATTTTATGCCTATTAAATAACTTCTTTGGTAATAATCTTCGCGAATCAAGGTTTTATCATTTCCTCCTTTTGATTGCTCTGGTATATTGGCATTGACTGGATTGGTATTTTTGATAAATACTCTCATCGGCGTATTCAATAAGTTGTTGGCTTTGCCAAAAACTACCCAACGGTCACTCAGTTTTTTTTCTACAGAGAAATCCATCTGAACGAAGGCTTCTTGCCATAAGTCATTATCTAAAAACTGTGAAACTGTATTGATACGCTCACCAGTATACGACGCTGCTAATTGTGCATCCCATCCTGTTTTTGAATTTCTATAGAGTAAAGAAAAATTACCGATGTGTTCCGACTGTCCATAGAGTGGACGCGTTTGATCAACGGAGATAGATTCTAAGTTCCCCGCACTATTACGAATCCTGATATTCTTTTTGGTTGTAATAGACGAATGTGTGTAGGTATAGTTTGCCTTGATGCCAAAGTTTTTGAAATACTTGATTACATCTAACTCCAAGCCGTAATTATTGGCATTCCCAAAATTCCCTGGTGTATAGAATACGTCTTGGCCTCTAACTTCATCCACTTGCAAGGTATATTCTATTGGGTTTTTAATGTATTTGTAGAAAACTCCAGCCATTATTTGGTCTGATGCATTCGGAAAATATTCATACCTCAAATCAATATTGTCGGCCACAGCACGTTGCAAATCAGGATTTCCTCTTTCTTGAAATTCTTCATTGACTACTTTCCCTGGAACAATCTCGAAAAATCCTGGACGATTGATTGAACGGAAATATGAAGCACGCAAATTTTGAATATTATTTAAACTATGTTTGACGTTTAAGCTTGGCAAAAAATCAGTATATACTTGATTTCCAGACGGATGAAGTTCACCAAGTGGAAATAACATCTGATAGCCTTGGTCTGTATTTTCAACCCTAAGTCCACCAATGAATTGCGTTGCTTTGGTATTTAGTTTTGCCATTAAATACCCTGCTGCTATTTTTTCAGTAGCTTCATAATTTAATGCTGAGGCTACTGTTCCTCTTGGGTTTTGAACGGTAAAATCTACTTCGTTATAATTGTTAAAGTCTTTACCAAACACTGCAAAAGGATTCGTTGGTTGAAGTACATAGTTATTATAAAAATTACTTCTCTGTTTATCTCGATACAATATTCCTGTACTGATTTCTAGCAGGTTACTCTTCCATGAACTTAAATACGTCAAGTTTAAGTAAGTGGCTAAATCGCGGTCATCATTATGTTCCCAACGGCGACTGCTTTGCTGTGGATATATTTTGGTTTCAACAAAATTTTCTCTTTTACCCAATACGCTAAAACTAGTATTATCAGGCACTTGGTTAGAAGCCGTAGAATATACTGCCGACCAATTGAATTTGAATTTATCTGATAATTGATGTGTACCTTGTAAAGTACTATTGAAAATTTGTTGTTGTGTAAGCCTTGAACGAACCCCAAACGTTAAGCCTGCATTTCCTTTTTCTGGGTCGTACCCTCCTGATGAGTATTCTGTTGTTTTAGTGTCTCTTAATTGCTCGTTAATCAGGTTCATATACGCATTATACCACTGCAACTTATTTCGCTCGTTAAATCGAAAATCTATTTTGGCATGCAAACCTAAACGCTCTTGTCTTTCAGAAAATTGACGTTCAGCTAAACTGGTAATTCTTGAAGTTTTTTCAGTATCATAAACCGTTGAAGAGAAGAATTTACTATTGCTACCACGATACGTATTTTGAAAGCTCCCTGCTAAAATTACACCCAAACGGTTTTGTAAAAAACGATTTCCAATTGATAACCCTCCTACTATATTTGGACTCGGATTTTTAGTTTGCAATGTCAAAGTTCCTTTCGGAAAGTCTTTTGATGTCGCCGAATAAGTACTACCACTTAATTCATAAGGCGATTGCTTTTGAATCTGGCTTGCATCAAAACTTGTAAATCCACGATTGATAAACAATTCATTGTACCCTCCTGCTAAATTCCCTTTAATTTCTAATTGATTAGGTGCATCTTTCATCACCATATTTACAACACCTCCTACGGCATCACCCTCTAAATCAGGCGTCAAGGTCTTAAATACTTCTAAACGACCTAACAGTTCAGAAGGGAAAATATCTAGCGGTACATAGCGATATTTGTTGTCTGGACTAGGTATTTTGATACCATTCACCAAAGTATAATTATAACGCTTATCCATTCCCCTCAGAATAGCATATTGCCCGTCACCATTACTATTTCTTTCAATAGAAATTCCCGATACTCTTTGTATTAAATTCGCCACCGTTAAATCTGGAGAAATTTCTATCGCCCTACCAGAAACAATATTCATCAATTGATTAGCTTTTCGTTCTGAAAAACGAGCTGAATTTTCCGTTGATTTATCGGACGTGGCAGTCACAACAACTTCATTGAGGGATTGTTTTGAATCAGGTACTAAACTCAGTTTTAGAAAAGTATTGTCTTTACCGATGATTACTTCTTGTGTAATAGTTTCATAAGTAATGTAGCTAATCTTTACTTGGTATTTTCCTGCTGGAAGATTCTTGATGCTGAAAGAACCGTCTAGTCCAGTAACATCATAAAAACCTTTTTTATCTAATCGTACATTCGCTCCTATTAGTGGTTCGCCCGTTTCTTTATCAATCACTACCCCACTCAATGTTCCTGAGAAAGCAGTAAAAGTGATTAAGATAAAAAAGCTAATCAGGCTGTATATTTTGTTCATTTTGTTTTGTGATTTATTTTTAATTAGCTTTTTCGTGTGAGCTTAGTTAAAAAATCTTTCGACATCATTTTTTTGATGTGACAAAGGTTCAAATACAAAATGAATACAACCAAATTTGGGGCGTTACAAAAAAGCAACAGCGTTACAAAGGGCATAAACAAGAAGGCAACAATAGAAACAAAAAATATATAATTACCTAAAAATCAACACTTTAAAAACAAACAATCGCTACATTATCAAATTGTTACCGTTACATTTCCAAATCATTAACAACCTATAATGCTTGAATAAATGCCGAAAGACTATCTCCTTGAGCTAAGTTTAATTTCTTACGAAGACGATAACGAACTACCCTCAAGCTATCTTGAGATATCCCTAACAACGAGGAAATATCAGCAGAATTAAGATTCATTTTTAACAAAGCCACCAATCGTAAATCGTTTGCCGTAAGGTTATCAGTCTTAGCTTTTAGCTTATCAAAAAAGCTCTGATGTACTTGCTCAAAAATACCCCTAAACTCATCCCAATATTGGTCATGATTAAAACTTTGATTGATTTCCTGCATGATTTGCCTAAGCTGGCGTTTAGGGTCACGACGCTCGTCTTTAATCATTTCTTCTAGTTTGTTATATAGCTTTTCAAGCAACTGATTTTTCTGAATAACATGCAGGGTGTGCGAACTCAATTCTTTGGTTTTTACTTCCAATAGATTTTTAAGATTTTCTTCCTCCAATACTTTATTCCTCAAAGCTACTTCCATCAATTCCTTTTGGGTTTGATATACATAATTTCGCTCTTCATTCAAAAATCGCTCACTTTTTATTTTCAAGCGCTGTCGGCTAATAATTACCGTCGCCAAAGCTGCTAATAAAACGGTTACGATTCCGATGGCAAAGCCAATAATTTGGTTTTGCTTTTTCGCATTATTCAATTGCTGTATTTCATTATTCTTTTTACTAATATCATACATTACTTGTAACAATGCCAATTGCTTATTACTATTCTCATCATAAATATCTAAGGCTGTTTTTCGGCTTAATTCTAAGTAATGATAAGCACTATCGTTTCGTCCTAGTAAATTATAGGCTTTTGCAATATCACGATACGCTCCTGATAGCTGATAATTTTCTTTTGTATCCAATGCCATAGCCAAGGCCTTTTTAGAATACTGTAAGCTTTCTTTTACCTTATCTGTTTTTCTAAAAACATCTCCTAGATTATTCAATACTTCTATTTGGGCTATCTGATTGTTTGTTTCCTTATTAAGCGTAAATGAGCGTTGGTAATAAAAATAGGCTGAGTCATACTTAGCAAGGTCTTCATAAATACTTCCAATGTTTTCATAAATCTTGGACATTCCTTGGCGATTATTAATCTTTTGGTAATGCATCATTGCCCGACGCTGATAGACAAAGGCACTATCATATTTCTGTTGTTTTTCGTATAACTGCCCAATTTTACCCAACGTATTGGCCATGCCTAAATCATTTTTGGTATTTTTATAAATCACCAATGCTTCATCATAATACTGACGAGCCAAGTTTCGCTGATGATTGTAATAATATAAAACACCCAAATCGTTTAAATTACCTGCTAACAGTTCTTTCTTTTGGTTGGCCTTAAATATCGTGCTGGCCTGTAAATGGAAATCCAACGCCTGAGGATAATGCCCAAAGTGATAACAAATTTGCCCCATTTGCTGTAGATAAAGTCCTGCTTGAACAAAATCCTTTTGCTCGTTTGCCTTATTGTACTTTTCTTTCAATAGGCGAAAAGTAGTATCTGGATTATGAAAATACAGCCCCAGATTTTCTTTATCTTCCTCCTTAAATGTTTGTGAGCAGAGATTTGAAAGATTATTTACTAATAAGCATACAACAAAAAAGCTTTTGATAAAGCGACGCGAAGAATAATATTGGATGAAATTCATAATGAGTATTAGCCGAAAAATTTGCTAAATTTCCCTCTTCAATAGCTCAAAATCATTATTTCAATTAGAAGTTTAACAAATATTTAATATGAAGATGATATACCTAACTTTTATAAATTTGACTTTTGTGTTCATTTGATGTTTGGTTAAACAACAGATATGAATAAGTTTTTTGATTTTTGATTAAGAATGGACTAAATTGCTTTAAGAGATTTTATTAATCATCAATTCACTTCAACAAATTTTAAAGCCTATCAATTTTTGATAGTATTTCAAATGAAAAAATCAATACTCCATCTTCTTTTTGTCTTGCTATGCTTCTGTGTTTCTAATACCATTGCTCAAGACTTAACGCAGCAAATTATTCCGAATCGTAGCAATAGCCTAGCTCAACAACAAAAACCTTATGTCATCTTGATTTCGGCTGATGGTTTTCGTGCAGACTTTACTGATAAGTACCAAGCCAAGAATCTTCGTAAATTAAGTAATGATGGCGTAACAGCAGCCTACATGCTACCCTCTTTTCCGTCTCTTACTTTCCCCAATCATTATAGTATCGTAACGGGAATGTATCCAGCACATCATGGATTGGTTGACAATTCTTTTTATGATGCCCAACGCCAAGAGAGTTATGGAATGGGCAATAAAAAAGCCGTTGCAGATGGCTCTTGGTATGGCGGAACGCCTCTATGGGTGTTAGCAGAGCAACAACAAATGATAAGTGCTAGTTTTTATTGGGTTGCTTCTGAAAGCAACATTCAAGGAACTTTACCTACTTATTATTACATCTATAACGATAAAATAGACATTGATACGCGTATTAAAACGGTTAAAAACTGGCTTCAATTACCTGAAGATAAGCGTCCGCATATGATTACTTTTTATTTCCCTGAGGTTGACCATGAAGCCCATACTTATGGCCCAGACTCAAAAGAAACTGAAGAAGCAGTACATTTTGTAGATAATAGCATAGGTAAACTGGTTGCTACTGTTGACTCTCTCCATTTGCCTGTAAACTTCGTATTTGTTTCTGACCACGGTATGACGAAAGTTGAATATGAACATCCTATGCTTTTACCTAAAGCAATCGACCCTGAAAAATTCATCATTCCTCGTGGAGATGCATTGTTGCAATTGTATGCAAAAGATAAAAAAGATATTAAGCCGACCTACGAAGCTTTAAAGAAAGAAGCAGTGGATTTTGATGTATACTTAAAGAAAAATATTCCTAGTCGTTGGCATTATGGCAAAAAAGACGACAAGTATAATCGCGTTGGCGATATTTTACTTGTTCCACATTTACCTAAAGTATTTGGTATTACAGGTAAATCTACGACGCCAGGCAAACACGGTTTCGACCCAGCCATTGAAGATATGCACGCTACATTCTTTGCTTGGGGACCAGCCTTCAACCCTCAAACAAAAATAGATGGTTTTGAAAATGTAAATATCTATCCAATGATTAGTAAGATTCTTGGCTTAGAATACAGCCATAAAATAGATGGGAAACTAAAGGTTTTAGATACTATTTTAAAGAAATAAAACATAAAAAGCCAGATGGTCAAAATGACCATCTGGCTTTTTTATCAATAATACTTTTTGATTTCATTTACCTAATGGACATTTTGACCATCTGGCAAATATCAGTTTAAAATCAATTTAAAGTCTTGTAAAGCAAGTTCTATCGCCTCAAAAGCTTCTATATTTCTACTAGCGTATGCTTCGTTAATGGCACTTAGTACTTTATTGTATTTCTCTTGAGCAATATCGTTTGAATCATTCTCTGATTTTTTATCTTTTGAATTACTCTCTTGTTGCAATAAAATTTCCTCTACTTTCTCAATATCATCAATCGATTGGTTTTTCTCATTCGACTTTGCCAATAGCTGTATTTTACTTTTCTCAACTTTCTTTTTTCCCGAAAGTACTTCATTGCGAAGGGTAGGCGTGAGTTTTTCTAAGCCTTCAGCAAAGGCAGCATCTCTCCTAATTGTTTTTTCGCCTACATTATATTCTTTGGCTAATCTTTCGGCAGTGGTAATTTTTACAGCATTTTCCAAATGGTCATTTTGACCATCTGATAAAAATCCTTCTTTTTTGCCTTGTAAATTATCCGAAACGTCATTTTTCTCGGTATTATAGCGCAATCCTCTCAAATATGATGCTTGCTGTACATTTAGGTTTCTTCGACCCAACTGCAAATCAATCATGTGTTCCTTTACTTCCTTAAATGAGTTAAAAGACAATAATTGCACGTTGAAAGAAACCCCAAATTCTTTGCATATCCCATAACGGTTGTGCCCATCTATCAACACATAAGCTGGCTCCATTACGTTGCCTTCACCAATAACATCCTTGGTCGTTTCCCAAAGTAAAAGTGGGTCTTTGCATCCATTTGCTAACAAATTAGCCTTTAATTGCGCTAATTCGGAATCTAACAAGGGAGGAATGAAGCTTCTTAATTCTTCAAGGACTGTTATATTTTGCTTTATCGACTCTAAGGGCGAAAAACTATTTGTGATAGACACCCTTGCTTTTTCTGCAATCGACATTTTTATGTTCTTTGCCATTTCTATAAAATGTTAATTGGATTAAAACAATGATAGGTATTCGTCACAAAACTCTTCATAACATCTTGCAGCTTCTGAATCTTTATCAAATGTTCTTATGGGTATCTGTTCTATCTGAGCCTTCTGAAAAGCAATCAAATGTTTAATTTCCTTGCTGAATACTTTAATGTGTGGGAAAATGCTTCTTACCGTCTCTTTAATCCCGTCATGAACAGTATTTTTCCTTACCATGGTAAATACAATGCCATCTACTTGTAGGGCTGGATTGAAAATTTGGCGAGCTTCCGAAATACGCTCCAACAGGGTATTTAATCCTTTTAAAGCCGACATTTCTGGCAAAAGGGTAATTAAACAACTATTAGAGGCTTGCATGGCACTCATCGTAAGAATATTCAAAGAGGGTGGACAGTCAATCAAAATAAAATCGTAGTTCTGACTAATCCTTGCTATCAATATTTTTAAGCGTTGTTCGCCACCTACCTTATTAACCAATTCTGTTTCAGCTTTTGCCAATTCTATATCTGACGGAGCAATGTCTAGATTTTCGCCAATGTTGTAAATAGGCAAATCTGCTAATTTTACTAAACTATGGTAAACTTGTTTTTCATCTTGCAGATGTATATCAAAAATCTGACTCAAATTACCTTGCGGATCTAAATCAATAATCAATACTTTAAAGCCCATTTTAGCAATTGCCTCACCCAAATATCCCGTTGTCGTAGTTTTACCTACTCCTCCTTTATGGTTGATAACAGATACCACTCTAGCCTTTTCATATAAATTTGTTGAAAATCCGTACGAAGTTACTACTGGTAATAAGAGCTCTAAATGCTTTTCACTTAAATTTCGTTCTCCTTTCAATGCTTTAGCCAAAGTATCTTTGGCAAGTCCTGCTTCTCTTTCCAATGTCGCCAC
>NZ_JBXANT010000003.1:0-150912 GCF_058802005.1 Arcicella sp. GW822-FHT02H01 | reverse complement strand
ACCCGCTTCTTTCTCAATGCCTGTGATTGTTAAGGCCGGATTCCTATTCAAGAATCTTATCAATAATTCTGTTGTCAGCATTTTTTATAGTATAAAATAAGTTATGCAAATATAAGAACTGTATTTAATATTAATAAGTAAAATACATTTTTTATATTAAGTATGTTATATATTACAGACTACTTTTAAAATATCAGTAGTAGCTCTTGGTTGTATTTAGCTCCTACTACTAGTCGCTAAATATCCATTTCAGGTTTATTTTTTATAATAAATCATAAACAATAACAATGTTGTTTTATTTTAATTTATTATTTTAAATACTTTCAGTCTTTGTAACTAATTGATAATTAGTTGATTACAAGCTTATCTATCACAAATAATTCGGCAACTATCACAAATAATTCGGAAAAAGGTACTTATCTATCGCAAATAATTCGGAGAAGTATCGCACAAAATTCGGAGAAGTATCGCATAAAATTCGGAGCAAATATTATCGCAATAACGTTTGTGTATAAATGTCAATGAATTTATCTATCACAAATAATTCGGAAATAAGTTTATGCTAATTTTTAATGTTTTTTTGTACAATCTTTTCCTTAATATTTTACATTTAATGATTATTTAACCAATGTTAAATGTACCAATTATACGAATCACCTTTTTATGTACTATTACCTTTGATATACCTATTATTTGACTATTCCTTTCATCCAACTATCACAAATAATTCGGAGTTATTAAAATGTTTTTTGAAAAGTTATTCTATGATAGAGGTTATACAGCACCATGATTTACCAACTATCACAACGGATACGGAAAATAAATGTAATAACATCTATCTTATTAAAATGCTACTTTTAAAAATACAAAAGACTTTATTTATCTATCACAAATAATTCGGAGTAATTAATTACCTTAAAAAATGCAATATATCACACCCATTTTTTAATGTGATATATTTATTGTTTTTTAATAAGGATTGATATATTTTTACAAGCATTTACCTTTTTAATGAATGGCAACCAAAAAGAAAAAAGCTCCATTAACCACCGATTCGGATATTAAGTTAATTCGAAAAGCTAACGAATTGGTAGAAGCTCGTTATAAATTTGATATTTGGGAAACAAGGGTTTTTGCTTATATGCTAACACTTATTAAACACAATGATACCGACTTTAATGAATATACCATCAACACAGGAGATATCGTGCGTGAGTTTAACTTGCATGACTCAGGGTTGGTATATGATAGTATAAAAAAAGCGGCAGAAAAACTGCTTGATAAAAAAGTAGAAATCCTTCGTACTACAGCCGAAGGCAAACGAGAATATTTTAAAACACACTTGGTGGCCTCAACGGCTAACCCAGAAGAAGGCGCTAAGGAAAATTATATTAAGCTTAGTTTTCATCCTGCGCTCAAACAATTTTTATTAGAATTAAAAGCTAGGTACTTGGTATATGATATTAGAAATATTCTGAGTTTAACCAGTATTTATTCTGTTAGGTTGTTTGAATTGTTAAAACAATATCAAAAGATAGGTAAAAGGAAGTTCATGCTAGATGAACTAAAAGAATTGTTATCAATAGAATCACATGAATATCAACTCTATGGTCATTTTAAAGGCTTAATCAAACGAGCAGAAAAAGATTTGGCGAAGTATACAGATATATATTTTCAGTTTGAAGAAGAAATTCAGAAAAGGAAAGTGGTAGCTGTTACTTTCTACATCTTCGAAAATACAAAAAACCAACGATTGAAAGTAGAACCTGTTACTTCAGCAAAAACTGCTGAAAAGAGCATAGAAATAATTCCTGTAGATAATATGGTTGAAACATTGTTTCAGAAAGTAGAAAAATATGTTACGATACAGCAAGTGAAGAAATGGGTAGGAGAGGTGCCAGCAGACCAAATTGAAAGAGCTATTACCTATACCCTCCATACGTTAGCATCAGGAAAAAAAATAGAAAATATTGGCGGATTCCTCAATACAATGGTTTATACCCCTAATCTTTTCGATAAATACGAAGTAAAGAAAGAAAAAGTAAAAAAAGTAGTTAAACGTAATACAGAACAAAATAGCGAAATATCGATTTTAAAGGAAAATATAAATACGCTACAACAGGAATATGAAAAAGCGCTTGCTGGGCTGGATAAACGCTATTTATTAGAAAACCCTGTGCTTTACAAACAAATAATTGATAAAATTCAAGCGAATAGTTTTTATGATCATAAGCAATCGCTAGAAAATAATTTAGAACGAGATAGCATCAAAGGGTTACGAACAGCCATATTGTTCGAAATGTTTCCTGACTATCAATCATTAATGAATCAATTCAATAAAGAAATGACTCAGCTTCATAATCGATTACAAACTTTGCGATAATTACAATAAGATTTTCTAACTAAAAAACATAGTTAGCAATAACAACAGCATGGGCTAATATTGTCAATTTAGATAAATTAGCCTACAATATCCCTTTCTTCTACAGCAAGCTTCAAAAGCTTTTTTAACATCATCATTACTTTTCTTTGTAAAGCCTAGATTCTTGTTTTATCTTGCATATCATACGAATGATGTTTTTTCTTGAAATTATTAAAACTTGTATTCAGAATTACCAAATACTGAAACCGATTGGTGGCTACGCCTTCTTGATGGAGATCAAGAAGCACTAGGATATTTTTACCAAAAATATGCTGATACACTATTGAAATATGGACTTTCGATAGTGTATAATAGAGATTTAGTACGTGATGCCGTTCAAGAGCTTTTCGTCCAAATATGGAATCGTAGGAAAAACTTATCTACGCCAAATTCTGTAAAATATTATCTAATAGCTTCACTAAGAAGGATTATTCTAAAAAGTGTTATTGATGACAGAAAACAGCTGGATACGAATGCTGATGATGATTATTTCGTAAATAATTATAGCCAAATACCAGAATTAGATGTCCCAGACATTGATAACATTTTACAAGGTGCTATTAGGACGCTCCCACCACGGCAGCAAGAATTGGTATTTCTAAGATTCTTTGAAAACATGAGCTATGAAGCTATTTCAGAAGTAACAGGGCTTGACTATCAGATTCTTCGTAATACTTTGTACAGAGCCATCAAAAGTTTAAGGCATAATCTTTCAGATAAAATAGACCTGTTATTGCCTTTGATGCTATTACTGTTTGCTTGTTTATGAAGGAATTGATGCTTTTTTTAATAAAAAAATACGGCAAAGGTTACAAAAACCATAATTTATATCTTTAACTATATAATCCTTAATTATTAATAGCTTCCCATTTGAAAATGAACTATTTAGAATTTGACATAGAAGATTTTATAATGGATGATTTTTTCCAAAAATGGGTAAAAGCACCTGATGAACAGAGTGATGAGTTTTGGAAGCAATGGATTTTGGAGCATCCAGAAAAGAAAAAAGAGATAGATAATGCCATGCACTTTATTAAAAAAGTTGATTTTAATGAGAAATGGACGCCATCGGAACGCTCTAAAATGTGGTCGTATATTGAATCAAACCTTGAAAAAGAAAAGGAACAAAATAATTATAAAAAAGTAAAACTGGAAAATAACTGGAGTTGGTTAGCAATAGCCTGTTCATTGATAATCCTTTGTTCGGTTGCATTGTATTTTTATCGTTTCAGAACACAAGAAACGAGTACCGCTTTTAGTGAAACAAAAAAAGTTTTACTAAATGATGGTTCAATCGTGACACTGAATGCAAATTCATCGATTACTTATAAAAATGGCTGGTATGCAAATTCAAATCGAGAAGTATGGATAAAAGGCGACGCTATTTTTGAAGTAAGCAAGCAAGAACTCAAGGGTGAAAAACTCCCTTTTGTCGTTCATGCCGATAATCTTAATGTTGAGGTGCTTGGTACTATTTTTAGCGTGTCAAATCGGAGAAATAAAAAAGACATTGCTTTGCAGCATGGTTCAGTAAAAGTTACGGATGAAAATAATACAACCAACACCGTAATATTACGCCCTGGCGAAGGAGTTAGTCAATCCCAAGAACAACATACGTTAATCAAACAAGAAATAGATAGCCGTTATTATACCTCTTGGAAAGATAAAATCATCCTTTTTAAACAAAAATCCTTGGCAGAGATTGCGGTGATGATGAAGGAATGGTATGATATAAACATAATAATAGATAACCCTACCTTGAAAAACGAAACATTTACAGGTTCATTCCCGACGGATTCAGTGGATGTTTTCTTTGTGAAACTACAAAAATTATATCCGATACAAGTCACTAAAAAGGGAGACGCTATACATTTGAAATAATATAGATTTTGTAACAACGCTAATTAGTAGCAGAGAACAAGCATTATTTTTGGCTAATAAATTAATGTATCGAAAATTACTTAGAAATATCTTTTTACTGCTTTTAATATGTGTTTCTTTATGTAGCCAATCTACTGCACAAAGAAAAAAAGGGTTGTCTAATTCGCCCTTAAAAATTTCATTAGTCGAAGCCATCGAAATTTTAGGCAAACATCATCATGTAATTTTTGAGTATAATGACAAATTATTAGCTGATAAAACTGTCGAATTGTCGGCACTTAATAAATATTCTACGCTAGAAAAAACCCTCGATTTCCTCATTAAACCCTTCTCGTTTAAATTTGAAAAATTTAACGACCAGTCTTATCTTATTTATGACCCAAGTATTAACATAAAAAAAAAAATAGGCGTTGAAATAAAAAAAACGACTGATGGAGCTGTTGAAGGCGTAATTATCAAAGGAAATGTGAAGAGTGACGAAGGGAATGAAGCCCTTCAAGGAGTAAGCATTATCATTAAAGGACTTGCTAAAGGAACATCAACTGATAAAGAAGGCAATTTTACGTTAACTGTTCCTAAAGTGAACGATGTATTAATCATTTCCAGCATTGGCTATTTGAAGGAAGAAATTACTATCAACGATAAGCGGTTTATTGAAGTAACGCTCAAAATAGATAATAGTCCTCTATCAGAAGTAGTAGTGGTTGGTTATGGCATTCAAAAAAAACAGAACCTTACAGGGGCAATAGCTACAATAGGCGCAGAGACATTTAAAGACAGAGCGATTAGTAATGCAGCTTTGGCGCTTCAAGGTTCTACATCTGGCTTAGTTATTACACGCAGTTCATCAAGACCAGGCAATGAAGGACTGAAAATCAGGATTCGTGGAGAATCATCCATTACGGATGTCGACCCACTAATTGTAATTGATGGTATTCCAACATTAGGTACTTGGGAGCTGAGTCAATTAAATACTGACGATATAGCCTCAATTAGTGTGCTAAAAGATGCCTCGGCTGCTATTTATGGTGCAAGGTCTGCTGGTGGTGTAATTTTGATTACGACCAAAAGAGGGAAGGAAGGGAAAATGAAATTAACCTACCATTCCAATATCAGGGCTTCTACATTAGGGAGAACAACGCCTGTAGCCAATATGTCACAATATGCCCAGTTGTTATTAGAAGCCTCAGAACAAGATGGCTTAGGCTATTATTGGATTTATGATAGAGAAAGGCTTGAAAAAATGAAACAAGGAGAGACCTTTCTATGGAATAACCCCATGACAGGCTATGGACAAGTATATCAAGACAACAATTGGATGAAAGCGCTTTATGGTACGGCAGTATCTCAGCAACACAATATTAGTTTAAGTAGTACTACTGATAAATCAAATTATAGGATTTCATTAGCTTATGCTAACAACAAAGGGCTATTGAAACCTGCTTATGATGGAGAAAAAAAATATAATATGCGAGTCAATTATGACTATGCGCTTTCAGAAAAAGTAAAAATTGAAACGGGGATTTCTTATGATAAGAGAGAAGTTTCTTTCCCGATTGCTGGTATTGGAGATGGATGGTATGACCCACCCATCTTTCCTGTTTATAATAGTCAAGGAAATTGGTATGATGATTTTGGTTTTCGGAACCCTATAGCCAAAACAGCAGAAAGCGGGAGAGTAACGACAACCGATGATATTATAAGACTTAATTTAAAGATTTCTGCCAAATTATGGAAGAATATTACCTTTAGTAGTCAACTATCTAATGTCAACCTCAGAGGCTGGCGAAAACAGTATTATCAAACCTATAAATTATACAATTGGATAGGGGATAGGGTTACTAGTGTCCAAAACCCAGACCCAACCATTCAAGAGGATGTTTATAACACTACTTATCAGAATTATGGAGGTTTTCTAGATTATAAAAAGACTTCTGAAAAGCATAGTTTTTCTATCATGGTGGGCGTTACGACGGAATTAAATGAAAACAAAAGCTTAATGGGCAAAAGAATGCGCCTTTTATATCCAGGTTTGTATGATTTGAATACCGCAGACCCTGTTAATGCTACCAATGCAGGAGGAGCAAACCACTGGGGGTTATTTTCTTATGTCAGTCGCTTAAATTATGATTATAAAGGAAAATATATCGTCGAATTTACAGGTAGGAGGGACGGATCTTCGCGTTTTGCTAAAGGCTTTAAATGGTCTTTTTTTGGAGGAGTTTCGGCAGGATGGCTGATTTCTAAAGAGAAATTTATGGAAGAAATCCCTTTCATAAATGAATTGAAAATTAGGGGTGGTTATGGAGAGACTGGCGGACAGTCGGGTATTGGGCTTTACGATTATTTGTCAACGATTAATACAAGTACTACGATTTTCGGAGAACCTTATACTATTCAACAAACCGCATCCTTCACAGGAATGACTAGCACTACTCGCACTTGGGAACGTATAGGTGTGAAAAATATAGGATTTGATTTTGGCATTATCAATAATAAACTAAGTGGTTCATTTGATTATTTCTTGAAACGAAATAATGGAATGCTGATAGATGTTGCTTATCCAGAACTATTAGGAGCTACTGCTCCCAAAACTAACAATGGCATATTAGCGATAAAGGGATGGGAGTTTCAGGTAAACTGGAAAGATAAAATAGGAGGGGACTTTGCCTATAATCTCTCTTTTAACATAAGCGATAATCAAAACAAATTGATTGCTATGGAAGGAAAGAATGCTTGGAATACGGGTGTAGTACCCCAAATACAGGGTTATCCTCTTAATGCAATCTTTGTGTATAAAACAGATGGATACTTTCAAACTCAAGAGGAAGTAGATGCCTATTATGCGAAATATACAGCCATTAATAATGGAGAGCTACCCACTGTGGAGACTCAGAAACTACGCCCAGGAGATTTAAGAAAACTTGATTTAGATGAGAATGGATACATTAGTGCGATAGGAAATGCTAATCAAAACGGAAGTACGGGGGATTTGCAATTCATCGGTGATAATGCTCCACATTTTACGTATGGTTTTAATGTAGGATTTAACTGGAAAGGGTTTGATTTTACTACTTTTCTGCAAGGTGTTGGCAGTCAAAATATGTTAAGAGGGGGCTATCTTAATGCTCCTTTTAGGGTTATATATGTAAATCAAAATCCTAATTTTTTAGGAAATACTTGGACGCCCGATAATACTAATGCTGCTTTCCCAAGGCTCTCGTTAGTATCTCAAAGAAATAGCTGGAATTATAATAATACAGACATTATGGTTCAGAAACTTCGTTATCTAAGGCTAAAAACGTTTGTGTTAGGATATTCATTTTCTAAGAATTTTGCTAAGAAAATAGGGCTTGATAAATGCCGTTTGTACGTATCTGGGAATGATTTATGGGAATGGACTACTATCAAAGATGGTTTTGACCCAGAGTTTGGCGAAAATACTAACCAGACGTATCCCTTTGCCAGAACGTGGTCGGTGGGTCTTGAATTACATTTTTAAAGGGTATTTTAATGAAACAACGCAAAGCATATTTTAAAATTATCATACTATTCATGGGTTTGATGAGTTGTGAAGACGAAGTGCTTGATTTACAGCCGATTGATCAAACCACTGAATTTGTTTATTTTAATACGCCCGAACAGTTCAAAGCCACTGCAAATGATTTCTATACAAAAATGATTTCTTGGAGAAAAATAGACGATAGCTCTATTTATGATTGGATGGATATAGGATCTGACTTAACGGCCAAAACAAGCGTTTATGGTCAAGGGGGAGGAATAACCAGTGCTACAGATATTTATTGGAGAAACCCCTATAAATATATCAGAGCCAATAATTTATTACTAAAAAAAGCACAGGAGTATAGCGATAATAAAGACGATATTAAACAATATGTTGCAGAAGCGTATTTTTTTAGAGCATGGCATTACTTCTTTTTATTAAAACGCTTTGGGGGAGTGCCTATCATTACTACCGTCCTTGATGTTGATTCGCCAGAGTTATATTCAAAAAGAGCAACAAGGTATGAAGTGACTAAGCAAATTATAAATGACTTAGATTTGGCAATTAAAGACTTACCTATCGAACAAAATATTAGTGTAACTGAGAAAGGGCATATAAGCAAATGGGCAGCGATGGCTTTTAAGGCTAGAGTATTACTTTATGAGGCAACATGGGAAAAATATGTAGGAGAAGAGACAGATTTTGAAAAAGGGCAAAAAAAAGAAAACAATACGTTAAATTATTTAAGTGAAGTTGTTAGTTTGACCAAAACAGTAATAGAACAAGGAGGGTATGAGCTTTGGAATAAACTAGGAGACGAAAGCTATTTTTATTTGTTCAACCTAGATGACGGTCTTTCTAATCCACTTGGCTTTACAAAATCTTCTAACAAAGAGTTTATTTTAAAAAGTAATTATGATTTTGTTTTGTATAAATCAATGAATAACATAACCCATACACTAATAGGTCAATTAGCCCCATCTAGAAAGATGATGGATATGTATTTGTGCAAGGATGGACTACCCCCTTCAGAATCGTCTGTCTTTAAAGGTTATCAAAAAATGACTGATGAGTTTGATAATAGAGATAATAGATTAACCAATTTTGTTTTTAGACCGGGGAAAAAATATTGGGGCTATGGGTTAAGTACTTGGGGAGGTGGAGCAATTTATGGACAAGATTTCCCTCCAATAATAACACCTTATTATGCATTACTCTATACTAATGTTAGCAGTGGGTATCTAAATAGAAAGTTTTTATCTGAACATCGTTTAAGAGAAGATAATCAGGAATCTTATGATTATCCGCAAATTAGACTGGCAGAAGTTTATTTAACGTATGCCGAGGCTCTTTATGAAAAAGACGGTTTTATTTCTGATGCTAATCTTGATTTGTCAATTAATAAAATTAGAGATAGGGCAGGGGTAGCGCACTTAAGTAATAAGCTAATCAATAATCATCCAAAGTTAACGATGTTAGAAGAAATTAGGAGGGAAAGAACAGTAGAGCTGTATGGAGAAAACTTTCGTTTTGATGATTTAAAACGCTGGAATATTGCTGAACAAGAGTTAAATCAAGCCGTTATGGGAGTAAGGGTAATTGGCAACGAATACGAAACATTCGTAAATAATGGTCAGCCCATTTATATGCCTTCTGCTTATGCTACCTTCGGAATAGACTCACAAACGGGCGCTATTGTTATGGATCCAGCCAGTAATCGAAAATTCACTAAGAAAAGCTATTTGTCACCTATTCCCCTTAATCAAATTATATTAAATCCTTCTTTGAAACAAAACCCTGGTTGGTAATAAATTCTTTAAATATAATCTATTACTATTAGTTGGCGACTTAAGTCGCCAGCTAATAGTAATAAAAACGCTAGCAATCATTTTTGTTGATTACGCCAATATCGTTCTAAGCTTTTTATTTCTTGTTTTGTTACTTGAATCACGCTAGGATGTTTGGGTATGCTAAAATTGGTTGCCTTCATAACACCCTCGTTGAAATGTCCAAGATGCTTAAAGTGAACAAAGTCGGAGGTTTCGCTAAAACCAAAATTATGAGGGCTGATTTGATAAATGTCATAAATCAATACCCATTTATTTTCATTAATTCGTTTGAAAATAGTTGGAGCTTCACAACTAACGGGTTCAGGGTCAACCCATGTAGAATCAAAAGAGTATCCGCTTGTAAGCAAGTCTGAGGTAGCCTGCTTTATTCCCGCAGTTTTGCCGTCATGCAAACAATAAAAAAGATGATATTTATTGCCTACTTTGGTAATATCTCCATCAATATATGGTTTGTCATTAGGATATTCAAAAAGCACTTTGGGCATACTTTCCAATGCTGTAAAGTCTTTGTTCATATAAGCATAATAAACCTTTTCTTTTCCTACGCCCAAACGCATTGTAAAGTATATCATGATTTTGTGCTGTTGCTCATCATAAATTAATTCAGGAGCCCAAGCACACCCAATGTTTTCAAATTGAGGAAAAGCTTTATCTACCCTTAATACCGTATGCGACCAATGAATTAAGTCAGGAGATTTTAATAAAACCATTCCTCGATTATTGCCCCAACCATACTCTTTCCTGTCTCTTTCCCATTCTGTGGTTCGATAACCCTTCTTTTTAGCATAAATATGTAAGTCTGTCAAGGCAGCATAAAACCAACCATCTGGGCCACGCATAATGTGTGGGTCACGGATGCCCTTTTGTTCAGCAATCGTATCGCCAGCCATGATGGGTTTACCATTATTTATATCTGTAAAACTATATCCATCTCTACTCGTCGCAAAATATAAATCGTGCGTGTCATCTTTAAAATACACCATCAAATACCCACCCATATCTTTCTCGGTAAGTTTTTTAGGTATTTTTTGCCCTAAGATGTTAAAAGTAAATATTAAATAAAGCAAAATCTGTGTATATCTGGTATTCATGTTTAACTGAAGTTTTATTCTTTATAATCAAAATTTATATTCCCTAATCGCCACGCTTTACTATCGCTTTATATATACAGGGTCGTTCCCTTTGTAAGAAAGATATTTGAATGAAGCTGTATTAGTACTTGTTTCGCCCGACGAAGTAGCATACATACCAAATAAACAACCTATATAGCCGCCTGCTTCTAAGGTACTTAAAAATTTTGCATCTACTTTTTCTTTTAAAATTTCCCAGTTTTTGTTATTTGTTGAAAAGTAAAAGCTATAAGTATCTCCTTCTGATTGAATGCGCAAATACACTTGTTTTATTTTATCGTTTATTGGCGATTCTGCTAGTAATTCCATATTCTTACTCTTAGGATTACTTTTATACAATTGAATACTTCCTAACGATTTTGATAAAAAGTAAAAATGTCCTTCGTTTTGAAAAATAGTTAATCCAGCTTTTTCATTAGCTGTTTTTGGTGCGAAATCTAATGAAACGTCAGCGATACTAAATAAATGTTGTTGACGCTTGCCTAAGAAAGCAGGATTATCCAAATCCATACAAGTTTCAGGTTTGAGCTTGAGCGTCAAACCATGTTCTTTTGATGTAGAAAAAGCATTTTTATCAAAGCTACGCATCCATAATAATGATAAGTCAATACCTTTTTCAAAAGTCAATTTATACTCAAAATTTCCTGATTGTGGAAGAGTGCTTTTTTGTTTAACCTCTTTAAAATTAGCAGTATAGTAATATTGAATTTCTTTATTATCTGGATTGATGATTGGCCAATCGTTTTTCCATGCCACAGGAGCAATGAATGTTTCACGACCTATATTATAATAATCACCCGTATAAGGGCGAGTGCCCAAAAAGATAGCATAAGTATTTCCGTCTGGAGCATCTACTAACTCAGCATGCCCAGTAGAAGTGATTGGATTTTTTCTATCTTCAGGTAAGTCTTTTTGAGTAAGGATAGGATTGTTTTCATAAGATTCATAAGGACCCTCAATCGTCTTGCTACGAAATACAACTTCTGAATGATTGATACCAGTGCCTCCTTGAGCAGCGTAAAGATAATACCAGCCATTACGTTTCATAATATGTGGCCCTTCAAGCCAAAAAGGCTTTTTACTAAGGTCTGCACCACCATTTACCAATATTTTTTCTTCTCCTTTTACCTTTAAGTTTACGTAGTCAAATTCATACATCCGCAATGTTCTATGCCCAGCATGTAGCGGCTTATTATTAGGAGCCTCTCCGCAAAAAGCAAGGTATGATTTTCCATCATCATCAAAAAACAGAGAAGGGTCAATGCCTTTTACAGAAGGAAAGAATACGGGGTTACTCCACGGGCCAGCAGGATTTTTGGCAGTAATAACAAAGTTACCACGACGGTCAATTTCTGTACAAGTAATATAAAAAGTGCCATTATGATAACTAATGTCTGGAGCAAAAAGCCCTCTGGTCATCTTGGTTTCCATAAAGTCTAATTGAGCAACTCTATCAATCGCATTACCGATTTGTTTCCAGTTTTTAAGGTCTTTGCTATGGAAAATTGAAAGTCCAGGAAAATACGAAAAAGTAGAATTAACCAAATAATAATCAGTTCCTACCTTTACAATACTTGGGTCAGGATAAAATCCTGCCAAAATAGGGTTTGTAATAGTAAAAGACTGAGCTGTAAGGTTGAAGCCGTTAAGTAACAAGCATAATATAATCAAGCCAGTTTTATAAATTTGATTTAGCATATTTTGAGGGGTTAAACATTTAAAATAAGGATAATAAAGACTATTAGATATTAATTTAATAGTCTTTATTTTTGGTAAATTGCTGATTATCAATGTGTTTTGTGGTTTAATATATAAGTGTCTATTTATGATTATTCGTCATTTTAAATTTTACATCATCAACAAATTCTCCAATTTTAATTTCACCTGTCTTAGTGCCTAAAAGTGGTTTATTATTTATTTTCACATTTTCAATTACAATACCAGACACTTTTCTACTATCATCAAAACCTTGTATTAGACTAATATTGTCCAAATCTCCATTATAATTAATATTTTTAAAATGAACATTTTGAATACCTCTTCCTGGAGCACCACTATACTTTTCATTAAAATAAACGCGTAAGTTGAAAATTTGCCCTTCTTGAAATTTTTCAATGCGTATATCATCATATAATAAATTACGAACTAAATTATTATCACTTGCATTGATGGATAAACAGCCCTGATAATTTCGGTCGTCCTCGTCATGCTCTAAAATATCAATGTTTTTGAATGTGATATTTTCTAGGGTATCACCTACCCATCCTTTTTCTGTATTGCCATGTAGCCCAACATTGGTTGGATGTGCTATGTCAGCCCAAAGTGTAGAGTTTTTAATTGTTACATTTTTAGAATTGCCATAAAAATTCCACCGATGGGCATAAATAGCAATGCAATCATCTGAAGTACGCAGAAATACGCCATCAACCACAACATCAGAACAACTCATTAAATCAATACCATCACTCCAACCTTTACAACTAAACGATTTGATATTTTTGATAGTAATTCCTTGACTCTCACCACCATATACCGTATAATGGTCTGGATTTCTGATAATTATTCCGTCTACTTCAATGTTCTTAGCATGCATAATTTCTATGCCACGTTGTGGATTATCAATAATTCCTCTTCCAAAAATTTTTACATTTTCTACTTTATTACACACTAACTTTCCTTTTAATACAGCACCGCCATCAATATAAACAGTTGTATTGCTAGGAATAATAAAAGCTTTTTTAGTCGAATCAGTTGGAAAATGCGTTCCTTTGCCAAAATACATCACGTTTTTATCGGTAGCCTTAGGGATATTTTGAAGAATAGCATTGGCAAAAATATGTAGATTATGCAGCCTATCTCCATCTATTTCAATAGAGAGATTATGAGGTTTGTTCAATGTAAAGAAAATAGTATTGTTCTTTACAGTAGATTTTATACCATACGATAATGGACGAATCTTAACAGCATGAATATCTCCATTATTTTTTGTAATGGCTACTTCTACAGTTTTAGCAAAATCAAAATTGACCATAGAGGCTTCCTGCACATTATCCATATCAACCTTTACTTTATATTCATATAAATCTTGCCATTGTCCGCCAATAGTGCGAACTCTTACGGTAAAATCATCATTATGAGCAGCATAATATAATTCCTTGGGAACAGAATAAGTTATTAATTCTTGTGAATAAAGACTATATTGAATAAATAGTAGTATTGATAAAAATAGTATTCTTTGCATGTTCATGATTTTATTAATAATGATGATTTAAAAGGTTTTTACAAGCATTCATAATGCCATAAAAAGAGGGTAATTATCAACGACGATACCCCACTAGATAGTTTTTTCTCTTATATATCATTCAAGAAGTGCTTTAGTAAAAAGAATAATCAGGCTGATAATATCAGCCTGATTCTCTATAGGTTTGTGACCTTTAATTAATCTAACGGTTAGGTTCTATTTAATTACTTTAATAACAACAGATTGAAATTCATTAGCGACCTTCAGAAGATATACACCATTGGTAAGATTGTTTGCTAGAAATACAAACTGCTCTGTATCACTAGGTTGTTCTATTGATTGGGTCAATACTTGAAGTCCACTAATATTCGTTAGAGAGATGGTAAGCGGTAAACCTTTTGTACCTTTAATTAATACTTCACCTCTATCACCTACAATAGGATTTCCTAACATAATCGCTTCTAAACCAGAAGAGGACTCTTCTTTGTCTGCTGAAATTCTACCACTTGTAATTACCGATGGTTCTGTGCCATAAATCAATTGACCTTGGTAATATACCGTCACTTTATCATTCAAGGCCATTGTGATATTGGTATTGTATGAATAATCATCTGCCTGATTAAAGTTCGACCAATCTGTCTTGCCTATTCTATACTGAATATTTCCTGTACTGCTTGATGGATAGAAAGTGCCAACACTTGCTTTTACACCTAATTGCAAATAAGTATTCGCACCTGTTTGAACAGGGTTTAATGTTACAAATCCCGATTCAATATTAGCATTTCCTAATACCGCATAGTCTAAGTAATAATTCAGGCTTGATGTACCCTCTTTTGTAAACCAATACCTTACTTTTACGTCTCCATAAGCTACTGGCACATTTCCTTCATTGTTAATTTTCAGGTAAGTACTAATGGTGTTAGTGGTAGCACTAGCTTTCGTTTCAGTATATACCTTTAAATTAACGACAGATGGCACAACAACAGGTTCAACACCCCAGACTTGCACGCCATTACGATACATCGTAATATGTTCGTTATAAGTATAAACGCTTGAGTTAGCATAAGAATAATCATCACCTTCAGCAAGGTTGCTCCAATTAGTATTTGCAAATCTTGATTGTATTTGTCCAGAATTACCCCCAGCAACTAAGTTCCCAGCGTTAGCCTCAAAACCATATTCTATGTATCCGAAAGCACCATTTCTTGGGTTTGGCAAGGCGATATACTTCATTTTTACATTACTGTTTCCAAGTTGTGCATAATCAATCCAAGTACTTATTCCAGCATAGTTTTCAGGAGTTACCCAGTAGCGAAGTGTCAGTTCATTATAAGGAACAGTGTTAGCACCTTCATTATAAATAATCAAGTTAGGCTTAATTTGATTATTCGTCAGATTATTATCCCCATCTTGATATTTTACTTTCAGCGTTGAGATAACCGTTAACGTCTGACTGACATCAGCAGCAGGATTATAAGTCTGATTACCATTTTGTGAAGCAGTAATCGTACTTGTTCCCGCACCTACTAAATGAACTTTACCATTAACAATAGTAGCTACAGCAGGGTTTGAACTCGTATAAGAAATGCTCAAATTGGAACTAGCCACAGCCCCTGTTTCAAAATCAGCTTCTCCTAAAATCTTATTAGGAATACTAGCGAAAGTAATACTTTGAGCTCTTTTTAAAACCGTTAGCTCTTTTGTTAATGCTATTGCAGACGAATACATTGAGTTACCATCTTGTGATGCTGTAATAGTAGTAGTACCTGCCCCTACTATATGTATTTTGCCATTTACAATGGTAGCAACAGCAGGATTTGAGCTGGTATAAACAACTATTAAATTTGAGCTAGCAGTAGCATTTGCATCAAAGTCGTCATCGCCAACATATTTATCTGATAAAGCACCGAAAGTAATACTTTGTGTAATCTTTGAAACAGTTAAAACTTGTGTGACCTCTGTAGCAGCATTGTAAATAGTATTGCCAGCCTGCGAAGCCATAATAATTGTTGAACCCGCACCAATGATGTGTATTTTACCATTCACAATCGTCGCTACATTTTCATTAGTACTTGCGTAAGCCACAGGTAAATTAGAACTAGCCGTAGCACCTGCATCAAAATCAGCATCACCAATGGTTTTAGTACTTATTTGATTAAAAGTAATCGACTGATTCTTTTTCACAACCGTCAATACTTGTGTTTGATTAGTTGCTGCTGTATAATCGGCATTGCCAGTTTGCGAAGCCGTAATCGTAGTGGTGCCAATTCCAATAAGATGTACTTTTCCATCAACAATACTTGCTACTGAATTGTCTGAACTACTGTAGGTAATAGGAAGTCCAGAAGTAATTGTTGCAGGAGAAAAATCAGCATCACCAATTGTTTTTTGTGCAAGTGCATTCATCGTAATTGTCTGACTTGATTTAGCACTCTCTACAATTTCAGTAGCACTTAGGGCTCTGCTGTAAATCTTGAAATCATCGATTGACCCTTTAAACATGGGGTCTCCAGAGAATTGAGATTTTCCTAAGAGGTTATTGTCTGTATTACCCATCATAGAAGGCTTAATGGTAACAGCCGTATTGGTAGCAACTAAAGCCCCATTGATATACATTCGACAAGTATTACCTGATTGGGTAATAGCAAAGTGAGTCCAAGTATTTAGCGGTAGAGTATAGGTAGCACTTACAACCTGTTCAGACCCTCCATTTCTAATAGCATAGCGCATAAGATTAGTACCTGCTTGAATGGTTAGAAACATATATTTCGTAGGGCTTGCTGCACTGACACCAAAATCAAATGCTCGCATCCAAGTTGTTTTGACGTCCATTCTTATCCATGTTGAAATGGTGAAATCATTTAAGGCACTGACAACCCCAGTTGGTAAAGTAGCATAAGCATTGCTTGTTCCGTCCAGTTTAAGAGAGCTTCCATATTTCCCTGTGCTTCTGGTTGCTGTCGAAGCTAATGTTCCATGAGTTCCCCCCCAGCTATCGATGCTTCGTGTGCCACTTGTTTCATCAAATTTTAGATAACTAACTTGACCGACATTAGGCGTTGCTACAACCTCTGTACTAGATGAGTTTTCGCCTATATTATCAACAGAAGAAACAACATAATAATAGATAGTTCCATTACTAATATTGGCATCAGTAAATATTGTACCACTTGCGTTGCCAATAGTAGTATAAGGCCCCCCTGAAGTAGTTGAACGTTTGATGATATAACTAAAATTCTGAATAGGATCCCATTCTATAATATTTTTACCATCGCCAGAAGCCACAATAACATTACTTACTACAATATTTTGTACAGTTAAAGAGATTGTCTGCGAACCCGTACTAGTACCATTAGTAGCAGTTAAGGTTATAGAAAACGTTCCAGATTCAGTAGGTGTTCCCGATATTATACCTGTTAAGGTGTTTAGCGTTAACCCTGCTGGCAAACCAGTAGCTGTAAAGTTAGTTAATGGTTTATTGGTAATTGTGTAGGTAAATGGCCTACCGATTAAGGTTGATAGCTGAGTATTATTGGTGATAACAACCGTTAAGGCTTTGGTTTGAGAAGTTGGCCAATAAGTACCATTCCCTAATTGTGATGCAGTAATTGTGGTTGTACCAGTAGAAAGAACTCGTACTTTACCATTTACTATGCGAGCAACTGTGGTATCTGAACTGGTGTAAGTTACTGGAAGCCCTGAAGAGGCTGTTGCACCAAGGTCAAAATCTTCGTCACCCATTACTTTCTGAGGAATCGAGTTCATCGTGATTGTTTGACTTAAGTAACTTCCTGCAATCTCAGCGGCAGTTAATGCTCTGCTATATATTTTAAATTCATCGATAGAACCTTTAAACATAGGGTCAGCCCATTGAGATTTTCCTAAGTAATTTAAGTTAGTACTATCAATAGCAAACGGTTTGATGGTAATGGCCGTGTTGGTGGCTACTAAACTACCATTAATATACATACTGCATGTGTTTCCAGATTGGGTAATGGCAAAGTGAGTCCATGTTTTAAGCGGAACAGTATAGTTGTAAGTAATGCCTTGTTCAGTTCCTCCGTTTTTAATGGCAAAGCGCACTTGCCCAGCAACACCAGTTTGAACAGACAAAAACATATACTTTGCTGTTCCTGTACCAAAGTCAAATACACGCATCCAATTGGCTAATTCATCCATTTTTACCCACGAAGACACCGTATAATCTGATAAAGACTTTACAATACCAGTAGGCAATGTGGCATAAGCATTAGCTGTTCCGTCAAGTTTAAGAGCCGTTCCACCTATTCCTTCACTACGGGTTGCAGTGGTTGTCATTGTACCGTGGTTTGCTCCCCAACTATCAATAATGCGTGTGCCATTCGATTCATTAAATTTCAGATAATTCATCTGTCCGATATTAGGTGTTGCCACTACTTCGGTGCTATTAGGATTTTCACCGACATTATCAATAGATGATACTACATAATAATAAGTACTTCCATTACTGATATTAATGTCCGTAAATTTTGTTCCATTAGTAGTTGCAATAGTAATGTACGGACCGCCCGTTGTAGTTGAACGCTTTACATTATAGGTAAAGTTTACAACAGGATTCCACTCGATGATATTCTTAGCATCACCCGATGCAACTATTACACCATCTATCACGGTACTTAATACTTTTAAGGATAAGATTTTAGTATCAGAACCAGCTTCATTTGAAGCAGTTAATGTAACAGAGAAAATCCCCTGTTCGGTTGGAGTTCCTGAAATAATACCTGTAGTAGTATTAACACTTAAACCAGCAGGTAGCCCTGTTGCATTAAAGTTGTTTGGTGATTTAATACCTGTAATAGTATAAGAATAAAGCCTTCCTAATAGACCAGTGTCAGTTAATGGACTGGTAATGGCTGTAGCCACAGTTCGGTCGTCTAATAAAACGACATCATTACCTGTACCTCCTTTATAAGTAATACGGAAATTGTATCCACCGATGTTTACCAAAGACATCTCTGGTAAATTCTTAAATATTCCGTTAATCGGAGAAGCTCCAGTATTATCAATAATTGTAAAGGCAGTTCCAACGGGTAAAGTTCCTGACAGGCTGATTGCAGCTAAAGTAGGATTATTAAGAAGATTTACGCTAGTAGCTTTAATTATATCTCCGACAGCCGTTCCTAAGTTGATTTCAGGCGTATAGGTTGCATCTGCTTTTAGGGTAAGAGCACCAATGCTCAGGGTTCCGACAGCTAAAAAGCCAGGTTCAAGAATAGCTCCTGCACCGTTCCCAGTTCCGAGAGTAGCTGAAGCCTGCGTAAGTCCCCAACCTCCTAAAGCTCCTTCTTCTATAATGATAGGACTGACAAAAACGCCACTGGTTCCACTATTATTGATCAATAACTTCCCTTTTTTTACAGTAGTTGTTCCTCCGTAAGCTTGATTCCCCCACATTTCTAAAGTACCTGTACCTACTTTTTCAACAGTCATATTACTTCCATTAGCGTTGATTGTACCGCCATAGCTAGAGTAGGTATTAAGCGCACCGATGCTGATAACGGGCGAACCGCCTGCATTGACACGGATGTAACCACGACCATTGAGCGCTCCAAAATGAATAGTACCACTTGAAAAGTTAATTCCTTGACAATCAATCCCATTGGCATCCAGTAGCCAATTGGCTTTTGCACTACCAGACTCTGGAGTTGAGAAACGTATTCTCTGTTTTCCACTTCTCAATTTTGAGATAAATGTTCCTGAAAATTCGCTGTTATCTCCCCAAAGATTCAGTCCAGCATAATCGTTACCGTCATGTTCTAATGTTCCGCTACCCAACAATCTTCCACGAAGTGTGATAGAATTAACATCTTCATACATATAACTTCTTCTTTCTGGTAGTACTTCTATATCATTATATAAATTGAGGTCTCCACCAGCAGTTGCTTGCAATGCACCTCCATTCATGATAATCTTACCCGTACCTAAAGGACCAGCAGTAGGATTACTAGGAGTACCCGTTCCTATGCCTGATGCCGCTAAAATACCACTTATAAGCGTCGTATTGCCAGCATAAACATTATTGCTTCCTCTAACATATAGGATGCCTGAACCAGATTTCATTAAAGAACCAGTACCGCTTATGGTTCCTTCTAAAGCGGTGTTAGCTACTGAATTCACATTAAGCAAATCTGTTAGCTGTATTGGTGTAGTTAATGTTTGAGTACTTGAAGAATTATTGACAAGGTCATTTTTTAACGTTAACGCATTTCCTGCAATAGTGTAAGCATCAGCTTCAGTGTCGAATTGAATCCTTGAAACTACCAAGTCGTTTATATTGTTTGTCAGCACCGAATCGGTAGTGGCATTGAACTTTAATATGGCTGGGTTTGAAGGGAGTACATTTTCAACCCAATTAGCTGCCAAATTAAATGAAGTAGTAAGCGGTGTCGGACTCCATACAGAAGTGTTTGAACCTGGTACACCAAAAGCCTCGGCAGAATTTCCACTTTCCTGAGTAGTGCCTACAGAAGAAACTACGTAGTAATAGGGGTTGCCATTGCTGACACCTGTATCTTCGTAATTGTTCGTGCTAACCGTTGCAATTGTTGTATAAGGACCGCCACTTAAAGTACCACGTTTTATTTTGTAAGAAGTAGCTCCCAAAGCAGTATCCCAAGTAAGTGTAATGCGATTGTTTTGATTAGTCGCTACAAGGTGGGTGGGAATTGCAGGAGGAACCGACGCAAACACTTCGTTTGAAATAACACTTTCTTTATCCCCTGTGAGAGCCGTAATTACATAATAATTATTTACTTCAGGAAGAGGAGCTACATCTGTGAAGCTAGTGCCAGTAATATCTGTTTGAATCGTTGTATAAGCTCCTCCCGATGTTAACGAATGCTTCACGGAATAACTGGTAGCGTTGGCTACAGCCGCCCAACTAAGCTTAATTTGCGTTGTGTTAATAATGGATGCCGTTACCGAAGAGGGTGCAGCAGGCACTTGACTATCAATTACTTTAATCATTAGCGTTGCTGTGCCACTACCGTTGGCATTCGTTGCCGTTATGGTAACTTCGTTTAATCCTAATGCGGTAGGAGTACCAGAAATAACCCCAGTAGATGTATTAATACTTAATCCTGTTGGTAATCCAGTAACACTATAAGAAGACGGACTAGCACTAGCAGTAATATTATAACTAAAAGGCGTACCGCTGGTAGCTGTAACTGTGGTAACGCTACTAATCTCAGGAGAGCCAGTAGGGGAGCTTTGGCTGAATGCTACATTACTGAATGTGGCCGTATTGAGTGCGGATGTATTATTGGATAGAGTATAAAATCCCGCATACAAATTGTCAGGGAATCCGCTAGGAGAATACCAACAACTAAGGTTAGTCCAATTAACACCATCCTGAGAATGATATGCGAATATACGAGTTCCTACACGCTCAATTTTTAACCACCAAGGGGCTTTGGGTTGCCAATGTCTTCCCACACCACCGTTAGCTCCAAGATAAATATCCCAAAAACGAGAATCGGGTGCTAGTGATTCACGCAACATTACGCCAGAACCGCCAGTAGTGAGCGACATATTGTCAACTTTTACGACTAGCCCTGCATCTCCGCTAATTTTTTTAAAATTGAAACTAAACGCATTAGAAGTTGAAGTACCAGCAGCTTTAAACGTCCAGACTCCATTATTAAATGAAGTACTGCTTTTTAAGCCAGTATTACCAATATCTACACTAGTAAGGTTACTAATAGGCTGTACATGGTCGGCAGGATAAACTACAGGAGCTAAACTAACAGCGGTAGAAGTATCCGACGATTTTAGAAATAAGAAATCACCGCCAGCACCACCCAAGGCAGTTCTCATTCTGTCGGTATTAGGCGTAGCGATTCCCTTGCGTACATTATAAGCACTATAAATAATATTGGTCATATCGCCCGTTATGATGCCCGGTTGAACACCCCAATTAGTCCAATAACTTGCATAGCCACCAAACGGGATATAGGTCATTGTAGCTCCGTCAAAAGAATATTTATGATATAATTCGGCAATAGCCAAAACCCTATTATTCAACTCAGAAAACATATCTACCTTTTGCTTATAAGCAACTTCAGCTCCCCATACCAAGGCCGCAGCTTGCACACGCCAGTGGTCGTCACGCCCAGTATCTCCCACTTCGCCATTGGGCAACGAGTTACGCATACCACCACCAGCGTCCATCCTATATACTTCTATCGCCTGATTAAACTTAGTAACATCATTACAAAATACTGCCGCACCCAAGGCTATCTTTAGCTGAAGAGCTCCCTTGTTCTGATCTCGTAATGGATAGGGTACATAAGAAGTAGGGAATAGTACTTCAGAAAAATACTTCTCTACGTGTTCAGTATTCGCCTGAGTCCAGCCAGGAAAAGTATAGCGGAGTATTTCTGCACCTGTCGCCCAGAATTGGGCATAGTCACCAATATCTAACATAGATTCATTTCCTCCCCAAGTAGTATTGGTTACCGCCCATGCGTCAAGTATATTAGTAGCTTTGCGGGCATAGGCAGAGTCACTAGTGAACCACCACATAAACGCTAGATTATGTACAGCCACCATATCACTCTTCCATTGCTCATTATTCAGGTTCGGAGCACGGCTTACAGTTGCTTGAGGCGTGGCAGGATTATAGCTTAGTTTTGAGCGACTGTTTTCTTTAAATGAATTATAAGCTGATAGCCAAGGCTCTTTGGTTATGTTTGCCTTCAACTGATTTAAATCAGATAGGGTAAATGGAACACCGGGGTGTACAAAAGTATTTTGTGCTAGAACCTGTTGGTGAAACCCAAAGAAGATTAGCAGTAACCCCAATATAAAAATTGAGTAATTCTTTTTCATCGTTATGTTGTTTTAGAGATACATGTATTAAAAATTGGATACTTACTTTGAATGAATCGCTGTTGTTTTTTCGGCAACAGTGTGTAAATAAGCTTGTAAATATTAGAAAATCGGCAATAAATTATCTCTCTCATTCCTTATCACTTCATTGAAGAAGTAATAAGAAATGAGGTTTATGCAAACATATTGGGTAATGAAGAGTGTTTAGTCAAGCACGAGCTTACATCAATTTAATTTTTAACTAGTTTGACGTAACCTACTGTAAAATAGTTATTTGCTGTTAGGTTACCCAAGAAACCAATAGAAACCACCTGAGGAGAAGTAATCGTAAAAGTTAGGCTTTTATCGGCTGTAACATTTGGAGATGCTTTTCCTATATCTGCAGGATTGGGAAGAGCCACAGAAGCAATCGCAGTAGAGAGGTTGGCTAATGTAGGAATACCGTTTCCTCCAGAGGCAACAACAGCATATACAGAACAGTCATTCTGGATTTCAGAATAAGTATTAAATGACAAAGTATAACTTCCAGGCGATAATGGCATCATAGTAGGTTGATATATTATTCCATCTGTAATAGGAGTACTACTATAAGTTTCCCAACAAATTCTACCGCCAGCATCTGTTGTATATCCTCCGTATGGTGTTGTTCCTGGTTTATTTTTCCCTGCTGCATTGGTAACCCACGGTGCAGCGAGTGTTCCCCATCTGCCACTAACAAATGATCTACTAAAGCTTGGGCCAGCATTGCTTAAAAAATAAGGGGTAAGGTCGCCAGCACCATTAGGATTTACGATTGCTGTAGTACCCGAAACAGTTAACCCTCCCATTGTAATGGAAACAAAACCAGTCGCGAAGTTTGCAGGAGCTAATGCTGTGATTTTGTTATCAGCAATGGTTTGTATAGTTGCTGCTGTTCCATTAAAACTTACTGCTACTTTTGAAGCATCCGTGCCAAAATTAGTACCGTTAATCGTTACGATATCCACTCCAGGCAAAGCAACTGGGTTCAACGCATTACTTGAAACAACAGAAGTAATTACTGGAGGAACTAGCGTTGTAAAAGAACCTATAGAATTATTAGTATGTGTCCATACCGTAAGACTTACATTCCCAGAAATGGCATTAGATGGAACCTGAACAACAATTTTGGTGTCTTCGCAAGATACAATGTTTGTGGCTAAAATATTCCCAAAATATACCTTTACCGCATTTTTCAACGTACCAAAATCTTTACCCGTTATGGTAACATTTATTCCGGGATAACCCACTTGAGGGCTCATTCCTGTAACTGTTTGTTCGGGATATTCATATACGTTAAATTTTGCATCCTCTTCACAACTGTTAAATGCAATTATGCAAATGGCTGACAGTATTAAACTGATGCTGAGTTTATATAATAATTTCATCTCTTTAAAAATTAAGTTAACTAATTTTGTTTTATATTAAGCTTGGCAGGTCTTTATAAAACCCAACCTGCCAACTACTTAATGCTATTAATTATAGCCTGGATTCTGTTTAAGCTTAGGGTTCAAATTAATTTGTCCTTGAGGTATTGGCCACAAATAATTTTTCTTTGAAAAAACACGGTTAGTCTTGCCATCTACAACGATACATTTCAAAGGTCCTTTAGGAGTATTTACAATTTCTTCACCCCAAACAAACGTTGAAGGCTTATAAGTAGTAGCAATGGCATTGCCTGAGGCATCTCTATAAGGTGTAACATAAGAAGCATCGCCAACTACCTGAGCACAAGTTGATTGATTCAATTCGGCTTCGGCAGTACCCCAGCGTTTCAAATCGTCATAACGGAAGCCTTCACGATACAATTCTAAGGTTCTCTCTCTTCTAATTTCTTCTTTCATATTTAATCCATTAGAAGTCACCAACGAATTGGTCAAAGGGGCAACACCTGCCCTTGTTCTAATTTTATTAATAGATATATTTAAGTCAGCATCTGAAATAGAACTATTTTTTTCAAATAGTGCTTCAGCATACATCAGGTATACCTCAGCTAACCTGATAATAGGATAATTTGCTGATTCCTGATTCGCATTTCTATAAGTACCGTATTTATAGGCAATGAATTTTCTATTACTGTAACCACCCCCTCCGTTTGTTAAGTTGGCTGCCGCAGTAGGAGTTGTTCCAACATATCCTAACATTCTTAAATCTCTGTTTTTAAATTCGTCACCCACAGCATGGTATCCTTGAAACAGTGGAGATTTAGCTGGTGGTAAGCCGTCAGTACATAAAAACATATCCATCATTTTTCTGCTGTTTCCTGCATTTCCTGAAGTAAGGGATAAATTCTGGTTTCCAGTTTTTAATGTCACGTCATATACACCATAAAGAATAAATTCATTATTACTGGCTTTTGTTAATCCTCCAGGGTTGCTCCCCGCATCTTCAAGGTTGAATAAATAGTAGTAACTTTCGTTAAGCATTCCAGTTGTCGTATTATAATTCCACAAAGCATATCCACCATTATCGATTATTTCCTTGCATTGACTTGCGGCATCCGTCAGGAAGGCATCAATTTGATTTGACGTAGGGCCAGTTGAACCATCAAAATCTGTAGATGTTCCATTATATTTTCTCCAAGTAGCCTCGTACAATTCTACTTCAGCTTTTAAAGCTTTGGCTGCCCACTTGCTGATTCTTCCTTTATCCGCCGTTGCGATGGCTGATTCAAGAGGTAGATTAGCAATAGCTTTATCTAAATCGGATAAAATTTGAGTAACAACCTCATATCTACTATTGCGAGGAGCATACAGTTCTGGTGACGTAACAACTAAGGCGTCATTAATAATAGGCACACCACCAAAAAATTTTAATAATGAAAAATAAGCATTGGCTCTAAAGAAATATGCTTCAGAAATGTATTGTGCTATTTCATTTTTATTACCGGGATAGGCAGCTTCTTTTGATAGCAAAATATTCGTTTTACGTATCCAACTGTATGGATTATTCCAACGAACATCACCATCTACTACAGCGATAGTACCACGACCAACATCTCCTTGAAAGTTGAAATAAACAGATAAATCTGATGAAAAATCCATGTTATTATAAATGGTATTACCACCATACGGCGATCTCCAGCCCATCAATTGACTGTATAAATCGGCAGTATATGCTTTAAAATCAGAAGCTCTGACAAAATAAGATGCATCAGTAAAAGCATCTTGAGGTTTTAAATTCAAGAAATCGTTCTGACATGAAAAAAGGCCTAATGTTAATCCTCCTATCAATGTCATATATATTAACTTTTTCATATTATGTTTTTTATTGTTTATAAATTTCTTATAAGCTTATGTTGAGACCGAAAGACAATGTTCTATAAAAAGGATATCCTGAGTTCTGAGAAGTCTCTCCCATTTCTGGGTCATAACCATCTTTTATTTTTGTTGCTTCCCACAAATCATTGCCTGAGAAATATATTCTAACCCTGTCTAATTTAGCTCTATCTGTAATACTCTTTGGAATAGTATATCCAATGGTTAATGCTTTCAAACGAACATAAGCATTGTTTTGCAACATAAAATCATTGGAAGCGTAGTTCCAGCCTGCTCTAGCTACATTGGTCGTCAAACGTGGGAATTCGGCATTAGGGTTTGCTTCTGTCCATGTTTTCCCTAAGAAATTGGTAGGCTGATTAGTAGAAAGTACAGCAAATGGAAATGCTAAATAACCCGAACGCATAATTTTTTGTTGAGCAACTCCTTGGAAAAAAGCTTGAAAATCAAACCCTTTATAAGACATTCCTAGATTCATTCCGTATATATAATGAGGGTTGGCATCACCCATATACTTAAGGTCGCTAGTTTTGCTACCATTGCCTGTAATAATGCCGTCGCCATTCAAATCAAGTCTTCTAGTATCACCAGGGCGTAATTCAGCAACAGTTCCTTTTACTACTCTAGTCATCTCTTGTTGTCCAGCAGCATTTGCAGCATAATAAGCATCAATTTCTTCCTGACTTTTAAAATAGCCATCAGTTTGAAACAAGAACCAAGAGTTTAATGGATATCCATTTACATTATTTTTACCTGCGCCATAAGTATCAGCACCTTGTCTGTTTACGAGTTTATTACGAGTATCACCTATATTAAAAGAAACGTTATAAGAGAAATCTTTTTTGCGGTCTTTCCAAGTAATTGTTGTTTCCCAACCAGCTGCATTAAAGTCTCCACTATTACTACTTGGAGCGCTAGCACCCAATACAGCGGGATAGATAACAGGCGTTAACATTCCTTTGTTGTCTTTAATAAAATAATCATAAGTGAACGATAATTTGTTATCAAAGAAATTAAGGTCTAAACCTATATCTTTATGAAATACTCTTTCCCATTCTCTATTTAAATTTACTAATCCACCACCTGTCAAAGATGAACTTGTTTGATTGGCAGGAGTCTGCCCAAATACTGTTGTTCCTAAGCTAATGGTTGATATAAAATCATAATTACCAATGCCAGCAAAATTTCCACCTACACCTGAAGTAAACCTAAGTTTACCGAAACTCAATACTAAATTATCCTTCAAGAAGTTCTCTTTACTAAATGCCCATCCTAATTCAAGCGTACCAAAATCTTTGAATTTATATCCAGGGGCAAAGTTTGACGCACCATCATGGCGACCAATAACCTTAACAAGATATTTTCCGTCATAATCATAATTAAATGTGGCTAAATAAGAGTAATTTCCAAACTGATATTTTCCGCCACCATTGAATGATGTAGTAGGGTCGGCAGTATTTAAATCGTACACTCCTAAATCAGTAAAAAAAGCACGTGTTCCAGATAATGTTTGAATTTGTGTTTTCTCAGCATTAATACCTGCAACCGCCGAAACATGGTGTATACTCCCAAAAGTTGCATTATATCTTAGCATAGCCGAATAATACTGATAAAAAGAGGTATAATCTCTTGATGAGTATCCCGGATTGGAAGCACTTTGAACGGTACTAGAAAGGTTTTCGACAGATTTATTCCCATACCAATCATACAATTGAACAGGAATAACATAGCGTTCTTGGTTAAAGTCTTCTTTCTGGAAAGAAGCTAGTCCTTCTAAATCCAATCCTTTGAAGATATTGAGCGTAGCTTTAAAATCAAGTCTGCTGGTCAAAGATTTCCTATTGTCTCTTCCTCCATCTGAGGTTGCGGCAGCAGAGTTTCTGTTCCCTATAATTCCAAAATTGGCGTTCCATTGCCCATAAGGGTTTTTGGCAGGAAAGAAAGGCATATCCTGAGCGTACAAGGATGCGTCGAGTCCTACAGAAGGAGCTTGAGTAACAGCATTTATAAAACTTATGCCCGTTTCAAACTTTAATCTTTCTGATAATTTATAATCATAGTTAAAACGTGCATTATACTGTTTCTGACCATCATAAGCCGTTGCTAAATTCCCTTTGTTATCAGCAAATGCAAGTGAAACACGATAACCAGAAATATCTGTTCTATTAGAAATACTTAAATTATGTTGGTATGAAAATCGTCGTGCAAACATTTCATCAATACGATTCCCCTTTCCTATAAATATGTCTCCGTAAAATGCTGTTGGATAAATACCCTCAACACCAGCGGCCATTTTTTCCATGTTTTCTTTAGTACTCCAAGCCCACCAGTTAGGTGTTTTCTCTTCTGCATTGGCTGCTAGCCATATCGTCGCATATTGCTGTGATGATGCCGAATAATTCGTAATACCATTCTGTGTAAAACGTAAATTACTGCTATAATCCACTTTTACCTTACCTTTACCTTTTTTAGTGGTTACTAAAATAACCCCATTTGCTGCTCTAGATCCATAAACAGCTGCCGAAGCATCTTTTAATATACTAATATTATCAATATCATCTGGATTCATGTTCTGAAATGAAAAGTAATTAACGGCTGGTACACCATCAATAACTATCAAAGGAGAACCCCCATTGATAGAAGACGCCCCCCGTATTTGAAAAGCAAGCCCTTCATTACCCGGTCTTGGTGAGCTTCTGGTTACTACTAATCCTGGGGTTTGTCCTTGTAGAGCCAACCCAACATTTGTGATTGCTCTGTCTTCAAAAACCTTACTGGAAATTTGCTCTACCGCTCCTGTTAAATTAGCTTTTTTCTGAGTACCATAACCTACTACCACTACTTCGTCAAGGGCTTTGATATCTGCAATTAAGCTAACGTTAATCACTGTACGTTTGTTTACAGCAACTTCTTGAGGGGCATACCCAATAAAAGAAAATATTAAAGTAGCGTTACCATCAGGAAGGTTAATGCTAAAATTGCCTTTTGAGTCTGTAACTCCTCCTTTGATACTTCCTTTAATAGAAATACTCACACCCGAAATTCCTTCACCTTTTTCTGAATCCACTACTCTTCCCGTAACAGTATGGTCTGCAAATAATGCAATAATCTTGGAAGCATCAGGCTTTTTGCTAGCTTCCAATGCATATACATTGTTGGTTATTAAAAGAATAACAGCCAGAGGAATTTGATAAAAACCCGCTCTAATGGCCGTTAAAAATGGTTTGTTAATTTGTAACATGTTTTTCATACTTTTTTGTTTAATTTTTTGGCAAAAACCTTCCCTGCATCCTTTTTTAGGATGTTTTCCAATACTGGTAAGGGGAAATCATAAATTATTCAGCGAACTAGTCGCTTGTTTTTCATGGTATTATTTTTCTTTTTTCATGCTCAACATGGTTAGCTATTTAATACAAACATTATTTATTATTTAAACGATTAAGCAACTTTATAAAACATTAAACACCTAAGTATATTTATCATTAGACTCCAAATAGTTATTTTAAATGTATAGAAAGTACAATAAACCTTTTGTAACCTTTGAAAAAGGGATATTTTTTATAAAATATTGAAATAAATAGATAATAGTCTGTAAGTCAGAAGATTATATCTATTTAATTTTTTATAAAAAAACAATTTTTTCTATTGTGCTGGTTAAACAAGTAAGCAAATACATTGATTAGGTAAGATTCGATGGGATAGGGGAAGAAGTAAATACAAAATAGTAGGCATTGATTAGGTTACAAAACACATTATATCAGTCTATGATAGAAATGTTCAATCTTTGAATTCCTAATTCTGTCTTATAGACGATTGACTCATTTTGGGATATTAAATTATCCAACAAAGCTATAAATTATCATGAATAGGGGCATTTTTTAAATGCTCCTATCATTTTTCAGGCATCTCATAAATTTCCAGCAATACGTATTTTCCTACTTCTGTGAATTTCTAATAAACACAATCATGACGTTTAAATAGTTGTCAATATTTAATTTGAACCGATTACATATTTATAATAAGTAGTCGCGAGCCTATTTTTCCTTTTTTTAATATCATTCTACTATTTAAGGTGATATAATGCTAAATGTAACTTCAATAATAACAATTTATTCTTTAAAATTTCATGCAATCGGTTGCAAGAATTTTTTTATTTGTATATTTGCTATGAATAAACCTGATTTGGGAATTTAATTTGTTGGATAACAAGCCACAATTTTTCAGCCTATAAGCATCAGCAGGAGGTACTTATACAGACCAGTATATGTGAAACATATTTGCTTAGAGCAGAAGCTAATCTTGGCTTAGGCAATCAGTATGCTTACTTTAATGCGTATGGGTAAACTATATGAAAGAGTAACCAAATATAATACGTTTTATGGCGTAAATATGAATCCTAATTTCAATCTTTGGGCCATTCCACAAAGCGAAATAGAAAGAAATAGAAGTGCCGTACTTGAACAAAAACCAGGGTATAATTAATTTTTATGGAAGATTGATTGTCAATAATTTATTGATAATTTGACAAAATAGGTTAGGGAGAGATGAACACTTCTCTCCCTAACCTATTTGATTGCATTCAAAATTTATACTTTGAATAATAACAATAAAATAGCTTATCAGCGTATATTTAAACCTACTAAAATAGAAGCCCGTCCATCTTAATTGATTGATTTTGGGAATATCTAACAAAGATTGATAAACATAGAATCCATGCAATTTTACAACTGTATAATGCCTGCTCGGCGAGTATCATATATTCATCTATCGATGACAACGGTATACATATTCATCTTGATGAATATTGCTATTTTAAAGTCTTTTGCCAATACTACACAGAGCGTTCGTCAAGAAGCTCCTAGCCGTGAGCGAATAAATATTAATAACGACTGGCGTTTTATGCGCTATACCTCAAATCCTGATAAACTTGTTTATGATCTTCGCCCTGAGGTGACAGACCGTAATGATAATATCGTAGCAGATGCTAAACCAACCGAATCGCAAAGTGTAAAAGCCTCAGACGATGTCTTAAAAAAGTGGATTTTGCCCACTGGAAATGCGTTTATCAAAGACCCAAGTAAACATCATAAAAGACCTGATGGTAATCCTGGTAAGGATTTTCCTTTTGTACAAACAACCTTTGATGATAAGCAATGGGAAAAAATTGATGTACCTCACGACTGGGCTATCAAGGGTCCTTTTTATACAGAAGACAATGCAATAGTCGGCGGTGGAATGGGGCGACTACCTGTGCAAGGAGTAGCATGGTATCGTAAAAAAATTAATATTCCTGTAACAGATAAAGGTAAAATGATATACCTAGATATCGATGGGGCAATGTCATACGCTATGGTTTGGCTTAATGGAAATTTGGTGGGTGGTTGGCCTTATGGGTATAATTCTTTCCGACTAGATTTAACACCTTATATAAAAACGGGGCAAGATAATCAGATAGCGATACGATTAGATAATCCTACCAATTCTGCCCGTTGGTATCCAGGAGGGGGCATTTATCGGAATATATGGCTAACCAAGGTAAAGCCAGTTCATGTAGCGCAATGGGGTACTTTTGTTACCACCAAAGATGTTTCTGTAGCATCCGCTACGGTAAATATGGTAGTACAAATTGATAATCAATTAAAATCCACTCAGCGTGTCGAGGTGGTTACAGATATATATGTGCTAGATAGTACGCTCAAAAGACTTCCTGCTAAAATTGCAACATTTACTAAATCTGTCGCACAAGTAGGGGCTGAAAGTAATCAGAAAATAGAAGGCTCAGTCACCATACAAAAACCTAGACTTTGGGGGCCAGTACCTGCTCAAAAACCCAATTTATACATCGCTATTACTCGTTTATATACGAATGGAAAAGTTATTGATGAATATCAAACGCAGTTTGGTATACGCTCTCTGAATTTTGACCCTATTAAAGGTCTGTTAGTGAATAATATTCCAGTGCGCATACAGGGTGTAAATCAACACCATGATTTAGGGGCTTTGGGTGCTGCCTTCAATACTAGAGCCGCAGAAAGGCAACTCGAAATTTTGCGAGAACTCGGATGTAATGCTATTCGTTTATCCCATAATCCGCCCGCTGTTGAGTTGTTAGATTTGACAGACAGCATGGGTTTCTTGGTTATTGACGAAATATTTGATGGATGGGAACGCAAAAAAACGCCCTTGGATTTCCACTTGATTTTTCCAGATTGGTTTGAACCAGATACAAGAGCTTTTATCAGAAGAGATAAAAATCACCCTTCTATCATTGCTTGGAGTGTAGGCAACGAAGTAGGAGAGCAGTATACGGGAGAAGAGGGTGCTAAAATTGGTAAAAAATTATATGATATAGCAAAGGATGAAGATTTTTCAAGACCCATTACGGCGTCAATGAATTATGCGAAACCAGATATGCCATTCCCTAAAGAAATGGACATACTTAGTCTGAACTATCAAGGAGAAGGCATCCGTGATGGCTTGGCCTATCAACACCTGAAAGGAATTAGAACCTCACCGCTTTATCCAGCCTTTCAAAAACAATTTCCTAATAAGTTAATTGTTAGTAGTGAGACTTCCTCTGCCCTTAGCACCCGAGGAACTTATCTGTTTCCTGTATTCGAAGGTAACAGTGCTCCCGTGAGTGAAGGAGTAGGGGGGAATGGGAAATTACAGCAAGTAAGTGCTTATGAACTTTATACCGCAGCATTTGGGGCATCGCCCGATAAGGTGTTCTCTTCACAAGACCAACACCCCTATGTAGCAGGTGAATTTGTATGGTCGGGTTGGGATTATATCGGAGAGCCAACGCCCTATTATTCTGCCAGAAGCTCTTATTCAGGTATTATAGATTTGGCAGGTTTCAAGAAAGACCGTTTTTATCTGTATCAATCGCGTTGGCGACCAGATTACAAAATGGCGCATATCTTACCCCATTGGAACTGGCCGAATAGGATAGGACAAATTACGCCTGTGCATGTATTTTCTGCGGCTGATGAAGCAGAATTGTTTTTAAACAATCAATCATTAGGTAGAAAAAAGAAAGGAACATTGGAATATCGTTTCCGCTGGGATAGTGTTGCATATCAACCTGGTGAACTTCGTGTAGTAACTTATAAAAAAGGGCAATTGTGGGCAACCGATACAGTAAAAACCACAGGAAAGGCATCAAAACTAGCACTTGTGGCAGATAGGAATATCATAAAGGCGGACGGAAAAGACCTTTCATTTATAACCCTTCGTGTATTAGATGAGAACGGTTTGCCTATCCCTAATGCTGATAATCTGGTTGAGTTTGAAGTTGCTGGCTCAGGCGAGTTAGTGGCTACAGACAACGGAGACCCAGCTGATTTAGTTTCGTTTAATTCCCCAAAGCGGAAAGTATTCAGCGGTTTAGCATTAGTGATTGTCCGAGCAAAACCAAATCAATCGGGTGAAATGATTATTACTGCTAAATCAGAAGGATTAACCAGTGCACAAATAATCATAAAAATGCCGTAATTATCTGAATGTATTACTATTAATTACAAATCAATCTCTATTTAATTATTTCAAAAAGATAAATGAAAATAAAATTATTCATTGCCTTATTTTTCCTTGTTTCCATATCAGGACTATCTCAAAGTATTACTGTTGACAAATCTTCTTTTGCTATTTCTACATCAGCCATCTATGTTGATAATGCTGAAGTAGCGCTTGTAAAAAAATCAGCAGAACTTTTGCAACAAGACATCGCATTAGTAATAGGCAAAAAAATCCCTATTATTAATGCAGTCGATAAAACGCATAAAAATGTCATTGTAATCGGTACGATACATCAATCATCTTTTATCAAGGAACTGATTTTACAAAAGAAAATAGACGCCAATGCCCTTAAAAATCAATGGGAAGCGTCACTAATACAGTCAGTCAATCATCCAGCATTAGGGACCAATATGCTTGTTATTGCAGGAAACGACCGTCGTGGAGTGGCTTATGGCGTATTTGAACTTTCTAAACAGATAGGCGTTTCGCCTTGGTATTGGTGGGCAGACGTATCTGTCAAAAAACAAAAAGATGTTTATATCAAAACAGGTATCAGGATTATTGATGCTCCAAAGGTAAAATACAGAGGTATTTTTATCAACGACGAAGCTCCTGCTTTATCAAGCTGGACTAAAGAAAAATTTGGAGGCTTTAATCATGCATTTTATGAAAAAGTATTTGAATTGTTGCTTCGTTCAAAAGCAAACTACTTATGGCCAGCCATGTGGGGCAATGCCTTTTATGCCGATGATTCACTGAATATAAAAATGGCGGATCAATATGGGATTGTTATTGGTACTTCACATCATGAACCATTGATGCGTGCGCATGACGAATGGCGAAGAGTTGGAAAAGGAGCTTGGAACTACGAAACCAACAAAGATAAGCTACAGCAGTTTTGGCGAGAAGGAATACAAAGGGCATCAAATGAGAAAATAGTAAGCATTGGTATGAGGGGTGATGGCGATGAACCAATGTCTCGAGAAACTGCTACAGCCCTGTTGGAACGAATAGTGAAAGACCAAAGGAATATCATTAGCGAAGAAACTGGCAAGCCCGCTAGCGAAACCCCACAACTATGGGCATTATACAAAGAAGTTCAAGAGTATTATGAAAAAGGCATGAGCGTCCCAGACGACGTAACCCTTTTACTTTGTGATGATAACTGGGGTAATATACGTAGACTACCAAAATTAGAAGATAAACCTAGAAAAGGAGGCTATGGTATTTATTATCATTTTGATTATGTAGGTGGTCCTAGAAATTATAAATGGTTGAATACTAACCCACTTCCACGTATTTGGGAACAGATGCACTTAGCTTGGGAACATAACGTAAAGGATATATGGATTGTAAATGTGGGAGATATAAAACCAATGGAATTTCCGATTTCGTTCTTTTTAAATTATGCGTGGAATCCAGAAAAGATTAATGCGAACGACCTACAAAAGTATAGTTCAACATGGGCTGAAGCGCAATTTGGAAAAAAACAAGCGCAAGAAATTGCCTATTTAATGAATCAATATGCCAAGTATAACAGCAGAAGAAAGCCAGAGCTACTTGATGCTGATACGTATAGTCTGAATAATAATGAGTGGAAAAAGATTGTAACGGAATATAATGACTTGCTAAAAAAGGCTGAAACCATCAACAAACAATTACCTTCTGAATATCATGATGCTTATTTTCAACTAGTATTGCACCCTATAAAAGCTTGTGCCAATCTCAATGAAATGTATTATAATGTGGCATTGAACAAAAGAGCAGCTAGTAATAAATGGAAAGTAGCTAATATTTATGCCGATAAAGTAAAGCAACTGTATGCAAATGATTCATTAATTACGCTCGCATACCACCAATTGAATAACGGCAAGTGGAACCACATGATGAGCCAGACGCACATTGGATATACTTACTGGCAACAACCAGTTAAACAGAAAATACCAACAGTGAAGTATGTATTAGCGGATTCAGTGGCAGAACAAAAGGACTTGGGGGTTAAAACCGTAAAAAAAGCCCAGATTCCTACAGGACTAAAAGGCAATATTTTTTACCAAGATGAGCAAAGAGGGGTGTCTATTGATGCTAATCATTATTCAAAAACAATCAATACAAATGGCATAAAATGGACGATTCTTCCTGACCACGGCAGAACAGGGTCGGCTATTACTGCTTTCCCAGTAGTTGGGAAAGAACAACAGCCAGAAGGCAATGCCCCTCGTTTGGAATACGAAATCTATACTTATAGCAAGGGAGATTTTGCGATAGATGCCTATTTTTCTCCTAGTCTAAATTTTAATGGAGATGAGAATGGGTTACAATACGCAGTTTCTGTAGATGACGAGGTTCCTCAAATCATTAGTTTAAACAAAGAAGATAAAACAAGTGATAAGGGAATATGGAATAAATGGGTATCAGAAAATATTATTATTAAAACCAGTAAGCATAATATCGCTAGTGCAGGAAAGCATACCTTGAAATTCTGGTTGGTAACGCCAGGAGTAGTATTACAAAAGTTAGTGGCTGATTTTGGAGGTATAGCACAAAGTTACCTTGGCCCTGAAGAAACATTAAATAATAACACTAAAAAATAACCTACGGATTCTCTGATTTAAAAGTTTGAGAACCTTTTATGCTAGACACTAGCATTGAAATTTTATTATGAAAAAAACAATTCTCTTTTGTTTAATGGCTGTGATGAGCTTGGTAGCTCAGGCACAACTCCGATTGCCGAAATTAATTAGCAACGGAATGATACTTCAACGGAATACCAACCTGAAAATATGGGGATGGGCATCTCCTAACGAGAAAATTACCGTAAAGTTTAAAAATAAGAATTACAAAGCTACCACTGATGCTAAGGGTAATTGGCAAATTGTTTTACCTGCTATGGAAGCTGGTGGGCCATTTACAATGGATATTGTGGGACAAACTCAAATCAAGTTACAAGATATTCTTATTGGGGATGTGTGGTTTTGTAGCGGACAAAGCAATATGGTTCATCAGTTGAATATCCATGATGTAACCTATGCAAAAGAGATTGCTGAAGCCAACTATCCACAAATCAGACAGTTTTGGATACCTACTCTTACTAATCTTCAAGGCGCTCAAAACGACCTTCCAGATGGTCAATGGAAATCCGCAGTGAGTGAAGATGTAAGACCCTTTTCAGGAGTTGCCTATTTTTTTGCTAAGAAAATACATGAAAAATATAAAGTGCCCGTGGGAATTATCAATGCTAGTGTAGGTGGTACACCTATAGAAGCATGGATGAGTGAAGAAGGCTTTAAAGATTTTGGGGCTATCAAAGGGATTATTGAGAAAAATAAGGATACTTCCTATGTCAACAGTTTGAACCGAAGACCAACTGTAAGCATCAATAAACCAATACAAGTAGTGGACGAAGGCCTATCAGGTTCTTCAAAATGGTATGAACCTACTTATACGCCTAAGCATTGGCGAAATATCAACATTCCTGGATATTGGGAAGACCAAGGATTAAAAGACCTTAATGGCGTAGTATGGTATAGAAGAGAAATAGATATTCCTGCTACTATGACAGGCAAGCAAGCGCAAGTATTTTTAGGCAGAATCGTAGATGCCGACGAGCTGTATATTAATGGTAAGAGGATAGGCAGTACTTCCTATCTCTATCCACAACGTAGGTATAAAGTCTCTAAAGATGTATTAAAATCAGGCAAAAATCTTTTTGTAATCCGTGTAACCAATACGGCTGGCAAAGGAGGATTTGTACCAGACAAACCATATTGTATTTTTTCAGGGTCAGATACCGTTGACCTCAAAGGTAATTGGCAATACAAGGTGGGATTAGTCTATAAACCTGCTACCGGCGGTAATTGGGGCGGTGGAATCAATGCTCAAAATCAACCAACGGCTTTGTTTAATGCCATGGTTGCGCCAACTATCAATTATGCGATTAAAGGTTTTTGTTGGTATCAAGGAGAAAGCAATGCGGGTCAGCCACAAGCATACGAAAAGTTATTGCCTGCCTTAATTCACGACTGGCGTACTAAATGGATGCAGGATTCCCTACCATTTTTGTATGTGCAACTGCCTAATTTTATGGAATATAGCTATCTACCTACAGAAAGTAGTTGGGCTTTATTAAGGGAGTCTCAGCTAAAAGCATTATCAGTTCCTAATACTGCGATGACCGTTGCCATTGACCTTGGTGAATGGAACGATATTCATCCAGATAATAAAAAAGATGTAGGCGAACGCTTGTCTCTAACAGCCATGAAATTGGGCTATCACGAAAACTTAGTTAGTTCAGGGCCTTTGTTTGAGTCTTCTGTAATAGAAGGCAATAAAATTGTTATCAGCTTTACAAATGTAGGAACGGGCTTAACAACCAATGATGGCGAACAACTGGGAGATTTTGCCATTGCAGGGGAAGATAAAAAATTCGTATGGGCAAAAGCAACAATTGAAGGAGATAAAATAATTGTGTGGAGTGATGAAGTAACGAAACCTTTGTATGTACGATACGCATGGGCTGATAATCCTGTGAATCCTAATTTATATAACAAAGAAGGTCTACCAGCCTCTCCATTCAGAACCGATAAATAATCATTACGTTTAACATTCCTATACTATGAAAAAATACTTAATATTTATTGGAGCTATGAGCCTAAGCTATTTAGGCTTATCGCAACAGACTATCATTGATAGTAACAAATACCCGCCCCTTACCACATTTACTGCACAGCAAGACCAAGCTAATATGATGCAGCAATTGGGTATTAAAAAACTAAGACCAGGACCAAGTGCTAGTGAAGCCGACCCAAATCATGCTAATTACGATGAGCAATTGGCCAACCCTTGCCCTTTGTTACCAGATATTCTTACGACCAAAAATGGCAAAAAAATAACTACTCCCACAGAGTGGTGGAATCAACGTCGCCCAGAAATAGCCGAAGACTTTGAAAAAGAAATGTACGGGCGGATTCCTAAGAATGTACCTAAAGTAATTTGGACAGTAAAAGTTACCGATAACGAATTTGTAGGACGTGTTCCCGTAGTGGCTAAACATCTGATTGGTCATGTAGATAATACAGACTATCCTTTGATTGATGTAAATATCAACATGGTAGTGGTGTTACCGACTAATGTAAAAGGTCCAGTGCCAGTACTTATCATGTTTGGTTTTCCTACTTTGCCAGCACCTGCTCAGCCTATCCCGAGCGATATGGAGAAAATAAATCTGGCTTTTAAGGAAATGATGATAAAGGCCAACCCAGATTTAAAGCAGATTTTTGATAAATATCCTGCTTATTCGCCTATTACTAGACTGCCCGCACCTAGCTTCTTTGCACCGCCAGTCACGGGTGATTCTCCACCTACCGAGCAATTGTTAGCGGCTGGTTGGGGATATTGTACATTAGAAACGGGTAGTATACAGGCTGATAATGGGGCAGGACTAACCCGCGGAATTATTGGTTTAGTAAATAAAGGACAACCAAGAAAGCCAGAAGATTGGGGTGCGTTAAGAGCATGGGGTTGGGGTGCATCCAGAGCACTAGACTACCTCGAAACGGAACCATTAGTGAATGCCAAACAAGTAGGAATCGAAGGTGTTTCAAGATATGGAAAAGCAGCTTTAGTAGCAATGGCTTTTGACCAACGTTTCGGCTTAGGATTAATTGGCTCATCGGGTAAAGGAGGTGTAACACTACAAAGACGAGTTTTTGGTGAAGCAGTTGAAAGTCTGGCTAATTCAGGAGGATATCATTGGTTGGCTGGCAATTACTTGAAATATGCTACGGCTGAATCTTCTTTTGGGAGTAAAACAGGTTGTGATATTCCTGTAGATTCGCACGAACTTCTTGCACTTTGTGCACCACGTCCTACTTTTGTGAGTTATGGTATCCCAGAAAAAGGAGATGCTAAATGGCTTGATCAAATGGGGAGTTATAAAGCTACCATAGCGGCGGGAACAGTATTTAAGCTGTTAGGGGCAAGAGATTTGGGGGTAAGCAATGATTATAACACTGAAAATATGCCTCCCGTACTTTCTGGCTTACTCGACGGAGAATTAGCTTGGCGCCAACACAATGGCGGTCATACGGATGCTCCTAACTTTCAGTTTTTTATTCCTTGGGCAAGTAAACTGTTAAAATACGAACGAGTTACTAAATAATATATCCCAATCGTAACCACTATTTTTTATGAATAGTGGTTATATTATTCTTTGGCGTTTAAGAATTATCAAGCTGATTTCAGACGGCTTGGTGAGAATCTTTATTGTCGTATATTAAATAAACCTACTATAACTATGCAAAATTTGTTCAAATCTTTTTTCTATTTATTCACGTTAATAGTTAGCTGTTCCTCTTGTGAAAAAGCTGTTGATGCCAATCCTGTAGTGGTTAAGCCCACACCGTTTAAAATTAATATAAATCCTCAGACAACCTATCAGACAATCACAGGGTTTGGTGCTGCAAACAGAATGTGGGGGACGCAATCATTGAAACCTACGGAAGCCACAAAAGCATTTGGGATGGATGAAAACCAATTGGGTCTTAGCATTTTCAGGGTAAGATTATCTTCTAATAAAAATGAATGGCCTATTATTGTGGAAGCTGTAAAAGAGGCAAAAAAATATGGGACAAAAGTATTGGCTTGTCCTTGGTCGCCTCCCGCTGCACTCAAGAGTAATAAAAGCGATATAGGAGGGCGGCTATTACCTGAAAACTACAAAGCATTTAAAGATTATATCAATGAATTTATCGTTTTTATGACTCAAAACGGCGCTCCTGTAGATGTGGTTTCTATTCAAAATGAACCTGATTGGAAAGCTACTTATGAATCATGTGATTGGACTGCCGACGACATGATTAATTTCTTGAAGGCACCAGGTGAGATTGTTGGAGCTAAAGTTGCCGCACCAGAATCTTTGAATTTCAACCAGAACATGACCAATGCTTTGTTATCCAATGAAGAGGCTTCTCAAAAATTTGACATCGTGGCGGGTCACCTTTATGGTGGTGGTTTAGCGAAGTTCCCTTTGGCAGAGCAAAAGAAAAAAGAAATCTGGATGACAGAATTTTTATTGAATCTGGATACAGGAAATACAGGGGCTGCTAAATGGAATACTTATTCAGAAACTGCCAAATGGGCTGAAAGCATGAAAATGCTTGTTTCTGTCCATGATGCAATGACTAATAATTGGAATGCCTATATTTGGTGGTATTTACAACGCTATTATTCATTTATTGGAGATGGAGAAGAAGGTACTACCAATGGAGAGGTACTTAAGCGTGGATATGGCTTTTCGCATTTCTCAAAATTTGTTCGCCCAGGGTTTGTTCGCATTGGTACTGATTTCAGTACGAATACTTATTTAAAAATAACAGCCTATAAAAAAGGGACACAGACGGTTGTGGTAATACTAAACCCTGAAAGTTTTTCAGTTAAAAACGTTCAGCTAAATGGATTATCTGCTACTACTGCGATTGCTTATACTACTACAGAAAAAGAAAATTTAACAAAGCGAAATTTGACTGTTACAAGCAGTATTATTGAATTAGACGTAGCTCCAAGTAGTATAACTACAATAGTAATCAACAATTAGGATAGCGTTATTTAAAATGTAAAAGGCTAATCAAAATAACAAAACAGGTAGTTTACGTATATTGCTAATGGTTAGTAATATTGTCTATTTTTATGGTATTTAATATAGGATAAATATAAAAATCAATCACAAAAAACTAATAGTAAGGTCTCGGCATTTCTAGTTTATATCATTTGAAATTTTCAGATTTTTCAAATGATATGAACTAGAAATAATTTTATAGGGTGACGAATTTTTATCAGCATACAGTCGAAAAATATTATCACTAACACACAATATTCAATCTCAAAAATATGCATTTTAGTAATTAAAAAGCTTATTAAATAATTAGATAATACAGACAATTACCCAAGCCATAAAGCTCATTACTTTATGGCTTATTTATGATTAATTCTTCATTTATCATTTTTAAAAACTTATTTTATTACAAAAAAGACTTGATTTTATCATTTTATATTTTCCTTTGAACATTTGGAATACAGATATATTAATTTGTGCTACATGTTTTTTTACTTATTATTTTACTTTGCGATGTCTAAAATTTGGAGACAATCTATTGACTTCGGTTATCAACTTAAATATCCAAAACAATTAAATATCCAATCTTAAATGATAAGCGTAGTGAATAAATACAGTCTTAAAACAGTTCTATGGTTATTCGTTTTTTCAACGCTTGTGTGTTGTAAAAAGACAGAAGTAGCCCCTACGATAATAAACCCTCCTTATACGATGAAATCAAATCCTATTTGGAGAACTGGAGATAGGATTTTCTTGGAAGGCATTACTGGAACTTTTGACGACGTCTCGGTAAAAGATCCAACCATTGTAAATGTTGACGGAAAATGGCATGTGTTCTATACAGGAAGAGACGCTACTAAATGGCGCATGGGTTATATTGCTGGCAAAGAACTAACAGACTTGAAAAAAGCCGATAGAAATTATATGACTTCCTTAAATGGAGGATCTTATTTTTGTGCGCCACAGGTTTTTCAACTTAAATCAAAAAAAACTTGGTATTTAATCTACCAAAGTGGTTTAGGAGCAACTTTTTCAACCAATACAGATATCAATAGTCCTCAAGGTTGGTCAGCGGGTAAAGCCATGGGTTTTACCGATGGAATTGATTTCTGGTGTATCTCAGATGGCACGAAAATACATTGTTTTTATTCAGCTCAGGATGGCTCTTTTACCATTAAAAAACGAAGTACGCTGATTACAGATTTCCCTTATAAATGGTCTAATCCTGTGGTAGTTGCTACAGATACTTTTGAAGCACCCCATGTATATAAAAATAAGGCAGATGGCAAATACTATATGATGGTAGAAGATATAAGACGCTATTTTGAAATATGGCAAGCATCAAGTCTTGATGGCACTTGGACAAAGCTCAATGAAAAATGGGCTGATTACGCTAATTTAATTGAAACGAATGAGCATTGGACAGACCAAGTATCGCATGGCGAAATTTTGCGTTCAGGTGTAGATGAAATGTGTGAAATAGAAGATATCAATCATTGTCAAGTAATATTTCAGGGCGTAGTAAATGGCAATTATGCAGACTATGGAATAATTCCCTATGATTTAGGCATCATGAAAAACTATTAACCTTCATTTTAAAGGATGATACTGAGTTTTGGTTTAGGGTGATAATCAAATATAGTACAAATGATTTTTGTAGTAAATATTAAACAAGTAGGTCGCAGAAATGACCAAAACTAATTTTAAGCAATGAAAAACAAGTCTATTTTTTTGATGATTGTTTCAATGACAATGATCACATTATCGGTAATAGCGCAAGATTCAAAAAAGCAACCAATTTCCCAACCCTTAATAAAGGAAATCTATACAGCAGACCCTTCTGCACATGTTTTCAATGGAAAAATCTATGTTTATCCTTCGCATGACATTGAATCTGGTGTACCTCAAGACGATGAAGGAGGGCATTTTGATATGAAAGACTTTCACATTTTATCGATGGATAAAATTGGAGGGAAAGTGAAAGATAATGGGGTAGGGCTTTCTATTAAAGATATTCCTTGGGCTGGTCGCCAGCTTTGGGCACCTGATGCAGCCTTCAAAAACGGTACGTATTATTTGTACTTTCCCGTGAAAGATAAAAAAGACGTATTCCGAATGGGCGTAGCAACTAGTAAAAGTCCAGTTGGACCATTTAAAGCAGAAAAAGAACCCATCAAAGGTAGTTATAGCATAGACCCTTGTGTTTTTAAAGATACTGACGGTAGCTTTTATATGTATTTTGGGGGCATTTGGGGCGGTCAGTTACAACGTTATGACAAAAATACCTACTTAGGAGTAACAGATAATCCAAAGAAAGGCGAAGTTGCTCGTTTGCCAAGAATGGCAAAGTTGACGGCTGATATGAAGCAATTTGCTGGTGAAGTAACAGAAATAAAAATTTTGGATGAAAATGGGAAACTGTTTTTAGAAGATAATAATGACAAACGCTTCTTTGAAGCTTCATGGATGCACAAATACAAAGGCAAATATTACTTCTCGTACTCAACAGGTGATACTCATAATCTTTGCTATGCCGTTGGCGATACTCCTTATGGTCCTTTTACCTACAAAGGCGTAATATTAAATCCTGTTGACGGTTGGACAAGCCACCACTCAATTGTTGAGTTCAAAGGAAAATGGTACTTGTTTTATCATGATATTCAGCTTTCTGGAAAAACACATTTACGCAATGTAAAAGTGACAGAATTGCACTATAATCCAGATGGAACTATACAAACGATTACTGCTTATAAATAGCAAAAAAACGTATTATTTGTTTGATTACTAGATAGTTCAATAAATTATATAAATAGACATTATCCAATGATAAATAGCAAAACATTATTAGCACTTTTACTGTGTGGCATGGTAGAAGTATCGGCAAAACCTCCGATAAAACATACGAAATCTGTTAAAGAAATTCCTTCCCTGAAAAAGGTGTTTAAAAAAGATTTTGTGATTGGCACCGCCTTAAGTATTTATCAAATAGACGATAAAGACCCACAGGCTACAAGCTTAATTGCTCAGCAATTTAATACAGCAACGCCCGAAAACATTATGAAGGCTCAGATTATACATCCAAAATGGGATGTATACAACTTTGAGCCAGCCGATAAGTTAATTGCCTACTGCAAGAACTTAAATCTTGAAGTCAATGCTCATGCGTTAATTTGGCATAGCCAACTACCAAATTTTGTTCGTCAGATAAAAGATGCTGATTCTGTGAAAACTTTCTTTGAGAATCATATTACAACAGTTGCTAAAAGATATGACGGGAAAGTAAAAACATGGGATGTTGTCAATGAAGCACTCAATGAAGATGGAACTATGCGCAGGTCTATTTTTTTGAATAAGCTTGGAGAAAACTTTGTTACAGAAGCTTTTAGGCTAGCACAGCTTGCCTCACCAAAGTCGGAACTTTATTACAACGATTATAATAACGAACAACCTGCCAAAAGAGCGGGATGTATTGCATTGATTAAAAAAATCCAAGCGGCAGGCGTAAAAATTGATGGAGTAGGCATACAAGGACATTGGCATTTGGGTAAAATACCGCTGAAACAGATTGAAGAAAGTATTTTGCAATATGCTGCATTGGGTGTTAAAGTAGCTTTTACAGAACTAGATATTGAGGTACTGAAACGTGATTTTCAAGGAGCGGATGTGAATCAACGCATGCAAAATTCTCCATCATTAAATCCTTATGCAAATGGATTGCCCGATAGCCTTCAAAATCAATTAGCGATGGATTATGAAGCTCTTTTCAACCTGTTTTTGAAACATAAAGACAAGATTTCAAGAGTAACTTTTTGGGGAGTACATGATGGACAAAGTTGGTTGAATGGATGGCCCGTGCGTGGTAGAACAAACTATCCATTATTGTTCGACCGTAACTATCAACCTAAGCCTGCTTTTTACTCAGTGATAAGTACAAAGGGTAAATAAGATAGATAAACGAGTTATCAATAAGGTTTACCAGTGTTGTCCTAAACTAGGAAATGAGAAAAATAATTTTCTTTTTCTTAGCTATTCTTTGTATAGTATTTGTAAGTAAAAGCTTTGCCCAAAAAATGAAAGGAGATACCTATTAGTGATGGTTAACCATGCTACTCAGTCATTGAGATATTGACTGGTTTAGAGTTGACCCTACCATTGGCTATCTTCCTGATACAGGTACATTAACGATTAAATAACTTCTGAACCGATTTTAACTAATATCCTCTTGATTATTCACTAAAGAAAACTTTATATGAAATATAAAATAAATCAATACATTATATTAATAGGCTTATTATGCTTTACTAGCTCAGTATCTGTAATTGCACAAGATTTTTTCAATGAAGTAAAAACATACGTAAATCCTGTTTTGCCAGGCGACCATCCAGACCCAACGATGTTAAAAGTAGGAGATGATTTTTATCACTGTGGCTCAAGCTTTCATTTTACCCCTTATTTACCAATCTATCATTCAAAAGATATGGTACATTGGAAAGTTATTAGCCGTGTTGTACCGCCAACTATAGGTAGCTTTGTATCAGATAATCCATCGGCAGGAATTTGGCAGGGTGCTATCACGTATTTCTATGGCTCGTATTGGATATATTTCTCTTCTAACGGACAATGGTTTAGTAAGGCAGACTCACCAGCAGGACCTTGGTCTACACCAGTACAGGTAAAATCAAATCCGAAAACAGGTCCATTGGGATATGACAATGCCATTTTTGTAGATGATGATGGCAAACCTTATATGGTTATCAAGAACGGACAAAAAACAAACCGTTTGCAAGAGTTAGGCAAGGATGGTCAACTGACATCATCAGTGATTGATATGGACTGGGTAAATGCAAAATTACAATATAGTTGGGCAGAAGGACCTGTTATGTGCAAGCGAAATGGTTATTATTATTACTTCCCTGCAGGTGATGTATCAGGTGGACAATATGTAATGAGAGGTACTGCTTTGACAGGCGATTCAACAAAATGGGAACGATTAGGAGAGTTTTTTAAACCTATCACCGACCCAAAAGTAGGTTTCCGTCGTCCTAATCATATTTCTGCTCCTGTTCAATTGGCGGATGGAAGCTGGTGGACAATTGGACAAAGTTATGAAAAGTATGATGGTGATGATTGGTCAGGTACGGGTCGTCAAACATCACTTTATCCTGTTATTTGGGAAGGCGACCGTCCTTGGGGAATGGCTCCCACTACTTCTCCTATCGAAAGCCCCAATCTTCCTAAAGGTGATATTCATTGGAGAAGTGTTGCGACTGATTATTTTGATAAAGAAACCCTTGCGTTAGACTGGCATTTTTTGAGCAAAAAATATGCAGATAGATATTCACTTTCAAGCAGAAAAGGCTGGCTACATCTTGTTTCAGATAGTACCAGAACTAGTGTTGTTCAAAAAGAAACAGACCACTATTATTCAGCCGTTACAAAAGTGGATTTTAACGCGACCGATTCCCTAACCAAAGCAGGACTTTATCTGAGTAGTGGTAATCAAAAAGTGACTGTACGCTTGTATAGTGGTTTTGAAAAGGGCAAAAAAATCTTTTTTAGTTTTGAAAAACACACTCAGTCTGTTTCAAATACCTTTGGGAATATCGTATGGCTAAAAGTTGTAAGAAATCTACACAACTTGGTAGCGTATTGTAGTGGAGATGGCAAAAACTGGAAACAGGTAGGGGAGAGTATCAATTTGAAAAACCTTGATAGAACCCAACCAAATTATAATTCATGGGTAGGGACGAGCGTAGGGCTATTTACTGAAAAAAAACCTGCTGATTTTGATTTCTTCGTGTGTAAAGATGGCTTTACTGAACTGCCTGCGGTAGGTTATAGTAATTACTATGGCGTTGAAAAAGTAAAGGTTGGTACAGAAGACGTCGTTACGAATAATTCAGATTTAGGTGGATGGTTTATGCTGTCTGGGGTAGAATTGGGCGACAAAAAAACCAAAGAAGTACAAGTACAAATTTCTGCAAGTGTGACAGGTAAAATAGAAATTTGGTTGGATGATTTAAAAACGGGGAAATTGATAGCAACTATTCCTTTTTCTCCAACGGGTGCCAACAGCTGGAAAAACATTAGCCAGAAAATAAAAGGCATTTCAGGACAGCACGATGTGTTTGTGAAATTCCCAACTGGCAATAGTAAAGCATTAAATGTAAAAAACCTTCTATTCAAATAATAATTACGAAAAATAACAGTTAGTTTTTAAAGCAGTAAACGGATATAGTTTACTGCTTTTTTGATTTTAATCTACTCTAATCGTAGAAATAGCATAGATTGGATATACCTCGATTGGCGGGTATGTAGCAAAATTTTCCAAAGAAAGACGAATACCTAAATCTCGTTTTTTTTCTTTTAGAAACATAAACATACTTTGCATCGCTCCTTTTTTAGAGGCTTTTATCTCCAACGGTATTATCTGCTCTCCTTGTTGAATCACGTAATCTATTTCTGCATTGCTATTAGCACTTTCTCGGTGCCAGTAATAAAGGTTTTCATGTCGGAAAGGATTGCCATATTTTAAATATTCCAAACCCACAAACATTTCAGCAATGGCTCCCTTATTAATCGCATCAAAATCGTTTTGTGCTAGTAATTTCCCTGCATCTAGTCCTAAAATTCTTTGATAAAGCCCTGTATCTAAAAAAATAAGCTTTCGTTTTTTTTCATCGATTTCTGCCCCTAATGGAATACCATTTGCAGAACTATGTGTGACAGGTATCACCAAACCCGCCATCATTAATAATTGAACAGCTTCTTTAATTTGCACCAAACTTGTTTGAGTAGCCGCTTTTGTATAGATAAATTTCCCTCCTGTTTGTTGAATGACAGCATCAAAGACTTCTGAGATTCTCGTGGGCGGTACTCTTTTCTTGTATTTTGCAAAATCAGCTTTAATGGAAATAATTAAATCATCTAAAACGGCCTGTACTTCTAATAAACTACTCCCATTAGCATATAATGCAACGGCTTCTGGCATCCCTCCCACAATAAGAAATTTTTTGAAATATTCTGTTAACTTTTGATGAAAAGGTAAGGATAATGGCTTCGTTGGGCTTGCTTGTTTTTTCAAATCAATGAGTTTTTGCTCTCCTAAGCTCCCTAAAAATTCATCAAAAGAAAGGGGATACACAAAAATAGAACGCACCCGACCCACTCCAAAGGAGGGCAATTCTTCTAAGGCAAATTCTAACAAAGAACCTGCAGAGATTAAATGGAGCTCAGGCATTTTCTCATAAAAAAACCGCAATGATGATAGCGCAGGAACACACCCTTGGATTTCATCAAAGAACAGTAATGTTTTATCAGGAATGATTGGCGTATTGAAGTATAGAGATAAATTTTCACAAATGGTTTTAGGGTCAAGGTTTCCACTAAAAAAAGTTTGTATATCTATCTGAGCTTCAAAATTTATTTCAATGTAATATTCAAAATGTTTTGATAATTCCTGAACGGCCGTAGACTTACCCACTTGTCTTGCTCCGCGAAGCATCAGGGGTTTTCTATTTTTTTGATTCTTCCAATCAAGCAAAACATTGTCTATTTCTCTCTTTATATGCATTTTATAAATTTTAGTATCCGTAAATTTGCCATAAAAATGAAAAATAGTAGGCATAAAAACAACTTAATAGTAATTTATAGGCATCTAAAATATTTTATAATGAGTTCGGTATTTTATGAAATTGACAAACAATAGTTGTATTTCAAGTCGAAATAACGGTTACTTAGCGTAGAAAATAAGTATAAATGATTTAACCTAATTTTCAGAATTTCAGTAAAAATATTGGATTAGTTTCTTTTTAAATTAAATTCGTAATATTTTCCAGTTAATTTAATGAGCAAAGATAAATTGAAGCCTCTTGAGCATGCTACTTTGTGGGATAGTTTTCGTGGTGGGAGCGATGAAGCATTCTCTCGTCTTTACGAACTGTTTGCTGCTGACTTGTATCGATATGGTTACAATTTGGTAAGGAATAAACAAGTCGTTGAAGATTGCCTACACGAACTTTTCCTGCATTTGCATAGCCACAGAAGTCGGCTAGGACCAACTGATAATATTCAGTTCTATTTGTATAGGGCTTTGAGAAGGCGTCTGACAGATACCATCTCTAAACTTAATAAATTAGATTCTGAGGAATATGTATTTGATAGAGCTGAGTTTTTGATTCAGCCTTATGAAAGTCAATTGATTGAGGAACAAGTAGTTGAAAGACAGCGGGAAATTGTAATTGCAGAATTAAATAAACTTCCAAAACGGCAGAAGGAAATTTTGTATTTAGTCTATATGAAAGGACTGACCTATCAGCAAGCTTCAGAAGTGATGGATATAACTATGAAAAGTGTTTATAATAGTGTTAATGTAGCTTTGGCTACATTAAGAAAATATCTACAAGAAAGTTTTAAGAGAGAAGGGTTATTATTATTCCTGTTTATTATCTCAAGTATTTTTATAGTATTTGCTTGATTTTGAGCATAAAAACGGGAAAAATATACACATACACTGTTTAACAATAAACAACAATAATTGAAATGAACTATTCTGTTTTCGATGTACAAGAATTTTGTGAAGATGCTGATTTTATTCGCTGGGTAATTTCACCTACAGACGAATTGAATCAGTTTTGGAATACTTTCTTAATCGCCAATCCAAGTAAATCCAAAGACATACAGATTGCTAGAGAATACATAAAAACACTTCATTTTCAAGAAGTTGAAGTAGAACAAGAAGACCTTACAAGGTTGAGAAACCGTATTTGGGGTGATATTGAAAAGCCTGTCGTTAAAATAAATTGGTGGAAGAATCCTCGCTATTGGTCAGCCGCCGCTGCAATTTTTGTAATAACATCTGTTGGAATATATTGGAGAAATAATCAACCAACCATGTATGAAACAGCCTTTGGACAAATCAAGAAAATATCTTTGGAGGATGGTTCAGTAGTTACCCTCAATGCGCATTCGTCGCTGAGAGTTGCTGAAAATCTTGATGAACTGCAAGTCAGGGAAGTGTGGTTGGATGGAGAGGCATATTTTGATATTGCCAAACTGAAAGGAGCAAAGTTTATTGTACATACTACGGAAGCTGAAATAGAAGTATTAGGAACAGAGTTTAATGTAAATACGCGTCGTAAAAAGACAAAAGTTATTTTGCATGAAGGAAAAGTAAAATTGTCTGTCGATAGTATTCGAGCGGTAGTAATGAAGCCGGGTGATATGGCAACGATAGTAGATAGAAGAAAGGCAATAGAACTAAAAATTGTTCAACCAGAGCAGTATGAATATTGGAAACAATCGATCATTGTGTTAAATGATAAATCAGTTTCTGAAGTATTGGAGATATTGGAAGATAATTATGGCATAAGTATTCAATTTGAAAACCCCATTATTTTAAATAAAAAATTGAGCGGGAAATTGAGTATAAAGTCATCAGAAGAATTTATTCAAAACTTTGCAACCATCCTTGATGCTGAATATGAAAAGACAGAAAAAGGGTATTTTTTTAGATAACATTTAGAAAAGATAAAAAAATCAAAAAAAAATTATAGAAAAACGGGAAAAAGCTTGAATAGGTTGTTTAACAGTTAGATGAGTCGTTGATATCTTAATTCTTGTTTTGACTATGAAAAAACTTTTTCTCTTTTATTTTACCATAACGCTGTTTGCATTTTGTGGAGCCCAACAGTCTTATTCTCAGCTGATATATGCTTCCAGTAATAATGAAAGCTTACAGCCAAAAACTTCGCAAGAAAATGCGAACAGTGTCATTTCCCTACTTCATAAATTGGAGTTGATTCACAAAGTTAGCTTTGTATATCAACAAGAATTGGTAGCAGGCAAGCTAGTACTTATCCCGATTAATGAAAACGATAGGGTAGAAAGTATCTTAAAGCGTATACTCCCACCGTTAAATCTTAAATTCAAAAAATTAAAAGGAGGGGGCTACACTATCTTGCCTATCAAGCCCTTGAAAACTAATTCTTCTCAGAATGATTATCAAAAATCAGCTACTGAATTAAAAGCTGCTGTCAGTTTCTTAGAAGAAAAAGACCTACATCCGATTACTACAAGCTTATCAAATGTTATTTCAATGGACTTTACGATAAAAGGTAAAGTAACGGATGCTGAAACAGGCGAAGCATTACCGGGAGTAAATATTCTGGTAAAAGGAAGGCAGTCAGGCGTAATTACAGACCCTAATGGTAATTTTTCGATTGTTGTCCCAGACAAAAATTCAGTATTGTTGTTTAGCTATGTGGGCTATTTAAGTCAGGAGATTCCCGTAGCAAATAGGGTGCAAATCAATATTTTGTTAAAGCAAGATAACAAAGCCTTGGATGAAGTAGTAGTAGTAGGTTTTGGTACGCAGAAGAAAATAAACGCAACAGGTGCTATTTCGACAATAGGAACAAAAGAACTAGTACAATCACCAGTAGCGAACATCAGTAATTCATTAGTTGGGCGAATGCCTGGGCTTTTTGCTACGCAGTCAGGCGGTGAGCCTGGTAACGATGGATCAAAAATCAGGATTAGAGGTGTAGGAACTTTTTCGGGGAACACAGACCCTCTAGCATTGGTAGATGGTATTCAGGTAGACAACTATAATAACATAGACCCAAATGAAATTGAATCTGTTACTATTTTAAAAGATGCTTCTTCAACAGCGGTTTATGGTATCAGAGGGGCTAACGGTGTATTGATTATTACTACGAAAAGAGGAAAGGCAGGACCGCCCAAAATTAGCTATACTTTTAACCAAGGTTTCAATACGTTTACAGGTATGCGTGAGCAGATGAATAGTGCAGATTATGCTACACATTTCAATGATGCGCTCCAAGCGGATGCCTATGTGACGGGTTCTGTTTATGTACCAAAATATAGTGATCAGGACATTGAATTATATAAAAATGGACAAGACCCTATTTTTCACCCTAACGTGAATTGGGCTGATGTAATGTTTAAAAAGGTTTCTAAACAATCACAGCACAATGTAAGTATTAGTGGTGGGCAAAATAAGGTAAGATACTTTGTGTCAGCAGGATATTTCAGTCAGGAAGGGCAGTTTAAAGACACCAAAGATATTACCAATGCATTCTCGCCACAATCAGTCTTCAATCGATATAATATACGTTCAAACTTTAATTTTGAATTAACTAGTCGCTTGAAAATGGCCTTAGATTTGTCTTCTCAGACAGAGATAAGAAGTGGTAATAATGGCTCTAATACTGAAAGAGTAATAGGGGATGTGTTCAGGGCGAGTCCGTTATCTACCCCAGGAATCGTAGATGGCAAAGTAGTAAATATCTTTACAGGCTCACAAAACAACCCTTATATCTCATTATTATATCCAAATTTAGCAGGAGGTCTCAAGCGTTCTTACCGTAATTATTTGAATGGTTCGTTACGCCTTGATTTTGATTTAGGTTTTCTAACAGAAGGGTTGTCTACGCACGCAAATATTGCGCTTCAAACGTATAATGACCAGCAAATTGTAAATACTAAAACATTGATTACGTATTTAGCGGTAAGACTTCCAGACGGTACGATTAATTACGTTCCATCTACCACAGAGGCGCAATTTGGATTCAGTCAAACGGGGACTTACAACAGAAGAATTACAGGGGAGTTTGGGATTGATTATAAAAGAAGCTTTGCCAACAAACATAATGTAACAGGATTATTGCTATATAACCAACAAAAGACTTATGACCCATCGTTAGCTTTTTTAGTACCAAAAGGGTATCAGAGTTTTGTAGGAAGGGCTACGTATGATTATGATGGACGTTATTTAGCAGAAGTGAATGTTGGCTATAATGGAACAGAGAATTTTGCACCAGGCAAAAGATTCGGATTTTTCCCTGCATATTCTTTGGGTTGGGTAGCATCAAATGAAGCATTTTTTCCAAAAAATGGATTTGTTTCTTTACTAAAAGTAAGAGGTTCGTACGGCGTAGTTGGTAATGATAACATTGGGGGAACTCGTTTCCTTTACAGACCAACTAGTTACTCGTCAGTCGGCAGCATATATTATTTTGGTAATGTTGGTAGTACTTTTGCTGGTTTTACAGGTATTCGTGAAGGAGCTACTGGTAACCCAGATGTCACTTGGGAAAGAGCTATCAAACAGAATATTGGGTTAGAAATGTCGATGTTGAGAGATAAAATAAAATTTACAGCAGATGTTTTTAATGAGAAACGCAGTGACATTCTGGCTACTCCACAAACCATTTCTGCTATCGTAGGATTATCTCAGCCAGCTACCAACCTTGGGAAAATGGAGAACAAAGGTTTTGAAGCAGATATTACTTATACAAACAAAGTAGGAGAAGTAGGGTATCGAATTTCAGCTAACTACAGCTTTGCACGTAACAAAGTGATTTTCAGAGATGAAGTTCCGAATAAATATGCTTATCAAAATAGAACTGGGCAACGATTAGGACAAAATTTCGGATTGATTGCCGATGGATTATATAATACTTGGGAAGAAGTAAACGACCCTAAGCGACCTGTATATTCTTATTCAAAAAACAAAATACAGCCAGGGGATATTAGGTACATAGATATTAACGGAGACGGTATCATTGACGATTTTGATGCAGTGCCAATGGGTTATTCTAACTTACCAGAAAAAACATTTGGAGCTTCATTAGGTCTTAATTACAAAGGTTTTGATATTTCAATATTGTTTCAAGGCGTAGGGAATGTATCACATTATTATACTCGTTTTCAAAGAGGAACAGGATATGGGCAAGCTCCTCCAGAAGGCTCTGCAAGTTACATGAACGAAAGCTGGACGCAACAGAGATATGACGCTGGTTTACCCATTAATTTCCCTCGTTTCTCAGTAAGTAGTAATCCAAATGAGGTAGGGTCGTCATTTTGGTTAGCAGATGCAAGCTATGTTCGTCTTAAAAATGCAGAAATAGGCTATAGATTTAGTGAAGGCATTCTCAAAAAATTAGGCATCAGCTCTTGTCGTATTTACGTAAATGCTAATAACCTATTTACTTGGAAAAAAACATTGCCAGGTATTGACCCTGAAAATACATCTACGGGAGATACCAATACAGAACCTTATCCTCTTGTTCGAACAATGAACGCAGGTCTTAACATTAATTTTTAAGGAACCCTAACATGAAAAAAATATATTACTTAGCTACGTTAGTTTTTTGTTTAATTTCTTCATCGTGTGATAAATCCTTTTTAGACAAAGCACCCGGTGTTGATTTAACAGAAGATAATGCCTTTATTAATAAAGCAAGTTTAGAAATTTTTATGGCAACTGTTTATAAGTACAGTATGCACTCAAACTTTCGCTACCGAACTCAAGGAGATTTACCTTTCTCACAAGTAAACAATACAGATTGTATCCATCCTAGCTCAAGCATAAGTGATGAAGGAGATGCTTCTGAGGCCTCTTTTGTCCACTCTAATAGATGGAACGAAGGGGTTGTTTTACCAAGCAATATCGTCAACCTTGAGGACTTCAGGTATTATATTCGTTGGATAGCCTTACGACAAATTAACCTTGTATTGAAAAGAGGTAAGGAAGTGCCAGATGCCGACGAAACTTACAAAAAGCAAGTACTAGCTGAAGTTAAGTTTTTAAGAGCCTTAAACTACATGGAAATGGTGAAGCGATATGGCGGTGTTCCTATTGTTGATAAGGTTTTTGAAGCAGGCGTTAAAGTAGATATTCCAAGAAGCTCTTTTGACGACTGTATCAAATTTATCTTAAAAGATTTGCAAGAAGCCATCCCAGATTTACCTGTATCTTATTCTGCCTCACAGGTAGGAAGAGCAACATCTGTAGCGGCCTTGGCTTTAAAGTCGGAAGTATTATTATATGCTGCTAGTCCACAATATAATACTGCGACACCCGTCCTTCCCATGGTTAACGCTAGTGATAACAAGCTGATTTGTTATGGAAATTATGATGCAAACCGTTGGAAATTAGCGGCTGATGCCGCCAAAGTTGCTTTAGATTTTGCATTAGAAAATGGTTATGGATTGATTGATGAAATTGCTAATAGAAATCCTAAGGAATTAGATAATGGTACAGTAGGTCCTTTAGGAAATTATCGCGTATCGTGGGAGACTACTAATAACAAGGAACTGATAATGACATATCAGGGAGGGGGTACACAGGCTGGCGGTATTACAAATATCGGAAACCCACCTTTGACGTTTTGGAATGCATCTTGTTACGGTTCATTTTGGAGTGGTATCACAATGCCGTTGAATTTTATAAAGAAATATGAAAAAATTGATGGTACTCCACAAACATGGGATGCTACAGGAGGAACAGACTTAATCGCTAAATATGGTGAGTTAGACCCACGCTTCAAGCAGTCTGTAGCTTATACTAATTCATATTATACCGCAAGAGACCCAATCTCTTTAATTTATAATGGTGGAAAAGATTACGTTAACTGCAAAGGAGGAGTATGGTTGCGTAAATATATACCAAGAAATGCGACAAGTGCCAACTTTGTCATGAACGATGTGATTTTCAGGGTAAATGAGTTGTACTTAAATTATGCAGAAGCACTGAACGAAGCCTCTGGTCCTGTTCAGGCAGCTTATGATGCCATAAACGCTATCAGAAATCGCTCAGGGATGCCCAATTTACCAACAGGACTTAGCCAAGAACAATTCAGACTAAGAGTAAGAAATGAAATAGCGATTGAGATGCTTAATGACGACCATCGTTTTTGGGATGTAAAACGCTGGTTAATTGCTGAAGACGAAGGGGTAATGAACGGGAAGTTTGAAGGCTTACAAATCAATAGAACGGGTACATCTCCGAATTTCAAATATAGCTGGGTGCCATATACTTTTGAAACAAGAAGCTTTAAGAAAGCGATGTATTTGCATCCATTTCCACAAACGGAAGTGTTAAAAGGAAACCTGATACAAAACCCTGGATGGTAGAAGAATAATCGTGGTTATTAATCTTTTATCATCAATGAATAATTGTTAAATGTTTGTTCGATTAACAATTTAACCAGTTGACAAAACATCATGAAAATACAAAATACAAAAAAGCTTTATTACATATTGCTCTTCAGCTTGCTTGTAAATAATCTTTTACTCGCACAACAAGGGAAGTATGGGCTGGCATTGCCAACCGATACCGTAAAAGTGTTTAACCAACAAAATATAAAAAATATTGGTTATGGGAAACAATCAGCCAATCATATCACGAGTGCTATTTCAACAGTAAATGGTGAAGACTTAGAAAAAAACTTCTCACTTAACTTAGGAAATACGATTTATGGCAGATTGGCTGGTGTAACAGTTACCCAAGGTGGAGCTGAACCAGGAGCAGCATCGCCCAATATATATGTCAGAGGTATAAATACTCTTGGAGGGGCTAATAACTCACCACTTTATGTAATTGATGGCTATGTCAGCAATGGCACAGGAACTGCAAATGCTTTTATGCAATTATTACCCGAAGAAATCGCATCTATTTCAGTATTAAAAGATGCCTCAGCTACGGCAATTTATGGAGCTCGTGGAGCCAATGGTGTTATTTTAGTGACTACCAAAACAGGTAAAGAAGGCCCATTGAAAATATCATTTACCATGAAACAGGGCTTTAATCAGGCTCAGTATATCCCAAAATTTTTGAGTTCATATAACTATGCAGCTTTGTACAATGAAGCATTAACAAACGACGGTTTAGCGCCAAGATATACTTCGGCTGATTTAGAAGCCTATCAGAATGGCTCCGACCCTTATTTCCATCCGAATGTAAATTGGTATAATGAAGTATTAAGACCTACTGCGGCAGTTTCTAGCTATGATTTAACATTTAATGGAGGAGATAAATTTGTAAGGTATTTTGTAATGCTGAATGCTATTAACAGCCAAGGATTATTCAAAAAATATGGAGATATGAACGAAGAAAGTTCAAATTCTTCTTATTCAAAATATAATTTCAGAACTAATTTGGATATTACATTATCGAATAGACTCTCTGCTGAATTTAGAATAGCTGGAGCTATTGAAGAAAGCAGTAATCCTAATAATTATACTACTGGTGGTACTTTTAGCTTATTGAATTCTTTACCACCTAATGCTTTTCCTGTATATAATCCGAATGGAACATTTGGAGGAAATGCGTTGTATTCAAACCCTGTGGCTAATTTACTAAGTACAGGTCTTTACAAAAATAATACACGTACTATTTTGTCTTCTTTGAAACTTACGGAAGAACTTGATATGATTACGAAGGGTTTGAGTATTTCTGCCTCTGCTTCAATCAATAATTACTTTGAATCGGGGTCTAGAAAAACGAAACAATATCCTCGGTACTCAATATCAAAAGGCGTAGCAGGCGATACCTTGTATAGCCCAGCGATTGGTCAATTGACAACCTTGAGCGGAGCAGAAGAAACGTTGGATCAGTATAGAAGTATTGTCGTTCAAGCATTTTTGAATTATAAAAGAACATTTGGCAAAAGTGATATTGCTAGTATGTTAATGCTTAATGCTGACAATATTACACTCTTTGGACCAACAGGTGATATATCTACCCCAACGGCTAACTCAACAGACGCTTATAAGCACAATAGTGCGGCTGGACGTTTTACTTACGTATTTGATAATAGATATATAGCCGAGTTTTCATTTGGATACATGGGTACCGATATTTTTGCCCCAGGAAATAGATATGGGTTTTTTCCAGCAGGTTCTATCGGATGGGTACTTTCAAATGAGAAATTCTTAAAAACTAATGCAAATATTAATTACCTAAAACTGCGTGCATCTTATGGTTTATCTGGCAATGATATTATTGCAGGACAAGGTTTATCGACAAGATATGCTTATACTGGTACGTTTGGTGGGGGTGGATATTTCTTTGGAACTGGTAATACTGCAGTAGGAGGTTATGCCGAAAACGTTATTGCTAATTCAAACATTACTTGGGAAAAAGAAAAAACACAGAACATAGGAATCGATGCTAGTATATTTAAAAACTTAGATCTTTCGTTTGACGTTTTTAACCGTGACCGTTATGATATTCTAGTAGCTTCAAACAGTACTACTCCGCTGTTTCTGGGAATAAGTACCCAAAACCTAAATCAGGGTAAAGCCAACAACAAAGGTTTTGATTTTTCATTGCGCTATCATAATAGCGCCAAGAAAGATTTACAGTTTTTTGTAGAAACAAACTTCTCTTATTCAAAAAGCAAAGTGATATTCAATGCTGAAGCACTACAATTAAACACGCAATTATATAGTACAGGACAAGCAATTGGTCAGCCAATAGGCTTAAAAGCTATCGGGTTTTATACCCAAGAGGATATTGCTAAAAGATTGTTAGACCCTAAAAGCGTTCCTGGAGTATTAACAGAGGTTATCAAGGCTGGTGATATTAAATACCAAGATATAGGTGGTCCCGAAGGAAAACCAGATGGCGTTATTGACGGAAATGATAGATTGCCTATTGGTAATACAGGCTTGCCTTATTTAACTGCAGGTTTGCATACAGGATTGAAATACAAAAATTTTGATGTTGATATAATTTTTCAAGGCTCTACGGGCAGTACTGTGTATCTAGGTGGTAATACTTTTCAAGCATTTCAGTCTAATGGACAAGTTGCCCCAATTGCTTTGAATCGATGGACTCCTGAAAGTGCAGAAACGGCGGATTATCCGAGATTATCTTCAAAAGATAACCTTAATAACTATCAGTTTTCTACTTTCTGGCAACGCGATGGCAGTTTCATAAAAGTGAGAAGTGCCGAGATTGGCTATGTACTTCCTGCTAAAATATCAAATAAGGTTGGGTTAAGTAAAACTAGGTTTTTTGTGAATGGTACAAATCTTTTTTCATGGGATAAAATCCAATATGGCGATCCAGAATCTTTAACGGGTTATCCAGTAACCAGAACACTGACACTAGGTTTTAAAATACAATTGTAATTCTTTAAAATACAATGCTGAAAATGAAAAAATATTTATACTCGTTAATAGTTTGTGTAGCACTTGCCTTAAGTGCTTGCCAAGACCTTGACCGTGAATTTGTAACGACTATCGGACGAAATGAAATAGAACAATCTTTTGGTAATGTCCAATCCCTATTAAATGCCATTTATGCTGATATTCCAGATGGTACTTTATACATTGGAGGTTCAGCAATGATGGCTTCGGCTACGGATGAATCTGAATTTACTAGCGAAACGAATGCCATACAAAGCTTTAATACGGGTAGCTGGAATGCTATTAATAATCCAGATTTAGTATGGGGTAATTATTATAGAGGTATTCGTAAAGTAAATCAGTTTTTATTATCAACCGATAAAATAAACCTTGATCCTTGGAAACTAGACCCCTCGGCATCTGCTCAGGCAGTTTATACCACCAATCTTGCGGCCATTAAGCGTTGGACTTATGAAGCTAGATTCTTGCGTGCTTACTTTTATTTCGAATTGGTAAAGCGTTATGGAGGAGTACCTATTTTAAATAATGCCCTTGATTTGGATGCAGACTTTTCTAAAATAAAGCGTAATAGTTTAAATGAATGTATCCAGTTTATTGTGTCGGAATGTGATTCTGCGGCATCTAAATTACCTTTAAATGCTTCTACTTTACCTTATGTAGCAGCCAATGATTTGGGAAGAGTAACAAAATTAACTGCCTTGGCATTAAAAAGTAGGGTGTTATTATATGCAGCCAGCGATTTATTCAATAATCCATCATGGGCGGGCGGTTATCCAAACCCTGAATTAATTTCACTCCCTGCTGGCGACCGTGCTGCTCGTTGGAAAACAGCTTCGGATGCTGCCAAAGCTGTAATAGATGCAGGTTCATTGCCTACTTTAGGTGCTTATAAGTCTCTGTTCAATACATTTAACAATGGGGAAATTATTTTTACCAGAAGTACGGCGGCAGGGAATCAATTTGAAAAAAATAATTCCCCTATTGGTTATAACTTGGGGCAGAGTGGCAACACGCCTTCTCAAGACTTAGTGGATGCTTATGAAGTAAAAGTAAATGCGACAACAGCCGTTAAGTTCAACTGGAACGATCCTGCTATGGCTGCGAATCCATATGCTAACCGTGACCCACGTTTAGGCTTTTCGATAGTGACAAACAATACTGCTTTTGGTACGCCGAGTAGAAACGTACAATTATGGCCAGGTGGGCTAGATGCCAAACCCATTGTTAATGCGTCTAAAACAGGGTATTATTTGCGTAAGTATCAGATAGAAAGTTTGAACTTACTGAATGGTAATACAGGGGTACATAGCTGGATTATTTTCCGTTATCCAGAGATTTACCTGAATTATGCCGAGGCCTTAAATGAATGGAGTCCGGGGAATGCTGACATTAAAAAATATGTAGATATCGTTCGGACTAGAACGGGAGTAGCCATGCCTCCAGTACCTGCTAATTTATCACAAGTAGACATGAGAGAGAAAATCCGTAATGAAAAAAGAGTGGAATTCGCTTTTGAAGACCACCGTTTTTGGGATGTTCGCAGATGGTTACAAGGACCTGAGTATTTTGGTAAACCATTAATGGGAGTGAATGTAAAACGTAATGCTGACAATACATTTTCATATACGCCCGTAAAGGTTGAAGATAGGGTTTTTACTCCAAAAATGTATTTGTATCCTATTCCTCAAAGCGACTTGAATATTTCTAAAGAATTGATTCAGAATCCTCTTTGGTAAATATAACGCAATCATAATAAACCCTCCTGCAATAACCCTACCACTATCATAAAGAAAAATTGCGAGAGTTATTAAATTAATAAACTCGCAATTTTATCTATTTTATTGGGAAAGTTTTTTAGAAACATTAAAATCAGAGAATTATAAAAATAACATTAAAAGTATTGAAGTAAGCCGATGAAAAAATTAGTATTAACTATTGTATTACTGCTTTCTGTAGGTATAACGATGTATGCGCAAGTTTGGCATGTGTCGGGGGATGGGAATGATTCCAATGATGGGAAGTCGCCCGAAAAGGCTTTTCGTTCTTTACAAAAAGTAGCAAATTTAGTACAACCAGGCGATGTTGTTTTGATTGGAAATGGTATTTATTCCAATGCTGATAAGTCTAATGGAAGTGCCGTGCTCTCCATCACAAAATCTGGGAAACCCAATGCTTGGATTACTTGGAAAGCCCGAACAGGGCATAAACCTGAAATCCGTCCTATGGGTTGGGCGGGAATTCAAGTGTCAGGGTCTTATCATATTATTGAAGGTATCACGGTAAAAGGAAGTAATGATTCAATCGTATTAGCACATGCACAGGAAGATGCTAAGAAAGTAACGCCTAACCCCTCTTTCAATACGAACGGCATTTTTGTAAATGGTAGAAATAATAGCCCAGACCAAAAACCACACCATGTTATCATTCGTAATTCAGAGGTTAGTAAATGTCCGGGAGGTGGAATTACTGCGATAGAAGCAGACTATATTACTATTGAAGACTGTAAAGTATTTGATAATGCATGGTTTATGCGATATGGAGGTTCGGGCATTACAACTTTAAATAACTGGGCTTATGATGATGCTCCGGGTTATCATATCATTATTCAACGAAACTATGTATGGAATAATAAAACAATGGTGCCTTGGGAAAAAATTGGAAAGCTGAGTGATGGAAATGGAATATTGCTAGATGTTACCGATCAGTCGGATGCACAAGGAGCAACAAATCCGAATGCTGATGCCGTTATTAAAACGAATAATACTCAAAATACGATAACAGAGAACAAAACACCAGAGAAACCAAAACGCCCCGAATGGAAAGGAAGAGCACTGATTGCGAATAATTTAAGTGCCTATAATGGAGGTTCGGGGATTCATACTTTCAGGACAAAGCATGTAGATATTATCAATAATACGACCTATTGGAATGGACAAACAGTGGGCTATCAGGAATTATTTCCTAATCGTTCAGAAGATGTCGTTATTCTTAATAATATTATTGTTCCTAGACCAGCAGGTAAAGTAACGTCAAATAACAGAAATACGAATATACGTTGGGATTATAATTTGTATCCGATAGAACAAAATGCTATTGCTGGTCCGAATGATATTGTAGCTAACCCGAAATTTATTAATGTACAATTGAACCCAACCCAAGGAAATTTTAATATTCTTAAAAATAGTCCTGCTGTAACATCAGGCACTACAGAACTTATTCAAGCGAAAGATATTACGGGCAAAGCTCGCAAAATTGGCAAAGGTATCACTAGAGGTGCTTTTGAAATAAAATAGGATTATTAATCAAGCAAAAATATAGTGCATTATGGTATTTTATGTGCGATGTTCACTCTCAAGATTTTACCTTAAAACTGAATAGACAATAAGCAATTATCAGATTAAAGATGTTTAATTGCTATTAGTTAAATCACCTGTATTTACGATCATAAATTTTGGATATTACCGAAAACGTGTAAAATGAACAGAAAAGAATTTATCAAATTAGGTTCATTAACCTCTGTTGCTTTTTTTGCAACTTATTCGGGTGTTAACGCTACAATAGATATTCTTCCTTCTAAAGCTGCTCATCCTCTTGCAATTACCATGTGGGATTTTAGTTGGCTCGAAAGAAGATGGGCAGGCGGTGGATATGAAGATTGGGACAAAATATTAGATGAACTAGTTGAAAGAGGATACAATGCGGTTAGGATAGATGCTTACCCACATCTTCTTGGGGCTAGTCCTGATAAAGAATGGACATTAAAGCCAGTTTGGGATCAAAATGATTGGGGAAGTCCGGGGCTGATAAAAGTTAAAATACGACCCGCATTAATAGAATTTATTGCAAAATGCGCTAAAAGAAATATTAAAGTCGCTTTATCTACATGGTACCGAGAGGATGAGGATAATACACGGATGCAAATAGATTCGCCAGAGAAAATGGCTGCTAACTGGTTAAAAGTATTGGACATAATTGACGCTGAAAAGTTGCTAGATGCTATTCTTTATGTGGATATGTGCAACGAATGGCCTGCAAAAATATGGACACCCTATTTTAAAGCCGAGCGAAAAAATCATGATTGGAGTATTCCTAGCTCTGTAGCGTGGATGAAAACTTCACTATCTATTATGCGCAAAAATTATCCGCAGTTGCCTTTTACTTTTTCATTTGACCATTATGAGAAAGGTATTTTAAAGAATAATCCAATCCCTTATCTTGATTTTATTGAGCAACATCTCTGGATGGCGAGTTTGCAAAATGGAGAGTTTAATAACAAATTGGGTATAGACTGGGATGGTTTTTCTACTGGAGATTATAAAAAGCTAGTTGCAAAGGCAGAAACCATATACACCCAAGATAAAGCATACTGGGATGATATTTTGGTAAGTAGTATTAAACAACTTGCTGATGATGCCAAGGCTGCGGGTCAACCGCTTATCACTACCGAAAGCTGGGCTTTGGTGAATTATAAAGACTATCCAATGTTAAACTGGCATTGGATAAAAGAACTATGTGAATTAGGTGTACGTAAAGCTGCTGAAACGCAGCAATGGGTCGCAATTGCCACGAGTAATTTCTGTGGACCTCAGTTTAAAGGGATGTGGAATGATATAGCGTGGCATCAAAGATTGACATCCATGATTAAAAAATCTAAAATTTCTGATGATTTGAAAGATAAAAAAATAGTCCTTCGATTAAACAATTGATGAATTTCCCATAGTTTATTGTTCGGGTATCTCATAAAATAGAAACCCATTTTTTTGACGTTCTGCACCTATTTTTATTAAATAATATTTCCAACAAATTTTAAAATATCACTATTATGTCAAACAGACGAGACTTTATAAAACAATCAACTTTGGCTACGGCTGGGGTACTTACTTCTTCAAGCCTTTTTGCTTATCATGGAAAGCCGAATGATAAAGTAGTAATAGGTGTGATGGGCACAAACAGTCGTGGGCTTTTCTTAGCTAAAACGTTTGCGAACTTACCAAATGTTGAAGTTGGATATATCTGTGATACAGATGCGAATGTTTTAGCAAAAACAATCGCTGAAATAGAGAAAATCTCTGGTAAAAAACCGCAAGGGTTTACAGATATTCGTAAAATGCTTGAGAAAAAAGACTTTGACGGCTTGGCAATCGCTGCACCAGACCACTGGCACACGCCAGCAGCCATCATGGGTTTGCAGGCTGGAAAAAATATCTATGTTGAAAAGCCATGTAGCCATAATCCAAGAGAAGGAGAATTATTGGTTGAGGCGACGAACAAGTATAAAAAATTTGTGCAGATGGGTAGCCAAAGACGTACATTTAGCAATGTGAAAGACATGATTGCTAAATTGCATGGAGGTGCTATCGGGAGAGTATATTTTGCACGTGGGTGGTATGTAAATAGTCGTAAATCAATAGGGAAGGGCGTAGTGGCAAAAGTACCAGACCATTTAAACTATGATTTATGGCAAGGACCTGCTCCACGTAGAGCATACAAGGATAATTTAATACATTATAACTGGCATTGGTTTTGGAACTGGGGAACAGGCGAGGCCCTTAATAATGGCACACATGAATTAGATGTAATTCGTTGGGGCTTAGGAGTTGACTATCCAACTAAAGTTATTTCTAGTGGTGGAAGATTCCATTTTACAGATGATTGGGAAACGCCAGATACTCAGACAATTACTTTTAATTTTGGCAATAATACCGCCTGTACTTGGGAAGGACGTAGCTCTAATGGATACAATTCTGAAGGCAGTGGAAGAGGCGTAATTTTTTATGGAGACAATGGCACAATCGTCTATCCAGGAAGTAATAGCTACAAAATATTTGATGCCGCTAATAAATTAGTATCTGAAGTAAAAGATGATACTCCTTTTGACCCTAAAAATGCAGTCAGTCCGACAGAATTATTAGATGGTTTACACCTTCAAAATTTCTGCGACACTATTCGTGGGAAAGAGCAATTGAATGCTCCAATCTTAGAAGGACACAAATCTACGTTGTTGCCACAATTGGGAAATATTGCTTATCGAGTAGGCAGAACACTCAATTGTGACCCTACAAATGGTCATATCTTGAACGATAAAGATGCTAATAAACTTTGGGCTAGAGAATACGAAAAGGGCTGGGAAGTAAAGGTATAATTAAATTAAGTTTTCAAGAAGAAACTACCCCAAGAGCAGATAGTTCTTCTTCTATTTCAAGCTAACTTGAAATAGAAGATTTCATTAATCGTAATTATTGCATAAAATATAATACGCTATTTTTGAATATTTCAGAGATAGCGTATTTTTATTATAAGGCTTTGATGAAGTAGCACTTAACAATTATTGAAGAATGTACTTACACAAACTTCAATACACATTGCCATCTTTTAGTCTTTTAATGAATCATAGCTTCTTTATTTACGCTAAACCAACAATATTAAAATAAATATTAAGCAGATTCAAACTATGAAAAAAAACATATTTTTTGTTGTATCATTGGTTCTTCTCATGTCCATTCCGAAGACGTTCATTGCTAGAACACCCATAATTAGGCAAGCCGATGTAATTATTTATGGAGGTACTTCTGCTGCAATAATTGCTGCGGTACAGGTCAAGAAAATGGGCAAATCGGTTATCGTTGTGTCGCCTGATATACATTTAGGAGGTTTGTCGTCTGGAGGTTTAGGATTTACCGATACAGGTAACAAGGAAGTAATAGCTGGTTTAGCACGTGAATTTTACCAACGTTTGTATCAACACTATCAAAATAATAATGCTTGGAAATGGCAAAAGAGAGAAGAATATGGCAATAAAGGGCAAGGAACACCCGCTATTGATGGTGCTAACCGAACCATGTGGATATTTGAGCCACATGCTGCCGAGAAAATATTTGAAGATTTAGTAAAAGAAAACAAACTGATTGTTTATCGGAATGAATGGTTAAATCGTTCACCAACAAGTATAATAAAAAGCTCTGGAGGTATTCGTTCTTTTCGTACCCTAAGCGGAAAAGTTTATCAGGGAAAAATGTTTATTGATGCTACTTACGAAGGCGACCTAATGGCATTAGCAGGAGTAAAGTATCATATTGGTCGTGAAGCTAATAGTGTTTACGGTGAAAAATGGAATGGTGTTCAACCAGAAGTTTTTCAGCACGGTCATCATTTTAAAACGAAGATTAGTCCCTATAAAGTCGCAAATAACCCAAATAGTGGACTTTTACCAGAAATTTCTTCTGAACCAATAGCTGTATATGGTTCTGGTGATAATAAGATTCAGGCTTATTGTTTCAGAATGTGTTTGAGCAGTAATCCAGAGAATAGAATCCCTTTTACAAAACCAGAGGGGTATAACCCTGCACGATATGAATTATTGGCAAGAGTTTTTGCTACAGGTTGGCGTGAAACCTTTGATAAATTTGACCTGATTCCTAATCGCAAAACGGATACTAATAATCATGGACCTTTTAGTACGGATTACATCGGCAAAAATTATGATTATCCAGAAGCAACTTATGAACGACGCAGACAAATAATCAAGGAACATGAATTATATCAAAAAGGCTTAATGTATTTTTTGCAAAATGATGAAAGTGTACCTACTGATGTACGACAAAACATGCAAGAATGGGGTTTACCTAAAGATGAATTTAAAGATAATGGCAATTGGCCTCATCAGCTCTATATCCGTGAGGCAAGAAGGATGATTGGGGAATTTGTGATGAAAGAAGCGGATGCCTTAGGAAAAACACAAGTGCCTAATCCAATCGGAATGGGCTCGTATGCCTTGGATGCTCATAATGCCCAACGCTATATAACAAAAGATGGCTTTGTACAAAACGAAGGAGACATAGGCGTACATCCCGACAAGCCTTACGCTATTGCTTATGGTTCTATCTTACCAAAAGAACAAGAATGCAACAATCTATTAGTGCCTGTTTGTTTATCAAGTAGCCATATTGCTTACGGTTCAATCAGGATGGAACCTGTTTTTATGATTTTGGGTCAATCAGCAGCAACGGCAGCAGTGCTTGCTATCATTGATAAAACGTCTCCTCAACAGTTATCCTATCATAAACTAAAAGCCGTTCTGCTAAAGGATAAACAAAGATTAGAATGGTAAAACCTGATTAAGTTATCGTAAAACTAATTTAGAAATATAGTTAAAAAATAAACGGGAAAAATCATATACACCAGTGTTTCATAGTCAGATTAAGATAAACAATATCAAAATTGAACTATGAAATATACATTTAAACTAATGCTATGGAGTATGTTGTTATTCAGTACTTCGCTTTTTGGCTGTGATCAAAAAGAGGTTGCTGATGTAGTTATAAAACCTACTGGGCCAGTAGTAGCTTCTTTTAAAGGCTATTATGTTTCTGACGAATTAGGGTCAGATGCTAACAGTGGCTTATCTATTTCTGCTCCGTTGAAAACAATTGGAGCGGGACAAAATTTAGCTTCTCCTGGCGATACCATTTTTATCATGAATGGTAATTATATTCCTGCTGCTACTATCCAATTGAATAAATCAGGAACGGCTGATAAATATATTACTTACAAAGCTTATGCTAATCATAAACCTAAGTTTTTCTTTTCTGGGAGTATCTGGAACGCCATTACCATCAACGGTTCTTATATTGTATTAGAAGGAATTGAGCTTCAAGGAAATAATCAAAACCTTACTTATGCTGATGCTTTAGCATCGTATAATGATAAATTGGCGGGCGGTACTAATAATAATTTATATGCTATCTATAATACGAATGGGATAAGCATAGGAGGACCCAATACTGACACTAAATTTCCTCATCATGTTATTATACGCAACTGCAAAATTCATGATTTTCCGGGGGGTGGACTTAGCTCTATTCAAGCAGATTATACAACGTTTGAAGGCAATACTGTGTATAATAATGCATGGTATATGATGTATGGAGGTAGTGGTATCAGTATTCTAACGCCTTTTGACAGCGATGCTAACACAGGGTATAAAAACATTATACGCAACAATATTTGTTACAACAACCGAACAACTATTCCTTGGATTAGTCAACAACGATTAAGCGATGGGAATGGTATCATTATCGACGTAAACCTACGTCCTTATAACTCAACTGCTACAGACAAACCTTATAAAGGGCGAACACTGGTTGAAAATAATATAAGCTATAATAACGGTGGTTCTGGAATTCATGCTTTTGATGCGGCTCATATTGATATTATCAATAACACAGCCTACAACAATGCGCAAATTATGGAGACGTATGCTGATATTTATGCAAATACCTGTAATGATGTAAAAATCATGAATAACATTATTTATACAAAGCCCAACGGAAACTGCAATTCGAACAATAAAAACACCAATGTTACTTACGACTACAATGTATATTTTGTAGGTAAAGTAGCTGTAAAAGGACCTAACGATAAGGTGATGGATCCAATGTTTGTCAACCTTTCTACCAATCCAAGTATTGCAAACTTTTCTTTGAAAAGTGGAAGCCCAGCCATTGATGGGGGAACTCAAAGCATTTTTGCACCCAAAGATATTAAAGGAGTAAGCCGTCCAAAAGGTGGAACTGTTGATTGTGGTGCTTATGAAGTGCAATAGTACAAAATGTAAATAAGCATATAATTTGTTAATATGCTTTAAGGATAATTTTTATGAAACGCAGAAAATTTATCGAGCAAGCGGGGCTATTTTCAACAGGGTTGTTCTTTACCTCTTTTATTTCGACGGTAATAAAAAAGGCTAATCCAACCATATTATTGGTTTCGGGCTGGCAAGATGTAAATATTGGAGACATTGGACATACACCGGGACTTCTACATATTTTAGAAACCTTTATTCCAAAGGCAACAGTTATTTTATGGAAAAGAAGCAATAGTGAACAGGTGAAGGAGTTGCTCAACAAGAACTTTCCGAAAGTAAAAATTATCTATGGGGATGTAAATAAAGATAAAGGTGTAGATAATCCTGAAATTATAGAGGCTTTCAAAAAAGCTGATTTAATGATTCACGGTTCGGGGCCACTTTTAGTAGGAGCAGATAACTTGGCAAGTTGGATGAAAAATACGACCAAACCTTTTGGAGTATTTGGTACAACGCTTGAAAACCTGAGCCAATATCACCAAAGTATTTTACAGAAAGCATCATTCATTTATACAAGAGAAACTAAGTCAATCGAACAATTGAAAAAAGTTGGTATCACTGGAAATCACGTACAATTTGCTCCTGATGCTACTTTCTTTATCAATATTCGTGATGATAAAAAGGGTTTTACTTTCTTAAAAGCAAATGGATTAGAAGCTAAAAAGTTTATCTGTGCCGTTCCACGATTACGATATACACCCTATCATAAACTTAACCCCAACAACAACGGTTGGAGTACTGAAAAAATAAAAGAAGTAGAAAGTATCAACGAAAAATATAAAGAAGTTGATCATGCAAAGCTTCGAGAAGCAATGATTGCTTGGGTAAGGGAAACAGGAAACAAAGTGCTTGTATGTCCTGAAATGACTTATGCAGTAGAACTGATGGATGAATTGCTCATTAATCCATTACCCGAAGATGTAAAACCATTTATCGTAAAAAGGGGTTATTGGCTTCCAGATGAAGCCGCCTCAATTTATGAAAAAGCACATAGCGTTTTAAGTTTGGAATGTCATTCACCTATTATAGCTGCTGCCAACGGAACACCATGCTTTTATTTGCGTCAGCCCGAAGATACCATCAAGGGTCAAATGTATTACGATTTAGGTTTCAACGATTGGGTTTTTGAAATAGATAATACAACAGGTAAACAAATTGCCGACCGCCTGCGAGAAGTTTGGCAAGATTATGAAAGAGCCAAAGTAAAACTAAAAACAAGTCTGGATAAAGTTGCTATAATTTATGAAAGCCGTACAGATGATTTGAAAACAATACTTAATGAAAAGTATAAATAGCAAAATGTTTTTTAGCTTAAAACGCCATGAATAAACTCGCTATTGGTATAGATGTAGGAGGTACTCGAACTAAAATTGGCTTGGTTGATTTGACACTAGGGCAGGTAATAGAAAAAACGATTTTCCGTACTGAAACTAAAGATGCAGGAAGATTTGAACAAATGCTTGCTGAGGCAATTGATAGGTGTAAATCAAGAGCAAGTGATATGAATGCACAATTAGTTGGTATTGGTATTGGCGTTTCAAGTTTTGTGTTTGATAATGGTGTAGTGGACTCTACCTATGGTTTTATGGACTTTATGGAAAACTATCCACTAGCAAACAATATTGAAGAAAGACATCATTTACCTTGTAAGGTAGATAACGATGCTCGACTAGTAACTTTAGGAGAAGCTTTATTTGGAAAAGGGAAAGACTTTGAAAGAGTGTTGGTACTTACTTTAGGTACAGGCTTAGGTTTAGGATTTACTATCAACGGAAAATTGGATGGTAAACTGCCTTACGGACACATGGGTGGGCACATTAGTATTATTCAAAACGAGGTAACTTGTTATTGTGGCAAAATTGGTTGTCTGGAATCATTGGTGTCGGCTACGGGAATAATTAATACCGCTAAGCGATTGAATTGGCATCAAAAATACCCTGATGCTGTTTTTACGGTAGAAAGTATTTTTAAAGCTAGTCAAAGGGATAATGTGGAAGCCAAGCAAATAGTCGACGCTTTTCTTTTTCATTTAAAAATGGGCGTTTCAAATTATATCAACTTGTATGCACCCGATACCATTATTCTAGGAGGTGGCGTAGCTAAAGGACTAAAGCCTTATTTATCACTTTTGCAACACGAAATATTATTAGGGCCTTATAAAAAATACAAAACAAATATTCAGATTTCTGAACTTGAAGAGCATTCGGGAATTCTAGGAAGTGCGGCTCTATTTTACGGAATATGAAAAACAAATATTGGATTTACTACTCAATGGCAGCCGCTCTTTTTTGGGGAGTATGGGGTGTGGTGGCAAAGCTTATTTCAGAAGATGTAAATCCTTTTGCAAATCATGTTTTGTTTACCATCGGTATGCTTTTGACACTTCCTTTAGTGGTGAATAAAATCCGAAAAGAAAAGCCTAATACCAAAGGCATTATTTGGGGGCTTGTCTCGGGAATATTGGCAGTAATTGGTAATGTGGCTGTTTTTCAAGCCTTTTCAGAAGGAGGTTTAGCAGCTATTGTTATACCTCTCACTAATTTATACCCACTCGTTACGATTCTGATAGCCATTTTGATTTTCAAAGAAAAACTGAACATAATCAATGGCATAGGTATTCTATTGGCTATTCCTGCGGTAATTATGCTTTCTGGACAAACCTTAATCTTCGAGGACCCTGCTACTTTTTTTAAAAATTTAGGATTGAATACTTGGATATTATTTTCGTTAATCGCCCTCTTTTTCTGGGGTGTTTTTAGTGCATCACAAAAACTAACTACTAATTATATATCTGCTGAATGGGCATACACCGCTTTTATATGTTCAAGTATTATTTTATCACTATTATTTATTGTTTCGGGAAAGGTGTATTTCACATTTTCTCGAAACACTTTTTTGTTAGGGTCGTTCTCAGGTATGTTGAACGGACTAGGCGTTTTATGCAGTTTTGCTGCTTATAAAGCTGAAGGTAAAGCCTCTCAAGTAACTACGATAGCAGGGGCTTTACAACCCGTTTTTACCATTGTCTTAGCAATCGCTTTTTTGGCAGAGCGTATTTCTTATATAGAAATTATTGGTATTGCTATCGCCATTGTAGCGGCTTTGGCATTATCTCAAGAAAATAAAAATAGCCCTGATGGCTCAACCTTGCTTGTATGAATAAAATGTACGCTGAAATACTTGAAATCCCTGAAAGAGCTTTGGCATTATTAGCAAGCCCAACACAGCCTTTGCCCCTAAAAGTACCTTATTTGGGCATGGGGTCTTCTTATTTTGCACCACTGGCTTTTAAATACATGGGGATTGATATTTATCCTGAAATTGCTTCAGAGTATTTTAATTATTTGTCACCTCAATCGAAAAAGCCATTAGCAGTAATTCTCTCACAGTCAGGAAAAAGTAGTGAAGCGATTTGGTGTACACATCTTTTTGAAAAATACTTTGCTATTTCTAACTATCCCGAAAACGAGTTAAGTAATGCAAAAAATGTAGCAGAAATAGTATTGATGCAAGCTGGTGAAGAGCATTATTCTTCTTCCAAAACATTTGTTAATACACTGTTGGTCTTGTTCAAAGGCTTTGGCTATCATCCTAAAGATGCTGTGACATTACTAGTTGGCAAAATGAAAAGGTATGAGGAGCTTGGACAAAGCTTGGCAGAGAAGGTTTTCGAGATATTACAACAACATACAATCCATGGAATATATATCACAGGCAGTGGCCCTAATATTGCCACGGCTTTAGAAGCAGCACTGATTTTGAGCGAGAGTACCAAGCTAAATTTTCATGGTTTACCAATGGCTCAATACGACCATGGGCCTAAAGAAACGGCTCAAAATAGTATTGTCATTCAAATTTTAGCCAGAGGAAAATCTTATGATAGAGCCTTAGCTTTAACCGAAAAAATAGAAAACGCTGGCGGTATCGTCTTTAAGGTAGAAGAACCAGTAGTGGAAGAACATTTTTCTATTTTACACAATATTATTCCTTTCAATTTTATGGCATATTATCTATCGCAAAAGTTGGGGATTGAGGAGATTTTTGCAGTGGGAGGAAAAATTACAGAAGTAATAGATTAGTTGAGATTGGAATAAGCAATTACACATTTTTGACAATTGACTGCAAAATAAAGCTTAATGTTTATTGATACTTACATGAAATATATAGTGTTAGTTTTTATCATTATTGGCTCTTTTTATAACATTGAGGCACAAACAGCCGTCAAGCGATTGTACATTGCCAATGACGACCACACTGACTATATGTGGACGGCAGATGAAGCTAAATATGATTCCTCTTTTGTGAAAATGTTAGATTTTTACCTAAATCAGGTAGATTCTACTAAAAATAATGCACCCGATTTTCAGGCAAGATTCAATTGTGATGGTAGTTATTGGTTAAGAGCCTATCAAAAATTTCGTTCACCTACTCAGTTTAATCGTTTGATAGATGCTATTAAATCAGGACATATCAGTAGCCCTTATAATAGTCTAGTAAGTACTTATGGTGCCCAACCAACTGAGGCTGTGCTGAGAGGAATGTACTATGCAGGTAGTTTAGAACGAGCTTATAACCTGCGATTTACGTTGGCACAAGCCATGGAAAATAATACTATTCCACTGGGGTTGAGTTCCCTTTGGGCAGGGTCGGGAGTAAAATATAGTTATAAAGGCATTGGTGGATACGGTAGCCAAATGACGTACGAATACCGAGCCAACAGAAGAAAACAGTTGTATCATTACACTGGATTGGATGGCACAAGTGTTTTGACAAAATGGTATGATTATAATGAAAAAAAGTATGCTCCTTTTGGAGGATATGCTGAATGTCGAATGTATCCTAATAAAAGACTTGTTAGTCAGACAGTTGAGATTGAACAGGTGATTGATAAATTGGATAAATATACTAATAATCCTCACTATCCTTTTAGCATTGCAGCTGCTTTTGGCTATGGTTGGGACGACCTCTCTAATTTTATCTCACAACCTTTTATAGAAGCCGCACAACATAAAACGACGGATACACGTAAAGTAAGGGTATCTAATGAGACAGATTTTTTTGAAGATATTGCTAAAACCTATCCTAATTTACCATCAGAATCGCTGAGTTATGGGAATGAATGGGACATTTATTGTGCTTCTATGAACGAGACCACTGCTAAAGTTCGTCGCTCGGTTGAGAAATTACGTACTGCCGAAGCATTAGCGTCTATTGTTTCTTTAAAGGACAAACACTTTGCAATGTCTTTAGAGAATGCCAAAAAACAGGCTTGGGAAGCATTGGGTTTTTATTGGGAACATAACTGGACGGCTGATGGCCCAGTTAAACGTAATATTCGAGCAGAGTGGCAAATTAAATTACAAACTCACGTGAGTAGTTATGTTGATTCATTGTTTCAATTGGCTTCTGAAGCATTGGGTAAGCAAATGAAGCAATTGACCAATGTTAGATATTATGTTTTTAATCCTTTGAGCTGGACAAGAAATGATGTTGCCGACTTTGAATATAAGGGTAAATACCCTGTGAAAGTGATAGATTTAACCACGAATCAAGAGGTTGCTAATCAGTTGATTCATAAAAACGGGAAACAATATCTCCGCATTCAAGCAGATAATGTACCTTCAGTAGGCTATAAAGTGTTTGAAATCAGACCTGAAAAAGGTAAAACCTTTCCAAACAAGGTAAAGGCTTCTGGTAATTATATTAGTAATCCATTTTATAAAATAAAAGTAAGTCCATCGGGCGCTATTACCGAATTGTATGATATTGTTGCTAAAAACAAACAAGTTGTTTTAGATGGAAAGTATTTGAATCTTTTAGAGAATAATATTTCAGCACAAGAGGGAACAATAACTATAGAAAATGCTGGTCCTGTTTCTGTTACCTTAAAAGCTGTTGCTCAAAAACCTATTCTACATACCGTAAGCATTACACTTTTTGCAAACAATTCGAGAATACAAATTGAAGATAGTATTCAGGCAAATTTTGGTGATGTAAAAACTTGGGACTTTGCCTTTAACTTAAAAAAACAAACTACTCGTCACGAAGAATTAGGAGCCATTATTACCGCTAAAAAAGAAACGAGAGGTGGGCATTATGCTGCCCAAAACGCTCGTTTAGATTGGCAAACCTTCAATCACTTTGTTGATATGAGTGAATCTAATTATGGTATCACATTATCTAATCAAGATTGTAGTTTTTTTAAATTAGGAGAAAGTACCGTTGACTCGCTTTGGGAGGATTCTTCAGAATTACATGCCTTAGCAGGCGGACAAGTAGATAAAAAAAGAGAAGATGGAGGGATGATGGGTATTTTTAAACAAAATGGTCAGCAATCATTTTACTATAATTTTGCATTGACTACCCATCAAAATGCTTTTAACCCAACTACTGCGATGAAGTTTGCTTTGGAACACCAAAACCCATTAGTTGCTGGAAAGATTGAAGGAAATGATGTTGAAAAAAGTGCGAATATATTTTCCCTTCTATCCATTAATGACCCTAATGTATTGCTCTGGTCTTTAAAGCCATCTGAAGAGGGTATTGAAAATGGCTTGATAACTCGTTTTTGGAATTTCAATAGTAGACCTGTTAGTCCAGTGGTGAAACTTTTTAAACCTATCCGTACTGCGTGGCAAACTACACATGTGGAAACCAATGAACAACAATTAACACCCAACAAAGGAATGCTGAAAGCGAATTTTAATCAATATCAGTTAAAGACGTATAGACTAGTATTGAATGAATAAGATAGTTTTTAAACAGTCAACGTATGTTGTACATCGTTAGATAAAATTAAAGAATATTACGAAATTTAAAATTGATTATAAATAAAATGAATAAGTATAAATGGTTTTTTTGTTTAATCACTTTATTGCTAAGCAGAACAAGCTTTGCACAAAACTATAATATCTTAGATTTTGGCGCAAAAACTGATACTACTTTCCTCAATACTCAAGCGATTCAATCGGCCATAAATAAATGCCATAGTCAGGGTGGCGGAGAAGTAGTTGTTCCAGCAGGCAAGTATATTACAGGGACTATTTTTCTGAAATCTAATGTATATCTAAAGCTTTCGGCAGGAGCAATCTTACAGGGAAGTTATCATCCTACAGATTATCCAGCCCATAATATTTTATCCGCTAAAAAGTTTGGGACTATCACGCATGATGGTATTTATGTAGAATCGATGAAAGCCTTAGTGATAGCCGATAATGCACAGCATGTAGGAATAATAGGAGAAGGAACCCTAAAAGGAGCAGGAGATGGGGCGACTTTTCAATTAGGATTAAACAAAGACGGAAAACCTAAAAATATCTTTTTTATCTCTTGCAAAGATGTAGTATTGAAAGACGTTGACATTCTTAATTCAGCTCAGGTAACTATTTCAATTTCTGGTTGTGAAAGGGTTTTAGTAGATGGGATTTATGTAAGAAGTTTAGTAAACTGGAATTGCGACGGTATTGATATTGATGCAAAAGATGTGGTAGTTAATAATGTTATTATTGATTCAGAAGATGATGCGCTTTGTTTTAAAAGTGAATACTTAGATAAATTCTGTGAGAATATTACTGTTAGCAATTGCGTACTTGCTTCATTGTGTAATGGACTTAAACTAGGAACAGGTTCTCGTACAGGCTTTAGAAATATCACTGTAAATAATTGTGTGATTAAAAAGAGCTCGTTCAATGGCTATAGGCATTGGAAAATGACCCCAGAAATTGTGCATAATCCTGATATTCAGAGTGTGAATACAGGCATTGTTATTTTGGTTGTTGATGGAGGAGTGATGGAAAATATCCATTTTTCAAATATCGTAATGACGGATGTCCTTTCTCCTTTTTTCATCAGGGTAGGCAAGCGATTTATGAATCCTGAAAATAAGCCGTCATTCATGAAAAACATCAGTATCAGTAATGTAAGAGCCGAAACCAGAAGTGTGATACCATCAATTATTGCAGGATTAGAAGACAGTCCTGTTGAAGTTATCAAGCTATCTAATATACATATTACTGTCCCGATAGGTGTTGAAAACGATTTGCTAAGAACTTTTCCGACAAGCCCTACTGAAGACTTAAAAGGTTATCCTGAAAACAGACTTACGTTTGGTACTAAGCTACCAGCCAGTGCATTTTATATAAAGCATGCTAGAGGGATAACAATGACCGATGTTTCTGTTACTTACCTTGCCAATGATGCTCGTCCCGCTTTTTACCTTGATGATGTGGAGAATATAAAATTAAGGAGTGTTTTCATCAATGAAAAAAAGCTAGTGGATAATAAAAAGATAGTGGTAAAAGACAAAAGTCAGGACGTCAGAGTAATTGATTGAAAACCCTAAAGCTGATATGTTCACTAATTGTCGATAATTCAAATACCAATAAATAAACTGTTTAACCTGAATGAAAATGAATATCAAACTTTTACTTTCTTCTTTTTTAATAATGCTGTTTGTTAGCACGAATAGTTTGTTAGCCCAGACAAAAGCTAACAAAAATAATCTTCCAAATATAGCATCTAATAAAGGTTTTTTAGATTTGGTAGATTTAGGGTTTTCGCCAACAGCAACAGGAATAAACAACGTAAAGGTATTACAAGCGGCTTTGGATAAGGGCGGAACAATCATTGTAAGCAAACCAGGGAAATACAAACTTTCGGGTACCGCGTATATTGGCGATAATACATCGCTTGTATTTGGCAATGGTGTAATCTTAGAAAAGTCAGATGAAAATGGTCGTTTTACACACGTTTTTCTAAATAAAGGAGCTCTTACCAGAACCTATAATTACAACATTACGATTACAGGACTTAACTTAAATGTAAATGGTGTTGATAAACCAATCGACATGATTTATGGCTTGAGAGGACACGTCGCTTTCTTTTATGTAAAAGATTTGAAAATAGAACGCTTCCGTATCTCAGGACTTATCAACGGGCAGTTTGCTGTACATGTATGTACTTTTGAGGATTTGTTAATTGATGATGGTATCATAAAAGGGAAAAAAGACGGCATCCATTTAGGTGGGGGTAAGCGATTTAAAATTAGTAATTGTGTTTTTCAAACAGGTGATGATGCTATCGCCTTAGTGCCAGGCGACTGGGTAAGTGCCAATCCAGAATTTGGTAATTTAGAAGATGGTATCATCGAAAACTGTTCTGATATTCCAGATGATTATCTGGAAGGCGGATTCGCTAAAATTGTAGCCTCTGCTTGGGTAGATTGGCATCCTAATATTGAGGTAAAGCATGGAGATGCCGTCGTATCAAATGGAAAAATTTATCGGGTTGTGGCCAATCTTGATAATAAAGTCTATAAATCTGTAACGCAACCGACCTTTGATAAAGGCATGGCGGTATTAGATAGCATTAACTGGTTAATGTTTCAAACTGATACTATTCATACGGCTGTGGTGCGCAATGTAATATTCAGAGATATTAATCTGCATAGTGTCCGTGTTCCTTTTCAGTTGATGAGCTACAGTAATAAATGGGCACATTCGTATTATCCAGGAGCTAGGCTTCCCATTCAAGGAGATATAACACTTGACAACGTGAATGTATTGTCTCCTCATAAAAGGGCTCTTATTTCTATTACTACACCCTGTGATATAATAACGATTAAAAATAGTACTTTAAAAGCCAATAGCATAGATTTTGGTCATGCCAAAGACTACGACAAATATCCTGATACACATATTAATATCTCTAATTGCGTATTCAAAAGTGCGGGTAATCTAACGTTGATAAACAATAATAGTCCAAGGAAGGAAATATATTTAAAAACGTCTGGAAATATGGCCATTGAAAAAGATTTTTCAGCTAGTGTGAATCAAGGTGCTGGAAAAATCCATGTAGATTCCGACTTAAAAGGACTGAAAAACAACCCTTAATGAAAAAGATACTTTCTTTCCTACTTAGCTTTTTATTATTAGCTAATAGCTTTGCTCAAACACTTGTTCTATATGCAGTTCCTGAAGAATTTGCTTTAGATTAAGTACTTATCAAACAAATAAGCATAGTACATAATAAAAAGGTGAAGAAATTATTGAAAATTACACAAACTTAGCCTTAAAAACATTAAGACGCTATTGATACCAAAAACCATCATCAGAAAAATATTATGACAATTTGCAAACACATATTTACCTTAATACTAATAGCGATATGTTTTGCGGTGACTGCTCAGCAAACCCAATTGGATAGCAGGACAAAATTTCCTAATCATCCAAGGTTATTGTGCTTGAATGGACAAGAAAAAAGAATAGCTTCTTATATTAAATCAGATGTAGTTTGGGAAAAATTGCATCAAACAATCATTAAAGAATGCGATAGAATAATAGATCAACCAACAGTTCAACCCATAAAAATAGGCAAACGATTACTCGATAAATCTAGGACTTGTTTACAAAGAGTTTTTTATTTGTCGTATGCTTATAGACTTACACATGAAGATAAATATTTGAAAAGAGCTGAAGCTGAGATGTTAGCCGCCGCCGCTTTCCCCGATTGGAATCCCTCACATTTCTTGGATGTTGGCGAAATGACGATGGCTTTAGCAATAGGGTATGATTGGTTACATAACGATTTATCCGAAAACTCACGTACCATTATCAAAGATGCCATTCTGAAAAAAGGTATAGAGCCTTCGTTGGATAGTCGTTATAATGGTTGGTTAAAAGTAACAAACAATTGGAACCAAGTTTGTAATGCAGGCATTGCTTATGGTGCTATCGCTACTTACGAAGACCATCCTGAGTTAAGTGTACAAATCATTAATAGAGCCATTGCATCAATGGCTTTACCGATGCAACAATACGCACCAGACGGTGGGTATCCAGAAGGTTATATGTATTGGGAATACGGCACCTCTTTCAATGTAATGTTTATCAGTGCTTTACAAGAGGCTTTTGGAAGTGATTTCGGACTAGCCTCTAAGGCTGGTTTTTCGCAAACAGCCACATTTTTAGAACATCTTTCTGGTACTACGGGAAAACCATTTAACTATGGAGATTGTGTGAATAGTGCTCAGTTTAGTCCTGCTGTCTTCTGGTTTGCTAATTATAGCAAAGATGCCACAGTATTATGGGAACAAAAATCATTTTTAACGGCTAGCAATATTCCAAAAAGCAGGTTATTACCAGCCACTTTTATTTGGAGTAAAGGAGTTGATTTAAATAGAGTACAAGCCCCTATACAAAATGTATGGGTAGGAAAAGGCGTAAATCAAGTGGCTTTGTTGCGTACATCATGGACAAATCCAAAAGGTATCTTTGTTGGGTTTAAAGCAGGTTCGCCTTCGGCTAGTCACGGACACATGGATGTAGGCTCTTTTGTAATGGATGCCGACGGTGAAAGATGGGCAATGGACTTTGGCATGCAAGACTACGAATCGCTAGAATCAAAAGGAATTGATTTATGGAATATGCAACAAAATTCACAACGGTGGCAGGTATTTCGTTATAATAACCTTGCTCATAATACGATTACTATTAATGGTAAATATCAAGAGGTAAAGGGAAATGCTACCATCAAACAGCATAGTACAAAACCTAATAACCTAAATGCCATTGCAGATTTAACGCCTGTATATGCAAGTAGTGTTAAGCAATTAATACGAGGTGTATCTATTGTCAATCAAAACTATGTAGTAGTCAGAGATGAAATAGAAACACTGGCAGATAGCACCACTTTTCGATGGAGCATGGTAACGCCTGCAACAGTTAAAATTATCGATGATAGCACAGCTGAGCTAAGTTTGAACAACAAGAAAATGATGTTAAAAATTCAAGTGTCCGTTGTTGGAAAACTTAGCACTTGGAGTACTGTTCCTACTACCTCATACGATGCCTCAAATCCCAATACTGTTATTGTTGGCTTTGAAATGAAGCTTCCTCCTAATACTAAAAATGCCTTAAATGTTTTCCTTATTCCTGAAAATGCACAAAATGAGAAGATACCAAACGTAGCAGATTTAGCCTTATGGCCCAAACAGAAAATAAATTAGATTTTAAATCATGAACATGCTCAAAATCAAATACATACTTATTGTTGCGCTCATCCTTAGCTTTGACAATAATATATTTAGCCAAAAACAAAAGGTTTGGCTAGATGCAGATACGGGTAATGAAACAGATGATGTTTATGCTATTGTACAGTTGCTTATGGATAACTCTATTGATTTGGTTGGATTAAGTGCTGCCCATTTTAATAATGCAGATTTAATTGCGTTCGAAAAGTGGAATCAATATCAAACCAAAGGAATCAATACAGTAAATATTTCTCAGCAATTAAACATAGAAATACTACAATTGATGGGCAAAACGAATATTGCTCATCCAATAGGGGCAGATAGGCAGATGGGAAGAGCTTGGGGCAATCAAGAACCACGACCTTCAGAAGCTTCAGCACAAATTATTGCTACAGTAAAACAACTAGCACCTAACGAAAAACTCCATGTTATTTGTTTAGGAGCTTTGACCAATATTGCATCTGCGATCGCCTTGGATAGTTCTATCGCTAAACATATTGAATGTTATCTATTGGGAGCAAAATACAATTATCAGAAAAAATATTGGGATAAAAGTGAATTTAACATCCGAAACGACCTGAATGCATTCGACTATTTATTGAACAATCCCAACGTAGAACTTATCATTATGCCTATTAGCACGGCCCAGCCATTTAGGTTTGAACGAGACGCTTTATATGCAGTATTGACAGATAAAAATCCTGTTTTGAATCATTTAAAACAAAGATGGGAGGAAACAAATCCTGAAAGTACTATCAGAACTTTATGGGATGTAGCGTTAGTATTGGCCTACCAGAAGCCAAAGTTCGTAACCGTTAAAAAAGTATTAACACCCCCAGAAAACACACAACGATTGGTTAAAGTATATACTGAAATGGACGAAAGTAACATTAAACAATATTATTGGAACTCGCTTAAAAGTTTAAAAAAGTAGTATTGCTAAGCACTTATACTAACCATAAATTAATCCGTAGACTCATTTAAATCACAATAATTATGTTCAAGATTAAACATTTATTGGTATTCATTTTATTGATGAATACTGCTGTTCTTTTCGGGCAAAAGAGCAAAACATTGCTTCCTCAAAAACCAGGAATGGTATCTTATACTTTCAGAAATAGCTTTGCCAAAGATGTAGCGGCTACTTTAGATACGTTGAAAAGTTTAGGCATTACCGACATAGAATTTTCAAACCTTTTTGGTAGAAAAGCCAGTGAAATTCGTCAATTGCTAGATGAACGTGGACAAAAATGTTCTTCTTTCGGAGTGAGCTATAATGACGCTCAAAACAAAACTGCTGAGGTAGGACAAAATGCTAAAACACTAGGAGCTAGCTTCGTCAGAGTAGCATGGATTATGCAGAAGCCTCCTTTTACGTTGGCTGATGCTGAAAAAGCGGTAGAAAGTTTTAATAAAATAGGGAAGCAATTACATGATGAGTTCGGACTAACATTTTGCTATCATAATCATGGCTATGAGTTTGAAAAATATGAAGATGGTACTTTGATGGATTATATTATCCAAAAAACAGACCCTAAATATGTAAGCTTTGAGATAGATATTCTTTGGACTTTCTTTCCAGGAGCAGACCCAGCAGCGTTGGTTGCTAAATATCCAAAACGTTTCAAATTGATGCATTTAAAGGATTTAAGAAAAGGTATCGTTGGTAATCTTTCGGGAGGAACGCCAGTAGTTAATGATGTAGCATTAGGTACAGGACAAATCGATATTCCATCGGTACTAAAAGCTGCTCAGAAATCAAGCATTCAACATTTTTATATTGAAGACGAAAGTCCAAGTTATGCTACTCAAGTACCTATCACGATAGCCTACTTAAAAAGCTTAAAGAAGTAAGTAATTAGTAACCCGTTCAAGTGCTTATGGATAGCAAAGGAGTTAAAAAAAACTCTTTTGCTATCCTGTTTGGCCGTGCATTGTGTCTAAACTATTAAATCATTGATAATCATGAAAAAAATATTGACCGCCGTGTTAAATAAAGTCAAGTTGCTGATATTAGTACTAGTGAGTATCATCGCAAATAATACGCATGGACAAAGTAAACAAGGGGTATCGTTATTACCGAACGATAATACATTAATTTTTAGTCCAACTAGCAAAGGGGGAGCTATCCTTGAATTGACAACAGTGAAAGAGCAGTCTTTTAATAAGACTTATCACATTTCTACCGTTAATCAAAATAGCAATGAACGCTTTGTATTGCGTTATAAAATAGATTCTTTGGTACATAAAGGAGACGTTATTTTATTTTCCTTTTATACGCGTTCTCTACAAAGTAAAAAAGAAACAGGGGAATCATTTATAGAAATATCTCTTGACCGCATGGTTGAAGGCAAGTACTCATGGCCACCATTGTTGGAAAGAGGAATTTCATTTGGTTCAAAATGGGCACTTACGCAAATTCCTTTTGTTGCAGGAAAAGAAGTTGCTAAAGGAGAATTAGCCTTGGTAATAAAGTGTGGCAATTTTCCGCAAATATTTGAAATCGGGAATATTTCATTAGTCAATTATAAACAGGCTGTAAAGGTACAAGACTTGCCAAAAACTATCGTACACTATGATGGCGATGAAGCAAATGCTCCGTGGCGAAAAGCTGCTAATGAGCGAATTGAGCGGTATAGGAAGGGCGATTTAAGCGTACAGGTTTTAGACAAAAAAGGGAAACCTATTCCTCGTGTAAAAGTTAGTATTAGCCAAACAAAAAGTGATTTTGCTTGGGGTACAGCTACTGATTCAGCCATTATTCTGGATACCCTTAGTCCCGACGCTCAGAAATACCGTGATACACTGTTGAGGTACTTTAATAAAGTAGTCCTTGAAAATGAAATGAAGTCTAAAAACTGGTATAAGTTTAACTTATCGAAGACACAAAAAGGAGTAAAATGGTTTAAAGACCATCACATTCCTGTAAGAGGACACGTAATGGTGTGGCCATCTTGGCAACATTCACCTCATTTAGCTCATTTGAAAAATGATAAAGAAGCGTTAAGCAATACTATCTTCAAACAAATTGAGGAGCAAACTACTACCATGAAGGATCAATTTACAGAATGGGACGTCGTCAATGAACCTTATGCTCATCATAATATCATGGATTCCTTAGGAGGAAAAAATCTAATGATAGAATGGTTTAAAGCAGCTAGGAAAAACACCCAAGGTGTAAAACTGTTTTTGAATGATTATACGATGTTCCATAGCGAAGGAGCAGGAAGTGAAAGCTTTTATAATTATGTAAAGTTTTTGAAAGAAAATGGCGCGCCTATTGATGCCATTGGCGAGCAAGGGCATATTGGAGGAACACCGCCCGGTATTGAATTTATCATCGCCAAGCTAGACCATTTTTCTGAGTTGGGGTTACCCATTCAAATTTCTGAATTTGATATTACTAGTGATGATGATGACTTTAAAGCACGTTACCTAAAAGATTTTATGACAGCCATTTTTAGCCATCCTTCCACTATTGGAGTAGTACAATGGGGTTTCTGGGAAAAGGCCCACTGGATACCCGCAGGGGCATTATGGGACAAAGATTGGAATGTCCGTCCACACGGGAAAGTATTCACCGAACTGGTAAGCAAAACTTGGCTTACAAATAAAAACGGGAAAACTGACAAAAATGGTGTTTACACCATTAGAGGCTTCAATGGCACTTATAATATCACAGTAGAATATAAAGGACGGAAGGTTCAACAGCAATATTCTCTAAGTAGAAAAGGAGGGGCATTGATAGTTAAAATAGATCAATAATAACTATGAAAAAATCGCTCATTTATGTTGGACTAACACTCTTTTTTGCTTTTCAAATAGCAGGTAATCAGGCGATAGCCAAACAGTATTTTGTCAATAGTGTCAAAGGGAATGATACTAATAAAGGGACTCATAGAAATACCCCTTGGCAATCGCTTGCGCCTGTTCATGCGATGAAGTTTATGCCTGGTGATACTATTAATTTTGAATGTGGTTCTGCTTGGCAAACAGGTCTTGAAATAAATAATGGTGGAACGTCCTCTAAACCAATTGTTTACAAAGCTATTGGAGAAGGCGCAAAACCTATTTTTAGTAATTCAGGAAAAATGTCAAAAGCCATTAATATTACAGCAAAGTGGGTAATTATTGATGGGTTTTCCGCAAAAAATGCCAGTTTAGCAGGAATATTTTTGGCAAAGGGTGCCGACCACAATATTATTAGAAATTGTGAAATTGAAAATTGTGGTGGTGGAGTGATGGCACATGGAAGTTATAATTTAATTACGCAAAATTATGCTCATGATCTTATTATGATAAAAAATACTCCTGGGGGTGATGATGATTACGGGGCAGTGGCGTATTGGGTATTCGCACCACACAATGAAATTGCCTATAATCGAGCCGTACGATGTGGCGCACCAAGCTATGACTACGGAGCTGATGGTGGTTTTTTTGAAGTATATACCAATGGCGATAGTACTTATGTGCATCATAATTATGCAGAAGATTGTCTGGGGTTTTTAGAGATAGGAGGTGGCTTGGCTCGAAGTATTACTGTAACAGACAACGTTTCCGTCAATAGTGGGGGTTTTTGCTTTCATTTAGGTAGTAAGTTCAAAGCTGACGTCCAAAATTTCAGGCTTGAAAACAACACCGTGATGGTTCCTAAGGGAACAAAGTGGAAAACTTTGATAGATTGGGCTGGAGGAACACCTCAAAAAAACACGCTCGTTTTTCGAGGTAACACCATATTATTAGGAGGTGAACCAAGGGACAAAATTTCAAGCAATGGGTTGTTTACTCATGAAAACAATACATATTTTTTTTTGGATGGGGCGCAAGCTGGCTTCTCGTTGGATATTACCGAACACATACAGCAATCTAACTAGGTTATTTTATTATGAAAAACACATTCCTTATTCTTACTTTTCTTTCGCTAAGTATTTCAGGCTTTACACAAGGTATAGAGAGCTGTCGTGCTAGTTTGAAAAATGATACCCTGACCATTGAAAACACAAAAATAGCGAGAACATACAAATGGAATAATGGTAATATCATTACGCAATCTTTAACAGATAAAACTAGTGCTAATGTGTGGAAAATGAATAGCAGTAAGCCTGATTTGACTTTTCCTGAACAATCTGAAAAAGCCGAAGATGCTACTTTTACAGTGAAAAACATTCCAGAGAACGAAGTTACTCCAGCACATTTAGCTATAGAAATTAGTTATCGCCTAGAGCAATTATTGATTAAAAGAGTGTTTCGTTTATATCCAGAGTGCGCCGTAATTGCTTGTGATTTGTATTTTAAAGGAACTTCTAAAAGTATTTGGTTACAACAAGGAATCAATCTTGCTGATATGGTAAACCTTGAAAAGGTTAGTGCCAGTAATGCAGGAAGTAATACTCCAGTCATCGAAAAATTAGAACTCTCAGGAAAACATTGGCAGATAGAAGCGGTAGAGTTTTTTGATATTACAGACCGTTTTAACAATTTGGTGAACAAGGTAGAAGCCTTGTCGTATAGACCGAATTTTTATCGGGGCAATCTGCTTTTTGCTCACGATAATATAAATAATAACGGCGTTTTTATATTGAAAGAAGCACCTACCTCTAATGTGCAATTGGCTTATCCAAGCAGTGATTTTATCACAGAGTATGGCGCTTTTAGGGTAATAGGAGCAGGGTTGAATCCTAGTGATTTACACCCAACAGAATGGCGTAGAGGGTATGGTTTTGTAACGGGGGTATATACGGGCGATGAGAAAAATAGATATAAAGTCTTAAGAAATTATCAAGAACGCATCAGAATTCACCAAACGGGCAGAGACGAAATGATTTTGATGAATACTTGGGGCGACAGAGGACAAGATGCGCGTATTCAAGAAAAGTTTGCCTTGGCAGAATTAGAGGCAGGTGCTAAATTAGGGATTACTCACTTTCAGTTAGATGATGGCTGGCAATTGGGACGTTCTTCAAACTCTGCTTTTAAGGGTGGCTCACTGAGTAATATTTGGGATAATAAAAATTATTGGGAGCCACATCCTGAGAAATTTCCGAATGGACTAGCACCTATCGTAAAAAAAGGAAAAGAACTCGGTATAGAAATTTGTTTATGGTTTAATCCAAGCAAAGACAACAGCAATGAGTATTGGGAAAAAGATGCTGATGCTTTAATTGCTATTTATAAAAAATATGGTATTCGTACTTTTAAGATAGACGGCGTAAACTTACCAGATAAATTAGCAGAAGTAAACTTTAGGAAGTTTTTGGATAAAGTCAGTAACGAGACAAATCATAAAGTAGTTTTCAACCTCGATGTAACAGCCCACCGAAGGGGTGGTTATCATTATTTGAATGAATATGGGAATATTTTCTTGGAAAACCGTTATACCGACTGGACAAATTATTACCCTTATACCACCCTGCGAAACTTATGGATGTTATCGAAATATGTGCCTGCTCAAAACCTACAAATTGAATTTTTGAACAAATGGAGAAATCAAGAAAAATATCAAACTAACGATATTTTTGCGCCAAAGAACTACTCGTTTGATTATCTTTTTGCCATTACGATGTTTGCTCAGCCTTTAGCTTGGTTTGAAGGTACAGGTTTGCCTACAGAAGCTTTCGCAACCAGCAAATTGATTAAAACTTATTTACAGCACAATACTAACATTCATGCAGGGCAAATATTCCCGATAGGGAATGAGCCAAATGGCAAGTCATGGACGGGTTTACAATCAATTACAAATGAACAGAAGGGATATTTGCTAGTATTCCGAGAAAATACGATAGATACTAAGAAGGCAGTAAAAACTTGGTTGCCCACAGGAAAAAAAGTGAAGCTAGAATTAATAGCAGGGCAAGGTAAATCATTTGAAAGTCAGGTACTTGAAGAGGGAAATGTTATTATCAATTTACCCGAAATAAATAGCTTTGCGCTGTATCGGTATACATTGAAATAACAAGTATATTTCAATGAAATATATCTTTATCGCTAAAAAAGAAACAATTCCTATGTTCAAGAAAACCGCTTTATTGTCCCTTATTTGGGCTTTGTGTTTACCAATAGCTTTCTCTCAACCTACAGAGAAGTTTGTAAAAGTATTAGTAGCTGCCGACCACGCTGATTGGACCTATAAGGTAGGAGAAAAAGTGAAATTTACCATTGCTGTTTTTAAAAATGGGAATCTGGTAAAAGATGCAAAAGTAAGGTATGAGATAGGTCCTGAAAAACAAGAACCTTCTAAAAAGGAAGCCATTAGCTTAGTCACAGGCTCACAAATTATTGATGGAGGAACAATGACAACGTCAGGCTTTCTACGCTGTATTGCTATTGCAGAAATTGATGGAAAAGAATACAGGAATCTAAGTACGGCGGCTTTTGAACCCCTGACTATCAGTCCAACCGTTGAAAATCCTGTTGATTTTGATACTTTCTGGCGAGAAGCGAAAGATGAACTAGCAAAAATTCCGATAGATGCTAAAATGACTTTGTTGCCAGAACGATGTACAGAAAAGGTAAACGTATACCATGTTAATCTTCAAAATTTCAAAATAGGAGCAAGGCTTTACGGCATATTATGTGTTCCTAAAAAAGAAGGAAAATATCCTGCTTTATTACAAGTGCCAGGGGCAGGTGTGCGTCCTTATGGAGGTGATATCAATAATGCTGAAAAAGGAATCATTACTTTTCAAATAGGGATTCATGGCATTCCTGTTACGATGGAGCCATCTGTTTATACTGATTTAGGTGCTGGTATCTTGAATGGTTATCCTAATTATAACCTTGACGACAAAAATCGTTTTTTCTATAAAAGAGTTTATATGGGTTGTGTAAGAGCCAATGATTTTTTAACGAGTCTCCCACAATATGATGGTTCAAACCTAGCAGTTACAGGCGGTAGTCAGGGCGGAGCTTTATCTATCGTAACGGCAGCATTAGATAGCAGAGTAAAATGGCTTGGAGCATTTTATCCAGCCTTGGCAGATGTAACAGGCTATTTAAAAGGCAGAGCTGGAGGCTGGCCACATTTTTTTGACAAATGGAGTAGAGCTTATAATGAAACGAAAGAAAAATTAGCGACAGTTGGATACTATGATGTAGTGAATTTTGCTCGCAGAGTAAAAGTGCCAGGGATGTATTCATGGGGATTTAATGACGAAACTTGCCCACCAACGTCAATGTATGCAGCCTATAATGTGATTACTGCACCCAAAGAATTATTTCTAGCCCTTGATACAGGGCACTGGACCTATCCAGAACAAGGAGAAAAAATGAATAATTGGTTACAAGAAAAACTAAAAGGAAAGTAAAATATAGCTTCTAGGATTCTCAGTAGTGTGATGAAGTCGGTATTACCTCATAATACTGACTTCTAAACATTCATGTTTAATAACGTAAAAACTTTTATGAATACCTTCAATCGTTTGCTGATAGTGTGTTATTTGATGGCTAGTGTGGTTGCTGTGGATGCTCAAAAAATAGAGACATCTAAGAATAACATCATGCCCGAGTTGAAAATATCATTCATAAAAAAGGGCGTATTAAGACCTAGGAGCACGCAGGAAATAATCTTTTCAAACTGGATAATTGGCTGTGAAACCCTTGATCGAGATATGGCTGATTATGACCAATATAAAGCCTATATTGCTCCTCTAGGTATCAAACGATTAAGAATGCAAGCTGGTTGGGCTAAAACTGAAAAAGTAAAAGGCAAATATGATTGGCAATGGCTGGATAAAATCATTGACGATGCCCACAAACAGGGTTTTCAACCGTGGTTAGAAACATCCTATGGTAATCCAATATATGAAGGAGGTGGGGGTATTAATCTAAGTGCAGGAATACCTACTTCGCCCGAAGCCCTAGAAGCGTGGGATAAGTGGGTAGAAGCCTTGGTTATACGTTACAAGGGAAAAGTAAGCGACTGGGAAATTTGGAATGAACCCAATTTTGGAGATAATGAAATTAATCTTCCTGAAAAAGTAGCCGAATTGAATATTAGAACGGCAGAGATTATCAAAAAGCATCAGCCCACAGCTAAAATCTCTGGCTTGGCGATAGGACATATTGATTTAAAATATGCTGATATTTTTTTTAAAACGATACATCAAAAAGGCAAAATGAAGCTTTTTGATAATATGACGTACCACGACTATGTTTATAATCCTGATGCTAATTATGCTCATGTAGCAGAGTTGAAACGGATTTTAGATAAATATGCCCCAACTATTAAATTGCGTCAGGGTGAAAATGGTGCACCTTCGTCAAGTGGATATGGTCGCGGAGCATTAGGAGATTATGATTGGACTGAAATCTCACAAGCTAAATGGAATGTACGTAGAATGTTAGGAGATTTAGGACATGATATAGAGTCGAGTATTTTAGGGATTGTCGAAATGAATTATGGCGTGATGAATGGGCCAATTAATAAAAAGAATGTAAAAGGTATTATAGAAGCAGATTCTTTAAACAGGGTTGTTCGCCCTAAAATAGCTTATTACGCCATGCAAAATGTTGCTTCTGTTTTTGATAATACCCTCCAACGAATTAAAAACTTGGAACCTACTCATAATACTGAAACTCAATTAAAAGTAGATGAGGTAAAATATAATAAGGGAACCGACAGGAGTTTGGCTGTATATGGCTACGAACATACACAATCTAAAAAGCAAGTATTTACTATCTGGCTAGATGAAGCTATTCCAACTAATACCAATTTGACAAAAAATATAAATTTTACTATCCTCAATGGTAATTTTGACCAACCTGTTTATGTAGATATTCTTACAGGAATTGTTTATGAAATACCTGATAACCAGTGGAAAAAGATAGGAAATAAATACATTTTTAATGATATTCCAGTGTATGATGCTCCGATATTGATTGCTGATAAATCCTTGATTGGCATTAAAAAATAGTTTATCAATAAATCATCTTCCCGCTTGTCTTCTATATTCCATCGGATTTTGTTTAAACTGCTTTCGAAATAGGCGATTGAAATTAGACAGATTTTTAAACCCACATTCATAGCAAATTTCAAGGATAGATTTATTGGTTTCTTGCAAGATTCTACAACTTTCATTGAGGCGCATTTCGATGACAAAACTCAAAAAAGTTTTTTGTGTCCGAGATTTAAAATACCTGCAAAAAGCTGATTCTGAAAGATTACTTATTCCCGCAACTTCTGTAATAGAGATGTCATCTTTAAAATGTAATAAAGCATATTCTAACACTTTATTCATTTTTAAACTATCGTTGATATTGATACCACTAATAGTATTTACAGAAATAGGTTGTAATTCCTGTCCATTCGAAAGGATAGCAAATATTTCAATCAACTTACTGAGTCGCCCCACATTCCCTAAATGAAGCATTTCTATCATGAGCTGCTTAATTTTTTCTTTAGCTCCTCCCAAGACAAGCAAACCATTCATTGATAATAGCAATACCTTCTTCATGTTTGTCATTTCAGGACTATTAAAAAAATCTCCTCCTAAGAAATCTTCTGAAAATTGAATCACTATTGAGCAAGGTTTTATAGGATTATCATCTTGATAAAAACAATCGTCAGCCTTGAATAAATGAGGTACATTTTTACCAATAAATGCTACTTCTCCTTCTTGATAAGAGGAAAAATTATCTCCAATAAATTTCTTTCCAAAGCCTTTTTCACAATAAACTAATTCGTATTCCTTATGAAAATGCCAAGGCGTTTCAAAGTTTGGCGACTCATAACGCCCAATAATAAACGAACTTCCTGTGTTCAAAGGAAGCTTTTGAAAGACTGCATGCTTAGATATTTTTAAACTAGTCAAAATAGTATCGGTAAAAGTTGTTTTATGGTGGCAATATAATATTATTTATTGTTTTTTTGTGTATTAATCTATGTTAATAATCAACAACGATATTATCCTACTTATTAAGTATGAAAAAAAATGTATTAAACAGGCGTAATTTTTTAGCTTTTATCCCTGCTATTTCCATAGCATCAACGGCTTTGGCAAAGCCTAGCTATCATCATTTGCCTATCTCTTGTAACAGCTATAATTGGATTACTTTCTATAATAGAGTTCATAAAAAATGGGGCGACAACCTAGCACAAAACTTTTCTGAGTTTGCCAAAACAGGCATCAAAGCTTATGAACCAAATATTGAAAGTCCAGCAATGGCTCAAGAATTAATTCCTGTGCTTAATAAATACGGTATTGCCCTACCTTCTATTTATGTCAACAGTGTTTTACATGAAAAAGAGGCCATCAAAACCTCTATCAATACCATAATAGCCATTGCCGATGTCGTTAAAAACTATGGAACAAAAATTATTGTAACCAATCCAAGTCCGATAAAGTGGGGTTCGAACGAATTAAAAACCGATGCACAGTTGAGTCTTCAAGCACAGGCTATGGAAACATTGGGTAAGGAACTGCGACAAAGAGGATTAACATTGGCTTATCATACCCACGACGTTGAGCTAAAAGCAGGAGCAAGAGAATTTCATCATATACTATTAAATACTACTCCCCAAAATGTTTCCTTTTGTTTTGATGTACACTGGGTTTACAGAGGTTCTGATAATTCAGAAGTAGCCGTATTTGATGTATTGAAGCTATATGGAAAAAGAATAGCTGAATTACACATCCGACAATCTATTGGCGGTGTTTGGTCTGAAGCTTTCACTGCTCAAGGCGATATTGATTACATTAGGTTAGCAAAAGAACTCTCAAAAATAAATATTCATCCACACATCGTGATAGAACAATGTTTAGAACCCAACTCGCCCAATACAATGGATGTAGTCAGTGCTCATATCAAAGGATTTTCAGCCATTAAAGAAACATTCTTAGGATAGCGTTTAACATTACTCTATTTAGTAAAACTTTTATTTAACAAAAATGGAAAATTCAAGAAGAAAATTTTTAAAGAATATGGGTGGCTCAGTAGCCGCAATATCCATTGGTACTACTGGTGTAAATGCTCATGAAGAAGTACTACACAAAAAGCTGATTCCTACTACTAAAATTAGTGCTAATGATAAAATTAGGATAGGATTGATTGGTTCTGGCATTATTGGTCATTACGATACAGATGCCGCCCTCAAAGTTGATGGTGTAGAATTAGTAGCTGTCTGTGATTTATACACAGGCAGATTAGATAGAGCCAAGGAAAAATGGGGTAATGGCATTTTCACCACCAAAGATTACAGAGAAATATTAGCCAGAAAAGATATCGATGCTGTATTGATTTGTACACCAGACCATTGGCATCAAAAAATGGCGATTGATGCGATGAATGCAGGCAAACACGTGTACTGTGAAAAGCCAATGATTCAGAAAATAGAAGATGGACATGCTATTATAGAAACTCAAAAGAAAACAGGAAAGGTTTTTTTAGTAGGAAGCCAAAGGGCAAGTAGTTTAGCTATTCTAGAAGCTAAAAAACACTTTGAAAAAGGAGCAATTGGCGAGTTGAGTTATGTAGAGGCTTATTGCGATAGAACCGATGCCAAAGGGGCGTGGCAGTATTCTATTCCGACGGATGCTTCACCAGAGACCATTGATTTTGATAAGTTTTTAGGCAATGCCCCTAAAGTTCCTTTCAGTGCAGAGCGATTTTTTAGATGGAGAAATTATAAAGACTATGGTACAGGGTCAGCAGGAGATTTAGTCGTTCATTTACTAACAGGCTTACACACCATCACAGGTTCGATAGGACCAAATAAGATATTTGCGTTGGGAGAAGTAAATTATTGGAAAGATGGAAGAGATGCCTATGATTTAATCAATTCATTTATGGCTTATCCTCAAACGCCTACGTTATCTTCTTTTCAATTATATACCCGTATCAACTTAGCAAGTGGCGAAGGAAAAAATGGTTTTGGCATAAAACTCATTGGAACAGAAGGTGCAATAGATGTTGGTTGGAACGACTTTAAAGTAAGAACATTGAAAAGAAGTGCAGCCCCTGGTTTCGGAGGATATGATTCTTTCGATAGTTTTTCAGCTCAACAAAAAGAAGACTATAAAAAATGGTACAAAGAAAAATATGGCAATACTATGGGAGGTTTTGACATGGGAAAAACCATTGAATTTACAGCACCTGCCAATTATGATGACAGATTAGACCACATGATTTGCTTTTTTAATGGAATACGCTCAAATAAGCCTATTCTAGAAGATGCTACTTTTGGACTAAGAACAGCAGGGCCATCTATCGCTTGTAATATTAGTGCCGAAAAAAATAAGGCATTGAATTGGGATGCCGAGAAAATGAAATTATCTTAAATAATTATTTAGCTCATGAAAATTGCCATGTTGGGGTCGGGTTTTATTGCCCGTTTTTATGCTACTTCACTGCATGCCCAAAGAAGAAAAGACTTTATTTATACGGTTTACTCTCGTAATATTGACAAAGCTAAACGCTTTGCTGACGATTATCATTTACAGCATTTTACTGATAATATGGAAGAAGCCATTAACCATCCAGAGGTAGATGTTGTGCTGATTTCGTTACCAAACTATTTGCATGAAATAGCCGTAAGTGCCTGTGCCAAAGCCAAAAAGCATGTATTATGTACCAAACCTTTGGGCAGAACAGCAGCCGAGGCTGAACGAATGTTACATTTAGTAGAAGAGGCAGGCATTTTTGCAGGTTACCTTGAAGATTTATGCTATACCCCCAAATTTTTGAAATCAGTAGCTAGTGTACAACAGGGAAGTATTGGTAGGGTATTGTGGACAAAATCCAGAGAAGCACACCCTGGTCCACATAGTGATTGGTTCTGGGATAAAGAAAAATCTGGTGGTGGAGCCATCATCGATTTGGCTTGTCACTGTGTAGAAATCAGTCGAAATTTTATTGGAAAAGATATAAAACCTATTGAAGTAATGTGCTGGGCTGATACTCAGGTACATCCAATTGAAGCGGAAGATCATGCCATTGGTCTAGTGAAATTTGAAAACGGAGCGATTGGTCAGTTTGAAGTAAGCTGGACTTTCAGAGGGGGAATGGATTTGCGAGATGAGGTAGTGGGGACCGAGGGTTCTATTTGGCTGAATAGCTTTTTACGTACAGGTTTTGAAGTTTTTAGCACAGGCAAAGGAGCAGGCTATGTAGCTGAAAAAGCAGAAGTAAATAATGGATGGCTATTTCCAGTAGGCGACGAAGCCCACGAGTTGGGCTATCCCAATATGTTTACCGATATGTTTGATGCGATTGAAAACCAGCGAGAGCCACAGGAAACATTTTATGATGGATACGTAGTAAATGCCATTGTAGATGCTGCCTTTATCTCTGCAAAAAGCAAGCAATGGGAAACAGTGAAACTACCTATCTGGCGAGGATTGACTGGACAAACAAAGCCCTCTGTTTACAAAGAGTATGACAATGACCATTGGTTGGTAAAAGAAGAAGTACTCCCTAATGGAGATAAAAAGGTGATTTTAAAGAAGAAAGATACAGGAGAAATTGTGGAAGTATCAACATTGGCTTAAATGTTATTTATCAATGATTGGGTTCACCTTTACGGTACTGAACAGGTGAAACACCCATTTGTTGTTTGAATAACCTTGAAAAATAAAATGGGTCGTCGATACCAATTGCTGAGGCTACTTCATTGATACGCAAAGCCGTAAAATGAAGCAATTGACAAGCTTTTTGAATGCGTAAATGATTGAAATATTCAATCGGTGCATAGCCAGTATCTTCCTTGAATTTTTTAGAGAAAAAGGAGATAGAAAGATGGGCAGATTGAGCAATTTCTTCAAGGGTAAGCGTATTAGCAAGATTTTCTTGCATAAACTTGATGGCTTTGTCGGTAGAACTAACCACGGAATAAGTATCGTTTACACGCTGAAAATGTTCTGTCGTAATAAAAGTAGATAAATAATAAGATAGCGAAAGGTTGGCAAAAAGCAGATTGTTGGCACTATAGCCCTTTAATAATGCATTTGTAATCTGTTTGAATAAGTCATTACGCTCATTGGAAAAGCCTACTTGAACACTTTCGGCACTATCATTCATAATAGCTTTTACGACATCATCGGCATTATTTCCGTCGAGATGAAACCAATAAATTGTCCAAGGGTTCTGAGCATCAGCTACATAAGAATGAGGTACGTTTTTAGGAATAACAAATATTTCTCCTGCCGAAATACTGATTGTTTTATGTTGAAGCTGAATTCGTCCTTTTCCATGAGTACAGTAAATCAGAATGACTTTTGAAATACCTAGCGGACGTTGGTAATAATGGTGCAAAGCTTTGGGATAAAATCCCATACGGGTAATGTAAAGCGAATGAATTAAGGGCAACGCTCTACTTTTATTAATTGCTAGTGTTGGAATTTCTATAATTAATTCTCCTTCAAAGCCTCTACTTTTTTGCATAAATATATTGTGTTAGTCAGTTTTGATAAAAGTAAAATAATCCATGTAATTAATAAAATTGTTTAGTTATTATTTCTTTGAAAAAACGAATTTTGTATCAATAAAATATAAAAATATTATATACAAAAATAAGAAATGGATTTAAGCAAATACAGCTTTCAGCGAACTAAAAACACTTATTGTGTTCATTACGACGTACTTAAAATTACTGTCTTGTTAGTAATAATACTATTTAACGTTTTCAACCCAAGTTTTGTAAAAGCACAACAATCGTATGCAAAGTGGAATACTGATGAATTGGTATTAAACAATGGATTTGTCCAGAGAAATATAAAATTACCTACTTTATCAGGCAGTTTTGGCACTACCTCTTATAAGCCTGTAATAGGGGAATTTAAGTACCTCGAAAAAAATAATCCAGAGTTTCAATTTGAGGTTAATAACAAAGTTTATGCGGGTACAGATAATTGGACTTTGGGAAGTATTCAAAAAATTACAGATACTAAACAAGGCGAGGGTGTAGCGGTCAGGTTGTTAAGTGAAGATAAACAAGTAGAACTTACGATTAACTATTTGTTGTATCCTAACTTACCTGTCATTCGTAAAAATTTAATTATTAAGAACTTATCAACCAAAAGTGTTTCATTAGAATCTGTAGATGTTGAGAAGTTTAATATTACGGGGTATTTTGCCACAACCTTTAGTTGGATTTGCCATGATTATGGAAGAAGGCGTTCTATTGGTCCTTATGATGGTAATATGCAAGATGCTTTGCTGACGGTTCATAATAGCGATTGGCAACAAGGGATGGTTATTGGCAATGAAGCTGCTGGAGTAATTAAACATACATCTGTCTTTTGGCAAGAACCCACTATTTGTAGTGGGTTGACCCATAAAGATGCACAGTTTCCTTTCAGAAAATACCTTCAACAAGGAGAAAGCTTTGAGTCTCCACAGGTCTTTACGATGGTGTATAATAATCATAAAGACCCCGACGAGATACTGAATACGGCTGTGCCAGACTTTGTGCGAAAACATTTAGGCACGCGTCTTTCTGAATTATCACAAAAGCCAACGTTCGTATATAATACTTGGGTACCTTTTCATAAGGACATTAATGAGAAATTGGTCATGGAACTGGCAAAAGCTGCCGCTGATGCGGGAATGAAAGAATTTGTGATAGATGATGGCTGGAATGATAACTATGGAGATTGGATTATTGACAAGGAAAAATTTCCTAACGGTTTAAAACCTGTGTTCGATTACATCAAATCGTTAGGGATGAAACCCGGCTTATGGGTAAGTGTAGGTAGTGCTTCGCCAGATAGCAAAGTGTATCAAGAACATCCAGAATGGTTTGTATTAGATGAAAATCAACAACCTGCCAATTTGCATGAGAATGATTTAAAAATGCGAACGGCTTGCTTTAGTACAGGTTGGTACGATTATATCAAAAACGTTTTGATGAAATTATCCTTAGAATACGGACTAGAATATTTAAAACTCGATTTTACAGTTGTTACCAGTCCCTACAGATTTGGTCATAAAAATACAGGTTGTTATGCTACCAATCACGCTAATCACAAAGACCAACATGAGTCATTTTATGTAAACTATGAACGTGTTTGGAAGTTGTTTGACGAATTGCATGCGACCAAGCCAAGCCTATTTATCGATTGTACTTTTGAAACAATGGGTGGTTTACAATTGATAGATTACGCCATGCTGAAACATGCTGAAGGAAACTGGCTATCTAATTTTTATGGCCCGCCTCAGGAAAATGTCGATTTAAGAGTAAGAAATATGGCGTGGTGGCGTTCGCCTGCTATTCCAGCCACGGCATTAGTTATTGGAAACCCCGAGATGCAAGATACAGGTTGGGAAATGCACATAAAATCGCTTGCAGGTGCTTTGCCCATCATGTTAGGTGACCCAAGAAAACTGTCAGCTCCAGACTTTAAGCGATATAGAACTTATGCAGATTGGTTACAATTGATGGAAAACAAACATCAAATCATGAGCTATAGGCAAGATTTAGCAGGTTTGGGTGAACCGAAAGAAGGACAATGGGATGGATTTCAGCGCATCAATACAGAAACAAAATCAGGAGGAATAATCGGAGTATTTAAGCATGGTAGTTTAGAAACCGAAAGGCAAATATTCATCACACTCTTACAACCTGAAAAAACTTACCTTATCAAACAAGCAATTTCTGGCAAGAAAATCACTCAGATGACAGGTAGTCAATTATCCTCTATTGGATTTAAGGTGAAAATCAATGAAAAATATAACGGAGAACTTTTTGAAGTAATTAAGCAATAAAGGAACATTAAAAAATAAGAACATGGGAAAACAAACATTAACGGCTACTCAGATAGCGCAATACAATCAAGATGGATACTTGATTCTAAAAGGTTTCTTTAACCAAGAGGAAGTTTCAAAACTATACCAAATAGCGATAGAGGATAGCATAATGAGTAAAAATGCTATTAATGTAAATGATAGTTCAGGAAAAAGGAGTAAGCTTTCGTTATGGTACAAACCAGGGGATGACGTATATGGATTGCTAACCAGAGGCAATAGTTTGATTAATACTGTAGATAAATTACTTGACGGAGACGCATCAGTTTGTCATTTCCATTCTAAGCTGATGCAAAAAGAACCACGAGTAGGAGGGGCTTGGGAGTGGCACCAAGATTATGGCTATTGGTATAAAAATGAGTTTTTATTGCCCGACCAAATGATGTCGGTAATGGTTGCCATTACAGATGCCAATCAAGAAAATGGTTGTTTACAGGTTATCAAAGGCTCCCATAAAATGGGGAGAGTGGAACATGGTTTTTCGGGTGAGCAAGTGGGCGCATCGCAAAGATATGTGGATTTAGCCTTAAAAACGATGGAATTAATTTATGTGGAGTTACAAGGTGGAGATGTGTTGCTTTTTCATAGTAACCTTTTACATCGTTCAGAAGCTAACCTTTCAGATAAGCCCCGCTGGTCAATGATTTCTTGTTATAATCGTGCGTCTAATATTCCTTATAACGATTCGGCATCTTCTAATTCGAGCATTACTCCAATTGATATTGTGCCAGATGAAGCATTGTTAACTTGGCAAACAGCTGGATTGAGGGAAGATGAAGCTGAATTTTTAGTAAAAGAAGCAGATGTTGCTTTGAAGTAAATATAATACTAAATTAACGGCAGTAACGTGTAAACCATCACTCATGAATATTAAATTTTATGCTCCTCAATGGGGCAATGTACTTCCATTTGAAACTTTTTGTCAAAATGTAAAGACAGCAGGATACGACGGTGTAGAAATGGCTTTCCCTTTTGATGAAAAAGAAAAAGCTGAAATACTGGCTACTTTAAATGATTTTGAGCTTGAGCTTATCGGGCAATATTGGCAATCTCATGAAAAAGATTTAGGCGAACATGCTGAGAACTATGAGAAACATTTGAGAAACCTTATTTCGGCCAAACCTATTTTCATTAACTGCCAAACAGGGAAAGATTATTTTACTTTTGAACAGAACAAGCAGTTATTTGATTTAGCGAGTACAATATCTGAGGAAACAGGCATTACAATTATTCATGAAACTCATCGAGGTAAAAGTCTTTTTGCAGCCCATATTGCGCAGGAATATCTAACTCAAATCCCAGCTTTGCGGATTTGTTTAGATATTTCTCATTGGTGCAACGTCCACGAATCATTATTAGATGATCAGCAAGAAGCTGTAGCCAAGGCCATTGCTCATACCAATCATATTCATAGTAGAGTCGGTCATCCAGAAGGGCCACAGGTAAATGACCCACGTGCTCCAGAATGGGAAGAAGTACTACAAGCACATTTATCTTGGTGGGACAAAGTTGTAGCAACACATCGACAGCAAGGAACACAGCTGACTATCACTACAGAGTTTGGCCCAGCTACTTATATGCCCGTGCTGCCTTATACCCAAATGCCTGTAGCTAACCAATGGGAAATAAATGTGTTTATGATGAATTTGTTGAAAGAGAGATATAACGCTTAATTGGTGGTAGATTTATTCGTTTCGATGCTTCTCAAACAATTGACGATATACCCATTTATCTAATTTCAGGTTTTTGATAATGGGTTGATGATAAGGCATTTTTGAGAGGTCATTAAACGTATTCCATAGTTTTTGAGAACGACCATTCAATGTAAATACATTTCTGAACACTAGAATGATTACTTTTTCAAGAGCATGGTATTTCTTTTCTATTTTCAATTTTCTTTCTAGCGATACCAAATCATAACTCAAGTAATCAAAATTACCCAAACGATGATGAATCAATAAATTCAATATCCTGATTTCTGCATACAATGATGTGCCAAGGTCTTCTTGAAAAGAAGCTAGAATCTCGTTCACATATTGCAGTGCTATGGTATAATCTTTTGTAAAATAGTAAAGCCTAGCCAAGGCATAATAAGCTTTGACTTGAAGCTTGGCAGGTACTTGTACTATGCTTTTTTGAATTTCGTTTAGCTGATTGTTTACCCATTCAAGTCCTTGTTGGGTTTGCTCTAAATCGTTATGAAGGTTAACTTGATATGAAAAAATAAGTACTTGTAAATAGTATCTGGTACTCTCATTGAGTGAAGGAATGTTTCGGAGTTTCTCTATAAAAAAAGTCATCTCTTCCCACTTTTCCATAGCCCTCAAATCGGTTAAAATACCTTCAATGCAATAGATGTAATACATTGGGTTATCTATCCAGAGTATTTGATGTTGCTCAAATAAATCTATCAATTCATAAAAAATAGCGATACTCCCTTTTGAATTGCCTACTGCCAAAAAGTACGTAGACTGAAATTGTAAGTGTAATCGTTTTGATTCAAATGTTTTTTGTCTTGCTTGCTGTAAAATCTGACTTTCTTCCAACAATAAATCATTGAGCTTTTCAATATCTGCCGAACTTCTCACCATCCCGTTTTTAAGATACCTAAACCAGAGGATTTCATAAAGCATCGCTTGCTCATGATGGATATTTTCTTGTTTTAATAAGGTCTTGAATTGTTCCTGCTTACGTATAAGCGCTGTTTCCGTGATATCTGCAAACTGTAGACTTACCAAATTTTGTAATTCTAATTTGCTGAGTAATAAGTAGAAAAGATGTTTGTCATGTTTAACAGCAAGATGAATCGCTTTGGCTAATCGCTTATTATACAAATCAATATGCCCTTTATTGAACAGGATTTTACATTCCTGAATCATGTTTAAAAGTTGACTTTCAAGCGAATTTTCTTCTTCAAATAATCTCAGGCTTTTTAAAATATTGGCATACAAATACTTTCTTGCTGGTTCTATAGATTTCGATGTGAGTTCATTTGTTACTCTTTGAGTTACTTCTTCCTCAAAATTTGAACAACTATCCAGAATATCATAAAGTTGCATAAAAGTTTTAGCCCCTTCCTGTATCTGTGTCGTTAACCTGAAATACCTTTTCTCTGCTTTTGATAAAGATTGTATTAATTTATATAAAAGTAAGAGTTCAGACTTAGCCATATTTATATTGTATAGTTATTATTAGCTTTAAATGTTAAAAATACAAATAAAGGTTATCATTTTTAATTTTAGCCATAACTAGAAATGATAAAAATTCTACTTTTAATTGAACTAATAAAAGGTATTTTTGTATAAAAAAAAGAATACAAATGCGTAAGATTATTATAATTGGTAGTTCAAATACAGATATGGTGATAAAAGCACCAAAATTACCCTTGCCAGGAGAAACAGTAATGGGCGGAAAATTTTTGATGAATCCAGGAGGGAAGGGCGCAAATCAGGCAGTTACGTCTGCTAGATTAGGCTGTCCGACGGTTTTTATCTGCAAAGTCGGTAATGATGTTTTTGGTAAAATGGCTTTACAGCAATTTGAAAAAGAAGGTATTCAGACAGATTTTGTGTTTACTGATGCAGAACAACCTTCGGGTGTTGCCTTAATTAATGTAGATATGCAAGGAGAAAATTGCATTACGGTTGCTCCTGGGGCAAATGCGTTTCTATCACCAGCCAATATAGACAAAGCTAGTGCCATATTTGAAAAGGATGATTTAATCTTGATGCAATTAGAAACACCCCTTGAAACGGTGGAATACGTGGTTAATAAATTTCATCAAACCGAAGCTACTATTATCCTCAATCCTGCTCCCGCGACTCCACTCAAAGAGGAAATTTTAAAATACTTAACAGTCATCACTCCTAACGAAACGGAGGCAGAAATCCTTACTGGAATATCTGTTGTCAATGAAGACGGACTCAGAAAAGCCGCTAATATTCTCAGAGAAAAAGGGGTGAAGCATGTAGTGATTACCCGTGGCTCAAAAGGAGCATATATTTTATCTGATGAATTTGAAGGAATGGTCGATTCAGTAAAGGTAGAAGCCGTTGACACGACCGCCGCAGGAGATTGTTTTAACGGTGCTTTGGCAGTAGGACTATTTGAAAAAATGTCTTTGAAAGAAGCAGTACAATTTGCCTGCAAAGCAGCAGCAGCCTCGGTGAAAAAAATGGGAGCACAGTCTTCTATTCCATATCGGAAGGAATTAGTTGTGAGTTAGTGAATGGTGATTTAATAATTGTTGTGAGTTTTTCCATGACTACTTTAATCGTAAAACTATTGAAAATCAGATTTATAAACATGAAAAAAATACTATTATTCATTGCTTTACTTTCAACCGCATGCTGTAGCATTGCTCAGACGGCAAAAACAATTACCCTCTCTCAGAAAGACCTTAAAAATAAAATAAAGGGCGGTTGGGCTGGACAAACCATTGGCGTAACCTTTGGAGGACCGATGGAATTCAAATATAATGGGACAATCATCAACGAATACCAACCTGTGCCTTGGTATGATGGTTATCTCAAAAAAATGATGTTAGAAAACCCCGGACTCTACGATGATTTATACATGGATTTAACCTTTGTAGAAGTATTTGAAAAAGAAGGACTTGATGCTCCAGTAAATGCTCATGCCAAAGCTTATGCCAATGCAGGCTATGCTCTTTGGCATGCTAATCAAGTAGGAAGAAGCAATATTTTGAACGGAATCATGCCCCCACAGTCAGGCTATTGGGAAAACAACCCACATGCTGATTGTATAGACTATCAAATCGAATGTGATTTCGCAGGCTTGATGTCTCCTGCCATGCCAAATACAGCCTCTAAAATTTCTGATAAAATCGGGCATATTATGAATTATGGCGATGGTTATTATGGTGGGGTTTATTTAGGTGCTTGTTATGCTTTGGCTTTTGTCTCGAAAGATGTTCGCTATGTAGTTCAGGAAGCGTTAAAAACTGTTCCGAAAGAAAGCAATTATTATAAATGCATTGCGGATGTCATTAAATGGCATAAAATGTATCCGAACGACTGGAAAAGAACTTGGTACGAAATTCAAAATAAATGGTCGCAAGACGTAGGCTGTCCAGATGGCGTTTTTGCCCCTTTTAATATTGATGCTACCATTAATTCTGCCTATGTAGTAGTAGGTCTATTGTACGGCAATGGAGATTTTACCAAAACCATGGAAATTACTACTCGTTGTGGACAAGATGCTGATTGCAATCCGTCGTCGGCAGGAGGAATTTTAGGAACAATCTTGGGCTACGATGCCATTCCAGCTTATTGGAAAATGGGTTTGAAAGAAGCGGAAGACATCGACTTTAAATATACTTCTACGTCTTTGAACAAAGTTTATGAAGTTGGATACAAACATGCTCTTTTAAATATAGAACGCAACGGAGGAAAGATTTTGAAAGAATCTGTAACTATTCCATTACAAATTCCAGTAGCAGTACCATTTGAAAAAAGTTTCGACAACACTTATCCTATCGACAGAAAGTATGTGTACAAATCTTTGAAAGATGAATATTCTTTTGACTTTGAAGGAACGGGCTTTGTTGTAAAAGGCGAAACAGCCAAATGGGCATCAACCAGTAATTATGTTTTTGAGATGGAAGTATATATCGACGGGAAATTGTTCGAAACAGCCAAACTACCCACTTCATTTACCACCAGAAGACATGAGTTGACATGGAAGTACAAACTTCCAAAAGGAAAACATACTGTATTGCTAAAATTATTGAATCCTTCTGCTGAACAAGATTGTAGGATAACAGATATTTTAATTTATAGCGATCAACCTAGTAGTACAGCTAATGAAAATGTATTTAGATTTGGTCAGCCTATCAAGCCAAAACAATAAACCACTCAATACTAGAAAACATGTTTATCATTGAAAATTACTCCACGGCTGTATTCTTCTGTCTAATTACGATGCTCTGCTGGGGGTCTTGGGCAAATACTCAAAAACTCACGGCAAACAACTGGCGTTTCGAGCTTTTTTATTGGGATTATGTAGTAGGGATTCTACTAACATCTTTTATTTTGGCAATTACCCTTGGTAGTCACGGTGAAAAAGGAAGGGATTTCTTGAGTGATTTCCAACAAGCTTCTAACGAAAATATTGGTTCTGCCATTATTGGCGGTATTATTTTTAACGCTGCGAATATCTTACTAACTGCCGCAATGGCCATTGCTGGAATGTCGGTGGCATTTCCTGTAGGCATTGGTTTAGCATTAGTCATTGGCGTAATTGTGAATTATTTAGACCATCCCCTAGGCAATGGAATTCTTTTGGCAATAGGAGTAGCGTTTATCACTTTGGCAATTTTGCTCAATGCAAAAGTGTATCGTACTTCTTCGGAAAGTGCTAAGGTCTCAACGAAGGGATTGGTGCTATCAGTCATAAGTGGGTTGTTGATGGGCTTGTTTTATAAATACGTCGCCAAAGCCATGTTTCCAGATTTTGAAGTACCAGAAGTTGGGAAATTGAGTCCCTATACGGCTATTTTCTTTTTTGCCATCGGAATATTATTAAGCAACTTTATATTCAATACAGCATTGATTTATCGTCCGTTTGTGGGCGATTCGCTCAACTACAAGGCATATTGGCAAGGGAGTTTCAAAAATCATAGTATCGGAGTTTTGGGTGGAACGATTTGGTGTTTAGGGATGGCATTCAATATTATTGCTAGTGGAAAAGCTGGGCCTGCTATTTCTTATGGACTTGGTCAAGGAGCAACTATTGTAGCCGCTATTTGGGGGATTTATGTTTGGAAAGAATTCAAGAATACGAGTAAAAGCACTAATGTTTTACTCAATATAATGTTACTTTTCTATCTCTTAGGATTAGGAATGATTATTTTGGCTAGATAACAATAAGAAATCCTCTGAATAGACTATTTACTAGCTTATTCAGAGGATTATTTTAACCAGTTTCACTCTCTACTTTAATATAAATACCTATTCCAATTTATACTTATTGATATCGATATTAGGAGTAGAGTATATCTTGCCTTTATCTGTGATAAGTATGGCTTTATAGGCTGGATATTTTTTTAAAAGAGTAAGCCCAAGTTCTTTGCCCAACACCATCACAGATGTGCTAAAACCATTGGCCATTTCAGCACTAGGCCCCAAAACTGTTACACTGCATAATCCAGTAGCTGGATATCCCGTAACGGGATTGATAATATGAGCATATCGCTTGCCGTTGAAAATTACATATTTTTCATAACTCCCAGAAGTGACTACGGCACTTTTATAGAGCGGTATAACAGCAAATATCGTGTCTTTATGGATGGGGTTGGTTATCCCTACGCCCCAAGGTTTTCCATTGGGTTGTTTCCCCCAAGTACTCATATCGCCAGAGCCGTTTACTATACCAGCCTTAATGCCTTTGGCTAGCATCATATCTCTACAACGGTCGGCAGCATATCCTTCTCCTAATGCTCCAAAGCCAATTTTCATGCCTTTTAGCTTTAGGAATATAGTGGAGTTCTTGGGGTCTAATATAATATTATGGTATCCAACTTTTTCAACTGATTTCTTAATGGCTTCAGGAGTAGGCATTTGTGTCATTGAGCCATCAAACTTCCAGATTCTATCCATCGCTGCAAAGCTAATATCAAAAGCGCCATTGGTTATTTCAGAAAAATGGATAGCTCGTTCAGTCAATCGAAATACTTCTGGATTAACTTTTACTGGTGCAATCCCTGCATTTCTGTTTACTTCAGAAATTTGAGTATCGCTTTTCCAGTCTGAAATAAGATTCTCTATCCGTGTTATTTCAGCAATAACAGTATCTATATTTTCTTCAGCATATAGGGAATCTTTGGCTACTATTGTAATATCAAATCGACCTCCCATCAATTTTACCGTCCTTTTTCGCAACACTTGTGCTGTCGTACTAAAATTTATCAGGAGAAGACATATCAATATTTTTCTCATACTTTCTTTCCAATTATTTAATAACAGTCCATTAGTATCTGGCTTCTAGACTGATAAAAACTAACATCCTTACCAAGTTGTGATTGACAGATTTCATCAATAATCTCAATAACACCTTTTTGCATAGATAATGACCCACACAACATTATCACTCCTTTTGAAGATAATGTTTGTGCGATGAAATCACTGTCTCTAGCTATCAACTCACCAATGTATTGTTTATCAAGTGTCGTTTCTCGTGAAAAAGCAGTATGAAGTTGAACCAGACTTTTATTTTCTAAAGATGACTCTAAAATGGGAGCATATTTTTCTAAAGATATTTGCTGTCTAAAACCTCCATAAAGATAACAAGGAACCTTTCGTTTATTCTGGCTAATCATTCCTAAAAAAGGGGCAATACCTGTTCCGTTACAAATCATCACTACGCTAGTGGCCTTTTTAGGGAAATGGAAATGCTTATTTTGAATAACCCGTGCTTGAATAGTTTCCCCTGGCTTCAAGTTATGTAAAAAGCCAGAGCCTAGTCCTTCAGGATGAAGTCTTACACTTAGCTGTATCTGCTTTTCACATACACCAACAGAATAAAGTCTTTCCCGATGGTCGTTTGCAGGATATATTGCTAGTAAGTCGCCAGATTTTGCACGCAATTTTCTTTTAGCTTCAAAACGAATTAAAAATGTCTCATCAACAGACTTCTCAGCAGTAGTGTCCATCACTTCAAAAGACTCCAATGATGCTGGTTCTGCTTTTACCATTTTAGGCGAAAGAGGAATGCCTGCTTGTTGCGACCAAGCCTCAGCCCAAATACTAAACTCTTGCTCAGATTTATCATTGATAGTATGTATATCAACCAATGGTTTAGCCCACTGCTGATGCAATAGCCAATGATTTACTTCGAAGGCAAACTTACAAAAATCTGGATAGGCATGCGAACCAAAACCTACTACTGAAAATCGTACTGACTGATTCTGAGGGTATTGTTCGAGCAATGATTTGAATTTTTGTGCATTACTCGGGGCTTCTCCTAGTCCATAGGTAGAAGTAATAACCAGTAGTTGTTCAGCTTTAGGAAAAAGAGCATAATGATTCATATTGCCCATAAAAACTGTTTTCCCCTGACTATCTAGTTCATTATAAATAGCTTGAGCAAAGCGGAAAGTACTACCATTCTCAGAACCAACCAAGATGATAAAATTACTTTCTTTGGCTGAATGTTTATTTTTAATAGACGTAGCTCTTCGTTTCCAAGTAATACAGAATCCTGAATAAATAAAAAAGAGAATATTGGCAGACGCCAAGGCTAAAATAATTGCCCAAACAATATTGATATTACCTGTATGTATCAACAAGCTTAAGTCGGCAAGTTGCTGTGAGGTAGGGTATACTACTTGGCTAAGTACATCTCCCGTAATTTGATTTACTGCAAGTTCTTTGTCTTTAAGTTTGATAACATAATACTCTTCTACATCTTCCGAAAAAGGAAATTCAATACTCTTTACTTCTGAAAGTTTGATATTTTTAAATAAAGTAAAATCTGCTATCTTTTGTACTGGCTGAGTTTTGATATCGTCAAGGTTTACGTCAAGATTTACTTTAGGAGCCTCTTTGCTTCCAAATCTGTTCAGGGATAGATGTGCTCCTGTAAAGGCAATGATAATAATCGGTATAATAGCCCATCTGCTTAGTACTACGTGGTAATATTGAGCAAAGTCTTCTCGGACAATACGCGTAAATATCCGCTTGATACCGCGTTGTCGTTGGATTAATAACATCAGTCCCGAAAGCGTAATTAATAATAGGATAAATGCGGTAAAGCCCATTATTAAACGACCCGTTTCATGCAAAAAAAGAGAGCGGTGTAAGGTAGTTGTCCATTGAAAAAAAGCATTCTTTTCTTGGTAATCACCCAACAGTTTTCCCGTTAATGGATTTATATAAGCATGGATATTTTTGCCATCCACATCGCTACCATTGATGCTTACTACATTATTGGGTTCGACCGTTAGTTCAATAAGGTCTGGATAGTTTGTTTTAAGGATTGGAAGTGTCTGAGCAAGCGTAATCTGTGAAAAATCATTGACCCGATAGGTATTAGTAGGATTGACTACGGGTTCAAAGGCCAAAATAAGACCCGTCACAGCAGCTAAGGTTAAAAATAGAAAAGAAGATACAGCCAATACTAAGTGGCTGTATCTCCAAAGAGAAATTATCATAAATATCTACTATTGGTTAACGCTAAAACGCACGTAACGGATGTATCCAGTACCCTCGCTTTTAGCAGAAAGGCTTTCGGTTGTCAGGGGAATTTCTAAGTCTTTTACATAATAAGGCTTATCTTCCACCGCTGTTTCGAAGCGTAATTTATAGTTTGAATTAATAGTGGCATTGTCAAGTTCTAATACTACCACACTTCTATCACCACCCGTTACTGATGCTCCAGTAATGGCACTAATATTAGTTGGTTTTTTAGCAAAAGCTTTATGCCACTCTTTTAAATTTCGATACCATTTTTTGTCAGAACCAAGTACATACAAGGTTTTTTGATAACTATCTTTCGCATCTACAAGCGAAACAACTAAATAGGCTCCTTCACCCATATAGTTTGTCATCTGAATCATACATTTGTACTTGCTGGTACCAGTATTTTGTGCCGACGTTGCTAATGAAACAAAAAACATTATCACAACGAGTAAGGTTGCTTTACGAAATAATTGCATAGTTTATTTAAGAAAATTAATGGAAATTTTAGCCTTAGAAAGTGTTTCATTTTCACTTGCTAAGTCAAAAGCTGTTTCTTTAAAATTAGTTTGAGCATCCTTCGCTGCTCCAATTGATACCAAATATTTAAGGATATTATCATCTTTGGCAATCATCGCAGCTTTATGTAATGCTGTAATTCCTTCGCTATTTTTAGCGTTGATATCAATACCTAAAGGTTGAAGGCGTTTCAAAAGTGATAAGTCACTTTTAGCTACGGCTAAGTGATAAAGTGTATTTCCATTTTTTTGTGGCGCCAATACGTTCAATCCTTTTGCTTGTAATAGTTTTAATTTTGTTTCAAAATCTTCTGGTTTAGGGCCATTCGGACCTCTTCCTTCTCCACTGCTATATGATTGAGTAAGATAAGCCGCCAAATTGTCGCCACTCTTATCTGCTACTTGTACAGAAGCTCCTTGATTGATAAGGTAACGAACTACTTCAGGAGAGTTACTACGCACAGCCATTGCCAATGCTGTAGCACCTTTTTGATTCCCTTGGTTGAGATTTTTTACTTTTGGAAGTAACAAGGCTAATACTGTAGTATCACGGCTACCAAGGGCAGCAGTCATAAATACGGTATTTCCTTCGCTATCTGCTTGGTTAACGTCAACCCCTTTGCTTAAAAAATATTGAATAATATCGTGTTGCTTCGGCTTTCTAACAATAAAATGCAACGCATTTTCTCCACTTTTATTCGTCGCTGTCGGCTTTAGTTTCAAGCTCTCTAAGTACTGAAATGTCTCTACTGTATTAGCACTTTGGCGTGTACCCTGCGCCGCCATAATCATGGCATTGTCTGTAGCAGGTACTCCTTTTTGTAGAAGCGCTTTTAAGATTTCAATATTTCCACTTCTGGCGGCATAGCTGAAAGCATTATTTCCATTAGCGTCAGTGCTTTTTAAATCTAGTCCTTTTGATATGAAATAGTTAGTCAATGCTAAGTCTTTATCATTGGCTACCACTAATAATAAAGCATTCGCTCCGTCGTTGGTTAAGTCTTTCTTTAAATTAGCACCTGCTTTCAAGCATAGGTCAAAAATTTGTGTATTCGTCTGACCAGCAGAAGCTGCAAAATTAAGAGGAGTTGCTCCGTGACTATCTTCAATATCAGCTTTTGCACCTTTGCCTATTAAATACTCCATAATTTCTACATTACCCGCATAAGCTGCCCAGTGTAAATAGGTACGACTGTCATGCGTTATCTTTGTAATATCGTTGCCAGGCTGAGACAGAAGATATAAAATTGTTTCATTGGGCGCTTTTGCATTAATAGCCATTACTACGGGGTCAAAACTCGCTCCATTAAGTTGAGCAGGATTATTCCCTTTTTCCACCTCTGCTTTTACTGCACTTGCTGTTGGTTTATTTCTCCAAAACGATTGATCTAACAATGTGTTTTGTTGAGCCTTTGCAGCAAACGTCAATAAAGTTATTGCCACAATAAATAGTTTTTTCATAATGAATAATGTTAAATTAATGTAGTTATAATTGATATTAAATTTTTCACTAAATCTTTAGATTTTTTAAAAAGCAAAAGGTTTAGTGTATACTAAATATTGGTGTTATCAATGGCTAATTTTAGCTTGATAAAATGACATCCAAGTTCTGGAAATATGAACGCTTAATACTATACGTTTTTCTCACAATTATAGCTTTACAGTTGAGTATTGGTATTGTTATCATTTCTACTTGTAATAAGCTTGTAACGTACTTTCGTACTTCCTTTATTTTACCTATTTTCACACACCACCTTATTTAGACTAATTATAAATTAAGCAAATATACTACCCACTTTCTTTACAAGCCAAGAGAAATGTGATAAAATTTGAGATTCTTCTTATTTTATGACTGAATACGCTTCTGAATAATTTTGGTTATAAAAAATAGCCTTGATTTGTGCAGTTAATTATTTGATAAGTCCTTTTTAGTAGATGAGTACAAAAATAGCAATTTCCTCTCTAAACGATTGGCTTAGTGAAGTCAATCGTTTAGAGAGGAAATTATCTTGTAAATACGAGTATTATTTAATTAGTCAATTAACACTTTATCAAGCGAAACAAAATCATCCGTACTTCCATAATTTGATTTCTTTTTATCAGACCACATTCCGTGTTCTCCCGCAACTGTTACCGAGAGCGTATAATTATCTTTTGCAAGAACTGGTGTAATAAAAATAAGGGACGATACAGGATATTTGCAATACATATCTACTAAGGTATAAAGAACTATTTTCCCTTGCTTATTCTTCAATATTACTTTTGCATAGCCCCCGTCTGGTCTTAAAAGCCCGTGTAATCTTATTTGTTTTCCAGTGAATTGGATTGTGAACGTAGCGCCCTTAACATTCGAGCTACTGATGGTTAAAGTATCTGAAGAGATCTGTTGCCATTGTCCCGAATAAGAAATTTTATCTTTATCCATGTTATCAATTACTTTTCCCTTGCTGATTGGCAATGAAACTTTTCCCGTTTTCAAATCAACCTCCCATGCTTCTTGATAAGTAGGCATAGAGAGAGAAGTGCCTGAAATAGAGAGTGGTTGCCATATATAAGTAGCCGAAGAAGCCTGATGAGGAAAAGACCAACGGTCACCCATAAACATATACGTAGTATCTTTTGAACCCGTAATCGGCAACACAAATGTTGTCTGTGAATTCCACGTAAGTTTTCCTTCTGGTGCGAAAATTCCTCGATAAGTCCATGGCCCTTTCAAGGCACTCGCTGTATAATAATAATTATCATTTCGTTCCCAACTCGTTAGGTGTGAGCCAAGAAAATAGTAAATATTATCTTTCTTGAAAATAGTAGGTGACTCAAACCCTGCGACCATGTTTTTATGTGTTTGTTCGATAATGCTTTTATAATCATCACTAAGTTTATAAATCTCACCACCGTGTATCAATACATAACCAGTACCGTCCGTATCTTGAAAAGTACCCATATCCCATTTGCGAACAGGTTTATTATTATAAAGTAATGGTCCTTTGAACGTATAAGGCCCCGTGATGGTGCTTGAGGTAGCATAGCCCACAAATTGATCTTTGTAGCTTATCGTATCTGCATGCATATACATTACATATTCCCCCGTTTTTGGGCATTTCATTACTTTTACGCGTTCACCAACCCTATTAGGGCCTAACTTTCCTGAATTTTGAATTGGTAGAGCCAAACTTTCAAATTTCCAATTATACAAATCGCTGGAAGAATAACAGTTAAAGCCTACAAAAACATTACTGGTATCCGTATGTTTTTCTCCAAAAAGGTAATAACGCCCTCTGTCTTTTACGATATTGGCTCCGTGAGCACTCACGACCTCCCCTCGATTATCAAACCAAGAAACACCCGAATAAATAGCATTTTGTGTTTGTGCATACAAGCCAAAAGCCTTTACGAAAGTAACTATTAAAATAATAACTGTCTTCTTCATACCTAACTGAAATCGTTTACTTTAAATTTTTAAAGTTTATTAAGTTCTCATGTATCATTTCTTTTTCAAGAATTGTATCAGCATGTACTTTTTGTAATGATACATTTTCAACAGGAAGCTCTTTTTGTCCCAGAACTCTTGATATAAACTTCACATTTGTAGCTGTTATGTTAGTCAAGAAAATGTTTTTGATAGGGGTAAGCTTACGGATTTTAGTAGGCACTAAATTTCTCCATTGGTATAAAACATCCGTTTCAATGCCCAATATTCCTAGGTCTATTTTGCCTGATTTGATATTAGAGACATAAATGTTATTCACATAGCCACCCATTCGTTCATTTGTTTTTATAAAAACCAAGTGATTTAGTTTTGCCCCATCAACAACGGTACAGTTATCCATGAATACATTTTCTATTCCGCCAGATAGTTCACTCCCAATCGCTAATAATTGATGTCCATTTTTTACTAAACAATTACGAATGACGATATTTTTAGACGGCGTTTTCAAACGCCACCCTTCTGGATTACGTCCTGATTTTAAAGCGATTGCATCATCTCCTTGGTCAAAAACACAGTCTTCTATCAATACATTCTGACTCATTTCTGGGTCTATCCCATCGTTATTATGACCATGCGCATACACTTTAACATTTTTGATAACAACATTCTTTGACAAATAAGGGTGGATAGTCCAAAATGGGCTGTTCTGGATTGAAACACCTTCCATCAAAACATTTTCACATCTGTTGAATTGAATAAATTGCGGACGAAGATTAGCCGTATCATTGACCATATTTCTATCTTCAAGCGGGCTATATTCTGTCGCTAGATTATACAACCTTTTTATACTTTCCATGTGAGCTTTAGGACGTGCAAACCACTGTTTCCAAACATCCATGACAGCCTTGAGTTCACCTTCGCCAGTAATGGCAATATTTTTACACTGATACGCATAAACCAACGGAGAGTAATTATAACATTCCATACCTTCCCATGTACTTTTTACAGCAGGCAGGTAGTCAGAGGGATTTCCTGAGAAAACCAAAGTTGCTCCTTTTTCTAAGTGTAGGTTTACATTACTTTTAAAATGTATTTTGCTAGTTAACCATTCTCCTTTGGGAATGACTACCGTTCCTCCCCCCAATTTATTTGCTTCCTCAATAGCCGTGGCGATTGCCGTAGCATTTCTCTCTTTATCCCCAACCACAGCACCAAAATCAACAATCGATAATTTTTTACAACGACTGAAATCAGGAACACTAATAACAGGCATATTGAAAGGAGCTTTCACTTTTATTTTTGTAATAGTAAGCTTATTTTCTTCATTTTTAAAAGAAAATATCATAGGTATTAGTATAAAAATCAGGTATTTGTAAGTTTTCTTCATGAGTTATGAGTTGTTTTTAATTAGTACGTTTTCATATTATTTAGCAAGCAGCGATATGACAGGTTCAATTAACTTTCTAGAACCAAGCGAGTCTAAATGTATCCCATCAGTAGTCATGGTTTCGATATTAAGCCCTGGTGTCGAAAAACCATTCACAAAAAAGCAATGCTGACGGTTAGCTACTTTTTTAAATGCTTTACTCATTACTTCCACCCGCTGATTTCCTCCTGCATATTTAACAGTATTTTCTGCTTTGGTTCCGTAAGGTGGGGGAGAGATGACGATAATCTTCGCATGCTTTATCGTTGTATATGGAGAGTCTTTTATCTTATTGATTAGTTTATTAAGGTTCTGAGGCACTTCCTTTTGTTGATTGTCAAAAACTGCCTTCGCATCATTCGTACCAAGTTCAATAATCACAAAATCATACGGTGTATTCCCTGTAAATGCTGCTGCCTTTTTTAGATTCTGGTCAATCACAAAAAGAGAATTTAAGGTACTATCTCCTAAATTTAGAAAACCTATTGTTCTTCCCGACTTGCTTATATTACAAATTTTAGCGTTAGGGAATGCTTTTGTTAGTTGTTGTGGCCAACTCATAGGAAATGTACCATTGCTATCTCCTAAAGTAAGAATAGTAAGCTTTTTGTTAGATAAAGTAGGGTTTTGAGCAAGTATTACAAAAGGGGTTAGTAATAAAATAACATTGCTGATGTTGATTATTCTTTTTATCATTACATTATTGTTAAATGGCTAACTTAATGGGTCATTACAATGAGAAAATATATGTTTTTAATGCTCATTTAATGTCTTCATAAATTATAGTAAAAATGTGAAAATGAGGATTTTATATCTTCGCAACAGGTATTTGCATATATAAGGACAATTTTTGTTTAGTTATTAAGCTATTTAATTCATTTTTTGAATCTCTACCTACAAGAATATCTGTAGTATATTTATTTCCCATCATGTACTTTCATGACACCATACGTCCGAATCGGTAATTTATATCGCACTGAAAACTTTTTAAAAAATAAGCATCCTCAAAGAGGAGCTTACGATTAATGTAGCGGAGAAAGGAATTTGGATTATTTTATAAGATATAAAAACGGAAATTTTGAAGAGAACTGCGTCATAATCAGTTCTATAAAATTGCGAAGTGTACTTCCTTTAATAAATTTTTATTTTTTCTTGAATTTATTAAAGTTTAAGTTGTTCAAGTTATATTTTATTGATAACTTTGTCTACGTTAATTTAAGCGATAGAAATTGTGTATAATTAACACGATTTAAAACCACTTAATTTTTACCTTTGAAAAAAAATATTTTTTTGTTTTATGTGTTCTACTGTGTTATAGACTTATCTTGTTTTAGTTATATTGTTTGTTCATAAATTTATTTTATTATATATTAGACTTTATTTTTCAATATCTTGCTAAAAAAGTCACTAGTAAATAGAGAGAATCATCTATGATGATGGAGTTTTAAAAATATTTTTTTGCGTATACTGTTCTAGTCTGTTATAGGTTTTGAGATATATTATCGCCTGACTTAGAACAGTTTGAAAGGCGTTTTTTTTTGATTAAACAGTTCTACTGTGTTATACATTTATTTTGTTTTGGTTATTATAATTTTTTAGTTAAAAATGAAAAAAAACACAAAGATATCTCACAGTAAAAAGTATAAATATATGCGAGTAAGCTTGTTGTCTTTCTTGATTTTTTCTGCGATAATTAGTTTTGGTCAATCGCAGAAAAAGAAGACAGAAACAGGAAAAAAAATTAGTCCTTATTTATTCGGATTATTTTTTGAAGACATCAACTATGCCGCTGATGGAGGATTATATGCTGAATTAATACAAAATCGCTCGTTTGAATACAGTCCAACTGACCGAACAGATTGGCATTCACTTTCTTTCTGGGAATACACTATTCCGGGGTATTCGTATGGCTCGCTTAATGTTGAGACTAGCACTCCAGTGCATCCTAACAATCCACATTATGCAGTATTGAATATTGAGCACGTCGGCGATGCAGGCGTTGGCATAAAAAATCATGGATTTGAAAATATAGTAATGAAGCAAGGTGACAAATATTCTTTTTCAATGTTTGCACGTCAGCTTTCATCAAGCCCCATTGCTATCACAATTAGCCTGCAAACCCCAAAAGGGAAAGTAGTAGCCGAAAGTAAAATAAATGTTAGCGCTAAAGATTGGAATAAATATACTACTACGCTTACCGCTTCAGCGAGTAACGACAGTACTTCCTTAGTTATTTTGGCTACAACAAAAGGAAAACTAGCCTTAGATGTTGTGTCCCTTTTTCCTGAGAAGACTTTCCAGAATCGTCAGAATGGACTTCGAGCAGACTTAGCCCAATTATTGGCAGATATGAAACCATCTTTTATCCGTTTCCCAGGGGGCTGTCTTGCACATGGCGATGGACTAGGAAATATGTATCGTTGGAAAAATACAGTAGGTCCTATAGAACAACGTGTAGAACAAAAAAATATCTGGGGATATCATCAAACGGCTGGTTTGGGATATTATGAATATTTTCAGTTTTGCGAAGATATAGGTGCAAAACCACTTCCCGTATTGCCCGCAGCAGTTAGTTGTCAGAACTCAGGAGGTACTTGGCGTATTGGTGGTACAGGACAAAAAGCCCTGCCAATGGACGAAATGCAGGAATATATTCAGGAAGTGCTGGATTTAATAGAATGGGCGAATGGTCCTGCAACATCTACGTGGGGAGCAAAGCGTGTGGCTGCTGGTCATTCACTACCTTTCAATCTTGAATTTGTGGGCATAGGGAATGAAGATAAAATTACGCCAGAATTTGAGGCACGCTTTAAAATGATTTATGATGCTGTAAGGGCGAAGTATCCAGAAATTACGATTATTGGTACTTCTGGACCATTTTCTGACGGAGAAGATTTTGATAAGGGATGGACAGTTGCTAGTAATAGCAATGTACCCATGATTGATGAGCATTATTATAAAGACCCAAAATGGTTTCTTTCAAATATGAATCGTTACGACTCTTATGACAGAAAAAAATCTGGCGTTTATTTAGGCGAATATGCCTCATGGGGAAATAAATTGTATAATGCTATTGCGGAAGCTGCTTATATGACTGGGCTAGAACGCAACGGAGATATCGTAAGAATGGCATCGTATGCTCCATTATTGGCAAAGAAAAATCATACTCAGTGGAATACAGACATGATATTTTTTGATAACTCAAAAATCAGCCTTACGCCCAATTATCATGTTCAGAAGATGTTTACTACCAATCAGGGTGATTATTATTATGATAATATTATTGCTCAAAATGTTAAAGACAGTACTCTTGCGGCTTCATGTGTACAAGATAGCAAGACGGGGGATATTATTTTAAAATTTGTCAACAACAGCAATGTAGCAAAAAACATGAAAGTAAATCTTTCAACATTCAAAAACTATATGAGTGACGCAGCGCAAATTGTACTATCTGGAAACGCCAATGCTGAAAATACTTTAGAGCATCCACAGAACATTGTACCTGTATATTCAACGGTTAAAGTAAACAAAGTTTTTGACTATCCTGCTCCAGCAATGTCTCTTACTGTAATTAGGATTAAGACTTTAGCAAAAAAAATTTAACCATGAATTCTTTCAGTATTGAACATCAGTATGATAAAATGAACATAAACGTTTATACCTATCCGTTATAGACAATGCCTGTTTTTTCTAAGACTCAAAGAAAACGTAATAACAAATAAAATGGAATTAAAACAATTACAAAATACAGCTTCGCAAGTGCGCCGTGATATTGTACGGATGGTACATGCTTGTCAATCAGGACACCCTGGTGGTTCATTAGGATGTGCTGATTTGGTCGTAGCACTTTATTTTCATGAAATGACTATTAATGAAGAAAAGGGGACTGACGGATACCTGACGTTTTCTCGTGCGGGACAAAATGAAGACTTATTCTTTTTATCGAACGGACATATTTCTCCATTATTCTATTCTGTTTTGGCACATCGTGGATATTTTGCTCCCACAGAATTGGCTACTTTCAGAAAAATAAACTCTCGTTTACAAGGACACCCAGCTACACATGAACATTTGCCGGGTATTCGTATTGCCTCTGGCTCATTAGGACAAGGTTTGTCGGTAGCGGCTGGAGCAGCAAAAGCCAAGAGACTAAGAGGCGATGACCGTAATATATATGTATTGATGGGTGATGGCGAACAGCAAGAAGGGCAAGTATGGGAAGCAGCACAGTTTGCAGCACATTATCAACTTGATAACTTGATTGCTATTATTGACTGGAACAAGCAGCAAATAGATGGTCCAACAGAGAAAGTAATGAGCAATAAAGATTTGAAAGCAAAATATGAAGCTTTCGGATGGGCTACGATTACGTTAGAAAATGGCAACGATATGCAATTAACATTAGATGCATTAGCCCAAGCTAAACAGTTGAAAGGACAAGGAAAACCAATTATGATTCTAATGAAATCAGAAATGGGATACGGCGTTGACTACATGATGGGTACGCATAAATGGCATGGTGCTGCTCCTAATGATGAACAGTTGAACACAGCATTATTGCAATTAGAGGAAACAATTGGTGATTACTAATAAATAATTTTTAGAGATGAAAGAATACAGTTTCACAGAAAAAAAAGATACTCGTTCTGGATTTGGAGCAGGTATGGCAGAATTGGGCAAATCAAATCCAAAGGTTGTCGCACTTTGCGCAGATTTAGTAGCATCTTTAAAATTAGATGCATTCATTAAAGATAATCCTGAAAGATTTGTTCAATGTGGTATTGCAGAAGCAAATATGATTGGCGTATCTGCAGGGATGGCTATTGCAGGCTATATTCCTTATGCTACTACTTTTGCCAATTTTGGTTCGGGAAGAGTATACGATCAAATCAGACAGAGTGTTGCTTACTCAGGTAGTAATGTAAAAATTTGTGTGTCACACGCTGGATTAACATTAGGAGAGGATGGAGCAACACACCAGATTTTGGAAGATATTGCGATGATGAGAGCCATGCCAGGCATGACAGTAATCAATCCATGCGATTATAATCAAACAAAAGCAGCGACTATCGCAATTGCTGAATACGAAGGCCCTGTTTATCTTCGTTTCGGCAGACCCGTCGTTCCTGTATTTACAGCCCCTGACCAAAAGTTTGAAATAGGTAAAGCGTGGATGGTGAATGAAGGGAAAGATGTAAGCATTTTTGCTACTGGACATTTGGTATGGGAAGCCATACAGGCTGGTGAAATATTAGCAAAAGAAGGCATTGATGCAGAAATCATCAATATACATACGATTAAACCATTGGACGAAGAAGCTATTTTGAATTCAGTGAAGAAAACAGGTTGTGCAGTCACTGCCGAAGAGCACCAATTGAATGGTGGTTTGGGCGATGCTGTATGTCAGTTACTCAGCCGAAATCATATAGCCCCTATTGAAATGATTGGTGTAGATAATTCTTTTGGTGAAAGTGGAACGCCTGCTCAATTAATGGAAAAATACGGATTGAATGCTCAGAGTATCGTAGAAAAAGTACGCATTGCCATCAAAAGAAAGGAATTACTTAATTCAAAATAGTTTGTAAAAAATAGTATCTGTTTTTATTTTGTCATAAAAGCCACTCATATTTTGGGTGGCTTTTATTTTGTATTTTAAGGCTAGCTTATTGCTATTTTTTTTTCAAAAAATTCCTACTCAGAAAAACATTGGTAGTATTTACCTAGAATAACTGAATGAAAAATCGAATCATGATGGGCAACAAAAGAGGCATCCAATATGCTTAATTTATGAAACGCTTGTAGAGAAGAAAACAAGATAGTACTAAAATATCATGCAGGTAATACACTTTTTAATTGGCCATTGATTTTTTTTACTTGGTGTTAGTAATATATTTCATACTTTTTATGAATTAAATATCGTCTTTAAAATAATTATTTGCTCAACAATAATGTCTTTTTGAGAATTTATGCTACAAACGCATACATTATGTGTAGTAATGTTTAGTGAGTTACTTATATAATACTTTTAAATCAAAAAATATTCAAAAATTTGCTAATTATCCCCTTAAGAACACTTAAAGAGTACTAAAAACATACAATTTTTCTCTGTAAAATCTACTAAACAATGAATTTTTGCTCATTTAGAGAGTTCTTAATTCTTTCAAATTTTTTCTTTTAGACGTGCAATTCTCCGTTTTTTTTGGCAAAAGCCTATCAGTACGTATACTATTTAGAAAATTATCGTGTGAAATTAGCACTTTCTTACGTTGCTGAACATTTGGTATAGATATTTAAAGATTTATGCTACTGTATTCTTATACTACTCTCTTACTTTGTACGAAAATATTATATTATTTATTAAATGAATCATATTTATCGTCGTATGAAGCAATTTGACTTATCTATTCCAATTACGCGAAAAAAGCTGTACTTAGTTGTATGGTGCATATCGCTTTTAATTGGTTTTTCGAGCTTTTCATTAAAAGCTCAAACAGTAAAAGGGACTATTAAGTCCGCTTCAGGAGAAGGAATACCTGGAGCAACCGTTAGTGTTAAGGGAACTACTCGTGGAGTTAGTGCGAGTAAAGATGGAGCATTTTCCATTGCTGCTACGCCAAAGACAACTTTGGTTTTCAGTTCGGTTGGCTATAAAACACAGGAGGTTTTAGTAGGTAACCAAACAAGTATTAATGTAGTATTAGAAGAATTTCAATCTGCATTAGATGAGGTAGTGGTTGTGGGTTATGGAAAACAAAAGAAAGAAGGTGTTGTAGCTTCTGTTACCCAAACAACAAATAAAGAATTAGAGCGAGCAGGGGGTGTTTCAAGTATTGGTGCAGCCTTGACTGGAAATGTACCAGGCTTAATTACGAATGCAAGTACTGGTCTTCCAGGTGCAGAAGACCCTCAGATTATCATTCGTGGTCGTAGCTCTTGGAACAATTCAGACCCACTAATTCTAGTAGATGGCGTTGAGCGTCCTATGAACAGCGTTGATATCAGTTCTGTTGAAACAGTTACTGTACTTAAGGATGCATCAGCTACAGCCGTTTTCGGTTCAAGAGGTGCGAATGGGGTAATCTTAATTACCACCAAAAGAGGCAAAATGGGAAAGGCATCAATCAGAGCTGTCGTAAATACCATTGTAAAAGCTCCGTCTAAATTACCCGAAAAGTATGATTCATATGATGCTTTAAGAATTAGAAATGAAGCAATTGAGTATGAACTTGCGACAAGACCAGAAGGGTGGAGAGATTACTTACCTCAACAGATTATTAATAAGTATCGTAATCCAGCAAATTTAGCGGAAGCAGAACGTTATCCAAATGTTAACTGGGAAGAAGCATTGTTTAAGCCGTATGCGATATCTAATAATGCTAATTTGAACATCAGCGGGGGGACAAATCTTGTGAAATATTTTACCAGTGCAGATTTTTTACAAGAAGCCGATTTATTTAAAATTTATGATAATAAAAGAGGGTACAAGCAAGGCTTTGGCTTTAATAGGCTGAATGTCCGTAGTAATTTAGATTTTCAATTAACGCCTACTACGCTTTTTAAAACCAACCTTTCGGGTTCTTATGGCGTTAGAAAAAGCCCATGGGGCTTCTCTGGAAGTCAGTACGGGCCATGGATTGATGCTTATAATGCTGCTCCAGATTTATTTTTACCACAATATTCTGATGGTTCATGGGGCTTTTACTATCCAAACCAAGCTAAAGCAGAAAACTCTGCATTAAGTCTTGCCATTGGTGGTCTGCAATATCAAACCACTGCCCGTATAACGACAGATTTTACGCTAGACCAAGATTTGGATATGCTTGTGAAAGGCTTGAGAGCTTCGGGTACTGTCTCGTTAGATAATACTTTTGTAGAATCAGATCGTGGAGTGAATGACCTTTATAATGGAACTCAACGTAAGTGGGTAAATCCTGAAACGGGCATTGAAACGTACCAATCCGCTGTTGATGGTATTACAGGGTTCGATTTTCAAGAAGGTATCAAGTGGGCTCCAGCAGCAGGGACTATCGGAGCTAGCCAGCGTCGTTTGTTTTACCAGTTACAGCTTAATTACAATAAAACGTTTGCAGGGTTACACAATGTAACTTTGATGGGTTTAACAAACAGAAACGTCTATGCCAGCGGTAGTACAATTCCTTCATATAGAGAAGACTGGGTATTTAGAACTACTTATACATTCAACAATAAGTACACAGTAGAATACAATGGTGCTTATAATGGTTCTGAGCAATTTGCAAAAGATTACCGTTTTGCCTTTTTCTCTTCTGGGGGTGCTAACTGGGTAATATCGAACGAAAAATTCATGAATTCGGTGAAATTCATCAATTCTATGAAACTTCGTATGTCTTACGGACAAACAGGGTTTGATAACCTAGGTGTAAGATGGCCGTATCTTGAGCAATGGTCTTATGGTGGAACATCAAGATTAGGTGTAAGTGGTGAAGGAGCTGAACAAAGCCCATATACTTGGTACTCGCAGTCTACAGTAGGTAACCCAACCGTTCAATGGGAACAATCAGAGAAATTCAATCTTGGTTTAGACTTTGAACTTTTCAGAGGTTTTGTGAAAGGTAAGGCTGACTTCTTTCAGGATAATAGAAGTAAAATTTTGTTAACAGGAAGAGCCGATGTACCAAGCTATTTTGGAGCATCTCCGCCAGTTGCCAACTTAGGTGCTGTTAAAGCAAGCGGTTATGAATTAGAACTTCATTTCAATAAAAATGTAGGGAAGTTCCGTTTGTGGGCAGACCTTAACATGACGCATACGCAAAACAAAATTATTGAACGTGCTACGCCAGAATTGTTACCAGATTATCAGAAACCAGAAGGAATGCAGATTGATCAAGCTTATTCATTCGTAAGCAAAGGGATGTATAATAGCTGGGATCAGTTGTATGGAAGTGCAATGCACAATGTAAATGACAACCAAAAATTATTAGGTAACTACTACTTGGTTGATTATAATGGAGACGGAGTTATTGACACGCAAGATAGAATTCCTTATGGACACACTGGCTGGCCACAGAATACCTACAACGCTACTTTAGGGTTTGATTGGAAAGGGTTTTCAGCTTTTGTACAATTCTATGCGGTGAATAATGCTACTCGTCAAGTGGTTTTCACAAGTTTAAGTTCACAAAGCCATACAGTTTATCAGGAAGGAGCATACTGGTCGCCAACGAATACTGGCGGAACGCCTATTCCACGTTGGTTAACAACACCATTCGGGGACTATAGAGGTACACAGTATATGTACGATGGCTCTTATGTAAGATTAAAAAATGCTGAAATAGCATACACTGTAAATCCTGAGCTTAGTAGAAAATTAGGACTTAGTAGTCTGCGAATCTACCTAAATGGTAATAACCTTATTGCTTGGAGCAAAATGCCAGATGATAGGGAGTCTAATTTTGCTGGTACTGGTTGGGCTTCACAAGGAGCTTACCCAACAGTAAAGAGATATAATTTAGGTTTAAACATTACTTTCTAATTAATTAATAAAAACATGAAAAAGAGAATAAAACTTTTGTGTGTAGCTGTAGTTTGTTCTATGACTTTTGGAGTTACTTCATGCTCAGATTTTTTGGATCGTGATCCTCAATCTCTTGTGTCTGAAAAAGATGCTTTTAAAAACTTTGTAAACTTTCAAGGATTTACCGAAGAACTCTATCATACTATTCCAGACTTTTCTAATGGTTACTGGACCAACTCTTTTAACTGGGGAGAGGATGAAATCCAATCTACAGCTCAAAACTTTCACTTTGGTGTAAAAATTGATAATGGTGATTTTTGGGGCTGGCAACGCAATTTTGACGGCTGGCAAGCTGGTTGGATGGATCGTAACAGTAATGTAACCAACGATGACCGCTTTGCAAAATCACTTTGGGGGCTAGGATGGTACGGTATACGTAAGGCTAATTTAGGTTTGGAAAACATAGACAAACTGACTGATGCCACACAAGAAGAAAAAGATTTAATTAAAGGTCAATTGCTATTTTTTAGAGGTTGGTATCACTTTATGTTTATGCAGTATTTTGGAGGGCTTCCATATATTGACAAAGTATTACCTGGAGATCAGAAATTAACCTTACCTCGTCTTAAATACAGCGAATGTGCCGATAAAGCAGCCGCGGATTTCAGAGCAGCGGCCAACTTATTACCTACAAACTGGGACAACACAACGGCAGGTAAAAGAACATTGGGCAAAAACACATTGCGTATCAACAAGATTATGGCACTTGGCTATTTGGGGAAAAATTATCTTTGGGCTGGTAGTCCATTGATGAATTCTGTCTCAGGCGGCGGTACTACTTACAATGCTGAATATTGCAAAAAGGCGGCTGATGCATTTGCTGAATTACTTAATTTATGTGAGAGTGGAGAAGCTCCTTACCGCTTAGTTCCTTTTGCACAATATTATACTAACTTCTATACGACTGGTCAGAACTGGCAAATGCCAGGTGGAACTGAAGCCATTTTCAGAGGGCCATACTATGGTGCAAATAATTCAAACTGGGGAACGAGTAAACAATATAGCCCACAGATTATCAGTGAAGGCGATGTGAAGTTTTTGCCAACAGCCAATTATGTTGACAACTACGGAATGGCTAATGGATTACCAATTAAGGATATTACAAAAGCTGACACAGAGTCTGGTTATAATCCTGAATATCCTTGGAAAGGAAGAGACCCACGTTTTTACAATGATATTATTTTCGATGGCGTGAGAATGGTAGCAGGAAGTATTCCAAATGCCGCTGAAGTGAACAACCGTTATGCCAATTTACATACTGGAGGTTCTTATCGTGATATTTCAACAGGTAGCCGTACAGGATATTTGCTCTTTAAGTTTGTTCCAAGAACAGCCAACAAGTATGACCAAGGATACGGTTATGATAAAAGTCTTAACATTCACTTGCCATATATGCGCTTGGCAGATATTTATCTAATGTACGCTGAAGCTGCTGCACAGGGCTATGGTTCGGCTATGGGTAAAGCAGGAAGTTATTCTAAAACTTCTGTAGATGCTATCAACGTCATTAGAGATAGAGCTGGAGTAGGACATGTAGATGCTAAGTTCTTAGGTTCTTTGGATGTTTATATGGAAGAATTAAGACGTGAACGTTCTGTTGAACTTTCTTTTGAAGGTCATCGCTTCAATGACCTCCGTCGTTGGTTAATGATTGCTAAAAGTCCTTATACGCTTAAGAAATCAATTGAATTTGATAGAGCAGCTACATTGGATCCAGCGAAAGACCCTAAAGACAATAGAGTTTTGAACATCAGAGAGTCTGTCATATTAGAGCGCAAGTTCACTGATAAGCATAATTGGTTGCCATTAAAGGTTAATGACGTGAATTTGTATCTGGAATTTGCTCAAAATCCTGGCTGGTAATGGGAGGCAAATCATATAATGAGATAATCAATAGATAAACGAACAAGAAATGAAGTTTATAAAAATAATTATGGTTTTATGTGCATTACTGGCTTTTTCAAAAGCTACGATAATGGCACAGAATGCCTCGACGATTAAAATTAAAGCCACCGTTGTTGGCTCGAATAAACAGCCCGTTATTGGCGCTATTGTAAGTAGCTCTGAAGAAATCGGGAAAGCTGTCACCACAGATGCTTTGGGTACTTTCAGTATTGAAGTTCCTAAAAACGAGGTATTATCAATTGCTGCGAAAGGTTTTAAAACCAAATACATCACTGTTAACCAACAAATCAGTGAAATCATTATCGCACCCGAGGAAAACCAAGAACAAGTAGCTCTTCCTTTCCGTAATGTTGATAAGCAAGATTTGCTTGGTGGAGTAGCATCTGTAAATGTAAAGGAGCTTCTTAAGAAGAATTACTTTACCTACCCATTAGATGGTATGGAGTCTTTAGTCCCAGGGTTTAATGGAAACAGTAACTGGGGAATGGGAAGTTATCTATTCATGATAGATGGTGTTCCTCGTGAGACTGGAAACGTAATGCCGACCGAGATAGAGCAAATCGTATTTTTGAAAGGAGCTAACGCTGTGGCACTATACGGTAGCCGTGGTGCCAAAGGCGTAGTGAATGTAATTACAAAAAGAGGTGTAGCAGGTCAAAGTAGATTTGACCTCAGAATTAACAGTGGTGTAAATGTTCCTAAAGCTTTTCCACGTTACTTAGGTTCAGCGGAATATATGACTTTATATAATGAAGCACGTAGAAATGACGGATTAACGAATTTGTATTCTGAATCTGATATTTACAACCATGCTTCAGGAATCAATAAATATCGTTATCCTAATATAGATTTTTACTCATCAGAATACCTAAAAAGTAGCTATGGTAGCTATGACGCTACTGCCGAAATTTCAGGTGGAAATGAAAGAGTTAAATATTATACAAATTTAGGATTTGCAACATCAGGCTCACTGTTGAACTTTGGAGAAGCGAAAAATAACAATAATTCAGACCGTCTTAACTTCCGTGGAAATATCGATGTAAACTTGAATGAGTTTATCAGTCTGAATGCTGATGCTACTGCTATTTTTTATACTGGTCGTGGGGTAAATGCTAACTTTTGGAGTAGTGCAACAACAGTTCGTCCGAATCGTTTTTCACCACTTATTCCGCTTAGTCTGATTGAACAAGAAGATGCGGCATCACAGGTTTTAATCAAAAACAGTAATAATATTATCGATGGACAATATTTACTTGGAGGTACTCAATTAGACCAAACGAATCCTATCGCTACCATTTATTCTGGAGGTAGTAACCAATTTGCTAATCGCCAATTCCAGTTTAATACTGGGATTAAAGCAGACCTTAGAAATGTGTTGAAAGGCTTGAGTTTTAAATCTAGTTTTGCTGTTGATTATGCTACAGAATATACGTTGGCTTATAATTATTCTTATGCTACTTATGCACCTACTTGGAATAAGTATAGCGGAACCGACTTAATTAGTAGTCTTACAGTGTATGGCCAAGATGCAAAATCTGGCACGCAGAATGTATCAGGAAATAGATATCGCCAAACGATTGCATTTTCAGGACAGTTAAATTATGATAGAACTTTTAACGAAGACCATCATTTATCGGCTATTTTATTAGCTAATGGGTTTCAACAATCAGAATCTGCGATTTACCATAAAACCAGTAATGCGAATTTAGGTTTTTTAGCAAGCTATAATTACAAGCATAAATACTACATGGATTTTAGTGCTGCTTATATCCATTCTGCAAAACTTCCTCCAAGTAATCGTCAAGCATTTTCTCCGTCACTTACTTTAGGCTGGAGATTAAGTGAAGAAGAGTTTCTTAAAAATTCAGATATCGTAGACGATTTGAAGTTGACAGCATCTGCTAGTATTTTACATACAGATCTTGATATTCCAAATTACTATTTATATCAAGGTGTTTATACTGGTGCTGGTTCATGGTATGGTTGGAAAGATGGTACGGGTATTCAAGCTACTGAATCGAGAAGAGGTGATAACCCTAACATGAAGTTTCCTAAAAGAGAAGAAATTAGTATTGGATTCGAAGGTTCGTTTTTCAAAAGATTATTAACCTTAAACGGAACATTCTTTGCCAATACAATTTCAGGAAATATCATTCAAGCATCTGTTTTATTTCCAAGTTATTTCACAACTGGCTTTCCAGTATCTTCTTTTATTCCTTATGTAAATTATAATGAAGACAAACGTGTTGGCTTTGACTTCGGTGCTAGTTTGAATAAAAAATATGGTGAAGTAAATTGGACATTGGGCGTGAATGGTACATACTACCAAACTACTGCTACTAAAAGAGCAGAATTATACGAAGATGCTTATCAAAATCGTCAAGGAAAACCACTTGATGCTCTGTGGGGCTTACAAAGTTTGGGATTATTCCAAGATCAAAACGATATAGCAAACTCTCCAACACAAACATACGGACAAGTAAAACCAGGCGATATTAAATACAAAGATCAAAACGGTGATGGTATTATTAATAGCCGAGACGAAGTCTCTTTAGGAAAAGGTGGTTGGTTCGGTGCTCCGCTTACTTTAGGTATAAACCTTACTGCTCAGTGGAAAAAGCTTACTTTCTTCGCAATGGGTGTTGGTCGTTTTGGGGCTAATGGAATGCGTAATAACTCTTATTTCTGGGTGGATGGTGAAGATAAGTATTCTGCAGTAGTGAGAGATAGATGGACAGAAGCAACAAAACTAACAGCCACCTATCCAAGACTTACCACTTTGACAAGTGATAATAACTTCCGTTCATCTGATTTCTGGATTTATAAAACGAATCGTTTTGACTTGAGTAAAGTACAGATAACGTATGATTTGACGGATGTATTAAAGATGAAATCTTTTGTACGTGAACTTGGATTGTATGTCACTGGCTTTAACCTGCTAACTGTGTCAGACAATCGTGAAATCATGGAACTTAGTGTGGGAAGTGCACCACAAACACGTTTGTTCAATTTAGGTGTAAAAGCCCTTTTCTAAGTTTTTGAAAATATTATATTTTGAATATTATACTATGTTTTATATGAATAAAGGAATATTAAAACTACTGGTTTGCGTTGCTGTATTGCTGACCGGATGTGAAGACCTAATAGAGCCTGCTATTGAGAATAACAGGCAGTTAGACCCTAGTGCTTATTTACCAAGCGACTCAAGATTTCCATTCGGTATATTGCTGAATGGATATAATAGAATTCCGACGAACTCATGGTCTTTTAATGATGTGGCAACTGATGATGCCGTAAGTAATGACCAAGACAATGGCTATCTAAAAATGGCAACGGGACAATGGACGGCAAACAATAATCCTACTAACCAATGGACAAATTGTTTTGCTGGAATCCAATACTTAAATATTATGTTGGGAGAAGTAAACAAAGTTCAATGGGTGACTGATCCTGTTGCTAATAGATTGTTTACTACTAGAATTAAAGGTGAAGCTTATGGGCTTCGTGCTTTATTGATGTACCATCTTTTGCTTACACACGCAGGTAAAGGGGTAGGCGGAACGATGCTTGGCGTACCTATTTTACTTAAGCCACAGACAACTTCTGATAATTATAATCTTCCAAGAGCTTCTTTTGAGGATTGTATGAAACAAATTTATCAGGATTTAGACAGTGCTGATGTCAAGCTTCCTTTAGACTATCAGAATTTTTCACTAGGGCAGGAATCTCTGATACCAACAAAGTATGGTCAGGTAACAATTGAGCAATATAACCGTGCATTCGGGGTTACTTTCAGTGGTTTATTTACTGGCCGTATTGCTAAAGCTGTAAGAGCACAAGCTGCATTGCTGGCAGCCAGCCCATCGTTTAATAATGGCAATACAAGTAAGTGGACAGATGCCGCCAACTATGCCGCCAATGTATTGAATTCTAATGGAGGGTTGAATGCCGTAACAGGTAATGCAGCGAGTGGTCTTACTTGGTATGCTAATACTACAGAGATTGCTAATATTAAGGACGGGGCTAATCCTCCTGAAATATTGTGGAGAAATAACTGGGGAGAAAATAGAGATTTAGAGCAAGCTAATTTTCCACCAACATTATTTGGTAACGGACGTATCAACCCGTCTCAGAACCTTGTAGATGCTTTTCCAATGCTGAATGGGTATCCGATTAATGATGCTAACAGTGGTTATAACCCTGCCGACCCATATACTAATCGTGACCCACGCTTGAAAATGTTTGTGCTGGTGAATGGTGCAACCGCTGGGGTAAATAATACGGCCATCAACACTACTGCTAATGGCCCAACCAACGATGCACTTAACAAAGTAGCTACTTCGACAAGAACGGGTTATTATTTGCGAAAACTGTTACGTCAAGATGTAAACCTTAACCCTACATCTGCCACCAATCAGCGTCATTACAAACCGCATATTCGCTATACAGAAATTGCGTTGGCTTATGCAGAAGCAGCTAACGAGGCTTGGGGACCTACGGGTACGGGTACAAATGCTTATTCAGCTTATGATATTATCAGAGCTATCCGTAGAAGAGCTGGGATTGGTACAACCAACAATGATGCTTATCTGGAAAGTGCTAAAGGTAATAAGGAAACGATGCGAACATTGATTCGTAATGAACGTCGCTTAGAACTTTGTTTTGAAGGATTTAGATTCTGGGATTTACGTCGCTGGAATGCAGGACTTACCGAACCAGCAAAAGGAGTGAGTATCCAAAATGGTGTTTATACTTTAATTCCTGTTGTACAAGACAGAGTATTCCAGAGTTATATGAAATACGGCCCAATTCCTTATTCAGAAATACTGAAGTTCCCTGCACTTGAGCAAAATGAAGGGTGGAATTAATAATCAGCTATAATTTTATTATTGACAAAATTTAATATTTATGAAGAAATTAGTTTTAATGTCGGTACTAATCCTGATTGGACTTGCTTCCTGCAATACGGAAAATGAGTTCCCGGATTACAAATACCAAACTGTATATTTCGCTTATCAGTATCCTGTAAGAACCATTACTTTAGGAGAGGATACGTATGTGAATACTGATTTGGATAATAAACATAAATGTCAGATTTATGCTTCAACAGGTGGGGTTTACGAAAGTAGAAAAGACGTAACAATAAAAATTGCCGTTGATAATTCACTACTAAAAAGCGGTTTACTGTTTGGAACAGGAAAAGACGAAGTACTTCCTATGCCTAATAGTTACTATTCATTAGGGTCAGATAAGATTATTATTCCTAAAGGGACCTTAGCAGGTGGAGTAGATGTACAATTGACAGATGCATTTTTTGCAGACCCAAAATCAATCAAAAATACCTATGTCATTCCTTTAACGATGACTAGCGTAGCTAATGCCGATTCAATACTATATGGCAAACACTTTATTTTGTATGCTATCAAATATGTGAATACTTGGCATGGAAATTACCTTAGACGTGGAAAGGATGTTGTTACAGGTACTGTGAATAAAACGATAGTTCGCCATGCACAATACGTAGAGCAAGATGAAGTTAACAAACTTTCTACCAAATCGTTAAGCGAACTTGAGTTTCCAGTAGTTTTCAAAGATAAAGATGGTAAGAACATCAATATAACACTATCACTAAAATTTGAAAGCGACAAGTGTACGATTTCTTCATTAACGAGTGGTTATACTGCAACTGGTAGTGGCACATTTGTGAAAAAAGGAGAGAAAAACAGTTGGGGGAATAAGGACAGAGATGCATTATACCTAAAGTATGAAGTGAATCTTGCAGGTATGAATGTATCCTCAACAGATACACTCGTAATGCGTGACCGTACAGTAACAATGGAAACCTTTTCGCCAGTGGCAAAATAATAATTTGTCTAACTAGAACCGTTATTTTATGAATAATTTATATAAAGTAGTACTAGGTCTGACCACATTGATGGTGACTTCTTGTACCAAATATGAGGCGCTAGAGTTCAGCGTCACCAAACCTGAAAGCGCTGTTGCTCAGGAAGATATTGATGCTTATCCCGCATTAAAATCTTATATCAATCGCACTACATACCCCAATTTTAAATTTGGGGTTGCTCTTTCCTTGTCTGACTATGTTAACAAGGGCGTAATGTACAGACTTGCCAATAAAAACTTTGATGAAATAGTCCTAGGCTATGAAATGAAGCATGGTGCAGTAGTACAAGCCGATGGTAGCCTAGCGCTAGATAACGTCAGTAAATTATTAGCAACCGCAAAAGATGGTGGTATTGCTGTATATGGACATACATTATGTTGGCATGCTAATCAAAATGCTAATTATCTCAAAGGAGTGATTGCTCCGTTGACAGTTACGGCTCCTTCTTTTCCTAATGACCTGAATACTTCCGCTCTGCAAAGCGGAGTACTTTCGGGTTGGAATGCAACCAACAATGGTGCAGGTATTTCGGTAGCGAATAATACTGGAATGGGTACTGGAACAAAAGCTATAAAACTGACTGCTGCCGCTGGCTCTTCGTCAGCGACGGCTTTACAATTGGTAAGTCCTAGTATTAATGTTGTAGCTGGACACAAATATGAAATAGTATGCTACATTAAATCAGATGTGGCAGGAGAAGGTAGAATTTCTTTTGAGGGTTTAACCAATAATACTCCTCAAGTAGATTGGATGAAAACTGGAAAAGCCTCAGCTACTTTTACGACAGGTATTTCTTGGAAGGAAGTAAGATTTCAAGTAAGTGATTTTACGGGAACGTCTATCAAGCTTAATTTTGACTTAGGGTACAAACCTAATGTAAACTACTATATAGATGTAAACAATCTGTATGTATATGATACACAAGGAACAGCCGTTGTTACTAACCTTGTAGCCAATGGTGATTTTGAAACAGGTTCAGGCTGGGGAGGTTATGGAGGTAACTCAAGTAGAGGTGTCACTGCTGATGGACTAGGATATAATAACAAAGGCAAGGCATTTTATGTAACAATGCCTGCAAAGACAGCAAACTATTGGGATGCTCAGACTGCTCTTGATTTAGGTAAAAATCTTAATAATGGTGAATCATACAGTTTATCATTTTGGGTAAAAGGAACAGCAGAAGGAATCATTAGACCAGAACTTCAAAGTCCAAGTTACGCTTCGAATGGCTTCGGTCAAATAGCCGTAACGAAAGAATGGAAATTAGTTGATGTTTCTACTACAGCAACTGCCGCTGACAGAAATAAACTTGTATTTAGCTATGGTGAATTTGCAGGAACGGTGTATATCGATAATGTAGTGCTGAAAAGCTCAAAAGCAACTGGAGGTGCAGTAACAATTGCTGAAAAAACAGCTCAAGAAAAAAGCATTCTTGTTACCAATGCACTAGATACTTGGATGTCAGGGATGTTAGGCGTTAGCAAATCTTATGTAAAAGCATGGGATGTAGTAAACGAACCAATGGACGATGGAAAACCTTACGAACTTAAAACAGGCGTAGGCAAAACTTTAGCCACTGATGAGTTTTATTGGCAAGATTACATGGGGAAAGACTATGCTGTAACTGCTTTCCAGTTAGCTAGAAAATACGGGAATGCTAGTGATATACTTTTTATCAATGATTACAACTTGGAATACAGTCTGGATAAATGTCGTGGATTAATCGCTTATGTAGGCTATATCGAAGGAAAAGGTGTAAAGGTTGATGGTATTGGTACTCAAATGCACATTGACATCAAGTCGGATAAAACCAAGATAGCAGATATGTTTAAGCTATTAGCAGCAACAGGAAAAGTGATTAAAATTTCAGAGTTGGATATTGGTTTAGGTAGCGTGAAAACTGCCAATGCAACACAAGCACAGTATCAGGCACAGGCAGAAATGTATAAATATGTGATAGACAAATATTTTGAGCTTATACCTGCTGCACAAAGATATGGTATCACTATATGGAGTCCACTAGATAGTCCTGCGAATTCAAGCTGGAGAACTGACGAGCCGATTGGTATTTGGACAAAAGATTATGTAAGAAAAGTAGCTTATTCTTACGTAGCTGAATCTATCAAAGCAAATATGAAATAATAAGGAAAAGCGTTTATCCTTTAAAAATAAGCACCTATTTACTATATAACCCTATCCATTAATATATAACCACTTGTTTATAATCCCTAGCAATTTGTTAGGGATTATTTCAATAAATGGGCATGAGTATTTTACCTAATTACTTTTTAAAAAAATCAAGGAATATTAAGCTGATTTGTTAAATGCAATAATAAGTTCTTACCTTAATTCTTGTGTTTATTTTTGAGGGAGATTGTAACAAAACATTGTATTATCAGTAAGATTTAAGAATAATTAGCTTTTATAGAGACTACTAATGGTAGTATCGGATATGACCTAAAACAACATTATGTTGAATTAGGTAATTACTATAATGAGAATATTTAAGCGATGGTTGATGTGTTAAAGAATATAAAAATGAAGAAATGTTACTTTTTATTAATTTTTGTTTTTGTTGCTCACTGGATTCATGGGCAACAGAAAGAATATAAATTTATTAATTTCAGTAGCAGGAATGGTCTCACCTCCAATTCTATTAATGCCATTATAAAAGACAAAAATGGCTTTATGTGGTTTGGTACTGAAGATGGGCTCAACAGGTTTGATGGTCAAAATTTCACTGAATATCGCCATAAAGAAAATGATAGTACAAGTATCGGAAGTGGACCAATAACAGCAATGACTCAGGATAAAGCTGGCAACATCTGGTTGGCAACGAATTTGACCTTGTCTGTTTATAACCTGAATTTGAACTCATTTATTAATTATGACTTTAGTAATCTCGGGTGGATTATATGTTTGTATGCTGACCATTCGGGTAAAATTTGGGTGGGAACCTATTCTGGATTATTTGTTTTTGACCCTGTCTCTAAAAAAACGAAAGAGTTCAAAGCTGACCCTTCCAACCCTTCAAAGTTAAATTCAAATATGGTTCGCTCCCTGTTTGAAGACAGTCACAACAACATGTGGGTTGGTACTAACGATGGTTTACATGTTTATGACAGAAAGAGCGAACGATTTACAAGATTTTTACACAATCCGAATAATCCAGCAAGTATTTCATGGAATAATATCAAGAGTATCACTGCTGATAAGTATGGTAAAATTTGGATTGGTACCGAAGAAGGTGGCATAAATGTAATGGACATAAAAAAAGGCACCTTCCGTAGTTACAAACATGATTCAAACAACCCTAATTCACTTTCGAACAATCATATAATTAAGATAGTATTTGATAAAGACGGGCAACTTTGGGTAGGTACAGAAATAGGCATCGACATATTTAATCCGCAAACAGAGAAAGCAATCAGTGTAAAAAGTTCGCTTGTAGAACAAGATGGATTTACACCTAGTGCTTCTGGGCGATCAATTAGGGATATTTACATTGATGATAATGGTGTATATTGGATAAGTGTTCATCAAGGTGGCGTAAATAAATACGATACTAATCTAACTTTCTTTAACTATAAAAAATTTAATCCCTTTGATCCTAACGGATTGACGGGCAGTTCAATAATGTCCTTTTCCGAAAGTCCTTCTGGAGATATCTTTATTGGAACCGAAGGAGCAGGACTAAATGTATTTAACAGAAAAACGGGCTTAATAAGACGTTATGATTTAAAAGACAAAAAAGCAAATACAGCCTCTATAATCGCTTTAGAATCAGTGGGTAACACCCTTTGGGTAGGAACCTATCAGGTTGGCTTATATAGCATTAATATGACGACGGGGGCTTTAAGACATTTTCACCTTCCCAAAAACACAACGGACGCTGCAAACGTACCTATCAATTGTATAAAAGCAGATAGGAATGGTAAAATTTGGCTGGGGACAAACGGTAATGGGGTTTATTTGTATGATCCACAGCGGGATGTTATGGAATCTTCTGATAAAGTTTTTCAATTAGCATCTGCCCAGAAATTTCCTTTGAACGGTTTCATCACCACTATTGAGCAAGATAAAATGGGGAATATCTGGATTGGCTCAAACGGTTCAGGAATAGCCGTATATTACCCAACTCAGAAACGTTTTCAAGTGTTAAATCACGGTACTAATGGGCTTCCAATGGACAAAGTACAAAGTATTTACTGTGACCGTTCTGGCAAAATATGGGTTGGAGCATGGGGCGGTGGGCTTTGTTTATATAAACCTCAAACAAAAACATTTGAACGCTTTGATGAAAGCAATTCTTTGTCCAATGATGTTGTTTATAAAATTTTAGAAGACGAAAAAGGAAAAATATGGATAAGTACCAATAAAGGAATTAGTTCATTTGACCCTGAGAAGAAGGTATTTCGAAATTTTACACATTACAATGGGGTTCAGCAGAGCAACTTTAATATCTTGTCTGGTTTGAAAACCTCTGATGGGCAATTGTTTTTTGGTGGATTGGCAGGTTTTAACTACTTCAATCCTGCTACTATTTTCCATAAAAAGAATGTTCCCACACTAGTAATTACTAGTCTGAAAATTAATAATAAACAGATAAACCCTGGTGAAAATGCTGAAATAACAGAGCATATCTCGACAGCAAAAGAAATGGTATTGAGCTATAAACAAAACTTTTCTTTAGACTTTATAGCCCTCAATTACACGGCTCCGCATGAAAACAGGTATTCTTATAAACTAGAAGGATTTGACAAAGATTGGAACCAAGTAGGAACGACTAATACGGCCGTTTATACAAATCTTGATCCAGGAAAATATATTTTCAGATTAAAAGCATACAGTGAAGATGGCTCATGGCAGACACCCGAAAAAGTTATCGATATCATTGTAAAACCTCCGTTTTGGCGGACGTATTATGCCTATTTTTTCTATTTAATGACATTGGTAATCTCTCTTTGGTTGATTAGAAGAAGAGGAATCCAAAAATTAAAGAATCAATTTGCCAGAGAACAGGAACGTTTGGAGGTAAAACATATGATTGAAAAGGAACGACACGAGGCAGAGAAGAAAATAGAACTAGAACAAATCAAGGTTAAATTCCTGACTAATCTGAGTCATGAGTTAAAAACGCCATTAACGCTCGTTTTGAATCCGATTGAGAACTTGATGTTTGAAGAGAAAAGTACTGAAAAACTAGAAATGCTTAATTTGATAGGTCGTAATGCCAAAAGGCTTTTGAATTTGGTGAACCAGTTGCTTGATTTTAGAAGGGTAGAAGCTAATGAATTAACCTTGCATAAAACGGAAGGCGATTTGGTTACCTTCACGCAGGAAATAGTAGATTCGTTCAAATACATTGCTGTAAGGAAAAATATCTCGCTACATTTTGTAAGTTCATATAGTAACTATCATACTTCCTTTGATAAGGATAAGTTAGAGCGGGTGCTGATCAACTTGTTTTCTAATGCTATAAAATTCACAAATGAAGGCGGAAGTGTTAGCCTTCAAATTGCAGGCGATGGCGAAACAGGGATTAGGTTGATTCTACGGGATACTGGAATTGGATTACCTAAAGATATGACCGACAAGATTTTTGAAAGATTTTTCCAAGTAAATAACAATGCTGACATATTAAATCAGGGAAGTGGCATAGGGCTTTCAATCGCTCAGGAGTTTATCAAACTTCATGGCGGAACCATTAAAGTAGAAAGTGAGGAAGATATAGGAAGTGCTTTCACCATCTCTCTACCACTTTTACCTATTACTTTCCAGCAATCTACTTCTCCAATAGTTTCAAATGAAACTTCTGATTTAATTGGGGAGTTTGCTAAAAACGAGCCTCCTAAAATTGATATGCCTGTTGTATTGATTGTGGATGATGACGACGACTTAAGAGCTTATCTAGTTGAAAGTTTGAAAACAAAATATAAAATAATAGAAGCTGCCGATGGTATAAAGGGTTGGCAAAAGGCATTGTCATGCCATCCTCAGGTAATAGTGAGCGATGTTAATATGCCTAGGATGGACGGTGTAGAGATGGTTCGCAAAATTAAAAGTGATAGCCGTACAAAACATATCCCTGTTATTATGTTGACTGTTTTATCTGATGAAACAGACCAGATGAAAGGATTGGAGTCAGGTGCGAGTGATTATTTATCGAAACCATTCAATTTTCATTTGCTCAACATTAAAATAGAGAACTTGCTTAGTTTGAATAGTTTATTGAAAAATACTTATAGCAAACATATTCAATTGGAAACTCCAGAAACAGAGTTTGTCTCTGAAGACGAGAAGTTTTTGTTGAAGTTCTCGCGTTATGTGGAAGAACATATCGAAAACCCAAATCTATCCGTTGAAGAATTGAGTAAAGCGATGTTTGTTAGCCGAGGAACACTTTATAGTAAGGTCTTAAGCCTTACTGGTGAGACTCCTGTAGAATATGTAAGGTCGCAAAAATTGAAGAAAGCAATTACGCTTTTGCAAAAGAACGATATAAAAATTTCACAAATTGCGTACTCTGTGGGCTTTTCTAACCCAAATTATTTTGCCAGAGCATTTAAAGCAAAATACAATATCTCTCCATCTGAATACGTGATGCTCAATAAGAATGTAGTGTTAGCTGATTCGGAATAATTGGATTAAAAAAGAGTTGTTTGTCGTATATACCAACACATAAACGGTATAGTATATACGATAGACTACTCTTTTTTAATCTCTTTGAATTTACAATGAACTTACTCAAAAGCTTTGAAAAATAAATAAAATTTTATGTCATATAATTATTATTATGTTAAGTAATATACAAAACATTAATTATCTACTTTATACAAGTAAAAGCCTATTACAAAAATCTGTAAGGATTAAATAGTTTGAAATGATGTTGGAAATAAAGCGAATGGATTTATTTTTACCGATAAAATTAAAATTATAAAAATCCACAACATATATGAAAAGACTTTTTGTATTAACCCTTACCTCAATTATTACTTTTAATGCACTGGCCCAGCATAATAAGCATATAAATAATATATCTTTAACGAATCCATCAACTACAGATTTAGTCGAGAAACCTATTAGTATTCAGCGCAAGAGTTTTACTGCTAAAATTGCTAATCAACTTTTTCCACAAATTATCAATGCAAAAGGAAAGGAAATTCCTTCACAATTAAATGATTTAGATGGAGATGGAAATTGGGATGAGCTATTTTTTGTGGCTGATATTCCTCAAAAAACAACCTTGAAACTATCTGTAAAATGGATTGCTAGTCAACCTAGCTACCCTATCAAAACAAGCGTTCGTTTTGGGAAAAGAAGTTCAAAAAACACTCCTGTTGAACCTAAAACTAGCGATACTTTTTATGCTAATCAATTACCAAAATTAATTGGCTATCAGCCTTATCAAACAGATGGCCCAACATGGGAAAATGATAAAGTAGCTTTTCGACATTATTTAGATGGCAGAAACGCTAAAGATTTATTTGGAAAAAGGACGTCTGCTATTTCCCCTGAAAATGTGGGTATTTCTGAAACAGGTGCTGTACAAGATAATTACCATGTATTGAAAGACTGGGGACGCGATATTTTGCCTGCTGGTAATACAGAAGGATTATCTGTTGGACTTGGTGGCGTGGGATTATTAATCAATAATCAACTTTACAGAGTTGGTGTAACTGCCAATGATACTGTTCATAATATTGAAGCTACCGATTTTAAAATTGTTAGTGAAGGAGCAGTAAAGTCTGAAATTAGTTTAAACTATCATAATTGGAAGCCAACTGCTGATAGAACATACCAATTATTAGAAAATCCGACTATCTGGCCAGGGATGTATGCCTACCAAAATACGGTTAAGTTTGCTGGACTCAAAGGTGATGAAACCTTGGTAATTGGCCTATCCAAAGTAGCGACTAATCATCCTGTAACTGAAATCAAGCAAGGAAAGTTTGTGGCCTTGTACACACACGATGCCCAAACTTATAACAAAGAGTTTATTGTAGGCCTAGCCATTATTTTACCGCTAGAAACTTACCAAGGTTATGGCGAATCACCTAAAACTGGTTCTTTTGCTTTGAGCTATTATGGTAAGTTGAAAGTAAAAAATGGAACACCCATTAAATATTATGCCGTTGGAGGTTGGGAATTAGCGGATGACTGTTTCAAAACATCTGCTTGTTTCGAAGAATATTTAAAGAAATTGATGGCTCAACTAAATATTGAGGTAACAACCAAGGTACAATAGTAGTAGAAGGATTACAATAATGTCCCTCTCCCCTACTCTATTGCTACTATCTTATACAGGGTTATTAAGTTCTTCATTTTAAGAAAACATCATATAAAAATAGCCCCACTATCCTTAGCGAGGGACTTAAGTCCCTCGCTAAGGATAAGTTATAAATTAACATCCCCTACTCTATTTCCAATGCTTATTTGTATATTGTAAATTAGCAACTATAAATACGTAAAACAGAGGCTTAACTTACCTATTTAGCATTACTTCTTACTGAAATAGAATCTCCAAATGCACTTTCACGGTCGTCAATTTCAGTTACACTAATCGTGTATATGTACACAGTATTAGGTGTCACCTTATCATCCGTAAAAGAAAAGGTGGATGAACTTATCGTTCCTTTTTTTACAAATGTCCCTCCTGTTGCCTCACGCCTATAAATATTATAGGCTTTACGATTAGGGTATTCCATTTGAGGTAGACTTACTACCACTCCTTCTGGCACCGCTCGTACATAAAATACGTTCACAGTCTCCACCTCTTTTTTAGGAAGCATAAATTCTCCTGTATCACTAAACGGACTGATTTCGCTGTTGTCTGCTACGGCGGCTACTCGATATTCATAAATAATACCTGCTTGTATATCACTATCAGTATAGCTAACGCTATTAGGCAATACTTTAAGGGGTGTAAACGTGTCATCTCCTTTTTTCTTTTTTTCTAAGATATAAGATTCTACGATATTATCTTGAGTACGAGTATCCTTCCAACTAATATCCAGTTTGCCATTCACACAGTAAAAATGCAAATCTGGTGGGGGCGTGATATTAAGTTTACGAAGTGGTCGGATATCAGCTACATTGCTGTAAGCACTCGTATCTTGACGAAGATTTTGGTTTAAAACAGCATAATAATATCGACTTCGACCACTTAATGACTGAGCTGTATCTAAATAGGTCTTGGTTTTAATAGGGCCTGCAATTATTCCCATATGCTTAGGCGATGTTCCTCGGTAAACATAATACCCAAAAAATGACGTGGCATCTGAAGCATCCCAAGTTAAACGTACATCTTTGCCTTCGGGCAATGTTGTAAGGTTATAAGGCGTTGTAGGTTTAGAAAACTTTGTGTAAGTGCCAATACCTTGTGCCGCTATCCGCTGTTGTACTCCTGTACTAGGTAAAAATAAAGCTTTTACTTGGTAGCGATAATGTTGACCAACCTGTATGGCATAATCAGTAAATAAGGTATCGCTAACTGAAAGTACGCCTAATGAATCTGCCTTATCCTGACTATCATAACGAATAATCTCGATACCTGTTAAATATGGTTTTTCGGGAAGTTGTTTCCAAGAAACGCTGATACCTTCTGTAATATCAGTTACATTGATCCCATAAATAAGGGGTACAATTTTTTCAGTAATGGAAAATACATTCACGGTATCCGATGGTAAACCTTGATTATAGACTTCATCCTGCAAAGTAATATAGGCACTTATTTGTTCTTCACTTATTGTTTTTTTATAGTAAGTGAAAGAAATACTGTCGCCTGTGTTGTTTAATACAGGGAACATTTGTTGTTCATCTACATATTCTCCATTTTTTAACAAATGTATCTTTGCACGTAATTCTTTGATGGGGAATGGCATTTTAAAAACAGTACCGTCTACATCGACAGTAAGTTTTATTTTTGGTTTGAAAAGCATCGTAACCCTATCGTCATCAACTGGTACTTGCCAAGTAATAGCAACAGAGCTATCAGCTACAACCACTCCTTTTTTGATAGGTTTTACATAATCTAAAGTATAATTACCTACTTTGCTTTGTACAATGGAGTATCCCCATGGTCGTTGAGATTTATCCTTGTCAACACGTGTTACTTTATAAATCACAAGGTCATCTTTATTAACATCTTTATCAAAAAATACTTGCCCAGCAGCTATACGAGTTTCAATAATTTTGTAAAATAGCGAATAAGATGCTGCGGTTTGATGTGTTTGAAAATAAGTAACCAGCTCTTTATCTGAAGCTAGATTATAGTATTTTTTCATTTCATCAATAGCCGACGGAGAGAGCAATCTTCCTAACTCTTTTTCGGAAGATACTGCCTGTGCAGTACCTATCTTTTTTAAGAGCTTCTCAGATTTACCAAGGTTCTGGGCGTCGTAGGCGGTTCTTTCAATAATGAAATAATCGATGTTTTGAAGCAATGATGAATCCTTAGAAAATAAGTCTTCCGAGCCAAGTAAATAAATGTAATTACCAGCTGGAGAAGTAGCGGTCGATAACCTATGACCAGCATCCTCGATAGCCTGAGCCTTTCCTGTTTGACAAAGAGCAAACATGGCTATTAGGAAGAAATATATGTATATTTTCATGTCTGATTAACTATTACAATAAATTGAAATTAACTTGTGTCCCTTTATTTTGGCGATAAGCAAAAGATGCTGAAAGATTTTTACAAACTTTAAATCCTACACTTGGATAACCAAGACACACTGAGCTAGTACAGCTCCAATCGTAGCAACAACTTCTAAAGGGGTTGCCACAACAAGGATGATGCCATGTTGAGCAACAACATTCCACCCATGTAGCTCTTATACTATTACAACCCACACTATTATCATTGTACAAACTAAAGCCTAGGCTAGCATTGCCGTTTAAATACCAGCTACCGTCGTATCCACCTGTTATATTAATGTTAGCATTTGCATTTCCATATAAAGAGAAACCCATAATACTTGCCGAAGCGTTAGCATAAGCAGAGATTGATGCGGTAGCAAACAGCGTTTTATTATTGTATTTATAGTACATTTCGGTTTTACCTGACCCCCCGAAACCATAATTGAAACCAAATGCTTTGAAACCGCTTATACCTACATTAAAGCCCCCGCTTTTTGATGGCATATTTAACGAACCTTTAACGTAAATTGCATTAAAATAAGGCGTATAAGTAGGTACTTTCACGATATCAAACCCCATAAACATTGGGATGGTAATAAAACCTAAGTTTACATTTTTATATACAGGCATGCTTACATCCTTTGTTCCTGTTTGTACATTTTCTAAAGCGGAAGTATTAATATTACCGAACATATTTCTTGCTTCAGCAGGAGAATCAGCATCTGTATTATTGTAATTAATACCTAATGCTATAAAAGCATTGCCATTGAGCATATCACCCAAAGTGCTTAAATTAGCATTAACTGCCAAGAATAATGCACCACTTGATGTTGATTGAGGTCCTAAGCCAAATAATACTCCTTTTACATTTACATTGCCTAAACCTGTCATTAAAGGAACATTACCATCAACCGTTACTAGTAACAGTTTTTTACAGAAGTCAACTTTCATGGTCATATTACCCCAATCCTTCTTCTCCATGTTTAGGGTAGCTCTTCCTTCAATTACAGGAGTGCCACCACAATTATTGGCATCAAACAATACACTGATTTTGGTGTCCTTGAGGTAAGCTACATCTTTAGGTGTACCAGTTGGGCCAATATCACCAGTCAGATATACACTGTATATATTTGTACCAGTATTAAAATCAAACCCACCACCTATGCTATGCCATTGAATTGGCCCCGTAATGATTCCTGCGGTTGCTTTAATGCCTGCCCCTAATTCAAATCCACCCTTACTTAGGCTATAATACTTGAAGTTTGCATCGAAGACCTTGTTAAGTGTCGTCATTTTAGCAATACCTTCAAAGCCTTGTCTATCCCCACTATAAGCTATTTTTATGGTGGATGTTAGTTTAAAGGTAGGATTCTCGATGGCAAGGGCTATTTCATTCAACCTTACATCGATTCCATTTCCTGTATTTGCCACCAAGATAGACCCTGCTACATTTGCTTTAAAGCCTTTGATAGGAAATTCCACACCCCCAGCGATACCAACAGCCCACGAACCCTGTGCTTCATCGAATGGGGTACTAGCAGGTCCAGTAGATACCTCTGTCTTAGCAGAAGTATTAACCAAATAGCTATTCATTTTATCCATGGTCATGCCATAGCCGATATTTACCAAAAAGCGGTCAACACTAATCTTAACTGCTTTCAAATCAATTTTAATATTTGGCTTAACGGCCATAAATACGGCCCAGTCTTTGGTACTCAGCTGAAATTTCTGAATTTCGACGGGAAAAATACTTGTTAGCGAAGAGTTACTACTGGTAGCACCGTCTTTTTTATAGTCTAACAAACCAGAAGCTGCAAAATTAAAGCTTTTGTCTGCCGAACTATAACTCATATCGATAGACGTATTACCTGGTGTGGTAAATACCAACGATTTGATGCTTAACCCTTTTGCTGGCAGGTTGAAACTTCCAGAAAGTGTTTGCTCACCTCTCATATTAATGATAGATAAAGTTTTAATGGTAAGTACACCATCATCATCTTTTCCAGCAGCATCTTGTTTTTTCAAGGCGATTGAGCCTCCCATTGTTACACCCACATTGGCTGAACCAAGACCGCTCAGTTCTAACTTCGTAAGTTTCAACACAACCTTTTGCATGTTTGCAACCAGCGGTTTTTCTACACTTATTGGGAATTTAATCAGTCCCAGAGAAAAGTCGGAGCTTATTAAGAATTTCTCTAGCTTTATTTTTCCGCCATCTGCCAAATCAATGGCTATCGTCTTCGGAAACTGGAAGTATCCGTTTAAATCTATGCCAGCCTTAGTTAACAATGCCAAGTTTCTATCAATAAAAAGACTACTAATACTACCTACTTTTGATTCTACATAGCTGGTTGGAGTACTACTAGTTGTAAGGAAAGATACAATAGTGCTGTAATCATAGTTTGCATCCAAAAACTTGACTTTAAAGCTTCTTTCGGTAGTTAATTCACTAACGGTTGTACTTGGAGCTGAAAATACAGCATTAAAAATATTATTAGTATTAGCTCCATCCTTTATTATGGCATCATTTAGTTTAACAGGCAACTTACTGACAACGCTACTTTCATTTAATTTCAATACTAGTTGATTGCCCCCTATGATACCTGATGAATAATTACCCTGAGCATTAGCTTTTAGTTGTAGAAAGGGCATCCCTTGTACTTCGACGGGTGCAAAACCAAACATGGTTGTTTTGAGTACTGCTTCTTCAAAATTAATATCGGCAATAGGCTCTGCATTCCCTGTCTTTGCTCCCATCCTAACGTTTACATTTTTAAAAGTCAGTGTTTTAGTATTACCTTCAATCCTAAATAATGCGTTTGAAGCGACGGTTAAAGTACCTGTGATGCTATAATTAGCATCTGCGGTGCGTAATTGTTTGGTAATTACTACTGGGTAGCCAGCAAGAGTGGTGATTTTGGGAATAGAAAGGTCGATTATTTCCAATCCTACATTAAACGTAGATGACTCTGTAATTTTAGCTACACTATCTAATTTATAATAACCTCTACGTTGAAAGCTATACGTAAAAGATTCGTTTTTAGGCAGATAAAGCACATACTGTCCACTCTTATCAGTGCTACTAGTATAGGGCATTCCAACCACCGATATTACTACCGAATCTAGTCCAATCCCTGTTTTTTTATTCGCAATCTTACCACTTATCCTCACGCCATCCTGCAACTGAATATTAATATCATTTAAACCTCCCTTTATTAAATTAAACTCTCCAAGGAACGGGACAAAAGGCTTATCGTCGGGCAATGCTGTAATGGCAAATTTATAATTGCCTGGGGTATTGCTATACTGAAAGGGGGCTCCTACTGGAACATCCTGATTGACTGTACTATTGATGCTAATTTTAGCCTTAATAGCCTGTCCGTTAAGTTTAATATTCAGCCTAACAATACCATTCAAATTACTAATAGTATTGTTTCCGCTATCAACAACTCTTTGTATATCAGTTTGTTCTATAAATAATAAACTATATACGTCAAACAGATTCCCACTTCCAATACCTAAGTTATCGGCAGTAAGGTCTTGGATTTTTTTAAGGGTCATCCAATCTTTTAAACTAGCTTTTCCAGCCATTTTGCTCTGCCATTCGCTTGGAGATAAACCAGAGGTCTTTAGCCCATCCTGACTACCCATATTAACCGTGACATTGCCACTGTTATACCCATCCGCAGAAAACTCCAGTGCTAAAGAACTAGCAGCCAGCGTTGTCAAATAATATATTCCTTCTGCCGTGGTTTTAGTACTTATATTAGTACCAATAACCTTTACCATGGCATTTGCTACTGGGAAATTATTATTGTCAACCAATCGCCCTACCACACTTTGGTAAATATTTTTCAGCACAATGTTCTTGGTAAAAGGCGTAGTGCCATTATATATTGTTTCTTCAGAAAAAGGTATATCTTGAATGGTGCGGTCTGTAATACTTAACTTAATAACAGACCCTTTTTTCAAATCTGGCAAATTGAAGCTGTAATATCCAAAAAAGTCTGTTACAGTTTCTAAAGCTTGGTTAGGTAAAGGCCCTGATACATCCGAAGGGTTTAGTGTAGCTGTAATCCTTACGCCACTTCTCCCTTTGTTTTTGAAGGTGATAGTACCGTCAAGCGTGTTATTAAGATTATAGGCGAAATTGCGTTTAATACTTACAATACGTTTTTGAGCATAGAGACTTCTTACCTGCTGTATTGGGTAATAAACAGGTGGCTTATTGGTAACATTTACTTGTGCAACATATTTTATATCATCCTGACCTAAAAACAACTTTTTATAAGCATTCCCAGACCTTAGCGTAGTTAGAATTACATAATCTTTACCGTTGTATTGTGTATGCTCAAGGCTAGCGTTTACACTCTTTAAAAAACTGTATTTGTTCCAAGTAGCAGTATTCAATAAGATATTAACAGACACCTGATCCGCTCCAGTCAGGGTTGGCCTAACTACGTTTGCTGCTATCTGCATAGTATTAGCAGTTACTACATCAAGCCCAACATTCATAGCAACTACTCCCGCTTTAGGAACTTCGATTTCTCTAGTGATAGTGTTGAAAAAACCTTCGGGCGATGAAATTTCTATATAAGGATTTCTTACTATCTCCCATTGTTTACTTGAAATAGGAGGCATGACATATTTACCTTCAGCATCTGTCATAGCTCTTCCAAGCGGACTAGACTGTAAACGAGAGCCTAAATGAGGCACATACAAAATTACCACAGCCCCCTTTAAAGGATACTGAGTTCTATCTGCTTTGTACGATGGCACAATTTCTTGTGAGGTTTCAATGATTGGTGTGGTGGATACCAATGGTGTCCCTCCTGTTTCATCGGTCGCTTCCGTGGCATCGAAAGCCCAGTTAACGGTTCCTCCTATCTTAACCTGAACATTAGTAGCAACGGTAGCAGTGGGTAGAGTTTTAATTGTAGGAGTTGTACCGTATTGTATTGGTACACTGTATGTAAAACCGATAACGGCACTTTGTCCATTGTTACGGAAAGTAATAGCATTAGTAGGGTCAAAAGCCTGTACCATAAGGGCATATCTTCGTCCTGCCACTAATATCGGGTCGCCTGGATTATAGATGTACATATTCCCCATCACTTCCTTTTCAAAAAAGAATGGTGTAGAAGCAGATTGCATTGCAGCGTTAGGATTTAAGTTTCCTACAATCTCTACTAGCCTGAGACGGTACATTACAGTTGGCGGTGCCCCTGGGGGCGTGCTCCAATTTAAAGTAAGTACCTGTGTACCTGATGCTAACACAATTTGCTCGTTGTACGGAGAAATAAGCGTTGGCGGTTCAAGACTGGTTATACTAAAAGAATTACTACAACCATTTGGTTGGTCAGCACTCAATGGTAAGTTATTATCATAATCATAGGCCCGTGCACACAACCTATAATTCGCTTCAGGAAGTCCATTGCCCCTGATGGCTTCATTTTTCGTGATGCCTGTATAAATGAGGTTTTCGAAATCTAAGAATGATGAAATGTCACCTGCATTCAGCACTACTAATCCACCAGCTGGCACGACGATTGGGCTCCCACTTCGGAAAGACAAACTGCTATGAATTTCAACGCCGTTATCACCCGCAATACTTGCTAAAAGCTGAATGCGTCTTTCGGTAGTACTAGTGTTCATCACAGTAATCATAACCTGTTCAGGGTGCGACGCATAGTCGGTTATACGGTACCGATATGGAGGAAGCACTTGTACACTAACGTTAATTTGTGCAAAAGAACTTGTAAACAAACCCATCAACAGACAGATTAGGCACCCTTTAAGTAATAGTTTTTTCATACAGTTAAAAGTTAAATAAGTAAGTAATCTCATTTCTTAATTAGGTATAGCTTGTTTGTGATAACCTTGGCGTGGGATTATTCCAAGTAAAAAGCAGGCATCTTTAAGTTATTTATAAATAGGACTTATACCAAACTGATGATTAAAGGGCTAATTGAAAGAACGGACTGTTAGACTGTATATAGCTAAAATTGGGATACTAAGATTAGAAATATTGATGGTAGCCGAACCACGAAAAAGATAGGCATTACTTTGGTTACAATTGGACATTCCCTTTGTATTATACTAGGTTTGGGGAGCTTCAAATCTACCAGTGATAGATAAATATTTCTGGCTTTCTAGGTTATCGAATAATTGCCCCATGCTTGTTAAAGCTGTGACTGATAAGAGTATTAACAAAACTGTTACAGCAATTTTATCCTTTGATGTATTTAGTATATAAACACTTGTAAATAAATGTGTTATCATTATTAGGTTTAGGTTCAAAGTGATTAGTATATACTAAATTTCTATGCGAGTTTGATTCTTTCGGAAGTTACATATATTTATCTAAAGAATAGTATCTTATTTAAAAAGGTATCTAAACAGCACTCCACATGATGCCAACGGTGATTTTAGGTATGTAAAAAAAGACTTTAAATACCTGAAAAAATTCTTATAATCCCATCTGAGAAATAAAGCATTTTCACTGGATGAGGTTAACTTTTTAATATATACGACATCACCTTTGAGGGGTTGATAAAACAGCTCTTCCCTCCTATTTATAGTAGTTATTTAAATGCTTTATTTTCCCAAGCGGACATAATGTCCACTTGGGAAACATGATTCAACTATTCGTTTTTAACTGAAATATCAATAGTCAATTGAGACGTTTTGGGGATTGTTCTCTTCCCTCACTTTTGTATTGAAATAAAAATTTGGAATAACCTTTTGCTATTCATCAATCAAAAAAAGTGGGTCAGAAAATTAATTTTCTGACCCACTTTTTTTGATTATAACATTTGGAATATTTCACATTTTCCCAAGTGGACATTATGTCCGCTTGGGAAAATATTGCGATTAAGCTTCAAAAAGAACCTTCCCTAATTCTTCTACTTTTACTTTTAGTGATTGATAATCATCTAAACTATTCGTTTGATATACTCTTTCTAACATATGCTGAATAGTAAGAATAGTCTCTCTATTTATTTTTCTTTCCGTCCCAAGCATTGCTTCAGTACTATCTTTCTTAGACAAAACCTTTTCTAAATCTTCAATAGATTCAATCGAATTATCTACGGCTACTTTCGTTAATTGCTGTACCGATTTTTTAGAAACTTTTTGTTTTCCAGCAAGAATTTCCTTCTTAAAAGCAGGACTAAGTTTTTCTAACCCAATCGCAAATTCACCATCACGGCGAATAGTTTTTTCATCTACATTAAATTGTTTGGCTATTTTTTGAGATGTTTTTTCTTCACCTGCGTCTTTGCTGAAATTTTCAGCTTTGCTCGTAATCTTTTCATTATTGTACCTTAGCCCACGATAATATGCCATCTGAATTTGGCTTAGGTTCCTTCTACCCATCTGAAGGTCAAGCATGTAGTTTTTGACATCCTGTAAGCTATGAAAAAACATCAGCATAACATTAAAAGAAATGTTATGTTTGGTGCAAATTTTATACCGGTTATGTCCATCTACTAATACAAAACGTTCTGTATCAGTAATAGCCTCAGGATTGATTATTTTCTCAGTAGTCTGCCAGATTATTAAAGAATCTTTACACCCATTTGCAAGGATATTGCTTTCTAAACCTTGTAGTTCTTCCTCTTGCAATGGCTCAATAAGGTTTTTGAGCTCTTCTAAGATAATTATTTTTTGTTTTATCGTTTCATTAGAAATCAATCCAGAAGTTACTGTCTGCGTCACGTTAGATTTCATCTGTGTTTTAAAATCAATCTTTTTTGCCATTCCCTGATTACTTTTTATTGTTCAAGTTATTAAGAAGCTCCACTGCCAATTGATCATAAGACTTAGCGGCAGCTGAGTTCTTATCAAAGTCAAAAATCAGTGATTTAAGCGCTTGTGCTTTCTTGATTTCTATGCCTTTTTTAATTTCTGTTTCAAAAATATTTACACTGCTATACGTTTCGCGAACTGCTTCTTTCAAGCCAATATGAACAGTATTCTTTTCAACAATCGTAAACAAGATACCTTCTATTCTCAGTCCTGGATTAGATAAAATTTGTGTTTCAAGAATTACTCCAAACAAAGAATTTAACCCGTTTACAGCATTCATTTCTGGTTGCATGGCTACAATGCATGAATTAGACGCATTTAGCGCGTTTAACGTCAAAACAGATAGGGAAGGGGGGCAATCTATTAAAATAAAGTCATACACATCTAAAAAGGGCACTAAAGCTCTTTGTAAACGTTGTTGATTGGCAGGAGCAGAGAGCAGAGAGAGCTCGGCCTTTTGCAATTCTAAATCAGATGGAGCAATGTGCAGATTTTCCGTAATTGGCTTGATATGGAGGGTTTCATTAAAATTAATCAACGAATTGAAAACCTGCCCCTCATCGGTTGTTACATTAAAAATTTGGCTCAAATTTCCCTGAGAATCTAAATCTACTAAAAGTACTTTCAGCCCTCTATTTGATAACGCCTCTCCTAAATAAGCCGTTGTGGTTGTTTTACCAACCCCACCTTTGTTATTAGCAATAGCAATTGTGGTAGCTTTTAAATTAAACGTCTCGCTATAACCATACTTCATCAAAATTGGTAATAATTTCAATCGTTGTTTATCTGATAATTCTCTTTTGAGATTAATAATTTGTGTCAGCGACCTTGTAGGCAT
>NZ_JBXANT010000002.1:0-319648 GCF_058802005.1 Arcicella sp. GW822-FHT02H01 | reverse complement strand
GATATAAATTTTATGACCCTTCCAGATGCTTATTGCTAGAAAATCATGCTTGGGATTTCTTTCATTGGATAATTATGGTACAATTATAAAACAATTTTATGCAACAATTGAAAATATTACAGTATTAATGTTTATAAATGATTTGACCTTTCTTAACCTGATTTATCATTTAATGGTCATTTATGCGTTTTTTGACCTTTAATAGAGCTTTTTTATTTTTTTGTGAAACTGAATAATAAAATATTTAATTGGAATAATTATAAAAAAATTATGCAACCGATTGCATAATAAAAATTAATTTCCATCTTTACATTCTCAATTAAAATAACAATATTTAGGTAGCATAAACCAGTAGATATAGCATGTCATAATACTTTTGATACCAGCGACATAGGCATTGTTTTACACCATAAAATATAGGAATATTTATACAGAATACTATTGAAATTATGTTAATAAGCATGCTAGTGAATAAAAGCTTGTAGTATGAAAATGCACATTAGTTAGTAAAGTATTAAGAACCTTTTTAATTTTTGAAAATAAACGGATATGTCACAAGAACAGAAAAATGTAATATCTAGAAGACAATTTCTTGATTTAGGTATCAAAGGAACTTTAGCAAGTTCTATCATTACAGGTTTTCCAACCATTGTTCCAGCCTCTGTATTTGGGAAGAATGCACCCAGCAATAGAATAAACATCGGAGCAATTGGTACAGGTAGGATTTCAAGAGGGCATGATATGCCTGGTGTTTGGAAATTCGATAATGCTCAGATAATGGCAGTGTGTGATTTAGATAGCAACCGTGTTGAATCAGCCAAGAAGTTAGTAAATGATTTTTATTCAAAGAAAACAGGAAAAGATTTTGATGGGGTAAAAACCTATACAGATTATCGCGAACTGTTACTCAACAAAGATATTGATGCTGTCTTGGTCAGTACGCCTGACCATTGGCATGCTCCTATTGTGATTCATGCAGTAGGTGCTAAGAAAGATGTATATATGCAAAAGCCCGCTTCTTTGACTATTTCAGAAGGCAGAATGATGGCTAATGCAGTGAAAAAATCAGGAAGGATAGTACAGGTAGGAAGTCAGCAACGTTCATCAAACCAATTTAGGTATGCCGCAGAATTGGTAAGAAATGGTAGAATTGGTACTTTAAAAACGATTTACGTAGGTTTGCCCGGTGACCCATCAGGCGAGGAAGAGCCTCAAATGCCTATCCCGAAAAACCTTAATTATGATATGTGGCTGGGAACAACGCCAGACGTATATTATACCGAAAAACGAGTACATCCACAATCAGGTTTCGACCGTCCAGGTTGGTTGCGTTGCGAGCAGTTTGGTGCTGGTATGATAACAGGATGGGGTTCACACCATATAGACTGTGCACACTGGGCAATGAATACAGAACACACAGGTCCTATTGAGATTTGGGGTAAAGCAGATTTCCCTAAAAAAGGACTTTGGAATGTTCATGGAATTTTCAGAACTGAGGCGTTGTATGAAAACGGTGTAAGAATGGTTGTAAGCAATGAACTGCCCAACGGTATTAAATTTGAAGGAACAGAAGGCTGGATTTTTGTATCAAGAGGAGATGCAGCCGTTACATCTAGCGACCCTACAGCGAAACAAAACGCCCCCAAAGCCTTGGATGCTAGCGACCCTAAAATAATAACGTCTGTCATTGGTGATAACGAAACGCACTTAACAGTTAGTAAAGATCATCATGGAAACTGGTTGGAAAGCATTGTTTCTAGAGAAGAACCTATTGCGCCCACAGAAATAGGACACCGTTCATGTACTGCTTGTTTGTTACACCATGCAGCAATGAAGCTTGATAGGAAACTATTTTGGAATCCAAAGCAAGAAAGATTTATCAATGACCCAGAGGCAAATTTACTGTTAGCCAGAGAGCAACGAGCACCTTATGCTATCAAAATTTAACAATGTTTTATTAAAGAATAAAAAGAGATAATAATGAAATTAATTAATAAGGCACTTTTGGGTATTGGATTAGGATTGTGTTCAAGTGTATACGCACAAGCACAATCAGCGCCAGCAGTAAAAATAATCACCCTCGACCCTGGGCATTTTCATGCGGCACTTGTTCAAAAAAATATGTATCCAGATGTAAGTCCGATAGTACATGTTTATGCACCTGCTGGTAATGATGTGCAGTTTCATTTAGATAGAATAAATTCTTATAATGCTAGGGCTGATAATCCTACTCATTGGCAAGAAAAAGTATATACAGGAAGCGATTACCTTGAAAAGATGCTATCTGAAAAAGCAGGCAATGTAATAGTGATAGCTGGAAATAATAGAATCAAAGCAGATTATTTAGAGAAATCGGTCAATGCAGGATTCAATGTACTTGCTGACAAACCGATGATTATCGATGCCAAAGATTTCACGAGGCTAAAAGCTACTTTTAGTAATGCTGCTAAAAAGAAAGTACTGCTTTATGATATCATGACTGAACGCTATGAAATCAGCACGATGCTTCAAAGGGCATTTTCAGGGATTCCTGCTGTGTTTGGCACGTTAGAAAAAGGAACGCCTGATAATCCCGCAGTTACGAAAGAAAGCGTTCACCATTTTTATAAGTATGTATCTGGCAGTGTATTAACGCGACCAACTTGGTTTATGGATGTCGCTCAACAAGGTGAAGGCGTGGTGGATGTGACAACGCATTTGGTAGATTTGATTCAATGGGAATGTTTCCCTGAACAAGTGATTGATTATCAGAAAGATGTCAACATAATCAATGCCAAGCGTTGGACCACAGACATGACTTTGAGTCAGTTTAAAACGATTACTAAAACAGATGGTTTTCCTGCATTTTTGAAGAAAGACTTAGCCAATGATACTACCCTGAAAATATATGCAAATGGGGAAATCAATTATCAACTAAAAGGTGTTCATGCCAAAACTTCTGTAATATGGGCGTATAAAGCACCAGAGGGTGGTGGCGATACGCATTATTCTATCATGCGTGGCACAAAAGCTAATCTTATCATTCGTCAGGGAGCAGAACAAGGGTATAAACCAACATTGTATATAGAGCCTATCAACCCTGCTGATACTTATGAACCTGCTCTTTTAAAAGCAGTAACAGCTTTGCAAAAGAGTTTTGAAGGAATTGCTGTAAAGAAAAATGCAAAAGGGTGGGAAGTGTTGATACCAGAAAAATATAAAGAAGGTCATGAAGCCCATTTTGGGCGAGTTGCCGAAAAATACTTGGAATTTTTGAAAGCGGGTAAATTACCTTCATGGGAAGTACCTAATATGATTTCAAAATATTACACAACAACAAAGGCTTTGGAGATTGCTAAAAAAACTCAATCTAACAAGTAGAAAAAACTGAAAAAAACGATGGAAAACGGACAAAACAATCGCAGAGATTTTCTTAAAAATACGCTTTCTTCAGCAGCGGGCATGGTGTTAATGTCGGGTGTTTCGCAAGAAATTATGGCTGGTGCTACAAAAATAGAGACTAGCAGTTCACCATATATTCATAGACACCTTGCGCCTAAAATTAAATTTGCAGTAATAGGCATGAATCACGCCCATATTTACGGTCAGGTTGAGGCAGTAATTCGTGGGGGCGGAGAATTGGTTTCATTCTATGCCAAAGAAGCAGATTTAGCAACCAATTTTGCCAAAAAGTATCCGAATGCTAAGTTAGCTTCGAGCGAAACAGCAATTCTGGAAGATAAGTCAATCCAATTGGTGTTGAGTTCGATTATTGCTAACGAAAGAGCTCCCTTAGGTATCAGAGTAATGAAGCATGGTAAAGACTATATGTCGGACAAACCAGGTATTACAACGCTTGAACAATTGGCAGAAGTAAGAAAAGTACAAAAAGCTACCAAGCAAATATACTCCATCATGTATAGCGAACGCTTTGAAAATAAAGCGACTGTAAAAGCAGGAGAACTTGTAAAGGCAGGGGCTATTGGGAAAGTAGTACAAACTATCGGACTAGGACCTCATAAAATAAATGCTAATTCAAGACCCGCTTGGTTTTTTGATAAAAAACAATTTGGAGGTATCCTGTGTGACATTGGTTCACATCAATGCGATCAGTTTTTGTTTTTTACAGGCTCGACAAAAGCGGAAGTAGTGGCTTCGCAAATTGCTAATGTCAATCATCCTCAATACCCATTATTTGAAGATTTTGGTGATGTGATGTTGCGTGGTAACGAAGGTTCAGGCTATGTGAGGGTTGACTGGTTTTCGCCAGATGGACTGAAAACGTGGGGTGATGGTCGTCTTACTATTCTGGGTACAGAAGGATACATTGAGATTCGTAAAAATATAGACATAGCAAGCTATGACCATGGAAATAATTTATACTTGGTAAACAACAAGGAAACTAAATACATAGATTGTAGCAATGAGTTTTTACCTTATGGAGAACAATTAGTGAATGATATTGTGAATCGTACAGAAACGGCGATGACGCAAGAACATTGCTTTTTGGCAACAGAATTATCTATTAAAGCTCAAACACTTGCACATAAGTTAACAAAAGCATAAGGTTTTTGTACTTATTGATTTTTAATTATTAGCTTACATAATATGAGTATGATGCACACAATGCGTTGGTTTGGACCCAACGACCCCGTTTCACTGATGCACATCCGACAAGCAGGTTGTTCGGGTATAGTTTCGGCTTTACACCAAATTCCTGTAGGAGAAATCTGGACTGTCGAAAAAATCAAGGAACGTATTCAAATAATAGAAGCTGACAATGCACAGTATAGTCCGCTTACATGGGTAGTAGTAGAAAGCTTGCCTGTACACGAGGACATCAAAAAAGGATTGCCTTCGCGTGAGCAATACATTGAAAACTACAAAACATCATTACAGAACCTAGCAGCTTGTGGCATCAAAACGGTTTGCTATAATTTTATGCCTGTATTGGATTGGTCTCGCACTAATTTGAATTATGAAATGCCTGATGGCGCTAAAGCGCTAAGGTTTGTTTGGGAAGATTTTGCGCTATTTGATTTATACATTCTGAAAAGACCCAATGCACAGTTGGATTACACAGAAGCAGTACAAATTTCAGCATTAGAAAAGATGAAAGCAATGTCTGCCGAAGAGCTTGCTTTGCTTACCAACACTGTTTTATTAGGTTTGCCAGGTTCGGAAGAAGCTTTTGAATTAACTAATTTTCAGGCACTTTTAGATAATTATAAACATATTGGTGATGCTGAATTACGGGCAAATTTATACTACTTTATTCAGCAGATAGCACCCTTAGCCCAAGAGCTAGGAGTAAATTTGTGCATTCACCCTGATGACCCACCGAAGTCATTATTGGGTTTACCAAGAGTAGTAAGTACCGAAAATGATTTAGCACAATTAATGGCTGCGGCTGATGTAACAGCCAATGGGATTACTTTTTGTACCGGTTCTTTAGGGATAAGAGATGACAATGATTTGCCAAAAATGATTCAACGATTTGGAGAACGGATTCATTTTATTCATTTACGTACTACTAAACGTGAAGAGAATCCACTCAATTTTCATGAAGCAGCTCATTTGGATGGTGATGTAGATATGTATGAAGTAGTAAAAGCCATTGTACTAGAACAAAATCGAAGAAAAGAAACCAACGAAGGCGTTGTGTCGATTCCGATGCGACCAGACCACGGGCATTTGATGTTAGATGATTTAGAGAAAACAGGCAAGCAAAAATCGTATCCAGGCTATTCTGCCATTGGTCGTTTAAAAGGCTTGGCGGAATTAAGAGGTTTAGAATTAGGAATAGAACGCAGTCTGAAATAATCCATTATTATTGCCAAAAAATTATAGCATTATGTACAAAAAAATAATAGGGTTTTTACTGTTTTTTGTCAGTATGAATACCTTTGCCGACGATGGTTATCGTTTGTGGTTGAAATATGATTTAATCAGTAATAAACAACAGCGAGAAAATTATGGGCAGTTTACAAAATTTATTGTAGCCAATGCACAGCATGAAATCATCAAAGTAGCTACTGATGAATTAAAAAGTGGTTTACAAGGGTTGCTTGGTAAGCAAGTTTCAGTATTGATTACTTCAAAAAATACTGGGGGAATTGTACTTCAACTTTCAAAAAATCAAGCATTGAATGATGAAGGATTTACCATTATCAATCAGAATGGCAATGTAGTGGTTTCTGGTAATACCGAAAAAGGGATATTGTATGGAACATTTGAATTGCTAAGAAGTATTCAGACAGGAAAATCGTTAGCAAATATCTTTATCACAAGTAATCCTAAAATCAAACTACGGATGTTAAACCATTGGGATAACCCTTTGGGAACTATCGAAAGAGGTTATGCAGGCTCATCTTTATGGAAATGGTATGAATTACCTGAAAACATAGACCCTCGCTACAAAGATTATGCGCGTGCCAATGCTTCAATTGGTATTAATGCTACAGTAGTGAACAATGTAAATGCTAGTGCAAGATTCATGACCAAAGAATACCTTTTAAAGGTAAAAGCCTTGGCAGATGTTTTTCGTCCGTATGGTATTCAAATATTTTTATCGGTGAATTTTGCTGCTCCTAAAATTTTAAAGGGAGCTAAAACATCCGACCCGCTCGATCCTCAAGTGCGTGCTTGGTGGCAAGCTAAAACGAAGGAAATTTACAGTATTATCCCAGATTTTGGAGGGTATTTGGTAAAAGCGAATTCCGAAGGAGAGCCTGGACCACAGGATTTTGGAAGAACACATGCAGACGGGGCTAATATGTTGGCAGAAGCCTTAAAACCATACACTGGGGTAGTTATTTGGCGTGCCTTTGTGTATAAACCAAGTTCAAAAGATGACCCCAAAGGTGACCGTTATAAAGAAGCTTATAACGATTTCAAACCACTAGACGGGCAATTTGATAAGAAGGTAATTGTTCAGGTAAAAAATGGCCCGATTGATTTTCAAGCCCGTGAGCCTTTTCATCCACTTTTTGGAGCCATGCCTAAAACACCATTAGCGATGGAGTTCCAGATTACCCAAGAGTATCTGGGATTTTCTACCAATTTGGTTTATTTAGCGCCTCTTTTCAAAGAGTGTCTCGAATCTGATACTTATGTAAAAGGGAAAGGCTCTACCGTAGCTAAAGTGGTTGATGGCTCTTTGCATGATTATAATTTGACGGCGATTGCTGGGGTGGCCAATACGGGTTCTGACCGTAATTGGACAGGACATTTTATGTCTCAAGCGAATTGGTATGCATTTGGTAGATTGGCGTGGAATCATGAATTATCATCAGCGCAAATTGCAGATGAATGGACTAAAATGACCTTAACGCAAGATGAGAAAGCAGTAAAAACGGTTACGAATATATTGTTAGCATCGCGTGAAAACTATGTGAATTTCACTACTCCCTTGGGGCTTCACCATATTATGGGACAAGGTATTCATTATGGTCCTGAACCTTGGTTAGAAAGAAGTGCACGTCCTGACTGGGCATCGGCATATTATCATCGTGCTGATAGCGTAGGTCTGGGTTTTGATAGAACAAAAAAAGGTACAGAAGCCCTTTTGCTATATGCACCAGAAGTACAAAATCAATGGAATGACGCTAACAAAACTCCATTGCCCTATTTACTATGGTTTCATCATGTAGGCTGGAAAACTAAATTATCAACAGGGAACACCCTTTGGGATGAACTTTGTACTAGGTATTATACAGGATTAGCCTCGGTAAAGGAAATGCGTGAGCAATGGGCATCTGTAAAGCAGAATGTAGATAAAGAAATTTTTGAAGATGTGGCAGGGCGACTAGCCGTACAGGAAAGAGAAGCCGTTTGGTGGAGAGATGCCTGTGTGTTGTATTTTCAACAATATTCAAAAATGCCAATTCCTGCTCCTTTCCCTAAACCACAAAGAAGTCTGGATGAAGTAAAAACATTAGTAAAAACGTATCAATTGAGGTAGCTGTGAGCTCTGAGCTAATAGCTGTGAGTTTTTTCTTGATGCTATGAATTATTTAGTGGGCGTAGACATTTATTATAATATTTAAAAATCAATAGTATAAAAGCTAATGGCTCATAGCTATCAGCTTAAAGCTAAAAAAAAATCATGTTTTCATTAGAAGGAAAAATTGCCCTGATTACTGGGGGCGGAAGTGGAATTGGCTTTGCCATTGCTCAATGCATGGTTACGGCAGGAGCGAAAGTAATTATTACTGGTAGACGTGAGCAAGCATTAAAAGATGCGGTTGCTGAATTGGGTGATAGCGCTTTTTATATTGTGAATGATGTAACAGCTCTGGAGCATTTAGAAGGCTTGGTAGAGCAGATAGAAAGTGAAATAGGTGCTATTGATATTTTAGTAAATAATGCAGGTATCAATATGAAAAAATTCGCGGTAGAAGTAACTGACGAAGATTTCAACCGTATTGTGCATACAAATTTGAATGCTGTTTTTGCTTTAACCCGTGCCTGTGCTAAAAAAATGTTACCACGTAAGAAAGGCTCAATTTTGATGATTTCTTCCATGGCAGCCTATTATGGGATAGACAGAGTAGTAGCATATACAGCATCAAAATGTGGGGTAGAAGGCATGGTGAAGGCATTAGCAATGGAGTTTTCTGTCGACAATGTGCGTGTAAATGCGATTGCACCAGGGTTTATCGAAACGGCAATGTCACAAACTGCCATGAATTCAGACCCTGCTAGAAAGCACAAAGCACTAGACCGCACGCCTATGGGATACTTTGGTAAACCAGAAGACATTGGTATGGCAGCCGTATTTTTATCATCAGAAGCTGCTAAATATATTACTGGAGCGTCGTTACCTGTAGATGGCGGAAATTCAATAGGTTTTTAATGATTACCTAACCATTAATTATCATTAGCTATAGAACCAATTGGGGATATAGTATCAAACAGTTCTCATGTGTTCTAGTTTTTTATTGTAATAATCTTGTAAAAAGCAGATATTATTATAATATTTGCTTTTAAATCAATGTTTGATAAATACGTGAAGCACTGAAAATTGCTTATTGCACACTCTTAATTTTAATTATCCATGAAAAAACAATTCTTATCATTATGCTTAGTGGCTGCATCTTTGTCAGTCTTCGGACAAGCGAAAAAGCCTATATCGCAACCTTTGGTTTCTCATATTTACACAGCCGACCCTTCTGCTCATGTGTTTAATGGAAAAATCTATATTTATCCTTCACATGATATAGAGTCGGGTGTAAAAGAAGATGATGAGGGTGGACATTTTGATATGAAAGATTTTCATATTTTATCAATGGATAAAGTAGGAGGGAAAGTAACGGATAATGGCGTAGCCTTAGATATTAAAAATATTCCTTGGGCTGGTCGCCAGTTGTGGGCTCCTGATGCTGCGTTTAAAAACGGAACTTATTATTTATATTTTCCTGTAAAAGACAAAGATGACGTTTTTAGAATGGGCGTAGCCACTAGCAAAAGTCCAGTAGGGCCATTCAAAGCAGAAAAAGAACCCATTAAAGGCAGTTATAGCATAGATCCATGTGTGTTTAAAGATACAGATGGTAGTTATTATATGTATTTTGGAGGTATCTGGGGCGGACAATTACAACGTTGGAAAACAGGAAGCTATGACCCTAAAGGGAAATTGCAAGATGATAACCAGCCTGCTTTAGCGCCTAAAATAGCCAAATTGAGTAAGGATATGTTAAGTTTTGCCGAGGAAGCAAAGGATGTACAGATTCTAGATAAGAATGGTAAAGTATTATTGGCAGGCGACAATACCAAACGCTTTTTTGAGGCATCATGGTTACATAAATACAAAGGCAAATATTATTTTTCTTATTCAACAGGTGATACCCATTTCATCAATTATGCTATTGGAGATAATCCTTATGGACCATTTACTTACAAAGGCGTAGTCTTGAACCCTGTTGACGGTTGGACTAACCATCATTCTATTGTGGAAATCAAAGGGAAATGGTATCTGTTTTATCATGATGTACAGCTTTCTGGAAAAACACATTTAAGAAATGTAAAAGTGACAGAGTTGAAGTATAATCCAGACGGAAGTATTCAAACAATCACTGCCTACAAATAAATGAAGAAAACCCTTTTAACCGTTTTATATACTTGTAGCTCTTTATGCCTTTTCGCTCAAAGTGAAAAGGTCAAAGGACTCAAAGATTATTATCAAGCCTACTTTCCTATTGGTGTAGCAGTTAATCCTCGGATGGTGAATGAGGGTGTAGAATCGTCCTTTATTGTACAACAATTCAGTAGCCTTACGCCTGAGAATTCTATGAAAATGGGACCTATCCATCCCCAAGAGAATGTGTATAATTGGGAAGCCTCAGACAAGATGGTAGCCTTTGCTCAGCAAAATGGTATGAAAGTTCGTGGACATAATTTGTGCTGGCACAATCAAACCCCTGCATGGTTCTTTAAAAAGGATGATAGAGTCGTAACGAAAGAGGAACTATTAGCTCGTTTAAAAGCACATATTTTTGAGGTAGTAAAACATTATCAAGGCAAAATTTATGTTTGGGACGTAGTTAATGAAGCTGTGCCCGACACTGGACTTTCAATGTATAGAAAATCTAAATTTTATGAGATTATAGGAGAAGAATACATCGCCAAAGCTTTTGAATATGCTCATGAAGCCGACCCCAATGCATTACTTTTTTACAATGACTATAACACTGAAAGTAAAGGCAAAAGAGAAAAAATCTATCAATTATTAAGAGGACTCAAACAAAAAGGCGTACCTATTCATGGCGTAGGGTTACAAGCCCATTGGTCGATTGATGAACCTACAAGAAGTGAATTGGAAGAATCAATTACAAAATTTGCGAGTTTGGGTTTACAAATACAGATAACAGAATTAGATATTTCTGTATATCCAAAAGAACATGAAAGACGCGAAAGAAGAGAAAACGATGGCGTAGGTACTTTCATGGATGAAATGGAGCAAAAACAAATACAGCAATACAAAATGGTTTTTGATGTTTTCAGAAAGCATAAACAACATATTACAAGCGTAACATTCTGGAATCTTTCAGACCAATATTCTTGGTTGGATAATTTTCCTGTAAGAGGTAGGAAAGACTTCCCGCTCTTATTTGATAAAAACCTTAAACCCAAAAAAGCATTTTGGGAAGTTGTTAAGTTTTAACCATTCTCTATGAAAAATTCAGGTACTTACCGTTGGACGATTGTAGCTTTATTATTCTTTGCCACAACCATCAATTATCTCGACAGACAAGTAATAGGTCTGTTGAAACCGACGCTCGAAAAAGAATTATCTTGGACAGAAAGCGATTACTCAAAAATCGTTATGTCGTTTACGGCCGCTTATGCGATTGGCTTATTGATTTTCGGACGCATTATTGATAAAATTGGTACAAAGCTCGGTTATACCATTTCTATTATTATTTGGAGTATTGCTGCTATTTTTCACGCAGCGGCTAAAACAACTTTAGGTTTTGGCATTGCAAGAGCCTCGTTAGGTTTTGGAGAGGCAGGTAATTTCCCTGCCGCCATTAAATCAGTAGCAGAATGGTTTCCTAAGAAAGAAAGAGCTTTGGCAACGGGTATTTTTAATTCTGGAGCAAATATTGGAGCAGTAGTTGCCCCTATTATGGTGCCTTGGATTTTGGGTGCTTATGGTTGGGAAGAAGCATTTATCATTACGGGAGCCATTGGTTTTATTTGGCTACTTTTTTGGTGGTTTATTTATGAAATTCCCGCTCGTAAGAAAAACCTTTCAGCTAAAGAGTTTCAGCACATCCATAGTGATAACGAAGAAGAAGTCGATGCCACAACATCTGTACCTTGGCTTCAATTATTTAAGTACAGACAAACGTGGGCATTTGTTACGGGTAAATTCCTGACTGACCCTATCTGGTGGTTTTTCTTGTTCTGGTTACCTTCTTATTTTTCGTCGACTTTTGCTTTAGATTTAAAAAAGCCAAGCATACATTTAGCGGTTTTATATACTTTTACCACAATAGGTAGTATCGGTGGTGGTTATTTATCGGGATGGTTTATTAAAAAGGGCTGGCCAGTTTTCAAAGCTCGAAAAACAGCTATGTTGATTTTTGCCATATTCGTTATACCTATTGTGTTAGCACGTTATGCTACTGATATTTGGCAAGCAGTATTTTTGATTAGTATAGCAGCATCCGCTCATCAAGCTTGGAGTGCTAATATCTTTACAACTGTATCAGATATGTTCCCTAAAAAAGCCATTAGTTCCGTCGTTGGTATTGGAGGAATGGCAGGCTCATTAGGAGGAGTATTGTTCCCTTATTTTATCGGTATTATTTTAGATAAGTATAAATTACTTGGTGACCTAAACGGAGGCTATAATATCATTTTCTTAGCCTGTGGTTTTGCCTATTTGTTAGCTTGGGGCATTATTCATTTGTTAACGCCAAAAATGCAAAAAGTAGATTTGTAAAATACTTAAAATCATTTATCCATAAAGAGGGACTCAAATCCCTCGTTATGGATTTGGTACTTATAAAAGTAAAAAAGCGTACCTATATTTGTGTCAAAAATACACATTTTAAATGTAGCCAATTTTTATTGCGTTCAATTTTTAATCCATGAACAATACAATGTCTATCAAACACTTTTCTTTATACTTGTTTTTCATGAGCATTTTAACAACATGTTATGCTCAACAAGAATCTGCTACTACTCCAAAGCTTCAAAGCTTTCCTTTACAAGCTGTTCGTTTGCAAGCAGGGCCATTTTTAAATGCTCAGCAGGTGGATATGAAATATATCATTGCTTTAAATCCTGATAGATTGTTAGCACCATATCGCATAGATGCAGGCTTGCCATTAAAAGCAGAACGATATGGTAATTGGGAGAACTCTGGTTTGGATGGACACATAGGAGGACACTATTTATCAGCCTTGGCGTTGATGTATGCTTCGACTAATAATCCCGAAATGCAGAAACGCCTAAACTATATGGTGTCGGAATTGGCTTTGTGCCAAGAAAAAAATGGAGATGGGTATGTCGGAGGGATTCCACAGGGAAAAGTATTTTGGTCGAGAATTGCCAAAGGAGATTTAGATGGTAGTGGATTTGGTCTGAACAATACTTGGGTACCTCTGTATAATATTCATAAATTATTTGCAGGTTTGTACGATGCCTATACGGTAGGAGGTAATAAACAAGCATTAACGGTTTTGGTAAAATTAGGCGATTGGTTTGCTGTTACGATTCAAAACTTGAATGAAGTTCAAATCCAAAAAATGCTTCAAACAGAACATGGTGGAATGAATGAAGTGTATGCTGAGTTGTATGAAATTACGAAAGAAAAAAAATATTTAGAGATAGCCCAGAAGATTTCTCATCGTGCTATTTTAAATCCCCTTTTAGAACAAAAAGATGCGCTGACAGGCTTGCATGCTAATACACAAATCCCAAAAGTGATTGGCTTTCAACGTATTGCAAGTTTGACGAACAATCAGGATTGGGCAAATGCGGCTAATTTTTTCTGGGAGAATGTTAGTTCAAAACGCAGTGTTTCTTTTGGCGGAAATAGTTTCAGAGAACATTTTAATCCTGTAAATGATTTTACGCCGATGTTGGAATCTAACCAAGGTCCAGAAACTTGTAATTCTTATAATATGCTCAAACTTACCAAATCTTTATTCTTGTCAGAACCTAAAGCCAATTATATAGACTTTTATGAACGTACATTGTTTAACCATATCTTGTCGTCTCAACATCCTACTAAAGGGGGATTTGTGTATTTTACGCCTATTCGTCCTCGTCATTACCGTGTTTATTCACAGCCACAAGAAGGTTTTTGGTGTTGTGTAGGCTCAGGATTAGAAAATCACGGAAAGTACGGTGAAATGATTTATGCCCATACCGACAAAGATTTATATGTAAACCTATTCATGGCTTCAACCCTGAACTGGAAAGAAAAAGGAATAGTACTTACTCAAAATACCCAATTTCCGAACACTTCAAATTCAGAAATTAGCCTAAAACTTACAAAACCACAAACCTTTACGCTCTTTGTTCGCTATCCAAAATGGGTAAAAGAAAATGCTTTTCAAGTAAAAATTAATGGGAAAGCCTTTGTGCTGAATCAAAAACCTTCTTCGTTTATTGCTATCAATAGAGCTTGGAAATCAGGTGATAAAGTATCGCTTACTTTCCCGATGGAAACTACTGCTGAAACACTTCCAGATGGCTCGCCTTGGGTTTCATTTGTACACGGACCAATCGTATTAGCAGCCAAAACAGATACGACAGACCTAAAAGGGCTTTTTGCTAACGATAGTCGTATGGGACACGAAGCCTCAGGGAAGCTATATCCATTAGATGAAGCACCGATTTTAGTAAGTAATTCAAATGAATACCTATCGAAAATACAACCTATCAAAAATACAGCTTTACAGTTTTCAATAGGCGATGCACTTTATCCAAGTAAATACCAATCACTAACGTTAATTCCTTTTTATCAGTTACATGATGCCCGTTATATGATGTATTTTCCTGTAATGAATCAAGAACAATTGGCAGTGAAAGTAAAAGAAATGAAGGAAAAGGAGCAAATAAAATTAGCGTTGGAACAACAAACCATCGACCAAATAGCTTTAGGAGAACAACAACCCGAAGCCGACCATCATTTTCAAGGAAATCAATCAAACACAGGGGGAGAATTAGGGGCTTTTTGGAGAAGTACTACCGACTGGATTAGCTATGATTTAAGAAACGCTGAACAGACTGCTAAGAAATTAAGAATTACTGTTGGAAATGAAAATAAAGCCAGAGAATTTGATATTGTTATCAATGGTGAGTTGTTTAAAACGATTCAGCTAGAAGCAAAAAAGTCAAGAAAGCCATCAGATATTGATTATGAACTGCCACAAACATTTAATACAAAGGCTATCAATATTAAATTTGTTGCTAAAAATAAACAAAACACTGGGGCTATTTATAGTATTAGATTACTGAAGGAATAGTGTGTTTTTCCGCCGCCAAGTCACTTGTCAATCACTCGCCATTTGGATAATTGGAGAGTTGCTTACGCTCGTGTTGTTGGAGGACAAACTCCAACAACGGCGGGAAAGATATCTGTTTATTTCTTTCGTTTTTCTTCATTCATATTTTTCCATAATTCAATATCACTGTCAAATTCTTCTTCATCGTCTGAAGGTGCATATTCAACTTGTATAGACGTTTTTATTGCGTTTGCCAGTTCGATAATTAGCTTTTCTATTTCAAATGCTTTGTCATAATTGTCAACTAAGCTACCATTCTCTAATAGTTTTTTTTCTTCAACAGATATTCCAAAAATAATTTTTCCATCGAACGTAAATTTCAATATTATGTCATTTATCCCTTCTTTTAAATCATCTCCAATATAAAAAGCAAATCCATGGTTTCTATGGATAAGACCATAATCAATTACCTCTGTTAAACTTCTAATTGGTGTCCAAGTTTCTTCTACATCATACTGCTCATTTTTGTATACAAAAATTTCTTGCCCTTCTCTGTTTTCAATTTTATCTCTGTAACAAAAATAGTCTAAAAACTTTTCAATGGTTACTTTGTCTCTCTGTTTTGAAAGTCCGTAAATATCATAATAGGGTGGCATATATTTTCTTTATCTTTTTTATAGTAATTTTCATTGTTACAATAACAAGCTATCCAACTCTCTAAAGTATCATTTTAATTTTTAATATAAAACTCAGAGATAAGAATCCTCAAACAGAATATATTTATACTATTTTTTACAAATTACATTTACGATATTGTAAGAAAATACTTCAACAAATAATTCTTGCAAAGATGCTTCTAAAAATTCTATCAATCATTTTATTGTGTTCGGGCTTTACTTATGCTCAAGAACGTTTAATTATTATCGGAGGGGGAAAGCGTCCTGCTGATGTACTGACAAAATTTATTGATTTAAGTGGGAAAGACCAAGGCGAGATATTAATCATTACTTGGGCAAGTGGCGAACAAGAAGCCAGTTTTGAATCTATCAAAAAAGATATTTCAGCATTATCTCCTATCAAAGTTGTTCATGCGCCAGTTTCTCCGTTGACAGTCGAGTCTAAAGAAGTATTGTTGAGTCAGTTAAAAACAGCTAAAGGTGTTTTCTTTACAGGAGGCGACCAAGTTAGGATTATGAAGGTGTTGGAAGACGAAAGTTTATTCAAGGCTTTGCACGAACGTTATCATAAACAAATAGTTTTTGCAGGTACTAGTGCAGGAACAGCCATCATGTCTGAAAAGATGATTACAGGTGAAGGCAAATTAGACGTAATTGATGGCTCGCAAGTTGAAACAAAAAAAGGGTTGGGATTATTACCCAACGTAATTGTAGATCAGCACTTTGTGAAGAGACAAAGAGAAAATCGCTTGATGGGCTTGATTCTTCAAAATCCAACGTTATTAGGAATTGGTATAGATGAAAATACAGCTGTATACGTACAAGACAATAAATTAGCCGAAGTACTAGGCGAAAGTCAGGTGTTGATTTTTGATACCCAACAAAAGAAAAATGAAATGAAAATGTACTTTTTGAAAAAGGGAGATAAATTCGATTTAGTAAAGAAGAGTAAGCTAAAAATATAGTTGACAATATTTTTAATATCATTCAGGAATTAACCCTTGAACATGAAGGTTTTAACTTTATGTTCAAGGGTTAATAATTTACAGGCTATCAGTATTAAAGAGTTTTTCAATAAATCAGCCATCTTTGTATCACCAAACAAGACTAATCAGAAATATTATCATGGGAAAAGCTGCTGAAACACGATTGACAATCCTTCAAAAAGCCTTTGAATTGATTTATATCAATGGCTATCAGGCTACTAGTATTGACGACATTATTGCTACGACTAAAGTAACAAAGGGGGCTTTTTTCTATCATTTCAAAAATAAAGAAGAGATGGGGCTTGCTGTCATCAACGAAATGATGCAGCAAACGATGGGGAAAATGTTGTTAGAGCCACTTTTGACGGCTGAAAATCCATTAATGGCTATTTATCACATAATGGAATATTTATTAATGCAAGAACCTTATTTGCAAATTAAATATGGCTGCCCAACTAATAACCTGATTCAAGAAATGGCGCCTTTAAATGATAATTTTAGTAAAGCACTTACTAAAATTATGGATAATGTTTTACAAAGTACAGAGAAAGCTGTTGAAAGAGCAAAATCTTTAAACTTGGTAAGGGCAGATGTTAATAGTAAACAAGTCGCAATCTTCGTTTCTGCCAGCTATGGAGGTATTAGAAACTTAGGGAAATTATATGAGAACACTGATTATTATCGAGCCTATTTAAACGAGTTGAAAGACTATTTGAATCGATTGAAATAATTTTTTATCTAAAAACATACTATTTAGTATGTTTTTAGATACCTTTGTAACGTTAAAACTTAAAATATCGATGCAAATTCTCTTATTTATTCATTCTCTTTTAAGGTGGCTGGTCTTAATTAGTATTATTTATGCGTTATTCAGGGCTTATCTTGGCTTAAAAAACCAAGCTGTTTTTTCAAAAACAGATAACTCAGTCCGACATTGGACAGCCACCATTGCACATATTCAATTAATTGTTGGGATTAATCTTTACATTAAAAGCCCGACTGTTAAATATTTTTCGAGTAATTTTAAGCAAGCTATTCAGCACTTAGAATTTACTTTTTTTAGTTTAATACACCTCCTTTTAATGTTGATTGCCATCATTGTTTTAACCATTGGTTCGGCTTTGACAAAACGCAGAAAAAGTGATGAAGAAAAATATAAAACCATGTTAGTGTGGTTTTCATTAGCTTTATTCATCATTTTCATAGCCATCCCTTGGCCATTTTCCCCTTTAGCACATAGACCACTTTTTAGACAATTTTAAGATGAAAACTTTTTTCTCAACTAATATAGGGCGTTTACGCATCATCGCTTTTCTTGAAGGGGTATCATTTCTATTCTTGCTTTTTATCGCTACGCCCATGAAGTATTATATGGATAACCCAGCAGGAACGAAAATACTAGGACCAATCCACGGAGCTTTATTTATCCTTTTTATTCTCAATGCTTTGAGTGTGGGCGTAGAAGAAAACTGGAAGTTTTCAACAACCACTTGGAAGGTACTATTAGCCAGTGTTTTGCCATTTGGTACATTTTATATTGACCATAAAATTTTAAAAGAGATTCAAAAAAGTAAAAAAGCTTAAATACAATATAAATTTTTGTGATTGATGAGCAACGAATTCCTACTGTTTGAGCGAAGCGAGGCGGGTCGCCGCTGCGATTAGGAATTCTTGATTTTCTTTTGCGGTCCGCCGCGCGGTTACTTTTCTTTTATCAAGAAAAGAAAAGTAAGGACAGAACAATAATAAATATCAAATTTCTAAAACTCATTATTACAAATAAAAATTCTTAAAAAAATCATGTTATTTCATCGAACAAATCAACACATTTACAGTACAATTTACCTAAATAGCACTATATTGAAGTACTTATTTGTACTATATGAAAATATTATCATATATTTGTATTGTAATTAAAATAATAGAAATGGAAGTACTAGAAAACAGTCCCAAAGAAAGATTTCAAGCTAGCAAGCAGAAAATGGAAAAGGCTGCCTACATCCTAAAGACAGTGGCACACCCCGTTCGATTGGCTATTATAGAGTTACTCAATCAACAAGGTGAAATGGGCGTAAATGATATTTGTAAAGCCTTAGATTGTGAACAATCGCTTATTTCTCATCACCTGATTAATATGAAACTTCGCGGAATACTTCAATCTCATAAAGATGGACTGAATGTATATTATGATTTGAAGGAGAAAGAAATTGTAAAACTATTGCAATGTATTGAGAATTGTGATTGCAATATGTAAGATTTCTTACGTTTATATATGACAAAAACAACATATATTAATTTTTAATACCACCATTAATGATTAGTCGAAGAACATATACATCCTCATTTTCATTTTCGTTTGTTTCGGGAATTATTAATATTTTGGGCATACAATTTTTAGGATTGGTGGTAACAAATATCACGGGGCATTATAGTACAAGTATTATATTGAATAAAACAGAAACTAATAGAGACATTCTTATTACCTGCTCGTATGTTTTTGTGTACTGGGTAGGGTCGTTTTGGGCATCCTCGTGTTTTTATTATGGAAAAAAAAGAGATAAAACGTATATAAAAATATTTCCGATTTTTCTAAACCTGACAATTCTATTATATGCACTTTGGTCACAACACTTAATTATCTGGTTACTCTTTTTAGTTTCTAGTACACAAAATGCTTTAGGGGCTAATCATACTGAAAATCAGGTTAAGGCTTCACAGATTACAGGGGTAGTAATGGCTTCAGGGCTTGACATAGCTAAATATTTTTTTGGTGACTTTTCAGCCGATTACAAAAAGACTTTCTTAAAATCTTTCTATGTTAAGATGCTGAATATCATAGGATTTATATTGGGAGGAATAGCTTCATTTTTTTATAGTTCAATCACTATTTTATGGGTACCTGTAGCATTCTATTGTATAATTGCAATGCTAATTCTAAAGAAAAAACTTTAAGTATTTAATCTTATTCATCAAAATCAATAAACTAATACATTTCATTGATGTATTCTTAACAATGATAGTAGAACAAATTTATACAGGCTGTTTGGCACAAGGTGCTTATTATATTCAATCAGAAGGTGAAGTTGCCATTATTGATCCTCTTCGTGAAGTACAACCTTATATTGCGAAGGCTGCTAGAAATAATGCAAAAATTAAATATATTTTTGAAACCCATTTTCATGCAGACTTTGTATCAGGACATTTAGATTTATCTCGCCAGACGGGTGCTCCAATTGTCTATGGGCCAAAGGCTAATCCAAATTTTGATTGTATTGTAGCAGAAGATGGTCAGACATTTCAAATTGGGAAAGCAACTATCAAAGTACTCCATACACCAGGTCATACGATGGAGTCTTCATGTTTTTTATTAACAGACGAAAACGGTCATCAACATTGTTTGTTTTCGGGAGATACCCTTTTTATTGGAGATGTCGGTCGCCCAGATTTAGCACAAAAATTGGGAAGTATCACTACAAACGATTTAGCGGGATTTTTATATGATTCGTTAAGAAATAAAATAATGACTTTGCCAGATGATTTAATTATTTTTCCTGCACATGGAGCTGGTTCAGCTTGTGGTAAAAATATGAGCAAAGAAACTTTTGACACATTGGGTAACCAGAAAGCGACTAATTATGCTTTGAAAGAACAAACCAAAGAGCAGTTTATCGCCGCAGTAACGGATGGCTTGTTGCCTCCCCCATACTATTTTCCTAAAAACGTTATGATGAACAAAACGGGTATCAAAACGATGAAGGAAATTGTCAATAATGTGCAGGCTTTATCAATAGAAGCATTCGAGGCCGCCGCCAATGAAACTGGGGCTGTTGTGTTGGATACTCGTTCGGCGCAAGTATTCAAAGATGCGTTTATCCCAAATTCAATTAATATTGGTATCAAAGGGGATTTTGCTCCGTGGATTGGTACTTTGATTACTGATATTGAACAAGAAATTCTGTTTATTGCAGACAAAGAGAATATAGATGATGTAGTCACTCGTCTCTCACGAGTTGGCTACGACAATGTGATTGGTTATTTGGAAGGAGGTATTGAGGCTTGGATAAAGGCAGGTAAAGAAACAGATAGCATAGAATCTATTTCAGCGACAGAATTTGCTAAAAGATTTGAAGAAACTAACGGGCAATTAATAGTGAAGGATGTTCGTAAGCAAACGGAATATACAGCTGAGCACGTTGACGAATCCATGAATATTCCACTATCGGCGTTGAGTGATAACATGGCCGAATTTTCAAAAACAAAGACTAATTATATTCATTGCGCTGGTGGATATCGTTCTATGATAGCAAGCTCTATTTTAAAAGCCCGCGGTTTTGATAATGTGGTAGATGTGGCTGGAGGTTTCAATGATATTGCTAAAACAGCTGTTCCTACAACAGATTTTGTATGTCCTTCTAAATTAAAATAATATTTAACATCCAGAAAAATGATAGAATTAATTCGTCAGCCTTGGCATTGGGCAGTTGCAGGAGTACTAATTGGCCTGACCGTACCCGCTTTACTCATTATTGGAAATAAATCGTTTGGAATTTCATCGTCTTTACGTCATATCTGTGCAGCTTGTTTTCCTGCTAATATTTCTTTTTTCAAATATGATTGGAAGAAAGAAATATGGAATCTATTTTTTGTAGCAGGTGTATTAATTGGTGGATTTATCGCTACCAATTTTTTGTCCAATCCGAATACCATTGTCATCAGTGAACAAACAGTTGCGGATTTGAAGGCTTTGGGTATTACAGATTTTTCAAACTTAATGCCTGCTGATTTATTCAGTATTGATAATATTTTTACCTTGAAAGGTTTCTTCTTTTTTATATTGGGAGGCTTTATGGTTGGATTTGGAACGCGATACGCAGGTGGTTGTACTTCTGGTCATGCTATCATGGGTTTGTCAACCCTACAACTTCCGTCATTAATTGCCACTATTTCATTTATGGCGGGAGGCTTTTTGATGATACACTTACTATTACCTCTCATCTTTAAACTTTTCTAAGACTATGCAAAAACAAGATGTTTTAATGAACGAAGAGTTTGTGTGTGATGCACCAAACGAACAAGTTAAAAAAGAATCCTTCGCTAGCAATTTTAAATATATGTTAGTCGGTATCATCTTTGGGATAGTGTTTGTAAAAGCTGAAATAGTATCATGGTTCAGAATACAAGAGATGTTTAGGTTACAATCATTCTTTATGTATGGAGTGATTGGTACGGCTGTAGTAGTAGGAATGATTTCGGTATTCCTAATCAAGAAATTAAATATAAAAACGCTTTCAGGCGAAAAAATCATTTTCCATGATAAGGTATTCAGTAAAGGTCAAATCTATGGAGGCTTAATTTTTGGTTTAGGCTGGGCTATTACAGGTGCTTGTCCAGGACCATTGTTCGCTCAAATCGGAAGTGGTTTTGCAGTAGTAAGTGTTACCTTAGTAAGTGCCATAGCTGGTACGTGGGTGTACGGATATTTAAGAGATAAATTACCGCATTAAGTTTTTTTATAGACTGAAGACGCAAGACATAAGATATAAGACAAGATTTTTTAGTCTTTATAAAACTTACTTCTTTTGTCTTGTTTCTTCTATCTTAATCTTATAAAACTATATCCTTAATCTTCTAGTCTTTAGTCTTGCGTCTTCTGTCCATAAAATGAAAAAACCAATTCCAATCATCACCATCGAGCAACTAAATAGTTGTGGTACGCATATTATGATGAATATGGACATTCGGAGATTAGAAGTTCATGCTAAAACGTTGACTCCTGCTGATTTTCCGCATAGACATGATTTTTATAATTTGATTTATATAAAAAGAGGAACGGGGACTCATGATATTGATTTCAGGCATTACGAGGTAGTACCACACCAACTTTTTTTAATGAATGAAGGACAGGTACATGAATGGAACCTTAGTGATGATATTGAAGGATATTCTTTTTTCTTTAAGAAAGAATTCTACGAAGTAGATGAAAACAATCTTTCGTTGAATGGATTACCCTTTTTCAATAATAGCCCGAACGATGAACCGATGGTTATTTTTGATGAGTCATTAAGTAATATAATTGAAGACCATTTTGAAGAAATCATTCAAGAATATGCCCACAAAAAGCCTCACTATGAATCTTATATCAAAACAATTCTCAAACAGATTTTAATTCAGGCACTTAGGGTATATCAACCCAATTATAAAGACGATTCTTCTACTTTAAGTATCTCGAAATTCAAAAGTTTTGAAAATCTGATAGAAGACTATTATCTAAAATACAAATCTGTGAAAGACTATGCCAGTCAACTAAATATCACAGCTAATTATCTCAATGCTATTTGTAATAAAATAGTAGGCAGAACGGCAGGAGAACTAATCAGAGACCGTATTATTTTAGAAGCCAAAAGACTTTTATTGCATTCAAGTATGTCTATTTGCGAAATCGCCTATCACCTTGGTTATGACGATTGTTCATATTTTATAAGGGTTTTCAAAAAAGATGTTCATCAAACGCCCGAGCAATTCAGGCTGTTGAATCGCTAATTAGTCAAAATCATATCTTTAAAAATCTTCTCGGCTTTCCACATCGAAACCTCAGTAAACCATTTGTTTTGTGGTTGAAAGCACATAACTGGTGCCTGTTTACATCGGTCAGTGCATTCTATTTTAAAAATCTCTACAGTATCTTTTAAGTCATTTTCTTTAATGGCTTCTTTAAAAATCTTACGCACTTCTTTGTGTTTTCCGCATTTGCTTCCATCACAAATAAAGATTGATTTCTCTGGAAATTTCGAGTCACTCATGGTTTTAAATATTAAGATTGTTTGTCATCTCTATGCGATTATAAAATATAACTTTATTTATAAAAAATAAGTATAAATTAATAATGATAGGCTTTATGAAATAAGCCTTTCGCAATGATAAAGCTCATTTTGAGGGGTAAATTAACTATAATAATGGTGATTATTTCTAATTGGTTCATTAAAACTAAAGTTAAGATATGAATATTTACTTAAAAGTTACAGCGTTAGTGGTGTTTCAAACATTTTTTGTGCTAGGTTCAGATGCTCAGAAAGTAATACAGCCTGAGCTTGGCAATAGAAGTGTTAACCTTTTAAAAGTCAAAAATCTGACATTCAAAGATTTAAACAAGAATGCTAAGCTTGATAAATATGAGGACTGGCGCCTGCCTATTGACTTAAGAGTAAAAGACTTGGTTGCTCAAATGACTTTAGAAGAAAAGATAGGTTTTATGATTATCAGTACTACTCGTTTGGCTGGTGATTATTCTTTTCAACCTAACGCTCCTAAAGCTGAAATTTCAAGTGGGTTTAATGAAGAAGATTTGATGCAACCCATCAATATGTTTACCCGTAAACCTTTGCCAGTTCCTACCATGTCAGCCGCTGGAACAACAAAAGGCGTAATGAATTACAACCTACGTCATTTTATTTTAAGAGCGAATACCAGTGTCAAAATCATGGCAGAATGGGCAAATAACCTGCAAGCTTTATGTGAAACATCACGCCTCGGCATTCCCGCTATTGTTGCTTCTAATCCACGTAATCATGTTACGATTGATGCAGCCATAGGGTTGAGTGTAGGCACAACTGTTTTTTCTAAATGGCCCGGAGAATTAGGCTTGGCAGCCATGAGAGATTTAAAACTTACGCATGAATTTGCTGAAATCGCAGGCAAAGAATGGTCAGCAGTAGGTTTGCGAAAGGGCTATATGTATATGGCAGATTTATCTACTGAGCCTCGTTGGGGACGTATTGAAGGCACTTTTGGTGAAAATGCTGATTTGACATCAAGCATGATTCGTGAAATTGTATTGGGTTTTCAAGGCAATAAATTGAATAAAAATTCAGTAGCCATGACTACCAAACATTTCCCAGGGGGTGGGCCACAAGTTGGTGGACAAGATTCCCATTTTGATTGGGGGAAAAATGCACATTATCCTGGTGGAATGTTTGAATACCATCTAAAACCCTTTATTGCAGCTATTTCGGCAGGCACTTCGGCTATTATGCCTTATTATTCTGCCCCTAAAGGAGATGGATTTGAAGAAGTTGGATTTTCGTACAATAAAGCAATTATTCAAGATTTGTTGAGAAAAAAACTTGGCTTTAAGGGAATTATTAATTCAGATACAGGTCCTATTGATATGATGCCGTGGGGAGTTGAAAACTTGTCGATTCTACAGCGTTATCAAAAAGCTATTGATGCAGGGGTTGATATTTTTTCTGGAAGTGCAGACCCATCTTTATTACTAGAAACTGTTAGAAAAGGCTTGGTTTCAGAAGAAAGAATCAATGAGTCGATTGCTAGACTTTTGAAAGAAAAATTTGAGTTGGGACTATTTGAAAATCCTTACGTTAATGTAGAAGCAGCTGTAAAAACAGTAGGTAATACAACTTTTCAGAAAAAAGCAGATTTAGCGCTCAGAAAATCTATCGTTTTATTGCGTAATTATGCAAAGGTTTTACCTATTACCAAAAAGACAAAAGTATATTTTGAGACCTATTATGACAATGGTAGAAACCCCAATCCAATTACTGTTAATAAACCAAGTATTTCGAACCCTACTATTGAATTTGTAGGAAGTAAAGAAGAAGCAGATGTCGCATTATTGTGGCTTATCCCTAATGGTGGAAGTTTGTTTAGTTCGCAAGGCAAACCGATTGAATTGAGTTTGTCTAAAAATAAAATAGATATAGCTCACGTAAACGAAATTATCAAGGCTAAACCTACAGTGGTTGCCATTAATTTTACCAGCCCTTGGGTAATTGATGAAATCGATGGTACAAACTTAAAAACTGTAATAGCGACATTTGGCACTACAACTGATGCACTTTTGGATGTAGTAAGCGGTGCATTTAACCCAACAGGTAAAATGCCTTTTACTACGCCTGTTTCAGAGAAAGCCGTTTCAGAAAATCAATCTGATGTGCCAGGATATTTAAAACCGAAAGGTTATGCGCTGTTTAAGTTTGGGGATGGAATTAGTTATAAATAAACTATAAGCCTCAATTTGGCTTTATCTGTCTTATTTATGTCACTTTAAGCCAAATTGAGTCTTCAATTTGGCTTAAAGTGACATTTTTATTATATTTGCCTGAAAATCAATGAGGATATGGCAAAAATTGTTGGACGTAAAGATGAATTACAAATCTTAAAAGGCTTGGAATCTTCAAGTAAATCTGAGTTTGTGGCAGTATATGGCAGACGAAGAGTAGGTAAAACCTTTCTGATTCGTTCGGCTTTTGAAGGGAAATTTGCTTTTCAGGTAACAGGCTTAGGAAATGCTAGCTTAACTCAACAACTTACTAATTTTCATATAGCGCTACAAAAAGCTGATAAAAATACAACAATCAGTCAGGCAACAGATTGGATATCTGCTTTTCAGCAATTAATAACTTATCTCGAAAAAGTACAAGCTTCACGGAAGTATATATTTATAGACGAATTACCTTGGTTCGATACCCCAAGTTCAGGTTTTGTACAGGCATTAGAACATTTTTGGAATAGCTGGGCTTCTGCAAGAATAGATGTTGTATTAATTGTTTGTGGTTCTGCGGCCTCATGGATGTTAAATAAATTAATCAACAACAAAGGCGGTTTGCATAACAGAGTGACCAAGCGAGTAAGGGTTGTCCCCTTTACTTTGGCTGAATGTGAATTGTTTCTAAAGAATAAACACTCAGTATTGGATAGGTACCAGATTATCCAATTGTATATGGTAATGGGAGGAATTCCTTTTTATTGGGAGGAAGTTTCTTCAAGTTTGAGTGCTAGTCAGAATATAGAACAAATATGTTTTACTGAGAATGGATTATTGCGAACAGAGTTCACAAATCTGTATAGTTCCTTATTCAAAAACTCAGAGAAGCATATCAGTATTGTAAATAGTTTAGCACAAAAAGCTAAAGGATTGACTAGAGATGATATTTTAAATAGTACTAAATTACCAAACGCTGGCAGTACAACACGAGTACTTGATGAATTAGAAGAAAGTGGATTTATTCGAAAGTATGTACCTTTTGGCAAGAAAACAAAGAGTAGTTTGTATCAGTTGGTAGATTTTTATACGTTATTCTATTTGAAATTTATCAATGGTACTTTACCAATGGACCAAAATAATTGGATTAATGCTATTGATAGTCCAAAACATAGAACATGGAGTGGTTACGCTTTTGAACAAGTGTGTTTATATCATTTACAACAAATAAAACAAGGTTTGGGAATTAATGGTATTCAAACGACTACCTCTTCATGGCGGAGTACAAGCTCTGAACAAGGTACTCAAGTTGATTTAGTAATTGATAGAAGAGACCAAGTAATCAATCTTTGCGAAATGAAATACTCTATTAATCCTTTTGTGATTGATAAAAAATATGCTAGCGAATTACAGAATAAAATTGGGATATTTAAGGCAGAGTCAAAAACAAGGAAATCTATTTTCCTTACCCTAATAACTACTTTTGGATTACAGCCTAATAAACATTCAGCAGGCTTGATTCAGAATAGTTTAACGATGGATTGTCTATTTTAAAAATTAGATAAAAAGAAAGGCTACTTTTTTGAGTAGCCTTTCTAGTAAAATATATTTTGTTCTTATTTTGAAAACAAAGCTTCCCAAATTACATCATATACGTCAGGTGCTTGAATTTCGCCGTCTCCTATTTTTTTATCAGAAATTAATATAGGATAGTATTCTTTACCAATATTAATACCTCCATGAGAGCCTTTTACAAGGGTCGCATCTAATGGAATAACGTCCATCAAATACCTGAATCCTAATAATTTACGAGCTAATTTGTAGCCTGCTCTTAATTTAATAAATGGATTAGCAGGATTCATAAACATTTCTACAGGGTCGTAACCAGGCTTTCTGTGAATATCTACCAAACGAGCGTAATCAGGGGCTTTTGAATCGTCTAACCAATAATAGTAAGTAAACCAACTGTCGGCGTCTGCCATCACTACTAAATCTCCAGCACGTTCATGATTAATATGATGAGCCTTTTTCCCTTCTTCATCTAGCACTAAAGCAATGCCTTTGGTATTTTCTAAAATACTTTTTACACGTGCTTCTTCACTTTTATCATTAATATAAATATGAGCAATCTGATGGTCGGCAATGGCAAAAGCCTTTGAAACACCAGCATCTAATAATTCATAGTCACGTTCAACTCGCACAGAAATCAAACCATTTTCTCGGAATATTCTATTGATATGAATAGGATTATTCACGCTATTGATACCATATTCAGATAAAATAATGATATTAGTATCCTTAGCTTGATAATGCGATACCAAATCTTCTACTAGTTTATCTACTTCTCCTAATTCTTTATGGATTTTAGAAAAATCTACCCCATATTTCTGTAAACAATAATCTAAATGAGGTAAGTAAATCAAACTTAGGGTTGGGTCATGAGCTTTGTCCACCCAAATAGAAGCATCGGCAATCCATTTTGAAGATTTAATATTAGCATTAGGACCCCAAAAACTAAATAATGGAAAAGTCCCTAAATCAGCTTGAAGTTTATCACGTAAATCTGCTGGTTGTGTATAACAATCGGGGGCTTTTACACCGTCAGCATGGTATTGTGGTCTTGGCGTTACTGAATAATCAGCCGAAGAATACATATTATACCACCAAAACATTTTAGAACAAGTAAAATTTGGGTCTTGACGCTTAGCTGCTTCCCAAATTTTTTCAGCCTTTACTATTTTGTTGGACTGCTTCCAGAATTTATGTTCATTGTCTTCACGGTCGTACCAACCATTCCCAACAATACCGTGCGTATCAGGGAATTTCCCTGTTACATAACAGCTTTGTGAAGTGGTTGTAACAGCAGGTAAAACAGGTTTTATATGGGTAAGCTGATGTTCAGAAAGATATTTTTTAATGAACGGAGTATATTCTCCGATGACACTAGTACTCAGGCCTACTACATCAATGACTACTGTTTTTTTCATATTATTTTTAGCTATCTGCTGTCAGTCATCAGCTTTCAGCATTTTTGTTAGAAATATGTCAACTATTTATATCTTAAGCTATGAGTAAAGAGAAAACGAAAACCAAGCCGAAATCAGATTGACCGAAAGACGATTTGCTCACAGCAATCCTTGCACCCAGCTAATTTCTCTAGCAATAGATTCATTCAAAGGAACTTGTACTTCTGGCGGTAAAACACCCCAAGTATAAGTTTCAATTTCTAAATGATTGGTAAAAGGTTTTTGTTTATGAATGGCTATGGTATCTACAATGTCTGATTGTGTTGATGAAAGCTCACCATATTGTTCGATAAATAAAGGCACATGAAAATGTACTCGCCATTCTACGTGTTTTTCTGGTTCAAATGCCTGAATAGCAAGATCCAAATCTTGATATTTTTCAAAAGTACCGTCTGCTTTCTTAGCAACTACTTGGTGTAAATAACTTACTTCGTTGTATTGAGCAATGGCTTTTAATTTTGCTTCGGCATCTTTTGTAAAATCTACTTTAATAGCTGAGCTTATTTGAATTTTGCCAACAGCAATATTTGCTTTTGATAATTGCTCAACTACGACGGTAGGTTTTTCGTAGCTTACCGCAAAATGACAAACATCATAACATAGCTGAATATGAGTATGTAATATTTCAAGTGTTTCTTCTTTAGAAATCCCTTTCTTTGCGAAATATTCTATGGCGATAGGTCTTAGATACTCTTCATACCAAGTAATAAATTCGGTAGAATTTTCCAAGATACCATCTGGCTCTGGCTCAATGTCTAAATGTAATGTTTTTCCTGTTATTTCTTTAAGTGTAATTAATTCATCAACTACCAAAAGCATATTTTGTGTAGCCAATGTAGTTGCATAATGAAGACTTTCTGAGGGAGTATCACTTTCTGTTTTCCACCAGAAACGGTATGAAAGTGGCGAGGTTGAAATCCCTCCTTCGTTCATCTCAGCAGGTAAAAGTTTAGCCAACAACTTAAACATCCTGATAGTATATTGTGCTCTGTCATCAGTCGTCCAGTCAGGGGCATGTACTTGATCTTTTACTACGACATCATGAAAACCACCGTATGGAAACCCATTCATGGTAAACACATAACAATCGTTTTCGGTCAGCCAATTTTGAAAAGCCTCAAAATTATTTGCTTCGGATAAATCTATACTCGCTTGATTGGCTAAACGCAAGCCAATGCCCATTGGGGCATCTTTACTCACTGACTTTTTAATTTCAGGAATGCTACTTTGGAGTACTGAAAAATGATGTTTCCAATCTACACCAGGATGAATATTACTACAATATGTTAAAAGTCCGAAGGGAGTTTTCATAATTTTTTATGAGCGTTTTTCCAGAATATCTACAGCCTGTTTTACCAATTCGAAATCTATTTCGTGTACTTCTACTCCTTTCCCAAGTCCTTCCAATAAAGTAATGGTTAGGCGACCGCCCAAATGCTCACGGAATTCATTAAGACCTTTCCAAAGATTAATTTTGTCATTTTCTGCCAAGGCTGGATGATATAAATCAAAGCCTAGGTTTTCTAAAACTAACAAAATTCTATCTAAAGCATCTTCGCTAATCATGCCTTTTAAATAAGAATACACACAGTCGAGGGCAATGCCAATAGCTACGGCTTCGCCATGACGTATTTCAAAATTGGTAAGATACTCTAGTTTATGAGCCGCCCAATGACCAAAATCTAAAGGACGGGCAGAACCACTTTCAAAAGGATCACCACTAGAAATATGTTGTACATGTAATTCGGCACAACGGAAAATATGCTCGTTCATAGACTCTTCATCTCTATGAGCCAACAAAACAGATTTATTTTCAAGCCATTCAAAGAAGGATATATCCTTGATAAGAGCCACTTTTACCGCTTCTGAAATACCCGAACGCCAATCACGGTCGTCAAGGGTTCTCAAAAAAGTGCTATCATTAAATACTGCTACTGGCGGAGCAAATGTGCCTAAAAAGTTCTTTTTGCCGAAATAGTTTACACCATTTTTTACACCAACACCCGAATCATTTTGTGAAAGTACAGTCGTAGGAATACGGATATGTTTTACACCTCTATGAGCAATAGCTGATGCATAGCCTGTCATATCTAAAAATGCACCACCACCTATGGCGGCTACAAATGAGTGACGGTCGATTCCATAAGTATCAATTGCGCGGAGTGTTTGAGCTAAATATATTTCATCATTTTTTACTTGTTCTCCACCCGGTAACACGATAATATCTGCTACTAGCTCAACTTGTTCCTGACCTTCAAAGTATTTTTTTATGGCTTCTTGCAAGTATTGATGTGTGTTGGCAACACCTTCGTCAATTAGAAATAAAATTTTCTTACGAAACTCATTTGCACCATAATGACTGCCAAAATCGTTTAAGAAAGTAATTAAAGTAGTGTTTTCAGGGGCGAAAAGATTTTCGGTAAATAAGATATTGTACGAAAAATTAACCTGAAATGTTTGCTGAATCTGAGACATTTATAATACGAGTAAAAAATCAAATTTTAAATAATAGTTAACTAATATGAAGCCCTATTATTGGCTCCATCAACGCATAACTCCTTGCTTTATGTAACGGCAAATAGCTTAGCCAATTTCATGGAAAGGGGCAACAATGCTAAAACAAATAAAGCAAGAATCCAGTTTCCTGACACACTTACCCATGCTGCATCCATTACGATTAAAGACAGCACTCCCGCTTTCACAGCCTTGCCAATATTAGGCCCTATTGGGTTAGCAATAGCAGTAATTAATGGTCTGAAAATCAGGTAAATGTGTAATAATACAAAGCCAAGGGCTAGTTCAAAATAGCCTAGCTGGAATGCAAAAAGCAATTGAGAGATACTAACAAAAGTATATAAAAATCCTGCAAAATATAACGTTTTTTGGCTTCCTCCATGTACTTCTCCCCTACTTACCATCGTAATAGCAGCTATGTATATAACAGGAATAATACCTAAATACCACAGTTCTGCAGGTGCAGTAGCTACGGCAGACATTCCCAAAATGAGGTTTCCACCACGACAAAGCCCCATATTAATTGGGCCGATGATATCATGATGTTTACCAAAACGATTATAAACCAATGCCAAAATAGCAACGGCAGTAGCGATTAGTCCACTTAGAGTACTGTTCAGAAAGGCTGCAATAATACCTATTATAAGTAGAATACTACCGAATATGGCAGCACTTTGCTTGCTGACTCTTCCACTTGGAATTGGTCGTTCGGGCCTCTCTACAGCATCTAGCTTAGCATCAAAAACGTCGTTATACACGATACCGCCACCATATAGACACTTAGTAGCAATGACGAGTAAAAGAATCGTTTGAATACTTTGAGTATCGCTTGAAAAAATAAAACCTGCGATGGAAATCCCAGCGAAAATATCGGCTACGGATGTCACAATGTTGGCAGGTCTTAAAAGTTGGAAGTATGCTTTTATGTTCAAAATTTAACGAATGATTAAGGCATTTTTGTCGACTCTAGGTTGTTGTCCCCCTCTCAAAATCGTGTTGCCATTAAATTTTAGACTTTGGTCTATTTCTTGCGGATTTTCAAAATCATCCACATTAATTTGTCCGCTCTGAGCAAAAGCATCAATGGCATTTTGATAAGTAACCAAACGAATATCATGGTCTGAAATTCCTTTAATTTTCATCAAAGCTGCCGTTTTGGGAATAGCCAATGGGTCGCTAATGCCCCAGTCAGCAGCAGAATTAATCATAATTCTTTCAGAACCATATTGTTTAACCACCTCTACCATACGCTCATTCCCCATTTTTGTAAATGGATAAATGGTAAAAGCAGCATAAAAACCTTGGTCTAATACACTCTTTACTGTTTCTTCATTATTATGGTCAATAATTACCATTTCAGGGCTGATACCATGTTCTAGTGCAATAGCCATACTTCTTTCAGTTCCCTTTTTCTTGTCACGGTGCGGCGTATGTACCTGAACGGGTAAGCCTGCTTCTTTGGCTAACTCTAATTGTAAACGATAATATTTTTCTTCAGCAGGCGTTTGGTCATCGAAACCAATTTCTCCCACACCTACTACGCCTTCTTTGTATAAATAAAGCGGTAGAATTTCCATCACTTCTTCAGCAAGGGCTTCATTATTAGCTTCGCGAGAGTTCAAACCGATAGTACAATAATGTTTGATGCCAAATTGTGAAGAACGAAAACGCTCCCATCCTATTAAACTACTATAATAATCTTTGAAAGTTGAAAGTCCCGTACGTGGTTGACCAAGCCAAAAGGCAGGCTCAATAATAGCTACCACGCCTGCATCAGCCAATGCTTGATAGTCATCAGTTGTACGAGAAGTCATGTGAATGTGTGGATCAAAAAACTTCATGTCTTTGATATAATCCATGAAATTCACTTGTACATTCGTTGTCGTTGCCAATTCTTCTACTGTTCCTTCAAAATGTGAAGGATTTTGGCTTATTTCATTATGTTTTTGGCACATTAGATTAGTGGTTAATAACTAGTTCAAAGATCAACACACAAACTCCGCTTTAAACTAGCTTTAAATTTCGAATAAAATACTAATTAGTATATCCTTTATTATCGGACAATAGAAGAGATAATCACTTATTCTTCTAAAGTTTTCCAAGAAATATCCTGACTATCAAGTGCTTCTACCAATGTTGAATATTTTTCAAGCAAGGATTTTGCTGGCTCAAAAGTTGTTTCTTTGCATACTAATATTGCTGCAATTTGATTTTGCTGACTATCGGTTAACAATAACTTTTCTATATCTTTTAGTAAACTTTCGTTCAAAAACTGAATGACTAATCGCCAAACTTGTGCTGGAACTGTTCTGCCAGCAGCCCAGCGTTCATGAGCAAAATCCGAAAGCGTATCCGCTAATTTTTGATTGGCTCTTTCTGATAAACCATGAATTAAATGTATGGGCTTATCATTAAAAATACATTTTAACACTAATTGATTCCATTCTGCTTCAGAAAAATAAGTACTGGCAAAGGTATTTCTAAATGCCAACGAATCGAAAATCAAACCAATATTAGAACGAACAGCCTCTGTAGCTCTGTAAACCCATTTTTGAGAGAAAGCCAAATATGGCAACGCAGAATAAAGTGCAACAGCTTCGTTGATTTCGGCAGTATCAAACAGGGAATTAATATTTTTTAGATATGCTTCTTCTGAATCGTGCGGAATGGATAACAATAAATAAACTCTTGTTAATCTATCCAATGTCCACTCATGAATAATGTTTTCGTTATCTAATGAAATAGTTACTGTCTTTTTCGATACAAATCTTGGTGCCGCGACAAATGCCGTTAAAATATGTTTACTATCACCTGATGTCTTACTTAAAATCCAATTTAGCTCCTTTTCTATAGCATTTTCTTGGATAATTTTTAAAAGGTTGCTCTCTATGCTCACAATTTTTATGTCTAATGAATGCAAAATAATATTTATCAAAGGTAAGAACAGTGAAGGAAATTTAGCGTAATAAAAATCATTGTTTACGTCGTATTTATCTCTTTTTGTCGTTTTATCAAATACCAAACCGTAGAACGGTTGAACAGTTTTCCTTTAACGGTTCTGAAACCAAAATTATTGAGTTCTTGGGCAATACTTTCCAACGTATATTCATCTCTATTGTATCGGGCTATCATCCCGCTTGCCATTTTGTTATTAATGTTTTTAATGGCTTTTTCTCTTTGCATCTTCCCACCAAGGTCTCTAGTTTCTTGTGTAAAATACTGAGGATTGCCCATTTTTTCGCCCCTTTTTTTCTTGGCTTCCAAGGCTACTTTTGTCCTGATACTAATGATTTCTCTTTCTCTTTGAGCAAAAATTGCATAAATTCCTAGTGTAACTGTGTCAGTATCAGGTAAATCACAACTTTTAAAGTTTTCACCTAATAATTTCTTCAATTTAAATATATGCTCAATATCCCTGCTCAATCTATCTAATTTGGCAACGATAAATGTGTATTTTTTTTCATTACACAATTTAATCGCTTCCATCAATTTAGGACGATTTTCAATGTCTTTGCCACTGATGGCTTCAATAAATTCATGTTCAATATCTGCTTCATCAATTTTTGCATAATGTTCAATAATGGCGCGTTGGGCTTCTAAACCAAGTCCCGAACGTTCTTGACCTTTTGTTGAAACGCGTAGATAGCTTACATATTTTTTCATAGATAGATTTACAGTTTTAAAGCTCAATTTTTAATCCGCTGAGATTTCATTATTTCCTTACTTGATTAATCTGCTACAGAATAACCGATTCTCAAAGGCTTTATTTTCCTGCTATTTTCAAAACTAAATTTTTGAAGTACCCGAAATAATCAATTTTTAAAACTTAGCCCTTAAACTTTACTTTTAGACAAATATAATATGCTTTGTTTAAAATCTAAGAGGGTCGTATTAGATTTTAAACAAAACTTATAAAATCATTTTTTTATTTTTGAAAGGGTTGATTTTACATTTTTTTTTAACTAAAGAAATTCCGTTCATTCGAAATACCTTTATTAAGGGTATTTTAAATTTTCATTGTATAAGCTAGGTAAGGTGAAATTCGTAAAAGATAAAAACTAGTTACTATTATGACTTTTGTAACATTAGCATTTTTGAAGAGAAAGAAATTTTAAAAATAAGGGCAGGAGGGAGAGCGATTAAAATTAGTCTTTGATAATATGGTCATTTACATTTGTAGTATCACACAAGCGTAAATTAATTAGCTTTGCAGTAATAACAAAATAACTAAGCAAAATGAAGATTGTTGTTTTAGATGGATATACTTTAAATCCTGGAGATTTATCATGGGATGAATTAAACGCATTGGGAGAAGTTGTAATTTATGATAGAACCCCAAGCGAAAAAATTGTTGAACGTGCCGACGGAGCAGAGATTGTGTTAACGAATAAAACACCACTTGGCGCATCAGAAATTTCCCAATTGAGTAGCTTGAAATACATTGGCGTATTGGCTACAGGATATAATATAGTTGATATTGAAGCTGCTAAAAACCAAGGCGTTATTGTAAGCAATGTGCCTGCTTATGGTACAGAATCGGTTGTGCAAATGACTTTTTCACTCTTACTAGAACTTACTTTACATGTTCAAAAACATAGTGATGCTGTTAGAGAAGGGAAATGGGCAAATTCTAAAGATTTTTGTTTCTGGGATTTTCCTTTGATTGAATTAGCTGGAAAAACCATAGGCATTATTGGTTTTGGGAGCATTGGTCAAAGAGTCGCAGATGTTGCTACAGCTTTTGGAATGAACGTAATTGGTTATAGTCGTACACAAACCGACCAATCGCATCGTAAAAATTTTAAATGGGCAAGCATACCAGATTTGTTAGTAGCGTCAGATGTTGTAAGTATTCATTGTCCACTGACTGCTGAAACAAAAGGACTGATTAATCTTGAAAATTTACAGAAAATGAAAAACGCTGCTTTCATGATTAATACCTCTAGAGGACCCATTGTAGTCGATGAAGATTTAGCCGAAGCATTAAATAATGGTACTATTGCTGGAGCAGGTATTGATGTACTTTCTGTAGAACCCCCTCAAAAAGACAATCCATTATTTACAGCAGAAAATTGTATTATTACACCACACATTGCTTGGGCTACTAAAGAAGCGAGAACAAGATTATTGTCTATTGCTTTAGAAAACATCTCGGCTTATATAGCAGGAAATCCTACAAATATTGTCAATAAATAATTTATACTATAGTAGTTAACTTTTTATAAATCAACATATTAATAAAATGGTCTCTATGCTAAAAAATATAGAGACCATTTTGGAATGTGTATTATGCTTGCTTTAATAACTGAATATTAGCTATTAATTTTACTTCTTCGCTTACTAAAACTCCACCTGCTTCTGTTGGAGCATTCCAAGTTAAACCAAAATCTTTACGATTAATTTTAGCGGTTAATTCAAAACCAGCTTTTACATTTCCCCAAGGGTCAGTTGCTGTTCCACCATATTCTACTGCTAATTTCACAGGTTGTGTTACGCCTTTGATGGTTAAATCACCTACTAATTCAAACTCATCATCATCTTTTTTTGTAAATTTCGCAGAAGCAAACGAAAGTGTTGGATACTTTTCAACTTCAAAGAAATCAGCACTTTTTAAGTGTCCGTCGCGTTGTTCGCTATTAGTACTAATAGAATCCACTTTGGCTTCAAATGATATTTTTGCATCTTCAAAATCATCTCCAGCTTCCACTGTTCCGCTGAATTCTTTGAAATGTCCTGTTACAGTTGTGATAACTAAATGTTTAACTTTAAACTGTACTTCTGAATGTGAAGGGTCGATAGCCCAGATTGTAGTTGACATGATGTTTTAAGTTTAATTTTATGAAATTGATAATTAATTTTCTTTAAAAATATATTGGTTCGCTAAATTGATTTCCTCGAAAGAAATAGTATGTTGCTTGTCTTTAAAAATATTAGAATGAACATTCGAATTAAGATTTTTTAAAATCTCAATACTCTCTTCTACTCTTATTAACGGAACATGGGGGTCTGGATTGCCTGTTGTAATCAATATTGGTGTTTGCTCAAAGTCTCCTTTGTACCTTTCTTTTACTAATACTTCGCCAATCACTCCGCCAGTAAAAGCCACTACGCCGCCATACTTTTTAGCATTTCTAGCCACGTATTCTAATGTAAGACAGGCTCCTTGAGAAAATCCTAAAAAGTATATTGAATCAGCAGGAATACCTGCCTTTTCAATATCTTTCACTACTTCATCTATTACATTTAGCGCTGAATCTAGCGCAGGTTGATTTTGTCCCTCGGGTGCCATAAAACTATATGGATACCAACTTCTTTGTGTAGCTTGAGGAGCAAAAATCGCCATTTCACCAAGATTCAAATGTTCTTTTAACGTAATGATATCTTGGGCTGAACCACCGCGACCGTGAATCATCACGATCGCTTTTTTGGCTTTTTCGATTGAAATACCAGTGGTTAAAACTTGTTTGCTATGTAAATACATAATTTTAATGAGTAAGTTAAACCAGTTTTGGAAGGGTTTTTTCGATACCAGCACGATATTGTTCATATTGAGCAGGTAATTTTAAGTTTAATCCCAATTCTTCTAAGGATTCATCTACTGTAAACCCTGGGTTATCACTTGCAATTTCAAAAAGTACTCCACCTGGTTCACGGAAATATAGTGAATAGAAATAGTTTCTATCGATTTTCTCTGTAATCTGTAAACCCGCATCCATTACTTTTTTGCGAAATTCCATTAGGATATTATCATCACTTACTCTGAAAGCTACGTGGTGTACAGAACCTTTTGAAACGTGTCCTACGCCTTCACCTGGTACTTCTACTAAATCAACAATGGCTGCTTGTTCAACAGCATCAGTTACAAAACGATAACGATTTACGTGTTGTTCTAATAAACGATACCCGAAAATATCGGTAAGCACTTTAGCCGTAGCATCAATTTTATTAGTAGTAATCGTAACACTATGAAAGCCTAAAGTAGCATGCTGTGCTGTTACTTCCTCTGTTTCAAATGGGGTACGAGTATCAGCTTTTTTAGGAACAATCAATTCAAATTTCAAACCGTCTGGGTCTAAGAAGGTAAGGTATTGTTCTCCAAATTTCTCAGCTACTTTATTATAAGTAACATTGTTTTGGTCAAATCTTTTTTGCCAGAATTCTAAACTTCCTTCTGGAACAGCATACCCAATTTCTGTAGCTTGACGAGTTCCTCTTCTTCCTTGTGGAATACCATCGCCCCAAGGGAAGAATGTTAATACTGTTCCTGGTTCGCCTGTTGCGTTACCATAGTAAAAGTGATATGTATTTGGGTCATCGAAATTGACAGTTTTTTTAATCATTTTCAATCCCATTACTTTTGTATAAAAGTCGTAATTTCTCTTTGCATTTCCTGCAATAGCAGTGATATGGTGCAATCCATTTATTCTATTTTCCATAATTGTTTTCCTTTTTTGTTGATACAAAGTTATCAGCTCGCATATTGATTTCTCTTGAACTAGGACAAGAAAACACAGGAATGGAAATTTATTTTTAGGAAATGCCTAAAAACAAAATAGCTTATTATTCACGTGAAGGTTTGGTGAATAATAAGCTATTTTGTTCTATACTTAAGTACGTGAGTAACTGTTTTACATTACTATTTGGTTTACTTCACCTTCCACTCATGAATCCCCGCAGCATTATCTTTCGATAACTGTACTTCTAACTTTAAGGCTTTGGTACTTACGGGTTCAAATTGAATAGTATTGAATTTATCTTTAGCAATAGCCTCTTGATTGATTACTTTCACAGGAAGCCATTGCCCATCTTTCAAGTATAATATTTTCCAAGCACTTGGCAAATAACAACCTCCCCACGGACTATCATCAAACCAATATACTTCTGATGATGATACCGTATATTCTTGGTCAAAATCATACTGAATAAATTCGGTTGAGTTTTTCTTTGGCCACCAATGGAAGAAGTTACCACTTCTGTCAATAGAATTTTCAACTTCATATTGATCGTTGAGTGCTTTTAACATCATCGGACTTTTGATGGAAGCTGTAACTTTACTTTTACTAGCTATGGTTGGAGCAGGCTTTGGTTTTGATGCCGACGCTTCAAAAGGAATCCAAACTTGCATTTCTGACGAACCACGATTCGCCCATGTATAATATGGAATAGCGGTTACTTTTTGCTGTGTTTTAATCAATTCATTACTATTGATTTGTCTTTTAGTCGACGAACCGTCCATTTCTAACGCCATCACACCATTCAATAAACTGGCTTGAAAAATAGGAGTAACTGTTGAGTTTTTGTCAACAACAATATTCAGTACTGACGAATCTGTATTATCTATACCTTCTAAGCAATAAACTAACGGTCCTCGTTGTAAAGCAAATCTTAAATAATCTGCTTTTACACTATCTTTCGCTTCGATTTTTTTTACTTCCATCGGTAAATCCAAACTTAGCTTATCGCCTTTCACCCAAGTACGATTAATCACAGCATAGCCTTTTTCGATGGAATATTTTGCAGGTTTTCCATTTAATAGAAGTGTAAAATCGGCACTTTTGCTTTTATCCTGATACAAATCGCCTTTAATGGGTTGATTTTTTGTCCAACCTGGAATACGAATGTGAATGTTGAAACTAGATTTTTTAGCAGGATTTACTGTAAATTCATCTTTACCACTCCAAGGATAATTGGTTTCTTGATGGATTGAAACTTTTGTATTCGTTAATTGAATATTGGCATCACCCCCTACGAATAAATTAATGTATAAATCGTTCTGATTTTGAGCATACGCATATCCTGGTACAGATGGTAAAAAGCGAGTCATGTTAGAAATACAACAGGCACAATCATACCAAGTTCTACGTTGATGTTGCCCCATTGAAGCCAGCGGATTTGGATAAAAGAATTTATCGCCAGTTAAAGAAATGCCAGAAAGTAAACCATTATAGAGCGTACGTTCTAATACATCAATGTATTTGGCGTCTCCGTGGAGTAAAAACATTCTATTATTCCAATATACGTTGGCGATGGCCGCACAAGTTTCAGCGTATGCACTCATATTGGGTAAATCATAATCTGCCCCAAAGGCTTCTCCGTTACCCGTAGCTCCTATACCACCTGTGATGTAAATCTTTTTATCAACCACATCATTCCAAATATCGTCAATGGCACTTAAGTATTGCTTGTCGCCAGTCAAAGCTGCTACATCAGCCATGCCTGTATACATATAAGTTGCTCGAACGGCATGACCTACTGCTGTATGCTGATCTACTACTTTTTTATGGGACTGACTGTATTCTTGGTTCAAATGTCCTTCTTTGCCTCTTAAATCCAGAAAGAATTTTGCTAAAGTCAAGTACTCCTTTTTGCCAGTTACTCTATATAATCGCGTTAAACCAGTCTCCACGATTTGGTGACCGGGAAAACGTTCTTCTTTGCCCCAGCCAAACGTTTTTACTAATAAGTCAGCATTTTTAGTAGCAATATTCAGTAAATTCTTTTTGCCAGTAGCTTGATAATGTGCTACTGCAGCTTCATAAAGATGCCCCGCATTGTATAATTCATGACTTAGGTCTTCTTCTTTTTCCCAACGTTTTTTACCAATCCACTCATGCGGTTTGGCAATTTTCATGGTTCTGAAAGTAAATAAATAGCCGTCTGGTTCTTGGGCAGCTCCGATATTGCTAATTAAGGTATCCAAGTATTTTTCAAGGGCAATATCTTTTTTAGTTTGAAGACTATACGATGCCCCTTCTATTACTTTATACAAATCGGTATCATCAAATGTATAAGTAGTACTTTTTTCAGCGAGCATTTTTCCTGCTGCTTTGGCAAAATTATCAATCCGTCCCGTTATTTTACATTGGTTTAATGTATAGGGAATGGTTACCTCGGCATTGATTTTCATTTTAGGTAACCAAAAACTATCCTTAAAGTGTACTTGTGTAAAAGTGACAGGTTGAATAGGATAATCATTGTGTTGTGCCTCGGTTTCATTGATAAAAAATGAAAAAAGAGCCACTAAAGTAAATAGCCTTTTGAAAGATAATGATGACATGTTTTTGAGTATTTTATGGCTAATGATGATACTTATGATTGAACCTTCTTGCCTAGAAAAAAATAATAAGCTGGAATACCTAACAATACAATTACTAAACCTGGCAAAGTAAATGAAGGACGATATATCAATAATGAAATACTAATTACTGATGCCGAAACGATGTAAATAAGGGGTAAAAAAGGATAGCCAAAGGCTTTGTAAGGACGAGGTAAGTTGGGTTGAGTGATGCGTAATCTGAAGATTCCGATAATAGTTAGTATATAAAAAATTAGTACTGCAAAGATTACATAATCAAGTAATTCACCATAGCGACCACTCAGGCAAAGTATAGATGCCCAAATGCATTGTATCCACAACGCTTTTTCGGGTACGCCATTTTTATTAAGTTGAGTTACTTGTTTAAAAAATAGGCCATCTTTTGCCATGCTGTAATACACTCTCGCACCTGATAAAATCAAACCGTTATCACAACCAAAAGTAGAAATCATTAGGAAAACAGCAATAACGATTGTACCCACCTCTCCGAAAATATGTTGTGATGCCACCATGCCTACTCTGTCATTTTCAGAGGTAGCGATTTCTTGTAGAGATAATACGCTCAGATACATGACATTGCACAGAAAATAAGTAGCTGTAACGATAAGTGTTCCTAAGAATAAACTTAGTCCAATATTTCGTTCAGGTCTTTTAATTTCTCCTGCTATAAAAGTAACGTTATTCCAAGAATCACTACTAAATAAACTACCAACCATACTGGCTGCGATAGCACCCATAAAAGCCATACTGGAGTAGGGAAGTGATGAAATGCCATCAAATTTGAAAAGAGAAAAACCTGTTTGCCAATTGGCTTCCCAAATTTCTTTTTTGGCAGCTATTGAAAAACCAAAGATAATCAGTCCGAATAATGCTATAATTTTGATGAGTGTTAGTATGGTTTGAATGGTTTTTCCTTCTTTCACGCCACGCGTATTGATATACGTTAACAAGGAAACCATTAATATTGAAGTAAGTTGAGCGGCCGAAACTTTGAATAATCCAAGGTCGAATAAGATATTTTTTTCACTGAGAAAAGGAAAAATATAGGCTGAAAATTTACTAAAAGCCACTCCCACCGCAGCAATAGAGCCTGTTTGGATGACGGCAAAGAAACTCCACCCATACAAAAAGCCAACAAGGGGATTGAAGGCTTCTTTTAAATAAATGTACTGTCCGCCTGCCTTAGGAAACATGGCACTTAGTTCTCCGTAACTTACGGCAGCAATTAAGGTTAATAGCCCTGTTATCAACCAAATGACTAACAGCCAACCCGCAGAACCTACATTGCGGGTAATATCGGCACTCACTATAAAAATCCCTGAGCCAATCATAGAACCTGCAACTATCATGGTGGCATCCAATAAACTCAACGAACGTTTGAATGTACTTGAATTTTGTTCAGCCGAGGGGTCTATAGTAGTTGGTTGATTCATATTGCTCAGGTTGTATGATGAATTTATTTGTTACAATACTTGGAAACCATAAGCATAAGGATCGTCTTCATCGTCAATATTGATGGTATTATAGCCATAAATTCTAGCCCAACCTTCAATACTTGGTCTGATGGCTGGTTTACCCCCAACACTAGTTTCTTCTTCTATTCGACCAATGAACTTTGAGCCAATGATACTTTCATGCACAAAATTATCTCCCTTTTTTAGTTTGCCTTTAGCATACCATTGCGCCATTCTTGCTGAGGTACCTGTGCCACATGGTGAACGGTCAATGGCCTTATCCCCATAAAAAACCGCATTTCTAGCCGTAGAGCTTTGGTCGAGTACGTCGCCAGTCCACAATATATGCGAACAGCCGTTGATCGTTTCATTATCGGGATGAACAAAAGTATATTGCTCATTGATTCGTTTACGCATCGTTCTACTCCAACTAATCAATTGGTCAGCAGTATAATGTTGTAACCCTTTAAAGTTCTCTTGAACATCCACAATGGCGTAAAAATTACCTCCATAAGATACATCTACTGTCAATGTTCCTAAATCAGGGCATTCTACACTGATATTTTCAGCAGCTAAAAATGATGCTACATTCGTCAGTTTTACACTTTTTACTTTGTTCCCTTCTTGTTTATATTCAATCATTACCAAGCCCGCCGGTGCTTCCATTCTGATAATACCTTTGGTTTTAGGAATGATTAATCCTTCTTCAATAGCAATAGTTATTGTACCTATCGTTCCATGTCCGCACATAGGTAAACAACCACTGGTTTCTATGAAGAGGACAGCGACATCATTTTCAGGATTGTGTGGGGGAAACAAAATACTTCCACTCATCATGTCATGGCCACGAGGTTCAAACATTAAGCCTTGTCTAATCCAGTCATATTCTTTTAAAAAGTGCTGTCTTTTTTCACTCATGTTTTCACCTATAAGGGTTGGTCCACCGCCTGCAACTAATCTGACAGGATTTCCACATGTATGAGCATCAATGCAAAAGAATGTTTTTTTCAAAGTATTGTATGGTTAAGTAATCGGAATAAGTACAAATATTGGATAATTGATGTTAGCTGTAAAAATAAAGTTTGTTGATGAAATATTTAATAAAACAGCTTACAGAAAATAATCGAATTTAACATCCGTGAATCCTACTAGTAGGATTCACGGTATGTTGAGTATTAAAATTATATATATGATTTGGTTTAAGAATTCTGCTTTAAGAATACTTTACTAAACGTTAAGCTAAGCAAAAATTAATCAATTTCAATGGCTTTATAATCTGGCAAAGTTGGTCTTGTCGCAATTCCTGTATTGATAATGTTCAAAATTGCTTCTCTCTCTTCGCCAATTAAAGTAAGTCGTGGTGGTCTAACGGCCTCGCTTCCTATCCCTACTTGGGCTTCTGCTAATTTGATATATTGTACCAACTTAGGGTGAATATCAAGCTCTAATAAAGGGATAAACCAACGATAAATACTTCTTGCTTCAGCAATTCTACCTGCTTTCACTAATTTATAAATAGCAACGGTTTCTTCTGGGAATGCACACACTAAGCCTGCTACCCAACCATCAGCACCCATTACCAATTGTTCCATCGCAATGGTATCTACCCCACAAAGAATACTGTAACGCTCGCCAAATAGGTTTCTCATACGAGTAACATTGGTTAAGTCACGCGTTGATTCTTTAACTGCTTGAATGTTTTCACAAACTACTAATTCAGAAAACATCGCTAAAGTTACTTCAATTTTATAATCAACAGGATTGTTATAAATCATAATTGGAAGCGTAGTTGAATTAGCTACTGCTTTGAAATATTCAACCGTTTCACGATGGTCTGTTTTATAACGCATAGGTGGCAACATCATCAATCCTTCTGCTCCCCATTCTTCTGCTAAACGCGCCAACTCGATAGCATCTTTAGTAGCTCCTTCTGCAATGTTTAAAATTACTGGTACTTTACCTGCTACTTTTTCAACAGTAAATTTCACTAAAGCACCTTTTTCTTCTAAACTCAATACGCTTGATTCTCCTAAAGTTCCCCCCAAAATAATTCCGTGAACACCTGCTTCTAACTGAAATTGTAAATTCTTATCAAAAAGCTCGAAGTCAAGCTCATCTTTTTCATTAAACTTTGTAGTAACTGCTGGGAATACTCCTTTCCAATTGATTGCCATAATTTTCTTTTATTTTTAATCAAAATTATCAATAAAATAGTGTGCAAAAATTACCATTTTTAATCAAATATAGATTGATATTAACCTATTTGGAAGATAATATTGCGATTTATGGTTAATAGTTATAGCATTGATATAAGGTAACATATAATATTCTAAAACAATGTTTGTTACATAGCGTAACATTTATTTTATTTGTACAAATAAACACCTACAAAAGCATGATGTAAAATGAAAAAACAGATACTTATCCATCTCAGGATAATGAGAGCTTCAACTAAAACAATGCTTACAAACTTAAAAGATATAGCTGATGAAGAAACAATTAATGAATTGCTGGATACTTTAAATAAACTAGATGCTGAAATCAACAATTTAGAGGAACAATTAAAAAAGAAGGAGAATAAGTGCCTTCATACAAATTATGAAATTAGAGATAATTATTGCTGATTTTCTATCAGCTAAAGATGAAATAGCAATTGACCTAAGTTCAAAACAGCTAAAGGAATATTTTAATACGGCAAATCCATCTGAACAAGAAGCTATAAAAGGCGTTATAAAAGCAAAGGCTAAAATGATGTCTATGGCTGCAAATGAACTTATAGAGCAAAGTAAAAACTATATTACTACCCCTGATTTTGTAATAGACCTTAATGAATGGATTACTATTAAAGAATATGCAAAGCGTTTTCATGTAGCTAGTACCAACGTTGTCTCAAACTGGATAAAAAGAGGAATTGTTCCTTCAGAAAATGTTAAGATACTGCCAATGTTAAATGGTATCAAAGTTATTAAAGCTGTTAAGTACTTATAGACATAAAATTTTAAATAGCCTGTACTCTTTTTCTAATGTTTATGGTAAAAAGAGTACAGGTTTTTATGTGTCATTTTTCATGACCAATAGAGTGCCTTACTTTATTTCTCTACTTTAATAATTCTACAACCAAATACCCTTCCAGCTGTTCTGCCTGCATTGGCTAATATTTTCACTTCAATCGTGCTTTTGCCTTGGATAAGTTCTGTAGGAATTGGATATACTACATCAAAGAATTTTCCTGTAGTTCCTCCTTTTAATTCTTGGGTGGCAATTTTTGTTCCGTCGATAACAATATCAAAAAGTCTACCCTTATCATCGCCTAAGTAAGTTAATAAAAGGCTGTTTTCTATGGCAGAATTTACTTTCATCTGAAAAGAAAAGAATCCACCTGCTCTTACTTCTCTACCTGTTTTTCCTAAGGCAATGTCCGTATAAGATTGTTCACTGGCTTTTAATTGATGGTCACGTTCGGGTTGCATTTCTCCAATTCTGAATTCATCAATCGTCATTGCCTCAATTTGCTGTTGACGTTTTTTTTCTGCTTCATATTCCGTTTGCCTATTTTGCCAATCTGCTTTCGTAAAATAGTCCCAGTAAACACTATAATGTTGCTGATAAGTCTGATAAAATGGAATTAATGTAGCATCAAAAGGCTTCCCTACCTGCTCTATTTTGAATGTCAAGAGCTGATTGGCTACAGGTTTTAACCAATTGTTGATATTTTTATCGTCTGTCAACAAAACTGGCGTTCCATAAATAGGGTCAGGCAATTCTTTTCCTAATTGTCCTGCCAAGACCAAAGGACCGTATAAAAAAGCAATACGATTGGCATTGTCGGGCATACTTTCGGTATAGAGGGACATCGGAAAGTTAATCTCTATTGTGTCATTATTCTTCCATGTTCTGTTAATTACTAAATATCCTGACTTATCTTTTTCAACTTTTTGAACTTCCCCATTGATATGTATATTTACTCCTTTTGTTGCCCACCAAGGCGAACGCAGGCGTAAAGTAAAAGCTTTTGGAGTTTTAGCTTGAATGGTTAAAGAAGTGTTTTCGCTAGTAGGATATTGAGTCTTTTGAGTAATAGTAATGCCCTTTGCTGGCCATTTGAGTACCGAAGGAATGAATAAATTGATAAACAAGCTTCCGTCAGCCCCTTCATAATAAATACTTTCTGTGTATTTAGCATGGTTTTCCATCCCACTACCCACACAGCAAGTAAAAGTATTGAAGGGTTCACTAAATTCTTTTTTTGTGCCCATTCTCAAAGGCACAAAATAGCACATCATCCCATTTTCAGGATTTTGTGATGCTAAGATGTGATTGTACAATGCCCTTTCGTAATAATCTCCTAATTGGCTATTAGGTTGCCAACAAAACAAATGTCTTGTGAGCTTTAGCATATTATAAGTGTTGCACGTTTCGCAAGTATTATCGCTTAGGTGGTCGTTTAGTTTATGCGGTTCAGTGCAATACTCATAATTACTATTTCCCCCAATTACATAACTATGGTTATGCACCATAATATCCCAAAAGAAAGATGCAATGGTTTTATCAGATTCATTTCCTGTTAATTCATATTGTCGAGCACTACCAATGGCTTTTGGCACATTAGTATTGGAATGTTTCCCCGCCATCGGGTCTATTTTTTTTGACAACGGCACCATGACAAAATCGTCATAGAATTTGTATGACACATCTAAATACTTTTTATTACCCGTAATAGCATAAATATTAGCCAATACATCACTCATTCCTCCGTATTCGCATTTTAACATTTTTTGCAAAAGTTCTGGTGAAAGTGGGTTTACAGTTTTTGCTGTCCAATCGGCCATGCCAGTTACCACAGCGAGGGCTTGTTGATTATTGCAATATAGGTAGGCATCTACTAATCCAGCCATTACTTTGTGGACAGTATACCAAGGGCTCCAGCCTCCGTTTAAGTCGAAACCACTAGATTTTATTTCACCACGAGCAACTTTTGCAAATAACGTATCTTCTTTGGGAATGGCACCCACATAGCCCGTTTTTCTAGCTTTTTGACATTTTGCAAGTTCCGTTACGATATAGTCAGTTCGCTTTTTAAACTCAACATTGCCCGTAGAAGCATACATCATGCCACAAGCAGAAAGATAATGCCCCAGGGTATGCCCTGAAAGCCCTTCGCTTTCCCAACCGCCATATACTGCTCCCTTTGTAGGCAAATTGGCATTTAGATAAAAGCGATGTAGCAAACGATTGGGCTCTACTGTCAATAGATAAGCCGCATCTTTATCCATGGCATTTTTAAAAGGACTACCTTCCAACAGAGTGATGTCTTTAATGTTAAATGCATAAGCCTTTAATTCAACTACTGGTTTTATTTTGAACCGTTTATCGTTTTTTTCTGGGATATAAGATTGCCCCAATAAAGTAAAGTTGAATATCAAAAGAATTGATAAAGGGAAATAGCAATATTTTTTTTTCATAAAATTCGAAATCGGGTTGACCATTATAATCGTAGATACAAAGATGAAAATATTATAGTTGGAAGACTTAACGGGAATTAATAAGAAGTAGCTAAATATTAGCCTACATCAAGCTATAAAAGCCTAAAGAATAAAAATATTAAAACTTATTTAGACTTATTTCAAATAATATTTTGAAGTTTATTTTTTGCTTACTAAATTTGTTCCATAAACATTGAAGTAACAATAGTATTATCAGATGAAAATGTCAGAGAATCAATTAAATGAATTGTATAAAAACCAGAAAGGAATCACTTGGCAGTGCGATTTGACGGATAGAATTTATATAAAATTCAACGATACTCTAACGGGATTTAAAGTGAGTGACTTTCTGACTTTTCGTAGAAAAGTGCATAAGGTAGATATTCACGAGATGATATTTAACTTATCAGATGATTATGACTTTGAATTAATTCAATCTCCTAAAAATAATTTCTCTTCTCAATTAACACTCTGCGAAATCATTCAATTGCGTGATTTACTAGATGGCACAAAGTTCAGTTTAGACCTCAATTCTATGCTTTATGAGGTTTTAGGAACGGTGGAACTGGTATGATTTTTTTAGACTAATTCTATATTTCGGTAGATTTTGTATCTGATGATAACATTAGATTATATTTCGTCGTAATATTGTCAAAAAAATAAAGAATCACATAACTATATTGATATGAAAGATTTAATTCGTCTCCGTACTTCGCTCAAAGAGGAAATAGAACTAGTGTTGAACGCACAATGCAAAATGGAAGCAGAGGCTTCTCAAAAATATCTAGCAATGGCTTCATGGTTAGATAGAAATGGTTTTGAGAAAGCAGGAGAGTATTTATATGCACAAGCTGAGGAAGAAAGAACCCACTTTTTGAAAATTTTCAAATATATTAACGAAGTTGGAGGTACAGCTATTACACCAACGCTTGAAGAAGTTGCTCAAGAATATATTTCAATCAAGCAAGTGTTTGAAATGGCTTTACAAGGCGAAATAGCAGTAACTAATTCTATTAATAGAATTATTGCTAAATGTCGTGAAGTAAACGACTATGCTACTGAAAATTTTATGATGTGGTTTGTAAAAGAACAACGTGAAGAAGAGAAAAATGCTCGTCGTGCATTAGAATTATTTGAATTGATTGAGGTAGAAAGCGCTACTGGTAAATTTGTTCTAGATAAAGAAATTGCTAAAATAGGCAGTGAAGAATAAGAAAAAATTCTTTTATAATTACTGTCAATTAAAACTCCTCTAATTATAGCCTTCAAATTAATTTTGAAGGCTATTTTTTTTATAATTAAAAAAAAATAAGCTAAAAATTTATAAAAAAAACTACAGAAAAAGTAAGTAACTATAAAAAGAGTTTTTTTATAATAAAAAAATCTCTTCGATTAGCCCTCCTTTATATGGTATACTCTCTCTTTTTATTCACTAATAAAACTAAGAAGAATTTAAAGCATCAATTTTCAACATTAAAATACTTTTTCCCTCATTTTATCACAAAGCATCAAATGTTAATAATATATTAATAAAATAATATATTTGGTAAAATTTTTGCTATTTTTCCATAAGATAGTACCATTGTAAATCAATTAATTACTGTAACCGCCAAAACTTTAAGTACTGTTTACCATAACCATGAACGATAAACATATATATATATTCCTTTTTGTATTACTTAAGCATACATTCCTTTTCTCGCAAGAATTTAAACCAGTATTTCAGCGTATATCTACGAAAGACGGCTTGTCCCAAAGCCACGTCAGCGCTATCACTATGAGCAAAAAAGGCTTTATGTGGTTTGCTACCGACGAAGGCCTTAATAAATACGATGGATATAAGTTTACGATTTACAAGCACCAGCGAGAAAATAAGAATAGCATTAGTGATAACTATATTTATGATCTATTAGAAGATAATAATGGAGATTTATGGGTTGCCACAGCCGTTGGACTTGATAAATTTAATCAGGAGAAAGGAATATTTGAGCATTTTTTCAAAGAAAATCATAGACTCATCATCCGTGATATATTTGAAGATAGTAAAAATAGAATGTGGTTAGGAACCACTACAGGGATATATTTATTAGGAAATCAAAAAAATACGTATATCCAACTTAGGCATCATGAACATATTAAAAATAGCCTTAGTAGTGATTTTGTGTATAGATTAGAAGAAGACCAGTTTGGTAATATTTGGGTTGGAACCAAAGAAGGGTTAAATAAATATAATCCTGACAAGAAAGAGTTTACTCATTTTTTTCATGAGGCTAATAATCCTAAAAGTGTTGCTTCCGATTGGATAAAAGCACTTTTTTTAGATAGTCAGAAAAACCTGTGGATTGGTACTCTAACAGGTGGTGTTTCAAAATATAACCCTAAAGACAATACTTTTACCAATTATGTAAACGACCCGAAAAATCCTAATAGCTTGTGCTATAATGATGTGCTATCTTTTATGGAAGATAAAAACGGAAATTTATGGATTGGTACAGAGAACGGTGGAATAAGTATCTTCAATGTAAGAACGAATAAATTTAATACCGTTGCTTTTAATATCTATGATGATAGTAGTTTAAGCAACAATTCGGTGTATTGCCTTTATCAAGATTCCATTGGTAATATTTGGATAGGTACTTATTCTGGAGGGATTAGCTTTTTACCAAAATTTGGGAATAAGTTTACTTTTTTGAAGCAAACAGTAGATAAAAATGGCTTGAATAATAGTAGTATTTTGAGCATTTTAGAACATGGAGATGATAAAATTTGGTTAGGAACAGATGGCGGTGGATTGAATGTATTTGATAGAAAAATAAACAAATTTTCAGCATATACTCATGACCATACCAATAAAAATAGCATCAATTCTGATTTCGTGCTATCTATGGTGGAAGTAGATAAAGATTTATTAGCATTAGGCTTTTTTATAGGAGGCTTCGATTTGTTTAATACTAAGACAAAGCAATTTGTACATCATGTACCTGATTCGAAAAATAAAAACTCGGTGTCTTCTAATAGTATTTTTACAATGCTTAAAAGCAAAGACAACAACCTTTGGCTAGGTACTTGGACGGGTGGATTGGGGTACTATGACATAAAAAATAAACGATTTACAAATTATTTACACAATCCGAAGGACCCTCATAGTATTTGCAATAACTATGTTAAAGCCATTTATGAAACTGATGGAGATGACCTTTGGTTAGGAACAGAAGATGGATTAGAGCTTTTTAATAAAAAAACAAAAATATTTACCCATTTCAGAGCCAACCCTAATAACCCGAATAGTTTGAGTAATAATAATATTCAGACGATTAAAGAAGCTAAAAAAGGCTTTTTATGGGTGGGTACTACCCAAGGTTTGTGTTTGTTGAATCTAAAAACTAAAACTTTCCAGACTTTTACGGAAAAAGATGGATTGCCTAATGATTTTATTAATGCTATCCTAGAAGATGAAAAAGGTAACTTTTGGATGAGCACTAATAAAGGGATTTCGGCATATAATCCTTTGACAAAAACATTCAAAAACTATAATATTTCAGACGGGCTACAAGGCAATGAATTTAAACCAAGAGCAGCTTATAAAACCCATAGTGGTGAAATGTTTTTTGGTGGGCCTAATGGCGTAAACTTCTTTAATCCAGATAGTTTAAAAGATAATACCTTTATTCCTCCTGTATTTATTACTGATTTTCAGATTTTCAATAAATCTGTTGTGGTAGGTGCCGAGGACTCTCCGCTTACCAGTCATATTAACGAAATGAAGAAGATAGTTTTAAATTATAAACAATCTGTTTTCTCATTTGAATATGCAGCCTTAAACTATACGTTACCTTTAAAAAATGAATATGCTTATAAATTAGATGGTTTTGATAAAGACTGGGTATACGCTGGTGGTAGACGAACAGCAACCTATACGAATCTTGACCCAGGAACGTATATATTCAATGTAAAAGCTTCTAATAATGATGGCATCTGGAATGAAAAAGGGACATCTATTACTATAGAAATTTTACCGCCATTTTGGGCAACATGGTGGTTCCGTATGTTGGGTATATTGTTAATCTTGGGGTTAGCGATAAGTTTTTATAGATATAGAATTAATTTAGTACAAAAACAAAAATATAAGCTAGAGCAAGAAGTAGAGATAAGAACAGCTCAACTATTAAAATCTACACAGGATGAGCTGAAAGCACGACAAGAAGCAGAAAGAGCTAATAAAGCCAAAAGTGTTTTTTTAGCGACCATGAGTCATGAAATTCGTACTCCTTTGAATGGGATTATTGGTATGGCATCATTGCTAGAGGAAACGCCTTTAAATGAAGAACAGAAGAGTTATTCTGATACCATTCATGCTTGTGGAGAAGGATTGCTTACGGTTATCAATGATATTTTAGATTTTTCTAAAATTGAATCTGGTAAAATGGAATTAGATGAGCATGATTTCAACCTAAGAAATTGTATTGAAGAAGTGTTGGATGTTTTTGCTGCAAAGGTATCAACGCTTAATCTTGATTTATTATACCAGATAGAATGGGATGTACCTATTCAGATTATTGGTGATAACCTCCGTTTACGCCAAATTCTATTAAATCTTATTGGAAATGCAATCAAGTTTACGCACGAAGGAGAAGTTTTTGTGCGAGTTTTTATCGTTGAAAGCAAAGAAAATGATGAAATTGAATTAGGTTTCGAGGTCAGAGACTCAGGTATTGGCATTCCACCTGATAAGTTAGACAAACTTTTTAAACCATTCTCGCAAGTTGATTCTTCTACTACTAGAAGATATGGGGGGACGGGATTAGGACTAATTATCAGCGAGAAAATCGTTAATTTAATGGGAGGCTCTATTCAAGTAGAAAGCCAAGTAGGCAAGGGAACTACGTTTAAATTCAAGATTAATACGCGTACTAGTTCCGCTCAGCTTACTACTTTCCCTTTTAACCTTGAAGTGTTAAGAAATAAAAAAGTATTGGTTGTTGACGATAATATGACAAACCTTAGTATTCTGAAAGGGCAGTTAGAACATTGGAATATGTGCGTTACCTTGACGTCATCTCCGAAAGAAGGTATTGGCTTAATCGAAGCTAAAGAAGTGTTTGATTTAATAATAACTGATATGCAAATGCCTGATATTGATGGTATTGCTTTTGCTTTGGCAGTTCAACGACTAAATCCTTTTTTACCAATTATCTTATTAAGTTCGATATCAGATACTTTTCATCGGGAATATCCCAATTTGTTTAAATCAGTGTTGATGAAGCCTGTTAAACAGCATATCCTCTGTAAAAGTATTCATGATAATTTAATGAAAAGTGAACAACCAAAAATAATAGATAAATCAGGGACAACTGTGCCAGCGCAAAAGTTAAATAATGATTTTTCTGAAAACTATCCAATGAAGATTTTGGTTGCAGAAGATTATGTTATGAATCAGAAACTAGCCTTGAGAATTTTAAGTAAACTTGGTTTTCAGGCAGATTTAGCGGAAAATGGTATAGAAGTATTAGAGGCTTTTGAACGAGAGTATTATGATTTAATTTTAATGGATATGCAAATGCCTGAAATGGATGGTATAGAAGCAACCATTAAGCTTAGAGCAATGGATATGCCACAGCCAGTAATTATTGCCATGACAGCGAATACCTTAGAAGAAAGCAAGGAAGAATGTATGAAAGCAGGAATGGATGATTATATAAGTAAACCTATTAATCTTGATTTCTTGATTAGTGTATTAGAAAAGTGGGGCAAAAAAATCAAGACAGAAAAAGAATTATCATAAAAACCATGCTGTTGATAGTGCCAATCCATGTTGAGAAAAGATAGATTGGCACTTTTTTATTTATAAAATTTTATTACCAGGAAGTACTTTCTTAAAATCTCCTCCATGAGGTAAATCGCTTATTGGGTTGATTCGGAACACTTCTTTACTTACGATTCTCTGCATAACGATTTCGACCAATGTTGTACTATTGGGTTTTAATATATAGTCGAACATGGTTTTATCGGCCTTAATTTCACAAGGTACATAACGTACAAAACCTTCGGAAGGCCTAGGAATAATTTTCAACCCTAATTTATTAATACCCTTTTGCTTTCGCCGTATTTCTTTCTTCCCACTCTTTATGGCCTCAGTTCCTTTTAAAATATCATAGTTTAAATAATACGTGATATTCTCACTATTGTTTTTATTCTTCTGTCTGTCTTCAAAAAAGCCCTCTGGCAAATGATTAGGGTCATTTTCATCTCCTGCTGAAATGATTAAATCATAGTCTTTTATCGGATAACCTTCTGTATCAATTACCCTAAAAATCACCATGCAGTATTGGTCATGAATAAAATAACGCCTAGCAATGAAAAAGCTACTTTCAATTTCTAACTGTTCAATTTTTAAAACTTCTTTAGTTTCTCTTTCAAATTGTTTATAAAGGTTATTATAATCTGTCTTTGTTCTCACATTGATACAATCTAAAATCGCTTTTATTGTCTCCTGACTTTCTTCATTATCTGAAATCCTAACACTATTCATAATGCCCATATCTTCACCAGAATGTGATTTTCCTTTAATGATTCTTAAAGGAGTTTTGGGAGACTGTTTATAAATAGAAATCTCAAAATCTTTCGTAACAAGTGGGCTTGTTGAAATAGGATATGGTTGCTGTAAGCATACATAGTTACTTTCTAGATTGGCTGCTGCTACCCTTACAACTCCGTCAGAACCTAATTCTCCTGTATAAGCATTTAAGTTATCATATAACTTCCTATCAATAGATTGTCCAATCAGTACAAATGGAAAAACATGTTCAGGATTAATATCATCCTCATTACTATTAATCCAGTCTTTGTTCAAAGCCCAAGCTTCAATACTGCCTAGTTCGAGCCAATCCAAGACACCTTGCCCAGGTTCAACTGCACTAAACCAAGATTTTAGTCGCCCTACTCTTCCTTTTCCTAGTTGCGCTAGTGCCGAACCAAAATTAGCAGGAGCTAGCATAATCAGGTGGCTCATAGGACATTGAGGACTACTATCTGAAGAATATCTTTTCCACCAGTCGCGTATTACTGGCCCACCTGTAGAATGAGTGATACAGATAAATCTTTCATTATTATTAATTTGGGAATCCAGTTTATCTTTTATCGCAGTTTCGAAAGCTCTGGAAATATCTTTCAATCGAACTTCATCATGAAAACTGATGTATTGTCCAAGAAATATTTCCTCAACACTCATTTCAAAGCCATTAGTCAAGGCTTCATTTTGTAGCCGAGTGGGCAATTCTCCATAAGTATCAAGGTTGGTGACACTCCATCCATGAACAAAAACAACAATTAATTTGGGCATAGTAAATGATGATTTAGATAGTATTATATCGCCTTTATGAGCTAAAAGACAAAGCTGTCAAAGATATAAATAAAGGCAATATTGATTTTACTAAGCATCTGTATTTTTATTAAACGGTAGGCTGTTCAAAGCATATAATTACCATACGATAAAGTATTATCTATTAATTGGGAGATTCAAAAGAAATAAAATACTTTTGCCTTAAATAAATAAAAAATCTGCACCATGACATTATAAATTTTGACAGGAATGGTAAAGAAGTTAACATTCGATAGCTTTATCTAAGAAATTATCCGCATATAAACCCTAAAAGAAGTAAATCTTTCTATCAATCTACAATATAAGTTACAATGAAAAACATCCTAGTTTCGGAACAATTTAAAAAAATGACTATCAGGGCAATTCTATCAATTTGCCTTTTCTTATTTACCTATTTGGTTTTAGTATTATTAGGAATTGCTTTCACCATATTATGTGGTTTTGGTGGTATCTCGTTGATAGCATTCAAACCTATGTTTTTAACTATTCTAGTTGGAGCGGGTTTAATTATTATGGGTATTTTAGTGCTTATTTTTCTGTTTAAGTTTATTTTCAAGAAAAATGTTGTTGACCGCTCTCATCTTGTTGAAATTACAGCTAAACAAGAACCCGTACTTTTTAATTTTATTCAAGCAATAGTCGATGAAGTAAAGACAGACTTTCCTAAAAAGATTTACTTATCGTCTGATGTCAATGCGAGTGTTTTTTATGATTCTAGCTTCTGGAGTATGTTTTTCCCAATTAAGAAAAACTTACAAATCGGTATAGGCTTGGTAAACGCAGTTTCTGTTGATGAATTTAAGGCGATTTTAGCCCATGAATTTGGACATTTTTCGCAGAAAACTATGAAAGTCGGGAGTTATGTGTATAATGTAAATCAGGTAATTTATAATTTACTTTATGAAAATACTTCTTTTGAAGCATTGGCTCAGAAGCTAGGGAATATTCATGGATACATTACATTCTTTGTCGGATTGTCCTTTAAGATAGTCGAGGGAATACAATGGATACTTAGGAAAGTATATGATATTGTGAATTTAAGCTATATGAGTTTGTCGAGAGAGATGGAATTTCATGCTGATGAAGTAGCGGCTAATGTGGCAGGGTCAGAACCATTAATTACAGCTTTATTGAGATTAGATTTAGCAAACCATTCTTACAATGTAGTATTAAATTATTATAACGATAAAATTCCTGAGGCTATAAAAACGACCAATATTTATCCTCAACACCAGTTTGTAATGAATTTTCTTGCCGAAGAAAGTAAATTACCTACAAAGGATGAACTACCACAAGTGAACCTTGAACATTACAATCGATTTAATAAAACTAAGTTAGTCATTAAAAATCAATGGGCTTCTCATCCTAATACCGAAGATAGAATAGAGGCACTAAAGCGATTGAATATAAGCACAAAAGAGGATAATACACAAAAAGCATCTGTGCTATTTAATGCCATCGATAATGTTCAAGAAAAAATAACTACTAAACTTTTTGATGTTATTTCTTATAATGCTGAGATAACTAATGAAAAGGCAGAACAATTTATTGAAACGTATACCAAAGACTATAAAGCCAATTCTTTCGATATTATTTTCAATAGTTATTATGATAATAAGAATCCATCTTATGTTGAGATAGCAAATCTGGTTGACCAATCACCTACTACCGCTATTAAATTTGAAGATATATTCAGTAATCAAGCTGTTGATTTAGTTTATACAGCATTAGCAACAGAATCAGATATTCATACACTTAAGCAGATTAAAAATGAAGAGTTCATCATTAAATCTTTTGATTATGATGGTGTGAAGTATTCGGCTAATGACTGTGATGACTTGATACCTGTTTTAGAAAAAGAATTATCCGTTTTAAAAGAACAGATATTGGAAAACGATGAAGCCATCTTCCAATATTTTTTAAACTTGGCTCAATTACAACGGTTAGAAAAAGATTACATAGAACACTATAAAAACTTTTTTAATTTAGATAAAAACTATGATAATAAGTACGAAATATATGTACAACTGATGAATGATGCAGCCTTTATAAATCAAACTACTCCTTTTGATATAATTGAAGAAAAAATGCTTTCTTTGAAAAAATCTGAAAGTATTTTTAAAGAACAATTAAATGAAATGTTCAAAGAAGAAGTTTATCAAGCCGTTATTACAGATGAAATCAAAGATAATTTAACCAATTACCTTTCTAAAGACTGGATTTATTTTACCACACCCGCATATGACAATACAGCCTTAGATATTTTGTATTCAAGTGTACAACAATATAGCTTTATATTAGGAAAAACATTTTTTCTGAAAAAGAAAAGTTTGTTAGATTTTAAAGTAAAACTTTATGTAAATCATAAATAATAACAGAGGGGTTATCAGATTGATAGTCCCTCTGTTATATTAAAACTTCATCTTTTGTATTCTAACAGCATTTAGTATAGCCATAAGCGCCACACCAACATCAGCAAAAACAGCTTCCCACATACTTGCTAAGCCCCCTGCGCCTAGAATTAGCACCAAAACTTTTACACCAAAAGCCAATGAGATATTTTGCCACACTATTTTTTTAGTAGCTTTAGAAATATGAATAGCTGTTACGATTTTGGAAGGCTGGTCATTTTGAATGACCACATCCGCTGTTTCTATTGTTGCATCAGAACCCATCCCTCCCATCGCAATTCCTACATCCGATAAGGCAATTACAGGGGCATCATTGATACCATCTCCTACGAAAGCGATTGTATTTTGTTGATTTCGTAATGCTTGCAATTTAGCTACCTTATCTTCTGGCATTAGGTTGCCATAGGCCTCACTGACGTTTAATGTTTTAGCTACCTTGTCAACAACAGATGCTTTATCACCTGAAAGCATCACTGTCTTGATATGAAGCTTTTGTAAGTTAGCAATAGTTTTATGTGCATCCGCTTTAATTTCGTCTGCAATTAAAACATATCCAACGTATACTGTATTAATAGCTAACACAACAATGGTTTCTGGAATTTCTCGAAGGTTTTCGGGAAAAGCAATATTGTATTTTTCCAAAAGCTTTAAATTGCCAGCTAGTACTTGATTATCTTCTATTTGTCCACTCAAACCAAAACCAGAAATTTCTTGGAAATTACTTAACGTACTTTCAGGAAGAGTGGGTTTTACAAATTCAACGATGGCCTTAGCAATTGGATGCGATGATTTACTTTCTAGTAAGGCAAGTAATTCTAAGGCTTTTCTTTCATCAAAATCTATGATGGCTATTTGCTGTATCTTAAAAACACCTTTTGTCAACGTACCTGTTTTATCCATTACCACAACGTTTACTTTAGTCATGATGTCTAGAAAATTGGCTCCTTTAAACAAAATACCATGTTGTGATGCTGCTCCAATACCGCCAAAGTATCCTAAAGGAATAGAAATTACCAAGGCACATGGACAAGAAATTACTAGAAATACCAAAGCTCGGTAAAGCCACTCTCCGAAAACATAATTTTCTACTATAAAATAAGGTAAAAGAGTAATCAGTACTGCCAAAACAAATACAATTGGGGTATAAATTTTAGCAAATTTCGAGATAAATAATTGGGTTGGCGATTTCCTAGCAGTAGCATCTTGAACCATTGTTAAGATTTTAGAGAGCTTGCTATCTTTGAAAACTGCTGTTACTTCAATATCACTTATAGTATCCAAGTTAATCATTCCAGCTAACACTCTATCGCCTTTTTTCTTGGTTTCTGGCACACTTTCGCCCGTTAAAGCTGCCGTATTATAAGCACCATACTCTGAGACTTGGATGCCATCAAGAGCAACTTTCTCTCCTGCTTTTACTTGTATGATTTCGCCAATAGCTACTTTAGCAGGGTTTACTACCATGATTTTACCATCTTGTTTTACAGAAACTTTATCAGGACGTATATCTAATAAAGCTTTGATTGAGCTTTTAGCTCGTTTTACAGCAGCTCCCTGAAATAATTCACCAATGGTATAAAATAGCATTACGGTAACACCCTCTGGATATTCGCCTATCCCAAATGCTCCGATGGTGGCTAAGCCCATCAAGAAAAATTCATTAAAAATATCACCGCTCTGAATACTTTTAAAAGCACTTTTCAAAACAGGATATCCGACTGGTAAATAAGCTAATAGGTACCAACCTAAGCGCAGATAATTTTGAAAGAATTTTAAATCAAAATAATCGAAAATTATTCCTAATAATAATAGTACAAGTGAAATAATTGAGGGCAAATATTCTTGCCAATCTGCATTTTCGCTGTGGGTATGTTCATGATGATGGTGTTCATCATTTTCATCATGGTCGTGTTGATGATTATCTATTGTTGAATGTTGGTCGCACATATAAAGTAAGGTTGATGATTCATTTAAAAACTAACGATGCGATAAAAGTAGATAAAAATGTAGTGCAACAGGGAGACAAAAAGCAAATTTGATTAATTTTAAATGATATCTAGTGTTTAGTATAAATTCTAAAATATAATGTTTTGAAAAAATCTTTCCATTTTCGTATTCGTAAAATTCACCGTTATTTAGGCTTAGTATTAGGAATTCAATTTCTGTTTTGGACGATTGGGGGATTATATTTTAGCTGGTCGGATATGGATGACATTCATGGTGACCATCAAAAAGCACATATCCATCCCTTAAGTGCTAATATTAAACTGGCAAATCCGCAGACTATTATTCAGCAAATAAAACAAACAGATGCTATCAATTATATTTTTGATATTAAACTTATTCAGATTTTAGGTAAACCTACATATCAGATTGTGTATTCACAGCAACATGACAGAGGTAAGAAAATCAAATTAGCTGATGCTGAAACGGGAAAGATTCGTGGAGTATTAACAAAATCTGAGGCTATTGAAATAGCCAAAAGAAGTTTTATTGAGGAAGCAAAAGTTAGTAACATTGAATATTTAACTACTACCAATGGGCATCATGAATATCGCGAACAGCCCTTACCTGCCTATGCTATTACTTTTGAGCACCCTAGTAAAACGACGGTTTATGTGGCTACAGCATTAGGAACGGTTCAGAAATTTAGGAATCAACGATGGAGAATTTTTGATTTTCTATGGATGTTACATACTATGGATTTTCAAGGCAGAGATAATATATCTAACTACTTGTTGAGAGCTTTCTCTATTTTTGGACTGCTAACTATTTTGTCTGGCTTCATACTTTTTTGGGTTAGTGCCAAGGCTGTTAATGAGCGGAAGAGAAAGATTTGATTTTTAAACTTTTCTATTAGGGTGCTTAAGTCGCACCCTAATAGAAAAAAATTATTCTAAGTGTTTAATAAATATAGGTTAAACCTACTTTGTCTCTAAAGTCTTCTTCAAAAATGCCGAAATATACTTTACTGTTGGTTCAAACCAAGGATTGAATAAACAAAAAGAATGTGGGGCATCTGCAAAAGTATGTACTTCTGAATAAATCTTATATTGGTCTAAAACCTTCCGAAAATCGTCTCTACCTGCGTGCATTCTATCTACAGAACTATTTAAAAATAGCGTTGGGGGAGTATTTGCTCCAACATGATATAATGGTGATGCCTCATCCCAAAGTTGAGGATTATCTTTTTTAGGGTAACCAAACCAATAAGTAGCCGCTGACGTGCCTTTTGAATCATTGCCTTCTCCAGATTCTGGATGGACGAAAGAAAGTGTACCATCAATATCCACGATTGCTTGTACTTTGCTAGAGAATTTTAAGTTGCCATTGGTTCCTTCAAAGACTGGATTATCGGTCGTTACGCCCATAAACGACGCTAATTCTCCTCCTGCTGAAAATCCTAAAACTGCAATTTTGTCAACATCAATGTTCCATTGAACGGCATTTTCACGCATCCAACGAAGAGCAGTCTTTAAATCATAGACAGCTGCTGGATAAAGTGCTTCGGTGGATAACCTGTATTCTGGTGTAAAGCATACATAACCTTGTTCAGCTAATCGTCTTGCTAATTGGTAATGTTGTGTTCTATTACCAGTTCGCCATCCGCCACCGTGAATAATCATTACGGCAGGTAATAGTTTAACACTTTTCTTTTTAGGCGAGAAAACGTCTAATAGCAATGCTCTACTTCCAATTTTTCCGTAGGTTATTCCTTTATTTTCTAAGACATTTGGTAGTGATTTTTCAGGAACAATCTCAGTAACAGGATGAGATTTCTTACTATTCAAATATGCACTATAATTACTATATGAAGTGTCAACTTTCCCAGTAATGCCAAAATGAGCGGGTTGATGCCAGAAAGCATTTAATGTTGGATTTGGATTGCCTGAAAATATGTTCTCTAACGTATATTCACCTATCTGCTTTTCAGTAAGCTGATGTGACCATTTTACCCTAGCGTCGGTTTTTGCTCCTTCTCCTCTACTTCCATATTCGCCATAAAATGTTGTCTTTTCATTTTCAACTTTTCCCCAAGGGTCCCATCCTTCTGGTAAAATATGTTTTCCTAATTCACAATTGATAAAAACCGTTTTGGCATAACTTCTCCACGGGCGACCCAAATATACTTTGTTGACATCTGCCGAAGCCGTTAGTTTACAGTTTTTGAAAACATACCCGTAATTCACCCATTTTGGGGTAGAAGCAGCGGTAACATAACCATTTGTTTTACTATGAATAATACAGTTTTCAAATAAAACAGTGGCTGGACCAAAGATAAAATCAACAGTCCCTTCAATATAACAGTCTACAAAATGTTGTCGTGAATTATCGCCTGCCGCAAAAATTGTATCTTGGTTACCTAAAAAACTACATTTTTTAATCACACAGCGGTCACCTTCAATGTGTAAAGCTACTGCCTGACCTACTCTTCCAGCAGTATTTTCTATGATAAGGTTTTCTAAGGTAATATCATTGCCTAATACTCTTAAGGTATAAGAATCAAAGGTTTCCATTTTCCCTTTACCTGAGAAGTCATTATACGAAATAATAGTACTGTCTTCTCCAATAATAGCAATGTTGCTTAGTGTACTCGGAATAGTCACTTTTTCTTTGTAGATGCCTTTTTTGATACGAATCGTAATTTGATTGGGAAGATAAACCCGAACGGCATCGATGGCATCCTGAATATATCTAAAATCCCCCGAGCCATCTTTAGCAACAACTAAATCATGCTGAATTTTTAGGGCTTGGCTATTTCCAAAAAAGGAAATCAAGCATAGTAAAAGTATAAAAATATAGTTGTGTTTTGTTCTCATAAAAGTTATGTAGGTAAATCGAAAAATACTTAAATTATAAAGACTAAATATTCTGAAAACTAATGTTTATCCAAAGGGTTTTTATGGATAGTTTTAACATTACCTATTTTAAACATAAAATCAGTTGATAAACGAAAATTGCTTACCAACTGATTTTTACTTTTCTATTAACGGACGAATTAATTCGCCAGATAATAGAAAGGTAAATTATAATATATTTAGTTGACTGTTAATCACTCATTCACAACTCACTAAATCACCATTACCTTACCAACCTGGATTTTGTTGGAACTCAGATTTATTGGTAATGACATCTAAGTGCGACTGCGGAATTGGTCTCAATACTTGATAATCTTTGATATTGCTTTTAGCATTCGGATTATAAGCTTTGATATATTCTACTAGCTTACCTGTTCTTTTTAAATCAAACCAACGTAATAATTCACCTCCTAATTCTCTGGCACGTTCATCTAATACAAAATCAATGTTTAATTGACTAGCAGTTATTTGCATATCAGCAGTACGTCCAGGTTTAGCACGGTTTGTTCTCAATAGATTCATGTATTTTACAGCTTCGGCAGTATTACCTGCTTTCATTTCTCCTTCCGCTGCAATCAAATACATTTCGGCAATTCTCGTTACGAAAGCGTCTCTCTTACTTCTAAATTCAAAAATCGCTGTTCTATCCGTCGTGCTGTTGTGTTTATGCATTTCGATAAAATTACGGAAATCTACTAACGATTGGTCTGCATTATATAAATCGTTGATGTCTTTCAACTCATACTTTTTTGCTTTGCTTGCCTTGAATGTAGCAGAAAGTGCTTTATGACTCCAATATACTGCTGTATCGCCCTGAATCATACTGGTATAAACGCCAATCTGACCGCCATTTGCTTTCCATACTTCTTTAAAAGTACCATCATAACGTTGGTCAATATCACTATTAAAAAGCTCTAAGTATCTTCTAGTACAGGCATAACGTTGAAAACCAATACTGTTTGGAATATCCAAAATCATTCCTGCGTGAAAATCATAACGAGGCGTAAACATTAAATGTAGTTGATTTCCTCCTTCAGGTCTGAAAGCGTTGGCAGTAGAGTTTCCATCAAATTCTAAATCTGCAGGATTTAACAGATTATCAGCAGAATAATTTACATAGAATATTACTTCTGAATTAGTTGAACCTTCACTGTTATTAATATCCCAAAGGGCTGTATAATCACTGAATAATTTGAAATTATAATCACTAATTACCTTTTTTGCCAAAGCTGCTGCTTCTGCATTCAGTCCTCTTGTTAATAACATCCTAGCCTTAAATGCTTCGGCAGCAGGCTTAGTTACTCTTCCGCCTTCATGATTAACTCTTCCGCCAAGATTAGCAATCGCTAGGTCTAAATCAGCAAATATCACTTTGTAAAACTCATCTACAGAACTTCTAGTAGAGGTAGTTTGTACGCCTATTGTTGGTTTGGTAGATAAATGCACGCCACCCCACGTTTCAACAATGAGCCAATTATACATCGCTCTTAGGTAATATACTTCCCCTAAACGCAATTTTTTAGTAGCTTCTGGCAAAGGAGAAGTTGGTATTTTCTCAATAGCAGTATTACAATAGTTGATTGCCGCATAAAGCCTACTCCAATATACCTGTATAATAGGACTTTGACTATTAAAATTGGCACTCATATCAGCAATTTCTGGATGGTGACAGTCGCCGCCTTTTAGGAAAAGGTCGGTAGCTAATTCTGTCATCGTAGCACCGCCCTCTTTGCCGTACCAAAAACGTAATGGTGTATAAGTACTGTTTACTAATGATTCTATCCCTGTTGTGGTGGCATAAAAAGTATCGCCTGTTAGCCCACTTTTATTGGTTTCATCTAAAAAATCTGAGCATGACGATAGCCCGAATGCGGCAACGCCTATAACGAATGTGAGTATCTTTTTCATGATGCTGGTATTTAAAAAATCGATAAATTAAAAATTAACATTTAAACCGAATATCAACTGCTTTGTCATTGGGAAAGCCAAACTTCCGCCACGTTCTGGGTCGTATGGTGCTAACTTGCTGAATGTAAAGTAGTTTCTCATGGTTGTGTAAATTCTAATTCTCGAGATGCCCCATTTACTGCTTATTTGTGAAGGTATTTCGTACCCTAAAGAGATGTTTTTGATTTTCAAAAATGAACCGTCTACATAATATAGTGTACTCATATAAGTACTGTTTTGGTTTTTGTTCATATCTGGACGAGGATGGTCGTTCGTAGGATTCTCTGGAGTCCAATAATCTACTTTCGGGCCATTTTCTCTACCATCAATCTTATAATTTCCACTTGCTTCACTTTTAATCATTTGTCCTTCACGAGCAAAGAAGAAGATAGATAAATCAAAATTTCTATAGCTGATATTATTATTTACTCCAAGGTTAAAGTTTGGACGAGGTGTCCCTACTACCATTCTATCGGCATCTGGTGTAATTTTCCCGTCATTATTTACATCTTGAACCCTGATATCGCCTGATACTTGACCATATTTTGCAGCTTCAGATTCTTGTCCCAATTGCCAAATACCAATCTTTTTATAATCATAGTATACTTGGGTAGGCTGACCAACAATCCAACCATTTCCTAAGTCTCTTTCAGCACCACCTGTCAATGCTACGATTTCTTCTTTGTTGGTCGAGAAAGTGAAATCAGTTGACCATTTTAAATCTTTGGGTGATTGACTTACAAGATTCAACGTTGAAATTTCTATTTCTAACCCTTTATTGGCTGTTTTTCCTACGTTTTCATATACACTGGTATAACCAGAAGTATTAGGTAATACACGTTGCATCAACAAATCGCTAGTATTGCTTTGGTAATAATTGATTGCTCCGCTTATTCTATTATTCAAGATACCAAAGTCAATACCAATGTTAGTGGTTGCTGTCGTTTCCCATGAAAGATTAGGGTTTGAAATCGCCTTAGGATAATACCCATAAGCTGCCGTTTCGCCGAAAGAATAAGTTACTTTTCCTAAACCACCCAAGGTTTGATAAGGAGAAATCGCTGAGTTGCCTGAAATACCATAACTACCTCTTAATTTTAAATCAGTGAACAATGAGCCATTTTTCATAAAAGATTCCTCAGAGATTCTCCAACCCAATGCTACCGACGGGAAGTATCCCCATTTATGACCCGCTGCCAATACTGATGAACCGTCGGCTCTTAAACTGGCACTCAATAAATATTTGTTATTGTATTGATAGTTTACACGGCCAAAGAACGATTCCAAGGTGCTTTCTACCAAACCACTTTTAATAGCTACTTGGGTTGAGTTTGCCCCTAAATCATAAAAAGTAGTAGTCTCTGATACTTGATTGAAACCTGTTCCAGAGAATGATTCTGTAGAACGACTTAAAAAGCTGTTTCCTAATAGGAAATTGAAATCATGTTTACCCAAGGTTTTAAGGTAGGTCAAGGTATTCTCCCATGTATAATTTAACACATTAGCACTTTCTATACCTGATTGAGAAATATTCCCAGCCCTCGTAATGGTTTGAGCGCCATAATAATATCCTCTTCTACTATTCTGAATATCTAGCCCAAAAGAAGTTTTGAAGGTAAGGTTTTTGATAATTTCCCAGTCTAAATACGAAGCATTAAAAATCCTTTTTTCTAATAAATTATTGGTGTAAACGCCTGGCACTTCATCAGCCAATGGCGTAATGTTAAAGCTTTGTCCAGCTACAGGATAAATAATAATATTTCCGTTAGCATCGTAAGGAGTACCATAAGGATTTATTTTATTGGCCTGATTCAAAGGGTCTTGGCGGATGTCGTTATCGCGATAGGTATAGAAAATCTTCGAACCAATTTTTACATGTTGGAACAATTGATGATTAATCCCTACACTTCCGTTATAACGTGTCAATTGATCATTTTTAAACAACCCTTTTTCGCCATAAGCACCGAATGAAATATTAAAAGTTGTTTTTTCATTACCACCATTCAACGAAATTTCATGGTTTTGAATAGAGCCTTTCTTTAAGATTTCACCTCGCCAGTCTACAAATTTATGGTTTTTGATAGCATCTAGTTCTTCAGGATTAAATATTGCCGCATCATCTGTAATTCCTCTGGTGCGGAACGCCTCTCTTTTGAAAGTTGCGTATTCTTCACCATTTTGGATAGCTCCTAAGCCAGCATTGTCTTGTACACCATAATATGAACTAAATGATATTTTTGTTTTGCCTGATGTTCCACTGTTGGTTGTAATCAAAATAACTCCATTTGCCCCACGTGTACCATAAATAGCGGTTGAAGAGGCATCTTTCAATACCACCATCGTTTTAATATCCGATGGATTAATTTCTAACGCAGAGGCACTATAAGGAACGCCATCTACCAAAATCAAAGGTGAGTTAGAAGCACTTAATGACCGGTTTCCACGTAAAGTAAAGCTCAGTGTTGACCCTGCTTGACCATCGTTTCTGGTTAAATCTAACCCTGCAATTTTTCCTTGCAATGATTCTAAGGCATTACTCGTTGGCGTAGCAACAATATCAGCAGATTTTAATACTGAAACTGAACCCGTTAAATCTTTCTTTTGCACAGTACCATACCCTACTACCACTACTTCACTCAAGGTTTTGTCATCGACTTGTAAAGAAACGTTGATGTTCTTCTGGCCACCGACTAAAACTTCTTTATTCGTATAACCTACAAAACTGAATACTAAAACAGCCTTGTCGTCTGGTACTGCTATTTTATAATTACCATTCGCATCTGAGTTTACTCCTCTATTTGTTCCTTTAATAACAATATTCACACCGGGTAACCCCATGCCTTTTTCATCAATTACCTTTCCTGAAATGGTTTGTTCTACAATGGCTATACTTTCAGCTTGTACATCCGACATGGAAGTATTAGCCGTATTATTAAGTTCTACACTTTTCTGGTTGGAAATATTCTCGGAAGAGGGTGTTCCCGAATCACCTCTTCCTTTTTCTTTTTTTCCGTCCATAACCAAATAAGAAGTTTTGTTTACTTTTTTATAGGTCAGCCCGAATGGAGAAAGTAAATGGTCGAGATTTTTTTCGATACTCAAATTATTATTGATGCTTCCAGCTTGAACCATGTAGCGTTCAACCGTCTTTAGTTCAAACATGATTTCTACTTTATACTGGTTTTTTAATTCCGATAAAGCATCTTTAAGTTTCTTACTAGATGAAGGAGCTCTTTCTGCCTGCGAATTTTGAGGCATTTGTTGCACCATAGCAAGGGCTTGCGACAAACCTATTTGCTTACCAAGAAGCATGAGAGTGACCATAAGCCCCATTTTTGAGGCTTTTTGTAATCGTTTTTTCATAATAAATGGAGGAGATGTTTTTAGGAAATGTTTTTTAATATTCCGACAATTGCACGTGTGTTCCTTGTCTGACTACATTAATGTTTAATAATTCTGAGATTGATTTTAAAAGTTCATCTACATTTTCTGCCCTGAACGAGCCCATCAGCACTCTTTTTGAAAGCTCTGAACCTTTTATTTCTACTTGCAATCCATAATTTTCTTCTAATAAATAGGCGACTTCTTCTAAAGTAGTTTCTTCAAAGACAAAGCGTTTCTCTTCCCATGCCGAATAGGCTTGTGGTTCGGCAGTTTCTTTGATTTGTATATGATTGTGGCGGTCCAGTGTTAGCAATTCACCTGGCTTCATCATTACATTTTTGCTTAGTTTTCCTTCTTGATAACGTAACTGAACTTTGCCTTTATTCAAAATAACTTTTGAGCCTCTTTTTCTAGCATACACCGTAAATTCAGTACCTAGAACAACTACTTCAAAATTATTAGCAGACTTTACGATAAACTTCTGATTGTCAATCGTATGCTTTACTGAGAAATTAGCTTCTCCGTTTAAAAAAACCTCTCTGTTAGTTTGGCCAAAACCCCAGCGAAGTAAACGAAGTGATGAATTTGAATTAAGGGTTACTTTACTACCATCTGGCAAGACTAAAGACTGCGTTTCGCCAAAAGTAGTCTGGTAGTTTTGATAGATAATTTTATCTTGAAAAATAAAAGCCGTTAAACCCATCAGTAATACAATTGAGGCAGCAATTAGCCAATTCATTCTTCGACGGTTATTGTTTTCTGACACTTGTTCAGTTATTTCTTCTTCATCAAGTAATTCGTCGTGAGGATTACTCTTGATAAAACTAGTAAAACCAGTCAAAGCTTCGTCGCTTTCAGCTAAATACTGCGGATGTCTTTTCTCCCATTCTTCTAGCCATTGATAATACAACTCCTCATTAGCTTCATCCTTTAGCCATTCTTCAATAAGATTGCGTTGCAAAGGTGAGGTTTTCCGAGCAAAATGATCAAATATTAATTCGTATGTTATTTCTAGTTTCATTGTATTTCAAGGCTTTAATAGAATCGGATAATAGTATTAGAAGTTGGTCTATATTATTAAGACACTATTTTTAAAAAATCCCCTTAGTTTTATCTTGTTGAAGCATTTAAAATCAGGATATGAATGACCCGACTTTAACGCTGCATTAGGAATAAGACAATACTAATTAACCAATGCTCTTTTAATCCTTTCCGAATAATTGCCAATGCTTTACCAATATGAACTTCAACGGTTTTAATAGAAATATTCAATTCGGTGGCGACTTCCTGATATTTTTTTCCTTCAAATCGATTTAACAGAAATACTTTTCTACATTGTGGTGAGAGCGATTCTACTAATTCTTCTACCTGATGGAATACTTCTTCAAATTGCGTGATGCTATCAGGTCGTTGTCCAAGGGATGATTCAAAATGGATGGCAGAATCAAGCTCATCTAACTGTTTAAATTCAGACCGAATGTGATTATAAGCCTCATTCCGAACACATCTAAATAGATAAAAACGATAAGAAGAAGTAACAGTGAGATAAGCTTTGGTTTTCCAAAACCTGCAAAACACTTCACTAACTAAATCTTCTGCAAGCTCTTTTGAATACACAAAACGCACCGCATGGCTACAAAGAATTTTATGATAACGCCTGAACAACATCTCGCAACCTTTTTGTGGAGATTCCTCAAATGCCTTACGAATAAAAAGCTCAGAATCATTGAACGCAGTTTTCCCTTCAAGTGTAATATCTTGTGCTTCCTCGTCTAAAGCTTTTATCTGAGGAACCGTAAGATTACTTAATTCATCAATGGATTCATGTATTTTTGAGGGACTCATAAGCTATGATTTTAACAAAAAATTCTTCGAATTATTCTATCGTATATAAAGGTAAGACACAATCTATCAAAAAGCCCCTTAGTCATTTGGAGATTTTTTTGAAAAAATTTTAAAATTGGAAGAATTGAAGGAAAAGATTGGGAAATAAATAAGAAAAAATTTATCACTAGTCAGGGACTTAAGTCCCTGACTAGTGATAAGAATAAGAGAGAGAAATTAATCTTAAAGCTTAGGTTCAAGCCATAAGGCTGTTAGAAGCAATACGATTAAAACATACCAAAACCATTCAGGAAGGCTTGTTGAAATACTTTGAGCAGTATTGCCTGTACTATCGATACTTTCTTTTAAATATGGCTTGATGCTTTTTGCATTGGCAATATCATTTTGATTTTCTTCCACATATACTGCTAAACTATCTTGAAAGGTGTTCCATCCAGTTTTTCTAAAAGTATATTTAGCTTCCGCAGATAAGGGATTAATGCCCGATTGAGTACTAAAAGCGGTATCTTTTGCAATGGCAATGCTATTTTCAGTATTCTGTATCGTTTTAAGGTTTTCTACAACATCTGGGTAAAGAGGAGCATCAATACGGATAGTATTGTCAGAAGATGGATAGAGTGCCTGAAATGTACTCTGCCAGATTTTAGTGTAAGCAATACTATCTCCACTGAGTATTAAAGGAAAACTTTCGTTTAAAAGACTAATACCCACTTTGCCATAATGTTTTTGGATAGCAATAGGATATTCAAAAACGACTTTTTGAAATGCGACAGGTTCAAACTGATAAGGATGAGCCGTTAGGTCTTGCGAAATAACAAGGTTTTCTTGTGTTGAAGTTCTTCTTACTTTCCATTTTGTCCCTAAATGCTGATTGATACTTTTAATAGCAACATCGGGCTCTTCTACATTGATAAATAGAATGCTTTTACCCTCTGCAAAGGCCTTTTTTACCAAAGTATTTCCTGCATTTGAAGGATCTGTAACGATAATATCAGGTACAAATTTCTTGGTAGCATTAATTGAAAATGTACTTTGTGTATTCTTAGCTACTGCCGTAATGGTTTCCACTTGATTACCATTTTTCCCGAGCCAGTCTGCTAGAGTCTTACTCTCAAAGTCAGGATTTGATAAGATAAACTGGAAATGCTTAGGGTTATTTTTAAGACTAAAAAAATTAATTTCTTGCAAAGGTTTCTCTTCTAGCACTAATGTTAACGCTGTTTTGCCAATAGAAAAATTAGTGAAGCGTAACTCAAAACCATTGAATCCTTTCGATAATTTTAGACTGTCTACTACTTGATTGCCATATTTCAATCGAAGCATTTGTACTTTTGAAGAGTTAATTTTACCATTTATCTGTTGTATTTCTCCTTTATTAAGTACGCCTTTCCAATGTATTTCTTGTAATTCATCGGGCTGAAAGTAAGGAATCCAATAAATGGTTTTTTGATTGAGTTTACTTAGTAATTCTGGCGTTGCATCTTCCCCAAACAGATAAATTTTTCCAAGCTGACTAATCAATGTTGGATTATCAATTACTTGTCGATTGAAAGCTTTTTGAGAAAATACTTCGCTAATCTTTAAACTATCTTTTACTGCTTGAATGGCTTGTTGAGGGATATTATCACTCACTAATAATATCTTATTTGAATCAATAGATTTTTCTATGGTAGGATTAATGAAAAATAAGCAGACAGTGAGCCAAAGCAACAAATTCAATCCAGTTTTTAACCAAATTCTTGACATTGAAACTGATTTCTTTTGCCATATCGCCACAATTTGTACTAACAGTAAAGCCAACAAGGCTAGTATAATTAGCCAGTCTAAAGTACCGAAAGTATTGAACGTAAATAGATTTAATATCATTGATGAATTTTATTTTTTATAAACTAACATTCTTCCAAAAGGCTTTTTCTAGCTTCTTTTCTCCTAAATATGATGGACTTGAAAGGTTGTTTTTACTTGGAAGTGTTTTGTTAAGCAATTGATAGAGCTTATTCTGCAAAGAAATTGTTTCAGTTTTTGATAAATTTTTATCATTAATCATTTTTTGCAAAGCCGTCAGAATAGACCAATTGTTCAAACTACTATTGATGATTTTTGAACTCATTATCGTACTTAGCACCAAAACTTTTTGCTTATTTATCGGTGATAACTTTTGGTTTTCTGCCTTTGTGCTGGCAATGCCTATTACTTCGGCCACCAAACTTTCAATTTGTTGTTGAGAGTAGTTTTTTTCAAATGAAAACTTCTCATTAAACTTTGTCAATTCTCCCGTTAAACGTTTTTCTTTTTCTTTAATCGGTGGTGGGTCAAAACTAGTCTTTTTTACAAAAGTACGCGCCTTATGTTGTGCCGATTTTAGATATTCTAAAGCCTTCTTTTCAAACGGAATTGCTTTTTCAGGTTCATACATCCGTAAGTGTAATTCCGATTGCCACATTTGCTCTAAAGCCATTTTCAATAAACTTCTAGTAGATTGCTCATAAAAGGTATTCGCCTCACCATCATCGTGCGAGTGTACATAATCTGCCAGTAAACCAGCTAATGGGTCTTTATTATCCATATCTGGTTTATTCCCACCGTGGTCATGTTCTTCATGTTTTTCACTGGCTTCTTGGTCATGTTCGCCTTCGTCATGGGCATGACGAAATCCTTTTAATAAATCCCCTCCTGCTTCGTTTTCATTAGGCAAAGCATTGGCAGAACCAATAGAATTTTCAAATTCTTCTCCTAAATATTGACCGTAACGTAATCTAAGGGCTTTTTGATCAAACCCAATTTCATTAGAAGTACTATTGAATTCTTTCGTAGGAAGTTTTTTTCTTTTGGCAATTAACTTTTCAGTATCAATGATAATTTGTCTCTGACTTCTGAAATACTCAGGCATGATGTTCATTGCCATTGTTGCCAAATCTGCTTCCTCGACTTGAGTGGTATCTTTGTAAACAATAAAATAAGTATCTGATTTTGTATAGTTTGGCGTTGGGCGTTTATTGTCAAATGCAGCCCAGTAATAATAAAGCTCGTCGCCAGGAGCAAAATTTAAAGCCTTTAAATCAATGTTTTTAATGACATTGGTTTGCTTAAAATTAGTATTGGTAATCGGAATTTTTACTTCTCTGAATTTTACATTTTCACCAGAACCTCTTGCCAAAGTAGCTACAATAAATGCCTGACTTATCAAGAAATCATCTGAAATCTTGGCTGAAATCTGCACATTCTTAGGGTCTTTTAAATAATGTAATTTATATAGTTCTTTAGACGTTGGCTCTATTTTAGGAGCTAAATCAGGAATGGCTTCCAATCGATAATAGTCAGATTGATAAATCAATGAATCATTCCAATAGGCTTTAAAAGCGTATAAGCCCGAGCTTAAGAGCTGGTCGGAATGCTCAAACAATCCTTTATTATTATTAAAAGCAATTTCATCTCCCTGATTATTAATCAGTTTTACAGAAAGGTGTTCGGTATTAGAAAATTGTATTTGCCACTTTAATAATGAACCTACCATGGCAGATGCATTCATGTTCTGACTTTCAACAATTCCTAAGCTCGTATAAGCAGGTGCTTGAACAATTAGTTTGGCCTTTGAAAAAACAGGAATACTAATTTGTTGAGATGCATGTGGGGCACTTTGTTTTTCTTCTTCAACGCTTTGCGCCTGTTTCTTTAGTAAACTCGGTACAAAAGCATAAAAAAGCCAAGAGAACATAAAAACTACAAAATAGGCTATCAAGTTTTTCTTAAAAACCCACGGAGTTTGATAATAGTCTTGTGAAAAAAGGCGTTCTAATTGTAATTGTTGAGCCAAATTAGGCCTTTCTATTTGCAATAATTCAAGGCTATATTCTGTGTTTTCAATTTTTTGATGAATCAAATGAATCGTTTCTGTGCTTTTGTTCTGAAAAAGTTTTGTGATAAATGCCATTACAAGCAAGACTACTACAAAACCAACTATTGCTAAAGCCGAAGACTTTAATAATAATAACAAACAGAAATATACCGAACCAGCCATCAATAAGCACATCAAACCAGCCATAAGATATAGCTGAATCTTGACTTTTGTGATAATTTGTTTTAGTTGATTCATGAGTTTTTATAAATGGCAATCCATCTTTCTAAAGCTAACAGTAAAATAAAAATCAAGAGCAATGACTTTGGAAACCAATCATTTGATAATGCTTTAAAGTACTTCTGTGCCTTAAATAATGAATTGAGTTGTTGATGACTTAATGCTTTGTATTCGTTTTGTAACTCAAAATGTTGAATAATTTTTTCTCCTAAAAACTCAGGAAGTAAGCCATTATAAACTATTTCGGTCTTTTGTGGATTTAGCAAATCAGGAATTAATATCTGATTAGACTGTGGCGCTGTTACCTCCCACTTATTGGTATTTGAGAAAAAATACAGAGTATTATTTGTAAGTCCTTTTTTAAGAGGATGGTTGCTAAATACGATGTCGTAAGAAACATTATCTTCTGCTTTTTCACTTAACTGAAATGCCAATTGGTAGGTTTGTGATAACGCTGTAAGCGAAGCCTTTATGTGTTGCTTTTCACTGTCATCATTGTTTTCAAGTAGCACCTTTATCAAACCAGTATGCTTTACTGTTCCATTTGCAATGTTATCAGATGTAGCGGTTAATAATTTATTCGAACCAATGAAGACTTTCTTCTTATCTGCAAATGCGAGATAAGGCTTAGTTTGTTGTTGACTTGAATCTGTTAAGCTGTGTATAGAAAATGTATTTGGCACAAAAATATGTGGCAAATCCCTTAAAGTAGCAGCATTAACGAAATACATATTAATCTGTTCGTTATCAATCAATTCGCTTAGTTGATTTAAGCTATTTTGTATTGTTATACCATCTATATTTGCGTTTTTAGGAATTTGGTTGAAGTCAGTAACAGGTTCCAAGGGTGTATTAAACCAATAGCATTTCTCTCCTTTTTTTAACGCTTCTTCTAGTTCAAATTTATAGTTATTAACAACAAAAGAATTTTTCTGAACCAAATGGACTTTATGAGCTACCTGATGACTATTCAACGCATGCAATAATGGTTTGCTTAATAGCAAACTGAGTATAAGCAATAATAAACACCTGAGTATAAGCAAAAAGATATTGTCTAATCGAATACCTCTAGATTGTTGAAGATTCTTTTCGATTAACCAATTTGTTGCTGCCCAATCTATAACTTTTCCTTTTTTTTGATGCCAAAAGTGAATGATAATTGGCACTGCAATCGCCAAAGTACCCCATAGCATCAAAGGATTTAATAATTCCATTTTTTTTGCTTTATGCAATAAGCTTTAGGCTTTATGCAAGTCAAAGTATATTAAAATTCCAATTCAGAGCAAGATGTTTTAGCCTAAAGCTAATAACCAAAATCACCCTTACCTTCTTTTCAAAGATTCACTGATTACATTAGCAATAGGCTCTTCAAGACTGGTTCTGAGTAGATACACAAAAGGAATTTGTAAAGCCAATGTCAGTTTTTTTAGATAGCTTTCCGCATTTTTCAATACTTCAGCTTTGATACCTTCAGCTTGCAACTCTACTTCCTTCCCTGTTTCTAAGTCTTTAAAGCGAAAAAAGCCTTTTAAATCAAAATCTATTTCTTGTTTGCCCAATACCTGAAAAACCATTACTTCTCGATGTGGATTGGCTAGATTCTTAATCAAATTCAACCATTCTTCATTGATTTGTAAAAAGTCGGAAACAAAAATGACGACCTCTTTTTGCTTTTGTTGAAAGATTGGAAATTTAGGATTTTCATTTAGCCAATCTCCACTTGCTTCGGCTTTTTCTAAAGCATACAAAATTCTTTGAAAAGACTCTTTTCCTGAACTGACCAATGTTTGTACTTCTCCATTTTGCAAGGCATACAAACTCATCATATCTCCTTGACGATAACCCAGATATGCCAATGAAGCCAACAAGATTTTAGCATATTGCAACCTACTTACGCCATTCTCAGTATAATTCATCGACCCTGATAAATCGATGATAAACCTAAGGTGATAATTACTTTCGGTTGAAGATTCTCTGACTAAATGCTTTTGGGTTCTTGCATACAATTTCCAATCGATTCGCTTAGGGTCGTCGCCAGCTTGATAATGCTTATATTGTTCAAATTCTATTCCGTAACCAAAGCGTTTACTATGATGAATCCCCAACATCAGCTCTTCACTGACCAATTTACCAGCCAGTTGCAGGTTGTTGAGTTTTATTAATTCGGTGGATAATAATGCCATAATTATTTCAAATTTTTCAATAATTCAGCAATTACATCGTCCGTAGTAATTCCTTCGGCATCGGCTCTGAAATTAAGGGAAACACGATGTCTTAGAATCGGGAATGCAAGGGTGTTGATATCTTCAGGTAAAACTGAAAAACGTTCGTGCAATACGGCCCTAGCTTTAGCACATAATACTAGGGCTTGTCCTGCCCTTGGCCCTGCTCCCCATTCACACCATTGTTTTACAAAAGCTGAATCTGAATTAGCGGGACGCGTTGACCTTACGAGTTGATTAATTTTTACAATCAATTCTTCACTAATATGTACCTGACGTGTTAGTTGTTGTAAAGTAATAATATCTTGATCAGTCATGATGGTTTGCAAAGTTTGCTTACCTATGCCTGTTGTACTTTTTAACACTTGTAATTCCTCTGTTTCAGAAGGATACCCCAGTTTGATATATAACAAAAAGCGGTCTAATTGTGCCTCAGGAAGCGGATAAGTACCCGCCTGCTCGATGGGGTTTTGCGTAGCGATAATTAAAAAAGGCTTGGGCAAATCATAGTTGGTTCCTGCATACGTTACCTTGTATTCTTGCATGGCTTCTAGCAAAGCAGCCTGTGTTTTGGGGGGTGTACGATTAATCTCATCCGCCAAAACAATGTTTGCAAAAATAGGACCTTTATTGAATTTGAAGAATTTCTTGCCTGTCTCATGGTCTTCCTCCAAAATCTCTGTTCCTACAATGTCACCTGGCATTAAATCAGGTGTAAATTGTACTCTTTTGAATGACATCTCCAAAGCCTCTGAAATGGTTTTTACCATCAGCGTTTTTGCAAGACCAGGAACACCTTCGAGTAAGCAATGTCCCCCTGCTAAAAGCGAAATTAGGATTTCATCAATCGCTTCTTCTTGTCCAACAATTACTTTAGCAATTTCTTTTTTTAGTAATGGCAATTTAGCCACCAATGTTTTATAATAAGTAAGGTCTTTATTTTCCAATGTCTAAACTGTTAGTGCGTATTGAATGATATTTACTCCAAATTTTGTATTGTCTTCTGCGAGCCACCGTTTATTTCGGAAGTCATAATCCCATTCACATCCATAATCTTTGTTGCTATACAAAACCCCAATTCGTCCATTAATAGTGATGGCTTTTAGGTAATCATGTACAAGGTCGTCGCCCCAACCATTAAGTTCAAAACTTGTTGTTGGAGGACCGTCAAAGTGAAAGAAGCAATTGTAAATTGGATGAGTATTCGGAATTTTCTGTAAGGCTTTTTCTCCAAATGTTCTTCCCATTTCTTGTTCAAACGATTTGGCGAAAAGTCCATCAATATCATGGTTACAATCATCCACAAATACAAAACCGCCGTTTTCTACATATTTGCGAAAATTGTCTCGTTCTTTACTAGAGAATTCTACTAATTTATGCCCACTCAAATAGCAAAAAGGACTTTTAAAGAGCTCGTTACTGCTCAATAGGACTACTTTCTCTTTATCATCAATGGGTATGGTTGTATATTCTACCAAAGAATTAAGGATATTTGAAGGCATTCGTTGGTCTGTATCCCAATCTCCAGAAGCATATTGAATTCTTGTAAAAATAAATGGTTTCATATTTGATATGCATTAAGCTATGAGCTATAAGCTTTGAGCTTTTACAAAGTTTCATAGATTTATTCTTCTTGTATCATGAAGCAATAAAACTGAAAAATGCAAAACTAAAATCTTACAGCTCAGAGCTCAATACTTACAGCTTTTATTTTATACCGCATCCGAAAGTGATGAGAAAGTAAACTCTCTGATTTTCATTGGCGGTACCATGTAATTTTGATTCGATTCTGTGCTGACTACACGCTCAGTTTTGCCTAACATCTCAAGGTTATTCAGCATGATAATCGGACTTTCGTTGAATCTAAAATTTTTGATAGGATACTTGATTTTTCCATCTTCAATATAAAAAGTACCGTCACGTGTAAGCCCCGTTTGTAATAACGTTTGTGGATCCACTGAACGTATATACCAAAGTTTAGTAACCAAAATACCTCTTTGTGTACTTTTAATCATCTCTTCTAAAGTAGCCGTTCCTCCTGGCATAATCATGTTATTAGGAAAAGGAACAGGTTTTACACCTTTCTCTTTTGCCCAATACCTTGAATAAGAAAGGTTTTTAACTACTCCTTTTTCAATCCACATTAATTTTTCTTGTGGTTGACCATCCCCAGCCCAAGGAGAAGCAGGTAACTCTGGATGGGTTGGGTCAGAGAAAAACGTTACTCTTTCATCTACAATCTTCTCACCTAGTTTTGTTTTGCCACCGGGTTTACTAAAAAATGAACGACCTTCGTCAGCACTACGGGCATCCATATCGTAGTAAATGTTTTCCAATAATACTACAGCTGCCGTAGGTTCTAAAATAACAGTATATTTCCCAGGTTCTAATGCCTTAGCCCCTTTTGACCCTATTGATTTTTGTATAGCAACTTTAGTAGCAGCGGCAGTATCTAATTTATTCACATCACTATACCCCTTGGCTACATAGCCAGAACCCGTACCGTCTTCTGTACGAACCGTCAATGAAAAATTCACATTGGTACTTTTGTAATAAGCAAAAAGTCCTTTTGAATTCATCATGGCAGTATAGCCTTTTTGGTCTTCTAAAAAGCCTGCAGCAACTAGTTTTTGTTCTCTAGATAGTTTCAGACTTTTTGCAACGGCTTCTGCACGTGTATCAGGCGTAACGCTACCTGTTGAATCAAAATATCCCGTAGATTTAATATAAGTTTGTGGTCCTAATAAACCTACGTATTCAGGATTTTCAGGAGCAAGCTTTGCTAATTCTTCTGCACGACGTACTACTTTTTCTAATGAAGCATCATCAAATTCATCAATGGTTGCTACGCCTACCTTTTTTCCATAAGCCGACTGAACAGTAAGGTTTTGGTTAGTTAAAGCGCCACTGGTTGATACTTCATTTCTAGCATAGCGAAGATTCCCACGGGTTTCTCCTAGCAGATTGACCTCGCATTCATCTGCTTTTGAATAGCTTAAAACCTTTGTTAATAAGGCTTTAGCTTCACTTTCAGTTAATATTATTGACATGTTGATTTCGAGATTAAAGAGTTTGATAAGCTGGTTGGCTTTCGGGTATCGGATTTCAGATGTCGGTTTTTAAAAGAATTATTAAATCCGAAGGCTGAAGACCGAAAGCTGATAGCTTAAAGCTATATTTTACGTGCTGTATTAATTACATTCACACCATTAAAACGAGCCGTTGAACTACCATGAGAAACTGCACTTGATTGCGAAGGCTGACCTTTACCATCAAAGAACGAACCACCCAAACGATAATCACGATCATCACAAACCTTTACGCAAGAATTCCAGAACTCTTGTGTATTAGATTGATAGGCTACATCTTTTAGCATTCCTACAATTTTTCCATCTTTAATCTCATAATACAATTGTCCACCAAATTGGAAGTTATAGCGTTGTTGATCAATCGAGAACGAGCCATCACCAACAATATAAATTCCTTTCTTAACATCCTTAATCATTTCATCTACTGACAACGCTTCTTTGCCTGGAGCAAGCGAAACATTTGCCATACGTTGAAATTGTACTGATGACCAACTATCTGCATAGCAACAACCATGAGATTCTTTTTCGCCAATAATATGTGCTTGGTCACGAATGGCTTGATAATTTACCAAAGTGCCTTCTTTTACTAAATCCCATTGTTTGGTTTTTACCCCTTCGTCATCCCAACCTACAGCACCTAGCGAACCTACCTGTGTTTTATCCGCAAATAGATTTACTTGTTTACTACCATAATTGAAGTTTTTACTCTGCCATTTGTCAAGCGTAGCAAACGAAGTACCTGCAAAATTGGCTTCATATCCCAATACACGGTCAAGCTCTAATGGGTGACCCACAGACTCGTGAATGGTTAACCATAAGTGTGAGGGGTCTAATACTAAATCGTATTTACCTGCTTCAACAGACTTTGCAGTAAGTTTTTCTTTAGCTTGTTTTGAAGCAGCGATAACATCTTCCAACATATCATAACCCTTGTTGTAGCGAGTAGTGATGCCTGTAATTTTATCGCTAGGATTGGTTTGTAGGTATTCATAACCCATTCCCATCGGAGCACTTAATGTTCTACGCGTCTCAAATTTCCCAGACTTAGGGTCGATAGCCGTCACATTGAAGATTGGCCAGATTCTATGAACATCTTGGTCGATATACGAACCATCTGAAGAAGCAAAATACTTTTGCTCATTTACTAAGAAAAGTACAGAGTTTACATAATTAGCCCCATTTTTCATGGCGGCATCATTCACTCCTAGTAATAAATCTACCTTTTCTTTGATAGGTACTTCAAAGGCATTTTTTTGAATAGGAGCCTTCCAGCTTACTTCGCCATAGCCATTCTGAGGGGCCAATTGTACAGGCTGAGTCATCAATTTAGCATTCGCCTTAGCAATAGCAACGGCTTCTTCAGCGGCTCTTGCAGTATCAGCTTCTGATTTGGCATCCACTACGGCTGCAAAACCCCAACATCCATTGGCAATTACTCTCACGCCTACGCCATAAGATTCTGTGTTGACAATGTTCTGAACTTTGTCTTCACGCGTTACAACATACTGATTCAGGTAACGTCCAATTCTTACATCTGTGTAAGTTGCTCCTTTAGCTTTGGCGGCATTGAGTGCAGCATCAGCTAACCTTTTTTTGACTGCCACATCTACGTAGCCATCCATAAGAGCCTCAGCGGAAACAGGCCTTCCGACGATTGGAATATTGGGAAGCATCAATGCTCCCATACCCAAGCCTGACATTTGAATAAAATCTCTTCTTTTCAAAGCTTTTAGTTTTTTTAGTTGAATAGATAGAGGAAAAGTGCTTAGGAAACAAATAAGAATTTATACTTATTAATGCTTTTGGCTATTACCAAAATATCAATAAATAATCCCTCAAACCTGTTCGATAGGTTTTTCCAAATACCTAAATATATTGTTTTTGATGAAGATATAAATACTTTGAAAAGTATGATTTTGATGAATGGTTAAATAAAGAAGGTGAATGGCTGACAATTCAGACCATCCACCTTCTATTAACTATACAGCATCAGATAAACTACTGAAGGTAAAGTCTCTTATTTTTAATGGAGGAACCAAACTACCTCCTACGCGCATCGGAGCACCCATTGCTTCTAAATTATTAAGCATAATTACTGGGCTTTCGTTGAAACGGAAATTTTTGATTGGATACTTAATTTTTCCTTTCTCTATGTAAAAAGTACCGTCACGTGTAAGTCCTGTATACAATAATGTTTGAGGGTCAACCGCACGGATGTACCAGAAACGAGTGACCAAAATACCTTTTTCAGTACCTTTAATCAAGTCTGCTAATGATTCCGAACCGCCAGCCATAATAAAACCTGATGGTGGTGGGGTAGCTTTTACACCTTTTTTCTCTGCCCAAAATCTTGAATATGTTAGGTTTTTAACCACGCCATTTTCTATCCAATAGATTTTTTCTTGTGGACGACCATCACCCGAGAATCCTGCTTTAGGAATTTCAATATTGGCTGGGTCTGAAAAAATACTTACTCTTTCGTCAAACAATTTTTCTCCTAGACGTATACCCCCGCCTTTTTTACTCAAGAAACTTCTTCCTTCATCTGCACTTCTGGCATCCAGACTTCGCATCATATTTTGCAATAAATCAATCGATGCCGCAGGTTCAAGGATTACGGTATATTTCCCCGGTTCTAATGCCTTTGCTGAACTTGAAGCCAATGCTTTTTGCATCGCCACTTCAGTAGCTGACTTTGTATTCAACTTTGTAGCATCGTTGAAATCACGAATAGCATAGCCAGAACCTAAACCATCTGCTGTACGAACAGTAATTGAAAAGTCGATGGAAGTAGATTTGTTATAACCAAAAAGTCCTTTGCTATTGCCAATCGCATTGAAGCCCGAAGAATCTTCTAAATATCCTGCGGCTGTCAAATTCTTTTTAGAGCATGGATCAATGCTTTCAAAAGCAGCTTTTGCACGGTAATCAGGATCAATACTTGCTGTACTTTGTGAAAACGTACCAGATTCTATGTATTTCTGTGGACCGAGCATCGGTACATATTCAGGGTTTTCTGGTGCCAATTTGGCTATTTCCTCTGCTCTTCTAACAGTTTTTTCTAATGATTTATCATCAAATTCATTGATGGTTGCTGTACCAGCGCGTTTGCCAAATACTGCTGTTACTGCCAAAGAGAGGTCTAGTGACTCCCCACTTGTAGAAACAGAATTTCGAGCATAACGAATATTTCCTGTGCGACTTCCACTTAGTGCCACACTCATTTCATCAGCTTTTGAAAATGCTAAAACTTTGTCTATTATCTTTTTAGCTTCTTCTTTTGTTAATATAATTGACATTTTTTTTCGAGATTAAGTTGAAAGCTGTAAGCTTCGAGCAATGAGCTTTGAGTTTTAAAATCTCGTAGCTGATAGCTCATGGCTCATAGCTGAACTAAACTATATTTTACGTCCTGTGTTAATCACATTTACACCGTTGAAACGAGTCGTGGCACTTCCATGCGAAACAGCACTTACTTGCGAAGGTTGCCCTTTCCCGTCAAAGAACGAACCGAATGTACGATAATCGTCTTTATCACAAATCTGTGCGCAAGAATTCCAGAATTCCTGTGTATTTGATTGATAAGCTACATCATCCAACATTCCTACAATCTCTCCGTTTTTGATTTCATAGAATAACTGACCCCCAAATTGGAAGTTATAACGTTGCTGGTCGATAGAATATGAACCACGACCAATGATATAAATACCTTTTTCAACGCCCTTAATCATGTCAAAAACACTCAACTTTTCTTTACCAGGACGTAAAGACACATTTGGCATTCTTTGGAATTGTACCGAGTTCCAGTTGTCGGCATAACAACAGCCGTGCGATGCATTTTCTCCTAGAATATTTACTTGGTCACGTATAGCTTGGTAGTTTACCAAAATTCCATCCTTAATCAAATCCCATTCTTTACAAGGTACGCCTTCGTCATCATATCCTACTGTACCTAATGTATATGGCTGTGTCTTGTCAGCTACAATATTTACTTGTTTGCTACCATAGTTGAAAGCCTTCGTTTTCCATTTATCTAATGTTGCAAAGCTAGTTCCTGCATAATTGGCTTCGTAGCCCAATACACGGTCAAGCTCAGTTGGGTGACCTACCGACTCGTGAATAGTCAAGCCTAAGTGGTTAGGGTCAAGTACTAAATCATACTTGCCAGCCATGACCGATTTAGCCGTCATTTTTTCTTTAGCTTGCTTAGCTGCCATGATAGCATCTTCTACCATGTCGTAAGAATTACGATACCCTATTAAGCCGTTTGGTGCAGCAATTTTTTCGCTTGCTAAGCCGTCTAAATATTCATAACCCATACCCATCGGTGAACTAATGGCATCACGTGTTTTGAATTTACCAGCTGCTTTATCAACCGCAGTTACGGTAAAAGTCGGCCAGATACGGTGTACATCTTGGTCAATATAAGAGCCATCTGAAGATGCAAAATATTTTTGCTCGTTTACTAAAAACAGATTGGAAGTAACAAATCCTGCACCATTTTTCAGGGCTTCGCTGTTTACTTTCATCAACAAATCTATTTTTTCTTGAACAGGTACTTCAAATGCATTTTTCTGGATAGGTGTTTTCCATGAAACCTCACCAACACCTTTTTGTGGAGCAAGAATTACAGGCTCTTTTTGGATTTTAGCATTCGCTTTAGCAATGGCTACCGCTGTTTCTGCACATTTGGCAATACCTTCGGGTGTAACATCACTGGTAGCAGAAAAGCCCCAAGTTCCGTTAGCAATTACACGAATACCCACGCCATACGATTCAGCATTCACAATGTTCTGAACTTTGTTTTCACGGGTAAACAAGAATTGTTGTAAATATCTACCGATTCGAACGTCGGTATAAGTAGCACCACGAGATTTGGTAGCATTCAAAGCGATGTCTGCCATTCTTTTTTTAAAGGCTACATCTGCAGCAGGTTCTAGCAAACGCTCTGCTGTAACCATATTTCCCAAAACAGGAACGGACGAGCCCATCATGGCTCCTAAGCCCATACCAGATAATTGGATAAAATCCCTTCTATTCATATTGGGGTTTGTTGATTGAAGTTAAAATTAAATGAGGTAAAAATCGTGATGAAATAGACTATTTAACCCTGTTCTAAAAAATGGATGAAACAGTACAATCTAAAAATAGTAAATAAAAACGCAAAAACCATCTCTTTATTCGACAAAAAGCTAAAGTTTATCGACATCTGTTTGCGATTTTATTTAATTTGGCAAAAAACACCATTTTCAGAACAAAAATTTGTCTTTCAAGTTTTCAAGAAAACATCTAGTAAATGATCTTAATAAACCACCTTTTAAAATGATGCTCTTCTTTCAAAGAACATACTATTGATTAATTATTTTAGTAAATCATTTGGATATTTGAAATCAATAAATCAACTTTGCCTATCGAAATGATAGACTTATATTTATTAGCCACCAATAAATATAACCATAACCAAATTTAAATTATTTGAAATGACCTTAAAACGAGTAAAGATTAATCAAAGAAGGGAAAAATCTTTCCCTCAAAAAGTGGCGTACTCCAATTTATTCACTTCTTGCTGTTGTTGCAATTAAGCAAAATACTACAACTCTTTTAAATAGCTGACTTATTCATCTTATTCATAAATGATGTGTCGATTCTCCATGTCATCTATAAAATTTAGTGATTAAAAAAATACTGTTAAAATGATAGGATTTAGTCCTATAGAAAAAATAGAATATTAATATTCATGAAAATTAAACAAATACTCTTACTAAGTCTTTTCTCGCTAAGTTTTGCCTCGTTTAGTCAAAATAAGAAAAGTAACACCCCTCCGAATATCATTTTAATTATGGTAGATGATATGGGTTATTCAGATATCGGAGCTTATGGCTCAGAAATCAGCACACCCAATATCGACAAATTAGCCTTTGAAGGTTTACGCTTGAAGGAATTTTATAATAATTCTATTTGTGCTCCTACGCGTGCTTCATTAATTACGGGTCAATATCCACATAAGTCAGGCCTAGGCTATTTTAATGTCAATTTGGGCTTGCCTGCTTACCAAGGCTTCTTAAATAAGGAATCTTTGACTTTTGGAGAAGTACTTAAAACAGCAGGATACAACACTTTTCTTTCTGGTAAATGGCACGTAGGCAACGATAGTTTGTATTGGCCTAACCAGAGAGGGTTTGATAAATTCTATGGCTTCATCGGTGGCGCTAGTAATTTTTATGCCGACGCAAAAGATGCGCCAGTGGAATTGGTAGAAAACAATAAAAGAATCACATTAAAAGATGGAGAATATCTGACCAATACAATTACAGATAAAGCGCTGTCATTTATTGAAGAACAAAACAAGACCTCTAAACCATTTTTCTTGTATTTAGCTTTTAACGCTCCGCATTGGCCTTTACAAGCTTTACCAGAAGACATTGCCAAATACCGTGGCAAATATAAATTAGGGTGGGATTCTCTAAAAGTCATTCGTCATGCTAAACAAGTACAGTTAGGATTGGTAGACCCGAAGCAAACCATTGCTACACGTGATGAAGAAGTGCCTAGTTGGGATGCCTTTACGTATGATGAGCAACAATTATGGCAAAAGAAAATGGAAGTATATGCCGCCATGCTCGACCGTGTTGATCAAAATGTAGGAAGAGTATTAGCCAAATTAAAAGAGCTTAAAAAGGATGAAAATACATTAATCATTTTTATTTCCGACAATGGTGCTCAGGGTGGTTTTTCTCCTTTAGGGAGAAAACGTTCTAGAAATTCTGGTCCTATTGGGTCGTCAGGTTCTTATGAATACCAAGACCAAAGTTGGGCTTCATTATCTAATACACCATTTCGTTCTTACAAAAACAATTTCCATGAAGGCGGTATCAGTTCTCCATTCATAGCTTGGTTTCCTAAAAAAATCAAAGCTGGGGGTATCGCTCGTGGTACAGGACATTTAATCGACTTAGCTCCTACTTTTTATGATGTAGCAGGTGCAAAATATCCAGAAAATTATAATGGTGTAAAAACCAATGCTTTAGCAGGTGTCAGCTTGAAAAAGTTATTATTTGAAGGTACAGAAGTAAATCGTGAACAACCCATCTTCTGGGAACGTGGTGGTAACAGAGCCGTAAGAAAAGGAAAATGGAAATTGGTTTCTACTTACCCACAAACAAATTGGGAATTGTTCGATGTAGATGTTGACCGTGGTGAAACAACCGATTTGGCAACAAAGAATCCTGATATAGTAAAAGCATTAATTGCCGACTATGAAGCATGGACAAAGAAAAATAATGTAGAAAATTATGATAAAATAAAGCCTGCGGTTCAAATCGGAAATGGAACGAGGTTTTAAGAAGCTGTGAGCTTTGAGTAATGAGCTTTTAGCATTGAGTATTTTACTACAAATATTAAAATATCTTAGGCGTTAACAGTTTCCGAAATTCCACTGTTTGAGCGGAGCGAGTCGGTTCGCCGATGCGATTGGAATTTCTTGACTTTCTTTTGCGGTCCGCCGCGCGGTTACTTTTCTTGTGTCAAGACAAGAAAAGTAAGGCCTACATGAGGAAAAATCTTTTTATAGGCATTTATTAAGGGTTTTAAATATTCTCGCTCACTTACAAATTTTAAAGACGATTAATTAGCATAACCATTCTTATGAAAAATAAAGCATTTACTTGGATAGGGATTTTATTTGCCTTAGGCCTATCTACTCAATATACTTTTGCCCAAAACAAAAAGCCAAATATCATTTTAGTAATGGTAGACGATATGGGTTATTCTGACCTTGGTGCGTATGGTTCAGAAATCAATACGCCTAATATCGATAAACTGGCTTTTGAAGGTATCAGACTTAAAGAATTTTACAATAATTCTATTTGTGCGCCTACCCGTGCGTCATTAATTACAGGACAATACCCTCATAAAGCTGGAGTTGGCTATTTTGATATAGATTTAGGCTCGCCTCCTTACCAAGGTTTTTTAAACAAAGAATCATTGACTTTCGGAGAGGTACTTAAAACAGCGGGCTATAATACTTATCTTTCTGGCAAATGGCACGTTGGTAAAGACAAATCAGTATGGCCTACCCAAAGAGGCTTTGATCAGTTTTATGGTATTTTAGGGGGTGGCGCCAATTATTTTGATGCAGAAGATATTCCACTTGGGCGTCCATACCCTGTAAGCTTGATTGAAAATAATCAACAGATTCATCCAAAACCAAACTCATATTATTTCACGGATGAAGTAACGAATCATGCTATAAAATTCATTAGCGAGCCAGCTAATCAAGAAAAGCCATTCTTTTTGTACTTAGCTTATACGGCACCACATTGGCCATTACAAGCTTTGCCAGAAGACATTGCTAAGTATAAAGGCAAATACGATTTGGGTTGGGATGCTCTCAGAAAAAAACGTTTAGCTAAATTAAAATCATTAGGGATTCTAGATGAAAAACAAACCATTGCAGAAAAAGATGTAGAAATTCCTGAATGGGATAATTTAACGTATGATGAAAAAGAACTTTGGAAAGCCAAAATGGAAGTGTACGCTGCCATGTTGGATAGAGTTGACCAAGGCATCGGGAAGTTAATCGCAAGTCTGAAGGCACTTAAACAAGATGAAAACACTTTAATTGTTTTTATTTCTGATAATGGTGCTCCTGCGGAAGATGTAGCACATTTGGGCAATAAAGTAGGCAAAAATGCTGGTCCTGTAGGGACTTCTGGCTCATTTGAATCGCAAGGTAAAAACTGGTCATTCTTGTCAAATTCACCTTTTCGTGCATTTAAATCTTTTGCTTTCGAAGGAGGTATCAGTTCTCCATTTATCGCATGGTTTCCAAAGAAAATAAAATCGGGTACTATCAGCAAAGGCACAGCACACTTAATTGACTTAGCACCTACTTTTTACGAATTGGCAGAAGCTAAATATCCTGAAACATTTAATGGGGTAAAAACCAATCAATTACCGGGTAAAAGCTTGACAGGGCTGCTTTTTGACAACAAGGAAATACAACGTGAAGAAGGTATTTTCTGGGAAAGAGCAGGCAACAGAGCCGTAAGAAAAGGCAAATGGAAATTAGTTTCTATCTATCCTTCTTATCAATGGCAATTGTTTGATTTAGATAAAGACAGAGGCGAAACGCAGAATGTAGCAGCCAAAAATCCATTGATAGTAGATGCGCTTTCTAATGACTATTTCAAATGGGCTGCCGCAAATGGCGTAGTGGATTATGATACTATTAAACCAAGTGCTCCGCTTTTACCAGTTAGAAAAAACAAATAATAAATCAAGCGGTAAGTTTTGAGTGTGAAATTTAAAAGTACTTTTGTAAAGTAATCTCAAAGCTTAATACTCAATGCTAAAAAGCTACTATTCAATATGAGAAAAATAATTTATACCGCTTTAGGAGTGAGTGGTTTTGCTTGGTTAATGCTCCAAGGCAATGCCCAAACTGTTCAACAAAAACCTGCTGCTGGAGATAAAATTGTCGTTTGCAAAGTAAAAAGTCCAACTTTTGTTAAAAATAAGTTTGCTTCTGATAAAACCAATGTTACGGCAGGCAAGGCATTAAGCTACCAAAATATGGTAGAAATTGCAGGAGGGACATTTACGATGGGTACTGATGAATATCCAGATGCGCAACCTAAACATGGGGTAACTATAAAAAGTTTTTTGATGGACGAGCATGAGGTAACCAATGCTGAATTTGCAAAATTTATAAAAGCTACTGGCTATAAAACAGTAGCGGAACGTCCTTTAGACCCAGCAGATTATCCAGGAGTACCGATTGATAAATTGGTAGCAGGCTCAGCCGTCTTTACTCCTCCTACTGAAAATGTAGGATTGGATAATCACCTTCAATGGTGGGATTATGTGGCTGGTGCTAACTGGCAACATCCTAAAGGTCCTTCGAGTACTATAAAAGGACATGAAAATGAACCAGTTGTACAGGTTTGTTATGAAGATGCGCTAGCTTATGCCAAATGGGCAGGTAAGCGATTGCCTACTGAAGCTGAATGGGAATTTGCTGCAAGAGGGGGAAAAACAGCTAGTAAATATTATTGGGGAAATGTACTAAAGCCTAATAATAAATGGATTGCTAATATTTTTCAAGGGAATTTTCCGAGTGGAAATACGTTGGAAGATGGTTATAATGATGTAGCACCCGTAAAGTCTTTCCCAAAGAATCCTTATGGATTATATGACATGGATGGAAACGTTTGGGAATGGTGTAGTGATTTGTACAGACCAGATTATTACAAGAATAGCCCGAAAGTAAATCCTAAAGGGCCAAGTTCAAGCTATGACCCTGAAGAACCCAACGTAGTAAAGCACGTGCAAAGAGGTGGCTCATTCCTATGCAGTGATCAGTATTGCATACGCTATATAGCAGGAAGTAGAGGAAAAGGAGAAACGAGCAGTGCTAGTAATAACTTAGGATTTAGATGTGTAAAAGATAAAAACTAATAATCATTGTAATATTGGAAACAATATTTGTACTTTTTGAATATTGTTTTTCCATTGTATTGATTATCAGTAAATTAATATTTTTAGACCGAATATTTTTCCAAAAATATTTGGTTTTTTAAAAACATTAAACCATCTTTGTCTATCGAAATTATAGACTTATAATTTCATCGCAATTATCTTGTTAGCCACCAACAATGCATGATTGCCTAATTTACCGTAACTTTTAATTAAGCGTTAATCACATGGAATGCTCAAAAAATAATGGTCACGACTTCACACTCAAGGTGGTTCAATCTCTTGCTTCCTTTTCTTGCTGTTGCTGTTGTTGATAGCCGAAACCTCAAATTATTTTCTTAAATAAGATATATGATATTTTATATGCTTTGTGTTCAGAGCAATTAGTATTCGTATGCTTATTCCTTACAATTATTTACATGTAACGTAAACAGATCAAAAAAAATGAAAGCAAAACTAACAGGACTTTTCCTTTTATTAGGTACGCTTGCGAGCCAAGCCCAAGATAATAAAGTAAGTTTAGGCGGAACACGCTTTACCTATCCCCTTATCGAAAAATGGATTACTGAGTATAAAAAGATATATCCTAAAGCGGATGTACAATTAGCAAAAAATGTTGGTGAATCTGTTACCATTCAGATCATCGCATATCATGCTGAACCAACTGCCTTTGGTGATGACAAAGAAATTACTCCCGTAAGCAGATTTGCCTTATTACCCGTTGGTAATGAAAAGACTCCTTTAGCTCAGAACTTAGCAAAGAAAGGTGTTAAGAAAGAAGAATTGAAAAAATACTTCTTAGAAGACCCTGAAGATGCACTTGAACAAGACAAAGACGCTCCGAAATATCAAGTATATACGCGTGCTAGCAAAGTTTGCTCTTCAATTTCTTTCGCTAGTTATTTAGGAGACGATGCTGAAAACATTGTAGGAAAAGGAATTACGGGTGATGACAAAAATCTATTAGAAGCTATTAAACGTGACCCACTAGGCATTACGTATAATAACCTAGGTTACTTGTATGATTTACAAACAAGACAGCCTTTAAAAGACTTTACTATCTTCCCGATTGATTTAAACAACAATGGAAAATTAGATAAAGAAGAACAAATTTATGGCAACTTAGATTTGCTTATTTCTTTCCTTGAAAAAAACCCTACCAGCAAAGCTATTCCTACAGAAAACGTCTATTTTATCACGCATAAAAATGCTGAAAATGAAGAATTGAAGCGTTTTGTGAACTGGACAAAACATGAAGGACAAGCTTACGTCAAAGAATTAGGCTTTGTAGGCTTGAATGATACAAATGATAATAAAAGTGCTTTTGTAGAATCAAACAATTCATTTAAAAGCAAAAACTAGCCTTTTCGTTGTCTTACTTCTTTTCATATTGCTACATCAGCCTAAAATAGGCTGATGCAGTTGAACCTAACTTATACTCAGATGATGACTCTTCAAGATTTTAGCACTATTGGGAAAAAAGTGCTTATTAGTATCCTTGTATTCTTAATTCCAGTGACTATCCTAACAGGAGGTATTCTATTGGTAGAACATTTATTAAATTAATCAGCCATTTCCTAAAATCACTCAAAATGACCTTAGAAAAAAGTCTTGCTCGTAAAATTTTTCGAGACTCATTAGTTAGTCTATTTATTTATGCTCTCCCTATTATTTTACTTTGGGGATGGTTTTATTATAAAGGTGAAAGACCTTGGCTTAATAAAGTAAAAAATACAACAAGTACTTCGGCAAGTGCCAAGGAATAGATAGAGATATGAAGACATGAGATGCAAGACGCTAGACAAAAGATATAAATAATATTTAATCATTGAAAATATTTTGGTTCGTTCCAGATTTCTTGTAATAAGTAAATATTCTCGCCTTTTAATCTATTAAATCTATATATTAATATGACTAAACATTTACCTTAAAAATAACAAATAATATGGTACATTTTATCGAAGCAATTTTTAAAAACCTTAACGGTTGGGGACTTACAGCACTAACATTTATTTTAGGCTTTGCAGAATTCTCATTGGGCTTATATGGCAAAAAATGGAATAATAACGAAAAACTATTAGACATTGCTTGCTATACATTACCCAAATTAGTAGTTGGTCCAGTGGTCGCATATTTTGGTTTGAAAATATTGCCATTTGTTTTACCTCATGCTAAAAACGAATTCACTTGGATTCCCTTCGTTTTCGGCGCGTTAATTATTGCCATTTATGATGATTTAACACAATATTGGTATCACCGTTTACACCACCAAGTACCCTTTATGTGGCGTTTTCATCGTACCCATCATTCTGCCCCATACATGGGTATGGCGATGGCTTCGAGACAAAATATTATTTACACGATTTTCTTTTCTCAGTCTTATGTAACTACCGTTTTGGTTTACTTAGGCTTGGGATATCCAGCCTTATTCGTAAAAGGGCTGAAATCGTTGATTACGAAATTGGCTCACTCAAGTATTAAATGGGATAAGCCATTTTATGATAACAGATGGTTACATTCTGTAGCATGGTTATTAGAACGTACTATTTCAACACCTGCTACTCATCATGCACACCATGCAGATTCTACAGATGATGGTGTTGGTCATTACAAAGGAAACTTCGGGAATATGTTCTTTTTATGGGATATTATTTTCGGTACGGCACTCATTACCCGACAATATCCAGCAGCTTATGGTATTAAAAACTATCAAAGTGAAGAATGGTATGCACAGTTATTGTGGCCAATTTTAAAATCTAAAAAAGAAGGAAGTGAATTATCAGCTAATGGACCTGAAGTGGCAGACGAAGAACCAACACCAGTACCAGTAGCATTGGAATACGCTTAATTGATAATCATTATTCAAATCATAAATCCATAAAAATGATTAAGACCTTAAAATTTATCGTACTATCACTAGTACTGAGTACTACTGTATTGGCACAGAAAAGCGATACAGAGACAAAAAACTTAGTTTCAGCAGATGTTTTTGCTTCAAAAATTCAGCAACAAACAAAGCCACAGATTATTGATGCCAGAAGTGCAGAAGAGTTTAATCAAAACCACATCAATGGCGCAACGAATCTAGTTCCTCAAGATGCATCTTTTATTGAAAAGCTTAACCCTAGCCAGCCAGTGTTTGTTTATTCAATCGCTAATGGCAGAAGTGTAGTATTTGCGAAAGATTTAGCCAATAAAGGTTTCAAAGAAGTGTACGTATTGGATGGTGGCATTGGTGCATGGGTAGGACAAGGTAAAACTGTTTTTACAACTGCTAAAAAAGGATTAACTATCAATGATTTCAACAATATTTTAGCCTCTAACAAACTTGTTTTAGTAGATGTTGGGTCAAGATATTGTGGGTCATGTAAAAAGGTAAAGCCAGTATTGGAAACCTTAAGAAAAGAGCATGGTGATGCATTGAAAATTGTGGAAATAGAGCTAGAAGAAAGCCCACAATTAATTGCATCCTTGAAGAAGGTTACTTCATTTCCTTATCTGATTCTGTATAAACAAGGGAAAGTGACTTTTGAAAAAAGTGGAATTGCTGAATTGAAAGGTGTTTTGGATACTGCTCTGGCACAAGCCTTGTAGTATTTTCTTAAATCATCGGATAGGTAGTAATTGCTATATCCGATGATTAAATTTTATTAAAATCAAATAACCCTTACTGTTACCCCCAGTCTTCATTTTGTATAAATGAAACCCTTTAATAGTATATATAATCCATAGAATAAAAATGAAAAACAAATTACTAAGATTAATTTTTATGTTGACGTTAGCTTTCATTTCGATGAAGGCTCAATCTCAACAATTGACAGGAAAAATTATTGATTCCAGAACGAAAGAACCAATCATAGGAGCTGCAATAGCCATAAAGGGAACCTCAATAGGGGTAACCACAGATGTCAATGGTAAATTTATCCTCAAAACCTCTCAAAAACCTCCTTTTACTGTTATTGCTACGTTTGTAGGATATAAGAAAAAAGAAATAGAAATTATTGAATTTGAAAACCTTAACATTTCTTTGATAGAATCAAAAGGACAACGCCTTGATGAGGTAATAGTAGTTGGATACGGTACTCAGAAAAGAAGTGATATTACAGGTTCAATTGCGTCAGTACCCTTAGAAATAAAATCTCAGCCAGTGGCTTCTGTAGAACGTCTTTTACAAGGTTCTGTTGCTGGTGCAATTGTTACTCAAACCTCAGGACAGCCAGGTGGTGGGGTTAGTGTTCAAATCCGTGGTAATAACTCTATTACGGCTGGTAGCGACCCACTATACGTAATCGATGGTTTCCCTATCAACAATGATTATTCATTGAATGATGCAGGTGTAACCAATGGTTCAAAAATCAACCCATTGTCATCGATTAATACTGCTGATATAGAATCGATTGATGTATTAAAAGATGCCTCTGCTACTGCCATTTATGGTTCACGTGGTGCTAATGGAGTTGTGATTGTAACTACTAAAAATGGCTCAAAAGGGAAATCTTCTATTAACTATGATGCTTATTATGGTGTTCAAGAAGTAATCAGAACATTACCTGTTTTGAATGCAAGAGATTGGTGGTCACTTAGAAAAGATGCTGCTAAAAACTCAGGTAAGACTACTTCTTTACCATCAGTTACAGGTTATTCTTTAGATACTTCGGGTGTTGGAACAGACTGGCAAGCAGCCGCTTTCAGAAAAGCTGCTATCCAAAGTCATAGTTTATCAATTCTTTCTGGGTCAGATAAAACAAGATTATCGATTTCAGGAAACTACTTTAAACAAGACGGTGTACTTCAAAATACTGACTTCATCCGCTACTCTGGTAGATTTGGCTTAGACCATGACTATAGCAAACGTTTTAAAATCACGTCGAGCTTATCAGTAAGTAATACTAAATCACAAGTAGCACCAGCGGCTATTGTAGCTAATTTACTACTTACTCCTCCGTCATTGCCTGTTTATAAAGATGATGGTACTTTTGTGGTAAACAGCCCGTTTGAGTCAGGCTTACAAAACCCGATTAACTCTTTATACAATCAGTTAAACGAAACGATTACCAATCGTATTTTAGGAAACGTAGCAGGTGAATATACGCTTGCTGATGGTTTAAAAGCAAAAGTATTATTTGGTATTGATATTGTTGATAACAAACAAAATCGTTATTTACCAAGCAGTACAGCAGAAGGTTTAGCCCTTTCTGGTGATGCTATCGTGGGTACTGCTTTCACTAGCAACTGGCTGAATGAGAATACATTAAGCTACGATAAAGAGATTGACGCTAAAAATAAAATTAATGCTGTAGTAGGTTTTACGGCACAACAGTCAAAATCAAAAGGAGCAGTAGCTGAGGCCGCGGGTTTTGCTACAGATGCTTTCTCATATAATAACTTAGGCACAGGGATTACTACTAGAACGCCAAGTTCATTTGCTAGTGAATGGGCATTAGCGTCTTATTTAGGAAGAGTAAACTATGTGCATGATGATAAATATTTAGTAACGCTGACACTTCGTGCGGATGGTTCTTCAAGATTTGGGGATGGCAATAAATGGGGTTATTTCCCTTCTGCAGCCTTTGGATGGAATGTGAGCAATGAAAAATTCTTCCAAAACGTTAAAAATGTAAGTAGCTTTAAAGTGAGATTGAGTGCAGGATCAACGGGTAACCAGAATATTCCTTCATACCAATCATTGTCTCAGTTAAGCTATTTTAGATACAATTTCTCTAATACAACCGTTTCGGGTTATGCACCAAACACAGTACCTAATCCTAATTTAGGTTGGGAAAAAACCTTCCAAATTGATGGTGGTATTGATGTTGGTCTTTTCAATAATCGTATTTCGCTTGTGGCAGATTATTATTACAAAAAAACAACCGATTTGTTGTTGACAAGAACAGTACCAGGTACTTCTGGTTTATCTGATTTCTATAACGGACAAGCTTCTGTGATTTATCAAAACATCGGAGCTGTAGCCAACCAAGGATTTGAGCTATACATCAATTCACACAATATTGATAGCGATTTGAAATGGAATACTACGGTGGTATATTCTAACAACAGCAATAAAATCTTAAATCTTGGCGACGGTGTAGATCAAATCATTCCTTCTATTTCTTCTCCATCTATTGCAAAAGTAGGTTATCCTTTGGGTTCATTCATTGTGTATCAAACAGATGGTATTATTCAATCTGGAGATGCTGCGCTTACTCCACAAGCTAACAAAAGTCCAGGGGGGCAGAAATATAAGGACATCAATGGCGATGGTGTAATTACACAAGCTGCTGACAGGGTTATTATTTCAAATCAACCAGCATTTACGGCAGGTTTGACGAATACTTTCAACTATAAAGGATTTGACTTAGCGATTTTCTTCCAAGCTTCAGTAGGTGGTAAAATCTATAACGCCAATAGAGCCAACCTTGAATTAGGAACGGGATATGTAAACAGTTCAACTGAATTATTAAACAGATGGACGCCAACAAATACAAATACTGATGTAAAAGCGGCTTATCAAGATCCTGCTATTACGATTTCAGATCGTTTCATTGAAGATGCTACTTACTATCGTCTGAAAAACGTTTCCTTGGGTTATACTATTCCTGCTAAAATCGTAAAGAAAGCGAACATCAAAAGCTTAAGAGTATATATCTCAGCACAAAATGCCGCTACTTGGACAAAATATACTGGCTATGACCCAGAAGTAAGTTTGAACGGGCAATCATTGATTAACAAAGGTATTGACTCGGGTGTATATCCAAACAATAAGTCTTATCAAGTTGGGGTGTCATTATCATTCTAGCTTTCAGCTATCAGGTGTCGGCTTTCGGATTAAACTATAACATATTTATCTATTAGCCGAAAGCCGATAACTGAAATCCGAAAGCCATTTTATCATTTTAAATTAGATCATCATGAAATTATTCAAATATATAGCACTTGCCAGCATAGGATTTACGGCTAGCTCTTGCGAATCATTTTTAAAAGAAAATCCCGAGTCAATTATTTCAGAGGAACAATTTTATAAAACACAAACTGATGCCATTAATGCTGTAAACGCAGTTTACTTTTCATTAAATTCAGGAGGAAGTAGTATTCAAACGCCTTATAATACCTTGTTTAATACGGGGATGAATTTTGCAGGCGATGATGAAGACCCAGGACCAGGTGCAACCAATGCGGATGTGCGCTCGCTAGCCGTATTGGCCCATTCATCTTCTAATCTTCGTGTATATGAATTATGGCAACAACACTACGCTGCTATCAAAAAAGCTAATGTAGCGCTTGAAAAAATTCCGTCGATTGAATTTGATGCTACGCTGAAAGCTAGATTATTAGGAGAAACCAAATTCCTAAGAGCTTTATATTATTTTAATTTAGTTCGTTTATATGGCGATGTTCCTTTGATTACTAGCTATCAAAAGTATGTTAACGCAGGGGATTATGCCATTGCCAAATCGCCTACAACGGAGGTATATCAACAAATTGAAAAAGATTTAACAGAAGCGGCGGCGGCTCTACCAAATTCATATTCATCACCTGATGTTGGAAGAGTGACTTCTGGCGCTGCTAAGTCTTTATTAGCAAAAGTATATTTAACAAAGGCGTCTTTACCGGTTAATTTAACCCAACACTATCAAGATGCTGTTAAAAAAGCAGAAGAAGCATTATCTCCTGCTGACGGTGGTACGGGTGCTTATGGATATGATTTATTCACCAATTATGCGGATGCTTTTTTGCCTGCTTCTAAAAACGGCAAAGAGCATATTTTCTCTGCACAATTTAAATCAAATTCATTAGGTCAAGGAAATAACCAAAATCCACGTTCGATTTTGACTGCTATTCCAGGCTTAACAGGAGCTTATGCAGACATGGTTCGTTTTTATACTGTTGGCACTGATAAATTCTTTAGTGTTTATAAACTTTACCAACCTACTGACAAAAGAAAGCGAGTAACTTTTGTAACGAATTTTACTAGTCCCACAAATGGTAGAAAATACGCTTTGCCAATTGTCAACACTGCCGTACCGAATGACTCGACTCCATTCTTTAACAAAACTTGGGACCCGAACTCGTTATCACCAACCAATGAATCTGCTGCCAACGTAGCCATTATACGTTATGCTGAACTATTATTGATTCATGCAGAAGCTGAAAATGAATTGAACGGTCCGACGACAAAAGCATATAAGTCTTTGAATAAAGTAAGAAACAGAGCAGGCTTACCCAACTTAGCAGAAGGATTGACAAAAGACCAATTCCGCGAAGCCTTATACCTTGACCGTCGTTTAGAATTAGTGTTCGAATACCAACGTTGGTTCGATTTGATTCGCCAAAAAGATGGTTCAGGGAAAAGTACTTTCGTAACCAACTTACATAAAGTAGGTAAAACAAATGCGGCAGACAAGCATCGTTTGTTTCCAATCCCACAGTCAGAGATTGACAACAATCCAAAGTTAGAGCAAAATACGCTTTGGAAATAATTAATATTGAGTGAGTTGTGGAAGAATAAAACAATTATTCTTCCATAACTCACAAATTGCTGACTCATCCTTAAAAACTTTTGATTTCATTTATTTATGCAAAAGAATATCATTATTGGTTTACTGTTCTCTGTAACACTTTTCTCATTTGTCAAGAAAAATTTTGATGGAAAAGGCACACACGAAAGTAATCCTGACGTAAAAAAAGAGGTATTTAAAGTATTAGACGACTATATGAATACCTTCAACGCTAAAGATGCAAAGGCTTGGCAGGCTACTTATCATTTTCCACACTATCGTTTAGCAAGTGGCAAAATGTCGGTATTAGAAAAAGCAGGTATTTTAGATTCAACGGTATTTATACAACTTGGCAAAACGGGCTGGCATCATAGCAAATGGAACCATAGAAATATCATTCAGGCATCCGATGACAAAGTGCATGTTGATACACAATTCTCCCGCTATCGTGCGGATGGTTCATTGATTCAAACATACGAATCTTTGTATGTTGTCACTAAAGAAAATGGGAAATGGGGCGTAAAATTACGTTCAAGTTTCGCTGAATAATTCCTACTTAAAAGTTATCATGAGATTTTCAATTAAAAATATCCTTGCTTTTTCGCTCAGCATATTATCCACTTCGGTTTTAATGGCTCAAAATGCTCCTAGCAAAAAACCAAATTTTGTTATCATCATGGCCGACGATTTGGGGTATGGAGATATTGGTACATTTGGAGCAAAAGATATACGCACGCCCAATATTGATAAACTAGCCACGAATGGCTTGAAATTTACGTCTTTCTATTCAACTTCACCCGTATGTAGTCCATCTCGATTTGGTTTATTAACAGGTCGTTATCCTCGTCGCCAAGGAATTGATGGCGTGTTTTTTCCAGAGAGTTTTAATGGTATTCCTAAAGAAGAATTAACCATTGCCGAAGCACTAAAAACCAAAGGTTATTCAACAGGAATTGTGGGGAAGTGGCATTTAGGACATCATCGCCAATTTTTACCGCTACAGAATGGCTTTGATGAATACTTTGGCATTCCTTATAGCAACGATATGCAAGGAACTGCTTACTTGCGTGACAATGATGTAGTTCAATACAATATTGACCAACATTTTACTACCAAAACGTATACTGATGAAGCGATAAGCTTCATTGAAAAACACAAAAAAGAACCCTTCTTTCTCTATTTACCGCATACTATGCCACATTTACCTTTATACGCCTCGCCAGCATTTGAAGGGAAATCTCAAAGAGGGCTATATGGTGACGTGATTGAAGAGTTGGATTGGAGTGTTGGACAAGTGATAGAAGCCTTGAAAAAGAATGGCATCGAAGAAAACACTTTAGTGATTTTTACGAGCGACAATGGTCCTTGGACAATCTTTGACATTGAAGGCGGTTCAGCTGGAAATTTAAGGAATGGCAAAGGAACTACTTTTGAAGGTGGACAGCGAGTGCCAACTGTTTTTCAATGGCCTGCTAAAATCAAAGCTGGAAGTGTTTATGAAGACTTAGCCTTGCATTTAGATATTTTCCCTACCATCTTGAAATTAGCAGGCTATCAAACTACTTTACCTAATCCGATTGATGGTGAAGATGTTAGCCAAATTTTGACAGCCAATGGAAAAAGAAAAGGCGACGAATTTATCTACTATTCAAACGGAAAAATAGAAGCTTTCAGAAAAGGAGATTGGAAAATAAGATTAGCACAAACAGCTTCTAAAAACTACCTAAATGGCAAAGAAGTACCTGCCACTGAACCTTTTTTATTCAATTTAAAAGAAGATGTGAGCGAAACTAACAACCTATACCAAAGCAAACCTGAAAAAGTAGCTGAGTTATTAGCAGCTTTAGACAAAAAGGTAAAAAGTATAGGTCAAACCCCTCAAACGCTTCCGCAAAGATTAGTAGCTGATGATGCCCACATTAAAAAATATTTTCAGCGTCATCCTGAATTGAAGAAGTAACAATTCATATGTTACGCAATATCATATAGGAAGGCTTTGTTGTCAAATCCTCTTTAAACTTTATCAATTAATATACAAAATCGATAGATAAAATATTAATACTGAAAAGCATGATGATTATTCAAAAAAAAGTAAAACTATTTTCTAAACTGACAACATCCTTAGCATTAAGTGGTGTATTAGCCAGTTCAAGTGTTTTTGCACAACACGACCCAACCCTCCCTTTCCAAGGAAAATTAGGTAAAACGTTCCAAGAAACGAAAGAAGTTTGGACAGAACATTCGCCTCAAGCGCCTAAAAATGCTCCTAATGTAGTCTGGATTTTGCTTGATGATGTAGGTTTTGGTGCAGTAAGTACTTATGGAGGTTTAATCAAAACGCCTACATTGGATAGTCTAGCGGCTAATGGTTTGCGTTATACCAATTTTCATACAACTGCTATTTGTTCGCCCACTCGTGCTGCTTTACTGACGGGGCGTAATTCACATTCGGTTCACATGGGTTTATTCCCTCAAACTGGTGGTGGAACCCCAGGGTATGATGGCTTTATGCCTTTTGAAAAAGCTACTATTGCCGAAATCTTACGTGAAAACGGTTATAATACGTATGCAGTTGGTAAATGGCACTTGACACCAGCAAAAGAATCTACACCAATTGGACCTTTCAATCGTTGGCCAACGGGTAGAGGATTCGACCATTATTATGGATTTTTAGGGGGTTCAACCGACCAATATTATCCAGTAGTTTGGGAAGATACCAAGAAGATAGTCCCAGAAAAAGGCAAATTATTTAGTACTCAAATGGCAGATAAAGCCATTAACCTAATTGCTGAACAAAAATCACTTGCTCCTGAAAAACCATTCTTCTTATATTTTACCCCAGGGGCTGGTCATGAACCACACCAAGTGGATAAATATTGGAGTGACCAATACAAAGGGAAATTTGATTTTGGTTGGGATAGATACCGAGAAATCGTTATCGAAAATCAAAAGCGTTTGGGCGTAATTCCTAAAGATGCCGTTTTGCCAGAACGTGGACCGGGTTTAAAAGCATGGAACTCATTATCCCCTGATGAAAAGAAAGTGTATGCCAAATTTTTTGAAGTATACGCAGGTTTCTTAACGCATATCGACTTTGAAATTGGGAGAGTACTTAATTTCTTGAAAGAAAGCGGCCAGTTAGATAATACGCTCGTGATTGTTTCGGTAGGTGATAACGGAGCAAGTAAAGAAGGGACTTTTGAAGGAAGAGCGCATCGTAATTATGATCCAGATTTGACACCAGAACAACGTTTGAAGAAAAACCTTGCTTTAGTTGACCAAATCGGTACAGAATATTCAAGTCCAAATTATCCTTTGGGTTGGGCTCAGGCTACTAATACGCCTTTCAAACATTGGAAACAAGATGCCAATTCAGAGGGCGGAACGCATAATCCTTTGATTCTTTTCTGGCCAAAAGGTATTAAAGACAAAGGCGGTATTCGTAATCAATATACGCACTTGATTGATATTTTACCAACAACGATTGAATTGACTGGGGCAAAAGTACCGACAGTAATTAATGGTTATCCCCAAGAACCGATTGAAGGAACAAGCTTGGCTTTTAGCATTAATAATCCAAATTTGCCTTCACGCCATACCGTACAGCATTATGAAATCATGGGTTCTCGTTCGATTTATAAAGATGGATGGAAAGCAGGTACTTTGCACGTAAAAAAACAGCCATTCGATAAAGATGTATGGGAATTATATAACCTAAATGAAGATTTCAATGAGCGTAATGATTTAGCAACCAAACATCCAGAGAAACTACAGGAACTCAAAGAATTATTTGATGCTCAGGCTTGGAAATACAATGTGTATCCATTGAAAGATGGTACAGGTTCAGTACCTGCTCCTTCGCCAACCATTTTCGACAACCGCAAACAATTGGTTTTATATCCGCAAACTTCACAGTTGTTTGAAGGGTCTGCTCCAAAATTGGGCGGTCGTTCTTTAAGCATTAGTGCTGATGTAGTGGTACCAGAAAAAGGTGCTGATGGTGTGTTATTAGCGATTGGTGGAAGAGCAGGTGGATTGAGTTTATATGTTCAGAAAAATCAATTGTGGTTTACTTATAACAATGGCGAAGAAAAGGTTTATGCTACTTCAAGCGAGCCTATCAAAGCAGGAAAAAACATCTTGAAAGTAGACTTCAATTACCAAGGTGCTGAAAATATTAATAACGCTCCTGCAACAGCTATTTTGTATATCAACGATAAAAAAGTAGGTGAAATAAAAATCACAAGAACTTTACCTGCAGTTGGCTTCTATGAAAGTATCGAAGTGGGAAAAGACCAAATTACTGCCGTAACAGAAAAGTACAGTGTGCCTTTTAGTTATGCAGGTAAAATCAACCATGTAACGATTGATTTAAAGTAAACAAGATAGATGATTAGCTGGTAAATGCTGTTTGCCAGCTAATCATTTATTGGCTAAAAATATTCACTAACTAAAATGGAAAATATCAATAGAAGACAATTTTTAACTGCATCACTTATTCTTTCATCAATCCCTTTGTTGAAAGCTCAGACAGTTAATAGCACTGATACAGAAACGTTGGCGATTGCTAAAGAAGCATATATTTATGGTTTGCCTTTAGTCCTGACAGATTTAACAAGAATTGTAGGTAGCAGACCTTCTAATCAATTTCACCATAGCAGGGCTTTTCCTGACCATACTTTCAAAGCCGTTGTTCGTCCTAATAATGATACTTTTTATTCTTCAGCTTTTCTGGATTTAGGAACAGAACCGATTATTCTAGAGATTCCTGATACACAAGATCGCTATGCAGTTGTACCGCTAATGGATGCGTGGACAAACGTTTTTGCTTCATTTGGAAAAAGAACTACTGGTACAAAAGCTCAACGATATATTATAACAGGACCAAAATGGAAAGGTGTATTACCAACAGGTTTTGAAGAAGTAAAATCCCCTACAGATGTAGTCTGGATTATTAGTAGAATACAAGTGAATAGTCCAGAAGACGGAAAAAACTTTGTCAGTAAAATTCAAGATGGTTTGAAATTGAGACCATTAAGTCAATTAGACAAAAATGAGGTTACGACATCATCCAAAATTACGTATTCGGTAGAATCTTCGGAAGCTATCCAAGTATTAAAAGCAAAACGAAATGTAGTAGAAGCCCTCAAAAAACTAACTACTGAAGAATATTTCACTTATTTAAATGAGCTTTTAGTAAAAAATCCTGCTTTAGAAGCAGACAAAAAAGTAGTAGACAGATTTGCCAAAATTGGCATTAAAGCTGGGCAAAAATTCTCAATAAATCCCTTTGATCAAACAACTCAAACTGCTTTACAAAATTTACCTACAGAAGTAATAAACACCTTAGAAAAAGCAAGAACAATTCTTACGAATAACAACGAAAACAAACCTGATGTAACGATTGGGCATTATGGCACCAATTATCAAAAAAGAGCAGCAGTAGCTTATTTTGGTTTAGGAGCATTAGGGCCAGAAGATGCGGTTTACCAAGGTTATCGAGAGGATGCTGAACACAAACCACTCAATGGTGAAAATCAGTATGTCATTCATTTTGAACCTAATAAAACGCCTCCAGCCAAAGCCTTTTGGTCAATCACGCTTTATGATAAAGCAGGTTATCTTACCGAGAATGCTATTAGAAGATATGCCATTGGCGACAGAAGTAACCTTAAATATAATGCTGATGGTTCATTGGATATCTATATTCAACATGATAGCCCTAGTACGGATAAAGAAAACAATTGGCTACCTGCTCCCAAAGAAGACTTCAATTTGTCTGTGAGAATCTATTGGGCAACAGATGAATATTTAAAAACGGGCAATTGGGTAAAGCCAGCAATTAGAAAAATTGTGCTTTAAGTAGTAAACGATAAGCAATTATACGCTTAGTCTGTAGCGTATTGCTTGAAACATAAATACCAAAAATATGAACAAAATTTTAAGTACCATACTCTTCTTAAGCGTAATAAGTGTTGCTTCTGCACAAGATAAAGAAGAGGATGCCTTGTTTGCTACAGTCAAAAAATTTGTTGCTTTGGGCGAACATCGCACTGGTACAAAGGTTGATTTTGCTACTTCACAATGGTTAAAAACAGCATTAGACAAAATAGGCTTCCGCACTGAATTTGTTAATTTTCCAGTGAATCAATTTTTTTTTGAGGGAGGTAATATTATCGCTGATAATAAAAATTTAGACGCATTACCTCTTTGGCCCGTTGATCCAAAAGTTAATCAATCACAAAAAGGAATATTAATTGATGGTGATAGAACAACCGATATCAGCAAGCTGAAAGGAAAATTAGTACTGACTACCCTTCCTGTGTCAGGGGGTGCATTGAGTGAAGCCATCGAAAAACACCTTGAAAAATTCATTCAAGCAGGTGCTAAGGGTATTGTGGCCATCACTCCAAGCAATACTGGTGAAATTATAGCCCATAATACACGAAAAGATACTAAACCTTGGAGCATACCTGTATGGCAAGTAGCCTCCAAAGATTCAACTGTTTTTAATAATGCAATAAAGTCGGGGACAGAAGTGTCCGTTACGATAAAAGACTATAGCAAAGCGATACAAGCCAGAAATATTGTTGGAAAAATTGGCAATGGAAAGCAATATGTAGTGATTTCAACACCTATCAGTGGCTGGTATACTTGTGGGGGTGAACGTGGGCCGGGTTTGGCGACATGGTTAAGCTTAGCGGAATGGGTAAGTAAAAACCGTTCGCAATTTGCTGACTATACTTTTGTTTTTACAGGAAATTCTGGTCATGAGTTAGATAATTTAGGAGCATTAACATTTGCGGAGAAAGCAGCCCCTAAACCCGAAGAAACTCGTCTTTGGATACACCTAGGAGCGGCCATTGCTGTACGAGGATGGAAGAAAGAAAATGGTGTTTTTATCCAGACAGATGATGTAGATGCTAACAGAGGAATCTATTATGACGAATCTGTAGCAAATGCTTTTGAAAAAACCTTTGCTACTATAAAAGCAAGAAAAGGTAAAGGAACAGAGACCAATAAAGCCACGATAAAAGCGGGTGGAGAAGGCGGTTTATACAAAGAAAAAGGGTATAAAAATCTAGTTAGCTTGGCTTATGCCCATCGTTATCACCATGTAAAAACAGATGATGAAAACAATACTTCTCCTGCTTTGTTATTGGAAATTTCGAATGTTTTAAAAACCTTTATTTCGGAAGAGTTGAAACATTAATCCCAAGCTAGATAACAGTAATAAAAATTATGAGGAAAGATGTTGTTTAGCCATAAACAACATTAAAATTTAATTGACAATATAATACTAAATCGATAGAATATATATATAATTAAACCTTATGAAAGCAACTATCACTTCTTTCTCAACAAGATTCATAGGGTTGATTCCTCCCCTTGTCATCTTACTCATTACTGTTATCAGTAATCCAGATTTATTTAAGAAAAAACAACAAAATAAATTTAAAACAACCAATAGTTATCAAGTAAGTAATCAGAATAAACAATACAATTAACCCATTGATAAAATTATGCAAAAAATTAAACCAAAAATGAATCAATATTTATCCCTTTTAGCAGGCACAATATTGGTTACTTCGACAAGTAATGTCTTTGCTCAAGCAGAGCAGGAATGGAAAGGGAAAATTACTAAATCGCATACCACCTCAACGCCTTATAAAATAGACTATTTGAAAAAAGCCAAAGCGGGCTCACCCAATGTAGTTGTAATTATATTAGATGATGTTGGTTATGGTGCTTCTAGTGCTTTTGGAGGAGTAATCAATACGCCAAATTTTGAAGCATTAGCTAAGGGCGGTCTTAGTTATACTAATTTTCATACGACAGGTATTTGTTCTCCTACTCGTTCTGCTTTATTGACTGGTCGTAATCATCATTCAGTGGGCATGGGGCTTTTCCCTCATTTTTACCTTTCGGCTGATTATCCTGGTTATGATGGACACATCAAACCTACTAAAGGAACCATTGCAGAGGTGCTTCGTGAAAACGGATACAGTACCTATCAATTAGGTAAATGGCACTTGACCCCAGATGAAGAAAGTACAGATTTAGGACCTTTCGACCGCTGGCCATCAGGCAAGGGATTCGACCATAACTTTGGTTTTTTGGGTGGTGCTACTGACCAGTACAAGCCTGATTTAGTGGAAGATAACTTGCATATTAAACCAGATGGCAGACACTTGACAGCACAATTGACAGACAAAGCCATTAGTTATATTACTAAGCAAAAAACTCTTGCACCTAATAAACCATTCTTTTTATACTTCGCTCCGGGTGCTACACATGCTCCGCATCAGGTAGATAAAGTTTGGTCTGATAAATACAAAGGGAAATTTGATGCTGGCTGGGATGCTTTCAGAGAGCAAGTCTTTGCCAATCAGAAAAAGTTAGGCGTAATTCCAGCGAATGCTGTTTTACCTGACAGAAACGATTTTATCAAGGCTTGGAAAGATTTACCTACCGAAGAACAACATTTGTATGCTCGTTTTATGGAAGTATATGCAGGTTTCTTGGAATATACAGATTATGAAGTGGGTCGTTTGGTGAATCATTTGAAAGAAACCAATCAATTAGATAATACAGCAATCTTCGTAATCATTGGTGATAATGGAGGTAGCAAAGAAGGTACTGAGTATGGTGTAACCAATAAAAATCTACGTTTTGGAGCAGAAGGAACAACACGAGAAGAATACAAAAAATATATCTTGACCGAGTACGACAAAATCGGAACACCTAATGTATTGAGTTTAGCAAACTATCCTTTGGGTTGGGCTCAGGCAACGAATACGCCTTTCAAATTCTGGAAAAGTGATGCCAATGCTGAAGGTGCAACACACAACCCTCTGATTGTTCATTACCCGAATGGTATCAAAGAAAAAGGTGCTATTCGTACTCAGTTTGGTCACGTAACTGATATTCTTCCAACGATTGAAGAAATCACAGGCGTTACTCAACCAGAAGTAATCAAAGGCATCAAACAAGACCCAATTCATGGAAAAAGTTTGGTGTATTCATTCGGTAATGCCAAAGCTCCTGAGCAACATACGCAACAATACTTTACTATTTTTGGCAACAGAGCCATTTATAAGGACGGTTGGAAAGCAGGTGCTGCACATCACCCAAATACATTAGAAACTTTTGGGTTTAAAGGTGAAGCACTGCCTGTTATCGAAAACAATCCTGATAAAGATGAATGGGAATTGTATAACCTTACAGAAGATTTCAATGAAAGAGTAAACCTTGCTAAAAAGTATCCTGAGAAACTAAAAGAATTGAAAGCCCTTTTTGATTCAGAAGCTACTAAATATAATGTTTATCCATTAATTGATGTTCAACACGCTGCTGAACGATTCAGACTTCAATTGAGCGGGGGTGGTAAGTAATTGTGAATTAGTCAATTGTGAGTTAGTGATTATTAATCTTGTAATAATAATCATTAACTCACAATTCTGTGTATAAGGTATTCTGTTGCTCATAGAATAGGCTTTAGTGCTAGTAAAATCATTAACATAAAAAAGGAATAAATGGCTTTCAATTATCTAATTTTTAACATTGATTGTCATCAACCCAAAAGAAAATCCACAAAATATATGAAAAAATATCTTTTAACATTCATCCTCGTTACAACAGTAATCGTGGTTAATGCACAAACGGCAACACATCAGGCGTACACTCAAAAAACTGCTAATAAAGTGGTTGTTACAGAACAATTCAGCAAGAAAATTCTGAAAGAAATCAAAACAGGGAAAGCCTATTTAGTTGATGTCAGAACACCCGAAGAATATAGCACTAAGCACCTACAGTATGCTCAAAACATCAATATTCGTTCTGAAAAATTTGCGGATGAAATCAAGCAGTTAGACAAATCAAAGAAGATTTATCTGTATTGTCGCTCTGGTAATAGAAGTGGCAAAGCAGCAGATACCTTGCAAACATTTGGCTACAATTTTGGCTATAATATTGGGGCATTAGATAGTTTGGTCGTAAAAGGATTACCTGTAGAAAAATAAAAATGCTAAAGAAAATTATACTTATTGGACTATTTTTTAGCTCGATTCCTCAGCTATTATTAGCCCAGAAAAAGCAACCTAATATCGTCATTATCCTAGCTGACGATTTAGGTTTTTCTGATATTGGAGCCTTTGGTTCTGAAATCAAAACGCCTAATTTAGATAGACTTGCCAAAAATGGTTTAATTCTCACTCAATTTTACAATGCTGGCCGGTGTTGTCCTTCTAGGGCTTCTTTACTAACAGGCTTGTATTCGCATCAAGCAGGTATTGGTGATATGGTACAAGACAAAGGCTTTCCGTCCTATCAAGGCTATCTGAATGACCATTGTATTACTATCGGGCAAGCGTTAAAGCAAGCAGGATATTCAACCATAGTTTCAGGGAAATGGCATGTGGGTTTAGTACCATCAGCTTGGGGTGTCAATCGTGGCTTTGATGAGTCTTTTACCTTGCAAAATAACGGGAGTAGTTATTTTAACTCGCAACCACTGTATAATGATGGGCGAACTGTTACCTTTCTGGAAGGGAACAAAGAAATCATTCGTACTGATACTTCAAAATATCTTACACAAGCCATTACTGATTTTGCTATCAATGCGTTAGACAAACAAAGCAAAAACAAAAAGCCTTTCTTTTTATATCTTACCTATAATGCTCCTCATTGGCCAATTCAAGCTTTGCCCGAAGATATTGAAAAATACAAAGGCAAGTATCTGGCTGGCTGGGACAAACTTCGTGAAAAACGATATAAAGCATTACAAGAAAAAGGTATTATAGACCAAAAATGGGTATTATCCAATCGTTTTGAAAATGTGCCAGATTGGGAAAAATTAAGCCCTGAGGAAAAAGATAAATGGGATACTCGCATGGCAATTTATGCTGCCATGATTGATAGAATGGATGCTAGTATTGGAGAAGTATTGCAAAAGATAAAACAACTTGGAGAAGACAAAAATACAATAGTATTATTCCTTTCAGACAATGGAGGCAGTGCCGACGATGTAAAAAATTGGAATTATGTTACTCAAAAAAATGGCAAAGCTGGTTCGGTTGCATCAATAGATAGCTACGAAAGTCCTTGGGGAAATGTTAGTAATACACCTTTTAGGCTGTTTAAGAAAAATACCCATGAAGGAGGAATCGCTTCGCCATTTATTGCCTATTTCCCTAATCATATCAAGGGTGGCACAAAAAATACTCGACCAAGTCATTTGATTGATATTTTTCCTACTTGCCTAGATTTGGCAGGCGTTAAATACCCAACTACTTTTCAAGAGAAAAGCTTAATTCCTTTAGAAGGCACAAGTCTCAAAGCTATTTTCGAAGGTAAAACCACCGCACAAAAAACGCTATTCTGGGAACATGAAGGCAGTAAGGCCATCAGAAAAGGGAATTGGAAAGCTGTAGCCGAAAATAACCAACCTTGGGAATTATACAACCTTGCCAACGATAGAACTGAAACAAAGAATAAGGCAAAAGACAACCCAATTGTACTTCAAAAACTAATTGCAGAACATGAAAAGTGGTCTAAAAAAGTAGGTGTACAAGATTGGAATAAAATCAAATGAGTATGAACCGTAGAAATTTTATCAAAAATAGCTCCTTGTTCGGAGCTTCTCTGGCTTTGCATCCTTTCTTAAAAAGATGGGCAGAAGAGAAAAAAATAAATATTATCGTTTTATTATCAGACGACCAACGCCACGATACCATTGGGGCTTTGGGTAATAAAGATATTATTACGCCCAATTTAGATGCTTTGGTCAAGAATGGAACAGCTTTTACACAAGCTCACGTTTTTGGCGGTTTATCAGGAGCAATATGTCAGCCTAGTAGAGCCATGTTGTTGACGGGGAGAACTCTGTTCAGCATTGACCGTCAGGCAAGAGATAACCAAGAATTTAGCTTTGATATTTTCAACAACTATGTAACATTTCCAGAGTTGTTGAGAAAAAATAATTATAACACCATTGGAATCGGTAAACAACACAACGGTACTACCATATATAATCGAGCTTTTTCTGATGGGGCAAAAGTATTTTTTGGTGGAATGGGCGACCAGTATAATCTTCCTGTACAAGACTATAAGGCAGATAACAGCTACGGAGGACCAAAAGATAATAATTATTCCCCAAATAAAGTAAATCAAGTCAAAGGCAAGCATAGCTCAGAATTGTTCGCAGACGAAACGATTCATTTTATAGAGAAGTATAAAAAAGAGCCTTTTATGATTTATACGGCTTTTACCACACCCCATGATCCGAGACTGGCTCCAGCCGAGTATAATCAATGGTATGCCGATAAAAAAGTAAGCCTACCACCTAACTTTCTACCACAACATCCTTTTGATAACGGAGAACTAAAGGTAAGGGATGAATTATTAGCGCCTTTTCCAAGAACAGAAGATGATACTATACGTCAGATAAAAGAATATTATGCAACTATCTCTCACTTAGACGCACAAATTGGACGTATTGTGAAAGCCGTTCAAGAGAATGGTTTAGCTGAAAACACGCTTATTGTTTTTGCTGGTGATAATGGCTTGGCTGTGGGGCAACATGGTTTATTTGGCAAACAAAGTATTTACGAACACAGTAACCGAGTACCTTTAATTTTCTCAGGACCAGGTATCCCTAAAAACCAAAAGGTTGATGGTTATTGCTATCTTTCAGACATTTATGCTACTTTGGCGGAAAAATCTGGTGTTAAAATTCCGTCTTCAGTCCAAGGTATTAGTTTAGTAAAAGCATTTAAAGACCCAAAAGCATCATTAAGACCTGCTTTGTACTTTGCTTTCAAACACTTTCAAAGAGGGGTGAAAAAAGACGGTTTCAAATTATTAGAATATAATGTAAATGGCAACAGACATACGCAATTATTTAACCTTAAAGAAGACCCTTGGGAAATACACAATTTGGCAGATAAGCCTGAATTCAAGGCTAAAAAGCAAGCCTTAAAAGCGGAGTTATTGAAATTGAAGGTTGAGTTTGCTGATACCTTTAGTTCCTTTTGGAATGGGTATAGTTAATTTTTTATACATCAGTCTTTCTTAGTTTTATCATCAAAAGAGCAGTTAGAAATTAATTTTCTGACTGCTCTTTTGATTGATAGTCTCCCTTATCGGTAAAAACTCAAATAGAGAAAAGTTAGAAATTAAAATTAAGTCTTCCGTAATAAAATGCTCCATTAAAACCGAATTGCTGTCCCCCCGAAGTACCCCAAGGTACTGTTCCAGTTTGGTTATTCGCAATGCTCAGTTGGTCTGGATATACATCAAAAATGTTATTTGACCCTAAGGTAATTCCCACAGATTTATTTAATTGATAATTCAATGAAACATCTGTGGTGGTCTTCGGACTAAAAAGTTGGTCTCTTCCACCTGTTGTACTATTCAAATTGCTTTGAGTTGTATAAAAAGTATATTCACCAAAACGAGTTACTACAACATTAGGTGTCAAACGCCCTATGGTATAGCCAGCCAATAAAACTATTTTGCTTTGTGGCGTACCTCTTTCATAACGTCCTCTTTGTTGGCGGTCAAAGAAAATACGTTCTGATAGATACTGTCTAACATCCTCAGTTCCCGACGACGTTAAGCCACTTGGTACATGCACATTCGTTACTTCGGTATGAGTGAAATTACCAGCTAATGATAAATTAAGAGCCCCTGCTCCTACTTTATTTCGATACGCTAATACCACATCGATACCACGTGTACGGGTATCAATAGCATTCGCAAAAAATTGAGCTGCATTTACATCTGGATAATTAGCCAGTAAGTTTTTAACTAACTGTGCCGCACCTTTAATCGTAGCATCGCTATTAGTGATTGAGCTAAAATCAAAAGTACCTGTGAGCGTAATTCGGTCTTTGATATTAATTTGGTAAGCATCAACCGTGGCCGTAAAATGGCTAGCGATACGGCTAGTAAGACCAAGGCTAAAATTATTAGAAGTTTCTGCCTTTAGGTTAGGAATGCCAAAAGACCTCGTAACGTTATTATCATTGTTTGATACCAAAGATAGAATCAAACTACCATCGGCTTGTGGAATAGATGTAGTAGCGGAATAATACTTTTGCTGTAATGACGGAGCTCTAAAACCAGTACTTACTGCTCCCCTCAATGAAAGACTTTCAAGAATACTATTTCTATCATCAATCAATTTTATTGAAGTAGATGTTTTCCAAGTCAATTGGTCGCCAAAATCGCTGTATTTTTCATAGCGTAAAGCACCTGTCAACAAAAATCTATCTGAAATTTCTGCTTCTACGTCTCCATACAACCCTATGCTATGACGATACTGGTTTTGTGCATCAGCAGGTTGATAACCCGGAAATACCTGTGCTCCTGCTGGCCTTACACCTTTGGTTTTACCTCCTACTATGCTGATGTAAGTAGTATCTCCATAGTTTTTATAAGATTTTTCCTCTCCAGCAATAATTTGGTAGTTTTCTAAACGATATTCTGCTCCAAAAGCTACGTTAAATGCTTTAATAGCCGAGTTATCAAAACGTTGAGTAAGACCAATATTGGTGGTATTCTGATTGAAAACCAATGCTCCACTATTAAATTTCGTAGGGCTTGATGTTCCAATAGAAGCATTAATCGTATTCTGAACGGTATAATCTATTCTGTTGTGCCCAGAAGTATTGCTAAAGTCAATATTCCATCCATTGGCTTTGCCTTTGATTCCAGCCGTAAAAGAGCCATCTACTAAACGTGCGGCATTTTCTCCTAAAAAACCTGTTGGATAAATCGTTGGGAAATAACGGCTCGAAACACTGTTAATAGTAGTAGTTCCATTTGGAAAACGGTAAGCATTATTCGCACTAATACTGTATTTTGATGAAATACCACCAAAAGCATATAGCTCTACATCATTCCCCAAAGGCAAAGATGAATTAATAAATAAGCTAGCATTTTCTTGTTTACCATTCCCACTTTTAGCAGAACTATACCTATCAACAGATTTTTCTTTGGCATCTACTATCTCAGAACTCGTACCAACGGCATAAGGAAACCAATACAATTTTGCCCCCGTTAAGCGGTTACTATATTCAAACAATCCAGAGCGATCGGTTGCCTCCCGATTATTAATTTGTCCCGAAATATTAATGAATCCTTTTTCACCCAAACGGAAACCATAATTTACGCCTGTTAATAAAGTAAAACCATCTTTTTTATTACGATAACTAGTATTGTATTCACCAGTAGTAATCGTCACTTGACCTTGGTCTACACTCGATTTCAGTACAATATTAATTACCCCTGCAATCGCATCTGAACCATATTGTGCAGCGGCTCCATCACGCAACACTTCTATTCTTTCAATAGCAGAAACAGGAATGGCATCTAAATCAGCAGAAGATGCTCCTTGCGCAGGCGTACCTAATACGTTCACTAAAGCACTGGTATGACGGCGCTTACCATTCACTAAAATCAAGGTTTGGTCTGGTGCTACTCCTCTTAAAGCTAGTGGATTGATATGAGCTGAACCATCGCCACCCGTTTGTCTATTCGAGTTGACAGAAGGCGCAATAAAGCTTAGTATTTGTGATAAATCTGTTCTACCTGTAGCAACAATTTCTTTGCTTGTAATAACATCCACAGGAACAGGCGTTTCGATATTAGTTCGGGCTTGGTTTGAACGAGAACCAATTACAACTACTTCACTAAGTCCTTGCTGGTCAGCATTTAGCTTAATGGTCAACTGATTTTGATTACCCACTTTAATATGCTGAGTAATAAATCCTACGAAAGAAACAACGATAATATCTCCCGCTTTTGCTGATAGATTAAAATTGCCATCAAAATTGGAAGTAGTACCCGATTGCGTCCCTTTTATCAGAATAGAAGCTCCTGCTAAGGGACTATTATCTTTTGCATCAATTATTTTACCTGTGATATTATTACGTTGTTGCGCTACAACTGAGCCATATACTAAGATTAGGCTGAATAAAATAAGTATTTTTTGTTTCATTAGGGGAGGAATTAAGATGGAAAGGTTAAAACAGCCGTAATACTCATGGCAAGGTATTACGAACTGTCTTGGGGTATGTTAGTTAATTGATGAAGCTTATTTCAAACTGGCAGTAGTAACATTTGCCTTTTCATAAGGATTAGGCTCTGCTATTAATCCGTCTAAAACTTTGTTGAATTTTTTGGTATAATCTTTAAAGTATTTACCCGTTACTTCACCCGTATAACCTGTATAAATCTCGCGAACATTTCCTTTTCTATCAATAATGATAGTGGTAGGAAAAGCCGCCATTCTATTCAAAGCAGCAAGTTTCTCAGTAGCTACTTTTTTGTCAGCAATACCTCCGAAAAGGATATCATATTCTATCCCAAAGAAATCTCGAAGTTTGCCTAATGTATATTTGGCATATTCTAAATCATCTTTTTGCTCAAATCCAATGGCTATTGCTTCTACACCTCGTTGTTTGTTGGCTTTAAACCAAGGTGCTAAAAAGCGAGTTTGGTCAGTACAATTAGGACACCATGTTCCTATAATTTCTACGATTACTACCTTGCCTTTATACTTATCATCACTCAGAGATACTTGCTTTCCTGTCAAATCAGGGAACGTGAAGTCTAGTTTTTTATAGCCTTCTTTCAAGAATGTAAGTTTATAAGGGTCTGGTAATGAAGCATTTTTATCTTTTGTTGCTTCAAATTTTTGGGTAATATAAATCCCAAAACTAATTTCACCATCGCTGATGGTGGTTAAATCATCATTGATTTTACCTTTGATAGCTACTGGACTTGGCCCTGTAAATCCTGAAAGATGGAATTCATTACCTTGAATAGTTCCTTCAAGTTCACGGGTATCACCCACTACCGTCATCAAAACGCCCGTTAGTTTGTTGCCTTTTTGTTCTAATTGCGCAATAGAATTGGCCGCATTAGGGTCTTTACTGATGATTTTTACATTCCATTTTCCTGTAACATTCGTTACTGGTTTTAAGTCTTTGCCAGGTTCTACAAAACGGTAAGTTTTACCAAACTCGGCCACGAAAGGCAATGAGTTCCCTCTGAAATTGGGAACAAGACTTTTATAAACGCCTCTGAAAGTACCTTGCTCGTCAATTTTACCAATCAAAGCGGCATCGTAGGTATTCATTTTTACAAAAATACTATCGCCAGATATAGCCTTTACTTTGAAGTCATCTCGTCGACTTCCGTTCAATAAAGTCAGCGTTGAGGATTCTATGGTCTTTCCTTTTATTTCAAAATTAAAAGGGACTCTTGTTTCATTTACTTGAAACTCTCCTCGCCATTTGCCTTCTTTTAAAGTAGGTTTTTCAACAGCAAAGGACGTGCTTGTCAATGAGAGTGTTAACAATGAAACATTGCACACTCCTTTTATAAAATTATTTTTCATGATTTTTTGAGTTAATCGTCCATCAAGATGTTGATGGACGAAGCTTTGTTGAAGATGATTAACTAAAATAAATTGATAAGCATCGGTCATGATAGACCAAATGAAACTTGACGAGCCTCACCATAGTATTAGGTTTAAATTGTTAAAGGATATAAAAAATGGAGCAATAAAAAGGTATATGTTTGGTTTAAGATAATTAGCTGTAATGCCGTCTATTTCTTTAAGAATCGATCATCGGTCAGTGCCTTTAGAAAAGCCTCTAACTCCGTTATTTCTGTTTTACTTAGTCCCAAGGGAGCACTAAGGGATAAATCTCTATTAACGCCATCCTTCACAAAAGCATCAGGCTGATTATAGTATTCTATTACTTCTTTTAAAGTCTTGAATACGCCATTATGCATATACGGAGGTGTAATGGCTACATTTCGTAGGCCTGGGACTTTAAAATGCCCTAAATGACTTGAATCTTTTGTAATTTTATACCGTCCTACATCATTTAGCTTTCGTCCATCGAATAACCCTATATTTTTAAATCTATCCGCAGTAAAGTCTTCTCCTGCATGGCAATTGGCACAATTAGCTTTACCAATAAACAGCAGGCGTCCTCTGATTGCTTCTGGACTCATGGCATTATCATCCCCATTGATATAACGGTCGTAGGGAGTATTGGCAGTTTCTAAGGTCTTTTGATACGCCGCCAAAGCATCTCCCAAGAGCTTTTCGGTGGCTTGTGATTTATAAATTTTCTTGAACGCTCTACTATATACTTTATCTTCATTTAATCTTGTTATGGCCTGCATAATCGGAAGATTCATTTCTGTTGTTGATATAATCGGCTGAATAGCTTGCTCTTCTAAGGAGTTGGAACGACCATCCCAAAACAAATGTATTCTACCTGCCAAGTTCATTGCAGAAGGTGTATTTCTATCAGTCAAAATGCCGTCAACACCTACACTAAATTGTGTTGTATCAGCAAAAGCAAGTTCGGGTTTGTGGCATGAGGCACAGCTTAATGTTTTTTTAGAAGATAAGATTGGGTCAAAAAAAAGTTTTTCTCCGAGTGCTATTTTACTAGTAGGTTCATTTTCTTGCATCTGATACTGAAAACTCATCAATACAATACAAGCTACCGAGAGTATGCAGAAGCATTTTTTCATGATGGTAATTTATAGAAGAAATATAAAGTCAGGAGAATTTAGAGGTGTTTTCTTATTTAATTAAATATGTCTACACCTCTAAATTTTTCTACAAGCATTTTATTACGCTATTTATCTGCCCACATCTAGCGTACAAACACTTATTTTCCAGTCGCTTTAGCTGCTACATTGCTTGCTTGAGCCACCAAATTAACGTCTAACTCAAAGTCATTTTCAATAGCTTTGTCACCTAAGTTTTCAAAGAAGTTTTTTGAACGAAACTTAATATCATACTTAGTACGGTCTACCAAAATTTTAGCCTGAGCAGTCGTTTTGTTCTTATCTACCTTTACAGTAGCTGGAAACTTCACATCATTCGTAATACCTTTGATGGTAAGTTTGCCTGATATTTCATAGTTTTCACCTCCTTTCGACGTGACAGCCGTAGTCACGAATTTAGCTTTAGGGAATTTTTCAACGCTAAAAAAATCATCTGCTTTCAGATGTCCCACTAATTTGGCATTATAGTCTTTATCTGTTAAATCCGTTACCGTCAACGACGTTAAGTCTATATCAAATGAGCCACTTTTCAGTTTATTATTTGAAACGACCAAATTACCTGCGCTCAATGAAACGTTTCCAGTATGTGCACCCGTTACTTTCTTGCCAGTCCATATCAACTTACTAGCCTGATTATCAACAGTGTATACTACGTCGCTACCTTTATTATCATTTGTTGCTTTTGCACTGATTGCGAAAGTCAAAACACTTGTCAGAATTAGAATGATTTTTTTCATGTGAATAATTGAATTTGAGATTATATTATATGTATTAAATACCTGAGTTGATTATTTGTATTATTTATTTAAAGCTACTTCTGAAGCAGGAACAGGTTCTGCAATAAGTTTATCTAATTCTTTATTCCATTTTTTCACATACTGTTTAAAGTATTTTCCTGTTACTTCACCCGTATATCCTGTATGGATTTGTTTTACTTTGCCATCTCTCCCGATAATAATGGTAGTAGGAAAAGCTATCATTTTATTCAAGGCTGCAAATTTTTCTGAAGCAACTTTTTTATCAGCAATCCCTCCAAACAAAATATCATATTGGATATCGTACTTATCTCTTAGTTTTCCTAAAGTATATTTTGCATAAGCTAAATCATCTTTCTGCTCAAACCCTACTGCGATAGCCTCAACACCACGATTTTTATTAGCCTTGAACCACGGAGAAAGGAATTGTGTTTGGTCTGTACAGTTTGGACACCAAGTACCAATAATTTCTACAATAACCACTTTTCCTTTATATTTTTCATCACTCAGTGATACTTGTTTCCCATTCAAGTCTGGCAAGGTGAAATCTAGTTTTTCATATCCTTCTTTTAAGTGCGTTAACGTATATGCATCGGGCAATTCTGCATTTTTATCTTTTACGCCTTCAAATTTCACGTTGTTATAAATACCCAAGCCTACTTCGCCAGAAATACTTTTATCAGGATTAATTTTCCCACGAATTAACCAAGGGCTTGGTCCTGAAAAACCTGTCAGTGTAAATTCATCTCCTTGTACGATACCTTCTAGTTCACGCGTATCGCCAGTTACTTTCAGAAACACACCTTTTAGTTTATTTCCTTTTTGTTCAAAAACTGCTACTTGCTCAGCTACGGGCTCTTTGCTAATAATTTTAATAGCCCATTTACCTGACAAATTATGGTTTGCCTGAATCTCTTTAGCAGGTTCTACAAAACGATATGTTTTACCAGATTCTGCCGTAAAGGGAAGGAAATTTCCTTTAAAATTGGGTACAAGGCTTTTATAAACTCCTGACAAGGTGCCATCATCATTTATTTTTGCTACTAAGGCAGCATCATAAGTATTCATTTTGATAAATACTGAATCATTCGCAATTTGTTTTACATGAAAATCGTCTCTACGTGAGCCGTTTAACAACGTGAACGTTGCATGTTCAGCATCTTTTCCTTTGACTTCAAAATTAAAGGGTACTTGTACCTCGTTCACTTTAAATTCACCACGCCATTGGCCTTCTTTAATAAATTTGGTTTGTGCTTCGGCAGCATTGAATGCCAGTGAACCTATCGCTAAATAAGTGAGTGATAGAAATTGCTTCGTAGTTTTCATCTGTTTTAATTTATTATTATTCTATTAAATATATAGACTTAGTATATTATATATTCAAACAATTACTTATCTGATGAAAAAGAATTCATCAAATACTAAACATTTTGGATTGATGATAACAATGAGGCAAACTCATATTCACATCAATGAATGTTAACTCATGATAAAAAACTGATTGTATGTACGATTTATCGTTAGAATTAGGATGGGGCACCTTGTTGGTGGCTAACAGGTTGCCAGAAGATCATCGAGCCTACTCTCTCCCTTCGTTCATTATAAATCTATTTATTCTATGGACAAAGTTAATTAATTTAATTTGAGAAAAACAAATCTTTATTTAAAAAAATGCAAAAAAGTATTTTTTTCATTTCAAAAACGCTGAAAATACTTATAGAACGACAAAACTCATTGCTAATTATAGCATTAAAATACCTAATGATTGGGTAATTAATAACCAAAATATACCGAATTCTTACTTTTTGAGAAAAATGCAAAAATGATATAATAGTTAAAATAAAACTCCTTTACTTTAGTAGACTAATGTATAAATACCTTAAAAATAGACTCTATTTATTCAATAAAATATTTGAATTGCACAATTAGAATTGAATTATTAAAGTTTTTTAAAAAGTATTTGCCAAAAAAATTCTCAGATTATACATTTGTCCCATAAGTTTTATAGAGTAATTATAAATGTGTCATAATTACACTTAAGAGTTAATATTTCCTTACTTAAAACAATTCGAATAAAACATTAGCATCTAACCGTGCTAAAACACAGATTTTTTGACGATTACCAGCAACATCAGAAAAATGATGGATAGAAAAGTATTTGCCAAAATTATCAAATTAAACAAAAAAATTATGGACAAACACAATCAATGGAAACAACATTTACGAAAACTTCAAAGTCTTTTTTCCATCATTATCGTCTTAGGAATTACTTCTTTTCAAAGTATTGCTAATAAGTCTATTAAATCTAGCGAACAAATAATTAATGGAATTATTAAGGATGAAAAAGGAGAAGCTTTACCAGGGGTAAATATTATTATTAAGGGCACTCAAAAAGGGGCTTCATCTAATCAAGATGGTAAATATTCAATTACAGTTAATCAAAAAGATGCTACGCTAATTTATTCTTTTGTGGGTTATATCTCTCAAGAAGTTAAAATTAGCAATCAAACTATTATTAATATTACACTTCAACCTGCGGCTAAATCGTTGGATGAAGTAGTAGTAATTGGTTATGGTACACAAAAAGCCAGTGACATTACGGGCTCTGTGGCATCTTTTGATGCCAAGCATTTAGAAGAAAAGCCCATTTCAAGAATCGAGCAAGCATTGGTGGGACAAATGGCAGGTGTACAAGTAAAACAGCAATCTGGCTTACCGGGTGCAGGGCTAAGTGTTGTAGTACGTGGAACGGGTTCAATCAATGCTGGTTCTGAACCTCTTTATGTAATCGATGGATTTCCGTTGGATGTAGCTGGACAAAGCTCTGATGGAAGCATTGGTACAAGTCCATTAGCTAACTTAAGCGCTAATGATATTGAAAGCATTCAAGTATTGAAAGATGCGGCGGCGGGTGCTATTTATGGGTCACGGGCCGCGAATGGAGTGGTATTAATTACGACAAAAAAAGGTAAGTCGGGTAAGTTAAAAATCAATTTGAATGCTAATAGCGGTATTAGTAGTATTGCTAAAAAATTAGATATCTTAAGTGCCGACGAATGGGTAAATGTTGCTACTGAAGTAGCGAATATTAACTGGGTTCGTTCTGGAACGGGTAGAACAGCCGACCAAACGAATGACCAACGTAGGGCAATTTTAGGGTTGAAAGCAGGAGAATACAACACCTCTTATATGCCTGATGAACGTTGGTCGATAGCAGGACATCCTGGTTTGGAGTATGTAGATTGGCAAGACGCTATTTACAGAAAAGCTTCTTTTCAAAACTATCAATTATCTGCTACTGGTGGTACTGAAAATGTAAGTTATTTCTTTTCAGGAAATTACCTGAATCAGCAATCAACCTTAGTAGGTACTGACTACAAAAGTTATGGCGTTCGTGCCAATATTGAGGCAAAGGCTAACAAGAAACTAAAATTTGGAATTAACCTCGCTCCTACGTATTCTGAAAACAATACGCCTCAAGGCGACGGGAAAGACAGTCCTATCATGAATATAGCCTCCATTGCTCCTGTAGTAGAAGCAAATGCTGGCTTAAACAGTGGTGCTGGCGAGTTCGCCACTTATACATGGAGTAGCCCACGTCTGGTAAGTCCATATGCTATTTTGAATAATTCGATTGGTTTAACAAAAAACACACGCCTTTTGACATCAATTTATGCAGAATACTATATTTTACCAAGTCTTTTTGCTAAGACTACCATCAATTACGACGACGTAAATCAGCAAACTAAAAAATATGTATCCGACTATGTGGCTGTTGGTGGTGCTACCGAGCGTATTACTAACCCTGGAAAAAATGCTAGTGGCTCTTATGGTGGTTATAGAAAGCAAAATTTTGTGAATGAAAACACGCTTAATTTTATCAAAACTTTCGATAAAGTTCACAATGTGGCAGCCGTAGCAGGTGTATCATTCAATAGCGTGCATAGCGAAGCTTTCAACATTAGTACAGCAGGTGGTTTTGCCAACAACATCGTAAATACTATCAGTAATGCCATTCCTAACTCGGCAGGCGTGACTGTAACGGGTACTACTACTGAAAATAATAACACACTTTTTTCATACTATGGTAGAATTCAATACGATTACGAAGGTAGATATTTAATCACAGGAAGTATTCGCCGTGATGCTTCTTCAAAATTTGGAGCTAATAACCAATGGGGAACATTTCCATCGGCTTCTATCGGTTGGAGAATTTCACAAGAATCTTTCTTGAAAGATAGTAAAGTAATTAGTGATTTAAAACTTCGCTTTAGCTGGGGCAAGTCGGGTAATAACAACATTGGTAATTATAACGCTATCCCAACATTGGCTGGCACATCTTATAATTTTGGCGGTAATACTCCTATAGTAGCGAGCGGACAAGTAGCAGCAGGATTGGCTAATCCGAACTTGAAATGGGAAACATCAAATACCTATGATATTGGTTTTGATGCGGCTCTATGGAATAACAGAATCAATATTTCTTTTGATGCTTATACCAAGAAAAGTACTGATTTATTATTGAATTTACCTGTGTTGGGTGCTAGTGGATTCTCAACAAGTTTACAAAATATTGGATCTGTTAAAAACCAAGGATTAGAATTAGGCATTACTACTAGAAATATTGTAACCCCTGATTTCCAATGGACTACTAATGCCAATATCTCTTTTAACCGCAATGAAGTAATTTCTTTGAATGCTGACGGTTCGCCCATTTATATTCCTTCAGCTTATAGCGGTAGCAATGCTCCTTATATTTTACAGCCAGGTTTGCCAATGTTTACTTATTATGTTACCAAGTCAATAGGTATTTTAACACAAGCGGATATTGATAACCCTAGTGTTGCTAAAATCAAAAACCAGACTGTTGGCGATACTAAATATTTTGATGCCAACAACGATGGCGTAATCAATGCAAGCGACCGTGTAGTGTATGGTCAACCAAATCCTAAATATACATGGGGTATTACCAACAATTTCAAATACAAAAACTTTGATTTAAGTATTCAGGCATACGGTCAAGTGGGAGGTTCTATCCTTTCATACTTCGGACGCGCTATTGACTTTGGTGGTAGTACAACAGCCAACATTTCGGGTATCTGGCGTGAACGTTGGACAGCAGAAAACCAAAATTATGATGCTCCTCGTGGTAAATTAGCGTCAACCTATACAGTACCACAAGTAACTTCTGATTGGGTTTATTCAACAGATTTTATCCGTATCCAAAATGTTACCTTAGGGTATAACTTGCGAGATTTAGCAAAAACAGGCGTGTTTTCTTCTGCTCGTGTGTATGTGTCTTTACAAAACTGGTTCAACCATGATAATTATAGAGGTGGTGTAAACCCAGAAGCGCAAAATACTAATGTAAGTGGTAATGGTAGTTACCCGATTCCAGGAGATTATGGTGCAATGCCATTAAGTAAAACGGCTTCTGTGGGTATTAACCTTACTTTTTAATTTACGAAATTACATTTTACAGTCATGAAAAAAATAATTTATATAGCACTTAGTGTAGCCGTATTAGGGCTTTCCTCTTGCGAAGACCAACTCAGTCAACAACCCGTTTCTAGTACAACAGCAGAAAGCTTTTATACTAATACCAACGACTTTACACAGGCAGTAAATGGCGTTTATAGCAAACTGACATCCTACCCAAGTCAAGTACTTTGGTTAGGAGAAATGCGAAGCGATAACTTGAATGTATTGCACGATGGTAACCGTGACTGGCAGGGAATTAATGATTTTTCGCCAAATATTACCACGACGGGTTTTATTGCTAGTGCATGGAGCGATAACTTCAATGGAATATTCAATGCCAATTCGGTTTTGCAAGCGCTTGAAACCAAAGGAAGTATTGTTACGGATGTTACTTTAAGAGCAAGATTTACTGCTGAAACACGCTTTTTAAGAGCATTTTATTACTTCCAGTTAGTACGTATTTTCGGAAAAGTTCCTTTGGTTGAAAAACCGTTGACTGCTGCCGAGGTAGAGTCTGTACCAAGAAGTGCAGTGGCGGATATTTATAAACTGATTATTGCTGATTTAGAATTTGCTTCGCAAAACCTTCCTGCTACGTATACTGGTGCTAATATTGGTAGAGCCACGGCCAATGCGGCAAAAGGATTATTAGGCTTAGTATACTTAACTCGCTCTGGACCAACGTATAATATTGAGGGTGCAGGTATCAATAGCAACGAATACGACAAAGCATTGACATTGTTCAACGAAGTAATCGCTAGTAATCATTACCAATTGTTATCCACCTATCCATCCGTTTTTGCTTATGACAATGAGAATAACAAAGAAGTAATTTTTGATGTACAATTCATGAGTTCATCAAATGGTGCTGGCTTTCCAAGTCATCTAGCTCCCGTGGCATTCTGGACAGGTCAAGGAATTTCAAATTCATATGGTAATGGTTATGGCTCAAGTAATTTTAATGTCTCAAAGGAGTTAAAAGCCTCTTATTTAACCAATGCTGCTGATGTAAGAAATGCTTTCAATATTCAATTATCGTATTCTCAGCCTTTCATTAAAAAATATATTGACATCGCTAAAAAGGGAACGAGTGGAAGAGATTGGCCTATCAATTTTATCGTACTGCGTTATGCTGATATTCTGTTACTTAAAGCGGAAGCGATTTTGAAAGGCGCTAAAGGTACTCAAACAGAAGTAGATGCCTTAGTGAATCAGGTAAGAAGCCGTGCAGGTTTACCAAGTATCAGTAATGTTAGTTTTGATACCTTGCTTGAAGAAAGAAGAAAAGAGTTTTTAGGAGAGGGTATCCGTTGGAACGATTTAGTTCGTTCAGGAAATGCTGTTACTAAAATGAACTCATGGATAAAAAATGATGCTATCACAACCATCAATACTGTAACATCAGACTTTTTAATTTATCCCGTTCCTGCTACAGAAATCGGTACAAAAGCAGGATTATACTTACAAAATCCTGGGTATAATTAATCATCAAATGTCTTTAGCAAGCATAGGTAATAAGTTAATTTATTATCTATGCTTTTTTGTTTTATAATCTCCATCGTAATTAATTATATCATCATAATATGCAAAAAATAATTCTGAGCATTGCTTTTATACTCTTCTTTATTAAAAGCTCGACAGCTCAAGTAAACAAAAAAAATACAGCCCCTCGTCCTAATATTATCTTTATTTTAGCGGATGATTTAGGGTATGGCGACATTGGCGTGAATGGACAAAAACTTATCAAGACCCCTAATATTGATAAACTTGCCAAACAAGGCGTACGCTTTACACAATTTTATGCTGGTACTAGTGTTTGTGCACCATCACGTTCTTCTTTGCTAACAGGGCAACATACGGGGCATACTTATATCAGAGGTAATAAAGGCGTTGACCCAGAAGGGCAAGAGCCTATCGCAGATTCAGTTTTAACAGTGGCAGAAGTTCTACAGAAAGCGGGTTATCAAACGGCTGCTTTTGGTAAATGGGGCTTAGGGCCAGTAGGTTCTGTGGGTGACCCTAATAAACAAGGTTTTGACCAGTTCTTTGGTTATAATTGTCAGACTTTGGCACATCGCTACTATCCTAATCATTTATGGGAAAATGGGAAGAAGATAATATTAGAAGCAAATCAGAATCTTCGTGAGAATAAAGAATATGCACCAGATATTATCCAAAAAAAGGCATTAGATTTTGTTGATCAGCGAGAAAAAGATAAGCCTTTCTTCCTATTCTTGCCTTATATCCTGCCCCATGCTGAACTACTTGTGCCTAATGACAGTATTTTTGAATATTACAAGGGTAAATTTGCTGAAAAGCCTTACAAAGGAAATGATTATGGGGTGAAGGCTACAAAAGGAGGTTATACTTCTCAGGAATATCCACATGCGGCTTTTGCAGCAATGGTTAGTAGACTTGATTTATATGTTGGGCAGATTTTAGATAAGCTAAAGCAAGAAGGCTTAGATAAAAATACGTTGGTTATTTTTACGAGTGATAATGGTCCACACAAAGAAGGTGGAGCAGACCCTGATTTTTTCAATAGTGGCGGTGGTTTTAAAGGCTATAAGCGTGATTTATACGAGGGTGGTATTAGAGAACCGTTTATTGCTCGTTGGACAAACGTTATTAAACCTAATTCTCAAAATAATCATATTGGTGCTTTCTGGGATTTACTCCCTACTTTCAGTGAATTAGCAGGTGTAAAAGTAGCTAAAAATATTGATGGACTGTCGTTCGCTTCTACCTTAAAAGGTAATAAAGCCCAGCAAAAGCATGCTTATCTTTATTGGGAGTTTCATGAAAATGGCGGAGTACAGGCGGTAAGACAAGGAAACTGGAAAGCTGTAAAATTGAATGCATCTGTAAATCCTAATGGTGCCATTGAACTGTATGATTTAGCCAAAGACCCTACTGAAACTGATAATCTTGCGAAACAATATCCTGAGAAGGTAAAAGAATTGAGTAAACTAATCAATGAGTCGCATGTGGAATCTACTTTATTTCCTTTTTTAAAACAAAATAAGTAGATTTGTATAAAACATTTAAGCGACAGCTCGCCAAAATTAAAAGAGAGCCAACCACCGACTTTCTAATAAATATTTGACAAAGCTGTCGCTTAAATTTATATCTTTACTCTATTTATTCGATAGACAAAGATACTGTTTATTTTGTAAAAAACCGCTTAAATACAATTTTTTAAGCAAAAATTAATTGAGGATTTTTTTGTTGTTCTGTCTTTTTAACAAAAATATCTTGCTCGTAAATATCTACGATGGTCTTGATAATTAAATCTATTTCTTTGGGCGTATTAGATTTACTAAAAGAAAAACGAACGCTATCTTTATCAAGGTTACGATTCAATGTTTTCAACACATGCGAACCATTATTGGTTAAGTTAGAGCAAGCACTACCTCCTGAAACTGCGATGCCCAGTGCATCCAAACGATTTACTAATACTCCTCCTTTTTTCAGATGAGGAAAAGCCACATTGAGGATATTCGGCAAACTGTTTGTTGGTGAATCGCTTTCTCCATTAAACGAAATTTCCTCCCCAAACAATTCATATAATGTTGTACTCATTTTTGATTTCAAGAAAGCAACATAGTTATGATATTCCTCCAAATCTCTATAGGCTATTTCTAAAGCTTTGGCCATGCCCACAATACCTGCTACATTCTCTGTTCCACCTCTGGTTCCTCTTTCCTGAGCACCTCCATAAATATGAGGCTGTATTTTGCGGTACTTATTGATGTAGATAAATCCTACTCCTTTAGGTCCATGAAATTTATGTGATGACCCAACAATATAGTCTACATTCAGCTTTTTAATATCAAACCTATATTTACCTATTGTTTGCGTAGTATCACTATGAAAAATGGCATCATATTTCTTACAGATTTCTCCAATTTTTACAATATCGTTAAAATTTCCAATCTCGTTATTAGCATGCATTAGGCTTACTAACGTCTGATGGTTATTCTTCAAAAGCCATTCAAATTGATTCAAATCAATATTACCGCGACTATCAATTTTCACAAAATCGATTTCCAATTCATTATTCTGGCTATATTGCCCTAAGGTTTGTAAAACTGCTTTGTGCTCAAGTCTACTTGTTATAACATGCTTAATTTCATAGGTTTTAATAGCTCCAGAAAGTGCTAAATTATTGGCTTCTGTAGCACCAGAAGTAAAGAAAATATCATTTTCTGAGGCATTTAAAAGTCCAGCTATTTTCTGTCTAGACTCTTCTACCGCTTCTCTAGCTTTTCTTCCTATCGCATGACTAGAAGAAGGATTCCCGAAATGATTGGTTAGATATGGAATCATGGTATCTAATACCTCCAAATCTAGGGCTGTAGTAGCGGCGTTATCACAATAAATCTCCATGGTGTTTAGTTTTTTAGAATGTTGTCTGATTAATTTTCAAGCTAATAGGTTTAAGAGGTCATTTCACTTCACTGTTGTATTGTTGATGAATTGTATTTAATTTTTTGAAAGAGGTTTCTAAATATTTATTAATTTCTAAAATTTTCTAAAATTGAAATTTTTGTTCAAATGGGATGCAAACGCCCTTTTTATCATTGCAGAGTTGCCCTTTTATTCCTCCAAAAATGTCTAATGAATGTTCTACAATTCTGACTTTTGTTCTGAATTCCGCTTTTTCTTTGAAATAAGACACTTCAAATCCCCAATTCTTATCCAGCTTTTTTAAAGGACTAACTGGTACAATCTTTCCGTCATATTCAAAAGAACCATTTTCAGCAAACCAAAAAGTAGTAGGCTGTGGCCCAACATCAGCTTTAAAGTCACTTGAATATAACGACCAACCTTTTTCCAGATTAGCAGTAAAGACTAATTCTACCTCATCTCCTACTTTAAAACTAGGATTGGCATAGCTATATTTCCAGCTAACTATCTGATTGATTTGCTGTGCTTTAATAGCCATAGAGGCAAAAATTAAGCACACGATTATAACTATACGTCTCATGATGTATTAGGTTGAGTAAAACACAAGACTATTTTGTATTGCGTATTACAATATTCTTTTGTGTGATTTTTTATGATTTATCATTAGAATAAGGTTGGGGCACCTTGATGGTGGTTTACAGGTTGCCAGAAGATCATAGAGCCTTATCTCTCCCTTCGTTCTTTATAAATCTACTTATTCGATAGACAAAGTTCTATTTTAAATATTACAATTCCAAATTTTATCCTTAAAATTTATGTCTTTTTTTTGAAAAAATTATTCAAAGACAATTAAATCCCCATTTCAGTTAATGCCGCTTGTGCTTTATTATCTATCGAGTTTTTGTATTCGTGTTTTTTATAAGCAATTGCTCTTTCAAACGAAAGTCTGGCTTTTGGTTTATCATTTCTTTGCTGATAAATATAGCCTAATTGCAAGGAAGAACTTGCCCCAAAATGGCAGTTTTGTCCTGCACAAAGTGCCATAGCACGCTCGAAAAAAGGAATTGCTTGAGACTGTGCATTCATTTTTTGTAAAATGCTTGCCTTTCTAAAATTAAAGTTTGCCTTATCAATCTGCGAAGTAAATGAATCTTCTTCAAGGTCATCTAAAAACACTAAAGCCTCTGTATAATGTCCTCCTTCAAATGCATAACAAGCCTTTACAAGATTCTTATTGGGAAAAACTTTTGTTTTCTGAAATTGTTCATAAAAGTTTTGGGCAATGATATCTGTTTCAGAAAATTTCTTGCCCACATTCGGAATTTTAGCTAAGTGATTCAATGCTTTATCAGGGTTGTTTGTTAGCCAGTTGGCAAGAAACAATTTAAAATTTACATCTTTCAAAAAGCTATTCCCACGAAAGTTTTTTAGATAGTTTTGATAATACTGAATAGCTGGCGAATAATTGCCTTTGTTAAATAAGATTTCAGCTTGATATAAATCAAAAATAGGCATGGCCATATAAGCAGTACCGTTAGGTCTGTTCTGTAATATTTTCTGCGCCATCTCACTTTTATTATTTCTTAGCAATATCGATACACCCAAGAAACTAATCGCCAAATTATCAGGATTATTAGTCACAAATTGACTTAAATCTTGTCGCTCATTATCATCCAACGTCAAGACATTCGACTGAATAAATAGCTGATAAAACTTTGCTTCTTTTCCTACAATTTTATCGTTAACAGCGATATTCAATTCTTTTAATCCTTGCTGAATACCTCCTTTCAATCCTAATAGTTTTGTAACCCATTTATAGTTTTCAGGGACAGAACCTATCATGACATGAAAAACGCCTAAATTCTTATAATTAGCAGTAAAATTTGGAAATCGTTTACGATTTTCTTCTAGTAATTTATAGGCTGAAATGGCATTAAAACCACCTTTGGTTTCATGGCCTAATTTCATTTTTACCAATGCCCAGTGTAATTTGATTTCTGCTTGAACAAATTTATTATAAGGCGAATCTTCATCTAAATCCTTGATTAAATCCAGCCTTTTATCTTCATTATCAGATAACCTTTCATACTCTTTTTCATCTTCGCTAGCAAAAAGCACAATCATGTCGGCAAAATCTTCCAACCAGATTCTGATACCATTATTGGCAGGTTCTTTGGCTAAAAGTTGCTTAGCAGATTGCACCTTTAATTTACAAAGTTCGCTATATGCATTTTGTAAATTTGGGGTAAATTCAAAATCATTTGCAAATGAACTCCCTGAGAACAAGAGAAATATGACGAGTATAAGGTTCCATCTTTTCATACATGTAGCATTTACCAATGAGAAATAACTGTTGAAATAAATAGGTATAAGTCTGGCAAAACTTTCCATAACGTTTTGAAGCTTAGGAAGATTACTACAGAGCCTACGATAAACATCAGAGGTCTTCTAGGAACTTTATTAATCAAAATAGCGCCAAAAGGTGCAGCAATAATTCCACCCAGTACCAATCCTAAAATGATTTGCCAAGAATTTACCCCTTCAAAAAACAAGAAAGTAAGTCCGCTAGAAAGTGTAATCAAAAACTCTGCGGCATTGACCGAACCAATCGCATAACGAGGGTTACGTCCCTGACCTAACAAAGAAGACGTAACGATTGGACCCCAACCACCACCGCCAATGGCATCCATGAACCCACCGAAAATAGCTAATAATCCAACTCGCTTTGTTTTACGTTTAGCGATATTTTTTTGAAACGCTTTTTTCAAAATAACCACGCCCAGTATTAGCATGTATAGCGAGATATAGGGTTTTATAAAATTACCATCAATGATTTCTGACAATAAATATGCACCTGCCACTGAACCTACCACACCCCAAAGCAAGGCTCTGAACAATTTTTTATTAATATTTTTAAACTGATAATGTGAGATAGCAGATGCTCCAGTAGTAAACATTTCAGAAACGTGAACACTTGTACTACTCAAAGCAGGAGGAACGCCTATTCCCAATAAAAAAGAAGTAGAAGTAATGCCATAAGCCATCCCTAAAGAGCCATCTACTAATTGAGCCAACAAACCTACACCTAAGTATAAATAGAAATCTGGTCCAAGCCACTCTTTGGCTTGATAAGCCGCATCAAGCAAAGGAGCTTTGCCAATGAAAACACTAAAAGCGATAACATAAATAGCAATGGCAACAACCCACATCAATGAGCGTTCAAACTGGTTATTGAGTTTCAGACGAACTGATATTTTATTTAAGAACTGATTGTTTTCCATAATTGATGTAATTAAGAATTATTATACAAATCTGGTTTAGGTTTAATGGAGACCGTAAATCAATCGCAAATACTGACGATTTAATGTTTTGAAATAAAGCGTAACGATTAAAACGATGCTAAACAAAACATAGGGATTAAGGGCATTTTCAAAATGGATATAGCCTACCCACAAAATCAGAAAACATCGTGTGTATTCTAAGTAAAAAATCCATCTTCTTTGCTCTAAAATAGCCCCACAATTCACTAGCGTAACCAATATAATCAGCGTAGTAGCTATTTGAGTTGACAAATCAATCTGCCCTTCTAAAAGCAAAAAGGTAAACAACGTGATTAAAATTAAAGTCATTTGCAAAACCACATAATTTCTAAACCGTGTAGTATAAAGCTTATCTGTTTTATGAATTACAAATTTTTGCTCTAATACTCGCCTGTAAGTAGGGTTGATATATTCTGGCTTTCCAAAAATCATTCTTAGTTTATTTCTCCAACCAGTAGCATATTTAAAAGCATAGGCCATTTCAAGCATAAAATGAAAATGTTGCCATAAAAAACTATTACTATTCAATGGTTTTGTCAAACCATAAGTTGGTTCTTCTATTTCTTCTGCAAAAGTGCCAAACAACTTATCCCAAATGATAAACACATCGCTGTAGTTTTTATCTAAATATTGGTCGTTGTTAGCATGGTGCACGCGGTGGTGCGATGGCGTTACAAAAATATATTCCAACACGCCTAGTTTGCCAACAGTACGGGTATGGATAAAAAATGGATACAACCCGTGTACTAACAAAATAGTAGTAATCATTTCAGCCGAAAAACCTACAATTGGCAAAAGTGACCAAAAGAAAGTACGGGCTACTGCTTGAAATAAAGTAATACGAGCAGACACCGTAAAATTAAATTCCTCACTTTGGTGATGTACCACGTGTACGCTCCAAAGTATGTTTACTTCATGTCCTAATCTATGATACCAATACCACAGAAAATCGGTTATTAACAAAAGACCAATCCATGATAAAACACTTGGCTGAATATGAAAAATAGCAAAATGCTTGTACAGATAATCATATACAAAATAGAATAGTCCGAGTGTCAGACCATCCAAAAGTCTTTCAGCGATACCTACACTAAGGTTTGAAATGGTATCATTGAAATTATAAAAATGTTTCCCTTTCTTTTTTGATACCCAGAATTCCAACCCAATCAAAAACAAGAAGAAAGGAACTGCGAAGGCTAAATAATTGAAATTCATTATTATTTATTTTTTATATATTAACTACTGAATTGATAGATTACATAGATTAAAAAAGCATAAAAAGAGATTCGTTAATGAACCTCAGATAAAATAGGTTTCTTTTGGAATACCTCATTTTTAGAAGTAATTCTAAGTTGATGAGTATTAAACACCTGCGAATTGGGTTCAACACTTTTGGTCAGAAAAACACTTCCGCCAATAATGCTATTTTCCCCGATTACGGTTTTACCGCCAAGAATGGTAGTACGTGCATAAATTACTACGTTATCTTCAACAGTTGGATGCCTTTTTGTATCCGAAAGCTCTTTGGCTACTTGTAAAGCACCTAAAGTAACTCCTTGGTATATCGAAACATTATTACCAATGATACTGGTTGCACCAATTACAATGCCTGTTCCGTGGTCAATCATAAAAGGTACACCAATACTTGCATTGGGGTGAATATCAACGCCTGTTTTACCATGCGCATATTCACTTATAATTCGAGGTAAGACTGAAACATCTAATTGTGTCAATTTATTGGCAATCCTATACACCGTAATGGCATAAAAGCCTGGGTATGACACGATTACTTCATTAACACTGGTTGCGGCTGGGTCGCATTCATAAATTTTTGAGGCATCATGACGTAAATCTTGATAGAGGTCTCCAAGCGAAACATAAAAAGCCTCTACCACACCTTCAATATCTATTTGCTTAACATCAAGATAGCTTAATAATATATTCTCTAAGTCAATCTGATTTTTCTTTAAGATTCCTTCGTAAGAAGATTGCTTAGGTAAATGGTTGCTTGGAAATAAAAAATGAACAAGATCATTCAACCAACTAATCGCTTCTTGTGCAGACGGAGTAGCCTCCCATTCTGCATGATGAGTTTTACGAAGAAGATCAATTAAAGGTTGAGTATGATGATTTTTCATGTATAATTTTTAATTTCAATCGTGGTGGTTTTAATTGAAAAGACAAAATCGCTTCTCTAAAGCAAAATAGTTATTAAACATATCCCTAGAGAGGGACTTAAGTCCCTCTCTAGGGATATAAACTCAGAGCTATCTTACAGCTTGTTTGTGTCCTGCACGTAATTTATAAAGTGTTTCTACTAATAAATCAACGTCTGATTGCGTATTATAAAAAGCCAAAGATGGACGAACTGTTGATTCTAAGCCAAAACGTCTTAAAATCGGTTGGGCACAGTGGTGTCCCGTTCTTACAGCTATTCCTTCTTTGTTCAGTGCTTGACCTACTTCGTTATTACTATAGCCATCAAAAATGAAAGACAGTACGCTCGCTTTTTCTTTGGCAGTACCAATCAAACGAAGTCCCGGAATTTCTTTTAATAACTTGGTAGCGTACACTAATAAATAATGTTCATATTGATGAATCACATCTATTCCGATTTTATTAACATAGTCTATCGCTGCACCCAGTCCAACTGCATCTGCTATATTGCCCGTTCCTGCTTCAAAACGTGAGGGAGCATCATGGTATTGAATCTGTTCAAAAGTAACATCAACAATCATGTTTCCCCCACCTTGCCACGGCTGAGTTTCGTTCAATAATTCTTCTTTTCCATATAGTACACCAATACCCGTAGGCCCAAATACTTTATGTCCTGAAAAAACAAACCAATCACAATCTAAGCCAACGACATCAGAACGCAAATGTGACACTGATTGAGCTCCATCTACTAATACTTTTGCTCCTGTTGCATGAGCCAAGTCGATAATTTGTTTGGCAGGTGTAACAGTTCCTAAAGCATTTGAAACTTGTGTAAATGATACTAATCGAGTTTTAGCATTTAGCAATTTAGCATATTCGTCTAGTAAAATCTGACCATCATCATCTACAGGAATTACCCTGATTTTCAAGCCTTTTTTGTCTGCCAATTGTTTCCAAGGCACAATATTCGCATGATGTTCAAGATGGCTGACAATGATTTCATCACCAGCTTTTAGGTTTTGTTCACCCCAACTTTTGGCTACTAAGTTGATAGCCTCAGTTGCTCCACGTACAAAAACGATTTCGTTGGTAGAACGTGCATTCAAGAAAGCCCTGACTTTCTCACGAGCGCCCTCATAAGCATCAGTAGCACGAGCTGCTAATTCATGGGCTGCACGGTGAATGTTTGAGTTTTCGTGTTCATAAAAATACGTAATTCTATCAATTACTTGCTTTGGCTTTTGTGTCGTAGCGGCGTTATCTAACCAAACTAATGGACGTCCATTTACTCTTTCTTGTAAAATAGGAAAATCTTTTTTTATCAGATTGGCATCAAACGCTGAACTAGTTGCCCCAAAAGAATCATAATTTGATGCTTTTTCGGGAAACTGAGGCGTTTTATCATAAGTTCTATAAGGATTTTGACTTTGTCCTGATAGAAAATAATAAGACGCATCATTGACACTAATCGGTGCTTTTGTTTGAACAGACGGGATATAACCGAAAGTACTGAGCGATGGTAAAATATTATTTGAATCTAATTCAAAAAGGGAAGTAGCAGCCAATGGTGATTTCGAATCAACCGTACCAATATTTGGCAAAGCTGACGCTGAAGCCCCCAATCCAGAAAATAAAGACTGACTAGCTGGATTAGCAAAATGTGGGTCTGGCAAACTAGTTTGCGGTTGAACACCAGCATTTCCTATAGGTTGAAACACACTCCCATGTTGAAAAGCCGAAGGCGATACACCTACCCCTGTATTTGAAGTGGGTATGCCTTGAAGCGTTTCATACAATCTTTCAGCAAAGTGATTCGCCTTAGGATGTTCCTGTGGATTCAATGAAATTTCCTTAGGCACTTCATTAGGAAGTGCCTTGAAAATATCATTTGCTAGTTGCTGTAAATCTTCTACAGAAGGTATGCCCTGCAATATATTTCCCTGTTGATTAGTATTTATATTCATAGTAATTTCCTATTTCTACGTCTTCCAATACAGCAATAGCATCATCTACTAATACTGCTAATGAGCAATACAATGATACTAAGTAAGAAGCAATTGCTTTATCATTGATTCCCATAAATCTTACTGCTAACCCTGGAGACTGTTCGCCTGGTAAACCTGGTTGATAAAGTCCTACTACACCCTGACGGTTTTCGCCAGTACGCAATAATAAGATTTTTGTTTTACCATTTTCGATAGGTAATTTATCCGATGGAATCAAAGGAATACCTCTCCAAGTGATAAATTGTGAACCAAACAATGACACTGTTGGCGGTGGAACACCACGACGAGTACACTCGCGACCAAAAGCAGCAATGGCTAATGGATGTAACAAAAAGAAGCCCGGTTCTTTCCAAACTTTTGTCAATAATTCGTCAAAATCATCTGGTGTCGGCGGTCCTACACGCGTTTTGATTTTTTGTTTAGGGGCAATACTATTCAATAAGCCGTATTCTTTGTTATTAATCAATTCGCTTTCCTGACGCTCTTTGATGCTTTCAATCGTCAAACGTAGCTGTTCGCTGATTTGATTATAAGGCTTACTGTATAAATCTGAAACACGTGTATGAACATCCAACACGGTATTTACCGCACTAAGGTTATATTCACGTGGGTTTTCAACGTAATCGATAAAAGTGTGAGGAAGGTTTCTTTCATCACGACCCGAGCAGTCAACTTCGGCAATACTTCCCTCCTTTACTTTGTTCAATCGATAAACGCCTGATTCTACAGGAATCCAATTGAGTAAATGTGTTAACCAGCGAGGAGTAATTGATTCAAATTGTGGTACTGTACGGGTAGCAATGGCTAACTGCCTAGCTGCAACATCACCAAGTGCTGTTTGTTTGTACTTGTTCAATTCTGACATATTATAGGTAATTAAAAGGGATTGATAATCTCAGACAATTATGCCACAGCACGATATTTAATAGAATAAGGAATGTTACGGGCAGCACTAAATACTGCTCCTAACATTTCCGAAGGTGAAAACGGTTTACTAAAGTCTTCATCAATGGCGTCATAAACGATTCTTCCTTGCTGACTAATTACGTAGGTAGCAGGAACAGGTACATCTTCTGAAATACCAGCGATACGATCCCAAACGGCGAACTCCTGTGAATAAATACCAAATTGTTTAGCGATTTGATTCGTCGAATCTGCTATTACATTAAAAGGTAAATTAAAATATTCTACTAATTCTTTTGTTTCTTCTTTAGATGCTTGAACAACTACAAGTAAGTCTCCACCAAGTGCCAAAATCTCTTGATATGAAGCTTTCAAGGTATTGAAATGTTTCAAGCCGTATTCATTCCAACCACCAGATAAAAAACTAATTACTAATGGTTTATTTTGTTGAACTTGTTGTAATGTTAGTTTCTGCGGATTTACTTCTTCAGAAAAGTGTTTCCAAAATCCACATACTGATGAAATAGGCAATAAAGGTAAACGTGACCCAATTTTTAAAGGTGATAACTTGGCTGTGTTGCCTTTGAATATATTTATAGGGAATGTACTATCCCAAATGATGGCGTTTGATTGATTATATGCTTGCATTATTAATATGTGGACTAAATGTGAGCTTTCCTTAATTTCTTGAAACAAAGTTATAATACAAAAACTATATATCCTATAAGATTTGTAGATTAATTGAAAAAATATTTTTCATCTCTTAAGTAGTCAGATTATTTATTACGATAAAGTTTGATGAATGCTTCCATTTCTTTTATCGAAAAAATGCTTTCAAAATCATCGTCAACGAAACTATAAATAATCAGCAGGTTGGGAACAATAATAAAGGTAGCTGGCAAGGGTACTTCTTTAGAAATTCCTGTTATTCTTTGCCAAATCGGGTAGTCTTTCGAATAAACGCCTAATAATTCTGCTATTTCATTATTTCTATCATGACAAATATTAAAACTTAATTTGTATTCATTGGCTAAAGCATCCAATTTGTCAGGTAATACATCTGTCATCACTAGGATTTCTGCTCCAATGTTTTTCAGTCGCTTATGGGCCTTCTGTAGTAATTCTAAGTGTATTTCTCCATAATTATTCCAAGAGGGTGAAAAAAAACTCAGCACCAATGGACGAAAAAGCATTAATTCGCTGAGCGTGAAATTGGGTTGATTTTCAATATTTTTGGGGAGGTTACTCCATCGTCCCATCTCCTTAATCAGCCAAAAATTTGGTGCAAAATTACTGGCTTGTAAGGCTTTAGGGCGTTTTTTATCGATAGGTTCTTGCATGTTGATGAACTGTAAAATTATAATGAAGTGTTAAAAATTGAATTGATGATGCCTTTGCCTACTTGCCAATCTGCAAGGTTAGAATCAGCATTAATATGTCCTACCGAACCAATATTTACAAATTGGCTTCCCCAATTCCCTGCCCATTCCTTGGCTCTATCAATAGTAGCATATTCATCATTTATACTAGCAATCAATACACTTTTATAAGGAAGTTCTTCTGAAGGAATAGGCGAAAATCCTGAAATTTGTTTAGGGAAATCTTTTCTTTCTGAATCTGGTGGTGCTACAAACAAAATGCCTTCTATTTTATCAGAAGTGTATTTTTTAGCCCACAAAACTACGGCTAGACACCCCAAGCTATGTGCAATTAATACAGTAGGTTCTTGTAAATTACTAATAGATTTTTGCAAAGTTTCAACCCATTTTTCGACAACTGGCAAATCCCAATCTTCCTGTTCTACTCTGTTAAATACTGCTGGGTATTGCTGTTCCCAAATTGTTTGCCAGTGCTTTGGCCCTGAACTCCCTAAACCTGGAACCGTTAAAAAATGTACTGCCATGATTAATTACAAAAATTACGCTTATAAATATACGTCTAACAAGGTTAAACGAGACCTTTATTAGACTATAAAACCGATAGACAAAGATTATTAATCAAAGTTGTATTTGCAAATATTATTTAAAATTTCTTAATAATACAGTATCATAAATGCCCTGATTTTGCACTATTTTGCATTATATCAGGGCACCTACAGGTCTTATTTACTTATAATGATTTTAATGCTTCATACACCTTATTGAATTTTCTAAAATTTTCTTGGTACACACTTTCATGTGTAGGGTTGGGTGTAAATATTTTCTCATCTATATCCAGACAATGTGTGGTCATGCCAAAAGCATCTAGTCCAAGCATTACTGCTCCCCAAGCAGAGCCTTCAATGGTTTGTGAAACCACTACTTTCATTTGAAAAATATCAGCAGCAATTTGTAACCAGACATCACTCTTTGCAAAACCACCACTTGCCATAATAGTCAAATTTTTTCTGGCAGATTTTTCGGGTAACAAAATATCAGTAATACTTAACAAGCCAAACAGAATCCCCTCTAGCGTCGCTCGAATAAAATGTGCTTTTGTATGGTTAATGGTAATGCCTAATAAAGTTCCTTGAGCAGATGCATCCCAAATTGGCGCTCTTTCTCCTAGTAAATAAGGGACGAATATTAACCCATTCGAGCCTGCTTCAATCGTATTTGCTTGCTCAAACAGCGATTCAAATGATTCTTGGGTTTCTAAAATTGCTTCTTTTAACCATTGCAAAATGACGGCTCCATTATTTACTGCCCCTAACACAAGATACTGATTATCAACCAAATGATAGCATTGTGTACGCATTTTAGCATCAATAAATGGTTCGTCAATCGGTAGTCTTACGGCACCACTTGTGCCAATCGTCAGAGACATTCTACCTTTTTCCATTGCCCCTGTCCCCAGATTAGCTAAAGCTCCATCCCCCGCTCCTATTACCAACGTTTTATTACCCATCAGGGTTTGCGCAGTATGCTTAGGACTTACAATCGTGGAAAGTTTGCATTCATTAATCCCTAGGTGAGCTAATATATCTGTATTCCAAGTAAGGTCTGAGATATTCATTAACCCTGTGCCTGATGCCATTGAAGAATCTACCACAAATTCTCCTGTCAAATGATGCCAAACGTACTCTTTGATACTAATAAATTTATGTGTTTTGGTGAAAACATCATGCTGATTTTCTCTTAGCCAAAGTATTTTGGTCATCGGGCAAAAAGTATGAATAGGAATACCCGTTTTGCCATAAAATTGTTTCCCGAGCTCACTCTCTTTCAATTCAGATGCTTGAGCACTCGCTCGGTTATCTGCCCAAAGAATTACATCTGTTAATGGTTTTCCGTTTTCATCCACCGCAATCAAGCTTTGCATGGCGGAACTAAAACTGATAAAATACGGATTAATATGCTCAGTAAGTTTCTCAATACATTCAAGCACAGCCTCTAAAATATCAGAGGGCTGCTGGATACTCCAATCTGGTTCAGGATGATACATCTCATATTCTTTTGAATATTGCTGTATTATTTTCCCTTCATTTGTAAAAACAATTGCTTTGGTGGCAGTTGTTCCAATATCAATTCCTATATAAAAATGGCTCATTATTTTTCAATCGATAAATTCTGACGGAGTTCATCGATGTTAGGGTATTTAAAATCCTTTTCCTTTTTGCTTCTTTTGAGAGTGACTGTATCATCTCAAGCGTCTGAATTTTTATGGGATTCAGACGCTTAGATATCTTATTTTTTTTCTACAGCATGACCACCAAACTCATTTCTCAAAGCTGCTACTACTTTCCCTGAAAAAGTATCTTCCATTTGTGAACGATAACGCATCATTACCGACAAAGCAATTACGGGTGTAGGCACGCCTAAATCTAAAGCGGTTTCCAACGTCCATTTCCCTTCTCCTGACGAGTGCATAATTCCTTTAATAGTATCTAAATTAGGGTCTTTTGAAAATGCCTTTTCTGTCAACTCCATCAACCAACCACGTACTACCGAGCCATGGTTTAACATTTTAGCCGTTTTCTGGAAATCAATATCAAATTCTGAATGTTCAAAAACCTCGAAACCTTCAGCTATCGCTTGCATCATGCCGTACTCGATGCCATTATGAACCATCTTAGTAAAATGTCCACTTCCTGCTGCTCCAGTGTGTAAATATCCGTTTTCTACAGAAATATCTTTGAATACCTTTTCAACATACGCAAATACTTCATTATCTCCTCCAATCATGGTACAAGCACCGTTCAATGCGCCAGAAGTACCTCCAGAAGTACCACAATCCAAGAAATCTATTCCTTTTGTTTTTAGGTAATTATAACGCTTTTTTGATTCTTTATAATTTGAATTTCCTCCGTCGATAACAATATCAGAAGCCTTCAAAAAAGGTATTAATTTTTCTATTACTTGATCGACAATCTCACCTGCTGGCACCATCAACCAAATCACTTTTCTTCCGCTCAATTTTTGGGTTAATTCTTCAATAGAATTTGCAGGTTGTATTCCTTGTTCAGCAATTTTTTGAACAAACTCAGCATTCACGTCATTGGCAACTACTTCATAGCCATTCCTATTTAAGTTAAGGGCTAAATTAAAACCCATTTTGCCTAAGCCTATAATTCCGATTTGCATAATGTTTTAAGTTTACTTTGTTGGATAAATATTAAAAAATGGTTTGAAAAGCTAAAATAAATAAAATGTAGGACGATTCGATGAATTATTTTTATCAATCTTTTTAGGATAAAATAAAGACTCCATGAAAACATGGAGTCTTGGGTGTTTATAAGATTGGATAATAGTTGTAAGCATTGTCTGATATTACTTATCCCACCAAACTTTAGTATCAAGATTATCAGCCCCTTGACGAGCTACTGCCGCATCAAGATTTGTTTTATTGACTGATATTTCATCTACTGGATATGATAAGCGATTGATAAAATTTCCTTTAATTTCTTTTCCCGGATAAGGGTTTGGTGCTAATGCTGGAAAGCCACTTCTACGGAAATTAGCAAAACCTTCAGGAGAATTCATGAATGATGATACCCAATATTGCGTGTTAATTTGCTCCAAAGCTTTTGTTGCAACAAATGGATTCGCCGTAAAATAAGCGTCAATAGTAGCATCTGATACATTAGAATTTGCATCATATTCTGTAAACTGCTGCATGTGTCCTTTTACACCTGCTTTGTAATAATCTGATACATTCCCAGTTATCCAACCTCGCTGAGCAGCCTCAGCCAATAGAAGTTGTGACTGGCTATAGGTTACAAAGAAACATGGAGCATCAAATCTAGCTACTTTGGTTCTGTCTACTTGCGAATACAATTCTATGGCTCCCGGATAGTTAGGAGAATTAGCAATACTACTTTGGTCGTAGCCAGCAGGTATTCCAATCTGAGCAGCAGGATCTTTTGTGAAATTGTTTACGTCCTGTAGTTTAGTATTATACTTCAAAGCGATAATACTTAAACGAGGGTCATTGGTACTTTTCAAGAAGTTGACAAAAGCTCCGTGCAAATAAAAGTTGGCTCTTTCACTTCCGTTTAACTGACTACCAATTTCATTGGTATAAGCGGCCGAATGGCGTAAAATACAATTATCAGCATTAGATAACATTACACCCCCTGCAAATGCTTTTTTCACATATGTTTGTGCGGTATTAGCATCAACTTTAGTTAAACGCATAGCGGCACGCAATAATAAAGAATAGCCTAAACGTTTCCATTTTGTTACATCCCCTGCATAAATAATATCACTTACTTCCTTGGTTTTGTTAGCATCTAAAGCCGCCGATGCTTCGTCTAATTCTTTCAAAATATCTGTATAGATAGCTTGTTGGGCATCATATTTAGGGAAAACTGTTCCTTGCAAATAACCTAAGCCTGCTTCACTATAGGGAACATCCCCATAACTATCTGTCAAAATCATGAAAGTATATGCCTTCCAGATACGAGCCATGTTGTATAAGTTACTGCGCGTAGCATCACCTTTGGTTTTAGCAATAACATCTACCAAATGTTTATTTACTTCCCTGTAATATCTTTGCCAATTTACTCCTGTAACAGAGGTGTTATTTTGATTTACGTTTCCTCCTGCATTTACCCCAAGGTATGGACTAACGATTTGTTGCACAATCGCCGCTTCGTAAATAACAGATTGCCAAGTAAATGACGTTCTGAGGGTAGCATTGTTTAATTCATAAACAGGGTTAAGTGCTGTAGGGTTTACTTTGTTGGTATTTAACTCGTCAAAGCCCTTGTCACAACTGCTTAGAAAGCTGGAAGCGATTAGTAAGCTGAATATATATAAAGTTATTTTTTTCATTTTCTTAGTATTAACAATTGAGTACTTGTGAATTAATCCGATTAGAAGTACAAAAAAAAGTATTTAATAGCCTATCGCTCTTTTAGAATTTAACATTTAAGTTGAATCCAATACTTCTGCTAGTTGGTAAACCTGTTGATTCCAACCCTACAAGGTTGTCAGACGAGAAGCCAAATTGCTCAGGATCAAGGTTTGGCACCCATTTTTTAATCATCAACACATTATTTGCTACTGCATTAAGCTTGATACCTTTGATAAACCAGTTTTTAGGTAATTTTTTAGTAAAGTCATACCCTATTGTAATTTGGCGTAACTTCCAGAAACCAGCCTCAGATACAAACTCTTCAGCAATGTTGTTAGCACGGATAGTTTCATAATACGACTGCAATGGTGTTTTAATAGCATTAGGTTCTCCTTTGCTGTTTACTCCTTCACCGATTACATAGTTTTGCTCACGTCCTACTAATGTTCCTTTGTGTAATCCTTCACGCCAAGCATTATAGTTTGTACCTGAAATCATTTTTCCTCCTAACTTAAAGTCAATCAAGAATGAAAATAGAATGTCGTTGTAACGGAAATTATTGGTAATGCCTCCAACCCATTTTGGTAAAGCACTTCCAAAGCTCACTAAATCATTTGTTCTTTCTGGGCGACCACTTTGGTCGTTAAACACTTTACGTCCTTGTTCATCACGCTTGTAAGCAAAGCCATACAACTGTCCGAGGGGTAACCCTACTACCTGACGTAATACTCCTGTATAAATACCGCTTCCAACAGTGATATTTGTTTGATTTCCAGCTAATTCTAATACTTTAGAGGTATTATATGAGCCATTAATATTTACATCCCAAGAAAACTTATTGCTCTTTACTGGCGAGAAAGTAAGCATTGCTTCAATACCTTCGTTCTGGCTTTTACCGCTGTTCAGCAAGGTAGTTTGGTAACCAGATGCATCGGATACTTGCGCAGACAGGATTTGGTCTGAGGTAATTTTCTTATAGTAAGAGAAATCTAAACCTATTTTATTTTGGAACAATTTTAATTCTACACCAAATTCTGTTTCATTCACACGCATTGGGCGAAGTGATGCATTAGGAACTGTAGTCGTATTGATAGAACCAATTGGCTGATTTTGTAAAAGGTTACTACCCACGGTATAAAATAAGTTGTTAGCATAAGGCTGTACGTCGGTATCACTACCTACTTCTGCATAAGCTGCTCTTAATTTACCAAATGATAGCCAGTCAGGCATCGTATTGAAAGCCTGAGTGAACACAAAACTTCCTGTTACCGAAGGATATTGAACTACGCGCGAACCAGGGGCAAGTGTTGAGAACCAGTCGTTACGGCTAGTTACGTTTACAAACAAAAAGTTTTTATAAGAAATCTCAGCGGCGGCGTATAATGAATTTACTTGACGTTCACTAAGGGCATACAATGGGTCCTTTAATTGTCCATTCATTACTGTATAAAGTCCACGTACTACAAAGTTTTGAACGTATACACTATTATAGTCGCTACGACGATACATTTGGTTTCCACCTAATGTTAAATCGAAACTGAAATCACCAAAGGTCTTTTTAGCTCCAATCAAAAAGTCTGCGTTGGTTTCTCGGAAACGACGATTTTCTTGAGTATACTGACCATTTACAAAACCAGCAGGTGCAACACCTAAAGAAGCCTCGCCTGTTGGGTAGTTATAGTCTTGATCACGAGAATAAAAATCTTGTCCAATTCTACCTTGCAAATACAACCAATCTGTAAGATTATAACGGAGGGTAATATTTCCTAAAATACGGTCACGACGTATATTTTCAAAGCGTTCATATACTGAATAATAAGGATTTGTACGGTTTCTAAAACGAGACCACACATATTCGTCACCATTGGCATCTAAACGTTTAGATTCTAATAAATCAAAAGGCATAGAGTTTGACAGCGTATAAAGAACAGTAGGTGTACTTAAATCTTGGTTACCGATTTGCGGTGGATTACGATTATATTCATTAGAATAATTTACGTTCCCCATTAAAATAAGCTTAGGTGTTAGATTATAGTTAAAGCCTAAATTTATCGTTTTTTTATTGTAATCAGAATTTGGAACGATACTGGTATTACTCAAATTAGAAAGCGATAAATTGAATCCACCCTTTTCTGAACCAGAAGAAAGAGATACCGTATTTGTCCACGAAGTTCCAGTACGATAAAACTTATTAATACGATTATAAACTGGTTCGTAAGGTACTTCTATGCCATCAAACAAAATCTGCTTCATACCGGGCTGAAACTTCTCTCCAAAACTCCAAACACCTGTTTGTGGATTAGGCGTAGTTGGTCGAACACCATTTTCTCCTTGACCGTATTCATATTGAAAATCAGTATAATCCAATGGTGTATCGACGGTATAATTGCTATTGTACTCAATGCCTATTCCTTTTCCAGTTCCTTTGGTTTTGGTAGTAATCATTACTACACCATCCTTTGCACGAGAACCGTACAAAGCTGCTGCTGTTGCACCTTTCAAAACGGTCATCGTCTCGATGTCATCGGGGTTAATACTTGTTAATCCGTCACCACCATCAGACGTATTAAAACTTCTATTCGCTAACGAACCATCACTATTTCCATTGGGGTTTGCTCCAAAGTTGGTATTATCCATCGGCACACCATTCACAACAATTAATGGATTGTTTTGTCCATTGAATGACGACTGACCACGAATCCTGATTTTACTCGTCCCAGCAGGGCCTGTTCCTAATGAAGTGATATTTACCCCAGCCATTTTTCCTTGTAAACCATTCATAAAGTTCACTTGGCGATTGGTGGTTATTTGCTCGGCATTCACACTAGCGGTAGCATAGCCTAGTTTTTTCGCTTCCTTCTTAATCCCCAAAGCTGTTACGATTACTTCTTCAAGGTTTTTAGTTTCGTCTACCAGCGAAACATTAATAATGCTTTTTCCGCCAACTACAATTTCTTGGGTAACATAACCAATAGAAGAGAAAATTAAAGTAGCATTACTAGGGATTGAAATTTTATAATTCCCCGAAGCATCGGTATTTGTTCCTTGATTAGTTCCTTTTATTTGAACAGCAACACCCGGAACAGCACTATTAGTTTTATCAGTAACAGTTCCCTTCACGACTAAATCCTGAGTCATTGAAGTAAATGAGCAAAACATCAGAGCCAAATATATAATGGCTCTGGGAAAAATCTGTGTTTCAAAATGACAGAATAGTCTAAGTTTTTTCATAGTTGAGTTAAGTTTTTGAATAAATTATTATGAGTTATTATTAAGAAATTTTAGGGTTTGTAAACGATTAATTGATTACAAATAATTATTGTATTTAACGGGTTTTTGATTTTTTTTCCTTCTTAGTATAGTCCTTCGACATTTACTATTCACTTAGTTTCAACTTAAACGGCTGTAGATAACTATCTTTTTTGGTGAAATTATTGACATTAACTTCTCTTGTTAGGCTATTTCTAAATGATATACTTGATGTATCGTGCACAAATTTTCATGGTTATTTCAAGAAAAACTTTCATTTTTTTACAGCGGTGATTTTTGTAATATTTTTATAAAAAATTGACCTAATTTTGTTTGAAATCTCACTCACTAAAACTTTCAATTATTCCATAACCTGATGAGTCAATTTATACTGTACCAAGGAAAGGCGAAGGAATTATCGTATTTCCCGTACATTATTGAGTTTGCCAATTATAAAATCCAAAATATTCAACTCAATTCCCAAGAAATAAAAACAAACGAAGGCATCAGAATTTGTTTGATTATAGATGGGAAATTTGATTGGATTATTGACGGCCAACCATTTTTACTGTATCCAAACGACGTCTCGCTGACTTGTCCATGGCAGTCAAGTGGGAGTAGTAAAGGAGCGTATGACATTGGTGCATTAATGTGGATTACGATAAAACCGTCTCATTTTGAAGCCAATGGGGAATTGGTTTTGGGTGAATGGAGTAGTATTTCGGAAACAGACCAAAGAGTAATTGGGAAAATTCTTACCCTTAATAAAAAACCTGTTCTTACACGTTTAAAAGCTTGTCAACAAATCTTTCAAAACATTGAATCAGAGTTATTCTCTAAAGAACTAGGTTACAGAACGCGGGTTAATCATTTAATTGATGAGCTATTGATTACTGCGGTGCGACATTTGAGCAAACAGGATAACCTCAGGCGAGATTTCCCACAAACTTTTTTGAAATTGGAGCAAACTCTTAGAGAGAACTTATCACATTCGTGGTCGGTAGAAGAAATGGCTGGTTTGGTAGGATTAGGCACAACCGCCTTTAGTGAAAAAGTAAAGGCATTTTCGGGTTTCTCACCCTTAAATTATCTTATTAATATCCGAATATCTGAAGCCATTAAATTATTAAGTCGAAAAGATTTAAGTTTGACTGATATTGCACTAGAAACAGGTTTTTATTCATCACAACATTTTTCGTCGACATTCAAAAAACTAACTGGCTATACGCCTCGGGAGTTTAGAAAAAATACTGATTAGCTTTTGAGCTGTGAGTGATGAGCTGTGAGCCTTGAGCTTTTTTGTTATTATTCAACATAAAGCTCAAAGCTTATGGCTCATAGCTTAAAGCTAAAATTTTACCCAATTTTATAAACTTAAAAAAAGCTCACAGCTGATAGCTTACGGCTCATAGCTTAAACATACTATGGATTGTCTTATTACCATCGACATTAATACTTCTGCTGTTAAAGTTCATGCTTTTGATATGAATGGGCGACTGCTTTGTTGGAAAAAAGGTTCCTACCCAACCTTCCATCCTCAGCCAGATTATAGTGAACAAGACCCCGAGCAAATTTTTATTACTACCCTTTATATTCTCAAAAATCTATTGAACGAATATGTTCATCCTAAAAAATATAAAGTAACGGCTATTTGTTTTAGTTCGTCGATGCACAGTGTATTGGCCGTTGATAAAAATGGAACGCCCCTCGGGAATGCTATTATTTGGGCAGACAATCGAGGAGTAAAAGAAGCCGAAGCCTTAAAGCAATATCCTAAAGGAGAAAGTATTTTTAACACAACGGGAACGCCCATTCACCCTATGTCGCCCATTGTAAAGATTACTTGGATAAAAAACCATGACAAAGAGCGTTTTGCACAAACACATAAATTTATTTCGTTAAAAGAATATGTTATTAAACAGCTTACGGGCGAATATGTAGTTGACCATAGTATCGCTTCATCAACAGGTTTATTTGATATCCATCAGCTTAAGTGGAATCAAGATTCGTTGGATTTTGCAGGCATTACTGCTGACCGACTTTCTGAACCGCTATCTGTATTCAACACCAATTTATTTCTGAAAAAGGAATACTGTTTTACCTTGGGTTTGCCTGCCAAAACTACCCTGATTGTTGGGGCAAGCGATGGCTGTTTAGCTACGTTGGGAGCAGGCATTGTTGGGTCGGGCAGAGCTACCATCACCATTGGTTCGAGTGGCGCTGTACGTGTGGCTGGTAAAGAGGTACTAAAAGATGATAAGAACCGCTTTTTTAATTATTTACTAGCAGATGGCTATTATGTTTCGGGTGGGCCAACGAACAATGGTGGAGTAGTTTTTGAATGGTTTGCTCGACAATTCGGTGATTTCTCTGGTGACTTAGATTTTGAGGATGTCGTGAATGATTTATTCAAGGAAGCAGCCCAAGTAAAGGCAGGTGCTGATGGCTTATTGTTTTTACCTTATTTATTAGGGGAAAGAGCACCTCTGTGGAATGCCAATGCTCGTGGGATGTATTTTGGGCTGAATATCAGTCATGAACGAAAACATTTTGTACGTGCCACATTGGAAGGTATTCTTTTTGAAATTTATAGCATTGGTAAAATTCTTGAAACGCATAGGAATTTTGATAGCCTTTACATCAACGGAGCCTATGCGTCTTTACCTCTATGGACTCAGATTTTGACAGATATGTATGGTAAAACTATCTATGTAAACGACCATCATGATAGCGTAGCGTTAGGGACAGCTTTGCTAGGGCTGACACAACTAGGGGCTTATAGAAATTTGGAAGCGGCGGCAGCCACAGTAAAATCGAGCGAAACTTATCAGCCAAATCTTAAAAATCATGAAACCTATATGAAGTACTTCGAAATTTTTGAAAATTTAAGTTATAAGCTAAAGAGTGAGTTTGAGCAAATAGTGACGTTACAACAAAGCCTTTAAGCTAGAATCTCTCGTTCTAATAAATGTATATTAGAACGAGAGATTTACATTTTTATTCAGCTTTTGTCAAATACTTATTAGCGACAAGGTCTGCTAAGAAAGCTCCGTACGAAAGCGTACTAATTTTTGAACCATTTGATTTAAGATGTCTATTAGCAAAGCTAACCATAAATTCCAGCGTTGTTTGGTTGGCTGGAAACTCTAATCCATTACGAAATCCAACAATTATGTCAGGATAAGTCTCCCCTTCAAGCACCTCTCCATTTTGTGTTACATACTTCATCATAGCCAATTATTAAATTATGTTTTAGATATTGTAGGACAAACATAAGATTCTAAAGTCAGTGTGTCAAGTAAGGATTTATAAAAATTTCAACAATTACCTTATTAAATATTTAAAGACCACTATAAAGTAGCTTCAAATAGCTTGGGTTTTAGTACCAACGATACCATTTAAAAACGTACTTTTACGTTTTTAAATGCATATTTTTCAATTCAAATTTTTAAAGACAAAACTATGAAATCAGTTAAACTGTTAATGTCCCTAATATTTACTTTAGGTGTCATGAATTTTGCCCAAGCTCAAACATCAGTTGATGAAATTGTAAAAGAGTGGGAAAGAGCCAAAACGTATACAAAAGAATACCTAGATGCGATGCCCGAAACTGGCTATGCCCTGAAACCAACGCCTGAAATGCGTTCATTCGCTGAACAAATGCTCCATTTAACTGATGCTAACTATGGTTTTACCGCAGCGGCAACGGGCGAAAAAAGTCCAGTAGGGATGGGAGAATCGGAAAAGAGTACTGACAAATCAAAAGCAAACGTTACGAAATTGGTAATGGCAGGTTATGATTTTGTAATAAGCAGTGTAAAGAAAATGACTCCTGCTCAATTGAACGAAAATATAAAATTGTTCGGAAGATTTGAAATGACCAAAGGAATGGCATTAGCTAAGTGTTTCGAGCACCAAACTCACCACAGAGGACAAACTACTGTTTATATCCGCTTGGCAGGTGCAAAACCACCACAAGAGAAATTGTTCTAACGATAAAGTATTAAAACAGTAAAAGCCAACTCAATGGGTTGGCTTTTACTGTTTTTAATCAAAAATACTATTTCAAAAGCTTGATTTTAATATCTTTAAAATAGGCAACACTTTTAGGATCGTGTCCTTGTAAAGCGATTGTTCCTGAACTAAGTTTTTTCAAGCCACGGTCTGCTGGAAGTGTTTCTGGCTCAGTGTAATCAACAGCTACTTTATCATCAATTTTGATGATAATCCTCTTATCCTGCACAATGATATGATACTCATACCATTCATTATCTTTCGCTAGATTTTCTTTCACATCATTGATACCGTACAAACTACCTGTTTTACGCCAGTCGCCATGCGTTTGATTCACTTGCACTTCATAGCCTTTTTGTGGCCAGTCTGATGCTTGATAAGCCGTATGGATAAAAATACCAGAGTTTGAGCCAGGTAAAGTTTTTGCTTTTAATTTCAGTTCAAAATTCTTGAAATCATGATTTCCAACAGCACCTTCATAAAATAAGTGAGCACGTTCGCCTGCTACTTTTATCGTTCCATCTTCAATTGTAAATGTAGAAGGGTGTTCTTCATTTACATGCCAACCTGCAAAAGTTTTACCATCAAACAGAGAAACCCAGCCTTTTTCTTTTTTCTGAGAGAAAGCTAAATTAATTGATAATAAAAAACATAGTAATAATGATAGTTTTTTCATGATTGAATTAAGTTGAATCCCTTTTTGAGGAATGAATTTTATTAATAATCGCTAATTTACGAATTCATTTGGTCAGTAAACATCTAAAGTTGTTGTATAGGTTCCTGTAGGGTAATTCCATCTATACACATGGAATAAACTTTTGTATTATTCTCTATCCTCTGGTCGCCATCTAAACATTAATATTCCTATATTTTCTTGGGTCTGTCAAACTTAATCAGCCATGCTAAAATCAGCTATAAAATAGGTAAAAAAATACTTATATTTTTAGGCATTTTAAGCTAGAAATGATTCTTTAGGTCTTACTTTTGAGGAATCTTTTAATACACACAGCTTATGGAAAATGTAGAAATATTATCTCGGATTCAGTTCGCTTTCACCATCGCCTTTCATTATATCTATCCCCCTTTAAGTATTGGTTTAGCCCTCGTGATGGTTTGTATGGAAGGCTTGTATTTAAAAACAGGTGATAAAGTTTATGAACAACTAACACGTTTTTGGATTAAGATTTTTGCCCTAATTTTTGGTATTGGTGTAGCTACAGGCATTGTAATGGAGTTTGAATTTGGTACAAACTGGGCTTCTTATTCACGCTATGTAGGCGATATTTTTGGTTCTGCTTTGGCGGCAGAAGGTATTTTTGCTTTTGCTTTGGAATCGGGCTTTTTAGGCATTTTGATTTTTGGTTGGAATAGAGTAAGTCGAGGGGTACATTTTTTTGCTACTATTATGGTCACACTAGGTTCTATGTTTTCAGCCGTTTGGATTGTAGTTGCTAACTCTTGGCAACAAACCCCAGCGGGTTATCACATTGTGGGTGAAGGACTAAAAGCAAGAGCAGAAATTACAGATTTCTGGGCAATGGTTTTTAACCCATCTTCAGTAGATAGACTATCGCACGTTTGGATAGGTTCTTTCTTAGCAGGCTCGTTTTTAGTACTCAGTGTTCATGCATATTATATTTATAAAGAACGCCATGTAGCGCTTTCTAAAAAAGCCTTTAAAATTGCCCTTACAGTAGCCACTATTTCAGCATTAGCACAGTTATTTACAGGGCATCGGTCAGCTGATGGCGTATCTATAAATCAACCTGCTAAACTAGCAGCTTTTGAAGGTCATTATGATAGTTCAGCCGTAGCGGATATGTATTTATTCGGTTATGTAAATACCAAAACAGAGCAAGTATCTGGTCTGAAAATACCCAAAGGTTTAACATTTATATTACACCAAGACTTCACCACACCTGTAACTGGTCTCCGAGCATTTCCTAAACAAGACCGACCATCAGCAGTAAATTTTGTATTCCAGACATACCATTTAATGGTTTCAATAGGAATGGCTCTAATTGCTCTTACTTTATTAGCCTCTTTCTTTTGGTACAGGGGCACTTTATTTAAGCAAAAATGGTTGATGTTAGTCTTTTCTTTTTCGGTACTATTACCACAAATTGCCAATCAAGTAGGCTGGTATTCCGCTGAAGTAGGTCGGCAACCATGGGTAGTATATGGATTACTAAGAACCTCTGATGCCTTATCAAAATCTGTAAAAGCCAATCAGGTATGGTTTTCATTGATTATGTTTACCATCATTTACGTGTTACTCTTCTGCTTGTTTATTTATCTTTTGAATAAAAAGATAAAGCACGGCCCTGTTGAACATCATCACACTGACGAGATAATCCATTCGTCTAAGCGTAACAACCCTATTTTAGATTAAGAGATTTCTACAACTCTTTTAAATACAAAAAATTTAAACTCAAAAAGCTTATGGCTACTTTTTTAGGAATAGATTTGCCCACTTGGTGGTTTGCCGTCATTGGGGCAGTTTTTACTGGATATGCTATTTTAGATGGCTTTGATTTAGGGGCTGGTGCTATTCATTTACTCTTTAAAAAAGAAGAAAGTAGAAGAATTGCCCTCAATGCCATTGGCCCTGTTTGGGATGGCAACGAAGTCTGGCTAGTCATTGGTGGTGGTGCCTTGTTTGCAGGTTTCCCTGAAGTATATGCTACCTTATTTTCTGCCTTTTATATTCCCTTCATGTTATTTCTGATGGTATTGATTCTTCGTGCTATTGCCATTGAATTTAGGAGTAAAGAAACGATGCTTTGGTGGCGACAAATGTGGGATATTGTTTATTCTCTTGCCAGTACGCTGATTGCATTTTTATTAGGTGTTGTATTGGGTAACCTTATTCAAGGGATTCCGATTGATGAAAATTTTGAATATCAAGGAGATTTTCTGCAACTGCTAAATCCTTATGCTTTGCTGACGGGTCTTACTACTTTGGCATCTTGTACGATGCACGGTTCTATTTATTTAGTGATGAAAACCGAAAGCAGACTTTATACAAAGTTATCTATCATGGTGCGTGATACTAGTCGCTTTTTTGTGATTTGTTACATTATGCAAACGATGGTGACTTTGGTGTATTTTCCAAGTATGGCTGCTAAATTTAAGGCTCATCCTACGCTTTTTGCAGTACCGATGCTTACGGTTTTAATTATTATTAATACCCGTAGATTATTAGAAAAAGGAAAATATATGTTGGCTTTTTTGTCATCTGCTTTTACGATGGCTTCTCTTTTAGTAACAGTAGCCATCAATCTATTCCCTAAAATTATCCATTCTACGCTAGACCCTAAGAATTCTATTACCATTTATAATGGAGCTTCTTCTGAAAAATCCTTGTCGATTATCTTACTCTTTGCTGCGATTGGTGTCCCTATTGTAGCAACCTATACCTTTTTTGTATTCTGGACTTTTAAAGGGAAGGTGAAATTAGATGAGAGTTCTTATTGAGGATTGAGTGAATTGTGAATGAGTGATTTAGTGAATATTTTATACTTACTTTTTATAAACCCTACTCATGCCATGAGGAATATGGTAAAATATTAATTTGTCTAAATAATTTTAATTGTAGCAGTAACACTTGTGTTTACCGCTACCGTTACAAAGTAATAAATTTTACACTTGTCATAGGCAAACCACATAAATAATATGCAAAGATTTTTAATAGTAGTGATTTTATTATTTGGAATTACTATTTGTAATGGACAAGTTATTAGTAAAAAGGATAGTCTTTTAGTAATAAGAAACAACTTGGAAAGCCAATGAGTATGCCCTTGGGCATGAAGGAGCGCAGCTAGGTATTTACTTTTTAAAGGTTGACGAAGAATTTAAGTTTTCTGGCTTGGAAACTATTCCATAAATATCCTCAATAATTCAGCTCTCAGCTACACAACTATTACATACAATAGTCAATTTTAAAAATCGTATGAGAAAAAAAAACCTTATTGGTATTTTCTTTACTATTTTGTTCGCTTCTTGTGATGCAAATAAAATAGTAACTGGTCGGTATTGCTCAAGTTTTGCTCAATGGGGATTTTTTAAGACTGAAATTATATTAAAGCCAAATAGCACGTTTCATTATCAATTCTCAGGTGACTTAGTAAATACTGAGCTTGAAGGAATTTACAAAACTCATGAAAATAAGCTCTATTTACGATTTTATAAACTTAAAGAAGAGCCAAAAGACGCAATAAAAATTGTAGGAAAGGATACTATTGTTGATTTTGAAAAACTTTATAGTACCCATCCTTACGAATTAAAAAGAGAAAATGAAATTGAATATCACTTAAAGTTTAAAATATTAAAAAATAAGTTACAATCATATCGTATTGATAATAACAAACTTGTTAAAAGAATTAAAACTTATTCAGGTAGAAAATATATTCTTTTTTGGAAAAAGAATCATAGTAAGAAATATTTTTTAAAGAGAGTAGAAGTATAAAAATTCTTACATCGAAATTAAACTATTAGCAGAAATGCCTAAATTTTGATGCAAATTTTTAATCATTTTAAGGCTTAGCTGTCTTTTGCCATTTAACACTTCTGATACTCTATTTTCCCCTCCAAAATATTTAGCCACATCTTTTTGACTAAGCTGTAATTCAGCCATTCTATATCTTATCGCTTCAATAGGATTTGGTTTGGGCAATGAATAGTTTTTCTTTTCATATTCACTTGCTAAAATAGTGACAGCCTCTAATATTTTTTCTTCTTCAGAACATTCTGGACATTCTAATAGCAACTCAATAAGCTCATTTGCTTCAGCAAATTCTTTATCATTAGTAATTGGCTTGATTTGAATTTTCGTTTCCATTATTTTAAATATTTGAAATGTCTTTTATCTTGTCATATTCCTTATGAGTACCTAAAACACCCCATAAAAGTCTTCGTTAATTTCCTCACTTTATCATCGCTCGAATTTGTAATTCTATTTCTTGTGCTTTGGCTTGTGCTTCTTCTAGCGGTAAACCTTTATTCATTTCTGGGCGACGGTGTCCAATGCTTGTAAGCCATGCATCTTTCATGATATTTTGGCGTTGTGTAATCAACTTAATAAAAGCCTCTGGTTCAGTAATATTATTGAGCGTTGCTTGAACTGTTGGAGCTTTGGCAACGTCTAAAGCTCCTAGCTGCATTAAAATACTTTTTGCCATAATCCAGTGTCCTACTTCACCTGGATGTATACCATCATTTGCCAAAGTAAAATAACTTTCAATGCCTAATCTCTGGTCTAATCTTCGATGGGCATCTACTACTCTTTGCATGGGATAATGTACGTCTATCACTTCCCATTTTTCTTTTTTTCCTTGACTTAACAACCAGTCGGAATAGGCATCTAACACGTCAGAATAACCAATCTTTTTACCTCTTGCTTCATCATACATGGGTGGTGTAAGGTGAATAATTTTGGCTCCAGAAGCTACTACTTTATCATGCAACCATTGAATACCTTCTTTGAATTTTTGAAAACGAACTAAATCCAGAGGCAGATAAATACCATCATTCATGCCATAAGAAGCAAATACTAAATCTGGCTTGGTCTGTGCTAATACCCTCGACAAACGTTCATGCAAGTCAGGACGAGGAAATCGACCATCCGCATGCCCATCTTCCGAAAGACCAGACACCGTCTCACTAGGTAAACCAACATTGATAAATTCTATTTTCTGATTAGGGAAATGTGCTATACAATACGCTTCAATATCATTTACATAAGAACCTGCATAGGTAATACTATTTCCTAAAAACAACACTTTTTTTACTTCTGGTTTGAACAAAGGTGTTACTTGTGCAAAAGCTGTTGAATCTAATAAAATAAGGAATAAGAAGAAAACGCTTTTTTTCATAACTTAAATTATTTACTGAATCTCGAACTGATAAGTTCCTGCTGTTAGTGTATTAATTTTTAATTGCTTATGAGTATCCGACACTACTTTTTCTTCAACCGTATATTGTTTTTGAATATGCTGTGCTTTGTTTACAGTAAGTAAAACTGTTGCTGTGGCATTAGCTGGAATTGTAATATCATACAAAATTTTTGTGCCTACTCTTTTCCACGAAGAAACTATCTTCCCTTGTGGAGCATCATGTGAAGCTTCAAATTGCTTAAGATTTTCTACAAAATTAGGTGCCAAGATAATATTCTTAAATCCTGCTTGCGAGGCATCAGGTTTAATCCCTCCAATGCCTTTATACAACCAAGCCCCGATTTCTCCAAACATAATATGGTTCATCGAAATATCACTTTTAGCATCAATTGGCCAGTTTTCATAAAGGGTAGTCGCTCCATTGGCAATCCACCAACCCCATGAAGGAAAGGTTTCTTGCGAGGCTACTTTGTAGGCAACATCCGCATAACCATTCTCACTTAAAGCATTTAAAATGGCTTTTGTACCCAATAAGCCTACATCTAAATGATTATTGTCGGCTTCTACTCGCTTGGCTAAATTGGCGGCTACTTTCGCTTTCAATTCCTCAGGCACTAATCCCCAATATAGCGGAACACTTAATTCTGTTTGGACGCCATTACCATAAATACCCGTTGCTTTGTTTAAATATTTGTCGTTAAATGCTGTTTTAATCTTATCCGCCAAAGCTGAATATCTTTCATAATCAGCGGTTTTCCCGAATAATTTTGCAGTCTTTGCTAAGATGGTGACATCTACAAAATAATAGGCAGACGACGTTAGTTCTACAGGTGTTTTAGATTTAACAGGCACCCAATCGCCCAAGCCCCAAGTGGTTAAACCAGTTGGACTGATAGATTCTATGTGATTGACATAACGTTTAAGGTTTTCATAATTATCGGCCAAAATCTTCGTATCGCCATAAAACAAATAAATATTCCAAGGGATAATGGCGATGGTACTTGTCCAGTCTGGGCCATTTCCCCATTCATAACCCCAACCATCTGTAGGAATGATAGAGGGTAAAACACCATTGGCTTGTTGCTCGTCGCGGTGGTCAGCGAGCCATTTTTCATAAATTGTGATACCGTCAAAATTATACAACCCTGTTTCGCTAGCAATGTGGGCATCCCCTGTCCAACCGTTTTTTTCTCTTTGTGGACAGTCGGTTGGATAGCCAAATAGATTTGATAAATAAGCATTATTGGTAGCAGACCAAATTTTGTTAATCGTCGGGTTTGATGAATTAACTTTTCCAACAATAGGCACATCGCTATGCATAAAATAACCTACTAAACTTTCTTTTTTCAGCGTTATTGGTTCGGTGCTTGTTACCTCTACATATTGAAATCCTTTATAATTAAAATGAGGCATAAAGCTTTCTTCGCCTTTGCCTGATAACGTAATAATATCTACCTGAAAAGGGTCTTTATTATCAGTAGGGCGATAATGCACATCAATATTCGACAAATCAGCACGTCCATCAGGATACAGTCTCTCAGCGTATTTTAAGCGTAAAACTGTTCCTACTTTTCCCGAAACCTTGATTTTACTTACGCCCGAAATATTTCTGCCTAAATCAAAAACATAGGTAGTATCATTGATTTTATTCAAGCTTTTGGTCGTAATTTCTTCTACATTTCTAATCGGCTGCAAAGCCTGAGCGACGATATTATTAGAAGGAGCTGTTCTGAAAATAACATCTTTCCATTGTTTATCATCAAAATTGGCTTTGTTCCAATCTAGTTGCTCCAATCGGGCATCGTAGTGTTCTGCGGTGTAAATGCTATTGAAAATAATTGGACTCAAAGATGTTTTCCAGTCTTTGCCCGAAGCAATTACTTCGCTAGTACCATCGTCATATTTCACTCGAATATCCATACAAAACGTTGGTCGCCCACGCCAAGGTGCTTCGTGAAAATACCACACCGCAGTAGATTGATGATTATACCAACCATTGCCCAAGAGTACACCAATAGCATTTTTACCAGACTGCAATTGCTTCGTTACGTCATGGGTAACGTACAACGTACGTCTATCAAAACGCGTGTACATGGGGTCTAGGCGGTGATTACTAATTTTTTCACCATTGATATATAACTCGTACAAACCCGCTACGGCAATGTAAGCACGAGCAGAAACGATTTTCTTATTAGCATGAAAGGTCTTTCTAAAATAGGGAGCAGGCTTGGTATTTACATCCCTTGAATCGCTAATCCAAGCACCTTGCCAGTTGCTCATATTCATCATCCCCGTTTCAAAACTGGCTATTTCCGAACTGGTTTGCTGACCGTCCTTGTCCCATGCAATTACTCGCCAATAGTATTTTGTAAAAGGTTGCAAACTTTTACCTTGATAGCTTACCAAGGTTAGTGATGTCGTCTTTTTACCAGTATTCCAGTCTTTGCCAATGCCTTTTGTTAAAGCCAACGAATCGGTATTCACCAAAATTTGGTAAGCCGTCTGTTTTGCCCCTTGTCTGGCATCTATCAAGTGCCAAGTAAAACGTGGAGAGGTAACATCAATACCCAAAGGATTAATCAAATATTCACATTGCAGTCCTGTGACTTTGCAAGAGGTACTTGCAAAAATGGTTTGACCAAGCAATAAGAAATTCAAGAAAAGGAATAGACGAAAAGGTATTAATTTGTGCCTCATGGTTTTGGTTAAGAATGCGTCTGAATTAAAGAGGGAAATTACGGAGTAAATCTGGATAAACTATTCTCGGTTATGGGTTAGGGTTTAACTAATTAAATGTTGAGTTTTTTATTGAAAAATAAAGTTGTATTTTGGGAATTTGAAAATTTATCTATTTCAAGAATACAAAAAATATAACAAAATTTTCGGATATTGACGGTTACTTCAATTTTAATACGACTACAAAATGAATCGATATAAATATAATGACTTGATAATTGAAGTAATTGATTAATCGACCTATAATTTTGTTTCAACGGATAACACTTTCAAGTACGGTAAATATCACTTCGGTATCGGTGAACAGGAATATCATCCTACTTCTAAACACGGGGTTAAGATTTATAAAGACGACCAAATAATTAACAGCTGCTTAATAATAGGTTCAAGCGGTGCAACAGGTATTCATCAACAATCATCACTTATAAACTACAACAAATTATTAATTTGTTGTAGTGACACGGTCTTTTGTTTGACACTTACAAGCCTCAACTTAAATTGGAAGACACAAGTTGACCCAATAACCTGTTTTAAAATATTTAAACAACAAGAGGAATATATCATACATGGCGAACTTCAAATCACGAAACTTGATAAACAAGGAAATATTAAGTGGGAATTCAGTGGTGCGGATATTTTTGTATCAATAGACAATGAAGAAGAATTTAAAATTGAAAGTGATGGAATTCTTCTGACAGACTTTGCAAAGACAAAATACAAAATTGACTTTGACGGGAAGTTAATATGGGATTCCCAAGCTGTTTCAAGTCTTATTTGACTTGGAACGACAAATACAATTCAGTCTGAGACTGAATTGTATATTTACCACGAAGTCTGAGACTTCGAGGAGCTAAGAATAACAACTTCTAAATTTTAACAATATCACTCCATGAATTTTGAAAAATTAGTTCCTAATATTTTTTATGTTGACATTAATGATGGACTGACATTATTTGTAGACTGTTTAGGCTTTACTGTAGGTTACAATGAAATAAAATCCATCAATCCATTTTGTGTATTAGAAAAAGATGGTTTACGCATAAATCTCTTTCAAGATGCAGCACTTGCCAAGGAACATAATCCCGAATTTCGATTAGTCACAAAGAATATTGAGGAAGTTTATGAGAGAGTCTCTAAGTCTCATCCTCAATTCCTTCATCCAAATTTGAAAGTAATTACGCTTCGTCCATGGGGTGCTAAGGAATTCGCTTTGATGGATAAACAATTGGGGGTTATTATTCAAGAGTGGTAAACAAAATATAGCTAACAGCAGTTCTAAGTATTACGACTGTTCCCGCCATTGTTGGAGTTTGTTCTCCAACAACACGAGCGTAAGCAACCCAGCAATACTCCTACTCAGTAGGTTTTATCTCCAATGTCTGCTTTACCGATTCCTTCTTAATAAATTTAACATCGGGGTCAATTTCAATTTCTATAGGCTGTTCATCTAAAAGCATTTTGCCCAATATCTTATTGTTAATAACTGGGCACATCCACTTTTTCTCTTTCCCTTTTTTAGTATGAATGGATATTTCTATACTGTCATTCATAATTTTGGCAGATTGATGTCCCTTACCATCTTCATAGTATTGCTGTACATCGGCATCAATTATTAACTCGTATTGTTTCCTATTTTTCTTTACTGATGCATTCTTAATTTTAAAGTCATACAACGTAATTCTTTTAAATAAATCATCAATTTTATCATGTAATTTTCTATCAGTAACAGCATATAGTTCCTTGATAAAATCTGTTGAAACTGGCTTGAGGTTTGGATAAGCGTGCTTTTTTAGTAGTTGTCTCAAAGCCAAATTAATTTTTTCTTCCCCAATTAGCTCCGAAAGTTGATACATCACTACTAAACCTTTCGAATAGCTTAAATGAACATTCTGAGCTTGCATCTTAAATAAAGGTTGTTCATCTGTAAAACCTCTTTCATTCAAATACATTCCTAAATGCATATTAACATTTTCCATCACCCTAGCTTTTCTATGCATTCGTTTCACCAACATCAGTTCTGTATACATCGCTAAAGTTTCAGTAAGCATTACATCACCTTCTCTACTATCGGGTGCTATGGTATTATTACCCCACCACAAGTGGGATAATTCATGACCAGCCAATTCATTAATTACATCTTGTTTTTTATCTGCTCCAATGTTGGCATTAAAAATCATATCCTCCGTCATATAAATTGTAGCTGGATAAGCTGTTGCTGCAAAACCCTTTGTAAAAGCTGACATTTCTGCAAACCGAATGGTCTTAAAAGGCAACTTGCTAAAATTTGTATTACAATAGTCCATCGTTAATTGAGCGTTCTTTAACAAGTGGTCAACATTTTGGTAATGCGTAGGATGGTAATATACTTCTATTTTTTGTCCCTTGTATAAAGATGTTTTTACTGCATACTCAGCAGAGGAAACTGCAAACCGAAAAGGAACTGGGCGAGAAGTCTGATAACGAAAATAGTTCCTGTCGTTATCTTTCCAATGTTTTACTAAATCTCCCACGCCAATTGCTGTTTGTTGTTTATTAGTAGATATTGTCATGTCTAAGTTTATAAAATCATCCATCGAATCTTTCGGAGCATCAACTATGCGTAATTGAGTAGCTTCACCCAGATTAAACCTATCTCTGTCTTTTTTATGCTCTATTTCCTTGTCAGTAATATAACCTAGCGTTGGGAAATATCGACTAATGCGCATAAACGAGCCATTGGCTTGGATAACATTAAACGATTGGTGCCCATTCACTGCCGACCAATGATATGAAAATTTCGCTTTCAATTGTGCCTTCTCTTTTGGCAATAATGCTGTATTCAATTCAACAACTGTGTATTGATTAGTAATCTTAAATACTCGATTGCCTTTGATTAAATTCGTTTCTTGAATGGTTATACCTTCAGCAAAATTCACCAGAATCCTTTTAATAGGTTGCGAAGTTTTATTTTGTAGGGTGTACAAACAAGCAACTTGATAGCTATTTTTTTCTGGGAATAAATCAACCGTTGTTTTAACTTCCGTGATTGTTGGCTGTGCTTGTTTATGAAAGACACGATACTTTTTCTCGTAGTCGATTTGCGCTAATATATTAGCTTCTTCATCTTTAGGTTGATAGTCTTTTATTATTTTATCTGCTAACAAATAGGCCGTTCCCATCAATATGAGCAAACAGAGTGATGGCACGACTTTTAGTTTAAACCCTTTCAGTTGTGTTATTAATATTGCAAAAATAAGGACTATGGATAATCCGAAAAGGTGTTTCCAACAATACACAGTAAGATAAGTACCAAACCCATTCATATCGCTATACAAACCATTATAAGGCGTCTGAAACTTCAACAATGGATGTTTTAGAAGTTTACTGCTCAATGAGGTTGCTGAAAAAAATACAATGACAGATGATATGACTAAACCAACATATTTGTAGCTAATTAACTTCTGAATAATCAGTATTATACCAGCACTGACAATTAAGGGTAAGCTGTTAAAAAGATATACTCCTGCATAAGCCTGCCAGTCGATAGATGGATAGTTATATGATATTTGAAAAACAATGCCCAACATAATCATTAACGTTGTAAAAAAAACGATAATGAGACTGAGTGTAACCCATTTTGAGAAAAACAAAGCAGTATTGCTGGCTGGTGTAGCATTTTCAATCAATTGAAAGTTACTATTCCTACTGCGCCAAACAATTTCGTTGGCATAGTACAACAGAACGATTAAACACAAACCGTGAAAATTATCGATAATGGTTTTTGCCATTAAACCAGATGTAGCATATTTCTGAGGTAATCGGATACCCTTTTCGATAGAACCATATATTTCCATCCCCAAAGCAAATAACAAAGCAACACACGTTAATACAAAGGGGATACCTCTACTGATATATTTTAAATCAAGTTTTGTAAATGACATCAAGGTTAACCAATGCCTCAACCAGCTTTGTGATGGCTGTATATGTTTAAGGGTGGCATTCAAAAAAGAAGTTTTTTCTTCTTGATTATGTAATAATACTTTTCGCTTAACATTATCATTCATTGAAAATGTAAACGCTTTGAAAGTGACTATAAGTGAAAGTAAAGAGATAACTATTACGCCAAGTCGATTGAACAATAATGTACCAGAAAGTGGAATTAAAGCTGTATTTCGTTGAACAACTGACCATGTACTCGTCTGCATAAAATACGCCGAAAGTCCGAATGGATCTAACCTTGCTGAAAGCAAAATGGTTTCTGGCGACTGTGGCATCCCTTTAGCCATCAAGGGCGACCCCGAAAATATCAGCATCACCATATATAAGATATACAGCAACAGACCTGATACATATACCATTAATTTATTTTTACTCAACCAAGCGATACTACAAAGCATGGCTGAACAAAAAAAGCTATTTACCAAACCAAATACGAGCAGAGGATTCAAATAAAACATTAACCTAAGATCAGTGTATTGTCCTCTATCACTAGGCATGGTTTGCCCAACAGCAAAGCCTAATACAAACAACGCAAAACAGAAAAAATTCATTGAAAAAACAGCAATAAACCTACTTAATAAGAAATCACGCTTTCGTATAGGAGTGGCATAGAGTATTAGCGTAAAATTGGCATCGGTTTCTTTAAACAGTATTTGGGTAGTAAGTATGGTCGAAAAAAATATACACAATAAACTCATTATTCCTGTCATATAAGCTACTGTATAAGATGAATTTTTGAATATCTCTGGACTAATCGATATTGAAAAATTGGCTCCAGAAAATACCCCAAACAAAACAGTAAGTAACAAGACACCGTAGAACCATGTTTTTCTAAAAAAATGGTTCCATTCAAATTGTAATAAAACTTTCATGGGATTATTGGTGGCGGTTTAAAATCGAAAAGTAGGCATCTTCCAAACTTGGCACTATTGCTTCAAAATCATTCAGGGGATTAGCTTCTGATTGAATATGGATATTCAATTTGCCCATATTAAATTGTGTTGAAATCAACTGATAGTTCTTTTCATATTCGGGAGTATCATTTTTACTAATGGCTTTTCGCCATAATTTACCATTCAGTTCATTCATAAAATCAATAGGTTTGCCATAAGCTAAAACAGAGCCCTTGTCTATTACAGCCATTTCTGTACATAATGTTTTTACATCTTCGACCAAATGTGTAGAAAGAATAACGATAATATTTTCGCCTATTTCACTTAGTAAACTATTAAAACGATTGCGTTCTTCAGGGTCAAGAGCCGCAGTGGGTTCATCAACAATTACAATTTGTGGATTCCCCAATAAAGCTTGGGCTATGCCAAATCGCTGTCGCATACCTCCCGAAAAAGTATGGACATCTTTCTTTCTATATGAATATAGATTTACTTTATTTAATAAGGTTAATACCTGTTCTTCACGTTGTTTAGTATCAGTAAGTCCCTTTAAAACAGCCAAATGAGTCAGTAAATCATAGGCTGAAATTTTAGGGTATACGCCAAAATCTTGCGGTAAAAAGCCCAACTGCTTTTTTATAAATGTGGGGTCATTAAGTATATCTACCTCATTAAACAATATAGTGCCACTATCAGGATTTTGTAAACCTGCAATGGTTTTCATCAATGACGATTTACCTGCACCGTTTGGCCCAAGTAAACCAAACATTCCATTTTTTAATTCAAGACTGATATTATTGATGGCTTTAGTACCATTGCCATATGTTTTATTAAGATTTGTAATTTTTAGATGGTTCATGTTCGTATACTTAAAGTTTAGACAATATATTTCCATGCTCTCTTTCGAGTGCTTTTTTTTGATTCTGTATGTTGAGGATTTATCTTAGCTTATTCGGCTACATATTCTAATACATCACCTGGTTGGCAGTTTAATATTCTGCAAATGGCCTCAAGCGTATCAAAACGGATACCTTTGGCCTTTCCAGTTTTTAGAATAGACAAATTGGCTGGTGTTATTTCTAATTTTTCAGCCAATTCTTTGCTTTGCATCTTGCGTTTAGCAAGCATCACATCCACATTTACAATAATTGGCATGTTTATATAATTAAATCTTGTTCGTTCTGTAGGTTCAACCCTTGTTTAAAAATAGCAGCTAAAAAATAAGCAAACACCCCTATTATGGCATGTAATACTGTTACTACGATAGCATCATTTTCAGGGTCATCAATCATACTTACAACTAATACCATGATTCCCGGTACGAAAAGGTTGCCTAAATAAAATCTTTTTAAATGCATAATACCATTTTCGGTAAATAATTTAGGTTGAAAAAACACTTTAAAGACGTTGCTCAACCATAAAAAGAAAAGTCCATATAGACTTAAGGGCATTAAGAATTCAAAAATGATATAAGGTAAATTGTTAACGCCATTTAAAAATGGGGTTTGACTAAAGGGGAAGGTTACCTGAAAATATTTACCTCCCTCCCTTATTTTCAATGACCATCCACTGAGTAAAGCTATGGCAGCATGACTAGTCATAGCAAAATAGCCAATGGCAATAAGTCTGGTAAACCAGAATAAGATTTTAGAAACAATTTTTACATTATTCATTGTTAGAAGTTTAATTTATAGTGCAAAATTAATAATTAATTATTGTTTTACAATAATTAATTATTAATTTTAATTTTCAGGCACATGATTGTCCATACCTTAAATAGATATTTTTATTAATACAAAAAAGTAAGCATTGTAATTGGGCATTCAAATACTCTGAAAACATGTGCAGAACTTTTAGATAAATGTAATGAAGGATCGGTATGTTTGTTTAAGGCTTTAAATGATTTGACATCTGAAGATTTGCAAAAGGAAATTTACATTCGCAATCAGGGGCATACTATCGTCGAAGCTATCAATCGACAAGAGGTGTAAATTCTCCCGAGTTTATTTATTTAGATGAATTTGAGACTGGGTTTTGTAGAGGTTTAAATTATGAAACCTTATTTCTTTTTACTCTATAAGCACCAAATCACCTTTCCTAACCTCAGGAATTACTATCAGCTTCTCAAGCTTTCCATTTTTTACAATACCTTCAATCGTAGTATTATAAGGTGCATGTAATTTGAATTGAGCATTCCAGTCCTTTGGCCAAGCGGGTAATAGGTATATTTTTTTACCATCTACTTGCATCAACATTTCTTGCAACCCAATCATTGCCGAACCGCCCCAATTATGGTCGGGTGTCCAGTCGAAAGCAGGCCCCCAGAAAGTCGGGAAACGATGATTTGAGTCTTTGAATTTTTCTCTAGTAAGTTCCTGAGCTTCTTCTTTTAGTCCGAGACGTGCCGCAAAAATGCTATACTGACGCCAACCTATATGGCTTCTATATTTTTTCACATGTGGGTCTAACTGATAAGTATTGACAGCTACATCTAAATTAGGTTTGCCAACGCCATAAATCCCCCAAGGGAACACAGGATATAGTTGTGGGGCTTCTGAATTTTGTACCCTAGCCCAAGTTTGTGCAGGAGCAAGGGTTTTATGTCTTGCCATTTCCTGCAATGGAATAGGTGGAATGCGTTTTAACATTCCTGTCCACTTTTCTTTTCTGGTACTATCTAAATATTTTTCAGGTAACTCAACGACTCTTGTTAAAATCACTTTCAATGCCGAAATCACTGTTGTTGAATTGTAGGTCATCTTAAAGGTTTCGGCAGCAGAACTTGGATAAAAAATATACTGACCTTGCTCATCGAATGCTTTTACACCTCGTTTTTTCGCTAACAGTTGATAATGTTCATCATAAAATGTCAGGCAACTTTCTATAAAAGGCACATATTCCGAAATATCTCTTCCTTCATATCGCTGTGTTTCTAGCATCATTAAGCAGAATTCCAACACTGTTTCCCATTCATATTCAAGCCAAGCATTGTATTCCATACCTGCGTCATATCCTTCGGGACGCTTTAGTCCATATTCAAAAATATTAGGTAACCCAAAGTTCTCAACTTGTTCTGTAAAACAAGCTCCCGCATGATTCCAATAGACTTTACTGCGCAATTCTGCATTTTTGAGCGAATGTAAGTAAAAATCAAATTGGGGTTTCATCATATCAAAATCTCCACTTTTTATCATCGGAAAATAAACCAATCGTTGATTTTGTGCCGTCATCGTTCCGCCACCCCAAAGCCTAAAGTCAGCAGAAAAAGGATAGGTTTTATCGACATGAGTAGGGTCAAAAGTAAATAGCCCACCATTGAATTTAGTAGGCCATTTCCCATATGCATTACAAGCTAATTGATATCGGAAAAGTTGATAATTGCGAGAAATTGTGCTGTCGTTACCTTCGATATAAATGTAGCTCCTGTTCCAAAAATCCTTCCACCAAGCATTCGTTTTTGGTAAAGCTGTTTTGCTATTAATTGTGGCATCATTCAAAATATCATCTAAACCTTTTTGCCATTCCTCTAAGGTATTGGTCTGGGCAACATGCAAGGCAATATCTATCTGCTGTGAACGAGTACCTTTGATACTTTCGAGCGACCAAGCCTTAAATTCTGTATCTGCATATTTTCCTATGGAAGTATTTGAAGCTTTCAGGTTTTTTCCTGTTATTATTCCCCCAAAAGTATTATTTTTAATAGGGTCAAACAGTTGGTCTTTTACCATGTTCATTCCTTCCATCTTCACAGTATAATCGAAGACGTTTTCTATATCACTCCTATTTCTGTGGTAGAAAAGTATATTATTACCTTGAAAATCAATATTATCTTTAAAGGTGGTGACATCAAATTTTTGCTTGCTTTTATAAGAGTTAGCTCTTAATTCTTTGGCTTCTGTAATAACATGTTCTTCATTTCGCCACGATTCAAAAGAGGCTTTTATTTTAATGGCTTTTTCGCTCTTTAAATCAAAGTGTATTACTGGGCGAAAAACATCTACCCATATTTTCAACAATGTTTTGCCTGCACTGATGCTGACATAGCCTTCTTCTAAATGTAATTCTTGTTTAAACTCAGAGGAGTTAAAGGGGTTAGATGATAATTCTAAACGAACTCGACCTAGTTTTAAGAATGCATTATTTTCATCAAAAGTCCCACTTCTGGAAAGATACACCAATACATCTCCATTTTCCACCCAAACATTTAGCCCGATGTCTCCACCGCCACAAGGCATTGATTCAGAGGAGTTTTTACTCTGGCTATTCCAAACTACGTTGTAGGCTTTTAGCTGTTTGTTTTGTGCTTTACTGCCAAATGACAAACCTATCAAAACCAGAAAAAGGATACTTTTTATGATATAATACATTCCAATTTTTATTTTATACGCGAGTCAATTTTACGGGTGGCGTATGATTGGCATTCCATTGACAGATATAAAGATTCTTATCTTCGTCCACACACACATCATGCCCATGCTGAAAAATAGCGTTGGCTTGTTGAAGCGTAGGTTGCAAGATACCATTTTTATATATTGGGGCTGTCCCTCCTGGGCTAGCTACCACTTTATTGTTCTTATCCAGAATTGTCACAAACCCAGAATCTCCTCCTAATTTTTGCCCATTAGCGTCTTTCGACCAACATACACCTGCATAAATATTTTCTGCATCAAGTACGGGGCGACAAACGTACATACCGGGCAAATCAACTCTTTTAATAAACTTACCATCTAACGTAAAGAATTTAAAAGCATTTTCTTCTCTGGAAGTACAAATCAACACTGGTTTATTTTTATCTCGTAAATCAATGGCAACACCATGCGCATTATACAAATTATGTTCTTTATTAGCATTATGCTGTCCGCCAAAATGACGGATGTATTGCCCTTTGCTGTTGTATTGAATGATATAGTCAGAACCATAACCATCGGCTACATAAATATCACCGTTAGGTGCAACAGCCGTTTCAGTAGGCATAAAAGGTTCATTATCTTTATAAATACCTATCGTGCGCGGGTGACCAATCGTAAAAATTAGCCGACCATTTAAATCTGTTTTCAGCACTTGCCCTGCCTGAGGATTCCACTTACCAGTTTTGTCTTGATACCACCCACAGTCTACAATCAATAAAAAATCTTCTCCACCTTCTTTGGTTAACGTCAAACCATGTCCCCCAGGAAAAGCCGTTCCCCAAAAATCAAGGAGCTTGCCCGATTTATCAAAAATCAAGATATTATTTCTAATATCATCGCCCAACATAATCAATCGCCCTTTGCTGTCTTGCACCATTTCATGGCAATTGAAAAGCGGATTGGAGTTGGCACTAATTTTCGCCCAACTTTTATCCACTTTATATTGGTAATCTCCATGACCAATGATTAATTCTTCGGCTTTTTTGTCATTATGAAGGATAGAAAAACCAAAACTTGAGTTTGATAGCGCTGTTGCTGAGACTAAAGCTGTATTTTTAAGGAAATGTCTTCTAGTTGTCATCGTATTTTAGGTACTGTATTATTCAAATTAAGCTAATATATCTTTTACAACTTTCCCATGAACATCTGTTAAGCGAAATCTTCTTCCTTGAAACTTATACGTCAGCCGCTCATGGTCAACACCCATCAAATGCATTAATGTAGCTTGAAAATCATGTACATGCACAGGGTCTTTTATGATATTATAACTAAAATCATCTGTTTCTCCATAGCTCAATCCTGCTTTTACGCCTGCACCTGCCATCCACATGGTAAAACACCTTGGATGGTGGTCTCTGCCATAATCATTGGCACTTAGTTTCCCTTGAGAATACACTGTTCTACCAAATTCACCGCCCCAAATAACGAGGGTATCTTCTAACATTCCTCGTCTTTTCAAGTCTTTAATTAAGCCCGCTGTCGCTTGGTCAGTGCTTTTACATTGCTGTGCTATTCCTTGTGGAAGACTACCGTGTTGATCCCATCCTTGGTGATATAATTGTACAAACTTTACATCCTTTTCCAATAGTTTTCTTGCCAAAAGACAATTGGCTGCATACGTTCCTGCATCTCGGCTATCAGCACCATATAAATCAAATACTTCATCGGGTTCATCAGCAGTACTCATTACTTCTGGCACAGAGGTTTGCATACGATATGCCATTTCGTATTGTGCAATTCTCGCTTCAACTTCTGGGTCGGCATAGTTATCATTTTGTAACTTATTGAGTTTGGATAGATAATCCAACATCTCTTTTCTGTCTTTTCCATCATAACCTTCGGGGTCATTTAGAAATAAAACAGGGTCTTTACCCGACCTAAATTGTACTCCCTGATGTTTGGATGGCAAAAAACCATTTCCCCACAGACGAGCATAAAGTGGCTGGTCTTTTTGTCCATTTTTAGACACTAATACAATAAATATTGGTAAATTCTGATTATCAGAACCAAGTCCATAACTTACCCAAGAGCCTATTGATGGTCTCCCAGGAAGTTGATTGCCTGTCTGAAAAAAAGTAATGGCAGGGTCATGGTTGATGGCTTCTGAATGAATAGATTTTATAATACATAACTCATCCACCACGGCGGCAGTATGTGGTAATAGTTCGCTCACCCAAGTTTGATTTTGTCCATGCTGATTAAATTTAAAGGCAGACGGCACCATTGGTAAAGCACTTTGGTTGGCACTCATACCTGTCAGACGCTGTCCTTTTCTAACGGAGTCTGGCAAATTTTGTCCTGCCAAACTAATCAGTTTGGGTTTATAATCAAAGGTTTCAAATTGCGAAGGCCCACCACTCATGAACAAATACACTACCCTCTTGGCTTTAGGAGCAATATGTGGTAAAGCCTTTAGAATTTCTTCTTCCAAATTGGAGCTAGTATTTTCTTTGAGGCTCTTCTTAGGAGAATCAAAAAAACCACTTACGCCAGTCAACAAAGAGCCTACTGCCAGCGAACCTAGCCCCAAAGATGTTTTAGTCAAAAAACTTCTTCTGTCTAATTTATCATGTAAATGATTGAATTCGGGCGTATGAAGCCTAAATTCTTCGTCGTGATGATGTGCCATTTTCTATCTTTTAGTTAAAGTAGCATCTGAATTTAAAATCGTATTGGCCACCACAGTATTAGCGGCAATCATCGAAGTATCTAATTTCTTATCCACTACATACTGTCCCGCTTTCAATATTCCTTTTGCTTTTTGAGGATACTGTTGGAATTTAGCTCGCGACACTCGTTGCAACTGCGCTAATAAAGCTACCTCTTGGGGTTGTGGGGTTCTTCCTGTCAGTTTTCGATAAATGTAAACGATTCCCTTATTTACATCTCCTATTCTAGCCATTTGCTCACCCATTACTTTGCTTGCTTCCACAAAAGTTGGGTCGTTGAGAGTAACTAACGCTTGCAATGGTGTATTGGTTTTTTGCCTTCTTACCACACATGAACTTCGTGAAGTGGCATCAAAAGTAGCCAAAGTTGGATTCGGAACTGCTCTTTTTACAACCACATACAAGCTCCTGCGATAAACAGATTTACCAGAATCCGCTTTATAAGTGGTGTTGTTAATTTCCCAAAGCCCTTCTGGTTGATAAGGTTTCACACTCTTTCCGCCAATAATTGGATTCAGCAAACCACTAGCCATCAGCGCATTGTCACGAATCATTTCGGCAGTCATTCTATTAACAGGACCATGTGCTAACAACCGATTCTCTGGGTCTTTTTCTCGTGTTGCTTTGTTAACACGAGAATCCTGTCTATACGTTGCTGACATTACAATCAGCTTATTGAGTTTCTTAACATCCCACCCCGACTCTCTGAAAGTAATGGCTAGCCAATCTAAAAGTTTTGGGTGACTTGGCATTTCACCCTGATTACCAAAATCTTCGGTTGTTTTCACTAAACCTACACCAAAGAAATTTTGCCAAAAACGATTTACTGCCACTCTTGCAGTCAGGGGGTGATCTTCATGCGTAAGCCACTGCGCCAAGCCATAGCGATTTTTAGGTAAATCATCAGGGTAAGGCAATACCGATTCGGGGGTATTTGGGAAAACCTCTTCGCCAAAAGCATCATAATTCCCTCGTAGTAAAATATGGGCTTTTTTAGGTTTAGGCATTTCTTGCATTACCATTAATTCATCAATGCCTTCCGTAGAATCCGCCAACGTAGTTCGCAACTGTTCAAGTACTTTTTTTGAATGTTGTAATGCTGGATAAACAGCCGATAAATAATATGCTTTTAAAGATGATATTTCTGGAGCTGAGAGCTGATTGTTATTTTTAATAGCAATATTAGTCCAGCTAGCTTTTTGAGCAAGCACACTTATTTCATAAGGACTTAGTACGCGATTATACACAGAAATATCATCTACCTTTCCATTTTTAAATCCTAATCCACGCCACCAACCCCCAATTTGCAAACCAGGTTGTATGGCAGTGCGAAACAGAATATCTTTTTTCAATTGGTCTGTTTTAGTCTCCATACTCATTTCTTGCCCATTTTGGTATAGCCTAAAACCATTGGCTTTTGATGACCCATCATAGGTAATCGTCAACTGAATCCATTGATTACGAAGAACAGGTTGTTTGCTAAATTTAGTGATAGCATCGGATGGTGCCGTATGAGCCATATTTAGCTCTAATCTGTTGTCTTTCAGATACAAATGATACCCTCTGAAATTATACAAACGTTCCGCTTGACTTTTGTGTAGAATTACTCCTTCTTTCAATTCCTTTGGAATATTGACCCAAATGCCGACTGTAAAAGCTTGTGATTTACGAAAAACACCTACTTCGATCAAATCCAGAAAAACATCCCCATTCATTAGCATCATTTTTCCTTTTGGTGTGTTTTCCAAAACAGGCTTATCTCCCGTCTGCCCCGACTCCCTTTTCATTACAGCTACTTGTTTTGGGTTAACAGTATTTTTCAATGTGCCGTCTTCAAAAGTGTAAAGTGCTTGCAAGCCTATTTTGGGAATATTTTCTTTGGCTAATGTTTGATAGCTCTTATCGGCTATCCATTTTTGAAAACTACCGTCAGCCTCCTTACTTTGCTTGTCAATGGTTTTTTCTTGCTGAGCAATTTTAGTATTGATATAATGCAGTATCTGTTCCTGTCGCTTCGTTGGCAACATAATGGTTGGGGTGGGTAGGGCATCATCCCACGAAATTTGTCCAGCTTCTTTTACATTATTAAAAAAGCTAAACAACTGATAATAGTTTTTCTGCGAAATAGGGTCATACTTATGGTCATGGCATTTGGCACACCCCACCGAAAGTCCTAAAAAAGCATCTCCAAAAGTATTCGTCCTATCAATTACATATTCAGTTTGAAATTCTTCTTCAACAATACCGCCTTCCATATTTTGTTGATGATTACGATTAAAGGCAGTAGCAATCATCATTTCTTTGGTTGGTTTAGGCATCAAATCGCCTGCCAATTGCCAATGCACAAATTTGTCGTAAGACAGATTCTTATTAAATGCATTAATCACAAAATCCCGATAAGGCGACATATCTCTCAATCTATCTACCGTATAGCCGTGCGAGTCAGCAAAACGAGCTAAGTCTAACCAATCAACAGCCATTTTCTCACCATAATGTGGTGAATTCAACAAGCGGTTTACTTGTTTTTCATAAGCATTCGGGGAATTATCTTTCATGAAAGCATCCATCTCTTGTACTGATGGTGGCAAACCCGTTAAGTCGAGAGACAAACGACGCAGTAAAATTTCTCTGGAAGCTTCTTTTGAAGGGCTTAGTTGTTCTTCTGCCAACTTTTCTTGGATAAAATTATCAATCGGATTTTTCACCAATTCCTCCTTTTCTACTGCTGGCACATCAGGTATGGTTGGTTTTACAAAAGCCCAATGAGGTTTATATTCAGCTCCCTCTTTAATCCATTTAATCAATACAGCCTTTTCTTTGGCTGTCAAACTTAAATGCGATGAAGGTGTGGGCATTACATAATTGGGATCATCAGAAATAATTCTATGAAAGAATTCGCTTTTTGCTAAATTCCCTGGATTAATCGCTACTTTATTGGGGTTTTCTGGCAAATCGGCATAGGCAAATTCGGCTAAATCTAACCGTAAGCCTGCTTTTTGTTTGGCTTTGTCTGGTCCATGACAAGCAAAGCATTTATCTGAAAGAATCGGTTTTACATGAATGTTATAATCTAATGCTGCTGGGACTTCACGCATCGCTACCTCAACCTCTTCAGGTAATGTTGGCGAACATGAAAACAGCGCTAAACTCGCTAAAAAAATCAACAATATAAATATCCGTGTCATTATCATAAAATTGGGCAAACAATCTTACAAATGTATAATACAATATATTATTAATATTATACAAAACTGACCAATATTTTCACAAAGCCGACTTTTATTAATAGCTTTATGGCTATTATCATTCTCTTAAAATACTAAATATGCTTAGGAAATCATTGAAAAACACATTTTCGTTACTGAATGCAGATTATGTACAATTGAACAAAACTTGGAATTTCAAACATGTAATTAGTCCATTTTACAGAATGTATTTGATAGACGAGGGAGAAGGCATACTTTTTAATGCGCATGAGTCCCAAGTATTAGAACCTAATTATTTGTACTTAATTCCAAGTTTTACGGTTTGCAATTATCAATGTGAACGTTTTCTGAGCCAATATTATATACAATTTATCGAAGAATCCATCGACGGGAATGCCCTATTTTCAAACCATCAAAAAATCATCAAAGTACCTGCTCAAACGATAGATGTTGAGCATTTCAAAAGAATATTAGCATTGAATAAAGGACGAGGATTGACGCAATCAAACGACCCTAAAGATTATGAAAAACATCCTATTCTACAATCCTTCAAACAAATGAACGAAGCCTTAGATGCCTCGGCATTGATGGAAACACAGGGAATTATTATGCAGTTACTTTCTCGGTTTATGACCAAAGAATATTTCGATATTGAAGAGAAAAATGTAATTCCCTCTAAAATATTAGAGGCTATCAATTACATACAAACACATCTTAATACTAATTTAACGGTAGAACATTTAGCAGATAGAGCTAATTTAAGTCCCGATTATTTTTCAAGGATTTTCAATGAAAATACAGGAGAAAGACCTTTGAGCTATATTCAATATAAGCGAATAGAAAGAGCTCAGTTGCTGATGATTACAACTGAGCTCTCAATGAATGATATTGCTATCAAAACAGGTTTTGATAGTCTTTCTTATTTTTCTAGGATATTCAAACAAGTTATCCAACAAACTCCTAGTGAATACAAAAAGAACAACCGAATAATGTAATTCCTTGTTAGATTTTAGCTAAGAATAGGCTTTTCTAATACAGTACTGCCCTTTCTAGTCTTTTCTACTTTAGCCGATTTCCCATAAATACTCGTTGCAAGAAAGAAACTTATTGAGGCAATCAGTAACCAAAAAATATCTACAGCGGCTACATAAAATTGTTGATTAGCGAGTGACTTCCAAAGCCAGTCTCCTGTCGTAACCCCATTAGCAATAGGGACAATCAATGACAAAAATCCATTAATGTATAAATATCGCTTTGTTAAAACCGATTCATTTTTGCTAAATATGCCCACAATCATCAGTATCAACCATGATACAAAGAAAACAGTATTCACTAATGAACTATGGTTATTTAACGCCATTGGTATTACTCTTTCAGAGATAAATAAAATAGCTGTGGCTGGAAACAATCCAAAGCAAATAGCTAAATACCCCATTGTAATGCGGTGATGAAATCTTTTTTGTTTGTCGGTATATTCTTTCTTGTTCCTAGCTTCTTTCCAGATTAATACGCCACTAATAATGATAAAACAAGTAATGAGTGCTAGTATAAAAAACATGACTTTCAGGGCAATTCCTCCGAATTCTGCAAAGTGTATTGCCCCTATCGCTCCTAAAACAGCTTGTGTATAGGTTTTTTCTCTTGGCAATACTTCCATCACTCTTTTGCCATCTTTCAATGTAACGCCCAATACTCCATAGCCATTAAAAATAGTTTCGTCTTGTACATAAGCTGTTAAAATAGCATCTTCTCGGCCTAAATGCTTTACTGTTACTCTAGTTACTTCAATGTCAGGAATAGTCTTATAGAACTTATTCACCACACTATTAACACTCTTTAGGTTTGTATTGATGGGTGATTTCTCATTCACTTCAATTACTCTATCAGGTCTGAATGCTGCAAATGCCGCTTTTTGGTCCCCATTAAAAAACACAATCGTAGCAGGTGCTAATAACAAAATAGACAAACAATAAAATGCTCCAGTAACGGCGTACATCATTTGGAAGGGTAATCCGATGAGTCCGAAAACTGTGTGTGCATTTGTCCAAATTTGTTTCCAAGCGCCTTTGATAGAAAATCCATAAAACTTTGTAATGATATTTCGCCAGTGGATTAATACTCCAGTGATACTGGCAAATAGAAAGAAAAAAGCAACGAAACCAGCTAGGTACATTCCAATGATGGGAATTTGACTGAAATAATGCAAGCGAAACAATGTCTCACCGATGGTTGTTGGAGAGCTTTCGTGATTTTTCCCTTCATAAACTTGTAAGGTTTTGTTCACTGGGTGATATCCTAATTCTAAGAATTCGGCTCCTGTCTTTTTAACTTCCTTCTTTGAGTTTATATTTTTTTCGACCTTCTCTTTCATTGAAACCCAGACTGTCGTTAAAGGTTCTTTGGCTGTGCCAGGTTTGATAATAATGTCTTTTTCAGTATCTACCTCAGGGTATTGCTGCTTTACTTTTTGTATTATTTGGTCATATTCAAGACTATTTTCGGTCAATTGAATCCTTGCATTAGGGTTTTCCCACTGATAAAACTCCCCTCTAAAAATGGTAAATGCACCAGCAAAGAAAATAATATACAAGGCAAAGCTAATCACGATACCAGCAACAGTATGTGTATGGAAAAATATATTAAATGCTCTATTTGATAATCCTTTTAACTTCATTGTATGCTTTAGCGAATTAGGTAAATGATTGATGAACAAATTAGAATGCCTGCCAGATAGATACCCCATATTTTCCAACCACTTTTAGCTAAAAAAGCAATTGAAAGCAAAGCAGCCCATAATAAAAATGCAGTAAAAGTACCCGTAAGCATTACTGCCACCTTGTTTTGAAAGAGTATTCCTAATAATAAATGGATAGCAACAGATAGTAATAAACCACCTAAGATTCCTGCCGATACCTTCAAAAATCTTTGTCCTGAAGTAGATAAATATTCTTTTTTAGCTGGCATGTGTAAATAGGTTTATAATAAGGGTTACATGTATTAAAATCAGAAAACTATAAAACCATTTTTTCCCCAACACTGCAAATAACTGCACAACACTAGCAGATAAAATAAGGCTTGTGAGGTACATCAAACAACCAATTGTTCCACCCCATTGATATATAAAAACACCCAAGGAAACAATGAAAAGAAACAAGCCTATTGGCTTTTCATAAGAAAACGGAATTGTTAAGAGATCTTTTGGAAAGTATTTTCCCTTTGAATAGTACAATAAAATTCCGATTAAGTTAAAGTATATAGCAATCATAAAATATTTTTTTGCAAATATTATTTTTATTTAGACTATTTCCAAATTAAAGTCTAATTTTGTTGCACAATAATCCTAATCCAAAAAATGAGACTAATTTTCCTTTTTATGTTAATGAGCTTTCAGCTATTTGCTCAACAGAGCGCGGTTGATGGCGTAGTAAAAGATGCTCAAGGGCAGGCATTACCCTTTGTTACAGTATCGTTGAAGAATACGAAAAATGCAATTATTACCAATGCTGATGGGTATTACAAACTAACCAAGATTCCACATGGTGAGCATATCTTAGTTTTTAGTGCTGTGGGTTTTCAGACCTTAGAACATAAGTTCACAGTAAGCACTTCTTCTAAAACGGTTAATATTCAATTAGAAGCATCATCTAAAGAATTAGACGAAGTCACTGTCAAAGCAGCTGCGCAAGCTAAAGTGCAAGAAACAAAACCGCTTAGTATTAAAAGCATTGAAATTAAAGATGTTGTTAATCAAACTGTATTGTTAACAGACGTACTTGACAAAATTTCGGGCGTGCGTATTCGTAGGTCAAGTTCACTAGGCGAAGCTTCTGATATTTCAATTAACGGCTTGAGAGGGAATGCTATTAGGGTATATATCGACGGCATTCCAATGGAGTTTATGTATCCTTCATTTGATATTTCAAACCTACCCTTAGGAAATATCAAGCGTGTAGATGTTTATAAGGGTGTTTTGCCTGTTGACGTTGGTTCAGATGCCCTTGGTGGTGGTATTAATATTATCACTGAACAAAAGGCTTACAATACCTTCAAAGCTTCTTATAACATTGCCTCTTTCAATACCCACTTGACGGACATCAACCTTGGTCTGGCCAATAAAAAGAATTATTTCTTGAATGCTTCTTTCGGCTATAATTATTCAGATAATAATTACAAAATGAGAGCATTGGTGTATGAAACCAACAAATATGAACAAGTAAAACGTTTTCACGATACTTATCGCTTTTTGTATGGTAGCATTACAGTGGGTACTCATAGCAAACCTTGGGCTGATGAATTCAGACTTTCACTAAATTTATCGGGCGGAGACAAAGAATTACAGAATGGTGCAAGAATTACGAATACTGCTATAGGCGAAGCAAAATATACGGCAAGAAATTTATCTGCTGTATTAAAATATGAAAAGTCGTTCTTGAATGAAAAAATATTGTTGCGTACGCTTGGCAATTATACTGACCAATCTTTAAAATTTGTAGATACAACAACCAACGTATATAGTTGGAGCGGTAGCATCGTTGGTAAAAACCAAGCAGGCGAATATTATCTTGGAAATACTATCAATTATACGCAGGGGCTAACCAACAGAACGAGTATTGAATATCGAATCAATGACAAGCATAAATTGTTATTGTCGAACTTATACGCTAACCAGAAGTTAACGGGTGTTGATTATTTGAAAGAAAGTAGTGAAAGAGACTATTTAACGATACCGCAGTATTTAACTAAAAATATCGCTGGCTTACAGTATGAAGGGCTTTTCGGAGAAAAAACTACGTTATCTGGAGCCATCAAAAAATATGATTATATGTTGGATGGAGCAGAGAACAATACCTTCGCATTGGTCAAAAAGAATGGAAATTTTTGGGGTTGGAACATGGGTGCAAAGTATAACTTTAATGAAAACACTTTCATGAGGGCTTCCTTTGAAAGAGGATATTTAATCCCCCTTTTCACCCAATTTGTAGGAAATGGAGGCGATATTCTTAGAAACACTGATTTATTACCTGAAAGTAGTGATAACCTAAATGTGGGGCTTTCTAATAATCATAAAATAGGCGACAATATTCAGTTAAGTACCTCATTAAGTGGTTTCTATCGCCAACAATACAATATCATTTACCTAGGAAGTTCAGTATTTAGAAGATATGAAAATGCTGACCAAGTTAGAACCTTAGGTGGTGAAGGAGACATTTCTGTTTGGTATAAAAGAGCCGTTAATCTGAAAGCAAACCTTACTATCCTTAGTAAAACCTTTACGGCTGTTTTAGATACACGCAATAATTATTTAATTGGAACGGCTTTTCCAAATTACCCAACCACCTTTGGTAATGTAGAATTATCATGGCAACAAGCTAATTTCTTATCACAAAAAAACCTGATTCGCTTCTATACTTTTTATAACTATATCGGAGCATTCAATCACATTTTAGTAGCAGCGAGCAATTCTCCTACAACAACCCCAGATGCCTATGTACCCGTCCAGCATCGTGTTGATTTGGGTTGTTCTTATAAATTAAGCAAACAGAATCTTACCCTATCATTCAATATTCAAAATCTATTGAATGCAGAACTTTATGATAATTTCTTGGTGCCTAAGGCAGGTATCAATTTTAACGGAAAACTAATTTACGAAATCAATAATTTTTAAATCCTTATGAAAACGAATAAACTATTACTTTCTGTTTTACTTTTTGCTTCAGCTATCGCTTGTAAAACTGATGAACCCGTAGTAACAGAGGAATCTAAATATTTGGAAGAAGGCTATGTCCTTAGTACATTATCACAATCTACTGCCAGCAATGCTTTTTATATTGGTCATTACACCACTATCCCTGGTGATAATATGGATATGACGGCAAAGTCTTCTTATGAGTATTTTTATCCTAGAGCTACTTGGAAAAACTTTATGTTTGGCCAATCACTTAAAAATGAACAAACTCTTTCAAAGCAAGCTGTTTTAAAGTCAACAGGTTTAATGACCGAAGTTGCCTCTATTCCACTGCTAAGTTATGTTTGGGATGTTGAAATCATTAATGAAAACTTGGGTGTTTATACAACTGGTGTAAACCATTCGGTCCATTTATTTAACCCAACTACTATGGAAAAATTGGGTGATATAGATATGTCAAAAGCGATGGATATTCCAGCCAACGATCGTAATAACTATAATACCATTATTTACAGAAAACAGGATAATAAGCTATTCCTTCCATTATATACTGACAATTCTAAAACTGGTAATTTTTATGATTCTCAGAATGTTTATGTAGAAGTAATCAACCTGACAACTAAGCAATGGGAAAAAACATTGACAATAGAGCAAGCAATGTATCCGATTTCGAGAGGTTTGGAAAATAGCATGGTTGATGAATCTGGTAATATTTATATTCTTACACAAGGTTCGTATGGACTTGATAACCAATTAGGGCCAAATGCAGCGAAACGTTCTCGTCCCCAAATTTTAAAAATTCCTGCCAATACTACAGAATTTGATGCTACCTACAAATTCAATCCAGTTGATGGTATTGGCTTAAATAACCTATTAGTTCAATTAGCAATGGGTACTATTTATCATGAAAATGGTATTGCGTTTGCTGCTATATCAGGTCAATCAAACTCTGCAAGGGTACTTGAATTGGTTGGAAAATTAGCGAATGGCACTATCACAGCCGTTGAATACCAAGAATTATCTAACAGCGTATTCAATGACCCAGACCAACGTTGGGTAAAACTGGATTTGAATGCTAAAACAGCTGCTATTATTCAGGATATTCCGCTTACAGCCGCTTATGCTTATCCTTTTTCTTATAAATATGATAGCAAATTTTACTTCAATGTAAACAATGCAAATTTAGGATTAAACGGATATTACGTATATGACCCTGTTACGGGTAAGGCATCAAAAGCTATCAATATTGCTAAAGGTGGCGTTGTAAATCATTTTATTAAACTGACCAAATAAACTAATGAACAACGTACAAAAAATAATTACTCTCTGGATACTATTCGTAGTATGTATGATTCTCCATTTTAACTACCATGTTGGTGAACTGTTTTATGGAATAGAGATTAAAAGACCTAATGCTACAGGAGTTGTACCGCCTAGTGCTGCCATCATTAGATTTATCTTTGAAATTTTGCCAATGTCGTTGATAACTTTTATTCTATTTATCGAAAAGCCTATCATTCGTAAAATCAATTTTGGTATTGCTGTAATCTTTGCGTTGGCTAATTTGGCTCATTTAGTTGAAGAATTTATGAGTCCTAAGTTAGATTTATCTCAGTTGAACCTACTAAGCTTTGTATTCATTAGTAGTTTATTACTAACCCTAGCAAGCTGGAGATGGTTGAAAGAAGAAGATTTGAATGCTTAACAATGACTTAAAAATCATTGGGTTTGTTTTTCAGAAAGTTGTTACTTAAAATAAGTCTAAATAATTTTTGTTGTTTATTTAGATTTAGTCTAATATTGCATAATAATTAAAAGACTTATTTTAATTAACAGTTTTTAAGCTGAATCATTCTTAAACCAACATTTATGAAAAAGTTAACTTTCCTACTTACCTCTATTAAAGACTTGGTTTATGCATAAAATGCCCTTTAGATTTTAAAGGGCATTTTATGCATCCTTTTTGCTTTTTAGTCTAAATAAGGTTGTTTATTACGAACACATATATTCATAATATGCTGATTGTCAATTTATAATTTCTTTAATGGATAGTCTATCAACCTGATTACATTCTTCCCCTATTTTCCAAAAATAAGCAATTATAGAAAATCAACACGCAAACATTAATATGGCTCTCTCAAATTTAAATACTGTTAAAATCTTCTTTAAAGAATTTTTAGATGCTAAAGGCTATCGTAAAACACATGAAAGATTTACGATTTTAGAACACATCTATGAAAGGAATGACCATTTTGAAGCCGAAGAACTTTATATTGCCATGAAAGCCTTAAATTATCATGTCAGTAGAGCAACAGTTTATAATACCTTGGAGATTTTGGTTGAGGCTGAACTAATTATAAAACATCAGTTTGGCAATAAAATTTCATCAAAATATGAAAAAGCTTACGGTCGTCGACAACATGACCACGTAGTATGTACTGATTGTCAGAAAGTTACAGAGTTTTGTGACCCAAGAATACAAAATATTCAAAATATGGTTGGTGAATTTTTTAATTGTGAAATCCTTCATCATTCCCTTACTTTTTATAGCAAATGTAAACAACAAGATTGCAGTGAAAAGCTAAAAATGAATGTTAAAGAAGATAGAAAGAAAGGCGAATAATATAAATAATAGCATCTTTAAATCATTCAGTATTACTACTTTGATTCAAAGATGCTTGGCAAAATTTTAATAATTTAAGGCAGGTTTTAAATCAAGTTCATCTTGCAAAACCCCATAATTACTGTATAATTTTTCTATCTCTTTCGTAATAGTAGATGTAAATGTACCTACTTTTCTACGCGTAAAAGTAGAAATATCTAAACCTCTTTTTTGAAGGAAATATTTTGAAACTATAGGATATACGTTGTGCATTACATCCATGTTATCTATCAAGAATTTTTGCACTCGCGCTACTTCTTTTTGCTGTAATACATCGTCATAATTATCACACAACCATACTATCAATTCAGGAAAATAATTGCCTTGTATACACGAAAGCCCCGCCGAACCCGCCTTTAATGATTCTACTGCATGACCCATATAGGCATCATAAAGTCCGAATTTACGTCCCGCAGTCAGGCTTATTTTTTCATTTACTTGGTCAATATCCAGACAAGTATCTTTATGATAAATTACCCTGCCAGTCGCTACAAAATCTTTTAATTGGCATGGCGAAAGTACTCTTTTATAGGGAACAGGACATTCATAAAAGCCCACTGGAATTGAATCCGTTTTCGCTAATAAAGAAAATACCCTCTCGTTGAATACTTCATCCGCTTCATTTTCATCCGCTAATAAGCTGGTTATCAAGATGACAGCCTCTGTACCTGTGTCATTTACTTTTTTGACAAAGTCTGCTTGCTTTTCGATAGCACCGCCAAATGTTCCCGTGGCTACTACTGGTACAGCACCATTCACAACCTTGATCACGTGTTCGATTGACTGTATTCTTTCTTGATCTGAAAGCTCAAACATTTCACTTGAAAGACAATTGGCAAACAAACCACTTGCACCAGCCTCAAGATAAACTTCTGTTAGTTTTGTTAAAGCATCAAAATCTATATACCCATTGTCATTAAAAGGCGTAAGCATGACTGGGATAAATCCTTTTTTCGATTTTTCCATTTTTATTAAATTAGATAACCTGCTTTACCGATTCTTTTCAACAATAACAATGCATATAAGGCACGAAATCTTTGAAAAAATGGCACAGAGATTCTGGGGGGTAAAACAGTATTGTTTACCCCAAAAAGTTTAAAGTGAAAAAAAATATATTGTTTTTAACCTTGTTTTCTGTACTTAGTAATAAGAACTCCTGTGAGAAAAATGCTCAGAGTACCTATTACAATAATCATATTTTTATGTAGCGAACTTCTTAAAAAAACATATTCTTCTGGAATACTTGATGAAAAGGTCATCCAAACAATTACTAAAATCCCTACTATTGTAGCAATCAATGCTTCATGATTTTTGCTTTGGCGACTAATGATTCCTAACAAAAACAAGCCTAACATTCCTGCTGCAAAAATGCCTGACAACTGCCACCACACATCCAAAACACTCTTTACGCCAATCATCGCAATGCCCGTTCCCATCCCTAATAAACCAAACACTACTGTTGCGATATGCAATATTTTCATCTGTTGTTTTTCACTAACGTCTTTCTTGATATAACGTTGAAAAATATCAACAGAAAAAACCGTAGCCGATGAATTCATTCCTGAACTGATGGTACTCATCGCCGCAGACAAAATAGCTGAAATAATTAAGCCCATTAAGCCCACTGGTATTTTTGTTACCATAAAATGTGGCATTACTTTATCGCCATAATCTGCTGGCTGTAAAGTTGCCATGATTGATTTAATTTCCGTCACTGAACCATTAGGAAAGCGTTCTACTGCTACTTGATGCTTAACGGCTTCAATCAATTCAGGATGTACTTGATAATAAGCAAACAAACACGCCCCTATTATAAAAAAAATCAAAGACGCGGGTAAGTATAACCATACACAAAGCCAAAGCGATTTGGAAGCCTCTTTCTCTGACGACGTTGTATGATAACGTTGTATATAATTTTGATCCATCCCAAAATTATTGAGGTTGATAAAAAAACCATACAACAAAACCACCCAAAACGACGACTGTACAAAATCAGGAGAAAAACTCCCTAAACTAAATTTATGATTTACTTCGCCTATTTCTACAATTTTACTGACACCGCCCGGCATTTCATTCACAATCAGATAGAGTATTAATAATGCTCCAAATGTCTTGATAACTGCCTGAACTACTTCTGTCCAGATAACTGCCTCAATACCGCCTAACACGGTGTAAATAATAATACAAACACCCATTACTAGCATGATTAATTCCATAGAATAACCCGTCAGTGCTTGTAAGCTAAGGGCTATCCCAAAAAAGATTGAACCCATTCTAGCCAATTGTGTTAATAAAAAACATACTACCGCATAAGTCCGTGCCCAAGCACCAAAACGGTGCTCAAAGTGTGTATATGCTGATACTTCGCCCGTTTTTCGGTAAAATGGCACAAAATATTTTGATGCTACCCACGCTGCTAAAGGCATGGATAAGCTAAACACAAAGGCATTCCAATTACTCCCAAACGCTTTGCCAGGTACGCCTAAAAAAGTATTGCTACTCAAAAAAGTAGCATAGATAGATGCCCCTATTGCCCAACCTGGAATTTTACCAGAGGCTGTTGTAAATTGCTCAGCGTTTTTATTCTTTCTTGAAAAATAAAACCCTACCAAAACCATTCCTATCAAGTAAATAATAATAATGGCTAAATCAAAAACTGGAAGGTTTTTCATGTATTCTTAATACGGGATTGTATGATTATAAAACTGTATTTGGTTCTATATTCAACAGGACAAATATACAGTAGTATTTCTCTGATTATTTATAGGATTTTTCTTTAGTATTATACGATATTATCTTGTTACAAGTTTTTGCAAAGATTTTTTCAATAAATCAGCAATTTATTGCACATCAAGGGCGTCAATTGACAGGTTTTCAGCATCTTCCGAGGTCAGTTTTAACTGATAAGTCCCCGCATTTATCATCGTTCCTGTACTAGTATTATAGTAACTCCATTTACCTTTTTTGGAAGGAGGAAAAACAATCAAATCACCTTTTTTGATTACTGTACCATTGGTCGTAACCATATCAAGCCTAACTTTCAATGATTGTTCAGTAGGATTATAATACTTTATGGTTAAAGAATATGTATCTGCCACACCAACGCCAATGGTCCATTCCATCGCACCTGCGGAAGGCTTTTTGAAAGAAACTCTTTCCTTTTCCATTAAAAATTCTTTTACTATCCCTGCTCCTGATAATTGAGCATTGATAGCTTTATAACTCTTGATGGTTTTTAAGTCATAAGCTGGTTCTATCGTACTAGTTTGATTAATCATCACTAAATAATGTGGTGACTTTTCTGAATTAGCCCCAAGTACAACCTTCTCTCCTTTCAAAAAGCGTTTTCTCAATACTTTAAATGACACTCCATTTTGATACGTTGTTTGAATCAAAAGTCCTGTTTCTTCAAAGCTAGCAAGCCACGCTGGTTTTTGCATTACTGTTTCAGCTATCGCCACAAAAACATCAACATTTTCGTTGACTGTAAAAGTAAGCTTTTCTGATGAATCATTTTTCGTAAACTGTAAGGATTCTGACCCGAACAAATTGGCTGGTAATGATACTATTTTCGCTTCGTCATCGGCATATAGTTTGTCACCAGTATCTAGCCAATGCTGAATTTTGATTAAAGGTATTTCTTCCGATTGAATTAAACTCGAATTAGTAGCAGTTGCTTTTAATTTTTTATCTAAACTGGCTATCGCTATCGCTGAAATCAATGCTTGACCAGATTTGATATTCGGGAATGAAATGATTAATTGACCACCTGATATTTTTACTTTTATGGTTTTCTTCAAGGCTCCGTCATGCCCAGCTTCTTTCCAAATATCTAGGTTTTTCAATACTGTTTTTTCGTTCACTGCTACATCAAACAAACGCCAGCCTGTGCAATCCATTCCGCCTCCTGTACCCAACCAAGGTTCTGTAAAATATAATTCTACTAGATATTCTCCATCAGGCACATCAAAATGGTATTTTAATTTATCACGACCATAACGAAAGGTCTGGAATAATTTCCAATCAGACGTACCCTTAATTGGGTCAAATGTTCTTCGTTGACTTGCAAAAAAATTAGGGATTCCCTTAAAATCATCCGTCCATGAACTAGAGCCCCAAGTATTTTTATTTGTCTTGTGCTGATCTGCCAACCACTTATTCCCTTGCTTATCCGTCAATTGGTTTCCCCCACAGTTTACTCTGTATAAATAATGATAACCTTTTTGTGAGCTTACTAAGTCTTGTTTTCCTTGATAAAGTACCTTAAAATGTGGTGCCTCTGGAAGATGATTTAATACGATATAATCTTTGGCAACGGCTTTTCCATTAACATAAGCTACAGCACACAAAACATTGTATTGTATATCAACACCATCCCATTGAAAATGGCTACCTATTCCATTTCGTTTTCTTTTTCCCAAGGAAACATGATTTACGTCATTGAACAATTCTACTTCATCAGCATTAGAATATACGATGATGCTATCTTTTTTACCTGTAGTTGTCCAACGGTCTGGCCAAGTATGCGAGGCAATATAAACCATTGGCTCTGTTATTTTAGAAGCATAGTTTGCCCGAAACATATAAAAAACATCCAATGGTTCTTCCCAAGGCGTTAATAAGCCTTTGTAATTAACAGGCCCAACACGGTCTAATTCACGTAGACCTTCACCGCCTTGTACTCTCCCAGGATTTTCGTGCGAATTAAAAAGCCAAAAGAAGTGACCCGTGGTTTTATCTTTAGCAGCTTCTGCTAAACGCACCTTCAATTCCATCAAATTGGTCATTTTATCTTCACTAAAACCCTCGTTTTTATGCAAATCTAGGGTTCGCCAAGCACCGTATTCACCAATTAATACTTGTCTTTCTACATCCTGACCATATAAGTTAGGGTCACCCCCATAAGTACCTGTCCAGTTCTGAGGAACATCCCAATCAGTCCCTTTTCCTCCATTACAAGTAGTTATCTTGCGTTGTGAAGATGCTGTCGGGTCAAGTTGGCGAATAATATCGCTACATTCTCTGGCAAAATCCTCGGGTAAAGTACTTTCATTTTCTAAACCCCAGAGTACTATAGATGGACTATTTCTACGTTCTTTAATCCAGTCTTTTAAAAGTATCTTGAAGTTTTCTCTAAAAGCAGGTGTATCATACCACACATGAGCCGCCATTTGTGGCCACCAAAGTATACCCGATTTATCCCAATATTGTTGATAAGCTAAATTATGTGGTTGGTGAGCATCTCGAAAAGCATTAAACCCAGCCGACTTTATTTGCTGTACCCTAGCATAAATTTGCTCTTTGCTAAAGGCATGGCTATTTCCGATTAGGTGCTCATATTCAGCAATACCGTTGATAAAAACTGGCTTTCCGTTCAATAAAAACTGTTTTGAATCTTTTTTCCCAATTGGCCAACTAATCGTGCGGATACCATAATCTGTTTTTATTTCATCTATTTTTTTCCCATTTTCAAATATAGTTGTCCGTAATTGATAGAGATACGGGTCGGTTAAAGACCAAAGATGTGGGTGATTGATGGGGAAAAACTGTTGGTTAATGGTGACAGTAGCATTCGAAGCAACTTTCTCTTGCGTCTCCGCTTTTGTTATGGTTATACCTGTTTTATCGATTAGTTCATTCAGTATCGTAATCGTTGCCGATGTTTTTCCATAATTCTTAATCTCTGTTGTTAATTTCAGCGTAGCCGATTTTTCTGAAGCAGTTGAATCATTCCAGATATGAATACCAAAAGGAGCTATTCGTACTTCATTAGTAACGATTAAATGAACTGGTCGGAAAATACCTATGGGTTGGGAACCCTCAGAAAAGCCCCGTTCAGGCGAGCATCCCCCACAAACCCAAGGTAAATCTTGGATATTAGCAGGGTGGTCGGCACGAACTGCTAATGTATTTGGCTGATTATACGATAAAATATGTTCTGTAACATCTAATGTAAAAGTAGTTCTTCCACCCGAATGCGTACCCACTTTTTTACCATTTAACCAAACAGTGGCATAAGAACTCACCCCTTCAAAATATAAGAAAAAACGTTTCCCCAGTTTTTGTTCTTTTATTTTAAAGCTTTTGCGATACCATGCATAACCGTGCTTATTGCCATGTAGCATTCGTCTATATCCTTCGTACTGGTCCCAATTATGCGGAACATTTACATTTTTCCAAGTTGCGACTGAAAATGTATTTTGCTCAAAATGGGCAAAAGCTTTGCAAAGGGTATCGTTTGCTGTAGTAAACCAATTGTTATCTAATGAAATATCCTTGCGAAGAAGTGTTTGTGCTTCGGAATGATGGGACAAAAAAAGTGTCAGAATTAAAAAACGATATATGAATATTCTCATTATTGCAACGCTCCATTAAATGTATAAATTTTACCCTTCGTGGTTTTAAAATCAAGCACTTTATCCCCATACCTCAAAACACATTTTTCTCCTGCTTTTGATAATATTTTCAGACTTACCAACTTTCCTTCTTTCCAAATAAAATCTAATTCAAAGCCACCTCGTGCTTTGATTCCCTTTACAGTTCCTTCTTTTAAATCACTTGGTAAAGCAGGCAATAAATCAATATATTTTGTATGGCTTTGAATGAGCATTTCAGCAATACCTGCGGCACCACCAAAATTACCATCAATTTGAAATGGTGGATGCGCATCAAACAAATTTACATACGACCCTCCTGCTCCACTCGCTGGACGAATCAGCATTTTAATCATTTTCATGGTATGGTCTCCATCTTTGAACCTAGCCCAGAAATTGATTTTCCAAGCCAAACTCCATCCTGTTCCTTCGTCACCACGATAAATTAATGATTGTCGCGCCGCCTTCATCATATCTGGCGATGTTTCCCAAGTAATGTCATTGCCAGGATGAACTCCCCATAAATGCGACACATGACGATGTTTGCTAGTGGTATCATCTTTGTCTTCTAGCCACTCTTGCAACTGTCCGTATTTCCCAATTTGGTTAGGGGCTATCAGCTTATATTTAGTTAATAAAGTATCTCTAAAAGCCTTGTCAATTTTCAATACTTCACTGGCTTCAATACAGTTTTTGAATAAATTCCGAATGATTTGATGGTCCATCGTAGGACCTGCTACCAATCCCCCATTTTCTGGAGAATTAGAAGGCGTACTGATTAACCAACCCGTTTTAGGGTCTTTTACCAAGAAATCTACGAAAAACGCTGCCGCTCCTTTCATGATAGGATAAGCACGGTTTTTCAAGAAAGCTTTGTCTTGGGTAAATAAGTAATGTTCCCACAGGTGCTGACTCAACCATCCGCCCCCACTCACCCAAATACCATGATTTGAAGCATTGATAGGAGCCGTTCCACGCCAAATATCAGTATTGTGATGCACCAACCAACCTCGAGCATTATAATGCATTTTAGCAGTTTCAGCACCTTTTTTAGCTACTTCATCAATCATCTTGAAAAGAGATTCATGCATAGGCGATAGGTTCAACACTTCGGCTGGCCAATAATTCATTTCTGCATTAATGTTGGTGGTATATTTACTTCCCCAAGGTGGTGTCAGCAAGTCATTCCAAATGCCTTGTAAATTAGCAGGATTCGTTCCTAATCTGGATGAAGAAATTAGCAAATACCGCCCATATTGAACATAGAGGGCTGCGAAAGATGGGTCTGAATGATGTTGAAATTGTTGTATCCTTTCATCTGTCGGCAACTTGTCCATATTATCTTTTCCAAATTCAATCGAAAAAGTATTATAATATCGTTGGTATTCTTTCAGGTGGTTTTGTTTGATGGTAAGAAAAGCTTTTGGATTGGTAGCGGTAAGTTGTTGAATACTTTTTAACCTCTTTCTACAAATTTCTATTGGATTCGCAGATGTATTTGCATAATCAATAAAGTTGGTCGCAGCTACTAAATAGAGCGTTACATCATCTGATTGTTCTACTGAAATTTTATTGTCATTGACACTAATTTTCCCATTTTTAGCAACAATCAAGAGATTACTTTCTCCTTTCAAAACACCATTTCGAACTTTTACAGATAAGGATAAGGTATGATTATCAATTTTGTGAACTTCAAAGTATTTATGCGGACTTGTCAAACTAGCTTCAAAACTAATACTTTTCAGTTGACTGGCTGAAAGATGTACCACTATTGCCTGATTGGGTTCACTGGCAAAATATTCTCTGGTAAAGTTTACTCCTTTTGATGTATAGCTTGTTTTAGCAATAGCCTCTGATAGCGATAATTCTCTTTTATAGTTGGTATAATTTTCAGTTCCTTTAAAATCAAGGAATAAATCTCCAAAAGGTTGATAATCTGCTTGGTATTTTCCAATAGCTGGTGGCTCGTCGTTTTGAATAAAATATTTCCAATCTTTCACTAAAGATATTCTTTGAACGCCATTCTCTCCTGCTGGATAAATCCCGATATGTCTGGTAGTGTCTTTATACCCTGCTATTCCACCTTTATCAAAGTAATTAATTACCTGAATAGCGATGCTATTTTTTCCTACTTTTAATACTTCAGCAGGAATCTCATATTTTCTAATATCTATGCTATTGGTTGTATCGATTAATTTTCCATTTACATAAGTAAAATCATGGTCACGGACTCTGTTTAAATCTAATATCAAGTTTTTACCTTGCCAATTCGCTGGTAAATCAAAAGTAGTCCTGAACCAAAGAGCCCCATCTAGCCCTTCCAGCCCTACCGTTTCCCAACCTTCATAAGTTGGCACTTTGATAGTCTTCCAAGCAGTATCATCGAATTTTTCGTCCGCAGGATTTCCAGAAAATTCCTTTAATAACTTTAATCCCTTTAGCCAGTCTTCCCGTTGCCCTTCATTACTTTTCGTGCCCATGAATTTTTCTTGAGCCAACAGTTCAGCCTCTTTTTGCTTTCCTTCTTGTATTAATCGACGAATTTCGGCTAAGTGCTGGGCAGCATTTGGACGATTATAATTCCTTGGTTCACCTGTCCACAACGTTTCTTCATTAAATTGTATTCTATCTTTCTCTACTCCTCCAAAAACCATTGCACCCAATCTACCATTTCCGATTGGTAAAGCGTCCGTCCATTTTTCCGCAGGCTTTTTGTACCAAAGTTTATAAGCTTGGGCATTGGTAAGCAATGGTAAAAAAATAAAAAGAAGGCTTTTGAGTAAAGAAGTGGATTTCATGATGAATAGTCTATGGATTTGTCAGTTAAGGGATTTAAGTATAACATTATGTATAAAAATATTACTCAACTCTTACTATTAGGGGGCGACTTAAGTCGCCCCCTAATAGTAAGAGTTGACACTGATAACTTATAAATTCACCTTTAAATGTTTTAATTTTTTAGCTTTGGCTATTTGTTTTCCTTCCACAAATACTACAAAGCCTTTGCCTTTGGCATATTTTTTTCCTGTCTTATCCCAAAGAATTGTCAGATTTTTCCCGTGATAAAAAACGTTGTCTAAGCAAAACCAATCCCATTGTTTTTCAGGAATTAATGGATTGATTTCTAATATATTATCGGCTCTAGGCTTTAACCCTACCAAGTCATTAATAATCAAATCTGCAAAACTAGAATGATTGTAAAACTTACTTCTAGGATTATCTCCTTTTAGCCATTCTCCATTTTTTTCATCCTGATACTCACCCAAATACAACTTGCCATTCATTTGATGTGAATTGGCATATTTGAATAACTCATCATAAAAAACCTGTGAACTCATCGTTCCATGGTTTTTGTAATTAGTAAGCAAATTAGATAACCCTTTCAACGTTTGTGTGGTAGCGTAAGGCCAAAGAGGGCCGTCCCATTCACAACCATGACCAGAACCATGCGTTCTAAATAATGGATGACGACGTTCGGCAGTCGTTAATCCCCAAGGAGCTTTAAAGCCCAAAGTATCTGTCAATTGATTCCATGCACGATTAACGTTGGGTTTGTCTTCGGGTAAATTAAAATACCAAGGAATAAAACCGATAGCCTCGCGAGCATCCGAAAAATCGCTCGTTTTTTCAAGTTTCACTTTGAAGAAAGATGCCTTTTCGTCCCATAAATTATCGAGTACCAATTTTCTAAGTACTATTGCTTTTTCCTCATATTTTTTTGCCATCGTATCATTATGAACGAGGTTTGCCATAGCAGTTAATGCTTTGGCATTTCCGTACATATAGCTATTAATGGTAGGGCGAATATTCTTCTCTTTTCTTCCGCCACTGATAGATTCTTCCATGGCATCTTTTACGTCAAATTGGTAGAAAAGCTGATTAGGTAATTGTTTTTCCACTTCCCATTTTCGATAATCAGCTTCCAGTGTCAAAAGATTCTTTTCGATAAAAGCCTTGTCTAAATTTACCAAATAACGATTGTAGACTGCATTATCTATCCAACTACTAAATCCATGAAAGCGTTGGACAGTATGCTTAGGGTCGACATCCAACCAAAAAGTAATGTAATCGTTAATGTATTGTTGATTTCGTAGCCAACGTCCCTCATATATATGATGCCCTAAAGCACTACTGACAGCATTGTGTTTACCTGCATGGTTTACTTTGGTAATAAATTCTGTAAAGATAAATCCATCAGCAGTTTGTTTAAGATGCTTCCGCAATGCCCACCAACGATAATAATATACTTTCTGAATGACCGAATCTGGACATTCAAACAATGGAATATTCTGAGAAAGCCATTCAAAAGATTGAGCATTTGGCACATAATTTACCACAGCTTCATCATCTGATGCATTAAATTCTGTTACGAATCTTTTTAGCTTATCTGTTGATAATATGGTTGCTTTTTGAGCAGAAGTATGATACCCTTGCCAAAGCAAAATCATTAATAAAAAAGAAAATTTTAATTTCATCATTCAAATCTATGTTTAAACCAATAAGGTTTTTGGATTAAAAACTCAAAGCTCTTTACTCAAATAGCCAATCTATATTTTTCTTGTTGCCAGCCAAACCTGCATCTGAGATTGGTATTTCTTGATTCCCTTTCATGAAACCTAGTATTAAGCAAGCTCCTTTGCCGAGATTCAAGGTATGAGTTCCTGCTTTGAACGAATAAGCATGAATATTAACAGCTGGAAATCCAGCGATAAGTAAAGCATTAGAAATCTTAATTTCCGACTGTCCGTAATCATTAGCACTGGCATCTGTTTCTAATTCGGGTGCTTGCAAGAATTTACGGTTTTTATCATTAAAAAATCCTACTAACAACTTTACAGGTTCTGTCGTGGTAAAAGTTATGCTTGTGCCTACTGTTCGTTGTTTTTCTTTGCTAAACTTTATTCCTTTTAGTTTTTTTAATTCAACAGCCAAATCGCTAATAGCTGATAAAGTATCTGAAAATACCTGCTGACCTTTTTCATTTTGATACAAGCCTTCAATAGTTGAGGTAATTTTTACTTCAGCATTTTCGAAAAGTATAGGTTGCTTGATGGCAATATTTTTCTGAGACTTTAGCGAGTCTATCGAAAATTTAAAGCGTGTTAATTCTTTTTGATAAACAGGCAACATTTCTTTCCAATGGATAAATGTTGCATCAACACCACGCATCGGTATTTTACGCTGTTTAGTTTGCATACTATTGGCATACAAATACGCATTTTGGGTGTATTTCACTAAGTCGTCAAAATGTTTTACGCTACTTTCTAAATAGGGTAATGCCTTTTCTAAATCTTTTACATCATTAGAATTTTTATAGCGAAGTACAGCTAAGGATGCTCTTACTTTTTCTGCATAGAAATTTGCCATGGCATCATAACAATAGGTATCATTTTTCAAGCGAGCAAATTCTGCTTTATCCTTTGTTACAAATTTTGAAGCTTTATTGATGGCTACAACGGCTTTTCTACCATGTTCTACTACTTCATCGGCCACTCTTACGGGTGTTTCTCCTATGTGTTTTTCATTTTTCCACTCCTTTTCAGCATATTCAATAATCATTTCGCCTTCGGGTGCTTCCGATTCATACAACATTGTGAATAATCCATAGCGGAAAGGATTAATTAATTGTGTCATTAACATCCCCAAAGTAAGTGTTTGACGGTTACCGTCGGTAATACCATAACGTCTAAGCAATTTTGGTGAAATTTCTCCAACTTCTTCCATTGCTTCCAACACATTTTTTGCCTTTTCTTGTGGCAAACCATATTTATTGGCTAGTTCTTTTCCCCAATAATTTATTTCAGTATCACGTTTCCTGTGGGAATCCCATGCATACCTTGCCCAAGTTTTATACCACATCCAATCCCTGTCAATTTGCATCAAACGCTTGTTGCCCACTTTATCCGCCGCAAATGGCCAATCCCAATAAGATGCTTGTGGGTACAAATGCAGCCCATTAGCCTCATAAGTATTATGCATTGCCAATACTGATTTTTGGATAAAGTCTGGTGAGCTATAACGAAAAGGCTCAAGATTCGCTAGAATATGGACATTCTCTACATGAACCGTTCCGATTCTACTTAAACTTCTGTGCAATTCAGCCCATGAACCTCGTGGGGTATAAGTAGTCAGTGCTTCTCCGTTGAACTTTGCCATGGTGTATAGGTTTTTATATAACGGCAAAGCTACTTTCATTACTCTTGGTGCATCGGTATCATGCGCACGTAAAACGATAGGTGGCTCGGTGGTTTGTCCTAATGCCTTTAAACCATCTTGCACCCCAGGAATGATTGTCTTGGTAAACCAATCAACATCATCTTGCCCTACTCCTTCCATCGCTTCTCCTAACGTGATTAATAAACCTACATTTGGATATTTCTCCACAAAGGCTGCTATTGATTTACGCGTATAATCGGCAATAATAGGAATGATGGGACGATTACGGTCTTGTGTTTCTAAATGATGTTTTTCAGCAAAAGGTTTAGGAATAATAATGTTATAAAACATCTGTATTACCCAAATACCTCTTTTATCAGCTTCCTGTGTTAGAAAACGAAAAATCTCTTCATTCTTTTTGAAAGTTTCATCATCAACTTCTACCGCATATGGATATTCTTTTAGCTTCACTAAAGATGAAAAAGGGTGTCCATTCCATAAATACAAAGAATTATAACGGTTTTCTACCATCATATCTAAATACTGAATCCACATGGCTTTATCATAAAACCAAGGAAAACTCTCTGGCGTATACGGATATTCATACGTTCCCCTTCCTGGCAATAAAGTTGGCTTTTGTAAGCCTATGCAAGTACCACGCAAAACCATTTCTGGCTGTTCGGTAATGTTAATTTCTTCTGATACTTTTCTTTTTTCTTTGATTTCCTCTGCTAATGCTAAACATCCATACAATACTCCTGACGCATCTTTTCCAACAATTGAGATTGGTTTATTAAGTGCTTTAGCAATTGAAAAGCCTTCTTTCCTAAGCTCTTTATTATTGTCAAGATTGTATAAAGAAAACGCTTTTTGAAGCTTTTCATCAGATAAAGTACCTATCAAGATGACTGTTCCTTGTTCTTTTGTTTCAGAAACAAGCTTTACCGCTACTTGATAGCCTATTGCTGACAAACTTGTTTTGAGCTTATCAACACCAAATTTGACACGTACTTGACTAGAGTCAGCCAATAAAATAGTAGCTAACCGTTTTTTTTGTGGACTTTGCGAAGCTAATATTTGTAAAGAAAAGCTACAGAAAATCAGTAGGTTAAGGATAATATATTTCAAAAAATTATTCATACGATGATATAATATATTGATAAAGCGATTGGACAACTTTTCTATTTTCAAGAAAAATCTAATAAAGTATTAATAAAATTCAACTTGCCTAAAATAATGATACAAATTTATTGTTAAACCAAGACATTTTTTTCTATCATTTTTCCTAACTATTATACAATTTTATCTTATCTAAATAATGTTCAGATGATGTGAAAAATTATAACAAAACTATCTTTTACATTTATTAAAGAGGATTCTTTATTTAAGATACTCTTCTTTATGGTTTTTATAGGGATAAATAAAAAAACGGACGATATTCGTCCGTTTTTAATCAATACTCCTAAATATTATAATCCATAAGTCACTTCGTATGATTTACCTTTTTCCAAGGTTAACTCATACATATCGTTTGCTAACGCTTTGATAGTTCCTTCTTGGCAAGTTGGTTTTATTTGGCTTTTAAAACGTAAAGTACCTATTCCACCAGCTCCTTTTATTTTGATTTGTTTTGTACTACAATACACCTTTACATCGCCATCAGGTGTCGGCACAGCGCCTTCCATCCACTGCAAACCTCCTAATTGTGGTTCAACTAAATAAGTCTGATAACCCGCAGAGGTAGGCTTTACGCCTAAGTAATATTTACCTAATAAATAAATCGGACTTGCTCCCCATGCGTGACAAAGGCTTTTTCCGAAAGGACGACCATACATGGCATAATGTTCATCGCCTTTTTTGTTAGGATTATATTCTTCCCAGAAAGAAGTCGCTCCTAAATTCAACATCCCACCCCAATAGTCTTTCATTTCTTTCAACACATAGCTTTGTTCACCCAAGGCACAGAGCGCTTCTAATTCATAAAAACGCATGTATGGTGTTGTAATTTTCTGTATTTTGTCATTCAACAAAACATGTTTTTTAACATCTTGCTTTTTTGCTTCATCCAAATAATTAAAGAAAATCGCAAACATATTGGCATAACGAGTTACGTTATCAGTCTGTTTTCCTTCTACTCGGCTATGTACTAAAGCGTGCTTTTCATCATTCCAATAATTTGAGAAAAGTTTCGCTTTCAACTCCACGGCCAACTGATTGTACTTCTTTGCTCCTTCAGTATCATTTACAATATTCGCACATGTTGCCATTGTTTCCAGACTTCTCGCTAAAAGCAATTGCTCAAAACTCACTTCTCCTTTTTTACTTAAACCATCCGCCCAGTCAATAAAAACCCAATCGCCCGTTAACCCTTCCATCATGCCATTTTTATTTCGGCGTGATAAACAGTAATCCATCAAGCTTTGCATTCTTGGATAAAACTGTTGAATAAATGTTTTATCGCCCGTATATTGATAATAATCGTTGATACCGATAAACCAATAAAAGGTATAATCCATGATGGTATTCACGTGACTAGTCACTGGGTCTTTTCCTCTAAGCGCTAACAATGTACGTGTAACCGAAGGAGAATCGAACAATAAGTAGTAGTTCATCAAATAACTCTGATAAGCATCTCCCGACCAAATCCAGCGGTCACGCTTGATACCGTCAATAAAAAATTCACGTGTATTCAAGTGAAATGTATAATTTGAAACATCATAGATTTTATTAATCTGTTCATCAGAACAACGGAATCCACCACGGTCGGCTACGGGTAAATATTCATACAACATCGATACAGAATCAAGCGAAACAGTCGCGTCAAATTTTATATTGACAAACCGAAAAGCCTTTGAAAGCTCCATAGTCATATTGCTTTTCTTAGCCTGACTTACGTCAATATCATCTAAGGTTTCGCAGGTTTCTGTAGCTAAGGCTTCCTCTTTCGATTCTCCATAATAAATCTTGATTTTACCTTTTCCTTTTAAACCATGTAATTTGATAAAACCAAAAGTTTCTTTGCCAAAATCAGCTAAAAGGCTTTGTGATTTCTTCTCAACTTTTACGGCATGCTGAACCTTCGTTTCTAATTTAAATTTAGAAGGAGGTACTTGTGGTGAATTAAAATTCCAAAATCCTGCATTGAGCCATTTTGTACCCGATTGGTCAGACGCCTTTCCTGTTTCATCAATCCATTCTTTATCTTCAAAGGTTACTAACCAAGAAGCATCCGAGACAACTCTTTTACCTTGTACAAAAATGGCAGGCACACGGTCTTGGCAAAATACTTTTAAACTCAGCTTATGCTTTCCAGCTGGTACTGTGATTTTTTTAGGGAATCCGCTGATTGCTTTTCCATCTATCTTCACATTAAACTGACCTTCTACAAAAAGGGACACTTCTTCAGAGGCAGGCAAATCAAAATCTTTATGAAAATCAACTAAGTTATAGTGACTATCCAATTTCCAAAATGGAGGAAAAAAAGAACCACGTTCTGTTCTCCTATTTTGCATTTTGTTGCTCAGCCAAACTTCAAAATCGCCTGGATACCAAATCCAAGTAGCTTGATTTTGTGCCAATACTGGCGAACAAAAAGACAAAAAAGTTAGGATAGCCAGTAACTTCGTTTTCAAAGAGATTTTTGTGGAAAGCATATCAATATGATTAGATTAAAAGTTCATTAGTTAAAAAAGAGGTAAAGGGCAATCATTACAATCGTTAGCAAAATCCATGAAATCCATACTTTTTTTGTTGGTTTTTCTATGCTGTTTTTTTCTTCAAAGGTTGCTAAATAAACTGTAGGCTCATTATCTAACAGTGATATAATGATGGCAAACACAAAAAGAAAAGCAAAAATTAAAAATGACAGTAAAAGATAGTGTGGCCAGATAGGATATTTGTCAGGTGTGAAAACCCACAGATACATTACTCCTATCCCTAAACTCACGACCGAACCTGCCGAAAGCGTAAAGTTTACCGCTTTTTTGGTAGTTCTTTTCCAGAAAACAGTCAGTAAAAATACAACAGCCAAAGGTGGTGCTATAAAACCTAAGACTGATTGAAAAACATCAAATAAATTCAAGCCTTTGATGCTATCAATTGCCAACGCCATCATAATGGCAAAAATACAACCTGCAATAACCGTGTATCGTCCTACTTTAATAATTTCCTGATTGGTCGCATGTGGATTTATTTTCTTTAAATAAACGTCCATTGTAAAAACTGTACTCAAGGAATTTAAAGAAGAACCTATTGTACCAACAAGCACAGCGATTAAAACAACAATTACTAAACCGTTCATTCCAGGAGGAAAAAGGTTCGTTACCATCGTCATATAGGCCTCAGATGGGTCTTTTAAATTGGGGAAAAGGATATAACATAAAATTCCCGTTAGAATAAATAAAGGCAGAGACAGTATTTTTAACCAAGCAATAAAGTTTACACCTAACTGACCTTGCTCTAAATTTTTAGCCCCTAATACCGACTGTACCATTGCTTGGTCTGTACAGAAAAAAGCTACCGCCGCTACGGGATAGCCCAATAAAATAGCATACCAAGGATATTTTGTATCGCTAGCAGGATGAATCAACGTCCAATAATGAGCAGGTACTTTATGATAAACTTCTGAAATACCACCCACTTTAATGACCCCTAATATGGTAAGTGTTAAAGATACAGCAATCAGTAAAATCATCTGAAATACATTTACTTTCGCAATTGCCTTTAGCCCTCCTGCAAAGGCAAATATGCCCGCAAACAAAACCAAGACGATCACAGATTGCCACATAGGTATTCCTAGAATTTGCCTCACTAAAAAGCCTCCTGCAAACAAACCAAGCGATAACCAAGAGATTAATATTTTGATTAAGGCATACCAAGCCAAAATAGTTTGAGTAGAATCACCATAACGTTTACCCATAAATTCAGGCATGGTACTTACATTGGCTGCAATGTATTTAGGGGCAAAAACGATAGCAAGCAAAAACAAAAAGACAAATGCGTACCAATCAAAATTAACGGCTACAATACCCGTGCTATAACCTATGCTCGCAAAGGCAAGTAGCATAGAAGGTCCCACGTTAGTACCCCACATATTAAAACCGATACTCGACCATCCTAACGATTTATTAGCCAGAAATAGGGTTTCATCCTTGTTAGTTTTGTCTGAAAAACTTGCTCTGTAACCAATCACTATCAAGATAATCAGATAGGCTACCACAATACTATAATCTAAAAAGGTTAGGCGTTCTACGATGTTTCCCATCATCTAAAGTTATTTAAAATGTCTGCACTAAGATGATGTGTAGCCAAAACGTCCGCAATTTTTACAGGGACTCCTGTCTGTAAAGACTTATCCATTGCCTGCAATAATGCCACCGTTCCGATACCTTCTTTGATATTTGGATAAGCCGTTTCACCATTTTCTAAACAATCAGCAAAATATTCTAAATAGTTTTGGTATTCGCCAGCATGATGGCTTTTGCCCTCAAAACGGAAGTAATGTTTAAGTTTGTGCTCCCAAGTTTGTACTCTTTCTTCTCCTGTATTGGTAGTAACGGCATAGCGTAAATCCATATAATCAGCTTGGCTACAACCTTCTGTCCCTCTTAGGATACAGCTCATTTCACTATCGCGAACTACTGGTTGAACAGGCCCTGTATAAGCTCCACTTACTCTCGCAATTCGTCCATCAGTCGCTTTAAAAATAAAGTGCATAGTATCGGCATTTTTCAAGCCTCTTTTTAAGCCATTCGAGCTTAACATGCCGTAACCCATTACTTCTTCAATATTGGGCAAATACCATCTGATAAAATCTACTGGGTGACTCAATCCCCCATAAAGCCATTTGAAAGCATTCTCTAACGACCATCCTTTATCCAGAAACCATCTGTGGTCAGCGTGGTAATAACCTTCAATAGTGATTAATTCTCCGATAAGTCCTGCCTCAAAGTCTTCTCTTTGTTTTTTCATTGGTTCAAAAAAACGAGAACTTTGTCCGACAAAAACCTTTTTGCCTGTCCTTTCTGAAAGCTCAATTAATTCTTTAGCCTTTGATAAATCGTCAATAAAAGGTTTAGTACACACTACATGTTTGCCATGTAATAATGCTTGTTTAGTATGTTCTGCATGGAATTTATCAGGCGTATAAATCGCAATGATGTCAATATTTTTATCATCCAATAAATCTTGATATTCGGTAGTATAACGATGAAAGTCGAACTCCTTCGCTCTTTGCTTACATAAATCAATATTGCGGTCGCATACTTTAACTAATGCTAATTTTTTGCTAGCCAATGCAGCCGACATGGTACTTCGACCTTCTCCTAAACCTAAAATTGCTATTTTCAACATTTTTATTGCTATTGGTTTTTAATCTTAAATATCTTTATCGTTTGAAAAATCATTTAGTTTATTTCTTCTGTTAAGGCCTTACTTTTCTTGTCTTGATACAAGAAAAGTAACAAAAGAAAATCAAGAAATTCCGAAACTCGCTTCGCTCAAACAGCGGAATTTCAGAAAATACTTATCCTATTTTTTTATTAAGTACTAGTTTACAACTTATTAAATTTTTAGCTTTGTTTTACTGCTTATTTACAGGTTTCAGAAAAACCCATGTTTCGTCCTTTTTTGTACCTGTAATTCCTTCTTGATATTTTTTCATCAAGGTATTCCATTCTACTACTCTAGGATTGTTCTCAATGGTTTTTGGATTGAGTTTATCTAAATTTTCGCCTTTGGGAATACTAATAACTAACATCAATTGTCTGCCATTTTTATACAGGAGTAATTGTTGAAAGTCGGCATTACAAAAGCCTTGGGCTACTTCTGGCCATTTGGTAAATTGTGTAGCATGATAAGCCAAATATTCTTTTTGTAACGTAGTATCTGCTACTAGATTGGCTGTCAGTATAGTATGCGACCACTCTTTAGCCACCTTTCCATTCTTACATCTTTCTTGGTTAAACTCATAAAACAAATCGTCATAAGTTTTAATTTGTACTTGAGGGAAAGCATTTTTCAGCCTTTCTCGAAGCAAATACACATCTTGTACTTTATCAAAAATCACTAAATGATTTTCCCATTGAAATAATGCATCTTGCGAAACTTTACTCTTCAAAAGAATCTCATCTAATTTTTTTCTGTCTATTGCTTTATCCTTTTCAGTAATCAATTCTATAATAACAGGCTTTTCTACATTGATTGTCCAAAACTTATCTGCCTGATTTTTATCATTTAGCAGATAGCTGAATTCCGACTGAATACCAGCCTTAACCTTAATACTATCTGCGACTTGTGGCCCATTATTTTGCCAAGTATTCCCTGGTCCATTAGCATTTTGTAGGAATTTTTCTGAGGGAGTCCAATTATCTTTAATCGTAAAATAAGAAGACCCTTCATCTGTATATAAATAAAACCAATGGTTAGGGATATGCGCGTAAGGGGCTTTGTAAATGCTATCGACATAGTTTTCTAAAATAACAGAACCCGGTTGAGCTGACAATGTATAAATTGCTGCTACATCGTACATGTGTTTGGCATAATGATGTATTTTGTTAGCCGTAATTTTATTATTCTTCATTGCGTTGATAGTCTTCGTCCAACCCCAACCCATGCTAATGCCTGAATAAGACACATCCGAAATTTCGTTGTGTTCAATATTGATGCCCTTTACATACCCTGTTCCGATGCCTACACAACCCCAATCTTCATTCGTAACGTCAGTAATTAAATTATTACTAATCAATAAGTTGGTGCATACTTCTCTTTCATCACAAGGATTATAAGGCAAGTGTATTTCAGTAGCTTCGTCTGCAAAGACACCCGCCTGAATTCCTGTTCCGCCTATATCTTTAAAAAGATTACCTTTAATAGTATTGTCGTAGACACCTTTGTGATAATCAAGTCCAGTAGAGGCTAAATGCTCAAAACGACAACCTTCAAAGCCCGTATGATGGGCATAAGAAACTTCAACAGCCGCTTTTGGTCGACCAACCCAAGCTTGATTCTCTAACGTTTTTTTATCAGGTGTGCCTGGTATTTTTAATTTATAGGCATCTAACATATATAAACCCGCTTGATGCGGAACGTGCCCTTGTTGAGAAGGGCGCAACCATGCACTATGGTTGAAAGCAATGTTTTTAAAAAAAACATACGCTACAGGATTATCAATTGTTCCTTCTATTTTAAGTAATGTTTCTAATGACGACGCTATTATTTCCACCTTATCCATCACCTCATTGGCACGTGGGATATAATAAACTTTCTCAGTCTTGCTATCCAAAAACCATTCACCTTCTTGGTTCAAAAACTGGAGGGCATTGCTTAGATAGAATGCAGAGTTTCCTGTTTCTTTTGAAATCCAAGGCGCCGGCCAAGGGTGCTCTGACTGTATGCGACTTTCTGGCTGAAAAAATGAAAGCTTAGCACTATCACCTTGTACTTCCATTTTTTTGATACGCAAACTAGCAATAGCCCACCATTGATGAATGAACATTTCCATGCCATTCACCTTGGATAAATCCCCAAATTTTGGTGCAGGAATCCAACAGGTTTCTTCTTTCTTGTTCCAAGATAAAATACGATTCATGGTTGGATATGGCGTATCTTTAGCTCGAACAGCTTTTTGGTTATTCACCCATAATTGTCTGAATTTCAACAAATCTCCTCCTACTTTTGGCGCATCCGCTACCCAAACTTTCCCGATAGCTTCTTTGGGTAAACCTGCAAGGTTACCCTTTAATTTTGTCCAACCTGTTATGCTTATACCACCACTAATAATGGGTTTTTCGTTAGGTGCTGCTTCGATAATAGTCGGACTAACAGCCGTTCCAGCATCTTCTGGTCGAATTACAATTGGCTCATACAATTGATAATTCCCTTTACGTACATAAATATGTATGGCTTTCGTCAAGTTACCATCCGATAGCCTACGCATCTCGCGTACTTTCCGAATAGCCATCGCTACTGATTGCAAGGGCTTATCTTGGCTACCAATATTTACATCAAGTCCATCAGGAGATACCCAAATATCCGTTTGTGCCTGACTATTTGATGAAAAAGCAATGATTAAAAAAGAGAAAACTATAAAAAAATATTTCATCATTTAGTTTTGAAAAACTGTTTTCAAGAAAGTTGTATTAGCACCAAAATTTCCTTTTACATCTCTGGGCTTATTAGCATCTCTCGAACGTTCTATTACTAGCCAGCCACTCCATTTCATTTTATCAAGCGTAGCTTTTACTTTCTTCATGTCTATTTCAGGGTCATTCTGTAGCCATACACCATCTTTATTGGTACAATGAATCATACAGATGTTATTTTTACCCAATATTTTTAATTCTTTATATAAATCACGCCCTTCTTTTAGAGGGTTAGAGAAATTGAAATATATTTTAATACCGTCAGAACCAATCTCTTTCAATAGCTTTACTTCTTCTGTAGCATCCAACGCCGTTTCTATTCCAATCACTACGCCTGCTTTTTTAGCCATTTGTCCTGCTACTTTTAGTCTGGCAACAACTGAGTCTCTGACAGCAGGGTCTTTTTTCAAATCACATTGAACACCTAATGGCAAAAATGCTACTTTGATATTCATCAATTTCATTGTAGTAATACAATCCTCAATTGATTTTTTGTACTCTTCTCGTCCACAAAAAGATTGAGCATAATAGCCAGTCATCGCTAACGAGAACATTTCAATATTCAACTCTCTGGCTTTTGTCAGAAAAACATTTCTGATAGAATCGTTAGCTAACTGATTATCAAACGTTGGTCGTTTGCCTAATCCACCCATGTCTATTTCTACGCCGTCTGCTCCAATTTCTTTCGTAAGGGTTAAAGCTCCCAGTTTTTGTCTCTTCAAAAGCATCAAATCAATTAGCCCAATTTTATATTGATGATTTGTTTGGGCAATACTCTTCAATGGCAACGAGCATAAAATTGTCATACTCGTTACAAAAATTGCTATCGGTAGCTTTTTCATTTATTTAATTTTTAGGAGCTTCTTCAAACATTTTTTCTAATGTTTCAAAACTTTTCTCTGCATTACTAGGAAGATTTTCACCCTTTTCTCCGAAAACATACATGGCTGGGAATGGCTCAATTGTCACCTTTGATTCATCGATATTTCCAGCTTTATCTTTCAATTTTTTCAAATCCAACTGGAAATTTTTCGCTAAGAAATCATACAATGCCATGCGTTTACTCTTTCCGTAGTCATGTCCTTCTGTTGGAAAATGCACATTTTTCACGGCATCTTTTTCGCCATAAAACCCATATATTTTTTGTAGAAAAGGAAATTCTGTTTCAGGCACATGCTGTGTCCAGTCTTTGCCATCCGATAAAATTAACTGTGGTCTTGGTGCCGCCATTGAGGCTATTTCAACATTATTTGTGCCATTACCACATACATGTACGCCCATACCGCTTTCGCAAGGACAACCCCCACTATGATAAGACGATAACATCACCACAGGCACGCTTAACGTAATTCTATCATCTAAAGCGGTTATCAACATCGTTTGGCTACCCCCACCAGAACCACCCGTAATGGCTACACGACTAGCATCTGCATTACTAAAAGAAAGTAACCAGTCTAAAATTCTAATGCTATTTAAAGCCTGAACAGACATGGCTATGCTTTTTCTGTGAAACTCTGATTTGAATTGTAATGTAGATTCTCCCCAAGCAAAAAGGTCGTAACTGAAAGCAATCGCTCCCATTTTAGCTTGCATCGCACAACGATACTGGCAATCTGCCCGATAACGTCCATCTCCAAAATGTCCATCTGGATTTAAAATCACAGGGATTTTACCTTTACTTTCTAAAGGCATATACAAAGAACCGCATACATATACCCCAGGGAGCGTCTCGATTGCTACATTTTCTATGGTATAGCCGTCCATTTTACGCTTATTACTGGTGATTACCTTACTCTGTGGTTTAGCTGGCAGTGGCGAAAGCTTCAAGGCGTCCCACATACAAGCTTTTAATTCTTCTTTGCGTTTTTCCCAACTTGCTTCATCATTATACAAAGTAGATAAATAGGCTAATTGTTGTTCACCTTCCTCAGGTGTTTTCAGATGATACTGATAGCTTTGAAGTTTATATTTTTTTTCGCCTTCTTTGGCAAACGTAATATCTTGCGACGACAATACATTGTTCATCGTTTTCTCAAAATCTGGTCTGAAACGCCAATCTGCATACGTCACCCATTTATCTTTTACCAACTCTTCGGGATAACGAATTTTTACTTTGAAACGAATTTCAATCTGAGCAATCACTTCTTTCAATGGTTTTTTGAAAGAATTATCTGCTGTTTGCGCCAAAGAAAAGTAGGTCAAACAGAGCAAGCAGAGTGTTTTTAGATATTTCATGAGATTAGTCTTTAGTAATTTCTCCTCCTTTTGGTGCTTCGTATCCTTTTAGTTGTGGCCATTCTCCATTGCTGATTTTCTTCAATTTTAGCTTTGAAGGGTCAATAACAGTATGTTTTATTTTCTTGCGTCGCCAAGTATAAATTACATGCACTAAGCCATCCGACGTTTGAATAATAGATGGATATGAATATTGACTAATAGGTGAATCTTCAATAATCAAAGCTGCGTACCATTGCTTGCCATCTTTGGTTAATGATACATTCAGTGGTGTTCTCGGACCTTTGGCTAAATCTCCTGGAGGTAACACATGATTATATACCAATAAATGACGACCATCTTTCAAGGTCACAGCATCTGTTCCTGAATTATTATTAGGCAAATTGGTTTTAGCCAATGGCGTCCAAGTTTCACCATTATCGTATGACCACGATTCAATAATTGCTCTGTCTCTGCTTCTTGCTAAAATTTGTAATTTGCCTTTGCCATAGTCTAAAATACTTGGCTGGATAGCATTGAAGGTTTTTCCATCACTGATGGGGCCAACGATTCTCCATGTTTTTCCAAAATCTGGTGTTACTTCAAAATGGAGTTTCCATCCTGAGCCTTCTGTACTAGTTGGACAAAACAAATTGCCATTACTTAACAACACTGGTTTATTTTTAACAGGTCCGATATAATTTTCTGGTAAAGCTCTTGCTGCTGACCAAGTAATACCATTATCTGAAGATGTTTTTAACCACCCTTTCCATTTTGCAGGACTAGGACCAATTTTATAAAAAAGCATTAAATCGCCATTTGGGATTTGATATAATACTGGATTCCAGCACGCATAGCGTAGGGTATCATTCACAATACCATTAGCCACGTTTTGTGGGGCTAACCATTTTCCATTTTCGTTTCTGCTTACCCAAATACATACATCAGGGTTTCGCTCTTTAGTACCACCAAACCATGCTGACACTAGCCCTTTGGGTGTTTCGGCAATGGTGGCTGCATGGCTTTCAGGGAACGGAGGATTTTCTACGACAAACTCATCTAATAATATTCCCGATTTCCATTTTTGAGCATTCGTTTGCATGGTGAAAAACACACAAACTGCCATTAATACCGTAAATAAGCTTTTTCTTAACATGATAATGCGTATTGAATTTTAATATTTTTAATGCCTGCTGTCAAAACAATTAATTAACATTGAAGGAATAATTACCAGAACTTACTTCCAATATCAACTTATTGCCTTCTGCTTTTATAAACTTCACTCCTTCTACTGATGCAATTGCTTTCCCACTTTCTGTGACTTGATTAAGTGAATTAGTAGGCAGATAAACTAAAGATTTAGTATTTACTGGGACACTGATATTCCATTGAAATTTATTCCCCTCTTTTTTCCAATCAGATTTGATGATGCCATACATACAGTGATATGAAGCCTTAGCAGATGTTAACCCTGCAATCATTTCAGGTTTCATTACGATTCTCTTGAAAGCAACTGATTCTTTGGAAGATTTGATTCCCGCTACATTTTCATAGTACCAGATAATCAAATCCCCTAATAACATTACATGGTTTCCAGAATTCATTTCTGGGTTTGCCTTATCACCATTCCAAAGCTCCCAAATAGTAGTAGCACCATTTTCTGCCATATATCCCCAACTTGGATAATCTCGATTAGAAGCAATCGTATAGGCTATATCTGGACGTCCGTTGTCACTTAATCCACGCATTAGCCATTGTGTACCAATCACGCCTGTACTGATATGTCCTTTGTTTTCGATTAAAACTTTATCAACAATACTCTTCCAAACTTTTGCTTTTTCATTGGCAGGAATCATATTATACATCAAAGGCAACAGGTTTGCCGTAACCGTTCCATTACTATATTGTCCATTTTTACTATCTAAAAACTTCTTGTTAAATGCTTTGATAATTGCTTGCTTGCTTTGCTCAAATGCTTTGATATCATCAGATTTGTGGAGTAAGCGAGCAAAATTTTGTATCACATCCAACAGCTTTACATAAGTGGCTGAAGCCAATAATTCTCCATCTGTTTGACGAGCAGGGTCTTTAGCATGAATCAATTCTAAAGACTCAGGTGGCACACACCAATCACCATACTTATCTTTTGTAATTAATCCATTTACCAAGTACTTATCTTGCATATAATCTATCCATTTTTTCATAGATGGATAATGACTTTTTATCGTTTCTTGATCACCAAACTGATGATACATCATATCTGCAATAGTAATGTAAGTGCCAGGCCAAGTAACATTATCACCATAATATCGCCAAAAAGCAGGGGCTACATCAGGGATACTCCCATCTGGTTTTTGTGCTTGCTCAATATCATTCAACCACTTCGAATACAGGCGAACGTTATCAAAAATAAAGCTTTCGCCATAAGCTCCTGTGGTTCTATCTCCTAACCAAGGTTGGCGTTCATTTCTTTGTGGACAGTCAACAGGCATTCCTTTATAGTTACTTCTGATACCCCAATAGGCATTTTTATAAATTTGGTTAATGGTTTTATCTGATGTTTCGAAATCTCCAATCGTTGCCATGTCATCATAAACAACTCTTCCATCAAAGTTTTCGACAGTTGGCACAGTCGGGAAACCCGTTATTTCTACATACCTAAAGCCATGATATACAAATGAAGGCTCCCACGTTTCTTGTCTTTCTCCTTTTAACGTATACACATCTGTTACTTTGGCGTCTCTTAAATTCCTCACAAACAATTCTCCATTACTTTGCAACGTTTCAGCAAAACGAAGACCTATTTTATCTCCTTTCTTACCAGTAACACGCATTCTTAACCAACCTGCCATATTTTGCCCCATGTCCAAAATATAAGTATTGGCATTGAAGCTTTTGATAGATATAGGTTTGATGGTTTCCATTACTTTCATGTTGTCCGTCATCTGCGCTTCAAACATTCCTCCTGCTTCTTGTACTAATTGTACTTTTAGCCAATTTTTATCTTCAAATCCTACCTTGTTCCAGTTAGGCATTTCTTTGGTAGCATCATACTCTTCGCCGTCATACTCATTATTTGTTCTGATAGGACCATCCGCAGTCACTTTCCAGCTTTCATCGGTTGATATTGTCTCCTTTGTGCCATCTGTATATTCTATATCCAAATTCAACAGCATTTTAGGATACCCAAATGTCTTGATTTTGTATGGTTTATAATCTTGACGCATGGTGTAAAAACGTCCATTTCCCAACACTGTTCCAATAACATTTTTATCTGCTTGTAAGAGTTTGGTTACATCAAAGGTATTGTACTTTATCCCTTTGGTATAGTCAGTAGGAACTGGGGCTAACACTTGGTCACCTACCTTTTGCCCATTCATATACAATTCATAAAGCCCCAAGCCTACTATATAAACAGTAGCTTGCTTGATACTTTTTTGGGCTACAAATTCTTTCCTAAAATACCTTGCTGAGAGTCTGGCAAATTGGCTTTCATTATCCCATTCAAAAGAACGGTCGAGACCAATCCATCGCCCTTTCCAATCTACATAATTCAATAAGCCTATGCTCCAAAATGCTGTTTTAGACCAAGCTGATTCCCCCTTATTTGTCCAAGTTTTTATTTTCCAAAAACATCTTTTCTTGCTCTTTAATGCTATTCCTGCGTATTTTACATGAATAGATTCATCAGATAATACCTTCCCTGAGTTCCATAAATCGCCTTCGTCAGCAGCTAGTTTTTCAAGTGTAGAAGCTACCAAAATTTGATAGGCAACTTGCTGTATATTTCTTTGGGAAGCCGTAATTTCCCAACTTAATCTAGGTTTTACTACATCTATTCCTTCAGGATTTACTAGCATTTCGCAACGTAAATTTTGCACTTGGATGCCTGCATCTTGTTTATTAAAAGAAGTAAACAATACGATAGCGACAAAAAGGAAGATGTGTTTTGTAATTTTCATTCTTTTATTATCAATTGATATAAATCTTGTGGTTTTATTGACTGATTAAACTTCCTCCCCAAACAAAATCTTTGAAATCATTAGGAGATTGATGCCGTCCAACTAAATAATAAGTGTCCAATCCCAAGCTTTTAGCTCTGTTTTTTAATATTTGTTCGTCGTGTGGCGTCGGTGTTTCTTTTACTTCTATTGCTTTTTTACCCTCTAAAATAAAATCTATCTCTAACCCTGTTTTCTTCTGATAATACTGAATTGAACCTAGATGACTTAACTGTAAAGCAATTGCATTTTCAAAAACTTGTCCGCTACTTACTTGTGCCAATGCTTGTAATAAGCCCGTATCTGCTAAGTATATTTTCTCTTGTTTTGAAAACTCCTTATCCAAACTTTGCGTAAATGCTCCTACTGATTTTATAAAATATGTATGTTCCAACAAACTTATATATTCTTTTACTTTCGCACGATTTATACCCAGCACAGCACCTAATTTGCTAAAATCTAATCTACTACCTGTTCTTACAGCCAATAATCTTACTAATCGATAAAGGTCATCTGATGCCGAAAAATCTGACAATAACCTTATGTCTAACTCAATGTAGGCATTAATTACATCTCGTAAATAAGCTTTTTTATCCTCTTCGGTTTCAGCTAAAACAACTTCAGGAAATCCTCCAAAACTTAGAAAATTTTCATATAATGCCTTCCATTTAAGGTAAATACTAAGATGGAAGGGAGCTTCAGCAAACTGTTTTAAAAGTGTTGGACTTTCTCCTTGGAAAGCGACAAATTCCGCAAAATCCAAAGGATACATCTCAAAAATTCTCTTTCTGCCAGCCAAACTTTCTGAAAAATGGTTCTTCAAATAGAATGAACTAGATCCCGTAACAATGAATTTTGTACCATAAGTGTCATATAGGAATTTTATCACACTTGTACTTTGGTTTACCAACTGAATTTCATCTAGTGCAATTACAGCTGGTTTTGAAAGGTCAATCCCTTCTATTGCCAAGCCAATTTCAATATCTTTCGTATTTGTTTGATTGAGCAAATAACGGTTTTCAACCCTTTCCAAATCCAAATAAACCTTATTATTATGTGGTACTTGTGTCAATAGATATTTCAAAGCGGTTGACTTTCCAACCCTTCTCATTCCAGTTATTACTGTGGCTTGAGGCTTTGACAAATGCTCTAATAATGATGGAAATATATTTCTGCGTATCATAAATGCAACTTTTTGCTTCTAAAATTTACAAATAATCATACTTTTTGTCGAATTTCCAATCAAATTTGCATATTTAATGGTTTATTTTACAATAGACAATGCTATTATTCTACTTATTTCCCGAAAAGTCAAAGTATAAAATCAATTCTTTGGCTCTAGCTGGTTCTTTTTCGTAATCGTAATAAATATTTTTCATGCCCATCGGACCAGAATTTTCCGTTTTGTTGGTTTTTGAACCAATTCCTGCAATACCCTGTAAAAATGAAATATCCCCGTTTGGAAAATTGATTTGATAATTTTTATAAGGGTCTTGTTTGAAAGCTGGTGTGAACAAACGGAAGAAAATATCTTCATTTTCGGTAACAACAGTAAAATTTTGTTCTTTGCCTATAAATTTACACCAATACATATTTGAGTGATATCCCTTAAATTCTGGATAGATAAAAGGAATTTCTCCTGTTTCGGTAGTATTATATTCTTTTTGCCAAACCCCAAATTGATTTCCCTTCATCCTATTTTTCCACACCCTGAAAGGGCCATTTCCCATGTATTCTACTCCTTTAATGGCTGTTTCAAGAAAGGAGAAATTCACACCAAAAAAGTTAGTAAAGTAATCCCCTGGAAAATAATTGACTTTCATTTTTATCCAGCCAGATGGATAAATTGTCCACTGCAAAGTATTATAACTATTTTTCCTATCGAAAGTGGATGTAATGACTAAATTATTGTTTTCAAATTGGTAAGCGAAGTTTCTAAAATTAGTAGCCCCTTCTTGCACAATGGGACCATTATTAAAAGGAATAATGCCTTGTTTATTCTGTACTTTCTGTAAAATTCCTGTAAACTTATTAATCGATACTGCTAAATCTTTTACTGAAATGGTGTAAAGAGAATCTATTTCTACAAGCTTCGCTTTTTCATTTCCATCAGTCTTTATTATAGTTTTGGCTATTTTTTCTGGCAAAGAAATCTTGAAACTCCAAGTAAAAATTTCTTGGTTATTAAAATCCTTGGCTGTTACATACAGCACATCATAAGCTTGCCAATCTGTCGGAAGGGATAATTTAATGCTTCCTTTTTCAGATGGTTTAATATTAGAAGGAACAATAGACCCCGATTTTTCTATTAGATTTTTATTATCAAATTGTTTTAACTTCCAAGTGAAAGTACATTCATTGATATTAGAAAATGAATAGCGATTTTCAATATTCAATACACCATCAAAAGCAGGTGTAATTTCTTTAGCTTCAAACTTTATGGGACTCCATACTTCTTTGATGGTAAAATAGCTTCCTTCCTTTTCACGATAAGGTCCTACTATTCCATCTGCTGCATGATTACCGTCGGTATCCAATATGCCATTTTTGTCAGTTCTTACAATACCTTGGTCTACAAAATCCCAAAGGAAACCGCCTGCTGACAAAGGACTTACCCACATTTTTTCCCAGTAATCTTCCAAGCCTGCTCCATGACCACCATCGTACATTCCATGCAAAAACTCTGTTGGCATTACAATGTTATGCCCATTATCGTAATTCCCAATGCCATAATTATATTCACGGTAATGCTGGGTATCAAACCCTGCAAAAGCTTCCCACGCATGAATCACTGGACGCTTTTGAATATCTTCTTGTGGAAAAATTACATCTAATTCATAATTATGTCCGCCTTCATTACCATTAATCCAAAAAATAACAGCAGGATGGTTTTCATCATGCACCATTAATTCTTTCAATAATTTGGTTCCTGTTGGCGTATCATAATTGCCATGCCAACCTGCCAATTCATCCATCACATATAACCCTAAGGAATCACAAACATCTAAAAAATGGTCATCTGGTGGATAATGTGACATCCTAACGGCATTCATATTCATGTCTTTCATCAGCTTCACATCCAGTACACTGATGTCCTTGCTAGTAGTCCTACCAGAAGTAGGCCAAAAAGAGTGACGATTTACTCCTTTAAACTTAATTTTTTTTCCATTTACGTATACACCGTCTCTTTGCTTTACTAAAACTGAACGAAATCCAAATTTCTTTTCTACAGTATGAACAACTTTGTTCTGGTCAAGCAGGCTTACAATTACTTTATAACGATTCGGTTTTTCAGATGACCATACAAGAGGATTATTTACAAACGTTTTTAAGACTACTGTACCATCTCCTTTCGTAGTTTTCGCTGTTATTGGCAAGCTTACTTTCTTACCGTCGAGTGTATAAATTTGTGCTGAAACGGTTTGATTGAGCTGACTATTTTTCAAGTAAACATTTGCCTTAAAATTCCCTTGTGCATCAGCATCCAACGCTACTCTTTCGATGTGTTGTACTGGCAAAGCCTCTAAATACACTGGTCGAAAAATACCTCCAAAAATCCAAAAATCACCTTTTCTTTCCGCTTCATTGACAGAAGCATTGTTTGAGTGTTTTGATACTGTTACTTCTAAAAGATTTTCTGTTCCAACGTTTACCAACGTACTAATATCGTAGCGAAAAGCATAATAAGAACCTTCGTGAATCGCACCCGCAGATTTACCATTAATTTTCACTTCTGTATCTGTCATTGCTCCTTCAAAAACAATGTTGATACTTTTTCCCTTCCAAGTAGTAGGGACAGTAAAAGTATGTTTATAAAGCCCCTTTTCTTTTCCTCTTGAACTGTCTTTGGCAAAACCATAATTATATTTTCCAAAACCTTGCAATTCCCAGTTAGAAGGTACAGGAATAGTCGTCCATTTTCCTGAATTTCTCCCTGCCGTGCAGAAAAAATCCCAGTTAACAGTTTTATCATTTCCTGTTCCAGATAAATACAATTTCTGTGTTTCTTGTGCTTGAACAAGCCAAGAAGTCAAGCAAAAAAATATGGTTAAAAAGGTAATCTTCATTATTACTTTGTTCTAAAAGGACGGGCAGGTAAGCCTTCTTGATTAAATAAATTGGGTTGAGCAGCTTCATCCCAAGCAAAACGTACATCTACTGGCTTTGAAATACTTGATGAGGAAACCAATACTTTATTATCCTTGATGATAGCTTGTGCATCTACAAAATTTCCATCTTCACCAGCAATTTGAAAATTAGTTAAAGCTTTTCCATCTTTACTGATTAAGCCACTTCCTATTTCTTCAAAATCTAACCGAATTACGCCGTCCTTGATTTTCATTTTCTTAAATACTGGACCTGAGGCTACTATGCTTTTCATGCCATAGTCGTTATGCAAAGCGACAAGGGCTAAACGTCTTCCAATTTCCCATTTATAAGGAGGATGAATGTCTTTGATACTATCGACCAAATCTGTGGTAATAATCATTCCAGTATTGGGAACTTTCAACACATTGGTCTGAGCCTCTCTGAATTCTGGCAAAGTTTCTCTGGTTAATACCAATTTCCCTTTTGACTCCGAATAAGTATGAGGGGCAATTTGAACATAGTTAAAAGGCATTTTTTTATCTCCCCAAGCTTCCCTCCAACTATTGATTAATGTTGTTAATTTTTGAGTATATTCTGTCGTTTCCGTTAAAAAACAATTCGTTTCGCCTTGATACCACAAAAAGCCTTTTAAGGCAAATGGGATTAATGGGCGAATCATCGGTTCAAAAAATTTAGCAGGCTCGCCTTCTACTTTCTGCCCTTTAAAATACTCAGATTCAGCAAATGCTTCTTCCGAAATCCAAGGCTCTATCCTACTGCCAGGAATAGCCGAAGATATCATCCCGATTGGGACATTTAGGTTCTTATGTAATTCTTTGGCAAAGAAATAGGCAGCCGCTGAAAATGAACGTAGTGCAGAATCTTTAGCAATACTCCAACCACGATGCAATGAATCTGGCTTAATTAATTCTTTACGATTGACTGAAAAAATACGGATGAGAGGGTTTTTAGCAAAATCTAGTTCATCTACAGGATTCTCAATTGCTATGTTTGACCTTTTTACTTTGCTATTTTTTCGCATAGTATATTCCATGTTCGATTGCCCCGAACATAGCCACACTTCACCTACCAAAATATTTTGAAGTTTGATAGTATTCTTTCCAGTGATAATGAGTTCAGCAGGAGTACTTGATGCCTTCAAGGGTTTCAATACCACTGCCCACTTTCCATTTTCATCTGCAAAAGCTGTTTTATCTTGTCCTGCAAACTGAACATTTACTCTTTCTCCTACAGAAGCCTTCCCCCAGATTGTCAAGGGTTTATTTTGTTGCAAAACCATGTTATGTCCCAAAATGCGGGGCAACACAATTTGTGCTTGAGCATTGATGGTTAGCAGACAAAAAATAAAATATATAAGAATGTTTTTGAACATAACTAATAAGCACTTGTTTTGAATGATTTGATGATGAAAACTGCTTCTTTGTCTAATTCTCCTGCATTTTTCAAATCATAACTTTGGTCTGTTGGAGTATCTGAATCAGGGAAACGACGAATTTCACCCGTTCTGAATATGACTCTTTTAAATGATGCTACTGGCGCAAAAAAGAGTTTAGTTCCTTTGCTTTGTCCGTTTACAAACACGTTAAACATTCGTTTGTGTCTATCCAACTCTATTCTAATAGCATATTCTTGCCCAGCTTCATACTTCATGATACCAGAATTTCGGTAACCCACTTTGGCTTTAAAAGCACTATCAGCATCAAATATTAATCTTACTGCTGGTGTGCCTTTGGCATCTACAAAGTCTATGTGCAATAGTCCTTTATCTGATTGTTGAGGAATAATGGTAAACTCTACAGCTACTTTCTTAGATTCTGGAATGACTCTTTCAGCTTTGGCAAAATCAAATTTATCTTTATCTCTTAAAACCAATGCTTTTGAACCATCACCAATTTTTTCGATAGCCACAGGGGCATAAATAGGGCTGAAAATATTCCAATACTTTAGCTCCTCGCCATTTTTCATGGTAGCGAAAATTTCGTTAACATGGTTTTTTACTTCGTCGGTTACAGGCACTGGTACTTTACTAACCCAAAGGTCTTCTTTATTCATACTGTAGGTAAGCCACATATTTCCATCAGGCACTACGCCATCACCTTCAATGATTCCACGCACATATTGCGGTCCATAAGACTTAAAGTTTCCGCCATAACGCATCGAAGAAATCTCACCATTGACCAACAATAAATTAGTATAATTTAAGCCATCCTTGCTAGTAGAAACAGCCAAAGGCCAGCGAAATTCAGAAGGATTATACACGGTAGCATATTTACCATCCGATGTTTTTTGTCCCCAAATTTTGGCATTACTATTTACAAACCCTGGCGCTCTTAATGGATTATACTGCCAAGTTTTGCCTTCGTCCGTACTAATTGAAGTAAGGGCATGTTTCCATAACCCTACTACCCTATTATCAGGCAAATGATAATAACTAAATGCTTTGGCTTCTCTTTTCAGAGGAATCAAAGGGTCATCTCTATCGGCTTCTTCTACCCATTGTTGCATCATTAAAGGGGTAGCCAATAATTCGTCACAAGCTTCTATGAATCCTTTGTCTTTACTGGCTGTATATAAAGGATAAATAGATTTACTTTTATCCCATGAAGCATTGTTTCTAATAAAATATATTTCTCCAAATTTACCGTCTCCCAAAACCTCTCTCACTACCCTTCCAATACCTTTCCCATCATTAGGGTCATCTTTTGCATCCATCGTTATGCCATAGTAAGCTAACGTCAATAAACGTTTTTTCTTGGATACAAAAAAGCCCATTCGTTGGTGCATGACGGCATATAAATCTTTGGCAACCCCTTTATATCCTGCTTTTGTCCAACCGTCTGGGATTTTATAAGGTGGAAAAATAACCGTTGGGGTCGACCAATGATAGCCATCTTTTGAGGTTAACAATAGGGTTTGTCCCGGTGGAATGTGTTCTCCTGACGGATTGCTCAAGTATTGTAAATAAAAAGTGTTGTTCCAATATGCTAACATTGGTGCATGATTGTACGTCCAATTATTACCTCCTGCTAATACAGGATTTTCTCTATTCGCATGAAATACCTGAATATTGTGTACGCCAACCGCAGGACTTAGTTGTCCGTGATGATAATCTACATTTGAAAGTGTTTCTCCAGTATAACGCACTGTATCCTGAGCCTTCGCAATTGTAAAGCTCAAGACGATAGACAAACAACTTAGTATATATTTTAATTGATTCATATTTATCTGGCTATTGTTTGGTTGGCTGAACCTCTTTTTGTAATGATTTAAAAATGCTTTTTTTAACTTTAAAAATGGTTCCATGTTTATGTCCTTCAGGAATAGCAGTTTGTGCTGATACTTCTGTAAAATTTTTAAAGTCACTCGTTTTCATCGAACCATAGTTTTTATCGTGATACGAATCGTAATAAATTAACCAATCATTCCCTACTTTCTCTACGCTTGGTCCTTCTGTAAAATTTTTCGTAAAGGGTGCTGAAACATTGGTATAAGGTCCAATGGCACTTTCGCCAAAAGCTACTTTAATGTTTCTATTTGGACGAGTGTTGTCTTTTAAAACTAATACATAATCTTTTGCCTTCCGTTTTACAATCACCGCATCTATCACACTAAACTTTGGGTCAATTAATAATTTAGTCGGCGAGAAGTTTTTAAAATCTGTCGTAGTCGTATAATACATTCTATGATTATTATCTTCTGCTTCTTGGTCTTTTGGAAAACGAAACGGAATACACGAAGCCCAGATGATAATAAACTGTTTGGTTTCGTCATCATAAAATAATTCAGGAGCCCATACATTTACAGTAGTAGGTTCATGTTCCATGACTGGTATCATTTTTTGTTCAGACCAATGGATTAAATCCTTTGAACTAGCATAACCAAAGCCTTTATCCCCTTTCCAGCTACTCGTCCAAACTAAATGAAAAGTGCCATCTGGCCCTTGAACGATGGATGGGTCACGCATTACTTTTTGATTTCCAATAGTTGGTTTCAAAAAGACATGATTCATATCTGTCCATTTGTAACCATCTTCGCTATATAGAAATCGTAATCCATCAGTTGCTGGCTCATGAAATGAACTAAACATATATACCTCTTTCGAGCATGACCCCAAGCAAAGACTGAGCAATAATATTCCAACTATTTTTTTCATGAAAGGCCTATTTTGAATCTAATACCAATACCCAGTCATTTCCGTCTTTTGGTTCCGCTGGTGGATTAAAAGTTTGTTCTCCTTTGTTTTCGAGTACTCCTATTTCAATACTTTTCCCATCTCGTGGACTATACCAAGATGCCTTCACTTGATCGCCTGCTATTTTACCCATGCTTACTTTGAAATTTCTGCCTGTATACGTATATACTAATACCGTATTTTTCGACTTTGTGGCCAATAGATAATTATACCTTACTCCTTGATCAAGTATCAAACTTTGGTCTGGAACAAAATCAAAAAAATCTTTAGAAAGCATCAGGTTTTTTAAATGAATCATCTGGCTTGAACCTAATGCTTTCATCCCAACCGACCATTTTTCTCTTGGTCCAAAAGAAGTAGATGCTGAAAATCCTTTATGCATTTGCATCACTTCATTTTGTCCATAAGTGTATCCAAAAGCCCCCGCCAAAACTGACCAATAGCCATATCTACGTACATCGTCGGCTGTCCATCTTGTAGCCAACGAGTCGTGTAATCCGTGTGGAATACCTTCGTAAGATGGCTCACCATCAATCGTAGGTTTGGTAGGTTTTAAACGATAATCATCATTGATAAATTTCCAATTATCTTCCCCAAAATGACGTGTTTCATTCGCAGAAGTATCTTGTTCATAAGATTTATGCCCCGACTGCACCATGTTGAAGTCTAGCCATTTTTCATTATGAAACCAGTCAGACGAAGATGTTCTTCCTCTTGGGTGAAAAGTAATTAAATGTTTATCATCAATCTCATTAATAGTTTTTCCAATGGTTTTCCACACAGCCAAAGAGTCACTTCCTTTAATATCACCCCCATTCAACCAAATAATATTTGATTGATTCTTATAACGATTTGCCAAAAATGCAGCATATTTTTCGCCCTGCTTTTGTGAAACATGACCTGCTTTTACATTACCACCCCAAACAGGTACTAATGCCATATAGATACCTTTTTCCTCAGCTTTTTTGATTACAAAATCTATATGGTCCCAAAAATCATATTGTTCAGCATTCGCAAAATCATTGCCCTCTGTCACTTTAGGATTAGCTACATCTTTTTTTACCAAGGCAGAATCACCATATACATTCACAGCCTCAACAGTATGTAAAACCATTACTTGAATAACATTAAAGCCTTTTTGCTTTCTGTCTTCAAGGTACGTTTCGGTTTCTTCACGAGTCAATTTATTGAATAATAACCAGCCTGTATCTCCCAACCAAAAAAATGGTTTTTCATCTTTTGTGGCAATAAATCTTCCATTTGTAGATACTTTCAAGTCTGGCAATTGCCCCACTTCTTTCACTGGCTTGCATGAAGCCATAGCTATCAAACAACAAAAAACGATGATTAAACCTTTATGCATAGCATTGTATTTCATGATATTTTTCTGAGCCAAATCACCTCTGTTTCTGATGATTTATTTTTTAGTTGAATAAGTTTCCCTCCTTTTACTTTATCTTCTTGCTTGTTAATTTGTCCCGTTTTCGGATTAATATAACTTACTTTGAAGGTTGATTTTTGTTGAGTCAAGTCAAGTTTAATAACATTTTGTGGGTCATTATAAATGATAAAGCCTTTCTCTGGATTTCCTAATGCCCATTGACTCGCTGTTTTGTCCATTAATTCAAAAGGCTTCATTGAGCTAACATCTTGTAAAAATTGTGGATTCTCAACTACAGGGATATTTGCCAAAGAACCTCCTGCCATCAACACTGCCCAACCCATCGCATCAAAACTATCTGCTGAATATATTACAGCTTTCTCTGGAAATTTTTGTCGGTATTCATCTACAGCACGGTATACTTGTTCAAATGAGCTCTTTTTAGGATTTAGTAGTCGAGCATGTTGACGAGGTGCTAAATTTTGTCCTCCCAAGGGTGCATAAGCATTTCCATTCGCTTGAAAATGCCAATAACGTATATCTATTAAATCAACTACAGGCGCTCTTTCAACATCAGCTAGAATCGCATCTTGCACATCTTTTGTCGTACTTAACCCAACAATTACCTTTTTACCCGTCTCCTTTTCCCATTCTTTGATAACATCAATCCAGAACTGAACAAAATGTAGTGGTCCCGTATATTCAGCACCGATTAATTGAATGACACCAGTATTATCTTTGAAATTATCGAGACACTTACGTATATATGCTCTATGGATTTCTCGACGAATAGGATTTGAAACATCATAAAACTGTTCTGCCATAAAAATTCGTTTGTCGCCTGCATAAGGCACTGGTTCAGGAAAACCAGTATTATTAATATTATTAGCAGGACGCCAAGGGAAATCGGCATAATGCGCTCCTGCTTCGATGATATTGTGTTGGAAATAATTATGATGAATTAGCAACAATCCTTTCTGGTCTGCTAAATCAGCATATTGTTTTAATCTGTTCCAATACCATTTATTATATTTCGTCAAGTCATATTTGCTCAACCCATCATAAGCTGTTTCCTTTCCACTTCTAGCAAAAGGTAATTCATAAAATGGAGGCCAAACATCGCCATCAATTCTACGGATTCTCTCATGATCATCACGACGACGCTCATACCAAAGACCGTAGTTATGGTCAATAGCTTTTATGTTATTGGTTTTCATCCAATCTGTTAACTCTTCCAGATTATCCGTCAAACCTTTTCCTGTTTGTCCTGGTACAAAACGAGTAATATGGGCTTTCGCATTTTCTAATCCATAAGGTCTAGCACTCCCGGACCACCAAGGCACTTCTTGTTTTCTTCCAGTTACTACTTCTTTTCCACGCACCAGCCAACCATTGGTAATTTGTAAGGCCTCTGCTTTAGTAATTGACGTAGCTTTTTTAATACCAAGTTGGTCAATCGTTGGCACATTTGCTTGAGTAGGAATCTCCTCTCTGTCTTTTGCTTGTGTAATAAATTCTTGTAATGTTTGGGCAGGTTTCTTTGCCTGTTCGGTCAAAGACATGGCTACTTCAACTTTTGGACTACTAGATGCCTCAGATGGTATTGGTAGCAAAATAGCTCTATTGCCTAATTTGCTACCGATACGGTCTTTTAGTTGTGCATAATATAAACTTCGGGGGTTAATATGTTCGTTAGACATATCCCAATAGCCATTTCCAGTAAATTGTGACCATGTACCAAAAGCCCAGTTTTGTGCAGTAGGAGCTTGAAAACAATCGACTCTTGAAGCCGAACACTGCCATAAAACAGAATTGGCGGCAGTCCACCCTGCTCCTTGTCCATCTTGCCCACGATTAGTATAGCTTAATGCTTGTCCATCGATATTTACTACATCAAACAAAACTCCCGAAGCCCAACTATCAATTGTTCCGCTAAAACTAAAAGGTAAATGCGCTTCGCATTGTACGAAAGCATTTGGTCCTGCAGCACAAAAACCAAGGGCATAATCATGATACCCAAATTCTGAATATAATCTTTGAAAGAGCGTCTGTTGACCTGTAGTAAAAAAAGTGAAACGACGCTGCCCACCGATTTCTGAAATCGGCGCTAGTGACTGACAATCTTCAACAGTAATGCGTTTACCCGTTTCTAAAATATTCACAGCCGAACCTGCAAAATGTTTGAATACAATTTGTCTAGCCCAAGCATCAGTAACATTTTCAAATGAAATTGCCCCCCAGCGATGGTCTTCATCTTTTGGATTATTTAAATCATAGGTAGATGCTAACCTTAGATTTTCTACGCCAACCTGTGCAATTCTGCCATTCCAACTATATTTTGAAAGATAAGCACCACCATAATTAGCATCCAAGGCAGTAGTGATGGGTGCGTCTAATATAATTTCATTCTCATTAACAGCAACGATTGTTCTATCCCAGAAAATATCTCTTTGTCCAGCTTTCCATCCTAAGGCTGTTACTCCACCACCAAAATGCTCTGTTCCTAATTTTTCAATCCATTCTTTGGTAGAAGGTCTATGAACAATTACTTTATCTCCTATTTTGAAATGACCATTTGCCTCAACCTTTACTTTCGATGAATTTACAGGAACATAAGTATCTATAACTTTTACAGCGGCCTCTAATACTTTATCGTTTTTCCCTGCAACAGTAATCAACGTTTCACGAATGTCTCCTTTTCCTAGTATAGTTGTTCCCCCCTCTCCCATTCCACTTCCACGCAATACAATTCCAGAGGTATTGATTTTTAAATTACCTGCTACTTCATAAATGCCTTTTTCTAATAAAACTACTCCTCTAAAACCATCTTTATTTGGCGTTAAAGTAGCCACGTAATCAATAGCAGATTGTATCCTAACCGTCGCATTACCAGTTTTTACAGGAACAATAACTTTTATAGCTACATTGGGAATGGCTTCTTCTCCTGCCATATAACCACAATATGAAAAATCTGGAATACGATTTCCCTGTTCGTCTAGCGTGTAACCTAACTTCGCATTTGCTTCAAGGTAAACAGGTGGAAGAGGTTTAACAACTTTAGCTTTCTGAGCAGAAAGCTGGATACTGTTCAATAAAACAGTAAGGCATACAAATGTTATTTTCTTTATTAAACTCACCATATTCATTTGGTAATTTCTACCAATCAATCCTTTTAAAATTCAACTACAATTAAGCACTTAAAGTCAAGAATAATCATTTCATCCTTAAAGAATATCATTTATTTTATTTATTCTTTTGCTATTTCCATACCTCAACACAAAATTAGAAAGAATCAATCTCATGTATTTATATCATTTTCTCAAGCTATTATACAATATTATCAAATCCTTTCTTGTACAAGAACCCTATAAATCAGGTCAAAACTAAGTGTTATTACTTTCCAAGTTCATCTTATATTCACTATAATTTCTTTAAATATTTCAATATATACTGATAATCAGTGTTTTATTACGGATTTATCAATATATAGTAAGAAGCGAAAAAACATCATCTGTATACTGTATTTTTGGGTAATTTCTTATAGGATTATTAAAAAACATGAGTCATCCTGAATTTTCTAATAGAATAGTGAGTTTCATAAGATTTCAAAGATTTTTGGAGTTATACCCGTCCTTACTTTTTGCCTTGATGCAAAAAGTAACAAAAAAATCAAGAATTCCTAAACTCGCTCCGCTCAAACAGTAGGAATTCGGTGTCCATCAATCAAAAAAAGCGGTCTAAAAACTAATTTAGACCGCTTTTTTGTGATTTTAACATTCGGGATGACTCATGTTTAAAGCTTTTTTAATATTATGGTTTTACCGTTTTTAACGTAACCACGCTATTTAAATATTCTTCAATGTTTGTGTAACCATCTTTGTTTCTATCTTTGGCTGCATCAGATGCATCTTTAGGGTTTAATCCATTTTTTAGCTCCCAAGCATCTGGCATACCATCATTATCTGAATCCTTGTATGCTACTCCTTTATACTCAGGGTATCCACCCACTTGACTGATTTCAGTAATAATACCTTGCTTGTATGAGTCAATTGGTAAACGACGGTGCTTAAATTGAGTTTCTGGTAATTTAACCCCTTCAGTATACTTAATTTTTCCTGTACGAACTTGTTCAATTACACGAGTATCTACAGCATCTCTGATAGGTAGTATTGCTCCTGCATTGGCTAATACATAATCACGTGCTTGTGTTGCAGGTAAGATTGTTAGCTTAGGCATTGGTAATGGACTATTCCATTTTATATCTGGTGTATATTTGTCTGCATTCGCAAAATTCTCTACTTGAACTCCGCCGTCCCAGTTATCCTTGGTTACGCGTTCATTGCCTTCCATAATGTTACCATGCACATAAGCACGCCCGAACGTTAAATAGCCTAATTTACTTCTACCAGACTCAGGCTTTAAGATACGATATCCAATCGGCGAATCCTTTGGCGTAAGCGGTCCTGGCTTATAATAGTTATTGATAATATTATACATGGCACGATAGTCTCCTCCATCTGTCGAACGGTGTACCCAGTTGAACATTACATTGTTTACAAAATTGAAAATACCAAACCATCCGATTGAAGGATTACGACCAGCATTATCTGCCCAAAGGTTTCTCATAAACGTACAGTTTTCACCACCTAATGTACTTCCAAAAGCGTGATTCCAAGTGTCTAATGCTTCCGAGAAAATTGAGTTTTGAATGGTAATATTGACAGTAGGCAATTTGTCTTCAATTTTACCAGTACTATCATTATACATGTGACGATACATCGACATATTTTCATCCAAGCCCCAACTTGCTGAAACGTGGTCAATCATGATGTTACCAATTGGATTTCCTCCGATTGAATCATCTCTACGGCCAACATTGGTTTCTCCTCTTCTAAAACGCATAAAACGAATTACTACGTCGTGTGTATTAATCCAAACAGACTCACCCGCCACACACACACCGTCGCCCGGAGCTGTTTGACCTGCGATTGTGATGTAAGGAGCACGAATGATAAGCGGTGTTTTTAAACGAATAATACCTGACACATTGAAAACAACTGTTCTTGCACCACCTTGCTCACACGCTTCACGCAAAGAACCTGGACCATTATCTTCAAGACTTGTTACGACATATACTTTTCCGCCACGACCACCAAAAGAGTAAGCGCCACCACCTTCAGCACCTGGAAACGCAGGAATACTTGCTTGCGGTAAATCAATAGGACGAGCAGCCCAAGGAATATACGGTTTACCTTCACGCGATTCTTTCTGAATAATAGGCAAAGCCTTTTGCCAAGCAATATCAGATTGTTTTCTACTTGCATTAAGTAACGAGTCGCTTTGTTTTTGGATATCGGCTGGAATTTGAGGATACTGCGCCAAAACCGATTGCTGTAATGTTAGCATAACCAATACTACTCGGAGTATTGTTGAGAAAGAAATCTTTTTCATCTGTGATTGTTAATAAATTTAGTATTGATTATCAGCTACAAACCTCTTCATATGACTATCAAAACCAAGCATGTTGAGTTTATGAAAACTTTCGCTAAACCAATAATTATAATTAGCTAAAAAAGTATATTATTTCCAAAATTAGTACTAATTAATGATAATTATCTATAAAAAATTTTCAATTTAATGTATGATATTATCTCAATTTTATCCTGTTTTTTTATGAAATAATCAAGACAGAGCAGGACAAATATAACAAAAAATAAAGGCTTCGAATGAAGCCTTTATTTTAATATCAACAAGATTTAACCATAATTATTGTAGAGGGTCAAACGATCCTCCCCAAGTATTATTTTGAATAATCAATGGATTATTATTGATAGCTGCTTGTGGAATAGCAAAATAATAGTATTCTGGTTTCCAAGCAATCGCATTTCTAGTCATTAATGCATTTGGCGTTATTGTAACGGTAAAATAGTTGGTATAAATATCATCTAATTTTAAACCATCACGAATGGCAGCAAAATCAGCTGGTACACCTGTCGTTTTCAATGCTATCACCACTTTTGTTCCTTTAGTACCGTTCAATGTTTTTTCGATAAGTTTCCAACGTCTCAAATCCCAAAAACGTTTTCCTTCAAATGCAAATTCAATTTGTCTTTCATCTAAAATAGCTGTAAACATTTCTGCACGAGTCATATTTGCTTTCAAACCATACAAACCATCAGTACCTGCTTCAATGCCCGCTCTGGCACGAATAGCTTTCAATTGCGTATAAGCTTCATCTATTTTTCCCACGCCATTCGCAGCTTCTGCTAAGTTTAATAATACTTCTGCAAAACGAATTTCCATCCAATCTGTCCCTGAATAAATAGTGTTTGAAGCATCAAGCGTTGAACCTGCTACATCTGATGTTTGAAGGGCTTTTTTGCAATAGAAACCTGTATTACTACCGTTTGTTCCACCATTTTCGATACTCTTACCAGCTACTTGGTATGTCCATAATCTATTATTAGTTACGTTAGTCATTGGCCAAGTTGAGCCGTTATAAGCGATTGTTTTCTCAAAACGTGGGTCACGGTCTTTATAGAATAGCTGGTCTGAATAAGTATATTTTGTAGAAGCACCTGCTTTCTTACCATCTTTCATTGGGTAAGCTTTCACTAAATCCCATGAAGGAATGTTTGACCCCCCTCCTGAACCAGTAGAATATTTTGGTCTTGTACTTGCTTCCCATCCGCTATTTCTTTTTTGTTGATCTCCGTTCGACGTATTATAACCAGTTAAAAAAACTGCCTCTGTATTACCCACCTCTGTGAACCACATTTTAGCATAGTCTGCAAAAAGTTTTGAGCCACTCGCAGTTAATACATCATAAGCTTGTTTATTAACATCATAAGCTGTTTGCCATTTAGATACCACGTCGTTTGGATTAAACTGAGGGCTAGCAGCATACAATAATACTCTACCTTTCAAGGCTACTGCTGCTCCTTTAGTAACTCTACCCCAGTTAGCACTTGGTGAAGGCCAAACTGTTGGTAAATATTTCGTTGCTGAATCTAAATCTGCCGCTATTCTATTATAGCACTGTGTTGTTGTATTTCTAGGAATAAATGATGCATCACGTGCTTCTTGTCCTACGGCATCTTGAGGGGTTAATACCAAAGGCACACCACCATACAATTTAACTAGTTCAAAATAACGCCAAGCACGGAAAAAATATGCTTGAGCCAACAATCTGTTTTTGGCACCATTATCCATCAATTTATCATTTCCTAAATCGAAAAGAAAAGAATTGATTGTTCTGATTTTTCCATAGTTGTTGGTTGCATTCAATGCCGTTCCAAAATCCGAAACGTCTGCTTGTGTAAGCGTTCCTTCTAAATATTTATTTTCAGAACTTCCTTGGTTATAAGACTCTTCTGAATAAACGCTGCCCCCAAGACTACTGACTGCTGTTACTCCACCCCAGTCAGGTAAATTTTGGTTATAGACATAGTTCAATGCAATGTTGGCTAACACAGAGTCTCCTGCAATTAAATCTGGAGAGGCAGCGCCTAAATCGGTTTTATCTAACACACTTTCGCAACTCGCTAGAGCAAGCATTGAACAAAGTGCTGTATATAAAATATATTTCTTTTTCATTTTTCTGTAATAATTAAGTTTTCAATATCATTGATAAAAAATATATCAATTGTATAAGAAAAAAGGGGTAATTAATTATAGATTCAAATTTAAACCTACTGAGAATGAACGTAATACAGGGTATACATCATAAGAACCTGAATACTGCTTATAAGTATAAGGATTGTATAGGTTCAATGGGTTTGTTGATGTTAAGTATACTCTTGCTCCGTTAACATTCAATTTTCTAAGCAAGTTAGCTGGCAACTCATATGATACATTCAATGTTCTAATTGACATTTGGAATGAGCTAACAAACCAGAAATCTGAATCTAAGCTATTTTGACCTCTATAGTTTGGTGCAGGATATTTAGCATTAGGATTCTCTGGCGTCCAGTGGTCTGTTAAAATTGATGGCAAATTAGTAATTGCTGTTACTTGTGCTGAAGTTCCCCATCCTCTTGCACCAGATTCAAGAACATCTTGTCCACCAAACGAGCCACCCATTGCTAACGAGAATGAAAGACGTTTATAACTCGTTGTGAAGTTCATTCCAAAACCATAGTGGTTATCCTTTTTATTGGTTAAGTATTGTCTATCACTATCATCAATTTTTCCATCTGGTTCAGCATAAGAGTACGTACCGTCAGGATTAGCTGTTGCACTTTTTGCACCACGAACATCTTCATAATAAATCATACCAACGGCTGGTTTTGTGCCATAAATAGTATAATTAGGATATTTAGCTAAAAGTGCATCTAAATCTGCCTGAGTTCTTAACATCCCTGCACTACGAAGACCAAGGAAGCCCATGTCTGTAGATTTTCCTGTTGGGTCAAGGTATGTACCAGTAAGCCCTTTGTCATAATCCACTTTAATTTGCTTGTTATCACTCCATGAGAAGAAGCCTCTTACTTTATATGACCAATCTTTATTGATTTTACTAGCCCATCCTAATGAAATCTCTGTACCGAAACCATCAATTGTAGCGAAGTTTTCAGAAGGAAGAACCGCACCAACCGTCAAAGGAACAGACGATGCTAGCGTAACTAGCATATTGTAACGGTGATCATAAAATGCATCTAATCCTAACGAAAGTCTATTGTTCAAGAAATTAGCATCAATACCTGCATTCAATTTAGTATCGCTATCCCACTGTACATCTGGGTTAGGAATAGCATTTTTCAAACGGAAGATACCAGCACGGTCAAGGTTTCCACCAAATACAGGACCATTACCTGTCTGGATTAGGTTATAACTTTTCAACCAGTTATAAGCTTTTGTGTTATCCATACCAGTAAGACCACCTGACAAACGTAATTTCAAGAAATCAACAAAGCGTACATTGTTTTTAAAGAATGGTTCTTCTGAAATAACCCAACCTACTGAAAGAGAAGGGAAAGTACCCCAACGATTCCCTGGAGCAAAGTTGGTAGAGGCATCTCTACGAATTGCAAATTCAGCTAAATACTTACCAGCATAGGTGTAATTAACACGACCTGCAAATGATAATCTTCCTGATTCAGATTCAGATTCAGAAATAGTTCCTACACCAGCACCTGAAGCTGTTCCTCCTAAAGCATATCCAGCATTATCTTGTGCACCATCTACTAAGTTGTCTAAGTATGAAGTGATACCATCTGAATAAGTCTCTGCTTGTTCAAATAATGCTATTGCGGAAATCGTGTGTTTACCAAATGTACGGTCGTAGTTTAAATAACCATTCAACTGATATACATCAGAATAGTTTGGTGCAAAATAAATACGGTTACTGTTGCTAATTGAGGTAGTACTTTTTACACCCCCACCATAAATATGTTTGTTTGTTCCCAACATATTAAAGTTATAAAGGGTATATTTTGTACCAAATTCTTTTCCGAAGTTATTATCAAATGTTCTATTGTAAGTAGCTTTTGCTTTTAATCCTTTGATGAATGGAATGTCATATTCGATATAAGCATTGATGTTTAATCCATTATTTTTTGCTAACAAATAGTTGTTTGATTTCTGAGCTTCAAAGAAGTGAAAGTTTTCACTCGTTGAACCCCCACCCGTAGTATTCAATGGTAGGCCGTCTACATACGCAGGTCTGAAAGGTGCTGCATAAATTAAAGATTTAAAATCTTTTTCATTATCGGAACCCCCTTGTTTCAATAAATATCTTTTCTTTTCAGATAAATCACCTGATAAGCCCAAGCCAACTCTTACATTGGAAGATACTTTAACGTCTGTACTTGCTCTGAAAGTCCATCTGTTAAAATCAATTTTATCAAAATTACCATTTTGGTTGTTATATGTAATCCCCGCAAAATAGGTTGCTTTTTCTGTACCCCCACTCACATTCATTACATGACGGCTCACTGTTGAAGCTTTCCATGCATCGCTTAACCAATCTTGGCTGTGCGTTTTGAAATAATCTAATTCATCTTGTGTATAAATTACAGAGTTATTATCTGTAGCTTTTTTCCCAGCCAGTAAGTTATAGTCATTTGTGTAGGTTGCAAGCTCATAACCATTCATCATGGTAGGTAAGTTAGCATCCGATGTTCCATAAGAAGTGCTATATGAAAATCTTGGTGTACCAGTCTTTCCTCTTTTAGTCGTCACTACAACAACACCGTAAGCACCACGTGCTCCATAAATGGCTGCGGCAGCATCTTTCAAAATAGAAATGTTTTCTACTTCGGATACATCTAATACGTTAAAATCGTCTTCCGTACGAATTACGTTGTCAATAACGTATAATGGACGTAACGACCCTCCATCTTTAGACAATAATATTGGGTTTCGAATAGTAATAGAAGCATTATCTCCTGGACGACTCGTTCCTCCTGATACCCCTACTCCTGGCTGTTGACTTACTAAAGCAGCTGATAAACTTCCTACAGGTAAATCTTCAATCGCCTTCATATCAATTACTGCCACAGCTCCTGTTAAGTTTATTTTCTTTTGCTGTGCATAACCTACTACAACCACTTCATTCAATGATGAAACATCCTCTTCCATCGTTAAATTTATTTCTGAACGGCCCTTCACTTCTATTTCTTGAGGTTTAAGACCCACCGAAGTAAATACTAAAGTTTCATCCCCTTTAGGTAAATCTAAACGGTAAGCACCTGTAGCATCAGTTACTGCACCTGTTTTACTTCCTTTCACTCTTACACTTACTCCCGGAATCGCTACTCCAGAAATATCTTTCACAACTCCCTTAACAGGAGTAGTTGCTTTAGAAATTACTGAAATTGATTGTGTCGAAGAAACGACCTCTCTATGTTTTGTTGCAAAGGATGTTCCTGAGAACAAAAGTAAAGCCAAAATTGGTGAGTAAGTCATCAATGACCTCTTTACCAAATTAGGCTGTGGTTGTAAAAATAATTCCATAATTACGTTGGGATCTTAATTTTTTTAAAATGATAAGAATCACTTGATTGCTACTAAAGCGAGTGACAAACTAAATTTTATGTGGTTTTTTCACAAAATATTTATATTCAAAAAAAGGCAAAATTATAGCGCTCATGAATAAAAATATTACCCATCAAAATTAGGCTAATGAAAGCCTAATTTTGTATATAATTTTTTCAAGATATTATGAGATATTATCATGCACTATTTTTTCTATGATAATATTAAACATATTTTGCCTTTACTTAGTACTATTAATTTTGCTTTGATGCCTTTGCAGCCGCTATTCTCTGTTCCCATTCTAAGCCTGCTTTTTTCATATCTATCCCTGCAGCTGATAAATAATTGTTGATTCTACCTTTATATTTCCCAAACCAAGCATGTTTTTTTTCTGACGATTCCGCATCCATGGCATGCTCCCGAGCCTCAGTAAGATATGCTAATATCTGCGTCTTTTGTTCATTAGTCAGATTTGGAAGCATCTCTTGATAACCTTTGTAAGTAATAGGCAAAACTTTATACGTCATACCATCTTTTACCATCTCTACTTGATTAGCTGAAAGTTCTTTAGATAGTTTTTTCAGGTATTCTGCATGTAATTTATCCATTGCAACATTAGCGTCAGCTTCGGCTTGCTTTATATCGGCCTGACTTTTAACTTTATCATCTTTCGCTATTTCCTTGGCTAATTTTAGTTTTAAATTCCTAGCTTCATGTATTTGACTTAAATCACTATATTGCTGACTGATAATATCTCTTACTCTGATGCTCGCTTCTGCATTCGTTACGCCAAGGGTAGCTACAATTTTAGCAGCACGGTCAGTAATCATTTTTACGTAATTAGCATCTTTTTGTTCTTTTGTTTGTACCTCCTGAGCCCAAAGCATTGTTGATGTTGAAGTAATCAACATCATTAAAATCATCATTTTTCTTCCTATTCTTTTCATATTAATATTTGATAAAGCTGTTGTTTTCTGTACTAATTTATCATCTCGATTTCTTCAAGATAAAAATCTATCTCAAAGCAGGCTAATCTTAAAATCCCCAATTTTCTAACACTCATTCCTATTGTGCAGTAAGTATATATTCTACTTTTAATGCTTTTATACTTTACTGAGAAAATGCTACAATAAGTTTATCCTTCGTAATCATTATAATATCTTATCTTTTTTGAAAATGAGGTATTATTAGATTTGAATACAAATTTCATCAATCAAAAAGGAATTTTAGTGTAAATTTTTACCAACTTAGTATATGATATTGTCATAATTTAACTACGAATTATTATATTTGATGCATTAAAGCATAATTTCAAGGAATTTTCGTTCTTTTCTTTGTGCATTATAATAGTTCAACTCTTTATCAAAAAAATTATTTTAAATAAAATATATATTATAAATGAAGCCACTTTTTCATAAAGTTCCTGTAAAACCCGAAAGCTCATTCAGCATTCGTCATGATATAAGGCCAAACTTTGATACTATCTGGCATTATCATCCAGAAATCGAATTGCACTATATCATTAAGGGTGAGGGCGTTCGTTTTATTGGTGATAATATCAGCAACTTTTCTTATGGTGAAATAGTACTTATCGGTGAGAACCTACCTCATACATGGCGATGCAAAGAAGAATATTTTGAAAACAATCCCAATCTTGGTGTTGAGGCAATTGTCATTCATTTTTTACCAGATTGTTTAGGAAAATACTTATTGACTTTGCCAGAAGTGTACATGATTCCTAAATTATATGAGAAAGCAAAAAGCGGAATGGTGATTGGCGGTGAAGCCCGCGAGAAAGTAGCCAAGTTGATGCTAGAAGTAACCAAGGCAAGTAATCTGGAACGTATAATATTATTATTATCTATTCTGAATATTCTTGCTGAAACAGATGAATATACTACCATTGCTACTGATCATAGTTTTTATCAGTCAAACGAATCAGATACTATTCGTTTGAATAAGGTGTGTACTTATACGTTATCAAACTATAAAAAGGATATTACCCTGGAAGAAATCTCTGCTATCAGCAATCTTAGTGTTACGTCGTTCTGTCGTTATTTTAAATTGATGACTAAGAAAACTTACTATGATTTCCTTATTGAAATCAGGATAAGTCATGCCTGTAGGGCCTTAGTAGAAGATAAGCTCCCTACAGAAGTTATTTGTTTTGATTGTGGTTTTAATAATGTTTCCAACTTTTATAGACACTTCAAAAAAGTAACAGGCATCACTCCGTTGGAATACAAAAGAAAATATTTAACTCAATAAGAAAAAACAAAAAAGTAAAGCAGTTTAATAGTCTATCAATAAATACCGTTAAACTGCTTATTTATAACAACTTATATCATTTTTTTTCAAATTTAAACGCCTGAGAAGCCCATAAAAAATTAAATGAATATCTTTGTTAAAGATTTCAGCCTTATATGTGGTTTAATCGGCAATATAATCCCTGCTTTATTTTACATCTCCCTCCTACTCGGCATATTTTTCACTTCATCCCAAGCTCATTTTTCTACGAGAATTACTATTTTCAATATTTCTTTTAATTTTTAAGTAAGTTTTTATCAAAATATTTTTGGATAAAAAAAGTTATTTTTACATTTACAAAAGATAATTTTTTATCCCTTCTAACAAATGATTACACAAGAAAAAGTTGTTAAGTTTTTACGCTCAAAACAAGCACTTAACTTAACTCAAATTGAAAAAGAAGCTGGGATTCCTTCTAAAACCTTACATAAAGCACTTGCTGAACAGAAAGATATTCCGACAAAACATTTACCCGCCATCGATGAAGCCCTCAGACAATATGGTTATTCTGAAACAATGTTTGATAAAGCAACCGTTATCTCTATTGTAAATCATAAAGGTGGCGTTGGAAAAACTACTACAACTATCAATGTTGGTAAAGCGTTAAGTTTACTTGGCAATAAAGTATTGATGGTAGATATGGATTCGCAGGGTAATTTATCCCAGTGTTTTGGTATTCATGAACCCCAAAGTCAGGTAATAGACGCTTTATTGAGTAATACAGAACTACCCGTTATTCCCATTACCGAAAGTTTATTTTTAGCTCCTTCTGATATCAGAATGGCTTATAAAGAATCTGAATTAGCCAATGCTATTGGAGCAGACAGACGACTTTCTTTGAAGCTTGATGAAGTGAAAGAGTTTTTTGATTACATTTTAATTGATTGTCCCCCAAGTTTAGGCATTTGCACAACTTGTTCGTTAGTCGCGTCTAGTTATTGCGTAGTACCTATTCAACCAGAAGCTAGTGCTTATCACGGCGTAGAAAGTTTATTTAACAGGATTGCCGAAGTACGTGCTTATATCAACCCGACTCTAACGGTTAAAGGCATCGTGTTTACCATGGTGCATAAAAACCAAAGTGTGCACAAGAGTATGATGACACACATTGAAGAAAAATTTAAAAGTTTTCACATTTACAACACTATTATTGAAGGCTCAACCGTGATTAAGCAGTCGCAAGTAGCCAAAGAAGATTTATTTACTTATGCCCCCAAATCTTCCTCTTGGCTTCAATATCACAATCTAGCAACAGAAATAATGATCCTTTAATATGGCAAAAAAAGATTTTATGAATATTATGAAAGAGAAAACCAGCGACCTTCGCCCTTCTCTTTTATCATCAGAAGAAAATATAAAGAGTCAAATTGTAATACTTGATCAATTGCGTGATTTAATTCCGCCACTTACAGTGGATGAATTACACCAATTAGAACTTAACATTCTAAAACATGGCGTAAAAGATCCGTTATCAATTTGGGAAACTACAGCGGCCATTGCTCAGATTGATGATAGCAATACGCCTGTATTTGTGTTGATTGATGGACACAATAGGTATGACATTTGTAAGAAGAATCGTTTAGATTATCGTATCAATCTGTTGAAATTTGCTTCATTAGATGAAGTGAAAGATTACATGATTGATTTTCAATTAGGACGTAGGAATTTAACACCCGAACAAGCTTCCTATTTAAGAGGGCTTCGTTACCTTCAACAAAAATCAATGCGTGGTGGCGATAAGTTTGCTAATGAAGGACAGCAGGATGTATCTTTAGCACTTGCTACTGAATATGGTGTTAGTAGCAGAACGATAAAAAGAGATGGAGAATTTGCTTCTGGTTTGAATAAATTATCGACTGATTTAAAGCAAGAAATTCTGACGGGAAAACAAAAGCTACCAAAATCTACTATCAATGCTATTTCAAAGCTAGAAACTACTAGCCCTTTAGAAAGTATTGAAGAGATTAATAGCCAACTATCAAAAATTAATTCTGCTTCTCCAGAAAAGCAATTGAGCCCTAAAGTCGTTCAATTACAAACTGAAATTAGAGAAATTGCAAAAGGTAGTTTAAATAAAAGTGATTGTGAGGCTATTTTGAATAGAATTAATCAATTATTAGACATCTTATAGCAAAGTGACACGTTGTCACTTTGGTTTTTTGTCAATATCAAACCAACTAAGAAAAACCAAAGTGACAGCGTGTCACTTTGGTTTTTTTATATCAATTGTACTCCTAAACGATTGGCCACTTTATCAAATTGAGCTTTTACTGCTACAATATCTGGAAATTCAGAAGACATCGCATTCATTACGCCAGCAAAAAAAGAAGCATCATCTGAGAAATATTTTATAAAAGATTCGTTAGACAATTTTTTATCGCAATAATTCATGTAACTATTATAATTCATTTGCCCCAATAAGCTTCCCTGTAATTTATTTAACACTAGTAAGTATAACTCTGGATTGGTCTGCAAAATTTTTAAAGCAACTTCTCTTTTAGCATTTGAATAGGCAATTTTTAGTTCTTCTCTTTTAGCTTCTATTTTTTCAGCATCATCTTGCTTTTTTTGTACTTCTTTTTTCTGTTGGGTTTTCTTCAGCTCCTCAGCTTTATCTAATGTCTTCTTTTCAAATAAAGTAGGATTTCTAACCATTTGATTCAAATATCCCCCGACGTTGGTAATTGGCTTGCCTGATTTTACTTCTTTCAACACATAATCTATCCCCAATAATATTTGTTCTTCTGGCAATTCCTTAACCCACTGCTCAACTGTTTTTAGCGTAATTTCATATTCCTTGACTTTTGCAAAAATTTGCTCAATAATTGAAGACTCTTCGTTTTCAATACCATCTTCGGAATCATTGTTTTTAATGATAGAAATAGTTTGAATATCATCGTTGATGATGATATTCTTTTTGATGATAAATTCAATGCTTTCTACTTTCTTTCCATTTTTGATTTCTTGAAACTCAAAATATATTTCTGCATTTTGCGAAAGTTCTTTCCGTGCTTGTTCTATTACTTTTTTCTTAAAGTCAAAATAGTTTTTATACCTAGCCGATAGCCCTAAAGTTGCTTTCAGTTCTTCGACGTCAAACCTGAATTTACCAAATCGTTCATACTCTTTACAGAATTCATAAAACCTCATGGCATATACGCTATCGAGCCTTAAAATATTACGAATATCTAATACCGTAAAATTCTCTTTGATTTGTAAGAGGAAGGGGTGGAGTGCCTGCGGGATTTCTAAGGTAAAATATCCTTCGTCTTTATAATATACAAAGGCACTGATAAGATTGGCATCAAAGGTGATTTTATTGTTGGAGAAAAAAATACGTTTTTCTCTCATCTTCATTGCTTCTTTCTCTACGTGTGCATAAATATTGTTACTATTGATACCCGTAAGTCGCTGAAAATCTTTTACAGTTATTTTTATGATAGGGATTGAATCTTTGGCTTGATCAATACTGGCAATCATGTGCAAAAAGATTTTCATTTGAATGGCTGAAATATCAAATTTTGCATTAATAATTGGGTTACCTTTGATTATTCTATAAGGATCGTTTGATATCGCATTGATTGCTTTGTCTCTTTTATCACTTTTCTCTTTGCTCATTCGCTTTCCAACAGTTTGAGATGAAAAATAGAATACACGACTTATAACTTTGTCGAGTCGTTTTACAAAAAAAATAGATAAATTCATAAAATCAAAATAAAACGACAACAAATAAGAGATGGTCGTTTATGATGCCCCATAAAGGTCGTTATTGTAAACCCCATAAAAGTCGTGATATACCCCATAAAGGTCGTTGATACACCCCATAAAAGTCGTGATGTACCCCATAAAGGTCGTTGATGTACCCCATAAAAGTCGTTGATATGCCCCATAAAGGTCGTTTTATGGGTATTCAATAGGCTCAAATTCAAGCATTTATGAACGCTGAAAGACAAAAGAAAAGAAAGATAAAAGAAATACAACAAATAGATTTTGATGTTGAATAATACTTATTTTTTAAAATGTTAAAAAATACCAATAAGGAAAACAAACCCCATAAAAGTCGTTTTCAAATGCTAAGCTTACAGGATGTGTTTTCAAACCTCTTGTTGAATGACATTATAGTTTTTTTAAAGATAAAAATAGTACTTACCCCATAAAGGTCGTTATTATAAAATTGAATTAATTAAAAAGGTAATTTATTCATCACCCCATAAAAGTCGTTTTTTCAAAAGCCTATTTATTAATGTTAAATGCTCCTCTAGATTGTACAATTGCTAAAATGATTTATCATAAGCTAAGTTGCAATAAGGATAACATTTGAAAGGTAATAACAATTAACACCCCATAAAAGTCGTTTTTGATTATTATCTAGGTTTAGTGTGAGCTATATAAAAACGACTAGTACTTCACCCCATAAAGGTCGTTTTTAGATTTTAACAAGTTCTTTTTCAATGAATCAATACAATTTGAGTAATCTATTCTTTGAAGCCCCATAAAAGTCGTTTTAAGTAATCGATATTTTATTTTTATAATAGGATAAATCGAATAATAAGTAAATAATCACCCCATAAAGGTCGTTTTTATGAGTTATCAATATTCACTTATTGATGTGATATCAAAGATTACCCCATAAAAGTCGTTTTTAGATTTTTAATAATGATGTAGAAAACTTACCCCATAAAAGTCGTTTTTGTTTATTTGAAATGAATTAAGCATAGATAAGTAATATAATACTGTAAGCCGTATTTTTTAAAGCACAATGAATTTGATTAAATGTTTCAAAGTTTATTCAATATGTCTCAAAATAGATGTTTCCAAGTAATATTTAGATAAAACGAAGAAATGGAGCTTTCCTAAATTAGCTTTTCAACCTATCTTTACTCGATATATAAGTAATATTAAATTTATTATTATTAAAGTATAATTTGATAGGGTGATTAACTCGCTTCAATATTAGCTTTAAATAATAGGAAACCGAAACCTTTAACTTTAAAAGCACTACTGACAATAATGAATCAAATCACGGAAGAACCAAATAGGGAACAGGAACTGTGGGAGGCCTTCCAATTAGGTGATGAAGAAGCTTATACTCAACTGTATCGACTACACGTAAAAGCCATGTATAGATATGGCATGAGTCTGGTGTCAGTTTCAGAAGCTTTCGTCTTTGATTGTATTCATGATGTATTTACAGAAATATGGTTTAAAAGAAATAAACTGTCTGTCCCCGACAATGTTCGCTACTATTTACTAAAATCATTAAAGGTCAGAATTTTACATTTATTAACCCGAAAAGAACGTCCATATCAGACATTAAATGAAGATTTTGACGACTTTTTGATAGAACCATCGGCCGAAGAAATATTTACACAAAAAGAAGAAGCCAGCACTAGGCAAGAAATGATTACAAAGCTAGTCAGTCAATTATCACATCGCCAACAAGAAGCAATACGACTACGATTTGCCGAGAATATGAATTACGAACAGATTGCCGAAATAATGTTGGTAAATAGACAATCGGCACAGAATATCGTATTCAGGGCTGTAGAAAAATTGAGGACTTGGTTAGCAATAACAATTTTTGTCTTTTTTCAAGAATAATTTGATTTTAGTGAGTATGAAAATATACATTCGGTTATCTACTGTTAAAACATCATAATCTGTGAATACAAACTATAATCATTTCAGTACTTCAGACTTTGTTTCAGATGATGCTTTTTTACAGCATTATTTACGACCAACAGATTCTTCAAAAGTATTTTGGGAAAACTGGTTAACGGAACATCCTGAAAAAAAGGAAGAATGGTTAGCGGCACAACAATTAATTGAAGCAGTTCTATTAGGTTTGAGTGAATATGTTCGCACGTTTTTATCAGAAGAAGCAGAGCAACATTTATTAGATAGAATTTTGAGTACTAATGAAAGCCAAAAAGTAAATAAATCTAGTACTTTACCAATATGGAGACAATCGTGGTTTCAAGTAGTGGCAGCTTGCTTTATCCTTTTTATAGGAATGAAAGGTATTTATTTTAATAAGATTTTTACTCAGCAATCTATCTATCAAAAACAAATTGCTGTATTATCTGAGGAAACGATTATTGAAAAAAGTAATACCAAGAGTACAATTGATACCATAAAATTACCTGATGGGTCTCTGGTTTTTTTATCGCCTAATAGCAAGGTATGTTATGTTAACAACTTTAATACAGAAGCCAGAGCGGTATATTTATCGGGGAAAGCAGTTTTTGATGTTGTAAAAATGCCTTCAAAGCCTTTTTTTGTCTATGCCAACGAAATTGTTACTAAAGTACTCGGGACGAAATTTGAAGTGTTTTCATACGATAATGATAAAAGTGTAATCGTAAAAGTATTAAGTGGGAAGGTGAGCGTGTATAAAAACCCAAAGTTCGATCAGGTTAATGATGCTACGATTGAAAAAATGGGCGTACTGTTGAAGCCAAATCAGCAAGTTATATTTTCGAGAGACAAAGAATTATTTAAGAAAGCTATCGTTGAACAACCCATATTGGTTATTGCTAGTGATGTTCAGAAGCCAACGTTTATTTATGATGAAACGCCCGTTATAACCGTACTGGATGACATCGCAAAAGCCTATGGTGTTGAAATAGTTTTTAATAGAGACATAATGCAGTCGTGTCAACTAACATCATCTATGGAAGATGAATCTCTACAAGATAAGCTAAATATTATTTGTAAATCTATCGGAGCAAGTTATGAAATTATTGATGCTCAGATAGTTATTAATTCAAAAGAATGTAAACCAAATTAACTAAAATAAATAATTTCATCTTTAACTCCCTCTGTTTAACAAATGAAAACATAATTACTCCAAACTTCTAATTATTTCAAAAAAGAAAAAAGGCAACGATGTTTGCACCATCATTGCCTTGTAACTCCGCAAAGCAGCTTAAATAAATTTAGGCTGGATGGGAATTCTTTTGCTCGAAAATTAAGTCATTACGATCAAAACAATCAAAAGTATGAAACAATTTAGAATTTTACTATTCCAATGTATGAAAATATCGTTGGTTCAACTCTTCATGGCTTGTTTGTTCATTAGCGTATCTTGGGCGAGCGAATCAGCTGCTCAGGAGTTATTAAACCGCAAAATGACATTACAAGTATCAGACAAAAAGATAAAGGCTGTCTTGAAGGATATAGAAAATGTGGCAGGTGTCAGATTTTCATATAGTCCTCAAATTATTCAATCAAGTCGTTCTATTACGCTAAATCTTCCCAATGTTACTTTAGGTGAAGTGTTAGAAAGACTTCTAAAACCCCTCAATTTACAATATGATGTAGCTGGGAAACAAATAATACTGAGTACGCAAGGAAAAGCAACTCAGATACTTTTAAAGGAAGAATCCTCTAAAGAAACGCTTCAGAACGTAGAATTTACTGTAAAAGGTACTGTAACAGACGAGTCGAATGTTCCAGTGCCTGGCGTTAATGTATTGCTGAAAGGCAGTACAAATAAGGGGACATCAAGCAATAACAAGGGCGAATATGTAATTTCGTTGCCCAATGGCAATGCTACGCTTGTATTCTCGTCTATTGGCTACATTAGTCAGTCTGTTATCGTTAACAATCGTGCGGTGATAGATGTTAAATTATTACCTGATAACAAAGGACTAGAGGAAGTAGTAGTTGTAGGTTATAGCAGTCAGAAAAAAGAGTCTTTAACAGGCGCGATTTCAATCGTAACAAGCAAAGATTTAGAAAAAGTGCATGGTGGGTCTACAGTAAGTTCAGGTTTAGCAGGAAAAATTCCAGGGGTATCTTTCAGAATGGCTGATGGTCGCCCAGGGGCTAGTGCTAGTATCCAGATTCGTAACATGGGTAGTCCATTATTTGTAATTGATGGAATTCAACAAGATGCTGGTCAGTTCAATAATATTGCTCCAAATGATATAGAGAGTATTTCTGTTCTAAAAGATGCCTCAGCGGCGATTTATGGCGTTCGTGCGGCCAATGGAGTAGTGGTTGTTACTACCAAAAGAGGTAAATCGGGTAGTCCTAATACTGTAAACATTGATGCGTATACAGGCTTTCAAAATTGGTCAAGATTTCCTGACGTAGTAAACGATTCTTATCAGTGGCAATTAGGTAAAGCAGATGCTGAAATGAACCAGTTTGGAAAAACAGCCCTTACACAAGCTGAGTTAGACAAATATAGAGCAGGCACTGAGCCTGGCTATCAGACATTTAACTGGAAAGACTTTATTATTAAAGGGAATTCTCCTTTAACATCCATCAACATTAATACATCTGGAGGTTCTGATAAAATCAGTTACTATATTTCTGCTACTCGTTTAAGTCAGAATTCAGTGTTGGGTCGCGAATTTACTTTTACTAGAAGCAATATTCAAAGTAACGTAGATGCCAAGATTTCGTCAAATCTTAAAGTGGGTGTACAGATTAACGGACGTGTTGAAACGAGAGACCAACCAGGGATTCCCGGAAGTGATGATTATTGGCTACCACGTTTTGCTATTTTAAGAAACAGACCGTTTGAACGACCTTATGCTAACGATAACCCATTGTATTTGAATGATATAAAACATAATGAAACAAACTGGGCTTATAACAACAAAACGCTAGGAGGATACTGGCGTGAAGATTGGCGAGTATTACAAACCAACTTTAATGCAGAATACCAAGTACCTGGGGTAAAAGGATTAATGTTGAAAGGAATGTATTCATATTACATTGCTGACAAAGTAATGAATGGTCATGAATATACGTATCAAGCATATACTTACAATCCTGCGGATGATACTTATAAAGTGACAGGCGGTAGTACAAACCCTTGGAGAGAACGTGGTACGACCAAAATTATGAGAAATATTTATCAAGGGCAGTTAAATTATAATAACACATTTGGTAAACATACAGTGGGTGGAGTATTTGTAGCAGAAAGACAAGAACAGCGCACACAAGACCAATGGGTGCACTCTGTCCCTAAAACAAACGTGTTACCATTGATTTATTTCCCGACGGTTGATACCTACAATGATGCTGATAATCAAGAGGCACGTATAGGCTATATCGGTAGATTTAACTATAATTATTCAAATAAGTATTATTTTGAAGTTTCCGCACGAAGAGATGCTTCATGGAAATTTGCACCAGATAGAAGGTCAGGCACTTTCCCATCGGCTTCGATTGGTTGGAGAATTAGCGAAGAAGACTTTGTGAAGAATCTGATAGGAGGAAGCTCTATTTTAGATGATTTAAAAATCAGAGGTTCTTATGGTATCCTAGGAGATGATAACGTGGGGATTGGTGCTTACGACTATCTTTCAGGGTATAACTACAACGTAGGGAACGTGATTTTGAGTGGTACGCCAGTAGTAACTTCCAGAGATAAAGGACAAGTAATTAATAATATTTCTTGGTTCAAAAGTAAAATCACTGATATAGGGGCTGATTTCTCATTCTTAGGCACGAAATTGACAGGTAGTGTAGATTACTTCTACCGTTTAAGAACAGGCTTAAGAGGGCGCAAATATGATTTATTGGTGCCTAGTGAGTTAGGATATAACTTACCTGATGAAAACGTAAACAGCGACGCACAGTTTGGTGGTGAGTTTTCTTTGATTTACAATGGCAAATCTGGCGATTTTACGTATTCACTTGGAGGAAATATGTCATATTCTCGTAGCGAATTTATTTCTTCTTATAAGCCGATTTTCAATAATTCATGGGACTATTACAGAAACTCATCTGAAGGACGTTACAGTAATATTTTCTGGGGTTATGAAACCATCGGACAGTTTCAGTCAAGAAATCAAATCAATGAATATCCAGTAAACATTGATGGTCAAGGTAACAAAACCTTAAATCCTGGTGATTTGATTTATAAAGACGTAAACGGCGATGGCAAAATAGATGGTTATGACCAAAGACCAATCGGTTATACAACTACTGGTCAGCCAAATGTAAACTTCGGTTTAAACTTTATGTTAGGTTGGAAAGGCTTTACTTTCACGGCTGATTTCTCAGGCGGTGGTATGTATTCTTGGAACCAAAACTGGGAACAACGTTGGGCATATCAAAACGATGGTGCTTTGAATCAACTATTGACAGACAGATGGCACAGAGCGGATGTATTCGATGTGAATAGTGAATGGATTCCAGGCAGATTCCCTGCTTTCCGCTATAATGACGGAGGACACAGTAACTACAACAAGAACTCAACATTTTGGTTACACAACGTAAAATATCTACGTGCTAGAACCCTTGAAGTGTCTTATTCTTTGCCAAAAACATTACTCGATAAATTGAAAATTAAGAAAGCAAGAGTGTATGTGAATGGTTATAACTTGTTCTCAGTGGATAACTTAAAAGAGTATGGTGTTGATCCAGAAATTGCAGATGATAACGGTTTGCAGTATCCTCAAAACAAGTTTGTGAACATTGGAATCAATCTTTCTCTTTAAAATATAAAAATAATTTGCAATGAAAAAGATTTTATTGATAAAACTATTAGTCTTACTAACAATAAGCTGGGGATGTAATGACGAAGGATTTTTGGATAGACAACCTACCAATATTCTAACGAATGAACAAATTTGGAATAGTCAAGAGCAAATATTGTCTGTTTTAGGAGATTTGTATAATCGCTACAACGATTATTCTAGCTTAAAAAGCTGGACATCAATGGCTGACTTTAATGAAGCTTTTTGGTCGGAGGCAGGGCAATATGGTAATTTCCAAAATACTACTTATGATTATGGTGCATGGGGAATTTGGGATTATGCCTACATCCGTGACATCAATTTATTTATCCAAAAATGTGCGGCAGCGGATAAATTGGATACTGCTACTAAAGATAGATTTTTGGCAGAGGCTCGTTTCTTGCGTGCTGCCTACTATTTTGAATTGGTAAAACGCATGGGTGGTGTACCATTGATTACAGAACCTATGACCTACGATTTCAGTGGTGACCCAAGCTATTTACGCAAGGCAAGAGCCAAGGAATCAGAAGTATATGATTTTATTATCAAAGAAGTAGATGAAATCAAATCAAAACTTCCTATCAATGCTGCTGAAAAATCAAGAGCAACTGCAGGAGCAGTATTAGCCATGCAGGCTCGTGCAGCCCTTTATGCTGGGTCAATCGCTAAATATGGCAATAATACACCGCTAGTAACTTTACAAGCAGGCGAAGTAGGAATACCAGCTAGCATGGCAACTGGATACTATACCAAAGCTTTAGCTGTGGCAAAGGAAATTATTGAAGGTAAAGCAGGTGCTTATGCTTTATACAATAAAAAGCCTGATTTGTCAGAAAACTTCTCAAGCATCTTTTATGATAAAGCTAACAACCCAGAAGCCATTTTTGTAGAAGATTTTAAACTACAAAGCGGGAAAGTACACAATTTTACCATTGTAAACCAACCTAGATATGGTGCTGAGGAAGAAGAAGGAGGAAGAATAAATCCTTCATTAAACTTGGTTCAATCATTTGAAAAGTTGGATAATACTTTTGCTCCTTTTGAAACCAACAACTCGTCAGGGGGATATAATTACTATGATAACATCGGTGATATTTTTGCCAATAGAGATGCCCGTTTAGCAGGTACAGTAATGTTACCAGGCACAAAATTCAAAGGAAGAAACGTGGATATTTGGGCAGGGTTTCAGTTGGCAGATGGAAGCATTATTAGTGGTGATGACCGTGGTTCACAGAAAACATTACCGGGAAAAACAACACGTGAACAAGTAGTAGGCTTTGATGGTCCTATTGATGGCTTTGAATTTACGGCTCAATCGGGTTTTTATTTACGTAAATATTTAGACCCCGTAACAGGTTCGGGTCAGCGTGGTGTACAAAGCGAAGTGTGGTTTATCCGTTATCGTTTTTCTGAAGTATTGTTGAATGCAGCAGAAGCAGCTTTTGAATTAGGACAACCTGCACTAGCAGCTACTTATATGAACCAAGTGCGTACAAGAGCAGGGTTAATAAAACCATTGGTTAGCAGTGATATCACTTTTGATAGAATTGCCCATGAAAGAAGAGCAGAATTGGCTTTTGAGGGGCATTATTTCTATGATTTGAAACGGTGGAGAATCGCCCATTTAGTATTAGATGGAGGTGCGATTTCACCAACAGATTTAGTACAAGACATCGAAAAAGCAACCAAAAGAAGCACACAACCTTATGCTTTATGGCCTTACAAAATTTATAATCCTAGTTCAGCGAATGATGGAAAGTGGATTTTCAAGATTGTGAAACTGAGCCGTGTAACTGCTGCTGACAAATTCCAGTTTGGGAATTATTATTCAAAAATCGGAGATGATATTATTAATAACAATCCGAAAATTATTAGAAATCCAAATCAATAGATACGATAACATCTAAACGATATATATCATGAGATTATCAATTTATTCTTTATTTGTCGCTGCATTGTGTGTTTTTATGGCATCTTGCTCGATGGACAATTATGTAGCACCTAATGTCGATTTTAAAGGTCGGATTGTTTACAAAGGGGAGCCAATAAATGTTGAGTCAAACCAAGTGCGTTTCCAATTATGGGAACCCGGTTGGGGAAAGCTTGCTCCGATAGATGTAGCTATTTCACAGGAAGGCAATTATTCAGCCATACTTTTCACTGGAAAATACAAAATGATATTTCCTAAAGGGGAAGGACCATTTATGACTAATATTATTAATGCTACCGTAAAAGATACCCTTTACTTAGATATTAAAGGTAGTCAAACGACTGATTTTGAAGTGATTCCTTATTATATGCTTAGAAATGCAAGTTTTTCAAAAGGAGAGAACAAAGTAGTTGCTTCTTGTAAAATTGAAAAAATCATTACTGATGCCAATGCTAAAAATATTGAAAGGGTTTCCTTATACATCAATAAAACACAATTTGTGTCGGGTGCAAACAATATTAAAGTAGTAGATATAGCAGGGAGTGCTATTACAGACTTAAATAACATCAATCTATCGCTTGATGTACCTGCTATTTCACCCAGTCAAGATTATGTATTTGCTAGAATTGGCATAAAAATAAGTGGAGTAGAAGACATGATTTTTACACCAGTTCAGAAAGTACAATACAAGTAAGATTATCTATTATTATCCAATTTAATTTTAATAAGCCCCTTCTCTTAATACTTGAGAAGGGGCCAAGTAAACGCTTGCCTTTTTCAAAAAAAATGAGCCTGTTTACGATTATACTGAGTACACTATGGAATCAATCATCAATAAAAGAGAAGAAAATTATTCAACAGACCAAAAGGCAAACCAACATCTATTTTGGGGTTGTTTTATGGTATTGGTGGCGTCGGCATTTGGCTTTGTTTTTCGTGCTTTTTTGATGGCAGAATGGGGAACACAATTCGGGTTGAGTAAAACCCAACAAGGAGAAATTTTTGGAGTAAGTTTCTGGCCTTTTGGCATAAGCATTGTCTTTTTTAGCCTTATCATTTACCAGATAGGCTATAAGAAATCAATGATTTTTGCTTTTGTTTGCCATACCTTATCAGTCATCATCACGATTTTAGCAGATGGTTACTGGATGCTATACGTAGGAACACTTTTGTTCGCATTAGGCAATGGTGCTGCCGAAGCCGTAGTCAATCCTGTAGTGGCTACGATGTTTCCTAAAGAGAAAACAAAATGGCTGAATATTTTGCACGCTGGATGGCCAACAGGGATGGTATTCGCAGGGTTGCTAGGTATTGCTATGCTCCATCAGCAATTAAACTGGAATATTATCATCGCCTTTATTATGTTGCCAACGCTTATTTATGCTTGGTTGATTTTTAAGCAGGAATTTCCAGTAAATGAGCGCGTTAAGGCAGGCGTTAGCTATTTAGAAATGCTTGAGGAAGTTGGTATCGGTGGAGCGTTGATTATTGTTTCTTTGTGTACGTTCCAGTTAGGAAATCTATTTAACTGGTCACTGATTACAATACTTGCAGTTATCATGACGCTCATTAGTATTTTCGGTTACTTTGTCCGCACTTTAGGACGCCCCCTCTTTATTCTATTACTGCTAATCATGATTCCATTGGCTACCACCGAGTTAGGTACTGATAGCTGGATAACTGATTTAATGACCCCAGAAATGAAAAAAGTAGGTTTGCAAGGCGGTTGGGTGTTGATTTACACTTCATTAATTATGGCAATACTTAGGTTTTATTCAGGACCGATTGTACATAAATTTTCACCTTTAGGATTATTAGCCGTAAGTGCTTTAGTCGCCGCTATTGGCTTACAATTTCTATCGCTTTCTACGGGTTTTGCTATCATTATTGCTGCCACAATTTACGCGCTTGGCAAAACCTTTTTTTGGGGTACAATGCTTGGCGTCGTTTCTGAACAATTCCCTAAAGGTGGAGCTTTAGCACTAAACTTTACAGGTGCTGTTGGTCAAGTAGGAGTGGGTGTTATCGGAGCAGTCATTCTTGGTTTTGTACAAGATAAAGAATTTGATAAAAATCTTTTTGTTAATCATACAGAAATACATTCAACGTATGTGAACAAAGAAAAAACTGGTTTATTTGGTTCATATAAAGTGCTAGATTTAGATAAACTGTCAGAGGCAAATCCAGCAATAGTACAAACAATAGTACATACCCAAGAAGGAGCTAAAAAAGATGCTCTTAAAACGGTAGCACTCTTTCCCATCTTAATGTTGGTTTGCTATATAGCCCTAATTTTTTATTTCAAATTAAAAGGAGGATATAAGCCCATTTTATTGGTCGATAAAGAATAATCAAGCATTTAAACCTATTACCTCACCATCATTTTAACATTCAGTAAATATGAGAAAAAGTATTTTACTGGTACTGGTCGGATTGTTTTTCCAAACCTGTACCAATAATAAGAATTTGTCTGGAAAAAGCGTAAGCAATGATATTACCAACCAAAAAGATGCAAGACGAGCAGAAGTATTATTTTTAGGGCATAATAGCAAACATCACGACTCTGGTAAATATGCTCCTTGGCTTGCGATTAAACTTTTCAAAAGTGGTATCAACTTAACGTATACCACAACAGTAAACGATTTGAATGCTGAAAACCTAAGTAAATATGATGGATTGATTATTTACGCAAATCACGATTCGCTTTCTGCGTCGCAGGAACAAGCACTAAAGAATTTTGTTGAAGGAGGAAAAGGTCTTATCCCTTTACATTCTGCGGCAGGTTGTTTTAAAAACTCTGATTGGTATATTAAAACCATTGGCGGTCAATTCAAGTCGCATGATGTTGATACCTTCTCTGCCACTATTGTGAATGCTTCACATCCTATCATGAAAGGTATTACCAATTTTAATACTTGGGATGAAACGTATGTTCACAAAAATACTAATCCTGATAGAAAAATCCTTACTGAAAGAATTGAAAATGGGAATCATGAAGCCTATACTTGGATAAGAAACCAAGGAAAAGGCAGGGTTTTTTATACTGCTTATGGGCATAATGATAGTACGTGGACCAACAAAGGCTTTTTGGATTTAGTGAGAAACGGCGTAGTGTGGGCATTAGGCGACGACGTAAAAAAGCGCATTGAAAAATTAAACATTCCAGATGTAGATATTTATAATTCAGACTCTATTTCCAATTATGCTGTCCGTCATAATGTTCCTAAGATACAAGAAGCATTATCTCCAGAAGAATCTCAGAAACTGACACAAGTAGCTGTAGATTTTGATGTAAAACTTTTTGCCTCTGAACCCAATATTATCAACCCAATTGCCATGGCTTGGGATGAAAAAGGCCGTTTGTGGATTGTAGAATCTGTTGACTACCCTAATACTTTCAAAGAAACAGATGGGGTTGCCAACGACAGAATTAAAATTTGTGAAGATACCGATGGGGATGGGAAAGCTGACAAATTCACTGTTTTTGCCGACGATTTGAATATTCCGACGAGCATGGTTTTTGCCAATGGCGGAGTAATTGTTTCGATGGCACCCCATTTTGTTTTCTTGAAAGATACTAATGGTGACGATAAAGCAGATGTTAAAGAAATCATCATGTCGGGTTGGGGTAAAAATGATACGCATGCAGGGCCTTCAAACTTACAATATGGGTTTGATAATAAAATCTGGGGAGTGTTGGGCTTTTCAGGCTTCAATGGCGTTGTTGATGGAAAAAAACAGAATTTTGGACAAGGCGTATATCGTTTTAATCCGAACGGAAAAAACCTTGAATACTTATCCTCAACCAGTAACAATACTTGGGGCTTGGGTTTTTCAGAAGAAAACAATGTATTTATTTCAACCGCCAATAATACACATAGTGCTTATTATTCAATGCCAGCAAGGCTGAATCAGCGAACATTTCAAGGAGGAGTACAGCCTGTTCAAAAAATTGATGGTCATTATGATGTTCATGTAATGACGCCAAATTTACGTCAGGTAGACGTAGTAGGAGGGTTTACTGCCGCCGCAGGACATCATTTATATACGGCAAGAAATTTTCCGAAAGAATATTGGAATAGAATTGCTTTTGTAACAGAACCAACGGTTAGATTAATCCACAATGCTGTAATAGAGCCAGATGGAGCAGGATTTAAAGAAAAAGATGCTTGGAATTTAATGGCAAGCTCGGATGAATGGTTTGGACCAGTGCATGCCGAAGTTGGACCCGACGGTGCTGTTTGGGTAGCAGATTGGTATAACTTCATTATTCAACATAATGTGTTTGTGCCTGCGCAAGCTCCTTCAGGGACTATTTTGCCCCCTAATACTAATCAGCCTCATGGAAAAGGAAATGCTTTTTCGAGTCCATTAAGAGATACCAATCATGGACGTATATATAGAGTCGTTTATAAAAATGCCAAAAAAGAAGAACCGTTAAAATTATCTAAAGACAATATTCAAGGGTTGTTGGCTGCTTTAGAAAACGATAATATGTTCTGGAGAATGACGGCTCAGCGTTTACTAGTAGAAACCAACAATACATCTGTTGCACCTGCGTTATATGCCATCATCAACAAAACCAATGTTGACGAAATTGGCTTGAATAGCCCAGCAGTACACGCCCTTTGGACGCTCCACGGCTTAGGCTTATTAGATGGTACACATCCAGAAGCTTTGCAGGTAGTTTTCAAGGCAATGTCGCATCCAGCCTCAGGGGTTCGTAAAGCTGCTATAGAGGTTTTGCCAAAGTCACAAGAAGTTTTTGATAACATCTTGAAAAGCGGAATGCTTTTAGACCAAAATCTAAATGTTCGCAAATCAGCCCTATTAGCAATTGCGGATGCCCCTGCTTCGGAAACGCTAGGAGAGCTATTGTATACTGCCTCAAAAGATGAAAAAAATGTAAAAGACGAGTGGTTATCAAAAGCATTGTTTGCTGCCGCCATTACCCATGAAAATGGATTTATAAAGGCTTACCAAAGGAATGCAAGTGCTGAAATCCAAGAATCGGCTTTTACAAAAAGTATTATCGAGACCCTTAACAAGGAAGTATATGTGTTGGGTAGAAGAAATGTGATGCAATATTCACCAAATGTGGTAAGCAAAGAGATTATCATAAAAGCCAACATCACTAAACCGAACAATAATCGTGAATTGCAAGGAATGATTTTGGCTCAAGGTGATAAAAACAACGGTTACGCATTGTTTATTCAAGAGGGGAAAATAAAGCTAGTGTACAGTAACAATGGGAAAGTAATTCAAACAGAAAGTAACGAACCTTTGCCAGAAAAATTTGAATTAGTAGCAGAGCTTTCTGCCAATGAAGGGGCAATAATAAAAGTAGATGGTAAAACAGTCGCTAATATTAAAGGAGTTGACTTATTCGAAAGTCCACTAGTAACATCTTTGAGAACAGGGTTTGATTTTGAAGATGAAACCAAGATGGGCAACTATCAAGGAGCTTTTAACTTAAATGGAAATCTGCAAAATATTTCTTTAGAACTTAGAAAACCGAAAGTAATAGAACACCATCACGATAACCATGCTATAGCCTCATCTGAGAAGGTAGAATCAAAAACTGTGGCTACGTCATCAACTATTGATTTGAAAATTGAGAAAGAAGTAATGCAGTTTGATCAAAAATTGATTCAAGTAAAAGCAGGACAGAAGATAACCATCAATATCGAAAATCCAGATGGAATGCAACACAATTTTGTCATCATCAAACCAGGAACACTCAATAAAGTAGGAGCTGCTGCCGATGCCCTAGCTCGTGACCCTAAAGGTGCTGAAAAGAATTATGTCCCTAAAATGCCAGAGGTATTATTCGCTACAAAACTAATTAATACCGATGAAACTGTAATCCTTGAATTCACTGCACCTACGCAAGCAGAAGACTATACGTTTGTGTGTACTTTTCCCGGACATTGGCGAGGAATGAATGGTATCCTGAGAATTGTAAAATAGCGTTAATTGAACCTTTTATAAATGTATTTTTAGCATGAAAAATAACAAATCTTACTTTTTTCAAGAATTCGGATGTAGCCGTTTCCTACTGTTTTTGCTATTACTTTCAGTATGTAGCATGGGTGAAAGCATGGGCATTCAGCCAAATAGCAAGAAAAAAAATAAAGCTATCAGAGCATTAATTGTGGGTGGTGGTTCATCACATGATTTTGATAAATGGTATAAAACTACCGACGTGGCAACGTTAGAAAAAGATGGTTTGGCAAAGGTTATTTATACCGATAATCCTAAAACGATTTTAGCCACTTTACCCGAAATAGATGTACTGATATTGTGCAATAACCAACCAATAGCAGACGAAGCAACCAGAAAAGCCATTTTTGATTTTGTAGAGGCGGGTCATGGATTAATGCTATGTCATGCCGCACTTTGGTACAATTGGGCAGATTGGCCTGCTTACAATACCAATTTGGTAAGTGGTGGTACTCGTGGGCACGATCGCTATGGAGCTTTTGACGTAAACATTGTTAATCCAAAACATCCAATCACAAAGAAAACCACACCACAATTTAGTTTGAAAGATGAATTGTATCATTATCAGCTAGATACCAATGGACCTGGAATAGAAGTATTGGCAACAGGAAATATGGCAGATTCGAATAAAATATACCCTTTGCTGTTTGTTGTAAAACATCCAAAGGCGAGAATTGTAGGCTTTACATTAGGGCACGATGCCGAATCGCATAATATTTTGCCTTATCAAACACTGCTCAGAAATACACTTAAATGGGTAGCCAAAAAATAAATTAAAACATACAAAGAACAAAGAAAAATTTACAGTTATGAGTCAGAAAAAAATCACTGTGGTTATTGTAGGAATGGGTTTTGGTAAAGAGTTTATTCCTATTTATCAGAGCCATCCAAATATCAAAGCCGTTGGAATTTGTACTAGAAATCCAAAAACATTAGATGAATTGGCGACTAAATTCAACTTGGATAGAAACTTATGTTTTGAAAACTTTGAAGATGTCCCTAAAAGAGATGATGTAGATGCGATTCATATTGTAACACCTGTGCCAGAACACGCTCAGATGACACTCGCTTCATTGAATGCCAACAAACATACAGCTTGTACTATTCCGATGGCGATGACTGTTGAAGATTGCAAGGCAATCGTTGAAGCAAAACGGAAAGCAAAAAAGGTTTATATGATGATGGAAACAGCTTTGTATACACGTGAATTTTTATACGGTTTGAAATTAGCAGAAACGGGACAATTGGGCAGAATTCAATTTGTAAGAGGTTCGCACATTCAAGATATGAGCATGGAAGGTTGGGGAGAATATTGGAAAGGCTTTCCACCAATGTTAAATGGAACACATGCTATCTCGCCCTTATTGCGTATTAATAATACCAAGGCTGAATCTGTAGTTTGTCACGGTTCTGGTAAACTAAGTGAAGATTTAGCCAAACGCTATGGTTCGCCATTTGCCGTTGAAACGGCCACTTTTACCTTGAAAAACTCTGATGTAATTGCAGAAGCAACCCGTTCATTGTTTGATGTCGTGCGTCAATACCGTGAAAGCTATGATGTATATGGTGATAAAATGTCGTTTGAATGGGAACAGTTGCAAGATGAATCTCATGTGATTTTTGACGGAGGAGAAAATGCTTCAAGAATTGACGTGCCAGATACCGATGAATTATTGATTGAAGAAATTGCCCATTTTACCAAAAGAGAGAAAATAGACGACCCAAATCACGTGTCCTTTTTACAAGGTGCTGGTCATGGAGGCTCTCACCCACATTTAGTGCAAGAATTTGTGGCAGCCATTATTGAAAACAGAAACTCAGTGGTTGATGCTGATGTAGCGGCTAATTATACTTGTGCAGGAATTTGTGCGCATGAGTCGGCCATGAATGGAGGTAAAAGAGTGTTGATTCCTGATTTTGACATAGAAGAAGCTTAACAGACAAAAGGTTGAGAATTAGATTAGTTTTTACTGAACGGGAGGGTGAATTTCATTCTCCCATTTTCACCATTAAATGATAATTTAGTTATGTTGTTTGGAGCAAGTACTTTTGTTTGGACTTCACCATTTTCAACGCAAACATTTGATATTGCTCATACGATTAAAAAAATGGGCTATGATATCATTGAAGTAGCTGTAGAAGATGTCGATGCCATTGATTGGGTAAAACTCAAAGAGATTGTTAAAGAGATAGATTTGAAAGTTACCATCAGTGGTGCTTTTGGGGCAGAACGTGATATTTCGAGTACCGAGCAGGCTTTTCGTAAGCAAGGGAAAAAATACATCATTGACTGTATCAAAATTGCCCATTTTATGGAGAGTCCCATTTTTGGTGGGCCCGTCTATTCAGCAGTGGGGAAAACCCGTTTGGTAGCTGATGAACAGAAAAAACAAGAAAGAGCATGGTGTGTAGCAACGTTGCAAGAGGTAGGGAAAGTAGCCCAAGACTATGGAATAGTGGTAGGAGTAGAGCCCTTGAATCGTTTTGAAACCGATATGATAAATACAGTTGACCAAGTAATTTCACTGGTCAAAGAAGTATCGAATCCTGCAATACAAATTGTGATGGATACTTTTCATGCTAATATTGAAGAAAAGAATATTCCAAATGCCATTCGAAAAATTGGCAAGGAATTACTCTGTCATGTACAAGGTAATGAAAGTGACCGAGGAACCCCTGGGACTGGTCATATAGATTGGTTAGGTATCAAACAAGCACTTGTTGAAATAGATTATCAAGGAGCTATCGTACTCGAAACCTTTGGCGCTCCTTCCAAAGAATTGGCAAGAGCAGCCTCCATTTGGAGACCTCTGGCCAATAGTGCAGACGAATTAGCACAAGAAGGATTAAATTTCTATCAATCTGTTTTTAGATAAAGCAAAATAAGTAATTAGGAATACACCTTTCATACTTCCGATAATTGACAGCATCTCTTCCTGTTGATTATCGGATTTTTTATGTCCCTTCGAAAATTAACCAATATTTTCACTGCTGTTTCCTTATTTTATTACAATGCATAAATTGTACAATTGAGCCTTTTGTTTTAAAGATAAAATTGTATAATACATTGAGAAAATGGTACAAATATGTATTTTTGGCTATTCTTAACTTTGTATGCTGACAGAACTATTCCAAGAAATTAACATAACTTTTATTTTTTGAGATAGCCAGTCAACAAAAAAATCACATATAGCTAAATGAAGAGCAATACATTTTGTATGAAAAAAATTACGTTGATATTTTGCTGTTTACTCTCATTAAATACGATTGCTCAAACTGTGCAAATCAGTAATTTACGTTGCGAGTATCGTTTGAACCCTCTTGGCGTGCAAACTACTTCTCCAAAACTTAGTTGGCAAATACAATCTTCACAACGGAATGTTTTACAAAGTGCCTATCAGATTTTAGTGGCAGATAGCCCTGAGACATTGGCTAAAAATCAAGGCAATGTTTGGGATTCTGGTAAAATCGTTTCAGATAACTCTATTCAAGTAAATTATCAAGGAAAGCCTTTGCTGGCTACTAAAAACTATTTCTGGAAGGTGAAAATTTGGGATAACCAAGCCCATGCTACTAGTTGGAGTAAAGCTAATTTTTGGCAAATGGGCTTATTAAACAAAGCCGACTGGAAAGGTGCTCATTGGATTACCAACCAAAAGCTAGCAGATACTTTGGTAAATAGTTTACCAACAGATGGGAAAAAAGACAAAATTCAAGGAAGTAATATTTTGCCAATTTTTAGAAAAAGCTTTGCGATAACCAAGACTGTAAAAAAAGCAACGATGTTTATAGCTGGCTTAGGGCATTTTGAAATGAGTTTGAATGGCAAAAAAGTAGGAGACCATTTCTTGGATGCAGGTTGGACTAAATATGATAAGCAAGTACAATATGTAACATTTGATTTAACCCAACAGCTACAAAAAGGGGAGAATGTAGTAGGGGTAATGTTGGGAAATGGTTTTTATTATATCCCTCCTGTAAAAGACCGTTATAGAAAACTGAAAGTTTCTTTTGGTTACCCAAAAATGATTTGCCATTTAGCCTTAGAATATTCGGATGGTTCTGTCGCTACAATCGTAAGTGATAATTCGTGGAAGGTGACAGCAAGTCCTATTACTTTTTCAAGTATTTATGGAGGAGAAAACTATAATGCAAACTTAACACAAAAAGGATGGGATACGCCTGCGTTTAATGACCAAACGTGGAAATCAGCCATGGTTGTAGAGGGAGATGTTGAACTCACTTCACAAATGCAAGAACCTGTAAAAGTGTTTGGTAACTTTTTACCAAAAAGTATCAAGAAACTTCCTTCTGGTAATTGGATATACGATTTAGCCCAAAATGCTTCGGGAATTATTCAGCTAAAAGTAAAAGGGAAAATGGGCGATACTGTTCGTGTGATTCCTGCTGAGTTGATAAAGGAAGATGGTTCTGCCAATCAAAAAGCTACGGGTAGTCCTTATTATTTTGAATATATCTTAAAAGGTGATGGTATTGAAACTTGGCAACCTCGATTTTCATATTATGGGTTCAAGTACTTAGAAGTAAAAGGCGGCGTTCCCGAAGGACAAGAAAACCCTAACAATAAGCCAACAATCATTGAATTGAAAGGATTGCATATTAGAAATGCCGCCGAAACGGCAGGTGATTTTACTAGTTCAAGCGAATTGTTCAACAAGACAAATAAATTGATTGACTGGGCTATCAAGAGTAATATGGTTTCTGTTTTTACCGATTGTCCACATCGAGAAAAATTAGGCTGGTTAGAAGAACTTCATTTGATGGGAAGTTCGGTGCGATATAATTACAATATTCAAAATTTATTAAAAAAAGGCATTGAAGATATGAAAAACTCTCAGACTGCTGAGGGACTAATTCCTGCCATTGCACCAGAGTATGTAAAATTTGAATGGGGAGGTAATGATATGTTCAGAGATTCGCCAGAATGGGGGAGTAGTGGTATTATTGTTCCGTGGTATTTGTATGAATGGTATGGAGAAAAAAGCACATTAGAAGAAAATTACCCGATGATGCAACGCTATATGACTTACTTAGGAAAAAAAGCAAAAAATCATATCTTATCACAAGGGTTAGGTGATTGGTACGACCTCGGTCCAAAGCCTCCTGGGGTATCACAACTTACTCCGATGGGTGTTACGGGAACGGCTACTTATTATTATGATTTAACAATTCTGGAGAAAATAGCTACTATTTTACATAAAACGGATGACGCTCAAACATATAAAAATTTAGCCATTGAAGTAAGAAAAGCCTTTAATGATACCTTCTTCAATAAGGAAACCAAGCAGTATGCTACTGGCAGTCAGACGGCTAATGCCATGGCTGTTTATATGCAATTAGTGGATCCTGCTGACAAGGAGGCAGTAGTTGAAAACATGATTCAAGAAATCAAAGCGAGGAACAATAGTCTAAGTGCGGGCGATATTGGTTACCGCTATGTATTAAGAGTTTTAGAAGATGCAGGGCGTTCAGATGTGATTTTTGACATGAACAATCGCTCTGATGTGCCTGGATATGGCTATCAATTAGCGAAAGGAGCTACTGCTCTGACAGAATCTTGGCAAGCATTGCCTTCGGTTTCTAACAATCACTTTATGCTAGGGCATTTAATGGAATGGTTCTATAGCGGACTATTAGGCATCAAACAACCAGAAAATGGACATGCTTTTAAAAGTATTGAAATAAACCCACAAATTGTCGACGGAGTTAGTTTTGCCAAAGGGTATTACGATTCACCTTATGGTATCATTCGCTCGGAATGGAATAAAACCAATAATTCTTTTGAATTAAAGGTCAGCATCCCAGCCAATGCTTCTGCTACGATTTATGTGCCATCAAAAAATACCTCAAACATTAAAGAAACGACTTCAATGACAAGAATTGAAAAAGTTGGATTTAGTAATGGTAAAACCATCTTGAAAGTTGGCTCAGGAAATTATCATTTTGTGGTAGAGAATTAATAAAGTCTTTAAAGAATAAAAAATGAAAATTACTAATACCCTAATAGGATTGTTTGTCCTATGCGCTATTGCTACCTGTGCTCAAACAGTAAAAAACGATATTTCTGATGGTGAAATGCAAGCCATTTATCAAGCCGTGAAAACGCCTTATAAATATGGATTAGTGATGACGCCTGAAGATAACAGCCAGAAAATGGACTGTCCAACTGTCTTTAAAAAAGGGAAGAAATGGTACATGACCTACTTGATTTTTGGAGGGAAAGGGTATGAAACTTGGTTAGCCAAAAGTAATGATTTATTGAATTGGGAAAATGTAGGGAAAATCATGTCCTTTACCGATTCTACACAATGGGATGGCAGCCAAAAAGCAGGATATGTGGCTTTGCAAGATACCCAATGGGAGGGAAGCTATGCCTTAAAAAAATATGAGGGCAAATATTGGATGTCATATTTCGGAGGAAATACGCGTGGTTATGAAGCAGGTGATTTATCGGCGGGAATAGCCTTTACGACCGAAGACCCCACTACAGCACATGAATGGAAAAGAAAACCTACGCCAATTTTAACCGCAAAAGATGCTGATGTAAGATGGTGGGAAAATAGGAAACTATTTAAAAGCACTGTCATTGAGGATAAACAAAAACTTACAGGTCACCCATTTGTGATATTTTATAATGCTAATGGCGATTCTGCTAAGAACAATGTAAAAACTCGTTGGTTTGAACGTATCGGAATGGCAGTCTCTGATAATATGCTTGATTGGAAAAGGATGATTAATGAGCCAATCATTCAACACCCTGTGGGTATTACTGGTGACCCTGTTATTCAAAAAATAGGAGATACTTGGGTGATGTTTTACTTCGGAGCTTTCTGGAAAGATAGAAAAGGTGCATTCAACCGTTTTGCCGCTTCAAAAGACTTGATTCATTGGACAGATTGGAACGGTGATAATCTGGTGCAATCTTCCGAGCCTTATGATGAATTGTATGCACATAAATCTTATGTCGTTAAGCATAAAGGAGTCGTTTACCATTTTTACTGTGCTGTGAATAAAAAAGACCAACGAGGAATAGCAGTAGCTACTTCTAAAGATTTAGGGAAAAGTAAAAAGACTTTTGTGAAGTAACTGTTAGCATTTAAACCACGTCAATTTTAATGAAGAAATTCTTTTATATAATATTACTAATTGCAATCACTATTGAAGGGTTTTCCCAACAAAAAAGTAGAGAAATAACTGACTTTAACAAGTCTTGGAAATTTTCATTTGAAAATAACGAAAAGGCTATCACTAATCAGTTTAATGATGCTCACTGGAGAGTCCTGAATCTTCCTCACGACTGGAGTATTGAAGGGCAATTTAGTGCAGAACACTTGTCTACTACTCAGGGCGGTGCTTTGCCTACTGGCTTAGCATGGTATCGTAAAATTTTTTTAATGCCGTCAACAGCACAGCATAAAATAGTTTGGATTGAATTTGATGGGATTTATCGCAACAGTGAAGTTTGGATTAATGGTCATTATTTAGGCAAACGCCCAAATGGCTATGCTAGTTTTCGATATGAACTGACTAAGTTTTTGAAATTTGGGAAAGAGAAAAATGTAATTGCCGTAAAAGTTGATAATTCTGAACAACCCAATTCTCGGTGGTATTCAGGCTCAGGGATTTACAGAAATGTAAGAATAATTATCACTACCCCGATTGCTATTGATCAATGGGGCGTTTTTGCAACCACTCCTAAAATAAGTGCTGAAGAAGCGGAAGTAAGCATAGAAGTTAATCTGCTTAATAAAACTAATAAAACTCAATCGATTTCTATCACTTCAAATCTTATTGATGCGGATGGAAAAACGATAACGAGCGAAACATCGAAAAACATTTCGATAAAAGATAGTACAGGTAAACATTTTCAACAATTGAAGATTATTAAGCCTAAGCTTTGGTCAATTACCAATCCTTATTTATATAAGATAGTAACGAAGGTTTTTCAGAATAATCAAGAAATAGATGTGCATGAAATACCATTGGGAGTACGTTTTTTCAATTTTGATTCAGCAAAAGGGTTTTCACTGAACGGAGAACCGACCAAGATTCAAGGTGTTTGTATGCACCATGATTTAGGGGCATTGGGTGCTGCCGTGAATGTGAGGGCGATGGAACGTCAACTAGAATTATTAAAAGCCATGGGCTGTAATGGCATTCGTACTGCCCATAATCCGCCTGCGCCAGAATTTTTAGATTTATGCGATAAGATGGGCTTTATCGTCATGGATGAAGCTTTTGATATGTGGAAAAAAAGAAAGTCAAAGAAAGATTATTCGGCTGACTGGAATGCTTGGCATCAAAAAGATTTAGAGGATTTTATTAAAAGAGACCGCAATCACCCCGCTATTTTTATGTGGAGTATAGGCAATGAAATCAGAGAACAGTTTGATAGTACGGGTGTTACTATTACCAGAGAATTAGCAGGAATTGTAAAAAAACTAGATAATACTCGTATTGTTACGTCTGCATTGACAGAAAATGAACCCGCTAAAAACTTTATCTTTCAATCGGGGGCTTTGGATTTATTGGGATTCAATTATAAACATGAGGGCTATCCAGATTTTCTCAAGAATTTCCCTGATCAAAAATTTATTGCTTCAGAAACAGCTTCTGCCTTAGAATCGCGAGGTCACTATGAAATGCCTCAGGAAAAAATTCAGTTTTCATCACGAGAAGTAAAAACACAGGCTAGAAATGCTGATTGGACAGTTTCGGCCTATGACAATGTAGCGGCATATTGGGGAACAACCCACGAAGAAGCTTGGAAAGCTGTAAAAAATGCCCCTTTTATCGCTGGTACTTATATATGGACGGGCTTTGATTACTTAGGCGAGCCACATCCCTATCCTTGGCCAGCACGTAGTGCCTACTTTGGAATCATTGATTTAGCAGGCTTCCCCAAAGATGTTTATTATATGTATCAAAGTGAATGGACTGATAAACCCGTTTTGCATTTGTTACCACATTGGAATTGGGAAAAAGGTAAGACCATTGATGTATGGGCATATTATTCTCAAGCGGATGAAGTAGAGCTATTTTTGAATGATAAATCTTTAGGGATTAAACGAAAAGAAGCTGATGAATTCCATATAAAATGGTCGGTTAATTATGAAGCGGGGATATTAAAAGCAGTTTCAAGAAAAGCTGGGAAAATAATACTGACACAAGAAATTAAAACAGCAGGAAAAGCTTTTAAAATAAAAGCAACAGCAGACCATCAATTGATAAAAGCAGATGGCAAGGATTTGTCCTTCATAAAAATAAGTATCGTTGATGAAAATGGAAATACAGTTCCTGAAGCTAGTCATTTAGTGAATTTCAGCATAGAAGGAGAAGGGACTATTGTGGGAGTTGATAATGGTTACCAAGCAAGTTTAGAACCTTTCAAAGCCAATTATAGAAGAGTATTTAACGGTCTTTGTTTAGCCATTGTACAGGCTTCTGAAACAGCAGGAAAGATAGTTTTAAAAGCAAGTGCAGAAGGTTTACAGTCAGATACAATAATTATTGAGACTAAAAAATGAGCAGATTGAGACATATAAAATATTTATTTTTGAACGGATGCAGTATGCGGATAAATAAGAAAGGTTATCATTTATTGATATGCCTATTTATTTATTTTAGTGCAAATAATAGCTTGGGACAAGCTAAAAGTGGGTTAGCTACTATTATTCCTCAAAATCAACAAAGCATTAAAGCGGCTAAACCGTGGGTCTTTTGGTATTGGATGCAAGCAAGTGTTTCTAAAGAAGGCATTACCGCAGACTTGGAAGCCATGAAAGAAGCGGGAATAGGAGGAGCCTATTTAATGCCCATAAAAGGTGCAACAAATCCTCCTATTTTTACACCCGTAGCCGAACAATTAACACCGCTTTGGTGGGACATGGTAAAACATTCCATGAATGAGGCCGCTCGATTAAACCTAGAAATGGGAATGCACGTCAGTGACGGGTTTGCTTTAGCAGGTGGGCCGTGGATTACCCCCGAGCTTTCCATGCAAAAAGTAGTTTCTTCAAAAATGTATATAAAAGGTGGTCAACGTATAGACATACAGTTGGCAGAACCTACTAGCAACGAGCATTACTATAAAGATATTGCAATCTATGCTTTTCCTTCTTTAACAGGAGCAGAACAATCTACTAAAAATATTGTCCCTGTTGTTACTTCAAGTAAAGCTGACATCAATCCTCAATTTTTAGTAAAAAAAGGCAACAAAGAAAGTTTTAAGAGCGATGAGCCATGCTGGATTCAGTATGCTTTTGAAAATCCTTTTACTTGTAGAACTATTATTGTAAAAACGGGAGGAAACAATTATCAAGCTCAACGTTTATTGATTGAAGTGAGTGATGATGGAAAGAGTTTTAGGTCTATTGGAAGACTAGAATCTCCCAGACATGGCTGGCAAGATACAGATGCTAATATTACTCATTCCATCGTGCCAACAACGGCTAAATACTTCCGCTTTGTATATGAAAAAACAGGAAGTGAACCAGGTTCAGAAGATTTAGATGCAGCAAAGTGGAAGCCAAGTTTTAAAACTGTCGGTATTGAATTATCATCTGAACCAAGTATTCATCAGTTCGAAGGCAAGGCAGCAGAAGTATGGCGAATAAGCAAGGAAAGTTCATCAGAGCAATTGCCTGATAACCTGTGTGTTCCATTCAATAAAATCATTAATATCACTGATAAACTTACGAGAGAAGGAAGGTTAGTCTGGGATGCTCCTGCTGGTTCTTGGACTATTCTGCGTGTTGGTCATACTTCGACAGGACATACCAATGCTACTGGTGGAGCAGGTAAGGGGTTAGAATGTGATAAATTTAATCCAGTTGCTATCAAACTACAGTTTGATAATTGGTTTGGTGAAGCCCAACGTCAGCTTGGACCAGAACTGAGCAAAAAGGCTTTGAAAGTTTTTCATGTAGATAGTTGGGAATGTGGAAGTCAGAATTGGTCATCCGTTTTCAAAGAAGAATTTCAAAAAAGAAGAGGGTATGATATTTTACCATATTTGCCTATCGTAACAGGACTTCCTGTAGAAAATAATCAATTTTCAGAGCAGTTTTTATATGACTTTCGTCAGACGGTTTCAGAATTGGTGGTTGATAAATTTTATAAAACGCTGGCAGATTTAACCAAAGCAAATGGGTTGAAATTCACTGCTGAAAGTGTTGCTCCAACTATGACGAGTGATGGATTAGCACATTACAAATTAGTAGATGTGCCAATGGGCGAATTTTGGTTAAATAGTCCCACGCACGACAAACCAAACGATATGCTTGATGCCATTTCGGCAGGGCATATTTATGGTAAGCCCATCATTCAAGCGGAAGCATTTACTACTTTAAGGATGACATGGAACGAACATCCTGCGATGTTGAAAACCTTGCAAGACCGAAATTATGCTTTAGGAATTAATAAATTAGTATATCATGTTTTCATGCATAATCCTTGGATGGATAGAAAGCCCGGCATGACGTTGGATGGTGTAGGTTTATATTTTCAAAGAGACCAAACTTGGTGGAAAATGGGGAAAGCGTGGGTTGACTATGCACAACGTTGTCAGGAATTGTTACAAATAGGTGTTCCAGTTGCCGATTTAGCCGTTTTTGTAGGAGATGATATTCCAAGACGTTCGGTTTTACCAGATAGATTAGTACCAACATTAAGCGGATTATTTGGCAAAGAAGTCATTGATGCAGAAGCCAAAAGACTAGCCAATGAAGGACAACCTTTAAGACAAATTCCTACAAGCGTTACACATTCGGCTAACATGGCTGACCCTGAAAACTGGGTGAATGCGTTAAGGGGTTATGCCTATGATTCTTTTAGTCATGATGCTCTTTTAAATACTGCTAAAGTGAACAATGGGAAAGTTATATTTTGGGATGGTACTAGCTATAGTGTAATAGTATTGCCTAAAAAGCATCAAATGACACCCAATGCCAACGGTATGTCTGCCCAAACGGCTCAAAAATTATTGGCGTTGGTAAATGAAGGAGCGACATTGATTATTGGTGACAAACCAATAGTTGAATTCGGAACAAAAAGTAATGATGCTGTAGCAACATTCGCAAAACAATGTTGGGAAGGAGATTTTGAAGTAATGATAGATGGAGAAAACAAAATTTTCTATAAAACAATTGGAAAAGGGAAAGTCATAAAAAGTCCTTTTGAAGCCAATACCTTAGCTAAAATCGGCGTTCAACAAGATGTAATTGTAAAAGATGAACATGGAAATTATGCCAAAGATATTGCTTATACACATAGAAAAACAATGGATTTGGAATTGTACTTTCTTGCTAATCAAGAAAATAAGGAAAGAGTATTAGATTTTTCTTTAAGAGCAAAAGGGAAAAATATTCAATTATACGATGCTGTGAATGATAAAACTTTTTCGCCTAATGCTTGGAAAACTGAAAACGGTAGAACGAATTTGAGGTTAAAATTGGATGCAAATGCCTCAATATTTGTAATTTTTAAAGACATCTTTGTTAACTTTTCAAAAGCTGATAAAGCTATAACAAAATCTAACAAAGCTAAAAATTGGCAAGAATTCAAACCTTTTAAAACTTTAGACAAGTCTTGGGATGTTAATTTTAGCAGTACAAAAGCAAATCAAACAGTCTCAAAAACATTTGAATCTTTAAGTGATTGGTCGTTAAATGCTGATTCTTTAATTCGTTATTACGCAGGTACAGCCGACTACCATCAAAACTTTCAGATGAATAGTTTGCCAAATAAGAACCAACAAATTTGGCTAGATTTAGGAAAGGTCGCTAACCTCGCCGAAATAAAAGTAAATGGAGTTTCTTGTGGGATTGTCTGGACAGCTCCTTATCGAGTAGATATCAGCAAAGCATTGAAAGTTGGCAACAATGAATTAACGATTGACATAACGAATACGTGGGCGAATAGATTGATGGGCGATATGCTTTTACCAGAAAATAAAAGAACTACTAAAACTACTGCGCCGATGAAATATTTAGAAGGAAAGCCCTTGTATGAATCAGGTTTATTAGGCCCTGTAAAACTCTTGCAAAGTCAACCATAGGTAAATGGAATGAAAACGATTGTTCAAATTTTACTATTAGGGTGCCACTTAAGTCGCACCCTAATAGTAAGATGGTATTGATTAGGTACCTGCTCAATTAATATATCTCAAACATTTGTACATCTATTGAATGCTGAAAAATACCATTCACTTTCATGCAAACATCCTACAATATCTTGTGAAAATATTATATATAATACAGGTATATTACTATTAATTTTGATTTTTTATACAATCGCTTTTAATATGTATTCTATCCAAAAATATTCTGTTTTTACTGCAAAAGCTACATTAGCAAAACCTATCTCTGATGCTACGCACACATTGACTGAAATCTCTTTTTTAGTACTAAGAATCGAAACGCAAAACGGTATCATTGGGGAATCTTATTTATTAAGTTTTCAGTACAGTCCGAGAGCCATTGCAGGAGCCTTAAAAGACGTCGGTGAAATGTTGATTGGCGAACAGGTCTTTGATACCGTAAAAGTTTTCGAAAAGCTAAACCATGCCAATGAATATTTTGGAATGGAAGGCATAAACCGATGGGCACAAGCAGCTTTTAATATTGCGATGTGGGATGCTTGGTGTAAAATATTAAATCAGCCTATCTGGAAAGTTTTAGGTTCGTCAAGGAGTGAAGTACCTATTTATGGAAGTGGGGGTTGGATTTCTTATACTACAGATGAATTAATTGATGAGGTTAGCAATTATAAAAGCCGTGGTTTCAAGGCAGTAAAGATAAAAGTAGGAAAACCTGAGTGGAAAGAAGATTTAGAACGCTTGAAACTAGTTCGAGAAGTAGTTGGAAATGATATTAATATCATGATGGATGCTAACCAAGGGATGACAGTGCCCAATGCTTTAGCCTTGGCGAGAGCAGCCAGAGAACTGAATATTCAGTGGTTTGAAGAGCCAATCGACCATACAGATTTTGAAGGATATAAATTATTAAGAACCCAAGCTGGTATTTCTTTGGCAATGGGCGAACGAGAGTATTCTACCTTACCGCTTAGAGAGTTATTACAAAGAAATGCCATTGATATTTGGCAACCCGATATTTTAAGATTGGGTGGGGTAGAGGCTTGGCGGAATAGTGCGGCATTAGCGGGTAGCTATAATATTCCTGTTTTACCACATTATTACAAAGACTATGATATTCCATTGCTTTGTACCATTGCAAATGGAGTAGGAGCAGAATCATTCGACTGGATTGACCCTTTGATTGATTATCCTTTGGAAATAAAGAATGGCATGGCAAAACCTCATGATCGTGCTGGGTGGGGTTTTTCATTTAAAGATGAATACCTTACTGAAATCTAGTTTGCTTTTATCTTATTCATTATCAATTGTTTATTAGTATAATTAAATGAAGATGTTAAAATATTTACTTTTCTTAGGCTGTTTCATACATGTTGCAAGCTACGCTCAGTTGGTTGATAAAACACCAGCCGCTGTGCCAAATGCTCCAACGGTTTATCAGACTGAGCCTTACGAAGATCCAACAGTGAGTGGGATTAATAGGGATGCATCCAGAGCAACAGCCTATTCTTTTGATAATATTCAGCGTGCCATCTCGGGCAATCGTGAAAATAGTAATCGCTATCTTTCCTTAAATGGTAATTGGGATTTTAGCTTTGCCCTAAAACCAGCAGATGCCCCGAAAGATTTTTATAAAAGTAGAGTAAGAGGTTGGAAGACTATTCCAGTACCTTCAAATTGGGAAATGCAAGGTTATGACAAACCTATTTATAAAAGTGCGGTATATCCTTTTAGGCCAGTAAATCCGCCCTTTGTTCCTAAAGATTATAATGGAGTGGGCTGTTATCAGCGTACATTTTCAATCCCTGCTAATTGGAAAGAAAGTAATGTTACCCTACATTTCGGAGGGGTAAGTTCGGCTTATAAAGTGTGGCTAAATGGCAAGTTTGTTGGGTATGCTGAGGATAGTTTTCTTTCTTCTGAATTCAATATTACGCCTTATTTACAAGAAGGAGAAAATGTTTTATCAGTATGGGTAATTCGTTGGAGTGATGGTTCTTTTTTAGAAGACCAAGATCAATGGCGTTTGAGTGGCATCCATCGTGAAGTGTATCTTCATGCAGAACCTAAAGTAAGAATTGCTGATTTTTTCTATCAAACTAAATTAGATAAAGACTATAAAGATGCATTATTAAGCATTCGTCCAAGAATTGAAAACCTAACAGGAAAAGAGGTAGTGGGCTATCAATTGAAAGCCCAATTATACGATAAGAACAATTTACCAGTTTTTGAAAAACCTCTCGAAAAGAGTGTTGAATCTATCATCAACGAAATCTATCCACGATTAGATAATGCTAAATTTGGCGTGTTAGAAAGCAAGGTTAAAAACCCTGAAAAGTGGAGTGATGAAATCCCTAATTTATATACGTTAGTGCTTTCTTTAGAAGATAGTTTGGGACGGGTGCTAGAAGCTAAAAGCTGTAAACTAGGCTTTCGCTCAATTGAATTTTCAAATGAAAATAGCAAATTATTAATTAATGGAAAGGTAACGTATTTGTATGGCGTTAATCGCCCAGACCATCATGCTACAAAAGGGAAGGCATTATCCAGAGAAGATATTCTACAGGATATTCTTACGATTAAACGTTTCAATTTTAACTGTATTCGTGCCAGTCATTATCCAAGCGACCCGTATTTATATGATTTGTGTGATGAATATGGTATTATGGTTATTGACGAAGCCAATCTCGAAACGCATGGACTAGGCTCAAAACTAAGCAATGACGCTGCTTGGACTGGAGCATATTTGGAACGAAGTAGCAGGATGGCTTTACGAGATAAAAATCACCCATCTATTATATTTTGGAGTTTGGGAAATGAAGCTGGTCGCGGACCAAATCATGCTGCAATGGCTGCTTGGATACATGATTTTGACATTACTCGTCCTGTACATTATGAACCAGCCATGGGAAGCCCCAATATGGAAGGATATATGGACAATAAAGACCCGAAATATTTAAAACCTAATGACCATTCGCATCGTATCCAGAATCCGTTAGACCAATATTATGTAGATATTGTCAGTAGAATGTACCCAGCTATGTACACGCCTGAATTATTGGCAAATCAGCCAAATGGTGATACTAGGCCTATTTTCTTTTGTGAGTATGCCCATGCGATGGGAAATAGTGCGGGAAATTTAAAGGAGTTCTGGGACTTGTTCCGTAAAACGAAAAGAGTAATAGGAGGATGTATCTGGGAATTTAAAGACCAAGGATTATTGAAAAAAGACTCGGCTACTGGCAAAGAGTTTTATGCTTATGGGGGAGACTTTGGAGAAAAATACTTCGATAATTTTACTATTAAAGGTGTTGTTGCTTCAGATGGCAGACCTAAAGCAGCGATGTATGAATGTAAAAGAGTATTCCAAGGCGTGGAATCGGTATTAGAAAATGCGGAGAAAGGAATTATAAAAATAACAAACCGCCATGCTACTAAATCTTTGAGTGATTATACGGTTTTATTATCAGTAATGGAAGATGGCAAAGTGCTTTTTACCAAAGAATTGCCTAAAATGAACGTTTCAGCAGGAAGTGATACACTGGTTAATATCCTACTGTATTTACCTAAATTCAAGGCAAACACAGAATACTTTGCAACATTACACATTACCTTATCCAAAAAAGAAGCATGGGCAGACAAAGGTTTTGAAGTAGCTTCTAACCAATTTGCCTTAACTGAATTAATTGCACATCAATCAGAGAAGAAAACCATTGCAACTGTCGATTTACAAGAAACAGATAATGCTTTTTTATTGATTGGAAAAAGTTTTCAAATCAAAATTGATAAGAAAAATGGCGCTTTAGCATCCTATTTATTCAAAGGCAAAGAACAGATTTTTACGCCATTATTACCAAAATTTAGTCGTCCACTGACTGATAACGACCGTCGTGGTTGGAAGGCTCAACGCAAGTTAAAACAATGGTATAATGTAGCATTAAAAACAAAAAGCTGTACCGTGAAGATGAGTTCTAAAAACGCTGTCATAATTACTAGCTACTATACCTTAGTAAATGATAGTGCCTCTGTCCAAGTAAATTATACGATTAATGGCGATGGCGTTGTAAAAGTAAATTATGACTTTAAAGCGTCTCCTGCGTTACCTAACATTCCTAAAATCGGGATGCAGTGTGGGATTGAAAGAACTTTTGAAAACATAACATGGTATGGCAGAGGAGCATTAGAAAATTATATTGACCGTCGTTACGGGTTTGATGTAGGGATTTATCAGCAAAATATTCAAGATTTTATGGAGCCTTATGCCGTTCCTCAAGAGAATGGCAATAGAACAGATGTTCGCTGGATGTATTTAGCAAACAAAAAGCAAGAAGGATTATTAGTGGTAGCGGATAGTTTGTTAAGCATGAGTGCCAGACCTTATACTGACCAAAATATCGAAACAGCTAAGCATACTTTTAACTTAAATGATGCTGGTTTTATCAACCTGAACATAGATTTAATACAAATGGGCGTAGGAGGGAATGATAGTTGGAGTGATGTGGCAGCACCTTTAGAGCAGTATCAAATAAAGGCAAATCCTTATCAATATACGTTTTTCATCATGCCATTTAATGCTGTAAAGGAATCGGTAGGATTAAAAGCAAAAGACCTGAGGTTTTAGTTGAGAAATTTTCAATGATTAAAGAAATATGAACAGAATAATCAAGAAAGTAGGAACATTACTCATAGTGATGATTTCTTTCTATCATTTGCAAGCACAAAACAAAGGATTAGTGAATACCTCTAAAAGTCCAAATGCTAAATTACAAAGCATTGATTTTGGCGATGTAACGTGGACTTCTGGTTTTTGGGCAGATCGCTTTGCCGTTTGTCGTTCGGCTATGGTGCCAACTTTATGGAAAAATTATACGGATGCTAACCTAAGTCATTCTTTCAAAAACTTTGAAATAGCCGCAGGGCTAGAGAATGGCGTTTTTAAAGGACCATCGTTTCATGACGGTGATTTTTATAAAACACTTGAAGCAGTAGCCAGCATGTATGCCACAACGAAAGATAAGAAATTGGATGAGTTGATGGATCACGCCATTGAGGTGATTGGTAAAGCCCAAATGCCAGATGGATATATTTACACTAAGGCGATTATTCAACAAAAGAAAACAGGGGAGCAAAAGATGTTTGATGACAAACTGAGCTTTGAAGCCTACAATTTCGGACATTTAATGACTGCCGCTTGTGTACATTATAGGGTAACAGGCAAAACAACTTTATTAAATATTGCCAAAAAAGCGACAGACTTTTTAATTGGGTTTTATAATAATGCTAGTCCTGAACAAGCAAGAAATGCCATTTGTCCTTCGCATTATATGGGGATTATTGAAATGTACAGAACTACAGGTGAGCAAAAATATTTAACGCTTGCTAAAAAGCTTATTAATATCCGTGGACTTTCGGAAGGAACTGACGACAACTCAGACAGAGTACCGTTCAGACAAATGAAAAAAGTAGTTGGACATGCGGTAAGAGCGAATTATTTGTTTGCAGGAGCGGCTGATATTTTTGCAGAAACAGGAGATAGTACTTTATTATCAACCTTAGATTTGATGTGGGACGATGTTATTAACCATAAAATGTATATTACGGGTGGCTGTGGTGCTTTATACGATGGTGTTTCGCCAGAGGGGACATCTTATAAGCCTGATACAGTGCAGAAAGTACACCAATCTTATGGCAAATCGTATCAATTACCCAACCATTCAGCACACAATGAAACTTGTGCCAACATTGGAAATTTATTATGGAATTGGCGAATGCTTCAAATTACGAGCGAAGCCAAGTATGCTGATGTAATGGAGTTGGCTTTGTATAATAGTATTTTGTCGGGTATTAGTCTAGATGGAGATAAGTTTTTTTATACCAATCCTTTAAGTGCCTCAGATGCTTATCCTTATCAATTGCGTTGGATGGGTGGTAGACAAAAATATATCAGTAAGTCAAACTGCTGTCCACCAAATACGGTAAGAACTATTGCTCAAATAAATAACTATGCCTACAGTGTCTCTGAAAAAGGATTATGGTTGAATCTGTATGGTGCGAATACACTTTCTACTTCTTTGAAAAATGGTTCAAAAATTAGCCTGACACAAGAGACTAATTATCCTTGGGATGGAAATATTAATATATCCTTGAAAGAAGTGCCACAAAATGCCTTTTCAGTTTTCGTAAGAATTCCAGAATGGAGCAAAGGTGCGACGATTAAGATTAATGGAAAGCCTTTTACAGGAAAAATTGAAGTAGGAAGTTATGTTGAAGTGAATAGAAAATGGGCAGTTGCTGATAAGATAGAAATTGTTTTACCGATGACGGTAAAATTAATTGAAGCTAATCCATTGGCAGAAGAAATTAGAAACCAAGTGGCAGTAAAAAGAGGGCCAATTGTATATTGTTTAGAGTCAGTTGATAACAGTCAATTAAAGTTAAATACCCTTGCCATTTCACCGAAAAGCAAATGGAAAACAACCTCAATGATGATTGAAAATAGCCCAATCACCGCATTAGAAGGTGAAGCTAAAATTATTGATGGTTCAGATACGTGGACTAATAAATTATACAGAGAAGTTTCTGAACAAGTTCCCGTTTCAGCCAAGGTACGCTTAATCCCCTATTATGCTTGGAGTAACCGTGGGCATTCTGAAATGGAAGTATGGATTCCAATAAGTAGATAAAATTTTTATGGAAAGAATAACGGCAACATATTTTATAGAAACACCTTTTGCACCAGAAGCCGCCGCTGCAGTGTTAGCAGGCGAACAATCGTCTGGCACTTTTACAGCAGTACCGGGTGAAACCGAAGAATTAAAACAAAGATTTGCTGCAAGGGTAGAATCTGTTGAGTTTTTAGAAACGGTTTCTACGCCTGCTATTCCTGGGGCTGAAAGTACCACTAATCAATATCATCGTGCTATCGTTAAGGTTTCTTGGTCGATAGAAAATTTTCGGTATAACCTTCCCGTATTGATTTCGTCATTACAAGGTAATTTATACGAGATTCGCCAATTTACAGGGTTGAAACTGATGGATATTGATATTCCAGCAAGTTATGCTACCCACTTTTCAGGACCTAAATTTGGCATAGAAGGCTGTAGAAAATTGACTGGGGTTCAAAATCGCCCATTAATTGGAACCATCATTAAGCCTAGTATTGGCTTGACGCCTCAGCAAACGGCAACTTTAGTAGAAAGCCTCGCCGATGCGGGTATTGATTTTATCAAAGATGATGAATTGCTTTCTTCAACAGCCAATTCGCCTTTTAATGAACGAGTTGACGAGGTAATGAAAGTAATCAACAAGCACGCTGATAAAACGGGCAAGAAAATTATGTACGCTTTCAATATCAGTGGAGAAATAGATGAAATGCTAGCACGCTATGAAAAAGTAGTCAATGCAGGAGGAACCTGTGCGATGATTAGCATCAACAGCGTGGGCTTAGCAGGAACTAAAAAGATATGCGACCAAGGTGCTTTGGCGATTCATGGACATAGAAATGGTTGGGGAATGCTGACCAGACATCCATTGTTAGGAATAGACTTTACTGCCTATCAAAAGCTTTGGCGTTTGGCTGGCGTTGACCAACTGCATGTAAATGGGATTCAGAATAAATTTTGGGAGAGCGATGATTCAGTTGTCCAATCGATAAAAGCTTGTTTAAAACCTTTGTTAGGAGGATATTCTGTTTTACCAGTAGTTTCGTCTGGACAATGGGGTGGACAAGCTTCAGAAACTTATCGTCGTACACAAACTACCGATTTGCTATACATGGCGGGCGGTGGCATTTTAGCTCACCCTATGGGACCAGCTGCTGGTGTAACAGCACTACAACAAGCTTGGCAAGCCGCAGTAGATGGTTTAGGGATTAAAGATGCGGCTAAAATATATCCCGAATTTGCTAAATCAGTAGAAAAATTTGGTACAAAATAAGATGGTCAATCATAATTTACTTTTAGCATATTACGGTGATGACTTTACAGGCTCGACTGATGCACTAGAATTTTTGAGTAAAGCAGGAGCAAAAACGGCACTATTTATTGATGCGCCAACAGCTACTCAATTAGCCGCTTATACTGATTTGAATGCTATCGGCGTGGCGGGATTGTCGCGGTCTATGTCGCCTAGCCAAATGGAAGCAACCCTTTTACCAACATTTTCTGCCTTAAAGCAATTAGGAGTAAAGCACGTACATTATAAAGTTTGTTCTACGTTTGATTCCTCTCCTGAAACGGGAAGCATTGGTAAAGCCATTGACGTAGGAATAGTCGTTTTACAAAATACCTGTGTGCCGTTATTAGTAGCGGCACCCTCATTAGGGCGATATTGTGCTTTTGGTAATTTATTTGCTAGAATGGGCATTGGTAGTACTGGGCAAATTTACAGACTCGACCGTCACCCTGCTATGATCAAACACCCTGTAACGCCTGCTGACGAAAGCGATTTGAGGTTACATTTAGCCAAGCAGACTGACAAAAAAATAGGATTGTTGGATATTCTTCAAGTAGCTAAACCTTTTCAAGAACTATCAGAAAGTTTAGCAAAACTGATAGATCAAGAAGCCAAGGTGGTATTGATTGATGCCATGTATGAAGACCAATTTTTGAATATCGGTCGACTAATAGATGAATTAGCTGATAAAGAACAGCCGTTATTTTCAGTAGGTTCTTCTGGCGTAGAAATGGCTTTGGGTAAGTATTGGAATGAAACTCAAACGTTGAAAGCTGTTACTTCATGGCAGGCATTAGAAAAAGCTGACCCACTATTAGTAATTGCAGGAAGTTGTTCGCCTGTTACATCCAGACAAATTTCTTGGGCTTTAGAACATGGGTTTAAAGAGATTATCATTGATGCTCAGTCCATTTGTAATGGTGAAATCGATGCTTTACGAATTGAAGAATATATTAAAAGAGCAATAGATGTCGCTCAACAAGGACAACATCTTATTGTGCATACGAATGGAAGTAAAGAGAATATAATTACAACATTGTCTTCAGAAAAATTAGGGAAAGCCTTAGGCTTAATTGCCAAAAAAGTAGTGGAATCTACTAATGTCAGGAGAGTAGTAGTTGCAGGAGGAGATACTTCTAGCTACGCAGCCAGAGCCATGGAAATAGAAGCGGTAGAAATGATTGCTCCTTTAGTCGCGGGAGCACCCTTATGCAAAGCTCGTTCTACAAATCCTTTGATTAATGATATAGAAGTCAACTTTAAGGGAGGGCAAGTAGGTGATGAACGATACTTCGGTATTTTGTTAGAGGGTAAATTATCATGAATAGCTAATTATAAAATAATATAAAAATGCAAACAAAAACATTAAGTCTTATTCATACTTCGGCAACCTTAGTGCCTATTTTTCAACAACTTTGTAATGAATACTTGCCCGATATTCAGGTATTTAATATTGTAGATGATAGCTTAATTAAAAATGTGATTAAACATGGGGAACTCAGACCAGATGTTGCTAGGAGAGTGGTCGACTATGTAGGTTCGGCTGAAGCATCAGGGGCAGATTTTATCATGGTTACTTGTTCTTCCATTGGTTCTGCGGTTGAAGCTTCTGCTGCCTTGACGGGTATTCCAGTATTGAGAGTTGACCAACCAATGGCTGATTTGGCGGTTCAAACTGGGAAGAAAATAGGCGTAATAGCTACGTTACCAACTACATTAGGGCCAACTAGTGATTTAGTAGTGCGTCGTGCTCAAAAAGCAGGAAAGGAAATAGAATTAGTTTCAATATTATGTGAAGGAGCTTTTGAAGCATTGATGAGCGGAGATGCAACAAAGCACGACGAGATTGTTGCGAAAGCCTTGAAAGAGTTAGTTACGCAAGTAGATGTTATTTTGCTAGCGCAAGCTTCAATGGCAAGGGTTGTAGACACTTTGGACGAAGCAGACAAAAAAGTGCCCATCTTGGCAAGTCCAATCATTGCTGTTCAACACCTTGCCAATATCCTTTGATAATGAAAAATATCCAGCAATTTCTTTTAGGAATCAGTGCCATTGCTCTGTTGGTTTTGGTATATACGTTTATACAAGAAAATTCAGCAATCAGCAAAGTAGCCCTTGTAGTGGCTGTGCTATGTTTTACACTAGGAATGGGAAGCATTTCCGCTTTGAAAAATTATCAGTACACGGCATGGATTATTGTCGCAGTAGTAGCGGGTATGGTTTATCCTGCTGCCTTTACAAATTGGGGAACAATAGATTTAAGAAACAAATGGCTTATACTTATCATCATTCAATTTGTAATGTTTGGCATGGGCATTCAGATGAGTATTCGTGATTTTTCTGGATTGGCTTCTACTGGCAAAGGCGTGGCGATTGGTTTACTTTGTCATTTTTCCATTATGCCCTTTATGGGTTGGTTACTTACTAAGGTCTTTGACTTTGAACCAGAAATTGCTGCTGGAATTATTTTAATTGGGTCATGTTCAAGTGGGTTAGCATCCAATGTGATGGTTTATTTAGCCAAAGCAAATTTGGTTTTGTCAGTGGTAGTAACGGCAATGGCAACTTTGGCTGCTCCGTTTTTGACGCCCTTAATTATGAAACTATTAGCAGGAACTCTAATAGAAATTCATTTTATCAATATGATGATGGAAATCATCAAAATCGTTATTGTCCCTATCAGTGCGGCTTTATTACATGATTACTTAAAAACGGCTTCACCTCAAGGGAAGAAAAATGTAAATATCCTTGTGGTAATTGCCTCACTTTGGTTAATTGCTTTACCCTTTGGACTATGGCATTTTTTAGTATCCTCACAGTTTTCTCCTGAAATTCTTCAATCTTTAGAAGTGCTAAGTTTCTTGTTGGCGGCGATATTAGTCGGAGTCTTGTATCATCAAGCGGCTAATTATTTTCCAAAGCTTGATACCATAATGCCTTATATTTCTATGTTTGGCATTATTTATTTTACGACAGTAACTACGGCAGCAGGGAGAGAAAACCTGATGAAAGTAGGAATCTTACTTTTTATCAGTTCCGTGATTCATAATGCTTCTGGGTATTTCTTTGGCTATTGGCTGAGTCGCTTGTTTGGCTTAGATAAGAATTCATCAAGGACAATTGCTTTTGAAGTAGGTTTACAAAATGGTGGAATGGCCTCTGGCTTAGCTGGTGGTATGGGCAAACTTGGCACTGTTGGCTTGCCAGCAGCCGTTTTTAGTCCGTGGATGAATATATCAGGCTCAATTTTAGCTAATTACTGGCGAAAGAAAAGTGTAGAGAATGAACAGGGATAAAAAAACAAAATTCCTTAAAATATTTTAAGGAATTTTGTTTGCTAACTATCTCCAAAAATTTCTTTTGAAAGCTTGGCATCCAAGCCATACAAATCTTTTCTAAAATTGATTTGTCCAGTATTATCTACCCACGAAGTAAAGTAAACAATATAAACAGGAACCATCGGGCTGACTTTAATACCATATTCCTTATCGGTTTTCAATATCTTATCCACTCTCTCTTTATTCCAAGCCTTATCATTTCTTAATAAATAAAGAGCTAATCTATTCGGCTGTGATACACGAATACAACCATGGCTAAACGCTCTTTTAGGTTGATTGAATAATCCTTTTGAAGGAGTATCATGCAAATAGATATTAAAATTGTTAGGGAATAAAAATTTTATTTTACCAAGGGCATTATCATCTCCAGGTAGTTGTCTGAAATTAAAAGGAACGTTTCCTTCATAACTTCGCCAATTGATTGAATTGGGATTAACTACCTTATTGCCAGAAAGTACTTCTATATGATTTCTGGATAAATACGAGGTATTTTGCTTTAACTTAGGCAAGATTTCATTACGAACGATGCTAGTCGGGACCCCCCAATAAGGATTTAATACAATTTGGGATAAATTACCTTTAAAAATACTGGTTTGGCTAGCTGTTTTACCTACCACGACATTCATCTCCCAAACTTGTTTGCCTTTTTCAATAACATGGAGTTTATATTCTGGAATATTAATCAACAAATTATCACTTTCAATTTCTACAGGCACCCATCTTAGGCGTTCCATATTAATCATGATTTGTCTGATTCTAACATCAATGCTTTGGTTGAGTTCTTTAATGGTAGCAAGGTCTGCTTTGGCTGTTATCGGCAATCCCATTCTGCGCTGAAATCTTTTTACAGCATACGCCAAGGAATCCGTATATAATGTGGTTTTATCATTTGCTCTTAAGTCGCCTGTCAGAAATAAATGCTCTTTGATATTTACAACACAAGAGTCACTATCACCTACCGCTATTTTCTTTTTGTTAGTAACGACGCTTTTCCAACCACCATTTTTTTGAATTACCCTATATTGTTTAAGTTTATCTTTCAAACGTAAATAATATTGATTCACAGGTTCTTGAATTGTTTCACCTTTAGCAAGCGAAACCAATGAGTCAAGCAATACTTGATAGTTTTTCTTTTTTCTAGGGATAAACCATTCAAGGTCGTATGGACTTTTATTGATACCTCCATAAGCCTTTTCGGCAAACCTAAAAAAAGTGGACGTTAGTAATAACTCTAGCTGTTGGACTTGATTTTTCTGAGCAAGGAACGCTTTTTCATCAGCTTGAAAGGCCAATATTAGCTCTTCCATCTGTCTGTTATCAAGACTATTATCCGCAAAATCTTTTTGGTAATTCTGTAATTGATTATAAAAGGTAGAGACTGAATGCGACAAGCCGTTATTATTAATCCATGCTAATTGGTAATTACGTCGTGCATAAAATTCATTAATCTCCTCTTTGATGGTATCTGATACAGAAAATGTTTTGAGGAATGCTGTAATGGAAGCAGAATCTAATAATAAATCATTATAGTTCTGTGACTGGTAAATGCTTGAATCTGGTAGAAGACCTCTATTTTTCTTTTTTCTTTTATTACATCCTTCCATTATGACAAGGAATAATAAAGTACCAAACAAGACTAAAAATAACAGATATGTAATTTTAGTTTTTTGCATAGGAGTATAAGATTAGAGGTTGATGAATAGTAGATTGCTAACCAGTTAGCAATCTACTATTTATAAATATGAACAAACTTGTTAACTATGTATGTATAGTAAACTTCCATTTGCCAATACTGGCACCACCTTAGGGATTAAATCGTTTGGCAATGCTGGACAGCCGAAGCTTCGTCCCAGACGACCAAATTGATGAACAAATGAAGGACTTACGTACGATGCTCCATGAATAATAATTTCTCTTCTTCGTGCATTATCGTTGATTCCTTTTTGTAAACCATGTAATAACAATGCCATACCATGTTTTGGACTAGTAATTCTACTGCCAACCAAATAAAAGCCTAAACTACTTTGATGGGAGTCTATTTTATTTGAAAATAAATGAGCAATGTTATCACCTGATTTTTTCCCGTGTGCTACTAAGGAAGAAAAAAGTAATTTCTTTTTTGCTAAGTCAATCACAAAAAAGCGTTCCACATTGGATGGTAGAGAAAAATCTACAATGGTAACGATGGGTTTTGAAGGGTGAAAAGTATGGACGCCTTCAACGGATTCTTTAAAAGCATTGTAGCTAACAACACCATTAAGCTGGCAATCAAGATATAGGGTTTGGGTTTCATCTACTACTGCGATAGCTTTCGCTTTGTGCTCTGAAGGAGTTGCTAAACAAAGGTTTAGCAGAAGAGCAATTACTTGAAAAGTGAATGTCATATTGATAATTTCCTTGAGTTTTGTTTTTTATATTAACAACAAATGCACCATTAACATTGCAAATTTTCTAAATATTTTTAAAAAAAGTCATTACTAACCACTTGAATACGAAGGATTTGTACAGATACATTAATTAGTGCAAATTAATCATAAAATGATTCAAAAATTATATTTTTATTAACAAACAGATATTATTATAATTATTTTCAGGTTAAACAGCCAATGTACTTTTGTAACATAAAAGTGCTCCAGAAAGATGACATTTTTCAATAACACCTTCCGACGTTAAGTGTGCAACGCTTTAAACAGTATGCCTTGCAGAAGACAACTTCATTAATAATACTATTATCTAAAACTTAAATAAGTAGTCTCTTTTTCGGAAGAAATACTTATTTATATAAATATCAAATTGATGAAAAAAATATACAGTTTAGTCTTTTTTGGACTATTATTTTGTAGCGTTCATGCATTAAAAGCCCAAAATGCGCAAGCAAATTATACGTTGATGCATGGAAAAAGCTTTGTTCAATCAAAAAATTATTACCTCTTAACACTTTTCCAAAATCTTCCTGAGGTAAAACAATTGTTGAGTAATGATGCTACTTTACAGAAAATCGCTCAGCAAAAGCTAAATGCTTTGAGTGAAGCTTCTAAGCAATGCCAAAATAAATTCCTTTGCTTGAGCGAAAGTATGAAATTAAGTGAAGCTGATATTCAGGAAGTTAGTAACCGTTTAGGCGTATTGTATAATGATAATAACGCTTTGGGGAAGTTGGTGTTCAATCATTTAATTCCTTCGGGTACTTATATTTTATCACAAAAGCTTTCTGCTAAAGAACAACTTATTAAGGCGTGGGAGCAAGATGCACATGGCATCAATTTTACAATTGGAGTTTACGTAGAAGGACAAAAGCCAAACTATCCAGCGATTGATTCTATCAGTTTTAAGATTAGCCATAAAAGCTATCCTCAATTAGTTGGCGATTTCCACACAACTGTTCAAGAAGAAAGTAAAAAAGCAAGTTTGTTTTTCGAGCCTTCTTTAACAGCCGCTTTACTTGCTTTAGAAATTAATGGACGTGAGCAAGTGGCAGATTATGAACCAATGGCTTCTACGGTAAATAAATTAGCAGATGAGCGTATCAAGACAATTAACTGGAAAGCGTATCAATATGCATTAATTCTAGTACCTGGCGCAGGCCCCGAAGAACCCAAAGTTGCTTTGAGTGCTGAGGGAATGTTGCGTTGTAGAGTAGCGGCTTTGCGTTATTTTGAAGGATTAGCACCCTTGATTGTCGTTTCTGGGGGTAATGTTCACCCTTATAAAACTCCTTATAACGAAGCCATAGAAATGAGAAAGTTTATGGTTGAGAAGCTCCATGTTCCAGCCAATGCCGTGATTGTAGAGCCTCATGCACGCCATACTACCACCAATATGCGTAATACAGCTCGTTTGATTTTCCGTTATGGCATTCCTTTCGATAAAGCTTGTATTACTTCTACCTCAAAATCACAAAGTATGTATATCCAAGAATTGAATTTGGATAAACGTTGCGAAAAAGAATTAAATCATGTGCCTTATCGAAAAGGCAAACGTCTGTCAGAAACAGAAGCTGAATTTTACCCGCTTATCGAAGCCTTACAAATTAATCCATTAGAACCCCTTGACCCATAGAATAATGAGTGATTGATTGAGTTGTGATTGAGTGAATGGGTTAAAAAGTACCATTTTATTTAATCACTAAATCACAAATCACTCATTCACAATTCACTAACTCACAATTACTATCACATCATGAAAAGAAAGAAAACCATCATTGAAATGAGTGGGCTGATACTGTCTGGCATTTTAAGCTTTTGTTTTTTATCACTCAAAACTTTGCCTAAAGATATTCAGCTAACATTATCAAAAGAGTTTACGGTAGATTCACTTGGTGCTGGACAAGGAATCAGCATACAAAATGAGAAAGCATTTATTTATGGCGACCGTGAAGTAGGGATGATTCGTGAATATGTATTAAAAAATGATTCACTGGCTTATACAGGCAAAGAAATAAAATTGAGTTTAGCAGGCAAAGATGTCATCAATCATCCTACAGGCATCGCTTTTCATAAAGACCAGCCAACTTTTATTGGCAATAGCATTAGAATGAATCCAGAAGGGACGCTCTGGAAGGCTGTAATTTATTTAGTGGATTGGGAAGGCTTGCAAAAAACAAAAACATTGGATGGTAATCTATTAAATACCATTGATGATGATACTTGTATTCAAGGAACTCGACCAGAATATGTGCAATACAAAAACAAATGGTTTGTAGCTACAGCCGATTATGGCAACAAAAAAAACGAGGTACGTTTATACAATCCGTTAGCGCTGAAATCTGCTAAAAAGACCTCAGAAGAAGGTGTCCTTTATAAGAAATTTACCTGTAGCCCTTTTGTTCAAAACTTGCTGTGGGTACCCGAAAAAAAGGTGTTGGTATTAATTCAAAATCAAATAGAAGGTCGTCGTTGGAGATTTACTTTCTTGGACTTCGAGAAATCTTTAGAAAGTGGTCATGAAGTTGTATTAAAAGTAATAGATGTAGATAAAGCTGATGAGCTAGAAGGCTTTTCGTTGACTAAAAATCTCCAAAAGGGGATAGCTGTTACTTCTTCTCGTAAAGCAAATGTGCATCTGACAAGTTTAAAATGGTAAGAATATAATCCTAGTTTCCAATTAATAATCAATTTAAAATGCAAAAACAACTACAAAAGCAGATGTGGCTAAGAGTCCTGCTGTTAATTGTAATGGCTGGTTCTCAAGTAATTGGGGCGGTAAAAGCAAATGCTTTTACACAGCAAAAACAAATGACGGTACCTGTAACAGGAACCGTGACGAATGAAATAGGGCAAGCGATGCCAGGCGTAAACGTTTTTGATAAAACGGCAAAAAAAGGAACAGTTACAGATGCTAATGGTAAATATTCAATTACAGCGAACGAAGGAACAACGTTGGTATTCTCTTTTGTAGGCTACGAATCAAAAGAAATACTTGTTGGAAAATCGGCTGTAATCAATGTTAAGTTGACCGAGAATTCACAAGAGTTACAAGAAGTAGTAGCCATTGGTTATTCAACAGTGCGTAAAGGTGACGTAACAGGAGCAATTTCTAGCGTAAAGGCTAAAGAATTAAACCTTAGTACGCCAACTGTTGGTCAGGCTTTAGTAGGGAAAGTAGCAGGGGTACAAGTATCACAAGTGAGCGGTGCACCGTATGTAAGCACCAAAATTCGTGTCCGTGGGGTAGGGTCAATCAATGCGAGTTCTGACCCCCTTTATGTAGTAGATGGCTATCCTGTAGGAAATGACTTATTCATCAATCCAAACGATATCGAGTCAATCGACATTTTAAAAGATGCTGCTTCTGCTGCGATTTATGGTTCAAGAGCTTCAGGCGGTGTAGTGCTGATTACTACCAAAAGAGGAAAAGAAGGCACAGGTCAGTTTCAGTATGATGTACAGTATGGTCTGAATCAGTTAAGTAAAAAAGTAGATTTGTTGAACTCAGAACAATTTGCACAATTATTAATTGATGGTCATAATAATACTTATCGTGATTTAATCGTGAACTCAGGAAAAGTATGGTCAGATGCGATGTTCTCTGATGATAATGCTACTAGAGTTGCTAAGGTCGGAAATGCTTCTTCGGTAAGTATTCCTGAAGAATTCTACAATTTTGGTACACAAACATTGATTAAACCAAAGATTGATACTGATTGGCAAAATGAGCTTTATCAGACATCGCTAGCACAACGTCATAATCTATCTTTCTCGGGCGGAAATAGTTCAACACGTTATGCCATCAGTGGTGGTTATCTAAATCAGCCTGGTATTATTAAAAGTACCAAGCAGGAACGTATTAATTTCCGTGCCAATATTGACGGACAAGTAAGCAAAAAATTAAGAGTAGCTGGAAATTTAGCCGTTACTTCAAATGAAAACCGAGAGGTACAAGAGGGGCGATTTAACCAAGGTCCTATTCTTGGAGCATTAATTTATATGCCATTTTTTGCTGCTTATAACGAAGATGGTAGCTTAAAGAAAAATGAAGCGGCGGCTAAATCTGCATTGTATGCTTACCAATCGGTTGAAAACCCTGTAGCATTGGCAACCGAAACCCATATTTCTCGTAAAGGTGTTCGTGGTACTTTTAGTGGAAATGCTACGTATGAAATTGTACCAAGCTTATTTGCTAAAGTAAATGTAGGCTTACAGACTTATAATGAAAAATATGAATTCTATTTGCCGACCTCTTTGAGTAATGGTGCTAATGCGCCAGGGTCTCCGCAATCTATTGCTGCTGCTAACGCTGTTGCTCAGACTAGATCTGAAATGGATAAATTGGCGGAATTTACCTTGAATTATAATGGTAAATTCGGAAATCATACTATTAATGCTTTGGCTGGTTATACTGCCCAAGAGCTTGATATTGATGTAATTAGCGTAACTGCTAAAGGTTTTCAGAATGATAGAATTGAAGAGATTACAGGAAAAGGGGCTGATGCTACCTTATTTACCTTGAATAGTAACACAGGTAAATCAACAGCTACTTTACTTTCTTACTTAGCACGTGTTGCTTATAATTATAAAGATAGATATTTCTTAACGGCTTCTTTTAGACGTGACGCTTCTTCTCGTTTTGGTCCTTTGAATCGTTGGGGTAATTTCCCTTCTGTTTCTGCTAGCTGGAATCTTTCTCAAGAACCATTCTATGCGGATAGATTCGGAGAGCAAACTTCTGTGAAAGTACGTGCAAGCTGGGGATTAAGTGGTAACAATAATATTGGTAACTATAATTATTTACAGACGATGTCTAGCCCCACAGGAGTCGTTTTTGGCAATGGAACGATACAGTCTGCTGTTTATGCAAATACGATTCGCGACCAACGCTTAGGGTGGGAATCTACTTCTCAGTTCAACTTTGGTACAGACATCGGTTTATTCAATAATCGTGTTTTTGTAATGGCTAACTATTATATCAGCCAGTCATCAGATTTATTGTTTAATCAACCCGTTTCTGCGATTTCTGGTGCTGCAACGATGTTAACAAACCTAAGAAACTCTAAAGTACAGAATAAAGGGTTAGACTTGCAGATTGACACACGTATCATACAGAACAGCGATTTAAGAGTTAATTTAAGCGGTAATATCTCAATTAACCGTAATGAGGTATTAGACCTTGGTGGTGCTAACACGATTATTACTAATGGTGCTGAGCGTTCGTATTTAACACACATCACTATGCAAGGACAGCCAATAGGAATGTTTTATGGGTTTAAAGTAAAAGGAATGGTTCGCCAGTCGGACATGGATAATTTAGCGGCTGATAACTTAGTGTATAATACGGCTACACAGTCTTTCCCAGCAGGGTATAAAATCAAAGGTCCTGCTCGCTCAACTGCATCCAGCAATACTTTAAAGCCAGGGGATATTTATTTTGAAGATGTAAATGGTGATGGAGTAGTAAACGATTTAGATAAAACGGTTATTGGTACGCCTTACGCCAAATTTACTTATGGCTTTGCGTTATCTGCAACCTATAAAAACTTTGATTTAAGTTCATCTTTCAATGGGTCTTATGGTAACCAAGTATTAGATGGACAAGATTACTATGTTTATAACATGGAAGGTTCTGGTAATCAATATGCTTCGGTAGCAAATCGTTATCGTTCAGAAACAGAACCTGGAGATGGTTCGGTATATCGTGCTTCTCGTGGTGGTACACAAAGTAATAGTACTCGTCTTTCAAGTTTCTATTTACAAGATGGCTCTTTCTTGCGTTGTACTAACCTTACCTTAGGATTTACTTTGCCAACCCAATGGTTAGGAAAACAAAAATCAGTATCGAATGCTAGAATTTATGTAGGAGTGGATAATGCATTTACCATTACTAAATACAAAGGTTATAACCCAGAAGTTGATTATAACGACGGAGCGAACCTTACACCTGGTGTTGATTACGGAAAATATCCTTTGATGAGAGCTTATAATATAGGTGCAAAATTGACATTCTAAATTGATTTTCAAGGGAAAGTAATCTCTTGTGATTCTTTCTTGAAAATCACCTTAACGATATTAAAACAATGATAAAGAAACTAATAGTATTACTTGTAATGGCGACAGCCCTTGCAAGTTGTAGTGATGATTTTGTCCTACAAACAGACCCTAACTCTGTAGCGGCTTCTGATTATTTTCGTACAGAAAATGATGTGCTTCAAGCAGTCAATGGTGTGTACCAATCGCTTCGTAGCTCAAATAACATTGGTGAAAACAGCGGACTTTATACCGACGAACGTTCGGATGATGCTGGTAGAAATGATAATCAGTCGAACGCAGGGGAGCCTTTTCAGTTCAATGATTTTTCTATTTTGCCAAGTAACACGTATTTAAAAAGCCACTGGCTGTCGTTATATCAAACAATTGTACGTTGTAATCAGGTTACTTCAAATATTGATAAAGTAACTTTTACTACTGTTGCCAATAAAGATATTTATAATGCAGAAGTAAAGTTTGTTCGTGCGATGATTTACTTTCATTTAGTAAGAAAATGGGGTGATGTACCTTTGGTTACTAAAGAACTAAATTCTGAAGAGATTGTTGCTAATACTTTCCGTGAGAAAAAAGAAAAAGTATATGAACAAATTGTTGCAGATTTGAAAGAAGCTGTAGCAAGTGGATTGCCTAATCAACAGCCACTTACGGGTAAAGGAAGAGTATCAAAAGCAGCAGCGAACGCTTTATTGGGGCAGGTGTACTTAACAATGGCTACCACTTTAGACCAAGCTAACCGTGCTAGTAATTTAGCCAATGCAAAAACGTATTTATCGGCCGCTTATAACATGAGAGCCTTTACGGATTTAAAGGAAATACCTTATGTTGATGTTTTTGATGTAAATAAAAAATCAACTAATCCAGAAATCATTTTCCAGATTGTTTATAAGCAAGGTGACGTAACATATTCGTCATCTATTGCGGCAAATAATCAAGCAAAAGGGGAAACAATTAATTCGTTGAAATCAAGTAGCGGTGTAGGTGGAAATGTAAAACTTGATTTAGTAAAAGAATACGAAACCAATGATTTACGAAAGGATTTTTCAATCAAATATGCTAATGATGCTACTGTAAAAGATTGGTATATTACTAAATTCAGAGATGCTAGTGCGGCAGCTACGGCCAACGGCTATGGCGGAAACGACTGGCCAATTATCAGGTATGCGGATGTAATTTTAATGTTATCAGAAGTAAGTATGTATTTAGGAGAAGAAGCCAATGCGATTAAATACTTAAACCAAGTACGCGAAAGAGCCAAAATGCCAACGTATGAAGTAATGAAAAACGATGCTGATTACGTTAAGAGATTCCCGACGTTAAAATTGGCAATTCTTCACGAACGTCGTGTTGAATTAGCGTTTGAACATCATCGTTGGTTTGATTTACTTCGTTTCTTTACAGCGACCGAATTGGTTTCCTATATCCAAAGCAAAGCTCAAGCAGACTATGGAACGGCTAAAGTGTCTAACTTTGGTTTGAAGGATTATTTATTCCCAATTCCTGCTGACGAATACAAATTAAATCCAGTGAAAATGTATCAGAATACTGGTTATTAGATAATAACAAAATAGCTCAGCCACATGGCTGAGCTGTTTTGTTTAAATACAAATCGTAAATGCTACTTATTTCCAACCACCACCTAACGACCTATATAAATCTACATCTGCTTCTAATCTGGCTTTTTTCAATGAAACCAATTCTAATTCACTTTGTAGTAAATTACTTTGAGCAGTAATTACTTCTAAATAATTAGCCATGCCACTTTTAAACAACATATCTGCATTGCCGATGGCTTCTTGTAATGTTTTTACTCTTAATGAAAGCTTGGTATTTTGCTCTTCTATTTTTTGTATTTTAATCAACGCATCCGAAACTTCTTCGGTGGCAACTAAAACAGATTGACGGAAACCAATCACTGCTTTTTCTCGTTGAACTTTCGCAATTTCATACTGCGTACTCAATTTTTTGCCATTTAATAAAGGTTGGGTAATTCCCCCAGCCACCACTCCGAACAGTGAAGTAGGAAGTGAAAACCAATTACTTGCTTCAAAGGCATTCAAACCACCAGTGGCAGTAATCGTGAGTGACGGATATAAGCTTGCCTTTGTGATACCAACTTTAGCATTTGCTTCCTGCAATATCAATTCTGCATTTTTTACATCTGGTCTTCTTCCAACCAAGGCAGACGGCACACCTACTGAAAGTTGATTTTTAGATTCAATCGCACTCAACATCACTTTGCGTTCAACGGCTTTTGGAAAGCCTCCCGTTAATACACTCAACGCATTTTCTTGAATAACGATGTTCTGTTCTAACAAAGGAATCAATTGTGCAGCCACTAGTCTTTGAGCTTCGGCTTGTTGTTTGGCTAATAATGAAACGTGTCCTGATTCAAACTGCAGATTAATCATAAAAAAAGTTTTATCACTTAATTCCAGATTTTTTCTAGCAATCTCTACCTGCGCATCCAACATCAACAAAGTATAAAAACCCTTTGAAACAGCGGCTACGATAGTGGTTTGCAAAGCCTTTTTGGCTTCCTCTGACTGAGCATATTGTGCGAGAGTGGTTTTCGTTTGATTACGAATTTTGCCCCAGATGTCTGCTTCCCAAGATAAACTTGCAGCCGCAGTAAAGTCTTCGATATGTTCCTTTTTCAAAAACTGATTCAAACTAATGCCATTCAAACTATTGTTGGAAGGATTGGTAGAATTTGAAGTAATCTGAAGGTTCAGATTAGGAATATTATTAAACTTAGACTGCTTTAGTTGTAATTGAGCGATATCAATATTTTTCTGAGCGACCAATAAATCATTATTACGATGAATGGCACTATCAATTAGTTTTTGTAAGGTATTTTCTGTAAAAAATGTTCTCCAATTTAAATCTGCCACGCTAGTAGTACTATCTTGAATACTTACATCTCTGAAAGTAACAGGAATTGCGTCTTCGGGAATTTTAACATCTTTTGAAACCTTGCAGGAAATTATACTTGTCGATAATAACATTATCGACAAGATTTTTATATGATTTTTCATTGTATGCTTAATTATAAGCAGCGACTAAATCTTCATGAATGATAGAGTTAATCTCTGGTTTTTTGCTTGAAATTTTTTCGTGTAAGTATTGAAATATTACAAATAACACTGGAATGATAAACAAGCCTAAGACTACGCCAGAGACCATTCCACCTGCTGCACCAATACTGATAGAGTGATTACCTTGTGCCGAAGGTCCTTTGGCATCCATCATCGGAATTAAACCCACAACAAAAGCGAGGGAGGTCATGATAATAGGTCTTAAACGGAGCTTTGCTGCTTCTATTGATGCAGAAACTAACGTCTTTCCTGCTTTTCTGCGTTGTAAGGCGAACTCTATAATCAGAATCGCATTTTTAGCCAACAGACCAATCAACATAACCAAGGCTACTTGTACATAAATATTATTTTCTATTCCTTTCAAACCAATCGCAACAAATACTCCGAATATTCCTGTGGGAATGGATAGAATAACGGCAAACGGTAAGATGTAGCTTTCGTATTGAGCAGCCAATAAGAAATAGATAAATAATAACGAAAGCATAAAGATGACAGTAGATTGTCCACCTGAAGAAAGTTCTTCTTTGGTCATCCCTGAAAATTCAAAAGAATACCCTGTTGGTAAGTGTTGTTTCGCAACTTCTTCTACTGCCAGAATTGCATCTCCAGAACTATAACCTGGTTTGGCAATGGCATTTACACCAATAGAATTGAAAAGATTATAACGAGAAGCCGTTTCTGGACCGTAAACACGTTTCAATTTTACTAAGGTATTGATAGGAACCATGTTACCTAATCTGTTCTTTACAAAAATGCCGTCCATTGATGATATTTCTGTACGAGCAGATTTTTCTGCCTGAACCATTACCCTGTAGTATTTCCCAAATCTATTAAAGTCTGATGCTTGAGCACTACCAAAATACGCTTGCATTGTTTGAAGAATATCCTTTACGCTTACGCCTAATTGTTCAGCTTTTACATCATCCACTTCCATATCGTATTGTGGATAGTCGGCTTTGAAAGCAGTAAACGCAAAAGCGATTTCTGGTCGTTTCATTAATTCACCAAGGAATTTATTGCCGACCTCACTAAATTTAACTAGGCTACCGCCCGTTTTGTCCTGTAGTACTAAATCCAAACCATCAACATTGCTAAAACCTGGGACAGTTGGAAAAGTAAAGACAAAGAAATTAGCTCCTTTGATACCACCAAGCTTTTGTCTTACTTCATTCATAATTGCATTAATGTCTGTTACGGCTCCTCTTTCTTTAGCAGGTTTCAACAATACAAAAGCAACACCCGACGAAGGACTTGAAGATTGAGTAAGAATATTAAAGCCCGATAGACCCATCAATGTTTTTTTAGACTCCATACTGCCTAATACGGTTTCCGCTTGATGAATTACATTCGTAGTTCTTTCTAAAGATGCACCCGCAGGCATAGAAAGCGATATGGCTATAAATCCTTGGTCTTCAGAAGGAATAAAGCCTGTCGGAGTTCTTTTTACCATAACGACTGTCGCTATGATAACTACTACCAATCCGCTAATACTTAACCATCTGTGTCTTACTAAAAAGTATAAACTTTTCACATAATTATTAGTAAGCTTATCAAAACCTTTGTTAAAACCGATAAAAAACTTCTCTTTAAAACTAGTTTTTTCATGACCGTTTGTATGGTGTGAATGATTAGCTTTTAAAAATAAGGCTGCTAACGCAGGACTCAATGTCAAGGCATTGATGGCGGAAATAACAATCGCAATAGCCAAGGTAAAAGCAAACTGACGGTAGAAAACCCCTGTTGAGCCACTCATAAAACCAACAGGTAAAAATACGGCCGACATGACTAATGTAATTGAAATAATCGCTCCCGTAATTTCACTCATGGCCGAAGCAGTAGCGACTTTTGGTGAAAGCTGTCGATGTTCCATTTTAGCATGAACTGCTTCAACCACCACAATGGCATCATCCACTACAATACCAATCGCTAATACTAGCGCAAATAAAGTAAGTAGGTTAATAGAGAAACCAAAAAGCGACATAAAGAAGAATGTCCCTAAAATAGCCACTGGCACTGCGATAGCAGGAATAAGCGTTGACCGAAAGTCCTGTAAGAAAATAAATACTACAATAAACACCAAGATAAATGCTTCTATCAGCGTAGAGATTACCTGATTGATAGATTGGTCTAAAGAATCTTTGGTATTGTATAAGATAAGATGTTTTACACCTTTAGGGAAGTCTTTTGATGCCTTCTCCATCAACTTTGCAATGGCAATCTGGATTTCATTGGCATTTGAACCTGCCAATTGCATGGTGGCAATATTGATACCTTGCTTGCCATTTACCCTTGTAAAGTTTCCATACGTATAGGCTCCAAATTCAATTTTGGCAACATCTTTTAAGCGTAATACCGAACCGTCTGCATTAGAGCGAATTACGATGTTTTCATATTCAGCAGGTTTATTGAGTTTACCCTTGTATTTAATTACATATTCAAAAGACTCCTTGCTACTTTCCCCAAATTTACCAGGAGCAGCCTCTAGGTTTTTGTCCTGAATAGCTGCCATTACTTCCTTAGGTGTTAGGTTATAGCTAGTCATTTGGGCAGGATTGAGCCACACACGCATTGAATAGTCTTTATTTCCTCCAAAAATCAATGATTGTCCAACCCCAGGAATCCTTTTAATTTCAGGAATAATATTAATCTGAGCATAGTTGGCTAGAAAAGTCTGGTCGTAGGTCTTCTCATCTTCAGAATACATATCAACTACCATCATCAAACTATTTTGTTGTTTGGCAGTAGTGATACCTGCTTGTACAACTTCAGCAGGGAGCTGACTAGTAGCTTGTGCTACACGGTTTTGTACATTGACGGCAGCTTGGTCAGGATTGGTGCCTAATTTAAAGAATACCGTGATGACTAATGAACCATCATTACTGGCGGTAGAACTCATGTAACTCATGTTTTCTACCCCATTGATTGATTCTTCAAGGGAAGGAGCTACCGAACGCAATACTGTTTCGGCATTAGCACCTGGATACATTGCCATTACCTGTACCGCTGGCGGAGCAATATCAGGAAATTGTTGTAATGGTAATTTAGCAAGGCCTAAAACACCTACTATTACCAATAGGATGGATATGACAGTTGCCAATACTGGCCTGTCTATAAATTTCTTAAACATAATGGATATTGAATAACTTGTGAATTAGTTTTTTGCAACTTCTTTATCAGTATTTTCAGGCGCAATGATGGTGCCTTCTTGCAAATTTTCGAAACCTTTGAATACAATTCTATTCCCGTCTTTTATGCCATCTTTCACTAAATAATTGTTACCACTTTTCCCAGCAATAGTGATGGGCTGTTTGGTTACTTTATTGCTTTTATCAACCGTAAAAACAAATATTTTATCCTGAATTTCGATCGTAGCTTCTTGAGGAATCAATAAGGCATTTTCATGCTGAACGCTCAAATTTACTTTGCCTGTATTACCCGAACGGAGCAATCCTTTTGCATTGGGGAAGGTGGCTCGCAAAGTAATGGCACCTGTATTTTTATCAAATTGTCCATCTACCATATCGATTTTTCCTTTTTCTGAATACACAGAATTGTCAGGCAATATCAAAGAAACTGGCGGAAGGTTTTTGATTTTATCACTGATTGAAAAACCCTCATATTGTGATTTAAAAGCGATAAAATCACTTTCCCCTAAAGAGAAATACACATGAACTTCATGAACATCCGAAAGTTGTGTCAAGGCTTCAATGTCGGCAGATGATACCAAACTACCTTGTTTTTTAGGAAGTCTTCCGATAAAACCACTTACTGGCGCTTTTATTAACGTATAGCCTACATTGATTTCAGCAGTATTAACCATGGCTTTGGCTTGGGCAATATTCGCTAAGGCTGTTTTATAATTAGCTTGAGCCGTTTTTAATTGATATTCAGAAACAACTTTGTTTTGTACCAGTGGAGTTAATTTATCTACTTCTAATTGGGCATTGATTGCAGCCGACTCTGCGGCATGAAGACTAGCAATGGCACTATTTAGTTGGGCACGGAATGGTAAATCATTGATTTTAAAAAGTGATTGACCTTTGCTTACGTATACCCCTTCATCGACAAATACTTTTTCTAAATTTCCACTTATTTGTGGGCGAATCTCAACGTTTACTGCTCCTTGAATGGAAGCTGGATATTCAGAACTAGTTAGTGCTGATGTACTGTTAATGTTGATAACAGGTAATGAAGGAGCGGTAACGGTCTGGGCTATAGGTTTCTTTTCTGAACAAGCAGATAATGTATAAATGATTAATACACTTAAGAATATATTCTTCATGACTAATTTGATTTGTTAAAACTTGATTGACTTAATGGAATTAAAAACAATGTTAGAATTGATTGTTCGCAGTGCATTTACCTTGAAATACATTACTGCTGTGTTTAGGATGTTTATTCATAAGGATTATTTAGTTTAAAATTTGAGAATATTTAATATTGATTAACTATTTAACAGTGTTAAGTAATTGCTCAAAATTTTTGTCTTTACATGGCCTACTAAAATGCTTTGCGATGCTTAACTATGCTGAATAAATAATTTAACACTGTTAAATGATGATATAAAAAAATATTGCTCCTTACTATATAAAATCAATATTGAATATTTTTAGTTCATTAATGAGAATAAATTATTTAACAGTGTTAAATAAAAATACTCTTTTATAGGATAAATACCCTTTATTGAGCTCATATATTCTATCAAAAATTAATTTAAAGATCTTGTGATACCCGTTATTGCATCTTTCAATATCTGAAGATTAATGTCATTTGGCAAACCATTACCTACGAGATTAATTGAAATTAATCCATGTACTACTGAGTAATAAGTATAATATTTCTGACAAATAATATCCTCGTCTGGATTTTTATCGCCCATTACTTCCAAAATCGTTTCAGTAAAAAGGTGATAAGGCGTTTGTACTTCTGGAAAAGCTACCATGTGGCAGGTTGTCATTTCAACGCCAAACATTAGCTGATACATTTCTTTATTTTCAAAGGCAAACTTCCAGTAAGCCAGCCACATAGCCTCTAATTGTTCTGCTGGATTATCTTTACTTTTCTTTGCTTGAATCAAATCTTTATTCAATACTAAATATCCTTTCTTAGTTAATTCTTGAAGGATAGCTTCTTTATTAGCAAAATATTCATAAATAATTGGAGCGGTATATTCTATGGCATCGGCAATTTTACGCAAACTTAACCCTTGCCATCCTTCTTCCTTCACAATCGTGCATGCTGCATCTAATATATTATTTCGGGTCTCTTCCTTCAACCTTAATATCCTGTCCTTACTTGCCATTTTAATAAAATAAACTATTTAACACTGTTAGATAATATTAAACTACGTTTTGTTTAGAGCAATAAATAAAATCAGATTTTATACAGTATGATGTATAAACTTATAAAATCTAAAAAAAGTTTATAAAGATAGCAAAATAACAAAACTTAGGTGAGAACTAAATATTTGTTACCTACAATTCCCACCACAGAAGTCTCAATACTTTTCTAAATTGCTTGCCATTACTGCACAGTAAATAATACTTACCTCATCCTTTTATCCAATGAATCGTTAATAATCCAATATGTTATATTTTACAAGAACTCAAAAACATCTCTTTTTTCTAATACTCCTTACTTTACTACCATTTTTTGGAATGACGCAAGGTATCATTAAAGGGCAAGTAAAAGATGCCCAAACGGCTACCCCATTAAGTTTTTCAACCATAAGGATTTATAATGATGCCGACCAAAAGCTAGTTGGAGGCAATATTGCTAGTGATGCTGGCGAATTTTCTATTGCCAATCCTTATGGTACATATTACGCCTTGGTAGAATTTATTGGGTATAAAGCCTTTAAGTCGCCCGTTTTTAGCATAACAAAAGATAAGAAAACAATAGATTTAGGCTTGATACAGTTAAGCTCGTCGAGCAGTACTTTAGAAGAAGTAGTAGTACAAGCTGAAAAAAGTACGATGGAATTGGCTTTGGATAAAAAGATATTTAATGTGGGCAAAGATTTATCGAATGCTGGAGGGTCAGCTTCTGATATTCTTAGCAATATTCCTTCTATTTCAGTTGATGCCGAAGGTGGTGTAAAATTGCGTGGAAGTGATAATGTCAGAATTTTGATTGATGGCAAACCGTCGGGTTTGGTAAGTTTTAAAGGTGGAGCAGGTTTACAGCAATTACAAGGGAGTTTGATAGAAAGAGTTGAAATTATTACCAATCCTTCGGCTCGTTATGAAGCAGAAGGTATGTCAGGTATTATTAATATCATTTTGAAAAAAGAGCAGAAGCAAGGTTTTAATGGCTCTTTTGAATTAATATCGGGAACACCAGCCAACTATGGCGTTTCAGCCAATGTGAATTACCGTCATAGAAAGGTGAATTTCTTTATTAATTATGGTATTTCGTATCGTGATTTAAGAGGGAATGGGAAATTATTTCAAAACGTTTTTTCTAATGATACGATTTTTACCCTCAACCAAACCAATAGCGGAAGTGTAAAGGGTTTGAACAATAATATAAAAGGGGGCTTAGATTTTTTCTTAACTGATAAAGATATTTTTACGGCTTCGTATTTATTCAGAAGGAGTGATGTGAGACGTATTACAGATTTCACTTATGATGATTCAAATAATAGAACGGAAACGTTACATACGCTTACCTATCGTCAACAAGATGAAACAGAGACAGAACCCAATTCAGAATATTCGATAACCTATAAGAAGAATTTTGACAAAAAAGGGCAAGAATTAATTGCAGACGTTCGCTATTTAGATTATTGGGAACGTTCTGACCAAACATTTAAACAAAATGGCTTTTGGGCAGATGGCAAACCGAATCCAGCGAATACCAAACTACAAAAAGCACTTAATGATGAGGCCGAAAAACAAATATTACTACAAGTAGATTATATTCAACCGATTAGTAAGGAAGGTAAAGTTGAGACTGGATTAAGAACTAGTTTCAGAGACATGACTAATGATTATACCGTAACCCAGCAAAATGCTACGGGTGGGTTTGAGTCGCTTCCTGGGCTTACTAATAATTTTGTATATGATGAGAATATTTCGGCTGTTTATGGTATCATTGGCAATAAAGGCAAACTCTTTTCATATCAAGTAGGGCTACGTGCGGAACTTACAAACGTAACGACAACCTTGAAACAAACCAATGAGGTAAATCCACGAAAATATGCTAATCTCTTTCCTAGTACACATTTCACTTTGAACCTACCAAACGAAAATGCCTTACAAATTTCATATTCAAGAAGAGTTCGACGACCAACGTATAATGATTTAAGTCCTTTCGTTACTTTCTCTGACCAAAGAAATTATTTTAGTGGAAACCCTAATTTGAACCCTGAGTTTACCAATGCCTTTGAATTAGGTCATGTGAAATATTTTGAAAAGGGCTCACTTTCTTCATCGGTTTATTACCGACAAACTGATGGCAAAATAGAATCCATCCGTTCGGTAAATAGTGCAGGTATTTCTACGACTTTACCTTTGAATTTAGTTGGACAAAACTCTTTTGGGGCTGAGTTTGCTACGACCTATTCTCTTGAAAAATGGTGGAAATTAGATTTGAGTTGGAGTTTCTTCAGGGCTATAACTGATGGTTCAAATGTTTCAGGGAATTATAAGAGCGATACTTACAGTTGGTTTGCCCGACAAACTTCCAAATTCAATTTACCTCGTGGCATAGATTTACAAGTACGTGCCAATTATGAAGCACCGCAACAATTACCGCAGGGTAGGAGAGGATACCTATTTTATACCGACTTGGCTGTGAATAAAGATGTACTAAAAGGTAAAGGAACATTAACATTGAATATTCTTGATGTATTCAATAGTCGACGAATTAGAACAGTTATCGAAGGCATTAATTTTTATTCAAATAGAGATTTTTTACCTCGACAAAGACAAATCAATTTAACTTTGAGTTATCGACTAAACCAAGCCAAATCTGCTTCAAAACCTAAAATGGAAGAATGATTTAATGATTTTTTTACCCGCAGATTTACAGAGATTTTTTCGCTGATTTACGCAGAAAATAACATCTGAGGAAATCAGCGGTTTAAATCTGCAAAATCTGCGGGTAAAAATTTTAGAAGAATACATTTACTTAGCTTATCTTTTCCATTAGAAAATAGTTATGATTCCTCTCTATATCAGACAAACAGAATTTATCACTCCTCATTCAAAACTCCTCACTCAAAAAACTTTCCTTATCTTTGTATTTCATAATAAAATAAAATGATTTCAATAGATAACGTAGCGGTAGAGTTCGGTGGAAGAGCTCTTTTTAGTGATGTCACTTTCAACATCAACGACAAAGATAAAGTAGCCCTGATGGGGAAAAATGGAGCGGGAAAATCTACCCTCCTAAAAATAATAGCTGGTGTTGATAAACCTACCAAAGGAAAAATATCTGCTCCTAATGATGCAGTAATTGCTTATTTACCTCAGCATTTATTGACAGAAGATAAAAACACTGTTTTTGAAGAAACCTCAAAAGCTTTCTCTACGGTGTTGAATATGAAAGCAGAGATAGATGAATTAAATACTCAACTAGAAACACGTACTGATTATGAATCAGACGAGTATATGCAGATTATCGAAAAAGTATCTGAATTGAGTGAAAAATATTATTCTATTGAAGAAATTAATTTTGATGCAGAAGTAGAAAAAACTTTGTTGGGTTTAGGGTTTTTACGTTCAGATTTTACGCGTCAAACTAGTGAATTTAGTGGGGGATGGCGTATGAGAATAGAATTGGCGAAAATCTTATTACAAAATCCAGACTTGATATTACTAGATGAGCCAACCAACCACATGGACATAGAGTCGATTCAGTGGTTAGAAGATTTCTTAATTAATAATGCCAAAGCTGTAATTGTTATTTCACACGATAGAGCTTTTGTGGATAATATTACCAACCGTACTATTGAGTTGACAATGGGACGTATTTATGACTACAAAGTAAATTATTCTCAATATTTACAACTCCGAAAAGAGCGTCAGGAACAGCAACAAAAGCAATTCAATGACCAGCAAAAAATGATTGCTGAAACCCAAGAGTTTATCGACCGCTTCAAAGGAACGTATTCGAAAACACTACAGGTACAATCAAGGGTAAAAATGTTGGAGAAGATTGAGATTGTAGAAGTAGACGAAATTGATACTTCAGCACTAAATCTTAAGTTTCCACCAGCACCCCGTTCAGGAAATTATCCTGTCATTGTGGATAATGTAAGTAAAAGTTATGGTGACCATGTAGTATTTAAAGATACTTCAATAACGATTGAAAGAGGAGAGAAAATAGCTTTTGTTGGAAAGAACGGTGAAGGTAAATCAACGATGGTAAAAGCCATTATGGGCGAAATACCTTTTGAAGGAGACTTAAAATTGGGACATAATTCAATGATTGGCTATTTCGCACAGAATCAGGCTTCATTATTGGATGAAGATTTAACCGTTTTTCAAACCATTGATAATATTGCGGTAGGTGAAGTACGTACTAAAATCAAAGATATTCTCGGTGCCTTTATGTTTGGGGGCGATAGTGTCAATAAAAAAGTAAGAGTATTATCTGGGGGAGAAAAAACACGTTTGGCAATGGTGAAACTTTTATTAGAGCCTGTAAACCTCTTGATTCTGGATGAACCTACTAACCACTTGGATTTAAAAACGAAAGATATTCTAAAAGATGCTTTAAAGAGTTTTGAAGGAACAATCATCTTGATTTCTCACGATAGGGATTTCTTAGATGGACTTGCCACCAAAGTGTTTGAATTTGGAAACAAACGAGTAAAAGAACATTTTGAAGATATTACGGGCTTTCTTAGAAATAAAAAATTAGAAAACCTTAGAGAGATTGAGCGTAAAGACAAGTAAATAATAGATATACAAAAAGGGCTTGATTTTTAAAAACAAGCCCTTTTTGCATATCATTACTTTGCATTTTTTCTAATCTGTATCACATTTACCAAGAATGAAAACGCCATTGAGAAATAGATATATTGTTTAGGAATATGGAAGTTTAAACCTTCTGCTATCAACGTAACGCCAATCATCATCAAGAAGCAAAGGGCTAATATTTTTAAAGATGGATGTTTACTAATAAAGGCGCTAATCGTCCCAGCGACCATCATCATAATTGAAATAGAAACTATTACGGCTGCATACATCACCCATAGTTCATCAACCAACCCTACGGCCGTGATGATACTGTCGATAGAAAATACTAAATCTAGGATAATAATTTGCCCAATAATTTTTGAAAAAGACGTATAAACAAAGGGTTTGTCTTCGTGTTCATCTTCGGTTTTTTCAAAGATTTCTTTGTTACTCTTGTACAATAGAAATAAGCCTCCTACAATCAGGATTAAATCTTTTCCAGAAATATCAATTCCAGAAATTACAAAAAGCGTTTTGTCAAGTTTCATAATCCAGCTAATCCCTGCAAGCAATATTAAACGGGTAATTAATGCCAAGCTTAAACCAACCAAACGCGCTTTTTTACGTTTATCAACGGGTAGTTTATCAGATAGGATAGAAATAAAGATGATATTATCGATACCTAATACAATTTCAAGAACGATAAGTGTAATGAGAGAGATAAGAATTTCTGTTGTCATTTTTGATAGATACTTAATTGAGTTGTTTCATTGTAACAGCCAATATATCAAAAATATTGTAGAGATAATCACTTTAATTATGGAAAAAAATCTAAGTGTAGAACTATTTTATTAGTCTATTTTTCTTAATTCTTGTGTAATAAAATCTATATCTTCAAAAAAACTTTCTTCTTGAAGAGAATATATAATAGTATAATCTGAGTAACTGTAATAGCACAAGCTGTAAAGACAGGTTGCCAAATATCAGGCGTGTAAGAAATGAGTCCACCGAATAAAAAATTAGCAGTATAGCCAAAATTGATAATGCCTTCAGATGCCATATAAATCAAAATGGAATTAGAGCCAATCCAAACGAAAGGTAACGCCCATTTTTGCCATTTCCAGAGGTCAATTATCAAATAAAACAACGTAAAAAGTAAGATAGAACATCCCCCAACGAAACATACAAATGAACTTGACCAAAGGCGTTTATTAATAGGAAAAGAATAATCCCATAATAGGCCTATGCCTATTAATATAAGTGCACCTGTCACCATCACTAATACCTTTTGATAAGCTGAAAAAGTATTTTTTGCTTTTAAAAATGTTGCTGTGAATACTCCTAACATTGCCGTTCCGATGGCAGGAATGGTTGACAAAATTCCCTCAGGGTCATGTACTTTGCTATGTAATCGTCCTGGTAATAAAATTCTATCAATATACGATTCCAACGAACCTTCTTTGGTGAGTACACCTGCACCAAAACCCGGTACGGGTACAAACTTCATGATTAACCAATAACTTACTAGAATAAAAATAAACCAATAAATTTGTTTCAATGTATTGTTATTCAAGTAGATAATTCCTGCAAAAAACCAAGCCAAGCCAATTCTTCCTAATACACTAGCAATGCGTGTTTGTTCGTAACCATTCCACTTAAAAAGTCCGTTCACTATTATGCCTAAAAATATCAATATTACCGTTCGTTTTATCATCGCAACGTATAGTGATCTTTTTACTACATTCGGTAATTCATAGGCAGACTCAACAGAAGCTTCATTCACTTTCTTCTGCATCGAAAAGGGCATAGATGCCCCAGCAATGAAAAGAAAAAGCGGGAAAATCATATCATAAAAAGTAATCCCATTCCAAGCAGCATGATGTAACTGTTCAGACATCCATTCAAACAGTGGAATATGTGTTGTTTCTGCTAAAGCGTGAATAATGTGTTCGCCACTCATTATCCAAAACATATCGAAACCCCTGAGTGCATCTAGGGAAACGAGTCTTATACTTTTTGGATTGTTATTCATAGTTTTGGTAGTTTGTTGTTGAATGCTTTGGTAAGTAGTAGAATGTATGACTACCTCAAGGATAAGCTACTGCTAAGGCATCACGGTATTTTTTATGCATTTTCAACGCCAATGAATGACTATTTCCTTTTGGTACAACAGGATAATCTTTATGTGCTTTTACCCAATTCCATTCCCATTCGCGAATAGTATTTCCAAAATTTGTTAAATCAGGCTCTTTCTTCGTAGCTAAAGCTTGATTTAGTTCAACAAAAAACATTTGCCATCTTGGCTTATAAAAATCATTCAATAGACCACTCCATTGACGGTTAGCATATTCATGTAAAGGACTGTTGGCATCACCCCAGAGCGTGATAATATCCCTAGCATTTTGTTCATACAAGGCTTTTTCCTCACTAGTATTTCCCCAACTTCTAGCTGAACTAATCCACGGGCCGAGCATAAAATCTTTTCTGGTAGCCAATAGCTCATCCATATCTGCAATCAAATCAATAAATGCCTGAGCATCCTTTTTGAACTGAGCTTCATCTTTTGCTTTGTAAGAATTCTTCCATTTTTTCTGCAAAACTAGCGCATAGTTTGCCAACACTTGTCGTGTAATATCTACAAGGTCATACTGAAAACCATCTGAATCTACACCATTTTTAGAGGCCTGTACAAATAAATCCCAAGCCTTCAAAAAGTCTTTCGGAGGATAATTGAGCTTTGTCCTTGTCCAAATAGTAGTAGAATCAAACGTAGGGCGACCTGTAACAATTGACTCTGCACCATCTCTGATGTCTTTTCCGTTATAAGCCGTTTGTCTTAATACCTGCCAAGCATCTACCAAGGTTTTATCATCTGTTTTATAACGATTCTTTACATATTTGACCAACCAATCATTTAGCTCAACGGGCGTATCTTGCCAAGTATGTTGCATCATCAATTCATAAATCACAGGATTTTGTTCTATTGCCTCCATCGTTAGCCCTATTCCTTGTAAGTTTTTCGAATTAGGGTCTTTCAAAGCCACCGCAGGGCCACTTGCTACACCATCCATGCGTCCAAAAAGATTAACGTTTCCGCCAAAATTATTGAGCATATTCCAAATCCAAGGCTTACCATGAAAAGCATTTGTTCTTTTCCAAACAGGTTCTATTTCGGTAGCCAAGTCTAACAAAAGCATCTTATCGTCTGGCACAGCATTTAATAAAGCTTCTATCTGTGGAGCTTTCCAAAATTTTCTATCACTATAAAACAACCATCCCTGCATTACCCAAATAGCTTCAGGGTCAGCTTGCTTCATGCCATCATAGATTTTAGCTGTGAGCTTTGATAAAAAAGCTGGTTCGTCAGTCGGAGGTTCGTTTTCATTAAAAGTATCAGCCGAGTACAAATGATTTGTACCAAATAACTGTGTTTGTTTTTTGATAAACTTTTTGCCAAGTTCTGCAAAAAGAGGGTCTTCTGCATCAAGAATATAAGTGTCTCCAAAACCGTTTGTCCAGTTGGTTGCTTTCAGTTTCGCTTGTGGATATTTCTTTTTGAAAGCAGAAGGTACGTGTCCAGTAAAAGCAGGCAAAACTGGTTTCATACCCAAAGCACGTTCTCTTGCTAAGATTTTTACTTGTAAATCTTTATGAGATTTCATCCAACTGAGTGGAAGTGGACCACCCCAACCATCAAGATTTCCCATCCAAAACCACGAGAAATAAGCAGGACCACTGAAGAAATCTTTTAGGTCTGTATCCGAAAATCCCATTTCATTATATACTTCTCGCCAAGTATATTCTTCGCCCGTAATGGCTAAAGGCATATTGATACCATGCATGGCCATCCAGTCTATTTCCTTTTGCCATCTTTCCCAATTCCACCAAGACATACTATAGTTGAAAGTACAATAGTTGAGGTAATAGCGATATTGATACGGTGTTTTTTTAGTGATTTTAGCGGAAAGCTTGGGTAAAGTTGTTGGTAAATCCAGATTTGTACCATTCCACGTAATCTGGCAATGACAATATTCTGTTAAGTAATAATAGAGAGCAGAAGCTACAGCTACGCCATTGTTTCCACTCAAAACGATTTTTTGGTTCTTGCTTTCTATTTCAAAAAGGTCTTTTGGGGCAGTACTTGGTAATGACTTTACTTCAAAATTATGGGCTTGTTTAGGAATAACCCTGCTAATAAGTGCTAAAGCTTCTTGTTTATTAAGCTGAGCAGTGGCATAATGGCCACTTAAAATCACCATAATGACCAATAAGTAAATTTGGTGTGTTAGTCTAGTCATGAGTAAGTATCTGTTTGTAAGTTATACGCTAAGCTCTGGCGGGAGTTAGCGCATAACTAGGAATAAAATTGGGTAATAATATCATTTCACAATCGAACTATTGATAATATACGTTTGTGAATATTATAAAGAAAAAACGTCAAAACAATCTACTTGATTAATAACCTGTATTTTGTTTCAATGCAGGATTTAGTTGTAACGCCACTCGTGGAATAGGGAAAATTCTATGGTTAACGTTAGCATCTGTTTTGAAACCCCATTTGCCTTCGAATTTCTCAAAACGAATCATATCATTTCTACGCCATCCTTCCCATGCAAACTCACGGGTTCTTTCAGCATATAGTCCTTCAAGCGTGATGGTTGATAATGCAGAAGAAGTAGTTCGTTCATTTCTTACCTGATTTACCAATGACAGAGCTGTATGACCTAAGGTAGCCGTTCCACCTCTCAAAATTGCTTCGGCTTTCATTAAAATAATATCCGAATAACGGAATACAGGAATATCATTATTCTGATTTCTATTCAATGAAGTAGCATCGGGATAAAACTTGATATTACGATACCCCATGTTCCAAGCTATTTCATCATTTCCAACATCAAAAGAGGCTGCATCCTGACGTAACACAATATTAGGAGTTAGGTTTACATGAAATGTTACTGCTGCCGAAGGATTACTGCCTTTATAAAATTGGTCGTAACCAATATTGGTTGTTGATACTGTAATAGGCGTTACTCCATCATTCATATATTGCAAACCCGTAAGCCATTGTCCATTTCTAACATCATTGGCATCGTTGAAGAAAGCATAATATTCAGGCAAAGTACTTGCAGCACCAGCTGGTGTAAACGGCAAGCTAAACTTTTTAGTTTCGCTTCTTGGCACATCAAAACGAGCATGAATGTTTACCGATCTAAAAGGAAAGCTATTTGCTGCGGCAGGGTCGTATGGTATCGCAAAAATGAATTCTTTCATTGATGGACCATTTGTTGGATAAAACATTTTTAGATAGCTACTTCTAGGCTCAATAGCATACAAACCTGAACTAATTACTTTATCACAAGCAGCAATACAATCGTCGTATCTTTTTGTACCAGTATAATATTCTGCATTAAGATACATCTTTGCTAACAAAGCATGAGCAGTCCATTTATTGGCTCTTCCATAAGTAGCTGTACCCGACACTTCACTTAAATAAGGTAAAGCCGCTTTAATTTCTTTTTCAATAAAATTAAATACCTCTACTCTTGGAGAATTTGTACGGGGAGTAAAATCACCATAAACTGTATCAATAGGCACATTTCCATAACTATCCATCATCAGATAATAGGCAAATGCCCTAACCATTTTCATTTCAGCTAGATTCGTTTGCTTTGTTGAGTTTTCAGATGGCGCCGCAGATAAAATTGATAACGACTGGTTTGCTACCCCAATAATTGTTGACAACCATGTCCAGTTTCCATTAAGGTAGCTATTATCTTGTGTCCAAGTATGATAATGCATCGTTTGGTTTTGTCCTCCGTCATACCAGTTTCCGCCTCTTGCAGGCATGATGCCTTCGTCTGTACTAAAAGACTGTTGGAAGAAATGTTCTACGCCATAATTCCCTCTCAAGGCTACATAAGCTGGTCCTGAAGCAGAGATAATTTGTTCTGGAGTAGTTGGAAAAACATCTGGCGTAAGTTCGGTAGTTACAGGAACGTACAAGTCATGGCAGGAAACCATCATACTCGTTAGTAACACTGAAAGGAATATATTTATATATGATTTTTTCATGATTTCGAAATGTTAAAAATTAGAATGATACATTTACACCTAATAAGAATGTACGAGTTTTTGGATAGAAGTTATTATAATCTACCCCTGGAGCAATGCCCCCTTGGTTCACCTCTGGGTCAACTCCTGTATATTTCGTAATGACAAATAGGTTGTTACCTGATGTATATATTCTGAGATTTTTGATAGCGCCTACCTTTTTGAACGTATAGCCTAAAGTAGCATTGTCCAATCTGATAAAGCTTCCATCTTCAATGAAACGAGATGAATAAAAATATGCATTGATGTCTGAAGCAGACTCATTAGCAGCATCAGCAAGGATATTGGCATATTGGGCTGTATTAGGTCTGAATAAATCTGCACGAGTGGCATTGAAGATTTTATTACCGAATACTCCTCTGAAAAACACATTCAAATCAAAGTTTTTATATTTAAAGGTATTGCTCCAACCCAATAATAATTTTGGCTGTGAACTTCCTAAATAATGATAGTCTTTACCCTCAGTTGGCGTTGTGGTAAGTGAGCCATCAGCAGAAACAAACTGAGAAACACCATTGGCATTTTTACCAGCATATTCTAAGGCAAAGAATTGTCCTAGTGGCTTACCAGCTTTCAAGATTTGTAATGAACGACCCGACTGTCCACCACCTTCAGGGCGAGACAAAAGAATTGAGTCTCCACCAGCGAACAATGGATTAGATAAACTTGTGATTACGTTGCTATTGTGTGCTAAGTTGATGCTGGTCGACCAGTTAAAATTACCTTTAGTAATCAATTTCGCATTTACACTTAACTCAATCCCTTTGTTATTGATACTTCCTCCGTTGGCAACAATACTTCCTGTAGGTACCAAAATTGGGTCGACGGTATAAGAGTAAATCATGCCCGTCGTGTTTTTATCATACAATTCTAATGACCCACTTATTTTATTATTAGCAGTAGTGAAGTCTAAACCTATGTTAGTTGTCGCTGTTTTCTCCCATTGTAAGTTCGGATTTGCCGCTTTTGTTGGGCCATAAGCACCTGTCAAAGCACCATTATAATAATATGTTCCTAAGCTTCCTGATATAAACTGAGCGGTATAAGCATTAAAACCAGATGCATTACCTGTTACGCCATAACTAGCTCTCAATTTTAAATCACTCAATAGCGTTTGGTTTTCCATGAAGTTTTCTTGACTGATTCTCCAAGCACCACCTACAGAAGGAAAATATCCCCACTGATTATTTACCCCAAATACCGAACTTCCGTCTCTTCTGATTGACCCCTGTAATAAGTATTTGCTTTTGTAGTTATAGTTAAATCTTGCAAAGTCTGAAATTAACTGTGTTTCTTGGTAAATACCATCTGGTCCAAAGCTGATTTGATAGCCTGAAACGCCATAAGGATTACTTAATGCTAAGTTATTATAGCTGATATTATCTACAGGTAAATTACTGGTTGTTACCTGAAAGCCTTCGCCAATTTTATTGTTTTGCCAAGAATAACCAATTACTGCATTGATTGAATGGTCACCAAATTCCTTATTCCAAGTCAGATACGTTTCTAAAATCTTGTTGGTACTTTGGTATGAGCTTCTGCTCGCCTGTCCATTTTTACCAAAAGATTGCTGTGAGTGAAAGCCTAACCCCGGATCAGGGTTATCGTACATATTGTTGTAGTTAGTCGTAAAGTATTTGTTATAATATGAGCCTTGTAAAGAGTTTGAATTCATGTAAGAAAGATCCAGATTATAAGTTAATCCGAAAGGCAATTCTAATTGTGTTTTAAAACTTCCGATTAGGTTACTGTATTTGGTATTCATCTGGCTATTATTAATCATCGCTACTGGATTATAATAGTTGGTATTGGTCGGGTTTTCGAAATATGTTCCATCAGCATTTTTAATAGGAGACACTGGCAAATAAGAAGTCGATTGTAACAAAACAGTATTGCGATAGGGAATATCATCCGCATCACTCGTTGAATTAGTAATTGAAAAGCTAAACTTCAATTTATCTTTCAGGGCAAGTTGTTCGATAGATAAGCGTGCAATTACTCTTTCTAGGGAGCTATTCAATAAAATCCCTTCTTTTTTTACATAATTCAAACTAGCACTATAAGTAGTATGTTCTGTTCCTCCGTTGAATGATAAGTTATGATTAGTAGAAGTTGCCGAACTTCTTTGGATAGCAGATTGCCAGTCGGTATTAGCATTTTGGTCATCTCTTGGTGCGAACCCAACATTGATTTTTTGTAAGAAAGCCCTTAATTGGTCGGCAGTCATCATATCTAACTTATTAGATACTTTTTCCATACCAATAAATGCACTGTATGATACCTGCATTTGACCCGCCTTTCCTTTTTTGGTCGTTACCATAATTACGCCATTAGCCGCACGGTTTCCATAAATAGCTGTTGCCGCAGCATCTTTTAAGACATCGATAGAAGCAATATCATCTGGAGCAATCGTTGAAATATCAGCCCCCGGAACACCATCAATTACATAAAATGGATTTTGAGCACTATTAATCGTCGAAGCACCACGCATAATTACTGCGGCAGGTTTGTTAGGGTCACCACTGGCTGTGATATTTAAGCCCGGCACCTTTCCTTGTAACAATTGACCTACGTCAGTAATCGCTCCTTTGTTGAGTTCTTCTGTTTTAACCGTACTTACCGCACTTGAAAGGTTTTTACGTGACTGTTTACCATAACCCACTACTGCAATTTCTGTCAGAGAAGTAGATGTTTCTTGTAAACTCACCGAAATAAATGTCTGGTTACCCACCAATACCTCTTTAGATTTATAACCAATATAGGAGAATACGAGGGTTTCATTAGGATTAGCATTCAGTGTAAACTCTCCGTTGGCATCAGTAGTTGTTCCTCTGCTAGTTCCTTTAATGGCAATATTTACACCTACAAGTGGCTTTGAATCAGTGGTTGAAATGACTTTTCCTTTTGTAGTTTGAACCAATAACTCTGCTGGAGCTACTAATTTGGGAATTACTTTTTTAGGCTTTATAACAATTGTTTTATCAACAATTAGATAATCGAGGGGTTGATTGGCAAAACAATTCTCAAGGACTTCTTCAAGCTTCGCATTTTTAAGGTTGATAGATACCTTATCCGCATTTAACAACAAATCTGTTTTATACCAAAAAGTATAATCGCTTTGTTTTTCAATCTCTTTGAATACTTTATTGATAGCGGTATTTTTAAGGTTTAAATTAAACCTTTGCGAAAATCCAACAGCGCTTACCTGTAAATATATCGTCAATGATAAAATAAAGGTTAGTTTCATGACCCTGAAAAATTTAGTGGAAAATTGTTGTCCACGACAGGACGCCGAATTGCACGGCAAACCCAGCCTAATTTGGAAAATAGGATTGCGATTCATACTTTTGTTTTGGGGTTAAATGAGATACTTGGAAAAATTATTTTAATCAAACTCCGATTTAGAGCGAAAACGTTGCCGCGTTTTCGCTTTTTCGTTATTTAATGCCTGCTTGTGGATTGAGTGCCACTTTCACTGAAATGTGTTTAACAATTTTTTATTTATACTCAGTATTTTTAAGCTTCCCAAACTATGGTGTTATCACTATTTTTTTGCCCTCTATCTTAAATTGGACTTCGCTCATGGATAATATTTTCAATACGTTCGACAAATTAGTATTTCGTTGAAGTTTACCAGTAAAATGTTCATCAGGTATTTTACCAATATATTGAATGTCAACATCGTACCAACGTTCTATCTGACGCATAATCACCTCTAAACTAGCATTGTTGAATTGGAAATATCCATTTTTCCAAGCAAGTTCTTCTTCCAGACTAACATCATTTATCGTTCTGAAAATATTATTATTAAAGCCCACTTTTACTTGTTGACCAGGCTCTAGTATCGTTGAATGGTCATCTTTACTAACTTTTACTGAACCTTCTAATAAGGTAGTCTTAATGGCTTTTTCGTTAAGGTAAGCCATTATATTAAAGTGCGTTCCTAATACTTCAACTTCTTGCCCATTACTCATGACTTTAAATGGCTTTTTCGCATTTTTTGCTACTTCAAAATATACCTCGCCAGTCATCTCTACTTTCCGTTCATTGCCTGCAAAAACTAACGGAAATCTTAGACTAGAGGCTGCATTCAGCCATACCTTAGTGCCATCTGATAACACCACCTGATACTGTCCACCTTTTGGAGTCGTGACGGTATTATACATTGGTTGGGCGATAGCGTTTTTGGCAGATTGATATACTAACTGTCCTTTTTCTGGCTTAAGGATGTTGGTTTCTCCTTGTTTCCCTAGACTTCCATTTTTTGAATTATCCAATATTACTTCAGAGCCATCATCAAAGGTTAGAATCGCTTTATCGCTACCGGGCAATACATCATTTTTTTCAAATTCTTTTACTTGAACTATTCTATTTTCAGTCCTTTTATCAACCGTGTTGTATTGAAACCATGCAAATAAACCAACTGAAATAATAACGGCAATAGAGGCTGCTATGCTGTAATTGTTACGCCAAAAACTAAAGTTTGGTTTATCTTCTTCCTCTGGATATTCATCGTCTTCATCAGCAACTTGATTTTGTGCAAATATCCTAGACATTATCCTGTCAGACATTTCTGTAGGCATCTCCAGATTTGATTCATGGTTTTGCCATGAGCTATGCAAAATTTCTTCAAGTTCAGTTTCAGAAGCCGCATTTGCCCATTTCATTAGCTCATGCTTTTCTGCTTCAGTACAAGTATTACTGAAATATTTTTCAACTAAAAAACTGATTCTCTCTGAAGGCATATCACATCAATGGGATTTTGTCCCTTTTAGATTATAATATTGATAAGTCAACCATCAATAAAACTGCTGTTTTTGATGTTAACTACATAGAAGACAATTCTGGAAAAGGATAGGACTAGTTGATGTTAAATAATTTTTAAATTATTTTTTTATGGCAATCCAAAACATATAGAAAAGATAGAAAGCTGCTTGATATTTAAGCTTATGTTTTATCGTATTGAGGGCTTGGATGATGTGATTTTTTACCGTAGAGGGGGACAGATTGAGCATATCTGCAATTTCATCGTGTTTTAAATGTTGCTCACGACTTAATTTAAAGATAATTTTTTGTTGGGGAGGGAGATTTTCAATAATTTGCTTCAGCAGTTTTTGTGTTTCATCAAATTGAATAATATTATCAGTTGAATACACCTCAATGTTTTGGGTATCTAAATACTCAGCATACAAAAGAGTCTGCCTTGCCATACTTTTAAAGGCATTCAAGGCTTGATTTTTTGCCATTCTAAATAAATAAGCATCAAACTGAACGATATTGATTAGCTCATTTTTATCTTTCCAAAGCTTCAAAAAAAGCTCTTGGATTATATCTTCTGTTATCTCGTTAGAGTCCGTCAGTCGATACAAATAGCCATATAACTTATTTTTATAAGCATGAAAAAGCATCGTAAAAGCTTGTTCATTTCCAGATGATGCAAGCGTTAACAGTTCCTTTTCATTATATAAAAGCTTTGTGGTCATTCAGTCAAAATAATTGCGTTTTCAATAAAAAAAGACACTTAATTTTTAAATATACTTGATTTTTTTAACAAAATATGCTGATTTCTTAACTCGCTTTTTAAATAATTGTTTTTTGTGGGAATAATAAGGCTTAGAAAGTTTTGATAAAATAGCCCTTTTTTGAGACTATTTTACGCTAAAATTATGGGTAAAAACATTCTCTTAATAGAAGCTTTTACACACTTATTCAAACCAAATTTTTCGTCCTTTTATCTTTAATTTTTTTTGCTCTTGCATTAGTTTAATCGTTCTGATGACGGTTTCTACCCTTAATCCTGTTAAATCTGCCAGATTTTGTCGAGTCAGATTGACTTCAAAAACCCCTTTAATGCCTTCTTTTTTCTTTAAGTAACTAAGCATCGAAACGATGCGGTGCTCAGCATCCTGCGTACTCATATCTTTCATAATCATCGCTTTGTATTGTAGCCTATTCGAAAGGATATGGCTGAGCTTTAAATGAATATCAAAATTATCTTTTAATAAAGCTATCATTGCCTGATAGGATAACTTATATACTTCGGTAGTCGTAGAAGCGATGGCCGTAGCAGGGTAGGGAAAACGTCCTAATAAGGGAGGTTCGCCTAACCCTTGACCATCCGAGAAAATACCTTGAATGAACTCCTTTCCATCTTCCGACCAGTTCAATACTTTAATCTCGCCACTGATAATTTGATAATAGAAATGTGCGTCAGCTCCTTCTTCAAAAAGCACTTGCGTTTTCACTAATATTTTACGTATGGCACCAAATTTTTCTAAAATAGCTGGAGGAATCATCGCATACAAAATTTTTAAAACAAAGATAATGATGGAACATAAAATTACTCATTGTTTGTAAAACGATATTGACCTTCCATCCTCAGCATTATTTTTTACAATATGATTTAGGTCATAAACTGGAGTGACAGGCTACTTGCAAATTTGTATCATAATCAAACACAAAATAATTATGAATGCTCTAACAAATCAATGTGCTATTTTTTTCGAACAACAAGAAAATAATCGTGCTCTTTGGAATGGATTTTCTTTGATGATTCAAGCAAATATTCTGACTCCCCTTACTTTAGTAAGTATGAATGCCTATCATGGTGGCGACTGGCAATTAGCAGCATGTGTACTTTGTTTTTTTAGTGTACTTATCCCTATACTTTCGGCTCAACCAGTCAAAATTGGCGTAACCATTTTCTGGATTAGTGCGATAGTACATAGTTTTATTATTGGCTTCAACATATTGAGCTAGCATATAAAACCCAAATTTATTAAGACAAGGTTGTTAAGAATAACCTATTACTATTAGGGTGTGACTTAAGTCAAACCCTAATAGTAATTCAAATATCGTCACTACTAGTAATAGCAATAATGTCATGGAAATCGGAAGTTTATTAGGAGGATAATACCCACTTGTTGAGAAAAAAATGCAAGTACTCCAAGAAATAGCAGGGGCAAAAATTATATATAAGTCCTTTGAAAAAGGAGAGGAAATGCCATCGCATAGCAACCCAACAGATGTATTGGTAATAGTACAAACAGGAAAAATGAAGATTAAGCTTGAAGGAGTAGCGGATATTTTTCAAGCGGGCGATTTTATTCATTTTCCAGGGAAAGCACTGCATGAATTATTATGCCTAGAAAATGCTAAGATTTTGATTATTAAATAACTTGTATTTGTTTATCCTTCATGGGAATGAAGGATAAACTTTTGTAAAAGGTTAAACAGTTTACTATTCTTTTATTGTAAAGCCAGCTTTTTGCACAGCCTCAATTACCTCTTGACTCGTCAGTTCGTCTTCACCTGATACTTTAAGGATTTTATCAGGGTTTTCGATATCCACTTGCCAATTTTCTATATTCTCTACTTGATTGAGAAAAGGTTTTACTTTAGCTACGCAATTGTTACAATTGATATTGGTTTTGAATGTTAAAGTTGCCATCTTGAATTATGATTTAATGATGATACTAATCATCTATATTTTAAACGAATACTATTACTTACTACTGAAACTGAACTGAGAGCCATTGCCGCTCCTGCTATCATTGGATTGAGCAAAAAGCCATTGAATGGGAATAATACGCCTGCTGCTAATGGAATACCTATCAAATTATAAATAAATGCCCAGAACAAATTCTGATGGATAGTTGATACTGTTTGCTTAGAAAGCTTTAAGGCATTTGGGATTTTTAATAAATCAGAAGATATTAAAGTCATTTTAGCTACATCCATCGCAATATCCGAGCCTTTGCCCATGGCAATACTAATATCTGCTTGGGCTAACGCTTGCGAATCGTTGATACCATCACCAACCATCGCCACTACTTTGCCTTCTTTTTGTAGTTGCTTAATAAACAGTGCTTTATCATTGGGTAGTAAGCCCGCCTGTACATTTGTAATACCTACTTGGCTTGCTACTTTTTCTGCTGTTAAAGCATTATCACCTGTCAGCATATATACGTCAATGCCTTGTTTTTGTAATTGTTGAATGGCTTCAGCAGAAGTACTTTTAATTTTATCAGTTATGGCAATGATGGATATTACCTGAGCCTCATTTGCAAAAAGAACTACCGTTTTTCCTGACTTTTCTAAAGCAATAACCGCTTCATTATCAATAGTTTTTGCGATACTTTCTATCCATTTTGGACTACCGACAAAATACTTTTTAGTTTCAAATGTAGCCTGTATTCCTTTGCCGACTATATTTTCAAAATCAATGAGAGATAAAGGTTTTGTCCCTTCTGATTTTAAATAGTGAGTCACCGCTTCTGCTAAAGGATGTGTAGAAAGACTCTCAAGGGAAAGTAAAACACTTTTAAAAGTTTCGTTATTAGGTTCATTTACCCATATTAAATCACTTACAGAAGGTCTGCCTTCGGTTATTGTGCCTGTTTTATCTAAAATAATGGCATTAACTCTGTGGGCAATTTCCAAACTTTCAGCATCTTTTATCAAAATTCCGTTTTCGGCACCTTTCCCTACACCAACCATAATAGCGGTAGGCGTAGCCAAGCCTAAAGCACAGGGACAGGCAATGACTAACACTGAAACTGAAGTTAATAAAGCATGCGTCAAAGCATTTTCTCCTCCGAAAATTATCCAAACGATAAAAGTTACCACCGCAATGCCTAAAACGATAGGGACGAAAATACTAGCAATTTTATCGACTAATTTTTGTACGGGAGCTTTACTGCCTTGGGCTTCTTGTACCAATTGAATAATCTGCGCTAAGAAAGTTTCATCGCCTACTTTTTCAGCAATGAACTTGAAACTACCTTGCTGATTTACAGTACCAGAATATACTTTTGAACCCTTACTTTTTTCTACAGGCAAAGGCTCACCACTCATCATGCTTTCATCTACGAATGAATTTCCTGAAAGTACTTTCCCATCTACAGGTATTTTATCGCCTGGACGAATCAAAATTCTATCACTTACTTGTACGTCAGCAATGGGTATTTCTTTTTCTACGCCATTATCAATTATTAAAACTGTTTTAGGCTGTAAACCCATTAACTTTTTGATGGCGGTAGAGGTATTGGCTTTGGCATTTTCTTCTAATAATTTCCCCAACATAATAAATACAATTACCACAGCAGCAGCTTCGTAATATACATGAGCGTGCAAACCTCTATGGTGCCAAAATTCAGGGAACAGCGTATTGTATAAACTGAAGAGAAAAGCAATACCTGTACTTAAAGCCACAAGCGTATCCATATTAGCACTACCAGCACGGGTCTGTTTAAGCGCATTAACAAAGAATTGTCGCCCAAACCAGAGAAGAACAGGTGTAGTAAGTACCAACTCTACCCAATTAGCATAAGGCATATCCATCAAAAACATCCCAATGATTATCACGGGGAGCGTAAGAATACTCGCCCAGATTAAGTTTTGTTTGAGTGTCTTATAATGGTTTTGTTTAATAATAGCCTGTTGTTCTTTGGCTTTTTCGGGTGTTCCTAAAATTAAGCCGTAGCCGATAGCTTGGAGTTTTCCCTGTAAAAATTCTGGAGAAGTAAGATTGGTATCAAATTGAATTTTAGCCGATTCGCTTGCAAAGTTTACACTTGATGCTAATACACCATTTTGCTTATGAAGGATATTCTCAACACTGCTAGCACAAGCAGCACAAGTCATCCCCGTTACGGGGATAACCAAGGTTTTTATGCTATGTTGAACACCTAATTCGCTTTCCATGATTTGTGAGATATTTTAATAACACAAAATTATGGGAAAGTATTAGCAGACATATTATATAATTATGGGTAAAACTTACATAATTAATCGGTCACAGGCTTTTTCCTTCTTTTCAATACAAGACTATCCGCTGGATAAGTAGCCTTTAACGTGTCCATCTGAGCTTTTGCCCAATCAATAAGTACTTTCTTTTGCGCTTCTGTCAGATGAGCTTCTTTGTGTAAACCTAAATAAGTATATGAAGGTAAAGGCATTTCTCCCTTTTCTATTTGTTCAACCGTTTCTTTTAATTTATGGTTTTGTACTGCGATGGGAAGTTTGGTGAAAATTGAAAAATTAAGTTCTTCTTTCCCTTCTTCTACATGATTATTAAGCCAAAAAGCAACTGGCTGAATATTGGCATACCACGGATATGCTGTTTTATTACTATGGCAATCGTTGCAGGCTACCTTTAAAATATCCTTCACCTCGTCTGTTACTACATATTTAGTAGAAATATTATAGGTTTGGTCGTCGGAAAGATTCCTTTCTGGGCGGATAAATTGGATTAATACTAATACAATTACTAATGCGAATAAGATTTTGTTTTTCATGGTTAATGAGAGTGTCGTTTATAACTGATGATATAAATGCAATAGTAATTAAAATTCATTTAATAGCAAATGATAGGAATCAGTATTAGGAGAAAACTACTCCATGGTAGTATAGTGGTAATATAAGGCAGAAATATTAAGTTAATAAGAATAAGTTCCGAGTAGTCTATTATGTTTCTGTAGAGCTTACTTAAGAGATTTAAGGTATTTTCTACCGTCCATAACGTGAATTTTACAACTTTTGCGTGGTCGTTGGAAAAGTCACTTTACCTAATGTTTATTACTTTCAAGTCTCTGTTAAACAATATTTTTAACTTATTTTAAAAGCATTTGTGAAACCTTCTGTCGGTTTAATAGCCATCCTCTAATTCAATTTCAAAAGTAGATACCTCATCATAATGGTCGAATTTATAATTTTTATCACTATCCTTGACAGCAGTTAGGATTACTGTATTTATGCTATTGATATATTTTCAATAATTGAGATGATATTCTTTAGGCGATATTTCCCTGAAATGATACCTACCATTTGCATTTCGTGTTTCCTCTATGCACAATGGAAACATCAAAATACCAGAACTGCCTATTCCGTAAAATAGATTGGTTTGTATATTCAAACTCTTTTAGGGTCGTTCTATTTGGCAAGGCTATCCGAAAGTGAGGAGTCGTTCGCCTGTTGCTGTAGTTCACTATTTTGGGTACATGCTGTACAGAAAATAGCGATTAAATAGAAGGATACAATAAGTCTAAGCATTATTGTCTGTTGATAAGAGTACAGGATATGTGTAGTTATTGAAAATGTTTTAATATTTCATCTTCATTAGATTTTTTTACAAATGAATTAGCACTAGTAAAGATTCTACTTAAAGAATAATGTTTGGGTAACAATGGTAATGCAACCACTTATATTGAAATTTAATAAAATAAAAATAAAAATGTTGAATTAGGTCTTTCGGAATCAATTTGAAAGAGGTATCTGTTGATTATAAATTTTACTTTCAAATTTTTCTTTTTATAAATTCAATAATTTGTTGTCCTACAGATTGTTTCACTTCAATTTGTATAAACTGTTTATATATTTCAACATCCATAGGCTCAATAATTATTTTTCTTTTCGTAGAGTCCGAGGCTTTGTCTCCTGATTTAGTTAAAATAATATTGTGTTCGACTTGCTCAGCATTAAGTTTTATTGGCTGACCTTTGTCTTTTTTGATTATTATTGTATTTGTCATACTTCTTTTTTATAAAGATTAAATTTTATGAAATCGTATAGCCCATCAGAAACACCTTGCAATAAAGGCAAATCATAATATGAATTAAAAACTTCTTTTTTTTCCAATTCGCAGTCAACACAAAGGAAGCCAATAATAGGATATTGTGTTTTTGTTTCTTTTTCCAAAGGTGTAATGCTAACAACCAATTCACTACGGTATTTTAATGGCCATTTACTTCTTCTTATAAATTCGTTTTCTCTTGCCAAAGTGTCATATTCTGGATACAGTAAGAAACTAGAGTTTTCATAATCTTGTAATGCGATAAGGTCGTTGCATAAAAATACATTTCATTATGTTTATCAGAAAAGAACTTACTTATAATTCTTTGATAACAAGTATTGTTGGCTATTTTATGCTCTATTGCGTCATAATCAGAATCATATCTTTTTTTACAATTACTGTCTCTACATAGATTTACTACTCTTGTATCAAAACTTATACCATTGTCACCCTCTTTTAAGTCAATAATTGTTTTAATAGACACAGAACATTTAGATTTTGTTTTGAATTCATAAATTTCCCTTATTCTGTCACAAAAATCTACAAGAATAGATTTTACTTCATCTAACGGGATTTCCTTATTTCTATTTTTATGAATTTTAGAATATCCTTTACTAAGTAAGACAATAGCATTGCCATAAACACTTTCTCTTTTTATTAAAATCCACGTCCTCCAAGCTTGAATAAAAAACTGCTTAATTTGATAATATATGAAAAGTAAAATTAAAACAATTGTTATGAATAAAGCTGCTTTAATCACAGGAAACCCTTTTACATAGTTTGTAAATCCATTATCAATGTCATTTACAAATTTGTCCTTTGTTGAATAAAATGCTCCAATTGAGCCAAACAAATACGTTTTTATTTTCCGAAATGAGTTAAAAAAGTCTTTAACTCCGTCAACAACTGATTCTTTAAAAATATTTCTTAAGTGTTTGTAAATATTCTCGTTCATTTATGATTATATAGTCTTATTACTTTTAAATAGATGTAATCTTCTCTTATAAAGGTAATGGTTATTTAAAATACTAAAGTATTACTTTATTTTTTAATAAAAAACTAGTGTAATAAGTTTATTGAAAATATATCTTAGATTTAGTACGAATAGAAAGATATCATTAGTTTAGATATAGATTTTCACGTCTTTAATAAAGTTTTTTACTAATTTACTTTAACAACGAGTCTATTTGATTTTTAGAGTTAAGAGAATATCTGGATAATCAGTCAGTATGATATTATGCAAGAGTTGTTGGAGGAAACTTGAATAATAAAAATGTCCAAATTTTTCAAAAATTTGGACATTTTACTTTATACTAACTTAAAAATCCTATCCATTAAAAGCCACTTTTCGCCCTCTTTGGCAATGGGTAAGGCTGATTGATATTTCCACATTAGTTTTTCCCATTCTTGTACTTTTGGATTATTGGCATCCATTTCTCCTTTCTTATCAAACGAAAAATCGTCTTCCGTTTCCATAATCATAAATAATCTATTCATGATTCGATAGATTTCCATATCTATTATGCCAGCGTTTAATATACTCGCCTTTATTTCTTCCCAGATATGTTGATGATAGGCTTCATATTCAGCGATGAGCTGTGGGTTGTCAACTAAATCAAGGGCAAGACAAAATCTTTTCATTTTATTATGTTATATTTTTTGAGTGATATACCCAAAAGGCAAAAGTAAGTTCGAATACTCTTTTTTGATAAATACAATATTATTCATTCCAAGCATTACCTACTTTATCCAAGGGCATACAGGCAATAAATTCTCCGGGGATTGGATCATACGAAAGTATTTCTTTACCCACTTTTTCAGAAGTATAATAGCCCAATAATGTCAAGCTTTTGAGCCTCCTGAAAAATGAAATAGGCGCTGGGTTTGCTACTAAAGTAATGCCCCACGCACTAGGAGGAAGCTTGCCGCCTTCTTTATCTGCTTTTAATAAAAAGGCTTCTCTTTCAGCCTGAGTACATTCAATAAAGGGCTTTTTGTAGGCTTCTTCGCAACTTTTATCAAACTTTCCTAAATCTTCTACAAAGGCTTTCTGGTCTTCTTCTGAAAGTAAATCTTTTAACATTTTATCAATAAACTGAGGTACACCAAGCTCTTTTGCTCCGGGTGTTTCTGTTTTTGGTAAAATTGTTTCTGTGATTTCTGCAATTAGGTTAGCCTGATTGTTTGAAAGAAATACAGGTTTCCAATTTAATTGGGCTTCTTTCTGACAAGCAATAAAAAGTTCAGACAAGGCACCAGCTGATAAACTGTAACCTATAAATAAGGATGTATTTTTAAGGACTTCTCTGCGATTCATGATGTTACAAATTTTTGCGGTTTAACTCATTTACAGCAAAATCAACAGCGCGTGCTGTAAGTGCCATATAAGTAATAGAGGGATTAACACAAGAAGCGGATGTCATACAAGCCCCATCTGTTACAAAAACATTAGGCACTGAATGAATTTGATTATTGCCATTCAATACCGAAGTCTTAGGGTCTTTTCCCATTCTAGCAGTTCCCATTTCGTGTACACCTACGCCCAGTCCACCTGCATTATCAAAAGTTTTTACATTTTTAAAGCCTGCATTTTCCAACATTTCGGCAGCATCTATCCTGATTTGCTCACGCATTTTCATTTCATTTTCTTTCAATCCAGCATCAAAAACTAGTTGTGGAATACCCCATTTGTCGGTTTTTTCAGCGTCTAAGCTTACCATATTGTCGTGGTATGGTAATACTTCCCCAAAACCCATCAATGCCATTCCCCAGCCTCCTGGCTTAAATAAAGATTCTTTAAAGGCTGCACCGATGCCTTCTTCACTTACGCCTCTTCCCCAGTTGCCTCTGCCAGCACCTGCGCCTTGATAATCATAACCACGAATGAAGTTTGGGTTTTTAGAAGCGTCGTTCAAATTTACATACCTTGGAATAAACAAGCCTGTTGGTTTGCGACCTTTGTAATATTGGTCTTCAAAGCCATCATAAGAACCCATCGCTCCTGTTCTATAGTGATGGTCCATTAAATTATGTCCTAATTCACCACTATCATTCCCCATTCCATTCGGGAAACGGCTTGATTTGGAATTTAATAAAATCTGCGTGGTGGCTAAGGTAGAAGCACAGCTAAAAATGATTTTGGCTTTGAAAATAATCTCTTCTTTAGTTTCGCTATCAATTACTCTCACGCCTGTGGCACGTTGTGTTTTTTCGTCGTAAATGATAGAATGAACAATAGAGTTTGGACGAATAGAAAAGTTGCCAGTATTGTTTGCAGCGGGTAAGGTAGCAGCATTACTACTAAAGTATGCCCCAAACGGACAGCCCCTTGAACAGCGGTTGCGGTTTTGGCATTTCCCTCTACCCAAAGCTAAGTGTTGTGGCTGTGGTTCAGTTAGATGTGCTACACGTCCAGTAGTTACTGGGCGACCATTGAATTTTTTAGCTACCTCTGTTTTAAAATGTTTTTCTAAGCAATTTAATTCAAACGGAGGAAGGAATTCTCCGTCAGGTAAATGGTCAAGGCCTAATTTTTCGCCACTTACGCCCACAAATTTCTCAACATAAGAATACCAAGGAGCCAAATCTTTGTAACGTATAGGCCAATCAATGGCAATGCCATCTTTTGCATTGGCTTCAAAATCTAAATCGCTCCAACGATATACATGTTTTCCCCAAGTAAGAGAACGTCCTCCAACATGATTACCTCGAATCCAGTCGAAACGTTGTTTTTCCTGATAGGGATTATCAATATCATTCGTAAAAAAATGTTTGACTGACTCCCCCACAAACCCACTTCTTATCTGAATATGTTGCTTTTGTTGGTCTTCATACGAAAGTCCACCACGATGTTCAAGTTCCCAATGATCCAACATCATAGTAGGATAATCTTCCACATGGTTTACCATTCTTCCCTTTTCAAGTACTAATGTCTTTAGACCTTTCTCACAAAGTTCTTTAGCAGCCCAACCGCCACTCATTCCAGAGCCAATCACGATGGCATCGTAGGTATTATCTTTATTGATTTTTACGTTCAGATTTGGCATAAATTAATTATTAAATTGCATTCCTCTAAGGTCGAGGATATTTTTTGAAAATGCAATTTTTAATCAAAGCTAATCTTTTGAAAACAGACTTGATTCTCTTATAATCAATTCAGAGCGTAAAGTAATCGTAGTAGTAGTATCCAGATTCAAATTGCCTTTTAAGTGATTTATCATGCTTTTTACTGCCATTTCTCCCATTTCTTTGGCAGGGTAATGAATGGTAGTGAGTTTTGGTGAAATCACTTGTGAAACAGGGTCATTATTAAAGCCTACTACCGAAATATCGTTAGGGATATCTATATTCAAATCTTTCAAAGTAGCAATACAACTTACTGCACATAAATCACTAGCAATAAAAAGCGCATCAGGCTTGTGGGTTAAAGCCTTTATCCGATGAGCAACCTCTCTTCCTGCCTCTAGGCTAAGTGCTGTTACCCACACATTATCTTGATTCAGAGGAATACCTTGTTCTATAAGTGCTTGTTGATATCCTTTAAGGCGGTCGGAATAAACATTCCTTTTTAAATTACCTGTAATATGTACAATATTGCTTCTACCTTGCTCAATCAGGTGTTTGGTAGCTTCATAGCCCGCCTTGGCATTATCAATGACGATATCGGGACAATCACTATTTTCAAAAATACGGTCGAAAAAAATTAAAGGAATTTTCTTTTTCAGAAAAGGCTGAAAATGTTCAAAGGAATCGGTATCGAAAGCCACAGAAGCCAGTAAGCCATCTACCCGACTGCTAAACATTGTTTTGGCGTTGGCGATTTCTTTTTTTTGTGATTCTAGCGATTGGCTGATAATCAAATTAAAACCTTCTTCATTTGCCACTTTCTCCATCCCTGCAATGACAGTAGACATGATGTAGCTATTTAGCCTAGGCACAATCACACCGATAGTATTCGTTTTTTGTCTACGAAGATTGCTTGCAAATTTATTAGAACGATAGCCTAATTCGGTGGCTCTGGTATTGACTAATAACTTAGTTTTTTCATTGATAGCAGGATGATCATTTAAAGCCCTGCTCACGGTTGCGGGGGATAACTTTAATTGACTTGCGATGTCGTAAATAGTTATTTCTTTACTCAT
>NZ_JBXANT010000001.1:3040000-4909553 GCF_058802005.1 Arcicella sp. GW822-FHT02H01 | reverse complement strand
AGTAAGCTATATTGGCGGCTCTTTAAAAAAGCACTTTATTAAATATTTGATTTTCAAACGATTAGCTATCTAACTGAAAATCTATATTTGATTCACTCAAAAGGATGGCAAAAATAGTGAATTTTCTTGGAGAGAAAAATCAATTTCGTTTCATTCTCATTTAAAATAAATTTTAATTTAATATGAAAGCTTTACATCATGGTATAGTACAATAACACCAGCATATTTGGTAACTTTCCTTGTTTTTTTGTTTTGAAAAGTCTAAATTCATAAATTTCGTTAACTTTGAAAAGTCAAATATTTCAGAAAATAATTATATGGCGAATAAACTTTTTAATGAATTCCATGCTCATACAAAACAGCAATGGAAACAACAGGCCGTCAAAGAATTAAAAGGTAAAAACTTCGACGAAACAATGATTTGGAATATTGACAAAAATATTCACATAGAACCGTACTATGCTTCTGAAGATATTGACTTTCAATCTACAAAACACATACAACAAGCTCAAAATCAAAGAGTTAACTTCAATTGGCAATATCGGGAAATGGTTAGATATACATCAGAAAAAGAGACTAATTCATTGATACTCAAACTATTAAAATCGGGTGTTGATTCTTTTCTGATTGACTTAAGCGACGTGGTACTTTCTGATGTTGAAATTAAGAAATTGTTACACAATTTCAAACTATCTGACACACCCTTTTTTTTTAAAGTAGAAAATAAAGCTTTAAATTTAGTAAATGAGTTACAAAAGGTTGCACCTTATCAATTAAAAGGGGGCATTGTAAATAATCCCTTTGAAAGATGGATGTACACGGGCAATTGGGATGAAAACTACTGGAAAAGTACTGGAGAACTTCTTAGAAAAGTACAAGATTCTCCTCAATTTAAAGCCCTTAATTTATCCAGTCATCATTACCATAATGCTGGTGCCAATGCTGTTCAAGAGCTAGCTTTCTTGTTAGCCCAAGCCATTGAAGTGATAGATAAGCTTAGTCAAGAAGGGCTAGCGATACAAGATATTCTTAAAAATATTGAATTTTCAATATCGATAGGCACCAATTATTTTGTTGAAATTGCGAAGCTTAGGGCATTAAAATTCTTATGGAAAAAAATAGTAATTGAAGGCTATGACATTGATGCTTCTTTGACAAATGCTACGTCGTTTCATTGCCAAACTTCTTCGTATTATCATGCGTCAATCACACCACAAACCAACTTATTAAGAACCACAACCGAAGCCATGTCTGCCATTATCGGTGGTTGCGACGCCATCAGCATATTACCTTTTGATAGCGAAGAAGAAGACGCTGACGATTTTGGTGATAGAATAGCACGCAACATTTCCATTATATTGAAAGAAGAAAGCTATTTTGACAAGGTAATCGACCCTTCGGCAGGTAGTTATTTTATTGAGGTACTTACCAAAGAAATAGCTGATGAAGCTTTTAAACTCCTTCAAGAGGTAGAAGAAATGGGTGGCATTATGGAAGCTTTCAAAAAGGGTTTTATCCAAGAGCAAATCAGCCTTGAACACCAGAGGAAACAAGAAGAATTAGCACAGAACAAGTATATAATGGTGGGTGTAAATAAATTCAGGTTTGATGAAAAGCCCTTTCAAAAAAAGGTAAAGAGTTCACCTAACCATGATAGTGATTTAGCGTTACTCCCTAATTTACATTTATCAGCCATTTTTGAAGTATAGTAACGAAGCAAAGCCATGAGACTGAATCTATCAAAAATATCGTTGGATAATCAAAGTCACGAAGAAGAAAAGACAAACACTGGTTCTACACAGAAATGGCGTTCGTCAGAAGGTATCTTTATCAAACCTTACTTTGATGTTGAAGATGTAAAAGAGGCCGAACATCTTGGTTTTGGGGCAGGCTTATCTCCTTTTCTGAGAGGGCCGTATGCAACGATGTACACCCAACAACCTTGGACAATCCGCCAATATGCTGGTTTTTCAACGGCTGAGGAATCGAATGCTTTCTACCGCAAGAATTTAGCGGCTGGACAAAAAGGACTATCTGTCGCTTTTGATTTGGCGACTCATCGTGGTTATGATTCAGACCATCCGCGAGTGACGGGGGATGTAGGAAAGGCAGGTGTAGCCATCGATTCGGTCGAAGATATGAAAATACTCTTCAACCAGATTCCCTTAGACGAAATGTCTGTTTCAATGACCATGAATGGGGCTGTTTTACCCATTATGGCATTTTATATCGTAGCTGCCGAAGAGCAAGGTGTAGCGCCAGAAAAGCTATCTGGCACTATTCAGAATGATATTTTAAAGGAATTTATGGTGCGGAATACCTACATTTATCCGCCTATTCCTTCTATGCGTATCATTGCCGATATTTTTGCTTATACCGCTAAAAATATGCCTAAATTCAACTCTATTTCTATCTCGGGCTACCACATGCAAGAGGCAGGAGCTACAGCAGATTTAGAATTGGCTTATACCTTAGCGGATGGACTAGAATATTTAAAAACTGGTATTCAGGCAGGATTGGACATTGACAATTTTGCACCAAGACTATCGTTCTTTTGGGCGATAGGCATGAATCATTTTATGGAAATTGCTAAAATGCGTGCGGGCAGATTGCTCTGGGCAAAAATAGTCAAGAAATTTAATCCTAAGAATGATAAGTCTTTGATGCTCAGAACGCACTGCCAAACCTCTGGCTGGTCGCTTACTGAACAAGACCCATTCAATAATGTTGCGCGTACCTGTATTGAAGCCATGGCAGCTACCTTAGGGCATACACAAAGTTTGCATACCAATTCATTAGACGAAGCCATTGCATTACCTACTGATTTCTCTGCAAGAATAGCCCGTAATACGCAGTTATATATTCAACAGGAAACCGACATTACGAAAGTAATTGACCCTTGGGGTGGCTCCTATTATGTTGAATATTTAACGCAAGAGTTGGCTAGAAAAGCTTGGAAACTGATTGAAGAAGTAGAGGAATTGGGCGGGATGGCCAAAGCCATTGAAACGGGCTTACCCAAAATGAGGATTGAAGAAGCCGCTGCTAGAAAACAAGCAAGGATTGATGCAGGAAAAGATATTATTGTGGGTGTGAACCGTTTTAAAATTGATACAGAAACTAAACTGGAAGTAAGAGATGTAGATAATCAGGCGGTGAGGCTTTCACAAATTGAAAGATTAAACTATATTAAAGCGCAAAGAAATACCTTAGCCGTAAAAGATGCCTTAGAAAAATTAACTGATTCGGCTAAAACTGGAGAGGGAAATTTATTACAATTAGCTATCGAAGCGGCTCGTTTAAGGGCGACATTAGGGGAAATTTCAGATGCGTTAGAAGTAGTATTTAGCCGACATAAAGCCATTATTCGCTCTATTTCAGGAGTATATTCAGCAGAAGTGACAGACGACGAAAATTTTAGAATAGCCCGAGAAATGGCTAATGAATTTGCCAATATGGATGGCAGGCGACCTAGAATAATGGTGGCTAAAATGGGACAGGATGGGCATGACCGTGGCGCTAAAGTAATAGCGACTAGTTTTGCCGACCTTGGTTTTGATGTAGATATTACGCCACTTTTTCAAACGCCTGAGGAAGTAGCCAAACAAGCGATTGAAAACGATGTGCATATTGTGGGTGCTTCTAGTTTAGCTGCAGGACATAAAACGCTAATTCCTGCGTTGATTGAAGCATTGAAAAAATATGGCCGTGAAGATATTATGGTAATTGCTGGTGGCGTAATTCCTGCTCAGGATTATCAATTCTTGTATGATGCTGGCGTATCTGGCGTTTTTGGCCCTGGTACGGTTATCTCGATTGCAGCCCAGAAAATCTTGAAAGATTTAATGGAGGGTTAATCACCCTCCTACTTTTTTAGCTTTATATCCTGAGGTAGTCAAGAATGTTAATATCTTGTCTCTAAAATCTCCTTGTATCAAAATCTCGCCATCTTTGGCAGAGCCTCCACAGCCACAAAGATTCTTGAGTTTTTTAGATAATACTTCTAAGTCATCATCTTTGCCAACAAAGCCCGAAATTAGCGTTACTTGTTTTCCAGCACGTGCTTTTTTATCTAACTGAACTTTTAGGTTTTGCTGATTGGGTGCTAAAGTTTCAACTTCCCCATCATTTTCAAAGGCAAAATCAAAATCTGGATTGGTAGAAAATACTACTCCAACTGGTATTTTTTTATTTTTAGACATAACCAATTACTTTTAAAGCTTTGGGTTTCAACGTAATTTTCAACACATTAGTAGATAACTGCAACGGCTCTCCATCATAATGAATCAATAAATTTTCATCTGCTTTCAAGATAAACTCTGTGTCAGATGCCGTTTCAATATACCTTGAGTTCGGAAGGGTTCCTCTGAATAAACGTACGCCAATGATTGGTGCAGCACCAAATGGAAAGGGCTTTAATACAACCATTTCAATTAAACCATCATCAATTTTAGATTTTGGCGAAATCAAAGCATTGTTCCCATATTGTGTTGCATTGGCAAAGGTAATCGAGAAAGCATTTTTAATGGCTGTACTCTCTTTCGATTCTAAATGATACGATTCTGCCTTATACGTTCTAAATGACTTTAGAGACATCTTTGCATAGGTCTTGAGTCCACGTGAATCTTGTTGTGCAAATTCATTGGCTACATACGCATCAAAGCCTACTCCTGCTGTACAAAAAAAAGGAATCTCATTCAAAAAACATACATCTATGGCAGACAAATGGGCTGAAAGAGCAAAATTAATGGCCTTTTCTATCTTTAATGGAATTTTCAAATGCCTAGCCAAACCATTACCTGAACCAATCGGAACGATACCCAAGGCCGTATGCGACCCAACCAAGCCACGTGCTACTTCGTTCACAGTGCCATCTCCACCAACAGCAATCACTTTAACAATACCTTCTTTAACTGCTTGTTGGGCAATTTCTGTCGCATGCCCACTATAGTCAGTAAAAAACAACTTTGTATTTGCCTGTTTTCCTACTAAACTAGTAATCTTATTTTTTTGTGCGGGTGTAGTAGTCCCCGACTTAGGATTCATCACAAACCAAACCATATCAGCTAAAAAAGATAAACATCAATATTATCATAATGATGAATGATAAATACATCATTCCGTCAACTAAATAATAATCTTTGTATTTTTCGTAAAATTCTTTGAATTTCATAAGGAAGCAAACTCTACATCAAGAGTATTTAAACATATGCTTATATTTGAATATCATTTTTAATATCTATTCAAATTTACACAAAAATTAAGGGATGAAAAAATTACTCTTACTTTCATTAACATTCATATCACTGAATGTGTTCGCTCAAACGGGCAAAGACAAGGAAATAATCCTAAACATTTTGGATGCTCAGACAAAAGCATGGAACAATGGCGACGTTAAAAACTTCATGCATGGCTACTGGGTTTCTGATTCGCTGATGTATATTGGCAAAAGTGGCGTTAAATATGGATACAAAGCAACCTTAGAAAGTTACCGTAAAAACTACCCCGATAAAGCCACGATGGGGCAATTGAAATTTGATATTATTAAGGTAAATTTTATTGCGAAAGATGCCTGTTTTGTGGTGGGTAAATGGCATTTAACTCGCCCTGAAAAAGGTGATGTTGGCGGACATTATACGTTGCTTTGGCGAAAAATAAAAGGAGAATGGGTAATTGTTGCCGATCATTCGTCATAAAAGCTATAAGCTGTGAGCTTTGAGCAATGAGCTTTAAAAATTAAAGACTAATAACTGTGATAAATAATCAATACAATTTGAAAGGCAAGCACATCTAATCACTATTTACCAATTACTATTTACTAATTACCAATCACTATTTCTATCGTGATTACCTATTCAAATAACCCAACATTTAATATTGGAGAGAAATTGTCGTAATTTTACCTTTATTTAAGTAAAATCATACAGATTAATTAAACAATGATTCAACTCGGAACAGTTTACCGTCATAAATTTTCTTTTACACAAGAAGATGTGATTTTGTTTGCTAAAGTATCAGGAGATAACAATCCGCTTCACTTGGATGCTGAATTTGCAGCAACTACTTCATTCAAACGCCCAATTATTCATGGAGCACTTGCCTCAAGCGTTTTTTCAAAAATCATGGGAACAGAATTTCCAGGCTATGGAAGTGTTTATTTAAAGCAGAGTTCTGAGTACAAACGCCCTATGTTTGTTGATAACGAATATGAAGCAGTATTCACTGTAACAGCTATTAATGCTGATAAACACATAGGAGAAATTTCAACAGAAATTTTTGATGTACAAACTGGGAAGAAAACCACTGAAGGTTCGGCATCCATCATGAATAAAGAAGAATTCTAATCCAAAATAAAAAGGCTCAATAATCATTGAGCCTTTTTATTAAATCTTAACTATTTAGCATTATTTCGCTTCATTGTTTTTTATCTCTTGAACTTCTGTACGGATTTCTTGAGCTAAAGTTTTCAATTGTTGCATACCACCTCTTACGCGAGTACCAGCAGCTTGATTGCCTTTGTCATAAAACTTATCGAAATCTCCTTCTAAGGACAAAATTAAGTCCTTCACTTCTGCAAATCTGTTCATAATAGAAACTGGATTTAAGTTGATAATTGGTTGAAAAAGCCTTTAATAGCGTTGAGACGCATTTTTTGTGTCCGAAATATAGCTATTTTATTACATCTTACAAATCCAAGCACCAAAATTTAAGCGAAATAAGTCAAAAACCTATATAAATTATGCTAATTCTGCTTGCTGAGCTAAGAATTCTTCAGCAGTTCTGCGATAAGTACCATCTTGAAGACGTTGTTGTACTTTTTCAAAGCAATCTAGCGTATACGCCACATCTTCTAAAGTATGCGAAGCCGTAGGAATAATTCTTAACATAATCTGTCCTTTCGGTACAACTGGATAAGTTACGATAGAACAGAACACACCCATATTTTCACGCATATCACGAACAAGTGCTGTTACGTGTGATAATTCGTAGTCTCCATGTAAGAAAATCGGCGTTACTGGAGATGTAGTTTCACCCACATCAAATCCTTTTGCTTTAAATCCTGTTTGGATAGCTCTTACATTTTCCCATAATTTCTCACGGAATTCTGGATGCTTTTTAATCAATTCTAAGCGTTTCATTCCACCTACTACAAATGGCATTGGTAATGCTTTTGCATAGATTTGCGAACGCATATTATATTTCAAGAACATTACAATTTCCTTACTTGCTGCAATAAAAGCACCAATTGATGCCATCGATTTTGCGAAAGTAGAGAAGTATAAATCAATTCCATCAATACAGTTTAATTCTTCATGAACGCCACGACCGTTTGGTCCCATTGTTCCAAAACCGTGAGCATCATCAACTAAAATTCTGAAATTGAAATCTTCTTTCATCTTCACAATTTCATCCAATGAACCTACTTTACCCGACATCCCGAAAACACCTTCAGTAATTACTAAAATACCTCCGCCTGTTTCTTTTACTTTTTTAGTAGCTCTTTCTAAGTTTTTACGCAAAGAATCCATGTCGTTGTGATTAAACTTATAATAATCACCCATTTTAGCTTTGTGCAAACGAATACCATCAATCAAACAAGCGTGTGCTTCGGCGTCATAAACAATAATATCGTTACGGTCGCAAATACACTCAATTACTGACATTACTCCTTGGTAACCAAAGTTCAATAAAAAGGCATCTTCTTTTCCAACAAATTCAGCTAATTGAGCTTCAAATTCCTCATGTAAATCTGAATTACCTGACATCATCCTAGCGCCCATTGGATAAGCCAAACCATAATCTTGCGTTCCCTTATTATCAGCTTCACGAACTTCAGGGTGATTAGCTAAACCTAAGTAATTGTTCAATGACCAGTTTAACATTTCTTTTCCCATGAAGGTCATTCTTGGCCCTAGCTCTCCTGTCAACTTAGGGAAAGTAAAGTAGTGATGAGAATAATGAGCATGGGCACCGATAGGCCCCAGACCTTTGCTGACTTTATCGAAAATATCCACTTTTTTTTATGTTTTAATGATTAATAACTAATATAAGCTTCACGAAAGCAACCTCGCATTCTATGAACTCAATTATAAAATATTTTGCTGTATAAATATTGTTATATATTTCAAGAGAAAAACATTTTATAATCTTTAAATAATCACAAAGTTAAGGTATTATTTTCTTTCTGCAAAAATGTCTCAATATTAAGTGTGATTTCATTTGAATTAGACAATTCCCTAATAATTTCTAGTAATATTTCAAGAACTTATATTTTTTCATCGAAAATATCAATTCTTATTATTATATTGAATATGCCTAACGTTTATAGTAGTCAAATATTTGTAAAATTTTTAGAGTGTATCTTCTTAAAAAAATACAATAATGATATGAAAAACGATCAAAACCTATATTCCATCAACAATGAAGTTGATATTATAGACTTCTTGGTAGATAATAATGCTATGATTAAGGACTTTACTAAAAGTCATCTTTCGTGGTTTTTTGTTGACGAAAACTTTCATATCATTCTTTACTTGGCTGAGGGAGAAAAGCCTAAATTTGAACGGTATATTGTAGAGCGTTTTGCTGAAAACATGAACGACATGATTAATTTATGGAATCATTTCGATAAAAGAATTCATGATTCCCAAGAAGTCAGGACATTGAAATTGGCAAAAAATAAGGTTCACGACCTTATTGCAATGTCTGAAACCTTTAAAGCTTTATTCAACAGGGCAGATTTTGAGGAAGAATAAGACTTTTGAGTGATGAGTTGTGAGTAATGAGTTGTGAGTTTTGATGTGGGAATGTTGAGTTGCAATAGGGAATGTTTTAATTTAATTCATGTCACAACGTAATTTAGTTTTGATTCATTATTTAATAATATTTTATCTTATAACAAAAAGAGCTTCGGAAGTTAATTCCGAAGCTCTTTTTGATTAAACTACTTAAGATTATGGATTGAAAATATTTGAAACATTTCTATAACCATCCGCTGTGTTTGAATACCAGTCTACACTTGAAGTACCACCAGACGATGCCCAGTTTTCAAATTTCAAATATGTATCAGTAATTTTAACGCCTTCTTTTGGATATTTGAAGTTCGCTGTTGATATTTCTATTCCCCAAGGTAATTTTTTAGATGTTGCATAATAAGCAACTGAAGTAGAAGCATCATTCTTCGTTCCAAACAAAGCTTTGGTTACTAATTTTGTAGGATTTTTACCGAATAAGTGTGTTTCATAACCTCTATCCAAACCACCATTATAAATGAATGGATTGTATGAGCCAAGACCAAATGCACCGATAGAAGGTCCGTTTGTTACATCAAATGAGAATGAGTAAGTCTTGTAAGCTACTGCTGGTTCGGTTGGACGTGTATTCCATGCTGATTGTTCGTTTCTAGCGTTACCGAATAAGATTACAACCACACTGTCTTGACCTGCTTCTAAGCCTGCACCAATAGTAGAAGTACCTGTAAAGTTCTTAGCATTTCCACTTGGAATGTTAAACTGAATACCTGCACCATTGTTGAATGAACCACCCGTTGCTTGAAGAGTGTAATCCGCTTTGATTTGAACAACTTGGTTAGAAGAACTTGTAACGATAGTGTAAGTAAAGGCAAGGATTACGTCGTTCAAGTCATAATCTCCTACAGATGGCCATTGGTCTTCAAAAGCTACTGTTGAAGGAACATTGTAGTTGTTGAATGCTTTTGTACCATCATTTGGATAAGCATCTTCTGAATCGATAACACCATCTTTATCTGAGTCACCACTTGATACTGGTGCAGTTCCGTTTCCTTCGTTACAAGATGTTTTTGCGATATAAATACCAGCATCTTTAGTTTTCTGAGCAACTTTATCTAAGAAATCAGCTTTAAGCGCATCACTTGGTTCTGAGAATTGAACAGTACCTGTAAGTTTCTGACCACCTCCGTTGTTGATGTTACCACCAGCAGCAGTTAATACTTTGAATAATGAATAGTTATCGCCTGTACCAGTAATTTTACCGTCGTAAGTTGATAAAGAGTTAGTTACAAATAAAGCACCATTATACAAGTTTACAACACCTGAGCCATTGATACGTGTCCAGCTTCCTACAGAGATATAACTATCGTTATTGATAACTTTATCTACACCAAGTGTATTTTTAACAATTAAATGACATTTGTTATTAAGAACACTTGAGCTATTTACTTGCATATCAGCAACAGTCATATAGCTATTGTTAGTCATGATACTAGAACTGTTGATGATAAAGTTACCCGCAGCAGTCATTGTACCGTTGTTAGTTACTGTCTGTCCAGAAGAATTTAATCTAACTTCGCCAGCAAATGAAATTTCTGCATTGTTTGTCATTGCGCCATCTAATGGAGAAGCACCTTTAACAACGATTTTTCCTTCGTTAATGATGTTTGAACCTGCACGAGATTGTAATTCTGAATTAGCATTTACAACACCGTAGTTATAGAAAGTACCACCAACAATAAGGTTACCAGAAGAATTCAACGTACCAAAGTTTTTCACTGTTACGTCAGCAGAGTTCCAGTTTACATTGCTGAAATTAGCAGAACCCTTTGAAGTAATGATTACAGTATACTTAGCACCTGAATTGAAATTCAAATTATTAAGTGTAATGTTAGTACCACAAATACGAAGCGTACCACCATTTAATGTATTTGGATTGAAGTTTACAGTATAATCGCTACCTGTCAAACAAATTGTTTGTGACCCAGTTTTTGAATCAAGGTCAATAGTTGTAGCGCTGCTTACTGACATCTCACATCCAGTACTACAATCAGGACTTGTTTCTGTAGTAGCGTATAATTCAGTATTTGCGCTCAATCTTCCAGAAGGAATTGCACCTAAAGCTACTGCAAGGCTACTAGCCGAAGTTAAAGATACTTTCTGAGTATATTTTGTACCATCTGGAGCTGTTTTTACAAAGTAAACTTCTTTAACACCAGCTGGAATTGAAATTTTAGTTTGGAAAGGAGAAGCCAATGAAGCTGTTCCTTTTGAAAGTGCTTTTGCTACACCTGTTGATGGGTCTGAAGTGTAAACAGAAACTACGTGAAGTGAGTTTTTAAAACGAATATCACTTATTGATACTTTGAAATTTACATCTCTTGCTGTAGACCAATTGAAACCAGCAGGTACTACTAGATTATTAATATCATTGGCAACTTTATCGTCAACAACAAGTTCAGATACGCATGAAGAAGCAATAATGCCTAAGCCGAATACAATTGATAGAATTTTTGTTTTCATTTTATTTATTTTCGTTCTATAAATTAGAACATTAAGTTAACGATAGTTTTAGTAACTTATCTTTTTAATCTATGGTAATTTTTGAGTAATCCTTTAATTTATTAAAATCTTTGTAAAGTTTATTTTTTATAATATAACTATCTTGTCTTAAATATTAACTACAAATTTAATTCTAATTTTCAAAAGACAAAAGACGTATAATCGCTTAATATTAAATACTTGATTATCAATCAGTTATACACATTTTGTACGTTTTACAATTGAAGCTATTATTAATTTCCATGAATTATCTTCACTTATCTCAATAAACGTACGCTTATCCAAAAGCTAAAACATTTTTTGTATTCATAAAAAAAATACAATAAAATATTTTTTTGTAATTAACATTAAAAATACATTTTAGTAATTCTTTCTTACCAACGCTTATTTATTAAACAATTACCGTACCAAGAATTTATTTTTCAAGAAAAATATTTACTTTTTTTTCAAAAAAATCTGTTTATCCAATGCTATAAGCTAACACATCAAAACAGCCTTACTTACGATAGCTACTTTTAATTAGATGCTGAAGCTTCTAATTAAATTTTTCTTTTAAAAATTATCTTCTTAAACATATAACGCTTACCAGAAAAAATTAAAAAAAACCAATAAGTTTCTAGCTAAAGTTTATCTTTGTTTGATAGAGATACTAAAAGCAATATAAAACCTGAGCCTAGTATATGTCAAAAATAAAAAAGATTTTAATAGCCAATCGTGGAGAAATAGCCTTACGCATTATGCGTACTGCTCGCGAACTTAATATACAAACAGTAGCTATTTTCTCTGAGGCAGATAGAAATTCGCCACACGTCCGTTTTGCTGACGAAGCTGTATGTATTGGTCCCCCACCCTCACACCAATCTTATTTATTAGGAGATAAAATCATTGAAATTTGTAAAGACTTACAGGTAGATGCCATTCATCCAGGCTATGGATTTCTTTCTGAAAATGCTTCATTTTGCCAAAAAGTAATTGATGCGGGCCTAATCTTCATTGGGCCTTCGCCCGAGAGTATTGAGTTGATGGGAGATAAACTAACGTCAAAACATACTGTCGCTAAATACAATATTCCGATGGTGCCCGGTACGCCTGATGCTGTTACAGACAGAGCTACTGCTAAAGAGAAATCTTTAGAAATTGGCTATCCTGTATTGATTAAGGCCTCGGCAGGTGGAGGAGGGAAAGGAATGCGAGTAGTTGAAAAAGAAGAGGACTTTGATGACCAAATGGATAGAGCGGTTTCTGAAGCCATTACATCATTTGGAAACGGAGCCGTTTTTATTGAAAAATATATTACCGCCCCCAAGCATATTGAAATTCAAGTATTGGGCGACCAGCATGGAAATGTAGTTCATTTGTTTGAACGAGAATGTTCTATTCAGCGTCGTCATCAAAAAGTTGTTGAAGAAGCTCCCTCCTCTGTATTAACACCTGAAATCCGCGAAGCCATGGGGCGTTGTGCGGTTGATGTGGCTAAAGCTTGTAATTATTATGGAGCTGGTACGGTAGAATTTATTGTAGACGAAAAGCTTGATTTTTATTTCTTAGAAATGAATACTCGCTTACAAGTAGAGCATCCCGTTACTGAATTAATCACAGGCATTGATTTAGTAAAGGAAATGATTCGTATTGCGGAGGGAGAATGTATTTCGTTCAAACAAGAAGACTTACAAATACATGGGCATGCGATAGAAATTAGGGTATGTGCGGAAGACCCAAAAAATAATTTCCTTCCAGACATCGGAACGTTGAATACCTATGTCAGACCCGAAGGAAATGGCGTAAGAGTAGACGATGGTTTTGAGCAAGGAATGACTATTCCGATTTTCTACGACCCAATGATAGCGAAATTGATTACTTATGGTAAAAACCGTGAAGAAGCGATTATTAAAATGATTCGGGCTATTGATGAATTTAAAATCTCTGGCATTGAAACTACTCTACCTTTCTGCAAATTTGTGATGCAACACGAAGCATTCTTGTCTGGTAATTTCGATACAAGGTTTATCAGTTTATATTTTTCACCAGCCATGTTGGACGGATTACCTAATCCTGAAGAAGAAAAACTAGCAGCGGCATTGGCTAATTATTTAATTACTACTAAAAAAGTTTCAGTACAAGTACAAACGGATAACCAAACTGGTGTAAAAACAAGCAATTGGCAGGCAAATCGTTTGAGTTATCGTTAATGATAACCAAAGGGAAATTAAAAAGGCTAACATTTTACAATAATGTTAGCCTTTTTAATGATTATTTCTTCACTACTTTCAATTCTATTCTTCGATTTTTAGCTTTACCTTCTTCGGTAGCATTGCTTGCAATAGGGTTTCGAGAGCCTCTTCCTGCAAAATCAATTCTAGTATCTTTAATACCATTGCCAATTAAGATATTTCTAACAGCTACTGCACGTCTGGCTGTTAATCTTATATTCTGGAGAGAGTCACCTGTATTATCAGTAAAAGCTGTTAGCTTAATTTGTACACGTGGATAAGCCAAGATAATTTTTGCTAAATCAGTAACAGTTTTGTCAGACCCTGCTGTTAGGGCTGCTGTATTACCTTCAAATCCGATATGATCAAATGTGAAAGTTCTGTTTGGAGCAGCAACTGAATCAGACAAGTATCGAGCAAAATTATAGGTAAAAGAACCATCTGTCAAATCTACTTTTTGACCGTTTGGCAAATTAACTCCTATTGTTTTTGTTTCGCTAATGGTGCTAGCCGTATCTACTTTAGCAACGGTAGTATCCTTTGATAGACTACTGGTATCAATAACAGCACCTGTTACTTCTTCCATGTCAGATGAATCGGTCATCGCAGTAGATGAATTACTAAGGCTTTTCCAATCGTAAGTAAAAGCAAAATATCCTAGTCCAGCTATTACTGCTACGATTAATATTGAAGGCAAAAACCATTTAGGAATTTTCATTGATTCCGAAGCTTCACTTTCGTAGTTTTTCCCTGAGTAGGTTACTTTCTGTTCTGCCATTGGTTTGGCAGCCACAGGATTGTTCACAGAAACAGATTTAATAGGCGCCGCCGGAGCAAACTGTATTGGTTTTATCTCCTGACTCATGAAAACGGCAATACCCAAGGTATCAATCATTTTAGGTTGAAGAGCCTCAGGCGTTTCATCAATCAAATAAGCCTTTTGTTCTAATAAATAATTAGCTAAATGTATTTTATCCAGCCCTTGGCTAATGACCAACTTCCCTAATTTACCCACAATAATCGGTGCAACGCCAGCCATTATTAAGGTAGCAGATGAATTTCTGATACTAGCATACTGTGAAATCAAGGTAGCTACAGAGCTTTTTTTATCAGGCAAAAGCATACTAACTACACTGCTTCCTTGTTCAAAAAGGGGAGCAAAGCTTTCTTTATCTCTTAAATAGTCATCTAATCTATCATTAATACTTCCATCGTGTTTGCCACGCTGAATAACATTCATTAAAGTAGTAGCACCTGCTTCATTAGAGACTCTTTTCATCAAACCTCCAATTAATGTAGGGATTAGTCCATCAATAGCCACTTTTACTTTCGCCTCAGTTTCCCCTGTTATGTTAGCAATTTTTAATGGAATATCTCCTGCAAACAGCTCTTTAAGTTCTCCAAATAAATTCATACTCTTATTTTTATAATTCTTTTAATGTCGATTCAAAATTACAACCTTATTATTTAAAAAACACTCAAAATGTTTTCAATGGCAAATCTTTCCTAAGAATTTCCACTCAATTTTTACAATTTATTCCCTCCTGAAATTTACTGCTTTTGCTTAAAAATAGATTTTTACACAAAAATCAGGCATGTAAAACAATAAACATCAAGCAAATTTGAAAAAAGTGATAAAACTCTAGGATTGTCGTACTAATTTTGTGATTCCCATTTCAAATTCATGATTTTGGAATCATATTATATTTTATGAAAAAAATATTGTTTATTGACCGTGATGGTACTATTATCGTTGAACCTCCAACAGATTTCCAAGTAGATTCTCTAGAAAAATTAGCGTTTCTTCCCAAAGCAATTTCTAATCTTCGCAAAATAGCCGAAGAGGCAGATTTTGAATTGGTAATGGTAACAAATCAGGACGGTTTAGGAACAGACTCTTTTCCAGAAAATACTTTTTGGCCTGCACACAACAAAATGATGGAAACGTTGAGTAATGAAAATATTCATTTCGCAGATGTTCACATTGACCATACCTTTGAACACGAAAATGCTCCGACACGTAAGCCAAGAACGGGAATGTTGCAAAAATATTTTGATGAAACCGTTTATGATTTAAAAAATTCTTTCGTTTTAGGAGACAGACTGACGGATGTTCAATTAGCCGTTAATTTAGGAGCTAAGGCAATTTATTTAGGTGATGCCCAATCAGAAGACAAAGCATTAGAAGAGGCTATCGCTATTACCACTAAAGATTGGGATGAAATTTATCAGTTTATACGTTTACCAGAGCGTATTGGTAGCATAGAACGTATTACGAAAGAAACGCAAATTTGGGTAACTGTCAATTTAGATGGAAAAGGTAAATCAAACATTGATACTGGTTTAGGCTTTTTCGACCACATGTTAGACCAATTGGCGAGACATTCGGGTGCAGATTTGACCATCAAAGTAAATGGAGATTTACATATCGATGAACACCATACGATTGAAGATACGGCTTTAGCTTTGGGCGAGGCTTATTTAAAAGCGTTGGGTGATAAAAAAGGGATTACCCGCTACGGGTTTTATTTATTGCCAATGGACGAAGCCTTGGTACATGCAGCGATTGACTTCTCAGGAAGAAACTGGATGGTTTGGGATGCTAAGTTCTCTCGTGAGAAAATCGGAGAAATGCCTACAGAAATGTTCTTCCATTTCTTCAAATCGTTTACTGATACTGCTAAATGTAATTTGAACATCAAAGCCGAAGCTGATAATGAGCATCATAAAATAGAAGCTATTTTTAAGGCTTTTGCAAAGGCTATCAAAATGGCAACCAAGCGTGAAATTAAAGATTTAGATATTCTCCCTTCAACAAAAGGCGTATTATAAACTGTATTTTGCGTATTTAGTAGTTAAATTAAACAAAGAATTAATCACTGATAATCTATATTTGGTAATTCTTAGTTACCTTTGTAAGCAAGAAAAAATCGAATATTTGAACCTTCAAAATCATATAAAAATGTCTGGAACATTATTAACTTGGGCTTTCTTTATCGTACTTATGGGTGCTTCTACTTTTGTAGCTATCAAATTACAAAAAGTTTATAACGAAAGAGGTAAGTAATTAGCCCCAATTTCCTAAAGGTATTGTACCAAAAAGAGCTTCTTGAAATTTTCAAGAAGCTCTTTTTTATGAATTAAACATTGATTCCTTACAAAATATATTGGCTCAAATCTCTGTTTTTTACCATTCCTCCCAAGCGTTCTATTACTAGTTCTTTGCCAATCACTATTTTTTCATTGGGAACTATTACATCAGGTATATCAAACATAATATCGTTCAATAAATGTGACATTACCGTTTGTAAACGTCTTGCTCCGATATTTTCAACTTCTGAATTTACCGCAAAGGCGATTCTGGCAATCTCTGCTAAAGCATCATCATCAAAGGATAACTCTACCCCCTCAGATTGTAATAAAGAAATATACTGCTTCGTCAAAGCACTTTTAGGTTCTTTTAAAATTCTATAAAAGTCTTCTTCTTTTAAACTTTGTAATTCTACTCTAATAGGGAATCTACCTTGTAATTCGGGAATCAAGTCGCTTGGCTTTGAAACATGAAAAGCACCTGCTGCAATAAATAGCACGTGGTCAGTATTAATGACGCCATATTTAGTATTCACCGTAGAGCCTTCAACAATAGGCAACATATCTCTTTGTACACCTTCGCGACTTACATCGGGACCACCTCCGCCACTTCTTGACGAGGCTATTTTATCTATTTCATCAATGAATATTATCCCTAAGTTCTCTGCTTTTCTGATGGCCTCTTCCTTTACTTCATCCATATCAATCAGTTTTGCTGATTCTTCTTCCAAAAGTACCTTACGTGCATCAGCGATAGTCATCTTACGCTTTTTCTCTTTTTTGGGCAACATTCCTCCAATCATTTCAGAAATATTCATCATCGACATTTCATCAATTGGTCCACCCATCACCCCGATATTAGGCGTATTTACACTGCGAACGGCAATGTCAATCTTACGATTTTCAAGTTCTCCTCTTCTTAATTTTTCACGAAATAGCTCTCTGGTTCTTTGGTTCAATTCTTCGTCACTTTCAGGGACTTCGTTACTATCAAAACCTACCTTCTCTTGCTTTTTCTTTTTACCCGTTTTGCCCATTGATGGCACCAATGCTTCCACAATAATCTCTTCGACGATTTCAGAGGCTTTATCTTTTACTTCTTCTTTTTTGGCTGATTGTACTAAGTGAATAGACGATTCAACTAAATCTCTGACCATTGATTCTACGTCACGCCCCACATATCCTACTTCTGTAAACTTTGATGCCTCTACTTTGGTAAACGGAGCATCTGCCAACTTGGCTAATCTACGGGCTATCTCTGTTTTTCCAACACCAGTAGAGCCAATCATCAAGATATTATTGGGTGTAATTTCTTTTTGCATATCTTCTGGAGCATTCATGCGTCTCCAGCGATTTCGCAGTGCAATTGCTACATTTTTCTTGGCATCTTTTTGCCCAATGATGTATTTGTCGAGTTCTGCGACAATTTGTTTAGGAGTTAATGATTCTAAATTTGCCATCTTTTAAACGTTCCACGAATTTGGGTTTTAACCAACGTGTGGGTCGGTGAATTTTTATTTTATTATTCTGTTTAAGTCACAAACTAAACCAAAACTATTCAAATTTCCTGCGGTATTATAGCCTGAATACCCATAGGAAAAATCAAAAAGTTTGGTGTGTATTAAAAACCCTAAAGAGAACCCAGAAAAGCCACTGATATTCTGTTGACTCAACTCGGCAGCCCTTAAATGGTTATATCCAATTAAAGCATGAAAATTTTTATTAAGCAAAATTTCTGTGCCAATGACGAAATGTCTTGCTATTTTATCTGCTAAACCTACTTTATTCTCAATGATATTACCATTAAAGTCTTTTTTGATGATGGTTTTATCTAAATATGCAATATCGTATTGATATAAGTGATGAGCCGTAAACGAAAAACGGACTGGCATATATTTAGGTTTAAAGCTAATACCTGCTTGTACATCAAAAGGTAAATTGCTTTTATCAAAGGGAGTATACGCTTTTAATAAAGCCCCTACATTTTTTGCACTTATCCCAAGCGTTAATGCTTGAGTAGGATGCTTAAATATAGCACCAAAATCTAACAATAGAGCTACCGCTGAATAATTTTCTACGACAGAAGATACATATTTTATACTTCCACCAAAGGTAATATTTCCTTGAGTCCTAGCACTTGATAACGTAAGTGCTACATCATTAGCGGTAAATTGTCCAAGAATATTTCCAGCAGCATCTGTTAATTGAAAATTGCCATAATTAACCGACTGAACACCCAAAGCAACAATGTTTTTCTTGAAACTTCGACCATAAGCAGCCGTGGTATAATTGATGCCAGCAAAATAAGGAATATAATTTACAGCTAAAAGATTATGCAAAGTGGTATCTAAAAGAGCAGGGTTTTGGAAAATTACATTTACATCTTTATTGGTATGCGCAACATTTATTCCACCCAAAGCTAACGTGACAGGATTGCTGGGAATATTCAAAAAGCTGAAGCTTTGATTACCTCCAATCTGAGAAAAACCTTGTCGGGCAATTTGTAGAAAAAATAGTATGAAAAATTTCCAAAAGTAATTTTTATTCATGCTTTATTTAATATTTTTTGTCTTTCAATCTCAATATTGTTCAACCAAACTACAACCTTTATTGAGTGGAGATAAAACAATTTTGATAAAAACGAACCAAGATAAGCATTCAATCTAGCATAATACAGTTTATTTATATTTATTATTGTGTAATTTATCAGAATATCGTTAGAGTTTATGTTAAAATACGCAAAAAAAATAAAATTATACAAAATCAAGAAACTATATTGTTTTTGCAGGTAATTGCTATTTGAAAGTATATCTTTGATAAGAATTAAAACAAAGCAATAGAACAAAATCATTCAAAATGAATACAGGGGGCAATCAAGTAAAATTTGATGAATTAGCAAAGAAAAACACTGAAGCTTTATTGGGTGGAGGTGAAAAGCGAATTGAGGTTCAACACAAAAAAGGGAAGCTGACAGCACGCGAAAGGGTGACGTTGCTATTGGATGAAGGCAGTTTTGAAGAGATTGGTAAATTCGTGATGCATCGCTGTAAAGATTTTGGGTTAGATAAAGAATATTACTTAGGAGACGGCGTAATTACGGGCTATGGCACAGTAAATGGGCGTTTGGTCTATGTATTTGCCCAAGACTTTACCATCTTTGGCGGTGCCTTATCCGAAACACATGCGGAAAAAATCTGCAAGATTATGGATTTAGCCATGAAAAATGGTGCTCCTATTATTGGTCTGAATGATTCTGGTGGTGCTAGGATTCAGGAAGGAGTTACTTCTTTGGCAGGATATGCGGATATTTTTTATAAAAACACCTTGGCTTCGGGCGTAATTCCACAGATTTCAGCCATTATGGGGCCATGTGCAGGTGGGGCAGTATATTCTCCAGCGATAACCGACTTTATTTTAATGGTTGAAAACACTTCATATATGTTTGTAACAGGCCCGAATGTGGTAAGAACTGTTACCCATGAAGTGATTACTTCCGAAGAATTGGGCGGCGCTTCTACGCATTCTACTAAATCGGGTGTTACCCACTTTTCTTGTGCCAATGAAGTGGTCTGTATCAATAACATCAAAAAAATATTATCATATATCCCTCAGAACTGCGAAGACAAAGCTCCTTCCCTACCCTATGAAATAGGCAATGAAGAACGAAAAGCTTTGGATAGCCTTATTCCAGAGAACCCCCATCAGCCTTATGATATCAAGGAAGTAATTGAGCACATTACTGATACCGACTCCTTCTTTGAAGTGCATAAAAACTATGCTGAAAATATTGTAGTGGGCTTTGCTCGTCTGGCAGGTAGAAGTATTGGTATAGTTACCAATCAACCTATCGTAATGGCAGGCGTATTAGACATTCAGGCAAGTCAGAAAGCTGCTAGATTTGTTCGTTTTTGCGATTGTTTCAATATTCCATTATTGGTGTTAGAAGATGTACCAGGGTTTATGCCTGGCACTAACCAAGAGTGGGGCGGCATCATTTCTCATGGAGCAAAACTGTTGTATGCCTTCTGTGAGGCTACTGTACCAAGAATTACAGTAATTACACGCAAAGCCTATGGAGGCGCTTATGATGTAATGAACTCCAAACACATTGGTGCTGATATGAACTATGCTTGGCCAACAGCCGAAATTGCGGTGATGGGGGCTAAAGGTGCGGCGGAGATTATTTTTAAAAGAGAAATATCAGAAGCAGAAAACCCTGTTGAGAAATTACAAGAAAAAGTAGAGGAATATACCGAGAAATTTGCTAATCCGTATAGAGCGGCACATCGGGGTTATATTGATGAAGTAATTCAGCCCTCAGAAACGCGTCAGAAATTAATACGGGCTTTTAAAATGCTGGAAAATAAAGTAGCTAATTTACCAAGGAAGAAGCATGGGAATATTCCTTTGTAGTTGTGAGCTTTGAGTTATGAGCTTTGAGCTTCTTTTTTGCAGGATATTTAACTAAAAATTGATTTTTATCCCCAAAGGCTTTAAAAACCTTTGGGGTTTTGTATTTTTGTAAAAATGACATTTCGAAATATATCAATACTTTAATTATGACTGAAAACGCAAAAACATTTCTCTACGAATACCTCAACAATGCTTCGCCAACTGGTTTTGAAGCATCGGGACAACAAATTTGGTTAGACTATATCAAACCTTATATCGACGAAACTATTATTGATGTGTATGGTACAGCCGTTGGCGTGATTAAACCAAACACTGCTTCACTGGCAAAATCTTATAAAGTAGTTATCGAAGCGCATGCTGACGAAATTTCTTGGTTTGTAAACTATATCGACGATAATGGTTATATTTTCGTAAGAAGAAATGGTGGTTCTGATGCCGTGATTGCTCCGTCTATGCGTTGTAATTTACATACTAAAAAAGGTGTTGTAAAAGGCGTATTTGGCTATCCTGCTATTCACGTGCGTGATTTGTCAAAAGACAAAGCACCAACTGTTAATGATATTTTTATTGATTTGGGTGCCGCCAACAAAAAGGAAGTGGAAGAAATGGGCGTTCATGTTGGAACGGTTGTAACTTTTGAAGATGGTTTAACGGAGCTAAACAATCGTTATTACGTTGGTCGTGCGTTAGATAACCGCATTGGTGGCTTTATGATTGCGGAGGTAGCGCGTATGCTCAAAGAAAACAAGGTTGAGTTACCTTTTACGTTGTATGTAGTAAATGCTGTACAAGAAGAAATCGGTTTACGTGGTGCTGAAATGATTGTAAGACGTTTGAAACCAGACGTAGCCATTGTTACAGACGTTACCCATGATACACAGTCGCCGATGTACAATAAAAAAGAACAAGGTGATTTAAAATGCGGTGCTGGTCCAGTGATTTGCTATGGCCCTGCTGTACAAAATAACCTACGTGATTTTATTATCGATGTAGCTGCCTCTAAAGAAATTAAAATCCAACGTCAGGCAGTTTCTCGTTCTACTGGTACGGATACAGATTCATTTGCTTATGCAACTGAAGGTGTAGCGTCTGCGTTGATTTCTTTACCGTTGAAATACATGCACACAACTGTTGAAACCGTTGCAAAAGACGATGTACAAGCAGTAATTAATTTGATTTATGAATCTCTATTGGCTCTGACTGGCAACGAAGATTGGCGTTATTTGAAATAAGCTGTAAGCTTTGAGCAGTGAGCTGTGAGCTTTTTTTAGGCTAAAAAAATAAATCTCATGGCTAATATGAGTTGTAAGTTATGAGCATTGAGCTGTGAGCTTTTTTAGCCTAAAAAAATAAATCTAATAGCTCATGGCTGAATGCTCATAGCTAATTCAACTGTAAGCCTTTTTTACTTAAATATCTCATTGCTCACAGCTCAATGCTTATAGCTGACAGCTTAAAAATATGTACAACACACTTTCTGTTTCTTCTTTTAACCTAATTCTCTATTCAGCCCAACAGAGGGGTGCTGAATACAATGTCCTTTGCGAAAAAGTAGGATTAACAGCAGATATGCTTCAAGACCCTGACGCTCGTTTGCCTATCAGAAAAGTGCAAGAATTATGGAAAGAAGCCGTGGAAATGACGGGCGATGAACATTTAGCATTGCATATAGGGGAATCTATCAATACTGTTGCCGTAGGAATTTTAGCTTATGTAATGATGCACTGCCCTACACTAGGGAAAGCCTTAGAAAAACTTTGCCAATATCAAGACATCGTTTGTGATGGTTCAAAGACTGAGTTTTATATAAAAGATGATTTGGCTTATGTAACTTTAACACAGTTAAGCGAGGAAATGCTTTATCCGCACTATGCTTTTGAATCTGAATTATCTATTTACAATGAAGCCGTAAAAGGTATGCTTGGTAGAGCACTACCCCTTCATGCAGTGCATTTTAATTATCCTGCTTATTCGTCGCATTTAAGCGAGTACCAGCGTATTTTTAAGACGGAACAAATAATATTTGAAAGCGATATTACAGGAATAGTTTTTGAAAAAAAGTATTTGGACTACCCCATACTGAATGCTAATCCCAATCTTTTTCCCTTGTTTGATAAACATGCTCAAAGTATTTTGACGAGTCTAAAACAAGATAATTCTATCAAAGAAAAGGTTAAGAAAGAGATTCTGGATGGACTTAAAGGGGAAGAGCCATCATTGTTTAATATTTCTAGGAATCTGGGCATTGGGTTACGTTCACTACAAATGAAACTCAAAGAAGAAGGAGTCACTTTTCAGCAACTCCTTGATGATATTCGTAAGAATTTGGCTGTTCAACATCTACAAGAAACCCATTTAAGCACTACAGACATTGCTTATTTATTAGGCTATTCAGAGCCAAGTGTTTTCTTTCGCTCCTTCAAAAAGTGGACAGGATATACACCAACGGTCTATCGCAAAAACCCTAAAATGGTAGCGTGAGTAATTGAGTGAGTTAGTAAATGAGTGAGTTAGTGATTATTATTTTGACTCATTACTTATATAACAAATCACCCTTAAAGCTTAAAGCTCATCACTCATAGCTCAAAGCTACTTCCCTATCTTTCCCAAATGCGTATTCCCAAAACTATCTTCATATTTTAGCCCATAGCCCATCATTCTATCGAAGGCAGAGTGTGCAAACAGGATTGTTCCAACTAATAAAATGACTTGATTTTGGAGATAGAAACCGAGTACCAAAATACTAATGCCTAAGGCTTTATGGTGAACAAAATTATATAGCCAAGCACCTATTTTGGTATTAACCAAGTAACCTAACATCCCTAAATCAGGGGTTAACAATAATGCTGGAAAATACCACCATGCAAATTCTAAGCGACTGAATATTAATATTCCTAATACAAATTCAGCCATTTCTTCAAGTGCTAATATAGTTTTCATAATGTTTTATGTATTTAATATCTGTTTGTTTAAAAGGTAAAATGTTAAACTAAAAAATCTCACTGCTCAAGGCTTTCCGCTCACAGCTACTTCTCAAGTTCATTCTCCTTAAACCAATCCAACGTTTCAGTGATGGCTTCTTGTAAAGGGGTTTCTTTGAAAGTTGGAAAAATACTTCTCACTTTAGTATCGTCCAGTATTACAGTTCCCTCAAAAAGATAAAGCATCTCTTTTACTTCTTTCATTACTGGCATAAAAATTCCTAATATTGTAAATAACCATTTTGGATAAACAGTTATCTTTTCAGGAGCATCGGCTGACCTTGAAATCTGGTTAAGAAAACCTTTGATTGTTGGATGTACTTGTCCGCCATAATTATAATTTTCATAAGGTTGCTGCACACCTCTTTGCATTAATCTTACCATCATTTCGGCAGCATCTTTGGTAAAAACCATCTGATGTGGAATATCAACACGAACAGAATAAGGAAGAGCGTTACCATTAAGGGCATTCATAAAAAAAGGCTTTATCCCTTCATTCAATACATTAGGACCCCAAAAATCTGGCAAACACACATCTAATACCTTACATTTCCCCGTATGGGCAGCATCTTTCAACATCTTCTTTAACTCAACACGCAGAGCTCCTTTTCGAGTGCAAGGATTCTCGGGAGAATCTTCTTTAATTAATGGGGTTTTACCATAATTGTAAACATTCCCAGGAAAAACTATCATTGCTTGATTGAGACTGGCAGCTTCAATAATCTTTGCAGTCACCACATCCATATTGCCAAACCATTTGTCATAAGGATAATTAATCCCGTGAAAAATATACTTTTTGTCGGCGGAGACTTGTTTTAAAAGATTCAAATCTTGAACATCACCTTTGATGATTTCTACATTGTCAAAGTCTTTAAAAAGATTTGTTGCCTTGGCTACATCACGAACAATGATGCTTACTGGAATATTTTTGCGAAGTAAATTTTCGGTAAAAGCATAACCAATACTTCCTGTTGAGCCTAATATTAAGATTTCTGATTTCATGTTTTCTGGTTGTTTAATGATGATACAAAGTTGATTTAATCCATCGAAATCGTCCTTGACCAATCGTGCAAATAACATGACATTTTACGAAAACCTATCACCAAAATAGCGACCAACCTAATGCTTATTAACATCAGATTAGTCGCTATTTATGATACTTAAATAAAATTCACCCTAATAATATCTTCCTACAGCAGGGTTGTCTACAATAATTCTCTTCATTTCCTGAGGATTAATCGTGCCCTGTTTCTGATACACTACCTTTCCGTTTGGTTCTATTAATAAAGTATAAGGTAATGCTCCTTGCCATTTTGGGTCAATAAGTTCTATCAGTTTGTAGGCATCGTCTGAATTAAAAATATAATTTTTGTTCGAAGCCTGTAGTCTTTTCAGCGTTGCCAAAGCTTTATCTTTTTTGTCTGGTTTATCTGCTGATACGGTCACTAATTCAAAATCTCGTTGTCTAAACATTCTATTGATAGTCATAAAATCAGGCAATTCAGCCACACATGGCCCACACCAAGTAGCCCAAACGTTAATTAATCTTAACTTTCCTGAATCATTTTTCAATAAATTTTTTATACCTGCTTCATCGATTGATTCCAACGCTACGGGTTCTTTTGCCCAATCTATTTTTTCTTGTTCCGCCAATTCTCTTTTACCTCCCCATTTTATCGAGCATCCAAAGGTTTTGGTTTTACTCACAGTTACAGGCTTATCCGCTAATAATTCGTCTAGGGCTTTTCTGGTATCGTGATTTTTAGGTGTACCCGTTGGTTTTTCAACATCATCAATTCTTCCTGAGTACCTTAATATTCTTTTCTGGTCAAAAATAAAGGCATGAGGCGTCGCCACAGGGCCATATTTTTTAGAGGCTACTTCCGTATCACCATCATACAAATAAGGAAAATTAAAATGATGTTCCTTAGCCCTGATTTTCATATCATTGTAGCTATCACCTAAATCGGTATAACCCATTTCATCCAAACGCACGCTTACAGGGTCATTTGGCGAAATGGCAATTACTTGCACTCCTTTGGCTTGGTAATCGGTCACGAGCTTTTTGATACGCTCTTCATAAGATTGTGCTGTCGGACAGTGATTACAGGTAAATACGACTACTAAAATCTTGGCTTTGGCAAAAGAATTGAGCGTATACATTTTACCATCGATTCCCTTTAAATTAAAATTAGGAGCAACAGCCCCAATTTCTAGAGTGGGATGTTCTTCAATATTTTTGAAGCCCAATAATGCTATGCAAATCGTTAATAATGAGAGGGAGAGTATTCTTTTCATAGTTTTTATAAATTGTTTTTTTCTATACAAAAGAAAACACTTTTTCGGACTAATGTATCTTGCTTTGGTTGCTTTATTTGATTGAGCCATAGAAAATCACTATTTTTGATAATACTCATCCCACGATTATTCTCTTAAAACATATATTTATGCAAGACCTTTCTGTAACGCTTATTCAAACGAATTTATATTGGGAAAATACCACTGCTAATTTGGCGATGTTGGAAGAAAAAATTGCGCTGATTGATACGCCTACTGACCTTATTATTTTACCAGAAATGTTTAACTCTGGTTTTACGATGAATGTTAACGAGGTAGGACAGCCAATGAATTTTTTCGTACAAAAATGGATGAAACAACAATCAGCACAAAGCAATGCCGTTGTCACTGGAAGTTTTATTGTAAAAGATGGAAATCATTTTTTCAATAGATTAATCTGGATGCGCCCTGATGGGAGTTTTGAGCAATACGACAAACGTCATTTATTTAGAATGGGGGGCGAACATCATTATTTTACAGGCGGTACAAAAAAGCTAATTGTGGAATTGAAAGGCTGGAAAATCTGTCCGCTTATTTGTTATGATTTACGGTTCCCCGTATGGTCTAGGAATGTAAATCAAGCTTACGACTTACTGATATATGTAGCTAATTGGCCAGCGGTTCGTTCAAAAGTGTGGGATACTCTTCTACAAGCCCGTGCTATTGAAAACCAAGCGTATGTAGTGGGGTTAAACCGTGTAGGCAAAGATGGAATGGATTTAATCTATTCGGGGAATTCGGCAGTGATTGATTTTAAAGGCAATCAACTTTTTTATGAAGAAAATATTGAAATTGTAACCACACAGGTACTCCATAAAAAAAGTTTGGCTGAATTCAGAGAACAATTCCCTGCTTATTTAGATGCTGATAGTTTTGACATTAAAACCTATTGATGATGCAGAAAAAACTACTAACTTTTTCATTGTTACTGAATCTCTTATTTATCATCACAGGTGGCATTTTGGCATACCAGTTTAGGCTAAAACTCTATCGATATTTATTCCCAGTGAAATCAAAAAATATTTTATTGATTGGTGATTCTTTGATTGCACAAGAAAACTGGTCACTACTTTTAGGAAGAAATGATATTTACAGCATCGCTTATGGTGGGGCAATCACTTTGCATATTTTAAAAGACTTAACACTGCAAGTACCCCACATTAAACCCAAGATTTGCGTAATTGAAGGCGGTATAAACGATTTGCTAGCTGGTGTACCCGAACAACGGGTTTTTGAGAACTATCAAAAAATGATTAAAATACTCCAAGAACAACAAATTAAAATAATTGTTCAAGCAGTAGTCTATACGTCGATGCCTGATATTAATCAAGAAATCACCCTGTTGAATGATAAATTAGCGAGGTTTTGCCAAGAAAATCAATTGGTATATGTGGATGCTAACCCATATTTAGCTGAAAACAATCAACTAAAACCACAATTCTCATTAGATGGCATTCATTTACAATACGACGCTTATCCAATTTGGGCAAAGGAATTAGCAAAGGCATTAGAAACCCTTGAAGCCAAGCCATAAAAAACCCTGTAAAGCAGTGCTTTACAGGGTTTTTAGTACTATTATATAAAGAATTATTAAAGTATCATCAGTACGCGTGTACCGTCTACATCAATACCTTCAAGTCTGACTTTACCTTTGCGATTAGCTAAAACGTCTGCTATTTCTTTTGCATCGGTAACAGCTTTTTCATCAATTTTAGTGATAATAAAGCCTTTATCTAATCCTTGGTAGCCTAATCTACCTTCTGGGTCAACTTCTGTGATTTTTGCACCGCCACTAATTTTGAATTTAGCTTTTTCGCCATCACTCAAATTAGCAAGTTTAGCACCTAAGAAATCGCTTTTTACAACATTTCCAACCACTTCACCTTTTACAATGTTTGTGTTGCCATCTTTATTTTTTAACACAACATTGAAGTCTTTAAGGTCTCCATCACGGTTTACAGTAACTACTACTGTTTCACCTGGGCGTTTACGACCTACCAATTCCATCAATTTAGACATTGATCTGGTTTCGATACCGTCTATTTTTACAATTACATCGTTTACTTTTAATCCAGCAGCTTGAGCTGAGCTTCCGCCTACTGTTGGGAAACCACCTACATATACGCCATCACCTACTTTTAAATCTTTCTCCTCAACCAATTTAGCGTTTACTTCGGTAATGTTGATACCCAAATAGCCACGTTGTACATTGCCATATTTAATCAAATCAGCCGCTACTTTTTTAACAATTCCTACTGGCACTGCAAATGAATATCCTGCAAATTGACCAGTACGGCTATAAATAGCAGTGTTGATACCAATTAGCTCACCTTTTAAGTTAACCAAAGCACCACCAGAGTTACCCGGATTTACGGCTGCATCTGTTTGAATAAACGATTCTAATGGATTAACGTCTCCACCACGGTCTATAATATTCTGGCGTCCTTTTGCCGAAACAATACCCGCTGTAACGGTCGATTCTAAATTGAACGGATTACCTACAGCCAATACCCACTCTCCTACTCTGATAGCATCTGAATCACCAAAAGTCAAGAATGGTAAATTAGAGCTTTTCACTTGAATTACCGCAATGTCCGTAGCTGGGTCAGTACTGATAACTTTTGCTTTTAACTCGCGTTTGTCATTCAAAATTACTGATACTTCGTCTGCATCTTGTACAACGTGATTGTTAGTAACAATATAACCGTCTGAACTAATAATTACCCCCGATCCTGACGCTTCTTGAGGTTCTGCTTGCTGACGACGACCGCCTCCGCCAAAACCTCCGAAGAAATCTTCAAACGGGTCCATCATTTGACGGCTAACGTTGCGTGTCATTTTTGTTTTAATGTGTACTACCGCAGGCGTAGCTTTTTCTGCCGCATACGTAAACTCACCCGGTGCACCTGCTGGAACAGCCCCAACATTTGAAACCATTCGTGTGAAAGCAGAAGGCGTATTGGTAAATAAGGCGTCTGATGATGATTTTTCTAAAAAAAGCTTATAGGCTCCAAGCGTAGTAGCACTACTCAATATTCCGGCTATAGCTAGGTTTTTTACATTACTTTTAATTTCCATGGTTTGTGATATTTTGTTAAATTTTACAAAACAATACAAGATTGAATAAATTTTTGATCTTTAATTCACATCTGCTAATTTAACGCTAAAACTTTTTTTAAGGTGCATTCCTCTAAAGCTTTTTAACATATTTTAAGAAAATACTTATTAGTAAGTAATCAGCTTTGAGTGATGATTTTTTTGTAGAACAATAATATAACATTTAGGGCAAAAAGATTCCTTCTCTAACACTATTTTTCAGAGAAGGAATCGATAATAATAATCTTGAAACTAATGGCTAAAAGCCTAACGTAATCTAATCAATTACGCTACTGCTATTTCTTTAACCGCAGGTTTTACTTCTTCTTTTTTAGGAAGTGAAATATTCAATATTCCGTCTGCATAAGTAGCTTCTATTTTTTCTCCGTCTACCGACTTAGGCAAATTGAATGTTCTTTGGAACGAAGTATAATTAAATTCTTGGCGAGTATATTGCTCAGTTTTTTCTTCATTTGATTGCTCTTTCTTAGTCGAGATAGTCAAACGGTTTTCATGAAGACTTAATTTAAAATCTTCTTTTTTCAAACCTGGAGCAGCTACTTCAATATGAAATATGCCTTCTACTTCTTTTACATTCACAGCAGGAATGTTATTATATGCTACACTATGGTGTTGTTTTGAAGGATACATGGTGTCTATGTTTTTTAAAATGTTGTTGAAATCTTCATTGAAAAATTGGAATGCTGGGTTATTGAATCTAACAAGTTTCATGGTTTTATGTTGTTTAATGTTTTTTGATTAAATGTTAAAATGTTTTGTCCTTTTTATAATAGCTGGACATCCCTTTTATCTCAAATCCTATACCACCCACATTTTAATGCCATTATGTCTTGTATTTTTATTTTACAATGATTTTCACATGACAAATTAACCGATTATTACAAATCAAGGTTGATAAATTGTCATTTTTTAGATTATCAGCGGAAAAGATTTTACCCGCTGATTTTGGAGATTATAAATTATTAAAAATCAGCGGAAATCAGCGATACTTTTCTGCGGTAATCAGCGGGGAAATATATTACACGCTGATTTTGGAGATTTAAAAACCGCAGATTTGCAGAGATTTTAAATTATTAAAAATCAGCGGAAATCAGCGATACTTTTCTGCGGTAATCAGCGGGAAAAGATTTTACCCGCTGATTTTGGAGATTTAAAAACCGCAGATTTTCGGAGATTTTGAATTATTTAAAAATCAGCGATACTTTTCTGCGAGAATCTGCGGGAAAAGATTTTACCCGCAGATTTTGGAGATTTTAAACCGCAGATTTTCGGAGATTATTTAATAAATCTGCGAGTAAAAAAAACGGCTACCTCGATGAAGTAGCCGTTTTCTTTTTTTTATTCAAACCATTTGAGAACATCGTCTTTAGTAGGAATTGAAATATCTAGTTTTAACTTTTTACGCATTCCGCCTAAATCGTTAAATACTTTGTTTGGATTAGCCTCTTTCAGTCCTGCGATAGTCATAAAGCCCATTTTTTGAAGTACAGGTATCCATGCTGTTGGTACACCAATTGCCTCATATTCTGCATCAGTAGAAAGTTCAGCTTTCTTCTCTGGACGCATCTGAGGGAAGAACAATACCTCTTGAATAGTCGTTTGGTTAGTCATCAACATCGTCAGACGGTCGATACCAATACCAATACCTGCTGTTGGTGGCATACCATATTCTAATGAACGAAGGAAATCTTCATCCATCGCCATTGCTTCGTCGTCACCTCTTTCAGCTAGTTTCAATTGTTCCTCAAAACGTTCACGCTGATCAATCGGGTCGTTTAATTCTGAATAAGCATTGGCAATTTCTTTACCATTCACAAATAATTCAAAACGCTCTACCAACCCTGGTTTGCTACGGTGTTTTTTAGTCAACGGAGACATTTCAACTGGATAGTCGATAATAAACGTTGGCTGAATCAAATTGCCTTCTACTTTCTCACCGAAAATTTCGTCAATCAATTTACCCGTTCCCATCGAAGCATCCACTTCTATTCCCCAAGAAGTACAGTGATTACGAAGCGTTACTTCGTCCATGCCTTCTACATTAACACCTGTGTATTTTTCAATTGCTCCTGCAATCGTCAAACGTGTGAATGGTCCAGCAAATTCAATTTCGTTTTCGCCAACTTTTACTTTCGTTTGTCCGTTGGTAGCGATGGCAACTTTCTCGAAAATCTCTTCGGTGATTTCCATCATCCAATTGTAGTCTTTATAGGCTACATAGAATTCTAAAGACGTAAACTCAGGATTGTGAGTTCTGTCCATTCCTTCATTACGGAACATTTTACCGAACTCATACACGCCATCAAAACCGCCTACAATAAGGCGTTTCAAATACAATTCATTGGCAATTCGCATATATAAAGGAATATCCAAAGAATTGTGGTGTGTTTTGAACGGACGAGCAGAAGCACCCCCATGAATAGGTTGAAGAATTGGTGTTTCAACCTCTAACCAACCTTTTCCATCAAAAATTGTACGCATCGTCGTTACAATTCTTGAACGTTTGATGAATATATTTTTTACTTCTGGATTAACAATCAAATCGACATAACGCTGACGGTAACGTGTTTCTGGGTCTGTTAAACCATCAAACACATTTCCATCTTCATCACGTTTTACTACTGGCAATGGGCGTAATGATTTATTCAGAATCTTGAATTCGGTAACATGAATAGAAACTTCTCCTGTTTGGGTAGTAAACACATAGCCCTTCACCCCAATGATATCACCAATATCTAATAACTTCTTGAAAACTGTATTATAAAGCGTTTTATCTTCATCTGGACAAAGGTCGTCTCTACGGAAATATAATTGAATACGGCCTGTAGCATCTTGTAATTCTGCGAAAGATGCACTCCCCATAATTCGGAAAGACATTAATCTACCTGCAATCGAGATATTCTTATAATCAATCTTATTGTTCGCATAATTCTGCTGAATATCCTCAGCAGTTACATTGATTTCGTATAGTTCAGCTGGATAAGGGTCGATTCCGAGCTTCATTAAATCTTCGCGCTTTTGTCGGCGAAGTACTTCTTGTTCTGAAAGCATAGTATTTGTAATATGATTCGTGAAAAAACACCAATCTTGTTTTCCTGCAAAATTAAGGATTATTCGTGTGTCTTCAAACCATAAATTTTTCTGATTTTCTTGTTACCATTTTTCAATGCTTTTACGACTAAGAAAATGTAGCACAAAAGGGGGGGTTTACGGAGGGTAAAAATACGCAATTAAGCAATTAAAGTGTTTTTACGCTAAAATATTGAAAGCAAAGTCTTTTGTTTTGTACTATGGAAAAATATTCATCAAGGTGATTATGTAAACCAAACAACTATGAACTTACCAATCCAAACCAATTTTCTCTTTTCTTCAAAACGATATGGTCGTGAAAAAAGAACAATTATTTTCTTAGAAAGAGGAAAAACAGAAATCTTTATCGATGAAATTGTGATGTGTCAAGGCGAAGGAAATTATACTTTTGTACATTATAAGAATGGTAGTAAAAGACTTTTTTCAAAAACGTTAAAACAATTTTGTGAATTATTTGAACCCCATGATTTTGTAAGAGTAAGCAGATCTTTCTTGATTAATTTAAGATATTTAAAAGCATTCAGTACTACAGGTGAGCCATGTGTAATTATGATAGATGGACAAAAGATAGACATTGCTAGACGTCGCAAAGTGGCGTTTCAAAATATAATAAGACAGTTTACAATAAAATCAATTGCTTGATTACCAATTGGTCAATGTATGCTAATTAAAGAAAAACTATTTTAGTGGTTAGGTGAATAGGCGACAGCTTCCTGAATGTTTCGGGGAGCTGTTTTGATTTTGGACTTTGGACTTGAAGACGCTAGACTTAAGACACTAGACTTAAGACTTGAAGACTTTGGACTTTGTCATTAAGTTTGGCACCTTAAATTTAACACCTAAAGTCCAGCATCTTAAAATCTAAAATCTTCAAGTCTTGAGTCTAGCGTCTTCAAGTCTTAAATCTAACGTCCTCAAGTCCTAAAGTCTAACATCTTATTTACCAAAAACGAACCAACTTTTTATTTTTTGGATTTTACTATCAGCTACTCCTTAAAGAGTAGTATATAACAAATCTCTAAAATCAATAAAGAATGGAATACAGACAGTTAGGTGCATCAGGCTTAGAAGTGCCTGTGCTAAGTTTTGGTACTGCTACATTTGGTGGTGGAAACGATTTTTTTAAAGCTTGGGGAAGTACTCAGGTAGAAGAAGCTACTCGTTTAGTAGACATTTGTTTAGAGGCAGGTCTCAATTTCTTCGATACTGCCGATGTTTATTCTCAAGGGCTTTCAGAAGAGATTCTAGGAAAAGCACTGGCTGGCAAAAGAGATAAATCAATTATTTCGACCAAAGCTACTTTTACTTTTGGCGAGGGTTCAAACAATCAGGGTTCATCTCGTTATCGTTTGATTAAACAAGTAGAAGGGAGTTTAAAACGCCTAAACACTGATTATATCGACCTTTATCACATGCATGGGTTCGATGGCAACACACCTATTGAAGAAACCCTCAGGGCATTAGATGATTTAATTCAAAGTGGGAAAATCAGGTATATTGCTGCTTCTAATTTTTCAGGCTGGCATTTAATGAAATCTCAAGCCATTGCTGACAAATATGGTTGGAATAAATATGTAGCACATCAAGTATATTATTCATTGGCCAATCGTGAATACGAATGGGAACTAATGCCTTTGGGCTTAGACCAAAAAGTTGGCGGAATTATTTGGTCACCCTTGGCGGCAGGTAGGTTAGGCGGAAAATATCGTAGAAACCAACCTTTGCCACAAGATAGCAGAGTAGCGCAAGGTGGTAGCCCCATTCCAGAAGCAGTAATCAACGAAGAAGTATTTTATAATATTATCGATGCCTTGGATGAAGTAGCAGAAGAAACGGGCAAAACCTTAGCACAAGTAGCCATCAACTGGGTATTGCAAAGACCAACAGTATCGAGCATTATTATCGGTGCTAGAAACGAAGCACAACTTCTTCAAAATATTGATGCGGTAGGTTGGAACTTGACAACTGACCAAGTAAAGAAATTAGACCAAGCCAGTGAAGTACCACCAATTTATCCATATTGGCATCAAAGACAAAATCTTAAATTGAATCCTTTGCCTAAGTTTTATTAGGATTTAAACAACCTCATCCCCCGCCCCCTTCTCCTTCAGAGAAGGGGAGCAGATTCTCGAGCTTAAAGCTCCCCTCTCTGAAAAGAGCGGGACGCGTAGTCGGGCTGGGGGTGAGGTTATTAGATACTGATTATCAATAAATTAAATACTGGTAGGTAATCAGTAGGACTTAACTCCCCCGCTAATAGAAAATCACCCTCCCTTAATCCTATTCATTTCATCTTCAGAACCTGATTTACGATTTCTCGCTCCTTTGATTTCCTTATTTCCGAAGCGATAATTGAAACTAAATTTCAATTGTTGCCCTTCAAAAGTGAATCTTAAATTTGTTTCAATGCCTGCATAGCGTGAATGGTATCCTCCGCGAGCAGTGCCTAATACATCACTATAAGAGACCTTGAAAGTGGCGTTGTCACTCCAAAACTTCTTTTGCACACCTATGTCCATCATACCCATTCCCGAGTTGTAATCGATTCTTCGGTAGGGTGAATTATACCAACCTGATAATTCTATCGTCCAGTTGTTTTTTATCTTAAAAGTATTCTGTCCGTTGCAATTAAGTGCCGCTGTGCTGTTATTAATGACTAATCCATTTTCCAGATTTGCTTTCCAGATATTGTGATAGGCACTCACATTGAAATAAATTTGCCACCATTTTGTAATAGAAGCCGTAATACTCATATCCAAACTTACCCCTTCAGAATAATCTAAGTTCCTAGAAATAAAATAGGTTCGACTACTATCATAAGGAATCCTTAGACCCACCACTGGGAATTTGGTTCGCCAATATCCTAAAGAGGTTGTCAGTTTAGATTGATATACGTGCGTCAATTTAAAACTATTGGCTAACTCAGGACGAAGGAATGGATTTCCTTTTGAATACACCAATTCATCAATCCTGTATTCAAATGGATTCAGGTTTTGATAACTCGGGCGATTGATTCTGCGACTATAATTAAGGTTAAAAGAATGATTATCAGATGCCTTGAATGATAGCGTGCCGCTTGGGAAAAAGTTCAGGTAAGTAGTATCTACCCTATCTAAATCGTTGTGCTTATAACTGGTAAGATTACCTAGCGATTTAGTGTTTTCAGCCCTCAACCCTACTTGAAAATCCCATTTCTTGTTCAACTGAACATTATAATTTATATATCCAGCGTATACTCTTTCCGTATAGGTAAATCTGTTACTTCGGTCTATATCTCTGACTTCAGTATTATTAATGACATTAAAGAAATCAAATGTATTATCCGATGTAACATCCGACCATTTTACGCCATACCCCAATTTTCCTTTTTGGAAAGGCTGTTCATAATCAATTTTAAAAGAACTGATTGTAATATCTGTCGGAGTTTTACTGACATAGTTTCGTTCGATAGCAGGAATCTCTGGCGAATAAAACTGATACCTGTTGGGCTGATAATTGATACCCCTAGAAGTAAAAATACCATAATTGGCATCAACATTCAGTTCATGCCCCGTGGTATCAGCAAAACGATAATTTAGATTTAAGTTGAGATTCTTGTTTTTTTCAGGATTAGATGTTTGCGAATAAAGTACTACAGAATCAGGGACTGAGCTAAATCGTTTACCAATCAGCGTTTGGCTTTCGCCTCCGCCATTGTGGTCGCTCATTCTACCATTGGCACTAAAGCCTATCGTATTTTTTGAATCGATATAATAATCAACGCCTACTTTGGCACTTTGCGAGGTATCCTTCCATAAGCCATGCCACGTCTTATTATAAATAGTATTGTTCAGAATTTGGTCATCAAAAGTGGTATTGTGCCAAGCACCTTGATTATAACTATAAGACCCAAAAAGGTTGACCTTTTTATCACGATGATTGATGTTCAATGAACTATTGTATTTTGGCGTAATACCGAAATTAGCCCCAAGACTTAAATTACCATTAGTTCCAATTTTTCGGTTCTTCTTCAAGCGAATATTGATAATGCCTAAGTCGCCAGCAGCATCATATTTAGCGGAGGGATTGGTGATAATTTCAATGGCTTCAATATCAGCAGAGTTCATACTTCTAAGGGTTGAGGCGAGGTCTTTCCCACTCATCTGCGACGGTCTTCCATCAATATAAATCCTGACGCCTGCTTTGCCTTTTATCAACACGTTTTCATCCTTATCTACTTGTACCCCAGGAGATTTTTGTAATAATTCTAATGCATTTGAGCCTGTCGCATTAATGCTACTTTCTACATTAAAAACTATTTTGTCTTGCTTCACCTCTATCAAAGGTTTGGAAGCTACCACCTTTACTTCCTCCAACTGTTGGACAGAGGTTAATAAGGTAAAAGGCGGTAAATCAATATTCTGATTGATTATTTCAATGGGCGAAGACCTAAAACTTTTGAAACCTACCGCATTAATTTGAAGATAGTATAGTCCTTTAGCAATATTAGCCATTTTAAACACGCCCTCTTCAGTGGCAATATCAGCTTTTACTAACAAAGAATCTTTGGTATGATGCAACGCAATGGTAGCAAAAGGAACTACTTCATTTTGTTGATTTTTAATAGTGCCATTGATAGTAAATGTTTGGGCAAAGCTAACACTAGCAATACATAGCAGTAGCATTAGCAAGAGTATTTTTTTCATAGTTTGTTAGGTTGTTTGTTGAGGTTTTTTTTATGACAAGGACAAGAGGTTTTACTAATTTGTTGCAATTTTTTCAAAATTAATTACAAGTAAACAAAACAATAGGATGAGGTTAAAACTTTAAGATGAATCTATAAGTTTAACACAAATGCTAAACCTACAGATTCTTTATTGATTAAGTTAAAATAGGTTTATTTGGCTTTTCTTAGATATATATTTCCATGCATATTCTTCATCATGATTTCAGGGCCACCGCCATTGATTTTCCCATAAATCCAGTCTTCAATTTTAATTTTATACATCCCTTTTTCACTGGCTGTATTTGTCTTAGGTTGTGTTTTGTCGATGTCAATGTCAAAATCGCTTAGTATTTCACCTCTATCTGACTTCAACTTAACATTGGTTTTAATCGTTACAGGGAAAGTAATGTCAACATTTCCATTCAAGGTTGTAAATGCCATAGGTGCTTTAGCATCTACCGATTTGAAACTGGTAATGATGTTTCCGTTAACAGTATTCGCCACGACAGAACCTGAAATATTAGAAAGTTTTATTGCACCGTTTACATTGTTTACCTCCATTTCTCCATTGATGTTATCTACCGTAATATCTCCATTATTGATGGTATGGAGTTTAAAATTTCCACCTTGTGGTACTTTTAGGGTAAGATTAACGGCTCTTTTCCAAGAATCAGAATGTACGATTATTTTGTTATTGTTTTCCTCGGCAGTAAGCTCCAATCCATTATCTGCCACGATGCGCTTCATACCTTCGGCATTGGTTTTGCTTTCTTCTTTTTTGCCTGAGGCCGCTTGTGCTTCTATTATTATTTCTTTGCCTGCATAGCTAGCTACTTTGATTGAGCCATTGATTAATTTCACTGTCAACGAATATGGCTTAGTTGGGTCGGTCAAAGGCACCGTTATCTGGTCTTTTGATTCTGTCTGAGCCACGGCTCTGTTCATCAATATGATTGATAGTAGCAAAAATCCTGCTTTTTTTATTGTGTTCATGTGCTTGATATATTTTTTGTAATAAATATTTTATGGTTGTTTTTTGATATATACGCTTCCGTTCATGGTTTCAAAGCGGTAAGCTTTTCCACCAGAGCCTATTCTGATAGACGATGTTTTGTTTAGTTTATAAACAGTTCCTTCTCCCTTGGTCTCTTTATTCTTCACTACCTGCGTTGGCAATACTTCAGTATTAGAAAAATCTGTATAGAAATGTCCATTCATGCTTTTAAACTGTAAGTCTGCCGAAAGGTCATTGAGATAGCTAACCCTGATATCACCATTTAAGGTATAATAAGACGATGGTTCTGGAGGATTGCTCACATAGTTTATTGTGATATTGCCATTAATGGTATGCAAATTACTTTGTCCTTTTGCATTCGCTACTGAGATTTCGCCATTGATATTGCGTAAATGCAATGCTCCCGCAACGTCTTTTACCTCTACATATCCATTGTTGATGGTCGAAATATGCAAGTTCATATTGAAGGGCACTTTTACAGTATACGATACATTATAATGATACTCTACTCGCTTGTCGTTTCTTCGCTCGTTATTGCGATTAGGGCGAGAATCAAATGGTTGAGCCACATAAGCAATAATACTATCGCCTTTTTGTTCAAATGCCAACTGAAATTCTTTTTTGCCAGTCTCTACATCATCTTCCTCTCGGGCAGAAATATTTTTATCCACTTCTATGACTACTTTAGTGCCAGCATAGCCTTCTACTTTTACAAAACCATTGATATTATAAATGGCTAAAATGTTAGTGGTTGTCTTCGATACCTCAAATTCTTTATGAAGATGTTCATCAAATTTCTGTGCATTTGTTGACGATTGGGCACAAGAGAGTACCACTCCTATTATAAAGGAGAATAATGTTCTTTTCATGATGTAAAGGTTTATTTAAATGAGTTGATTAATACTTTGTTTTATTTTATCCTTGACCATCTCGTTAAGATTGTCTTGTTTAAGCAATTTTTGAAGGGGTTTTATCGACTTTTTTTCCTGTAATTTTACCATTACATCAGCAATGGCTGATTGTACTAAGGGCGAATCTTGCTTAGTAATGCTTTGCACCAATCCTTCACGAACCCTCGCATTATGTGATAATTTGGTAAGGGCATCCAAGGTCATCAAGCGGACATTTACATTTTCATCGTTGTTTAGTGTCATCAACAATGCATCTACTACCTGTGCATTTACTTCTGTAATTTCTTCTGAATAACTCACCGCACGCATTCTTTCAGAGGCCGAAGGGTTTTCCAATAACGACATCATCATCATTTTCTTCATTTCCTGCACTTCAGAAGATAAAGCAGTTATTTCCTGATTAGAAGTTAGTTTATCATTTGAATGATTGATAAAATAACCAATGCCAAGTCCAACAATTAAAAGCATAAAACTATACGACAGTTGCAGAGCAGGTTGAATCGTCCAAAGTTGTTTGAATTTTGCTAAAATACTTGTTAATGGATTATTCTTTTCGGCTACGGTTTCTTTATAATCTTCCAACATGGCATAAAAATCTGTGCGCATATTCGCAGAAGGCATAGGCTTAGGAAGCTCGCCCATCATTATCCATAATGTTTGAGATTGTTCAAACTCTTTCTGACAATCTGCACATTCAATTAAATGTTCTTCTAACGCTATACGTTCAACATCGTTGATAGGATTATTCAACAAATAAGTAAGTCGCTCTTTATCATATTCACATTTCATAAGACTTGCCTTTTTTATACATTAATTTTAAAATAAATACTCTTTAATTGACCCATCGCACGATGCACCCTTACTTTAATTGCCCCTTCGGTAGTATCCAATATTTTGGCAATCTCCTGATAACTCAATTCCTGATACCTACTCAAAATCAATAATTCACGGTTTTCTGTACTTAAACTACCAAGAGCTTTTTCGAGCATGTTCAATTCTTCTTCTTTCTCAAATTGCTCATCAGCCAGTGTACTCCCTCCTATTCTTTCCTCAAAATCTTTTATATCGTATTGAGCCTTATTTCTGATATTCTTTTTAGCATGGTCGTTCAACACATTGCGAGCCAAATGATACATCCAAGTTCTAAACTCACCATCACCCACAAACGCATTTCTATATTTAAGCATCCGATAAAAAACATTCTGAGTCATATCCTCACTTGCTTCTTTCTGGTTCGTCATGTGAAAAAGAAAGCCGTACAGAGAACGATGGTACCGTTCAAAGAGCAGACCCATCTTGTCGAGGTCTCCAGCTTTTACTTTTAGCATGAGTGCGTTATCAGAAAGATTATCCAAGTAATTAAATGTGATTTAGTGTAATTTGTATTGGTAACCGCGGTAATGATGAAAGGTTACAGAAATATTTGAAAAAAAATAAAAAAAGTTTTTTCAAACAGATGGGATGACTTGAAACAAATAAAATCCACCTGAAATAGGTATCTGTAGGCAGAAGCTTATAACCTTAAAAAATCGTATGAATGAAAGAATCCTTCGGATTCAAATGTCTATAGCTTAAAATGAACCCCTCATATACGACTCCTTCGGAGTCATACCATTCTTTTTTCCTTTTTCTATAAATATATCATCCCTTCGGGATTGGTTTCTTTTCTAATATTATTTTTCAATTTAACTTTTGTTACTGTTTATCACGGCGACGCCCAGACCAATGAAGGCGGAAGATAGCTTACCTATAAAGCCAGTTTTTTATACGTTTTGTGTAATGAGGCATTACAACATAAACCATCAGAAAAACGATAACCCCTGAAATAAAAAGTGAGTCCAAGTATCGAATCTGAGGAAAATGCAAAAACCTCAACACTGTTAAAATAAGTAATGGAATAATGAGTGATAATGGATAGATAGCAGACCACGTTACTAAATACTGTTTCCAACGAACAGGTGCTTTGGGCTTTTCAGTTTCTGAAACAAAAAGAAAATCTAAACCACTTTTTATAACATAATTATCATCTCTGGCAAATAGTGGAGTTACCTTTTCGATGAGCTGTTTCCTTTTTGAAGACTCTATCCAATTTTTAAGGTTTGTAATTGAATCGAAACGAATAATAACAGTATAGATAAACGTTAGATTAGGAATTGGGCGTATTATTTGCCAATCAACAAAACCGTTTGAACTCTTACAAATTGGACCAATTTCATTGAGCCATTCATCGTATTTCTCCTCTTTGCCTTCTATGATATGATGCGTTATGACTACAGATGCTCCTTGGTTTCCCATATTATGTGCTTATTAAAGAAGTTTTAAGATAGATAAAGTTTAGATTTATATCGATTTAAAAGTAGATAAGTATTATATAACCTGAGAACCCTTATTAACGGCTGTTTTATTTATTTGCACTTTGGTTTATCATAATATATGTACTCCTCTTTTAAGTTGTATTCCTTTTTTATCCCAGTTTTCCAAGCTAAATAGTCTTCTTTAAATTCATTGACATCGCTAGGAATTCCTCTTGCCCAATACATATCTCCGTGGACTAATAACATAGCCCAATGAAATGACACTTCGTGGGTTAAAAATGTAATGTCATTAATTGTTCTCGGTTTTTTTGCTAAAAATGAATCGTTTACGGTTTCACTTGCAATAAAGTAATTTATTTTGCCATACTTTACCATCATGTGTTTTATATATTCACAATATGAGAAATGATTAAATATTACTCCTGTTTCGTTATCCTCAAATTGAAGCCCATCCATTAGCCTTTCAGGTTTTTTTTTGTCCCAAACTCTCATTCCATAGTTACCCCAACCCGTAATAATGTCAAGTATTTCATATGTTCTGTATTGAAAAATTTCATCACTTGAAAAATTCACAGCTAATTGTTCGACAAGTTTTTCAGCATCTTCTTGTTGCCCGCCTGAATTTTTATAGTCAATTAAAATATTTTGAACTTCTTTATTAAAACAGTCTCGATGTTCAATTTTTTCTCTTAAAGTTTTTTGTAGCTCTTTATCGGTCATTTTATTGTATGGTGTTAAGCTAAAATAAGTGCTACTCGTTTATATACGAAAGTTTTATAGTGCTTTTTCTATTTTCTAAAGTAACATTATAAATATTTTAGCCTTTGTTGGTGTTTTTCACCAACAAGTCATGCGTCAGCAATTTGCCAATTATTTTTACAATATTATTATTAAATATTGCTGACACAAAATTCGTTGGAGAAAAACTCCAACGAAGGCAGAAAATGAGTAATAAAAAATCTCACAGCTGAAAGCTCAAAGCTCATAACTACAAAAATCCCAAAACAACATCCCAATTTTCAAGTTAATATCATTAAATTGATACTTCTTCTACTGAATAATGAATCAACATCTTCCAAATACTTATCAATATATCATTGCTGGTGGTGGTATGGCTGGGCTTTCTTTGGCTTTTTACTTGAATAAAAGCTTATTGAAAAATGAATCTATCCTTATTATCGACCGTGATGTAAAACAGGCTAATGACCATACTTGGTGTTTTTGGGAGAAAGATGCTAGCCCCTTTGAGGATATTATCTATAGAAAATGGAATGGCTTTTGGTTCTATGGAAAGGAACAATTTGCTAGATTTATGGATATTGAAGAATACACCTACAAAATGCTTCGGGGTGAAGATTTTTATCAATATATTATTCCACTCCTCAAACAAAACCCTAACATTAGTTTTTTGCAGGCTGATATTGAAAGGATTAGTGGAACTACTACCTCAGCAGAGGTGGTGACCAACAAAGGTACATTCATAGCCAATGGCTTTGTGTTTGATAGCGTCACAGTGTCTAGCTTCAATAATCCCAATTACCATAATATGCTCCAACATTTTAAGGGTTGGATCATTGAAACTACTCAACCAAGCTTTGAACCCGAAAAACCTACGCTTTTTGATTTCAGAATACCACAGGAAAATGAATGTAGATTCGTATATGTTTTGCCTCATTCCGCTACTAAAGCATTGATTGAATTTACGGTTTTTTCAGACAACCTCCTCGACGAGGCTTCCTATAACAATACCTTAAAACAATATATTCAAGAGGTTTTGAAGATTGATGATTATCGAATCACTGAAATAGAGTCGGGCGTTATTCCCATGTCTGACGAGCCACAGGTAATTTCTCCGTCTCCAAAAGTTATCAGGATTGGTACGGCTGGTGGGTATGTTAAAGCCTCAACGGGCTATAGTTTTCAGCGTAGTCAACGATTTTTACAAAAATTAGTCTCGGATTTAGCCGTAGCCCATACTGAAAATCAGTCGATAATATTTCATGGTAATTTCAATACAAATCGCTGGAAGGCGTTGTTGGATAGTATCCTCCTCAATGTGATGCTGCATAAAAGAATGCCTGCTGATATGATATTCACTAAGTTATTTCAATATAATCGTCCAGCAGATGTATTAAAGTTTCTGGATGAAGATAGTACTATCTGGCAAGACATTGGCTTGATGCAAAGTATGCCTACTTTGCCATTTATCATGGGTGCAAAAAGTGTTGTACTGGCAAAACTCTATTAAATTATAGTAGTATTAGTCCTAATATTTTATGGTAACATTCGTTTTTATAGTCAATATCCTTAAATATAGACTTATTTAAAGATAATTTATCTATAAATACAGCATTCAATAAGCCAAATTGTCAAATAAAAATATTAGTGATAAATTTGTGCTTTGATTGATTCACAAATTATAAAATATTCATAATGGCATATCTTTTCACCTCTGAGTCGGTATCGGAAGGACACCCAGATAAAATTGCTGACCAAATCTCAGACGCCCTCATTGATAATTTCATGGCGTTTGATCCTTCTTCAAAAGTAGCGTGCGAGACCCTTGTAACCACAGGTTTAGTAGTGTTAGCAGGAGAAGTAAAAACTAATACTTATTTAGATGTTCAAACCATTGCCCGTGATGTAATTCGTAAAATCGGATATACAAAATCTGAATATATGTTCGAGGCAAATTCTTGTGGTATCATCTCTGCTATCCATGATCAATCTGCTGATATCAACCAAGGTGTTGATAGAGTAACGGCTGATGATTTTGAATCGAAAGCAAATGCACAAGGTGCTGGTGACCAAGGAATGATGTTTGGTTATGCAACCAAAGAAACCGACAACTATATGCCTTTGGCGTTAGATTTGGCTCACCAAATCTTGAAGGAAATGTCAGCGATTCGTAACAGCGAACCTGAATTGATTAACTACCTTCGTCCAGATGCAAAATCACAAGTAACTATTGAATATTCTGACGATAACGTTCCTCAAAGAATTGATACCATTGTTGTTTCAACACAACATGATGAATTCTCGGATGACGAAACAATGTTAGCCAAAATCAAGGCTGATGTTATCAATATTGTTATTCCAAGAGTAAAAGATAAATGTAAGCCTGAATTACAGGGTTTATTTGACGGCGATATTACTTACCACATCAACCCTACTGGAAAATTTGTAATCGGTGGACCTCACGGAGATACAGGTTTGACAGGCCGTAAAATCATTGTTGATACTTATGGTGGCAAAGGTGCGCACGGTGGTGGTGCATTCTCTGGTAAAGATCCTTCAAAAGTTGACCGTTCGGCGGCTTATGCTACGCGTCACGTCGCTAAAAACTTAGTGGCTGCTGGTTTGGCTGACGAAGTGTTGGTACAAGTTTCTTATGCTATCGGGGTGGCTCAGCCTTGTGGTCTTTTTGTCAATACTTATGGTACTAGCAAGGTAGACTTAACAGATGGAGAAATCGCTCGTCAAGTTGAAGAAATCTTCGATATGCGTCCTTATGCTATCGAACAACGTTTGAAATTGCGTAACCCTATCTATTCAGAAACGGCTGCGTATGGCCACATGGGACGTACCAACGAAATCGTGAAGAAGTCTTTCAAAGGGCCAGATGGCGTTGTTTTTGAGAAAGAAGTTGAGCTTTTCACTTGGGAGAAATTAGACTACGTAGATGCTGTAAAAGCTAAATTTGGCTTGGCATAATTTAGATATATTATCTATCAAAAAAAAAGGCATCAATCGATGCCTTTTTTTTTGATACTATATAACCATTTTTTTTAATATTATCTAATACATCACAAGCAACATTTCCTGTATTTATACTCTATTTTTAGAAAATAAAAAAGGGAACTTCTTGCGAAGCTCCCCTTAAAGCAAATTACACTTACTAAATTGCACTTACTAAAATATTAACTTTCCATTGCCATCGACATTAAAACGTTTCTTGTCGGATTAGCTTTATCTTGTATTCGTTCTTTAAATCTTTTAAGTTGGATTTTGAGTGCTTCAATGGCGATGTCCATTGCTTCTTCAAATGTCTTACCCTGTTCTTTTACAAAAAGCGTCCCGCCGGGTAAATTAATTTTAACTTCCAACATTTTACTTCTGACCTTTTTTGTATCTCCTTTATCCACTTTTAGAAATACTTCACCTCCAGTAATTCGGTCATAAAAGGTATCCAGTTTGTTTAGTTTTGACTGGATGAACTCCAATAGCTTGATGTCAGCATCGAAGTGAATTGAATGCACTTGTAATTTCATACGCACTCGGTGTTTAAGTTAAACAAATTTTAAAAAGAAAGCCCTCAATCAAAGCTTTTTTGCTCATTGGAGCAGTTCTCTGTTTTACCTTAATGTTTCTCATTCAAATTTCACTTACGCTACACATCTATTTTATTGCAATCAAACAAAAAATATAATTCAACACAAATGGAAATAAGAAACATTAAAGTCAAAACAAAGAACTCTCCGTTTTAGTCAAAAAAACCCTACCGACTAAGACAGGGTTTATAACTTATCTTGAGCTTTTTCTTAAATGAATTTCGACATTAAATTTCAATTATCCAAATGTTAAATACACATTCTTTGAATAATCAAAGTTATTGAATGCTACTATATAGTTACAGGGTAATTATATTAGAAAAGTGCAAAATTCGGCTTTTAATCGGGTAAAAAAACCTTTGAAATCTACAAAAACTCATCCAAATTAGGCTTTTCCCACGCTACTCTCAGCACTTTTGACCGTACATTTATTTTCTCAAAAAAGCGTTGCCAATACAGTTGTTGATTAGACAAACTATCGGTTGGCGACTTCACTTCTATAAAACAATATTCGCCATCGTCCCACATGAATAAGTCTGGAAATCCCCGAATATTTTCTCTTAAGTTTCTCGCCATTTCTAGCATAATAGCACTAACTTGTTCAGAAGATAGCTTTTCTAAAACGGTCTGAATCAACGGAAAAAGTCCTCCATACCAATCTACCAACGGATTAGTGATGCCATATTTTTCAAAGAAAATATTGTAAATATAAATCGCCGTAGCATCTATATCTTCCAACATCTGAAGGCGCTCTTCTATCTTCTCTTTCCTCTTTTCAAAAAAAGTAGGCTTGAACAAATCAGACGGTGAACGCTGTAAGGGATGATGGATAGACAAGGTTTCGGTATCAAAAATAATGTCCCAAAATAATAATCCAAAGAGGCTCCTCCAAAGATGGTTTTCGGTAAAAGTCGCCTTTTTATATTGCCTTTCGTAATAATCTATCACGCCCATCTCCACCTGTCGTTTCCATACTAAATCAATCATGATTGATTCTGACCCATGCAAATGTTGCGTAATGGCTTTCTTTGATTTCTTTTTTTGCAACTGTGCCTCCAAACGATTCAAATAATCTTCTGCAAAAAAGTGTTCGTCTGCGTTCTGGGGTTCTGCTAAAATTACCTCGCAAAGGGCTTTGGCTTCTTCTTTGTTTTTAAGCTTGTCTAAAATCCGTACTTGCCTTTCTCTGGAAGGCGACTGCTCCGTCAAGCGGAAAACGATTAGGGCTTCGTCCAAGGCTTTGATTTTCTCTAGGTAAGCCCCTACTTTCAACGTAAAGCGTTCAAAGGTAGGAATGGCTATTTCCGACAGTTCCTTTCCATGTGTTTCAGCCCAATCCATAAACCAATTATAAATTTCAAGGTAATCTACTTTGGTTTCTTGCATCACATAAAAATCTTCCCTCGCCAAGCTCACTTTTAGTTTATCTTCCACCTCTTGTCGGGTCTGAAAATAAGCAACCATTTTATCTTCGTCATACTTCTCATAATTCTGATAGCCCAAATCGCGGGTTACGAACTCTGACATATCGCCATGACGCGTTCCAAAGAAAAGAAACTTTAATAGTTGTACCTCCTCTTCAAAACATACTTTCACGACAGAATGCTCGATGGCATGAATTTTTGAGAAATCTTTTTCATCTAATAAAAACAGCATTTCTTCCCAATCTCCAACCTCTAAAAGCCAATCAAGCACTTCTTCTTTTTTCAAAGATGATTTGCCCTTGGTAGGTAGGTTGAGCATCTTGGCTAAAAAAATCAGCTCGGTTTTATTAAAAATGTCTAATACTTCGTATGCATATTGAAGATGATTTATTCCGAGTGGTTCTACAAAATTTTTAATAATTAAACTGTTCAATACCGCTGGAATATTTTCAATTTCAGCATATTTCAGCTTTTCAACCCTGAAAAAAGAACCTGTTCTGTTCACAAAGCGTATGTACAAACATTGCTCGTCTTCTGTTAATGCATCAAATTGAGACAAGAATTGTTGTTCACTTTCGTTCAGAATATGTTGATACTTTTTCTGGACAAAAGTCAATAAATATTGAAAGTATTCTAAGTAATATTTTGGAGGAAGTTCTATTCGTTCGGGAGCCATCAAATATTTTTTTCGTAATTTACAAAGATAAATAATCCTATTTAGGTATGACAAACCAAAAAGTCCTTGAAATATTTCAAGAGAAAGCTATTATATCTGCACAAACAGGGCAACATATAATTGACTTTGAAGATAAAAAACCCTTTTCCCTGCACTATGAACTAAAGCTAATATTATACGCAGGTATATTTTTATTAAGTAGCGGTTTGGGCATTGTTATCTATCAAAATCTCGATTCTATTGGGCATACTGCTATTGTCGTTTTTATTAGCGTGCTAGTAGTAGCAGGTTTTGGTTTTTCGTTTTGGAAGAGGCAACCATTTACTTGGCAACTAGTCGAGCAGAATAACCTCTTTGCCGACTTCACGTTGCTATTGGGCTGTCTGAGCTTCCTTACCTTAGAAGGATACTTGCAATATCAATATGACCTGTTCGGAGAAAAATACGGATTGATTACGTTTATTCCTGCGGTAGTTTTTTTCTTTACTGCCTATTTTTTCGACCATCGAGGAGTGCTTTCAATGGCTATTACTGCCTTTGCTTCGTGGGTAGGCGTTTCTATTTCTCCTGTGTCTATCCTCACTAATAATGATTTCACTGCCCCTTATTTTATCTTTACTTCCATTTGCTTGGGGCTTTCTTATATGGCGATTGGCTTTCTTTCTGAATACAAACTCTTGAAAAGGCATTTTTCATTTACGTACATTCTGTTTGGGAGCAATTTGTCCTTGGTAGCAGGCACAGTAGGTATTTTTAAGGAAAACCTTCAATACACCTACTTTTTTACCGTCATAGCCATCAGCGTAGTATTGTTCCTATATGCTAAAATCAAACAATCTTATGTTTTCTTGTTGACGGGGGTTATTTTTGGCTATATAGCCATCACAAATATCATTTTTGATTTGATAACTGTCAATAACTGGTTTGCGGCTTATTACTTTATTGCCTCTGGCATAGGAGTAATATTTCTGTTGTTCAATCTCAAGAAAATCCTTAAAACCTCCAATTAAACATCTATGAAAGCATACCAACAACAATGGATAGAACACGCTTACCTTCAAGCTAAAGCCCAAAACTGGTTTGAAAAAGGCTTGTTGACCGAACAGCAAAATGCTGACGTCAAAAAGCAGTTTGTCCTTGATTATTATCAACCGAATGTTTTTATCAAAATAGCCTTATTCCTTTTTACGGCGTTGGCTTGTATATTTAGCATTTCGTTGCTTTACTTAATTTTTGAAAACGCGTTCACACAAAGTCCTATTGCTAGCACTACTATTTTGTCCATTATATTTGCCATTGCTGCGGTCATTTTATTAGAATATTTGATAAAAGAAAAGCAAGTTTTTCAATCAGGTATCGATAATGCCTTAATCTATTTTTCCATTGGCGCTTTTTGTACTTTCATCTATTATCTGTTAGAGTCCTCTCATTTACCTGCTTGGTTAGAATGTTTTTTCTTTTTACCCTTCTTTGTTATCGCTTATATCCGCTATGCCGATGCCTTGGTAGCTTGTGGGATTTATTTTTTGCTCATCATCATGCTAGTTGATTTTTGCCTTGAATTTACTGTTGGCAAAACAATTTTGCCTTTTGTGATGATGTTTTTCTCCTTGGGCATGAATCGATTGGTCATAAAACTTAGTCAGCGGAAAGATTACCTTTATTACGAAACGTCATTGGATATTTTAAAAACCTTATCTATTGCTTCGTTCTATCTCAGTGTAAATTATTTTATCGTTCGCGAGGGTAACGCCATGATTAATAAAGTCTTTACAAGTGTAGCGCCACAAATAGGTCTTGCTCCGCTTTTCTATTTCTTTACTACAGTTATTCCATTCGCGTATGTGTATATAGGCCTCAAAAAACGTGATCGTACCTTCCTAATGTTAGGCTTGCTTACGATGGCTTTTTCTTTTTTTACTTATCGACATTATTTTGGCGTAATTCCTACTGAGATTGCTTTGTTAATTTGTGGAGGCTTGATGATTGGCGGAGCATTTGTAGCCATCAACTATTTGAAGGAACCTAAATATGGCTTCACTTATGCGCCTGATAACAACCTAGAGGGCTTTAATTTAGATACGCTCCTATTGGCTGAAGTAGTAAATAGTAAAATAAATACACACGATAAGCCTTTCAAATTTGGCGGTGGAAGCAGTGGCGGAGGTGGTGCTGGAAGTGAATATTGACATAGCAATATTAAATATAACCATTCAATGATTATCTAAGAAAAAATACTCAAATTATTTACTTTTTTCGTGAATGATGATGAAAAATGTATATTTGTTTTTTGAATTCGGTTTTGTTAGTAATACTTTTAATCCGAATTTTACCTAAACAACCAAAAGGTCTACTTTCTTGATAAAAGAGAGAAATATTTTGAAATACTCAATATTATCAAAATATTATTTTGCCATTAATAAAAAATACATAATTTAATTATCCATGAAAACTGTCGATTCTTACAATTTTGCTGGCAAACGTGCCTTAGTCCGAGTAGATTTTAACGTGCCTTTAAACGAGCGTTTTGAGATTACTGATGATACTCGTATCAAAGCTACAATTCCTACAATCACTAAAATTTTGAATGATGGTGGTTCGGTGATTTTGATGTCTCACTTAGGTCGCCCGAAAGATGGCCCTACAGATAAATACTCATTAAAACACCTTGTAACCCCTCTTTCAGTAGTATTTGGTCGCCCAGTGAAATTTGCAGATGATTGTATCGGTCAATCTGCTATTGACTTGGCTGCTAGTTTACAAAGCGGAGAAATTTTATTGTTAGAAAACCTTCGTTTTTACAAAGAAGAAGAAAAAGGAAATGTTGAATTTGCTGAGAAATTATCTAAGCTAGGTGATGTTTGGGTAAATGATGCTTTCGGAACAGCACACCGTGCCCATGCTTCAACAGCAGTAATCGGTCAGTTTTTTGAAGACAGAATTTGTGGTTATGTAATGCAAGCTGAAATTGAGAATGCTCAAAGAGTATTAGAAAGTGCTGAGAGTCCGTTTACAGCCATTATGGGTGGTTCTAAGGTTTCTGATAAAATATTGATTATCGAGCGTCTTTTAGATAAAGTTGATAATTTGATTATCGGTGGCGGTATGACATACACTTTCGTGCTGGCTGAAGGTGGTAAAATCGGAAATTCAATTTCTGAACCAGATAAAGTAGAGTTAGCCAAAGAAATTTTGATTAAAGCAAAAGAAAAAGGCGTTAACGTATATATGCCTGTAGATAACTTGTGTGCTGATAAGTTCTCTAACGATGCTGAACGCCAAGTAGTAGCTTCGGGTGCTATTCCAGACGGTTGGCAAGGATTGGACATCGGTCCAGAAACGGCAGAAATTTTCAAGAAAGTAATTGAAGCATCAAAAACAGTATTATGGAATGGCCCAATGGGCGTATTTGAATTCCCTAATTTTGCGGCTGGAACAAACGCTATCGCAGATTCAGTAGTGAAAGCGACAGAAGAAAACGGAGCTTTCTCATTAATCGGTGGTGGTGACTCTGCTTCAGCAGTAAACAACGCTGGTTATGGTGACAGAGTTTCTTATGTTTCAACAGGCGGTGGTGCATTGTTAGAATACATGGAAGGTAAAGTATTACCAGGTGTTGCTGCATTGCAATAACTAATAAAAATTTGCATTATTTTGAAGGCGATACAATTTTTGTATCGCCTTTTTGTATTTATCTTTGAGACAATTATAATATAACAATCGTGGAATTTAAAGCATTACCCATCAACACTACAGCACAATATCTTTTGAATGATAGTCGCCAGTTGTCATCACCACAGCGGTCTATCTTCTTTGCGATTAAAGGTTTACATCACGACGGACATCTGTTTTTAGATGATTTATACCGAAAAGGCGTACGCGAATTTGTGGTAGAAACCGATGCCCTCAATCCTGCTATTGTACGTGAATTAAAGAAATTTACAGATGCCAAAATATGGCAAGTGGAAGATAGCATCACTGCCATGCAAGAGGTAGCTCAACGCCACCGCGAGCAGTTTAATTTACCCGTTATCGGCATCACGGGTAGCAATGGCAAAACCATCGTGAAAGAATGGTTAGCCCAATTGTTGAGTAACCGTTTTAAAATTGTAAAAAGTCCCAAAAGTTATAATTCACAAATTGGCGTTCCGCTTTCGGTATGGCAAATCAATGAAAGTCATAATTTAGGTATCTTCGAGGTGGGTATTTCCAAGGTGGAGGAAATGGAAAAGCTAGAGAAAGTAGTGAAACCGTCCATTGGTATTTTCACGAATATAGGCACTGCCCACAACGAGTTTTTCAGCAGTAATTCACAGAAGATTAAAGAAAAAATCAAGCTTTTCAAGCATGCATCTACTTTAATCTATTGTGCCGATTATGTAGCGATTGATGAAATCATCAAAACGGATTTCATGGTTGAAAACCCCGATTGCACAATCATCAATTGGTCACGCATGGCCAATACGGGCGCGCGTGTTTCTTGGGAAATATACAATGAAAATACGAAAGTCTTTTTAGACTTAACTGCTATTTCGCCTAACTCAGAAAGATTCAGCACAACGCTTGATATTCCTTTTACCGACGAAGCCTCTATCGAAAATGCGATTCATTGCATCCTTACGCTTTGGCATTTGGGGTATAGCACCTCTGAAATACAGGCAAGGTTACAAATCCTTCGTCCTGTTTCGATGCGCTTAGAAATGAAACAAGGAACCAATGCTAATTATTTGATAGATGACACCTATAACAATGATTTAGCAGGCTTGACAATCGCATTGAATTTCTTGAGCCAACAAAAACAAAAACAGAAAAAAGTACTTATCCTAAGTGATTTATTAGAGACTGGTATCCCCGAAAAAGAACTATATAAACAGATAGCCCATTTAGTCAAAGAAAGGCACTTAGCAGAGTTTATTGGTATCGGTGATGTAATTTCCCGCAATAAAAATCATTTTATAGCTAGTTCGGCTCAAACAAGTACAACTATCCAGTTTTACAAAAACACGAAGGATTTTCTGGAAAGTCAAGCCATCAAATCATTGCATAATGCTACTATTCTTATCAAGGGGGCAAGGAAATATGGCTTTGAGCAAATAGTAAATAGACTTGTTCAAAAAACGCATGGAACTATCCTTGAAATCAATCTGGATGCCATAACCAATAATTTGAATTACTATCGTGACAAAGTGGGGCAACAGATTAAAATGATGGTAATGGTGAAAGCATTTGCCTATGGCTCTGGTAGCACAGAGGTAGCCAATTTGCTTCAATTCCATGGCGTTGATTACCTAGCCGTTGCCTATACTGATGAAGGAGTTTCGCTCAGACAAAACGGCATTTATTTACCAATTATGGTGATGAACCCCTCTCCTAATGATTTTGAGCAATTGGTGGCTTATTCGCTTGAGCCTGAAATATATAGTTTAAGAATCCTCCATGAGTTTTCTGAATACATTGATAGCCGTAATCTCAGCTCGAAAATTCACCTTAAAATTGATACAGGGATGCATCGGTTGGGCTTTGAGAAAGAGGCTTTGCCGGAATTACTGAAAAGTTTGCAATCGAACCCCAATTTATGGGTTTCAACCATTTTTAGCCATTTAGCAGCGGCGGATGATGTTGATTTTGATGATTTTACAAGACAGCAAGTCAAAACGTTTACCCAAATGGCGAACCAAATCTCGGAAGCCTTGGGGTATATTCCTTCACGCCATTTAGCTAATTCTGCTGGCATTGCCCGTTTTCCTGAGGCTCGTCTGGATATGGTAAGACTTGGTATTGGGCTGTATGGTGTAGCCGCCAAACCCGAAGACCAAGTAAATTTGCAGACTGTGGGTACTTTAAAAACGGTAATTTCACAAATTAAGCTGGTAAAGTCTTCAGAGACTGTCGGTTATGGCAGAAAAGGCGAATTGAAACGAGATACAAAAATTGCTACCATAGCGATTGGATACGCTGATGGTTTTGATAGAGGGTATGGCCGAGGCGTGGGTGAAGTACTGATTCATGGATATAGATGCAAGGTAGTTGGCAATGTGTGCATGGATATGACGATGGTGGATATCACTGATGTACCAAATGTTCAAGAAGGAGACGAAGTGATTATTTTTAATAAAGCGTTGACTATTACCGAATTATCTCAGAAGATAGATACAATTCCTTACGAAGTATTGACGAGCGTAAGCGAAAGAGTAAAGCGTGTTTTTTATCAATTATAAGGCAATAAAAAAGTGCAAGAAATAATTCTTGCACTTTTAACTTTCAACCTTTTAAAACATAATTCAATCAAAACCAATTTTGAGTATAATGCTTTCGATTGACTGCTTTATTGTTTGATATAAAAATGGTTATAGTATTCTTTTAAAAAATGGCTAATGTTTGCAATACAAATTTATGCAAACTTTTCGTATAAATGCAAGTATATTTGCAAATAATTGCAAACAATTTCAATATTAAAATATTTATCCTCCTAATTAGGTATTATGTTAAAAGAAGAACGTCAACAAATAATTTTAGATAAGCTAAGTACAGACAAAAAAGTAACTTTAGTTGATTTAGGACAAATACTAAATGTATCTTACGACAGCGTTCGTCGTGACATTATTGAACTCGAAGACAGAGGGCTTCTGAAAAAAGTACATGGTGGTGCTATCGCTAATTCATACTTATCTATCAAGGCAAGTAAAGGGCTGGGGATTGTCAATACAGAATTTGTAACGATTGCTAAGAAAGCAATGAAATTGATTGAAAACCATAAAATCATTTTGATGGATGGAGGAACAACCAATTTTTATATAGCCGAACAACTCCCTAAAAACATGGAACTTACCATTGTAACGAACAATCCTCATTTAGCTACGGCCTTAGCGGAGCATCCAAGGGTGGAAATAATTCTATTAGGTGGTTCTTTTTACAAACGATATCAAATAACCCTTGGCTCAAAGACGGTTCAGGATTTAGAGCATATCCATGCTGATTTATATTTTATGGGTACGAACAGTATCAATCCAGAGTTGGGATTAGCTATTCGCCACTATGAAGAGTCTTTATTAAAACAAAAAATGATGAGTATTTCAAGGAAAATCGTTACTTGTGTGATAGAGGAGAAAATCAACAGAGAAGAGAATTATAAGGTATGCGATTTTACGGCATTAGACTATTTAATCACGAGTTTATCGCCTACTGATAATTTATTATCGGGTTTTAGGGATAAAAATGTTGAGATATTGTGATATTTATTTTTGCAAATAATTGCAAAAAGTAAACAATCAGAATTTATATTTTAGAATAACGAGTTTTTAGGTTTTGTATGTATTATCGTCTAGTCCTTACTTTTCTTTTCTTGATAAAAGAAAAGTAACAAAAGAAAATCAAGAATTCCTAAACTCGCTCCGCTCAAACAGTAGGAATTCGCTATCTCTCAATTATAAGCATGAGTTATAGCAAATTTTAAAATCATAAAAAAAAGCGGTCTAAATTAAGTTTTAGACCGCTTTTTTATGATTGATGTTCTCCGAATTCCTACTGTTTGAGCGAAGCGAGTTTAGGAATTCTTGATTTTTTTGTTACTTTTTGTATCAAGACAAAAAGTAAGGACGAGTATAAATTCAAATATTTCTGAAATCGTTTAAAACTTATGATTTATGAGAAATTTTGAAATGACTCATTTTAAGCTGACTAACCTTAAAACATCAATAATGCGCTAGTACATAATAAAACGATTCCTAAAATTAAGAAAACTGATGGATTCAAGCCTGGGATACTTCTTTCTCCTAAAGCTGAATCATAAGGATTCTCTGGATTATATCTTACCTGCATCGTTTGTCCAACTTGACTAAGCATAGACATTCCTTTGTCGGCTTCAATTTTGAATTGTCTTCCGTTTACGATAAATGATACGACAGGGAAGAAAATTGGGCTTTGACCTAATTTATCACTGCGTTCATAACGTTTGCTTACTTCTACAACTTGACCGTTTGTCAATACTGAATGTTGAAGCCATTCGCGACGTTTTCTGCTTAAATAAATACCTAAAAATATTAATGCCCCAGCTACGATTATAAATCCAGCCATTACTAACGGTGGTACTCCTTCATAAGTGCCGTGTGGGCCTGATATAAGTAAAATTGAATTAAATGCACTTTCCATATTCACAAAAATTTAATGATTCGTTGACCGATAGAAATATAAATCTTATTATTCCTATACAAATTTCATACAAAACTCATTAAAAACCAAGCTGTTACCCTTATAGAGGATTCTACTCAGAAGATTTGTGAAAGGCTACTTTTTGTGAATTTTTATTTTTTTTATTTAACGATTTACTTTTTGAAAGCTGTTTTTCCAAAAAGTCCATTTTTAAAGCTTGAAGTACTTATTTTTTAAACGGACTTCTCTGAAAAAAATATTTTATTGAATTTTAAAGTTTTTTTATTGTATTTTTTCTGGCAAAGGTTTCCTTTTTTACCTTAATTTTTCAAAAACTGCTATTTTAATAAAGAAGGCATTCAAAAAATATATAAATCAATCGAATAGGTACTTTATTTCATAAAAACAGGTTTAAAATTAGCCCTATAATTGCAAAAAAAATATTTTTATGTTTAGAGCCAGTTTTTCCGTTTAAACCATATTAACATCACAATTACCAATATTACCATCACAATCCACACCACATAATACCCATATTGCCAATGCAATTCGGGCATATTGTCGAAATTCATCCCATATATCCCCGCTACAAAAGTGAGGGGCATAAATATCACAGAAATCACCGTTAGCACTTTCATAACGTTATTCATCTTATTACTTACCTGCGAAAGGTATAAATCCATCAATGACGCCCCCAAATCTCGGTATGAGTCGACTGTTTCAATTACCTGCATTACATGGTCTAATACATCTCTTAAATACAGGCTAGTATTCGCGGTGATTAACGGAGCTTCTTCTCTGATAAGACTTGCCAACATTTCACGAAGGGGAAAGATAGTTTTCCTCATTATCGTAAGTTCTCGCTTCATGCTATAGAGTTCATTCAATGCTTTTGGATTAGGATTTTTGATAATATCTTCCTCTAACTGTTCCATGTTTTCAGAGAATTTATCAAGCACGGTAAAGTAATTATCGACGACTAAGTCTATCAAAGAATACATTAAATAATCAGCCCCATTTTTACGGGTTTTACCCGCAGATGCCTTGATTCTGGTAAGAATAGGTTCAAAAATATCTCGGGAGCGTTCTTCTTGAAAGGATATTAGATAGCCATCACCCATTACAAAACTCAAATGCTCTATTTCGGCTTCGCGGGTAAAGGGGTTATACTCAATCATCTTTAAGGTGACAAAAAGCTGGTCGTCATTATAATATTCAAACTTGGGCTTTTGGTGGGTATTCAAAATATCTTCTAATACCAACGGGTGTAAATTAAACATATCGCCAATGTTCGCTATTACGGCTGGTTCATGAATACCATCTACGTTCATCCAATAAGTTTTATCATCGGCAAGCTCGACATTAAAATTACCCAAATCAGGGACTTCGCTAATTTCATACTTATCGAAGTTATAGCTAGTCCACCATATTTTAGTTTCAAAACTCACTTCTTGCCCCACATAGGTAAGCGTTCCGGGCGATGTTCCTAAGTTTTTATTTTGAATAATATATCTTTTTGACATCAGAATCGTTTGATTTAAAATAGTAAAATTGAATTCAATTTAGAGAAGAGATTGGCAATTTTCAAATTCCAGCAGTAAATTGCTTGATTAATCGACCACTCGATAGAAAATATAATCCTTAATCATATCGTGATAATATTGAAATACACAAAACACATTTTTGTAAGTTGCTTTATCTCAGGCATCGTTTTATTAGCCTGCTCACATCAACCCAAGCAATTAGCTAAAAAAACCTCCTCTGACATTTCCATCAGAAATGATAGCATTGCGAAGCTATTCGACCCACAAATAGCTGTCAGAAAAGCGAGTAAGCTAGATACTTTTTTTAAAAAATTGCATAAACTGAATGGATTTAATGGAGCCGTTTTGGTTTCTCAATACGGAAAAATTATTTACAAGAAAGCCTTTGGCTATGCCAATTTTTCGAGCAAAGATACCAATACTACTCAAACGCAATTTCAGTTAGCTTCGGTATCCAAACAGTTTACGGCAGTTGCTATCATGCAATTACACGAAAAAGGATTGATTGATTACGATGACCCTGTTTATAAATACATTCCAAATTTTCCTTACGACCCAAGTATTACCATTAAAAGCTTGTTGTCGCATAGTTCGGGTATTCCGAATTATGTGTACTGTTTAGACAAAATTGTCAATAAAAAAGTACCCTTGACAAATAGTCAGGTAGTCGATTTGTTTGCTCGTTATAAGCCCGGTATCAATTATTATCCCAATACCAGATTCAACTATAACAATTCAAACTACGCTTTGTTAGCTTATATCGTCGAGAAGCTCTCGGGGATGAACTTTAGGGAATATGCCAAACGAAATTTATTTGCACCCGCGGGTATGTCAAGAAGTTTTGTGTATGACCCTAGCAAGCCCGAATTGAACGCTACAGCCGCCATTGGTTATACCCCTCGTCGCAGAGGTTTCTGGCCAGTACCATTCGACCACCTAGATGGCGTAGTGGGCGACAAAGGAGTATATTCAACCGTGGAAGACTTGTATAAGTGGGACATGGCTTTGAACAGCGAGAAATTAGTAAAAATGACTACCCTGAACGAAGCTTTCTTGCCAGTGCATTCTTTTAAAAACTTACTCACCAAAAACTATGGCTATGGCTGGCGTCTTCAACTACTGGATGATGGCACTTGGCTGACCTTCCATACAGGTTGGTGGCATGGATTTAAAAACTATTATATGCACAATAATAGAGACAATTCATCTATCATTATTCTACAGAATGTTTCCAACAGGGCCTTAGGTAGAATAAAAGTAGCACAATCTATTTTATATCCAGATAAAGCATGGTATTTTATGAGCGGAGAAAACATGCCTGGCGAATTAGAAATAGAATAATTTGGTAAGAATTACTCAATAATAAAGTATTAAAAAAGTCGTTAAATCATAAAAAAAAGCTAATTTTAGAGGGACAAAAACCTTTATGAAAATTACAAAAAACATGAGAATCTCAAAGTTACTCCTCCATTCCTTTTGCTTGTTGTTATGTCTTTCATTTTCTGTAAAGGCACAGAGTGAAGATGATGCTATTAAAACTTGTGTAAATAATTATTTGGATGGTGTTTTAAAAGGTGATGCAGCCCGATTGAACCTTGCTTTTCACCCAACGGCTATGCTCAGGACTGTAAATACCAATACAGGCGCTTTGCAAGATATTCCTGTGGCTAAATTTATTTCGACGACTCCTGCTGGAGGAATAGAAACAAAAGGAGGTTCGACAAAACTAGTTGGATATTCATACATTGGGGTATCTGCCTTAGCAACCGTTGAATTACGTTTCGGTGATTTTAAATATGTTGACTTATTGAGTATGCTAAAATTTGGCAACGATTGGAAAATCGTTAGCCGTGTTTTCAGCCGTACAGACTTGGATACGCAAGTAAAAGGAACTGCTGCTTCGGCAAGCCCAGTAGCTGCTACGAACAAACCAGCCGTAAAAAAATCATCTGCGGCCAACGTAAAACCAAAAGCTGATGATGGTTGGTAGGTCAACAAAAATATAATTCTTGAGAAGCCCGTGAAATTCATGGGCTTTTTTTGTAGAATCGCAAAGGCTAAAACAAACTCTCCTTTGCGTAAAAACCTAATAATTCCTAACTTTGCAAACTCAAAAAGAAAAGGTAGCAATCACAATTAAAAATAGAAATGGGAAGAGCATTTGAATTTCGTAAAGCAAGAAAATTTAAGCGATGGGGACAAATGGCAAAAACATTTACCAAAATCGGTAAAGATATTGTCATTGCAGTAAAATCGGGTGGACCAGACCCTCATTCAAATTCACGTTTACGGGCCATTATCCAGAATGCCAAGGCAGTAAATATGCCGAAAGACAATGTGGAGCGTGCTATCAAAAAAGCATCATCTAAAGAGCAAGAAGACTATAAAGAGATTGTGTATGAAGGATATGCGGCGCATGGTGTTGCTGTATTAGTAGAATGTACTACAGATAATACCAATCGTTCTATTGCCAATATCAGAAGTCATTTTACTAAATGTGGAGGTAGCGTAGGTACAACAGGGATGTTAGATTTTATTTTCGAACGTAAATCTGTTTTCAAAATTGCTAAAACGGCTGAAATAGACGTTGAAGAATTAGAATTAGAACTAATTGATTACGGTGCTGACGAGATTTTCTTGGATTTAGAAACCAATCAAGTAAACATCTATGGAGAATTCACAGCCTTTGGAGCTATCCAAAAATTCTTAGAAGAAAAAGGTTTTGAATTATTAGGAGCAGATTTTGAAAGAATTCCGAATGATACCAAAGAACTAACGGAAGAACAAATGGCCGATGTTGAAAAACTAATCGAACGTTTGGAAGAAGATGACGATGTTCAGAACGTATATCATAATATGAAATAGTTTTCTTCATACATTCATTGAACATAAGTCATCCCGAGTTTTAACATCAAAAAGAAGCGGTCGAAAAACTAATTTTGACCGCTTTTTTATTGATGTAGATTATAGTTCCGTTAGGAACACTATATCGGTAGCCGCTGTTTGCTAATTCCTCGAAGCCCCATCGGGGCGAAATATTTCGCCCCGATGGGGCTTCGAGGATAATGTTGTTTATGGCTACCGATATATCGCCTCTATGAGGCTTTTTGTTAAACTTCCTTATTTTAAGAAAATTTGGGATGCCCATGTTTCCTTTCATACAACTATTACCTTTTAAAGGCAAATGCGATATTTTATAGAATGCTCATATAAAGGCACAAATTATTGTGGTTGGCAAGCACAGGAAAACTCCCGTACTATTCAGGGAGAGATAGAAAAAGTACTGTCTATTTTATTAAGAAAACCGATTGAAATTGTAGGAAGTAGCAGAACTGATACGGGCGTTCATGCCAAGCACCAAACTGCCCATTTTGATTTAGAAGAAGCCATTCCGAATCCAGCGAATATCGTTTACAGAATGAATAAAATGCTTCCTTTTGATATTTCAATCTTAAACATTTTTGAAGTAGCAGATGACTATCATTCTAGGTTTGAGGCAAGTTCACGAAAATACGAATATCATATCTCCAGAAAGAAAAATCCATTCTTGATAGATTTATGTTATCAATTCACGCCTGAATTGAACATCGAAGCCATGAACGAGGCTTGTAAATACTTTTTTCAGTACATAGACTTTGAGTGCTTTAGCAAATTGCATTCGCAGGTATTCACTTTCAATTGTACCATCATGGAAGCACGTTGGGAAGAAAGAGAAAATGGTATCTTGGTATTTCACATCAAATCAAACCGTTTCCTCAGGGGAATGGTAAGGGCTATTGTGGGAACGTTGATTGAGGTAGGGATGGGCAAAATCAGTATTGAAGACTTTGAAAAAATCATTCAATCTAAAAATCGCCAAAAAGCTGGTGGTGCTGCGCCTCCGCAAGGACTATTTTTGATGGAAGTTAATTATTAGACAGGCTTTCATAAAAATCAGGTATTCAAGAATATTTTTATCCTTGAATACCCAAAATATTACTCAAGGATAAGTTTTTTAGAGATACTCGTATCGCTATTGTTAAAGATGACAATATAACTCCCCTTTGCTAAATGGCTTAAATCAATTTGATGTGTATCGCTCTGTTTGATTGGCTGTTCTACTAATTTTACACCTCTAAAATCAATGATTGAAATTTGCCCACTTACCGATTTCGGGAAGTCAATTATCAGAAGTCCTTTATTCGGATTAGGATATAATTTTAAACCCAAATTTTGCTCCTCCTCTATCCCCAAAACTGATTGTGTAGTAACTGTCAACATAGCAGCATACAGCGACTCTGTTTTATCTCCAAAAGCCTTCAAACGATAATAATAATTCGTTTTTTCGGTGAGTGGCATATCCAAAAAATCAGTTCTTGTAGCATCCAATTTGGCTAACTCCGCGTAGCTCCCTGATTCAGTCACTTTTCTTTCTAACACATAACTAGTCGCATTAGGAATACTCTTCCATGAAATTTTAGCAATGCCATAGGCTACTGATTCAGCTTGTAACACAGGCGTCGCTAATAATGCAGGAGTCTTACTTTCAACGGTAGTATATAATGATTCCGTCAAATTTCCGATGGCTTTAATCCTGTATGCATACGCGGTATTAGGCGTTAAATCTTTATCCACTAACGTCAACTGATTGGCAGGTTGAGTACTCAATAGTTTAAAATCTTCTGTCCCTACTTTTCTTTCAATCTGATAAGCAGTTGATTGGGCAACAGCTTGCCATGAAAGACTCAGGGAATTGTTATAAACAATGTTTACACCCAATACAGGTGTGGCTAAATAAGCAAGCGTTTTAGCTTCGGCATTCGCGTACAGCGACTCCCAATAATTGCCCACTGCTTTTATGCGGTAGGTATAAAGCTCTCCTCCTTTCAAAGATTTATCTTCATAAACCAAGGTATTAGCACTCAATTGGGCAATCTGTTGAAAAGCTGTTGACGCAGTTTTTCTTTCAATAATATAGCCATTAATTCCTGCGATAGCCTCCCATTGTAATTTTATCGTTTCAAAATTAGTGGCTACAGCATTTAACTTAGTAGTAGGAACTTCCTCTAATTTGAATTCATAAAAGGAAAGTGCCCTCAACCCTTTTTTATTCGTGATGTATGGACCAGTATATGGATAGTCGGGACTGGTGGGTTCTATAAAAGAAGGCAAATAAGAGATTTTAGTTGCCGAGCTACTCGTCTTTAATTTTAAGATTACTTTATTGCCAGCTGTCGTGCCACTGACTACATTACCTGCTACACCATCCAAATAGAAAAAATCTTTCATCAAAAGATTCCTTGTTTTCTCGTTCCAAGTAAGCTCTTGTCCCACTGGAAAAGTGATTGTTATTTCACTTTTATCGGCTTGAGAAAAGTACGCCTTTCGGACGTTAGGGGCATCTATATTATCCGTATTGGATACATTATAAAAATCACGACCAGCCAACCAGCCTAATTCTATAGCATTCTGGGTATAGCCTTCTGTAGTATAATGTAACCCATCAAAACCTGCTGTGCCTATGGAAGCCACCACCTGTAGGTTCTGATATTTATCAACCAAAGCTCTTTGGGTTTCTCGCACTTTGGGAGCTTCGCCCACAGCTGGATTGATAATGTCTATTTGATAGACGTACAGTTGTTTAATAGACGGTAAATCTAGTTTCAGGTTCTTATAAAACGTATCGAAGTATCCTCCAAAATCAGCCCCTTCTCCATAAGCTTCCGTTTCTCCTTGTCTGTAAATTAGTGCTTTAACATATTTGTCTACTCCTGCTTTTTGCAAACGATATAGCATTCTACCATATCCATTGTTCAAATCTGCGGGGTTGGATGCCGTACGATTGGCATGCTGACGAGCAGAAGACCAGTGAAAGCCTGCATTAATCAAACAAGTAGGGATACCAAAATTATCTAATATGTATTTCTGGAATTGATAGCCAAGCGTTCCTACATTTTTGAAATATACTTCTTGGTTAGATAACGTCCATAGCGTATCCGCTGGATTATAATCTTCAACATTATATGTTCCCGTTATTTTACCAAAGGTTCTACAAAATTCATTCGTTTGGGTTTCTGAAAAAAATGCCGTAGAGTTTGATTGCCCCGTAATTACATACACATCGCCAGCGACTACATTTTCTCTGGTAACTAAATCCAAGGAATCTGTTCCTTTTACAGCAAATATTTTAAAGTCGTATTCCGCTTTTTCGGCTTTAATCACAACAGGCGTAAAGGCAAAAGTACCAAGGCTATTCTTATAGCTAACAGGCGCTCTTTGATAGGCAATTAACTGCTTGTTGCGATATACTTTGAGGGAAAAATATGACCATCCTTCCAGTTCTATTCTTCCAGAGATAGGGACTGAGGCTTCGTTTTTTTCATTTCTTGGATAGAGTTGATAGCTTTGAGGGAGGTTATCAAAAACAGTAGCGTAGAAACGCTGGGCAAACCCAACATTGCCACACAAAACTATCATAAATAGGATAAAAGCTTTTTTCATAAATATTATATCATTGATTTAGCCAACTACAGGATAACATTATGTTGTATATTGAACTATAAATTTATAAACATAATCTTATAGTTCAATATTATGACTATTGTTGACAGCAACCTCTTATCACTAGGGAGGGACTTAAATCCCTACCTAGTGATAAGAGGTTGACTTTGTTGGTGTTCTCAAACCGTGTTCTGTGGCACACAGAACACGGTTTTTAAATTATTGAACTGAACTTACTCAATAGCTTTCTTCACCTCATTTAGTTTCAAAAGTGCTTCAATTGGCGACATCGCATTGATGTCAAGGTGTTTTAATAGCTTTTCTATTTTCTCAAATTTAGGATTAGCTTCGCCTCCGAAAATATTCATTTGAAAATTCTGTTTAGGCATTTCCCGAATTGTCTGGCGATGCTGTTCTTTTGAGCGATTTTTTTCTAGTTCAACCAAAATCTCACTTGCACGATACACCACTGGCTGTGGGATACCTGCCAACTGCGCCACATGAATACCAAAACTATGTTCTGAACCGCCTTCTTTTAGCTTCCGCATAAAAATTACCTTGCCATTGATTTCCTTTACTGAAACATTAAAGTTTTTGATTCTTGGAAAATCATTCGCCAGTTCGTTCAATTCATGATAATGTGTAGCAAAGAGTGTTTTAGGGCGATAGTTCGCATGATTATGCAAATGTTCAGCAATTGCCCATGCGATAGATACGCCATCATACGTACTAGTTCCTCTACCAATCTCATCCATTAACACAAGGCTTCTATCAGAAAGATTATTCAAAATACTTGCCGTTTCAGTCATTTCTACCATGAAAGTCGACTCCCCTTTTGAAAGGTTATCGCTTGCTCCTACTCTGGTAAATACTTTATCGACAACCCCAATTTTAGCTTCACTAGCAGGCACAAAACAGCCAATTTGTGCCATTAACACAATCAGCGCCGTCTGACGTAAGAGGGCAGATTTACCTGCCATGTTTGGGCCTGTGATAATGATAATCTGTTGGCTCGAGTCATCCAAAAACAAATCGTTAGGCACATAATTTTCCCCTAAAGGTAATTGCTGTTCAATAACTGGATGGCGACCGTCTTTAATTACAAGCTCTTTACTATCAGATACTTGTGGTTTCGCATAATTATTTTTCTCAGCAATTTTTGCAAAATTCGTCAGTACATCCAATACAGCTATGATTTTAGCATTCTGCTGAATCTGATGTACATAATCGTTTGCGACATTGACTAATTCATTAAAAATCCTAAATTCGATGACGGCAATTTTATCTTCTGCACCCAAAATGGTTTCTTCATATTCCTTTAGTTCGGGGGTAATGTATCGTTCGGCATTTACTAAGGTTTGCTTACGAATCCAATCATTCGGCACTTTATCTTTATGGGCATTGGTCACTTCCAGATAATACCCAAATACTTTATTGAAAGAAACCTTTAATGACGAAATCCCTGTACGCTCTATCTCACGATTTTGTAATTGTAATAAAAAGTCTTTCCCCGTATGAGCAATGCCTAAAAGTCTGTCTAATTCTTCGTCAACCCCAGCCTTAATCATGCACCCTTGGTTTGTCACAATTGGCAATGATTCGTCACGCAACTCATTTTCAATTTTATCTAACAAAAACTGACAAGGATTCAACTGGTCGGCATACTTCCGTAACATCGTTACGTTGGCCGTCTGAGCCGATTTTGTTTTGTCTTCAGAATGCACTGAATTTATCAATAATTCCCTGATAGGCTCTATACGCGACAAGGCTCTTTTTAACGTAGCTAATTCACGCGGATTGATTCTACGAACAGCTACTTTTGAAATAAGGCGTTCTAAATCTCCAATGGGTTTTAGCTGTTGCTCAATAAATTCACGCAAATCAGTATTTTCTTTGAAAAATGAAACCGTTTCTAAACGCTCCTGAATCAAAGATTTTTCTTTCAAAGGCAATACTAACCATTTCCTAAGTAACCTTGCTCCCATCGGAGTCATGGTTTGATCAAGAATTTGAATCAAAGAAATACCCCCTTCTTGTTGGGCAGAGACCAATTCCAAATTGCGGATAGTAAACCTATCCAACCACACATATTTTTCTTCTTCCAGTCGATTGATTCTGGAAATATGGCTTACTTCTTTGTGTTCTGTTTCTGCCAAATAGTGCATCACTACCCCTGCGGCAATGATACCTTCTGCCAAAGACTCTATCCCAAAACCTTTTAACGAATTGGTTTTGAAATGATTCGTTAGCAATGGATAGGTAAAATCACGGGTAAACGCCCAATCATCAATGCCGAATGTATTGAACTTATCACCAAACAACGCAGTAAATTCTTGTCTGCTCTTCTTACAAAAAAGCACCTCTGAAGGGCCAAAGCTTTGCAAAAGTTTTTCGATATAAGCAGGACTTCCTTGTGAACACAGAAATTCCCCTGTAGAAATATCTAGGAAAGCAATCCCTATGATTTCCGAAGAAAAAGAGGAAAAACTGATAGCCGCTAAGTAGTTGTTCTGCTTGGTATCAAGTACGTTATCGTTATACGAAACCCCTGGGGTAACCAATTCGGTCACGCCCCTTTTTACAATGCCTTTGGCAGTGGCAGGGTCTTCTAGTTGGTCGCAAATAGCTACACGTTCACCCGCACGGACTAAACGTGGTAAATAAGTATCTAAGGAATGGTGGGGAAAACCAGCCAGATGGTCGTCGGCAGTACCGTTATTTCTACGCGTAAGCGTAATACCCAAAATCTTTGAAGCACGCACGGCATCTTCTCCAAAAGTTTCGTAAAAATCACCTACTCTGAATAATAGTAATGCTCCCGGGTAACGCGCTTTTATTTGATTATACTGTTTGGCAAGGGGTGTTTCGTTAGCTTTTTTGATGGGTTTAGTTGTGTCGTCAGTATTTTTAGAAGGTCTTGCCATGTGATTATTAAAAAAATTCAATCTGTATTATTTGCTCAAAAAGTAGGCTGAACATCAATGATTGAAAATCAAATTAACTATTGAAAATGAATAATGTATATGTTTTTACAAAAATACAAACTTGCAGCTAAGACTTCTAAAAAGTGGGAAAAGAATTGAAGAATATTGAAAAAATGCACTATATTGAAATTGATTTAATAAGTAATATATTTCTTAAATAGATTATATTCTTATTCTTAAAAAATATATAACATTTTGATTAAAATCAGTTATAAACCGCTTAATCATTGATTTTAAACCCAAAAATGTATATTACTTTAATCGTACAAATTTTTCTATTTCAATAAAAACCGATAGAAATTTGAATTTAGAATACCGTTTAAAAATAACATACTAACCATAATTTATACTATAATATCCGCCTTATTATGAAATCAGAAAACCTTTGGCCAGAATTTTCTCTGAATAAACCCGTACGCAGTCCTAAAGTAGTTTTATTAGAACAAGCTAGTTTTTTAGAACAAATCACCCAACAAACGATTAAAGCAAGTATCAGGAAAACGATTGAAAACAATAGTGGCATCATTAAGTATATCTTTGAAATAGAAGCCCCAGATACTAAAATTCTCAATTCAAAAGGATATCAGTATTCACTATTAACAATCGAACAAAAATCGCTGTTTTTCTATCCTTGCAGTATCTATTTAGATTCAACCTTATATTCTTCAGCCATAGAAACAGAAGAAGCTTTGACGAAGCATTTGAAAGAAATTTTTAATAGTGTCAAGACTCAGAATATCATTTATACCTTAATTTCATTGAGTATACATGGTAATGAGTTATAAAAAATATGAGTAATTTATAGTTCCGTTAGGAACGAAATATCGGTAGTAGCTACCGATATTTCGCCTCTACGAGGCTATTTTGTTAAACTTCTCTATTGTAATGAAAATTTGAAATGACTCATATTCAAATTATTTCCTCAAAATCTGCATAAACACTTCATCCAATCTTGAAGCCATCCTGACTTTGATTTTATAGTTATTTACATCCAAGCCTTTGGCATTAAACTTTGAAATCCATATTTCTTTAAAGCCTAATTTTTCGGCTTCGGAAATGCGGTTTTCAATGCGATTGACCGCCCTGATTTCTCCACCTAGCCCTACTTCGGCTGCAAAACAGATGGTACTCGGGATGGAAATATCTTCATAAGAAGACACGATGGAAGCACAAACGGCTAAATCAATGGCAGGGTCTTCAACTTTCAACCCTCCTGCAATGTTCAAGAAAACGTCTTGATTACCTAGCCTAAATCCTCCTCTTTTTTCCAAAACTGCCAACAGCATATTCAATCGTTTGGCATCAAACCCTGTCGAGCTTCGTTGTGGTGTGCCATAAGTAGCGATAGAAACTAGCGACTGGGTTTCTATTAACAACGGGCGATTGCCCTCTAGCATAGCCCCGATGGTAATCCCCGAAAAGTCTTCATCCCTTTGCGAAATCAAGATTTCGGAAGGATTAGATACCTCTCTTAATCCCGAATTGAGCATTTCATAAATGCCTAATTCAGACGTACTACCAAAACGATTCTTAGTAGTGCGTAGAATCCTATACGCCAAATGGCGGTCGCCTTCAAACTGAAGGACGGTATCTACCATGTGTTCTAATACCTTCGGACCAGCCAACGAACCGTCTTTGGTGATATGTCCTATGATAAACACAGGCGTGCCTGATTCTTTTGCGAATTTCATTAATTCAGCCGCACATTCTTTTACTTGCGACACACTTCCTGCGCCTGCTTCAATAAAAGATGATTGTAGCGTCTGGATAGAGTCGATAATCAGAATATCAGGCTCAAAAGTCTCTACTTGCTTAAAGATATTTTGAGTTTGGGTTTCTGTCAGGATAAAGCAATTATCACTTTTGTTTTCCAACCGTTCTGCCCGCATCTTGATTTGATGCTCAGACTCTTCCCCAGAAACATATAATACTTTGTAGTTATCAAGCATCAAGGCAATTTGAAGCATCAACGTTGATTTCCCAATGCCCGGTTCGCCCCCAATCAGGATTAAAGAACCTAATACGATGCCTCCTCCTAATACCCTATTTAACTCTCTGTCTTTTGTTAAAATTCGGTCTTGTTCCTGATAATTAATCTCTTGAATAGCCCTAGGTTTGGAAGCTACTTTCAACGAAGTAGACACTTTCCAAGAGCCTTTTGTGGGTTCATCTTTCTGTACTACTTCCTCCACGAAGGTATTCCACTCGCCACAAGCAGGACATCTCCCCAACCATTTAGGAGCCTGATTCCCACAGTTTTGACAGAAAAATGAGGTTTTTACTTTTGCCATATTTACATTTAACACACTCATTATCAACAGATAACAAGAATTATAATTTCTTAATTAATCCTGCGCTAGGATTATATTTACATTTATTTGTCAATTACTTATTTAAAATCAAAAATACCTACCGATTACTAAATTATATTAAAAAAAATGAAGAATAAAGTACTTCTTGTCTAAAATATACCGTTATATTGTCGTTGAAACAAACTCTTACTTATGATGAAAAGAAAAATCTTATTACTCCTCGTCCTATTTTGTTTGACAAAAACCAGCAGTGTTTTTGCTCAATTTACCTTCGGTATCAAAGGTGGTGTAAACTTTTCTCAATTAAAAACTGATTTCAAAAATCAGTCGGCTGGGGCAAATCTACAACAAAGTTTAGATACAAAAACGGGTTATGTTGGTGGCGTATATTTCCGCATTGGGAACACGATATTTTTACAGCCAGAATTAATTTTCTCGGCAAAGGGTGGAAGTATGGACTTTAATTCAAAAAAAGTAAACGTTGATTACACAAGTATTGATGTACCTTTATTGATTGGCTATAAACTTGGTCCTCTTCGTCTGAATGCTGGGCCTTTAGCATCATTTAAGGTATCAGAAAGTATTGGTGATGACTTGAAAAATTATTCAAGCAGCATCGGAGAATCGTTCAAAAATGCCTCTTATGGGTATCAGGCAGGGGCAGGTTTAGACATTGGCTCATTATCAGTAGATTTACGTTATGAAGGTAGTCTTTCAGACATCTCAAATGTAGTCGATTTATCAAAAAGCATTAACTATTCACAAAAAGGAAGCCTTTGGCAAATGACTATTGGGCTTAGAGTATTCTAAGTGTTTTGTATTGTATAGTGATAGTAAAAGTGTCAGATTTCATGGTCAATATGCCTGAGATTTGACACTTTTTTATTGCTGTCTTCTTTCAATCAATGGCTTTTCTTACTTTTGTATTTATCAAAATACTATTTTCCCAATAGCCAAGCACCGATTCAAGCATAAACTTAGCATTTTGAAAATATGTTACTGATTTAGACTTGATAAGTAATTACATCAATATTTTGAGTATTTTTAAGAAAACAAGCGAAAGGTATCATGGAAAATTTTCGGATAGAAAGTTTAGAAATCAATAAAATAGGTGCTTTTGAGCATCTAAAAATGGACTTCCCTAAAAAGACTGACCCTAAAAAAGCTGAAATCCATATTTTGACTGGTGAGAATGGGACTGGGAAGACGACGATTTTGGAGGCTTTGGTTCTGCTTGGCGAATCTATTTCCGATAATGAAAAAAGAAAGATTTTCAATAAAAGTACTCATGCTGGCAAAGAAAGTAATATTAGAATAACAACATCTAATAATTATGAGAAAGTAGCGTGGAAAGGAGGGAATAAAGAGGATGCTAGTGAGGGAGAACCACAAATGGGACCAAAACCTAAAAGTTTAGATAATTATCTGGACTATGATTTTAATTTACCTCCTGATTTTTCTCTTCTCTATTTTGCCATGTTTGCTTATTCTGGAAATAGAAGCATTAAACATGAAAAGATAATTGGTCCAAAGGAAATTAAAGATAATCCATTATTAAACTCCTTAGACTTTAATTCTTCCATTAATACAGAAAACCTTTTCCAGTGGATTATTAATACAAAATTTCGTGAATTAAGGGCAAAAGATAAGGGTGACAGTAAAAGTGCAAAGTTGCATAAAAGTTCTCTTAAAAAACTTGAAGATATTATCTCTGATTTAACTGATCAAAAAACGGTATTTGATTTTGACGACAAATTTAATGTCTTAGTTATAATTGACAATTTAGAAATTCCTTTTAACACACTTTCAGATGGTCTTAAATCAATGATTTCATGGATTGGAGACCTTTTAATGAGAATGGACAGATTAAATTGGATTAATGATTTGCCAATTTTTGAACGTAATTTCATTCTCTTCCTAGACGAAATAGAAGTACATCTTCATCCAGCTTGGCAACGTAAAATTTTGCCTGTCGTTCAGAAACTTTTTAAAAATGCACAGATTTTTATTTCTACGCATTCACCTTTTGTGGTGGGTTCTGTGGATGGTGCTTGGGTGCATAAATTAAAGAAAGTAGGCGCTTATGCGGTTTTGGATGGTGAACCTGTTTTAACAGAGGATGGAAAAAGTGTTCGTAGAATTTTAGATGAAGTTTTTGGCGTCAGTGAACAATATGGCATAAATGTGGAGGATGATTTAAAAAAATTCAGAGATTTCAGACAGAAAATAATGATGGGGCAGGAATATGATATTAAAGAGTTCGATAAACTCGTCAACCATTTAGCCTCTCAAAGTACCGAATTAGAGCAAATGATGGGTATGGAAATGAATCAACTCAGAAGAATCACTCACAAAGCATTAATATAGTTTTACATAATGAGAAATTTTATTAGAAAAAAATGTCCTACAATCTTATTAGAAGCTTTTTCAGAAAATAATCCTAAACCTAGATGGGTTGTTTATGGTGAAAGATATGCAAATCAACAGAATCGTTCATACTATAATTATCCTACAATCAACAAACAGAAATTAAACAATATCATATTACCCATTTTAATGGAACAAACTGACAATCATTGTTCCTATTGTGATGGTTTCCCATTATTAAGTGCTGATGAAACAATTGACCATTTTAAACCAAAATCCAAATTTCCTCATGAAGTTTGTCACTGGGAAAACCTATATGTTGCTTGTGCACATTGTCAACATGTAAAAGGTTCTCAATTTGATGAATTGTTACTGCGTCCCGACGAAACAACTTATAATTTTAATGATTATTTTTTCTACGATTATACAGAACATAAAATTAAAATTCTTCCTAGTTTAACGGATGAAAAGTTACGTCGAGCAGAAAAAACACATAAAATATTAGATTTTAATCATCAGGGTATGATTGATAGTCGCAGACAATCTTATGAAGGTTATTTTGATAAACCTGATTATCCTAGAGAATTATTAGCATATCGCTTTATTTTTGAATAAATGTCAATAGAAAAACCCACCCCCTCTTTCTTACTACGCCAAAAGTTCCCTTTTGAACCTACCAATGGGCAATTAGATCTTTTCCTGAAAATGGATAAATTTATCCCTAATCAAGATGATTTTGGACCTTTATGCTTTTTGTTGAAGGGTTATGCTGGTACAGGTAAGACTACTGTGCTAAGTACGATTATGAAGGTGTTGCCTAAATTTGGCTACAAAGCTATCCTCCTTGCTCCTACAGGGCGGGCTGCTAAGGTGATGGGCAACTATTCCAAAAACAAAGCCCTGACGATACATAAAAAGATTTACAGACAAGTAGCTAATCAGTATACGGGTAGTTTGGAGTTTCAATTACAAAATAATTATGCGACCAAGACTATTTTTATCATTGATGAGGCCTCGATGATTTCGGATGATGCCGAATTTGGTACGCCAGGATTATTGACCGACTTGATGAAATTTATTTTTACACATCCTGAAACAGATTATAATTTTAATAAAGTGATTTTTGTGGGCGATACCGCTCAATTACCTCCTGTGGGCAAGTTGATGTCTCCTGCTCTTGAAAAAGGCTATATGGAAGGTCAGTTTCATGTGGGTGTCATGGAGCAGGAGTTAACCGAAGTAATGCGTCAGGATGCAGAATCGGGCATTTTGTTTAATGCAACCAATTTGCGTGATATTCTAAAAGACGAAAAACCTCAAATTAGTTTTAATACCAAAGGTTTTAAGGATTTCTTTAAAATGACGGGTGAGAAACTGGAAGATGGGCTGAATTATGCTTACCGAAAGTTTGGTCGTGAAAATACGATTATCCTGACACGCTCTAACAAAACGGCTGTGCAGTATAACCGTTATATCCGTCAGCAAATCTTTTCGATGGAAGATGAATTATCAACAGGCGACTTACTCATGATTGTTCGAAATAATTACCATTGGCTTGCGGAGGATTCGCCTGCGGGCTTTTTGGCCAATGGTGATTTTGTGGAGGTAATGAGAATCAGGGGTATCGAAGAAATGCATGGTTTTAGGTTTGCTACCCTTACGCTCAGACTGCTAGATTATGAAGACCATCCGACCATCGATGCCAAAGTAATGCTCAGTACGCTTTATACCAACACGTCTGCGATGTCAAAAGATGAAAACAAAGCACTGTATGATTCCGTCTCGGCTGATTATGCCCACATAGCGAGTAAAAAACTCCGAAACGAAGACATCAGAAAAGACCCTTACTTGAATGCACTACAGGTAAAATTTGCTTATGCCCTTACCTGCCATAAGTCGCAAGGTGGACAATGGAACGCTGTTTTTGTTGAGCAAGGCTACCTGACGGACGAAAATATCAACGAAGACTTCATCAGATGGCTTTACACGGCTGTCACCCGTGCAACCCATGAAGTATTTCTATTAAATTTCCATGCAGACTTTTTTGATTAAGCCTACTGCTATTCACCTTCGTAAAAGTATTTTTTCAAGACAAAGCGAATAGAATAATAGGAATTAATCATCGCAGTATGGATTTGTTTTCTATCCATCCACTCTAATTTTTCAATACCTTCCTCCAACTGAGGTTTCATTTTGCCAGCATCAATCAGTTCCATTGAATACCATTTTGTCTGTTTCAAAATAGCTTCGTTTTTGTAGGTATAGGTATGGTAAGTCGTACAGATTTTTTCTTCTAATCTGGCCTTAACATTACACTCCTCCTCTACTTCACGTACGGCAGCTATTTTGAAAGATTCGCCTTTATCGAGTTTACCTTTGGGCAAGTCCCATTTTTTCAAACGATACATCATCAATACTTTACCATTTTCATTTCTCACCACGCCTCCTGCGGCTCTCACAACTTTGTATTGAGATTTGATTTGGTCTTCGGTAGCATCTTTATTGGCTGAAACTAACGTTATGGATTGTAAATTAGGAAGCTCGTCATTTTTTAAAATTGTAAATAACCTAGAGACCGTCGGAGAAAGCACATTGATAATCAATACGTGTCCTTGTAGACTATTGGCTTTAATGGCTTCTAGCTGAGCATCTATTAAGTGGTCAAATTCTGTTGATGTGAGTGCTTGGGCTTTCTTTTTCCCAATGACCTTGATAGGTCTTTCGTTAATGAAAATTATCATTTTTAGTTTGATTGGTCCCTAATGATTTGCTCGTGAATTAAAATGAAAATTTATATTTCATCGTAAAATTAAACTTTTGTTACGAAACATTACTGAGAGTTTTTAATTTTGCACATAGATTTAACAAAAACCCCAAAATGGCACAACGTACTCTTGCAGAAACAGTCGCTTCTATGTTACTTGAAGTTAAGGCTGTTCGACTAAGCCCCGACCAACCTTTCAAATGGGCATCTGGCTGGAACTCACCTATTTACTGTGATAATAGAATCACGCTTTCGTATCCAAAAGTGCGTACTGCTATCAAAAATGGGCTTGCATCAGCTGTTAAAGCTTATTGGAGCGATGTTGATATTATTGCTGGAGTTGCTACAGCAGGTATTGCACAAGGAGCATTAGTAGCAGATTGGCTCGACCTTCCTTTCTGTTATGTTCGTCCTGAACCTAAAAGACACGGCATGGGCAACCAAATAGAAGGAAAAATTAAAGCTGGCCAAAAAGTAGTTTTGATTGAAGATTTGGTTTCAACAGGTGGCAGTTCTTTAAAAGCAGTGGATGCTTTGCGTGAAGCTGGAGCAAACGTATTAGGAATGGTTTCTATTTTCACGTATGGTTTTGAGATAGCAGACAAAAATTTCGCTGAGAAAAACTTGAAAGTGTATACTTTGAGTAACTATGAAACCCTTATTAAAGAAGCGGTTGCTAAAAACTATGTTTCTGAAAGTCAGCAAATCACTTTACAAGAATGGAGACATAATCCTTCGGAATGGAAAGTATAGTAATATTCTATTGAGCATCAGACATTCCGATTTTTCTTCAAGATAACTAGTTTTAGAAGTTTGATATTTACTATCGTCTAGTCCTTACTTTTCTTGTCTTGATACAAGAAAAGTAACAAAAGAAAATCAAGAATTCCTAAACTCGCTCCGCTCAAACAGTAGGAATTCGGAAAACATCAAACATAGGTCATACCGAATTTAAATTACAAAAAAGCGGCCTAAACTAATTTAGACCACTTTTTGCTGATTCAGAGATATCGAATTCCTACTGTTTGAGCGGAGCGAGTTTAGGAATTCTTGATTTTTTTGTTACTTTTTGTATCAAGACAAAAAGTAAGGTCGAGTATAAATTCAAAATCTATGAAATCTTTTAAAAATTCAAATGTTATGAGAAATTCACAAACATGAGATATTGCGAATTTCTCATAACATTTGAATAAAGCTGAAAGCTGACATCCAAAACACAATTACCTTAACAATTACCGCATTGAAATAGCATATTTCTTCCCCGGCAAGGATTTCAGTACACCCTGAAATTCCAAATTCAATAATAAGGATGATAATTTGGCAATGTGAATCTGAGACTGCCAAGCCAATACATCTATTTCCATTACCTGATTTTTATGGAGCAGTGCCATCACCTGACTTTCATCGTCAGTAAAATTGGTCAAGTCTAATGTGTTTTTAAGGCTATGGTTTTTCTCATGCCCTACTAAATCCCAATTTAATGTTTCTACTACATCTTTAATACTGGTATAAATCTCCGCCTTTTTTTCTTTGATAAGCTTATTACATCCTTCTGAAAAAGATTTGCCAAGCTGTCCTGGCACTGCAAAAATATCACGATGGTAATTATTGGCATATTCTGCCGTAATCAAAGCCCCTCCTTTTATGGCAGCTTCAATGATAATTGTCACATCCGACATTCCAGCTATTATCCTATTTCTTTGTGGAAAAAATCTTGGGTCAGGTTGTACCCCAAACGTTTGTTCGGTAATAATCCCCCCTGTTTCCTGCATTTGAATAGCCGTATTTTTGTGCTGATAAGGATAAATAAAATTGATACCACTAGCCATTACTCCCAAAGTAGGAACATCGCTTTTCAAGCAAGCTTTGTGTGCTGCAATGTCTATTCCATAAGCCAATCCACTGATGACTAAAGGATTAAAAGCTTTTAAATCATCTATGATTTCTTCTGTAACATTTCTGCCATATTCAGTACATTGCCGAGTGCCTACGATGGCGACTGTCTTGGTATGGTTCAAATTGGCATTCCCTTTATAATACAATAATACTGGCGCATCATAAAGTTGTTTTAGCCGATTCGGGTAGTTTTTGTCCGTATAAAACAGCAAATTAACCTCTTGTCTCTCTGCTTCTTCAATAATGGCAAATGCTTTGTCTAGCACAGACTTATCTTGAAGATTCAGGGCTAATGTTTTACCGATATTCGGGATTTTGAGTAGTTTGGAAACAGGTGTTTTGAAGACTTCTTCTGCAGAACCACAGTAGCTAATAAGTTGACGAATAAGCACATCTCCGATTTTAGGAATCAAGGTTAGTGCAATTTGGTAGTGTGATTTTTCTTTTGTAGACATATTAATAAGGTAGAATTTGATAAATTTTGATTGATGGTAGATGATAAAATTAACTATCGGTTAATTTTTCAGACTCCTCGTTTGGCTCATCCATCGCTTCCCGAAGACTCTTCATAAATTTCTTAATTTCTGTTAACTTATCGATAATCGCTTGGTTTTCCTGTTTTTTACGTTTCTGATTCTCTAATGCTCTTTTTGCTCCTTCGATGGTATATCCCTGATTTTCAACCAAATCTACAATCTCTTCAAGGTGCTTGATGTCCTCTTGGGTATATTTTCTATCGCCCGAACGATCACGCTTAGGTTCCAGAGAAGGAAACTGCTCTTCCCAAAAACGAAGTTTCGAGATGTTCATATCAAACATCTGGGCAACTTCCGAAATTGAATAATATCGTTTGGTTAGGGCAATACTTTCCATTTATAAAGAAACAAAATAAGGATTTAATAAACATTGCAAAGATAGAACTTTTGTAGAATACTTGACGGAGTAATTAAAAGTTTAACTTTTTTCTCTAATTCCTTTCAAAAGATTAATCAACATTTCTTTCCAAAAACTAATATTAGTATTGGGTATTTGCGTTACTAAAATTCTCAACATATAACTTTCTTGGCTGAGTATCATTTCATCCTCAATAATTGTTTGTATCCTAGTATCAAGTGTTTGGGATAATGCCAAAACATGACGCATTTCTCGTCCCAATACTCTTGCTGCAATATATTCTATTCCTAAATCCTCATCAAATAAATCCTGATGAAAATTATAGATGTCATCACTGGCTATATCGAAATAGTTTTTTAAAATCATTCCAATATCAACAATATCTTTTCCTCTATCTTCTGGACGGTCGTTGAAAGCAATAAATTTTAAAATAACAATACCTTCTAGCTTCGATAATTTAAAGACCAATCCATTTTCATTCACTTCAATGACGCCTCTTTCAAAAACTTCCTTAATTCCTACCACATCTATTTCTGAGAAAGCCCTACTATTTAAAAACACTTTCCCATCCTGTTCAACCTCTCCAAAGGGTAACAAATCTATTTGAATTCCATGAGCATCAAATACTAAAATAGGATTTTCACTATGAATCGTAAAGCCTTCTGATGTTACTAAATATTGTTTTATTGCTTCAAATTTCAAACTATTAGCAATCTGAATCGCTATATCAATATCTTTAGTTCCTTTGGTCTCTATGTGATGCTTTGAAAACCAATAATCTCTCGCTAACGCCCCAATTACATAAAAATCAACACCTGTATTAACGAAGGCTCTTTCAAAAGCTTCAAAAACACTTCTTAGCGCTTCTGTTCTTATTTGTTCATAACTTATCTTGAATGAATTTTTCATAGATTTTTTGTGCAGTTTCTTGATTTCTATAATCTGTAGAATTTATTAAATCGGCATAGACTAATAAAGGACTTACTGTTTGAGTAGTACTTTCATTCATTTTTGCAAATGAATGAAATACATCAATATTTCCTACATTATCAGGAACGAGCCTATATTTTTTCATAAGTTCACTTCTTCCATCTTCTGTATAAAGTGTAAGATTTGTAGCCCTTAGATAGTCTGTCAAGATTTCGGCAGCAGCTTCTCCACCCCATTTACTTTTATTATCTAAGGTTATACTTTTCCAATCTACATTAGGTAAGCTTCTATATTTTCCAATATACAAAGTAGGTTTAAGCTTTGCATCATAATCAATCATCCAACGTTCAAATAACTTTGGAATATTTGACAAATAATCCTTTTTATCATCAAGAGGAATAATAAACCCTAAGTTTTTTAACGTTACAATTGTTTTATGTACTGTGTCAAGACTAACTTGAGCGACCTCTGACATTATACGGTAGGTTGTCTGTAAAAGAGCAGGATGTTCAAGCAAATGAAACACAAGTTTTAATCCATTTTTTGTCAATGTTTTCTTTACAGAGGGACTATTGCTAGCATACAGTTTTGATGAATTTATTTTATTATTTTCAACAAAATAAAAGACATTCGGGTATTTAAGATAAGCATTCCCAGTAATATCTAAGTAATTAATATGCAATCCTCTTAATTTTTTGCGTAAATCAGGAATGATACTTTCAGCAATTACGATAAAATGCTCATGCTCATTATTTTGCAACAATAGCTTTGCAATATGAGCATTTTGTAGTTTGGTTTTTATCTCAACTGCTAAATTTATTTCTTGGTCATTTTCTTTATCTTTTATTGTTAAAAAGCCATCTATTTTATCATTCTTGCTAACTTGAAATGTCGATTCTAAATGACTTATTTCTCTAAAAGTATCTATTGCCAAATAGGCTATTTCTTGTTGATTCTCCATTTTGTTCGGATTTTATATATTGTTCTAAATAAACGAACAAATCAAATTTACCGAACAAAATACACTTTTACAAATTATTTCTTCCGCGTTAAATATTCAGGACCAAGGGTTTCTATTGTAAACTCATGTTTTGGATAGGTTCGATAATAGGTATTGGATATTTCTGTAGGGTATTTTTTAAACGTAATATATTTTAAAAATTGTTTTCTTACCTGAAAACTGGCATGGAGCAATCCACAAAATAGCTCAGAAGGCTTTTTATAACCAAAGGCTTCTCGTAGTTTGTCGTTAATCAATGCCGCAAAAACAGGCTTTACCGCAAACCTCAAAAAGCTTGGAAACCAATTGGCAACAATCTTAATAGTAGCATCAGCAATTACTTCATTACTTTTAGCATAACAAAAATATTGTTCTTCGTATTGTGCTGCAAAGGATTTTAAAGCAGCTAAATCTTCAGGGATATTTACTAAGTTCATGCGTTTGGCGACTTCTTTAAAAAAGAGAAACAAGGCTAACTGCTCATTGTCAGTCATTTTTCGCCAACCATTTGTTTCCATCCAATTGATGGGATAAAACACAAAGGTGGACAATACCAATAAATAGTCGTCATTGGCAATGCGATAATGCCCGTGAATTTTATTCATCTGAGCAATTGCCCTTTTGCCTAATTCGCTATCATAACCTGCTTGCATAAATTGAGCAATCAGGATGCCTGTATCATCATATCTTTTTTGTCCTCTTCGTTCAAACTCTCCTGTCTTTTGCAAGAGCCCTGAAATACTGGGACTAGCATAGGTATGAAACAAGGCTAATTCTAAGGCACGTACCATATCAAAAGTAAATTCATAAGCCGTCAATAAATACACTATTCGCTGATGATCATTGACAGCATCAAGCGCATTGATTTCTGCTTGAATAGCAGCATCTCGAAAGAAAAAGGCTTTTTTAGCGTAGCTTTTCATGATGATAGCGTGGGTACTTTTTAGGTAATAAAAGTCAAAAAATAGAAAAACCTTAAGGTATAGCAAATTTAGCTATTCTTAAGGTTCTCTTGGTATTTATATTCTTTTATTCAAGCTTATTTATGTCTCACTGATGGCATGACTTGAAGTCATGCTATCAGTTTGTACTTCCCCATGGTCTGTGGCACACAGAACATAAATAGTCAAGCACTGTGTTCTGTGTGCTACAGACCACGGGTGACTGATTACCTACAACTTCCTAAACTACTTCTCCTTCAAAGTCTTCAACACAGCATAATACGCCGCTTTTTTAGAATAATCTTTATTGAACAACAAAGGAAAATCTAATCCATTTTCATACAGCCAACTTGTATTATCTGATATTCCCCAAATCGTAATCCCTGATTGCTGTGCTACAGGAACGTTTGTCAAATAAGAACGTACAATATAGGCATACATATCAGCCTGATATGATTCAAATTGCTTGTTTAAAACAAACTGAGCCTTTTTATTAGGATTCACCCGAACGTCTAATTCTGAAATACGCACTTTTAAACCCGTAGCGGCTAACTTCTTGAACATATTATCAATACCACTATAAGGCGTATTCCAAAGCACGTGCATTTGCGTGCCGATTCCAGTTATCTTCGCTCCTTTGCCTTTTAATTCTGCTACATAGCCAATCAAAGAATCAAGCTTTACACTATTCGACTCTAAGTTATAATCATTAATGTACAACTCAGCCGTTGGGTCGGCAGCGGCAGCATATTGAAATGCCTTTAATGCCCAGTTGCGACCTAAATATTTCGACCAAAAGAAAAAGTCTGTCGCTGTCGCAGCTACCGTTGTGTTGGCATCCGTACGCAATGTACCACTTTCAGAGACTGGTTCGTTGACCACATCCCAAGCTTTTACTTTTCCTTTGTAATGCGTTACCGTCTGAGTAATAAAATCTTTCAAGGCATTATCTACCGCCGTTACCAAAGCTCCGCCCGTTGGTGGCACAGACGCAGAGGCATCTACTACCACGACGTTATCCATAAAATACGTATTGGCTTTGCTCCCGATGTCAATCAACACACGCGTAAGGGAACCATTAGCCGTAAAAGAATACGTTTTTTGTACCCAATCTGTCGAGGTTGAGTAGTTCCCAGAATACTGTGCCGTTGAACCCGTACCGCCTGTAGATATACGCATTTGTCCTCCTGCAACAGCCGATTTGATAAAAAACGTCATGTTATACGTTTTGCCTACCGTAGTAGCAAACTCGTCACTAGCCATTTGTACAGCCCAAGGATTACCGTCGGCAGCTACAATTACTTTCAATGCCTTTGTACCAGCCTGAACTTCTGAGGTAACGGTAGTAGCTACTAATGATGTCCCTCCGTTGTATTTCCCCCAGTTATTGAAATTATCACCTGAACCATTTTCAAAACTACCATTAGCAACAAGGTTTACAGCCGTCGGACCAGAGCCTCCGCCTGTTATCGTTTTCATGTAGGTAGCATTTTGGTTTTGGTGCCAGCCCAACGTATGACCAAATACTTCGATACCTGCACTTTTACAGGCATCATACAAGGCATCCGCTTTGGTAAAGTCAATCGTTCCGTCGTTTCTTACTAATGCTCCGTGCTTCATGTGGTAGCCGAAAGTAGTGCTTTGCGCATCCGCCGCTACTACAGCACGGTATTGAGCATTGTTCAGAAATAAATCATAATCAATACTCAATCCTACTGGGAAGGCCGTTGTAGCGGTTTTCAACGTGCCATCCGCTGTGTAAGTATTGGCATTAAGAATATTAATGGGGTCTTTTTCGCAAGCACTCGACAAGCCCATCGAGGCTACTAGTGCTAGCTTATATAATAATGTATGTCTTTTCATGTTTTGTCTGTTCATCAATCGTGGAAAGAAGTAAAAAGAAGCACTTGTCTATCTCCCAATGCAAGGCTTTAAATCATTAAATCATTCAGCAACAATGGTTTAAGCATAGGGCATAGTAAGTATGCATTAATGATGACATCAATCACATACTTACTACACATTCCTCTCCTAGTTATACCCCGGATTTTGATATTGAGATTTATCTGTTTCGCACGTTGCATCTAATTGCGACTGTGGAATTGGGCGTAACAAATGAAAACTTTGCAGGTTAGTAACATCTGGATTGTATTTCTTAGCCCTGTCTACCAACTTACCACGCATGGCTAAATCAGGCCAACGGATGCTTTCTCCACATAATTCACGGGTACGTTCATCCAAGATAAAATCTAGCGTAATATCACTTGCTGACACCTGTATTTTAGCTTTTCTACTGGCTAATTCTGTCGCCGAAAGTCCTGGGCGATAAGCTGCTCTGTCACGTAACACATTGATAAACTGTGCTGCTTCTGCATTTTTTCCTAAAGCCATCGCAGCCTCTGCGGCTAACAAATACACTTCTGAAAATTTACTTGCCACAAACGGACGACCAGATATATCTTGGTAAGAGTTGCGGTTGACAGCCTCGTATTTTCTCAAAGCAGGATAAATATTATTGGCCCTGTTTTGATTGCTATACGTTTCCGAAGGCGAATAAACCACGTACTTTTTGTTAGCGGCTTTCAACGTTTTAGCAATGGCATCGGTTGGAGCGATATAAAAAGCGGTATCGCCCAACGCAAAACCTATTGCTGCCATATCAGCTACATATTTGGTGTAGTCTGATGAACCAGCCGTGTAAAAAGTAGCTACTGGGTAAGTATCTCGGAAAGTATTGTTAAAACGGCTATCGTTTAGCTTGTCTGCAAAGGCTACGTCCAACGTCCAACGGGTTGGGCAAAACTGACGAAGCGGGCGACCATATTGTAAGACACGCACAGGGAAAATAGTTACGCCATTTTTGGTAACAGCCGTATAGTTGGATACAAACATATTACAAGAAATATTCACCTTCTGGTCAAAATCCGAACTTGGGTTTACTACTTCGTTGGCAATGTTGTTCAATGGCAAACGCTCTACGGCAAAAAGCAATTCTTTGTTATAGTCGTTTCCTTCTTTGTGTACATCGCCAAAGTCTTGTAATAAATCTGTGCCATATTTGGCTTTACCGTCAATCAACTTTTTAGCTGTATCGTAGGCATTCTGAAAATCTGTTGCTTGCTTTACTGCCGAATAGGCACGGTAGGTATATACTCTTGCCAATAAATGCAAAGCTGCTCCTTTCGCCAAACGATATTCTCCTGCAGGACGCTGGTCTGGGAGATTTTCAGCCGCAAACAATAAATCATCTACCATTGACTGGAAATTCTTTCTCAACAAATCTGGGTCATTTCTTCTAAAAGTACAACTAGGCGTACTATTGAATTTCAAATCACCAGAACCTAAGTCTAACGGAACGGCACCAAAGTTTTCTACCAACAATAGGTAGTACATCGCCCTCAGGTAGCGAGCTTCACCTAACAATTTGCTTTTGTTCGTAGCATCCATCGTCACGTTTGGGGCAAATTCCACCACGGCATTACAAAGATTGATGTTAGAATAATTCCTGTTCCAAGGCGTACCAATGGCACCGTTAGTAGGGCTAATGCTATAGATACCACACTCTAATGTCTGCCCAGAAGCTCCTTGGTCGCCATAGGTAAATTCATCTGTCCCAACATTCCCCAAGACCATCGCTCCGATGGGGCCGAAGTCATATCTTAACCCTGCATAAGCGGTATAAATAGCAGATTGCAGACCATCTTGCGTTTTGAAATAATCTATCGTAAAGGCAGTTCTTGGGGTTTCTTCCAAGACCGATTGGCACCCAGAAAAAGCAAATGCCGTTATGCCCAATAGAAAAGCTGAAAATGTATGTTTTAATTTCATTATGTATCGAATAAAAAATGTTAAATCATTTGTTGTGCAATCAATCCTTCCTACGTTTAGAACGTCACATTCATGCCAAAAATGAAGCTTTTAGTAGAGGGTGTCGTAAGGCGAATATTCAAGTTTCTACCTGAAATATTACCTGGACCACCGCCCACTAAACCATTAGAACCTTGTCCGCTTGGTTCTGGGTCTATACCGCCTGCTTGTACATAAGGCGAGAATAAAATAAACGGATTGCTAGCAGTAAAGTAAAGTTTTACTGATGATGCTTTGATTACTTTCAACAAAGATGCTGGCAAATTATACCCAAGATTAATGCTTCTTACTTTCAAGAAAGTAGCGTCAAAATACCCAAGCGTTGACCATGCCGCACCTACAGGACTAGGGTTAGCCACTGCTGGCGTTGGGAATGAATTAGTCGGGTTGTCAGGCGTCCAATAATCCACGGCTAATTGGTTTCTACGTCCGTCCAAGTTGGTTAAATAATTCGATAAGGGCTGGTGAACAGTACTCACTAATGTTCCGCCTACACGTGTAAATAAAACGATTGATAAATCGACGCCTTTATAAGAAAAACGGTTGGTCAAACCACCCTGAAAATCTGCCTGTCCGCTACCGATTACGCTTCTGTCTACATCCGTAATTTTTCCGTCATTGTTCAAATCAGCCAATTTCAATTGCCCTGGTACTGAACCATATTTAGCGGCTTGCTCGGCTTCGTTCAATTGCCAGATACCCAACTTAGTATAGTCATAAATGGCAGTCAACGGATGCCCCACATATAAACCATTGGCAATGTTTTGCGTAACCGAACCGTCTAGTTTTTCTAGTTTATTACGGTTGAACGAAAGGTTGAAATCTGTATTCCAAGTAAAGCCTTGTGCGGTTTTTACATTCACTGACGATACCGAGAATTCCATCCCGTGGTTGCTCATTTCGCCTACGTTGGTCAAATACTGTCCTGTTACCCCCGTTGTCGCAGGCAAGGTCACCCCGTATAAAATTCCTTTAGTATATTGATGATACCATTCTACGCTACCCGTAATGCGGTTGTCTAAAATCCCAAAATCAACCCCTACGTTTTTACCTTCTGTGCTTTCCCAAGTAAGGTTTTGGTCAGGCAACGTATTGATGTTATATCCAGATACGACTGTCGAACCGAAGTTGTATTTAATCGGTACTGTTTGCGAACCTTGGTATAAATATGGCACTACGCCCCCTAGCGTAGAGTATGGCCCGATAGACTGGTTAGCAGTTGTTCCCCAACCTGCACGTAATTTCAGACTTGCGATGACAGGAATCTCTTTCATAAACTCCTCGTTAGCAATGTTCCATCCTACAGATACCGCAGGGTAAAACAATGTTTTGTGACCATCTGCCAATACTGAAGAGGCATCTCTCCTACCCGTAAGGGTTAGTAAATATTTGTCATCATAAGCATAATTGATACGCGCCATCATCGAAATCATCCCTCTTGATGACTCGCTACCGCTGATAACAGTGTTGGCTTTGGCCTCGTCTGTTACTTGCGATAGGTCGTAAAACTGGATAAAATCAGCGGCGATACCTTCTCTCTTGATATAAGTATTGTATGATTGAGACTTTTGAACACTCCACAAACCTGTGAAATTCAATTTGTGTTTTTTAGCGATTGTTTTGTCATAGTATAATAAATGTTCCATCAAAAGTGATGAAGCCTTTGCATTGTTCATGCTTCCCAAACTATTGGCATTGGGTCTGAAATAGCTATCTCCTTTTTGGAATTGAGCATTCTCTTGAAAACTTAAATCAACCCCAATATTTACACGATACTTTAATCCTTCCGCCAATTGCGCTTCGGCATACAAGCTATTGAAGGTGCGCAAGCGACGTACTCTATCTACCCAAGAATTGGTATCTCTGTACAACAACAAAGGGTTGTACTGGTTTACATCGTCATTATTACCCGCTGGCGAAATCACGATATTACCATTAGCATCATAAGGTTGCATCAATGGGCTCAATGTAAGAATCGGATACATTGGGTTTACAAACTGTGAACCATTGGTAGTAGTCAGCGTGGTAAGCGAGCTAATACCAAATTTCAGTATGCGTCCTATTTTAGTATCTGTTGAACCTTTCACGGTAAAACGTTCAAAATCCTGACCCGGCAATACAGTACTTTCCTTGAAATATCCTCCGCCAATGGTGAATAAATTTTCATCTTTTCCACCTGATACGCTGATGTTTTGGTCGGTGATATAGCCGTTTTTATACATCAAATCTTGCCAGTCGGTAGTTTTGCCACTAGCGATAGAGGCTATTTCCCCCGGCATATAGCCAGAAGAATATACCGAGATATTACGGGTAGCTTGGTATTGTTCGGCATTATAAACAGGGTATTTATTGATAATACTGCTTACGCCATAATAGCCATTATACGTAATTTTGGTTTCCCCAGATTTCCCTCTTTTAGTCGTAATCAAAATAACACCATTCGCACCCCTAGAACCATAAATAGCCGTAGCGGAAGCATCTTTGAGGACATCTATCGAGGCAATATCGTTGTTATTAATATCATTCAAGCCACCATCAAACGGGATACCATCTAATACAATCAGCGGGTCGTTGCTACCATTGATAGAACGCTCACCACGGATACGAATCTGATTGCCCGACCCAGGGGTTGAGCCTGCTCGCTGAATTTCTAAACCTGCTACTCGTCCTTGTAAGGCAGAACCAATGTTGGAGGTCGGTACTTCTTTGATGGCTTTTTCGTTGATGGATGAAATCGCTCCTGTTACGTCGCTCTTCTTTTGCGTTCCATATCCTACTACTACCACTTCGGCAAGCGATTTATTGTCTGGAACTAACGAAACGTTGATGGATGTACGGCTTCCTACCGCAGTTTCCTGAGTAATATAACCAACAGAACTAAACACCAAAACAACATCGCTACCATCGGGAAAGCTAATCGAGAACTCTCCATTTCCGTTGGTGCTTACACCTTTTTTAGTTCCTTTAATTAATACATTAGCCCCCGGTAATCCTGCACCTGTCTCGTCAGTCACTTTCCCTTTTACGGTTTGGTCTTTTACTTGCAGAGATGCTTCATTCACTTCAGCCGATGTCTTTTCTTCCTCATCGATGGTATTGATAATTATCTGTCCTCCAACCACTTGGTAGTTCAACATCAACGGACGCAACACCATATCTAATACTTCCGAGAGCCTTTTGTCGGTAACGTGTACACTCATTTTTCGGTCAAGCTGAACCGAGCGAGAACTATAAACAAACTTTACATCTGCTTCTTTTTCAAGGTTGAGCAATACATTTTTGAAAGCTGCATTGTCAACTTTTAGGCTCACTGTACGGTTGAGAAGCTCCTGTGTATAGACATTCGCTACGGATAGCGAAGAGAAAACACATGCCAGAAACAACTGTAGCAAAGAATATTTCATAATCCTTAGCAAGGGAGGTTTAATTTTTTGAATTTTTTGCATACTTTTACTTGTTTTTGTTAAATTTTGAACGGTTTGACATAACACTTTTGGCTATCAGTGTTGGCGCACGGGTAGCCTTTTTTTGTCCAAAGTCTTTACTACTTCAGACCTTCACAATCAATTTGACATCTACTTTATGAAAGGTGATATTCACTATATGTATATTTAAATGGTTAAGTATTCTGCTTTAACACCCTTTCCCACTAATCAGAATCTTCGTTCCACGTATCTCATAACTCGCTTTGAGGGTGGCACAAATAATATCTAATTTGGTATAAAGGCTACTCTGCGACAGGTCGGCAGTAATAGGGCAATTATTAATTTGCTCGTTTTCTAGGATAATCTCAATGCCGTATGCTTTGCCGATTTCATCCAAGACAGTTGCTACCGACTGTTCGTCATACACAAAAGTGGGCAGTGTAATCGCTACTTGCTTATGGTGTATATCTGGTAATATCAATACTGGCTCTTTTACAATTCTGGTAACAAATACCTGATTTTCAGGGAAATAATCTACTTGTTGGTTAGGCGTCAAGATTACGCCACTCTTGGTATTGGCTGAAATATAATCCGCCTTTGAGTCACGTTTAAATACTGAAACCTTGCCCGTTACCACTGCTATTTCTACCTTTTTGTCGGGCGACTGTGCATTTATCCAAAAGCTAGTACCTAATACTTTCGTTACGATATCATTGGCATATACCAAAAACGGCTGTTCTGGATTTCGCACTACTTCAAAAAATGCTGTGCCTGTCAGGAAAAGCTCTCTTTTGTCGCTTGCCCATTGTTTAGGATATTCAATAGATGCCCCTGCGTTCAATTTCACAATCGTGCCGTCGGGTAGCTTCACTAATTTTTGGGTTTGCCCTTTGTTATCAACGTGTACTAAGCCCGCCTTTGGCAAAGTTGCTGAGGACGTCAGGGCATCTGTAGGCGAAATGATAGGCGACTGTAACAACACCCAAGCACCGATGCCCACGAGCAAAACTAACGAAGCAGCCCAAGCCCATTTTACAGGTGACTGATACCACACTTTGCGTACTACTACCACAGGAGCTTGTTCAGCCATTTGTGGTTTTATTTTCTCCCAAATCACCTCTTCCAACGAAGCCATATCCATATTTGGAAAAAGGACTCTATAATCCTCATCCAGCAGTTCATACCACTGCTCAACAATCTTTTTCTCTTGAGCACTACAAGTACCGCTGAGGTATCTTTCTAAGATTTCTTTAAATTGGATTTTGCTCATCTGTTTGTAAGGAATATTTTCTCACTTCATCATTTGAAGGAGGCTTCTATATATAAGTCAGGAAAATGGTACTTAACCGCAATTAAATATTCATTTTCTACTAATATTTATATAAAAAGGCACATTAATTAAAAAAGTTCTTTTTATAGTACAATAAAAATTGGAGGATGCAGATACCCTGCGAAAGGAAGAAGTCTTGCAGGTGCAAGCGTAAAAAGCGTAGCGACTGGGTAATATGGTATTCGATAGTACGCTCAGGGATTTGGAGCGTAACAGCAATTTCTTTCACCGTTCTGTTTTCTAAACGGTTCAATACAAAGATATCTCGGGTTTTTTCGGGCAGTAATTGCACCGCTGCGGACAAGGCTCTTTCAAAATCTTCAAGGTCGAGCTGGTCGCTGGTGCTTTGGTTGGTGGGTATTTCTAAAAACTCAATTTGGGTTTGTAATTCTGCTTTATAAGCCGATATTACTTTAAATCTGGTAGCGGTTTGCAGATAGGCTGGCACATTCGTAATCTGAAGACTAGCCCTGCGTTCCCATAAGTCTACAAAAATTTCCTGTACAATTTCTTTAGACAAATCATCATCCTGTGTTTTGTTGAGGGCGGTAACAAATAGCTTTTGCCAATATCTACGATACAATACCTCGAATGCGGAGGAATCATCATTTCTAATTAAATCAATGAGCTCGTTATCTGTTAATACGCTATTTTCCAAAGATAAAATAAGGGTTTGTGTGTACGCTCAACGAAGAGTTGGTTAGGCTTTTTTCAATGAATCGAATGTTGTTAAGATTTCTACAATCGACATTGGGCGTAAAAGTACAGTTACAAACTTATATAAAACAAGATTTTATTGATTTATTTATATTTGAGAAGTGTGGGTTTGGGTACGCTGATTACTGATGGCATGACTTGAAGTCATGCCATCAGTTGAGCAATTCCACCACCGTGGTCTGTGTGCCACAGACCACGGTTGACTGCCTTTGTTGGTGTTTTCACCAACAAATCAAGCGTCAGCAACACTCCAAAAAAATAATAAAATCAAACTATTAAGTTGACAAGTTGCTGACGCTTATGTTGTTGGTGAAAAACACCAACAACGGCGAAACGGCGAAAATATGAACATTTACCTTTGCGTTCTGTGTGCCACAGACCACGGTTGTAGACCAACAAATCAAGCGTCAGCAAATCTCTGTACCATGTTCTGTATGCCACAAACCACAGTTTAAAAACGTAGGGGCGTATTGCATACGCCCACAAACAAATGGTCCTTAAAACAAAGCAAATACGGTCTTTAAAACAAAGTTGTCTGGTTCAGCAATGGCTAATTTTGCATCAATCAAACAACAAAAAAATGAGACTAGACAATCAGACAACATTACAAAAACCGATAGGCTCGGGCTTTAATGCAACATCTACCACACACGACGTTATCAAAGGAATAGACCTTACAGGAAAAATTGCCATCGTTACGGGTGGCTATGCAGGCATTGGTCTGGAAACGACCAAAACCTTGGTATCCGCAGGAGCAACCGTAATTGTACCTGCTCGTGATAAGGCAAAAGCCCTCAAAAATCTGGAGCATATCGCCCATGTTGAAGTAGCAACCATGGATTTAATGAACCCCGACTCAATTGATTTATTTGCGAAAGAATTCATTGCTTCGGGCAGACCGCTTCATTTACTTATTAATAATGCGGGTATCATGTGGGTTCCTTTGCAACGCGATAGTCACGGGTATGAATCACAGCTAGCTACCAATCATTTAGGGCATTTTCAGTTGACGGCAAGGCTTTGGTCTGCCTTAAAAAAAGCCGACGGCGCTAGGGTGATTAATGTGTCCTCTTACGGACATCAAATGGCTCCTTTCAATTTTGACGACCCTAATTTCCAACACCGTGAATACGAAACATTACAAGGCTACGGACAATCTAAAACGGCCAATAACCTGTTTACCGTTGGGCTTGACCAACTGGGCGAGCAATTCAATATTCATTCTTTTGCCGTGCATCCCGGGTCTGTCATTGGTACAGATTTAGGTCGAGTAGCTCCGATGGAATTGTTTCAGCAAATGGGCACACACGATGCCGACGGAAACATCTTTGAAGCTGTTGCGGCAAAACTAAAAAATACTGAGCAAGGTGCAGCCACTACAATATGGTGTGCTACGAGTCCTTTTTTAAACAATATCGGCGGATTATATTGCGAAAATTGCGACATTGCAGTCATTGACGATGGCAATATTGAACACAACTTTGGCGACCCTCTTACCCTTCATGGCGTAAAGCCCTATTCAATCGATACCGCTGATGCACAAAGATTGTGGGCTTTAAGTGAGACAATGACAGGGGTAGTTTTTGAGCATTAATGAACATTTGATTTCGGTGATACCATATCAGCCAAAAGTTTTTTTGGCTGATATGGTATTTTATAAAATTGCAACAAACATGGCATTTCAAACACATTACCTGACCCCAGACATCAAGCTTTCATTATTCGGTGAAGGTACTTTCAAAACGGAAACTGTTTTTGAACACCACATGCTGATATGGTTTATTTCTGGCGAAACCAAGATTGTACAGGCCGATAGTACGCATTACTTTGGGGCTGGTGACATCTTTTTAATCCCACGCAATCAGCCCACTACGATTATCAATTATCCATTAAATGGGCAACCACACAAAGCCGTTGCCATGCATTTAACCAAAGAAAGGCTCAAGGACTTTTATCATAAAAACAAGCCTTTTACTAACCATCTGCCAAAGCCACAAAACGTTCGGAGTTTCAATAAACACCCTTTGTTAGAAAGTTGCCTTGCATCATTAATTCCCTATTTTGATTTAAAAGATGCCCTACCTCACAATATTGCCAACATTAAAATTGAGGAGGCCATCACTATTCTGCGGACTATTGACGTTGGCATTGATACCCTACTCGCCAATTTTGAAGAACCGGGCAAAATCAACTTGTCGGATTACATGGAGAAAAACTTCATGTTTAATATGACGATGGCAAAATTCGGCTACCTGACAGGACGAAGTCTTACGACGTTCAAGCGTGACTTTAAAAAGACCTACAATACGACTCCACAAAAATGGCTTACCCAAAAACGATTAGCACTAGCCCATTATCTGCTGAGTGAAAAGAAGAAAAACCCTGTTGACTTATACCTTGAAGTAGGGTTTGAAAACTTATCTCATTTCTCCTTTGCCTTCAAAAAACACTTTGGATATGCCCCTACGGCGGTAACTCGTCTTGGTCATGCATGAATTGAAGGCAATGATTAGGCGGCCTTTTATTTTCAATAACGCTAGGGCTAACATATAGCAGCAACTGAGATTTCACGGAAAGAATCAGGCGTTGATAAACAGCCAATTGTCCTTTAACGACTTCAGCACATAAAGAAAAAACACCATGCAACGACTTGACGTTCAAGTATTTTCTAATAAAAACAAGATAAGATGGGAGAATCAGGCAGGCAAATATCAAAATAATATTGGCAATATATTTTTTCATTTTTGTAGGGTGTAGTTAATTTGTTCAGCTTAAAAAACAATGTAAATTTTAGCAAAAACTCGGGGGGCACCAGTTTGTAAAACTTATATAAAAATAGCGATTTTTTCTTAAAAAACAAAACACTCTTGCCTTATTTTTTAGAAGATTTTTACAGTAAAAAAATCATTATCATCAATCAATAAAAAAATCAACAACATCAATTTTCTTTATTATTGTTGTTGTTATTGTTTTTAAGGTTTAATAGTTTTCTATTGTTTTATTATACTAGCTTTGCTTCTGCAGTGCTTTGGTATTTGCTCCTGCAGTGCTGTAGCATTTTTTACCACAGCACTGCAGGAGCAAATACCAAAGCAAAAAAAATAGGTTAGAAACGTGTTTTCTTGTAATAAAGTGCTTTAAAATTCAAGACATGACTATAAAATACTTGGTAAAAACCATAAGTCTAACCAAGTCGTATCCTGAATAAACGATAGGAAAAATATTTGTGTGAAAACTCATGGCATGACAGCCAAATATTTGTCAAAAACCTTAGAATTGGCAAAGTCATGCCATGAGTAATTGTAACAAAATACATCAACCTCACCCCCAACCCCTCTCCTTCAGAGAGGGGAGCTTTAAGCTTGATAATCTGCTCCCCTTCTCTGAAGGAGAAGGGGCTGGGGGATGAGGTTTTATTCATTGATTATCAATTACTTATGCACTTATGGCTAATCAATAGGACTTAAGTCACCCGCTCATGGAAGGATTAGCGCTTAACAATCTCATCGCCTAAAGATTCTTTTATTAAAAATTAGCCCTAAATCCCCTAACGCTTATATTATACGCATACAAATTAATGGCAAAAAATCAATAAAAAACCTTGTATATCTCTCGAAAAACAGGTAACTTAATCATAAGTTCAGACACCCTTATATCATCCTTTATCATGATTTTATTCAGCCAATGCTTCCTACTATTAGCAACATCTACCTATTTTTACCATCGGTTAAATCATTCTGTGAAAAGTAAAATCATAGCCTTTGAGCAATTCAAGCCCCTAAAAAACCATCATTTTTTCCATATCATTTCATTTTCTCTTGAATTACTAACATTCTCCAAGACTATTCACTAATTTTGCGGTTAATTTAAAAGAGACTGTCTGAAGCATTACTTCGGACAAACCAAATTCCGATTTTATAATGACTTCCAAAGAAATACGCAAACAGTTTTTAGACTTCTTTCAATCTAAAGGTCACTTAATTGTTCCTTCAGCTCCTCTTGTTGCCAAAAACGACCCTACCTTGATGTTTAACAACTCAGGGATGGCTCAGTTCAAAGACTTTTTCTTGGGTAATGGTACGCCTCCGTCAAAGCGTATTGCCGATACACAAAAATGTTTGCGTGTGTCTGGTAAACACAATGATTTAGAAGATGTTGGGTTTGATACCTATCACCACACCATGTTTGAAATGTTGGGAAACTGGTCGTTTGGGGATTATTTCAAGAAAGAAGCCTTGGCGTGGTCTTGGGAATTATTGACAGAGGTTTTCAAATTGCCAAAAGATAGAATTTACGTTTCTGTGTTTCAAGGTGACGAAAAAGACGGCGTGCCTTTCGACCAAGAAGCGTGGGACATTTGGGCATCAATGGTGGGCGAAGACCGTATTATCTTAGGAAATAAAAAAGATAACTTCTGGGAAATGGGCGATACTGGTCCATGTGGACCATGTTCTGAAATCCACATCGACTTACGTGATGCGGACGAAGTAGCCAAAATTTCTGGAAAAGAATTAGTCAATGCCGACCACCCACAAGTGGTTGAAATCTGGAACAACGTATTCATGCAGTTTGAACGCATGGCGGATGGTTCTTTGGTTTCGTTGCCTGCCAAACACGTAGATACAGGCATGGGCTTCGAGCGTTTGTGTATGGCGATTCAAGGCAAACAATCGAATTATGATACAGATGTGTTCTCGAATACCATCAATTTTGTAGCGGCAAAAGCGGGTAAAAAATACGGTCAGGGCAAATGGGAAGATATTGCACTAAGAGTAATTGCTGACCATATCCGTGCGATTGCTTTTGCGATTGCGGACGGACAGTTGCCTTCAAACAACAAAGCGGGTTATGTAATCCGTAGAATCTTGCGTCGTGCGGTTCGTTATGGTTATACTTATTTAGGTTTCCGTGAGCCATTTATGCACAGCATTATTCCATTGTTGGCGGAACAATTTGATGGCGTCTTCCCTGAATTAATCGCTCAACAAGAATTTGTAGAAAGAGTAATTTTAGAAGAAGAAAATTCTTTCTTGCGTACTTTGGAAACAGGTTTGACAAGATTGGATAAAATCATTGCTGAAACAGAGAAAAACGGAAGAATTGCAGGAGAAATCGTATTTGAATTAAACGATACCTTCGGTTTTCCTTCTGATTTAACTGCCTTGATTGCGCGTGAAAATGGTTTATCAATCGACGAAGAAGGCTATAAAATAGCCCTACAAGCCCAAAAAGACCGTTCTCGTAAGGATTCATCTAAAGAAGCTACCGACTGGACGATTGTTTCAGACGAAGATTTTGACTTTGAATTTGTAGGTTATGACGAAACAGAAGCATCGGCAAACCTTATCAAATACCGTAAAGTAAAAACCAAAGCAGGAAGCGAATACCATATCGTGTTAGATAAAACGCCTTTCTATGCAGAAATGGGTGGACAAGTGGGAGATTCGGGAGTGTTGGAGTTGGGAGATTTGTCTATCAAGATTTCGGATACTAAAAAGGAAAACGATTTGTTTATTCATATTTCTACGGATAAAAACTTCGAGAAATTTGTTGAACAATATGCTACTGGTAAAAAATTAGTAGCCAAAATTGATACGGCTCGTAGAAGTAAAATTACTTCAAACCATACGGCTACGCACTTGATGCTTTCGGCCATGCGCGAGGTATTAGGTTCGCATATTTCACAAAAAGGATCATATCAAAACGAAGACCTTACTCGTTTCGACTTCTCGCACTTCTCGAAAGTGACCGACGAAGAATTGACGAAAATTGAGGACATCGTCAATGCTAAAATCAGAGCGAACATCGCTTTGGATGAAAAACGCAATGTACCTATCAAAGAAGCAGTTGCCGCAGGAGCAACGGCTACATTTGGAGAAAAGTACGGCGATTTTGTCCGTGTCATTACGTTTGACCCTAATTTCTCGGTAGAACTTTGTGGTGGTACACACGTGCCAGCAACTGGGCAAATCGGTTTATTTAAATTTGTGGCAGAGAGTTCTGTTTCAGCAGGTGTTCGTCGTGTAGAAGCCTATACAGGTCAAAATGCCTTGGCAATGTTTGAAGAACAATTGGCGATTGTGAATGAATTGAAAGGTTTATTCAAAGGTCAATCAGACGTAATAAAAGCCGTGAAAGCTTTGTTGGAAGAGAAAGCTGTTTTAAGTAAAAAGATAGAAGCCTTTGAAGGTGAAAAGTTACAGGCTATCAAAGAAACTTTGTTGACGAAAGTACAAGTGGTTGGCGAAGTAAATGTCATTGCTGAGGTGATTTCAGTACCAAGTGCCGATGCCTTGAAGCAATTAGCGTATGAATTAAAAGCGAAGGTGGATAATTTGTATTGCGTATTAGGGTCGGAAGTAGCAGGCAAGCCACAACTAGCAGTCATGATTGCTGATAATTTAGTAGCTGATAAAGGACTAAACGCTGGGCAAATCATCCGTGATATGGCTAAAGAAGTAAAAGGTGGTGGCGGTGGGCAGCCATTCTTTGCAACAGCTGGTGGTTCTGATGTATCAGGATTAGCGAAGGCTATTGAGAAAGGGAGAAGTGCTGTTTAGGTATAAGCTTTAAGCATTGAGTGATGAGCTTTTCTTCTATTTCTTGAAAATGATTAGTAATTAAATAAGATAAAAGACCTGTGAGAAAAACCCTTGCTGTTTAAGCAAACAGTCACTTAAGTAACTCGTTAATTATCAGAAAATTACCCCATAAATTTGTCGTTTATTTAAACCAGATGTTTTAAATTACACACAAATGGCAGAATTTGTAGAGAAATATATTAATCCTTTTACCGACTACGGTTTCAAGAAATTGTTTGGCGAGGAGCTAAACAAAGACTTGTTATTGGATTTTCTGAACGAATTATTAAAAGAAGAGCAAGGACAAATTACAGCGTTAAACTATCTAAAAACGGAAAATCTTGGTTTGACAGAATTAGATAGAAAAGCCATTTTTGATTTGTATTGTGAAAATGAACGTGGAGAGAAATTTATCGTGGAGTTACAAAAGACTAAACAGAATTTCTTTAAAGATAGAACAGTTTACTATTCAACTTTTCCGATACGTGAGCAAGCCAAACGAGCAGATTGGAATTATGAATTAAAGGCTGTTTATACCATTGCCATTCTTGATTTTGTTTTCGATGCAGATAAAAATGAACCCAATAAATTTAGGTATGATGTAAAGTTGAAAGACACAGAAACAAATAAAGTATTTTATGACAAACTGACTTTCATCTACTTAGAAATGCCTAAGTTCAAGAAAACAATTGATGAATTAGAGACGAGATTCGATAAATGGTTGTATGTAATTAGCAACCTAAATAAGCTAGATAGAGTCCCAGATAGTTTGCGAGAACAAATTTTTGAGAAAGTATTTGAAACCGCAGAAATAGCTAAGTTTACCCAAGAGCAAGTATTATCTTATGAAGATAGCTTGAAGTATTACAGAGATTTAAAGAACTCATTGGATACTGCCAGAGAGGAAGGAGAAATCGAAGGGATGCTGAAAGGGATTTTAGAAGGTAAGCTAGAAGTAGCTCGTAACATGCTTTCTTTAGGAATTTCAATCGAAACAATTATTCAGGCTACAGGTCTTTCTGAACAGGAAATCAATGATTTAAAGTAATGTTTGACAGATATTAATCTCCAAGACCTAAAAGGTTTATAAACTTTTTAGGTCTTTTTGATTGTTTTATTTACAGAGGTTAAACCTAAACCGTGGTCTGTGGCACACAGAACACAATACTTGAGTATGTTAGTTTATAAAATCATCGATATGAACATTTGCTTTGTGTTCTGTGTGCCACAGACCACGGTTTAGTTAATATTTTCTATTAGCTGGTGACTTAAGTCCTACTGATTACCCATAAGTATATAATTAGCTGATAATCAAAGTGTAATAACCTCACCCCCAGCCCCTCTCCTTCAGAGAGGGGAGCTTTAAGACCCAGAGTCTGCTCCCCTTCTCTGAAGGAGAAGGGGCTGGGGGATGAGGTCATTATAAGTTGATTATCAATTGTTTATCAACTTGTGGGTAATCCATTAACCGTGGTCTGTGTGCCACAGACCACAATATTTGACTATTTTGATTGATAAAACCATCAATAACAACATTTAACTTTGTGTTCTGTGTGCCACAGACCACGGTTTAGTTGAGTTAATATTTCTATTAGGGGGTGACTTAAGTCACCCCCTAATAGAAATATTCTAACATACATTAACCCATAGTTTATTTATTTCAACCTCCATTGTCTTTCAAATCTCAAATACTTCCCAATCAGGCAACTATCGCCATTGAACAAATGAATTTGTTGGGTCGTGACCGCAAACCTTTTCTTTTCATCATCGATTATGAGATGAAAAAGCCGATTGTGTTGCCCCTTGAGGAAGCTGAAAAAGAAGACATTTTGTATAAAATCGGCACGAAACGTAATTTCAATGTTGACAAACCTTTGCTTGAGAAGCCTTTCTATTTAGAAAAATATCCGATTAGTTTTCAAGCCTATCAACAGTCGTTTGACATCGTAAAACATCATTTGTTACGAGGCAACAGCTTTCTGGTAAACCTGACCAAGCCCACTCCTATCAAAGTAAATTTGAATTTGAAAGAAATTTTTGAACGTAGTTCAGCCGAATATCAATTGTTTTTCAAGGATGAATTTGTGCTTTTTTCTCCAGAAATCTTTGTAAAAATAAAGGACGGCATCATTTCATCTCATCCTATGAAAGGTACAATTTCTGCGAATGTTCCAAATGCTGAAGCAGAGATATTGAAAAACAAAAAGGAACTTGCAGAACACGCCACTATTGTAGATTTAATCAGAAATGATATCAGTATGGTGGCAGAAAAAGTATGGGTAGAACGCTTTCGGTATATTAGTAAAGTACAAACTTCAGAGGGAGATTTATTACAAGTAAGTTCTGAAATTTGTGGAAAATTGCCTGACAACTTTCATGAGCAAATCGGGACTTTATTATTCAAATTATTACCTGCGGGGTCAATCTGTGGTGCGCCTAAAGCCCAAACATTAGCCATTATCGAAGAAGCCGAAAACTATCAAAGAGGGTATTATACAGGGGTATTTGGTATCTTTGATGGCGAAAACTTAGATAGTGCCGTCATGATTCGTTTTATCGAAAAAACAGCTAACCAAACGCTTATCTTTAAAAGTGGTGGGGGAATTACGGTTTTTTCGGAAGCCGCATCGGAGTATCAGGAAATGATTGACAAAGTATATCTCACTTCAAAACAATAGTCTTGTGTGGAAAGAAGCCATTTATCATGTATTGAATAACCATCAGATTTCTTTTGAAACAAAGACATTAGCCTCTCCTTTTGAAGTAATTTACCTAACTGAACATCAATTATTCATCCATTTTATTTCACTACAGACCTTTCAAACGACTGAACTAAGCTTTGAGTTCTTCAAAGATTTATCTGAAGATATACAAAGCCAACACCAAAGAATTATCCACCTTTGGGAAGACGTTTGGAAGGATAATCCAAACTTAGTAAGTGCCAGAATATTGGCCATGTGTGGACATTCAAAACGCTTGAATGCAAGACATTGCTTTGTAGAAAGGATAGATAATCCAACGGCAGAAGTATTTTTAAATGCAAACCATTTACAGGGGTCAGTCAAGTCGAAGTTCAAATATGGCTTATTTCTGAAAGCTCAGTACCTTGAAAAATTCATTGAGCCAACCATTATTCAACACCCAAATCAGCCTTTGTTGATTGCAGTTGCTACGTTTAGTGCAGGAAGGGCTATGAAATATGGTGAGCGGGCGGGTACTCGTTCTTATGAATTGCTCCGCTTTGCTACGCTCAAAAAACATCATGTAGTGGGCGGAATGGACAAACTGCTAAATGCTTTTATTAACGAACATGAGCCAGACGATGTGATGTCATACGCCGATAGAGATTGGTCGGATGGAAGAAGCTATGAGACTTTGGGCTTTCAGAAAGTGGAAAGTACGGATGCTCAACAGTTTTGGCTGGATGTACAGGAAAGCAAAAGATTTGGCATTAATCAGGAGCAAGATTTGACTGAACGAGGTTTTATTCAGATATTTAATGCTGGAAGTATTAAATACATCAAGACGATTATTCATAATAAAGCCACTATAAACAACCCTTTTCAACAAACCTAAGTAGCAATGATAGATAGAGTTCATGAGCAAGTGATGGCGCAGTATGGTGAACAATTACGTGTAAGAGTATGCGGTATTTGTGTGCAAGATGATAAGATTTTAATGATAAACCATAAGGGTGTGATTGAAAATGCGGCTTTTTGGTGCCCCCCTGGAGGTGGATTACAGTATGGCGAAAATGTGATAGAAGGGATAAAACGTGAGTTTTTAGAGGAAACTTTCACGGAGGTTTCCATAGAACATTTTATGTTTGTCAGCGAATTTATAGAGACGCCACTTCATGCTATTGAGTTATTCTTTAAAGTCAATCTTGAAAAAGGGAAGGTAGAAAAAGGCTTTGACCCTGAATTAAAAGAGCAGATTATTCAAGAAGTAAAATGGCTTAGTTTTGAAGAAATTAAAGCGAAACCTGCGAGAGAAGTACATAGGGTGTTTTCCTTTTGTAATTCTTTAGAGGAGCTTTTGAATACAAAGGGAATGATTTAGGGTTTATGAGTTTAAAGTATATGAGTTGAAGGTCTTAGTCTGCCTTTGTTGGTGTTTTCACCAACAAATCGGGCGTAAGCAATAAGCATAATGTGTTGCTGACGCTAGTTTGTTGGAGATAACTCCATAGCCGTCAGGCTAAGTAAAAAATATTATCTTTGCTGAATGAAAAAACATGATTTCAATGATATAGACTTATCATCAACTTGTTTCAGGGATTTATGTAATTTTTTTGAAGCAGAAAGTATTGAGCGATTAGGCAGGGAAGTGAAATTTATAGAAAGAAGTACATCACGTTTAAGTGCTTGGATGTTTTTACAATTGAATACTTGTTTGGTCAATAATGGTAAAATGGATAGTCTAAATGATTTAGGGACAGCATTATTTAAGATTTTTGGAGTTAAACTGACTAAGCAATCTCTAGATGAGCGTTTTAATATTCATGGAGTTAGCCTTATGCGAAAGTGCTTTGAAATGGTTTTTGAAACGATTTTGTCAGCTTCAAGGAATAAAGAACATTTTGCTAGTGGGTTTAAACGTATTATTTTACGAGATGCTACAAGTTTTCAATTGCCTCCTGATTTAGCAACTTACTATCAAGGCAATGCGGGAGATACCACAGGTAGTGTTATTAAAATCCAACACGATTTTGATTTATTAAGTGGTAAGATACTTAAGTTAGATTTTCGCAATGGGAGAGAAACAGATACCGATTGGTTGAATCAAAAAGGTATAGATGTTTCTGCTAACGATTTACATCTAATGGACTTAGGCTATTACAAATTAGCTCATTTTACAAGCATTGCTCAAAAAGGAGGCTTCTTTATTAGTAGATACAAAGTAGGAACCTGTCTCTATACCAAAGATATTCAAGGAGAATATGTAGCATTAGATTGGGCTGATGTTTTCAATCAAATACAAGGAGATGATTTTGATAAAGAGGTATATTTAGGTAGTGCTAAGGATAAACTCAAAGTGCGTTTACATTTACAAAAAATACCAGAAGAGATTGCTCAAAAACGTCTAAAGAAGTATGAAAGTAAAGAGAAATACCAGTCAAAAAATAAGAAAAGGCTCTATGAAAACTCTGATTTCAAAAAGGAATTGGCGTATTATAATATTTTTATCACAAATGCACCACAGGAATTACTGAAAACAAAACAGATATATCCTTTTTATAGGCTTAGATGGCAAATTGAGCTACTTTTTAAAATTTGGAAGAGTGTTTTTGAAATTAATAAAATAGGAAAAATGAGCATTGCTCGATTTGAATGCTACCTCTATGGAAAGCTAATCTCTATTCTATTAAGTGGATATATTCAAACCCTTTTTAATGATTTCATTGAAGAGAAGATAGACTTTGAACTTAGCGAATGGAAAGCTTACAAAATTGTAAAAAAAACTTAAATGTATTGTGGGGCTATCTCCGAAAACAAATGTCAGGACTGAAGAAATGGTTGAAATGTATTTTTGAAGAATTATGGATAAGAGCTAAAAAAGAGAAAAAAAAGATTCAGCCAAAACTATACAAACCTTACACAAAAGACATTATCAACTCTTAGCCTGACGGTTATGGAGATAACTCCAACAAAGGCAGAAGGTCTCAACTATACGGATGAGGTTTTAAGCCTTATTCCTAGCGAGGGACTTAAGTCCCTCGCTAGGAATAAATATAAACGTATTTGGTAGCTAAACTCATAAACCTTAAACTACTAAACCTTAAACTCATCAACTCAATCTACACTTTCATATCTTCTAATTTCTTACTCGCTTCGCGTTGTCTTACGTATTGGTCTACCCAATAAATCAAACCAATCGCAACGACCATCGAGCCTATCACGGTATAGCCCAATGTGTCATAATGGTCTAAAATACCGTTAGGTTGTTGTACAACAATCAACCCTGCGATAAAAGAGGCAACACCCCCCGAAATTTGTTGAATCGAAGAGTTGATGCTCATAAAAGCACCTCTATCCTTCATCGAAGGAATGGCCGTCATCAAGGCAGAAGATGAAATCATGCGCGCTGAAATCCCTGTAAAAAGGATTACGTTCAATACAATAATTACCCAAAGTGGCGTAATGCCTAATTGTGTATAGATACCTACCATGATGATACTGATGATAGAGCCTATCAAAAAAGTATTGAACTTGCCCAATTTATCACTGAGTTTACCAATCATAGGGCCAAAGAAAATAGAGAATATACCCGTAACACCATACATGATGGGTAGTTCTGATAATTTCAAGCCTAAATTGTTAGTACCATAAGCACTACCAAAAGGCATTAGCATAAATCCCCCTGTAGAAAGCAATATCGTTCCAAGGAATGCCCTCAGATAGTGAGGTTCGCTAATGGTTTTGGCAAGGTGTTGGAATGCATTTGAATCACTTTGTATTTTCAAATGTTCAGTAACAGGTTCCATTTTAACAAAAATGACTACTCCTACTACCGCACTCACTCCTACTATCATCCAAAAAGGGGCATGCCAGTCGAAGCTATTCGCCAATAAAAGTCCAATCGGTAAACCCAATACCTGACTTGCCGCAAAGGCCATTTGTACGAAGCCCATTACCCTGCCTCGTACTTCAAGTTTGAATAAATCAGAGATAATAGCAAAACCTACTGAGCCAATTACGCCACCAAAAATCCCTGTGAAGATTCGGGCAAATAATAGGAAATTATAGCTCGTTGCCGACGCACAAAGGGCTGTGCCGATGATAAAACCAACATAGAAAAATAATAAGAATTTCTTCCTATCGAATTTGTCGGCAAAACCTGCTGCCAATAAACCAGAAGCCCCAGCACTAAAAGCATAAGCTGACACAACAAAGCCAAATTGAGAAGTAGTGATTTTTAAAGTGGGCATTAAAATAGCCCCTAGAGGCGACAATACCATGAAATCAAGTATTACCGTAAATTGAATAAAGGCTAAAACCGCTATCATGAAAATCTGATAGGGTGTAAAAATTTTTCCTGTGGGTTGTGTCATAATTAATTTATTGAATAATTCTTATGCAAATTAAGTGATATTTATGCGCTTATCTCATGGTCTGAACAATATTGACATTAAATTAATCCCAGAAATATCCTAAATACCATTAATTTTCTGTTGCTCAAGCACTTTGACGCAATTTAACTTAAAATTGACACATTCTACCCTTTGAAAATCAATGCATTACCATACATTTGTTTTATCATTAAACTTCAAAATTTAACTAATATGAAAATTGCAAAAAAAATCCTGCTGGTTGTCGTAATCATCATTGCTGCGCTCTTACTGATTGCATTATTTACTCAAAAAGATTATGTAGTAGTAAGGGAAATCACTATCAACAAGCCTAAAAATGAGGTATTTAACTATGTTAAATATTTGAAAAACCAAAACGACTATAGCGTATGGGCAAAGATGGATCCTGCGATGAAAAAAGAATTTCGAGGGACTGACGGCACCGTAGGCTTTGTATCTGCTTGGAAAAGTGATAGTACCGATGTGGGTCAAGGAGAGCAAGAAATTTTGAAAATTGTAGAGGGACAAAGATTAGATACAGAGGTAAGATTTATGGAACCTTTTGAATCGACAGCGCCTTCACACATCACGACTGACGCTGTGGGAGCAAACCAAACGAAAGTTACATGGACTTTTGAAGGACACATGTCCTACCCTATGAATTTGATGATGTTGTTTTATGATATGGAAGCATTGATAGGCAAAGATTTAGAAGATGGACTGAAAAATCTAAAAGTAATACTTGAAAAATAAATTTTAATCAAAAACAAACATGGCAGCAATTAACCCTTATTTGATGTTCAATGGTAACTGCGAAGAAGCTTTTAATTTTTACAAATCGGCATTTGGCGGTGAATTTCCCTATGTAGGAAGATTTAAGGACGCACCGTCGGATCAGCAAATGTCACCAAGTGATGGCGAGCGAATCATGCACATGTCGTTGCCCATTGGCAAGACTATTTTAATGGGTAGCGATTCATCTACAACGATGGGAGATGTAAGTGCGGGTACAAATTTCTCTATTTCTATTAATGCAGACTCAAAAGAAGAAGCTGATAAATTGTTTGGTTCACTTTCAGAGGGTGGAAAAATAACGATGCCTTTACAGAATACTTTTTGGGGTTCTTACTTTGGGATGTTTAAAGATAAATTTGGTATCGATTGGATGATTAATCATGATACTAATGAGGAGGCGATTTAATTATACTAGTAACTTTGCTGACGCATAGCTTGTTGGAGAAAACTTCAACAAGGGCAGAAAAAAAGAAACGTCTTTATTCCTAGCGAGGGAATTAATTCCTACTGATTACTTACAAATTGATAAATAATTGATAATCAACAGTTAACAACCTCATCCCCCAGCCCCTTCTCCTTCAGAGAAGGGGAGCAGACTCTGGTTCTTAAAGCTCCCCTCTCTGAAGGAGAGGGGCTGGGGGTGAGGTTATTATACATTGATTATCAATAAATTAGATACTTACGGATAATCAGTAAGACTTAAGTCCCTCGCTAGGAATAAAGACGTTAAAATTACTCATGCCATTAGCGAATGCTAAAAACTACTCAATCATTTTATTATTCACTTTTACATTTTTCAATGTAAAGCCTTTTACCACGCTTTTGTCAATCGAAGCATTTTTGCTTTCTACAGTAAAGTTTTCAAAGCTAAAATTCGATAACTTGTCATATTCAGAAATGGCTACATCGTAGAAAATATCACATTTTACTTCAATATTTTTCAAGCTCACATGGTCTGAATACGAAAGGGGTACATCTTTACGCCCCTGTAAATCAAAGAATTGTTTCCAAGGTTTTACAAACAATAAACTATGGGCTTGTCCTTTGATGTTCTCTAGGCTGATATATTCATAAAGTTGTGGCGTATCTGGTCGCATCTTCAACCACAATATTCTTGTTGCTTCACTAACGTGACAATTTCGCATGATGATATTGCGGTTGTGGATAGCCTCACTACCACAAGTAAGTGCCGAATGACAAAAGCCAAACTCGCAATCTTCGATGATAATATTTGTGTTGGCGCCATTGTTTGGTACACGGTCGGCCCACGGGCCTTTGCCACCTTTCAATGCGATGGCATCATCATTGACCGACATATAACAGCCTTTGATAAGCACATTATTACAAACATCAATATCGATGGCATCCGTGCTAGGAGCTTTTACGGGCTGATAGGGCGAGAAAATATGAACATCCAATACTTTCACATTATTGCATTGATAGTAGTGGCTCGTCCAGAAACCTGAATTATGAAGTTTTACATCTTGCACCTGTACATTATTAGACTTCCAGATAAATACCAGTCGAGGGCGAGAAACCTCTAAGTTGGTACAATTAGGATTCTCTTTACGCCTAGCCCAGAATGCTTCCCAGTAGTGTAAGCCATTGCCATCAATCGTTCCTTTACCAGAAATGGTAAAACCATCTGCTTGGTAGGCATTTACCAAGGCTGTAAAATAATCTAAACTTTGTCCTTCCATTCTTGAAGGCAGTTTAGGATAATCAGCAATATTATCTGACCCTTTCAATATCGCTCCTTCAGATACATACAAATGCGTTTTGGGCTTGAAAAATAAAGCCCCACTCATAAATGTGCCTTTCGGAATGATGATTACACCTCCGCCTTTTTGGGCTGCTATATCAATTGTTTTCTGGATAAGCTCTGTTTGTACGAGCGTACTATCTTGCTTAACGCCAAAATCTGTAATCACATACGCTTTGCCAAGCTGTGCAAGCGTCACTTTTTTGTTAGTCGTAAACCAGCTCGATATTGGGCTACCATCAGGGAAAGTAGCTTTCGCTGTTTTTTGTGCTACCATTTGCGTGCATCCTAAAAGCGAACACGCCAGTACTAGAATCAGTTTTTTCATGTTAAATATTTATGGATTAACCATCCGCATGATTTAAAACTGCAACTTGATATGATTTAGTGATTATTCCATCCTGTTCCTTAGGGTATAGTAACAACAAGCTAATCGAGATTTCGCTTAAATATTAAATTGAGTTGTTTCTACTAATACTATTTTGCCTTAATAGTAATAGCAACAGCCAAAAATCTCGAGTATTTATCAATTATTTATACCGAAAGGCTGTTTGAATCACGAAAAACAATATATTTGGGTACATTAACATACCAATCAAATTTTATACTAAAGCTATATAGTTTAGCAATATTTTTATAAATACTACATTTATTTACTACCGTTAAAATTATTAAACCTTAGTATCCTATAAATCATATAAAAATATGCACTTTAAAAAACTTCTCTATTTTAAAAAAAAGCTCATATTCTTTGTGCTATTTTTTTCTTGCTCTCAGATTTGCCATGCACAATCTAATGAACTCCTGAAACTACAAAAATCTTTACCTACGATAAGTGATAGTCTAAAGTATGTCAATGCCCTGAATAGAATTGCGACGTTGTTGTATGAAAAAAACATTGATAGTACGTTTTACTATACCAAAAAGGCTAGTGCCATAGCCAATAGGCTAAAGTATGCAAAAGGTCAAGCGGATGTATTGAATAACCTCGGTATTTTTTATTTCATCAAAGGAAATATACAGCTAGGATTACGGTACTTTAACGAAGGGAATATTCACTACAGAAAACTTCAAGATTCGTCAAACATTGTCCAAACCTTGATGAATATCGCCATTCTTTACGAGGTAATGGGACGAGAAAAGAAGTCGTCTACTAATTATAATCTAGCACTGGAATTGGGCAAAAAGATAAGTCATGATTCTATTTTTTCATTGGTAATCTATAACTACCTTATCAAATACCCCACTAAGTTTAGTAAAGATTCGCTCAACTATTACCTCAATAAAGGCAGAAACATTGCTGCAAAGTACAAAGACAAGCGTATCCTATTAGCCTATGACCAATTGACGGCTGATAATTATATTAAAAACAACCAGTTTGATAAAGGCATGGCTTTATTAAAACAGGCTAATGACGATGCATTAAAAAATAATCTCTCTAATGTTTCTGTGATTATCTTGACTGATATGGGAGACCAGATGTATCAACGGGACAAGTTAACAGCCATACAATACTATAAACAAGGCCTTGCCATCGCTATTCCCAAAGGCTATTTAGTTGATAGTGAGCTACTCACAAGGAAATTAGCCGCTACTTATGCTGAACTAAAAGATTATTATAATGCCTATTTATTTAGCAAGCAATACCAAACCATTAATGACAAAATAGATGCTCAAGAAAACCTTTTTGGCATTGATTATCAAGATTTCGCTGTTAAAGAACAGCAATTAGAGTCATCTTATCTGCTTGCCAAATATCAATCTAGGCTACTGATATTAGCCATCTTAATCAGTGTGATGGCTATCGTAATGATTATTATCTTATGGCGTAACTGGAAAAATACCCAAAAGTCCAGAGAAGCACTAAGACTACAGTTTCAGCATGCAGAAGTAACGATGCATGATTTAGAGACGATGAATAAAAACTATGCACGCCTTATCAAAATTGTTGCCCACGACCTCCGAAATCCGATTGGAGCCGTAGGGGCAATGGCATCCATGCTCGCCGAAAAAGAAATGGACGAAGACGATAGCGAGCTAATAGAGCTAATACAGACGTCTATCAACAATAGCCTAAACTTAATTAATGATTTATTAAAAACTGATTTTGAACACAAACAAGACATCGATAAAAAAGAAGTCTATTTTGATGTGTTACTGAATGAATGTGTGCAATTACTTCGCTTTAAGGCAAAAGACAAGCGTCAGCAATTGATTTTTAATACGGATACGAATATTAAAATGAATATTGATAGGGACAAAATATCGAGGGTGATTAATAACCTAGTGGTGAATGCCATCAAATTCAGTCCCGAAGGGAGCAATATTTACATTACTACCAAAGTAACGGAAAGTGGCACACTTACTACTGTAAAGGATGCAGGAATAGGCATACCCGTAAAAATGCAAGATAAAGTATTTGACCCATTTACATCGGCAAAGCGAAAAGGAACAGGAGGAGAACAACCATTTGGGTTAGGGTTGTATATCAGTAAACAAATTATTGAAGCACATCATGGTAAAATATGGCTAAAAAGCGAGCCTGATAAAGGGACAGAGTTTTTTGTGGAATTGCCGTTTGTGAATTAATACCATTCTCAACTGATGGCATGACTTCAAGTCATGCCATCAGTAATATATACCTAAATACTATATATTTGAAGATGCTTACAGTAAATTGTTCTTTATATCAACTTTACTTATTATTAAACCTTCTTATCCATTCATAAATAATTTTATAAACAATCATGGCTTATAAATACCTTTATTATATAAAAAAGCTTACCTTATTTTTACTCTTATTCTCCTGTAGCAAATTTTGCTATGGGCAATCTAATGAACTTTTGAAACTACAAAAATCGCTACCCATTATAAAGGATAGCTTAGTATATGTAAATACGTTAAATAGGATTGGGATACTTTTATATGAAAAAAACATTGATAGTACCTTTTATTATACCAAAAAGGCTAGGGAAATAGCCAATAGATTAAAATATGAAAAGGGACAAGCTGATGCGCTCAATAATCTTGGGATTGTATATAGCATCAAAGGCAATATCCAATATGGCCTACGTTATTTTAATGAAGGATATTTGCGCTATAAAACCATTGGTGATTCTTCAAATACAGTACAAGCCTTGATGAATATGGCTATCATTTATGAGGCAATGGGACGAGAAAAAAAGGCATTTAGTAACTACAATCAGGCACTTGAACTAGGCAAAAAACTAAGCCGTGATTCAATCATGTCATTGGTTATTTTCAACTATTTCACCAAATACTCAGACAAGGTTAGTAAAGATTCGCTAAACCATTATCTTAATAAAGGTAGAAACATAGCAGTTAAGTATAGAGACAACCGTATGCTGTTAATGTATGAACTATTAACAGCGGATAATTATATTAAAAATAATCAGTTTGATAAAGGTATAGCGCTATTAAAAGCATCAACAGAAAGAGCATTAAATAGTCATCTTTATAGCATGGCGATGCTTTTATTGATTGATATGGGAGATAAGGTGTATCAAAAGGATAAGGTAAGTGCGGCTAAATATTACAAGCAAGCGTTGGATATAGCGGTTCAAAAAGGCTATTTAGTAGACAGTGGGGTCATGGCTAGAAAACTAGCATCTTTGTATGCCGAGCAAAAGGATTATACCAAAGCATATTTATATAGTAATCAAAGTCAAACAATTCATGACGAAGTCGATGCCCAGGAAAACCTTTTTGGCATTGATTATCAAGACTTTGCTGCTAAAGAACAACAACTTGAATCATCAAACCTATTGGCAAAGTACCAATCTAGGTTGCTGATATTAGCCATTTTAATCAGTGTGATGGCTATCGTAATGATTATTATATTATGGCGAAACTGGAAAAATACCCAAAAGTCTAGAGAGGCACTAAGACTACAATTCCAACAGGCAGAAGTAACGATGCATGATTTAGAGACGATGAATAAAAACTATGCCCGTCTTATCAAAATTGTAGCGCACGACCTCCGAAATCCGATTGGAGCGGTAGGTGCAATGACTTCGATGCTCGCCGAAAAAGAAATGGACGAAGACGATAGCGAGCTAATACAATTGATGCAGGTATCAATTAACAACAGCCTAAATTTAATTAATGACTTACTAAAAACTGATTTTGAGCAAAAGCACGACCTTGACAAAAAAGAGACGTCCTTTGATGGATTACTGAATGAATGTGTACAACTACTACGTTTCAAGGCAAAAGACAAACGTCAGCAATTAATCTTTAATACAGACGCTAATATTAAAATGAATATTGATAGAGACAAAATATCAAGGGTAATTAATAACCTAGTGGTGAATGCCATCAAATTCAGTCCAGAGGGTAGCAGTATTTACATCAATACCAAATCGTCAGAAAGTGGCACGCTTACTACTGTAAAAGATGCAGGAATAGGGATACCTATCAAAATGCAGGATAAAATATTTGACCCATTTACGTCGGCTAGGAGAAAAGGTACTGGAGGTGAACAACCATTTGGTTTAGGATTATACATTACGAAACAGATTATAGAAGCCCATCATGGTAAAATCTGGCTAAAAAGCGAGCCTGATAAGGGAACGGAGTTTTTTGTGGAATTGCCGTTTGTGAATTAAGCGTTTTTACTCTTGACAATTGTTCCACATACTTATCTGACTTGCAATCTATTGAGCATTACAGAAGCACAAAAAAAGAGGTCATTAAACCTCTTCTATCATTTCATTTATTTTATACACTCAACGAAGGTATTAAAAAGTTTACAGGAATATTTAAACCTTTACTAAGGCGACTTATCATCTGTACTGTAAGCTCTTGTTTACGATTCATTATTTTAGATACTTTCGTTTTATCTCCGATATAAGGAATTAAATCTACTTGCTTTAGATTCTGTTGTTCCATTTTATACTGCAAATATGCGATAGGGTCACTGGCTTGCATAGGAACGTGTATTTCTTCGTATGCTTCGATCAATGAAATAAGCATTTCCAACTCTTGTCCTTGTTCGCTGTCTTTGCTAGGCTTTAATTTCATCAATGTACGAACTTTGCTCAATGCTAGTTGATGATATTTATTATCTACTATGTTATCCATTGTATTCTATTTTAGTAACGTCTATTTTATCGCCATTGTTGGTATTTTTAACGGGAGTCTCCTAGACCAACGAGCTAATAATAAGCAACTTACCAACTTTATAGTTTGATTTTATTTTTTCTTTGGAGCGTTGCTTACGCTCGTGTTGTTGGTGAAAAAACACCAACAATGGCGGCATAAAATATGCCTATCAAATATTGATTTGACTACTATTCCATACCATGCTTGGAATCGAACTTAATAAGTATCAATGTCTAAACGGCTTTTCTTCTTTGTTCTCGAATATAAAGCTATCAGTTGTTAAGTATATGTGCAAAAGGATTTGTGGGGGCTTGGAACAACGAGAGAGTTGTTTTTTCACAGTGTTCGTAATATGTATTCTGCTTTGTCTTTCAAGTATGGTACTTCTACTTTATAGTATCTGTCGTAATCTGGATATAACACAATTAAATACATATTTGAAACTTTAAGTCCATAGTTTTTTTCAAGGATGTATTTGTACAAACTTTGTTGTAAGCAGTAACGATTATAGCTTGTGTCGTCAATATCTGCCAATTGTCCAACACCCTTTTGCCATTGATTATTTTTTATTGGTTCTCCATTGAAAGAGTTGATAACTTTTTTACTTCTCTTCCAATCATACATTTCGTAACCATTTCCATTTCTAGAAATTAGGTCGATTGTTCCCGCAATATGATGATGCTCATCAAATATTCTCCATTCTGTTCTATATGGTTTAATATGGTTATTTTCTTTTACGAAACTTTCAAACAAATGAAACTCCTCGGTTTTTTCATATTCCTGTTCCAAATAGAAATTCTCAATTTGTTCGTGAAGATATGTTCCTTTAGTAGCAGCTTCTATTCCTCTTTTATTCCAAATTCCTACAATTTCTTCAACATCTTTACCATAAAGTTCGTGATTTGGATTTAGTCGACTTGCCGCTGAATATCCATCAAATTCTGGAAAAAATTTTCCAATAATTGTACTTGCTGATGGTGCTGGTGCGTTGTCAATTGTATAAACATGAGGTTCAGGATAAAATTTAATTCTTAGGTCTCTTGGATGAGCATTTTCATCATTAAAACCAATTGATTTTTTATTATTAACTTCTCCAATAAAAGTCGGCTTAACTAATTTTTCCTCTTTGAGTTCTTGTTCGTCAAAATCTCTTTCAATAGTTTCAGTTTGCTCTTCAATAGATTGAAAGGTATGATTAAGATATTGTTCTCTATATTTTGCTTTTTCCCACTTTTGGGCTTGTACAATGTCCCAAAGTTTTTCAACCTGTAATAATGGGTGTTTTAACAATTGGCTTGGTATTTCATATTTTGGAATTGCTGACTTTATCGTTTCTGCTATATATCGCAAACAGTCATCTTCTTGCAAATGAACTTGATATTCTGAAAACCGAATAACTATCCAACCTCTATCGACAAAATAAATGTCTCGATTAACATCTTCGCCTTTGCAATGTGTGGGCTGTCGAGTTATTCCTGCATAGGGTTCGTCAATTTCAATATCTATTCTAATGTTTGTATTTGACTTGTCAATAATCGCTATGTCAGGTTCAAAAGGTCGTGTTTCTTTACCTGTGTTTAGTCTTGCGTTTCCTAAAACTTTAAAGTCTTTTCCAAAATATTGTTCAATAGATTTTTGAAACGACTCCTCTTTAAATCCTCTACGTTTTGTGTTTCCTAATCTAAAGCTTCTTATTACAGTTCCTTTTTTCGGAAAGCGAAAAACTGGATATGAATTGGTCGTTTGAACTTTCGATATGTCATAATTAACAAAGACAACTTCGTCTTTAGATTTTGTTGTTTCAATTTTGGCTTGAGGAAGTTGTTCTTCTGATTTTGGTTTAGATTTTGGCTTAACCTCAAAAGCTTCAACTTTGGGAATTACCTTTTCTTGTTTAGTTTCTGTAGGTTTTGAATAAATAAGTTTTGGTTCATTTATTTTTATATCACTTTTAACAGGTGTGTCGGTATAAACTTTAGGTTGTGGTTTTTCTAAAATGGATTTTTCTTTATGTGTTTCAAGTTTTGGTTTCGCAGTTTTTTTTTCTACTGTGACAGTCGAAAGGGTTCTTTTATTTTCTTCTTGTTCAATTTTTGCTTTTTGTTTTTTCTTTGAAAGTCTCCAAATGGCAAATATGATTAAGGATATCCCAATAAAAATAGCAGTCCAAAATCTCAATGGATGTGTTGTCTTTAATTCAATTAAAAGTCGGTATATTTCTTCCATTATTTTGTTTATTTATAATTTCATTCTACAATGAGGCACAACTTTTTAATATGCGAAATTTTTGTCGTACTTTTTCTATTGTTGGTGGTTTCATATTCTAATCTACCCATTCTCAAATACAATCAAATACATTCAACCCACGAATCACAAAAAACTTATTATACGGTGATTTTTCTTGATATAATACAAATTGTGTGATTAGTAAATTGATTATTGCTAAAAGTGTTTTGTGCATAAGCAATTCCAAAGTGAACATAGCCAGTAGTGATTTGTGCACATGCACTTGCAAAGTGATATTAACCAGTGAAGACTTGTGATTAAGCAATAGCAAAAAGCTACTCATGGCATGACTTTGAGTCATGCCATGAGTGACATTTTATGATTATCTAAAATATTTTATCCAAAAGGCTTTCGTTAATAACTCGATATGCGTCTTCATAGAATTGTTGTCTATCTTCCGAAATATTGATAAACGTATTTGCCAGCTCACGATTTATCAACTTGCCTTTCCTTAACCCTATATAGTCTTTAAAGGACGAAAACTCCCAATCTTCCATATTCTTTACTAATCCAGCTTTCATTGGATTCTGATGGATATAATGAAAACATGTAGTAGTATATCTGTTTGGTTGTACTACTGAGTTGTCCACTAAGACTTTAGAACAAGTATTTTGGGTAAATAATGACCCTGTTCTGTTCTTTTGTTTGTTAATTGCTCTTGTATAAGAGCGTAAAATTATCTGGATGCCTTTACTTAAATCTTTACTGTCTTTATCAGGAGGTATGTAAATCAAAAAATGGAAGTGATTTGGCATTAAACACCAAGCTATAATTTCGGAATGAGGTTTAACGTATTCTTTAACTTTCTCTAAGAAATAGAGGTAATTATCTCTATCAAAGAATAAGGTTTGTCTATTATTCCCTCTATTGTAAATATGGAATAATTCATTAGGGTAGAGTTTCATTTTTGTGAGGTTTATCTTTTACAATATTTTCTCAGTGAAAGTAATTTATAGGTTAAAATTTACTTTTACTCATGGCATGACTTTGAGTCATGCCATGAGTTTTACCAAACCTTTTTACTTTCCAATACAAAACTTAGAAAAAATATTGGCTAGTAAATCATCAGTAGTGATTTGACCTGTTATTTCGCCTAGGTGATGTAGGGCAAAACGGATGTCTTGGGCTAGGAAATCACCTGTGATGCTTTGGTCAAGACCTTGTAAAACATTTTCTAATGCTCCGTTGGTTTGTAATAAATGTTGGTAGTGGCGGAGGTTGGTCACTACGGTATCCCCCGATTTTATTTCTCTGGTTTTTACTTTTCTGACTAACGTATCTTTTAGGATATCTATGTTTTTGTTCTCTGACGCTGAAATCCAAAGAATGTCTGGATAGGTGGTATCAAAGGTTGTTTTTTTATCAGGCGATAATTTATCTACTTTATTGCCTACTAATAGATAAGGTGCATTGAATTCTGAAATCTGCTGGGCAATTTCTGAAAGCTGAATTTCTGAAGCATCGAATAAATACACAATCAAACTGGCTTTGTCCATTTGTTGCAAAGTACGTTCTACTCCAATAGCCTCGATGGTATCAGTGGTTTTACGTAACCCTGCGGTATCAATCAGGCGAAATCGGATGCCTTCTATAAAGAGTTCGTCTTCAATCACATCACGGGTAGTTCCAGCAATGTCTGATACAATGGCTTTTTCTTCGTTTAATAAACGATTCAATAAGGTCGATTTTCCTGCATTGGGTTTCCCTGCAATAACTGTCGGCACGCCATTTTTGATAACATTGCCCATCTCGAAACTATCAATCAAGGGAATCAATACTTTCTGAATCTTAAAGATTAATTGACGTAAATCGTCACGGTCGGCAAACTCTACGTCTTCTTCGCCAAAGTCTAATTCTAGTTCTATCAAAGACGCAAAATGAATCAGGGCTTCTCTTAGTTGAGCAATCTGCTTTGAAAATCCTCCTCTGATTTGATTGATGGCTGTCTGATGCGAGGCTTCTGAATCGGAGGCTATCAAATCGGCAACTGCTTCGGCTTGGGCAAGGTCTAACTGTCCGTTCAGGAAAGCACGTTGCGTGTATTCGCCTGGGTTCGCTAGTCTAGCGCCTTCACGCAATAACAGTTTAAGGATTTTCTGGATAATAAAGTCGGAACCATGACAAGATATTTCGATGGTATCTTCACGGGTATAAGACGAGGGTGCTTTGAAAAGCGATACCAATACTTCGTCAACAATGGTTTCGTTGTCTCTGATAGTGCCGAAATGTATGGTATGCGAAAGTTGTTTTTCTAGGTTTTTACCTTTGAATATTTTATTGACAATCGGGAAGGTTTCTGGTCCAGAAACACGAATTACGCCAATGGCTCCAATGCCTTGCGGAGTGGCTAAGGCACAAATTGTATCTTGATTAAACATGAATTTGTAACACGATTTGATAGTTGCGACGTCCCGCAATCGTGGATTGAATGAGTTCGGTAACGATAGCGAGACGCCGCCTCGTACCAAATCGTGCTACAAATTTAAAACAAATCCTTCAATTTCATGGCAATACCCATATCACCACTGATTTTTAGTTTGCCAAACATAAAGGCTGTCATCGGATTTAAATCGCCTGTCATTAAGCCTTGTAAATCTTTTAAGCTTACGCCGATGGTGCAATCTGCGGCTTCGTCGGCATTACTTACGCTTCCGTCTGCTCCAATAAAAATACTTCCTGCATCGGTTGCAAATTTAATAGATGAGCCTAGTCCTCCTTTGGCGGCTGCCAAAGCGGTGATTTTTTGTGTTAGTTCTTCAAAAGTCATGTTGCTGAGATTGATTATATTTTTAATATTGATTAAGACTTTTCTATTCTTAAAGACTTAATTTTTTTTATCTTAAAATAAGATTTTTATTCTTAAAGTCCTTACTTTTCTTGTCTTGACACAAGAAAAGTAACAAAAGAAAGTCAAGAAATTCTAAACTCGCTTCGCTCAAACAGTAGAATTTCGTAAAATGCTGACGCACGAAAAATAAAAAACTGATAGGTGATAACTGAAAGCTGATAGCTCAAAGCTCACTGCTCATAGCTATCTATCTACGAAATCGTTTCTTTGAATACTCTTAATGTAGCGTCCCACGCTTTTTTGGCTACTTCTGCATTATAGCGTGTGGGTGCGGTGTCGTTATTGAATGCGTGTTGTGCGCCTTCGTAAACGTATAATTCGTATTTCGTACCCGCTGCTTTTAGGGCTGTTTCATACGCTGGAATGCCTGCGTTGATACGTTCGTCTAGTCCGCCGTAATGTAATAACAATTTGGCTTTTATTTTTGGTACATCAGCCGCTTCTGGTTGGCGACCATAATAGGCTACTGCTGAATTTAACGTTGGCGAGTTAACCGCTAATTGATTAGCCAATCCTCCGCCCCAACAAAAACCTACACAGCTAGTTTTGCCATTGCTTTTGGGTAAAGTCTTTAGGTAATCAAAGCCTTTTAAGAAGTTATTAGTATTTTTAGTAGCATCTAATTTACTGAATAAATTACGTGCTTCATCTTCGTTTTCGGGTGTTCCTCCAAAAGGCGAAAGGGCATCTACTGCCAAAGCGTAATAGCCCGCTTTTGCTACCCTGCGAGCTACGTCTTTGGTATGTGGATTGAGTCCGCGATTCTCATGAATGACAATCACTGAACCAATTTTCCCTTTGATTTTTTTGGGTTGAGCCAAATAGGCTTTCATCGTACAACCATCACCTTCGTAGGCAATATCTGATGTTTCGATGTCTTCGTCGTTTTCAGGGATAGTTGCTGCGTTGGCATAATTCACTTCTAGCAGTGGTAATACCGACATAGCGGCTACCGTACTTCCTGTTAACTTAACAAGGCGTTTAAGAAAATCCTCACGCGTCAAAGGTTTGTGCGTGTACTCGTCAAAAAGATTAATAATTTCTTGGTTCATAGTTATTGTTGTTGTTTAGTTGTGAGCTGTGAGCTATAAGCAATGAGCTTTGAGCAATGAGCAATGAGTTTTAGGCTTTGGTTCCCATCTTAACATAAATAGAATTAGATTGAGAGGATAAGAAAAAACGCTCATAGCTCATAGCTCATTGCTTATAGCTTATAGCTCATCGCTTACAATTCAAAGCTAATATAATTACAATTACTTTAAAAATTCTATGTTTCTTTTTAGTCCTGCATACTTAGTTCTTTTCAAAGGAGACTTTTTAAAGATGGTTTGAAATACTTCTTCGGTGATTTCTTCCCAATCGCTTTTAGTAAAATTCGCCAAATCGGGATGAAGATTAAATTGGGGTTCTTGGTGTGGTTTTGAAAAACGATTCCACGGACAAACATCTTGACAAATATCACAGCCAAAAAACCAGTTTTCAAATTTATGCTGTGCTTCTATGGGTATTGCCTCTTTTAGCTCAATGGTATAATAACTGATACATTTCGAGCCATCTACGACATAAGGTTCGACGATGGCATCCGTCGGACAAGCATCTATACAACGTGTACAGGTACCACAATAGTCTTTCACGGGGCCGTCGGGTTCTAATGCTACATCCAAAATTAGCTCAGCAATAAAAAAGAAACTGCCTTGGTTTTTATTGATAATATTACTGTTTTTACCAATCCATCCTATGCCACCTTTTTTTGCCCAAGCCTTATCCATGACAGGGGCAGAATCTACAAAAGCTCTCCCTCCTACTTCCCCGATTTCTTCTTGAATATAGGCTAAAAAAGCTTGCAGTTTCTCTTTTACCACAAAATGATAATCTTTGCCATAAGCGTATTTTGATAGTTTCAAATCATTTACGCCTTCGGGTAGTCTTTCGGCAGGATAATAATTAAAGAGTAATGAAACCACCGACTTGGCATCATCCACCAATAGTCTTGGGTCTAGCCTTTTATCAAAATGGTTCTCCATATACTGCATCTTGCCATGCTGATTGGCTTTCAACCAATTTTCTAGGCGAGGTGCTTCCTCCTCCAAAAACCCTGCTACTGAAATACCACAATAGTCAAAGCCCAATTCCTTGGCTTTTTGCTTTATTAAAAAAGAATATTGGGCTTTGTCAATCATTTATTATGTAAGCAGTTTGAAATACTAATCTAATCACCAATCACTATTTACCGTTCACTAATTATGCAATTTTCACAGAAGTCATCGTTAAAGAACCGCCCACAGGCACATCATTAAAGAAACTCACTTCTTCGTTCTTTTCTTGCATACCCAAAATATATAACAATGGATAGTAATGGTCGGGCGTTGGAATAGCCAATTTAGCAGCCTCGCCCATACTTTCATAATTTATTAAAGGTTTATGATTGTTCTCAGCAATGTTCTTTTTGAATTTCTCATTCATTTCTATTGTCCAGTCATAGCCATAAGCCCCATTTATTCTCCGAAAATCTACCATGCGTAAGTTATGTACCATATTGCCACTTCCAATAATCAATACCCCTTTGCGACGTAAAACCGCCAATTCTTGTGCCAATTCATAATGATATTGCGGCGACTGGTGATAATCAATGCTTAATTGTAATACGGGAATATTGGCTTTGGGATAGATATGGCGAATGATAGTCCACGTGCCATGATCCAATCCCCATTCGTGGTCTAAATGTACATCCGTTTTAGTAATCAGTTTTTGGGTTTCTTCTGCTATTGCCAAACTTCCGATAGCTGGATATTGTACGTCAAATAATGCTTTGGGAAATCCTCCAAAATCATGAATAGTTCTTGGCTTTTCCATTGCCGTTACAAAAGTACCTCTTGTAAGCCAATGTGCTGAAATAACAATTACTGCGGTAGGCTCTGGAAAATCATTGGCTAATGTTGCCCATTGTTGACTAAATTGATTATTTTCGATGCCATTCATGGGTGAGCCATGCCCAATAAAAAATAATGGCGTTTTTTGTTCTTGTTTTGATAGCTGGTCTGAAAATGCTTTTAATGTTCCTAATGCTGACATCGTTAGTACCCCTACAGAGGCTTTTATAAACTCTTTCCGTTTCATTTCTTGAAAAATACTATATTTATGCAACGGATTGCTTGATTAGTAAGTTCAAAGAGTAACTTAGCAGGAAAATTGGTAAGTAATTTTACTCATTTTTCAACATATTTTGTAATATTTATCATTTTCAGAATTTTCTTTGGGAAAACAATTTTGACACGCAGTATTATTTTTTTAAATTAGAATAATAACAACTAATAAATTATCAAAAGCCTATGAATTTTAGTTTTGACAACTACCAAACCGAAGGCTTCTTCGATGAAATGTTTGATGCACAAGGTAATGTGCGTATGGGGTACGAAGCATTCAAGGAACGGGTAGAACAGTTAAAGATTGAGGAGTTTATTCGTCGCCACCAAGCAGCAGAACGCTCTTTAATGGCAATGGGTATTACTTTCAATGTTTACTCGGAAAATGAAGGAACAGAACGCATCATGCCTGTTGATATTATCCCCCGAGTAATAGAAGCGGATGACTGGAAAAAAACCGAGAAAGGTTTGATACAACGCATTACGGCATTGAATATGTTTTTGGATGATATTTATCATGACCAAAAAATATTGAAAGACGGCATCATTCCCCGTGAATTGATTGAAACTTCAAAAGACTTTTTACGCCCTTGCGTTGGTATTCGTCCACCAAAAGGCATTTATATCCACATTACGGGAACAGATTTGATTCGTGGCGACGATGGTAAGTTTATGGTGTTGGAAGACAACCTCCGCTGTCCGTCGGGTGTTTCTTATATGCTCGAAAACAGAGAACTGCTAAAACGCACCTTCCCAGAAGTATTGGGTAAAACCAGAGTACAGTCTATCTCGGATTATCCAAACAAATTGTTGCAGATGTTACAACACATCAGCGACCGACCAAACCCTACGGTTTGTGTACTGACACCGGGGATTTATAATTCAGCTTATTTCGAGCACTCTTATTTGGCTCAACAAATGGGTGTTGAATTGGTAGATTCACGAGATTTAGTAGTGCATGATGGTTATGTAAAAATGCGTACTACTAAGGGATTCCAGATTGTCGATGTTATTTATCGCAGAATTGACGATACGTTCTTAGACCCTAAGGCTTTCAATCCAGATTCTTTAATTGGTATTCCAGGTATTTTTGATGTTTACAAAAAAGGTAGAATTGCCTTAGCAAATGCCCCAGGAACAGGCGTGGCAGATGATAAAGTAATTTATGCGTATGTACCAAGAATCATCAAATATTATTTAGGCGAAGACCCAATCATCCCGAACGTTGAAACCTTTATTTGTGGTGAAGAAGATGATTGTAAGTATGTATTAGAAAATATTGAGAAACTGGTAGTAAAAGAAGCGAACGAAGCGGGTGGATATGGTATGTTGATTGGTCCAAAGTCAACGAAGGAGGAACAAGAAATCTTTAAAGCACGTATCAAAGCAAATCCTAGAAATTACATTGCTCAACCTACGATTTCACTGTCGAGAGTACCGTGTTTGATTGATGACCATTCAGAAGGCAGACACGTTGACTTACGTCCATATATTCTTTATGGAGATGGTGTAAAAGTGATTCCGGGAGGACTTACCCGTGTAGCTTTACGTAAAGGTTCATTGGTAGTTAATTCATCGCAAGGTGGGGGCTCGAAGGATACTTGGGTATTGTATTGATGAGTTGTTTTTTAATGAAAATATGAGTCATTTCGAATTTTAAATCACAAAAAAGCGGTCTAAAAACTAATTTAGACCGCTTTTTTGTGATTTATGGAGCGGATTATAGCATTCTTTTAAAGACTCTTAAAAGTTAAAATAATATGTAATTATTGGTAAAATAATCCTTCAAATCGAGCTTTCAACTTTTATCACTAGCGGGTGACTTAAGTCCTACTGATTACCCACATCTTTTAAAAAAGTTGAAATGGAAATGTAATTATTGATCAAATTAGCTTAAATGTACATAAATAGTCTTTAAAACCAAGCGTTAAAGCCCTCGTCTCTAGCGAGGGACTTAAGTCCCTCGCTAGATATAAACATCTGATTATTAATAATTTACAAACTTATGGGTAATCGGTAGGACTTAAGTCACCCGCTAGTGATAATGGTTGTCGATAGAAGAATTCTGTTAATTCCTCTCAGCCTCGTGTTAGCGAATTTATTTTACCCTACAAACATTTGAATACATTGGATTCTTTGGTAGATTTGAGTAAACTGAACCTTATCTATCATCACTATGAAAAAAATCATCTTATTCCTCTGTTTAATCATTTCTTTTACATCTGTCTCATCTTTTTCTCAGGTAAACAAAACGCTTTTGGATAGCATGACAATTGCTATTGAACAGGGGGCATACCCCAATATTGATGGCATGGTGGTGTCACAAAAAGGGAAATTAATCTATGAAAAATACTTTAATGGATTGACAAAAGCTAGCTTACATGATACTCGCTCGTCTTTCAAATCTATCACAGGACTGCTTGTCGGCATCGCTATTGACAAAGGCTATATAAAGAGTGTTGATGAAAAGGTTTATTCATTCTTCCCTGAATACAAAAATTTTAATAACTGGGATAATAGAAAAGCTAGTATGACAATCCAACACCTCTTAGCAATGAAATCAGGGTTTGATTGTGAAGAATGGGATGGCGCCAAAGATTGCGAGGATGAAATGGCAGAGACCAAAGATTGGGTAAAGTTTTCACTTGATTTACCCATGTTACATCCTTCTGGGACGCATTGGGCATATACGTCATGCAATACAATGATACTTGGTGGTATTGTTTCCAATGCCTCAAAAATGTCTATTTTAGCATTCGCTGACAAGTTTCTTTTTCAGCCTTTAGGCATTAAAAATTATCGCTGGACGAAAGACCCTGCTGGACATGGAATGACCGCAGGGTCATTTTATATATTACCGACTGATATGGCTAAAATTGGAGAATTGGTATTAAATAAAGGGACGTACAAAGGCAAAAGGATTATTTCTGAAAAATGGATAAAGGAGGCTACCCAGCCAATTACGAAGATTGAAAATTTCTCTAACGTAAAAATCTCAAAAGCCAAATCTGCCATCCCACAACCTACCTATTATGGCTATACTTGGTATAACGAGGAAATTAGAACTGATAAAATCAGGCACAATGTAGTATTTGCATCAGGCAACGGTGGGCAATATATTATGGTAATACCAGACTTAGCTTTAGTGGTAGCATTTACAGGGAATAGTTATAATTCTTCCAAATCAAAACTACCTTTTGAAATATTAATAAAATATATTCTTCCATATTGTGAAGGGGAATGAATACTTGCTTTATGTCATTAGTTTGACAACCTAACTTTTAGCAGAGGGTAAATAGGAAACGATTTAATAGCTATTTTCTTTCTGATATTTTTTCAAGAATATTTTTGACAAACTCAATTGAAACCCCTGCTAACTTAGCGCATTGGTCTATAGTTAAACCCATACTGAGACCATTTTCTATGGTCTCAGTCTTAACTAATATTTCTTTCCTAGCCTCTGCTTCTTTGATTTTTTTACTTTCTGCTTTTACTGCTTCAGCATTGCGAGCAATTAGTATCTCAAAGGATGCTTTCTCATCTGGTGTCATTTTTCTGCTATCCAATTCATCAATAGCAACTTTCAACCATTCTTCATCCCAGAACTTAGGAAATTGAGTTGGTTTCGTAACTGTATGTATCGTTTTCATGGTATATATCAGCTTTTCTAAATCAGTTTGACAATCAGATTCTTGTAAAACAAATTTATCTAATTCTACCGTAATAAACGACATTTGTTCATCAAAAAGTTCACCTTGTTCATTTCTTAGATTAGCAACTGAATGAAATTGAGGATAAGGAAAAATATTGTTTGCTAAAATAGCAACACAGTAAATCTTAGTAAGCGTTCCATAATCAAATTTGCCTCGTTTCACCATTGCATTGAATTTATGCAATGCGTAGAATTTCATGCGTTGCACAAAATAAGGGGCTCCGCCATATTGCATTTCTACGATAAAATGATTGTTGTCTTCATCGGTACAAGCTAAATCAAAAATTCCGCCCCTGCTATCTAATGTAATTCCCTCAAAAGTATTTTTATCGAAAGTTACTTTTTTTATTGGGATAGTAGATTTTATTAATGCTTGTAAAGCCTTACGTAAAAATAGGGTATTTGATTCATTTCCAAACGTTGCCTTAAATCCGTAGTCTGAGATTATAGGAATAAAAATTTGGTCGTCGGTGTATAGTGTTTCCATGACTCAAAAATACTAAAAATTAGACTCTTTTAAAAAGTTAAAAATTATTTTTATTTGACGTAAAACTAAATTTCACTCTTGGCATGACTAAACAAATTATTTGATAATTAACAGACTAAAGACTAACTGTTAGTCATGCCATGAATTTGTTACCCAATCTCACTACCGTATCCTACTCCCCTCCTCTTCTACATTATTTGTTTTACTACGACTACGGATTGTACTGCCAAAGCTTCTGGAGTAACTTAATTTAAAAATTCTTGCATAAGCGGTCTCATCCATATAATGCACTTTATTTTGTTCGATAAATACGACATGTGTAACTACGCCTACTTCGGTATAAATATTCATGGATTTAAAAATATCCGTAATCGCCAATTGTATCGTTCCTCTGTCTTTATCTAGCTTTTTGGCTATGCCCATATTCAGTACGCCAAACCCTTTTATCATATTGGGACCATCAAATTGGTTAGTATTATGCCATCCTGAGATTTCTAATTCGATATTCTGTGGCAGACTCAAGGTCTGATTCAAGAAATAATTATGGAACAAATACGCCTTCTCGGCTACTTGCGGAGTATAGCCTACTCTGTATTTGCGATAAGCGGTTGTTCCCCCTATATTTATTTTCCACCAACTAAAAAGCTGAATCGGCACATTAGTTGTAAGGCTGATACTATTCATAAAATCCAGATTTTGAGGAGATAAGATAAATATATCTTTGGCGGCAGTAGTACTTAATTGATAACGAATGATTGGATTTACTTCGTGTTGGATACCTAAACCAATGCTCATGCTTTTATGCGTAAACGTAGTTTTGAAGGCATTGGTAATACTCGGTTTCAACAATGGATTTCCTGTAAAAACCGAACTAGGGTCATTATAAAATAAGCCTGCAATCAAGTCATTGTAAGCGGGTCTGCTGATTCGGCGAGAAACATTCAATACAACACTGCTATTTTCAGCTATTTTATGACTGAAATTTAGAGAAGGGAAAAATTGAGAATAGGTATTTGTCTGATGGTTAATATCTCTTGCCCAATACTCATACCTCAAGCCTGCCGTCAAAGATGTTTTGGTATTTAAAGTAAAATCAAATGAAGAATAAGCTGCTAAAATACTTTCGTTACTTATAACAGTGCTTTGAGAACGACTATCCAACACCCAAACGTCATGCTCCTTTTTTTCTACCTTACTATTATTTGTATTACTAGAATAACTCCCTTTGATGCCCGTTTCAACATTTATTTTATCAGTTAACTTCGTCGAAAAATCACCTTTCAACACGCCAATATTCAGTTCAGAAATGCCTTCACCTCTGTTACCTTCTGTAAAAACTGATGACGATGGTTTTATTATTTCTCCTTCTTTATCATAATAGGTGCTATTAATCAAAGATGGACTGTTGTTCTTAAAATACCAATAGCTGGCATCAACATTCAGTTTAGATTTTACAGATAGTTGTTTTTCTAAAAATGCGGAAGATTGGATATTCTGCCCAAGATTATTCCCTAACGAATTTATCTTCATAGCAAAATAATTGCCCGATTGAAAATCATAAAATCCATCGCTTTGAACATTGGGTTTTGTAGTTGAATATAAGTAGGTTACGCTCCCTCCCACTAATGTTTTGGAGTTTAGTCTATGGTCAAAACCCAGCGAAAGATTATGACTATTTTTTAGGTTAATTGTAGCACTATAAAAACCACTGGTATAAGCTCCCCCCAAAGCAGGGAAATTCAATGCACCGTAGGCCTGCCAACTTGATTTAGAACCGTCGTGTAGCATCGAGTAGGAAGCATAGTAATTGGAGTTTTTAGTGCCATGTGACACATTAATAGAGGCCGATGCTTTCTCTCTAAACCCATAACCTAACGTTGAAGAAAAATTGAGTTTTGTCCCTTCATATTCATTTTTCTTTAAGACAATATTGATTAGTCCTGCCCCACCTTCGGCATCATATTGGGCAGTTGGCGACGTAATGATTTCTATTTTATCAATATTGTCAGCATTCATGCCATTGAGCATTGCCATTACTTCCGTCAACGACAAGCGAACTGTTCGTCCATTAATCATCACAGCTACGCCGCTTTGTCCGTTTAAACTAAAGCTATTATTTCGGTAGTCGATAATTACTCCAGGCAATCGCTCTAACACCTGTAGGGCAGAACTCCCTTTGGTCATGATGCTACTTTGTACATTTATTACCTGTCCGACTGGCGTAGTCTGAATCAAATCCTTTTTGGCACTTACTACTACTTCGGTTAGTGCATTGACATTGTCTGTCATTTGCAAAACTCCTATGTCAACAGCTTCGTTTTGTATGGCTATGGTGATAGGTTTTGTAAACATAGATTGGTATCCTACACTACTGATGCCTATCAAAAAAACACCTTCTTTGGTCGATGATAATGAAAACATACCCTTTTCGTCTGCATTGGTTCCTTTAACGATAGTAGTATCATTGGCTTGATATAATACAACATTGACAAAAGGTATGGCTTCGTTGGTTTTATTAATTATTTTACCAGTAATTTGTCCGTAAGTAGTTGTTGCCATTAAAGTGGCAGTTATTATCAGTAAGGCATTGGTTTTCATGAGCTTGTCATTTTGATTGTTAGTCAAAACAACAGTACATTTCCAAGATAAAATAATTTGATTGACAAGCCTTAGATTTGTATTGACCAAATGCAGAAAACGCCTATAATCGGGTTAAAGAGTCATTATTACATCTTGTCATTTTACTGATGTCGTTCGTCAATATCGATAGGTTATTATTGAGCGTTAACGTATTTTGCAAGCTATTCTCTTTCATAAAATGTTCAATAACAAAGCTAATATCTTTTCAAAGAGCAGTTGGTTTATTAAATATAAACTATACCATATCCCTTTTTGGTTTTTGTACCATATCGCTTGGTGGATGCTGACTATCCGTAATATTAGTGCCGTAGCCAATAATTTATTGAGCAGTGCCTACTCTATCAAATTCTTGTTTTATGTGGTCTTCCAAGCCATTGCGGTTTATTTTAATTTATTTTACCTGATTCCTCATTACCTTCAAAAAGGTAAATACGGGCTATATATTTTATTTTTATTACTCGTTGTGCTCAGCACATCATGGTTTATTGTAGCGGGCTATTATACCAGTGCCTATCTTTCTGATTTTACCTTCAAGGAACTTTATCAAAGAGAACCCAGCGATTTTATGTTCTTTTTCCTGATCAATGCCCTACCGTCGACGATGGCAAGCACGACCCTTGCGATGAGTATCAAGCTGACAAAAAATTGGATTCAATCAGAACGCAAGCAACATGTATTAGAAAAAGAGAAATTGGAAACAGAATTAAAATACCTGAAATCACAGTTCAATCCTCATTTTTTGTTCAATACCATCAATTCCATCTTTGTCTTGATTCATAAAAACCCAGACTTGGCATCTGAATCACTGGCTTCATTTTCAGATTTACTTCGTTATCAACTATACGAATGCAACGAAAACGAAATAGCCTTGGAAAAAGAATTGTTCTTTCTCAATAACTTTATTGAATTAGAAAGGCTGAGGTTGGACGAAAAACAAACTGACTTAAAATTTGAAATCAACAATCATTCCGCTATCGGGCAAACGATTGAGCCCTTTATCTTGATGCCATTTGTAGAGAATGCGTTTAAGCATGTTTCAAAAGGCAAAGGACAAAAAAATTATATCAGTATGACGCTAGACATTGATAGTGAGATGGTTAATCTAATGATAGAAAATAGTTTTGTGGTGGCTCAGAAATCAGACAATGGCATGTATGAAAATAGCGGTATAGGTTTAAAAAACGTGAGACGAAGACTTGATTTATTATATCCCAAGCATTATAAACTAGCGATTAATGACGCTAGTGATAGTTATAAAGTGGTGTTAAAATTGGCATTCAATAAAAAGCAACATCTCATTCCTCAAACAATTTAAGCATGAAATTAACTTGTGTAATCGTAGATGACGAGCCTCTGGCAAGGGAAGGATTGGCTAAATATGTGGAAGCCATCGATTATTTAACGTTAGTGGGAATGGCAGAAAATCCATTAGAGCTTGATAAACTGCTTGAAAACGAACCTGTAGATTTAATATTTTTGGATATCCAAATGCCGTTTATGAGTGGCTTAGATTTCCTGAAAATTAAAAAAGATTTGCCAATGGTAATCATCACCACGGCTTATCAAACTTATGCTTTAGAGGGTTTTCAATTTGATGTGATGGATTATTTACTCAAACCCATCACCTTCAATCGCTTTTTCAAAGCCGTTTCCAAAGCCCGCGACTATCAACAATATCGGAATCATAAAGCTGGCATGATAGAAGAAATTGAGCGAAACGATTTTTTCTTTATCAAATGTGATCATAAATTCGAGAAGATATTTATCAAGGAAATACTATTCATTCAAGCCTTAGAAAACTATGTGATTATCCAAACAGAAACAAACAAATACATGACCTTGATTTCGTTAAAGGCTGTCGAGGAATATCTGGATAACAAGCACTTTATCCAAGTACATAAATCGTATATCATAGCGGTTTCAAAAATAAAGACGATTGAAAACAATGAAATATTAATACAAGGCTTCAAAATTCCATTGAGCAGAAGTTTCAAAGAAGAGGTATTAGAAAAAGTTTTGAGGGATAATTTGTTGAGGAAGTAATTATCTAATATATTGCTTTTCATTCCATTCAACTTATAATATTTTACATCATGTCTGAAACATCTGGATTTTTAATTACTTTAATTGTTGGGGTATTATTTGCGTTTGCTATTATAATTGGAATATTTTGGCTTTTACGAGAAGTGAATTGCTGGTATTGGAAAATCAATAAAAGCATAGAATTAATGGAAGAAAACAATAGGCTTTTGACTATTATTGCTGAAGCTACTTTAAAAGGAAAAATAGTAGAGCCTTCGCCAGCTTCTGATACTATTTCACCTAATCCATCCATTAATACCATTCCTGTAAACCCTGTAATAAATAACTTTTCTCAAGAGCCTCCTTTTGATAATACCATTCCTCCAGTACGCTCGTTTGTAAATGGTAAAATAATATTTGCCGATGGAATACAAGGAGAAATAATGACAGACTCAAACAATCAATTATTTATTTCAATAGATGGCATCAAGAAGTACTACTATAATAGTGAAGAAAATGCTATCAATGCGATATATATCCTTAAAACTAAAGGCGAAATTTCACGAAAGGGATTAAGGTTATAAAAGAGGGTTATCCATTTTATCTCTTAAAACTATTTCTACAAATCATAAACTACATACACTCTATGGAAACGTTATACACTGAAAATCAAATATTTATTCCAATTATTTCTGACTACGGATTTAAGGCAACTTTTGGAAATGAATCAAATACCTTATTTTTACGTAAGGCTTTACAGGCATTAATAAAATCTACTGTGCCAATAAAAGAAGTAACCTTCGATAAAAATACTTTCGAAGGAATTACACAAGATGCAAGAGGTGGTATTTTCGATTTAGCTTGTGTTGATGAAAATAACAATCATTTCATTGTAGAAATGCAGTATGGTGAAGCTCCTAATTTTGTACAACGCATGAAATTCTACGCATTACATAAATTCAATGCAATGGTAAAGCGTGGAAAATTTGACTATGGAATACTTACTAAAATTTACTGTGTTGCTATTTTAGCTAATAATATTTTTCCGTATTCTCAATTCCACACAATTGCAAATTTGAGAGATGAAGAAGGGAAAATTTTTGATGACCAGATGACATTTATTACTTTAGAATTAGATAAATTTACATTACAAGAGATTGATTGTCATACGAATTTAGAAAAACTGATATATACCATGAAAACGATACATACAGTTACAAAACCCACTCAATTTCCTCAATTTTGGGATGAAGAGTGGTTGAAAATAGCAATTGATGAGTTAGATAGTAGGAAAATGACACCAGATGAAAAAGCATCTTTCGAAATATTAATTGCTCGTAATGCAGAAGCTATAAAGGCTGAAAGTAGAAGAATTAAAGAAGCTCTTGAAAATAAAAATATTGAAATAATTACTAAAGCCTTAGCAAAAGGACTTGATATTGGAGTAATTGCTGACATTGCAGGGGTATCAATTGATTTTGTCCAAACAATCAAAGAAAAAAATGATGCAAAAAACTAGGCTTTTTCGATTACTCAAAAAATAATATAAATTCAGCAATACTCATGGCATGACTAACAGTGATTGTGATAGTTCTTAATGGTTTGTTTAGTCATGCAATGAGTTTTTTTAAATTGTTCAAAATTGACAAATCTCTAAATTTGTCAATTTTTTTTGCCCTCTAAGTACGAATATTGTAATTTTGCATATCTTCAAGAAACAATCACTCACAATTCTTTAAGATGCCAACGTAAACAACCACTTTGGCTCACAGCATTCAATACCGATAAATGCAAGATAAGATTAACAACATACATCAGCAAATTGCTGATTTTCAGCTTTCCACAAAGGAAGAACTTGAAGCTTTCCGTATCGCTTATGTAGGACGCAAGGGCGTGATTGGCGACCTTTTTGATGAACTTAAAAACGTTGCCCAAGAAGAACGTCGTGCTGTTGGACAAGCATTGAATACTTTGAAAGATGCTGCTCAGACCAAATTCAATGAATTTCAAGCATTGATTGAAGCTAGTTCCGAAAAATCAGTGGCGATTGAATTTGATTTAACACTTCCAAACGTTCCTTTTGAAAACGGAAGTATTCATCCCCTTACGTTGGTAAGAGCCCGCATCATCGAAATCTTTGCTAAAATGGGTTTCAATGTGTCGGATGGACCAGAAATAGAATCTGATTTTTATAATTTCACGGCATTGAATTTTGCCGAAAATCACCCTGCCCGTGAAATGCAGGATACGTTCTTTATTGAGAAAAAAGGTGGAAACGTAGCGGATGATATTTTGTTAAGAACACATACATCCAACGTACAGATTCGTTTGATGCAAAACCAAAAACCTCCTTTGCGTTCTATTATGCCTGGGCGTGTGTATCGTAACGAGGCTATCTCTGCCCGAGCTCACTGTTTGTTCCATCAGGTAGAAGGTTTGTATATAGATAAAAACGTTGGTTTTAAAGACTTGAAAGATACCCTTTATTATTTTGCCAAAGAGATGTTCGGGCAAGATACTAAAGTACGTTATCGTCCTTCATATTTCCCTTTTACTGAACCTTCAGCTGAAATTGACATTACTTGCTTAATCTGTAAAGGCAAAGGTTGTAATGTTTGTAAATACTCGGGTTGGGTAGAAATTGCAGGTTCTGGAATGGTTGACCCTAACGTCTTGGAGCAATGCGGTATCGATTCTCAGGAATATACAGGTTTCGCTTTCGGAATGGGTATCGAGAGAATTACGATGTTAAAATATCAAATCAAAGACTTAAGATTATTCACTGAAAATGATGTGAGATTCTTACGTCAGTTTGAAGGATTATAGACGATTTATTAATGAGCTTTGAAAAGACCTGTAAAATCAGGTCTTTTTATTTTATATAAGTTCATAAAATTCAGCTACTTCTTCGCAGAATTAACACATTTTAACAGCCCTACCCTCTTCAAGCCAATCTTATTTAGTATTTTTGAATTCAAATTTGTCTTTTGCTTACGTTGATTATAGATTTTTACCAAAAAATAAGAATCAACAAATAACTGATAACGTACCCCTCAATGAACAATTTTAAAAAAATCAACAATCTCATAGGCTGGATTGTCTTTGCTATTTCATTATTTGTCTTCACCGCTACAGTTGAACGCACTGCTTCCTTCTGGGATTGTGGAGAATTTATCGCCTGTGCTTTTAAACTTCAAGTTCCGCACCCTCCGGGAGCGCCCCTATTTTTGTTGTTGGGTAGAATGTTCTCGTTATTGGCTGGTTCAGATACTACTCAAGTAGCATACTGGGTCAATATGATGTCAGTATTATCAAGTGCTTTGACGATATTGTTTATGCACTGGACGATTGTGTTAATCGGACGTAAGGTTTACAACAAAAAATTTGAAGAGCTTTCAAAAGGGGAAGCCATTACTTTATTAAGTGCTGGTGTTATTGGTTCATTAGCTTATGCGTTCTCAGATACTTTCTGGTTCTCGGCTGTTGAGGCAGAGGTGTATGCTATGTCGTCGTTCTTTACTGCGTTGGTAGTTTGGGCGGCTTTCAAATGGGAAATCATCGAAGATGAAGCTACAGCAAACCGTTGGTTGATTTTGATTGCCTATATCGTTGGACTTTCAATCGGTGTTCACTTATTGAACTTGGTTACTGTTCCTGCGTTGGCATTGTTATATTATTTCAAAAAATATCCTGTTCCTACTTTCAAAGGAGGTATCATTGCATTATTGATTGGCTTAGCGATTCTCGGAGTGATTAACTCTGCTATTATTCCGGGTATTCCTTCGATGGCTTTCAAATTCGAGTTATTATTTACTAATGGCTTAGGCTTACCTTATGGTACTGGTGCCATTTTCTTCATCATTGCCTTGGTAGGTGCTATCGTTTGGGGGATTTTATATTCTATCAAAAAGCAAAAAGTTACCCTTAATATTTCATTGCTTTCATTGGTGTTTGTATTGATTGGATATTTGTCGTATAACTTGGCTTTTGTTCGTTCTACGTTCAACACCCCTATCAACGAAAACGACCCAAGCAATATCTTGAATTATGTAAAATACCTGAAACGTGAACAATACGGAGAACGCTCATTATTATACGGTCCAATTTATACGGCTACTGTTGAAAGTGTAGAAAAAGGAGCTCCTGTTTACAAAATGAAGGATGGTAAGTATGAGGTATATGATTACAAGCAAAAACTAATCTATTCTAAAGATGGACAAATGTTGTTGCCACGTGTTTATAGTAGCTCTCCTCAGCATATTCAGTTGTACGAGGAAATCTTGGATTTAGCACCGGGTGAAAAACCAACTTTTATAGACAACATGAAATTTATGTTCAAAAAACAAATGGGACATATGTACATGAGGTATTTACTTTGGAATTTTGTCGGTCGTGAAAGTGATATTCAAGATGCTGGTGTAATCGATTATACTCGTTCAGGCGAACTTCCTGAATTATTAGCACATAATAAAGCACGAAACAACTATTTCTGGCTACCACTGATTTTAGGGATATGTGGTTTTGTATTACTAGTACGTAAAAACGAAAACGACTTCTTAGTAACTACATTAATGTTTTTACTGACAGGTTTAGCACTGGTTGTTTTCTTGAACTCTCCGCCAGTTGAACCTCGTGAGCGTGATTATATTTATGTTGGTTCGTTCTATTTCTTTGCTATCTGGATTGGTCTAGGCGTAATTCAATTGGCTGAATGGTTAGGTAAATTCTTAAAGAATGGTGTAGTTGCTGGTACTGTTGCCACTGTCGTAACGGCTGTTGTTCCTGTGATTTTAATTCAACAAAACTGGGATGACCACGACCGTAACCACCGTTACCACCAAATAGATTTTGCTAAAAACATGTTGAATTCATGTGCTCCAAATGCAATTTTATTTACTGGTGGTGACAACGATACATTCCCATTATGGTATGTTCAAGAGGTAGAGGGCTATCGTACTGACGTGCGCGTGTGTAACCTTTCATTATTAGGAACAGACTGGTATATCGACCAAATGAAGCGTAAAACGTATGATTCGCAGGCACTTCCGATTTCTTTACCTAAAGACCGTTTCTTGGAAGGTTTGAACGAGCAAATCATGTATTATGAAAACCCAAATGTAAAAACGGGCATCAATTTACTTGAATATTTGAAATTAGTAAAAGATGATAATCAAGCCATTAAAGTGCCTTTAACGGATGGCTCAATGATTAATACGTTGCCGACTGAAAACCTATTTTTACCAATTGATGTTGAGGCTGTTAAAAAATCAGGATTTGTTCCAAAAGATATGGAGCCTTTCGTGACGAATCAAATGGCTTGGTCAACAGGTAAAGGTGGTATCATGAAGCCTGAGCTTATTCAACTAGATTTGATTGCTCAAAATGCAGCAACTGGTTGGAAACGCCCAATTTACTTTGCAACTACTTTGCCTTCTGCAAGTTATTTGAACTTGAAAGAATATATGCAACTAGAAGGCTATGCTTACAGATTGATGCCTTTCAAAGTGCCTGAAGCGAAGGATGGTTTTGTAAATACTGACATCATGTATAATAATATGACAAAGAAGATGTTCTGGAGAGATTTGGATAATTCTAAAACATATTATCATTCAGATTTCTATTTAGAGGTTCCTGTAGTAACGGCTCGTTTGGCTTTCTTACGTTTAACAGACCAATTGGTTCGTGAGGGTAAATTAGATAAAGCTAGAGCTGCTTTAGACTATTGCTTGAAAGTAATGCCTGATAAAACGATTCCTTATGATCAGCTTTCGGCAAATTTTGTAGCCTTATACTTAGCCGCTGGCGATAAGAAAAAAGGATTAGAAATGGCTGAAACTATCATGAACAGAAATAATAAGGCATTGGATTATTACTTAATCGACAAAAAGAGTAGCGACGGTAGACAAATTCAGACTAACCTTTATGAGATGCAAATTATCATTGAGGGTGTAAAAAATGCTAAATTGCCTGAAGCTGCGAAGTACCAAGCGATGTTTGATAAGCAAATGACTAAAGCGAATTCTTAGGTTTTGTATAGACTTGAGGATTATGGACTTAAGGACTTTCTTTTAGACTTTAGGATGATGGACTTTAGGACTTTAAGATAATAGACGCTAGATTTTAGATTTTTTAGTCTTAGGTTTTTAAATATTAATCCCCTTATTCAGCGATGAGTAAGGGGATTTTTTGTTATTCATGATGTTGTGTAGTTGCAGTCGCTTGGCTTTAGCCGAGTGACGACTATTCACAGAAGCCCTCTGGGCGTATTTGCTCTTGAATATGATTTAGTTTTTAGGAATAGCTTTATAAATAAGCAAACGTTTGTAAACATAAAAATCGATTACTGCATTCTTTCTATTAGAGTGCGACTTAAGTCGCACCTTAATAGAAAGAATGCAGTCGCTTGGTTTTAACCGATTGACTGCGTCATAAAAAATCCCCTCACTCATCACTGAATAAGGGGATTAATATTTAAAAAACTACGACTAAAAAATCTTCAAGTCCTCAAGTCCAAAATTCCTCAAGTCTAAAATCTAATGTCTAGCGTCTAAAGTCTCAAAAAAAGTCCTAATTAAAAAAATCCTTCATCTTTTCGAAGAAATTTTTATCGCTTTTACTTGGTTTTGGTTGGAAATTTGGCGAAGTTCTGAACTTCTCTAGTTGTTCAGTTTCTTCACGGCTAAGACTCTTAGGCGTCCAAATATTTACATGGATTAATTCATCACCCACCCCATAACCATTCAACTCTTTGATACCTTTTCCTTTTAAACGAAGAATCTTACCCGCTTGTGTTCCTGGATCAATCGTTATACGCGCTTTACCACCGATTGTTGGTACTTCTACTGAAGTTCCTAAAGCAGCATCCGCAAAATTAAGGTATAAGTCATAGATTACGTTAGTACCATCACGGTGCAATACTTCATCTGCTTCTTCTTCGATAACGATTAATAAATCGCCAGCCACACCGCCACGAGGAGGTACATTTCCTTTGCCAGTCATCGACAACTGCATGCCTTCGGCTACACCAGCAGGAATTTTGATTGGAATAACTTCTTCTTCTAATACTCTACCTTCACCAAAACACACTTCACAGCGTGTTTTAATCATCTTACCTTCACCATTACAAGTAGGGCAAGTAGAAGTTGTTACCATTTGTCCAAGCATAGTCTGCTGAACACGACGCACTTGTCCAGAACCACCACAAGTCTGGCACGACTGTAGTTCAGTACCGTTCTTAGCACCGCTTCCGCTACAAGGCTTACAAGTAACGTGACGTTTTACTTTTATTTTCTTTTCAACACCATTGGCTACTTCCTCTAGGTTCAATTTAAGTTTGATTCTTAAATCAGACCCTTTTCTAGTTCTACGGCCTTGTTGCTGACCACCCCCATTGAAGAATCCACCAAAAGGATTGTTATCACCAAAAATATCTCCAAACTGGCTGAAGATATCATCCATATTCATTCCTCCGCCATTAAAACCGCCACCTCCGCCAGCAGCTCCGCTCATTCCTGCATGACCAAAACGGTCATATTGAGCTTTTTTCTGGGCGTTTGATAACACTTCATAGGCTTCAGCGGCCTCCTTGAATTTATCTTCAGCAGCTTTATCCCCAGGATTTTTATCTGGGTGATATTTAATAGCCATCTTACGATATGCCTTCTTTATTTCGTCTTCCGAAGCTGACTTAGAAAGTTCTAATACTTCGTAATAATCTCTTTTTGCCATCTTTTCTAATCAATGAATTGAGTAATTAAGCAGGAAATCATCCAATATTTTATGGATTATAACATTACTCTAATAATATTTTTAGTTTGCTACAACAACTTTTGCAAAGCGAATTACTTTTTCGTTCAAATAATATCCTTTTTCCACTACATCAAATACTTTTCCTTTGTCTTCTTCTGTAGGCGCTGGGAATTGGGTAATTGCTTCGTGAACATCAGGGTTGAATACTTGTCCTTTAGCATCCATTGGTTTTAAACCTTTTGTAGCCAAAGTATTACTTAATTTATTGAATATCAATTGGATTCCTTCAGAAATCTCTCCTTCTTGTGCGTTGGCAGTAGCTCTTTCAATATCATCAATCACTGGAATAATATCTACAATTACTTTTTCTGATGCCGACTGAATCATTTCTAATTTCTCTTTCGCAGTACGTTTACGGAAATTATCAAAATCAGAATATAGGCGTAAATATTTATCTTTCAACTCCGCAATTTCTCCTTGAAGTTTTTCAGTTTCAGAAATTTCCACTGTTTCTTCAACAACTGCCTCTATATTTTCAGAAACATTGTCAGTTTCTTGGTTCAACGCTTGTTCTTCTGTCTGTAATTCTTCTTTATTTTCCATTTTCAATATACTTTTCGCTTTATTTTTATACTTCCCTAATACTGTCAAAAGTTTTGCCATTTGTTGGTTTCTGTCAGATTGACAGTTTTTGAATTAACAAAGTTACAGTTTTTTACGCTCAAATTGATTGAATTGCCTTATTCTTCACCGCTAAACTTCTCCATAGGTAAAAAACAGTATAGGCTTCCCACTTTTGAAAGGCTTTAAAAAAGATTTCTAAGTCTGCCCTTAAAGGTTTTTTAGGCAAACCTTTCAAAGCATTCAAGGCATTATACAACCCTACATCTCCGTAAGTTACACATTCTAAACGCTTTAACGACTTCATCAAAGCATAATTTGCCGTCCACTCCCCTATTCCTCTGATAGCCACCAACGCTTTAATAGCCTCTGCTGTTGAAAGTTCTTCTAACATGGTTTTTGAGAGTATTTTCTCTGAAAAAGTACGGGCAATCTCAATTAAATATTCTGCTTTTCGGGTCGAAAATTGCATATTTCTAAGTTCCTCTACGGTTAGCTTTGCAATTATTTCGGGTTTAGGAAAAAGATAAAAGTCTTTTCCTTCATAGGTTTGTTTGTAACCATACGTCTCCGTCAATCTACGTTTGAGCTTATACGCAAAACTAAGATTAATCTGCTGTCCAATAATCGACCAACATAAGGCTTCAAACAAATCAGGAATACCCAATAGTCGCAAACCGTGATAGTCAGTAATCATATAAGCTAAGTCGTCGTCCTTGGCTAATAGCTGATAAAATGGCATTAAATCTCGTTCTAAATCAAACCATTCTGTCACAAAATGGCAGATTTCATCTTTGGCACATTCCCCTGTTAATACTTCTATCTGCAAATGATTGTCGAGGGCTTTAATTTCAATTAAAGTTGGTTTTTCATGAATGGAAAGCAGTTTCAAAACAGAATTTTCCCGAACTTCGTGCAGGCAATCATCATAGTTTCTATCTAAAAACCATAAGCATTCTTGAAAAGAAAACTGTGCAGGAACAGGAAGGAAGATTTGATTCATGTTTTTTATTGCAAAATACTGAATTGTTTTCTTCAAATAAAAACCAAACCTTGCTAATCATTCGCAAATATGAATACTGAAATTTTCACAAAATATATTGAGTCTCCCCTCGGACAGCTTGAAGTATCTGCTACTGAAACCTATCTTACTTCTATTCTTTTTGTAGAAACACAAAAAAAGCCTAGTCCACGCAAAGAAGCAACCTTGTATGTTCCAGCCATCATTGAAACGTATGAGCAACAAATACAAGAATATTTTGAGGGTACTCGCAAGGATTTTGATATTCCCTTTCAACACGAAGGTACAGATTTTCAAAAATCAGTTTGGGAGAAACTAGTAACTATTCCTTATGGCAAAACGATTTCCTATTTAGAGCTTTCAAGAAGGATTGGTAATGAAAAAGCCATTCGTGCGGTTGGCACTACTAATGGGGCAAATAAATTTAATATTATCGTACCCTGTCATAGAGTAATTGGGGCAAATGGGTCTTTGGTAGGCTATGGCGGTGATTTATGGCGAAAAAAATGGCTATTAGAACATGAGGCTAAACATACAGGAAATTATCAGACTAGTATGTTTTGATTTTTTTGTAAAACGTTTTTTTACCCGCTGATTTATAGAGATTGATACGCTGATTTACGCTGATTATTTTACTAAAAAAATCTCCATTATCCGCGGTTTTAAAATCAGCGAGAATCTGCGGGAAATATTTACCCGCTGATTTACTGAGATTGATACGCTGATTTACGCTGATTATTTTTTACTAAAAAATCTCCATCATCTGCGGTTTTAAAATCAGCAAGAATCTGCGGGAAATATTTACCCGCTGATTTAAAGAGATTGATACGCTGATTTACACTGATTATCCTTGCTAAAAATCTCCATCATCCGCGCTTTTAAAATCAGTGAAAATCTGCGGGAAATATTTACCCGCTGATTTAAAGAGATTAATACGCTGATTTACACTGATTATCCTTGCTAAAAATCTCCATCATCCGCGCTTTTAAAATCAGCGAGAATCTGCGGGAAATATTTACCCGCTGATTTAAAGAGATTGATACGCTGATTTACACTGATTATCCTTGCTAAAAATCTCCATTATCTGCGGTTTTAAAATCAGCGAGAATCTGCGGGGAAAGTTTACTATCTACAACAAACAATCACAATCTTCTGATTTTGCGCATCGGTAGTTGCAAAAAGATAATCATCTCCGCCTTCATTCAGTTTCAACTTTTCTCTGATTTGTTTTACAGTCAAAGGAAAATTCCTGATGGTGATATTTGCTTTGTTTCCTATTATATGTTTTGCAACTTCCTTTTTATCTAATTTACAAACTGCTTTTATTTGAAAAGTCCTGCCCTGAAAACCATTGACTAATTTCTCAGAAGTATAAAGATGACTATGCGGAGCTATTTTCTGCAAATCAAATTGTTGCGCCACCATTCTAAAAGCACCCGATTTTAAAATAGCCGCATTGGGTTCATACAAAAATTGTTGTGGACTGCTAAAACCAATCATAGCCGTTTTTTCCTCCGACTTTTGGAAGGTGAAAACGTGTTGCTCAGTTGACTTTGTTTCAGTAGAATGACCTTGTTTTAGAAAATTAATGGCGGTGATTTTAGCTTCTGCATGATAGTCTTTTTGCAGGTGAAATAAAATTTCTTTTACTTCATTTTCCACAGCAACGATATATACGTTCGATACATTTTTTAATTCCAATATGGCTAAATCAATATCCAACATAGGCGATACCTTCAAGAGTATGTTATTCGTTCTTTCAAAAATCAAGTTTTTGATTTCCAATATATTAGGCTCACAATCTTGTAGTTTTACTACTTTGTTACCCGTATCGTCACGCCTATGTGGGTCAAGGTAAATCCATGAAAATTTATCTTCGTTCTCTTTCAACCAAGTTTCAGAATTTCCTCGAATAAATTGGATGTTCTTAATACCGAGTACCTGATAATTATGCTGAGTAACTTTCAATAACTCACTATTCTGTTCAGCATAAAAAGCGTTGTTGAAGCCTTTACTCATATAAGCAAGGTCTATTCCCATACCCCCTGTTAGGTCTAACAGGTTTTCTCCGTTTACCAGACTTGCTTTAAATTTAGCCGTAATTTCCGAAGAAGATTGTTCTAACGACAGCATTTTGGGGAAGAAAACATCAAGGTTTTCAGTCCATTCTGGCAGTTTGTTTTTAGCTTTTTGTCTAGCCTGAATTTGTGCTACTAAATAAGGAATATTGAGGGTTGGAAAACGCTTTGCTTGTAAAAGTAACTGATTTACATCATCATGAAGATGTGTTTGTACAAAGTGTTTTTCTGATTCCGAGAGTATATATGTTGAAGACGATTCGATAATTTTAGCTTTTAAGCTACAAAATTACATGGTTGAGATGATATTTCTGAGATAATAGGTGTTTTTCAGGGCAACATACTCATTTGCTGTAGGCAGTACTTATCAATTATAATAAAAACTACTGACTACAGCATTTTTAAGTAAGAGTTATGAATCGTGAGTGATGAGTAGTCTCTATTTGTAAAATACTTAGCACTCGTAATTCAGCACTCATACTTTTACTATTCTTTCTTAACCACTTTGTTCTTTTTCTTAAATGGCTTTTTCTTAAAACCACTCGCATTAACTCTTTTATTAGGCTGATACACTGGCGCCTCGCCCATTCCTTCTGGCAATGGCGTTTTAGGAATCTCTCTTCCTATCAAGGCTTCTATCGCAGCAAACTTCTTCTGGTCTTTGTCATTGATAAAAGTAATGGCTACACCAGTAGTTGCCGCACGAGCCGTCCTCCCGATTCTGTGGATATAATCTTCAGGGTCGTTTGGCGTATTAAAATTAACCACTAAACTGATTCCTTCTACATCTATTCCTCTTGAAAGAATATCTGTACCAATCAAAACGGGCAAAGATTTACTTTTGAACTCTCTCAGAATCTCTTCTCTTTCTTTCTGATCTAAGTCAGAGTGAAACGCTTTGGCTTTCAGTCCTGCTTGTCTTAGTTCTTTGTCTAATTGCTTTACATTTTCCTTGGTTGAAGCAAAAATAATAACACTACTATATTTCCCTTCTTCCAAAAGATGTGTCAACAATTTTATTTTTTGTGTATCATACACCAGATACGCTTGTTGCGAAATGCCGTCTGATGGTTTAGAAATAGAAATATTTACTTGCTCTGGATTATTCAGAATAGTATTAGCCAACAACCTGATTTTGGGAGGCATCGTCGCAGAAAAAAGAATCGTCTGTCTGTCAGCAGGGAGATACTTGATGATTTTGATGATATCATCATAAAAACCCATGTCCAGCATCCTATCGGCTTCGTCCAGAATCAAATGTTTTAAATGAGAGAAGTTTATCTTACCCATTTGTAACAAAGCGATTAGCCTTCCGGGGGTAGCTATAATGATTTCTGCACCATCTTCTAGGGCTTTTCTTTGCTGATTCCAAGCAGCGCCATCACCTCCGCCATATATCGAAATAGAGCTGATACCCGTAAAATAGCCCAAACCTTCTACTTGTTGGTCTATTTGCGTGGCAAGCTCGCGAGTAGGCGAGATAATCAGCGTATTGAGGTGCCTCTGTTTATCAGGCGTATTGATAATCTTATGCAAAGTTGGCAACAAAAAAGCAGCAGTCTTACCTGTTCCAGTCTGAGCACAGGCAATTAAATCTTTATTTTGAAGAATCAGCGGAATAGCTTGTTCTTGTATTGCAGTTGGTTTGGTATAACCCATCGACTCTAGGCCGTCTAAAAGCTTTGAATCAAAGTTGAAATCTTGAAATGTCAATTTATATTAGTTTAAATTTTGCTCGTCTAACAAGGATTATATTGAACTTGTTGACGCTAAAGTAAAGTATTTTAGCATACAGAACGAACAAACGTTGATGTTCAATTTTGAAAAGATAGCTAAAATTTACGACAAATACAAATTGACAATCCAAAGGGTTTTTATAAATAAATTTACAGCAAGTCTGTAAGTCCAGCCGTATAAGCTAAATTTGCCAGTGCTTTTTCATATTTACTCTTCAACGATTCTACTTTTATGCGCATATCAATCAGTTTGCTTTCGCGACTGTTAATCAAGAACAAAGTACTTTCGCCAATTTCAAATTTCCGTTGTTCGGCTTTCGTTAATAGTTCTTGGTTCTTTGCCGCATCTTGTTGAATACGTAGCTGACGTTCATAGTTTTTCACTTCGTTATAAGCTGCATACACATCATTCATGATTTCACGTCGTGCCAGATTCAATTCAAAACCTGTACTCAATTGCTTGATTCTGATTTGCTGTAGCTTCCCTCTTTCTTTTCTTAGGAACAGGGGCATTATAAACTCAAAGCCCAGCTTATGGTTATTAGTCGAAAAGGAATTTTCGTACGAATAAGCAGGATTTGAGCTAAAGCTATCTGCAATAAAATTGAAATTAGCATTCAGCGTCGGCTTTAGCATTTCCCTTCTAAACTTTTCTTCAATCCCTAATTGTTGGATTTTCAAATCGTATTTCTGAATTTCAGGGTGTCTTGATTTCGCCTGACTAATTAAACCTTGAAGCGTGGTTTCATCTACTTTTATCACTGCCGACGCTGGCGGAAAAGCATTTTCAGGCAATTCAAGCGGATTTTCCTTATCATCCCACAGATAGTTTGACAACGCCAACCTAGTATTCTGCAAATCTACCTGAGCTTGTTCTAAAGCTACTTCACGGTCTTGTAGCGTAATCTTCGCTTCCACAGAATCTATCGTAGCTTGTTCGCCTACTCGCGAACGTTCGCGAGTAGCGATAAATCTTTGGTTTGCCAAATCGTAGCCTTCACGTACAAATTGTAATTGCTGATGGCTAAACCACCACTCCCAATAGCTTTTGGCAGCATACAAGATGGTTTTGTTAATCAGCTTTTGGCGCTCTGCTTCGGCTATGTTCTTGGCTAAATTAGCTTGCTTCAATGTATTTCTTCGCGCATCAATCACCAAGCCTTGACCAATCGGCACGCTTAAACCCGCCACGATGAGTCGGGATGATTCTTCCGCCAACAGCTTTTTACCAGTACTTTGGTCGTAACCCACTTTAAAATCTATACCCGTCCAAGTAGGAATTTTAAGTGCATTATGCCAGCGGTTATAATAATCATCCCCTTTAAACGCCTTTCTGTCAAAATCTGATGATAACTTTGGATCAAAAGCCCCTCTGGCTTGCATAATTTCGGCATCGGCATCAGCCAAGTATAAATTGGCTTGTTTTACGGTCGGATGATTCTTTAAAACCAAACTTTTAAAATCTTCATAACTAAATGTTGCTTGTGCATTAGCATTACTAATGGCGCTCATTAATAGTATAAAGACGTATATGGTATAAAATCGTGGTGTTGAAAAACCTTTCCTATCAAAAGCATTAGATTGATGAACACCACTAATTATTGATTGTTTCATTTTACTTTGCTTTTTTCTGATTTAAAGCTCCTTCTGGCTCTTGTTTTAACGTTGGTGGAAAAGCATTCAGTTGACGCCAGATTTCATACCAAACTGGTACGTCGTCGAGCATTACCCAACCTACTACGCCCGAACCCATTCTTAATTGCTTTGGCCATTTTTGCTCGCCTTTAGCAATTTTAGGGACAATCAGCAATCGGTATTCGCCTTTCGTATTATCTATCCTATCAATTACTTTGACAATTCCGCCAAAAGTACCTACCGTAGCCGATGGCCAACCTGAAAATACTAATGATGGCCAACCTTCAAATTGCAAACGTACTTCACGCCCTTCGGTAATCAGTGGGACATCCATTGCTTTGACAAACAATTCAACTGCCATTTCTGGATTGAAAGGTTGAAGGGTACAGATAGATTCCCCTTCTTTAATGTTTTCGCCGATACCTGCTTTTAAGGCACGCACTACATAGCCTTCTTGGGGCGCTTTGATATAATATTGATTTCTACGAATATCCACATTGGTAATTTTATTACTCAATTGTGAAATTTCATACTGACCAGCAGCTAAAGATGAAAATGCCGAGCTTTTATCAGACTCAGCTTTCGCAATTTTCTCAGCGTATTCAGCACCAATAGAATTAAGTTCAATTTGTGCATTGGTTAATTCCTGACGAGAAATCGCTAATTTATTTTGCGTAGAAACCAATTTGGTTCTTGTCTCCTGCAATTTCAATTTACGTGATTCCAATTCGCTTAGCGAAACCAACCCACCATTTTTGTACTGGTCTTCGCCCCTGTCATACCTTACTTGTGCAATATTAAATTGTACTTGTTCGGCTATCACATCCGTACTATCAGAAGTTACTTTCAGAAAGCCCTGCTTCACTTTGTTTCTGGCTTTTTGTAAACTAAACTTCTGGTTTTGCTCTAATGCTACAATCTGTTGTGATAAGGCATCAATTTTAGCTTGGTAACTAGCTAGTCCAGCTTTTTTGGCGGTTAATTGTTCTTGTAAACGTGAAGGCAGGTTGGGGTCAAAATAATCATCCTTCGTTTCTGAAATTACCAGTAAGGTATCACCCTTTTCTACTAAGTCGCCTTCTTTTACCAACCATTCTTCTATTCTTCCCGATATAATATTTTGTACATTCTGTGGTCTATCTTTAGGCGTAAAAGCCGAAATATCACCTTTGCCCGTAACGTTCTGTTGCCAAGGCAAAAATAATATCAATAATAAAATCACTACGATAGCCATCAGCCAACGTTTCAGAATTACTGCCGAACGTGGTGTATGCAAGGTATTAAGCGAGTGCAATTCAAATTGCTCGTTTACCTGCTTACTGATACTTTGTTTTGATAAATTTAACATATCTTAATCTATAGCTTCTTGAAAGTTGATGTCTTTGATTAAATCTTGGTACCTGCCTTGTAATACGATTTCGCCTTCGTTCAATACGATTACTTTGTCACAAGCAGCCATTACCATAGGGTCGTTTGAGATGGTAAGGAGTGTCCAAGGATTAGCCTTATCCGTTAAAAACGCAATTGTTTTCAGCCTTTCTGCTTTATGCAATTCTCGGTAAATATCCGTAATCATCAGTAGCTGAGGTTTCTCTACTACACATCTTGCTACGGAAATTTTAGCGATAAAGCTTTCTGAAAAACGTTTTCCTCCCGCAATCATCGGCGTATTTAATCCATCTGGCAATTCAGCAATAAAATCACTTAAATTCAAGCTATCCAAAGCCCACTTTACATCACTAAATTTCACACTCGAGCGACCCATGGCGATATTATCCAACAATGACCCATCAAAGATGGCATCAAGTGCCAAGTTTCTTTCGATGGCGTCTCTGATAGAATCTAATTTTACGTCTCTGATAGACATTCCGTTGTAGGTAATGCCTCCTTCAAAATCAGTAAAAATAGCCGAAAGTATCTTTAATAATGTTTCTTTACCCGAGCCATTCGTACCTGTGATACAAATGCTTTCTTTAGGCTTGATTTCTAAATTAAGTTTTTTCAAGACGTGTTTCGCTCCCCCTGGATAACGGTAGCTCAAATCCTTTAATTTAATTTCAAGTCCTTGGGCATTTTCATGAAAATTGATATTCAAGCCTGTTTGGCGTTCTAAAGGTAAATCGGTCACAAAACCTATTTTCTCGACAGCCGTCAATAAATCAAAAACGGTATCTGCCCCAGAAATTAATTTTTCTACTGAGTTTACCACCAAGACAATGATAATTTCAGAAGCCACAAATTGACCTAAAGAAATCTGGCGGTCTATTACCAAAGAAGTACCTAAAATCAACAAAACAGCCGTAACGAACGTCTTGAAGAAAACAGCATTGCCATACAATATCAAAAGTACCTTGAAGTGTTTTTTACGATATTTTAGGTAATTATTCACCAGATAATCCATCCTTTGCATTGGCAAATTAGTAGAACCTGCTGATTTAAAAGCGTATAATGTACGGGCAATATCTTCTAGCCACTGGGCTACCTTGTATTTATATTTCGATTCAGCCAAGCTAGTTTCCATCCCTTTTCCTGCATTGATATATACCACAAAAGTAACGATAGCGATAGTCAGCAAACCAAATGCAATAAAGTAAGGATGGTACAGCGATAATAGAATCATGCCGAAGAGAATCTGAATTAAGGCGGCAGTAATATCGATTAATACTTTGGGGAGGGCTTTTTGAACATTGAGAATATCAAAGAAGCGGTTCATTAATTCTGGGGCATACGAGCCTAATAATGCTTCTGATTTTACTCTGGGGATTCGGTAGGTAAATTCAAAAGCAGCTTTGGCAAAAACTCTTCTTTGTAGTACTTCAACTAAGGTTTGTTGATATATCTGTAAAATACCTGAAATAATAACACCTAATATTACGACGGTAATCAATACATAAACCGAACTAAAAACTAACCCACCAGATACTAAACCTATAATTGCTTGGATACCTAACGGAAGAGTTAAACTGATTATTCCGACGACAATGGCATAAATATAAATGTATCCGATGTCTTTACGCTCTGCTTTTAGCATCCTGAATAACCGCTTCGTCGGACTCAATTCTTCTGGTGCAACAATATTATCCATGTTTTCGAGCGGATAAACAATCAAAAATCTTACTTTGCCATTTTTCGTACTATCGGCATGATTATTGATTTTGACAGGCTGGAAAGTTTCATTTTCTGAAATCTTCTCTACATCCCGATTATCGGCAAATTGATAAAATTGAGGTTCATTGTCTTTTAGTTTTCTGGCAGCAAAAATGATTTTAATAGCATCTTCGCTTTCATCAAAAAAAATTACTGGATGTTTATTCCCTCTGAGGAGTTCTGGGAAATCTTGCCCACTGGCATAATTTTCTACTACTAAGAATTGTTGTTTACGGGCGGCTTGAGTCAGCGCATTAACAAATACATCAATTTCATCAGCACTAAATGTTTTTAGTTTAGAAAGAGGCGATTGGTAAGCGAAGTTATCAAAATCAGTACCGTAAAACTCGGTTAGTTTCTTAACAATAAGGCTTAACTGAGTGGATTGCATATGTTTTGTGTTTGAATGTGGGTGATATTATTGTCTTTAAATAAAGAAATAACCTCTGTTTAATTGTTCTAACAACGAAATTAATTGCTTTGTTTAGATAAATTCTAAATAAATTGACAGGCGGTTAATGTCATTAATAAAAGTAAGATTTATCAACAACAAATAATTCTACCAAAGTTTGTTAGTAAATTTGTTGTTCTACCTTTTCTAAAAAGTATTTAATATATTCTGCTCCAATAATTTTTTATTTGATTTTGAACTTTTAAATTCCGTTTCCCATCTCTCTAAAGCTTCCTATAACTTATGTTAGATGACTGAAACAAAATAAGAAATATGTTCCCAAGAAAAACAAGTGCTTTATTTATATTTTTGATTTTCCATTTATATAATATATACGCTTTTCAAAAAAATGATACTGCGCCAAGCTCGGATGTAACCCAAATCATTCAGAAGGCTATCAAGCTTGCTCCAGTGCATGATGAATCTTTTGTGAATTACGAAGCAGAAGTATTTATCCAAAATTCGGCAAAATGGAATACAATCCCAAATATTTGGGAGCCTTTACTTGCTAAAGAAGGGATAGCAGAAAAGCTCGTTTACCAATCTGAGTCTTTTGCTAAGTTTTATGTTAGCAGTAATAATACTTATTATTTTCAACACAAAGCGTTGAGAAATAATTACCATGCCGAGGCTCGTCCTGACAAATACGTAAACCCGAATTTCTATAAAGCAACTTTAGGGACAGGCGCTATTTCTCCGCTTTCACCCAAGGCTTTCCAATACTACGATTTTGAATTGGTAGATACCAAAACTATTAATAAGGTAAAAGTTTACAACATCAAAGTTACTCCTAAACACAACAATGATGAAAAAGTATTTAGTGGGATAATTTCTTTGACTGACGGGGATTTTTATCTACAAGATTTAGACTTAACCGTCAAAAACTACAATATTACTTATCATATCACCATCAATTATGTCCGTTTTAATACCCAGTGGGTACCTCAACAGTATAAAATTGTTGCCACAGGAGCTTTGATGGGTTTTGAAGGGGAATATACATATATGGCCAAAGTCTGGGATTATCAGGACATTGCCCATAAAATTATTCCCGATTTAATTCGTCCTGACGAAAGCGAGTTCAACGAAATAGTGAATGTGCAAGAACGTAATTTTGAAGTGCAACAATTCAAACAAGTGATGTCGGCTTTGGGAACAAACCTAAAAAACCAATGGAGTGATGCCAACATTGCCTCTGGTTTGAAGCGCTATGATAAAGTTGAAATTGTACGCAATGCAGAACGCCAAAGCGATAACGTTTGGACTGACTTAAAAAACAATACTGACTTTCAGGCTTTCACGCCGAATTTACCTATTAATTCACAAAACAAAAATTCATTACCCCTACAACCTGACGAGTTTTCGACCTACCGACAAGCCAATCAAAAATTTGGCATTGGTAGTGTATTGTTTAGCCGTTCTTATTTTTGGGGAGATACCAAACGTGGATTCTATCCTTACGAAATCTATTACAAATCTCCTGTCCTAGATTTCAACTTCAATACTGTAGAAGGCTTTGTGTTTAATACGGGTGCTTTATTTCGTTTCAGAAGAAATCGATACGATTGGTTTGAGATTGACCCTACTTGGCGTTATTCAGTTACCCAGAATCGTTCGATGGGAATGTTGAAACTCCGTTGGAAAACGCAGAAAGAAGAAATAAGTTTTTCTGGCGGAAAGTTTATCTCTCAATACAATGTAGATACGCCAGTAGCCCTAGATTTAAACTCGTTATCGACGCTTATTCTTAAAAAGAACTTTGTTAAAATCTACGAAAAAGACTTTGTCAATATTTCATTCACCGACCGTTTTTCTAATACTTTAGGGATTAAAACGTCCTTGGAATGGGCAAAACGCTATCCACTAGAAAATACGACAAACTACTATTGGCTTAATTATGGGGGAGATGCATACTCTCCGAACTTTCCTAAAAGTCAGGAACTACCCGATACAAAGTTTCAGAACAATGATGCCTTCTTAGCTAATTTTCAGATTAACTATCGCCCTACGCTGAAAAAGCAATACCGCAATAATATTCGTTATGTAGACTTCTCGTCGTCGCCATTAATTACCTTCAAATACCGTGGTGCTATTCCTAAATTGTTTGGTAGCGAAATAGATTTCCATACGATTGAACTAGGCATTGCACACAACTTCCCGTTGAGTATCAATACAAATTTCAATTATATCGCTCAGGCAGGTACTTTTTTAAGTGCAAAAAAAATGACTTTTGCTGACTACAAGCACTTTAATGGCAACAATAATACAATTGCCATTGGCGAAGCCCTCACTACCCATCGTTTGGTAGGTTTTTATGATAACTATATTTGGGGAGTAAGTAAAAAGTTGATTGACCCATTTTATTTTTCAACCAATGGTTCATACATTGACATCATGACGATGTTTGGTCTTAGAAAATTTGCGTTGACTCAATCGACGCTGATACGTAACAAAGGAATTCGTGAAGACCTTTTTGCCAACTACCTTTATACTGCCAACAACAATATCCATAATATCGAAGTGGGCTATGGAGTAGATGGCATCTTAAGAATTTTAAGAGTTGAAGCTGTTCTTGCCTACAATAATCGTGGCATACCTAATAAGGATTTTACAGGTTTCAAGAATACCATGATAGGCCTCAGGGTATCGCTTAATTCAAGAGTACGTGGTGGCGTTACTCCTGATTGGTGATAATCTTCAACATTTTTGCTAGCGAAAGCACTTATCATCTTATTTGGATGTAGGTGTTTTCGCTTTTTTTTTTGTCCCTCCTTGAAGTATTAAAATGGCAATTGTTTAATTTTAAAAATAAATTGCATAAAACTAATACAATAAATTAGGCACTATAGCTTCAAAATGCATTCATACATCTAAAAAAAGATAGTAAAGTCATTAGAAAATACTAACTTAAGAACTAATTTATATCCAAACACTCTTATTTTTAAATCTAATATTTTATGAAAAATCTATTGAGAATAGCATCACTAGTCGTTTTAGTTGCTTCAGCAAATTCTTCACAAGCACAAGTAAGTCTTAAAAAGTTATGGGAAAGCGATACAACAAGTCTTCTTACACCAGAATCTATCTTGTTTGAGCCTAAATCTAAAACAGTGTTTGTTTCTTGTATCAACGGTGGGCCAGCCGCTACTAACTCAAACAGTTATATTGCCAAAGTAGATTTGAATGGAAAGGTTACGCAACAGAAATTTACTGAAAACTTGCAATCGACTAAAGGCTTGGGCTTTTTAGATGGTAAACTGTATGTAACTGAAATTTTTAAATTAGTAGAAATCGATGCTAAGTCTGGAAAAGTATTAAACAAATACGACGTGCCAGATGCGAAGTTCTTGAACGATATAGGCGTAGATACGAAAAACAAAATCGTTTATTTTACGGATATGCGTTCGGACAGACTTTGGAAATTAGACAAAGGGCAGATTGTGAAAGTAGTAGAAGGAGCGCCATTGAAAAGTCCAAATGGATTATTCTTTGAAAATGGCAAATTGATTGCTGGCAATGGTGATGGTAAAATATTGGCTTATGATTTACAGTCACAACAATTTTCAACCATTGCTGAAGGCATGGGTGGTATCGATGGTATTTTAACAGATGGCAAAAAAGGATATTTTGCATCTGAATGGAGAGGAAAAGTTTGGCATATCAACACAGAGGGCAAAACGCAATTATTACTCGACTTTGTTGATGCAAAAGTAAACACGGCTGATTTTGAGTATATTCCAAGCAAAAAACTATTAATCATACCCACTTTCTTGAAAAATAAGATAATGGCTTATGAGGTAGAATAGCTTGAAAGCTGTGAGCTATGAGCAATGAGCTTTGAGCAATCAGCAATAAATTATAAGCTGTTTTTGGGATAAAGTAAAATTCTCAGCATTAAAGCTTTAAAATATCAAGCATTATTTTAGTAAGATTAAATACAAAATAGAGAGAATGCTCATTGCTCAAAGCTTACGACTTAAAACTTTAGAACATTAACTATCATTACGTTAAATACAAAATAGAGAGAATGCTCATTGCTCACGGCTTAAAGCTCATTGCCTTCTCTCCGATTCAATAAATTAAAATTATGGCAAAGTATAATCTATTAATAAATGGCAAAAAGTATAATGTAGATGCTGATGCCGATACACCCCTTTTGTGGGTTATTCGCGATTATGTAGGGTTGAAAGGCACTAAGTTCGGTTGTGGGATGGCACTTTGTGGTGCCTGCACTGTCCACCTAGACGGTCAGCCTATTCGTTCTTGTTCAACGCCAATCTCAACAGTGAAGGCAACCAACAAAATAACGACTATCGAAGGCATTTCAGCAAATACTGACAGTGCTGTTCAGAAAGCATGGATTGAAGAACAAGTGCCACAATGTGGTTACTGTCAGTCGGGACAAATCATGTCGGCTGTGGCGTTATTAAAAGAAAAAAGTAATCCCACAGATTCCGAAATAGATGATGCGATGTCTGGAAATATTTGTCGTTGTGGTACTTATCCACGTATCCGTAAGGCCATCCATCGAGCAGCAGCATTGATGCACGAAGGAACGAACTCTACTGGTAAGTAATCTTTAAACCACACGAACATGACACAGAATAACTCACGCAGAGACTTCATAAAAGCCAGTACGATATTGGCAATAGGCTTTTCTTTTTCTTCCATCGGAAAAGCAGAAAGCATCCATAAGATTGATACTACTGCGGCTGCATTGGGAATAGAATTGGATCCATACATTTTAATTAATGATGATGGTAAGATTATTCTTTTCAATGCCCGCCCAGATATGGGACAAGGCACTTACCAATCGCTTCCATTATTGATTGCCGAAGAATTGGAGGTGACTTTAGACCAAGTAGAAATCCGTAATACTGACGGACAAGGAAAATATGGCGCTCAACTTTCGGGCGGGTCGTCTTCGGTTCGTACACGTTGGCTACCAATGCGTAAAGCAGGTGCTGCGGTAAAAGAAATGTTGATTACGGCTGCCAGCAAAAAATGGCAAGTACCTACTACAGAATGCTATGCCCAAACAGGCAAGGTTTTTCATAAACCATCAGGTAAATCTTATACGTATGGTGAACTAGTAGAGGAAGCCTCTAAATTAGAAGTACCTAAAAATCCAAAACTAAAAAGTCCTAATGATTTTAAGTTATTGGGCAAATCAGTACCTCGTCCAGAGATTCCTTCAAAAGTAAATGGAACAGCTATTTTTGGCATAGATTCAGATATTCCAGGAATGTTGTTTGCTAGTATCGAACGCTCACCGACTATTCATGGTAAAGTAGTAAACTTTGATAGTTCGGCAGCTATGAAGGTAAAAGGCGTAAAGCACGTGTTGAAATCAGAACGTAAGATGCCTCATAAAGCCGTAGAAACTGTAGCCGTTATAGCTGATACCTATTGGGGAGCATTGAAAGGACGAAGAGCATTGAAAATCACTTGGGATGCTCAGGGTTCTGATAAAATCTCAACCGATGCATACTTTGAAAACTTGCGTACTTTAGCCAAAACCGAAGGACAAGAGTATAAAAAAGAAAAAGTTGGTGACTTTAACAAAGGTTTTGAAGGAGCCAATAAAAAGATAGAAGCTCAGTACGAAACTCCATTCTTGGCTCATGCTCCGCTAGAACCTGAAAATGCTACGGTGTGGGTACAAGGCGATAAAGTAGAAGTTTGGGCACCTATTCAAGGGCCAGATGGATTGATTCCGCAACTAGCGCAATATTTGAATATCAAGCCCGAAAATGTTAAAGTGAATGTGCCTTTTATGGGCGGTGCTTTTGGTAGAAAAGCCTATTTTGATTACGTAATGGAAGCAGCTAATTTGTCAAAACAAATCAAAGCTCCCGTAAAAGTAATTTGGACACGCGAAGACGATACTACACAAGGCCCATTTCGTCCCGGTATGCTTTCGGCGATGCAAGGTGGCTTGGATGAAAAAGGTAATGTTGTGGCAGTGAATCATAAAATTGTAGGTAGCTCTATTCAGCACCAAGTATTTGGCAATCCATTGAAAAATGCGCCAGATGATTGGGCCATTGAAACGGCTAATACTGAAGACAGTCCTTATGATTTTACCAATAGAAAAGCATCTTTCCATTTAGCAGAAACTGATATTCCCATTCTTTGGTGGCGTTCGGTATATTCTTCAACGACTGCTTTCGGACAAGAATCCTTTATTGATGAGTTAGCTCATGCTGCTAATATAGACCCCTTGGCTTTCCGTTTGGATATGTTGGCGGATGCTTCAAGATTCACTAGAGTATTGCAAACTTTAGCTAAGAAAACTAATTATCACCAGAAACTTCCAGAAAACCAAGCGATAGGTATTGCCATTGCTCGTTCGTTCGGAACAATAGTAGCCCATGCGGTTACGGTTTCTAAAAATGGTAAAGGGGTAAAAATAGACAAAGTAGTTTCGGTAATCGACTGTGGTATGACGGTAAACCCTGATAATATAAAAGCCCAAACTGACGGGAATATCGTGATGGGATTGACTGCTGCTATCAAAAACGGCATTACCTTCAAAGATGGCATGGCTGAACAAAGCAATTTCCATCAATATAATGTTTTGAGGTTCAGCGAAATGCCTAAAACTGAAGTTCATATTATTGATAACGAAGAAGCCCCAGGTGGTGTGGGTGAGCCAGGCCTACCGCCTTTCGCTCCTGCCCTTTGCAATGCTATCTATAATTTAACAGGCAAAAGAATCCGTACATTGCCTTTTGATATTGATAATATTGGGTAGGTGAAAGATGACATGACACATCCCAAATTTTAGAATTAAAAAGCGGTCAAAAATATATTTTTTGACCGCTTTTTTGATTGATAGATGTCGATTATAGTTCCGCAAGGAACACAATATCGGTAGCACAAAGCTTACCACAACAGTTTTCACGCCATAAAAACCTGAAAACCCAATACTTGAAAACTAAATACGGCATTGCCGTGAACCAGTAAATAGCAATGTATCAAAGGAAAATAGCAAGCAACAAAGGCAAGGAAAAATGTATTTAAGCCCATTATGATGGCATTTGTTAAATGGAATAAGAAGCCAATTGCGATAAAACAAATAAATATGTGTTGATTACAAAATATACAGATAAAAAATAGTGCTTCCCAACCAAAAACAACCCAAGACAACAATTGTGATATTCTAATATTTTTAGATAACAACGTATATACATTCTCATTGCCATAAATATCATTCCCCATGATGCCAACTAATGCTTCACCATTCCTCCACACTTTGGCAGTGAGTTTTGCATATCCTGAAATAAAATAGCTAAAGAGTAACTGTAGTGCAATAAATGTAAATGCTATATGCCTTGTGATAACTGTATTGTGGAGGTAGATAAAAAACAAACAAGTAGCAATGAGGAATATTACTTGGTCAGAGCCATCCATCCCATAAGCACTTCTTGCTGAAAAAATTAGCAAACATATTGACATCATGAAATAGCAAAAAATCAATAGTAGCTCGATGTCAGTAACGATAGAAGTTATTGAAGCAATAAGAAAAACGATGGTTACTGTTTTTATTCCTTTCTCAGCGCATAGTTTATTGAATATAGGTATTTTCATAAAGATAGGATGCCTTAATTGCAACACCTCCCAGCTTAATAAATCATGCGTTGGCTTTTTATATAATAGTTTTTCAAGGGCATAAACAATACTACAGACCCCACAGATTAATCTAGTTAAGCTAAGTATTTCTAGTTGGATGCTCATCTTTTATTAAATGTAATTTTGATAACAATAATAATTCTGATTTTTCGAGCTTGTTGATAGAACAGCTCGTCATCAAAGCAAACTGTATGAACCGACATTTATCATTGCTATTGGCTTGGGTAACGTAGTTGAGTATTGTTAAATATGCAATGGAACCCACTATTACATTTTCTTGGTCTCTGTTTGTAGTGGCTACATTTGCCAATTCAATAGTGATGTCTAAAAATGATTTTCGGGTTTTTCTCCCTGGATTCCAGACAGCATCCAATAAGCTTCTAGCAGGTAACATTTGTATTTCACGCCAAGCAGAGCTTTCGCCATTGCTTAAAAGCTCTCGACATAAAATATGGTAGTTATTCTTGATAGGCGTCGGACAAAAAAAACGCCAATCAGGAATAATACCAAAGGGGTCTTTGAGTCTTAGCTTATAATTACCTGTTAACGGAAAATGAAAAATAACGGTTAATACAAGCCAAGACGCAAAGAATAAGAGGATGATATATTCATAAATATCCATCAAACAAATAGCTTAATATTTATGGGTCAGAAAGTTTCTGCGAATTTTCAATATTTCAGAGGCTGCAGCTGACACTGAGATTTGCTTTAAAACAGCATCAGGCAGGTGGACATCGTAAGGGTCAAAAGCATAATTTGGTATCACAAAATCTTCATTTCTATGCGGGCAACATATCCCCGTGGCCAAACTCACTGCTGCGGCAATGGCAATTAAAGCCGTTGCATATCCACGTGGATTAGTACCAATATTTAACTCAAACTGGTTGACTGGTAATTGTTTAAGAATATCTGCTTCGGCTTTCGTTAAATTAGGCTCGTGCAATACGATAAAACATTGAAGCTCTTCTTTTAAGTTTTCTTTGCTATAATGCTGTATTAATTTAAAGCCTTCTTCTAAAATTCCTCCGCCATTATAGGGGAAGGATGCTCCTACTACTTTGATTTTTTCAGGTATAAAAAAGCCTTCTAGCAATGTTTTTCCTCCGTATCTGACAGAGGCAAGTAAGTTTTGCTTTTTTTGTAGGAGTACTGCTTCTTCCAGTGCTATTTCTTTGATATCACTAAATTGTTTGATAAATTTTTCAACAATGGTCTGTTCAGTGCCAACACCTGATTTTAGGTATTTATATATTTCATCTAAAAGTGGTTCTCCTTTTTTAGCCATAAATAATGTTGCCGTTCCCTGTTGGGTTAACAATATTTTGCTTTTTTTAATATCAGGTTTGTAGTTCAAAATCTCTATACTAGAAGATTTCAACGCTCTTGATTCTGTTTCAATTGTAGCCAATCTCAATAATTCTAAGGTTTCCATGTTTGTATGTTTTAATTGTTTTAAGATGCATAAATCTATAACACGGCGTTTTTTAGCGTTTTTATGAACACACTATACGTCATGAGAATTCATAAGATCAATTAAAATAAAAGAAGTTTGTTTTTGAACAATTTGCTCAAACTCTTTGTGGACGTGGCTTATTTAAAGAAGTGGTCGTTGAAACTTTTAGGGGATATAATACATATTCATATATGTATATAGTCATTCATCCCCATTTAACTGCGGATGTCTATTTTTTGTAGTAGTGAATTGGCCTTACAAACATAAGGTAATAATGCAATAACCCACAAGGAATCAATCAGAAAGTAGGGTGATTTTTATTAAGCGGTAGTTTTGCTACGATTTGGAGCTTAATAACGTAATTATTTTAGGTAGGTTACCGTTTGATTGATATAATAAACGGTAACCGCAAGGGTTACCGCTACATGGAATGTCTTAAATAATAATGGTATTAAAATTCAATTGTTTTTAATATCCAAATAATTGTTAAGTCTTTGCCAGATTCTAATGTACTAAACCTGCTTCGGCGTTTTCACTCACCTCTACTTCTTGCTTAATCGTTCTTTTGCCTACTAAATATACAATATTAGCAATTGATGCCGAACCTGCCATGGCGGCTACCATCGGTAACGTAGAGGGTTCATCGAACATACTGATGACTACCGAAATCAAAGAACCCATTCCCATTTGTATTGCTCCCATCAAGGCTGAAGCTGTTCCTGCATTTTTTGAAAAGGGTGCTAATGAAAGGGCGGCCATGTTCGGATTGGCAAAGCCAATACAAGAAAGAAATAGGAAAAGCATAAAAATAGTAATGCCTAGATTGAGCCAATCGTTATACGAGGCAATCAAGAAAACAATTCCTATTAATAACTGAGTTCGAAGAGCTACAGGAATAATTTGCTCGCTCTTGAACCTACGAAGTACCAAATTGTTCAACTGACTAGCACCAATAAACCCAATAGACAAAAAGGCGAATATCCAACCATATACTTGCTCATTTACTTTGAAAACGCTCATAAATATCAACGGCGACCCTGATACATAAGCAAATAAGCCTGCAAAAGAGATAGCTCCTGTTAAGGCATACGTATAAAACTGTGGCTCAATAATTACTGAGATAAAATCACGGATGATAGGTTCAGGTTTTAATGAATGCGAAGGATCTGGCTTAAAACTATTAGGTAACCAAAGTATTACTGCTAATAAAAGTACTGCCCCAATGACGCTTAAAATAATAAAAACGGCCTGCCAACCAAAATTAGCGGTAACGATACCACCTACAGTAGGTGCTACCATTGGCGATACACCCAACACCAACATCAATAACGAAAACACTTTGGCACTATCTTTCACAGGGAAAAGGTCGCGTACCATCGCTACAGAAGCAACTGTAGCCACACATGCACCGATAGCTTCGATGAATCTGAGTACAATTAGGCTATCAATATTTTTAACCCATATACAAGCTATCGAAGCCAATATATATAGCGAGAGACCAAAGTATAATGGTTTTTTTCTACCAAAATGGTCTAGCAAAGGGCCATAAAGCAATTGCCCTGCTGAAATACCAATAAAAAATCCAGATAAAGTAAGAGATACTTTGGCTGCCGTAGTATTCAAGTCTTTCGCAATAGCAGGAAAACCCGGCAAATACATATCAATAGAAAAAGGCGCTAAGGCCGTTAGGCTACCAAGTATCAGAATAAGGGAATAGTAAGTTCTTTTCGTCATTTTATATTCATTGAGTGATTTAGTGAATGAGTGATTTGTGATTAACATTTTTCACATTCAATAAATCTCACATTAGTATTATGGCTTTCAATGTTAATTTATTACTTAAATAATCACAGAGCCTTGAATTAAGTTTCAAAATTACTAAGAAGATTTGGATTGCTCTGTGTTTAGATAGTTTAATGTATTATTAACAGTTAGTGATTGAGTGAGTTGTGAGTTAGTGAATTGTAAGTTAGTGAATTATTATTTAGTGATTGAGTAAGTTAGCGATTGAGTGAATATATTAATTGTCCTTTATCATTGCCTAATATATGTTGTCTTCAAAGAGAAAGAATAACTACTCATGAAAATATCTTGGCATCAAAAAAGGGATGTTGTAAGACAACACCCCTTTTATTTAAGTATATTCGATAGTATAAAGAGTTGTGTATAGCTAACTTTTGTTAAACCCAGTGAAACCTAATTTTAAACAATGATAACTATCATCCATTCAATCACTAAATCACTCAATCGCTAACTCACTCAATACGCTACTCCAAGTACAATTTTTTCAACTTTTTAATATCCTCTTTATCAAGCTCCATTTCCTTTTCTAAGAACTTATCCATAGAACCATATTGTTTGTCGATAGTAGCAAAAAAAGTATTGATATAAGTTGGATTAGCGGCCAACATTGGTTTCATGGCAGTCATAGCAGCATCGTTTTTTGCCATAGACTGTAGCATTTTCTCACGAGTATCTTTCCAAAAAACATTCGTAGCAGCATAGTCTGCCACAATGTATTTTTTATCAACGCCTAATGCAGAAAGTATCAACGCTGCTCCCATACCTGTACGGTCTTTGCCAGCAGTACAGTGAAACATCAATGATTTATCATTAGGCAATACCAACAATTGCTCGAACATTGGCTTATATTTTGCCTTCAAATGGGTAGTAGCACCATAAAATGAATTCATCAATGAATCACGGTTCATGGTAGCATAGTTAAGATTAGACTGTACCTTTTCGCTTCCAGCAGGTAGGTTAATATAATTTATTCCTATAGGCAAACGGTCAGGGTTAGTTTTCAATTCATCTGGCCCACGTAAATCACACACTGTAGCAAGTTGTAGATTTGACAAAGTAGCTAAATCATTGTCAGTCAATTTACTTACATCAGCCGAACGGAAAATATGACCCCACTTTACATGCTTTTTGTTAGCGGCAGGATAGCCCCCTAAATCACGGAAATTGCTTCCGCCTTCTAATTTTATCTGACGTTTCGGGTTAAAAACCACTGAGCTGTCTTGCGAGAATACATTTGTTGCTACAGTAAATAAGCAAAGTATAAAAAGTATCTTTTTCATGTTTTTCTTAAATAATACATTAATGTGATGCTACAAGAGAAAACCGTTTTACCACGCATTTTCTCTTGTAAATCTTAGTTAAACAGTTAATTATTTCAATAACCACATAGGCGAATAAATATCGTCTTTACCACCAAATTGCGTTAATGCTTTTGTATAGTTTTCTGGGTTATAAGTTGATTCGTCTACTGGATACAACCAACGAAGAGGTACCTTACCTACTGAATTTATCCCACTACCAGCAGTAATGAATGTTTTAGGATAACCCGTTCTGCGTTGATTATAAAATGCTTCCCACCCAGAGTTTTGGAAGAATGAAATATACTTTTGATTTAAGATTTGCTCTAAACCATTAGTATTATTGCCTTTGTAAACAACATTTGGGTTAGCTAAAAAACTAGCAATTGATACATTTACATTTCCTAATGTCTTACCCGTCAAGTCACCGATTGTTAAAGTAGCTCCTTCTGATAATCCATAAAATGCTAACGATGCATTGATACCTTTTGTATAATAAGCAGCCGCATCGCCTGTTGCCCAACCACGGTTAATACCTTCTGCAATGTTGAAATTCATTTCAGAATAACCCATAAGTATATATGGCTCTGGACCAACTACTGAACCATAATAGCGGTTAAAGTTGGTAAATGAGTACTTACCCGCCGTAGAATTGGTAAATAAATCGGCCACAGCATCAGAAATATCAGAACCTACGTAAGCTGTAAAATCACCTACTGCTTTTCCTTTGGCAAGCTCAGCTGGTGCAGGAGTCGCTACGATAAACGTTCTTGGGTCAGCATTAACAGTTGTCAATTTCAAGTATGCCGAACCTATGTTTTGGTAGTTATTATTACCGTCTTTAGGAGTATGCGGATACGTGTTATACGCTGAATTGAAGGTAAAAACCATGTTATCAGCATTACTTCCCATTACTGGATACTTCGTTGGGTTGTTAACGATGTCTGCAAATTTTTGTTTGATACCCAACTCTGGTGTATCCTCAGCTCTTTTACTTAATGAAATCAATACTCTTAGCTTATACGTATTGACAGCTTTTTGCCATTTTTTGATGTCATTACCCAATAGAATATCTCCTGCTAAAATACTAGCTTGTGTATTATTAGCAATTAAGCTCGTGAAGTCAGTATTAGCATCTTCTAATAATTGTAAAGCACTGATATACACATCTTTTTGTGCATCATACTTTGGTGTAAGGTTATCAAGACCTTGACCTGCTTCGCTCATAGGCACATCACCCAAACGTTGTGTAAGCCAAACGGCTGTATAAGCACGCACAAATTTTGCTACCGCACCATAAGCATTTGTTTTTGTTCCTAACGTTTTCAAAGCTTGCTCTTCCATCTTAATGGCATTTTTCAACATACCATAAGGTGTAGCCGTTACCGACCAGTCGTAGGTATTTTTACCACCATAATACAAGTTGTTAGAAACGATGAATTGATTCCAACGGTGAGCTTGGTCGAAAGGTTGTTCAGATACGTTTCCTGGTCTTCCATCCACTACCCCACCACCAGCGTACATATCATAGGTTATTCTACCCAATAAATATTCAGGCGGAATCGTATTACTTTCACTGGCAACGTTTGGGTTTGGTAATAATTGATCATAATCCTGACAACCAGTAGTTGCTACCAAAATTGGTAATATGATTAATAATTTTTTGAAATATCTTTTCATTTTTATTTCTGATTTATATCTAAAAATATTTTTTAAGCATTGTCAGACCTCAGCTATCAGTTATTAATCACTGACAACCGATAGCTGAATACCGACAGCCAAATTAGAATGTCAAACTAATGTTGATACCATAACGACGAGTAGTTGCTGACTGTAAACCTGGGTCTTTCTGAGTACTTCTGCTTGAAGCACTATAGCCAGCACCATATTGGTCTAAGTCAAAATCAGTACGTTCGGCGAAATACAATAAGTTACGTCCAACTAATGACACAGAAGCATTTCTGATAAATTTGTTATTGCCTAATAATCTTGCAGGAACAGTATAACCAATCACGATTTCTCTTAATTTCATGTAAGTCTTGCTAATTAAATAAGGCTCACCATATTGGAAGGCATTATAAACACCTTGCATATAACTTTGAACAGTTACAGCTTTGGCATTTGGAGCAAATGATAATTCACTACTGTTAGCAATATTTCCAGCAGCATCATATTTAATGGTTCCGCTTGCTACTACAACGCCATCGCCAATGTAAGCTGGTACAGCAGTTTTAGTACCCAAAGCTGTACTTTGCCATTCTTTCAGACGAGCTTCACCTAATGCACCCGTTACAGATTCCATTGCAGTACCTGAGTTTACTTGGTAAGCCCATACACGGTCGTTAATTACACCACCTACACGTCCATCAACTTGGAAACTAAAATTGAAGTCTTTGTAAGAGAATTTGTTGTTCAATGCCCACACGAAATCAGGGTTTGTATTTCCTAATAATTGCTTGTTGTTTGTTCCTGTTGGCGGTACTAGAGGCACACCGTTCGACGAATAGATAATTTTACCTTCGCTGTTTCTCAAATACTTATAGTCATAATAACCGTCTAATCTGTCGCCAATATGGAAAACGTGGTCTGGACCCGACAAGTAGATACTTGTTTCACCACCGTAGATTTCCTTCAACGTTTCTTTGTAAGTAGAGAAGTTCGCTAACACGTTCCAGTTTAAACCATTAGGATTTTTCAACACTGAACCATTTAATGAAACTTCCCATCCGTTTTTCTGAGTTGTTACACCATTGATTGTATGGTTGTAATAACCCGAAGAAGAAGCGACAGGTAAAGGGAAAATCTGCGGGCCGTTGATAGATGTAAAGTAAGTAGCATCTAATGATAAACGGTTTTTCAAGAATTTCATATCAAAACCTACTTCATAAGAAGTAACCGAGAAGCTCTGTAAAGCTGGGTTAGCTATCGTCCCTGAATAGTTGGCTATCGGTGTGTTGTTGTAAATAGAAGTATTGATGTTGTATGAGTTTTGGTTATCATAGCTAGGGCCATCATAAGCAGAAACAATTTCAGCACCATATCCTAATAAACCACTAGCAAGTGCCTGACCAGTTACAGCTTGATATGCTGTTCCGATAGTCGACTGCGTTAAACCACCTTTTACGTTAGCATACGACCCACGCAATTTAAAGAAAGAAACTGCTTGGGGTAAATTGATATAATCTGACACTACTGTACTCAATGAAACCGATGGATAGAAAATGTTACGGTTATCAGTAGGCAACGTAGAAAGTTTGTCAATTCTACCAGTTGTTCCTAACGTCAAGAAGTTTTTGTAAGTAAAGTCAGCCGTATAATATGCACTTGCTACTTCCATATCAGCACGATAATTATATGCTTTTACTGGATATTTCGAGTTACTAAAGTCATACACACCTGGAACAATCAAGAAATCGGTAGATGCCCAGCTTGAGTTATAGCTATAAGTTCTAAGGTTAGCTCCTGCAATAGCCGAAATCGTTAAGTCTTTCGTTACTGGTTTATTGAAGCTTAACAAGAAATCAGAGTTGTTTTCTAATAAGTTTCTTCTGTCTTCACGATAATCACCTTGTCTTAAATCTGGTGTTTTATAGGTAATCATCGAATATGGCAACTTCTCTGTACGGAACTGAGTCCAAGTAGTGATTTGGGTTCTGGCAGAAAAATTCAAGAATTCATTAATCTTGTAGCTCAATTTCGCATATCCATATACGTCAGTTTTCTTATGTTCACGTAGCCATTCATAAGCCATGAAATATGGGTTATTTTCACGACCATATTCTGCATAATACTGCTGAACACCTGGCTTACCTTGTGGGCCTTTATAATAATCACGCATATCAGCAATATCCCAGCTACTAGAACCATATACATTAAAGATATACGTATAACCTTCTGGTCCTGAACTTGGCTCTGGAATATTTGGTGAGTTCTGAAGGCTTAAGTTAATATTTCCTTCTAATCTTAATCTATCCGTAAAGTTGTACCCAGCATTGATATTGAAGTTATTAATATTCAATTGGGTATTTGGTGCCATTCCTTTTTGATAGTTGTTGGCGATAGACAAACGCAAATCGTATTTCTCACCGCTTGCCGAAAGGGCAATGTTATTCGTAGAGATAATTCCCGTTTCCATAAAACGAGCAAAGTTATCTTTACCAACACTTAACCAAGGTGTTCCTTGACGAATACCTGTTACTGGGTCTACGGGCGAATTGTATTGTGGTACATTTTGTCCTTCAAAACGTGGTCCCCAGATGTTTGTACGACGGAACTTACCATCTTCATCATAAGTTTTGTTACCGTAAGCATACTGATAGTTAACACCATAGCCATATTCGCTCTGACGAGTAGGCACTGCCAAGAAACTTGGCTCAGCCATTGTACTTGAATTGAAATCTACTTGAAACTGACGTTTGTCTTTCGAGCCTTTTTTTGTTGTAATCAAAATCGCACCGTTTTGTCCTCGGAAACCATACAATGCCGCAGCATTTGGCCCTTTCAAAACTGAATACGTTTCGATGTCGTCTGAAGAAATATTCCAAGTATCAGAGTTGATGGGGACACCGTCAACTACAAAAAGTAAATCAGAGTTACCACGAAGAATCAATTGCGGACGACCTAACATTTCAGCAGAAGAAGAAACTGTTAAACCTGCGATTTTTCCTGTAAGAGAGTTTATCGGGTTAGGCTCACGCGCCTTTACTAAGTCTTCACCTTTTACATCTTGGGTAGTATAACCAATTGAACGGGCTTCCTTCTTAATCCCTAATGCTGTTACGACAACTTCTTCTAATTGTCTGTTTTCCGCTAATAAGGTTACATCTAATGTTGTACGATTTCCTACCACAATTTCTTGTGTAGCAAAACCAATGTAGCGAAATACCAACACCATTTTATCATTTGCCAATGGCAACTTAAATACACCATTGCCATCTGTAGTAGTACCACGCGTAGTACCTTTGATAGAAATACTCACGCCTGGAATTACATCGCCATTCTTTTCGATAACTTTCCCAGTTAGAACATTGTCTTGTGCCAACACTACATTACTTAGCATAAGTAATGTAATGAAAAACAAGCTAACATGATTCAGTAAAATTTTATGTTTCATCTTGTAATAAGAGTTTGGGTTTGAAGTCACAAACTTAGTCCTGTCATATTACCTGCCTGTAACCGAAGGGTTATCTTAAACCAAGGGGAAATGATTAAATCTTTAAGAATGATGTTGTAATGTTAGTGATATATTAATGCCCTATTAAATGATGGAATAATGCTATTTCAAACACAATAAAAATTATTTGGTACAAATTATCATCACTAGGGAGGGACTTAAGTCCCTCCCTAGTGATTGGACATTGGATTCAACAACCCTGTTAAATAATAAGGATAATATTTTTTAAAATAAGTGCAACCTTCAAATCATTCCCTGCATCTTATGACTGAGATTTAGGAGAACTGCGTTTTTTTAAATCAAAAGCTCATCAACTTTAAAGCATTCGCTTAAACCAAAATCATTTGTATTTTAAGAAAGTTTACCATTCAGAAGGATTTTAAACCGATTATAGTACTTTGCATTGCAAGATACCATGTTTTACATATATCTTTGATAACATAAACCTCAACAGAAGAACAAAACACCTCATTTTATAATAACACCTGAAGTCGATAGCAATAAAATGATATGAACCTATTTATAGTAAGCGTAATAATAATTTCTAAACAATTTAAAATGAACCTTTAAATTCTAAACAGTAAAAAAATGAAAACCTTACTTAAAACCTTCGTCATTGCTTTATTTTCAACAGTGTCTTTCATGGCTAATGCAGGCGATGAATCAACAAATGATAAAAGGACGCTGAAAGTAGCAGTATATCAAACTGTGAATAGTCTTAGAATGAGTGTAGTAGTCGAGAAGATTATAGGCAGAAAAGCATCCGTCATTTTAAAAAGTAAATCTGGCTTTGTGTTGTTTGCTGAATATCTTAGGAAAAAGGATAAGCTATACTTTGGTAAACTTAATTTAGAAGAATTGGAAGATGGAAAGTATCTTATTGAGATTAGTGATGGGGAAACGACAATCGTTAAAAATGTAGAAATAGGCACTACAAAACCTGAAGTAGTGACGAATGACCGTTTTATTACGATGAATTAGGTTAGTTATTTGAAGTGTATTCTGTGTGCCACAGAACACGGATGGAGACCTTTCTATTAGCTGGCGACTTAAGTCGCCAGCTAATAGAAAGAGTTTTTAAAAATGTTAATATCAAAAGAGCTGTTTAAATAGTCTTCTTCTCCGTGGTCTGTGGCACACAGAACACAGGGCAGTGACAATATAAAACTATTCTTTCTTCCGAGTCCAGTAATAATAAAAAGGCAGACCTGTTGCCATCAATCCCAGTCCACTGAGTGCCTCCTCTGGTTTTTCGATTAACGTATTTACGATAAGGACGATACAGAAAAGTACGAAAACAGCAGGAACTACTGGATACCCAATTACTCTATAGGGACGATGTGCGTCGGGCATTTTTTTACGCAATACAAATACCCCAAAAGCGGTAGCTCCATAAAAAATAAAGGCAGCAAAAATCAGCATATCGGTCAGTTGGTCGAATGTTCCTGATAATACTAATAGTGAAGTCCAGATGGCTTGGATAAACAAGGCTCGTGAAGGAGTATTATAAACAGGGTGAATATAATCTACGCTTTTGAAAAACATTTTATCGTGTGCCATCGCATAAAATAACCTTGATGCTAACAATAAAGTAGTACTGGCACAATTGAAAGTAGTTACTAAGATTAATCCAGATATCAACATCCCGCCCCAAGCACCTAGAAAATGACTAACTACAGCTACAGCCGCAATTCCATTTTTGGATTCATAGATTTTGATAAATTCATCAATAGGCAAAATATATAAATACACAAAGTTCATAGACATATACAACACCATGATAATCAACGTGCCGATAATCAAGGCCAAAGGCAGATTTCGCTGTGGGTTTTTCATTTCTCCTCCAATAAAACCAACACTTGCCCAACCTTCATATCCCCAAAAGGCACTTAAACACGCCAAAGCCAACGCCTTGAAAAGAGTAGTTCCAGACATTGCATCGGCACTGTATCGCACGCTATTGGTGGTAATGTTTTCAAAACTACCAACACTTGAAAGTAACCCCAAGACAATAATCAATAACATTACCGTAGTCATCAACGCTGTTAATACCCTACTAAGGTTTTCGCCTAGTTTCAATCCTTTATAGTTGAAATAGGTCAAAAATATAATTAAAGCAATGGCTACTAATTTTACACTGAGGTTATCTAAAGGATGTAAACCAAAGAAGCTAACATCGGCCAAAGAAGCTGCCGTGATAGGAAAAGGGAAAACGCTATTCAGGGATTGAGCAAAAACATAAGCAATGGATGCTATAGAAGCAGTACGGATTACAGCAAAGTTGGTCCAGCCAAACAGAAAAGCAAAAAAACGATTATAGATTTTGCGAAAGTAAACAAATTCTCCGCCTGAATCGGCCAACATACTGGCAACCTCCGCATTAGATAATGTCCCTGCCAAGCTAATTAGTCCTGCTACTAACCATGCAATTAATACCAAAGAAGGGGATTGCAATTCGGCGGACATTGGAGCTACTTTTTTAAAAACGCCCGTGCCTATTACAGAGCTGATAATGAGCACGACGGCTGAGGTAAGTCCAATAGAGCGAACTAGTTTTCCTTGATTAGGAGGCGATGACTTCATTTGATGTGGTTTTAAGGATTGACAATTATACTCAATTTAATCAATGATGAGTAGAATTACAAAAAAGCCTTAATATTCTGATAATGTAACGAAAAACGGATAAACTACAAGGCGTGTTTGTCGGGTCTGGCAGGATAGAAAAGCCTATCAATGGCTATGGTCTTTAATCATAGGGATTAGTGGTATCTTCGTACATCAATCAAACGCTATTAACGTTATACAATGAATAAACCCTTACTGTTATTATTAATCTTATTTGTTGCTTTCTCTGGCTTCTCACAAAAAATTAATGATGCTTTTCAATTCAATATCCAAAAGACTCATACAAAAATTAAAATTGATGGTATTTTGGATGATGAAGCTTGGAAGAATACTGATGTTGCCAAAGACTTTTGGATGATGACGCCCATGGATACTTCGCTGAGTTTAACGCCCACGGAAGTACGCCTTACCTATGACGAACACTTTTTGTACATCAGTGCTGTTTGTTATGAAAAAATAAAAAACAAAGGCTTTGTAGTAGAGTCGTTGAAAAGGGATTTCAATTTTGGAAATAACGATAATTTTTGGCTGATTCTTGAACCTTTCAACGATTTGACCAATGGTTTTGTTTTTGGTGTCAATGCTGCGGGAGCACAATTTGATGGCATTATTTCGGAAGGAACAAACCTGAATGCGAACTGGGATAATAAGTGGTTTTCTGAAACTAAATACTTGGGCGACCGTTGGATATTCGAAGCCGCTATTCCTTTCAAAACACTCCGATACAAAGCTGGGGAAACCAAATGGGGGATGAATTTTAGTAGGTTAGACCTAAAGTCTGGTGAAAAATCTACTTGGGCAAAAATCCCTCGTCAATATTTTAGTATTACCTTGGCATATACAGGTACAATGGTTTGGGATACCCCTCCTCCTACTCCTAAAAGCAATATTTCAATTATTCCTTATGCATTGGGAGGAACAAGTAAAAACTTCCAAGATGCTAGCTCGACTAGTGTTAGGAAAGATTTTGGGGTTGATGCTAAAATAGCCATTTCATCTGCTTTGAATCTGGATTTAACAGTAAATCCAGACTTTTCACAAGTGGATGTAGACCGCCAAGTAACGAACCTTAGTAGATTTGAGTTGTTCTTCCCTGAACGACGACAATTTTTCCTTGAAAATGCCGACCTCTTTAATAATTTTGGGTTAAGCAACATTCGCCCATTTTTTTCAAGACGAATTGGCTTGGGTGTCCCTATTGATTATGGTGTAAGACTAAGCGGTAAAATCAATAACGACCTCAGAATTGGTGCTATGAATATCCAAACGGGTGTGAGTAGTTTGGAAAATAGACCTGCTCAAAACTTTTCTGCCTTGGTACTTCAACAAAAAGTATTTAGCCGTTCAAATATTAGCATGATGTTGTTGAACAAGCAGTCGCTCAATTACGATGAAAATATCAATAAGGGGTTTAATCAGTACAACAGAAATGTAGGGTTTGAATACAATTTAGCCTCAGCCAGTAATTTATGGATAGGCAAAGCAATGTATTTAAAATCATTCAGTCCTAATAGCAAGGACGATGATTTTGTAAGTGCCTTTAATTTAAACTATAATGGTTTAGCAGTGGATGCAGGCATTCAATACGAATATGTAGGGAAGAATTATAATCCTGAAATTGGTTATGTACCCCGTACGGGATATCATAAAATTACGGTACCGATACAGTATAATTTTTATCCAAAAAATAAAGCTAGCATCGTGCAGACGCATGGGCCATTGTTTTCAACTTATGCGTATTGGAATGCAGATAAATTACTGACAGATTTGCAAAGGCAATATTATTATCTTTTTACCATGAAAGACCGTAGTAGTTTTACTGCCTATTACGAAACCAACTATATTAAATTGCCTTTTGCTTTCGACCCTACCAATAAGGGAAGTAACGATAAACTAGCCGCTGGAAGTGAACACAAATTTGGTTCGATGAATATCAATTACCTATCTACACCTCGGAAAAAATATACCTTTGGCTTTACTGGAAGTTATGGTAGTTATTTTGGTGATGGTAAATTACTTAGCATTTCGGGCGACATAGGTTATCGTTTTCAGCCTTATGTAAGCCTGTCGGCAAATATCAATTATGTGGAAATTAGTGATGTAAAAATCCCTGTAAAAGACCAAAATGATTTAATTGTAAAATCAAACTTTTGGCTAGTTAGTCCTAAAATTGATATTACATTTACTAATAAATTATTCTGGACTACGTTTATACAGTATAACGAGCAGGTACAAAATGTCAATATCAATAGTCGCGTACAGTGGAGATATAAACCTGCCTCTGATATATTTTTAGTATATACTGATAACTATATTCCAGGAAGTTTAAATATTAAAAACCGTGCAATTGTATTGAAGTTTACTTATTGGTGGAATTTGTAACAGCTATGAGCCGTCAGCCTTGAGCTTTCAGCTTTGAGTAATCGGCAATCGGTTGTCGGTCGTAAGCTGATAGCCGAAAACCCATAGCTAAAACCACGGTTTGAGAGTCAAGAATAATAACTAAAAGCTGATTTACCCGCAGATTTTCACAGATTGATAAGCAGATTTATGGAGATTTTTTATTCAAAAGCTGAAAGCCGATGACTGAAAGCTATAATCAGATGACCGAAACCCATATTACCACAGTTAAAAAAACTTATAGCTGATAGCTTAAAGCTGACAGCTAACAAAACCATGAAACCAAAAATAACCATAGAATATTGCCCAAAATGTAATTGGCTGATGCGTTCGGCATGGATGGCACAGGAATTACTGACAACTTTTGTAGATGAACTACAAGAAGTAAGCTTACGCCCAAGTGAAGTGTCTGGACGTTTTCAAGTATTTTTAGAACAAGAAGTAATTTTTGATAGAAAACGAGAAGGACATTTCCCCGAAGCCAAAGAATTAAAACAGATAGTACGAGACCTTGTCTGTCCAGAAAAAAGCTTGGGACACTCCGACAAAAAAACTACTTAAAAAAGTACATAGCTATGGCAAAAGATACTACCGAGGCGGCAAAACCAAACATAAATACGGTATACGAAAACCTCAGAAATTTGTATTTTTTGCCAAGTACTTTCCCTAAATAATATATATCACGGGTCATGCTGGCATACAAGAAATCAGAATCATTCATCATTTCTTTCATACCCCATTCGTAATCAGTTAATTCCATCTGGTGGAAATTACCAAAGAAAAGTAGATTAGCTGTTTTGCCTTCAATGTCTTCACGGGAAAACTTACCAGAAGTAACATTAGGACGGACTGCCAAAATAGCAAAAATCGTAGCCACCAAGCACACAATGGTCAGCAAAGCTGTTGGTAATATTAGATTAGGCCAATCTTCCAGTTTTCTCGCTAGCACACTGAGCACTAAAGAGATAATGATTGAATTAACCGAAATCATGATGTTGGCTTTGTTATCTGCCATCGCTGATAACTGAAAGTGATTGGAAGAGGTTGTTCTGAACATGGTTTCTATACCACGTTCTGGTTTTTTTATCTTGTCAGCTTCTTTTTTTTGTTTCTTTTCAAACTTAGTATCGTTCATCTCTTCTTTATCTTCCTTGTCTTCTTCCTTTTCTTCCCAAGGGAATTTAAATTTAAAACTTCCCCCTTGAAATTCTGCTAACTTCAGTAAGCCTTTTTTTAAGTTCTCTTGTTTCCGTGGTTCAAAATGTTCACGGGCATATTCTGTAAAATATTGATGATGCTGTAGTAATTCTACTGTCGACTCCCACCATTTTTTCTCACCAATGCTTTTTAAAATGGAGCAAAATTCAATCCGTAAGTTTTCAGAATAATTCATAAATTCGGGTGACCCTAGGTGCGATAAGTCAGCATCACATAAAATCATTTCTTTACGATTCTGCGGATTTTGTGGCATTTTAGTGGCTTCAATACAGCCCAAAACTTTATCAATACGCTTTTCTGGAACTTCTAAGCCCTCTAAAAACGTTTTGGCCATAAGTTTACTTCTATCCTCATGGTTGATACAACCTTGCTGATAACCGATATCATGTAGCCAAGCTGCAATCAAAATCGTCTCAAGGGCTTTATCCGAGAGGTCAGAAGCTTTACCAATTTCCTCCGTCACTTTTACCACATGATGGGTGTGTCCAAAATTATGATAAATCAACTCCGCAGGCAATTTGTTTAAAATTCCTTCAGCATATTCTTGTACCTTTATGAGCAATTCCGTTTGCATAATCAACTTACAACATTAAATAAAAGCATGATGATCTCTTCCAAAACTTTAATCCTACTAACTTTCGTTCCATTATCACTTTTTTCTTGTGCAAAAAAAGAAAAACACAAAGAAAAAGAAATACCTGAAGAAACCACTACTGTGTTTACACTACCGTATGATTTTGAAAATCCCAGTCAAAAAATAACCTTACCGAAGAGCCTTAAAGAAATTTCTGGACTGTCATTTTATAAAAATAATCAATTGGCCTGCATTAATGACGAAGAAGGTAAAGTTTTTATTTTTGATTTAACAAAAAAAGAAATTAGTGAGAAGATTCCCTTCGGAAAATCAGGTGATTATGAGGGCATAGAAGTAGTAGGTAATGAGGTATTTGTATTGAGAAGTGATGGCTTAATTAAGAGCTTTAAAATTGGCGAGTCTTATGAAAGAGAAATAGACTGTTCAGACCCTGATGTTGTTGAATACGAAGGCCTTAGCTATGACCCTACCACAGGCAATTTATTACTAGCTGCCAAAGAAAGAATAAAGGAGGTAGATAATAAAAAGATGATTTATGCCTATGATTTTAAAAGGAAAATTCTATTTAAATCTATCGCCATTCCAGATGAAAAATTAATTGGCAAAGATGGCAAAAAAACTTTCCGTCCATCGGGCATCGCTATTCACCCAATTACTCAACAAGTATTTATTATTGCTTCGCAAGGCAAAAAGCTTTTGATTTTGTCTAAAGACGGAGCCAAAGAAGCCCTTCTAGATTTAAACCCCAATTTATATAAACAACCCGAAGGCATTTGTTTTACACCAAATGGCAACTTGTATATTTCATCAGAAGGCGCTGGCGGAGATGGCTACATTTTGGCTTTTGATTATAAAAAATAATAGTTTGAGATTACTGTTAATTGATTTTTCTTAGCACAAATTAATTCAGTACTAAGAAAAATACTATCTTACTAAACCAACATATCAATCGTCCAAGAAAATATGAAGACTACTTTCAAACAGATTATCTTCAAAAGCTTCAGTGTATTGTTGCCTTTATTATTGCTTACTGCTGAAATCGGTTTTAGCCAAAAAAAGCCTAATTATTCAGTTTTTTTAATTGGTGATGCTGGCGAACCTCCGAAGAATGGCAAAGACATGGTGTTGAGCCCTTTGAAAAAGCAAATGCAACAAGCAGGCAAGCAGTCGACCATCATGATTCTTGGAGATAATGTGTATCCTAAAGGGTTAAGTAATATCGATGAGCCTAATCGCAAAAATGATGAGGAACGTTTGGCTGACCAATTAAGCATTTTGCAAGATTATCAAGGAAAGCCCTTTATCATCCCGGGCAATCACGATTGGCAACAAGGAGGCAAAAAAGGTTGGGAATATATCCAAAATCAGGAAAAATTTGTTTCTGATTTTTTGAAAAGAGAAGACGTATTTTTTCCAAAAGGTGGATGTCCTACACCCCATGAAGTAGCCCTGAACGACCAAATCACTGCGGTCATTCTTGATACGCAATGGTGGCTACATCCTTGGAAAAAACCAGAAGCAGATTCTGACTGTGAAGTAAAGTCATTGGAAGAAATGCTGATAAGTGTCAATGATATTCTGGATAGAAACCGCCATAAAAAAGTGTTAGTAGTTGGGCACCATCCCATGTATTCGCATGGCTCTCATGGTGGTTATTATACTTTACAAGACCACCTTTTCCCCTTTCATGAATTAGGAGTGCCTATTCCTCTGCCAGTACTTGGCTCTATTTATCCATTGTATCGTACCCTTATTGGTAATATCCAAGATATTCCACATCCTAAATATAAGCAAATGCGTGATGGATTGGTGGGGATTTTCAAGCAATACAAAAACGTAATTTATGCCAACGGACATGAACATAATCTACAATTAATTCAGCGAGATTCTATCAACTATATTACTTCGGGGGCGGGTTCAAAAAATACGCCTGTGAAAATGGGCAACGATTCTAAATTTGCTAGTTCGCAAATTGGGTTTGCTCGTCTAGATTTCTATGATAACCAAATCAAGTTGATATTCTTTGGCGGTGATGGCAAAGATGGTAATGAATTGTATAGTACAGATATCCTGTTGGATACCAACACGATTGACCCTAAAGACTTACAAACCGAAAAAATACATCTTCAGGGTGTTGTACCTAACCCAAAATATAAAGCAGGGAAATTCAAAGCTTTTATGTTGGGAAACAATTATAGGGATATTTGGACAACACCCATCAAATCTAGAACACTTGATTTTGAACATGAAGAAGGAGGATTAAAAGTAATTCAACGGGGCGGTGGTTATCAAACACTTTCATTACGTTATCAAAATCCTAAAGGCGAACAATTTGTTACGCGTTCCGTAGAAAAATATCCAGAAAGAGCCGTTCCAGAAGCTATCCGCAGTCAGTTTACTACTGATATTGTTTCTGACCAAATTTCTGCTTCCCATCCGTTTGCAGCTTTGGTGGCTTCGCATTTGGCAGAAGCTGCTGGCGTCTTGCATACCAACCCTTCTTTAGTCATCATTCCAGAAAGCAATGTTTTAGGCAACTACAAACGCCTTTTCACGAACCAATTAGCCCTTTTTGAAGAACGACCAGAGGGTAGTTTTGCGGGTTCTAAAAAAATCCAAAGTACCCAAAAAGTAGTTGAAAAATTAGCTGAAGATAACCACAATGAAATTAATGAAAAAGAGGTAATCAGAGCAAGGTTATTAGATATGTTGATTGGCGACTGGGACCGCCACGAAGATCAATGGCGTTGGGCTGGTTATGAAAATGGTCATGATAAAGGTTTGAGCTTTAGGCCTATTCCACGTGACCGTGACCAAGCTTTTTTTGTAAACGAAGGCGTTTTACCTCGTATTATTTCTCGAAAATGGATATTGCCTAAAATTCAAGGGTTTGATTATAAAATTCGTGATGTGGCAGGTTTGGCATTTAATGCACGCTATTTTGACCGTTCGTTTCTAACCCAATCTTCCGAGAACGATTGGATGGCGATGGCAAAAGAACTTCAACAAAAAATTAGTGATGCGGTGATTGATTCTGCTATCACGCACTTCCCTAATTTTCCAGAGCATTCATTAGTTATTGCCAAAAAACTAAAACAACGCCGTGACGACCTTCCGGGATATACTAAAGAGTTGTATGAATTTCTGAGTAAAGAAGTAGATATTCTGGGAAGTGATAAGGATGAATATTTTTTTGTAAGCCGACTTGAAGATGGGCAAACGAAAGTGTCAGTCTTTGACCAAAAGAAAAATGGTGGAATCGGTCGGACACTTTATGAAAGAACATTTGACCCAAAAATCACAAAAGAAATCAGGATTTGGGGACTAGATGGGGAAGACAACTTCAAAGTATTTGGTCAAGCCAACAAAGGCATCAGGGTGCGTTTGATTGGCGGAAAAGGGAAAGACATTTTTACAGACTCGTCTTCTGTCACTGGTTTAGCTAAAAAAACCATCATTTATGATAAAAAAGATAATACAACGCTCAATTTAGGGTCGGAGAGCAAGGATTTAACCAGTAATAAAAAGAACGTAAACGATTATAACCGCGAGGCTTTTAAGTATGATAGAATAGCTCCGCTAGCTTCTTTTGCTTATAACGTTGACGATGGTATTTTTGTGGGAACTGGTCTGCAATGGACTCGCCAAGGTTTTAGAAAAGACCCTTTTGCTTCTCAGCACAGTATTTCGGGTAACTACGCTTTTGGTACTAATTCATACAATATTTTCTATAAAGGAGAATTCACTGACGTAATCGGAAAAACTGATTTTGAATTAAAAGCCAATATTCAGCAAGGTGGTTTGGTTGATAACTTCTTTGGGTTGAGTAACGAATCGGAATACAAAAAAGAGAAAGGGATTGATTATTACAGAATTCAATATGAAAACGAAGAGATTACAGCCCTTTTCAAAACCCGATTTAATAAGTTAACAATATATTATGGTGCTGCAAGAAATGAATGGCACATCAAAGAAAACCCTAAACGGTTTATCAACGAGTTCGCCCCACATGGTGATGAAATCTATCAGGACAAAAATTTTATCGGTCTAAAAACTGGTTTTATCCTTGATAATCGTGATAATATCATTTTTCCAACCAGAGGTATTTTATGGAACTTTGATGCCACTATTCAGCGAGGTGCGAATGATGTTACTAAAAACAATTATGCCAACCTAAAAACTGATTTATCATTTTATTATACCTTTAAATTACCCGCAGTTGTTAGCTTGGCAACTCGTTTTGGAGGAGGCGTAAACCTTGATGATTATGAATTGTATCAGGCTAATTCGTTAGGCGGTTTAACAAACCTTAGAGGTTTTAGACGTACTCGTTTTTCGGGTAAATCTTCTTTTTATAACAATACAGAAGTTCGCATAAAAGTACTCAATTTCAAATCATATTTATTTCCAGCTTATGCAGGTGTACTTGCCTTTAATGATGTTGGTAGGGTTTGGAATCCAAACGAAAACTCAGAGAAATGGCACCAAAGCTATGGTGGTGGTATTTGGATTGCCCCTTTTAATATGGTGGTGATTACGGGCATGTATGGTATTTCAGAAGAAAATCATTTGTTTTCGGTGAAGGCAGGGTTATTTTTCTAATACTTATATCTTTCATCACTATGGATCAAACCTCACCCCCGACCCCTCTCCTTCAGAGAGGGGAGTTTTAAGTACTAAGGTCTACTCCCCTTTTCTGAAGGAGAAGGGGTTGGGGGATGAGGTTATTATACATTGATTATCAATTATTTATCAACTTGTGGGTAATTGATAGGACTTAAGTCCCTCGCTAGAAATAAAGAATTGTCAAAAGCATTTTACGCCAATTTCCATAAAAACATTTCATTCTCCATTCCTTTCAATTTAACAGAACCTACTTGCTTCGTATCAATCGGAATAGCAGAAATTTCATCCATTACTTCCTGACTTATCAGCAATTGAGATTGGTATTTTTTGTTCAATTGTTCTATCCTTGCAGCTTGAATTACTACATTCCCCGTAATGTTATATTGCTGACGAGAGTCGGTTCCGATATTTCCTACTACGGCATCACCTGTATGAATACCGATGCCTACGCCTGTATTAGGTATCGTACCCAGCTCATTCATCTTCTGGATTTTTTCGATAATATCCAGTCCTGCTTTTACGGCATTTTCAGAGGGGTTTTCTAAATTAATGGGTGCGCCAAAAGTAACCATGCAACCATCCCCTAAAAACTGATTTACAATACCATTGTATTCATTAACGGTATTAACCACTACCTCAAAAAAAGCATTCTGATACTCCATTACTTCCTCCGCAGTATGTTTGTCAGCATACACCGTAAAATTACGGATATCCAAAAACATGATACTAACTTTTTGGTGCTTCGCTTTCAGAATACCATTTTGCTCTAACATTACCTGCGCTACTTCTGGCGAAACCTGCTGTCCGAACATTTCTACGATATGCTCTTGAGTCTCCATCCGTTCTATGGATAGCTGGATGCTCTTTCTAATCTGGGTAGCCACATAACCTGCTGACAAACCACCAAAAACCAAGGAGAAAGTTTTGAGCAGATATGAAAACATTTGTTTGGTATAAATATCATGCTCTGAAACAATCGTTCCAGATTCTATCAGGTGGTAGCTCAGAAAAAAGTATTCTAATCCTGCCAGTAGGCCCGTCCACAACGACACGGCAAAACTCAGCCTTAGCGTTGATAGAATGATAAAAATAAAGTAGATATACACCAACGGAGAAAGTACTATCAGGATAGGATGGTTGTACTCTTGTCCCGCAAAATACATGACCAACGTGAGTAACGTAATTTCGAGCGTTGCATTACCAAACTTCGCTACCAAAGGCATTTTATTCATTACTTTCAGCAGATACTTCATAGATAGCCAGACCGTCAGTTCATAGAAAGTCATAAATGCTAAATACAAAAATATAATCTGAGGGATGCCTTCGTGCCCATTTAAATAATTCAACTGATACACCGTTTTGGCAAACAGGGCATAACTGATAAAACTTATCGAGAAAAAAAGTAATAAAACCCCAGCCCTTTGTCGCTCCCTACGAATATTCTCCTGCTCATACTGTATATCGAAATAGGTCAATGCGGGGTTCTCTGAAAATAGAAATTTCTTCATTTAATAAAATAAAATAATCATTTAATAAAAATATAACAAATTTGAGACAAAATAACTCCATTAAAATAAAACTTTATGAAATCTTTTGCGTTTCCTAAGGTGAAGAACTCCTTTCAAAAAAACTTAAACAGATTTACAAAAATGAAAAAGTTAATTTTATTGACGTTATTTTCTATCACCGCTTTCATCAGCAATGCACAACATGAAGCAAGTAACGACAAGTCTAAAATGCCTTCTCCACCAGCAACTACTTCTGCTACTATCGGAGAAACTACTCTCACAATCAATTATAGCCAGCCAGCCGTAAAAGGACGTAATGTTTGGGATGGCAACCTTGCCCCTTTGGGTAAAGTATGGCGTACTGGTGCAAACGAAGCAACAACTTTTGAAGTAAGTAAAGACGTAACCGTACAAGGAAAAACATTGAAAGCTGGCAAATATGGTTTTTTTACGATTCCTGGTGAAAAAGAATGGACGATTATTTTCAACAAAGTTGCTAAACAATGGGGTGCATTCAAATACAGTGAAGCAGAAGACGTTTTAAGAGTAACGGCTCCAGCTAGGGCTAACGATATGACTGAACGTTTTACTATCAAAGCTGAAAACAATGGTAATGTAACGTTAATGTGGGATAAAGTAGCCGTAACTTTCACGGTAAAGTAATTGCTATAAGCATATCAAAGAGGTTGTTTGCTATAAAAGGCAGGCAACCTCTTTTTTGTAGGACTAATTGATGAAAAATATCATTTTATTGAATTTGCTCATCATTTGATAGCCGATTTTTAATATTTTTCATTAGCTTTACAGCGTTTATACATATAAATACTTAATATAAAAACTAAGATTTATTACAAAAAAAACGCTTAATTTTTAATTGGTAATTGTTAATTGTTTCCTGTTACTTATCTTTACCATATTAATCAATCATTAACCTTAAGTATGAAGAAAGTCCTGATTGCCGAAGATAGCTCAGTTATCCAGAACCTTGCTAAGAAGATTTTAGAATTTCAAAATTTCGAAATCCATTCTGTTAAAAATGGGCAACAAGTGTTAGATGCTCTTGAGAAAGAAGATTTTGACATCATTTTGCTAGACATCAATATGCCCGTAATGGACGGAATGGAATGTGCTAAAGCAGTACGTAGTTTGAAAGACGAAGCTAAAGCTAAAATACCAATTATTGCTATTACTGGTAATGCTAGAAACTATTCTATGGAAGATTTCAAAGAAGCTGGTTTTGATGATATGCTTGCTAAACCTTTGAACTTTGATGCATTGGTTGCTCAAGTAAAAGCACTTACCGAATAGTTATGAAAAATGAGTTATGAGTTATGAAGCTGAGAGTTGATAGATAATTTACTCGAATATTATTAATTCATAACTCATAATTGATAATTCATAATTCTATGAGAATTACTTTTTTAGGCACTGGAACATCCCAAGGAGTACCTGTAATTGCTTGTGGTTGTGAAGTTTGCCAATCTCTCGACTTTCGTGATAAACGTCTTAGGGTTTCTATTCACCTAGAAATAGCCGACAAAAGCTTTGTTATTGATACTGGCCCCGACTTTCGTCAGCAGATGCTTCGTGAACGTGTTCACAAGCTAGATGCTATTATTTTCACGCACGAACACAAAGATCATACCGCTGGATTAGATGACGTAAGAGCATACAATTTCTTTCAACAGAAAGATATGCCTATTTATGCTCGTCCGTCAGTACTTGAGCAAATTCAGCAAGAATTTGCTTATGCATTTACTGCTATAAAATACCCCGGCACTCCGCAAATTACCCTGAACGAAATTCATTATAATACTCCTTTTGATATTGAAGGCGTTACCTTCACTCCTATTGAAGTATTACACTTCAAATTGCCAGTATATGGCTTTAGGATAGGCGATTTCACCTATATCACCGACGTAAACTATATTTCGGAAGAATCTCTTGAAAAAGTAAGAGGTTCTAAAATTGTCGTAATTGGTGCTTTGCGTAAAGAAAAGCATTTATCCCACTTTACCCTTTCTGAAGCCATAGAGGTACTCGAGAAAATCAAGCCTGACGAAGCTTATATTACTCATATCAGCCACCAGATGGGACTGCATAGAGATGTAGAAGAAGAATTACCTTCTTATATAAAACTCGCCTACGACGGCCTCACGCTTACGTGCTAGTACTATATTAATAGCGTATCTACACGATGTGCATGTACCATTCTTTCACAAGGAGACCACGAGAAAATAGTAAATCTTCCATCTTGCGAAGCTACTAAGGCAATCGCATCCCGTTGATCATACACAAATTGTGCTGCAGAAAGGTGTCTAGTGCCTCCATTCTGAACTGGGTGTACTACCTGAGGTTCATTGCCAACGATGGGTTCTGTTACTAAGATGGCTTCTAACGCTTTACCTGATGGCGAACGCCCAATTTTTGCACCAAAAGCCAATACTTCAAACTGGTCATTAATGATAGTAGCACCATCCACGGCTGTTAACCCCGCTATACCATTTATTGCTTGATTTAACTTATTTTGCAAGGCAGGATTATAGATGTCTAATCCTTTTTCATTCAAGAAGGAAAGACCCGAGAAAACAGGGCTGAGGGCATAAGTAATAGGGTAAATAATAGAGGAACGCCAATTATCATTTTTAGAAGGTACAATCAAAAGAGCCCCTCCTCTTTGGTGTGCTCGCATGGCTACTGCTAGCTGGACAAGTACATTCAAGGAATCATTCCAAGAGGAAGGCGAAGCGATACCAATCATAGAACCCAACACTGCTGGGCAGTCGGGCATAGTACCACTGCTTTCGTCGATTACTTTTATTTGGTCGCCTTTCAATACAGCAACGTTGATAAATTTACCAAAGCCATCTGTTCTGCGATGTTTGATGACCAACAGGCCTGGTTCAACAACTTCTAAGACAAAACATAAGCCTGGAATATTGGTAGTAGTTCCCCAAATATATAATTCATCATCTTCTATCCAAACGCCTAAGTGGATACCTGCATGTTCTACAGAGGGTGCTAATTTCGTTAGTACATCAGGATTAAACTTTAATCTATGCTCAAAAATTAAGGGACGTTCGGTTAAGGAAGGCGGTAAAAAGGCAAGTGATATTTTAGGAGAACGCCCCTCCTCACGACGGAGACTCGCCCAAAAGCCAACATCGATAATTGATTCTATGACCAAACTATTAGGAATAGGGGCAAGTATTTTACCATCATGCCTCACTGCATTTTGATGGTGAAATATAAAATGGCTTTCAATGGTTTCAGAAACCATTTGAGCTGCCTGATAAGTAGTTGTGGTGGAAATCATCATTAAATTTTACCTCTCTTAATTTGTCTTCAATGCAAATTGATACTATACCTACTCAACTATTAATTTTTGGCTTAGGTTCAATGCTGTAAAATTTTATATGAAGTATTTATAAGTTTTATAAAACTAACCTTCATTAAAACTTGCGAGCTTAAATAGACAGTTGTCATCTAAGTACTTTTTGTTATTTTTATTTCAAATACACTCTTTTTCTAACTTTTTAATCAAAAATTGATTATTTTTTGCTGAATTTGCAATAACTATATTTTATTTATTTTTTATCTTTCAGTTAAATTTACGAAATTAATACCTCAACTTAGCCTTTTTCTACTACATGAGCCTTACACAACCAACCAATAACAACGATGTTTCATTTGACTTAGATGAGCTAGATTTTGCCATACTAGGACAATTGCAAGAAGATGGGCGTCGCTCATTTACAGATATGGCTGAAAATTTAAAAACATCAGCCAGTACGATACGAAGCAGAGCAAGTAAACTAATTGAAGACAAAACCATTCAAATAGTTGGCCGTGTAAATACTGCCAGAGTAGGCTTTCATGCGTATGTGCATATCAAAATTTCGGTACGACCAGCCAACCTGATTGAATCTGTAGCTGCACAATTACAAGAATTCAGAGAGGTGAGTTTTTTGGCGGTTACGTCAGGAGATTTTGATATTCAAGTAGATGTCATGTGTAGAGATAATAATCACTTACTTGAGGTAATTAATCAAAGGATTCCGAATATTGAAGGGGTTTTTCAGACCAAAACGGATATGTATATCAAAATTTTAAAATATTCTCAGCCAGATTTAGGTTTGTTGAATAAGCCGAAAGAGTGAGAGGAGACAGTTATGAGTGATGAATTGTGAGTCTTGAGTGAGTAGTTGTCATTGCCTCATATAGGTTGCTTTACTGGATATCAAATTCAATTATTTATCACTAGCGAGGGACTTAAGTCCCTCGCTAGTGATAAATAATTGATAATAAAACTGTTACCCCTTATAAAACACCCATTTACTAATCTCTTTCCAAGATGGTTTCTTGCCGTACATCAAGATACCTACACGATATACTTTGCCTGCAAACCATGTAGTACCCAGAAAACCAAGGACAAGTAATGCAAAAGACAGGGCAATTTCCCAATTTGATACACCAAAAGGTAACCTAACCATCATGTCTATCGGTGAGGTAAGGGGGAACATAGATGCCCAAAAAGCGATTGAACTATCTGGTTTCTGAATGATTATCTGACCAAGTATAAATGATAAGATAATAGGTATCGTGACGGGAAACATAAATTGTTGTGCTTCTGTAGAGTTCTCTACAGCCGAACCTACCGCAGCAAAAAGCGAACTATACAACAAATATCCACCCATATAAAATAAGAAGAAGCAGATAATGATTTTTGTCAAAGATATGTTATCAATCGTTTGTGAAATGCTTGATAACGGATTGGTATCTTTTACATTTTCTTTATATTTTTTGATTTCATCCTTGCTCGCTCCAGATTGTTGAAGGGTCTGAACTTTCTCCTGAATTTTACTTGACATAATGGCCGTTGTAGCACTAGACGCTCCAAAAGTAAGTACACCCCACAACAGAAACTGCGTAAGTCCCACTAACCCAACACCCACAATTTTACCCATCATTAATTGAAAAGGACGAACAGACGAAATCATTACTTCAATAATTCTGTTACTTTTTTCTTCGATTACACCATTCATTACTTGTGAACCGTATAAAAAAGCAGAGATATAAAGAATCAAACCAAAAATACCTGCCAAAATCATCGCTCCTGCCGAGCTACTACTTTGTTCACCACCTTCGTCATCCAACGTATAGGTTTTAGCATTTACGTTTACCTTGTTGTCTTCCAATACCTTTAAGTCTATATTGGCTTTTATCAGTTTAATATTACGTAATTCTGTCTGAATTTTCCCTTGAATTTTGTATTGTGTTGATATGCCAATGCTTTTTTTCCCTACCATTTTCACACCATTCGGATTATCAAGAATATCCTTTTGGATGTTTACTAAAATATCGGCTCCACTTTTTACTAGGTTTTTCTTAGCCTGCTCAAATGAACCATTGATAAATTTAAAAGCAACATCATCATCTGATTGAAGCTTACCTTTGAATAAATTACTTTCATCGACTACCTCAATAGTTTTGGTATCGTTTGAATTCAAAAATAAATAAAGGGGAATGGCATATACTGCCGCTATCAGAACGGGAACTAAGAGAGAAGCAATCCAAAAAGATTTTTTTCTTACTCTGGTAATATATTCGCGCTGGATAATCAGTAAAATCTTATTCATAGTTTTGGGGATTTTTTAAAAGGAATGCTGATTGAATGGATTTGGCAATGTTTCTTAAAGAATATCGTTTGCTTCACCACCCACCACTTTTATAAAAATATCATTGAATGAAGGAATATTTTCATTGAAAGACTTAAGGTCTACTTGCTCAATCAAAATGGCAATCAATTGGTTTACAGATACGCCTTCTACTAGTTTGATGTTTGCTCGCGTAATTCCATCGTCCAAAGGTTTAGTATTTAACAATTCAAAAGCTAAAGGATTTTCGGTTAACGAACCCACGAAGTCTATCGTATAAGAATTTTCTCTGAAACGATTTTTCACTTCTTTCTTGGCTCCATGAAGCACCACTTTAGCCTTATTGATTAGTGCGATGTGGTCACACAATTCTTCAACAGACTCCATTCTATGGGTAGAGAAAATGATGGTTGTCCCTTTTTGTTTCAGTTCTAATATTTCGTCTTTTAAAAGATTGGCATTGATTGGGTCAAAACCAGAGAAAGGTTCATCAAGAATAATCAATTTAGGTTCATGGACAATCGTAGCGATAAACTGTGTTTTTTGTTGCATCCCTTTTGAAAGGTCTTCAACATTTTTATTCCACCAGTCTTTTATATCAAATTTTATAAACCAGTGTTTCAGCTTTTCAGTAGCATCTGCTTTACTCATGCCTTTCAATTGGGCAAGATACAGCAACTGCTCTCCTACTTTCATTTTTTTATATAACCCTCGTTCTTCTGGCAAATAGCCGATTACTTCAATGTGTTTGGGCTGTAATTTTTCACCGAGTAGTACGATATGTCCTTCGTCGGGAGCAGTAATTTGATTAATGATTCTTATCAACGATGTTTTACCTGCTCCGTTTGGACCTAACAACCCAAAAATTGAGCCTGCTGGTACTTCTATACTAACATCATCCAAGGCAGTGTGTCCTGCATAGCGCTTTACCACATGGTGGGCTTCTAAAATATTCGACATCAACGGTGTGGGTTTAAAAGTTATTTAAGTTTTGGAATAAGTCGCAGAAAGCTAATAAGAATTACAACGACAGTACAAAACAAAAAGAGTTTATCAAAAATGGTGTCAATTTTTGATAAACTCTTTTATTTGTTTGATAGTCGGTAATAATTACGCTTCTGTTTCTTCGCTAGTCTCAGCACTTGTGCTTTCTTCTGAAACTTCTGCTGCTTTTTTCTTAGTAGGCTTAGCTTTTTTTTCAGCCACTGGCTCGTCTTCTGTTACTATCGCAATTTTGGCTGCCAATTCTGCTTTTGCGGCTGCTTTGGCTTTTTCTTTTTCTACTTTTTCAGCTTTTTCTTTTGCTTTTTTAGCTTCTTTTTTTGCTTCCTTCTCTTTCTCGTCAATCTCCTCTTTCTGAAGTTTAGTATATTTTTTCACTAGGTCTTCAGTTGTTTTATCAACAGATTTTACTAGTTTTTTAGCACTTTTTGCATTTAACCCGTGGAGTTTTCCTAAAATAAGGGCTGAAATTTCGTTGGCAAGAGTCTTATTATTTGATTTCATGTTCAATATTAATTTAATATTAAATTATTGTTATTTAATTGAGACGAAGGTATTAATAAGGTTGAAAGCAAAAAAGTTTTTCGTGTTAAGTTTTTCAAAAACTAATATTAATTATTTTTTGTAATTAAATACTTGCTAACATAATCCCAACAAATGATACCTGTAGTGACTGAAATATTCAAAGAATGCTTTGTACCAAATTGGGGCACTTCCAAACAAAAATCAGCCTGCTCTACTACTGATTGATTTACACCAAAAACTTCGTTCCCGAACACAAAAGCATATTTTTTATCTAATTGGGGTTCAAAGCTCAATAAAGATACACTATTTTCTACTTGTTCTACTGCCGCTACGATATATCCCTCCGCTTGGAGCGTCTTTATCAATGACAATACGTTTTCAACATGTTCCCAAGTTACGGTTTCATCTGCCCCTAAAGCCGTTTTCTGGATTTCTCGGTGTGGAGGTGTAGCCGTAATACCGCCCAAAAACACCTTTTCTACCTTAAAAGCATCTGCTGTTCTAAATACCGACCCTACGTTGTTCATACTTCTGATGTCATCCAAAATCAGCACATAGGGAAACTTTTCTACTTGTTGAAATTCCTCCACAGTCAAGCGGTTGAGGTCTTCCATTGATAATTTTCGCATTGTTAATTAAAATTTTTGTGGTTATCGTATTTCTCTCAATTCCTCTGAAATCAACGATTGCCATTTTTGTTGTCCTACAAAATTAATACTATGGTTACTATCCGCATCATATTCCCTTTGCAAACGATTAAATTCTCGATACATTTCAATAAATAATAGCTGTAATTCGCTGTCGTAGTTATCGAGCGTCAATATTTTAGTAGCTTTCTTTTTAAAACGCTCTATAATTGTTTTGGTAATATCAAAATGCAATTGTTCATGAGCAAGGCTATATTCTGTAAGCATGCCCATCGTCCATGAAGAACTTTTCAATAAATAAGCTTTTAATTGTAAATCGATTATCAATACTCCGTCTTTAATATCAGTAAAGGCTCCATACTCAAAATTCGTAAAAACTTGTGCGGCATACTTTGTATTTTGTGGTCTTTTCCCTTCAAAATCTTGCCAAGATAATTTGTGCTTGGGCGACCAAAAAACGGTATCGCCACTTACAGGATTATCTACACCATAATCCGCTTTAATATTAATTTTAAGTGATTTGGCCAAGGCTGGATTTTTATCGAAATTAATTGTCATCCATTGGTCAAAATATATCAATGATTTATCTAGCAATCGCCCAATGAGGTATTCAAAATGGTTATCGGCATTAAAACTCCGAGTAAACGTAATTTTAGTTTGGAATGTTGTCAAATTAAGTAAGGTAGTATCTCGCATAAAACTAAATGTTACTTTGATTTCACTTTGACCATTAATAGTTTTAGGATTCACTATTTTTTCTACCACTTTTAGTTCTTTGATGCTGATAATAATAGGATAAGCAGCAGGATTCTTTTTGGAGAATTTCGCTAAAAATTCATTACTTGCTTTTGCTACGCCCTTTACTACATCCAAATACACACCATCTTTTTCTTGATTATGCACCAGTCCGATATTGAGTTTATCACTACGTTCATCGACAATCTTCAACAAGTAAAAGTTGTTGTTTTTTAATTTAACAGAAGAATTACCCAGAGAAATTAATTTTTCCTGAGCTGGCACATAAGTTTGTACTATCAATTGAAAAAAAACACAATTAAACACTAAAATCCACTTGAAATTTTTACATTTTTTCATATCTTAGTATAAATTATATATTCACAAAATTTTTTAACGATGTCTAATTCAACACAACACTCAGAAGATAACGAACTTTCGACCGCACAGTTGATTGGCTTGTTTATCGTTTTTGCTTTTTTATTAATTTGGTTGGGAGATACCTTCACTGCGACAGTGGGTATTATTGGCGAGGTAATCGTATTTATTGTAGAATATAACAAAAAACATAAATTGATTGATCCTTAGTAACATTCAAGTTCTTCCTAAAAAGGGTTGCTTCAAAACACAATATAACAAATGTTTTTGAGGCAACCTTTTTTTATAAACACTTACTTGGTTTCATCAGTCAACCAAGTTTTCTCAATCAAATATTTTGCTTCAGATGTAGTCATAATTGTTTCAGCATTAATCAAGAAATTGCCCTTCTTTACTTTTCCTAAGAAACTTGCCTTTACGTCTGTAGCTGCTATGGTGGCGTCAAAAATAGCATATTGGTCTAGTGCAATGGATACTAACACACGATTTTGAGCTTCACCAAATAAAAAAGCATCTTTACGGAATGCAGAGTTTGTTCTGATGCTAAATCCTAAGCTATTAAGTATTGCTGACTTAGCCAACGCTACAAACAAACCTCCGCATGATACACTACGAGCCGACTGAATAGCTTTATTTTCAATTAATTGTGCTAATACTTCCTGAATATTTTTTTCTTCCTGCCAATCTAAAACCGATGTAACAGATGTTTGTATGTTTCTATAAGCAGATAAGTATTCAGAAGCAGTAATGTCGTTTTTAGAAGTGCCTATTAAATATATCAAATCGCCTTCATTGTTGAAATCAAGCGTTATCGTATCGTCAGTATTTTCAGAAATTCTTTTTAGGGAAGATACATTTGGTAGTGTTAGAAGATGTTTGGCGACCAAAGCAATCTCTTCGTCCTTTACATCTTCTACAGCATCAATCCTAAATTCCTTTGATGAATCGGGAAGAATATCTAATTGTTGAGCTATTTCGACTTTGGAAGGCATCAATACTTTGAGTGTTTCTGGTTGTGCTACTTTTCTTTTATTAATCAATAATCTAATTGCTAACTGATAACTAAAAATAATGAATAGTAGTTTTACACAAAGTAAAAATATTTCTGGCAAAGGATAGTTTAAGTATTCATTAAAGCTGATTCGTTACTTTAGAATACCTATCAATTTGGCTAATTGTATCAAGGCAGTAGTATCACGAGCGCCTAGCTTACGAATCATATTTTTTCGGTGATTATCTACAGTATGCGAACTGATAAACAATTTCTCTGCAATTTGTTTTGATTCGTAGCCTCTCAAAAGCATTTTCAGTACGTCTAATTCTCTATCCGAAAAAACATCCTGCTTTTTTAGTTGCATTTCTGTAGAGGAAAAAGTGGTAACGAGGTCACTCTGCCTAAAGCTTACTCTGCCTAAATAATTATCCAATTTCTTTACCAGATGTTCGATGTCTTGGTCTATCAAAAAACATAAAGTAGGCAACCCCTCGTCATCAAACTCTAACCCTATCAATTGCACCATTGAATGAAAAGGTTTTTTGCTGGGTCTATAATATTGCATACCATATCCATAGGCAACAAAACTTTCACGGGCATCACGGGGGGCTTGTCGGATAGAATTGTACATAAATCGCAATAACTCTGGAATGGCCGATACATTCTGCATACTAGGAACCATAGTTCCTAATACCATGGGGACGCCTTTTTCTATAAATTCGTCAGGATGGATACCCAGTGCCAATTCGGTATTAGCGACAAATCTGTAAGTGAGGGTTCGCATATCCAGAATCTGATACACTGCATTAGGCAAAGTAGAACTGAGGCTAAAAAAGCCTAATTCTTGTAAATATTTTTCAACAGATTTCTCGGTAGCACTTCCCGCTACCATACTTACTGCATCTAAACATTTACGGAATAATTGTTCTATAGAATTATTAGATAAAGATTCCATTGTTTTTTGTAGAATTTACATTTTCTTTGCAAAAAAAGATGTGAGTATTTTATACTAATTTTTTTTAGGAAATTGTGTAAAATAGACACTTTGGCTATTTCTAAACAAGCAAACATTGCATAGCTTTGCATTGTGAATTACTCTACTAGTAATAATAATAAATTATTGATGTGTTTATATACATTTTTATTATTATTTATCCGCCAGAGTCGTTTCAACAATGCTTAACCACCATTTTAACAATGATCCATTAATAAAAATAATCAGAATCTTAGTATCCCCGCCAGCGTACTTTTAGCCATTCTATTAGATTATTTTTCAGAAAGTCGAAGCTAATACTTCGGCTTTTTTGTTTTTTATCCCTCAATGAAGGGCAGAAACCGTTTTTATATCATCTTCTGTATCAATATCGTATATACCTTCAGGGAAATCAACCGCTACAATCTCATCTAAATAATTATTCAAAATTACTTTTGCACCTTTATCTCCTTCTAATGCCATTAATACTTCAAAATATTTTTTATCAAACAAAATAGGCACCCCAAATTGGTTTGCATATTTACAAGCAACGATTGTTTTCTCTGAATTTGCAAATACTTGCAACATTTTTTGCAAAATTGCTTCATTTACAAGTGGTTGGTCACATAATAAAATCAATACTGCATCAGATTCGCCCGCAATTTCTTTGATTCCAAAGCTGATAGAATTACCAATACCTTCATTCCAATGAGTATTGACCTTTATTGTTAAACGTTCCTGATTCTCTTGAACAAGCTCACTTAATCTTGGTTGAATCAAGGTTTCGTTCGCACCTAGTACTACAAGTACATGATTCGTTACATCCAATGCTAATTGAGTAATTTTACTTATGAGTATTTCCCCTTTATATGTTACTAACTGTTTGGGACTTCCCAAACGGCTTGAACTACCCGCAGCTAAGATTAAAGATGAAATTTTCATGTTTGTAAAGTATGATATTCGCAAATATAAATTAATAGTCTTGATTTATATCGCTATGCTGTTTTGTTAATTACGGAGATATCCAAACGTTGAATTTTCCTATTGGTAGCATGAAGGAATTTAAAACAGTCAATGACATAATTTATAAAATTGTTGGATTACTTACACTGCCTTTTTTTGATGTTGCATTGCTTATATCAAATTCATTATTTAGGTTTGTATCGCTATATTTTTAAAAATATAGCGAAAAGGCGAACTCATATTGCTTTGTTGACAAAAAGGTATATTCAAAAGATTTTTATGGCTACTAGAGTCAGTATATCAAACCAAGTATTTTCTAAAAAATTGGTTTCCTTACTAACACTAATCATTGTTGGTTGCTTTGCGATGGCTACTATTCAAATACGCCATGAACAGGATATACCTATCGGTGACTATGAATTGAAGTATCCAGCTTATTTCGGCAATAGAATTAATACAAATGCTAAAAATGTTCTTACTAAACAGGGTGTTTTTTTAGGGAGAATGTTATTCTATGAACCTAAATTATCGTCCAACAATGCTGTTTCTTGTGGCTCATGCCATCAACAGAAGTTGGCATTTACTGATGGGCAAGCTTTTAGTATGGGCGTTGGTAAAGTGCCTACTACCCGAAATAGCATGTCGTTAGCAAATCTGCTTTGGGTTCGTTCGTTTTTTTGGGATGGCAGAGCCAACAGTTTAGAAGGGCAAGTCATTGAACCTATCACACATCCTAATGAAATGGGCGAGTCGATGGAAAACGTAGCGCGTAAACTTCAAAAGACTACTCTCTATCCACCATTGTTCAAAAAAGTTTTTGGGACAGACACCATCACAGGTGAACAAATTGTAAAAGCTATCGCACAATTTGAGCGGACACTGATTTCTGCGGACTCTAAATATGATTATTATTTACAAGGCAAATACACTCCTACGCTTGACGAATCAAATGGTATGTCGCTTTTTTTTACCAATTCGATGGCTGAAAAAGGCATACGTGGGGCTAATTGTGGACATTGCCATACAGGACCAAAAATGTTTTCAGAGCTATTTCATAATAATGGTTTAGATAGTATCCCAAGCGATATTGGTCGAGAAAAATTTACTGGTTTAGCGATAGACAATGGTAGATTTAGAGCGGTTTCTCTTCGCAATATCGCCCTTACGGCTCCTTATATGCACGATGGAAGATTCAAGACATTGAATGAAGTACTAGACCATTATAGTGACCATATCAAGCAAAGTGCCACACTAAGTCCTTTTTTACAACGAACAGTTAACAATATGGGCGGAAGCACTATTCACCTTAGTGCTAAAGAGAAAAGTGACATGATTGCTTTTTTACAAATGCTTACCGACGAGACGTTTATCAATGACCCTCGTTTTTCAAATCCACACAAAAGATAATTAGCCATGAAAAAACAATTGTTGTTTTCCATCATTTTTATGAGCCTGACTGCTCATTTTGCTTGGACGCAAACCAAACCTGCTCAATCATTTATAAAAGTAGAAGGAGAAGTATTGACTCCTTTAACACTAAATGCTGATGATTTATCAAAAATGAAGCGTGCAGAAACCAGTACGAAAGACCGCGATGGAAAAGTTTATAAATATTCGGGAGTACCTGTAACCGAAATATTAGGCAAGGCTGGCGTTACGTTAGGCAAACAGTTAAGAGGCGAAAATCTAAGTAAATACCTTATCGTAAAAGCAGCAGATGGCTATGAAGTACTTTTTTCGTTAGCCGAATTAGATTCTAGTTTTACTGATAGGGTAATTATTTTAGCTGACCAAATGGAAGGTAAACCTCTACCCAACGGCAAAGGTCCTTTTAGGATTATTGTTCCAGATGAAAAAAAGCCTGCTCGTTGTATTTTTGAAGTAACCAATCTTATCGTTCGCTTTGCGAAGGATTGACTTGACTATCACTCAGTCACTCATGGCATGACTTTGAAAGTTTTATAATAGCTCCCAATTAATTGGAAGTCATGACATGAGTTTTAAATCCTTATCTCTAGCGAGGGACTTAAGTCCCTCGCTAGAGATGAATGATACAAAAGAGTCATTTTACAAACCATTCTTTACAGCCACGCCCACCATACTATCGGCAGTACCATAATATAAAAACCATTTTTTCTTAAAAAAGACCAACCCTTCAATAAAGGTAGTGCCAGCTTTGTATTGCCCACGCATCTCATGTGGCAAATCTGGTTTGATAAAACATTCATCAAGTCTTTCTATCACTTTTGTAGGGTCGTTGACATCAAAAAGTACTTGTCCACCCGAATACGTTTCGGCCGGAAGTTTCATATCCCTTGTTTCTCCGTTGGCATTCTTTCCATTGTATAATAGTAAGATTCCTTTATCGGTCAATATCGCTGGCGGACCGGGTTCGGTTAAATCGCTATCAAACTTGCCTGCTCTGGTATTCATGACAAATTTCAATTCGCCGTTTGATTCTACTAGTGGTATCCAATTAATTAAATCGTCGGAAGTGGCTATGTTGACTCCTTTTTCTCCCCAATACATCCAATATTTACCCTTAATTTTAGTAGCCGTAATCTTACCATTATTCATTTTAGTAACAATCGAGCCTGACTTCGACCATATATTCACGAATTTTCCATCATAGGCTTTTCCAAAAGCAGGACCATGTTTTTTCCAATGAATTAAGTCTTTAGAACTTGCAATACAAAGTCTGGCTACATCTCTATTCCAAGCAGTATACGCTACGACATACGTACCATCTGCTCGTTGTACAACTCGTGGGTCTTCGCATCCACCAGGATTATCGTATTTAGAAAATTCGTCTTTCGCAGGAAATAATACGGGTGTTTTTCTTCTTGTAAAATGAATGCCATCATCGCTTACTGCTAGCCCTATCCTAGAAGTACGAAAGCCTATTTTTGTGCCGGGTATATCTTCTGCCCGAAATAAAACATATACTTTTCCGTTTCTAACAATAGCTGCGGGATTAAAAACATCTGCTTTTTGCCATTTTACCGACGTGTTAGTCATCGGACAAGCAAACATATAGCTAGAGTCGGCCATTAAAATTGGGTTTTCTTTGGGTTTAGAAAAGCCTTTTAAAGACCAATCTGTATTTTGAGACACCGCCAAATGGGCAATGAGGCTGAAAAAGATAAGTAATTTTAATTTCATGGTATATCTGATGATTGTTTTATATAAATCTATCTAAAATTATCTACAAATTAATCTGTATTATAGGTTAATTTAACGTTGGCTTATTTTGTTGAAACAACCTTAGCATCTTAACTTGCAAAAGCATTTAACCAAATCATTCATAATAACCATTCTTTTTATTTATGAAAAAGCTGTGTTTAGTTTTTCTTTTATTAATAAGTATTCAAAGTATTCGTGCACAAGTATTCTCGGGAACCCAAGAAATAGATAAAGCCACCAAAGAGGGGGTATACACTACTGTATCTATTGAGGATAAGTACATCAAGCAAAGTTGGCAAAATGAGCTTGCCAAGTATGGAAGCGTAGAAGTAGGCAGAAATAATGTTTTTAGAATTACAGGGGCTAGAATATCAAGTATTTCACCAGACCCTGTGATGGTGGTCAGTAAAATTACCGCCGAAAGAGGGAGAAGTAAAATTTTTCTTTCAATAGGCTTTGGTGACGAAGTATATGTGAATGGCTCGCATCCAAAGTATTTAGCAGCCGAAAAGATTTTGAATGATTTTGTAGAGGTACTAAAACGCCATGAAGAAGTTAGGGTAGAAGAAAAGAATGTAGAAGACATTAAAACTAGACAACTTAAATCTGTAACGACGTCCGACAAACTGACAAGAGCCATAGAAAACAATAAAAAAGAAAAAGATAAGCTTTTATTGAAGATAGAGGAAAATAGACTTGAGCTAGAAAGACTTCAAATGGAAGTAGAACAAAACAAAAAAGATCAGTTATTGATGAATGAAGGGCTTGTAAATCAGCAAAAAAAGGTTGAAGAAGCCAAACTCAAACTCAAAAAGCCATAACTTATTGCTTACATCATTAAAAATCCTTTGGGCTAAAAATGCTCAAAGGATTTTTTATTTTAAAACTCGCCATCAAAAAAATCCATTCATAAAGTCAAATGTACCGTCTATTCATTTTCAGATTGATAATCTTTAAGGTCGGTATAAATTTCATCCATCAAACGAAAAGAACTATTTAAAATTATTTTTAAACCAGCTTTTTATAAAACTCTAAACAAAAAAACTAAACAACAACAACCATGAACGATTCACTTTATCGCATACCTTCAAAAGGACAATTAGGGGGTGTAGCAGCTGGACTATCAGAACGCTTCGGCTTTGATGTATCAATAGTCAGATTACTTTTATTTTTGGGTTTAATATTTACTCATGGTATTTTTTTCTGGATGTATATTATCTTGTGGATAGCATTGCCAGTGAAACATCAGTGGGAAACAACCAGTACTCCAGAAGATTCAAATTTTAACTCAACAACATTTACTAACATGAAAAAGGATTCAAGCAAAGTTTGGGGCATTATTTTAATAGTATTAGGTACGATATTCTTATTAGACGAATGGATTCCTGATTTTGACTTTGGCAAATTCTGGCCTCTTATTCTAATCGGTGTGGGTGGTTATATTATCTTCAAAGAAAAAGATAAAATCAACTTCCATAACGATAACGACAAAACTAACTTCTAAATCGACATTTTGAGGCCGTTATGAATATACGGAAACGGTTATTAATAACGGCTTCAAAACTTAAACGCTTTTTAACGATGAATTCAAAAAGTATTTTTACCGGAGGATTTTTAATCTTACTTGGTTTCCTATTTCTAGGGAAAGAGTTTGGTTGGTTTAATATCAATTGGCACGAAATCTCAAGACTTTGGCCACTTTTATTAATCTATTTAGGATTGGTTGCTTTTATTGGCAAAAGCAGTCGTTCAGCTACTGTCATTACTATTATTTTACTTTGCATAGCTATTCCTATTGTGATAGTAAGGAGCTGTAAAGATAAAGTAGAACACGCTTTCAACGACCATGATGTTCATATCGACTTGGATGATGATGACGACGATGATCATGATAATGACAACGAGGAATATCATTTTAAAGGAACAAAGCAAAAACTTGTAGAATCAATGAGTCCACAAGTTAAATCGGCAACATTTGAATTTACAGGTGGAGCAGCAGAGTTTGTCATTAATGGTTCTTCAAATGATTTAGTAGAAGCTGATGCTGACTTAAATTTCGGTAATATCTCGCTTAAGAAAACAGGAGATTCTAGCAGTCCAAACATTGCTTTTGCTTTAAAAGGAAAGAAAAATCATTTTAATCTTAGCGATGATAATCACAACAAAATCAATTTAAAGTTAAACCCAAGTGTATTGTGGGATATGAATTTTGAATTTGGGGCAGGCAAAGCAGACTTCGATTTGAGTGAATATAAAGTCAAAAAGCTTTCTATTAAAACTGGGGTAACTGAAACGGATGTTAAACTAGGAGACAAAGTAGATAATTTAGACGTACAAGTAGAATCTGGTTTAACTTCTATCGAGTTTAATATTCCAGAAGCTGTTGGCTGTAGAATAGATATTGATGGTGGACTAAACTCTAAAGATTTTGATGGATTTATTCAAAAAAATGGACATTGGGAAACACCAAATTTTGAAAAAGCTAGCAAAAAAATCAACATTAATTTTGATGGTGGTTTGCAAGAATTAAAAGTTAAACGTTATTAGTATTGAGCTTTAGATTCGACAACTTTTAAAAAAGTTGTCGAATCTTTTTTTCTATCTCTCTTGAGATTAGACAACTTTTGTAAAGCTGTACAATCTTTTTTTATACTTTACTCTGACAAAGCTCTACCAATACTGAGTTTGTACCTTTTGGATGTAGAAAACATACTAATTTATTGTCTGCACCATCTTTGGGCACTTCATTCAACAAGGTAAAGCCCTCTCCTTTTAGTCTTTCCATCTCCTCATAAATATTGGCTACTTCAAAAGCGATATGATGGATGCCTTCTCCTTTTTTCTCGATAAACTTTGTAATCGGACTATTCTCATGAGTGCCTTCCAGTAATTCAATTTTGGTTTGTCCCACCTGAAAAAATGAAGTAATAACTCCTTCAGACGTTACCTCCTCTTGCTTAAATGGCGCTACACCCAAAAGTTTAGAAAATAATTCGTTAGAAATACCCAAGTCTTTTACTGCTATTCCGATATGTTCTACTTGTGCCATCATCTGCTTAAAATATTTATAATGAGAAAGCGACAATTTATAAAAAACAAAAACCCCAACCTAAAAAGGCCAGGGTTTTAAATGACTATCTATCTAAAAAAAATTAGATTCTCTTCACATTCACAGCATTTAAGCCACGCTTTCCTTCTTGTACGTCGAAAGAAACAGAGTCATTTTCACGAATCGTTGTGCCAGATAATCCTGTTACGTGAACAAAGATTTCTTCATTAGACTCATCATCAACGATAAATCCAAAGCCTTTAGATTCGTTGAAAAATTTAACTTTACCAGTTTGCATAAAAATTGATATAAAAAAAATTGAAAAAATAAAAAATACTACGGTTTGTTCTGATTATACTGGTAATCAATATATGCAAAACTAATATGTTTAAATCCTCTAAAAGAAGAAAGATTTGTCTCGCTAACTCGGCTTTCGCCTTTTACTCTTAAAATTTAAATAGTTAAGAAGTAATTTATAACCTAAATAGAATTAAAATTTTAATCCCAAGCAACATAGCAAACAGGTCTACAATAAGTTCTGCTACATTTGTAATGAAACCAAAACTTTAAATTTATTCACAATAATACTGTACTGAACTTTATTTTACGATTCTTTCGTATTGAATCCACTAAAACAGCACTTACACTAACTACAATTTCTTAACATTGGCAGCGTTAAGACCTCTTTTACCTTCTACGATATCGAATGAAACTTTGTCATCTTGGCGTAAATGAATTCCACCTAATGCCGTTACGTGAACAAATATTTCTTGTCCACTTTCACTGTCAACTATAAAGCCGAAGCCTTTGCTTTCATTAAAAAATTTAACTGTTCCTGTTTGCATGACGTAAAAAAGAATGTTTGATAATGATACAAATAGTTATCCAAAAGCATCATAACTGCCTTTTGATAATTAATAGCCATAAAAGTTAAGATTGATATTCGAAGCATGTGATAATCAAGGAGAATTGAACCTAAGGGAACCAACGGACTCTTGAAAACTAATTACTTTGTACTAAAAACTTGTCACTCTTGTTACTATTAATACCCAAATGTAAGTATAATTTTGTGTATTCCTATTTTTAAATAAATATTTTTTAAAAAATAAAAAACTTAATATAACTATATTTATATTAAATTATACCATTTCAATACAAATTATTATTAAAATAATATAACTCTTAAAAATACGTTTTGTACAACGCTATTTTTTTTTGATAAACCATTAAAACAACGTAACTTTAATATAGTTTTTATCGCATAATTAATTAGCACTCAGTTTTTTGACCTAAAGCCATGTCAAATACATTAAAATTAAAATACTCTGTAGAACACCACGTTTTTGGGGTTTGTACAAAAATTGGTGAGAAATTAGGTATCTCTACCAGTAGCATTCGCTTGTATTTTGTATATGTATCTTTCATTACTGTTGGTTCGCCAGTAATCCTTTATTTAGTACTTGCCTTCTGGATGAATATCCGTCGTTATCTTCGTCAATACAACAATCCTTCTGTTTGGGAATTGTAATACCTATTGAGGTATTTCTGGATATGTTTTTACATCGTTAACAAAATGTTGCCAAACTATATTTCTACGATATACGGTGCTGATATTTTTTTTCCGTTGAAGCTGTTTACGTTTATTATACCAACTAAAATAGTGAGCATAGAAATCAAAATGGGCTCTTGCCACAGCCCAACAGTCTTGCCACGTATCAAAAAACAAAAACTTTATTCCAGCCACGCCATCTAGTACTAATCTGGTTAAGATAGCAAATGCAAAGCCTTCTTCTGGATGATTTTTATACAACATTGCCAAACCGTTTCTGAAATTCAGAAAAGTTTTATAAGGGTTCGATTTGTGTAAAGTGCCTCCGCCTACATGAAATACTTCAGAAGTACCGCAAGTATATACTTTATAGCCAGCATGATGTATACGCCAACAAAGGTCGATTTCTTCCATGTGTGCAAAAAAGTCTCCGTCAAAGCCCCCTACCTGATGAAATACATCTGCCCTTACGAACATACACGCACCCGTAGCCCAAAATACTTCTTTGTTATCGTTGTATTGCCCTAAGTCTTCTTCTATTTCCTGAAAAATTCTTCCTCGGCAGAAGGGATAGCCCAGATGGTCGATAAACCCTCCTGCAGCTCCTGCATATTCAAAATGACTTTTTTGGTCATAAGCCTTTATTTTAGGTTGACAAGCCGCAATAGTCTTATCATTATTCATCAATTCAATAATGGGCTCAATCCAATGCGGAGTCACTTCGACATCAGAATTCAGTAATACATAATACTCCGCTTCAACCAACGCCAATGCTTCGTTATACCCCTGTGCAAAGCCATGATTTTCGGTAAGCTCAATAATATTAACTGTTGGAAATTCAGTTTTTAATAATGCCAGCGAAGCATCTGTAGAAGCATTGTCTGCAATGTATATTGTAGCACAAGATGAGTATTTTATAACAGAGGGTAAAAAATCAGCTAAATGTTTTTGACCATTATAATTTAAAATGACTACTGCGATTTGATTCATAAAGGAATTTTAGCTATTTTAGAGCAAAGTGCTTCAATTTTTAAGATTGAAATTTCACTTATTTCTTCAAGCTTATAACAGACTGGGTTCATGAGAATTGATTATATTTCAAATAACCTTGAAATACTACAATGATCTAAATGCAAAGATAATTTGATTTTTTGAAATACGAATCTATCTTAATTATTTATGGCATTATCAATTTACTTGTTTAGATTTAAGAATATTTTCAATGGCAAATACTTAACTTCAAACTAAATGTCAGACAATTCTATTTTCAGACGCAAATCTATTAATAACGTTTTACAACAAAGCGAAGACTCACATGGGGGGGGATTAGTGAAGATTCTTGGTGTCAGAGACCTTACTTCATTCGGTATTGCAGCCATCATCGGGGCTGGTATTTTTAGTACAATTGGTAGAGCAAGCTTTGAGGGCGGCCCAGCCGTTTCATTACTTTTTGTCTTCGTTTCTATTGCTTGTATTTTCACAGCACTCTGCTACGCACAATTTGCTTCAATGGTGCCTGTTTCAGGAAGTGCCTATACGTATGCTTATGTTTCATTTGGCGAAATTTTCGCATGGATTATCGGTTGGGCATTGATTCTGGAATATGCTGTATCTAATATGGTAGTAGCGATCTCATGGTCTGAATACTTCGTAGGTATGCTTCATGGTTTTGGCATAAACTTTCCAGATTACTTGACGATAGATTATGGTACTGCTCATAAGGCATTTTTGGCTAGCCTAGATGTTACTGCTAAACAAACTGATAGTGATATATTCGCTGCAAAGGCCTATGAACATGCACCTGTTTTAGGGAATATCAAGTTGCTAATCGACCTGCCAGCAGGGGTTATTACGATGCTCGTAACATCATTAGTATATGTGGGAATGAAAGAATCAAGAACTGCTAGTAATTTCTTGGTTGTATTAAAATTAGTGGTTATTCTACTCGTAATTTCAGTAGGAGCATTTTATGTTAAACCCGAAAACTGGTCACCATTTGCTCCTAATGGAGTGCAGGGGGTGCTAGGGGGCGTAGCATCAGTATTCTTTGCTTTTATCGGCTTTGATTCAATCTCTACCACAGCGGAGGAATGTAAAAATCCACAACGAGATTTACCTAGAGCGATGATTTACTGCTTAGTCATCTGTGCAGTATTATATGTTTGTATTACGCTAGTTTTGACGGGTATGGTGAATTATACTGAATTAAAAGTTGATGACCCTTTGGCGTATGTTTTCCAAAAAATCAATTTTAATTTCATGGCAGGTATTATTTCGGTTTCAGCCGTAGTAGCCATTACTAGTGCTTTATTGGTTTACCAAATGGGACAACCAAGAATCTGGATGGCTATGAGTCGTGATGGTTTACTTTGGAAACGTTTTTCTAAAATTCACCCTAAATTCAAAACGCCAAGTTTCGCTACCATCGTTACAGGCTTTGTAGTAGCAGTCCCTTCTTTATTTTTGGATATGGGCTTCTTTGTTGACTTAACCAGTGTAGGGACATTCTTTGCCTTTATTTTGGTTTGTGGAGGCGTGCTATATTTAGATTATCAAGGTTTATCTAAAGATGCTAAATTCAAAATTCCTTATTTGAATGGGCAGTTTATCGTTGGTCCGCTATTAATTATTGCACTGGCTTTTACTATTAATAATAATGTTTTCTTCTCTGAGCTTGAAACCAAACCACTTTTAATTGTTTTCTGGTTAGTGTGGGCTGGTTTAGCAGTACTTGCTTATATGCACAAATTCTCGATTTTACCAGTTTTAGGGATTCTGACGAACCTTTATTTAATGACTGAATTAGGCATTACTAACTGGACAATCTTCTTAATCTGGCTTGCTATCGGTTTGGTTATCTATTTTATGTATGGTTATAAAAATAGTAAACTTGCTAAGTAAAATTTCTTAGAATAAGGAATAGGAAAGTTGACAAAATAGCCTCATAGAGGCGGTATATTGGTAGTCATATTGTAAACAACATTCTCTCACCAACCAAGCCCCATCGGGGCGATATATACCGCCCCGATGGGGATTGGAGAGGTTTAACAACAGGATGCTTCTACCGCAACGACGGCCGCCGATATAGTGTTCCTAACGGAACTACAATCTGTGTTTATAAATAAAAAAGCGGTCGAAAAACTAATTTCGACCGCTTTTTTTGTGACTTTAAAATTCAGGATGACTCGTGTTTAATGGTAAATTAACTCATAATCATCTAGTTAATCATCGCTCCTTCTGCCTGAGAGTAAAGACACATAATACAATAATTGAGCTAACATACCCAAAGCAGCCGCTACGTAAGTCATTGCTGCCCACCATAAAGCATCTTTTGCCATTTCGTGTTCGCGTGTGGTTACTACATTGCGTTCGCTCATCCAAGCTAAGGCTCTTCTTGAAGCATCAAACTCTACAGGTAACGTAATAAAGCTGAATAAAGTAGCTAGTGCGAACATCGCCACGCCAATCGTCAATACTAATTTATTACCCGTAGAATACAAAAGCATCATCCCAATCATTAATGCTATGGGCATAAAGTTGTTAGCAATGCTCAATACTGGCACCATAGCACTACGAAACTGTAACATAGAATAAGCCTTAGCATGCTGAACAGCGTGTCCACATTCGTGGGCTGCTACTGCCGCTGCTGAAGCACTTCTGCCATAAAATACATCAGGACTTAAATTGACAGTTTTGTCTGCTGGATTATAATGGTCGGTTAATTGTCCTTCTACAGAAATAATTCTTACATCATAAATCCCATTATCACGCAACATCTTATCTGCAATCTCTTGTCCAGATAATCCATTCGCCAAACCAATTTCTGAATACTGTTGAAATTTACTTTTTAATCTCCATTGCACGAACATTCCAATTCCTGCAAAAACTAAGGTAATTAAATATATGCCTATCATAAGTAAAAGTTATGAATTGTGAGTGATGAGTTTTGAATATTAATAAACTGTAATTAATTTATATAATAGCCTTCTCGTTTATTTTACTGTGGATTAAGTAATCAATACAACTTAAGTAATGTTTTCATTTATCGTAAACAAGTGATAATTAGCACCTTGACACACTAATCACCAATCACTATTTACTACCGCGACGGCGGACCGTTTACTACTTAGCTAACGATTAAATTTGTTTAATTTTTTCTATTAATGTAGTGGTAGAATAACCTTTTACCAAAGGTATTGTTTTTACTTCCCCTCCTTTTCCTATAACAAAATCTGCCCCTACAATAGTTTCAATCGTATAATCATCCCCTTTTACTAAAATATCGGGCTTCACTTTTTCGATTAACTCTTTGGGAGTAGGCTCATCAAAAAGCACTACAGCATCAATAAACTCAAATGCTGCCATCATTCTTGACCGAGCATATTCATTCACAACAGGACGACTTTCGCCTTTTAAACGCTTTACGGATGCATCAGTATTCAATCCTAAAATTAGCTTATCACCAAGGTTTCTAGCCTTTTCTAAATAATCAATATGTCCTAAATGCACGATATCAAAACAGCCATTTGTAAAAACTATTTTTTTGCCTTCACTTTGCCAATTTTCCGCTCGTTCTATTGCTTCATTAAGGGTTACTACTTTGTCTTGTGTCATTAGTTTTCGGTTTAATAAATAAGGTAATCAAGAAACTTAGTGCACCTAAAGCTAACAACGTAACCATTTGCGAACCATGTATAAAAGTAGCTAAAATAATACCGTCTTTTTGTGGCAAGCCATAAAGCACTAAGGCGTTTCCTACCAAAAAATGAAAAGGGCCAATGCCTCCTTGGGTGGGTGCAGCCATTCCAAATGAGCCCATCGTTAGTACAGTCAGTCCAGCCAATAAACTTAAATGCGCTGTTTCGGGAATAGCAAAAAAAAGCACATATGCCGAAAGCCAGTACATTACCCAAATATTGGCTGATAAAAAGATAAAGAGATACGGCTTTTCGATTTTCTTGATACTCATCAAACCATCCAATAAGCCATTTAAAAAGCCTACTATTTTACCCAGCACAGGCACATCTGATAATTTTTGCTGATATTTTCTAAACAAATAGATTCCTACAATACCTGCCACGGCTAAAAACGCCAATAGCCCAACTATCAAATATATTTTTGAAGCGAACTGTTCCATGAAAAAATGCTGTAGCTTATCAAACTCTAAAATCAAGTTTAAGGATAATACTATCAACAAGGATACTACGTCGAAAATTCTTTCCGTCAATACCGTTCCAAACGATTTTTCAAAAGGAATATCATCGGTTTTTTTCAAACTTCCACATCGTGACACTTCGCCCATTCTGGGAATGACATAATTAGCAAAATAACCAATAAAAACAGCAAGGGTTGTATTAAAAGTGGATGGTCGGTATCCAAGGGGTTTCATTAGCATTTTCCAGCGGAGGGCTCTGCTGACATGGGCGATGATTGCCAAAATTCCAGAAAGCATCAACCATTTATAGTCTGCTTTTCGGAACTCTTCAAGCATTTCAGACAAACTGATGTCTTTAAACACAAACCAAAGCAAACCTCCCGCCAAAACTAGCGAAATGGTATATTGAAGTATTTTTTTCATAAGAGAAGTCAACAAATAGGAATTGAGTATTGGTAAATAATCAATCGGTAATTTTACCAATACTCAATTTGAACAAGAAAGACAGCAACACACTAATTTACCAATCTGTTGTTATCATCAGGAAAGACCAAACTCGGTTTATGCACGCGAGCCTCCTCATCTGTCATGATTGCATAAGCAATAATAATAACAATATCGCCAACTTGGGCTCTTCTGGCAGCGGCTCCGTTCAAACAAACAGTACCTGAACCACGCTCTCCTTTAATTACATACGTTTCAAAACGCTCGCCATTGTTATTATTTACAATTTGTACTTTTTCATTTTCAAGCAAATTGGCGGCATCCATCAGATCCTCGTCAATCGTGACACTTCCGACATAATTCAACTCCGCTTGAGTAATTTTTACTCTATGGAGCTTTGATTTCATTACATGAAGAAACATAATAATTTTTTAATAAACGTGAATATCAAACAGTGTTAACCTACTCTTTGAAAATTATGCTACAAAGATAGATTATTTTTACTGCTTCCTAATGATTGACTATTTCAAATAATTATGTTATCAATCAATCTGGTTTTGCCCAAGAAAGCCGCAATACACAAAGCCGTTTTTCCCTCCAAAAGTTCCTCAATAGGCAATAAGGTTTCAAAGTCTGAAATCTCAAAATATTCTAATTCGATATCTTCAATTACCTCAAAATAGGCTGTTACAAACTGTTTGACTTCTGTAGATGATTTAGTTTGTAGTAATTCACCAGCAGCCGATAAAGATTTATAAATCTCTGGAGCTATTACTCGTTGCTCTTCACTTAAATTCCGATTCCTTGAAGACATCGCCAGTCCATCGGTTTCTCTTTGCGTAGGGCAAATCACCAAGTCAAGCGAAAAGCTTAAATCTTTGACTAAACAATTAATTACGGCACATTGCTGTAAATCTTTTTGTCCAAAATACGCTTTATTTGGCTGTACAATGTTAAATAATTTTGAAACTACGATACCAACGCCATTAAAATGCCCTGGTCGGAACTTTCCTTCCATTACATTTTCAAGTGTACCAAAATCAAATTTTAAGGTGGGTAAGCTCGGGTACATTTCTGAGGCACTCGGAGCAAAAACGATATCACAAGATGCCTCTTCAAGCATTTTGCAATCAGCCTCTAATGTACGGGGATATACCGCTAAATCGTGCGGATTGTTAAATTGGGTGGGGTTGACGAAAATACTACACACTACTACATCATTTTGGCTTTTAGCGGTTTCAATCAGCGACAAATGTCCTTGATGGAGGGCTCCCATGGTAGGCACAAAGCCTATTGTTTTTCCTGACTTACGCTGATTTTGTAAATATGCTTGTAAAGTCTTAATCTCAAAAAATACTTGCATAATATTCTATTCTTTAATTTTTCGGGTTTAAATGAACAAAAAATTGTGTCATTGATACAACTTTATACGTGTTGTTATTCATTCTAAACACATTCACGTTCAATTTTTTGTGGAATTTCCGTATTTTTTTTATATTTTTGCATAATTTTTATGTGAATCCTTCTTGCTTTGACTTTTTGTTTTAGTAGTTTTTAGGTAATTCAGTCAAGAATGTTGGTTGTTTAGATTCTGGCAAATAAGTATTTATTGCTTTGGTGAAATCGAAAGATTTCATTCAATAAAATCATCAACTTCATGAACTACTATGCCCCTTTAACACTTTTTAACAACATCAAAGCTCCTAACAACGACAACAATGTCTAAATTGCGTATCCTTTACGTTGCCAGTGAAGTTGACCCTTTTCTCTCTACGACTCAAGTAGCTAATTTTGTTAGAAAACTCCCTGCTGCTATGCAGGAAAAAGGGTTTGAAATAAGAATCTTAGTACCTCGTTTCGGGTTAATTAATGAACGTAAAAACCGACTTCATGAAGTAGTAAGGTTATCTGGGTTTACGGTACCAGTTGGTGACGACGATAAGCCCGTAACAATTAAAGTAGCCTCTTTGCCATCGGCAAAATTACAGGTATATTTTATCGATAACGAAGACTATTTTCAAAGAAAGTACGTTTTTACCGACAAAGAAGACAGATTTTATGCAGATAACGACGAGCGTGCAATATTTTTCTGTAAAGGCGCGCTTGAAACTGTAAAGAAATTGGGATGGTCTCCTGATATAGTACATTGTAACGACTGGATGACGGCTTTAATACCTTTGTATTTAAAGACTACTTACAGAAACGACCCTATGTTTAAAGATTCTAAAACGGTATTTTCTGTTTTCAACAACGACTTTGCTCATAAATTTGCTTTTGAAGGGCTATATGACAAAGTAAAAATGTTGAATGTTGAAGATGATATGCTGGGAAGTTTAGAATCAGCAGATTATCAAGGTTTTGTTAAGATTGGCGTAGAATATGCCGACGTCGTAATTACGATGGAAGAAGAAGTATCTGAGAAATTTAACACTATTTTTAATGAATTACCCGCAAAAAAATTGGAATACGTTCCAGAAGAGAGTATTGACAGTTACTACAATATTTACACGGAGTTGGCAAGTGCGTAAAGCATTCATTTTTGGTGTTTTCTTTTCTTTTTTAGCAATTTTGTCTGCCTGCGAAGACCCTAAAGGGGTAGGTTCAGATGTTTTTGTTGAAGACATTGGTTTATTATATACTGATACTTTAACAGTGGATGCTTCTACCATTTTATTAGATTCTATCGCTAGTTATAGTACAGGTAATCTTTTGGTTGGTCGTTTTATTGATCCTACTTTGGGTGCTGTACAAGCTACAGCCTATTTCCAGATATCAAACTTAACAGCCGATACCATACGTTCTAACGTTGATACTGCTGGAAGAAGTAATGTAAAATGGATAACGTATCCTTCTAAAAATGACTCTATTCGTTTGATTTTACCTTATAGTTTTGTTCAAGGAGATACGCTTCAAAATCAGAGTTTCAAATTATATCAATTAGCATCAACTGCGACCCTCGACCCTACCGTTGTTTATTATAACAACAGTACTGCTCCAGCGTTGAATCCTACTCCGATTGGTCAATTAAATAATGTAAAAATTCGCCCTATCAGAGATAAAAGAGTAATTCAGGGTACAACAGGTAAATTTGACTCGCTTAGAATACCCATCACCGAGCCATCTTTTGTGAAATTTTTAGAAGGTCAAAGAGACATCGCTAAAACTGAAGCATTAGTAGGTACTGGGTTCAAAGAAGTTGTAAGGGGCTTAGCACTGGTTTCGGAAAGTAATAATAATGCAGCAATCGTTGGTTTCTCGTCTGGAGGAGTTCAAATGCAACTTTATTATCACTATAAATATACCTATACTATAAGAAATACAGCCAATACAGCGGATAGTACCCTGACGGTTGATACCACAAAATCTAATAATTTTTATGTGGCTATTACAAATGCTGACGGGACTAGCTTTAATGCAAGATTCAATAAAATAACGCCTACTCGTACTGGTACAACAATCAGTAAGTTAACTAAGGCAACTGATATTTTACCAAGTAGCCAGACTAATAATGAAGCTTATTTACAGTCGGGTACAGGAGTTGGGATAAAAGTGAAATTCCCAAGTTTATTGAAACTAAAAAATAATAAAGACATCGCTATCAACAAAGCTCAATTAATTCTTGAGCCAAAAGGTAATCCAGCGGGATATACTTATCCAACTGATTTGATACTAGTAGAAACAACGCCTGCCAATAGACCACTCAGAACAACAACGACGGGTGAAGGCAGTTTTTCTTTTGTATTGGGTGAAGGTACGACAGCATCTTACGCAAGCAGGACAAATGAGTATTCCTTTAATGTGACGAGTTCTTTACAAAACATTTTAGCGGGTAGAAAAAATAGTAATGGTTGGATTATTACTCCTACGCTATTTGCAACAAATTCTACTACTGGCGCAAGGGGTCCTGCCTTAGGAAAAAGTGTACTAAACCCTGATGTTACACGTGCGATTTTCGACCGTAATAACATCAAGCTAAAAGTCTATTATACTTACGTTACAAAATAATCTGTAATTTCTTGAAATTATTCTGGAGCGGAGAACCATAATATGGATTCTCCGCTCTATTTTTGTGGCAATATATTACTGACTATTTCTTCTGTAACCAGATTAATGATTTAAATAATTAATTAAGGAGCAATAGTGATAACCAATTAAACTATAAATATATGTGTGGCATTGTGGCTTATATTGGGCATCGTGAAGCCTATCCTTTAATTATCAAGGGATTAAAACGTTTAGAATACCGTGGATATGATAGTTCGGGTATTGCTTTATTGAACGATGGACTAAATGTTTACAAAAAGAAAGGAAAGGTAAAAGACCTTGAAGAAGCCCTTAAAAACGAAAACCTTCATAGTAACATTGGTATAGGGCATACACGCTGGGCAACCCACGGCGAACCAAACGACGTAAATGCCCATCCACATTACTCTGCTTCCCAAAACTTAGCCATTATTCACAATGGTATCATAGAAAATTATTCTTCTATCAAGAAAAACCTTCTCAAGAAAGGTCATATTTTTTATTCTGATACAGATTCAGAGGTATTCATCCATTTTATTGAAGATATACAAGTAAATACAGGCTGTTTGCTTGAAGAAGCTGTTCGTTTGGCAATGAAAGAGGTAGTAGGTGCCTATGCTATCGTTATTATGGATGCTACTAATCCTTCTCAATTAATTGCTGCCCGCAAAGGCTCTCCGTTAGTAATTGGTGTAGGTGATAGTGAATTCTTTTTTGCTTCAGATGCTACGCCGATTATAGAATATACCAACGAAGTAATTTATTTGAATGATTATGAATTGGCAGTAGTGCGTGATGGAGAATTAACAGTGAAAAACGTTGATAATATCCTTCAATCACCTTATATCCAAACGGTAGAATTAGAGCTTGAAGCGATTGAAAAAGGTGGTTACGAACACTTTATGCTCAAAGAAATCTATGAGCAACCTCGTTCGGTAGCCGACTGTATGCGTGGTCGTGTGAATGCTGATAGTGGACTTTTAGTATTGGGCGGTTTACGTGATTATGTTGAAAAATTAGCGAAGACTAAGCGAATCGTGATAGTAGCCTGTGGTACATCATGGCATGCTGGTTTAGTAGCAGAATATATTTTTGAAGAATTGGCACGTATTAACGTAGAAGTAGAATATGCTTCTGAATTCCGTTATCGTAACCCGATCATCAAAGAAGGCGATTTTGTGATTGCTATTTCGCAGTCAGGAGAAACAGCCGACACCCTAGCAGCGATTGAACTGGCAAAGTCTAAAGGGGCAACCATCATTGGTGTTTGTAATGTAGTAGGGTCGTCTATTCCAAGAGCTACCCATGCAGGTGCTTATACGCATGCTGGGCCTGAAATCGGTGTGGCTTCTACCAAAGCCTTTACAGCACAAGTAACAGTGCTGGCGATGATGGCCATTGCCGTTGCTCGCAAAAAAGGAACTTTACACGAAGACACTTTCAGAAGATTGTTGTTTGAATTAGAACGTATTCCTTTTAAAATAGAAACTGTTCTGAAAACAGATGAGAAAATCAAAGTAATTGCCGAGCAGTTTAAAGACTCGCGTAACTTTATTTATCTTGGTCGTGGCTATAACTTTCCTGTAGCATTAGAAGGGGCGTTGAAATTGAAAGAAATCTCCTATATCCATGCAGAAGGTTATCCTGCTGCTGAGATGAAACATGGCCCTATTGCTTTGATTGACGAAGAAATGCCTGTTGTATTTATTGCTACAAAAGATAGCTCTTACGAAAAGGTAGTATCGAATATTCAAGAAGTAAAAGCTAGAAAAGGGAAAGTAATTGCCATTGTAACAGAAGGCGATAAATTGATTCCAACTATGGCAGATTATACCATCGAAATCCCTGCTATGCACGAGGCTTTGATTCCTCTGGTGGCAACTATTCCATTGCAACTATTATCGTATCATATTGCGGTATTAAGAGGCTGTAATGTAGACCAACCTAGAAACTTGGCTAAGTCTGTTACTGTAGAGTAGTTTTTAGAAACAAGACGCTAGACAAAAGATTGTTAGGAAATTTAGAAACAAGGCGTTAGACAAAAGACCGTTAGGAAAAAGCCCTAACGGTCTTTTATTATTGTTTATATTCTTTTATTACATCTTTAGTTGCCCTTGAAAATATCTTGATGTACAATATTATTTTCTATCAGCAGTAGTTTCTTTAACGATAGCCTTTATTCTATTATCTAAAGTGTTTGTTGCTTCAATCATCATGCTTAACCAATGTTCATCTACGGCGTATAGCTTATCTTTAATTAACTGAACTAAACTCATAATTGACGTAAGTGGATGTCTAATTTCATGAGATTGCATGACAGCTATCTTCCTTAAGGATTCATTTCTGGCTTCTGTTTGTTCTAATTGTTTTTTTAGTAATAATTGCCCTAATTTTAATTCCATAAGGTACATTACTTGCCTTGAAAGTACAGCTAAAGCCTTTTCTTGTATGAAATTAATTTCACTAGGTTTTGAATCAAACAAGCATAATGTTCCTAGTTTAAGTCCGTTATTTAAAATCAAGGGGGCTGCTGCATAAAATCTTATATTAGGGTCTGACTGCACCAAAGGGTTTTTATCAAAACGTTTATCTTTTGAAGCATCTGGAATTACCAGAATATCGTCTTGTTCAATACCGAATTTGCAAAATGAGGTTTCTCTAGGCACCACATCAAACGCACGACCAGACCTTACTTTTACCCAGCTTACTTTCTCATCCAAAAGCGTAATAAGTGCTACAGGTTTATCACAAACCTGTGCGGCTAAGTCTACAATATCCTGCAAATCTGATGATTTACTAAAATCCAATTCTAAAAAACGACGTACTTCTTTAAGCCTTTCTCCTTCAGTTTGGTCTTTATCCATATTCAATTTTAATCCATTCTTCTATCAAGCTGATGAAGGAAGGCTATAGATTTTTTTAGTTCCTAGGTATTGGTATGATAAGCTAATTTTGTTAAGTGTAATAATTTACGGTGAGCTTGATTGAAAAAATAGTTAACACTAAATAAATATACATTAAAAACATGGAATAGTTTTAATAAATATTAATAAAACAATAAAGGGCAAGCTTTCGCTTGCCCTATTATCTGGCATATATTAGTTTATGATGATTAAATACTTGGGTCGGTTGGCGTATTTGGGTTCGTCAACCTTTCTTGGTCAGGATAGGGATAGAAATTACGAGTACGTTCTATCAAACTTGCTGGTGGAGCAGGTCTTCCAAAACGGCGACTGTCTTCTAATCTTAATCCTGTCATAAACAACTCGGCAGAACGTTGTTTATATACTTCAATTAATAAAGCATCTTTTGTTACAGCGCCAGTATAAGCTGATAAGCCTGCATTTACGCCAAAAGCATCGCCAGATGCCTGTGTTCTTACGGCATTGATATCAGCTAAGGCTGTTACAAGGTCTGGAGTAGCTTTTCTAAGATTAGCTTCTGCTCTGATTAAACGCATTTCATCTGGCAAATACACTGGAATAGGACGATCAACGGCATCAAAAAAGCCTACGAGTCTTTTTAACTTCTCCCCTCCTACTACTACATCTGGCGTAGCTAAATAGAAAGCCAAACGCTTGTCGTCAGCATCAACCAAAGCTGTAGGTAAACCAAAGTTATCACGCGGAGCATAATCTTTGCTGATTTGCGTAGCTGTATAAATTGGGTTCTGACTTTGTGAAGAAAAAACAAATGAAGACTTCTTTGACAAGTCCACCGCATTAGCGGCTGCGATGGCTGCATCAAAGTTGCCAAGCATTATGTTATATCTTGCACGATAAGCTTGAATGGTATTAATAAGGTCAAAGTCTGCTCCTGTTACTTTTGTTCTAAACTCAGCCGAAGGGGCTGTCGTCGACACCATTGTCACAGCTTCATCTAATAATTTTACTGCCAGTTTTAATGCTTCTGTACGGTCAGAATAAATGGCTTGTCCTAATTTATCTGTTTGTAAAGGCAGTTTTTCAAAAGAAGTTGCTAAACCACCTAATGCCATTGCTTTGAATAAATTAGCATGGGCTACAATACCACTTTTAAGGGCAGCATCACTTGCTAAAGCTCCAGGAGCACTTGCAATAATATCATCAGCCATGCCCATGATACGAAACATTCTAGACCATACCCCTAATACGTTACCATTGAATGTAGGCAAAGCGGTTCCGCCTGCCTCTATTTCAATGATGTTTGTAAAAGTGGTAATTCCTTTGATTTCGCGTGATGTAGTGCCAGGGGTTAAAATCAAGGCACTCAATGCTGTAGTTGAATAATTCTGACGTAACCCCACACTTAAAGTAATAAGTCCGTCACGTGTTGATAAAATCTGAGCGTCTGTTGGGCCGTTCGGATTCTTAATGTCCATGCTACAGTTAGTCAGCATCATACTTGAAGCGACTAAAAGGCTGGTTGTAAATATTTTTATCTTGAGTTTCATCGTCTATTCTTAATTAAAAATGAATAATCTATTTTTAGAATGAGTTGGTCAATTTGTTAAAACTTTATCCTAATTAAACATTTTAAAATTCATTGATTCCCTAAAAATTAGCTGTTAAACCAATAGAGTATTGGCGTGGGATAGGTACCTCCACAAAGTCGAAACCACGCACAGCATTAGACTGCCCTGCGGCGTTTACTTCTGGGTCGTAACCACTGTAGTTATCGAATGATAATAAGTTACGGCCAGCCAATAAAATACGGATGTTTTTCAAGCCCAACGCTTTAGGAGTAGCCATATACGAAATAGAGACTTCTCTTACTTTTACGAAAGAACCTTTTTCGATATAATTTTCGAAAATACTAAACAAGGCAGCACTTGTACCTTTTGGCACTTGCCCTTTTAATTCTGGTTCATAACCTGCCAAGCCACCATATAAATCACGTTCGCCAACTCTACGAGTAAAGTTAAATACATCAAAGCCTTGCATAGCATCCAACTGCAAACGGAAAGTGAATTTCTTGTATTCTACTTCATTGATGAATGAATACACCGCAGTAGGGTTTGGATTACCAATTACTTTACTTAAAATAGCACCGCTTGGTTGTCCACTAGCATCTCTACCAATTGTATATTGACCATTGGCTAATTGTGTTCCTCTTTCACGTTGAGGTAAACCTCCTGGAGTTAATAATAAAGTGCCATCTGGTTTACGTGCGAAGAATGTTGAATAAAAAGCACCTAGCGAATAACCATTTACGGCTGCCACTTGGCTGAATCCACCTGCAAATGGTAGTACTCCGTTGCCTTCTACCCCATCAATTACGTTTTTATTTTGTGTGTAAGTGATAGTAGTAGTCCATTTTACATTTTTATTTTGAATCGGAATAGCACGTACCATTACTTCAAAACCTTTGTTAGTCATCGTACCGATGTTTACAAAACGGTTGTTATAACCAGTAGTTGGCGCTAATGTACGGTTCAGAATTAGGTCTTTTACTTCTTTGTTGTAATAAGTAAATTCTACCCCGATACGGTCTTTCAATAAACTGAAATCTGTACCGATTTCTAATTCCGTTTGTCTTTCAGGTTTTACTGTAAAGTTTCCTAAAGTTAATGGAGCTAAATAACCATTTAAACCACCTGTCGTAACGGGTGAATAGTTTGTAAAGCGGTCGTAAGCACCAATGGCTGTTAAGTTACCTGCTTGTCCCCAAGCCGCTCTTACTTTAAAGTTGGGTAAAATATCCTCTAAGCTATTTTTCCAGAATTCTTCATTAGATATTACGTATGAAGCACTTGCTTTAGGATAAAACTGCCAACGATTATCGATACCATATACTGAGGCAGCATCCCAACGACCAGCCCCTGTCAAATATAATTTATTAGCAATTCCAAAAGTTTGTTGTACAAAAACACCTGCGAAAGCTCTCTCTGCACGACTTTCCCCTGCTACTATCAAAGCACCATTGTTAACGGTTTCTCCAAAAATACCCAATTGTTGTGCATTGATAGAAGTAGTCTGCGAACGGTCGTATTGAATAGTTCCACCTACACCAGTAGTAGACTCGATAAGGTCACCTATTTTAGTTTGGTAACGAATATTCAAATCATTATTCAGTTGTAACACATTGGCATCAGCACGACGAGACAAACCAGCATCATAACTTGGCGTAGTGTTTACTGGAGGAATATAAGCAGTACCCAATTGTGTATAAGTATCTAAACCAAAGGTATAGTCAATCCCTAGTCCTTCTACTGGCGTAAGGTTTAATTGTACATCACCCGTAAAACGAGAAGTACTTTGTTTAAACTTGAAACGGTCGATAGCTTCCAAAGGGTTTGTTCTACGAACTACTGCGGTTGGAGCTGTAGATGGATAAGCGCCTGTTGTTTCATTTTTAGCAGGATTCACAAAGTTATTCGAGAAGATAAATCCTGTTAAAGCTCCGTAGGCTTCGTTGATACCTCCGTTCGGAATTTCATTTGAGCTACTATAAGTATAATTTCCACCTATGGTAAGGCTTGCCCATTTGTTCAAATGCTGGCCAATTCTCATTCTTACATTGGCACGATTAAAATCAGAGCTTTTAACAATACCTTGATTCTGGAACATCGAGCCAGAGAAGAAATAATTAGAATTTTGATTACCGCCAGAAACTGACAAATACTGCTCGTTTCCTACTGCTTGACGGAAAATGTCTTTCTGGAAATCATAACGTGTTACATCTGTTTGTGTTAAATCTGTTGTAACAGTATTGACGAAAGTTTTTCCATAAGTATTATAAGGCAAGGTCTTGCGGACTTCACTTACTCTGAAAGTAGAGGAGAAACTAACGCTTGCTTTGCCATCTTTTCCTTTTTTGGTAAAAATCTGAACAACCCCGTTGCTGGCTCTTGAACCATAAATGGCAGCAGCAGCAGCACCTTTAATCACCTCAATTCTTTCAATATCATTTGGGTTTAAATCAACCAAACGGTTTTGAGCATACCCTCCTAAATCCAATAGTTCACGTGAATCATTGTTTACAATTACACCATCTACAATATATAAAGGATCAGAAGAACCCACAATTGTACTTGGCCCACGTAAACGAACACTGATACCCCCTGCTGGGTTTCCAGAATTTTGTGTAATTTGTGCTCCAGCAATTTTACCAGACAAAGCTTGGTCAATAGAAGTAGCTGCTGAATATTGTAAATCTGATGCTTTTAATGAAGTAACGGCATTACCCAATTGTTTTTTGCTAGTGGCTACTGACGTACCCGTTACAATTACTTCATCTAGTCCAAGTGCATCTGTTGGTAATTGAACCGACAATACGATTGGGCTTTCTTTGCCAATAATTACTTTTTTGATGACCGAACGAAAACCTACCGAACGAAATTCAAAATCATAACTTCCGCTTTTTACGTTGACATTTAACGTAAATTCACCATTAACATTCGTAGCAGTACCAATTTGAGTACCTTTTAAGATGACAGAAGCGCCAATTAAGGGTTCGTTACTCTCATCCAAAACTTTACCCTTTACGACAATGGATTGTGCCAAAGCGTTCAATGAGAACATCATGACAAACAGCCCAAGCAAAGTAGATAGGAAATGTTTTTTCATTTGATTTTTTGGGGGTTGAGTGAAGAGTTAAATGCCTTTTTATGCATCTTTATCCGCAATAAAAGTAAAATAGTAGGCGAATTCATGCAATAATTAAAATTACTTTTTAACAAAAATAATAAAATAATTCAAAAATCATTATTTTTATCGTAAAATTTCAACTTATTTCTGTTTAATTTTCAAAAATTCAATCAAAAACCCGCAAAAAAACGCATGAGTATTTTAGAAAGTAAAGTTTTGTTAAAAAAGGAAAGGCAGTTACAAATAATCCACCAGATTAATCTTCATAATAAAATACTTTCTTCCGACCTCAGTTTAATTCTGAATGTTTCAGAAGACACTATTCGTCGTGATTTGAATGAATTGGCTACCGACAATAAAATTGTAAAGGTGCATGGTGGTGCTTTATCAAAATCATATAATGTTTCGGCTACCCAAGCGGATACGTATGCTTATGACCAAAAGAAGGTAATTGCTACTAAAATGATTAAGCTAATCAAGGATGGAATGACTATCCTGACCAGCGGAGGAACTACTATGCGAGCCATTGCGAATCAGTTGCCTAATAATTTGCATGTGACATTCTTTACCGTAAGCCCACTAATCTCTTTGGAATTAGCCGAACATCCGAATGTAGAAGTAATTTTTTTAGGGGGGAAAATCTCCAATATCTCTAAAATCAGCGTCGGAGGTGAGGTTGTCAGTAAAATTAATGACATCAAAGCTGATTTATGCGTTTTGGGTATTAATGGCTTCGACCCCGAAGGAATCAGTGATTCAGACTATGAGGTAGTACAGGTTAAAAAGGCGATGATAAAATCATCAAGACAAGTAGTGGCTACTACTATTTCAGAAAAACTAAATTCTGATTTGCGGTTGCGTGTGTGTACTTTAAATGAAATAGATTACTTGATTACCGAACTTTCGCCGAGCCACGAATTATTGAAACCTTATCATGATTTGGTAAAATACATCCTATAAATAAAAAAGGTAAGTCTTGATGGAAAATAATTGATTAATTTTGTAGCCATATTTTATGTGGACTAGCCTTGTGCTTCCAGAAGGGCAACTCAAACGTTAATCAAAATCAAAAATGTCTGTCATTATTTCCAATATTACCGAAAGTCTCCCAGCATTTCTGGCTGAAAACCAATACACCAAAATTCATGTGATTGTCGATGAAAAAACGCATCGTAATTGCTATCCTATCATTAAGCCTCTATTACCTAAGCATCAGCTAACAAAAATAAAATCGGGTGAAGCCAATAAGAATTTAAGTACTTGCGAGGTTATTTGGGAAGGACTAACGAATCAATCTTTAGACAGGCATAGTTTAGTAATCAATGTGGGTGGTGGCGTAATTGGAGACATGGGGGGATTTTGTGCAGCTACTTATAAACGTGGTATTGATTTTATTCAAATTCCAACAACTTTATTGTCACAAGTAGATGCTAGTGTTGGTGGAAAACTTGGGATTGATTTTCAAGGATTAAAAAACCATATTGGAGTATTTAAAATACCTAATGCCGTTCTGATTGACCCCGTTTTCTTGAAAACTTTACCTAAGCAAGAGCTTCGTTCGGGTTTTGGTGAAATTATCAAACATTGTTTGATACAAGATGCTGACAAATGGAATGAAATTAGAAAAATAGATTTTGAAGAACAGAACTTTGCTGACTTAATTGCACATTCTGTAGCCATCAAAGAGGCAGTAGTAGCAGCAGATCCTACTGAAAAAGGATTAAGAAAAATATTGAATTTTGGTCATACGTTGGGGCATGCCATCGAAACGTTTTATTTAGGCAAGCCCAAATTGCACTTACTACATGGTGAAGCCATTGCAGCAGGAATGATTTGTGAAGCGTATATTTCTTTCAAAAGAGGCATGATTGACCAACAATCATTGGAAAAAATTGAGGAATTTATCTTTGCTGTGTACGGAAAAGCGACCATCAAAGAAAGTGAACTAGAAGAGATTATTGCATTAACAGCACAAGACAAAAAGAATAAAGGCAAAGAAATTAGATTTTCGTTATTAGAAGGAATTGGTAAATGTACTTATGACATTTCAGTTTCGGCCAGCGAAATGAAAGAAGCTTTACTTTATTATATTGGGTAGGTTTATTGAGCTTAGATTTGCCAAGATTAGACAACTTTTGAAAAGTTGTCTAATCTGAAGTTTGAGAAATACCAGATATACATTAAATGCTTCTCAAAAATCAATAACTTATTTTAAGCTTAGAAAGCCCTCTAAAACAGTTATATTTGTAAAAACGGAAAAGCAATGAGAAACTCCCTAAAAACTCCCTTAACTCAAGCTCAGATGCTAGTTTTACAAGTGGTAAAAGAACAATATGATGAGCAAGATTTGGATGAGTTAAAGCAATTATTAATTGACTTTAATCATCAAAAGATGCAAAAGTATTTGGATGAATCTGTTGCTAATAAAGAATATACTGATGAAGATTTTGAGAAAATATTAAAAGGGCACGACCGAAAAGCACGTTAATATGCTCAGAATTGTTTTAGATACCAATGTTTTAGTAGCAAGTATTTCTAGAAAATCTCCATTTCATTGGGTTTGGTAAGCCTTTTTACAAGAAAAATACCAGTTATGTGTTACTACTGACATATTAGATGAATATGCTGAAATTATTGAAAGGTTTTTTTCAGTAAAAGATGCAGAAAACACCTTAACACAGATAATGATGAGTAAAAACGTAATTCAAATTATTCGTTTTTATGAATGGAATGCCATAGAACAAGACCCTGATGATAATAAATTTTTTGATTGTGCAGTAGCAGCTAATGCCCATTATCTTGTTTCAGAAGATAATCATTTTAACATTTTAGAAAAAATATCATTCCCTTTAGTCACAAGAATTAAAACAGTTGAGTTTAAAGAAGTACTTGCAGAAATCTAGTTTCCAAAGTATAAAGACTAGATTCTACAACTTTTTAAAAAGTTGTAGAATCTGATTGATTTAGCTACACATACAAAATCCCCTTATCCACCTTCGCAGGCAACGGCCCTTTAGTTACCAGTTTTAAAGCTGCTAAATTAGCCCCAGCATTTGCACAATTTTCTGGACTAGCTCCTTCAGTATAGGCTGTCAGAAAGCCTGCCCAATACGCATCACCCGCTCCTGTTGCATCCACTACTTCGAGAGGTTTTACGCCCAATGTTATTTGCTTTGTTCCTTTTTCAGTAGAAATGATTGAGCCATCTCCGCCCTTGGTTAGGCAAATTAGCTCTGCTCCCATCGCATGAAAATCTTGCAGGATTTGTGCTTCTGATACTTTATGTCCGTATATTCTTTCGGCATCATCTTCGCTTAATTTTACCAAAGCATCATGTGAGCAATAGGCTGAAATAGTTTCCCAAGCCTGTTTTCTATCTGGCCAAATTTGTATGGCATAATTAGCATCTAAACTAACTTTACAATGAAGTGCATTTGCTCGTTTGGCAGCATCCACAATAGTAGTTTGGGCAGGGTCTTGGCTCAATGCAAAACAAGTAGTATGAAAAATAGTGGAGGCTTCTAATAAACTATCAGGTATATGCTCTGGTTGAAGCATACGGTCTGCCGTACGATAGGCAATAAAATCTGGCGTGCCTTTGGTTCGAGAAACCACTACAATACTTGTCGGCTGAAAATCATCAATGGCTATGTGGCTGATGTCAATTCCTGTTTTGGCTACTTCTGTTTTTAGGTAAATACCGATATTATCGTTGCCAATACAGGAAACCAAGGCGGTATTCATCCCTAAACGAGCCATATTGGCAGCCATATTAGCGGGACTTCCCCCCTGAAACCGTTCGAAAGTAGAAGTTTCAAGAATACTTTCTTGTATTTCCGTACCAATAAAGTCGGCCAAGAGCTCACCAACCGAAAGTAATGCATATTTTTTCATATTTATAAAAATGGATTGCTGGATTAAAGCCCAAATATTCAATAATTTTTAGTGCTTTATCCGTGCAAATTACTGATAATTCTGTAAAAATTGAGTAGATTTAATAATAAAACCTTCACGACAATATGATGCTAAAAAACTACTTTTCAATTGCTTTGTTCACTTTTTTGATATTGACTCAGGGAATATCATTTGGAAAGCCAAAGAAGAAAATCACGCATGTCCCAACGATACATCGAACAGATGATAAAGAGGCTTTACTTCGCAAAAAAGCGGATGAGTTGGCCCATAAATACATCATCGTTGATGGGCATGTAGACTTGCCCTATCGCCTCCACGCCAAGATGGAAGATGTTTCCGTACAAACAGCTGGCGGAGATTTTGATTATGTCCGTGCTAAAAAAGGTGGTTTAACAGCTCCTTTTATGTCTATTTACGTACCTGCGGATTTACAACGTAAAAAAGGATTTTCAAAAGCCTTAGCAGATTCCCTGATTGATATGGTCGAGAATTTGGTAAAACAATACCCTGATAAATTTGCCCTGGCAAAATCTCCTGCTGATATAGAAGCCAACTTTAAAAAAGGCTTGATTTCATTGCCAATGGGGATGGAAAACGGTTCGCCTGTAGAAAGCAACTTGGCGAATTTGCAGTATTTTTATGATAGAGGTATACGCTACATTACGCTTTGCCATGGGGAAGATAATTTTATTTGTGATACCTCGTATGACACTACTAATACGTGGCGAGGATTGAGCCCAATTGGTAGACAAGTGGTCAGAGAAATGAATCGATTGGGTATTATGCTCGACTGTTCGCATATTTCTGATGAAACTTTTGCTCAGGTTGTAGCGCTTTCCAAAGCCCCTGTCATTGCTTCTCATTCTTCCTGTAGAACTTTTACCCCTGGTTTTATTAGAAATGCCCCAGATAACCTGATAAAGGCAATGGCTAAAAAAGGAGGCGTGATTATGATTAACTACTCTTCGATGTTCTTGGATTCTGTCTCTAACAAAACTTACGAAACCAAAAGAACGCATTTACGTCAATGGCAAAAAGAGCATAATTTAGTTCCTAAAGATTCGGCTGCTAAAGCTTATGAGGCGGATTATGACAAACTTCATCCAACACCACTAACGAATGTGGAAAGAGTAGCCGACCACATTGACCACGTAAAGAAAATTGCAGGGATAGATTACGTAGGACTAGGTTCTGATTTCGATGGTGTAGGTCCAACCCTGCCTGACGGTTTAAAAGATTGTTCGCAATTGCCTAATCTGATTTATGTATTATTAAAAAGAGGTTATACCGAAAAGGATATTGAAAAGATTTGTTATAAGAATGTGTTTAGGGTATGGAATAAAGTAGCGGAGGTAGCGAAGGGAATGTAAAACGTGAGTTATCAAGAATGTTCTCTTAAATAACAAAGTTTTTAGACTTGTATAGGTGAATCACCTTTCTATTAGCTGTTGACTTAAGTCCTAGTGATTATCCACAAGTATATAAATAACTAATAATCAAGTTCTTATTCCTAGCGAGGGACTTAAGTCCCTCGCTAGGAATAAGAACTTCACGTATTCAGGCTGTGACATGAGGTGACCAAAGCTCGATTTGAAAGCCGATTTAAGTCTATTTGAACCAATTTTATCAATAATTACATCTTCATTTCAACTTTTTAAAAGATGTGGGTAATCAATAGGACTTAAGTCACCTGCTAATAGAAAGGTAATTTTGTTAAGGTAATTTTGTTTTTGATACACAATGTAATAATAGGCATTGCCCCCAAATCATAAAGCGGTCAAAAAACTAATTTTGACCGCTTTTTATGATTTTAAATTTGCCATAACTCATCTATAAAGGGATTAATTATCAGTATAAGCATCATAAACATTCCAAGCCCAAACAATAAATGGAATGATATATGTCCACCAGAAAAAGAAAGAGACTACCCCAGCTATTACCCATATAATAATTGCTTTGATAATTTGTCCTTTGACTAACTGACCTAAGCCTGGAATAAAAAATGATAAAATTGCTGGTAATGTGTGTGCTTGTGTTTGCATAGCGTTTGAAGTTTTAGATGATTCGTAATAAGTTTATTGCATTATATTTTTTAATAAGAGATGCTCCATTTTAGTCTTAATAGCACATCCTTCTATTATTTTGAGGAGATTAAATAAATATTATTCCTCCACCATTTATCATATAAAAAAACCATTCCTCCATTTTCAATCTCCACAATTTGTTTTTACTAAACCTATTGTATTATATTTGTAGTGTACTATTAAACTAATACAGTATATGATATCAATAAACAACCTCTCGTTTAATTATGGAAAACGAAAACCTGTATTCCGAAATTTAAACCTAAACCTATCTGCGGGAAACGTATATGGCTTACTTGGTAAAAATGGGGCAGGAAAATCATCATTACTTAGAAATATAGCGGGTTTGTTATTTCCTACCGAAGGTTCTTGTACCGTAAATGGTTATAAAGCTCAAGACCGTCTGCCTAGTTTTTTACAAGAGATGTATTTTTTGCCTGAAGAATTTTATACACCACCAGTAAAAATCAAGGATTTTGTAGCTACTTATTCGCCATTTTATCCAAACTTTTCGCTAAAACAATTTTTGGAATATTTAGAAGAATTTCAGATTTCTGATAACGAGAAGTTTACGGAGTTATCATTAGGGCAAAAGAAAAAGGCTTTGATTGGCTTTGGTTTGGCAACAAATACTAAAGTATTGATTATGGACGAACCAACCAATGGTTTGGATATTCCTTCAAAAAGTCAGTTTCGTAAAATCATTGCTTCTGTGGCTACTGACGAACGTATTATTGTGATTTCGACACACCAAGTACGAGATTTAGATTCTTTGATAGACCCTATCATTATCCTAGACGGTTCGGAAGTGTTATTGCATGCAACCACTGAAGAAATTTCTGAAAAATTATCTTTCAAAACGGTTTCTGTAGTGACAGACCATGAGAAAGTTTTGTATTCTGAACATTCGATAAGAGGATTTTCAGTGGTGATGCCTAATAATGGTCACGAAAATAATAAAGTAGATTTAGAATTATTATTCAATGCTGCTTTAGCCAATCGTCAGTCTATTAAAGACATCTTTCAATAGCCTTTATCTGTTTAACTCAATAGTCATCACGAATATGACTATCCAACAACTTAGAGCAAAATACTATGAATAACTTTTTTGATTACAGTCGTTTTTCACTCCTCGTGAAAAGACAATGGACTGAAAACAAGTTTATATTTCTGATGGGACTAGTCATTTTTGTCTGTATTACTGCGGTAATTTATTCCATCAATTTTGACGCGGAAAATGATTATATGCTAAAAAGAGGCATGCAGACAATGATGTTTATTATTGGTCTTTTGGGAGGAGGAACATTATTTTCAAATTATCTTTTCAAAGATTTTGGCAACAATAGTCAGACGTTGAGTTTCTTAATGACGCCAGCATCGCACTTTGAAAAAATCACTGCTGGTATGTTTTATGCACTCATTGCCTTTCCTGTAGTTTATGCAATTACTTTCGGATTGGTTGATGGCGCTTTCGTAAAGCTTTCGGGCAATCCCCACAACGAAATGTTGTATGCTATGGTACTAGATTCTTATAAAGATTATAGTTTCTTAATATGCGTATGGGTTGCCCTACAGATGTTTGTGATATTAGGTGCTATTTATTTTGGCAGGATGTCTTATATCAAAACAGCCTTTACAGGATTTTTGATATTAGCATCGTTGGGATTGATTCAGTATTTGTTGTACAAAATCATCATTGGTTCAGGCTCACATAACATTGATATGGGAGATCATAATAGACAACATCTTTCAAGTGAATTCCAATTCATGATGGATGGCTCAAAATATGCTTTCTATTATTTACTAGCACCAGTGATAGCAATAATAGCCTATTTTAAATTAAAAGAAAAGGAGGTTTAACATGGAATTCAGAGATAATCAAGCAATTTACCTCCAAATAGCAGAGTATATTTGTGAGCGTATCTTACTGAAACAGTGGATGATTGGCGATAAAATCCCATCAGTTCGTGAACTAGCTGTTCAGTTAGAAGTAAACCCTAATACGGTAATGAGAACCTACGAGTTCTTGCAACAAAAGGAAATTATTTTTACTAAAAGAGGCATGGGATTTTTTGTATCAGATGATGCCCAAGACAAAGTACTAGCCTTTAGAAAAGAAGAGTTCTTAGGAAATGAATTACCAGTATTCTTTAAAAATATTCATTTGTTAGGGCTAGATTTTGATTTTATTAAAGACAGATTCGAGGCATTTAAAACAGCTAATTTTTAAGCACAAACCTTATGAAAACATCAAATAAATTATTGGTAGCTTTGGCTTGTATAATAGTAATTGGTATGACCTCTTTTACGATATTGCTTAAAGCTGAATACAACAACAAGGTTGCTAAAATTGATATTTCAAAACAAGTTATTAAACTAAAACCATTTAATAACCTTGAATTGATATCACTAGAAGATTATGATAATATTAATGTTGAAATAGAAGAAGGCACTGAATACAGTATCAAGAACGTGCCTAATGCTAAAGTTGTAGGAGAGTCATTGAAGATTGATAGTAGCTCAGAAATATATGGAAAAATAATTATTACTGTTCCTAAAATTCCTGCTATTTCTTTACAAGGCTATGAAATATCGGTAAAAATTAATGGTAAAAGTACCAAATTTGCCAACAGTAATTTAGCTGTAAATAGTACTGCCACTGGAGACTTAACGCTAAACAATTGTGATTTAACGGCGGTAAACATCAAAGCTGACAATGCAGAAGTTAAACACAATTGGAGGGATGATTGGGATCGTTACTATCATTTCCATCTAAAAGATTCAAAGGTTGCTAATTCGGACATTTCATTGAAAGGTAAATCTACTTTATCATTGAATAAAACTGCATTGCTATCACCTAAATTTGATTTGAGTGATTCTGCTAGTATCACGATTGAAGGCAATGCGATGAATCCTTTTGTGAAGAAATAGTCATCCATTCTGCTAGTAAAGCCCAACAATGTGCTTCGCAAGTCCAATTGATATGAAATATCTTTGAAGAAGCAATTTTATACAATATCGGATTTTCGTAGGCTGTCAGCAACCCTGCAATAAAGAAGTAAAAACCTGTAAATATCTCCTTTGAGAAATCGACAAGCTCGGTTTTTTCAAAGGAGATATTGAAGCGCAATAGACTTGTTTCAATGAGGATTCTATCCATCAAAGCTAAATCTGGCTGCTTCAAATAGTCCAACATATCTGCTACTAGTTTTTCTCTGCAAAGTTCTAAAGCCTCAATCCTAAATTTTGCCATTAACCTAGCTATGTGATACATGATGATAGGTGTTCTGACGTAGTGGTGTGCTACTCTAAAAGATTGATTGATATACTGATTCGATAAGATAATTTGTTGAAGGTATATTACAGCATCTTCCCCATGTTGGTCGAGTGCTATATCATAAGAAAGCAAGCAATAAATCATATTTGATAAAGCACAGGCATCAAATTCAATATACATTTTTTTACCAAACCAAGTAGAATAAGCCTTTAAGGTTTTGTATTCCTCAAAGGTATTTTCAATGGTCTGCGTATATCCGTTTGAATGTTTTACTAGTTTATCTTTCAAAGCAATGGCTTCTTCTTGTGAAAATTGCTTCGTCAAAAAAACCATTGAAGTATCGTCAATATCATCAGGAATTTTAAAGTGATTCAGTTTATGGAGGATATTGCCATGAGGAAAATGCTGAGACGGTTTTGTTTGAAAGAAGTTATAGGTATTCAGTCCATCTTTATTCTGAAAAAGTGGATAAGTGCCAATCGCTTTTTCAGTAATTTTTCCAATAAGTGTTTGTGAAGTTTGCGATAGGTTTTCTTTGATGCTATTCAACGTAAAAACGGTAATAGTTGTAAAAAAAACATTAGTATCTGGACGACGATAATGCAAAATATTATTTTCCCTGAAAGACTCAAAAATGCCTTCAGGGAAATATGTTCTATCAGCAGACATCTGTAAATCTGCAATTTTTAAAATTATATCGTCTATTGTCAATCTAGTAAAATCTAAGAAAATCTCATGGCTCAAAGCTTAAATCTAAAAGCTAAAAATATTTCACCATCGCATTTTCATCTACAAACAAATCATCGCTCATTTTGATAGCTTGTTTTTCAAAACTAAATACTTCAAAACCTTCCGAAAGATACAAATTTTTAGCCCGATGATTATCAGCTATCAATGTCAATACGATTTGTTTTAGGCCTATTCCTTGTTTAGCTCTTTCGATGGCAGCTTGCAATAATTTTCGTCCAAGTCCCAATCCTTTGGCTTTAGGTGCTACATACATTCTGAAAATCAACCCTTTGTGTTTGAGTTTCAACACACTTTCTCTTTTAAATCCAACTGTTCCTAACAGCTCTCCTTCGTCAGAAAAAGCTCCTAAAGTAAAGCTTTCAAAAGTATTTTCAGTAGGGAAAGCTTCGCCAGCAATATCCACTGGCGAAACCCTAAAAAACTGAGATTCTTCTGTAATAGCTTTGTGCAATAACGTATAATAAAGCTGGATTTCAGCTTCTGTATTGACTACTTTTATGTTCATACTAAATCGGGTAATCCATTTTAATGTCTGTTCTTTCGTATAAAGTTTTTCCAATCGGAACCTCCACAAACCCTATGCTTTTGTAGATTGAAATAGCAGGTTTTAGCGCTGTATTCGACAACAAATATAAGCTTTTAGCTTTACGTGCTTTGGCTTCATCAATCGTTTTTACGCATAGTTTTTTGCCTAATCCTAAGCCTTGGGCTTTAGGTGTTACGCCCATTTTTGCCAATTCATAAATACCGTCTCCATCATGGATTAAGGCAGATGTACCCACAATCTCATCCCCTAATTTTGCTAGGAAAATCTGTCCACCATTGGCTATAATTTCATCTGGTGCTTCTAATTGCTCCAAATCGTGAGGCTCTACTTTGAAAAACGTTTCAATCCATTCAACATTTATGCGTTTGAAGTCGTCTTTATAGGCTTCTTGATATTCAATAATTTGTACATTATTCTCCATGATTTCTTGGGGATTTGTTTGAATATTTTTTTCAAAAAAATGAGTATCTACTGGCATAAATGGAAAAACAGAAGGAATATTTTGTTTCTCGATAGCCTCAAAACCATTTCTGATATAAAAGCGAATGGCTGCTTGTAGGCGTTCTAATGTTCCTAAATATAGGTTTGTCATGCCTGCTTTCTGAGCTGATGTCGTAAGGATATCTAGTAGTTTTTGAGCAATGCCGTATTCTTTCCCACGAAATTCTTTCTTCACAAACATTTTGCGAATGGCTCCAACGTTTTCACCACAATCTATTAATGCTATGCTTCCTACTACCTTATTATCGTAAAGGGCAATCCAGAAATCACCATTATTTTGTTGGTAAAAGTTCGGAATGTCTAATAAATCTTGTTGCTCATTAATGGTAATTGGCACTTGAAATTCATTTTGCTGAATATTCAAAATTAACTCCACTACTTGGTCTGTATATTGATTTTCAAACGATTGTATCTGTATCATTTTTGTGTTCTCTTTAAACTATAATTTGACCTATTAAATATGGCGCTACATGACCCGCCATTTTTACTCTGTCGCCCGTTAGTGTACACAGTAATTCGCCTCCTCTGGCAGATATTTGCTTGGCTGTTAGGATATTCTTTCCTAGTTTTTCTGCCCAGTAAGGGGTTAAGGTGGTATGGGCTGAGCCTGTGACGGGGTCTTCATCTATCCCTGACTGTGGACCAAAAAACCTTGACACAAAATCTACTTCATTACCTTTGGCAGTAACGATGATACCTCTGCATTTTACCTTAGCAATGGTCTTGAAATCGGGCGTTAGGGCTTTTACTTGACTTTCGTTTTCAAAAACCAAGCAATAGTCTGTTATGCCTTTTAGGGTTTCTTGGGGTTTTATTCCTAGTCCTTCTATTAATTCTTCAGGCGTTTCAGTCACTACTGGCATATCAACGGGGAAATCTAGTTCTAATAAATCGCCTTTCTTTTCTACCTTCAGAATACCACTTTTAGACTTAAATGCTATGGTTGTTTTTGGATATTTAGCGTACTCAAAAATGGTATAGGCCGTTGCCAAAGTGGCATGCCCACAGAGGTTTACTTCAACGGTTGGCGTAAACCATCGTATATGAAATTGTTCCCCTTCGGCAACATAAAAAGCCGTTTCGGCAAGGTTATTTTCAGCAGCAATTTTTTGCATTAAGTCATCAGCAATCCATTCAGTAAGGGGTACTACAGCGGCAGGATTACCCGCAAATACTTCATTCGTAAATGCGTCTAATTGATAGATTGTTAGGTTCATAATTTTGGGGCTTTATGCTGTATGCTTTAGGCAATAAGCGGTTAGTATTTTGCTGTGTTTGCAGTTGTCTTTTAACGTACTCTTATGGAAAATTTCATGGCATATAGCCTAATGCTTACTGCCTAAAGCCTACAATCCATGAAATTCCTTAAAGCGTTCTAAGTAGCTTTTCTCAGTCCAAGCATCTTCAATTTCCTTTACAGCTATCAGTAAATTATGCTCTTGATTCTCGATGATTTCGGCATTCATTAATTTTATTTCCTCCCAAATTTTTTGGAGTGTCGGTAATAAAGTCTTTCCTTTTTTCGATAATTTCAAATTACGTTTACGAGCGTCCTCGTCCGACTTCTTAGAGATTATCAAACCTTTTTTCTCCAATTCTTTCGCCATCTGAATAATGGCAGGATGTGTAACATTCAAGCCTTCAGCTATTTCCATAATCCCCGCCTCGTTTTTCTGAGACAGAAAGTAAAAAATAGGAAACCATTTTGGTTGAAAGTCAACGCCGTAGAAACGATACACATCTTCACCACCACGCATGATGGTCTCGCTGAGTCGTTTGAGCCTACTTCCAAAAGCCAAAGGGCCTAATTCTGATATTAAATCCATTTTATGTAAACAATTACGTAAGTGATTACGCAAATTTTAAAAGTTTTTTTGAATTAAACAAAAAAATCTTCTCCTTTTTGAAAAAGAGAAGATTTTTAGAGGAGAGATTTTCAGATAATGTTATTTTGTTACCCCTAACAGTGGTTTTATAAACTACAAGTTTTAGATTGGTGTGTTAAGGATTATAAATCCTTATTTAATAAAGTCGAAGATGTAGCGAGCTAACATCCCGACCAACATGTGTTATATTAAACTTCTTTCACTTCAATGGCATATTTAGGCAGTTCTTGCTTTATTTTTTCATATATTTTTATCCATTCTTGATAGCCTTCCTCAATTTGAGAAGCTGAGAAACTTGCCCAATTAGCATGTTTACGGGTAAATTCCAACTCTTCTTCCTTTCTTATTAATAATTGTTGTGGTGAGGGAATAAAAACCGTATGTAATCGATGATTATTTTCTTTAAGTTTATTTGATAAATTAACTATTGAATCAATATCGTGATAATAACGAATCAAAACATCGTTCTTTTTTCTACTTAATTCAGTGTACAGAGAGTCCAAAATCTTTTCTTGATCATAATTTACACTCAGTTTACGTTCAGTTAAAAACTTATCCATACTAATTTTTTCAACATTTAGTTTTTCGAAAACAGTATCTGTTTCTTGCATTTCTACTATTATATATACATTCATAGTTCAAAACATTTAATTGATTACTCTTAACAAAATGCCTAATTCTTCTAATTCTACTTTGCACCCCCGTTAGTCCTTTGCTTTTTTAAGTTTCTATAAAAATTATAGTATGAGTCCTTTAAGAGAAGGAGGTTGCAGAGACTGTGTTTTATTTTTGTTCAAAGTCCAAAAAGACTTTGAACAGGGAGATTGGATTCTAAGAATGCCTAACACACCCGACGCTTGGCGTAGTGTTACTACACTACGTCAGTGTGTACTACAATGTTACATTGTAAAAATGCAACACATTTTATAATTATTCCTAAGTTGTGTACTCATATACCACTTGCCGTTGGGGACTATGCGTCGCCTTCTGAGAAGGCCTGAAACACTGACGTAGTGAAAAACACTACGCCAAGCGAGGGTAGTAAAGATAGCTAGTTTTAAAATAAGTTAGTTTTCGCACCTATTGAAACAAGTGTTGCAGTTGGTGCCAAGCAGGGATTGAGATTAGAAACTTCATAATCAGAAAACCTTAAAATAAATAGTATCACTTTGGATTTTGGGTTCCTTTATAAATTTAAAATTTCCCCAATAGATAGGGAGTTCATACTCAGACTTTTGATTCTTATCATTCCAAAATTTGAGTTTGTGAAATAGATGTTCTTCCTTTATTTTACAAAATGCCCGATATTTTCCCTTTAAAATGTCGTAACTAAATGTATTGTGAATATCTAAAAGAGTATTTATTGAACGAGAAATTGTTCGGATAGAATCTTTTTTAAGAAAAGTCATATAGATGCCGTTTGACTGAATTACGGCTAAATTTCTAGTTTGTATAGGTACTTCTATTTTTTTTAATATATTTTTTGATATTTCAAACTTTTTATCATGCTCTAAAATACTATAGCCAATATCTCTCTCATTAGGAAAAAACTTTTCTCTATCAACAAGATCTAGTACTGTTTGATCAAAAATATTTTGCCATTTACCAGTGGAATCTAGTTGTTCAAATGTAATCTTAGGTGAGCGAAAAGCTATATTGTGATGTTGAATATTTATTATGCGTGCCTCTAAGGCATATCCAGTCTCAAATCTTTTCTCATAAGGAGAGATATATAATAAACTTAGTTTTATCGGAATAATAGAATCTTTATCCTTTTGCTTTCTACAACTTAGGAATAAAGAGAAAATAAGGATAAAAATCATTATATTTTTCATGTGCTTTTATTTAAGGGTTGTTGGTACTCCAAATTTTCTCCTGCCAAAAGCTTGCGGTGTTCTAAAACTATTAGTTGCACTAGGATAATCCCTAAAAAAATGTACATATTTAAATTCTCCCATACTTTTTGCTGATACTAAAGAATAACTGTAAGCAGAAGCTTCGGTAAATTTTTGGAAAAGAGTCGGGCCAGTATCTTGACCCTATTTTTTTATCATAGTCTCAAATAGCCCCATTTTATAATGAGAAGCATGTATAAATTCCTGCCCTCGCTTGGCGTAGTGTTCCTGCACTACGTCAGTGGGTACAGCAATGTTACATTGCAAAAATACAACGCATTTTATGATTATTCCCAAGATGTGTACTCATATACCACTATTCGTTGCGGACTAGGCGTTGCCTTCTAAGAAGGTCTGACACACTGACGTAGTGAAAAACACTATGCCAAGCGAGGGTCTAAATTAGCCAATATGAAACTCAAATCTGTCTTACAAATGGCAGCTTTATCAGCCGTCAAAGATGATAAACAGCTCAAAGAATATTATGAAAAAAAATTAGCAAAAGGCAAATCAAAATTGTCAATTTTAAATGCGGTTAAAAACAAATTAATCCACCGTGTAATATCATTTGTACAAAGAAAGAAAAAATATGAAAATTCCGTTAATTTTTCCTTGTTTTTATCATAGAAATCAAAGTCGGCAATTTCAGATTATTAGCTAATGTCCAAATGGAATCTTTTCCCCTGAAATAACTTTTGGATTTATACTAATCCATATTTGATTGCGTACATCTCCTGTGTATCCTATAACAACCCCAGTCACGACACTATCGACAGCAGGATAAGCAGTGTCTTTTTCAAAATCAATTACAGCAACAATACCTAGAACTTCTTTATCTCCTATGTCTAAAAATACTCCGAATGGCCGATGCACAATGACACGACATTCTATTTTTTTCCACATTGGATATTTCTCTTTTATTTTATGCCAATCTACTCCATCTTTATTTATCAAATCATACCATTCCATATCGCTATCTTTTGTATATGTTAGTCATAAATTACATCCCGTGCTGTTCCATGTCTTCACAATTGGAGCTATAAATAATAAACAGTCTCTGACTGCATCAGGTTTTAGGCTGTTAAGCTCTATCATCCCTAACGAGGGAATAAATTCCCTCGTTAGGGATGAAGATTTGCAAAACCTCGCTACTTGGTATTGATAAATTCACTTTATGCATTACTGTCACACATGTTGTTAATCTGGGCGACACCGTCTAGGCGACACCGTGACAAAGACCAATAACAGCAAATTAAACAAAAAAATCTTCTCCTTTTTGAAAAGAGAAGATTTTTAGTGACCTACATTAATCTATAAAAAACAAAATACATTTGTATTTTATAAACCGATTGGTTTATATTTGTTTCATGTTTACGAAATCAGATATTACCAGACAAGCTATTATTGAAAAATCAGCTCCTATTTTCAATACGAAGGGTTATAGTGCAACCACTATGAGTGATATTTTGTTGGCCACTGGATTAACCAAAGGTGGTGTATATGGTAATTTTGAAAGTAAAGACCAAATTGCTATTGAAGCATTTGAACATTCTATTGGAAAGCTTTTAGAAGCTTTACGTTTTAAAATTAAAAAAGAAAATACTGCCAAGGACAAACTCTTCGCCATTTTAAGTTTTTATAAAAACTACAGCGTAAGTCCCTTAACAGAAGGAGGTTGCCCTTTACTTAACACTGCAATAGAATCTGACGACAATCTACCCTTCCTGAAAATCAAAGCACAAAAAGCACTGGATGAACTATTAGGAGGCTTAGCGTTAATTATTCAAAAGGGTATCCAATCAAAAGAATTTAGGGATGATTTAGATGCTCAGAAGGAAGCCACCTTAATATTTAGTGTTATTCAAGGGGGGCTAATGATGAGTAAATTGGCGGATAATCCAAAAATATTAAATGGCTTGTTAGAAAACCTAAAAGCTACTATTAGTACACAATATTTACGATAAATTTTTTCATTCAAAAACAAACCGTTCGGTTTATTTTAACTTACTCTTATTTAAAATTTCGGAATGGCAAGCATTAAGAAAATATCAGCACGTCTAACAGGTGTTTATTTCAATCTGTTAGCCTTTGTGCTTCCTAAAAAGCTAAAAAAAGATGGTTTTAATCTTTTCTGTACTCCCTTTTCAAAAGGTCTCAAGCCACACCACCAAGCATTTTTAATGCCTGCCTTTGCTGAAATACTTGAAATAGACGGAAACAAGATTCAAACTTACCGATGGGGTACTGGTTCCAAAAAAGTATTATTGGTTCATGGCTGGGCAAGCCATAGTTTCAGGTGGAAATCATATATTAACGCTCTGGTCGAACATGACTTTACTGTTTTGGCACTAGATGCTCCTGCACATGGTAACTCTACGGGCAAAATCATGAATTTAGTTATCTATGAAAGAACTTTGTCGAAATTCTTGGAAAAGCACCCCGATTTACACACCATCATCGGGCATTCAATAGGTGGTTTTGCTACTACTTATTACCTAAGTCGAAATCCAGAGGCATCCATTCAAAATGCGATTATTTTGGCTGCTCCAGGAAAAGTAGAAGAGTTTTTTGCGTTTTATGTTCAATTCTTGGGACTTTCCAATAAAGCCATCAAATTGATTTCCGAGCAATTTGAAAAAGAACTACATCAAAAGCCATCATACTTCTCAGCAATCAATTTTGCCCAACATATTAAAACAAAGGCGCTCATTGTGCATGATAGAGGAGATAAATCTACCAATTATTTAGATTCAGAAAAACTAAGTCAAGCTTGGAGAGGCTCAACGCTGAAACTTACTAAGGGACTTGGGCATGAATTGAAAAGTGAAGAATTACTACAGGAGATTATCAGTTTTATAAAATAAACAAAAACGCTCTTTTAACATGAAATACGTCTTAATCATACACGAAGTAAAAGATTATCTATTGTGGAAAAAAGTATTTGACGAAGCCGCCACCATTAGGAAACTAGCAGGCGAAATTTCTTATGAGTTACTTAAATATGAACAAGATGCTAACAACATTGTTCATTTCTCTGAATGGACTTCCCTTGATAATGCAAAAAAGTTCTTTGAGTCGCCCGAGCTAATTGACATTAGAATGAAAGCAGGAGTAAAAGCGCCAACGTTTATTTACTTAGAAAAACTAGAAGAAGGAATATTATAACTATACAATAAGATGGATAACAATTATTTAGATAGTGCCATTAAGCAATTTGAGTATTACAAAATGCTTGCAGAAAAGACCTTTAATCAAGTAGGCGAAGATAAACTCTTCTGGCAATACAACGAGGAAAGTAATAGTATTGCGATGATTGTAAACCACCTTGCTGGAAATATGCTCTCGCGATGGTCGGATTTCTTAACAACAGATGGTGAAAAAGAATGGAGGAATAGGGATACTGAATTTGAAAACATCATCCATACCAAAGATGAATTAATGACTAAATGGAATGAAGGGTGGACTTGCCTATTTAATACACTCAATACATTAACCAATGCCGATTTAGACACTATCATTTATATCCGAAACCAAGGGCATACCGTGCAGGAAGCCATCAACAGACAGCTTGCTCATTATCCATACCATGTTGGGCAAATTATTTATATCGGTAAAATGGCTACTGATAACTGGCAATCTTTATCTATCCCAAAAGGTAATTCGGATAGTTACAATAACAACAAATTTTCCAAGCCAAAACAGAAAACTCATTTTACAGATGAGTTTCTAAAATAATATACAAACAATGAAAACATTTCTATCTGCCATCTTTCTTGTTCTTTTCCCTCTGATGTTAACTGGTCAAAAGCTAACATTGGCTCAACAGGATTCAGTTTTTGTACGTGAAAATTTCACTAAACAAGAAGTGTACATCACTATGCGAGATGGCGTTAGATTATTCACCTCCATTTATATTCCTAAAGATATTTCCAGTGAAAACCCCTACCCTTTCTTAATTCACCGTACATGCTTTGGCTCTTCACCTTATGGACCTAGCAATTACCCAAAGCTCCTGTATTATTCAACCCATATAATGCGAGAAAAATTTATTTTTGTCAAGCAAGATGTGAGAGGAAGATACATGTCAGAGGGTATTTTTACAAATATGCGTCCTTTCATTCCGTCAAAAAAGACTTCAAAAGACGTAGACGAATCATCTGATACATACGATACCATAGAATGGTTATTGAAAAATATCCCGAACAATAATGGAAATGTAGGATTATACGGAATTTCCTATACTGGTTTTTATGCCATTGCAGGTGCTTTAAGCGGGCATCCTGCTATTAAAGCTGTGTCTCCACAAGCACCCATTTCAGATTTTTTCTTTGAAGACTTCCACCATAATGGAGCTTTTGTTTTGGCTGTCGGAAATGCCCTGCCAGTTTTCGGTATTTATCCCCAAAAACCAACCGAAAGTCATTGGTTTCTAGCACATTTCCCTGAAATTAATGCCAACAATGGTTACAATTGGTATAAATCAATGACTCCGCTACAAAATTTTGGGAAACTGTATTCAGATAATTTCTTTTGGAATGAAATAATCGAGCATCCTAACTATGATGATTTTTGGCAAAAACGCAGTATAATTCCTCATTTGAATACCCATACAAAAATGCCTCCCATATTAAATGTTGGCGGTTGGTTTGATGCCGAAGATATGGTTGGTGTATTGGATATATATAAGCAGATAGAAAAAAACAACGCTGCTGTGTCAAACACGTTGATTATGGGACCTTTTGGTCATGGAGATTGGTCAAGAGAACAGGGACATCATTTACAAGGAAACATTTATTTTGGTGATAGTTTAGCAACATTTTTTCAGAAAAAGATCGAATTAGCATTTTATAAAAAACATTTAAAAAACGTAATCGACAAAGGGACGGTATTGCCTAAAGCCTTCCTTTTTGATACAGGTAAAAAAGAATGGACAAATTTTGCGGAATATCCAGTTAAAGATGCTGTAGGGTTAGATTTATACCTTCATGCAGATAAAAAACTATCAGCAGTCCTCTCGAAAAAAGGATTTCAACAATATGTATCCGACCCTAAGAATCCTGTTCCTTATGCAGAAGGAGTATTTGAAACCCTTGATTTTTTACCTAATTATATGAGTGACGACCAAAGGTTTGTTACTCATAGAAAGGATGTGCTAACTTTTAAAACCGAAGCATTACAGGAGGATATTACCTTTATTGGCGAGATAAAGGTCAATCTGAAATTTTCGACAACAGGAACTGATACTGATTTTTTTGTTAAAGTTATCGACGCTTACCCTCAAAATGAACCTAATAGTCCCTACACTCCAGTAGGTATCAAATTGGCTGGCTACCAACAGATGGTTCGTAGTGAAATAATGAGAGCAAAATTCAGAAATTCATTCACCCGTCCTGAACCACTTGTTCCAAACCAGAAAACTAATCTGGATTTTCGACTTCAGGATGTTTACCACACCTTCAAAAAAGGGCATAGCATCGTGATTCAAATACAGTCGTCCGCCTTTCCTTTGTTTGATATTAATCCTCAAAAATTTGTAAACAATATTTATAAAGCCAACGAAAGAGATTTTCAGAAAGCAACCATAAAAATATTCAGCGAAAGTAAAATTTCCGTAAACATTTTATCAAACACTACAAATGGGAAATAAAATATACATCATCGGTGCAGGAGCTGTGGGTAAAGCATTAGCAGTTTTTTTGAAATTAGAGGGCAAAGACGTATATATCATCAGGGGAAGCGTAGACAACATCCCTACGCAATACGAAACGATATCAGTTCAAACAGATCAACAAACTATTTTGAAAGCCGAAATCGAAGTGAGTTCCCTTTCTAGTCATTCAGCATTCGATGGTATATTGGTCGTCACCAATAAATCTTTTGGAAATGAAAAGCTAGCTGAAACTTTAAAAATAAGTGCTAAATACTCGCCGATAGTTCTTCTACAAAATGGACTAGGGATAGAATCTCCATTTCTTGAAAAGGGGTTCACAGATATTCATAGATGTGTGTTGTTTACTACATGTCAAGTAATAGCAGAAAACCTAGTAAGGTTCAAACCCGTAGCAGCATCACAAATTGGTATCATTAATGGTAAAGAAGATAGCCTCCAACATATTGTAAGCCAACTAAACAACCCAATATTTCAATTTAGAGCAGAAGAAAACATTCAATATACTATCTGGAAAAAAGCGATTGTAAACTGTGTTTTCAATTCCATTTGTCCTCTTTTAGATACTGATAATGGTATATTTTTAAGAGATCATGGCGTTATCGATTTAGCCAAAAATGTAATTAGCGAATGTGTTAAAATTGCCAATTTATCTGGTATTGAAATAACTGAAGAGGAGGTCATTGAAAGTGTATTAATGATTAGCAGGATGTCGGATGGACAACTTATTTCGACCTTACAAGACATTAATCATAAACGAAAAACCGAGATTGAAACACTAAATTTTGCTATAGTAGTTATTGCCCAGAAATTAGGCAAAGGTAATGAAGTAGTACAAACAAAACTACTTGGCGACCTTACAAAAATAAAGGCTGATTTGAATTTTTGTTAATAAAATCTTTTAAAAGCTAAGTATTTTGAAATGGCATTTTTCAGTAGCACGAGTTTCCAACTCGTAATTAACGATTGCTTTGCGAGTTGAAAACTCGTGCTACTGTATAAAAACACTACGCCAAGCGAGTGGTTAATTAGATAGTTTAAATATTATAAACTTCTTTTTTTAATCATTTCCAGAAAACTCTCTCGATATGTATTACTTATAGCGATTACTCGATTACCGATATATACATGATTATCCGCAATTTTACTTATATGATTTATATTAATAATGAATGAAAGGTGCACCCTGAAAAAAATCGAGGGAAGTTGTTGTTCTAAACTTTTCATTCTACGATATAACAAGACTGGTCGATGGGGTGTCACTAATTTTACATACTCTTTTTCTCCTTCGAAATACAAAATATCGTTAATGGCAATTTTTTCGATAAGCTTTCCAGATTTCACAAAAAAGTATTCTTGGTGAATTTCTTCATCACCCAGTTTCTTCAATAAATCATTATTTTTTATAAATTCATTATTAATCTTTTCAGCACACTTTAAAAATCTTTGCAAGGTTAGTGGTTTCAACATATAGTCAATCGTAGCAAACTCAAAACTCTCTATAGCATGTTCTGCATAGGCAGTTACAAACACTATTTTTATATTTTTGGGTAAAAATTGTGCTAATTCCATACCTGTTAAACCTGGCATATTGATATCTAAAAAAATAACATCTACTTCTTGTTGTTTCAACAATGAAATTACTTCAAGTGCATGATAACATTTTCCTACTAGTTGCCAATTAGTTGCTTGTTGAACATACATTTCAATCAAACCTATGGCAGCAGGTTCATCATCCACAATAAGACAACGTATGTTTGTCATAATGTTATAACTAAAGTGGCTGTAAAATTACTTGCTGTCTTTTTTATAGATAGCTCAAAATTAGATGAGTATATTAATGCTAAGCGGCGTTCAAGATTGGACAAACCAGAGCCCGATTTTTGGGTAACAGAAATGGCTGGTAAACTATTTTGAGTTATGAAAATCAATTGCTGTCCTTCTTGTTTCAACGATATGATAACTTCATTTTGAGGAGAAGTTTTGTCAATACCGTGTTTGAAAATATTTTCAATAAAAGTAATCAATAGCATAGGGGGAATCATAGTATTTTCGGAGACTGAACGAGTAAATTGTATCGAAGGAGGATAACGCATCCTAATGAGTTCCAAATCAATATAATGGTCGATAAACTGTAATTCTTTACTCAGTAATACTTTTTCTTGGTGACTTTCTTCGGTAAAATATCGCATCATGTCAGATAGCTTTTCGATTAGTTGTGCTGTAAGTGGCGATTCTTTTACGGCCTCGAAGTAAATATTATTCAACGTATTAAACAAAAAATGAGGTTGTACTCTCGACTGTAATAAATCTAATGCGGCTTTCTGATTTTCCATTTTAAGCATGGTGGCTGTTTGAGACACCAAACGATAACGTAAAATTAGCAGTAGCACAAAGCTAAATAAGAAAATAAACAAGTTACCAATCAAAACAGTACTGTATTGTTTAAGTAAAATGGGTTGTGATTTTCCCGAAAAAAAATAGGTGTAAATCCATCCAGACACTTGTGCTCGCAAAAATGTAAGCAATACCAGCCAGAGTAAACAAGCCAACGTATAAATGAATATTCCTTGCTTGAAGCATAGCCACGGAATGAATACATATACATTGGAGTACACAATTAAAATATAAAAAAGTAAAGCTAGTAAAGTAAACGTCAGTGATTCTGTGAAGCCATCTCTGGATAGGGCACCTAAAAGACTAAGAATAAAAACCAACGACCAACCGATTACGTGCCATACCCAATCGTTATAATGTTTAATACCTATCAACATAGTATAAAAATAAACTAGATATTGCTTTAGATGATGGTTTTTTCAACCAATGACATCATTTATTCAACCAAATACTACAAATAGATGATAATAGCATTGGTTAAAATAAAAGCGTAATCGGTTGAATAAGTTTGTTGTCTTTTCTTATCCTAAACAGCTTTGTAAAGTTATTACAATCAATTTCTAATTTTTATTTATTATTATGAAACATATCATATTTTTATTCTTGTTCTTATTGTTGAGCAACATAAAAAGCTTGGGACAAATTGACACTATTACTGCCACCAACAGCAAACTCAATCTCAAGCGATTGCAAGAAGGTAAAGCTACTTACTTAGTTTATTTCACAGACAGTAATTTCGTCAGAAAAGGAGTTGGCGACATTTGGGAAAGAAACACTCATTTTTCGACCCTTAATCATAAACCTGTAGTAGAATTTGGCTGGAAATGGATTAATAAAGACACTGTTATAGCCAATGTGATTAACATCTGTGAAAGAGCAACAATGAAGCCTATTTTTCACAAAGCTAATTATGGGAAAAGAGGTATCATAGCGTATGATTTTGTTGGAAAAGAGATGATAGCATCAGACACTGTAGCAAATAATAAAGTCATTAAAAACCCAAAAATCACGCTAAATATACCTATTTTAAACTGGGAGTTAGATTTGGAGACTTATCCTTTACTTCCTATTAAACGAATTGGGCAACATTTTCTGATTTCGTTCATGGATGCCAACAGTCCCATTCCAGCTTATCATTTGTATGAAGTAGTAGGGAAAGAAGCCATAGCTGTCAATATTGATACAAAGACAAATTGTTGGATATTAAAGCATACAGATACTACTCATCCTAATTATTATGCCCTTTTTTATCTTTCTGAAAAAAGTGGTGAAGTAATTAAAATGAAAGAATACTTTCAAGGAATGTATCGTTTTAAGGTTAAATTATATTGATACATTCCCTGAATTTTCCATATAGTATACCGATGCCTAATTGAAAAAATCCATCATTTTGAGCCTATCAACCACTATTTGCTCTTTACAAAGGAATAATAAGTTTTGCTAATACTAAAAGATACCTCAAATTGGCAATCGAGTAATTGTCTTAGTGCTAAAACCATTTCCCTCACTTGAATTCTGAAGAACCCGTTTGGCTTTTTTACTATCCTTTAGATAAGCATCGAAAAAAGCCAATGTATAGTGGCATAGGGCACTGTAACTGTCAGTTTGATAAGAAGTAGTTCGCTTAAGAGAAGCATAGAAAGGCCAATAGGCCGTAAATTCCGCATGTTCTAACTTTTTAAGTCTATATAAATGCTTCGTAGTAATAGCTAAAGAACGAAAGAAAGGGAAAGTGGACCAGTCCTCGTTTTGATTGCTGAAATACAAGTAAGGCACCGTCAATTTATCAGGGTTGAAATCGCTAACGGTTTTTATAAGATCATAATCCTGATATTCGGTGCTACCATCCCAACAGGCCAATGCTTTTACGTTTGGGTTCCGCATTTGATAAATGACATTAGCCATACCTCCCCAACTGAATCCAAAAGTACCTATTTTGGAAGTATCAACATTGGGCAGTTGTTGTGTTTGAGCCGTGATGTATTCCAAGTCTCTAACCTGAGCCATGATACCAGCTGTGTCCTTGGTCATTGTCTGCGATTGTTCACCCGCTGACGCAACTGAAATGATAATATAACCGTGGCTGGCAAGGTACTCGCAAGCAATATGATTTTGATTCGCCGATTTGCTCAACGAAGGTGCATAGACGATAACTGGAAAACGCCTATTAACAGGCGTTGCTTTATAAATCGCTTTTGTGGGGGCATGCAATATATCATCTATGCTCACTGTAAGATTTTTCATAAAGGTTAAGGCGTATTGGCGATATCCTCCCACCACATTAGTGCAATACGCAGCAACTTGGTTAGAATCAGTGATAGCAAACACTTCCCGTTGAGTTTCTAGCCCTATATACGTTCCGTAAAGCATCAGATTATCCGTTGATGCCTTCTTGGCAGGATACCAAATATGAATAGATAACGGTCGGTATGTTGCACCCTTATTTGGCTGATAAATCCGAGTGCTATCATATTGTTGCTCAATCCTAAACCCCACTTGATAAGGCCCGTAGTTTAATTGCTTTGTTTCCACTTCAACTGGTCGAATGATTGACCAAGAGGTTATTAGACAGAACCCTAAAAATAATACCTTGCCCATATCAAATTATTTTTTTGTTTCTGTAGCACGAGTTTCCAACTCGTAAAGCAATCGTTAATTTACGAGTTGGAAACTCGTGCTACTATAGAAAAACCAAAAGCAAACAGCCCCGAATCTACGCCCAAACCTGAGTGCCTTCCGTACAGTTTTTACACATTTCTATTTCTGAACGAGAGCGAATTAAGGTTTGTCTAAACTGCTGATATGATTTTCCATGCCATAGTTCAGTAAAAGTCTGGGTTTTCATATCGCCTAAACGGTGGTGTGCATCTTTATCAAAACAACAAGGTACTACTAGACCGTCCCAAGTAATTACGCATGAATGCCACATTTTCCAGCAATGATTAATTAATTCATTCTTGATACTATAGCTTCCATCGCTTTGTTTTTTGTAGCGTGCATACTTGTCGATTGTCGGAATAAGGTCAGAACCATTTTCATAATCGTAAATCTGGGCAGTTTTTAAGCCTACTTCATCCACGCCCAACTCTTTAGCCAATTGTTTTACTTCCTCAATTTGATGTTCGTTTGGTCGTACGACTAAAAACTGAAAAACGATATGAGGCGTACTAGATTTCAACTCTTTTTTCCACTTTACAATATGCTTTGTGCCTTCAATTACTTTCGATAACTTCCCTCCTACACGATATTGTTCATAAGTTTCTTGACTAGTGCCATCAATCGAAATAATTAATCTATCCAAGCCCGACTCTACCGTTTTTTTGGCATTAGCATCTGTTAAATAATGCGCATTGGTCGATGTGGCAGTATAAACTCCTTTTTTAGCCGCATAACCCACCAAATCCAAAAATTGTGGATGTAGGTATGGTTCTCCCTGAAAATAAAAGATTAAATAGAGTAACGTGCTTTCTAGTTCATCAAGGGTTCGTTTGAATAAATCTCCCTCTAACATTCCAGTGGGGCGTGTAAAAGAACGCAGTCCACTTGGGCATTCAGGACAACGCAAATTGCAAGAAGTAGTGGGTTCAAAAGAAATGCTAATGGGCATTCCCCATTGCGTTGGTCTCCCCAAAAGTTTAGAATTATAAAAACTAGTAGCCACTTTTAAACCATTCCAAATTCGCTTTGGCGTAAGTTTCGAGAGTAGGTTTAGTCCATCTTTAAGGTTTCCGTTCATCTTGTTAGTTGTACATTGTATCGTGCAAGATACCGCCAAATGGCTGAAATGCCAAATGAACGTATCAGGATAAAGTAACACACATTTGTTCAAATTAAGTAGTAATTTATTTAACGAAATTCCTCGCTTAAAAATATACTATCAAACATCCAATTTAACTATGTCACATTCAAGAAGAGATTTTATTAGAAAAATCAGTGGAACCTCGGCAATGCTTATTGGTGGTACAACCCTGAGTGATGCTTATGGCAAAACTTTCACTTTGGAATCAACCGCTAAAATCAGTGCTAATGATACTGTCAGAATCGCCTTGATTGGGTCTGGTATTATTGGGCATTACGATGCTGATACTGCTTTGAAAGTACCTGGTGTAGAACTAGTGGCGGTTTGTGACTTGTACACTGGACGATTGGAAAGAGCAAAAGAAAAGTGGGGAAAAGATATTTTTACGACAAAAGACTACCGCGAAATCCTGAATAGAAAAGACATCGATGCGGTATTAGTGTGTACATCCGACCATTGGCATGATAAAATCTCCATTGATGCTATGCACGCAGGCAAACATGTTTACTGTGAAAAACCAATGGTTCATCATATTGAAGAAGGCAAGGCGGTAATTGAGGCACAGAAAAAAACGGGTAAAGTTTTTCAAGTAGGTTCACAAGTGGCAAGTAGCACTGTTACGGCGGAAGCTAAAAAAATCTATGAGTCGGGTATTATTGGCGAATTGGTGTATGTAGAAGCTACCAACGACCGTACTTCTGCCAATGGTGCATGGCAATATACTATTCCTACGGATGCTTCTACTCAAACAGTTGACTGGGATACTTATGTTGGCGATGCTCCTAAAATGCCTTTTGATGCCAAAAGGTTTTTCCGCTGGAGAAACTATAAAGACTACGGAACGGGGGTAGCGGGAGACTTATTTGTGCATTTGTTAACCAATTTGCATACGATTACGGGGTCTACGGGACCCAATAAAATATTTGCCTTGGGCGATTTGAATCTTTGGAAAGATGGTAGAGATGCCTACGATATTGTTACGGCTTTGATGAATTATCCTGCTACAAGTACCAATCCTTCGTTTCAGTTTTTTACGCGAGTAAACCTAGCTGATGGTGGTAGTGGAGGTTCTCCCACCCGTTTGATTGGTACGGAAGGGGTAATTGAATTATCGTGGAGTAGTATGAAAGTGAAAAACTTTAAAAGACCTAAAGCTCCAGAAATCGGTGGGTATGATTCGCTATTTACTTTCTCGCAAGCAGAACAAGAAGAATCTAAAAAAGCCTACAAAGCCCTATATTCTGACGAAGATACTAAATGGCAATATGGTAAAGAAATCACTTTCAAAGCTGTGGATAATTATGACTCAAGGCTTGATCATTTTATCAATTTCTTCGAATCTGTTCGGACAGGCAAAGCAGTCTGGGAAGATGCTACTTTTGGATTAAGAGCCGCCGCCCCAGCATTGGCTTGTAATAAAAGTGCTGAAATAGGCAAACCCGTCATTTGGAATCCAGAAACGATGAAATTGGGTTAAAATATAAGAGAAGAATTTCCTTTATCCCTAGCGAGGGACTTAAGTCCCTCGCTAGGGATAAAGGGTAAATTAAACAGCATTACACGCTTAAGACTCACAATAAACTTAAAGTACATTTTCGCATTAAATCAAAAATAATCCGCATTTAACTTGTTTTTAATGAAAATGTTTCACATCTTGTACTAGAATTAATATATCATCAAATCATTTCACCAAATGAGTTGGTGGTACTCGTTGAATCGTATTCTCTGGAATACACTTCTTCATATTAGGGTATAAACCATAGGGTTTATTACTTATTGTCTTTTTGGCAAAATCAATGTATTAGCCTATTGGCATTGAGTTGCATACTTAATATCTAAGTCGATTATAAACAAAAATTGACGAATTTCTTCGTCAACTAATAATAGATTTTGGGTGAATTTTTAATTTGGCTGATTACGTATAGTATAGTTTTTTACAGATTTTTTATGGGTTAGGGTTATTGAAAAAGTCGTTGGTCATGCTAACGACTTTTTTTTATTGTAATCGTTTTCTATCTTAAAAACCTTTAAAAACTGGTTTTCTTTTTTGTAAAAATGCAGTCACTCCCTCCTCAAAATCCTTTGTTTGTCCAGCCAAATCTTGATGGATAGCCTCTAATTCTAGCATTTCTTCTAAACTAGAAAATGATGATTGGTTCAATACTTTTTTGATTAAACCTATTGCCGTCGTGGCTGAGTTGGCATATTGTTTTGCCATTTTAAGGACTGCTGAGTCGAGGTCAGCTTTGGGTACTACTGAATTGACCAATCCTAACTCAAAACATTCTTGTGCTTCTACTACCCTACCCGTCGAACACAATTCAAAGGCTTTTTGTGAACCAACCAATTTTGGTAAAAAGAACGAAGAGCCTGCATCGATAATCAACCCTATACTCACAAAAATCTGAGACATCTTGGCATTATCTGCCGCAATGATAATATCACAAGCCAACGCCAACGAACAGCCTGCTCCTACTGCTGTACCATTTAGGCGACAAATTACAGGTTTGGGTAAATTGCGAATGGCTAAAATCATAGGATTATAGTTTTTCCGAAGGGAATCTCCCAAGCTCGTTGCATTGCTCATACCACTTTTCAAATCTGCACCTGCACAAAAAGCATTTTCGCCTCCACCTGTCAATACAACAACACGTACAGATTCGTCAGTATGCACTGCTTCAATGGCTTGGGTTATTTCTTGAATGAGGGCTGTGTTAAGGGCGTTATAAACCTCTGGTCGATTGAGCGTAATGGTGCAAACACCATCCTGAATATGATAGATAAGATGCTGATACATGAGAGTTGTTTTTTGATTTACCAACTCTAATTTGAGGCTTTTTTATTTATTATGCAAGCATAACATTTTAAATAAAGAAGATGACTACCGACAAACTAACAGTAATCCCCAAAATGGTTCCTGCTAAAATCTGAGCGGGTGTATGGGCGTTAAGATATAACCTAGCCGACATGAGAAAACCTGCTACCAAAATGGCAATTAGTACTGGATAGAATAATGCTACCGTACCAAATTTAATGGCAATCCCCAACAAAGCCCCTACGGTGCCACTGATGCCTACGGCATGGGCTGATATTTTCCAGTAAAGACTAATAAAAGCTACGGCTGAAATAGAAAAAGCGATACTGGTAAGAATAAGGGATACTTCGGGAAATTGATGCAGTTTGAAGGTGAAAAATACTGCTACAAACGTATAAATAGCTACCGTAACCAAATAAGGTACTCGCCTATCCGACAGTGTTTCCATTTTTAAATCACTGATGATTTTAAACCGATACAGCGCATAAATACTGAATACTGGCAGTACAAAAGTTTGTAAGAATATGAGCAACAAAAGTCCCAATTTCAAACTCATCATGCCTACTCTTGAAGTACCATTAAATAACTCAAGATTATGAATGGATTCTGGTGCAATATAAAACAGAACAGCAAAAATAATTGTCGGCATAGCTAATGGATGCAACAATGCTGATAATATTTGGGCAAAACGTGTATTCAAGTGGTTTTTGTTTATTTATGATTTTATGAGCTATGAGCTATGAGCTATGAGCTATGAGCATTTTTTCTTTTACTTAAGCTCAATGCTTATTGCTCACAGCTCATCACTTTATAATTGTTTCCTAAGCCTAGCCACAGGGATATTCAATTGTTCTCTGTATTTGGCAACGGTTCTTCGGGCTATATTATAGCCTTTTTCATTCAAGAATTTCTCTAGTTTATCATCCGAAAGTGGGTTCTTCTTAGATTCGTTATCAATTAATTCCTTCAAGATATTTTTTACTTCACGACTAGATACATCCTCGCCAGAATCGGTAGCGATACCTTCTGAAAAGAAATATTTTAAAGGATATAACCCAAACTCTGTTTGAATAGACTTACTACTGGCGACTCTGGAAACGGTAGAAATATCCATGTCAATTTGCGTAGCAATGTCTTTCAAAATCATGGGTTTTAATTTTGTTTCATCACCTGTCATAAAAAACTCATTCTGATAATCCAAAATAGCCTTCATCGTTCTTAACAACGTATTTTGTCTTTGTTTGATAGCATCAATAAACCATTTGGCAGAATCTAGTTTTTGTTTGATAAAAGTAACCGTTTCCTTGATGGCCCTGTTATTTTTATCACTTTTCTCATAAGTATCCAACATCTCATGGAACGAGTGACTAACCCTCAATTCAGGGGCATTCTTAGCATTTAAATATAATTCTAATTTGCCATTGGTATTCGTCAGGATATAATCAGGAAGCAAGTATTGAATTACGCCACCATCTTCTTCGGCAGCCCCAGGTTTGGGATTCAGCTTGGTAATCAGTTTGATGGTTTTTTTCAGGGCATCGTCACTGATATCTAAGCGTTTTTGAATCTTGTCGTAATGCTTCTTTGAAAATTCATCAAAGCTATCCTCTATAATTCTGATGGCATCTTGTACAAAAGGTTCGTGAATATCTTTTCGGTCTAACTGTAGTAAAAGACATTCTTGTAAATCTCGTGCGCCAATACCAGCGGGGTCAAAGGTTTGAATTTGTTTTAATACAATTTCAATATCTTCAATGGTGGTATAAACTCCTTGGGTAAAAGCCAAATCATTAACGATAGCCTGTAGTGGGCGACGAATATATCCGTCTGATTCAATAGAGCCTATCAACTGTTGCCCTATTATTTCTTGATGCTCGTCTAACCTCAAATATCCCAATTGTGAAAGTAAATGATCGTTCAGATTCGACAACATGGCTATCGGCATATCCTTATCATCATCATCCGAATTACCATCTCCCTGCATCTTATAGCCATTATAATCATCACTCAGGTACGACTCTACATCAATGTCTCTATCATCATATTCTTTAAATTCTTCATCAGCATAATCGTCAAAATCATCATCGTATTCATCAGCTTCTTTTACTTCTACTTCTGCACCTTCTTCCAAAGCAGGGTTAATTTCTAACTCCTCCTCAATCCGAGCGGATAATTCAAAAGTAGGTATCTGCAACAGTTTAATAAACTGGATCTGTTGTGGAGATAGCCTTTGTTGGAGACTTTGATTAAGACTTAATTTTTGCATAAAGTATTAAATGCGATTTAGAAATCGTAAAACGATCAAGGCAAAATGGTTAATGAAAATTCGAAATGACAGCCTTATCAACTATCTTGCCAAATTTATTGAATTTAATTACACCTTGTTTATTATTTTCAATTTATTTCCAGTAAAAATATGTAAAATATTAATAATCAAAAACTAAGCACCCCGTCAATTTATTCCTTGAAGTTAATAAAGGTATTTTTTTCAAGAAAATTAACTAGCCAGACAATCAAGTAACGCTTTAGTATTTTAACGTTCAATGATAAAATTTAATGTATGATAAATTATAAACTATGAAAAATACCATCTAATTCGGTAATTGTAAGTAATTTTGAATTCTAGTAAATCAATAGTACGAGTGTTTTTTGTTTGTTGATAAACAAGCTAAAAATCAAAAATCCGAAATTATACCAATGCAAATCAAGCAAATTTTAGCAGAAGCCCAAGTTGGCCAAGAAATAACCGTAAAAGGTTGGGTAAGAACCAAACGTGTACAACCAAATGTAATTTTTATTAATATTAACGACGGCTCTGTAATTCATAATATTCAGGCTGTAGCTGAACCGGGTATTATTGAAGAAGAAACGCTTAAATTAATTACTACGGGTTCGTGCGTAGCCGTAACAGGTACATTAATAGAATCTAAAGGTTCGGGACAAAGAATAGAATTACAAGTAAAATCTGTTGTAGTATACGGTACTGCCGACCCAGAGAAATATCCGCTTCAACCAAAGAAACACTCTTTAGAGTTCTTGCGCGAAATCGCTCACTTGCGTCCACGTACTAATACATTTTCAGCCATACTCCGTATTCGTCATTCATTGGCTTTTGCTATTCATAAATATTTTAATGATAACGGTTTCTTCTATTTGCATACGCCTATCATTACGGGGTCGGATGCTGAAGGTGCGGGTGAAATGTTTCACGTCACTACCCTTGACCCTAAGAATCCTCCATTGAACGAAGACGGTACTGTAAATTATAAAGAGGATTTTTTTGGTAAAGAAACTAACCTAACAGTTTCTGGACAGCTAGAAGGTGAATTAGGAGCCATGGCTTTATCGAAGATTTATACTTTCGGACCTACTTTCCGTGCTGAGAACTCAAATACTGCTCGTCACTTAGCAGAATTCTGGATGATTGAGCCAGAAGTTGCTTTCTATGAATTGGAAGACAACATGCGTTTGGCCGAAGATTTTACAAAGTATGTCATTAAATATGCTTTAGAAAACTGTGCAGACGATTTAGCTTTGCTTGAAAACCGTTTGAAAGAAGAAGAGAAAACTAAAAAAGCAGAAGAGCGTTCGGAATTAGCATTGATTGAAAAACTTCGCTTTGTGATTGATAACGAATACGTAAAACTTACTTATACAGAAGCTATCCAGATTTTGTTATCATCAAAACGCCATAAAGAAGGTAAGTTCCAATACCCAGTTGAATGGGGCATCGACTTGCAGTCTGAACACGAACGTTACTTAGTTGAAAAGCATTTCAAAAAACCAGTTATCTTGACGAACTATCCAAAAGACATCAAAGCATTCTATATGAAGCTGGATGAGGACGGTAAGACGGTTCGTGCAATGGACGTACTTTATCCTGGTATTGGCGAAATCATCGGTGGTTCGCAACGTGAGGATAATTACGAAAAATTATTACAACGTACTAAAGACGTAGGCATCCACGAAGATACGATTTGGTGGTATTTAGAAACACGTAAATTCGGAACAGCACCACACTCTGGTTTTGGTATTGGTTTCGAACGTTTGGTGATGTTTGTAACAGGTATGACCAACATCCGTGACGTGATTCCTTTCCCACGTACACCGAAATCAGCAGAGTTTTGATAGTTGTGAGTGAGCGAATGAGTGATTTAGTGATTATTTTTCTGTAAATTAATCCTCAAATCACTCATTCACTTTGTCACTAAACAATACTGCTATGTTAAAAAATTCTATTTACTTTTTGTTTTTTCTCTTATGTACCACTTTTGCTGTTCTTGCTCAAAATCCTGAAGAACAAGCGGTAAAGGCTGTAGTGGTGCAGCTTTTTGATGGCATGCAAAAACATGATTCTACGATGATTCGTGCTACCTTCCATCCTTCTATTAGGATGCAATCAATTGGTATTAATCGTAAGACTAACCTCATGGATTTGACCACCGAGGAGAATGCGGATGGTTTTATCAAACACATTGGCTCATTACCAGCCAATATACAAATAGAAGAAAGAGTATTAAGCTATGAAATCAGAGTAGACGGCAATATGGCAACTGCTTGGACGCCCTACGAATTGTATGTAAATGGTAAGCGTCAACATTGCGGCGTAGATGCCTTTCAATTCTATAAAACCGAAAGCGGTTGGAAAATTATTGCTTTGGCTGATACACGTAGGAAATGTGAGTAATGAACATTATTAAATAAAATTTCAAAAAACATTTGGAATTTTATTTTTTTAGATTGTACTTTGCAATACAAAGTAATTTGAAAATGAATCAACACTTACAAGATATCTCTGAAATACGTTCTATGATGGAACGTTCCAGCCGATTTATTTCCTTTAGTGGATTATCAGGCGTATTTGCAGGCTCATTTGCCTTGATAGGTGCTTATTTGGCCTATCAAAGAATTTTGTCTGAGTATCCTTCTAACTACTTGAATTTACAAGACAATGCCCCGTTGTTAAAATATATTATCATTGACGGCATCAGTGTTTTAATACTTTCACTTAGCGTTTCGGCATATTTTAGTATCAGAAATGCCAAACGTAAGGGGATAAACATTTGGAGTAGTTCGTCTAAAAGACTCTTTTCAAACATGGCTATTCCTTTGGTGGCGGGTGGTTTGTTTAGCTTGATTTTATTAAAGCACGCACCGCATTTAATAGATGCCGCCACGTTGGTATTTTATGGTTTAGCCCTTGTGAACGCCTCTAAATATACTTATGATGATATTCGATACCTCGGTTATATCGAAATCGTTTTGGGCTTAATTTGTGGTGTATTGGACGAATGGAAGCTTGGTTTACTATTTTGGGCTATTGGTTTTGGAGTACTACACATTGTTTATGGAATAGTGATGTACCGTAAATATGAATCTTGATTTGAAGATTTGATAATTGAGTTCTTATAAATTATCAGATTGAACATTATGCAAACTATTATTTCTAACATAAATAAATCTTTTGAAAACCGTGTAAGGTTAGGTGTGATGTCTATCTTGATGGTGAACGACTGGGTAGATTTTAATGAATTTAAAGATACCCTCAACGTTACCGATGGTAATTTGGCTTCGCATATTACTGCCCTAGAAAAAGAAAGATATATACAAGTGAGAAAAGCATTTATTGGCAAGAAACCCAATACATCATTTCAGGCAACTGTCGAAGGGAAACAGGCTTTTCAAGAACACTTGAATGCTTTAGAAGCGTTAATCAAAGGCTCTCTATAAAAACTTAGACGAATGGTATACATTCGTTTTTTTAAAACTTTATACTTTGAATTTCAAAGTAATTTGCACAACACTATTTTAACTCCAATATAATTATGGAAACTCCTGAAAAACTATCACTTTTTGAACGCTTTAATAATTGGGTAAAAAGCTCGGTCATGCTAAAACTTTTTTCCATCTTCATTCTCATACTGTTATTGATGATTCCTTCTACAATGTTAGAAAGTTTGATTCATGAAAGACAAATAACCAGAGATATAGCTGAGGAAGAAATAACTTCTAAATGGGGAAGTAATCAGACCATTGGTGGGGCAGTTATTACCATTCCCTACACCATCATTCAGGAAGATGATAAAGGTAAAAAGTCAACTGTAATAGCGTACGCTCATTTCCTACCCGAGCAACTAAACATTACTGGAAAACTGATTCCAGAAAAAAGATATAGAGGGATTTATGTCGTGATGCTTTATAATGCTCAACTTCATATACAGGGCTTTTTCAAAAAGCCAAATGTAGAATTATTGAAAATTCCCAAAGAAAGATTTTTATTTTCTGAAGCTTTTATCTCTTTTGGAATAACCGATATGAAAGGAATCAAAGAATCAATTAAACTAAAAATCAATGGTATAGATGCTGAAATGAATTCTGGCATTGAATCAAAAGATTTATTTGCTTCTGGGGCAAGTTGCCCGATTAACTTAGCGGCTGAAACAATCAATTTTGACGCTCACATTAACCTAAATGGTAGTAAAGAGATTGATTTTCTCCCATTTGGAAAAACAACAAAAGTAACGATAGAGTCATCTTGGGGAACGCCGAGTTTCGTGGGGGAATCTTTACCCGACGAACGCCAAATAACTAAAAAAGGCTTTAAAGCTGTTTGGAATGAATTGCATCTAAATAGAAATTATCCTCAACAAGGAGTTGGTAATTTTATCGGTTTAGCCCTAAACTATCAAGATAATACTCCTCACGACCAAACAACAGTTGCTTATTCAGATGGTGGGAGTACAAAAGTTATTGGCGAATTACAAAGTTCATTTGGTGTAAAACTACTTTTACCAGTTGATGAGTATCAAAAAACGATGCGTTCAACTAAATATAATTTGATGTTTATTGTCATCACGTTTATCGCCTTTTTCTTCGTAGAAATTCTTAATCGAAAACGCTTGCACCCCATTCAGTATCTTTTGGTAGGGTTTGCTATTTGTCTTTTTTATGTGCTTTTATTGGCAATTTCCGAACATCTCTCTTTCAATATTGCCTACCTAATCGGATGTGTCACGATACTGACTTTGATTACTTTTTACACGCAAAGCATTTTCAAAAACTCACGCACAACCATGATATTCAATGGTATACTTTCATTGCTTTATGGATTTTTCTATTCATTACTACAACTGGAAGATTATTCTTTACTCCTTGGAAGTATCGGCTTATTAATCATTCTGACGGTTGTGATGTATCTGACACGAAATATAGACTGGTATCGTGCCTACAATAATAAAGAATAATAGTTCTATGCAGGACAGTCTTGTCTGCTTAAATAGACAAGCTGTCCATTTTTCTAAATACCATGAGAAATTTCAATATTCCTATCAATCGTTTTGGGCTTAATTGTTGGTTTTCTCAACCAATAGTAAGCAATTGGCTTTGCATTTTTACACATTACCTACGGCATTCTGACATACCGTAAATATGAATCTTGATTGAAAGGTTTGATAATTGAACCTTATAAATTATCAGATTGAACGTTATGAAAACTATTATTTCTAACATAAATAAATCATTCGAAAACCGTGTAAGGCTAGGTATTATGTCACTCTTGATAGTAAATGATTGGGTTGATTTTAATGAATTCAAAGAGGCTCTGAATGTTACCAACGGCAATCTGGCCTCGCATATTACCGCCTTAGAAAAAGAAAAATACGTAAAAATCAGAAAAGCCTTTATCGGCAAAAAGCCTCACACTTCTTTTCAAGCTACTGTCGAAGGAAAACAAGCTTTTCAAGAACACCTGAATGCTTTAGAAGCATTAATCAAAGGCTCTCTATAAAAAATTTAAACTCAAAGTAATTTGCAACTAAGGATATCATGGATACTAAAAAAATCTCGCTGGCACTTACCTCCCTTACATTCAGCTATATGTTTTATGAACAAACTGCTGGCATTAATTTCTTAATTTTTACACTTGTAGTGATTAGCACGATGCTCATCGTTCGTCCTGCATTATTCAATAATAGGACTTGGCTCATAGCTGTTAGCGGAAGTATTCTGTCGGCCCTTATGATTATTTGGCAACATACTATGTTGGCTATCATTGCCAATGGTTTTTCGTTGATTTTACTAATTGGTCTGAGCAATCATAGCCAAAGTTCAGTGTATATAGGCTTGTATAAGGGCATTGGCACATTGATGATATCCTTTTTTAAAGTATTATTTGAAGGCTTTGATAAATATATTTTTCATCAATCTGCAAAACAGAAAAGTAGGTTTTCAATCAGCAAATCTGCCGCCTTCTATGTATTTCCTTTATTAATTACGCTGGTCTTTTATTTTTTATATGCCTCTGCCAATCCTGTATTCCAAAGCTATTTTCATTTTTCACTAGACTTTATTTCGGGTAAATACCTACTCTTCTTAGGATTAGGAATCTTCTTAAGCTTTGGTTTTTACTATCAATTTTTGAGTGAAAGCCTCACCGAATGGGATGTTGCTCAACCAAATGTCTTAGTCAGAGTCAAGAGAAAAGTAAAAAGAAATTTTCAATTGACCATCCTGAAAATGGAAAATACAAAAGGTATTATTTCGCTTACGATGTTGAATTTACTTATCCTATTTTTCAACATTGTCGATTTTTCTACCATGTTTTCAAATCAGGCATTACCCAATGGCGTAAATTATTCTGAATATGTTCATCAAGGCGTAAATACCCTGATTTTTAGTTCCCTCTTAGCCGTTAGCCTTATTTTATATTATTTCAGAGCTAACCAGAATTTCTACACCAATAATCAATGGTTACAAAGGCTTTCTTATCTATGGCTTTTGCAGAATACTATCTTATTAACAGGTGTTATTTTCAAAAACCAATTGTATATCACCGAGTTTGGTTTGACTTACAAACGTATAGGTGTATATGTTTTCTTAATACTTTCTATGGCTGGTATCATCAGCACTTTCTGGAAAGTACAACACCGAAAAACACTTTGGTTTTTATTTAGAACCAATACATGGTTTGCATATAGCCTATTGGTTATCAGCAGTTTTATCAATTGGGACAATACCATTGCTCAATACAATATTCATACAGCCAAACAGCTAGATGTAACCTATTTATTAAACCTCAGTGATAACACCTTACCCGCGACAAAGTCTTTACTAAGTAATTCCAAAGTCAATCTTAATACTAACGTATACAACTACGCCCATTTAAAAAATGATAATCATACCAGTTCTACACCTATTATTTCACAAAGAGCATTTATTCTACTTGCATTAAAACGATTTGAGGATAATTACAAGACAAAACAATGGCAGTCTTGGAATTATGCTGATAATCAAATCTTTAAACAAATAAGCAGATGAGCAAAAGAAGAGCTAGAGCAATCATTCTTTCACCCTTAGCGGGGAGTGCTGTAATTTTTACAGGACTCTTTACATACGTAGATGAGATAACATTTTCATTAAATGCTTTAGGTATATTAATATTCTATAGCACGCTTGCATTGCTTATCCAGGTATTCATTATTGAAACATGCCTGTTTTTATATTCATCCTACTATAAAAAAGTAGATATAAAAACTTATTACTATTTCGCCATATTCTGTTGCTATACACTTACTGTCTTTGCCACAGCCTTTATGTTACATAATGGCAAACATGAGGGTGATGAATTAACGTGGATTATTGGAGGTTTTGCAGTTCTTTTTATCTACTCACTAGTCAATATATTTTGCTATTATCATTTATACTTTAAACACCAAGAAAAAAATCATGAAAACGTATAGTATCTCTACTAGGAGAAAACAAGTATTTATTAGCCTCGGCTTGATGTCGGGCATGGCCGTATCTTTATTTCTTTTTGAGGCTTTCTTTTTCCATAATATCTATTTAATAGGCATCAATTGGAATCTATTTCTTGCTTGGGTACCCGTCTTCATTGTGCTATATATGGAAAAACTAGTTTCCACCAACTTGAATCAGCCTCTTAAAATATTGGCTTATAGCATTTTATGGCTATTGTTTTTTCCGAATGCCCCTTATATTATCACTGATTTGGTTCACCTTTACCCTTATACGAATAACGGCAGTTCATATTGGCATCATCAGATAATGATTTATACTTTTGCTTTTGTAAGTCTGATTTGCGGACTGCTTTCTTTGTACTGGATTCAGAAAATATGGACTGCCTGTTTTTCACAATCACTAAGCAGGGTAATTACTATTGCTTCGATTACTTTATCGGGCTATGGAGTGTTTTTGGGCAGGATTGAACGCTTTAATTCATGGGATTTTTTCATTCATCCTATGCCATTAGCCAAATATGTTTTACATTCGTTTGGCAATCCAACGGCTATTTTAATAACTTTTGAATTTGCTACTTTTATAGGCTTGGCATATTGTATGCTTTATAGCTTGATTCATTTGAATGACCAATAACCTTAATAATAATTGTTAGATGATTGATTTTCGGAAATTCATAAAAAGTATGTCTTTTGCCATTCAAGGCATAGTTTCAATGTTTATTACTGAAAACAATGCTCGTATTCATCTTTTAGCTACTACCATAGTAGTATCAGCAGGTTTTTATTTTCATCTTTCCTCAAATGAATGGCTCTGGATTTTGCTAGCAATTGCCTTAGTCTGGATACTGGAAGCCGTTAATACTGCTATCGAAACCTTAGTAGATTTAGTCTCTCCTGATTTTAACCCGTTGGCAGGCAAAGCCAAAGATATTGCCGCTGGTGCGGTGCTAATTGCCTCAATCTTTGCGATAATTGTAGGAATTATCATATTTATCCCTAAACTTTCGTTATAAATATTCATCTTGCTGAAAGTTTTAAGGCTTTCAGAAATTCATTGAATAAATATTCCTATTTTTGCCTTTTAGCAAGAGCCATTCACGACGAATACCGAAATCGTCCTTATTATATCATGAAAGAATACGGAACCAACGTCCAGAAATTAGTGAACCATATCCTAACGGTTCAAGATAGAGAGAAGCGTACCAAATATGCATATTTATTGGTTGAATTGATGCGTCAGGTTCACCCTAATATGCGCGATACGCAAGATTATACCAACAAACTTTGGGATGATTTATACATCATGTCTAAGTTCAAGTTGGATGTTGATAGTCCTTTCCCTCCACCATCACCTGATGCTGTAGGTAAACTTCCTAAAACAGTTCCTTATAATACGCATCAATTGCGTTATCGCTATTATGGCCGTAATGTAGAATTGTTGATTGCCCGTGCTATTGCTGAAACAGACGATAATGAAAAACGTATTTTGGTGGCTCATATCGCGCGTTTGATGAAAACGTTCTATCAAAACTGGAATCGTGAAGTAGTAGACGATGAGGTAATCTGGGGACATATCTTAGAGATTTCTAATAACACCCTTGCTCCTATCGTGCATGCTATTTCAGGACATTCGTCGCTAGGTAATTTGCGTAATGCCAACAACCGTCCTACTCCACCAAATACACACGTTAGTAGTAACAATGGTGGTAGAAACGATGGTCGTAATAACAATAGCGGAGGTCGTCAGAACTTCGGAGGCAGAAACGATGGCAATCGTAGTGGAGACCCACGAAACAACGGTGGTAGAAGCGATAATCGTAATAATAACAACGGTAGAAACGATAATCGTAACAATAATAATAACAACAGCAATAATAGAAACAGAAGATAGTTTGTGATGTAGGTATTTCAATATTATCGTTCCAAAATACTTATCTCAACTTTTAGATAGACAATACAAGGTTTAAACATGGCATCATTCAAAGTAACTGGTAGTCGCCAAATGAAAGGCGAAATTATTCCGCAAGGAGCAAAAAACGAAGCATTGCAAATTTTGTGTGCAGTAGTATTGACAAAAGACCCTGTAACGATTCATAACATACCGAATATCAGAGATGTGAATCAGTTAATCGACCTGCTAGGCGATATGGGCGTTCGTTGTACTCGCATCGCAGAATCTTCGGTAAAGTTTGATGCCTCTGAAGTAAACCTTGATTACTTAAATTCAGAAACTTATAAAAGAAAAGCTGCTGCCCTCCGTGGTTCAGTAATGTTGTTAGGACCAACGTTGGCACGTTTCAAAAAAGGCAGAATTCCTTCGCCAGGTGGTGATAAAATTGGTCGCCGACGTTTAGATACCCACTTTTATGGCTTTATGAAATTGGGTGCAAAATTCAATTATAGCCAAGAAGAAGGTGGAATTTATGAAGTAGATGCCTCGCAATTGAAAGGCTCTTATATGTTGTTAGACGAAGCTTCTGTAACGGGTACAGCCAATATCGTAATGGCGGCAGTATTAGCAGAAGGTACGACTACTATTTACAACGCAGCCTGCGAGCCTTATTTGCAACAGCTTTGTAAAATGTTGAATAGAATGGGCGCTAAAATATCAGGCGTAGGGTCTAATCTACTGACGATTGAAGGTGTTGAATCATTGACAGGTACTGAACATACGATGTTACCAGATATGATTGAAATTGGGTCGTTTATCGGTATGGCCGCTATGACGCAATCAGAAATCACCATCAAAAACTGTTCTATTCCAGATTTAGGCATTATTCCTTTGGTTTTCCAAAAATTGGGTATTAAACTAGAAATCAGAGGTGACGATATTTATGTTCCTTCTCAAGAACATTATGAATTAGAAACATTCATTGATGGCTCTATGCTTACCGTTTCTGACCATCCTTGGCCGGGTTTCACGCCCGACTTACTAAGCATTGTATTAGTAACAGCTATTCAGGCAAAAGGAACGGTATTGATTCATCAAAAAATGTTTGAAAGCCGTTTGTTCTTCGTTGATAAATTGATTGAAATGGGTGCTCAGATTATCCTTTGCGACCCACACCGTGCTACTGTCGTTGGATTAAATCGCCAGCAACAACTAAGAGGTATCAGAATGACGTCTCCTGATATTCGTGCAGGGGTATCTCTTTTGATTGCAGCAATGTCGGCAAAAGGTACTTCAATCATTGAAAACATTGAGCAAATAGACAGAGGTTATCAAAACATTGATACGCGTTTGAATGCTATTGGTGCTGAGATTGTAAGGCTTTAATAATTGTGAGTGAGTGATTATTTGTACTATCATGTCATGCAACAACTAACGGCAAATGTCCAAAAGCTGAAGACCGACGACTGACAGCCTAAAGCTCATAGCTCATAGCTCATAGCTCATAGCTCATAGCTCATAGCTCATAGCTCATAGCTCATAGCTCATAGCTCATAGCTCATAGCTCAAAACTTTTTAAAACATTTTTAGGTTCAATAAAGTTGAAACAATATGATACCAAACGTATTTAATTTCAACTTTGCTGAACCGATTGTTTTTTTGTGGCTATGCATCGTCATATTTGCCATAGTGGTTTTTCGTTACTTTTTGTTGGCAAGTATATTTCACCTTTATTTCTACATTTGGAAATCAAAAATATGGGAAATTAGAAAGCTCAACAAAAAGCAATATCCTCCCGAACAATTCCGCAAAGAAATATTTTGGTCATTACTCACCGCCTTGATATTTTCTGTTATCGGAGCTTTTACAGCAGTACTTTGGCAACAAGGACATACAGCTATTTATCTAGATATTAATGCATTCCCGCTCATGTGGTTTCCTGTTAGTATTCTATTATCGATGTTCATTCATGAAACGTACTATTACTGGATTCATCGTTGGATGCACCAGCCCAAGGTTTACAAAATAGTACATCATGTCCATCATGAAAGTAAAATTACATCCGCTTGGACGGCCTTCTCGTTCCATCCCATTGAAGGTATTTTAGAAGCCCTAATTATGCCATTGATTGTAATTTTTCTACCCATGCATATTTTTGCTATCGTGATTCACTTAACTATTATGACCGTCACTGCGGCCATTAACCATTTAGACATTGAAATTTATCCTAAAAACATCGTTGGAAACCAACTGGGCAAATACATAATTGGCGCTACACATCACAGTCATCACCATAAATATTATCGCTACAATTATGGTTTGTACTTTACCTTTTGGGACAAGATAGGCAAAACAGAAAGCCCTAATTTTGTAAAAGAGTTTGAGGAGAGAAAGGAAATTCAGTAGAAAACGCTGTTAAAGACGAATGCCACTCACTTCACTAGCGAGGGACTTAAGTCCCTCGCTAGTGAAGTGAGTGGCATTTATTATCTATTTTATAAAAATTATGCTTAGACTGTTTCCTAAAGTCTTACAGTCCAACATCCTAAAGTCTCACAGAAACCTATCTCAAATCATTCACCTCAACCCCTGGAAATTTACTTTTGTCAAAAACAAAGTATTTATCATCTACAGGTACGTTAGGAACAAAATTGTTTACTTTGAAAGTCTGACGTTTACCATTTTTATCGGTAATAGTCCAGCTTTTCACAGACTTATCTTTTTTATTCAATTTAATTTTCACCTTCGAAACCTGCGTGCCTTTCTTTTCTGGCGAAAGCTCAATTACTTCATAAGACTCCGCTCCTTCTTTTACTTCCTGAATAAACACATAACGATACCCCTTTTTATCAAATGAATAAATTCTTGAAGGGTTTAAATCATTATCCGATGGTTCATATTCCGAAATATTCACTTCATTGGTTTCTTTGATATACGTAGAAACCTCTTTACCATTGTTATAAATCTCTTGTCCGCTTGTTTTTAAACGATATTTTTGTCCTTTTACCGTAATATTTCCTTGCAAAACCTGACTTGAACCATCCGCACCATACGTAAATGAAGCACTAAATGCTTTCATTGATTTGTACTTTTTCTGCATGGCATCAATAATTACTCCAGCCTTCGAATCTTGAGCTTTTACCCCTACTACAGTAATTATTAGGCAAATGGCAAGTAAAAAAATCTTTTTGTTCATCATTTTGTAATATATTTTAATTTGCTTTCGTTTGGACAAAACAAGTATTGTTTGGTTTAATCAATCGTAATAAAAACACAAAGGTGCTTAAAAAGTTCAAAATTTCAATAAACCATCGCCTCGATTTAACGATTTACTAACCTTATTTTTTATTAACCCTAATTTAAAGCGGAGTAAGTAGCTTTCATGCAAAATTTCAAATTAGAAACTTTATCTTTGCATACAAGGTAATTTAAGTCCAAATCTTACAAAAAAATATGCAGTTTTCATTCAAGAAATTCCTCCCACATTTATATGCAGTCATTGCTTTTGTTGTGCTTGCAGGAATTTATGCCTCTCCGGCCTTACAAGGCAAAAAATTAAAGCAACACGACATCACCATGTCATTGGCTTCTTCACACGAATCTACAGAATTTACCAAAGCAACAGGTGTTGTACCTTGGTGGACAAACTCGATGTTTGGAGGGATGCCTGCTTATATGATTCATGGTGCCTATCCAAATAGCATAGGCTCAACCATTGGTGGTGATATAATGGGCTTTTTACCATTGCCTATCAACGTTATTTTCTTAGAGATGCTGGGTATGTATATTCTATTAATCGTATTGGGAGCAAATACTTGGCAATCCATCATTGGTGCCATCGGCTATGCTTTCTGCACGCTCAATATGGTTATTCTACCCGCAGGACACACTTCAAAAGCCATTGCCTTGGCTTATGCTCCGATGATAGCAGCAGGGGCAGTATTATGCTTTAGAGGCAAGTATTTATTGGGAGGAGCCTTAACAGCACTCTTTATGAGTTTGGAGATTTATGCCAATCACGTACAGATTACCTATTACTTTGCTTTGTTGCTTTTCGGATACGTTATTGTTGAGATAATCAACCACGTAAAGGAAGGAAAAATCAAATCACTCGTCTTTGCTTTATTAGCGTTGGGCTTAGGTTCGTTTGTTGGGGTAGCTAACCACACAATGCGCCTTTGGAACAACTATGAATACTCTAAAGAAACCATTCGTGGTAAGTCTGAATTAACGAGCAATACAGAGTCGAAGGGTGGTTTAGACCGCGATTATGCCTTTAGTTATAGCTACGGCATTGGTGAAACTGGTACTTTATTGATTCCTAATTTTTATGGTGGAACAATGGGCGGAAGCTTGGGTGGCAAAAAATCAGAGACCTTAAAAGCAATGGTTAATGCGGGCATTCCAGAAGAGAACGCTTTGCCATTTACTGAAAGAGGACCAGCCTACTGGGGCGACCAACCTAATGTGGGTGGACCTGTATATGCAGGAGCAATCATTTGTTTCTTGTTTGCTTTGGGTGCTTTTTTAGTGAGAGGTTCATTAAAATGGTGGTTAGTAGGCACAGCCGTGTTTTTTACGATGCTTGCTTGGGGTAAAAACTTCCCTTTATTAAACTACCCAATGTTTGATTACTTCCCAATGTTTAATAAGTTCAGAGCCATTACCATGATTTTATCGCTTACGCAACTAGCGATGGTAATATTGGGCGTACTTGCTTTAAAACAGATTAGTGATAACAAACCAACATTTGAAACTATCAAAAAGCCATTGATTTATGGGTTGGCATTAACCGCTGGATTATGCGTAATTTTTGCGCTTATACCAAGCTTGTTTTTTAGTTTCAAATCTGTAGGCGACGAAGCAATGCAAATCACAGGGGATAAGGGCGTTGATGCTCAAATCTTGAGAGGTATTGTACAAGACCGTGAGTCGTTGATGCGTTCAGATGCTTTCCGTTCGTTAGCCTTTATTCTATTGGCTGCTGGTTTAATCTGGGCATGGGTTTCGGGCAAAATCAAGGAAGGTATTTTTTATCCTGTTTTAATTTTATTAATCGTAATAGATTTATTCGGAGTTGACAAACGCTATTTCAATAATGACAACTTCGTTTCTAATTCTGAATACGAAGAACTATTTACTCCAACTGCTGCCGACGAGCAAATTCTGAAAGATAAAAGTATCTACAGAGTATTTGATGCCGCAGCCGCTGGTGGTTTCAGTAGTGATGCTAAAGCGTCGTATTATCACCAATCTATCGGTGGGTATCATGGGGCTAAATTACGACGCTATTCAGAAATCATTGAAAACCAGATTGCCAAAAACAATATGCAGGTATTGAATATGCTCAATACGAAGTATTTCATCATGCCAAATCAGCAGACAGGTCAGCCAGTAGCACAACAAAACCCAGAGGCTTGCGGTAATGCTTGGTTTGTTAATTCATTTAAAATTGTAGCCAATGCCGATGAAGAAATGAAAGCTTTAGATAAGTTTGAGCCTAAAGATATTGCTTTCATCGACAAAAGATTTGCTGACCAAGTGGCTAATTTGAAAATTCAGCCAGACAGTGCTGCCAATAAAATTGTGTTGACGTCGTACAAGCCAAATGCACTAACTTATCAATCAGATGCTAAAACAGAACAATTAGCTGTTTTCTCTGAAATATTTTACCGTGGCAATATTGACTGGAAAGCGTATATCGACGGACAATATAAGCCACACCTAAGAGCAGATTATATCCTTAGAGCGATGGTAGTTCCTGCTGGAAAACACACAATTGAGTTTAAATTCGAACCTGAATCAGTTAAAAAAGGTGGAACTGTAGACCTTATTATGTCAATTGTATTGGTAAGCGTTTTAGGCTTAGCCATATTTTTTGAGGTGAAAAAGAAATAGTTTTAGGGTATCGGGTATCAGATTTCGGTTATCGTTTTTAAAAATCACCGTAAATCAGCGTATAAAATCTCTGAAAATCAGCGGGTAAAATCGAATTTAAAGATGGGACGAAGGACAGGAAAATAAAGTTAACAAAATAACTCATTGAACTTACAACAATTAACAACAGAAGTAAGCAATTTAACCCGTAAGACGGGAGAATTTGTTAGAAAAGCAGCCTCAGAATTTAGTAAAGACAGTATTGAATACAAAGGGCTGAATGATTTAGTTTCTTATGTTGACAAACAAACAGAAGAGCTTTTAGTAGCGGGGCTTTCTAAAATTGTTCCTGAAGCTGGATTTATTGCAGAAGAAGGCACAGCAGAACAAGCCGAAAATCATGAGTTAGCTTGGATTATTGACCCTGTAGACGGTACAACTAATTATATCCACGGCGTGCCTGTTTTTGCTATTTCAATAGCCTTAATCAAAGAAGGTAAAATTGTATTAGGTGTAGTTTACGAAATCAATAGAGACGAATGCTTTAGTGCATGGCTTGGCGGAGGTGCTTATTTGAATGAAAAGCCTATTAAAGTGTCTTCTGCCAAAACACTAGGCGAAAGCTTGATAGCAACAGGTTTTCCATATTATGATTTTGAATTGATGGAAAATTATATTGGTATCTTGAAAGAATTGATGCAAAAATCACATGGACTTCGTCGTTTTGGGGCAGCCGCTGTAGATTTAGCCTATACTGCTTGCGGACGCTTTGAAGGATTTTTTGAATATAATCTAAAACCTTGGGATGTAGCTGCTGGCACTTTGATTGTTCAAGAAGCAGGTGGATTTGTAAAAGATTTTAAAGGTGGCGACGATTTCGTGTTCGGACGTGAACTAATTGCGGGCTGTGGAATGTTTTCTGAACTAGAGGAGGTGATTGTTCGTAATTGGAATATCACAAAGTCTTAACATTAAATAAAGATTATCATGGAAAATGTCATTATTGCTATCATATTTTTAGGTGCTGTAGCATACTTAGGCAATATTGTTATCAAGAATTTCAGTATCAAAAAGAATGCTGGTTGCTCTAAAGGTTGTGGCTCGTGTGGAGCAATTGATTTTGACAAAATTGCTGCTGAGATGGAAGCGAAGTAAGAGTTGCGAATTGTAATTGAGTGATTTAATGAATGAGTGGTTTAGTGATTAATACATTTTAACTGCGGCGGTGAGTCGCTTATAAATTACTCATTTGTATTCTATTGTTTAATTTTAATTCATTACTAAATAGTCAATAAAAAAGTCTTTAGGAAAATTCCTAAAGACTTTTTTATTGACTATTTATAGCTTAAAGCTACTTACCTATTTCTTCTTCTCTACATTACTAAGCTTTATCTGAGGTGTCGCTGGATTTACCAAGATTAAATCTGTGATGATTCTTTCGCTTTCTTTCAAATAAGTATCTTTACTTCTTCTGTCTTTCAGAATTTTCAATTTTGCTTGAGCAATGCTAGTTGAATCAGTCGGAGTCTTTTCAGGTTCTTTTTCAGTAGCTCCTGTCAATTCTTCACCCAAATCAGCCAAATTTTTCTTCTTCTGCTCATCTATTTCTTTACGACGCTTGTCTTCTTGTAAAGAGATGGTTTTCTTTTCCTTCGCTTTTTTGATATAGTTAATATCAGCTACTAATTTTTTCAAATCAGCATCCGTTTTTAGTCTATCTTGATACAAGGTTCTCAATTTCACCACAGTTTGGTCTGTGATATCAGTCGTAGGCGAATATTTAGTTGAAGCGATCATATCCCAAGGCAAAGCACTTGGCTGAGAACTTTCTCCAAATTCAGATGCACTGAAAGAAGAAGGCAACTCGATATCAGGTGTTACTCCTTTGTGCTGTGTACTGCTACCCGTTACACGATAAAACTTCTCCATCGTTATTTTCAACTGCCCTACTCCTTCTGGCTCACCTTTCAAGAAACGGTCTAAATCTACTAAACTCTGTACGGTTCCTTTTCCATAAGTTTGCTCGCCAATTACCAAACCTCGTTTGTAATCTTGAATAGCACCTGCGAAGATTTCAGAAGCAGAAGCAGAGAAACGGTTAACTAGTACTGTTAATGGTCCATCATAAGTAATAGACGGGTCTCTATCGTTTTCTACACTGATTTCTCCATCCGACTGACGGCGTTGTACCACTGGTCCTTGTGAAATAAACAAACCTGTTAAGCTAACAGCTTCGTTTAAGAAACCTCCACCGTTATTTCTAAGATCAACAATTACACCATCAACTTTATCAGCTTTGAATTCATTTAAGAATCTTTTCACATCGGCTGTCGTGCTCTTATACCCTTGTTCGCCATTTCTAGCACCTTCTGCATCACGATAGAAAAGTGGAATAGTAATTAAACCCAATTTGAACTCTCTGCCATCACGATTGAAGTTTAATACTTCTTTCTTAGCAGTTCCGTCTTCCAGTTTAATTTTTTCACGTACCAAACGTACTTCTTTAGGCACTGAACCTATCGGAGCATCGCCTGGCAAAATCTTTAAACGTACTACGGTGTTTTTTGGGCCTTTAATAAGCTTAACAGCATCATCAGTAAACCAACCTACAATATCTTGATAAGGTTTATCATCTCCCTGAGCTACCGCCACAATTCTATCTTTCGGGTTGAGCAATTTACTTCTAAAAGCAGGTCCTCCTACGATACAATCAACAATCATTACATAATCGCCTTCGTTTCTAAGGGTTGCTCCGATTCCTTCAAACGACTGAGCCATTTCTTGGTTGAAAGTAGAAGCCGTTTTAGGAATAAAGTAAGTAGTGTGTGGGTCTACACTTTCGGTAAACGAATTCATAAACTGTTGAAATACATCCTCACTCTTCGTCTTGTCAAAGTATTTCTCCGTACGCTTATAACGTTCTCTTAAATCTTTAATGGCCGAAGTATCTGCCTTACCGCTAATTTTCCAGTCTAGCAAAGTACTTTTAACTGCTTTTCTCCAGATATTATCTAACTCTTCGTTAGACTTTGCCCAAGTAGCTTTTTCACGGTCGGGAGTGTAAGTTTCGTCAGCCTTAAAATCCACAGGTTTTGATAACATAGACGCCACAAACGTAAAACGTTCTTTTGCCCTGTTTCTAAACACATTATAGATTTGGTAAGCAGCGGTCAACTCACCATTTTTCAATTGGTCATCTAGCTGATAACGGAATTTCTCAAAACCATCAATATCACTCGCAGTGAAATTCATTTTATTGAAATCCAGCTCTTTGATATAATTATCGAAGATTTTAGAAGAAAGTGAGTCATTCAAAGGCACACGACGATAATGATAATTACTTAGGATTTCAGTCACTAAGTTTTCGACTTTCTTTTGAGTAGCAGTCGGTTGTAAATCATCAGCCGCAAATTTATAATCAGCCCCCGAAAGGCTACCATTATTGTGCGAGAAGGACTGTAAGCCAAAAAACGCAAGGAGCGAAATTGGCACAAGAGCAAGAAAGTATTTCATCATCTTATTTTTCATTAGTCTATTTTTCAATACCCAACAATTCTACTTCAAAAACCAAAGCAGAATATGGCTTAATTGTCGGGCCACTACCATGAGTACCGTATGCTAAATCGTAAGGAATAAACAATCTCCATTTAGAGCCTACTGGCATCAATTGAAGGGCTTCTACCCATCCTTGAATTACGCCAGTCACTGGAAACGAAATTGGTTCACCTCTATCTACTGAACTATCAAACACCGTTCCATCAATCAATGTTCCATGATAATGTGTTTTTACTTTATCACTCGCTGTTGGAATAGGACCATCGCCTTTTTTCAAAATCTGATACTGTAAACCACTCGCTAACGTAACGATTCCGTCTTTCTTTTTGTTGTCAGCCAAAAACTTTTCACCAGCCAATCTGTTTGGTTCAAATTGTTTCGACTGCTCTTTTTGCATATATTTTTGAAGCAACTGGTTTGCCTGCATATCCGTAATTGGCGTAGGCGCTCCTTTCATTACTTCATTAAAGCCTTTTTGTAAAAGCTCTGCATTAATTTCTATGTTTTGCATCTTAAAATTTTGTGCCACCAAAATTCCTAGTCCATAACTAGCTGAATCTTTTAATGAAGCCAAAGAAACTGAGTGCGCCGTGGTGTGAGCTGGTATAACTGAAGTTGTTTTAGGTTTTACAGCAACTTTTTTAGCAGCTGGTTTAGTTTGTGCATTTACTAAAAATGGAGTCAAAACTACGCTTGAGCAAAGTAAGATATTCTTTAATTTCATCTGTTATTGTAGGAACGAATCAATCTTAAATTTTAAAATACCCCTGAACGATTCGCCCATGATTCAAGAGATATTTTGTTTGAATGAGAAATAATATAAATAAACTTATTTTTTATAATTCTTAAAGTTAATAACGAAAACTGATGCAACAAAATTATTTCGCCATGGCTAAATAGAAATCAAATAAAAGTATCTAATCTGCCGAGATGCGCTGGTTTAAAGCCTTTTTCAGTCATTTTTATGCTGGCACAGTCATAGAGAGGGTCATGATCAAAAAATAAAATCCAATTATTTTCTACAGCTTTACTTAATAAAGTACTTTTTTCTTCCATTGTTTGTAGTGGTCTAACGTCATAACCCATCACATAAGGCACTGGTATATGGGATGATGAAGGAATGGTATCTGCTATAAACAATATCTTTTTGTCCTGATAAGTTATTAAGGGCATCAACATCTTCTCGGTATGCCCGTCGGCGGTTATTATTGCTATATTATCAAAAGGTTTTTCTATGGCTTTATCTGTAAAAAACAGTTGTTCTGCTTGATGAATAGGCAAAATATTTTCTTTAAAAAAAGTAGCTTTCTCTCGAGGATTGGGGTTCATAGCTGACTCAAAGTGTTCAGAGTGTGTCCAATAGCGAGCGTTCTTGAAAGTCAACTCAAAATGAGTCCTATCAGCATTCCATTTTACGGCACCTCCGCAATGGTCAAAATGCAGATGGCTCAGTATGACATCAGTCACATCATTTTCTGAATACCCTTTGGCTCGGATAGACTTCACCAAATCGCCCTCGCCATGTCGGTAATAATAACCCTGCCATTTAGCATCCTGCTTTTCGCCCATGCCTGTATCAATCAGAATAAGCTTTTTGTCATCCTCTATCAACAAACATCGCATTGCCCATGAACAAAGATTATTTTCGTCGGCAGGATTCGTTTTTTGCCAAAAAGATTTCGGCACCACACCAAACATTGCTCCGCCATCTAGCTTAAAAAATCCTGCATCTATGGTATGTAATTTCATTCTTAATATGATTTTGTTTCAATAAGCTTTGCAATTTATAAGAAGTTGTTTACTTTGAGCAGTATTTTACACGAACGGATTACAATCAGTATTGCTGAAAAAACAACCTAACACTATGAAAATCGGTCTAGTCCTTTCGGGTGGTGGCGCCAGAGGTATTGCTCATCTTGGCATACTAAAAGCCCTACAAGAAAAAAACATTGAAATTTCGGGTATTTCTGGCTGTAGTGCAGGGGCTATTGCAGGGGCAATGTTTTGTGCAGGATATTCACCAGATAAGATTTATGAAATAGTAGTTTCAACCAATACTTTGCGTGCGTTACGCCCTGCTTGGAGCCGCGTAGGCTTGTTAAATATGAAACGTGCTGAAGAAGCTTATTTAAAATATATTCCTCATAATTCATTTGAACACCTCAAAATTCCGCTTACCATCAATGCTACTAATTTGTATGCAGGTGAAACCATTTATTTTTCTTCGGGCGAATTATTAAAACCCATCATGGCGTCGTGTTGTATTCCAGGACTTTTCGAGCCCATCGTGATGAATAATCAAACCTTGTTAGATGGAGGTATTTTAAACAACATGCCTATAGAACCATTAATAGGTAAATACGATTATATTATTGGTAGTCATTGCAACCCGTATGGCATGAATCAAATACCAAAATCAATGGCCTCAATGGTTCAAAAATCACTTTTCTTAGCCATCAACAACAATTCTAAAAGCAGGCTAGGATTGTGCAATTTTCTCATAGAACCTCCCCTTCTTAAAAACTTTGATCCTCAGGATATCCGTAAAGCTAGTAATATCTTCAAAGTAGGTTATGAATTTGCAAAATCCTTATCTCTTCCTGAAAATATACTTTAAGATAATTTAATATAAAAATAGTGCAAGTTTTATTTTTTTATTTGATTTTATATTGATATTTTACAAAAGTGTTTTTAACTTAGCAAAAGTCTCCCATCTGCTATTCAAATTAAACGACTAAATTCATAAATTTTACTTTTTTCACAAAAAGTGATTGATTTAATAACATAAATTTTCATTTTTATAAAAAAAATACATTTTTCAGCTATATTTTTCAATCCATTTTTCAATATTCTACAAAAATAATATTTCAAAATGGTTGAAATTTTTATAAAAAAACAGCATTTAAAAAATCAATTACATTAAAAAGTACAAATTGCAAACTATTTTTTTTATCAATTAACCCCAATATTTCATGAACAAACGTTTATTATTTATCAATCTACTTCTGTTTTTTGGATGTTCATTGAGTATGATTGCTCAGGATCGTCGTATTACAGGAAAGGTAACCGCAGCAGGCGATGGCTCTGCTCTACCTGGTGTAACAGTTCAAGTAAAAGGTGTTTCTAAAGGTACACAAACAGATGCAAGTGGTAGTTACTCTTTGAACGTTTCAAACAATCAAAAAACAGTAGTTTTTAGTTTTGTTGGTTTTACTTCACAAGAAGTGACAATTGGGAGCAAATCTATCATTGATGTACAATTGGTAGAAGATGCTAAGTCTTTAGAAGAGGTAGTTGTGGTTGGTTATGGTACACAGAAGAAAACAAATTTAACAGGTAACGTTGCTCAGATTAGTGCAAAATCAATTGAAAATCTACCAGTAATTTCTGCTGAGCAGGCTATTCAAGGTAGAGCAGCGGGTGTTTTTGTTGAATCTGGAAATGGTAAGTTAGGTCAAGGTATCAAAATGAGAATCAGAGGTTCTTCTTCTGTTTCTGCGGGTAATAACCCTCTTTATATTGTTGATGGTATTCCTATTACTTCAACGGATCAATCTACGACTGGTGGGCCTACTAACCCTATTGCAGACATTAACTTTAATGATGTAGAATCTATCGAGATTTTGAAAGATGCTTCTGCTGCTGCAATCTACGGTTCTAGAGGTTCAAACGGTGTTGTGATTTTAACAACTAAAAAAGGTAAGGCTGGTAAAACTAACTTCAATATCAATTACTTCTCTGGTATCAGCGAGGCTACAGGTCACCGTCAGTTCTTGAATACTGCACAATATGTAGAATTATTTACTGAAGCACGTGTTAATGCTGGTTACAATGTTGCAGGTGGACAAACTCGTTTTGACCGTTATGCATTAGGTGAAAGAGCAAGATGGAATGACCCAACTTCTCCTAATTATACTAGCACTAACTGGGAAGACCAAGTACTTAGAAAAGGTAATGTAAATCAGTTTGATATCAACGTAAGTGGTGGTAACGACAAAACTAAATTTTATGCTTCTGGTTCATATAGTAAACAAGAAGGTATTATCGTAAAAAACAGCTTCGAACGTCTTAGTACTCGTTTGAACTTAGACCACAAAGCTTCTGATAAAATTTCTATTGGTTTGAATGCTAGTTTGGCTCGTTCATTCAACGTTCGTTTATCAAATGATAATGCATTCTCTACGCCAATGCAAATTATTGCTTTAGCACCACTTTCACCAGTAATTGACCCACGTACAGGCGACTATACAGATAGCTATAACGGTGCTGTAATTACGCAGTATTATAACCCATTATTGAGTATCAAATATACTGATAACAACACAGAGGTATATCGCAGCATTGGTAATGTATATGGTCAGTGGAATATTTTACCAGCTTTGTCTTTCAGAACTGAATATGGTTATGATATGTTATTCCAAGCTGAAGACCAATATTATGGTAAAGAGACGGCTCGTAATAATACAACTGCTACGCAAGGAGAAGCTTATAAAACAAATACATTAGTATTTAACTACAGTACTAACAACTTCTTCTCATTCAATAAAGTATTTGCTCAGAAACATGATTTCCAGGCATTGGCTGGTATGAGTTACCAACAATCAAAAAGAAATTATATTGATGCTACTGCTAGAAGTTTCCCAAGTAATTCGTATAAAATGCTTTCATCGGGTGCTACTAAAGCAGATGCTAATTCATCTGAAACATTCTATTCGTTTTTATCTTACTTTGGTAGAGTTAACTACAAATTTGATAACAAGTACTTGTTAAGTTTCAGTGGTAGAGCCGATGCATCTTCTCGTTTTGGTGCAAACAACCGTTATGGTTTCTTCCCTGCTGCTTCTGCTGGTTGGATTTTATCTGAAGAAGAATTCTTGAAAGATATTCGTCAAATCAGTTATTTGAAATTAAGAGGTAGTTATGGTTTAACGGGTAATGCCGAGATTTCGAACAATGCTTCATTAGGTCTATATTCTGCTGCTTTTGGTTATGTAGGTATTCCAGGTCAAAGAGCTACACAATTGGCTAACCCTGATTTGAAATGGGAAAAAACAGCTCAGACAGACATTGGTGTAGAAATTGGTTTCTTCAATAACAGAATATCTGCTGAAGTTGATTATTATAGCAAACATACTTCTGACTTATTATTGAACGTAAACGTACCAGGAACAAGTGGTTTCGCTACTTTATTGAAAAACGTTGGTGAATTAGAAAACAAAGGATGGGAATTTGTATTGAGAACAGACAATAGCTTTGGCGATTTGAAATGGAAAGCATCGGTAAATGCTGCTACCAACAAAAACAAAATCTTGAATCTTCAAGGACAAGTCATTACTGGTGGTTATTTGAACCGTGCAGTTGAAGGCCAACCATTAGGTGTTTTCTTCGGTCCAGAATACGCTGGTGTTGACCCTGCTAATGGTGATGCTATTTATTACAAAAACTCAACTAAAGCAGACGGTACTATTGACAGAAGTGTAACGAATGATGTTAACGAAGCACAATATACTGTAATTGGTAATCCAAACCCGAAATGGATTGGTGGTATTACGAACGAATTTTCTTACAAAGGTGCTGATTTAAGCTTCACATTCCAAGGTGTGTATGGCAATGACGTTTACAATGGTGCTGGTAAATTCATGTCGGCTAATGGCGAGTTTTATGATAACCAAACAATCGATCAGTTGAATCGTTGGAAAAAACCAGGTGATATCACTATGGTTCCTCAGGCACGTTATTTACCAGATGTTGCCAATGGTACTGCTGAATCATCTCGTTATTTACAAGATGCTAGCTATACTCGTTTAAAAACAGTAACACTAGGTTATACTTTCCCTAAGGCAATTGTAAACAAACTAAAATTATCAAAATTAAGAGTTTACGCAACTGCCAACAACTTATTAACTTTCACCAAATACACAGGTTGGGATCCAGAAGTTAATACAGATTATTTGACTGGTGTAGCAGCTGGAAACGATTTTTATGCTGCTCCGCAACCTAAGACAATAACTGTTGGTTTAAACCTTGGCTTCTAAGATTGTTATTTTTTAGAAATTATGAGTCAGCTATTACGAGCATAGTCTCATAAATTACAAACAACAAAAGGATATAAAAATGAAAATAAATTATAAAATAATATATTCAATAGCACTTGGCATTGCGCTAATGGGCTGTGAAAATAAACTTGAAGTTAAGCCTGTCAATAGTATCGATGCCTCTTCGGCTGTGCAAACATCTGCTGACGTTGAAGCTATTTTGATTGGTGCATACGATTCAATGGTTGATGCCGACGTACTTGGGGGTAATCCACAAAGAGATGCTGAATTAATTGCTGATAATGGCGATATTCAGTGGCAAGGTACTTTTGCTGCTCCTGCGCAAATCTTTGGTAAAAACTTATTGAAAGATAACGGACAGGCGGCTACTACATGGTTGGATACTTACCGCACCATTAATATTGCGAATACCGTATTAGCAAACTTAGGCGTAGTAAGTGCTGCAAAAAAACAAACCGTAGAAGGTGAAGCAAAAGTAATCAGAGCTTGGATGCTTTTTGAATTGGTAAAAGTATATGCTAAGACATATCAGGACGGCGACCCTAAAACTAACTTAGGAGTAGCTGTTATTACAACACCAACTTTGGAAATTACAACGGCTAGCTTTGCAAAAAGAAATACTGTAGAAGAAGTATACCAACAGATTATTGCCGATTTGACTAGTGCAGAGTCTCTTTTGCCTGCTAGAAATGGCTTTTTTATCGGCAAATATACTGCTGCCGCGTTGTTATCAAGAGTTTATTTGATGCAAGGAAATTATGAAGGAGCTCGTCAAGCTGCTAACAGAGTAATCGCTTCTAACGTTTATAGTTTAACAGCAACTTTTTTCGAAGCTTTCAATAACTCTTCAAACTCATCTGAAGATATTTTTGCTGCTCAACAAACTGATCAAGATAACGATAACTCATTCAATACATTCTTTGCTTCTGCATCTCAGGGTGGTCGTGGTGATATTATCATTAATCCTCAGCACTATAATAGCTATGATATTCCTGATGATAGAGGTGATTTCTTCTATGATGCAGGTGATATTTTTACGGCTAAATGGGCTGTTCAAATTGCAAATATTCCATTGATTCGTTTGGCTGAAATGTATTTGACACGTGCTGAAGGAAACTTCCGTGTAGGTGGTACTCCAGTAGGCGCAAGTGCGTTAACTGATATTAACAGACTAAGAACACGAGCGAATGCAAATCCTTACGCTTCTGTTAACCTTGCTACTATCTTAAAAGAAAGAAGATTCGAGCTAGCTTTTGAAGGACACTGGATTCACGATATCAAACGTAACAAACAGACATTCACGAAAAACTTCGGAAATGAAACAAAGTCATATCCTTATAACTCTCCGAAGTTGATTTTCCCAATTCCGATGAGAGAAACTGATGCCAATTCAAGTTTGGTGCAGAACGAAGGATATTAATAAATTGATTATTGAATAATTTAGTAAAAAGGCCATTGCAATATTTGCAATGGCCTTTTTATTTTCAGAATATTGTGCTATTAGCCCAACCTTAGGAAGCAATACTTTTTATCATTTCACGAATCCTAGAATATATAAATAATACAAAATACTGATTATATATATATTAGGATAATTTTTTATTCAAATATTTTTTCACCCCAAAAAACATTACTATTTATCTTAATATTAATACCACTTGTCGAAATTAACTAACCTTTTATTCATTATATATACTAAAAACTGCGAAAAAATGCATGAGTTATATATAAATTTAACTTTTCGTTTGTTTGTATAGTACAATTTTGTATATTGTATCGTTTAAATATTATTAGGTAATTTCTACAGATGTTGGGGCAGTCTTGAGTCTCAAAGAAATACCGCAATAATACCCAAAAACCCTAAATAAGGATTCCTTAACCAAAAACTATATAGCTTAACTGCTCAAGGGGCTGTCTCAGATTATAGAGATAGCCCTTTTTACATTTGTAAGTGTACCGCTATCTTTAAAAGATTTTTTCTTAAACACAAAAAAGCCTGCTAATAAAGAAATACTTTACTAACAGGCTTGAATCATGCATGACGACTCTGTGGTTTTAGGGTGTGTTAGGTACTAAAAAATTAAAATAAATGGTTAATATTATATTTCTAAAGAGGTTTTGTTCTTCAATAATAAAGCTTTAGGAGATTTTCGTATTGCCTCTCTAAAGTCGCTAATTCTTCTTCTGGATACTACAAATTCCTGACCATCGTCAAGTATAATTACTAGCTTTTTGTCGTCTTTCCGCCAACCATTCATGAAAGAAATATTAACAACATAATTGTTGTTGATTCTAATAAAAGACTGTGCGTCTTCTATTCTTTCTTGCATTACTCTTAGCGTACGCGCGACAATCAAACGCTCTTGATTAGTCGTATAAATAGCTGTATAATTTTCATCACTCTTTAAATATAGAATTTCTGTGAGAGCAACTTGACTACTTTTAGTAAGGTATAATTTTTTCATAATTATATAATTATTACTACTACAAAATTGCAATTTAGATATTGAAAACGTTAACTTAAAATCGACAAAAATTTGTTCATTTATGACAAAAAAATCCAAAAAGTACTATTACACGGGCATTACTAACTAAAAAAAATACTATTTAAAGCTTTTAGACCATTCAGACGGTGATTTTCCGAAAGACTCTTGAAATACTTTTGTAAAATATGAAAGACTTTCAAAACCTACTTGAAATGCCACGTCGGATACATTCCCATTACGATTTTTCAGTAGTTCTGCTGCCTTTTTTAAGCGGTAATTTCTGATAAATTCAACGGTGGTCTGGTTCGTTAAAATTTTTAATTTCCTTCTCAATTGTACAGTACTTAGATTAAGTTCATCGGCTAAGTCTGTAATATTGAAGGCACTATCTGACAAATTGGCTTCAATAATTTGTTCTATCCTTTGCAGAAAAACTTCGTCTTGTTGATTAATATTTTGTTCTTGTTGTATGGGTATAGAGAATTGCTCTTGTTCAAAATTTGGGTCGGGGAAATAGGTAATCGGCGAAGGAAGGTCATCATTATTAAGCGGTATGTTGTGATATTCAGGTTGATATTCTAACATATTTGTAGCGTCAGCTTCAGATTGTTGAGACCTGAGGTAGATTTTACAGATTAACAAAATAAAAAAGGTAATTTTGATAGGGTCTGAAAAAAATACAAGGCTATTGATAAAAGCAAAATCTATGACTTGTAAAAGCCTGAGTTGAAGAAGAATAAAGCCTGTGAAGCTAAATATAAATGACAACACAAAGTACCATTCCAATTTTACCTTTTTGTAATAAGCATACGCAAAAAGTAGCAAGATAGATATATCCACAATCAGCGTATTTAATACATTCATTTTTATCCACCTCCAGTTATAATCAAAATAGATGGCTAGCGTCAATACAAAAGTTGAAACGATGAATGCATACAAATACCATTTTATCCATTTAGGATATAAAGTATTTATCGGTAAAAAGCAGCATGTCAATATAATTTCTAGGATAGCCAAAAGGCGATAAGGCAGTGCGTTGAGGAGGGTAGATTGTATTGGGTTGTTGGTAAAGAAATCTCCGATTGATTCATGATAGGCTAATATCGTATACAAAATACAGAATGAATAAACAGCGAAAATCTTATAGGTATTGGTTTTCAATAAAAAGAAGGCTATAATAGAAATGAGTAAGTTTCCCAAAAGTTGAACACCATCTAAAATCCATACTTTACGTTCGTCTGAATATCTTTTAATTTCATAGACGGGTTCGGGCATTATCAGGAAAGTTGCATAAAAAGCTCTTTGACTAGTAGTTTTAATAAAAAGTGTTTTGGGTTGATTAGCCAACAAATTAAAATGAATAATGGGGTAATATGAGCTATAACTTCTTTTATCTTTGGCTATAAAACAGCCTCCTTTGAATACCTTATATTGATTATTTTGTTGGGGGATAAATACATCAAAGTATTCAATTATTGGATTGTCACATTCAAATACCCAATTAGATGTTTTTGCTGAAACTAAACTTATTTTAAACCATTGAGTAGCATCTGAAAAACCAACATGAATGTTATTTTTTTTATAAACAGAGAAAGGTTTACTTTGAATATCACGAAAGCTGAGTTTTGAATTACTCGTTTCGAAATACTCCAGTGAAGAAGCTATATTGAAGGGTGAAGAAAGGTTTGTCAGGTTGATTGTTTCATTTGCGAAAGTTTTATGATTGCACAAAACAAAACATATTATACAGAAAACCATTTCTCTAAAAAGTCGAGAAATTAACATTTATCGTTCTACTTACTTAGCCAAATTTATTTAATAATATGATGATTAATTATTTCATTAAAAGCCTAATCAAAAATATGGTATATTAACATATGTTAATATACGAGGTTTTTTGAAATTGATTAATAAAAATATTATTAAATGTATCTTAGTGTGTTATTTAAAACAAAGATACTAAATCATGAACGCTTAAACAATTGTATAATCGAAAAAAATATAAGATTAATCAAGAATTATTTTTTTTAACAAAAAGTTGATTGTTGGTATTTTTTTATTTATTCTAACGTTATTTCCACTTAATATTTTCTATATATTTTCACTATTATTTTATTTTTCAACCTCGGCATTTATGAATCGTATTGATAGACTATTTGGCATATTTACTTTACTTCAATCCAAAAAATATACTCCTGCCGAAAAAATTGCAGAAAAATTCCAGATTAGTATTCGTACAGTTTATAGAGATTTAAAAGCCTTGAATGAATCAGGAATACCATTAGGTTTTGAACAAACCAAAGGATATTTTATCGTTCAGGGATTCTTCCTCCCTCCTATTTCTCTGACGAGTGATGAAGCCAATGCTCTTTTATTAATGGAATCTATCGTATATCGTTTTACTGATAAATCAATACAAAAACATTATACCAACGCTTTGAATAAAGTAAAGTCTGTGTTGCCCAATGCTCAAAAAGATAAGATAGATTTCCTTTCAGATAATATCAAAATTCAGGTTCATCCAAACCGTGAACAGCAAAACTATGAATACCTATCAGCTTTGCAACAAGCTATTTCTACTAAAACTATCATCGACTTTGACTATAAGAATAATAGTGATGAAATCAGTAATCGACGGGCTGAACCTATAGGCTTAATTTTCTATGCTTTCAACTGGCATTTGATTGCTTGGTGTCATAAAAGAAACGAGTATCGAGATTTCAGGGTATCTAGAATTATTGTTGTAAAAGATACCCAAATGCCCTTTCAAAAAAATGATCATATCCCCCTATCAGACTATATGAAACTGCTTCCTGTCAATTATTAATTTTATTTATGTCTCTTCAAAAAGTACTGACATAGGGTTGTCAGTGAGAGACCGTTTCTTTGCATCATCAACCAAAAAAACTAACAAAATGACGATGATTGCAATGTTCTTAAAGGAGTTAGACCAAGAAGCGGTTAGTACTCGTAAAATGTTATCGATTGTTCCAGCAGATAAATTCAACTGGCAACCTCATCCTAAAAGTATGACTGTGCTTAGATTGGCAACTCATATTGCTGAGTTACCATCGTGGGTAGGATTGGCATTAACAACGAGTGAATTAGATTTTGGCGTGGGCGATTATCAACCTGCCACTATTAATACGACAGCCGACCTATTAGATTTATTCGAAAAAAATTTAGAAGATGCCAAAACTCATTTATTAGCAGCTACTGAAGACCAATTAGATGAAAGCTGGACTTTAAGGAATGGCGATACTATTTATAGCACTACGCCCAAAAGCGAAACTATCCGCCATGCTTATTGTCAAATTGTGCACCACAGAGCACAATTAGGTGTTTTCTTGCGTTTGCTGGATATTCCTATTCCAGGGTGTTATGGACCAAGTGCTGATGAAATGGGTTTGTATTAGTTAAGATGAATTGAATAGGAAGGCTATTAAAATTAGCTTTCCTATTATCCAAATTACTATTCAAGAATAAGCCTTTATAGTTGAAGAATGTTGTAGCAATCAATACCTTTGTAAAAATAAAAAAGAAGATTATGCTAGCTATCAATAAAATTCATCATATCGCTATTATTTGCTCGGACTATCCTACTTCTAAAAAATTCTATACTGAAATACTTGGGTTTAATATTGAGAATGAAGTATTTAGGGCTGAAAGGGAATCTTATAAATTAGATTTATCAGTAAATGGAGTTTATCAAATAGAGTTATTTTCATTCCCGAACCCTCCTGCTCGCCCATCACGACCAGAGTCTTGTGGATTAAGACATTTAGCATTTGAGGTGAACAATATTCAGGAAACACACGATTATCTAACAGGATGTAAGGTAGATTGTGAAAGTATTAGAGTGGATGAATTTACAGGAAAGAGCTTCTTTTTTATCAGCGACCCAGATGGTTTACCGATTGAATTCTATGAAAAATAAAAGTGGTACCACTTTCTTTCGAAAGGTAGTACCACAGAACCATAAGGTTAAGAGGGAAGTTTGTGTATAGGAACTAAAATTTGCACGGGTTAGATTATTAAGTATATAATAGGTATTGTAATTTTATTTATAAGAAATCCTCAGGCGGATAGTATATTTTGTGGTAATCAAGCCAGTTTTGTAGAAGATTTTTCTTTCTTTTGGGTACTCCTATTTGTATAGATTCCCGAGCAATGTTACTATTTAGTTTTACAAAAAGTAAATTAAGCACTTGAGAATACATCACAAATGAAACATCATTTGGACTAAATACCTCACCAGATTCACTCGTTAATTGAAAAGGTGCGTGCTCTGTCATAAATTAAATGGCTAGTCAAACTCTTTAAAAAAGAATAATATTTTGAAATACTTAGGCTGACGTAAATTTTTCCTTATTTCAAGTACGATTTACTGTTACAAAGTAAGCGAGTTTTTATAGAAGATTTTAGCGTAAAAATACCTGTTTTACAAAAAATAATTTTACTCATTATTATTACCTTATGTTAAACATAGATAGCTCTGAAAGTATTTCATGGGAAGATTTTGAGAAAGTAAAGCTTCAAATAGGAACTATTTTAGAGGCTAAAGATTTTCCCAAAGCCAAAAAGCCTGCCTATCAACTAATCATAGATTTAGGTCCAGATATTGGCCTTAAAAAATCGTCGGCCCAACTTACTAAATTATATACTAAAGAAGAACTAGTAGGTAAGCAGGTTATTTGCGTGACGAACTTTCCACCCAGACAAGTAGCCAATTTTATCTCAGAAGTATTGGTAACAGGTTTTATTTTGCCAGATGGCGAAGTAGTATTAGCCGCAGTAGAAAGAAATGTACCAAATGGCACGAGGTTGGCATAATAGGTTTTAGGGAACTACTCGTATTGGATATCCTGCTATAAGCTTTGTTTTCAATCGTTTATACGATACATTTTTGATATTGAAATAACTTTGTGGATGAAGAATATTCCAATAATTATGTTTAATTTTACATACTAATCTTAATTGCTTATATTAATTTGTATTGTTATTTTGACCTCAACTGAAAAAATGAAAACTTTATTCATCTTCATACTTACCTTCTTTGTTTTTTCCAAAGCATCGGGTTTTGGTTTGATTGAATATTCTACGGTGATGCATACAAAACACCGTACTAGACAAGATACTCTCAGAAACAATAATCAACAATTTGACGTTATACAAACAGCTACTCTTTTAAAAAAAGAGCCTGAAAAAACCGATAATAACCATTTTACAAAATCATTGATTCAATGGTTGGCTAATGGGGTTAAAAGTACGGTTGAATTCATTACAAGTGCTTTTATTAATATTGGAAAGGCTATTCTAGCGGCCATTATCCATATATTTACCTCAAAAGCGGTTTACATAATTAGTTGATTAGAAAGTTATCAGTAAAAAAATAAATTTATGACCCCAAACATTGGCATTTCTATTGAGAGTTTACAGAAAACCTCGACACTTCTGAATACATTATTGGCTGACGAATACGTACTTTATACCAAAACCAGAAATTATCATTGGAATGTAACTGGTCCCAATTTTATTGAATATCATACTTTTTTTGAGAGCTTGTATGATTTCGTAGACGAGCAGATTGATGCAATTGCTGAGCGTATTCGTACTCTAGGGCATTTTCCGTTGGCTTCTTTGCACGAGTTTCTGTCTGTAACCAGACTATTAGAGACTAAACATCAACAAAGTTCTGCTTTAGTAATGTTGCAAGAATTACTAAACGACCACGAAACAATTATCAGGGTATTAAGACAGGATATTAAAACTACTGCCGATGAATTGGGAGATGCTGCGACAAGCGATTTTTTAACGGGACTAATGGCTGAACACGAAAAAATAGCATGGAAAATCAGGGCTTATTTAAGCTAATACTCCATGAAAATACAGATTAAGACAACCGTAAATCAAGACCTTCTCAGTGTTTGGGAAGGCTTTGATTTAAAATTATTCAAAGCTCTCGCTCCTCCTTTTCCTCCTGTCGTTATTAAACAGTTTGATGGCTGTCGAACAGGAGATGTGGTGCATCTGGTATTGAACTTTATTTTCTTTAAACAAGATTGGATTTCAAACATCATCGAACAAAAAAATAGCGAACGCAGCATTTATTTTATCGACCAAGGTACTGTCCTTCCTTTCTTTTTGAAATATTGGCACCATGAACATAGGCTAGAAAGCCTGCAAACTGGTACGATAATCACTGATAATATCGACTTTAATACTCCTTACTTATTGACGGATTACTTGGTATATCCTCTGTTATATCTTCAATTTTTATATAGAAAACCAATTTATAAACGTTACTTTCAATAAAGCAAAATCCACTCTATATTTGCAAAGGGTGGATTTTTTGTGTTAATTCGTTTTGAGAAAATACATTTCATTGAAATTTAGGATTAAAATCTAATCATTTCGACACAAACAAACTTAATATTAAATGAAGCTAAACATTACCACTAAAATTATCATCGGATTTATCATCGGAATAATTGTAGGGCAAATTATGCACACTCAGCTGAGTGAAGAGCAAATCAATGAAGCCAGCAAGAATATAAAACTATTAGGAGATATATTTTTAAGAAGTATTCACCTGATTGTTGGTCCACTTATTTTCTGTACTTTATCTGTGGGCGTGGCTAAATTGGGCGATTTCCGCTTGGTGGGTCGAATTGGCTTGAAAACGTTGGCGTACTTTTATTTCGCTACTATCTTATCATTACTGGTAGGTTTAGTTTTTGTAAATATTACTCGTCCAGGTGAATTTGGTACTTGGAAACTCCCTCCAACAGGTATAGAAACAGGCGTAACAGCCAAACCTTTAAAGACTTTTAGAGACTTCCTTTTCGAGATTTTCCCCGACAATATTTTCCAAGTATTTGCTGAAAACAAAACATTAGGAATCATCATGATTTCAATTGTGTTCGGGATAGCTTTGGCTACTATGGGCGAACATGGCAAAAAAATATCAAAAGGCATCGACTGGATTGGCGAGGCTATCTTTAAGATAGTAGGCTATATCATGTTGTTGGCTCCATTTGCAGTTTTTGCATCGATGACCAACGTGATTGCACGCAATGGCTTAGGTGTTTTGGTATCATACGCTTACCTAATTGTTTGCTTTTTCAGTGCATTACTCTTCTTTATTTTCGTAGTACTTTGGCTAATTTGCTACTTCCTGAAAATCCCATATTGGCGATTGATGGCAGCGATGAAAGATGCTATTTTACTTTCATTCAGTACGGCAAGTTCTGAGGCTTCAATGCCAAAGCAAATAGAATCGTTAAAGGGCTTAGGTATCAGCGAAAGAATCATTGGTTTTGTATTGCCTTTAGGCTATAGTTTCAACCTTGATGGCTCGATGATGTACATGACGTTTGCAACAGGCTTTATTGCCCAAGCATACGGTATGCCATTGAACTTAGACCAACAAGTAACCATGTTATTAACGTTATTATTAGCGAGCAAAGGTATCGCAGGTGTGCCACGTGCTAGCTTAGTAGTAATTATGGGCACCATGACGCTCTTTGGACTTCCACAAGAGGGTTTAGTATTGCTTTTGGGCGTTGATCCTTTCTTGGATATGGGTCGTTCGGCAACATCTGTTGTGGGTAATGCTGTGGCTACTGTAGTAGTGAGTAAGTGGGAAGGCGAGAAATTGAGCGAAGCTTAACACTTTAATCCGTATTATAGATTATTTAGACAAAATCCTTTTCTATTAGCTGGTGACTTAAGTCACCAGCTAATAGAAAAGGATTTTGAGATTTATATTATTGAAAGAGCCGTTTTTACAAAATGTTTCCTTAAATAAGGTCAAACAAAGCAAGAAACTATTAATCCTTCTATCACTAGCGAGGTACTTAAGTACCTCGCTAGTGATAGAAGGATTAATAAGCGATGTTTTATTCCTAAACAATCTCAACACTAGCTGCTCTTTTAGCTGGAAAATATGAGGCTAATAACGTAATGATTACAACCACTACAGCCGTAAAGAAGAAATCAGAAACCTCCATTTTAATAGGATAAGCATCTATTAACGCACCGACTATTCCCATTGAAATAAAGCCATAAGTTAGTTGTAACCAGCAAAGGGTGAAGCCTAATAATAACCCTACAATGGCACCTGTAAACGCTACAATTGCTCCTTCTAATAAAAATATCTTTTGTATGATTCTGGCATCTGCTCCCATGGCATACAAGGTTTTTACATCTTCTTTTTTCTCGATAGCCAACATCGACAGGGAGAAAAATATATTAAAACTAGCGATACCTATGATAAAAGTAAGTGTTAGGAATACAAACAACTTTTCAATTTTGATAGCCCTTAATAAAGAAGCGTGTTGTTCATCTTGATTCTGCACGACAAATTCATTGCCTAACACATCCTTTAGTGCATCTTGAATAGTCGCCACCTCCTCTTCATTCGCTACTTTTATTTCTAAAGCCGTTCGCTGATTCTCTAGTTCAAATAAATTTTGGGCAAACGAAAGCGGAGCATAAATATAATTGTCATCATATTGTTGTTCAATCGCAAATACACCTGCTGGTACCAGATTCATTTTATTAAAAGCATCGGTAGCATAAAAATCCAACGTTTTAGTTTGCTTGTTTCTGGGATACCATACTTCCAAAGGCGTAAAGAACGCATCAATATCTATTCCTAGTTTTACAGCAATCCCCGACCCTACAATGGAATAAGCAATGCCACTATCTTGAAGGATGGCGTGACCATCAATCATCGTTTTTTGCAAACGTTCTTGTTTCAAAAAACTTTCGTCAACACCCTTTAAATTTACTACCATTTGAGCATTGCGATAACGTAGCAACACGTTTTCTTCAATTACCTGTGTGATGCTTCCTATACCTTGAACCTTGCTGATTTTTTTTAACAGTGCTGGTGGGCAACTAAAGTATTTTCCTTTTTTAGCACTAACTTTCAAATCTGCATCAAAGCTTTTATACAAGCCTCTTTGGAAATCTTCTAGCCCATTAAATACTGACAAAACAACTACCAAAGCCATCGTTCCAACACCTACTCCTAACATCGAAATCATCGATATTAAAGAAATAAAAGATGTTTTTTTCCTAGCAAAAAAGTATCGTTTTGCAATAAAAAAGGGGAAATTCATAATAGAGTTATTGGTGATTGAGTGAGTTAGTGATTGAGTGAATTAGGTAGTTGTAAGTTAGTGAATTGCGAGTTGACAATTTTTCTTAAAATATCTTTTATATATAATGAAGAGTGTTGAAAGTGTTCATTGAAATCACTAACTCACAACTCACTCAATCACCAACTTTCTACTCCTCTATCTCCTCTCCTTCTTTCAAAGGTGGAATATCAAGGCCAGAAATTAAGGCATCCATTTGGGCAGCATATTCTGCTGTATCGTCAATAAAAAATTCAAGGTTTGGAATAATCCTCGCTTGATTACGAATTCTGTTGCCTAAAATCCCTCTAATATGCTTAGATTTTTCACGAATGTCTTGTAACAAACCTGCTTTATCGTTAGCTAGCATAAAACTTAGATATACTCTTGCTATTGCTAAATCGGGAGTCATTTTAACGTCTGTTATCGTTACAAATGCCTTTCCGAAAGTTGTACGCATATCTTTTTGAAAAATGTCGCTCAAATCTTGTTGAATTAATTTAGCGAATTGTTGTTGTCTTTTCGATTCCATTTTAATGTTAATTTCTGCAAATACTTATAATCATCATCTGCGCCGTTGCATAAACTTCTTATGCTCTTCTTCAATAATCTCACAAATTTCGGAATAATTATTGGATTCACCGTAAATTCGTGAAAAACTTGAATACCTTAACAAAATATGCTCAGTTTCTTTAAAGTAAACGCTGTCTATCAAATTTTTAGTTTATTGATTTTACTAATCCTTATCCGAATGCCCGTGTATTTGGTAGGTTTGCCACAACTGATTCCAGAATTGCAATGGATGTTGGTTGGCGAGCAAATCAACAAAGGCTTTGTAATGTATTCTGAAATCTGGGATAACACTGCTCCGCTTTCTACATTGGTATATGCAGGAATCGACGGACTCTTTGGACGTTCGCAGTCTGTTTACCAAATTGTGGCTTTGCTACTTACCTACTTTCAAGCTGTTTACTTCAACGTAATGGTCAATAACAGAGACCTCTTTGCGAAAAGGAATTACCTGCCAGGTTTGTTCTATTTACTTTTTATGAACATATCGTTCGACTGCTGTACACTGTCACCAGTATTGATGGCTACTACCTTCGTATTACTGTCGTTAGGTACATTGGTTAAACAAATGAACCGCCTTCAAGCAACCGATGAAGTATTTGAAATTGGCTTTTTTATAGGGCTGGCTACTTTATTTTATCCTCCAGCAGGGGTATTTATTTTGTGGGCTACTTCCTCATTATTATTCTTTAGTGGTACTACGTTGCGCCAGCACTCTTTATCAATCTTTGGTTTTTTGTTCCCTTTATTACTTACTGCACTATTTTTCTATCTGAATGGTACGTATGACGCTTTCTCTAGAAATTTTATTTCTTCTGTATTACAACTTCGTCAATATGATTTGAATGACTTTCGAAGTTTGTTGGCCACCTTGCTTCTTCCTTTTACTTTTGGCGTATTAGGATTTCTAAGATTGGTAAATGCCGTTGGGTTCAACAACTACCAGATTCGTTGTCAACAAGTAATGATGATTTGGGCCATTGCTGGGGTTGTATCTATTGGTTTGATGCCTTTCTTGGCACCTATGCAATTCATCATTTTTGTACCTGCTATCGCATTTTTTACCGTTAGTTTTTTTAATAATACCAAAAGGGCTTGGCTGGCAGAGCTAACATGCTTGGCGTTGTTTTCGGCTGTTTTATTGATTCACTATCAAGCAGTATATTTCAAAGGGGTAGAAACTTTTGTACAACTGAAAAATTTGAAACTAAAGGAAGAGCCTGAGATAAAGCTAAGCAATAAAAAAATACTGGTTTTTGGCGATGGTATGGAGGAGTACAAAAATAACTTTGCTGCTACGCCTTATATCAATTGGAGTTTAGCAAAATACGAACTGGAGAACCTGGATAACTATAATAATGTGATTAACATTTTAAGCAATTTCGAGAAAGATTATCCAGAAGTAATTATTGATAAGGTAAACCTAACACCGAAGTTATTCAAAAGAATACCTGTGTTAGCCCGCAAATATCATGCGATTGGGAATGGTGTTTATGAGTTGAATTAATATAAATTACTCATTTTAAACTCTTATCACTAGGCAGGGACTTAAGTCCCTGCCTAGTGATAATGTAGGATTAACAAGGTATCTTATCAATCCTAGTTTTATGTCTTCCTCCTTCGAATTCAGTTGAGAAAAACACTTTTGTAATTTCAATAGCATCTGCTAAACTCATGAAGCGAACAGGAATACACAAGATGTTGGCATCGTTATGCTGACGTATCAATGATGCAACTTCTACGTTCCAAGCCAATCCTGCACGAATTCCTTGATGTTTATTAGCCGTAATAGCCACTCCGTTGGCACTACCGCACAACAAAATACCAAAAGTATATTCCTTGTTTTCTACGGCTGATGCTACTGGGTGAGCAAAGTCTGCGTAGTCGCAAGAAGCATCGCTATAAGGCCCAAAATCATTTACTTCGTAGCCTTCGGCTATTAAAAACTTTATTAATTCGGTTTTATATTCAAACCCTGCATGGTCACCACCGATGGCGATTTTCTTGATAAATTCCATAAAAAAGTATGTATTTGTAAAATCTAACGTTTTTTTTCGTTACTTCAACTTATTCATTAACAAAGGTACGGAAGTATCAATATTTTTTAACGATTAAAATTCGAAAAGCTATGACAGACAGAGAGAGCGAGAAACTAATGACGCACGATGATAAGATTAAAAAAGCGTTTATTGACCATACTTGGGCAGAAATTCATTCTGAAGAATCTTGGAGAACTTTCAAGATTATGGCTGAATTTGTAGAGGGAGTAGACAAATTAGCAAAGATTGGTCCATGTGTTTCTATTTTTGGCTCGGCAAGAACAAAACCCGAAAATCCTTATTATTTAATGGCTGAAGAAATTGCTTCTAAGCTAGTTCGTCATGGTTATGGCGTAATTACTGGGGGTGGGCCTGGCCTGATGGAAGCTGCTAACAAAGGTGCAAAATTACAAGGTGGGAAATCTGTAGGGTTAAACATCCAATTGCCTTTTGAGCAAAAACCAAATGACTACATCGACCGCGACAAGAGTATTGATTTTGAATACTTCTTTGTTCGTAAGGTAATGTTTGTAAAATATTCTCAAGGGTTTATTATCATGCCCGGTGGCTTTGGTACTTTAGACGAAATGTTTGAATCACTTACATTGATGCAAACCCAAAAAATAGGGCGTTTTCCAGTAGTATTGGTAGGCAAAAAATATTGGAGTGGATTATTAGAATGGGTAAAAGAAACAATGATTTCGGAAGGAAATATTAATCCAGATGATTTAAACTTGATTTCATTAGTTGATAATCCGACGGATGCCGTAAAAGTAATTGATGATTTTTACGCTAAGTATTTGTTGAAACCAAACTTCTAAGAAAAGTAAATAAGCAGTCGCTCGCCTCAGGCGAGTGACTGCTATTAAAAGGCTTCCAGCCTAAATCTACCCCTAAAAAAAACACTAATATGTCTGAACTAAGAAAAGCCAACGTTCCTTATGCTACTTATTTCATAACGCTCTCCGTAGTAGGTTGGATTGATGTTTTCACACGACAAATCTATACTGAAGAAATCATTAAAAATTTAAAGTATTGTCAGGCTCACAAAGATTTAGAAATCTTTGAATATGTAATCATGCCAAGTCATATCCATCTAATTTGTAGGAGAAATAATGCATTACGATTGGGCGATTTATTACGAGACTTTAAGAGTTATTCAGCCAAAGAAATTCTAAAACTGATTCAAGCGAATCCAGAAGAAAGTAGGCAAGAATGGATGATGTATATGTTTAAGTTTTTTGCTAATCGCTATGCACAAAATGCTGAGTTTATGTTTTGGCAAAAAACAAATTATCCCATTGAATTATATTCTCAGAAAGTAACCCAACAAAAAGTAGATTATATTCACAACAATCCTGTAGCGGCTGGTATAGTCACAGACCCTGCTTATTATCTGTATAGCAGTGCTTGCCCACTTTCGCCCATAAAAACTAGTCAAAGGTAATACAACCGCAGTCGCTCGCTTCAAACGAGTGACCATTATATGTAGTCGCTAGCCTCAGGCGAGTGACGACTATTATGAGGCTTCCAGCCGAAAAAACAATAAAGGCTGGAAGCCTTTTAATAATGGTCACTCGCTTGAAGCGAGCGACTGCATTTGTATCTATTTCTTAGGCTCATTCAATTCTATTACATAACCATCAGGGTCAGTAACGTAGATTTGGAACGCACCATCAAAACGCATTTGTCTATGATAAGCCACATTATTTGCTTTTAAAAAAGCCTCAATACCATCGGCAGAATTTGTAGGAATTGATAATGAAAAATGTGCACCATTTTTATCATTATTCGCTACAGGTTGCTCTCTACCCAGTAATAAATGTAATTCTTGCCCCGGGGCTACTTTAAACCATCTTCTTATAGCCAATAGGTTATCTGGCACATCTACAGGCGATAATCCGATAATTTCTCGATAGAACTTTGCACTTACTTTCAAATCCTTTACTGCCAAACCCACGTGGTTATATGAAAGAATCTCTATCCCTTTTTTAGGAGCATCTTGTGCGAAAGTTTTATTACTGAACACGAGGCAAACGAGTAAGCCTGCAATCAATTGAACTGTTTTCATTGGTTGATTTTAGATTGTTTATAAATTTCCTTTTTTTAATTCTTTCACCGCATAATCAGCCGCTCGGGCAGTCATGGCCATATAAGTAAGCGATGGGTTCACACAAGATGCCGAAGTCATGAAAGCACCGTCTGTTACAAATACATTCTTACAAGCCCAAACCTGATTCCATTTGTTGAGCACCGAAGTCTTAGGGTCATGTCCCATTCGGGCAGTTCCCATTTCGTGAATCCCTAACCCAGGGTAACTAATATCATCATAACTATTTACATTTTTGAATCCTGCGGCTTCCAGCATTTCGGCAGCATCATTTTTCATATCCACACGCATTTTCTTTTCATTCTCTTTAAACTCAGCATCCATTTTTAAAACAGGTTGTCCCCATTTATCCGAAATTTGCTTAGACAGTTCGACCTTGTTTTCATAATAAGGCAAACATTCACCAAAGCCTCCTAAATCCATGCTCCAATTTCCTATTTGTGTTTGCTTGTGTTTGAAGTCCGCTCCAAATTCATTTTCTCCTCCCGACTGCCTATATCTTCTTGCTCCCCCTTCATAGCCAAAGCCACGTAAATAATCACGTTTATCCGTCCCTATATTTCGGAAACGTGGCACATAGCCCCCTACTGGATTTCGTCCCTTGTAATATTTATCTTTAAATTTATCTATCTCGCCCCAAGCACCAATTCTGAAATGATGATCCATCAAATTATGCCCTAATTGTCCGCTATCATCCATTCCGTTTGGAAAGCGGTTGGATACAGAGTTCAATAAGATAAAGGTAGAACCCAAGGCGGAGGCATTTAAGAACACAATTTTGGCGAAAAACTCATGCCATTCCCCCGTTTGTTCATCAATGACTCTTACACCTTTTGCTTTCTTTTTTTGTTCATCATAAATAATAGAATTCACGATAGAATGCGGACGTACTGTAAGGTTTCCAGTTTTTTGAGCAGCAGGCAAAGTAGCAGCTTGCGAGCTAAAATAAGCCCCAAACGGACAACCACGCATACACATATCACGCGACTGGCAAGAAGCACGCCCTAACGCCGATTGTTCAGATGTAGGCTTAGTAATGTGTGCTCCACGACCGTGAATCAAATAACGATTCGGAAATTTCTGGTGGACTTCTTTTGCAAAATGTTCTTCGGCACAGGTAAATTCAATCGGTGGTTGAAATTCGCCATCGGGTAAATGTGGCAGTCCATCTCGTGTACCACATATTCCTGCAAATTTTTCGGCATAGCTATACCAAGGTGCAATGTCTTTATATCGAATAGGCCAATCTATCCCGATACCTTCTTTCAAATTTGCTTCAAAATCAATATTGCTCCAACGTAACGAAACACGTCCCCACATTAATGAACGTCCGCCTACATGATACCCACGAATCCAATCAAAACGTTTGGTTTCGATGTATGGATTTTCTAAATCATTTACAAAATGTTCATGAGTAGACTCTGTAATGGTAAACCCCGTACGGTTTTGAATAGGATGCTTGGCAACAATATCTAAAGGGGCTTTTCCACCATGCTCAAAATTCCAAGGGTCAGTTAAGGCAGTTTTATAGCCTGTGATGTGCTCAATATTTCGCCCACGTTCTAGTACTAAAACCTTTAATCCTTTTTCCGAAAGTTCTTTAGCAGCCCACCCCCCACTAATTCCCGAGCCCACTACTATGGCATCATAAGTATTCTGTTCAAATTGATTTATGTTGATGTTCATCGTTTAATAATATTGAATCTTGGTATCGTAAGATAAAAGTAAAAAATATCTACGTAAACCAATGCAAACCTGTGGGGTTTGAACAGATAATAAAACAGAAAGTCCTCTCAAATCAATGAAAGGACTTTCTGTTCTTTTTATACTAAAAAATATTATTTATCTACAAAACCCATTGTTTTTTCTGGATAACGAGTACCTGCAATTTCAACAGTAGGCATTGTATAACACGTTGTTCGAGTTGTTAGCTTGCTACATCCGCAACTTTATTAAATATGTATTTCTAATCTTCTAATCCTTCACACTCCAAGCTACTAAAGCTTGTGGATTGTTGGTTGGTTGAACTAAATTATCGGGTTAGCATTTTTGTGTTTATTTTCTTAATTTGAATAGTATTGAGATAAATTTGGTATCTATTTAACAAGTAAAACTTATTTAAATTTTCTTGGTTGACAAACCTTAATCATTATAATCATTAAAAGATGGAAGCACTCTCTGTACAAACAAGTATCAAAGCCCCCATAGAAAAGGTTTGGAAATGCTGGACAACGCCAGCCGACATTATTCAATGGAATAATCCTTCGGAGGATTGGGAAACTACCAGTGTAACGCTAGATTTAAAAGATAATGGAACATTTATCTACAAAATGAAAGCCAAAGACGGTAGCGTAGCCTTTGACTTTACGGGTATCTACGACAAAGTAATTATCAACGAATACATTAAATCTACTTTATTTGATGGTCGAAAAGTTGTAAATATATTCAAGTCAAATGGCGATGAAACGATTTTAATTGAAAACTTCGACCCAGAAGCCCAAACGCCTATCCCTGATCAAGAAGCTTTTACACAAGCGGTGATAGATAATTTTAAAAAATATGTGGAGGGACTTTAGGACTAGAAGACGTTAGACTTTAGATTTAAGACTTTAGTACCCTTGCTTGGCGTAGTGTTTTCCACTACGTCAGTGTGTCAGTCCTTCTTAGAAGGCTACACCTAGTCCACAAAGGATAGTAGTATAAGTACACAACTTGAACATAATTATAAAAGGCCTTGCATTTTTGCAATGTAACATTGCAGTACACACTGACGTAGTGTAGGAACACTACGCCAAGCAGGGGCTTCTTAGAAGGCTACACCTAGTCCAAAAAGGATAGTGGTATGAGTACACAACTTGAACATAATTATAAAAGGCCTTGCATTTTTGCAATGTAACATTGCAGTACACACTGACGTAGTGTAGGAACACTACGCCAAGCAGGAGAAGTGTCAACTTTCTACTAGTATTATTCAGAAGACTTAAATAATACCTTGCTAGGAATAAAAGGTATCAATTTACTTTCAAATGGAACAGCAGGAATGCCTAATAAATCTGCTACTTCATTGCCCAATAAAAAACGCATTTGTGCTGCTGGAAATAATTTTAACAACGTATTTGGCACAAAGCTTTCTAAGGTTTGTAAAAGGGCTTTGGTAAGTAACTTACCTTCTTCAGACGACCGAAACTGGCGCTTGGCAATTACTTTGTCGAGCGTAAAGGCTTCTCTAAGGTTATTAGGGATTAATACTTTTTCTACGCCCATGATATGGCTAATTACATTCCATACATGCAAATAGGCTTCGGCTTCTGTACTTTCGGGTGCTTTCCCCGACTTCCTTAAACCTCTGATAACAATGTATGAAAAAGCTCCATTTGTACCAGCCATATCTTCTTGATTGACGGGTTTTCCCCATGCGTTATCCCATGTTCCATGATATGTTGAAAAAAAACGGATGGTGGCGTGCATTAATCTTATCTTTAATATTTTACGATAAGCAATACCATTGTGCCAGTTTTTTTCTTGCATTACGGTAAATATAAAGTCACCTGTTTCTTCTAGTCGCTTTAGGGTATCTGTTTGAATCCGCTGTGATTTTGCTAACACTCTTGCACCATCTGCTCCTGCATAACAATACGGCAAAGCCAAACAAGCCAACATAATACTAATACGTTCTTGATTTTCTTGAAAAAACTTCATGCCTTTTTGCATCATTTTCCAATTAGCAAAGTCTGGTAAAATGGGTTGCTGATTTACGAATTCGTTGACAATTGCTAAAGAATATTCTGTTTCGTTAGTATTGAGCCATTGGAAAAAATGACGCAGCCCTGCCATCTCGGTTTGCTGAAATACTTGTAGAATGATATTATCAGCTACTTCATCACCAGTTTGGCGAAGTTTGTCCATTAATTCATTCGGAAAGTAGCGGGTTGGTTTAATTAGTTGCATTTTAGGGGACTTTAGGACGTTAGAAAAATCTGCGTAAATCTGTGATTCAAATCTCTGTAAATCTGCGGGCAAAAAATCATGACCAATAAAGTAGTTCTTTCAAAAAATCTTTACCCGCTGATTTATGCTGATTTAATACGCAGATTCTGGAGAATTTTTTAGTCTTAATGTTATTTTCATTCATCTGTAATTCGCTTTCTTTAGTCTTGTATCTAAAGTCTTAAATCTAGCGTCTTTTATCTCAAAAAAAATTCTCTCCTCCACCCCACCTTTTCTACACAAAATCCATCTTATCTTTAGAAATCGATTTCTTAGCTATTCGTTTAAAATTATGCCTGATAAACTCTCATCATACATAGAACAATTTCAAGAGGGAAATCATCTTGTTTTCGAGAAGATTTACCAAGTTATTTCGCCAAAAATGTTTGGCGTGTGTTTGCGTTATGCGGCTGACAAAGACGAAGCTAAGGATATTTTACAAGAAAGTTTTATCAAGATTTACCACCAACTAAAAAATTTCAGAAATGAAGGTTCTTTTGAAGGGTGGGCAAAACGAATAGTGGTAAACACTGCCTTAGAGTATTTCAGAAGCAAAACCAAGTGGAAGCAGGTAACGATAAACAACCATGAGGAGACTTTTGACCTAGAAAGCGATGATGACATCCTAGGTTATTTATCAAGCCAAGAAATTTTACAACTCATTCAAGAATTACCACCATCATACAGATTGGTGTTTAACCTTTATGTTTTTGAAGGATTGAAACACCGAGAAATCGCTGAACAATTGGGTATTGGCGAGGGTACTTCTAAATCTAACTTAGCAGATGCTAGAAGAATTTTACAGAAAAAATTATCGGCGGTAACGAAATAAAGACTAACAATGGAAAATAACCAAGAACATAAATTAGATAGCTTTTTCAAAAAGTCTCTTGAAAATCAAGCTTTTCCTCCGCCCGAAAACCTTTGGAGTAGTATCGCTACCGAAACCATTGGTAAAGAAACCGCAGGCATAACACCTTTGCTTAAATATACTATCTTATCATTGGGACTTATCATTACTGCTGGTATCGCTTTCTGGTTTTTAACAGATGATAATGAAACAATGAAGGCGAATTATCAAGAGATTGCTTCACTTGGTAAAGAAATAAATACAACACAAGTATTAGCTAACTCAAAAGATGAAAAAGTAGGCACAAACAACATAGCTAATGAGGGTAAATCTGAAAAGAATGATATTGAAAATTCAACAAGTAGTTTAGTTAGTTTTGTTAATCATGTAGAGAAGCAAAAAGCTGTCAAGTCTACGGTTTATAGAAAACCAGTAAATCATACAAGATTGTATTCAACTAAAGTTGATGGTGATAAAACTAACAGTACCACAAACTCATCATCTGTAGCAATTGACAATAACAATACCGCAATACTTACTACAGACAACAAGGTAGCCAATAACAATCTGAATATAATCATCCATAAAGACCTAAAATTGAATGATTTATCAACGAAAAACAATAAAAACCTTATTGGTAAAATTCGTCCCATTCAACCGTTGACTGATGAAGGGTTAGACAAACATGAGGGTAAATCTGAAGATACAGGCTCTAAATTCAGTTTAAAACACCCTATCTTTTCATTCGATTATGGTAAACTCTGGAATGAATGGACTTTAAAATCTGATAAATCTTTAATAGGTACTACCCAATATCCTGACAAAGGAACAGCCTATAATTTGAAAGCTGGCGTTGCGTGGAAACTCACAAAAAGATCAAGAATGGGCATAAGTTTGGCATACAATACTTATGATGTGGGTGCTCCATACATTTATTTACCTATTTGGAGTAGTTTGTGGGTGTCTCCCAAAATAAATTTAACTACCAAAAATGGTATGCAATATTATAGTGCAGTTTTGCCAACTGGTACAGTTAATATTCCTATTGATAGGTTTGATGGTTTTGTTACAAAAGTGCCTAATACTTTAGATACCACAAGAGACGTATTCTTGTTTGAAAATCATACGATGAAGACTTATAGCTTGGCATTAACCACTCAGAATGATATTATATCCTTTAAAAGTAAAAAGAAAAAATACATCAATTTTCAACTATATGCACTTGCTGATTTTGTTTTTCAAAGACAAACCTCTTATACTTATATAGCAAATGATTCTCGAATGATGCTGATGTCGTCTTTAGCATTAGCGGAAAAAGCTAAATTTAGCTATACCGATGGTCATCTTGAAAATGCCTCTGATTTTGTGTTTGGTATTCGAGCTGGCCTTGGTATTCGCTGGCAATTTGCTCCAAGATTGGGTTTGCATATAGAAGGTTCAACCCAAAATTCATTTAATTCGTGGGTACAAAATCAAGAAGTAAAAACGTATATGCGAAGCAATGCTTTACAGGTTGGTATTAATTTGAGTTTGTAGGGATAAATAAACCTTGCATTAGACAATTGGGGTCGTATGCCATACGACCCTACTGATTGATAATTTATAATTCTGCCAATAATTCTTCTGTTTCTTTCAATGTTTTCTGATAAAATTTAGCTACCCATTTCGAGTAAAATAATAAGAAGATATAGCCAATAGTAAAGGAGAATATCCAAAAAGATTTACTGTCTGTGATGTCTTTACCATTGAAGAGTTTAGACAATAAAATGATTACTGTAACCAACAATAAATAGCACAACGTTACATTGATTTTCTGTAGTTTGAAGAATTGCATTTTCTGACTAGCAAACATTTTAAGCGTTTCTGCATAAGGCTTATTGACATCTGTGGATATATTGAATTGTCGTAAACTTAACAAACTAATTCCAGAAAGCGTTAGTAATAGCATTATTGATAAAATACCGACACCTTGCAAAAAAGCGGTATCTAATTTATAAAAGTTGATGGCTATAAAAGCTCCGCCAATTAAACAAACGGCTATTCCTGCTATTTCTGGATAAGCAATTTTCTTCATTTTCGAGTCATATTTTTGCTGTGTCATTTGGTCTATGATTTGAGAGGTTAAACGTTGTTTTTCTGATGGACTATTTGCCTTTTCCCAAGTGTTTTTTAAATCATCTAATTCCATTGTTATCGTTGTTTAGTAATTTGTGCTTTTAGTTTTTCTTTAATTCTTGAAAGTTTAGTGCCTACATTGCTCACTGAAATACCAATAATTTCTGCAATTTCCTCATAGTTTTTATTCTCTAAATAGAGCATGACAATACCTTTATCTAATAAATTCAGGCTATCAATTAGTCGTCTAAATATTTGCCATTGTTCTTCTGTATCACTATCATCATTGTCTTGATTATCCAAAAAATAACCATCAATGGGGACAGTCAAAACCCTTCTTTTCGAGACTTTTAGTTGATAAATTGCTACATTCAACGCAATCCTGTACATCCATGTACTCAGACTTGCTTGGTGATTAAAAGAGTCGTACGATTTCCAAAGTTGGTAAATGATTTCTTGTACTAAATCTTGCTTATCGTCTGTATTATTGGTATATACAGCAGCAATTTTGAAGATAAATCCTTCATTCTCTTTTATTGCTTTTATAAATGTTTCCTTTTTGTCCACTAAGATGTTATCCTTTTTATTGATGATACTGTATTAGTGTACAACATGGTGAAAAAATCACAAGAGAAGGAAAAATAATTGGGAAATATTTTGAAGGGGACAGTTCAGTAGTGACGAATTGCATTCGTCATTTTTGGTATCATATAAATTGTTTCCTTGCTAGTAAGGTCGTAGAGAGGTCGTATTGCATACGACCCTACCTTTTTGATGTTGTTACCTTCCACAAATCCGTCGGTAATCACAGTATTCGCATTTAGTTTGGTCTTTGGTTTTTTCAAATGGTTTTACGGGGTCTAATAACTCATTGACAAAACGATTGAGGTATTTTTCCGATTCTATCACAAACTCCTGTGCTGTTTCTCCCAGCGTAAAATTGATTTTTTGTTCCAACAATCCTTCATCTATATTACGGAACGAATAAATGCCAGCACTTACTTCGTTGGCATCCTCTGGTAATTTTACGCCTCTGATGGTTAATCCCTTTACCGAAAGCATCTGTTTCAGCACCATGTATTTATACAGCCAAAGCTGGCGAAATTTGTCTTTATCGGTATCTCCTAGTAGCTTTTCTTCAAAATCTTCGGGTTTCATGAGCAAATCTTTGGCTTCTACTTTACCCGTTTTATAATCAATTACCCTGATTTTATTACCTGACACCCTATCCAATCGGTCTATTCTTCCTGCTATTTTCACTACTAATTCTTTGCCATTTACATTGGCATTGAAACTTACTTTTAGTGTTTTTTCTACGTCTAATAGTTCAATCGGGAAAAGCTCGTTGGTTAATTGATAATTAATAAATTTCTTAACAATGGTTTCACCAATTTGGTATAAAATAAAGTTCATGCCATCATCTACTTTCAAACCCTGATTCGTCTCTATAAAGGCTTGTTTTAAATAGTCATCGATGTTATCCAGTACTATTTGTAAACCTTCTTTCTCGATAGTACTTCCTTTCTCGACAAAGTTTTTATCAATGTTCTCAAAGTTTTTATGCACCCAGTTACCAAACGTATCAACGCCGATTTTTTCTTCAACTTCTTCTTCTTGCTTGATACCTGCAATGCGTGTAAAATAGTATTTTAAAGAACAATCCAGAAACTGGTTGAGCTGAGAAGGATAAATGCCTTTATCAGTGATTTCATTTTCGATAAATGCCAGAATATCGACGGTTTTCTGAATGAGCAAAGGGGTTTCTTCTACCTCTTCCGACTCTCCTAATCCTATAAATTTTACGGTTGGATAAGTAATGTTTAAATTTTTATTCAACTTGGCTAATTCGTGTTCTATCTGTAAGATAAAACGACTTTTTTCGCCAGCTCCATAGGTATCTGAGGGTAACACATGCACTAATACTATTTCTTTAGCACGTTGTAATAGCCTAAAAAAGTGATAAGCCATCACGGCATCAGCATGGTTGTGTGTCGGCAAATTGAACTGTGGGTCGCTTAGGGCATCAAAAGGAATAAGCGTATTTTGGCGTTTCCCTTGTGGTAATGTTTTTTCATTAACCGACAGTATAATTACCTTTTCAAAATCAAGGGTACGTGTTTCCAACATCCCCATAATTTGTAGACTTTCGTCTGTTTCAGATTCAAAAGGAATTTTGGTTTGTTTAATCAGTTCATACAAGAATGTTTTGAAACTACGGATACTCACGGTTTCGCCTCGTTCTTGCAAGATTACTTCCATTCTTTGCAAAATCAGGTAAAATTGATAAAGGTATTCTGTTTCAATAGCATCTTGATTATCCCTGTAAACATCCCTTAATAAGTCGATTAATTCATAAAAACACTTAATCGCATTTCTGGGTTTGTTATACCAATGTTTAAAAATTGTAGTGAACAGTGGTTCATTTTCCGCAATTTCTAATAGTTCTTTAGAGCTTAAAAAAACACGATTTCTTTCAGTGATTTCCCGCAGGGTTTTGCGGATGGGGTTTTCGGTTTGAACCTCCCCTTGTTGAACCTGAAACTTTACCAACTCATACCTCCTCAAGAAAGGATGATTTAGTACTCTTACAATTTGTCGATGCGAGAATTTTGGAATTTTTACTGTTTCATCATCTTCTGTTTTAAATTCTACTAAATTCCTTTGTAGCTCAAAAAGGGCATCTATCAAGGTAAAAAGCATGGAGTTCCGCAAAGAAAGCCCCATCGTAATATTGAAATCTTTGACGGATTCATCTAAAGAATTCATCACGGGTACTAACAGATTCTCGTCGCCCAACACAATGGCTGTTTGCGATTTGTCATCAGCAGTAAGATTAGTTGAATTTTGCCAATTTTTATAAATATCTCCCGCTACTTTGGCTTGTACACTAGCATTAGAAACGCCTATAATTTGAATGTTCTTTGAGCCCTTCAAAAGTTCTTCCGACTGCCATTTCCATTCTTCATTAAAGAGTGGCGTCTTACCGTTTTTCTCATCGCCATTTTTATATTGACGAAGCCAATTTCCTGCCCTTTGGTCTTTGTTGTATAAATAATATGTATCCGAATCCCACAGTGTTTCGGCAAAGTTTTTTCTTTTCAGTAACGTCCTGATGATTGCTTCTTCGGCATCACTTAGGGCATTAAACCCCACAAAATAATACTTTGTATGACGCTCTTTTTCCAGAATATATTTATCAACATTTTCTGCTAACTCCCGATACGCCATTCCGCGATAGTGCAATCCTTTGTCTTTTAGACGTTGACGCAAATTGAGATAAACTGAATAGATGTTCTCAAATAGCTTAAAATAACGATCAGTACGGTCGGTTTTTAGGTTTTTCTCTCTTTGAGACTCTCCTAATTGCATCTGCCAACGCTCTAAGGCTTTGGCTTCTGTCATGTATGAAAATAGGGCTTTAGCATCTACCAGATATTGATCTATTTTATCAAAATCATTCAACAGGGTACTTGCCCATGTCATGAATCTTTCAAAAACTACATTTGTATCTATCTCCTTAAAAACATCGTAGAGTTCAAACAGTAATGCTACTTGGTCTATCTGTCGGACACCCGTCATTGTATTTACAAAGTCATCAATTGCCAATACATCAGGGGCTAAAAAGGGCTTATCGGAAAGTCTGGCTAAGGCTTCTTTGAAGTACAAAACCCCACGGCGTGAAGGGATAACGATACAAACGCGACTCAGCTGATTGAGCGTATGTTGTTTATAAATATGTTCAGCAGCTTGATCAAGAAAGGTTTGCATTATAATTATTTTTATGGCTGTCAGTCATCAGTCGTCGGCTGTCAGCTATGGTATTAAATTGGCTATCGACTATCACACGTCACCTAGTAAAATCTTGTTCCTTCTATCTTCAAAAAATCTTTACCCGCTGATTTACGCTAATTAGATACGCTGATTTTGGAGATTTTTTTAGCCCTAGAATCAAAAACCTTTTCTCTTGCTTCTTGTGTCTTTCGTCTAGCGTCTTAAATCTAAAAATCCTAAAGTCATCTAGTCATAAAATCTTGTGTCTCCAAAAATATTTACCCGCTGATTTACGCTAATTAGATACGCTGATTTTGGAGATTTTTTTAGCCCTAGAATCAAAAGCCTTTTCTCTTGCTTCTTATGTCTTTCGTCTAGCGTCTTAAATCTAAAAATCCTAAAGTCCTCCAGTCCTAAAGTCTTCAATCTAAAAAACTAATGCACCCTATCTCCTCTCATCTCCAGATTTTTCATGATTTCAGCTTCCATTTCAAGCCATTCATTCCAGCGTTGTTTTACATAGCTTTCAGATAAATACTCCTTAGCAAGGTCGATAAAATTAACATAATGTCCTGCCTCTGAAATCATTAATTCATGGTAAAACTCTCTGAGACTTTCATCAGAAATCTCCAAAGAAAGCAACCTGAAACGTTCGCAACTACGGGCTTCTATCAAAGCATTCATAAAAAGGCGTTCACCCAATTGCTCCTCTCTCGACCCTCCCCGTTTCATACCTTCATATAACTGATGAACGTACAAATCCTTGCGAGGATTGCCCAATGATAAGCCTCGTTTGTCTAATTCTTTAATTACCATTCTGAAATGTGCCCATTCTTCCGAAACCACAGGCATCAATACTTCTCTGAGTTTTTCTTTTTCAGGAAACTGAATGATTAATGAAATACATGACGAGGCTGCCTTTTGCTCACAATAGGCATGGTCTATTAATATCTCTCCAATATTTTTCTCCGCAATATTTACCCAACGTGGGTCAGTTGGAAGTTTTAAACCCAACATTGTTTTTGTAGCGTATTGTTTTTGTTCGTTTGTCATAATGTATAGGTTTCAGCTTTCGGTCATCGGCTTTCGGAATTGTCTATTGAGTGATTGAGTGAATGGTGATTTTTTTAACCCTATATCTAAAGTCTTCAAGTCCTAAAACCTGCCTTCTTCAAAAGTTTTTAACCCGCAGATTTACACAGATTTGATACGCTGATTTGGGAGATTTTTTAGGTCTAAAGTCTAACATCTTGTGTCCTCCAATCCTAAAGTCTTCTAGTCCTAAAGTCCTCCTCCTAATCAAACAACAACCATTGCAAGCCAAATCCAAAGGTTCTTCCCATTCCTAAAAAACCTGGGGCGGCATAATAGCCATTGCCCAAAAGTCCTTGGGCTACGTTGGCAAATTTTACAAACAAGCGTACCCTGTTAATACGCATATCAGCAAATATATCTGCTTGGACATACCCATTAATCATTTGTTTATCTTGCAAATGAAATTGCTGAATAGCAGGCATATAGGCATCTGCATAGTAGTTCGACTTGTAGTGGAGCTCGACACCTGTATGAATAAAGAGTCTCTTTTTATAGAGTAAATCAAAGGCAAAGCGAGTATTCGCAAAAATCTTCGGAATCCTGATTAAGTCGGGTCCAGTTGTCGTGGTTAAATACAATTGTCCTACTGTCGAGAATCTTCCTTTGTGAAAATCATACCCAAGACCAGCTTTAAAAATAGCAATATCTGAGCTTGCTTGTTTTACAAATGCTAGCGTGTCGTAATAAATATAACTGTTAACCAAACTAATATCAACGCTTGGTCTTAGCGTCAGTTTCCCAAACTTAGGACTCGCCGAAGCATAAGCGTGGTAGGTTTGCATATTATTGCTAATACCACGGTCGGTGACGAAGGCATTGGTATTTTTGTCCCACCTAAAGCCATCGTTAAAGGTTATTTGCTGTACCAAGGTGGGTGAAGTAGACATTGCCCTTCCTCCCAATGTTAGCCACTTACCTTGAAACTCTACATTCAATTTAAAATCACTACCTGTCAGCAAATATTCTACTTCCGCGAAGGCTCTGGTGCTATCCTTGAAATATTGGTTCAACCAAACCCCCAAAAAGTTTTCGTTTCTGTTAATGCTGTAATTATACAAAGGGTTACTGAAACTAAAGAATCGCTGACGCAAATGAAGACGATAATTGAATCCTTTGTAAAAGCCTTTGATACCCGACTTATGTTCAAAAATACTGTATTGACTTTCGTTATAAAGCGAATCCAATTTCATTTTGTTCGTAACAGTGGTATCAGTAGTATAGCGATAGCCTTTGCCTAATGAATCATAGGCTATTGGGTAAAATCCGCTTGTCCAGTTGGCTACATAGTCAGGGTCTCTGAATTGTACTTTTCTAGTCTGATAGTCCACTACTTGATATACTTGAAAAGCCTTATATCCTACATATTCATGGTATAAATGCAGGTTATAAAACTTATCCCGCGTAGAAGCATTGTTGACGATAGCCGCATTATTGCCTTGTTGTAATATCAAATCGTAGCTTCTGCCTTGGGGCAACACGCCACCTTCGTCATTAGAATTATGGTCTGATAAATTGGCGTAGGCCAACAATTGGTACTTCTTGTTCTTGGTTTGGTAATTGGTATGCAACATAAAGTCCCAATGACCAATCGCATTTTTATTGGTTGAAGTAGAACTCGTCACTAATTGCTTATTCGTCACTATTCGCTGTAGATTGATACTAAAATTCCATAAAGAATCTACGTTTCTACTAAATTCAAATTGTAATAAATCTTGTTCATTACCCCCCGTTACATACACCAAGTTGGTAAAAGGCGAACGTGTATTGAAATACCTTACTTGATTAGGTTTAAAGGCATAAAGGGAATAGGCATCATAGCCTAGCATCGTCCCTATTTGCTCAGGTTCTTTAAAAAATATAGGACGTATCGCTGTGCCAATATTCCCTAAATCTTGATACAGGTTTCTGTTGCGTTGAATAAAGTTATAATTATGTCCTTCGCCAAGGGAAGTATCAATCGGGATAAGCTTTTTACGATTATTGAAAACATCTTCCTCTAAAAAGTATTGGGTAGAAGTAGGTCCATAAATAACCTTTGTAGAGTCATCCACGCCTGCCCTACCAGTAGGACTTTTAGGTTTATCTGTTGTTTTTCCTTGCGGAAAATTATTTGTTGACGTATTTCCCGTACCAAAAGTTGAAGGAATTTGTGCCAATAAGACCTCCGAAAGCAGAAGTCCTAAGAAAGTCAGGATATATCTTTTAAAATTCACAATACAAAATTAAATAAAAAAGGCGAAAGAGGTTCAAGCACATGTACCAACTAGACATCATAAATTGCTAAAAAGCTTGAATAAGGCAATTTAAACTTTATTTTGTTGCCCTACATTCTTCTCAGGATTAAATCATCAAATAATTGATGGCTATTATTCAAGAAATAAATCTCAATTGGTAGATAAAACATTGATATCTCCTTACTGTCAAGGAAATCTTGAAACTTTACCATGTCTTTTTCGGTCATTAAAATACTTTTTTCTGGTTCTTGAATGTTATGAAATGTTTCCAGTATCAAGCTAAAATCTTTCTCATTGAAATGATGATGGTCTTTATAAATTAAATGTTGAACCACCTTAAAATTTTGTCTACAATAAGCCTCAAAAGGCTCAGGACGTGCTATGCCCGACACTAATAAGACTGTTTTATGACAAGCTCCTTGAATATTTCCATTAATTGCCTGTGGCTTACCATAACGTATTCCTGTAAAAAAAATGGGTGTTTGTGGGGATAAATAAGGCAAAATATTTTCACTGATTTTTTGTTGTGCTACAACAGATAAATCGTCGGGACACTTACTGACTATCAATATATCCGCTCTTTTAGCCCCATGACGGCGTTCTCTGAGCCGTCCTAAGGGAAAAGCGTAATCTTCGTAAATAGGTCTGTTATAATCCATCAATAATATATTCAATGATGGTTTTACAGCCCTGTGCTGAAAGGCATCGTCTAGCACGACGAGGTCTGTTTTAGGAAAAATCTTAAAAATATTCGTCAATGCTTCTGCTCTCTTTTCCCCAACAGTAACTTTTAGTACTTTATGAAATTTATTATAAAACTGCATCGGTTCGTCACCAATGGTTTCAGCCGTTGCCAACGCATCTGCTACGATAAACCCTTTGGTTTTTCGTCCATAGCCTCGGCTAAGAATGACTATTGAAAAACGATTTTTTAACAACTTAATCAAGTATTCTACATGTGGCGTCTTGCCTGTTCCACCAACTGTTAAATTCCCAATATTGATAACAGGCTTTTCAAACTGACTGACTTTAAAAAACAGATGATTGTCGTAACAGAAATTACGACAATCGGTAATGAAACCATACAACCATGTAAAAGGAAAAAGAAAAAACCGCATAGTTTTTTTTGTTTTACCTCACCCTTCCTGCGACTAGGAATATTAAAACCATCATCCCTAGCGAGGGACTTAAGTCCCTCGCTAGGGATGGGTCGGGCAGTAAATGATGTTACAATATATTTACCTTTTATTTGAAATTACCTTCAAAAAAGTAGTAAATTTTGCCTTGTTCAGAAAAAATAAAAATTTTACACTGTAAAATTCATAAAGAGTTCTGACTTTTTACTAATTTCAAATCCCTTTTAAGATACTTTAACGAAGTACTTAGCTCTCGGAAGGTCTATTCATAACCATTAATACACACACAATCAGACGATTAATTACAAAATAATTGCTGAAATTTATTTATTTCGGCAAAATTCTTATTGCTAAATTCTTTAAAACAATTGGGCTTACCAGAAAATGAGTCTTAAAGCTGTCTTTGCAAAATATACACTGAATTTTAATTTCGAGGCAGGAACGTCTCGAGGTGTGCTAACGCACAAAGATAGCTACTTCATTAAGATTTTTGACTCCGAAAATCCTACTGTTTTTGGTTTGGGTGAATGTTCTCCCTTAAAAGGACTCAGTATTGACGACCGCCCAGATTTTGAATTACAACTACTTGGTATCTGCGAAAACTTCAATACCCTTGAATTAGAGGTATATCCGTGGAACTTGAACATCATCCTTGAACAAGTACTCGAAAAATCATTTCCTTCGGTTGTTTTTGGTTTCGAAACTGCCATGCTCGATTTAATGAATGGTGGCAAGCAAAAGCCCTTTAACAATGGCTTTGCAAAGGCCGAACGTCAAATAGAAATCAATGGATTGGTCTGGATGGGAAGCAAGGATTTTATGCTTCGTCAAATAGACCAAAAGCTAGCGGCTGGCTATCATACCATCAAAATAAAAGTAGGTGCTATTGATTTTGATAAAGAATGTGAACTGCTAGAATACATCCGCAAACGCTATACTGCTGAACAAATTACCTTACGCGTAGATGCCAACGGGGCTTTTTCGATAGATGAAGTACTGCCCAAGCTACAACGTCTAGCTCAATATCAACTACATTCCATCGAGCAACCCATTCGTCATGGCAACGAAGATTTAATGGCAGAACTTTGCCAAGTTACTCCTATTCCAATTGCCCTAGATGAAGAACTAATCGGTGTACGAGAATACACTGAAAAATATAAGTTGCTCAAAAAAATAATGCCTCAATACATTATCTTAAAACCTACCTTAGTGGGCGGTTTTCAGCAATGCCGAGAATGGATTGAAAATGCCAATCGTTTAAAAATTGGATGGTGGCTTACGTCTGCTTTAGAATCGAACGTTGGCTTGAATGCCATCAGTCAATTTACTGCCGAATTCAACAATCCTTTGCCACAAGGGCTTGGTACGGGGCAATTGTACCATAATAATATTGCTTCGCCACTAGAAATTAGTGATGGCAAAATTCTGTATAATCCTCAACAGGCTTGGGATTTAGCTCCCCTTAGCTTTTTGGTTTAGGATTTTTTTGTGATAAATTTTTGCCGATAAATTTGAGATTCAACTAAGTACTTTGCAATTTTGTATTGCATATATCAATTACAAAATTTAATTCAATGAATATTCAGGAACTTGATAAAGAACTTCTTTCTTTGTTTGAAAAACGAATCGCTCTTAGTCAAATGGGTTATGATCACCGTGATTACGACGATGTAGAAGAAGCCCTTCACGATTTAGAAGATGATTTTAATGATAAATACGCTGATTTTTTAGAGAATATTCTGCAAGAAATTCATAAAGAATATTGTCCAGATTCAGATGTATTATTACCAACTGCTTATTTGGCTCGTTCGTTCAAAGAAACTAGCGACGGTGGCATTGAAGTAGGTGCTGATGCTGGCGTAGAAGTAGAACTAGAAGAAAACCCAGTTGCTAATGCAAGACTAATGCTTTTGCCAAGCCCTACCAGAATTGTATTGGTAGTTGGTAAAAAGAAAAAGATTGTATGGTCGGCAGAGGCTGAATAAGAGTATCTAAAAGTTATTACAAATATTTACCTCATCTACAACGGTCGGTGACCATGTAACTTCCTCTCGTGCTGAGAAGAAAACTTTTTGAGCTGAGAGCCTTTCTTGGCGAGGATTGGGGATGAGGTTACCTTTGTTGAATAATTGAACCTAAAGGTCTCTGCGAAAGGTGTTGCGGAGACCTTTCTGATTTAGAAAAATCAAATTACCATTTAAACAAATTATTGATTTTCAGAACATCCTACAAATCGTTAAATTGCGTTAACAAATAATAGATTAAATGGAAAGTAAGTTTAGTGCCAATCTCAGAATACTGAGAAAAAGAAATAAGTTGACATTAGAAGCATTGGGCAAGATACTGGATGTTAGTAAAAGTGCGTTGTCTGACTATGAAAATGGACATACTTTCCCTTCATTAGATGTTTGTGATGCCATTTGTAACTACTTCGGAATAAACCTAGATAATTTACAAAAACTAGATTTTGCAGTTACTTCTGCGGAGGAACTACAACAAAACCTACTTATACAATCTAGCATTGTTCAGAAAGAATCTCCTAGTGATTTTAGTGACCGTAACAAACAGCTAGAGTTTCATAATAAATTACTCCACCAGCAAATTGAGGGCTTAGAGGTACAGTTGCAATTATTAAAACAATTACTCGATAGTAAATCATCTGTAATTACTTCCTTACAAATTCAGATTAAATTGCTTGAAGAAAAAATTAGGGGGTAGACAAAAAAAGGTTTAGAGAAACCTCTAAACCCAATTAATACTTTTCTTTAACAAGCTCAAGGTTTTTTCTTCTTCTGAACCTTCCTCGGCTTTAAAATCGTAAACCCATTGTGCCATAGGTGGCATCGACATCAGGATTGATTCAGTCCTTCCGTTGGTTTCTAGTCCAAACTTAGTGCCCCTGTCATGCACTAAATTAAATTCTACGTAACGTCCCCGACGAAGCATTTGAAAAGTTTTCTCTTCTTCCGTAAAAGGTAAATCTTTGTTCTTTTGCATGAAATGGGTATAAATCGGTGCAAAAGATTCGCCAATTGCCTTTACAAAAGCAAACAATTGTTGTTTATTACGGGTTTCGTTAGGCTTCTGATAATCAAAAAATATTCCTCCAATACCCCGTGTTTCATTTCTATGTGTATTAAAGAAATAATCATCCGCCCAAGTTTTGAATTTAGGATAGTAAGCCTCGTTATGTTCGTCACAAATATTTTTTAAGTATTGATGAAACCAAACGGCATCTTCTTCTACTACATAATGCGGGGTAAGGTCTATACCTCCGCCAAACCAATAGGTTCCGTTAGACATCTCAAAGTACCTCACATTCATGTGGATAATTGGTACTTTAGGGCTATGCGGATGTAATACAATCGATACGCCTGTCGCAAAAAAGTCAACTTTCTCCGTTAACCCCATCGAAGCCAACATTTTCTCGTGGAGGTCTCCCCAAACAGCCGAAAACATTACACCACCCTTTTCGATGACATTCCCTTGTTGGATTACTCTGCTACGTCCGCCACCGCCACCTTCACGTTGCCAGTTATCTTCATGAAAAGTTGCTTTTCCATCGGCATTTTCCAGGGCAATACAAATCTGATTTTGTAATTCCTTAAAGTATTCAGAGATGCTTTCTTTTGTCATAGTTTTTAAAATTTAAGATAAGAACCTCATTTTCCTAATTCCTACTCGTATCTACCCTAGCCTCCCCTTGTCTTATCGGAGCCAGTGAATCAGACCGTACACCATTGCTATCGGCACTGGTTGAATCATTTACTGCTGCATATCTTGTCACACAATTGAATGTCTTTCCTACACGCTTGATATCCAGTTTTTCAAAAGGTACGGGATGATAAGCCTCGAGGGTTGGGTCTTTCACTACTTTAGACATATACCGCCCAAACAACGGCAGTGCCGTCTTGGAACCCTCACCATACGCCCCACTCCTAAAGTGAATAGAGCGGTCGTCTCCTCCTACCCACGTACCCGTTACCAAATTACTAGTTAACCCCATATACCAACCATCAGAGTGGTTTGAGGTTGTACCCGTTTTTCCTGCAAAGCGTGATTTATAGCGGTCTTTACCATCAAATAAATCTTTGAACGACCAAAGGTTTTGCGAAGTACCCCCTTGTTCTTCCAATCCTCCTTCTAGCATATATCTCATCAACTGAGCCGATTCTTTTCTGATGGCTTGATGACGTTCAGGTTCAAAAGTATGAATCGTATTGCCGTTTCTATCTTGAATCTCAACAACCAGCATAGGTTGGGTGTACATTCCTTCATTCAAGAAGCAACCATACGCTCCGACCATTTCAAAGAGCGTAACATCATTTGACCCAAGCCCGATAGAAGGCACAGCCGCCAGTGGACTTTTTATACCCATCTTTTGGGCATAATACACAACTGAGTCGGGACCAACTTCGTTGGTAAGCCATGCCGCACACGAGTTGATAGAACGTGCCATGGCTCGCCTCAGCGACATCGTCTGATAAGTAAACCTACCATCGGCATTATGCGGACGCCATATTTTTTTCTCGCCTTTCTCTTCTACCTCTATCTCAAAAGGTTCATCAGTAATCTGCGAGCAAGGTGACATATCTTTAGGGCCATCAATGGCAGTAGTATATACAAATGGCTTGAAAGTAGAACCCGGCTGGCGGCGTCCTTGATTAACGTGGTCATACTTGAAATACTGAAAATCTAGACCACCTACCCACGCTTTGATGTGCCCTGTAAAAGGATCCATACTCATCATACCAGCTTGTAAAAAGCGTTTGTAATATACAATCGAATCGTAGGCACTCATTGTCATTTCTTCTTCACCCGACCCATTTCTTGAATACACCCACATTTTACGCTTTACATCTTTCATGTAATGCCAAATAGAATCTTGGTTGTTCTTGTATTTTACTGCCAGCGATTTATAATAGCTTGTACGCTTGGCTACGGTATCAATAAAACCGGGAATCTCGTTTCCTTTTTCGTCTGACCAAGGATTTTTACCTGCCCAGTGGTTATCAAATGTTTTTTGCAAAACCCTCATTCCTTCTTGCAAGGACGATTCTGCATAGATTTGCATCCTTGAGTCTACAGTAGTAATAATTTTCAACCCATCTCGGTATAAGTCTAAATCTACATCACTGGTATCAGCCCATTCTCTCAAAGCCTTGGCTACTGCCGTTTTGAAATAGTTACTAGTACCATCATAAGGCGACTCTTCATTAATTTTTAAAGTGATTGGCAATTTTGACAGAGAGTCATAGTTGACTTTCGTCAAATAACCATACTTTAACATTTGCGACAATACCGTATTTCTTCTTTTCAACGATTTTTCGTAATTTCTTCTTGGATTATATGTATTAGTAGCCTTCTGCATTCCTACTAACACCGCAGATTCTTGCACATTTAAGCTATCTGGCGACGTATTGAAATAGGTCTTGGCGGCTACTTTTATACCATAAGAATTACTCCCAAAATCAACCGTATTCAAATACCATAAAATGATTTCTTCTTTGGTATAATACCTTTCAAGCTTAATAGCCGTTAACCACTCTTTGGTCTTTATGACGAATTTGCCCAACACAGGTACATATCCAAATAAGCCTTTCTTTGAAACACCTTGCTTTTTACGGGTTTTAAAAAGGTTTTTAGCTAATTGTTGCGTAATAGTACTACCTCCTCCACGTTCGCTAGCACCTGTAACAATCCCTACAGCTACCCCAAAGACAGCTCTAAAGTCAATTCCTGAATGTTGGTAAAAGCGGGCATCTTCAGTAGCCACTAGTGCTTTCACTAAATAAGGCGAAAGGTCTTTATAGTTTTTAACGGGAGTACGGTTTTCTTGAAAGAACTTACCCATCAAAACATTATCTTCTGAGTAAATCTCTGATGATTGCGAAAGTTTAGGATTCTGCAATTCACCTACTGAAGGCATCTCGCCCGTTAGCCACAAAAAGTTTGTTTGAATACAAAAAAGGTAAAACGCGCCTGCGAAGACTGTCCATGCAAAAGATTTCCAGAGCGTTTTTATCGGACGATAATAGGTAGACTCTTTATCGAAGCTATGTTTAAAATCTGAAAAATAAGCCTTAATGCTATCAAGGCGTTTGTAAAATGATTGTACCTTTTCTTCACCCAGTATCCCAACCAACAACTTATCTGTTTGAAGCCAAAGCCAATGCAGAGAATTCAATAGAGCTGCTTGAAGAATAACACTAAGATTTTGAATGATTTGTTTTATCTTGTTCATCACGCACTTATTTATCAAACTAAAATAGGTGACAATTTACGACAAAACTTTTAGATTAGGGAGTGAATTAAGATAGAAAATGAAAGCTTTAATGTTAAAAAATTGATTCATACACTAATAAGCGTATGAATCAACTTAATTATTTTTCTTTATTATTTTTTTTCAAATACCAACGATAGCGAATTAATACTATAGCGTTTTCCTGTTGGTTTAGGGCCATCATCAAAAAGATACCCTAAGTGTGCCCCACATTTGCTACAAATTACTTCTTCCTGAGACATCCCTCCGCCGTCATTTGAGACTACTAATACATTAGTATTACTTATCGGACTCCAGAATGATGGCCAACCGGTGCCAGCTTCAAATTTAGTATTTGAAGTAAAAATCTCTTGCTTACAACACACACAATGATAAGTTCCTACCTGATGATTATACACATACTTGCCCGAAAAAGCTTTTTCAGTACCCTTCTTTCGAGTAATCTGGAATTGTTCAGGTGTTAACGTTTTCTTCCACGCCTCATCCGACTTCTCAATTTCAAACTTTTGAGGCATTTCCTCCTGTGCATAACCTTTGCAGGCCGCTGTAATAACAGCAATGAATAGTGACAATAGTAGATTTTTCATATTAAGATTGTATGTCCCCCTGTCTCCAAGAGGGATTTGGTTTAATAAAACATGCCTAGGAGACCCTCAGCTACGCTATATTATCATATACGAAAAAAAAAGTGTAAAAGTTTTTTTTATTTTATCTACTTGATAATCAGTACAAGTTAATTGTTTGTTATTTTTTTTTGATATTTTTTTCACTTTAAAGTTGCACAAAAAGAAAGAAAGTACTAATTTTGCATCATCAAAAACGAAGAGAGTTGGCAGAGTGGTCGATTGCGGCAGTCTTGAAAACTGTTGACTGTTACAGGTCCGGGGGTTCGAATCCCTCACTCTCTACAAGGTCACATATTTGTCTGATTATGAGCATAATCCTACCTCAAAAAAGGTAGGATTTTTTGTTTTTGGGCATTTTAAAGCCTTTTCCCTGTCTTAAGCTCCTACAATTCAAAAGAAATATATCTCAGCCAAAATTATTCTGGTGGCAAAAGTGGTGGCACTTGTAAAACGTCTGGTGGCACTTTTCGGCATTAAACAAATAACTTTTTAGCAACAAGTGGATTTTTTTAGATTAAATGTTCAACACTTAATTTAATATCTACCACATGAAAAAAAAATCCTAGGACACCGTATGGAAATTCTATTTATGCGTCACAGTTGTAGCAATCCGTCCTACTCAAAAATTTACACCAAAATCAGTTACAATGGAGAAAGAATCGAGCTTGGTTCAACAAACATTAAGATTCTTTCAGATAATTGGGATACTTTAAATAAAAGGATTAAAAATGATGACCCTTTAGCAAGTTTAAAAAATGAAACGCTTTCCCAAATTGAATCGGACATCCACTTTGCTTACAATTTGTTAAAAAGAAAAAATGAACCTTTTGATGTTAAGAAATTAAAACAAACAATTTTGGATTTCGGGAAACCTCTTCCTGAAGAAAAAATTATAGCAGAACCGAGTTTTATCGAGGTAGCAGATGCTTGGCAAAAATTTGTAAAAGACCCTGAATTGTACGGAAAAAAATTAAGTTTGGGTTCTTTAACAAAATATAGAAATGTAAGGGATAGTTTACTTAATTTTTTCCTATATAAGAAAGCTCCTAAATTAACAATTTCAGAATTTACTCCTACTTACTTAAAGTCGTTTAGGTTTTGGATGGAAACCCATGAAAAATATGCTCCGCTAACTGTGCACAAGAGATGTCAAGTAGTCAAACAAATTGCAACTTGGGGGGCAAATAATGTAGATGGCTGCCACATTAATCCTATTGCTGACATAACATTTATTGAACCAGAGGCTGATGATTTTATTTACCTTTCCGAATTTCAGTTTCAACAACTTAAAAATCACAAATTTAGAACACAAGCTAAACAAGAAGTAGCAGATTTATTTATCATTTTTTGTAAGACGGGCTTTCACTATGCTGATTTAATTGAAATTATAAAGACTGCTAAAGATGAAAAGGTAAAAGAAAAGCACTACAAATTAGGTATAGATGGAAAAATGTGGATTTACAAATCCAGAATTAAAACAAAAGTAGTAGCTAAAGTACCGTATTTTGCCGAGGTAGAAGAAATTCTAAATAAGTACGATGGATGGGCCAACTTACCTATAAAATCAAATGCAACAATGAATGATCATCTTAAACTTATCGCAGCAGAATTAGAATTTCCTGAAATGCTTGTCCAAAAAATTAGTATTAAAGCTGGTAGAAAAACCCTAGTCGATTGGTTATTGAATGACAAAGGTTGGAGTACAGACGGTGTTATGGTTTTACTAGGAATTAAAAACCTTAGATATTTAAGTAAGTATGGAAAAGCTGATGAAAGAAGGGTTGTAATTGAAATTCAGAAAAGTAAGAAATACAGGGCATTCCTAGAAGCTCAAGATTTAGAAAACTTAAAAATTACCAATATAAGTGGTATATTTTCAAATATGGGACTGTAAATTTATTATACTAAAACACCTTAACATGGACTATCAATTAAAAATAATCCCTTCCTTTTTGTTATCAGAATTTTGTCTGAGCTGGAAAGCTCAGACAAAATCTGCTTTTATTGATTTATATGATGCCGAACTCTCGACAGATAATTTCTGCTTTTATACAGCTGTTGCTTCAGTATATTCTAGTAAGATTGAAGGAGAAGAAATTGAACTTGATTCATATATCAAACACAAAAGATTTGGTATTGAGTTTTTGCCTGATTATACCAAAAAAACTGATGATTTGTACGATTCCTATTCTTTTGCCAAAAACAATCCGCTAACCCGAAAAAATATCCACAAAGTACATCAACTACTTAATAAACATATTATGAAGTCATCTTGACTTTTGATAGAATTGCTTAAAAATAAAAAAGGTTGCTGATATTTGTTTTGCGAACCATACCAAAGCGACCTTTTTATGTACTACGTACTGAGCAAAGATATAATAGAATCAGAAATAATTTGTCATTTACCTCTGAGAAAACGAGGGTTTAAGCCACAAGCTCCGACTTGTGAAATCATTAACTGTATTCTTTACAAGCTCAAGATTGGGATTCAATGGCATTTATTACCTGTCGATAGTTTATTCAGCACTCATGTTCTTAATTACAAAACTGTTTTTGGACATTATCGTCGTTGGTGTAAGGAAGGTATGTGGAAGAAATGTTGGATAGAACTTTTGAAAAAGTATAAGTCTTCTTTCGACCTTTCAATGATAAACTTAGATGGAAGTCATTCTTCATGCATGTGAGGTGGAGAGCAAGTTGCTTATCAAGGCAGAAAGAAGTGAAAAACAACTAACTTCCTTTACTTAACTGATAAACAGGGACTTGTATTAGCTATGTCAACGCCAGTTTTAGGTAATCACAATGATTTATTTAATATCAAGAAGACTTTTGAGGAACTTACCAAGATGTTAGAGGATGCTAATATCTCAGTTGATTGACTATTTATGAATGCAGATGGAGGGCGGTTCGCCGATGCGATTTGACGCAGAAAACTTACATCAATTATGCTATCAAAAACAAATTATTGCCAATATTGCTCATAACAAAAGGAACACTACTGACGATAATTGGTCTCGCATCATTGACGAAGAACTTTACAAAGAGAGATATTCTATTGAAAGAACTAACCCATGAATAGATAGTTATAGGTCTTTGTTAAATCGATTTGATACAACGCTCTCAAGTTGGATGGGATTTAACTTTATCGCTTTTATTATCATGGCAATTAAGAAAATAAAAAAATCAAGATGATTTCGTAATAAGATTTCCATTTTGAGGTATTTTTAAGATTAGAAACTATAAAAGTTACCTAAATTTATTTTAGAATTTTTTCCATAATTCTAAACAAATTATATTTAAAAATTAAAAATTATTTTGTTTATTTGTATAGTTATTTATGGTATTTATATTTAGAGAAAACTCTTTATAAATCACATCAAACAGCGTTAGCAAAATAAATTATTTAACCACTTAAAATCTTTTTCTATTGTCATATCCTTAATTTAAATCTTTACAGTTTGTATTGATTTCTTCTAAAAATTTGTCCTTTTTATTTTTCAAGGTCACTTAAATATATTTGTTTATTATCAACTATTTTAAAATTCAAAGCTACCTTAAACCAAAAAAAATCCACTTTTGATTTTATAATTATAACTACTACAACAAAAAATGAGATCATCCTACATTTGTAATAAGCTTTCTATGTCCTTTTTACCAACAAAAAATTCAATGTCTAGCACTTATTCTACCATTAGAAAAACCTTCCTCTTAGGAATGTTATTAACAATTGGGTTTAATGGATTAGCTCAAAAATCCGTATCTTCTATTGACTCAATCAAAAATGCACTTAGAGCTGCATGGAAAAAAAAGACAAATACTGTAAGTACTAATGCTCGAAAATCTGCGACTGCTGTTACTAGCAGTACAACAGCGAATCTTAGTGCCGCAGATGCTTTTATCGGCAATATAGTTCCTCCTTCTCCCACTGCTGCTAGTTTGGGAAAATATGCAGATTTTCCTGTGAATTTGTACAATGGCATCCCTTCTATTTCAATCCCTATTCATCAACTAAAAAGTAGAAATATAACGGTTCCTATCACGCTCAACTATCATGCTTCAGGAATTAAGGTTGGTGAAGTAGCATCGTGGGTTGGGCTTGGTTTTAGCTTAGATGCGGGTGGAGTGATTACTCGTACTGTACGAGGATTACCTGATGAAACTAGCGTTGCAGGTTTTTTTCAAACCCGTACTCATTATCCTAATCCCGATAATATCGGATTTTCTGGCGTTAGCCCCGACATTTGGCAACAAGATTTAGTTTTTGCGGCACAAGGTCGTACAGACTTTGAACAGGATATTTATATGCTTAATGCAATGGGGCGTTCTTATAAATTATTATTCAAGTCTAATGGTACTATTCTCACTATTCCACATAGTGACTTAAAAATTACGGCTGATTTTGCTAACCATACATGGGAAATCATTCTAGAAGATGGTACAAAGTTATCGTTTGGAGGTACGAATGCCACTGAAATATCAGACTTAACGGTAAGTCCTGAATTTTACACATTTGATTCATCTTGGTATCTAAAGACTATTACCTCTTCACAAGGAGACGTAGTCTCTTTTACCTATACATATTCTACCATTGAAAATATGGTTGCTTTTGCTCAAAGTGATTATATTAGGATTATTGATCAATTTCTTTATCCTTTCAATACAATTATAGTGGGTGATCCCCCAATGAAGACTATAGATAAAAATCAGAACATAACTATTCTAAAACTCAGTAGTATTGAATCCAATAACGAAAAAATTGATTTTATCAAAGAATCAACAGCAAGACAAGACTTACTAGGAGACTATGCCTTATCACAAATTAAAATTACGCCTAAAAATAGCACAATAGCAACTGAAGAATATGAATTTTCTTATCAATATATCGATGCTCAAGCAGGTATAGAGAATAATCCATTAAATAAAAGTGAATATCGTAAAAGATTACAATTAGATAAATTATCTCGAAAAGTCAATAATCAATTATATGAACCTTGGGTATTTACCTATAATCCTTTACGGTTACCATCTCGAAAATCTTTTGCGCAAGATCATTGGGGCTATTATAACGGAGCAACCGATAATGTTACATTGTTGCCTAAACTACATGTGGTACTTCCCCAAGATGTTTTGAGACCTGCGGGTATATCTACAGTAGGTTATGGATTTTTTCCTCCAATTTACACTTTAGGTAGTAATCGCGATGCTGACAAGGTATCATCTCAAGCTCAGATATTACAAAGTATTCAATACCCAACAGGAGGAACTACCAAATTTGAATTTGAACCTAACTCCTATCCTTTTGTAGAGCCTAATTATATTCCTGCGTCTAAAACGCTTTCAGCCAGTTCAAGTGAATTGCCTTTTATTTCTCTTAAAACAATTACTGTTCCCATTACTAAACCGCAGTATATTCGATTTAGTTTTCAGGGACAATTTACTAGTAGTTTTCTTAGTGATATTGGAGATAATACTCCTCTTTGTGGAATTGATATTTTAAATTCTAATGGTGTTCCTGTATGGTCCTATGGAATAAAAAAAGCTAATTTAACTGGTAATAGTTTTGACATAAATCCCAATAATTTATATGCTAACCTTCAAGATATAGGGAATTATACTTTCAGGATTTCAACGATTAGTGAAAGTTATAATATTGACGATATTCACGTTTCAGGAACTATTTATTATGAAACACAAGATGTAACCCCAAAAACTACGAAATATGCTGGTGGAGTTCGAATTGCAAAAATGTCAATGTATGAGAATGCTACACAAAAGGCTTCAGAAAAACTCTTTACTTATGAAGACCCTTTAGTACTTAACCCTATCAGTTTATCCGATTATATAGAGACTACTTATGAGCTTTTGTGTGGGGTATCTGCAGCGGCATCGAATCCCACTTATACCATATTTTCTCGGAATTCTAATAGTAAATTTTCATTAGGATCAATTCAAGGAGGAGCAATTGGATATGGGAAAGTAACTACTATGACTGATCCACTTGGTAATAATGGTAAGACCGTTTCTGTCTTTAGTAACGTCCCTGATGATGGGGTAGCTGAGTCAAAAATATTTCCTTATCCGTCAACTAATCCACGAGATCAACGTAGAGGGCTTTTAACTTCGCAAACTGTTTTTAGAAAAGATGGTTCAAAAGTAACAGAAAGTACAAATGAGTACAACTTTGTACCTATTGCTTCTATTTCTGGAGTTAAGGCTGGGATTTTAAAAACCTATAGCGCGTGTTTGGCAGCTTCAGGAAGTGGTGAAGGGTCTTTACTCTTATCATTATGTAATAATGTTTATGGCTATTGTGGAATTGCTTATTCTATCCCTTTACTATCAACAGAGCAAGTCAATAAAACAAAAACTACCGAAAGAAGCTACGATCAGGCAGGTTTAAATCCTAATGAAGTAATAACAGATTATGAATATACCAACACTGCCTATACACAATTAACCAAACAAAGTACTACTACAAGCAAAGGAGAGATTTTAGCTACTGAATATAAATATCCTTATGATTTTTCTTCAAATACAGTTTATGCAGAAATGGTCACTAAAAATATTATTAGTCCAGTAGTTGAACAGACTGTAAAGCTATCAAATACTCAAATTGGTAAAACACGCACTAATTTTGATTCTTGGATTATTACAGGTAACAGAAAAATTTATATCCCCAAATCAGTTATTACTCAGTTAAAAGCCTCGGATCCAGAACAAACACAAGTAACGTATAATACGTATGATACTGAAGGAAATTTAATGACATACACTGAAAAAAATGGAGTAGTAACAACTTTATCGTATTATGATACTGCAGGAAAAATTAACTTGTTAAAAACCAAAACAAATAATCTTTCTCAATCTATTCAATTTGACTACAAACCCCTTGTTGGAATTAGTCAAATAATAGACGTTAATAATCTTAAAACTACTTATGAATATGATGCCTTTGGTAGGTTACAATTCATCAAAGATAATAACGGTAATATAATTAAATCCTACTCCTATAAATTCTCTGGAAACTAATAATCGCTACAACCCATGAAAAAAACTATATTATTAAAATTGGCAATATTTGTTTTAGCGACAATTATTTCTAATGTTATATTAGCCCAATCTGTAATAGTCAGCCCAGATAAAAACTCTCTTGTTGAATATAATCCAAGAATACCTATGACATCCCTTTCAGGTGACCATACCAGTATTCAATCAACAATTAATTACTTTGATGGATTAGGTAGACCTACTCAAACTATTCTACATCGAGGAGGAGGAACTGGCACTATTCCTAATGATATTGTTAGTACGCAACTCTATGATGCTTTTGGTCGTCCATATCAAACCGTTATGAGTGCTCCAAGTACAGCAAACCTTGGTACATTCCTTAACAATGCTAGCTCAGTTGCCAATACTTTTTATAATGATGCTAATCCATATTCAGAGGTTATTTTTGAAGACTCTCCAATTAATACACCTTTAAAAAGCTATGGAGTTGGACAGGCATGGCGAACAGGGTCTGGTCATTTTATCAGCAATACTTATGGAAGTAATACAAGCAATCAAGTTAGAAAATACACATTCAACGCTAATTCTGTTACTTCAACTAGCTATGATGCAAATACACTATATAGAAAAGAAAGTATTTCAGAACAAGGGAGTAAGACAATTGAGTTCACTGACAGGCAAGGAAGAATTCTAGAAAGACATATTTATAATGGTAGCGAAATTCTCAAGATAGCCTATGTTTACAATGATTTAGGACAAGTAGCTTATGTAATTCCTCCTAAAGTTTATGACAGCATGGCTACTATTGATGAAAGTCTAGATGCCTTTAAAGAAGGTGCTTACGGATATCGTTATGATTCTCAAGGAAGAATTATAGAAAGACATACACCGGGTGGCGGATGGGTACAAATGGTGTATAATAAACGAGACTTACTAATTCTAACTCAGTCTGAATTACAAAGAACCAGTAATAAATGGTCTTTCAATAAATATGATGCCCTTAATAGAATTATTCTAACAGGTGAAATAAACGATACTCGTACCTTGTCATCAATACAAGCGGCAGCTGATGCTGTTACCACTCAAATAGAGTCTACAGGAACAAACTTATTAGGTTACACGAACTCTGCTTTCCCTAGCTCAATTACAGAAAGTAATGTTCGGACTGTTAATTATTATGATAATTATTCTTGGGCAAACGGAGACACTAATTTCTCTTTTGAAAATAATACTAATATTTCAGAGCAAAGATATAAGCAAGATAATGCTCCTGGGTTCATTACAGGTACTTGGTTAAAAAAAACGGATGATAATACATGGAAAAAAACGGTTATGTATTATGATAATAAAGCTAGGGTAATACAAGTTAAAACTAATTACACTGAAGATGGAGATAATAGAAGTCTATTAAATGATACTCAATATTCTTTTGTCGGAGAGATATTAAAAAATCATAGTAGATATAGTAGATCGAACCCAAGTCAAACAATATTTACAAAGTCTGAATATAGTTATGACCATATCGGAAGAAAAACCATATATAGTTATGGTATTGGTGCTACAGCTTCTATAACAGTTCAGGAAATAGCACGGTATAGCTATGATGCTGTAGGAAGAATGATTGTAAAGAAAATTAAGCCTGGTAGTTATAATGCTTCTGTGAATGGAGCTCAATTAACAGTCAATGGCATAGCTTCTACACAATCTAATACAACAAACGGGACGATTGATGCATTACAAACTATTGATTATGAGCACAATATCAGGGGGGGACTAAGAAGTATCAACGGCGGCAATACATTAGATGCCACTCAGAATGATCTTTTTGCACTACAATTAACAACTCATGAAGATGGACGATATTATGATGGAAATATAAGCTCACAACAATGGTTATCTAAGGTTTCGCCTTTGACTAAATCTTATATATATACTTATGACCCTATTAGCCGATTAACCGATGCTAAATTTACTTTTACATATAAAAATGGGGATTGTGCTCCAATGGATTATAGCGTTAGTGGAATCAGTTATGATAAAAATGGGAATATAATGACCATGCAAAGAAAGGGAGATAAAACTCCTCAAAGTGGACAGATTACTTGGGGACGTATTGATGGCCTTGACTATACCTACCTTAATAGCTATAGCAATAAGCTTAAAAAAGTATCTGATTTAGAAGGGGTGGCAAATCCTGATGTAGGAGATTTTAGAGGTTTAAATACTACTGATACTGATTACGAATACGATGTTAATGGAAATCTAATTGTTGACAGAAATAAGGGGATAAGCGAGATTTTATATGATACTTATTTAAACTTGCCTACCAAAATTACTCTTACTTCAGGCAAATCGGTCATGTATTGGTATGATGCTGCAGGTGCAAAACAAAAAAAAACAACATCAGATGGGGCTACAACAAGCTATATGGTAGCTTTGGTATTTGAAAAAACAAATAATATAATATCTTTATCTCAAGCAGCTACAGATGAAGGAAGAGTTATTCCTAATAGTTCTAATGGATATGATTACGAATATTATTATACTGACCATTTGGGTAATTTACGTTTAAGCTTTAAAGAAGTAAATGGATTAGCAACTGTAGTAACTGAAACAGTTACTGATCCTTGGGGACTTATATTAAAGAATTTAACCTATAATTCTAACCCTAGTAATACAAATAAATTTGATTTTACTGGTAAAGAAAGACAAAATGATTATAATTTAAATATTATTGACTTTGGAGCTAGAATGTTTCAACCAGAGTTAGGAAGATGGATGTCTATTGACTTATTAGCAGACAAATATAGAAGACACTCACCTTATAGCTATTCTATTAATAATCCATTAAAATTTACTGATCCTAATGGCATGGAGATACGTTCTATCAATGGAGGAGTAGAGTTTACGGGTAATGATGCAAGAGAATTTCTCGAAGTATTTAGAGGAAGTAAGGTAAATGTAGCTATTGACATTAATGGCGATCATGGTCATTTAGGTTATGCAGAAGCTGACAGAAAAGTTAATTATACTCATTGGGCAATGTTTACAGTTTCAAATATATTTCTCGCTAAAGATGTATTAAGTACATTTGGAGATAAAAGCATTAAAAATTTAGTATTTGGTTCCCATGGTGTACGGGTAAGAAAGTACAACTCTACCGAAATAGAAAGTTTTAAGTTTAGAACAGACGATATAAGTAAAGATTTTTTCACTATATCAGATTTAAAAGATCATAATGAAGGCATAAAATCTAATGCTAGCATTGATATGTTGCAAAAAATGATGAGTAAAGTGGCTGATAGGGGTAATTTTATTTTTGCAGTATGTTATTTAGGTCAAACTGAAAGTTGTACAGACTTTGACTTTGCTGAACATTTAGGTAAACTTTCTGGAAATAGATTCAATATGTATACATTTAGTGGATTTACTACTATATGGAGATTCAAACCTCCTGGTAGTCCCGCAATAGCTATTGGAAATATGCATCTTGAACCTTTGAGTAATTCTGAACATTATATTATTGGAGCTTACTGGAACCATATAGTTCAAGGACAGATTCAAAAGAAAATATCTCAAATTATATTAAATGATTCTACAAATCCTGTACAAATTAAAAAATAGCAGACATGAAAAGAATATGTTTATTAATTATTTTATCTTTTAGTTTCAATTTTTCACGAGGGCAAATTACTTCACAAAATTGCAATTGTGAAGTAGAAATGAATGAATTTTCTTTTGAACCACAAGTCTGCCCGTTTAAAGAAGAACTATTTTGTAATCAAACAAAGCTTTTTTTTCAAAAATCTACTCTTATTCCGAAGGTCAAGTTTGCATATAATGATAAAAAACATTTTTCTATTGATATTAATGTAGATTCACTAGGTCGCTTTATTTATTATTATCAGTATAAGCGCTATTATCCTGTCGATAATACAATTATTAGCGACTATGTCAACAATGTTTTGAAATATTTTTTATGGGATATTTCATCTATGAAAGTAAGTGAATTCCATGATAATAATAATATTTATCACTTATCGGTTTGGGTAATTATGGATAAGAAAAGATCAGTAATAGTAAAGACTCAAGCAATAGGAAAATACATTACCTCTATTTATTCTTTATGTAAACCTTAAATATTTGATTATTAATGACATATTCATTTATACTAGTTGGTCAGGATGTTGGCTTTCTCTAGTTATGAGTTCACCTAAGACCTCAAAATAAAAGAGCATCTCACTAGAATGTGGATATGAGCAAGAGTTTTATTTATTTCTCAAAGTTTCCTAGAGTAAATAGAGTGTTACTATTTCAGTCTAAGGACTATTTTGAAGATTATTATAGTTTTGGAATTCGTTAAAATTATTTTTGATTTAATTAACTCTGTTAATGGCAATTCACGATATTAAGCACTAGAGGCTCTTTATCAATAAATGATAGTTAAAGGTATTTAATATAAATATCATCATGCCTTTAACTATCATTTGTTCTATTTTACAAAACACTAACAATGCTAACATCAGTATCATAAAAAATATAGCAATGAAAAAATCTATACCCTACATTTTATCAAACGAGAATATACAAAGCGATGGTTTTTGGGGCAAAACTTTCTCCAAAAGTATTATCAACAAAAATTTGTATCTACCCCTATTATTAATGTTATTTTCAGTGGTACAAGCCATTGGACAATTAAGCATTGATGTTGGTCAACCTATTAATTTAAAGGTAACTTCAGCACCAGCGGGCTCAACGTATCTTTTCCTATTAGTTAATGAGGCTGATGGTAAAATTAAGTACAGCTCTGGTAGTACCAGTACAGATAACTATACCTTTAATAATGTTGTTTCTGGCAGTTATACAGGGCAGTTATTAATTTATCCTACTGTTGGACAAGTACCTACGATAACAATCGGAAGTGTTTTTTCAACATTAGCTTATACACCATCTGTCAGTCAAAGACTTGAGGTAAAGCCTGCTTGTTCTACTACAACATGGAGTACTACATTTACCAACTTGCCTAGTAATACTACTACAAAGTATGTTTTGGTAGAAAAAAATAGTCAAAAGATTGTCAGTAATGGTGCTACAGCAAGTTTTACGGCACAAAATAGTGATTTAACGTATCAGATTTATGCATTTAGTTCTAGTGATGCTAACTCTTTTTCAGGTATTGAAAATGGCAAAAGTTTAATCGATGTTACAGCAACATGCCTTGATAAAACAGCGGGGCCAACGTATAAATACTGTGTAAGTAGTTGTCTATTAGCCTTAGATAGAAGTATATGGGCGCCTATCACTACAGGAGCAAGCCAATTAGTAGCAGTGACGGGGGTAACTGGAACTTGGACAGCTACTTCAAACGCAAGTTCTTGGCTTACTGTAACAAACGGTTCAGGTACTAACAATGGGAGCTTTACTATTAATGCAAGTGCTAACAGTACTGCTGAAACAAGAACTGGAACAATTACGGTTTCTGCTTGTGGTACAACGCAAACTATTACAGTTACACAAGTAGGAAGTGCTACACTAAACGTATCACCAACTACTTGGTCACCAAATTATTCGGCAATTAACCAGACATTTACAGTAAGTTCAAACACAAATTGGACAGTAACAAATACAACCTCATGGATTACTATTACTAATGGTAGTGGTACAGGCAATGGGAGTTTTGTAGTAAATCTATCTCCCAATCCTAGCACTACGGCTCGGATAGCTACTATTGTAGTAAATGGACAAAACATTACAATTGTACAAGATGGTAGCCCAGCCTGTGGTGATACTCCGCAAAACTACTGTTGGAGTACTGCTATTCCTCAAAATCGGTTTTTGTATAGATCATATATACCAACTCAAGTCTCTGGACCAAAGTCAAGTTTAGATGGAGGAAGTCCTCCTTTTAATGGAAATGCGTGGTTTATTCAAAGTGGAGCTGGACAACCTGGTAGTGTTGTCTATCCTCAAGGCACAAATGACATGCTACTGCCAATAAATGCTGTACCATTTCCATATAGAATAGATATGCCAAATGGTGTACAGGGCAAAACAGCTAAATTGTATTCAAATGGTGTACTAATTTGGTCTAAAGTGATTTCAGATGGGGAACAAGTGTATCCAGATTTTACTGCTGTTACTAACCAAGCAAGAGTATATTTCGTCATAGAAGATGCAAATAGTTTAACAGTATCACCAAGTACTTGGGCACCAGAAGGTGTTGCAAGTAGTCAAATAGTTACAGTAAGCTCGAATATTAACTGGACCGTATCTAGTAATGCAAGTTGGCTAACAGCAGCAGTCAGCTCAGGAGTAAATAATAGTAGCTTTACAATTAATACTACAGCTAATACTGGTGCAACTAGAACTGGAGTAATTACTGTATCTGGAAATGGTTTAACAAAGACTGTTACCGTAAATCAAGAACCTCCTTTAAATGGTGTTCCTTGTGTTGTTAACAAAGTAAGATTATTATTTAGAAACTGTTGTGTAGACCGTCTGGTAGGAGCTAAAATCCAAGGTTCTAATAACAACAGTACATGGACGGATCTTTACACCATTACTAGTAATGCAACATCTAGCTGGCAAGAGTTTGCCTTTAGTAATACTACAACTTATCAATATGTACGTTTTGTGGCTAGTGCTAATGGGTACGGAGAATTACTCGAACTAGAATTTTATAATGGTTCAACCAAATTAACAGGTACTGTTATTGGAGATGGACAAGCATTGGATGGTAATATAACAACATTATGGCATGGAAGTGCTGTTGGTACTGGAAACTATGCTGGGTTACAACTGAGTTATGCATGTACGATAATTCCTATTCTAAGTTTATCTCAAAATAGTTGGTCACCTTCAGATGCTAGTAATACTTTAAATGTTAGTGTCAGCTCTAATGTGGCTTGGAAAGCAACTAGTAGTGCAAGTTGGTTAACCGTGAGTCCAGGAACAGGCAGTAATAACGGAACTCTTACCTTAACGACAACGGCTAATACAGGCTATAGTAGGTCTGCTATCATAACTGTAACAGGGGGTGGGATTACTCAAACTATAACTGTAAATCAAGCAGTCTCTACAATTACTGGACCTTGTATTGTTAATAAAGTAAGATTATTATTTAGAAATTGCTGTGTGGATCGTCTGGTAGGTGCTAAAATTAGAGGCTCTAATAACAATAGCACATGGACAGATATTTACACTTTTACTAGTAATGCAACATCTAGCTGGCAAGAGTTTATTTTAAACAATAGTACCGCTTATCAGTATGTACGTTTTGAAGCTAGTCCAAATGGGTATGGAGAATTACTTGAATTAGAATTTTATAATGGTTCAACCAAATTAACAGGGACTGTTATTGGAGATGGACAAGCATTGGATGGGGATATAACAACTTTATGGCATGGAGGTGCTATTGGTACTGGAAACTATGCAGGGTTACAATTAACTAATGCATGTACGATAACATCTCCTACGCTAAGTTTATCACAAAATAGTTGGTCTCCTTCAGATGCTATTAATACTTTAAATGTTGGTGTCAGCTCTAATGTAGCTTGGACAGCAACTAGTAATGCAAGTTGGTTAACTGTAAGTCCAGGAACAGGAAGTAATAATGGAACACTTATTCTAACAACTGCAGCTAATATTGGAGATACTAGGAATGCTGTCATAACTGTAACAGCAGGTGGAATTACTCAAACGATAACTGTAAACCAAGCAATTTATGTAAATGCTGCACCTTGTATTGTCAATAAAGTAAGATTGTTATTTAGAAATTGCTGTGTGGATCGTCTGGTAGGTGCTAAAATTAGAGGCTCTAATAACAATAGCACATGGACAGATATTTACACTTTTACTAGTAATGCATCAACTACTTGGCAAGAATATCCACTAAGTAATACTACTCCTTATCAGTATGTCCGCTTTGAGGCTAGCCCAAATGGTTATGGAGAATTACTTGAATTAGAGTTTTATAATGGTTCAACCAAATTAACAGGAACTGTTATTGGAGATGGACAAGCCTTAGATGGAGATATAACAACGCTATGGCATGGAGGTGCTATTGGTACTGGGAACTATGCAGGGTTGCAATTAAGTAATGTATGTACGATAACTGCTTCTACTATAAGTTTATCGCCGAATACTTGGAATACTTCTTCGGGAGCTAGCAACCAACCCATTACTGTTACTTCAAATGTTCCTAATTGGAATGTATCAAGCAACGTCGCTTGGCTTACTACAACAGCTAGCTCGGGTAGTAATAATGGATCTTTCAACATTAATGCTACTGCTAATACGGGAGGAGCAAGACAAGGTATTATAACCGTCTCTGCAAATGGAGTAGTAAGTCAAACAGTTACTGTAAACCAAACGGCGCCTCCAATGACTGTAACGCCAAACTCTTGGTCTCCAAGTTATAATACGGCAAATCAAGCATTTACTGTTACAACAACTGCTACTTGGAATGTCACTAACCCTGCATCGTGGATTACCATCAATACTCCTTCGGGGTCTGGTAATGGTTCTTTCACTGCTACTGTTACTGCTAACACTGCAACAACTAGTAGAACTGCCAATATTTCCGTTACTAATGGTGGAGGAATAAGCCAAATTATTTCTATTACACAAGACCCAACTCCAACATTAACAGTGTCACCAAATACTTGGGGTCCTAGCTCAAGTGCTAATAGCCAACTTATCACTGTAACATCAAATATCAATTGGAATGTGACTAGTAGTGCTAGTTGGCTTACTGCTACTACTAGCTCGGGTAGTAATAATGGTTCTTTTACCATTAATACCACTGCTAATACGGGAGTCGCAAGATCTGCAACAATTACTGTCTCTGGGAATGGAGTATCTAGTCAAACGGTAACTATAACCCAAGCTGCACCACCATCTCCTATAACCGTAACTCCAAGTACTTGGTCTCCAAGTTATAATACGGCAAGTCAAATATTTACTGTTACGACAACTGCTACTTGGAATGTAACTAACCCTGCATCGTGGATTACCATCAATACTCCTTCGGGTTCTGGTAATGGTTCTTTCACTGCTACTGTTACTGCTAACACTGCAACAACTAGTAGAACTGCCAATATTACCGTTACTAATGCTGATGGAGTAAGTCAAATTATTCCTATTACACAAAACCCAACTCCAACATTAACAGTATCTCCCCCTACTTGGAATACTTCTTCAAGTGCTAATAGTCAGCTTATTACTGTAACTTCAAATATCAATTGGAATGTGAGTAGTAGTGCTAGTTGGCTTACTGCTACTACTAGCTCGGGTAGTAATAATGGTACATTTACCATTAATGCAACAGCTAATACTGGAATCGCAAGATCTGCAACAATAACTGTCTCAGGGAATGGAGTATCTAGTCAAACGGTAACTATAAACCAAGCTGCACCACCATCTCCTATAACCGTAACGCCAAGTACTTGGTCTCCAAGTTATAATACGGCAAGTCAAATATTTACTGTTACAACAACTGCTACTTGGAATGTAACTAACCCTGTATCATGGATTACTATCAATACTCCTTCAGGATCTGGTAATGGTTCATTCACTGCAACTGTTACTGCTAACACTGCAACAACTAGTAGAACTGCTAATATTTCCGTTACTAATGCTGATGGAGTAAGTCAAATTATTCCTATTACCCAAGCTGCAAACCCTATATTAGGAATATCTCCTACTACTTGGTCTCCTAGCTCAAGTGCTAGTAGTCAACTCATCACTGTAACATCAAATACTAGTTGGAATGTGGCAAGCAGTGCAACTTGGCTTACCGCTACTACTAGCTCGGGTAGTAATAATGGTACATTTACCATTAATGCAACAGCTAATACTGGTGTCGCAAGATCAGCAACTATAACTGTTTCGGGGAGTGGAGTAGCTAGTCAAACTGTAACTGTAAACCAAGCTGCACCACCATCTCCTATAACCGTAACTCCAAGTACTTGGTCTCCAAGTTATAATACGGTAAGTCAAATATTTACTGTTACAACAACTCCCACTTGGACCGTAACCAACCCTGTATCATGGATTACTATCAACACTCCTTCGGGGTCTGGGAATGGTTCTTTTACTGCTACTGTCACTGCTAATACTGCAACAACAATAAGAACTGCCAATATTACTGTTACTAATGCTGATGGAGTAAGTCAAATTATTCCTATTACCCAAGCTGCAAACCCTATATTAGGAATATCTCCTACTACTTGGTCTCCTAGCTCAAGTGCTAGTAGTCAACTCATCACTGTAACATCAAATACTAGTTGGAATGTGGCAAGCAATGTCGCTTGGCTTACTGCTACTGCTACTTCGGGTAATAATGATGGTTCTTTTACCATTAATACCACTGCTAATACTGGCGAAGAAAGACAAGGTATTATAACCGTGTCTGGTAATGGAGTAACTAGTCGAACTGTAACTATAACCCAAGCTGCACAACCAATACTTTCTGTTAACTTAAACTCTTGGTCAACAGGTTATACTGGTGGTAGTCAAACAGTTTTAGTAACATCTAATATCAATTGGGATATTACCAGTAATCAAGCATGGCTAACAACAACGCTAACATCTGGTAGTAACAATGGTAGCTTTACCATGAATGCTGCTGCAAACACTGAATATAGTCAGCGTTATGGAACTATTACTATATCAGGAGGTGGGATAACTCGAACAATTACCGTAACACAAGCAGCCACTCCTTTATTAACAGTCTCACCTCCTACTTGGAATACTGGCGTACTTGCTAATAGTCAACTTATCAATGTTACTTCAAATCTAAGTTGGAATGTCAGTTCAAATAATGCTTGGTTAACTGTTAATTCATCCTCAGGTATTAATGATGGTAGCTTTACTATTAGTACTGCTAGTAACTTTAATACTTATGCTCGTACTGGTACAATAACTGTTACTGGTGGAGGGATTACAAGAACAATCACCGTAAATCAAGATAAAACAACTACCTTAACTGTGTCTCCAGAATCTTGGAATATTAGCCAAGCAGCAGCAAGTCAAACAATTAGTGTTACTTCCAATACAACTTGGACAGTTACTAATCCTTATGAAGCAACATGGATTAGTTTCAATAAAACAACTGGAAATGAAGATGATAATTTTATTGTAACGGCCACTGCGAATACTGGTACTCCTTCTCGTACAGTTAATTTTAATGTGGTTAATTCAAGTGGACTTACAAGAATTATTACGGTTACACAAGCAGGAAACCCTACATTAATAGTCTCTCCCCCTACTTGGAATACTTCTTCAAGTACCAGTAGTCAACTCATCACTGTAACTTCAAATATAAGTTGGAATGTGAGTAGTAGTGCTAGTTGGCTTACAGCTACAGCTAGCTCAGGTAGTAATAATGGCTCATTTACCATTAATGCTACTGCTAATACTGGAATCGCAAGATCAGCAACAATAACTGTCTCTGGAAATGGAGTACCTAGTCAAACCGTTACTGTAACGCAAGCTGCACCACCAGTACTCTCTGTTAACTTAAACTCTTGGTCAACAGGTTATACTGGTGGTAGTCAAACAGTTTTAGTAACATCTAATATCAATTGGAATATTAGCAGTAATCAATCATGGCTAACAACAACGCCAACATCGGGTAGTAACAATGGTAGCTTTACTATGAATGCTACTGCGAACCCTGACTATATCAGTCGTTCTGGAATTATTACTATAACAGGAGGAGGGATAACCTTAACAATCAGCGTAACACAAGGTGCCACTCCTTTATTAACAGTTTCACCTCCTACTTGGAATACTGGCGTACTTGCTAATAGTCAACTTATCAATGTTACTTCAAATCTAAGTTGGAATGTCAGTTCAAATGATTCTTGGTTAACTGTTAATTCATCCTCAGGTACTAATAATGGTAGCTTTACTATTAGTACTGCTAGTAACTTTAATACTTATGCTCGTACTGGTACAATAACTGTTACTGGTGGAGGGATTACAAGAACAATCACCGTAAATCAAGATAAGACAACCACCTTAACGGTATCTCCAGAATCGTGGAATATTAGCCAAGCAGCAGCAAGTCAAACATTTAGTGTTACTTCCAATACAACTTGGACAGTTACTAATCCTTATGAAGCAACATGGATTAGTTTCAATAAAACAACTGGAAATGAAGATGATAATTTTATTGTAACGGCCACTGCGAATACTGGTACTCCTTCTCGTACAGTTAATTTTAATGTGGTTAATTCAAGTGGACTTACAAGAATTATTACGGTTACACAAGCAGGAAACCCTACATTAACAATATCTCAGAATATTTGGGAACCTACTTCGGTTGCTAGTAGCTTACAAATAAATGTTAGCTCTACCATAGCTTGGACATTGAATACAAGCAATCCTTCTTGGCTTACTTTAAGTTCGAGTGGTAGTAGCAATAATGGTAGTTTTTGGATTTCTGTAACTGAAAATACTGGTGAATCAAGTAGGAGTGGAACAGTAACTGTTAGCGGGGGCGGTATTACACTAACAGTCTCTGTTACACAAGGGAGAGGACGAGAAGTAACTCTATTACCAATGCCTTTTTCTAACAGTACAACGACTACTGGAACCAATCAAATAAAATTAACTACGAAAGAAAGCAGTGATAAAATTCAAACTTTAATATATCCGAATCCTGCTGAGGAAAATATTACAATTGAGTATTATCTTGATACAGATCAAAATGTAACTATTTCTTTATATGATATACAAGGTAAGCTAATAAAAGAATCGATTATAAAATCTTCAAAAGGGAGAAATAAAGAAACACTAGATATTAGAGATGAAAATATTGGTATTTATTTTTTAAGACTGACAACATTCACTAAACAAGAAGAGTTTAAGGTATTTAAGACTAATAAATAAATTTAAAATAGCATTTATTTCAGGAGTGCCCAATGAACTATGTCAGGGCTTTTAGTTAGCTAAAAAAACCTGACACAATTTAATAAACACTCCCAAAAGTCATTGCGTATTCATGTATCCCATTGAATCCCTTTAAAACACAAAAGCAGGTCGAAATGAATTCAACCTGCTTTTAGAAAAAGATTTATACTTATTGAATTTTACTAAATTCCTTAATAACTTCTACCTCTTTTAATTTCGAAGTCATCTTGACTTTTTTATTTTCTTAATTGCCATGATAATAAAAGCGATAAAGTTAAATTCCATCCAACTTGAAAGCGTTGTATCAAATCGATTTAACAAAGACCCTCACTCTCTACAAGGTCACATATTTGTCTGATTATGAGCATAATCCTACCTCAAAAAAGGTAGGATTTTTTGTTTTTGGGCATTTTAAAGCCTTTTCCCTGTCTTAAGCTCCTACAATTCAAAAGAAATATATCTCAGCCAAAATTATTCTGGTGGCAAAAGTGGTGGCACTTGTAAAACGTCTGGTGGCACTTTTCGGCATTAAACAAATAACTTTTTAGCAACAAGTGGATTTTTTTAGATTAAATGTTCAACACTTAATTTAATATCTACCACATGAAAAAAAAATCCTAGGACACCGTATGGAAATTCTATTTATGCGTCACAGTTGTAGCAATCCGTCCTACTCAAAAATTTACACCAAAATCAGTTACAATGGAGAAAGAATCGAGCTTGGTTCAACAAACATTAAGATTCTTTCAGATAATTGGGATACTTTAAATAAAAGGATTAAAAATGATGACCCTTTAGCAAGTTTAAAAAATGAAACGCTTTCCCAAATTGAATCGGACATCCACTTTGCTTACAATTTGTTAAAAAGAAAAAATGAACCTTTTGATGTTAAGAAATTAAAACAAACAATTTTGGATTTCGGGAAACCTCTTCCTGAAGAAAAAATTATAGCAGAACCGAGTTTTATCGAGGTAGCAGATGCTTGGCAAAAATTTGTAAAAGACCCTGAATTGTACGGAAAAAAATTAAGTTTGGGTTCTTTAACAAAATATAGAAATGTAAGGGATAGTTTACTTAATTTTTTCCTATATAAGAAAGCTCCTAAATTAACAATTTCAGAATTTACTCCTACTTACTTAAAGTCGTTTAGGTTTTGGATGGAAACCCATGAAAAATATGCTCCGCTAACTGTGCACAAGAGATGTCAAGTAGTCAAACAAATTGCAACTTGGGGGGCAAATAATGTAGATGGCTGCCACATTAATCCTATTGCTGACATAACATTTATTGAACCAGAGGCTGATGATTTTATTTACCTTTCCGAATTTCAGTTTCAACAACTTAAAAATCACAAATTTAGAACACAAGCTAAACAAGAAGTAGCAGATTTATTTATCATTTTTTGTAAGACGGGCTTTCACTATGCTGATTTAATTGAAATTATAAAGACTGCTAAAGATGAAAAGGTAAAAGAAAAGCACTACAAATTAGGTATAGATGGAAAAATGTGGATTTACAAATCCAGAATTAAAACAAAAGTAGTAGCTAAAGTACCGTATTTTGCCGAGGTAGAAGAAATTCTAAATAAGTACGATGGATGGGCCAACTTACCTATAAAATCAAATGCAACAATGAATGATCATCTTAAACTTATCGCAGCAGAATTAGAATTTCCTGAAATGCTTGTCCAAAAAATTAGTATTAAAGCTGGTAGAAAAACCCTAGTCGATTGGTTATTGAATGACAAAGGTTGGAGTACAGACGGTGTTATGGTTTTACTAGGAATTAAAAACCTTAGATATTTAAGTAAGTATGGAAAAGCTGATGAAAGAAGGGTTGTAATTGAAATTCAGAAAAGTAAGAAATACAGGGCATTCCTAGAAGCTCAAGATTTAGAAAACTTAAAAATTACCAATATAAGTGGTATATTTTCAAATATGGGACTGTAAATTTATTATACTAAAACACCTTAACATGGACTATCAATTAAAAATAATCCCTTCCTTTTTGTTATCAGAATTTTGTCTGAGCTGGAAAGCTCAGACAAAATCTGCTTTTATTGATTTATATGATGCCGAACTCTCGACAGATAATTTCTGCTTTTATACAGCTGTTGCTTCAGTATATTCTAGTAAGATTGAAGGAGAAGAAATTGAACTTGATTCATATATCAAATACAAAAGATTTGGTATTGAATTTTTGCCTGAGTATACCCAAAAGATTGATGATTTGTACGATGCCTATTCTTTTGCCAAAAAGAATACTTTAAATCGCCAAAATATTGTGAAAGCACATAAACTTCTTAGTAAACATATTATTTCGAAACAGTACCAATGAAAACTGCGCACACAATATATGTATGTAACTACGCCAGATAGTAAAATTGAATATGTAGCAACTTCGCCTTTTATACTTGAGGTTGAAATGGATAAATTTTACCAAGACCTCCAAACACTTTTAGCTAAACCCTTATCTATAGAAGAAGCCTTTTATTTTGCAAGTATGATACACTTAGTTTTTGTAAAAATCCATCCTTGGAATGATGGCAATGGACGAACTGCCCGATTACTTGAAAAATGGTTTTTAGCTCATTTTTTAGGTGAAAAAACATGGTATATCCAATCAGAAAAAAATTATTTCCTACAACTCGCTACATATTATCAAAATATTAGAACATTGGGTTTGGAATATCTCGAATTAGACTACAAAAATGCAATGCCTTATTTGTTGATGTTGCCAAAAAGTTTACTGTAAATAACAGGTATAAATACCCTATTTTAATAAAAATACTCTTCTTGGTTTTAATAATAATATTGACACATAGTAATTTTATAGTAAAACTTAAATTCGTAATACACAAATGAAAAAACTACTTTTTACACTAATCTATTTATCAATTCTATTTCTCTCAGCTTGTAAATCTGATTTGGAGCCAATTCCTTCTTTTGATATTGCAACAAAGCTTCCTGATGAAGGAGTTATTGAGGTTAGTAATAGATCTACAATGTCACAAAATGCAGAGATAAGTTGGGGGGATAACACACCAAATACTCCAATTGGAAATTCACCAGATACAAAGTATCATACTTATTCAAAAAATGGCACTTATTCAGTAACCTTAAAAGCATTTAATGGTAGTAAATCTAGTAGCATAACAGAAAAGGTAAATATTACAAATGTTTCTGGTCGACTTGGTCTATACAGAGAAGGTGATTTTGGTAGCGTTTTATCTCCTTCATTCTTTTGTACAATTTCTGGAAATGGAATATATCAATACTTCTATATTAATACTAGAAATACTAGCAACCCGAGCAGTTGTGCTGGGATTACAGATACAAATATTTGGAAAGTCCAAGCTGGAACATATAAAGTACATGTTGAAAATATGGCAAAAACTTATGTTTGGGATTTTAATACACAAGTTGAATCTGGGAGTTGCAAAATTATAAAGTTGGGGGATTAGAATTTACAATTAAGCTTTTGGGTTCAAAAGAGGAGTTCTATTTTAACATTCCCAAAGTGCCAAAAGTATTTATATCAAAAGCAAAACCTCATGGAGACCCTTTTGATTTATTAATAATCTCACAAGCTCTTCTTGAAAATATACCAGTGCTTTCCACCGATGATTTTTTTCTAAGTTATGAGGGTTTAAATGTTATTTCTTAGGAAATTAAAGTATTGAGATAAAAAAGTTGACTAATTAGTAAGCTTTAACTATGTAGTAAAATCATTATGATAGCCACTTTAAAAGTGGCTATTATTTTATTGATCTTATTAAAATACAAGAGACTAATCATTAAACTGTGTCAGATAGAAATTTAATAAAAAATTTTATTTTTACTTTTCACAGTTTAATGAATAGTCTCGATGATAGTGTGTTAAATTGTTAACCAGTCTCTAAAATAATTATAAATGAACAGTAATAAGTACATTAAAATTATATTTTTCAAGTAAATCATCAAAAATCCACTTATCATTCTGAATGAATTTTATTATAAATAAATATCGAATAAAAAATTTCAAGAAAAGCCATACATTAATGAAAGATTTTACTTTTTATAACTATACAGCTTATATTAAATTCTAAAAATGTACTTGTGAGTATTTATAATAGAGCTTTTCAGGAAAGATTTTTGTATTAATCTAATATTAGTTCATTTAGATTAACATTATAATAATCCTCTAAAAAAATATCAATTGTGTTCTGATTTGATTCATTCAAAATAAAATCAACATCACTTTTCACAAAATTTGGAATGCCAAAATTCTTTATATATATGCCATTCAATGAGTAATAATCTGATGAATATGGTTTGCTAGTTGTTTTAATATAAAACCAAAATAAGCGAGATTTCATAATTTTCCTTATTAGAGACATTTCTTCTTCTGAGTGACCTACAATTGCTTGTCCATTGTAAAATAACAGATTATCATCATTACTAATCAAATAATTCGGTATCTGGTTTGAGAACTTCGGGAAAAACAATTTATTACCTACTTTCTCCAACGATTGTGTTCTTCCAAAAGCAAACCATTTCTCATAATTACCTTTCCCTTTATCTCGCTTGGCTAATTCATCTTTTTTCTTATTCAAATATTTATAAGCATAGGGAAATGCTTCTTTTAAATGTTCCTCTTGAAGAGCCTTAGGTTTTATTTCATCATTATATGGAAACAAAACTTTTTCTACAACTTCATTAAATTCAATCCTCCTGCTTAACTTATTTGAATTTAAAATATCTTTACAAATACCTTTTTCTATGGGATATAAACTACCATTTTGAAGGTAATAAAAATCATTATCCTCAGATACCGGCTTAAATATATAAAGGTCATTCCTTAATGTGGCAATACCATGTCTAGTTTTGTAGAGTTCTCCAAAACTTTTTCCTATAGATTCTATCCTTGATATAATTTCGTTTTTATTTAGATTCCAACCTTTATTAGCATCAAGATTTCTATAATAAATTTTATCAAATTGATATTTATTAGTAGGTAGTTCTTTTTTAAGTGATTTGTAATACTCAATATAATCTTGTTTTGTTTTTTCTAAAAAACATATACAGGTATAAGTACTCTTTGATTTAAATATCTGTAGTGTGCCAAAATCGATGATTCTTATGGTAGCTGTATTATCTTCAAAATATTTTCTTAATGCTCTTCCATTTAAGCTTTTAAAGAAAGTATTCATTGTAATAAATGCTAAAATCCCATTTTTTGAAAGATTTTCATAGCCTATTTGAAAAAATGGTATGTATAAATCAGGATTACCAGAATTACATACAGACCAATTCTGTAAATTTTCCTTTACGCTATCTTCTAGATTTCTCGCACACACATAGGGTGGATTTCCAATTATAATTTGGAATCCTTCAAAACCCTCGTAATATTCTTCCCATTTAAAAATTAATGCATCTCCTAGATATAAATTAAAATGAAATTCTTCTATGTCTTCACCTTCGGCCAATGCTAATAAACTCAATAAAAGTTTACTACGAGTAATTGAATATTCCTGTATATCTAAACCAAAAATTTGATTTTGAAAGATATATTGATAATTATTGTCTGTTCTTCTTCTTAATTCTCTAGCAGCTGTATATAAAAAACCAGAACACCCACAAGCTATATCTGCTATTTTAGCATTTTCAAGTTTATTACTTTCTCTACTGAAAGCTTGAGAAATAATATATTCTCTAATATCTGAAGGTGTATATATTGCTCCATTTACTATTCTGTCAGAGGGTGAAATAACGAACTCAAATATCTCTATGAGTTTTTCAATATCAAATTGTTCAATTTCTCTCTGAATAACCTTAATAAAATCTAATAAACTTTCCCAAGTATTTTCTTGATTTTCTAAAATCAAATAATCTTGTAATAACTTATTATTTATAACGCTCAACTCATTAAATTTTATAAAAGCAGATACAATAAGCTTATCCACTTCTAATGGAATTAATGAATAAGTCTGTAAATATCCAAATATATTTCTCATATAAATATTGGGCAAATTTGAGTAATGGGATTCCAAATAATATTACTCCCATTAAAAGGTTGCCATTGACTAGCTAAAGTATGAAAATAAGGACGCCAAACAGATTGCTGATATGCTGTATTTAACTTAACAAATTCTCTTTGTTCGCATAGTACTTGAAATCCAATTGGATAGAAATTTGAAGTTAGAAAACCTATCCCTAGAATAAAATCTATGGGTTTATGCATTATCCTTGGTGTGTCAACATAGAATAAATCTCCTAAATTAGGTATTACTGTACCTGTTGGATTGAAATCATATTGTAAATGATATAGAGGATGAGGTTCCACAGGAGTGCCCCCAGTATGCTTATCAATATGAAAACCAAAATGATAGACTCTATCTTTACCTATACCTTTTATTAACACTTTAAAAGCTAACTCTACAAATGGATCATTAAAAGAATCCCAATCATCAATATTACCTCTTAATTTCATATTTAAAACAATCTCACCTTTTTTGATATCATTTGGTATAACATGTTTCAAGGTATCAAGTGGCAAAATAAAATTCTCAATGTCATATCCCCATATATTTTCCTTTGCATCTCCATTTTTCAACAAAGGTATTTTTTCAGCATTAACGAGGTCTGCTATAGCATTATGTATCGGGTGTGTAACTACATCTCCAAGTTTTTTTTCTAACAAATCAGCCATTTGCCTCATTTCTTGAGCTCTTGTATTTCGAAAGCTCATATATTTAGATTTTACTGCCATATTACTAACCTTTTTTGAATTCTTCAACTCTTTCCAATTCTGTATAATGAGGTTCTATACCTTTTTCAATACCTAATCTTTCAACTACAGCATACAATGACATATATTTTGGTTCTTGCCATGGTTTTAGTTCGTGTGATAATTTTATTTTCACACCTTCTAACGGATCAAGAGGTAATTTTAAAGCTTCACATATAGTCCAAAATTCACTGCTGGTATTATTCGGAATTGGTATAGCAGGAAATAAATTATCTATTTCAAAAGCATCAGACAATATTTTCACTCGCTCCTGTGCTTTTAAAAATGAGAAATTTTTACCCGAAATTTCTTTTAGTTCAATATTCAGACTATCTGCCCACCACCTATTCCAACCATCAGAAAATAGTCCAGAATATTTGCATTTTTCAAACTTATTTAGAAGTAGTCTCCAAGAATCACAACTTTTCGAGATATCGATTCCTAATCTTGCAGCTAGTGTTGTTTCTTTAATTAAGGGATTGGTACAATGAAAAAGTGTTTTTACAGCAAAGTGTGCATAATCATAGGGCACAATTATGTCTTGATTGAAAAAACGTTCAAATATTCGTTGATCAAGACTATTTAAATCTGGACGATTATAAATTTCTTCTAAACTAAAGTCTCTAGAAATCAAATATTTGTATCCTCTAGCTAACGAACATAGTTTCGAAGAAAATTTTTCGTAATTGGGTGCTTCGGCTTTCTTAAATGTATAATCGAATAAATCATGACTTGTTTTATCAGATTTATAAGTTTCTTTTATCTTATCTATTGTTGAACATAATACTATTGGAAAAGAGGAAATTTCTTTTCTTGCACTTAATGTTCTTAATTCAGAACTTAATGATATAGCACTATATTCTAATCTATCTGGCCCTTCTCCATCTAACCTTAAATCAATTAAAAGACCACTAAAATCTTCTTTTTCAATTTTATTGATAATTAATTTTTTCAATATAGAAAAGTCCATACCTCTTTCGATTGGCACTCTTTCAACTTTTATCGAATTAGTATCATTAAATCCATTTATCAAAGATTTAATTGACGTATCGTTTTCATCATCAATGTATATGTATTTTGGAGTATCCATATTTTATTTTATCTTATTTTTAGGAATTTCAATTTTAATTGTTGTCTTATAATTTTCATATGGAGTTGTCACATATATCTCTCCATTATAAAATTCTATGATATCTTTTACAATTTTTAACCCTAAACCAGTTCCAGTAAGTGATGTTGCATCATCCGCGGTGTGATTTGCTACAGTAGAAGTAGTGTAAAATGCATTAAAAATAATTTCCTCATTTTCTTTATTTACTCCATCTCCATTATCTGAAAATTCCAAAAAAACAATATTTTCATCTCTTCCACATTTAATAAAAATTTCTCCTTTAGATTTAGCTCTTTTTATTGCCTTTTTTGAATTTGTATACAAGTTAAATAAAATAGACGCCCATTCAGATGGATGCATAGGGACTGTAAACAAATCATATCCATCAAATAAAGGTGGAGTAAACTGTATGTCAGCTCTTTTTAGATCATTTTTTATTACAGTTTCAAAGCTTCTTACAACATCTCTTAATTCTATTGGCTCTAGTTCTCTGTGCACATTTCTTGATATAGCTTTATCAAAATAGGAAGTATATGCAGTAAAAGATTTAACATTTATTTCTAATAATTCAGTGCGCTCATAGATTTCTTTATATTCTTTTACTGCCTTTTTAAGAAATTTTATATCAGCATCAAACCCTGGTAAAAATCTTTGAACTTCGTGTACAAATTCTCCAATTACGAGACCTAAACCTGCTAATATCCTTAGCATATTATTTTCATCAATTAAAGAGAGAGTTTTCTGCTTTTCTTCATCTCTTGCTCGTCGTAGTTCATCAAAAATTTGTTTAGCTCTTTCCTTTTTCTCATAATTTGAAGAGTGATTACTTTTTAGCTCACTTGAATCTTCTTCTGATTCAAAAAATTCCTGAATTTTTTCAAGACTTCTGTCTACTTTTTCTGAAGGATCTTCTTCTCTTTTGGTAAATCCTTTTTGAGATGCTGTTACTTTTCTTCCCCTCAATTCTGAAACCTTCATGACAGCACTTGTTATTGAACGATAAACAAAGTTTACCAATTCTTTTAAATACTCATTTTCAATTAAACCTTCCCTACTAGAAGTTTCTTCAAAATCTCCACTTTTATCTTCAAGTTCAACGAAACCAAAAAAGTTTCTATTAGGATGTTGAGCCAAAATAATATTTCTATTATTAGATTTATCTAGTCCTAACCAATCATCACCTTGTTCTCCATAGGGCAATACTCGAAAACCATTTCTATATAATTTTATGCCCCCCTTTTCATATCCTAAATCACGAATAAAAGTAAATGTTCCCGGAGCAAAAAGAGAAGAATCAAATACAAAGTAATATGCTTTAAAATGCACTCGTTTAATTAAATTAAAAGGTGTACTAATATCTTCTTTATTCTTGTCGTTATTACCTATAGCATATACTTCTTGAGGAAAGTTTAACTTGTCACTTTTTAATGCCCAACAACCTTGACCATCATCTAATACATAGCCTTCAATTTCTGCTAGCGCATGTTGAAAAATTGCTTTTTCCTCGTCTATTATTGGTATTAATTCATCTTCATTTTTCCTAAAATAATTACTCTTAAACCCTAAATCATAAGAAGATTTATTTTCTTTTTTCTTCTTTGCCAAAGGAAAAGGTTGTAGAAGTTCAGATGTATATCTATAAACTCTTTTAATCATTGCATCAGACCATCCTTCTCTAAGTCCTTCAATTATTAAAGTTGTACCTTCTTCTTTTTGCTTAGAAATAAATTCAATTCTACTAGATATCGTAAGTAAATCTCTATCTGTTTGAAATTCTTCCCAATTAATTATAATTTTAAGAGCTTCCTGAGAGGTTTCTGTTTGAGTAATAATTGTAAGTTTATCACCTAGCCGTTGAGTTGCAAATCTTCCTATTCCTTTTTTACCAGCTCTTTGTCTTTTATATTTATTTGAAATGGGATTATGTATTTTATCGGAGGATGACAAACGCATAAAACCATTGAGAAGTTGTTCCTTATTCATCCCATGTCCATTATCATCAATAATTAATATTCCTCCAGAATTCCATGCATTCTCAAAAATCAGATTAACTTCTGTTGCATCAGCATCATATGAGTTTTTAACTAACTCAGAAACAGCTGTTTCGTGCTTACCTACAAGTTCCTTACCTAGCCTATTTATTATACCAGCATCAACCGAAAATCGAACTTCATTATCGTCTAAACGAGCGATTTCATTAGATAAAGTAATAATAAGATTAGTATCAGAGCTGTCCTTTTGAGCTTCTTCTGCTAATCTACGTTTTAGCTCTAACAATTTATTTGAATTATCCATGATTAGAGTTCATTATTATTGATTAAGTGCATTATCTCGACTTTTTTCTTTTAAGATAGTTTTTAGTTCTTATCAAATTTTTATCTAATACATTTATTTCTAAATTTTTGATTGGAATTAAACCTTTCAATCTATTAATTTTATTTTTAATAAAGACTCATATCGTGTAAAGGTATAGATTTTTATCTTCACTGAGTTGGAGAAAAGATTAATTTTTATTCTCCCAAAAAGTTAAATACATTTCTCATAAAGTATTATTATGATTAAAAACCTCTACAATGCTTTGCAAGGTAGAGGTAACCAATTTAAGATAATGAAACGCAAAAACCATCAAAACCCAAACTCTTCTAATACTTGAGTTGTCATTTCTCGAACAGATTTATTAAGTAAATTCTTACTCTCCTCTGGACTTGGTGGGTCTTGCTGACTATAAGTAATTCCCTTAATTTCAAGGTTCTCAATTACAATTTGACATTTAGAGCCTGAATAAACAAGCTGTTTTGCTTTCCATCTATTATAGGTCGCTTTTATGTTGAAAAGATTTAATATTGTTCCCATTGTTATTATAATAGTTGTTGTTTTAAAATCCGAAGAAACTTGATATTTTTTGTCCTAAAGTTTTTTCCTTCTTAGGTTTCGTAACTCCAGACAATCCTTTCTTTTTCCTAGGCGTTGTAATTGTGTATGATAAACCAACACGTTTGGCAATTGCTTTAAAGTCTGCTGTATCACCTGCCAAAAGCTTTTTGTAAAACTTATGCTTAGCTTTTAGTTTAGTTAACTCATCATCCTTAGAGGCTCCTAAACCTATCTGATTTTTTTGAAGGTATTTAGTTAGTTCTGAAGCAATTTTCTTTTCGAACTTTGAATTACTCCTTAGCTGTTCCAACATTTGCTTGATTTCATCTCTAAGCGTTTGTTTTAACAGTTCATTTTTATCCGACTTCTCACTAGGCTTTTCTGATGCTACCTTTTCAGGTTTAGCTACTTCCTTTTTCTGAGTAGTTTTTCTAAGAGCTGAAACCTTACTTTCTTTCTTTTCAGCTTTTATAGGTAAAGATTTAGGAGGTTCAACCTCTTTAATGGTTCCCTTTACCGTTTTAACCCAAGATGCAAGCGTTGCCTCTGCGTCTGGTACAACTTCAAAAATTGAAAAGTCAGTAAAGTTTTCGGTATCTTCCTTAAGAAGTCGATAATTCTCTTGAGATACTTTGTCTAATCTTGACAAGTTGTTGGCATCAAATTGTTTGATGAATGCGATGTTTTCTTTCATTTTAATTAAGATTATTTTATTGACAATCTTGCCTCTTCCTGCAACTGCAATCTTAGACGATATTTATATTTTAGTTTAGCTGCCGAATTATCCGATTTTACGGTTTGCACTGGTTGCTCCTTGGTGACATAAGCATTCAGCTTTTGATAATAAAGCGATATGACAATCGATAAATTAGGGTCATCATTTGCCTCATTGAAGTTGGGTCTGTAAACTTTATCAAAGTCTTTTAAGACAGGTGGCAATGAATCAAAAGGAATTTTTGAAGATTGCTGAATGTAATTACTGGCTGAAATCATTTTCTGTTTTCTATTTTAGTTGAATAAACTTTCCTTCTATTCCACAATTTTTAAGAGCTGTGGCATTTCTTCTATTGAATGCAATTAATACTGATGGAGAACCCGCACTATCGCCTTCTAATCCTTTTAGTGTATAAAAACTTAATCGTCCTTTGATGAATAGTACTGCATAAGCTTTACTCCAGACCGATTCAAAAAACATCTTGGTTTCTGTTCTGGCAAAAGTTAAGGCAATTACATTTTTGTGCTTTGCACATTTTTCAAGCCATTTGGAAGTTTCAGACCCGTAAGGTGGATTGCACCAAACTCTGCCTTGCCAATCTTGCTTTAATCCATCTTGCTTTTTGGTATAATGCTTTTTTGCTGTGTCCCACGGCCGTTTGATGGGACTGCATCGGTCAAGGTCAAAACTGCCTAGAGCTTTAATAATATAAGGTGGCGTTAGCCAATCTTCATTTTGCTTTGTTCTTTCAAAAGAAGTATTCATCTGATAATTGATTGGGATACTAGAGTTGTGTCAACTTGAGCTTAAAAGCTAAAATCTCGTTCTTAAAAGTAATTTTCCTAGGCAATGGCTTTTTAGCATCGGTGCTTTCAGTTGAACTACTATCTTCAAATTCATACCCAGTCATTTTTAAGTTTCGCTCGGTCACTACTAGCGATAGGCTATAATTCTGTTGTAGCATTTCTAAGAATTTAGGGAGATTGCTATCAACAACCTTTGCCTTAAAGGCACTACCTTGTTTGATAAATTCTCTGTCTATGGCTAGATTCCTCAACGAAGCATCTAAATAGATTTCACTCATTTTACTTTTGATTGGTAAAAGGAATAAATAGTAATCCGACATCTTTTGGATAGTCATGCCAATACTGGTCGTTAATATGGTATTTCTGTAAACACCTCTAATCACCTGCAAGGCATTGCCAATTGGAATAGCCACCGAACTTTCTGAACTACCATTACTATTTTTGCCAGCATCATAGTACTCAGGCATCAAAATACCTTTCCTTATTTCTCCCGTAATGGTCGTGTATTCAATCAACTTTAATTTGTACTCTGCAATCAAAGGACTACCAAAAGCTTGCAGTAAATTACCTGTCAAAATGTAGCGAGTAGTCCTTTCCGAATAATTCTGTTTAGATGCTTCTTTCCATCTGTCAAAGGAATTGTTGATGTTGACGAATGAAGGGCTTCTTGAAATGGATTTTATCCCATTAACCCATTTTAACCCTTCTCCCGATAAATTGTATGTCCTACTTCTTTTCCCTGAAGCAATCGCAAACTTCAATTTGATGTTGCCAGGTGTAAACGGATTATCTTTCTTTTCATTGATTTGAAAACCTGTAAAAATACCAAGGGTATTCCCTCGATGTGGAGCTGACTCAATGTCTGGAAGTTGGATAACCATCCCTATTTTAAAAAACCTGAAAATATTATCATTAAAGTAATTGATTTGCTTTTGGACGTTAACTGTTTCAGTATCGATATCCTTTTGCTCTTCGGTATTCAGTGTATTTAATGCAACTTCAATCGCTGAGGCTTTAATTGCTGCATCTTCGATTTTTTTGATGTCCTTTCTATTGGGTAGTTTTTCTCTTCTATCGCTATACTGCTGCTGAATGTCCTTTACCCGTTGGTCTTTTATTTGAAGTAGTTTTGTTTTGCAAGTATTGGATAATGCCTCAGCATAGCCTTCTGGACTATTATCTCCCAGTTCTCTTTTGATAATTTTCTCAAGCTCATCTACCGTGTAAGGCTTTTTGATTTCCCTTACATCGCATCTTTCTACAAAAGTTGATGTGCTGAAAGGTGATTTACCTCCTTTTCCTTGAACTAGTACTTTTTTGTCAATCGTATTGGCTTGTAAATCGACTACTTGCACTTCTAAGTCATAATCCCCCGACTCAAGCTTTATTTCAATGGCTGTTCTGTAAAGGTCTAGTACTTCATTATAGAATTTATCTTGGTCAGCACATTTCAACAAGGCGATTCTACCAGTAACTTTCTGAGCTGCATTTTCAGGTACAGCTTTATCAGTGTCAATTTTATTTAAGGGAGAACCAATTCTTGTGTTAATCGTTTTATTTTCTTCTAAATACTGTGCTACTACTTCATCACCATATTTATTGAGAAAGTCGGCTGACTTTAGGATGGATTCTGAGTTTCTTTGATTACTAGCTGTATTGGCATCGAGTGATTTTAGCTTCTTTTGAAGCATCATCATTAATCGCTTTTCGGCTGGAATTGAACTCGTCACATAATCATAGATAGGCTTCAAGATTTCACCAGTCCTTTTTATTCTTCCAAGCTTTTGAACTTCTGTATTAATGTCTAACTCCGACTGTAATACAATCATCACACGCTGTTTTACTTGGTTTGCAGGTACTTTCTTGGTTGGAATCGCATGAGCTGAAGCACCCGTAGAACCACTTTGATTAATCATCAACACATCAACTTCGTTGTCGTTGAATCTGCGAAAAGCATCCGTCGCATTTTCTTTAGGTCGCTTGACGATTCTACCTAACCAACGTAAAGTTGGGGCTTCAACTTTTCCTAGCCCTCTTTTGCTTTTGTTTTTGATTTCGTTTTTTCTTTTACCCAATCCTCTATCTGGCTCATCTAGTGCTTTTCTGATAGTTTGTGGTGTCCAATGAAAATCTAATTCAATTCCGCCATAACGATTGTTGGTAACTGTCGATGTGAGTTCCTTTAGGGAAACGTATCCAAACTCTGCATTTTCAGTATCTCCATTCAATACGGCATATCCATACAATCTATCTTTACCATCAAATTCAGCAATATACCAATCTGAACCAGCATAAAAATAATGCAGATGAGCCACTACCACTTCCTGTGGATTTACCCAATTCGCTTTATCTTTTGCCTTTCTAAAAGCTGCTGAATAATGCCCTATGTTGGGAATAGCCTTTATTTGCTTCTCAAGCTGCTTCACAATATCAATAAACTCATCTGAGCTACTTACTATCTTTTGTTGAAAGCCCGGCATAAACTTTTTAACGATGTCTGGTATGACTGTTAACCCATTGTTAAAATTATCCCCTCCAGTTCGCATTAATTTAGCGGCTTCTGAATGAGAGAGTGCCTTTTGCTCCAATTCAACAGCTAATTTTCTACCTGTTACCTCAGCCACTTTGTATCCTGCGTTCTCAATCCGCATCTTCACCAAATCGATGGGTGATAACACAACACCTGAAGAGGTGGTCTTAATCATGTTTTCAATAAACTTATAGGTCGAAATAGCTTCTTCGGAAAATTGATTGATGTCAAAGGATCTGTGTTCTCTTTCACCATCTGCACGAATGACCGTATATCTTAATACGCCTTTTAAGCCTTTGAGTAAAACTGTTGTAAAATCTGCATTGATTAAACTATTTTCCTCAAAATCCTCTCCACCTGATTCGTTAGCAATCGATTCTATAAAACTGCCCATCGTACTTGAAAAAGCAATAACAGGTTTCTTTCCCTGTTTTAGCCTCATGATGGCCCTATCGGCTACCGCCTCTGCTTTAATGGCAAATAGCAATTGATTGAACACATTGAACAATTTTGAAAAGTAAGGTGTACTGTCAACGCCAGCTCCTTTTGTTCCTCGTCTAATTTCAACTTCTCCTTGCTCTTTAGCGGCTATTTTATCAAGTGCCTTTACTTCTGGCATGATGTACATTTCCTGAAAATCAATGATGGCTCGGATTACTTCTGTCACCGCATCAGATTTCTTTTTATCTGCCTTGGAATTCTCCAATGTACAGTAAAAGTCTTGATACATCTTTTCAAACTTATCTTTGACTTTTACTTCATTGCCTCCGTTTTCCTCAAGGGTAATGTAGTTTACTTCTATGCCTTCAAAACTTCGCTCTCGTCTAATCATCTGGCCTTGACTTACGAGTTGCGATGATACAATTTCCTGTAAGGCTACTCCACCTTTTAGAATTGCTTCTGAAAGCTCCGTAGAAGTAAGATTAGCTTCTGAAATTTCCGTTTTTGAAGCGTAAATAGGCATATTATCTGGTCGCTTGGCAAAGGTTGCTGATAAGAAAGCTACATAGGCATTCTTTAAAACGATTTGCAAAGCCATCCCTCTGATACTCTCGCCCGAAGCGTTATGTGATTCATCTAAAATCACTAAATTATTCTCTGCTAGTTTTTTTAGAAATGTTGCTTTGGGTGATAGTTGTAATGCTCCCGCTACTACCGAATTCCCATTTTGTATTTGTGAATACGTTAGCATGACAAAGTCATAACCAGCAGGTAGTTTCATTTTTTCGAGTACCTGCTTTTGCAAAATGGAGTCAGCTGCTTGATACAAAATATTTCCTTCTGTATCCTTGACATCGGATGCACTAGCACGTGCATTTAAAATATAGGGGACTACATGACTACCTTTGGTAAGGTCACGGTTTTTGTTTTCGGTGTAGCCAACAACTACTTCATAAGGATTTTGTTCCTGGAATAATTTATAGTCTTGTTCGCTTCCATACTCAATCTTTTCTTCCTCACTAAGACTTGAGTAAGATTTGTATTTGATAAGCTTTTTGGTTTCGTTTTGCTTAATCTTTAAAGGTTGCGAGGCATCCTCTAAACCAATATCAATTAAATCTCGGTAAATATCACTGAATAAGTTTGGCTTTTCTGTAATGAATATGGGTAGGATTCCTTGAGCAATGGCATAACGAATTAAACCCGCTGCAACACGTCCTTTTCCTACGCCTGTTTGGTCACCGATGATTAGTCCCTGATTTCGGTATTCGATATTATAGATGGCTAAGGCAATGGCATCAATTTGTTCGGCAGCAAAGGCGTTGTATAAACTGCTTTTACTAGTGTACTGTAACTTTTTACACAAAAAATCATCAACGTCACCAATGGTTGATTTAAGATTTTTTAAGGCTTTGGTTGTTTCTCCACCCATTGAATCTGGAGTGTCAACTTGTAAGGATTTTGAATGACTCAATGGAGTGTATGGTACTCCTAAACCGTTGAACAAAATTGATTTTTTCATTAAAAGATTATTCTTTGATATAGTTCTTGAAATGTATTTATTTGTGTTGATTGTGTTTCGGCTTTGAGTGGTGCGAATCCTGATACTGTACTTTTACGACCGTTGATTAGAATCAATCGAATGTTGAAAGAAGTACCCATTCTGCTGTATAAATCTCCGTTGATGTTAATGACATCTTCGACATGATAATGACTGTATAAGTAATTTAGGAATATGCGGTTTTTCCCTGCTTGTATTCTTCCTACTTCATCATAGTTTGTATGTCCACCAATGATGATAGCTGCTTTACCAGTATCCTTCATCGCTGATAATGCGAGTATTGCCATTACATGGTCAAGGTCTTTTATGGTATAGCCATCAAAGGTTTGGTACTCATACTTTTCTAAAGCTCCAAAGGGTGGATTGGTGATGATGGCATCATATTTCTTGACTTTGTCTCTAAAGAAATCAAGTTTGGATGAATCCTTGTGAGTGATGCTTTTGTAGCTATCTCTTTGAAGATTAGTTACTCGAATATCATCTAGTTCATTGACTTCAAAATTCTCTGCATAACCTGCAATCGTAAGTAATCCATTCCCTGCGGATGGCTCAAAATACAAACTACTTTTAAGGGGTTTGTCAATCGCACAATACAGCCCCATCAAATATGCTATTGGTGCAGCAGTACTGTATTGTTGCAATAAAACTGAGGTACTGGTTCGTAAGGATAAATTTACTTGTCGCTTATAAAAATCAATGATCGATTTAAAACGTCCTTCAATTGTTTTAGTCTCATCATGGGCCAAGTTTCGATAAATATTTACCAAGGCATATTCTGTTTGTTCTTTTACCTCTCTGACATTGGTAATTCCGAATTTCTTGGCTTCTTTTTCTAGCGAAATTTTATTCAGTTTATCTCCTTGCAAAAACCGCTCAGTGATACTTTCAAGGTAGGATTTTTTTGTAGAGATATTGGCTAATCGTTCTTTAAACCCTAATAGCACTTCTTTCCAATTCATACTTTTTTGAGTTGTTCTTCAAACCACAAAAGATTTAGTTTCCAATTATGAGCCCTTCTGAGATTGAAATATTTAAGTACTTCTTCCAATAGTGTTGGGTTGTATTTTATGAACCATATCGGTTCATAGCTACCCTTTTCAAAACCTTTTGCTGCTAACCATTCAATTGATTTTTTGGTTTTAGCAGGGGTTTGAGAAAAAGAGACATTAATTACATTTTTACGGATATCATGAATCACCATAAACTCATGATTTTTCAAATCACTTTTGTTATCATTATTGACCGCTATTGAAACATTTTTCTTGGTTGAAATTCGCTTGATAGCCCAGTTGACATATTCAGGATTGTTCCTTTTATAAAAATCTGCCATCTTGGATTCCTTCAAATACAATAAAAGATGGCTCCATTCAACTAGCTCTACAGTACTGTAAAAGCCAACATCAAAATAATCTGTCGACACATCTGAATTATCATAATTATACTCTGCTATGATAACTTTACAACTTTTAATTAATGCTTGAGCTTTTTCATTGAAGATGCTTTTTCTATCTGGATGTTTTTCATACCAATTAGATTCCCACCCATCATAACCCTCTTCGTAAGGATTAAAACCACAATCTTTTATTTCTAACCTCAATGACCAACCGCCCGAATATCTACTTTTGGTGACAGAAATATCAATAGTAGGATATTTATTTTGAATATCTTGTTTGACTAATTTTGTTACTTCGGAAGAAGTTAGTCTCGAATTGTATTTACTACCTGTATAGCCCATGTTAGATATGTTGTAGTGCTTGTTGGTATAAAATAAGTAATTTCCTAAAATCACTTTCTTGTTTTAGTATCGTCATTTTAGTGTTATCAATGCGGTTCATTGGCTGAAGCAAATAAATTAATTCGCCATACTTCGTATCACATTGTAAGATAATTGGTCTTACTCGCTCGGTCATTGTTGAAATACTCAGTGTAAATGCTTTGACCTGTAGTTTGCCTAACAACTTTAAAATATGCTTAAAAAAATTGCCTTCTATAAATACGATGAAGGGTTCAAAGGATGTTTTGGAAACTAATTTTGTCTTAAACTCCTGAACGACTAATTCCTTCTTTTTAACATCATAAGCTACGTTTTCAGTATTAATTTCAAATTCATAAGGCTTTACACTCGACCTAAGAATGATTGGTTTGGATGTTTTATCACCATAATTTGAAAGCTTCATGGCTGACTGAAAAAAAGTATCAAACTCTTTTATAGTAGGTGTTATCTTTACTCTAGAGCCATTATTACTCCGAATAAATGATAGATAATCTACAAATTCCTTATTAGAGTTGATTGGTTTCCCATCAAGTGTGTAAGTACCTCTAAAATCTGTATCCGCTTTAAAGTATAAAAAAGAATACGTATTGGTTGCAGCAATACCATTTTCAGAGAAATTTACACCCGTAAATATGACATCAGCAATACCATCATTCTTTTTGATAAAATCTTTAAAAAGATTCATGAATTCAGCATTATCGGGCTGAAAACCTGCTGTTTTCTCTGTCTTTAGCGGTTTTAAGGCTTCGTTCCCTGCAATTTTAATCACTAAAAGAGAGATGGTTGTAGGGTCAAAAGTGACCGTTGTATTCTCTAAGTTGACCCTAATCCGTTCTGCAAATTTTACGGTATCGGTTCTTCCTCCAAATCTGACTTCTTTTTCTTCGGCAGGTAAATAAGTAGCGATTACGCCCAGTTTGTCTTTCAAATACCCCACTAAGCTTTCAACATTTACCGTAGGCAAGGTGTTGGTCTCTGTTTGTTTATGATAAACTACCCCATCTTTTTGGAAGCTTTTCCAAAGCTCCATGATAAACTTTTCACGAGCGGAGAAAAGGCTTACAGGTAATTTACCTAATCCTTCAAAATCGAATTTATAGTCAAGATATTTCCCTTTGTCCTCAAAATTGAATGTGTCTTGTACAGGGTCTAATACGGTTTTGCCTACTACAACATAGATATGTTGCCATCCTTTGCCATAATCAGCCATCCTAACGATGTGATTTACTCGCAAATTACACAAAATTGATGAACAAAAAATAGTAAAATCTTCACAATCTCCTTTTTTATCTGCCCAAAGTTTGTTGGGTAATTTGATTTCTTCAAAGCCTTTTTTATCCGCACGATACTTGATATACGTCTTGACAAAATCAAAGATATTTTTTGCGGTAATTGCGGTGCTTTTCTTATTCCTTAAAGTGGGTGCAATCTTAGCTGTTTGCTTGACAGCATTTGGAATATACATTTTACAAATATCATTGAACGTATCTTCTGTATGAATCGCTACAGGCTTTTTGAGGTAGTCTTTGCTTGTTGGTTTGCAAAAATAATTATCCATGTTGGTTGAATCGTTTTTTAAAAAAATCAATAATGGTGCTTCTGAATAGGAAAGTAATCAAGACAATTGTTCCTGCTAAAACAACCCTAAATGTATTAGAAACAGCCTCAGTATCATCCATGATGGTAATGGTATGTCCTTTGGTAAGATTCATCTTTTTGACAAGAGCATTATAAGCAACTACCGAATTGCTGACTTTATTTATATCGTAGATAGTTCCAACCAAAATGCAACCAAGCGTATCCATCTGCGTATTGCCCCATTCGATACGTACTCCAGAGTAACCTTTTACGTCTTTTAAATAAAAATAGCGTTTCCCATTAGAGGTCGATTGTTGAACTACTAGCTGATAAGTACCTCGTGGGATAGCAGTTTTACCATAAACCTTGATAGCTTTAATTTGCTCAAGGCTCATTAAACTACTTAGATTTCTATCAGTATCCTCTAAGGTATAACATTCAAATGAGCCATCGACGTACAGTTCGCCAATGGTGCTTTTGTCCGTTTTTATGATTCTCTTGAGGGTTAATTTCATTAAAATAGTTGTTTGAGCCTAAGAAATAGTGCCAAGAACAGTAACACTGCAAGAATAATGATTAAATAAAGCCGTTGTTGTGATAATTTCTTTTCACGCTCATAAGATGAATTGGAAGCTGCTAAAAGATTGCTCGCTTGTTCTTTCTCTAATCGATATTGCTCAACACGAGCATTGTTCTCTATCTTAAACGTATCTACACGAACTTGATTGATATAGATAATCTTTTGGTCTGGACAGTTTACCTTCGGAATGTAAGATAATTTGGTAGTTGGGTTGATTGCTTCGGGACAATTCAATACAATTCCTCGCTGAATAATTGAATCTTTTCGAGTAATCGTAATTCCTTGAATGTACTGAGCATTGATGGGGAACTTATCCGCACAGGTCTGAGCTAATTCAGATGGGTGTTCCCTATAAAAATCAATGGCACGTAACCGAGCTTTCTTCTCGGTTACGCATCCTAGTAGAATCAGTATAATAGTAAAAAACAAGAGGACTTTTTTCATCTTAATATCACTTAAAGAATGGCAGAATAACCTTTAACTTGGTCAAGGTTTTTAGCTAGTTACAGCTATTAAAAAACTACAATATTGACCTTGTGCATCTTCCGAATAATCAACGATTGAGTTCAATAAATACAATCCGTTATTCACTAAAGTCAGTAGGTCTTCAATAGGTGGATTCGCAAACCCTGTATTATTACGCACCGCCTCATCGATGGCAAAATACCAGAAGAATTCAATTTGTCCCTCCTGATTGGTTTCAAAATACAACCTAACGGAACGGGATAGTACTCGTATTTTGGCATAATTATAAGGAATCCCTTGTGTATCCACTATATTCTGAATACTACTCTCAAAATCCCATCCTAACACATACAGGTCTTTAGCCATAACTTGCACCGAATAATTTGCTTTTACAGCTTGTGGATTGACTACGATTACGTTTTCCATTTTTTTGGCTTTAAAGTTTAAAAAAGATTTGCAAAAGACATCAGTAAACATCTGATATTACTTGTATTCTGCCAGCTTGGAACGCCATTTCTAATCTGTGCTAATCTTAAATCACTAGTTGAGTACACCAAAGGAACTAAATCACCAAAAATCGTTGAACCAAACGTATGTGCTCCATTGCTATTTGCCACACCCAGAACTCTAGTGAGTGTTGAAAAGTCTGCATTGCAGAGATAAATACCGTGAAGCGTTCGTACTGTATAGTTGGGTCCTTGGTATCGGTCATCTTCACGAAGTATCAAATAATATTTGTTGTTTGCCTTGAACATATGCATCTTTTCATTATTCAAGTCAGAAATTTTGGTAGGCAAACTAGTCGTGAATAAATCATTTTTCGGAATGACACACCTCCAAGTACCTGCCGCTGGGTTGGCGGGTGTTGTCTGTGGAGAACCTCTATGTAATACTACATAATCGGTTGGTGTTTCATTAATTGTCCCTTCCCAAAGACTTTTCTTATCAACACCATTTGTACCGGGCAAGAGCATTGGATTAAAGCAACAAAATAATTGCCAATTCGCTCCATTGTCCACAGTTTTCATGAAAATTGAACCAATGTTTTTATCAATTCCAGAACCCACTGTCATTATACAAAATATGGCATTATTGAATGCTCTAAAAAAGTCTCCTATGTATATATCCTGTACCGTATAGTTAATGGGGTTACTAGGGTAGCTAACATCAGCAGCAGGTCTTCCTGCCAGCACCCAAGCGAAATGGTCATAAATTAATGGCAGGTCAGCGTATTGCCATACATTACTGCCTTTAAAAAACATTCTGCACCTATTGGCATTACCAAACGTGGCTGTGCTTACATTAAAATCTATGTAGCATAAAGTGCTAAAACCAAAATTTGTCAGTGCAATAAAGAAGACACGTATCGTATTAGCATCAATGACTAAAATATTTTGACTTTGTGGTCTAAACTTAAGCGTTAAATTATTATCTGGCCAACTAGATGTTTCTGTCGCAACAGTGAAGAAAGTAATATCACGGTTATCAATTAGATGCGTTTTTGACATTCTGATGATTTGGTATTTTTCACCCTCTGCTGTACCTACAAAATTACCATTAGCATCATAACCTCCTTCATTGCACATATATACCGTGTAGAGATATTGTCCTACCGTTACACAATAAGCCTGATGTGCATATATTTCTTTACGGAAATCTGAAACACAAAAACTTTTATCGAAAAAATGCTTATCGATTACATTTGAAGCATTGAAGCTAGAAAGAAGTGTCTTTTCTGTATTGGTATAATCATTACTTGTTAGTCTTTTTCCTTCGCTCCATGTTGTTAAGTCTATTGAAAGCTCGTAGATAAGATTCGTTGCTTGTACATAAACTTGCATACAGGGTTTCCTTTTGCTTTGTAAAATATTATTCCTGTCAGCAATGGTAGCAACTATCTGGAAGCCTCCAAGCTGGTCGGTATCTTCTATGTAGGGAAACTCGTCATCCGAAGCTAATCGGGCTGGAATTTTTGTTCCTTTTGTGTTTATAGCCATTTTTATGAAATTTCTATCGTAATTGTTCCTGATTGATTTTGTGTAAAGACATCAACAAAATACGATTCTGTGAAACCACTAGCATTGGTCACATTCATCGTAAATCTGTTAAAGGCATTGTAAGCAAACCCTCCAACCTTATAGTTTGCAACTCCTAGACTTGAAGGATAACAGTAAGCAGGATACTTACTTTGTCCAGCAAGTGTAAAATTTCTTACTCTGCTGCCACTCAACACGCTATTGGGTAGTGAAATAACCTTTTCATTAGTGGGTTGAGTACTCGCATCAAGAACTCCCCAGAAAATTCTATTGATTAAGTTGATTGCTGTAGTAGCTTTTACGGTGGTCTTGCCATCCGTGGCTGTTAACTCAAAGATGGTGTTATTGGAAATATTAACAGCTTTAGTAACTGTTGTTCCATTTACAGTACCAATTCCAGTGTTGATACTTAAATTGGTAGGAACTTTATTGGTGGTATAATTAAACGTGATACTAGTAATGGTACTTCCTTTTTCAATAGTATTCACATCGTTAGTAAACGCAGTAATAGCCATTGGAACATATTCTAAATCATCTAGTCTCTCTTCTATGGCATCCAAAGTGGCATCTAACTGCTGCACTTTTTCTCCTAACACTTCATCCGAAAGACCTTCTAAACCCTCTATCCTATCTTCAATTGAATTTAGTTCAGAGTCCAATGATTGTACTTTTTCAGATAATCCACTATCTGAAACTTGAGCGATATTCCCTGTTTGCGGTGAATTAGTGTTGATGTTTTTCTTCAGGTATTGATAAAAAAACCAGAAAAAACCTCCTAGTACTGTCACAATACCGATGATAAAAATGATGATATTTCTCTTATTCATTGTTTTATACTGATTTTTTAAACCATCCAAAAGCCATTTTAAAGGCTAAAAAAAGCACGAGCATTGCCAGCAAAAACACCAACCATAGTGTATATACGATACTGGCATTTTGCTTGATGGCTTGCTTGGTTAATAAGTTTGTTTGCTCTTGTTGCTTCTTGGCTTTTTGAGTGTATAATTGGTATAATATGGCATCCTCCTTACTCTCTTCAGCTTGCTGAGCATACATTTCAGCTTTCTTCTTACTTTCTTCTAGTTGATTTTTGGTATGATCATCAATGAAAAAAATAGCGAGCTGTGAAATACCTTCTACGACTAACGATATAGGGTCAAAAGATACCATTACATTGGTTGGTTAGAAGCATTTGGATTTCCTTGCTTGCTTGTACTCCTAGTCCATCCAAAAACTGCTTTAAATACTAAATACAATATGCCAAATGCTAACAGCAATACTGAACCGACAATCAGCCAATTGGTTATATTCTCAGATTTTACACGGTTGGCTAACTGCGTTGCCTCATTGGTTTTAGTGTCAGCTTTTGCCTTGAGTGCTGCATATAATGCTTGGTCTGCTTTACTGGCTTCTGCTTCAGCGGTCAACTTATTGGCTTCGATTTGAAGCTTTGCGACTTCTTTTTTCGCATCTCCATTTATCCAAGCTGAAGCTACATTCGAAATACTGGATACAATACTCGTCACAGGGTCACCTGAACCAGTATTCGCTCGACTAGACCCAGAACTCGTACTTCCTCCAAATATTCCTGTTATGACATCTAAAAAACTACCAGTAGATTGACTTTCTGTCGAATCTGCCGTTTCAGGGGTTTTAGTAGCAGTAGTAGGAGTTGTAGTGCCAGTTGTTTCAGTGTTTGCTGAAGTTGTACTATTACTTGATTTATTAAATAGACCCATTGCTAGTATTGTTTAAGGGTGTATTGGTGTTCTGAATACTTTGTGCCTTCTTATTTTGTTTACCCTTCCACCAAAGAACGCCTCCAATAATCAACCCTAGGAAGGAAAACACTATTACAATGATTGAAGTAATATTTAAGCCTGTTCCTGTTCCAGCTTGATTGCCTGTTTGAGGAGAAGAATTATTGTTAGATAATGAATCTATTAAATCTTGTTTCTTCTTAACTTCTAACTCCTTTGCAATTTTATCTTTGTTTTCTCGCTGATATTTTTGTTCTCCTGCAAGTTGCTTATCAATTGAAATATCTGAAGACTTTACATATAAAGGTCTTTTTTCAGTGCGATAGGTACCAGCACCCCTAAACATAAAAATTGGTGAACCAACGTCTCTAACCGTAACATCTCCACTGATTAATTGATATTCCTCTCCATGATCGACGACAACTTCTCCCATAGCAGTACCAAATAAATCACCTATATGATAAATCATATCAGTTCTTGGTGTTGCAGCCCCATCATCATCCCCATAAAATGATTGTACAAAATGTTTGGTTTGTGGAAAATCGGTTGTTTCATAAATTCTGGTTTCACCAGGTAATTTAGCATAACATTCGGTGTCTTTGGTAATTGCTGCCATTATCTTTTATTTTTTTGAAAGAAGTTTTTAAAGAGTACTATCAGGATGATTATTGCATACAAAATGCCAATCACCCAGTAAATAAGTGGATTGTCCTGATTGGCTGTTTCAGGCAAAGCATCTCCCTGTTTTACAAAATATAACTTGCCTTTTATCTTCAGGGCATTATACCACTGCTGGGCCCGTTGAAAGATTTGATAACCTCCATCTTCAATGCTATAGGGTCTAGTGATTAAACCCAAATGGTCATATTTAGTCCCTTCGACGTGGATGGCATTAAAATATGATGGATAAATAAAGTTAGGTACAAACACATCATTGATGTAATACCCTATGTCTAGTCGGTTCGTGGGGTCGCCCAGTTCCACTAAAAAAGTAACTGTCTTATCGGCATACTGTGGATCCTGTCCTTGAATACGATTTTCTAAAAATGGATTATTACCCATCTCAATCGTCTCTTCAAGCATTACCTTGGTAAATCTACTTTCGGTAAAATCGAAGTTCGTCCAGTTTTGATAAATTACTTTCCCATAAGGTTTTCTAGTATCTCCAGTACCCGTAAAAGAGTGTGTTCCATTAATGCCTGTTCTTTCAGGAATAGCATTCACAATGGAGACTGGCCAGAAGTCGCTTGGAATATCTTCTACATACCTGTAAGCATTGACAGTAGCTTCATATCCCCAATGCGGAGCCACATCACGGTTAATTTGCGTTTGTGCTGCTGCGGCAATTTCTTTTAGTCGCTCATAGCTTACATTGCCTGTCGTATCAATGTAGGCTATTTTCCGTTTAATCATTTCAGCCATTACATCGGGTTATTTAAAGTGGTTATCTTTGGTTTACTTAACTTTTTGATGGCTAGGTAAATCAGAAAAGGTATCAAAATAATACTGGGTAAAAACCAAAACCAATTTTTCTTCAAAAAATCAAGCACTGGATTGGTTGATTGTTCGGGGTCTGGTGTACTGCCTTCATCTGATGTACCTGATGAATTTTTCTCAACATTCGTGGATGTAGTTGTACCTACTCCCGATGTTTTTGCTTTACCTAAAAAGCCAAACAATGATTTAGATAAATCTAAGGCTTTGTCTAAAAAACTTTTCTTGGTGGTAGTATTCGTTGTTGTAGTACCTGTTGAGGTGTTAGTAACTGCTGTATCCGAAAGATAAAAGTCTTTGGTATTAAAGATAACATAGAACTTATCTCCGTCTTTCTCCACTTCCATAAAGGTATTATTATCCGAAACGCCTGCTACTTTCTCTTTGGTTACTTCTCCTAAATAAGCACCATAACCCGCCCAATAACTCCTTGAGCTAATGCTTGGAGCATCATAATATTCCACTGAATCTACATCCTGATTCACATATAGTTTTTGTCCTACTGTTGCCATATTGGTTATTTATTGAGTACAGTTGATGATACTGGTTTTAGACCTGCATTGATTAGGTATCTTCTTAACATCATGGGGCTTACGGATGAGGGTCTGACGATAGGTAGTTGTAAGGTATTACTTAGCTGAAGGGCTTCGTAGCATATCTCAGAACAAAACTTGCCTTCTTTGTATTGAAATGCTAGTCCATACACCATGCCCAATACGCCAATTTTATCATAAGGACTACCTCGGTAAGATTGCATAAAATCATACACCTGTTTCCAGTTTTGAGAGGGCAATGGATACAATTCAAAGTACTGTGGCTTTTTAATGTTTTCCCATGGTTCAAAGTCCATTCCCATACTTCCCCAAGAAGAAGCCCTTACATTACTGACCTCATCAAACACTAATTCGCAATGTACCCAGTCACCTTTGCCCCCTAGTAACATCATCCTTTGTTTAAAGTAATTGTCAATGTTTTTGTAGTGTTCAAAGAGTATATACATCAGCCCTCTATTTTTAAATCGTTGAAAATGATGTCGACTGAACCATTTGGGCCAAGCACATTGGTGATGTAATTGGCTCCAACGGCATGAGCAGGTATTTTCCTGTAATATTTGACTAGCTCATCCATTTTTAAATCCTGTGTGCCATCGTTTAACATTCTTCCTTCTCCTCTGTTGTAGGCAAAAATCCAACGATAGGTATTAATAAAACCAAATTTGAAGGCTAAACCTGATAGGGTTGCCCCTACTGCATGGATGTTAACGTCTGGCTTTAGTAGGTCTTTTTTGGTTAAAATGATTTCGTTGTTCTTAATGAGTCCTTTGTCTAAGAAGGGCTTTAATTGTGATTTGGTTATCCAGCCAATTGTTGGATAGCGTAGAACACTGTCTTTGGCAGTTTTTAAGGCAATTTGACCCAACCCTAAATAAATACCTGAAGAACTAGCGGCTGCTTGTTTAACACTCACAGAATCATCATGCTCCACGGATAAAATGCCCAGAATAATATGAGAGGGTATTCTATGCACTTCAGATGCTTCTTGGATGATTGAACCATAGGTATCCCAAAGATTTTTAATCCGTTCTCTGTTTTTCTCTCGATTGGCTAATGTCCATTTACTCGTTGAGGACAAGGCTGTCATGGGATAAAATGATAGCTTGGTCGCATCGCTAGGTACTGAGCTTTCTGTGAAGGAGAATAGTATATCACCATTAGCGTTTTTATACCTGATGGCTTTGCTGGCAAAGTTTAAGTCTCTTTCCTCAAATTGTGCCTGATAACTAGCATTTGGCTCATAGCTTGCTAAATCCAATTTTGTCTTTACTTGCTGAGGATTATAATTTAGAAAATAATAACCTCCAAACAGCAGAAAAATGAATAAAACAAAGATTAAAATATACTTAGTTGCTTTCATGTGCGTAATAAAAATAGGAATAAATCCTTGGCAAAAGCAAAGGATTTATTAGCTGTAATGTATTTATTTTACGGATTTAAGGATAACCTTCTTTGACATGGTTTTCACCTTTTCAAAGGCCATCTTTTTGGCTTCTTTATGGGAAATATTGTAGTGCTTGACTGTTACTCTTTTCTTTACTCCACTATCATGCTGAATTTGTTTGGCGATTTCATCAACTTGTTGAATAGTATAGTTTTGTCCTTTGCCTAAGCCATCACCTAAACCTACAGTTTCTCCAAGTCCTTTTTTGGTATGTTTCTTCATGACTTTTTCAGTGAAAACATGAACTTTCCCGTCACTACCTTTTACATTGTAATGATTACCAATTGAAGCATCATAATCAGTTGACAACACTTTAAACACTTTGCCTTGGTACTTTTTAATGGCTCCTTGGTATTCAACCGAATCACCTTTTTTAAATTTATAAGTTCTTTTTTTGCCTAAACCGAAAATTTCCATCGTTTTACAATTGATTGTTGAAAGATTTTAAACATGATAAAAATGAATAGGACGGTGCTTGCAAAAGCAATGAGTATTTCACCTATTCTATAATTTTGATAGTAGTAATTACTAGCATCTTCTGCTTTTAAAAGGGTAGTTTTGTCGAAAAATAGCGGGCATTTAGCATCAATAAATTGCCTAATTTCTGCATTAATTACCTGTCCATCTTTATTATAATCTAAGCCTTTATTACCATTGTAAGCTGTTGAACCTTTTGAATACAATACATAACTCTCTGGCTTTTGATAAGATGCTGGATAATGAATTAAGGCATACAATTCGTAGGCATTTTGAGGGATTACACCTTTTTGCTCAGCGATACGGTTTTTAATATACGTACTGGCATAATCCATATAGCGCTGCCAACTTAATAACTTCAACTGTTCTATCGAAATACCTAAATCGTTCTTAGCTGTTCCAGGAGTAATCTGGATAAAACCATAGGCTCCAATTGAATTGGTTACTAGCTTTAAGTTGGACTCTGCATACATGATAATCATTAACCAATTTGGATTGATGATTTTTCTATCCTTACAGATTTGTCTAACCTTAGCTTCAAACTCAGTCCTATTGATGCCTATGGGCAATTTATCAAGATATACTAGCATATTATGAGAGCTTTATTTTGTGTCTTCTCTTGTACTCTTTCGTCGCATTATAGCCAATCCAGATGATGGTAATAATAGTGGCAATTAAGGAAAGCACCCAGCCCCAGTACTCCATTTTGGGTGTTACTTTGTTTTCCTCCATGGTCAGTCAGATTTTTTAGAAAAAGAATTGGAGGGAATTAGCTTATCTGTAATCTTATCAATTTTACCTTCAAGTCTATCAAATTTCTCATTAATAAGGAGTTCGTTCTTTTCCTGACCTTTCTCTAATTGTGATTGACCTTTTTCAAGGGAAATCAATTTTTGTTCAAAACCCTTGAGCGTAATTTTAATATTTGAAATCTCAAGTGAGTGTTCTTCACTTTCCTTTGACCTAGAATCGATACGCTTGGTAGTTGTGTTGGAATGAGAAGTAAAAACATATACTACGAGTCCTACAAAGCCACTACTGACAATTGCTATATATACCGAAAGAAAATCATTAATGCTATTTCCCATTGTTTATTAAACTTTTTAATGGTGTACATCGGTAGATTGAAGATTTAGGTCGCCATTTGATATAAACGCCATCCCCCTCTCTATCTATTCCTGTTACACCTTTGCTTGATGTATTTCCTTCTAATATTCGGCACATTAGCACTTTGGGGTCTGGATTCCACTCATAGACAAATCCGATGTGCCTAATCTCTGCGTTCTTGCCAAACTTATAACCTACTGGCCATCCATACGCAGGAGGTCGCTCTATCCTTACATTTGGATTATAACTGCCTAGCTTATCAGAAAAATATTCTCTTGCCCTCGGTGAGCGTATCGTTAATTTAGTATTAACTGAATAAAACAGAAAATAATAAAAGCAGGCACACCAAGCAGGCTTTGGCTTCATTTCGTTTAGCCACTTTGCCACTGAGGCACGATATAAGTCTATTTGATAGCCATCATTATGCCCTGTTTCCTCCCTAACGTTTAGCTGAGCTAGTATTACTTTTTTCTGGATAGCTCTGAAGTTCCTAGTTGAATCTAAATCAGATTGCCCGAAGCCAAGGTGATGGCACAAAAAAAGCGTAAGGCAAAGTATGCGAATCTTAACCATAGTCTTGTTTCTGGTTTAGCATTATAAAAATCTTGTATTTTATCAATCTGTAAAAACTGTTTGCTGTCTCCATACCTAGATAGATAATTATCCTTTAGCTTTTCGGTAATAGCTAGCCAAATTTCTATGAAAGACAGGAACAGTATCACCGCAAACACTTTGTGAATCGTTACCAAGGCATGAACCCCTGCATCAGGATACATGGCTAGAATAGCTTCGTTTAAATAGCAATAGATGCAAGTGATGCATAAGCCAATCAAAGCAAAAAAAGAAATCATTTTTGTTTTTGAGCCACTTCTAAAATCATCTAGTTTGACTTGGCTATCCTCATTGTCTGTACCTAAAGCGATAGCTAATTCCCTTTTGGCTAGTTCAAGGTTCTCTTGTGCGTTTTTAATCTTATCTTGATTTTTCATGTGTCCTAATAATTTTTATAACTAATTAATGCCCATTTAATGACCCAATACATTAAAAATGCTAATATCAGAAATGAACCTGAGAACGCTAAAAAGATGTATAATCCCATCGTTTTGATCGTTTCTGTTTCCATACTCACATTAGTATTTACATTGATTTCAGGCTTGGCTTTGCCTGAAATAAAGTTATTGAGTGTTTCGGAGTTAAGTGCTCCTAATATATTTTCTAGTACGTTTGCCATTTTTTATTGAACTCCAAAACCTTCTAAACGTTTTACAATACTATCTCTATAATTATCCGAGCTTGGTGGCCCTATCCATGATAAAAACTTGTCGTTTAAATCATTGCGTAATGACCGCTTTCTTTTCTTTTGATAGTAGTTATTAAGCGTGATGAGCTTTCTATCATCCAATGAATTTACTTCAAAGAGTAGCTCTGACATTGTCCAACTACCATTCAACCAACTATCTAAGCTCGTAAACAGGTCTAATTCAAGGTTGACAAGTCTTTCATTCACCCACCGTTGAAATTCAGCGTCTTGTAAGGGGGTAACTGGTGATGCAGGCGTGAATTTTACATCGTTGAGCTGTCTGGTTTCATTGTCTTTCTTGCCACGAGCATAAATCCACCAAATAAGTAAGCCTAAAGGAACTACGATAAATGAAATCGCTAACACTGGTTTGGTAAATAACAGTGATTTAAACCATGACTTTGTACCTTCAAACGTCAACCATTTTTTGTCTTTCTCTTCCATGGCTAACCTCCTTTCTGTTTTTTTGCTTATACCAACGGTATCCAAATACAATAAAGAATATGACTGCTACAAATCCCAAAAACCAGGACAAAATAGTCATAAAAGACAACCCCTCACTTGTATTACCTGACTGTGGGTCTTCTGCTTCAGTAATGCCTGTTGCATTGTCCTTTGGTAGTGCTTTTGATTGTGGCTTTACCTGTGATACATTGTTTTTACCTACCCAGCCCAGTGCTACACCTTTTGCATTATACACCTTAATAAAGGTAACTGTCAAATACTTTTGAGTTTGATTGTCTGTATAACCTACAATATCACCATAAGGAACTTCTCTGATAACATTCTTTAAATTAAGCGTACTGGCTGTACTTCTTAATCTTGTTCCTCCTACAGTGGTTGAATATAAAACAGTCAGCTCCTTATTATTGGCAACTGGCTTAACAACCGTGTTAGAAGATGCTACAAAGTCTAAATCTTCTATTTTAAACCACAGGTATGAAATAAGCTTTTCTTCATCGTCTAGGTAGGGTTCATCTAACAATACTTTAGCATAGCGAACCAGTACATTTGCACCATTTACCTTTTCAGTGATGGTAGAAATTTGGTCTAATACACCTACTTCAACATTAGCTCCTAAAGATAGCTTTTTGAGTGTATTAACTTTAAAAACGCCACCAACTAAACTCCCTGATTGTATGATGTAACTTTTGCCTACGGTTGCTTTATTCGTCCTTACTTTGCTGTTCTGACCACTTCGTGCTTCTGCACTCGTGAGAGAAGTAATAAAATCAAGTACATTCATTAGTTTACCTCCTTCTTTTTAGTGGATGGTATCCATTTGTTAAAAAGATTGATTGTCCCATTGGCAATCACGATAACAACGCCCAAAAAAAGCCCTAATAGCAAAGCACCAAAGAAATAATCGATGGCTGAATAAACCCTATTCTTTACTTGCTCGGTCTTTACTTCCTTGTCTGTGGTCGTAATGGTTACTGCTGTATTTTCCATCATTTCATGTTGTTAAAGAAAAAAAGGAGTCTTCGCCACGCTTACGTGGTTATACTCCTTCTCATTCAAATGATTACAGGTCTTACTTTGAGACTACTTTCTTTTTCTTCTTGGTAAGGGATTTGATAGCCAAATAACCAACATAGGCTACCGCAGGAACAATCAAAAACCATGACCAAGTTGGTAATGCAGATAAAGCAGCGTTGGCAGTTTTCGGAGTCGTTGTCGGGTCTTCAGCGGTTGTGCCTGTTTTCAATTTACCTGTTTTAAGGTCAATGTCTGTAGGCACGTCTGAAATGTCCTCTGCTTTAATAGCATCCCATTGGAATTGTCCTGTAGCAGCGTCATAAGCATAAGCCGTTGCTGTTAGCTTCTCAGCATTGTACACTGTATCCGTCAGCGATGCGGTGAAAGTTACCGAGCCATTGATGGTTTTCTTTGGAGTTAGGTTATAACTCGTTTTGTTAAAGATATGGAAGTTACCTTTGACATCTCCTTCCCAGCCATACAGGTAATTTTCTGTATCAGCTTCTTTGAAAGCATGAATCTTGGTAGCGGATGTTAATGTCTCGCCATTGATAGAAAGTAAATCTCCAATGCTGGCTTTGACGAATAGGAATTTTTTAACGGCCATTGTATTTTCTTTTTTAAGATTTGCAAATTCGTTTGTTCGTTTGAATGCCCAAATCTATTGCTTGAAATAAAGATGCTGTAAGGCCTTTGAACTCAGCTCGTTTACTTTTGTGCTGGATTAGACTAAATCAGTCTTCTGTTACTTCGAGTTGAACTTTACAACGTAGCAAAACCTTAGAAATCCATTCATGCCATTCATAGAATTCATCTAACTCTTTCATCGTGGTGAGTTCAAAATCAGTGGGATTCAGCCTTCTTAATAAATCTACCTGCCAAACCATCAATGGCTTACCTTTTAGCTTTTGGATGGTAATATTATAGGTTTCCATCAGAAATTTATCATATTGCTCCATGATGGATATATAAGTATCACTATGCAAATGATGCTCCCTCGCTAAGGTTTTAAGGTAAATCTTATTGGTATAATTCTCTGACTTTTTGGACACAGTATTGAAAGATTGAGATGGATAAAAATACTACTACACTAAATAGTAAGGCGATGGTAACAGTTTGCTCTGGAAACATTATGTAAGGGTATTTAAGGGGTTAAAGGTTCTATATCATCACCGACCGCCTTGTAATATACGTTACCTAGTTTTGTAACTAGCTCACCATTGGTTGGTGTAAAGATATATGCCTCGTTTATCCAGACAATTAATTCAGAAAGCCTTAACCGATTGGGGTGGTTCGCTACTTTATTCATAGCTCTTACCTGCATTTGTGTCTTTGTAAGTACCTCTTGACCTTTCTCAATCTTTTTGAAGCCTATGCCACCTTCTGCATCATCCGTTTCCTTTACAATCGCTTTTTGAAAATATGTCCAAAGAGCTGGTGGGACTTGATGAAAGGTGTGGTAAGTAAACATCACTTCATTAGATTTTATCCTATTTCCTGCCACGATTGAAAGAAGATCCTTAAACTTTTTTGATGCTAGGTTACCTCTTACTATATTATTCAAATCATCAAAAATGATAATGTAATCTAGTAAGTTATGAGCTTGCTTTGTAAAGTCTTCTAAATTGCCATCTACTACCACTGACCAATCAAATAGATTAGATTTTGCATGGGCTACAGGTAAGATTTGACTACAGGTAATTTTGTGAAATACACCGGGCATCTTCCAACCTGGTTGAATCAGAGACACTGCTTCTTGAATAGATGACTTTTTTTTAAAAGTAGGATTATATTCCAACGGATTGAAAATGATTACTCGTTTTGTTTTACCATTTTCAAACGCTATTCGTTGTAACATGGCTGCTAAAAATAGTGCGGAAACAGTCTTTCCCGTTCGCTGGCTACCTACTATCAACCAGTTGAACGATTGAATTTCTTTTGGCTTTGCCATAATTACTCCTGTTCTGAATCATGCTGATTTCCTTCTTCATCTTGCTGAAATTCACTTTTTTCTTCTTCAAATTTTTCAGCTTTTGTTTCTTCTAATTTTTGTTGCCTTTTTAGCTCCATTTCAGACCATTCGTCATTAATGTCCTTCTTCTCTGTTTGAACCTGTGGATTAAATTTATCCCAATGGTCATTAGCAGGGTCATTCCAATCATCTAGCAAAGGATTTGTGTAAGTACTTGTTTCTTCTGGCATTGCTTGTGTTGGGAGAACTTCAGTAGTATTGTTTGGCTCTGTTACTTTGTTGATAGGTTTATCTATATACTTACGCTTCATGGCTAATGCTCCTTTGACAATATTTGGTTTCATATCAAGGGCAATATCAACGGTATAATCAGCGATTAATTTTAAAAATGGCTCTTGCATTTTCATGGTCAATAGCTCAATAGGATTGATGCCTTTGAAGTCTGGTGTTAAACCATTTCGATAGTCTTCTTCAAACTCCATCATAAAGTATTCTATACATGAATCTTTGAAATAATCATCAATGCTGACGCTTTCAATTGCCTGAAGGTGCTTTTGATTTCGGATTATCTTTTGGACTTCTTTCGGTAATTCTGCTAGTTCGTCATCCTCTTTATCTTCGTGTGTTTTGGCAATGACATCATCCCCTTTGCTTTGAATGATAATTTTTGCCAGTACTTTTTGATATAGATAATTCTTTTGTAGCTTCAAAATTATCATGTCCGTTTTCATGGTAGCTCGCTTGCGGAATGAGTCCATGAGTGCTTCTGTAACTTCTCGTTCTACCTGAACAGGATGATACAATTCTTCTTCATCCTCTTCTTCTTGGCTTTGCTGATTTTGATAGTTTGATAAATATCCTTCAGCTCCACGGGAACTGGTTGGATTTCCCATCATGCTTTGGTAGGGATGCGGATTAGAATTGCCCCCAAAAGCCCCAAAGGCTTGGGATGCAGTTTTCAGTGCATCTGACGTGCTAGTTACGGCATTTGTAGCTTTTCTAATATTTGAGAATAATGACATCGTACTATTTGGTTAGTTGGTTGAGTGCCTTAATTAAGTTTTGTAGTCCTTTGGGAATAAGATTAAAGCAAAAAGTTTTAACCCACGATATAGCTTCATTGCTTAGTCTTGCGAAAACTGAACGTTTGTAAGTACCTGCCAATTTTTGATATTCAATCTCGTATTGCTTCATCAATCGCTTTCTGCGAGACAATCTCCAAGAGGTTTTAGCTACTTCTTTTTCTACCACTTGTCGTATAAGTGGGTCAAGTTTTACTTCTTGAGCTGATATTACTCCAGACTTAATACAATGCCTGAGCAATAGATTTATATGCAATGTATTAAACTCCTCAAGTTCTGTGATTGATGCTTGAAATTGAATGGCTGACTGAGCAATTTCAAATTGCTTTTGCCAAAACTCTTTATCACCTTCTCCAATGATAGCCTCTACCTTGTAGCTAGTATCGGGTAGGTGTTCCACGATGGCTAGGTATTTCATTGGTAAGAATTTAATATCACAAAAATAGATTCAGTTGCTTGAACTTCCTCAGCCTTAATCCCTTCATAAAGCATCAGATTTAGCTTTAATTTATTCAAAGCTGTCATGGCTAACCCGCCGTTTTGATAATAGTAGTTAATTACATTCTCAGCATTTTTGAGTGACTGTTTGAAGGTATTTAGATAATCTAAAGCCTCATCGTAGGACATTGCCGCGAGCTCTTCTATAAGCGTTGTAATGTAATTATAGGAAAATAGTTCTTCTCGTGGTTGCCTTGAAAATGCTTTGAATAATTCATCGATATGTGTGTTTACACAATCGGACGTTTTTGGGGCATTTTCTTGTTTACAGGCGTTTACAGGGTTGTTTACACCCTCGTTAATATTTGTAAACACATGTAAACCAGCTCGTTGAGTAGTGTTTACAGCATTTTCAAAAATAGAAGTATCTGTAAACGGATTTCCATGAGAATCATACTGGGAATTTCTTAAAACAAAAAGTATCCAATCATTCAATTCTAGTCTCTTCAATGCTGATAACGCTTCATACTTAACTTGCTCATGATGGGGTAAAAATACAATCACACCTTCAGATTCTTTTAAAAATTGAATTTCATGCCTAGCATCAATGATTTCCTTCAAATATGTCGATTCATCGGGATAACCTTTGGCTATCCATTCATTCCTGAATTTTTCTTTGTAGTCATCATCTACTCTAATAGCAAGAGAAGCCATAGTATTTTTAGTTTAGCAAGGTTGAAAATTGCGATATTATCATTGACTTTACTGGCTCTTTTACACCTTCTAAAAGATGATTAATAGCTGTTTCACGCTCTTCTACAATTTGTGCTTCAAGAAGCTCAAAGGATTCATTGATGGCAGCCATGAGCTCTCCAGGTGTTGGCTCTACTTTCCAATTAAGACTTACAATCCTTCTTGGTGAGACGATGATATGAACATCATCCACTGTGAAATCAAATGTACTCTCAGATAGTGTAGTATTTACTACATCAAGTTTTGCTTTGAAACTTTCTAAATCAAATCCAAACATTTTTTCTTGAGTTTTATAGTGAAAAAGCGTAGGAAATATGTAATTTTAAGCTATTGATTTTCCCCAAAAACAATACTTTAGATTGCATACCCCTACGTCCCTTTATTTTCTCAAAATTGTTTAAAATTTAATTAGCCTAAAATAGCCGAAACGCTTTGGTAACGATACTGAAACACTTTGGTAACGATAAATGCTGCTTTTAGTAAATGGGACGTATAATAAGTAAAAAACAGATCAGATTTTATCTTGGTTATTCAAGTAGAAAGACTTTTAATAGCCATCTTACTAACTCAGGTATAAAGGAAAAGTTACCCGATTTCTTTTTCTCAAAGAATAATTTCTTTGAAGGTGAAATTGAACAATTGGAGAAAATCTTTAACCTCAAGTTTGTTTAAGGATTTGGCACTTTAACTAAATCAACAAAGCCACTTATCGTAAAATAAGTGGCTTTGTTGAGATACTTTCACTCCTAAAATTCATATTTTCTAGTTCATCATTTCCATCTATCTTTTCGCCTGATTTTTACTGGATGCTCTTTAGGTCGGTCTACATTTTCAGATTCATCGAAGGAATGTAGATAAGTAGCATGAATCCCTTTAAGTCGGATAATATCATAATGTCACCCATTACTCAATCTTGGGCGTTTTTGGTTGTCTTTTCCATATCAATATGATTTTTAGTGCATTTTGATTGTATTGATAATACTACATTTAGAAACTAATCACAAGTTTCTAAATTGCGTTCATCAAATTCACCGTAACATTCTGTATTTGTTTTGGTATCAATCCAAACACATCTTACTTGACCTGATGATACTCCTGTGTCTATTTCACGTTTTTTAAATCCAAAAGCATCACTACGGTGATTCTTATGGGTTAAATTTTCAACAACACGCATTTTTTGTTGTCCTCCAGTGAGTATTACCCATTGATTCTCCTTAAATTTTGAATTCATAATTTTGCATAGTCTTTATTGTGACTATGGTGCAATTATATAAGCTAAAAAAATAAAAACAAAATATTAACTTATTTGTATTATTTTCATACAATTTGAAATAAAATATAACTTTTTTTGATTATAATTTATTTCATAAATTGCTGATTATAACTAATATAAGTTATAATTCTTTTTGTTTTTATGAAAATAACTATTGTGTATTATTTTAAACTTACAAGTTCATCATATAAAGTTATCCAATCGTTACCGAGAAACAAATGCCTTTTTGACTGTTTTTCAATCACTTTTTTGTAACAGCATTCCAAGCTTTTTTGTCAGATGGTTTACACACATCTGAAAACGTATCAATATCATCCAGAACACTCCATAGTTGTTCTGCAATTGTTCTGTATTGATGTTGAGTTACTGCTATATCCAATTCACCAGCTCACTCGATATGTTTGAAATCTTTTTTTTAGTATTTCTATATCGTCATCATTGGCTATAAAAGTACAATTAGTGACGTTGTTAAGTAAGATAGTTTTACCAGATATGACCTTTTTCATTGTAATAATAGCTTTTTAGTAGAAAGATTCAGCATAAGTTCGTCTTCACCTAAATTAATAAAGTCATAAAGTTTTTTGGTGAGGGTTTTAAAATTATCATGAGCCTTGTTTAAAAATAAAAAAGGTTGCTGATATTTGTTTTGCGAACCATACCAAAGCAACCTTTTTATGTATTACGTACTTAGCAAATTTATAATAGAATCGGATATAATTTGTCATTTAAATCTGAGAAAACAGGGCTTTAAGCCACAAGCTTCGACTTGTGAAATCATTAACTATATTCTTTACTAGCTCAAGCCTGAGATTCAATGGCATTTATTACCTGTCGATAGTTCATTTAGCACTCATGTTCTTAATTACAAAACTGTTTTCGGACATTATCGTCGTTGGTATAAGGAAGGTATTTGGAAGAAATGTTGGATAGAACTTTTGAAAAAGTATAATTCTTCTTTCGACCTTTCAATGGTAAATTTAGATGGAAGTCATTCTTCATGTATTCGAGGTGGCGAAGAAGTTGCTTATCAAGGCAGAAAGAAGCGAAAAACAACTAATGCTCTTTATTTAACTGATAGACAAGGACTTGTATTAGCTATACAAACGCCAGTTTCAGGTAATCACAATGATTTATTTAATATTGAGCAGACTTTTGAAGAACTCACTACGATGTTGGAGGATGCTACGATTTCACTTGATGGACTATTTATGAATGCTGACACAGGGCGGTTCGCCGATGCGATTTGAAGCGGAAAGTTTACATCAATTATGTCATCAAAAACAAATTATCGCCAATATTGCTCCTAACAAAAGGAACACTACTGATGATAATTGGTATCGAATCATTGACGAAGAACTTTATTCTATTGAAAGAACTAACGCATGAATAGATAGTTATAGGTCTTTGTTAAATCGATTTGATACAATGCTTTCAAGTTGGATGGGATTTAACTTTATCGCCTTTAGTAACATGGCAATTAAGAAGATTTAAAAGTCAAGATGACTTCAATAAAAGTATTTTGCGGTAAAATTATTTCAAAGCCTAAAATCGCCTTTGGCATTAACAATTAATTCAAAATTTTAAAAATTGATAATGAATATACATGTTAAATCTTATCCTGCTAAAAATGGAGATAGCTTTTTAATAAGTTATGGAATAGATAATAAAAAACATTTATTAATTGATGGAGGATATACAGATACCTATAAAAAATATTTAAAAAAAGATTTACTACAAATATCGTCAATTGGCGAATGCCTAGAAAAGTTAATTGTTACTCACATTGATAGTGACCATATAAATGGAATAATCAATTTTCTTAAGGAAAATAATCAGAATAAAATTATTGAAATAAAAGAGGTTTGGCATAATTCATTTAGACATCTGGATAAACGAGACTTTACTGAGGAGAATAAAGTCAACGAATATTTAATGAGGAGAATTATTCAGAGAGGTCATGTAAAGCATGATGAAAAATATGGAGAAATAGAGATTTCTGCTGAACAAGGTACTACGCTTGGTGCATTATTATTGAAAGGTAATTATTCATGGAATAAAGATTTTGACAATAAAGCAATCTGTGTTGAAAGTAGGAAATGTATTGAATTAAGTGAAGATTCCCGCGTTTATCTATTATCGCCCAATACGGAAAAGCTCAATAAACTTAAAGGTTTATGGATGACTGAATTACGAAAATTTGGGGCAAATTATAATTACGGAGATAGTAATCTATATGATGATGCGTTTGAAATGCTAATGTCTTGGGAAAAGAATAGTATTAAAAAAGGAGAACAAAAAATTTCTGCTGAATATAAAAATGTTGAAGGATTATTAAAAGAATCCTTAGATGAAGATAATAGTATAACTAACGGAAGTTCTATCGCTTTCATTTTGGAAATTTTGGACAAAAAAATGCTTTTTCTTGGAGATGCACACCCATCACTTATTACACGTTCTCTACACGAATATCAAGCAGAGGGCAAAGTTTTTTTTGATTTAATCAAGGTTTCACATCATGGGTGTAAAAATAATATTAGTAAAGAACTACTTTCCAAGATTGATTCAGATAAGTACGTGTTCTCAACTAATGGAAAAATACATCACCATCCTGATAATGTTACAATCGCAAATATTATTGGGAGAGATCCAGAGGTAAAACGTAACTTGTATTTTAATTATCAAACAGAAAATTCTGATTTTTTTAATAGAAAAGACTGGATTGAGAAATATGGTTATTCGATAAACTATTTAACACAAGAAAATCCTGTAATAAGCATTTAATGGAAAAAATAATAAATTTTAGTGAGGTTGAAAGTGCCACGTTTACGATTATATGTGGTAGTAAATCAGGTACAGCATTTTTCATCAATGTGAATAAATCAGAGCAGCTTTTACTCACATCAGAACATACTTTATCAAGTTCAGATAATAGCCTAATTCATATAAATAAGTTTAATGAAGAGCCAATAGAGTTAGAAATCGTTGAGAAGATATTATCAAAAGACATAGCAATACTGCGTGTTAAAAATCAAATGGTTGAAGGGATTACTACACTTCCTTTATTTGCTTCGCAAATTACAGTTAATGATAGTTGGGAAACTTATGGCTTTCCTGCCAAGCGTGTGATTAATGGTGGAAAATATTCTGGTATAGTATCTCGGTTAAACGAAAACAAAGGAAATTGGGATATAGATTTAGATTGTGAGCAATATAATAAACTATCCGACTTTGAAGGGTTATCGGGCTCTCCACTCATTATTGGCGGCTTCGTTGTTGGGGTTATTGGATATGATTTGCAAGGAACTTTTGGTGCAACCAGTATATTTAGTATTGTAGAGATACTGCAAAAGTATGAGGTTGAGGTATTCCAAAAGGACACAAATACAATCCCCAAATCATTGGAGCAAGATATTGAAGAATTATTTCCTAATGAAGAAGTTTTAAAAAATATTCATACAGTTATTGAACAACACAGCGATAATGGTTATTTTCTGATAAGCGGTAGTCCAGGCTCTGGAAAAACCACTATTGCAGCTCAAATTAAATTGAAGCATATTCATGTTATCTGCGGTAGATACTTCGTAAAAGTACCCGAAGACGATGCAATACCAACTCAAATTAGAGCTTCACCTGAATATTTTATGAAGTGGTTGGAAGAAGTATATTATAAAATCTTATATAATACTTTGCCTCCTAAGCAGAAATCGGATGAAAAACATTTTGAAAGAGTACAAAGAGTTCTTCAGGGTTTAAATGATTTATCAGATTATTACCGTCGCAATAATCAAATTGGGTATTTAATTATTGATGGATTGAATGATGTAAGTCCAGATAAAATAGATGATTTCTTATCAGTTTTACCTACAAGCTTACCCTCTAACTTAAAAGTAATTCTAAGTTGTACTGGAAGTAATATATTGCCCAAAAGATTACAAGCTATCATCACACAATCTTTAGAAGTTAAAGTTACACCTTTACTTAGCCAAGTTACGGAAGAATTTTTAGAGGAACGTTTGAGAAGTAAAGGACTAACCTTATCTCAGATAACTCAATTAGCTCAAAAATCAGAGGGGCATCCTTTATATTTAAGGTATTTAACTAAGTATGTATTAAATTTTGAAGAGAACACAGGAATAGGTGAATGGATTAATTCAGTGCCTGTAATTGGAGGTGATATTGAAAAATATTATGAAAATATTTGGTTACAGTTAGATGAGCAAGCAGATACAATATGGTTAGTAGCAACCTTATCAAGGCTTCGTGTTGATGTGGAAAGAGATTTGCTTTGCCATTTACTACCACCACAAACACAATATGCTTTTGAGCCAATATATAAGACAATACAACATTTACTTAGAGTTAATGAGAAAATAAGCATTTATCATACATCATTTTCTGATTTTGTGAATTTAAAAACACAAGGACTAAATACCAATGTTCAATGTAACATTTCCAATTATTGTAATAAGCAACCAACATCATATTTTAGCATTTCTGAAAAAATATTTCACTTTTCAAATGCAAATGAAGACTATCAAAGACAATCGTTAGATGAGTGTAATCAAGATTGGGTAGATCAATGTACCATCAACGGATTAAATCCAGATGTTGTACTATCCGATATACGAGCTACAATTGAACTTGCTGCTAAGAAGGGTATTTCATATAAGGTTATATCCTTGTTATTATTAGCGCAACGAGTAAACTTTAGATATAATGTACTCTTCAATGATAATACTATATTCTTAGTAAATGCTTTACTGGCTTTGAATAAAGCTTGTGATGCAATTAAATATGTCGTTAGGAATGATACTTTAATGGTATCTGATAACGACGCGCTATATTTATTACAAAGATTTTATGAGTATGAAGCTATCGAAGAAGCAGAAAAATTATTGAAGGCAATAGAGTATACTTCTTCCAAAATTTTAGAGGAAAAGATTAATGATAGGACATTTAATCGTTTTATAAGTCTAAAATTGAACTCTATTACACTATCATATAATTCAGATTCTGAACAGGCTCATGAGAATTTTATTTATTTTCAAAGTAAAGCTATAGAAATTCTTAATGAACCGGAAAACAAAACTATTACTAATAAATTTAGAGATGACTTCGGGTCATATAGATATGGGTATTTACTATGGAGATTCAAAATCACACCCGTAACAAAACTATTGGAGGAATTAAAAAGCTTTAATTGTGATAATCGTTCAACTGGATTTATTGCATTAAGTATTTTAAATGCTCTGGAATTTGAGAATCAAAGCCCTATTTTTGGAAAAAATGAGAGTATTCTAACTTGGGTTGAGGATTTAGAATATTCGATTGATAAATATAATATTCACTCTGATTATTTTTTTGTAACTCTTTTTGTTCTTTTAGGAAGGTCAAAGAGAGTTGATATTATTGAAAAAATATTCAAAAATGAATATCAAAATAAAGAAGTGTTTAAACTAAGAAAAGAAAATGGAGTTGATATAAATCATCAAGGTATTAGACGCACAGCAATTTATTATGAATGCATAGGCTTTTTAGACACAGCAGATAAATACCCTAAAATAAAACAATTTAGCTACTCAAATTGGGAGAGTAATATAAAAGATTTATTGGAGTACTTCTATTTTTTAAGAGGAAAAGTTAAAAGATTTACTGTGGACGGAAATGAAGACCAAGTTCTTCATGTAATACCTCAACTGAATCATTTTCTTAATGTTTTGATACCAAATTTGAGTGACAGAATGTATTGGGAAAGGAGTTATTCTATACCAGAGAAAATATTTCCTCTAATCTATACTGATTTAGTAACCTTACTGCTTGATTTTTTTCCAACACAGATTCCTTATTTTGTTCAATTAATTACCAATCAAGACAAATATCAATTAGGATTATATACAGAAGGGTACACAGATTGTCTTTTTGCCACTGCTCGATTATTGGCGAGAGCTTCCAATCAAGAGCTAAATACCTACAAAGTTGTTAAAGTATTAGAAAATCATGTGATTAATACCGTAGAAAATAGATTAGAAAGAAATGAATATTTGCTTAAGTTGGTTGAGCTTTATGCAATGTTAAAGAATGAAGATAAAGCTACTCAAATATTTAAAGAAATGTTAGATACCTCGATGGGACCCTCATGGTATAAGGAAGATCAATTAGGTATTATTAATTCAGTAGTGTCAAATATTATACCTTGTAATGGAGACCATTCCTATTTACAAAAATTTGCCGTTCATCTTCATCATGCTTCGGGTGAAATGACTTTTCAGAGATATGTGAAGCAGCAAAAAGAAAGTTTTGTTGGAGATTTAGCTAAAAGTGGTTTTTTAAAGAAAGCAATAAGTTATTTAAAATATCTATTACTACCAGATTATGCAACAATCATTAAAAATGCGGAGTCTGATATGGTTGATATGCCGATTAAAGGAGAAGGGTATATATTAGGAGCAAGAGCTATTGAAGAACAATCAGGTGTATTAAATTTACTGTCTAATATTGATTGTAACTCATCATTAGTTGCATGGGGATTAACGGAGCTATTTATTGTAGGAGATGATAGATACTTAAGTAAGTTTGCCAAAATACAAGCTAAAATGTTAAATCATTCTGAAATTCATAATGTGTCACAGTTGGATAATCTTTTTAAAAGAGTTGTCCGATTTGTGATAACTGAGGTAGAAGATGAATTTAGGTTTGAATACTTACGAGCATTATTTCATCATTTAAGTAACACTAATTTTGAAAAATTAAAAGTGTATTTGGAAACCGCAGGGATGAAACCAAATAATCCACAAGATGAAAGTAGAAGTGAAAGTAATTACAAAGATGAGGATGATCCTTTAGACAAACTTATGATTGCTAAAAAAGAAGCTCTTATGCACCTTGAAATGGATAATATATCAGGAGCGAGAAAAGTAATTATTAGTGCACTTACTATCGTTCAAAAAGAAAAATATGGTATATGGTCTTCAAATTATAGTCACAAAATTGATGAGTTACGGAGTCTTTTATCAAAAACTTATACAAATTCAAGCGAATTAATAACTAATATAAGCAGTTTAATCATAAATGAGCCTTATAGTGAAGAATGGGTTATCGCAAATAATATAATTCGCTTACTCAAAAATATTAAAGATGAAGGAGAAAAACAGGATATTCTCTCTGCTGTTCTTGAACACATAGACTTGCTGGTTCGAACACCAAAAGACAAATATGATGATTATAATTGGCTTGCTGTAAGTGGAAATCTTTCAGATTCTTGCGTTCAAGAAGAGATTCTTTTAGATTTCTTAATTTGGTTATTGAATCATCCATCTTTAATATTAAAAAATAGAACTATTGAAATTATTGTTTGGCTTGGAATTAAACAGCCAGCTACTGTAATACCGACTCTTGTACGTGAAATCCTTACTGAAGGATATAAGATTTCCAAAGAAATTTCAGCTTCAATACTTCACCAAATTTCAACCTTGAATCCAAGTGTTTATTGGAAAGAATTCAAAATTTGTCTAGAAAAGGAAGGAAATAAAGTTATTGAAATACCTCATTTTATGATTCGTCAATCACTTTTAGAATCATTACATGGAGTTAAAAGTCATGGTATACAAGAGGCAGATATTTGGTTAGATAAATTTAAATTAACTTTTTCGAAACACAAAAAAAATGGAGGCGAAGTATTTTTAGAAGAAGAATATTTAGAACCTATTGAGGATTATTTATATGAATTAAATGCCTTAGGCATTTTGACGAAACAATTCTGTGAAACTATTTTGAAACAGGTAAAAATTAATGTACCTATAACAATAGAGGACTCCCAAAAAGCAAGTAAATATATTGATAGAACCTTTAATAACTATAATGATATTCAATTAGTATCTGATTTTGATACAATTCTACGGTATTCTTTGAATGTGGCAATTATGTCATGTGTAATATGGGAGGATAGAGAAAAGGTCTCCTCAATTTTAAGGTTCTATCAGCCAACCTTTGCAGAGAACAGGTTAAGTCTTAATATAACTGATAATAAAGGAGAAAAAATCGAAAATACTATTAAAGAATTCTTTAAAACAGGGGAGATTAAAATTACAGAATTGTTAGCAGATGAAGAGTTATTAATAAACTATTATAGTTCAGAGTTTTCAAAGAATCGGAGAGATTTTGATAATGTGTTGGAACTTGAAGCTTTTTTAATTCCAATTAAGAGTTTTTGGAACAGTGACCAGTATTACCCTTGGATTAGATTCAAAGCAAATAGTTATCCTAATTCTGTATTAGAGGAAATGGATGATGATGTAATTCCTCTTATTGCGCAATGCGAAGATACAATGAACGTAATTGGTGGAGAGCTCATTCCCTCTATTCCACTTGATACAATAACATTATTATCGCCTAAAGCCAATAATAATGTTAAACTAAATTATTGGAGAAGAGGGAGAAATTGGGAACAATATAAATTTGGAGTTGCTCTGAAATCAAGTTATACGCTAAGTGTTTCATCAGTGGATTTCATTACTCTCAAGACTAATTATAAATTAATTTGGCAAGTTTCGAATCGAAATGATGTTAAGTATATTGATGTATTGGAGCAAAAAGAAATATTATGATTATTACCCCAAAAAGCAGAAGAGAGTTTGAAAAGCATATCAATTTGCTTTCGGAAGGGATTATACAACAAACGTTTAAAATACCTCCTGATAGAAAAATAATAAATAGGCTTTTAAACCTAAAATACGTTCCAAATAGGAGAATAGATTTTTTGACGATTGACGAATCGACAAGATTATTAGCAAACACATTGAATATGTTTGAACAAGAAAGATTTAACAAGAAAGCTAATGCCGAATAGTCGTAAAGAATTTGAATACAATATGCATGTACTTTCTGAGCAAATGAGACAAGGACTGATATCATTTTCCCCCCAAACAAGGAGGGCTGTTAAAGGATTATTTAATGTTAAAAATACTCCAAATGGCAGAGCTAACTTAATGACTGTTGATGAAGCGGCTCGTTCGATTGCAAATATGACAACAATAAGAAAAATGGAGATGGATGAGTAGCGTACTTGAGTATTGCGGATAAAATATTTTGACTTTTGGCATCTGATTATTGATTAGGCAGGTTTGGCATTGGCATCCAGTGGGTAACTTCTTTAGTTTTAAATGTGTATGCTCCTTTAGAATCTAGATACATAAATTCTTTCTCCACAAAATACATTTCCATCACACTATTACTTTTGGTAGCAACAATTACTGCTGTTTTATCTTTGGGTTGGATATTGTCTGAAATGGGAATCCATTCACCAAAATTGGGAGTTTTATTCATTTTACTTAATTCTAAAAGGTTTTCTGATTCTGATGGTTCAACGCTTTCAAGATGGGAAATTTATACATAACCTCTTCTGCCTTCAATCATCACAACTGATATTCCATCTTTGGTTTCAAATACGTCAGACGTTATCCTTGTATTAAATTCATTTAACTTGGTGCCATCTGCTTTTATGATTGGAAAGTAGGTAACCCACATACCTTTAATTACTTCAGATTTTTGCATCTTTGGTTCTCTTTTTTTTGCCATTGGAATTATACTCACGCCCTATTCTTTTACCTTCGTTAATTAGCCATTTACCTAGCTTTCTGAGTTCTCTTGGGGTACAAGTACTTCTTTTAAAAGATGTTTCTAAATAGATTATTTCCCAAGGTTCTACAGTCTCATCTTTTTCTCTTTCAAGTACTGAGATAGTTATCAAATCCTCGTGTGTTTGTGATTCTTGTATAAATGCCATGATGTTATTATTTAGGGTCTTTTATTATGATTTGATGTAAGCCATCTGTATAATTATCTTTCAAAATCAAGCGATTTATACTATCTCGCTGAGCTAAAATATAGTATAGTGATTCATACTTTTTTACAGTTTGATTTGAATTAGGCAATTGTGTTTCATCCTTCTTACTCTCTGAAACACAACCTTGGATAATTCTCATAACAAATACAAAACATAGCAATACGATTGCAAGGTTGACGAATACGTCACTAATTTTCTTCATTTGTTCTTCTACTTGAATGGTTTGTTTGAATATTCTCCTATTTTAAATGCTGTTTGGCAGTGTGATAAAACCCATGCATCGTAACCAGCACCAGAATTCCAATCAACAATCACTACGTCATTGGCTTCATCAATTCTTTTTACTTCAATTGGGATACTTGTCTTATCTATTTGGTCATTTAGCCATTTTGAATAAAATATTTGTCCAATTTTCATTTCTCTAATTATTTTTGAGTTCTGATGAAATCTATGTTGACTTGCAATTTGGAGAATACAATTTCATCCGTATTTCGATTTACTGAAGCTTTGAGCATTGATTGAAGCAAAATGAAGCGTTCTTTATCTTCAAATAGTGTTTGATAATCAAAGGGTGATGCCTCTTTCAAACATTCATCCAAAAAATCAATTTTCTTCTGGTAGGTTTCAATTGCTCTTGGATAGTCCTCTTTTGGTAGTTTTCCTTCTAACTGCAAATGCTTTACCTGATAGGCAGTTAGCCATTGTTTTGTTGCCATTGGTTTTAATTTTTTCAATGAATGGTTGATTTATTCCCGCTCATGCTACTTAATAATGTTTAATCGTTCGGCAATTAATTTTACAATACCGGGAGAAACTGCATTACCAATCATTTGGTAGCGATTGGTCTTTGCTACTTCTTGTACAAACTCTTTTCCTCTTTTTCTGTACAATCCATATTTTGTCCAATCGTCTGGAAATCCTTGACATCGCTCGCATTCTATCTCTGTCAATCTTCTAATAGTATTGTGATGATAAATATGACTATTCTGCTCAAACGAATTAGAAGTTATTGTACCCACATAATCTTTAAGATTGTCTTTGGTAAATCCACGACCAACTGTCAATATTTTTGCTTTATCTTCCAATCTACTACTTGCTAATGTTCCAATAATCCCTGTCGGGTCATAAACTCTATCTTGTTGTTTGGTTGATTTTAAGCCAAAATTCCCTTTATTGGAAAGCTCTTTGATTAATGTCATAGAAGAGTGGTGTCCTCCTGATTTGGCTCCTGCCGCAATCGTTCTAATAATTGGGGTGTCTGCTGCCCCTTCAGTAAACCCAAAATCTGACTCTGTGATAGGAAATACTCCGGGGAAACTTCGTCCATCAAGATGTCCGATAAGGTAGATTCGCTCTCGATTTTGGGGTAATAACCACTTTGTATTAAGCAACTGCCATTCAATCCGATAACCCCCAATGTTGGCAAACGCTTGTAGGATTGCGAAGAAATCTCTGCGAGAATTGCTGGAGAAAGCTCCTTTAACGTTCTCCCAGATAAAAACGCTTGGTCGGGTTTCAGTAATAATTCTAATTGCTTCGAAGATAAGAACACTCTGTTTCCCGTCAATCCCATCTCTTCCTCCAAGCATTGAGAAATCTTGGCATGGGCTTCCAAAAGTGAGAACGTCGGGTTTGAAAAAGTTTCTGGAGGAAACACTGGCAACTGAGCCGATAAATTCAGATTCATTGAAATTATATTTAAAGTTGGCAATGGCATTTTTATTCTTTTCTGAAAAATAATGTTGCTTGATATTGTATCCAGCATTTTTAAAACCTAAGGAGAACCCTCCAGTACCAGCGAATAACTCAACCATTGTAATATCTTTTTTCAGCATAATTTTGGAGATTAAAATATGATGATAGTTTTAGTTAGCAGGATATTTAATTTTAAGATAAACCACTTCAAAAAGTAACTCCAAGGTTGGCATCAGCAATGCCATCGTTAATACAAAATTGGGCTTCTGGAGTGTCGTTACTTGCGTTACTGAAGCCATAAAATCTGATGAAACTTTTAGATTAAAGTTGATGGCTGAGAACAACACTTGTATCGCAAACACTATCAACATTATCAGTATAGCATAAATTCTTAGCGTGCTACTAACGTTTTGTATCAGCATGATTAGCGGTGCAAAAACTACGACGATAGCGACACAAAAAGCGACAATATGAATGTCGTGCATTTGTATCAGTACACTAAAAACGCTACTAATACTGTAGATTTTCATCAATCCTATGTTAATTAATATCAACCATGATTTATCTTTTTTTTGCTCATCTTGCGATACTAAAATGCTACTAATTATAGGATTAACCAGTTCTTTATCAGGTGTTAATGTCAAATTATCGCTACTAATCTGCTCATCTTGTGCTACTGTCGTTTCGTCCGTTTTGGTGTTTGATAGGTTCTTTGCTTTGTCTAATATTTCTAGTTGCCATTTTGAGCGATATTGTCGCATTGTCGATGATGGATACGATAATTCTTTCGCTACTTCTGCCGCTGTTTTGCCTTTAGCGAATAGGGCAAAAACTGCTTCTTGGTCTATTTTATTACGGACACTTGTCATGGTTTCTTGTTAGTGGTAAAAAGGTAATGTTCATATTCATTAGGTTGTCGCCAGTGGTCTTCGTCAAATACTTCGAGCAGTTCATCAGTTTGGTTATCTATCAGCCAAGCATACCCAACCCCAACTTTTTTCATTCTTTCATGAATTGTTTTTATGTATGCTTTCGATTTTTTAGGATTCAGGCGATTGATAAAACTGTAATGTGTCCTTGTATCGTTATTTTTTAGTATTAACCAAACTCTGTATAGTGAATTTTCAGGGCTTGGTTGTCTTTCTTTGGTTGAGGCACTCATTTTGTTTGATTGGTGGTTAATTATTCCAAAATCGTCATTTTAACCCTGTTGGTGAAAGATTCTTAGGGTTTGTCAAAAACACATTGAAAGATTTAAGTATCAATTGTTTGTTGACACAAATTTTATCAATGTGAATCTTCCAGTAATTAATTAAATCGATCATCGATTTGATACTCTTTATTCCTGGAGGGACTTTTCCTGATTTGACAGATAACTGTGCTTTTCTTAAAATCTTCCTGTCCTTATTCCATTTTAGTTGTTTGAATTTTTCATAAGCTCTATTTAATCCATGCTTAAATTCTTGCTTATCAAAGAAGATTGCTGGATTAGCATGTATGTAGCTATCTGGCTTACTATCAAGTTCTTGTTGTGTTATTACCACCAATTCTTTCAAATCTTCAAACAATGCGTCCAAAATGCTAGAGGTACAAAGAGGATTATCAACATAAGGTTTAAACCAGTTAATCCATATCGTGTTGAGAATTAGTTTTTGCTGTGCTTTTGAGCTGTCACGGTGTTTTGGATACAAAATCGGCATGGCAAAACGGTAAAAATCTACGGTCAATTCGATAGATTTCGCTCTAACTACCTGCCTTTTAGCGTTTTCCACAGAGTTTTCCACATTTTTGCTGTCTGGAACTCCAACACCATTCTTTTGAGTTGAAGAGGACTTATCAAAGTATTTGCCCTTTATTTGCTCGCTACGGGGCTTTATATCATTTTGAGAATCACCCGCCGTTTGTGTACTTTTTGGGTCTTTTTGGCCCTGCAAATAGCGTTTTAGGTAAGGATTCATCGTAGGAGTTTCACTCTCTGCCTTTGTTCCTGTTTCTTGTTCCATTGCAACTGTAAAGTTATCCGCTTTTCCACTAGGACTAGTAGTAGTATTATCCTTTAGGATTGTTCCTTTAATAAAAGGAGGATTGCAATTTGCAACCAGAGGGGAAAGGGGGGCTTGGTTTTCTGTTCCAAAATTCTGAGATTTTTGCCACCTTTTTTCCGCTTTTGTACCCCAATTTTCGATAATTTGACCAGTCAAAATCCATGGGTTTATGAAAATTGTGTAGTCTTGGTAATAACCATTGAAAATCTTCTTGATAAGTACACCTTTTCCTTCACCAAGGTCAACCTTTGTCAAAAATGAAAGAGCTCTCCATGCGGTTGAATTGGCTTCTACGCCTACACGTTCCTTTAAATCAATGTTGTTTAACGATAAAAATGGCAACATTTCGGGGTTTTTATCTCCCCATCGCTTGATTTCTGCGGTATAAAACTTATTGTAAAATGCGTACAAAATCTTGTTAGCAACACTATCTCTAGTGAGCCGTATTTTGGTCTTTAAATCCGAACGTGTTGAATTATACGTTTCCCTGAACTCACGATACCGCTCGTGTATTGGAGAAAGCGAATACGAGTTTCCAGTCTTAACAGATTTTGCCTTATTCTTAAAATTAGAAGTTGGTAAAATTGTTATATTTTGTTGTGATGCTAACATTTTACAAAAATTTAGGTTTGCGGTGAATCCCTGCTATCAATAAGGCAAAAGGAAGGGAGTGCTACAATACACTCCCATACACCTCACATTGCGTTAATCTTAATTTTCTTTGTTAGCTGGGTTATCTGCTTCAGAGAATGTCAAATAGTAGTCCTTGTTCGGAACAAAGAACTCTGATGCAGGTGCATCTGACTGAATTGTAATACTAAGCTCACCTGCTGGAGTAAAATTGGTAAAATCTTTGTTTTCACCATCCTTGCCATAAATGGCACTTAATTTTGCTTGTTTCTGAGTACCAAAATTGGTCACAGAATTGCATTTAAACTTTGCTTTAACTGTCATTGAAAAATGTGTTTGAAAATTGAAAATTAACTCAGGGAGGCTTCTCACACCTCCCTTTGTACCCAAACTACTGTTACTTACTCTACTGCCTTTGTGGTGATGGGTAAGAATCGAACTCCCCTAAATGAAACCGCCATTTCATGTTCCCAGACTAAGCAAGTGCACCTGCCTAGACATCACCTTTTAATATTATTTTACTTTTAAAAATACCCCCAACATTGTCAGGGGATTTTACAGTATAAACCTTGTACAGTTTATGTCCTATCAAATAAAATCAATCTTTCGTGGTGAAAATTAGCTCCCGACAATACATCGGGAGTAATTTGATATTATTAACCACTAATTTATTTTTGAAGGTTTATTCGTAGAGGATAAATACCCCCGACAGAATCAGGGGATTTACAATCTTACCTCTAAACCTATTTAACAATATCGCTTATTGCATGGGTGTAAATTTGATGATAGCGTAAATCATCAAGCAAAATGCTGTGATTAAACAGCCTACAGCCAACATAAAGGATTCACTAAAAAGTGAACCAATCAAAAGAAAAATGATTATGATACCTAGTAAGTATTTCATGTGTCAAAAATTTCGTTTATTTGAATGATATAAAGCTGTACAGATATAGCCCATCATAAAGGCTAAAATAAGATAACCTAAAAAGTTGAATATCTCTCTAATCATCCAAGTCATGGGTTAGCTCTTTGGAAAAATGTTTTTCTGCTAGTGCAACACCAGCCAAAAAAGCCATCAAAATCAAGCAAACAGGTAATAAGCCTACTAAAAAGCTAGCTGCATTGTCAGGGAAATCAATCGATATGTTCATGGTTTATCGGTTTTGAGGGAGTGCTATCCTCTCCCTCATTTGATTGATTTATCATCATGTGGATATAGCTTTCCACTTCCTCTCTAAATCGGGCTAAGCCCCTTTGTTAATTCATATTATGAGTGCGTTCCACAATGTGGGCGGGATGATAGGCATCCCGCCACCTATATTCTATGTTCTACACCTAGGTTGCAGATACAGGACTCGAACCTGTGACCTCAGGGTTATGAGCCCTGCGAGCTACCACTGCTCTAATCTGCTGGATAAAAAATCAAAATGTAACCCTTATTTCTTACTAGAGATACAATAAAAAATAGCCTAATTTTGTACTAACAAAGGCATTAGTAGGGAATCTAACTCCCTACTATAAAGACATTGTTTTTCATAACATGGGTAAACTAGCCCAAAGCAAAGTAGTACAACTATCTATCGCAGGTGTTAGTACTACTCTTGTAGGAATTCCAGCCTTAGTAGTTACAGGAATTATTGTAATACTTGGACTGTATGTAATCGACAAGCTCGTTACAAAACCTACTATCAATATTTCTATTGGTTAGTAAGTTTACCAAAGCCCACTCTCACATTGTGGGCTTTGGTATTAATATTATTTTATAAAAAACCCCTATTTGAAACAGTTACAATCCATCTAATTATTGCTTCATAAGCAGTGTTTAAATATATTAAAACTAGAAATATAATTATTCCAATAATTAGCAACAAATCATTTAAGCCAAACAACAAACCTAACCACCATTTATAAAGTTCATGTGATTTTATTATATCACTTAAACTATGAATCAAAAATGAATTAGCTAATAAGACGTTTAATCTGTCTTCAAAAAATTCAAATATTGGATTTTTTATATGTTTAACTTCTTCTGCTAATTGCTGGACAGTCTCTAAAGATTCTTTATCCTTAAAATAAGCTTTCGAATCTATGGAATGTATATAAAAGATGAAAATCTTATTTAAATATTGCTCACTAGGAGATTTGTTAAATATCAAAGAAAATATAATTACCGCAAACCTAATAAGCAAAAAGAATATAAATATCATTATAAGATAAACTGAGACAACAATGACAAACTCTAAGCTGTATATAAACCTTATGACTTCTTTAAGAGAAATATCAGCATAGGTAAAATAATAATGATTATTATTCATATATCTATTGGTCAAAATTATAGCTATAAGTATTCGCCAGATAAACATAAAAGCCTTGGAACGAGTTGAGGACGCCGAGGATACAAATTTTAATAAGTCTTCCATATACGATATTTTAAAGGTTTTCAAGCAATATATCTATACTTAATCATTGCTCCAAACTCTTTATAATTCCGCAAAAAATAATCTCTAACTCTACTTTTATGGCATTTATTAATATTCAATTGGGCTCAGCCTATATATTATACCAACTAATTCTCAAATTTTATATTTAAACTATCTTTCTAGTATATTAAATCATGGTAAATTTTACCTACAATTAGTTGCGTATTTTCATTGATTGGTACTAAATCTTGTTTCATTGCACAGTCATCGGTATTTCTTCACCAATTAGTTCGAAAAACTCAGGTGAGGCATTTAATTGCCACTTTCCGTTAATTTCAATAAACAAATTTGAAAGAGCTGCTCGTTCTAAAGAATCAAATTCTTGAGACCCAATTGATACAATATTCCTATATCTGTATGGAGAAGCCTCTTTGAAAAGAGCATAATATGCTTTCTCAACCCTTCTCTTATCAGAGTTTTGAAGCGATTTTATTTGCAAAAGCACATCTATTTGTTTCATAAAATTCAATTATTTACAAATTATTGCATCTCCCAAAAAATAATTTTTTCAACATTTAAAAAAAATATTAAAAAATAATGTAGGGGTGATGTATTTTTAAGTTGTCATTACGTTATATTTGATGTATAAATAATGCTTAAATGATTTATTTCTATACAAATATAGAAAACATTTACAAATAAAAACAAAATATTACATATTATTTTTTGTAATATTTAAAATATAATTTACAAATACTTAAAAATCAATATGTTATGGAAATGACAATTAATCAAAGGTATGAACTAGTGATTGAAAAACTATCAAAAAATGCTACTGAATTTGCTAGGAAAATTAACAGACCTACAGCAACGATTGCTTCAATTGTTTCTGGAAGAAGTAAACCAGGTGCAGAAATCTTGGCAGACACTTTAGAAGCATACCCACAAATTGATGCACTTTGGCTAGTCAGCGGAAAAGGAGAAATGCAAAAAGATTTAGTAATTACAACTAATGAAAAAATTGATGAATTGTATCAATTTGTAGTAAGAGAAAATGAAATTCTTCTGAGAAACAATCAAGAGTTATTAAAGAATCAGGAACGGTTATGGAATTTAGTGGAAAGCAACAATTTTAACGGAAAAAAGCTTAGACCTGTTCCAGTAGAGCAAAATGCAGAAAAGGGAAGAATAATTTTCTTTTACCCAGAAATAACAGGAAAAATTTTTGCATAAATAATAATGCGATATTTTTTTTGAAATTTCTGGTGGCATTTCTGGAGGCAGGACGTTACACAAAGATGTAACCCGCTCATTCTCAGACACTCAATTAGACCCTCACTCTCTACACAATCAAATAAATGATATTTGAACAGAAATCTACCACAAAAGGTAGATTTTTTTGTTTTATTACCTTCATATTCTGTTTATTGTACAGAAAAGTAAATCTTCTCTCTTGTCAATATTACAATTACCTTCTTTTACTTCAATCTCAATTACCTTTCAATCCTTGAATAAATACAGAAGGTGACTTCCCAAATTCTTTTTTGAAAGCCCTAGAGAAATAAGATACGCTCTGTAAACCTATGCGTTCTACTACTTCATTGATGGTTACTTGTTCATGTGTCATAATATGAATTGCTTTTTTAAGCCTAATCGTTCTGATGAATTCTCCAACAGACTGTCCAGAAATGCTTTTTATTTTGTTGTACAAGGCGGTTCTGCTAATACAAAAATGTTCGCAGATGTATTCTACATCGATTTCTTCTGACTGAATATTATCTTCTATCAATTTCAGAAAATTATCTAAAAATTCTTTATCCTTGGTAGATTGTGTCAAGGCAGATGCTTTTGCGTAATAATCGGTAGTGTATTTATGTTTAAGTTTTCTTTTTTGCTCAAAAACATTGTGAATCGTTAATAAAAGCAATTCTATACTTAAAGGCTTGGCAAAATAATAATCTGCCCCAAAGTTCAACCCTTGAATTTTAGCTTCTAGGGCATCTTTTGCAGAAAGAATTATAAAAGGAATATGACTGGTTTCAAAGTCATCTTTAATCATTTTACAAAGGCTAATTCCATCTAATAAAGGCATCATTACATCACTGATAATCAGGTCAGGGATTAGTTCCTTGGCTAAATCAAACCCAGAAAGCCCGTCTGGAGCTTCATGAACGATATATTTTTGTGATAAAACCGAACGCATAAACAACCTTAATTCTTCATTGTCTTCAACGATTAAAATTTGCTCAACCTGTTCTTGTTGAATATCATCCAAGTTTGTGGTAATCGTAACATTTAATAAGCTAGTATCAAGCTCTGTTTTTTCTAAAAAGCCTTGTCTGGGCTTAGTGTCTTTCTTTTCAGTTGTGGTATAATCATCTTCATCACAAGGTAAGGCCACTAGAATATTTGTTCCTTTGTCGATTTCACTACTGACATAAATATTTCCTTTATGCAACAATACTAAGCTCTTTACTAATGCTAACCCTACTCCCGAACCTGTATGTTCATTACTTACTCGATAATATCGTTCAAATATGTTGGGCATAAATTCTTCAGATATTCCTATACCTGTATCTTGAATATAGAAATAGGTATATTTTTTCGCTTTGACTGGACTCTCGATTGCAATACTATTATTAAACCGTTGTTTAATATTTGTTGCATCAGAAAAAATGGAAAAAGTAACTTCGCCATTTTCAGCTGTATATTTGAAGGCATTTGACAATAAATTAAGTATTATTTTTTCTACAATCTGGAGGTCAAACCATTGAGGGCTATCTGGACTGTCGTTTTTATACCTAAATGTTATTCCCTTATTTTCTGCCAAATCTTCAAATTCATTAGCAATATCACTTACAAAATCGCTCGTCTGTATCGGTTGAACTTGTAACTGAATTATATTATCTGACACCTTTTGTAGGTTCATTAATTCATTAATTAAGCTTAACAACCTTGAGGCATTTTTGTACATAACATGAAAGGTATTGCCCCAGTCTGCTATTTTATTTTCTTTTTTTAGTTTTTCTAGTGGGCCAATAATAAGAGAAAGAGGTGTTCTAAATTCATGTGAAATATTGGTAAAAAATTGTACTTGTTGCTGATATAACTCTTCTTTATGTTGATGTATTGCAGTTCGTTTTTGTTCCTCTATATCTCTAATTTCAATTGCTCGCTTTAGGCTATACCATTTTAATTGATAGCGATAAATACTGATAAGTATTGCCAGTATCAGCAATGCATAAATCCATTTGGCAATAAATGATTTCCACCACGGAGGAGTCACTGAAATAGGTAAGCTTGCTACCTTTGAAGACCAAATACCATCATTGTTTGTCGCCTGTAACAATAACGTATAATCACTATACGCTAAATTACTATAGGTTGCCTTTGGATTTTTCCCATCGGTCTGTATCCATGCTTTATCAAGTCCTTCTAATTTGTATCGGAATTTACATTTAAGTGGATTAGCATAATGCATTGCCGAAAACGAAACTACCACGTTATTCTGTAGGTAATTGAGTGCGATTTTTTTACTAAAATAGATACCCTCTGAAAGAATAGTATCTTCTTGTTTTACATTATTGATTAATAGCCCTGTAAAAACAGGGTTTGCCTGAATGGAATTGGTATAAATGCTGTCTGGATAAAAATAGTTGAGCCCATTAATTCCTCCAAAATACAAACGTCCGTCTTTCCCTTTCAATGATGCTCCGACTTTGAAACTATTACCTTGGAGTCCATCATAATAATCATAGTTGGTTGTTGTTTTGGTCTTTGGGTCAAATCTTTCCAAACCTCGTCCACTTAGCCAAATATTTCCATTATTATCTATTTCTAAGCACTCTACATCATTAAAAATACCATGTTTTGTACTATATGAAACAGCACGATAATTGCCTTTTAAATCTATGATGATTTGGTTCAATCCTCCTCCTAGTGTCCCTGCCCACAAAACATTCTTTGAACTCTTTCTGATAGGCCACACGTAGTTTGAACTAATAGGGTTTACACTTCCTTCGTTTTTATACCTAAATACACGACTGACTCCTCCTTGCTGATTAAGCACAAAATGAATAATGCCGTGCATACTTGCCGCAAATACCTGAGGGCTATTAGCATCGGCAAAAATAAAATGAGCTGGGCTAAAATATTGCACTCGATAGATTCCCAGACTATCTAAGGTAATTCTGCCCATATTTCTTTCTAAAGCCCCAAACCATATATTTCCAAAAATATCTGTGGCAAGGCTTTGGATGCTGTAGGTAGGAAAGTTCTGAGCCCCTTTTGGAATGAGTAGTGTTGTTCTATCTTTTGCCAGAATTTCAATACCTTTATCAGTCGCAATCCATAAATTCCCCTTTTTATCAAGTGTTAGCGCATTAATTACATCACTACGAAGAGCTAAAGGTGTTGATTTTTTATCAATTGTGCTAAACTTTTTTGTGCGAAGGTCATAACGATTTAGTCCATTTTCATGCGTGCCAATCCAAAGAATATGCTCATTTTCTTCCAAAATGGCTCGAATATGATTCCCAGAGAGCGTATTTTTTAGTTCAGGATTATGTTGTAAGGTATAAAAACGTTTGGCGTTTAAATCAATATAATTCACTCCACCTCCTATGGAACAAACCCATAAGCATTGTGTGCGGTCAATTAATAACTTAGCAAGTCGATTCGTGTTCAATCCATTTGGAAGACTAGTCGCATGAATTTCCTGTAAAGGTTTTAAAGAAGCATCTAATAAAAGAAGTCCTTCGTCTGTACTCACCCAATAGTGTTGAAATGCATCTTGTACCACATCATTAATTATGAGGGATTGAGTTGCCTTAAATTGGTTGATAACCTTAACATCGTTTTTGATAATATCATTATCAGGCTGACGAACAGATAAATTAGTAGTACCTATTGTTTGTCCGAACACAAACGATAACATTCCTTTTGTATTAATAAACAGTTGAGCAATAGGTCCTTTTTCCTGTAAACTTGAAAAACTGACAACTTGACGAAATTTATTATCTGTACTTAATACCCAAATGTCCCGATTACTACAAAGCCAGATTCTCCCCTGAGTATCCATAACGGCATCATGAAACTTTTCTTTTTCTGGATATTTTATAGGCAAGATCTTTACTTGTTCATTAGTGATATAATGAATCAAGGGTATATTTGATTTAAGGGTAAACAAGGTGCCATCTTTCCGTTTGATTATTTTGCTATAGCCTAAGTTCTGAGCTTGTAGCGTATTGGTTTTCAAGTTCAAATATCGTTCATGCTTGGCATCAAAACATTGAATCCCATCATCCGTGACTAACCAAACATTTCCGTTTTCATCGGGGTACAGACTTCTTATCCTATTTCTAAAAGCATTGTTTTTGGACTCAAGATTATTGTAAAAAGATTTTATTGAATATCCATCAAATCTATCCAATCCAAAAAGTGTAGCAATCCAAATGAAGCCCAAATTGTCTTGTTTAATGTCTTTGGCATCGGTATGCGACAAGCCATTATCAACCGTTAAGTGAGAGAATTTTACAGGAACTTGTTGTGCGTTGCTAAATAAAGAAAGAAAAAATAATAAGCCTAACACAATGAACTTAGGACTTATCCGATTGACAAATCTGTTCAGGGGTGATTCATAAATTATTCTTAACAGCATGAGCAAGTAAAATTATGACGTGAATATCCTACTATTTTTTTGTTTCATGCTCTCCTACAGCAGGAAAACAGTAGAAATGTACATTAGGGCAAAAAAATGAACCAATAAGGCAAGCCTTTTAACTGTCTTCTTCTTGTTCTTTGCTGAATTAAAATGAGGACTTCTACTCATTAAATTTAACACTCAAACAGTATTTAATATGTCCATCCAGTTCAAAACAATCTTCAAGAATAAGTTAAGACTATTTACCTTTCTTAGTCTATTATCGCTCAGTCAGCCTATCGTTGCTCAAATCAAATTTGATAATATCCTTTATGGTGCATCGTATTACCACGAGTATATGCCTACGGAAGACCGCTTAGAAAAAGATGTACAAATGATGCAAGATGCAGGCGTTACGGTAGTTCGTTTAGCAGAATCTTCATGGAGTGGCTTTGAACCGCAAGAAGGTAAGTTTGAGTTTGCTTGGATGGATAGAATTATCGATAGGCTTCACAAGGCTAATATCAAAGTTATCGTCGGTACGCCTACTTATTCAATACCAGCATGGCTTTGGCATCGGTACCCAGAAATATTGATAGAATATACTGAAGGTCGAAAAGCAAATTATGGCATCCGTCAGAATATTGATATTACCAATGCTTCTTTTTTATTTTATTCCGAACGGATTATCCGAAAAATTGCTGGTCATTATTCAAAACATCCTGCCGTTATCGGCTATCAGGTAGATAATGAAACTCTTACAAGAGGAGCAAATAATCATGGATTTCATGTGGGCTTTGTTAATTACATCAAAGAAAAATTCGGTTCTACGCAAACCCTTAATAAGATTTGGGGACTTAATTACTGGGGAATGACCATGAATAACTGGGATGAATTTCCGAAAAGAGATGATGTAACCAATACGGGCTATAAATTAGAATGGGAACGTTATAAAATGAAAGTAATTGCAGACTTTCTGACTTGGCAAACCAACATTGTAGGCGAATACAAACGCCCTGACCAGTTTGTAATGCATTGTTTTATGACGACTCCAGAAATTGACAAACCTGCTACAAGTAAGAGTATGGATTTGCTGGGTTTGAACAAATATCCACCTGCACAAGACAAATGTTCTGGGGCAGAATATGCTATGGCGGGAGATTATCTGCGTTCTGTGAAAAATAAAAACTACCTCGTTACAGAAACGACGGGACAAACAACAGGGTGGGATTCAAAAGAGCAAGCTCCACCCTACAATGGGCAAGTACGCCTGAATGTTTATTCCAACATTGGTTCGGGGGCAAACATGGTGGCTTACTGGCATTGGCACTCCTTACATTATGGGCAAGAAACCTATTGGAAAGGTATTTTATCACACGATTTAGATACCAATCGTGTGTATAATGAAATGAAAAAGACAGCTTTGGAACTTAAAAAAATTGGTAAACACCTAGTCAATTTAAAGATTAAACCAGAAGTGGCGATACTATTTAGTTACGATTCAAATCATGCCTTGAATATTATGCCTTATAAAGATGGTAGCAATGCTTATCGTTCACAAACCGACCAAATGCACCGAGCGCTCTATAACAATAGTGTGGCGGTTGATTATATTTTTGCCAATAATGCAAAAAACTTGAATGACTATAAACTTGTAATTGTCCCTCCTCTGTATGTAGCGTCTGACTCCTTGCTAACAGTTATTGCTGATTATGTAAAAAATGGCGGACATGTAGTGATGATGTTCAAAAGCGGTTTCTGTGACCAAAACTCGATGGTTCGTCCAGCAATTGCGCCAGGACCACTCCGTAAAGTTTGTGGATTTTATTATCAGGAGTTTGCCAATATCAAAGAATTAAAACTTAAAACAAATCCTTTTGGGGTGAATGACAATGATAATAAAGTTTCAGAATGGGCTGAATTGATTATTCCAGAAACTGCTAAGGCATTAGCCTATTACGACCACCCTTTTTACGGAAAATATCCTGCTATTACCAGTAATATTTTTGGAAAAGGTTCTTTAGTTTATGAAGGGACTCGTCCTTCGGATGTTTTGCAAGAAAAAATTCTTTTAGATGCTATGCAACGGGCAGGTATCAAAACACATGACCAGCATTTGCATTGGCCATTAATCACCAAAGAGGGTACAAATGATTTCGGAAAAAAAGTACACTTTTTCTATAATTATTCTGCTCAGAGTCAGACGGTAAGTTATGACTATTCGGATGCTAAAGAATTGACAAATGACCGAAAAGTAAACAAAGGAGAACGTTTAACATTAGAACCTTGGGGAGTACTCATCGTTGAAGAAAATTAAGCGTTTATCCACTAGCTTCTACACGATAAACTACTAATAATCATCGACTTGTAATAGATATCAATAAATTTCCAACAGTGAAAAACGCCAGCATGAAAAAATACTTTTTAGTAACGATAACAATACTGTGCCATTTAACCTATTGCCAAGCTCAAAAGTCAGGCGATTTTACAGTCATTGAAAAAAGCTTTACTACCCCTTCAGAAAGTACTCAAACGGCTTGCTATTGGTATTGGCTAAACGACCATATTTCTAAGGAAGGAGTAATTAAAGATTTGCAAGCAATGAAAAAGGCGGGGATCAATAGGGCATTTATTGGAACCAATATCCGAAATCGAACCAGTTTTTCAAGAGACCTTACAGGACAATATTTCGGGAAAGTGAAGTTTTTTTCTGACGAATGGTGGAGTGTTTTAGAAACTGCTTTAAAAACGGCTTCTGATTTAAAGATAGAGATTGGTATTTTTAATTGTCCAGGGTGGAGCCAATCTGGTGGACCATGGGTAAAACCTGAACAAGCTATGCGTTATTTAGCAGCGTCTGAAGTACGTGTAAAAGGTCCGGTTAAACTATCAGAGCAACTGGTAAAACCAGATACATTTTTTCAAGATGTAAAAGTATTGGCTATTCCAGTGGCACCTGATTATGAGCAAAATTTATTGGATTTACCCAAAACAAAGCTGACTGCTTCTAATCTTCAAGTGTTTAAATCTTCTGCTCTTAACGCATCAAAGTATGTGTTATCCGAAAAGAAGGGTATGATTGATATTGAACTAACCGATATTTCAACGATTCGTAGCCTTACATTTTATACAACAGCTACAATCAACATGAAGGTTGAATTGCAGGTAAAAGAAAACAATGAATATAAAAGTATACAGACTTTTAGCGTCTTTTCTGCGCAGACTGTAGAGAATTTGGCAACAGGATTCGAACCTTATGCGCCATTTACGCTACCGATAGATGAATTGAGAGGGAAAGCATTCAGACTGATTTTTAATAAAAATGGAGAAACAGACAGTCAAATCAGCAATATTGTTTTGAGTTCAACACCAGCAATTAAAAATTTGCAGGAAAAAAAGCTGGCAAAAATAATCAGCGGTCTCCCTGCTTGGGATGCTGCCATGTGGAAAACTCAAACTCCCTATGACACAACAATCAAGATGCCCCAAGCAGACCAAGTATTGGATATCTCTCAATATATGGCATCAGATGGTACACTCAATTGGAATGTACCCAATGGCAATTGGATAATTATGCGTACAGGTATGCGATTTATTGATGTACGAAATGGTCCAGCTTCGTTTGAAGCCGAAGGCTTAGAAATTGATAAAATCAATAAAACGCACCTTGAAAGCCATTTTAATGCTTTTCTGGGGCAAATACTAGAACGTATCCCAGCAAAAAATCGTCAAACATTTAAAGTAGTAGTATTAGACAGCTATGAACGTGGAGGGCAAAACTTCACGGATGGTTTTTTAGCCGAATTTAAGCAACGTTATGGATATGATGCTACCGCGTACTTGCCAGTTATGAAAGGACATATTATCGGAAATATTGACTTGTCAAATCGTTTTCTTTGGGATATGCGTCGTTTAATTGCTGATAAAATCTCTTATGACTATGTCGGTGGATTGACAGCAATAAGTCATAAACATGGTTTGACAACATGGCTTGAGAATTATGGACATTCGGGTTTTGCAGGAGAATTCCTTCAATACGGCGGTCAGGCGGATGAGATAAGTGGAGAATATTGGGACAGACCAATCAATGATAAATACTACGAAAATCGTGGAGCATCTTCGGCAGCACATATCTATGGAAAAAATAAAGTTTGGGCAGAATCTTTTACCAGTGGCTCATGGGAGAACAATGAATCCTTTAAAAGCTATCCTCAGAAATTAAAAAGAGTGGGAGATTGGGCATTTACTGAAGGAGTAAACAGCACCTTGTTGCATGTATATATTCAACAACCTTATGTAAATGACTATCCCGGCATAGATGCATGGTTTGGTACAGAATTCAATCGTAAGAATACATGGTTCAGTCAAATGGATTTATTTACCTTGTATCATAAACGTTGTAATTTTATGCTACAGCAGGGGTTAAATGTAGCTGACATTGCTTACTTTATTGGGGAAGATATCCCGAAAATGACAGGTATTCGTAAACCAGAGTTGCCTAAAGGATATAATTATGATTATGTGAACGCTGAAGTAATCATCCGTAATATGTCCGTCAAAGACGGGAAGTTAGTACTACCGCATGGTACAACCTATCGTATGCTAGTGCTTCCTCCTCAACAGTCAATGCGTCCTGAAGTATTAGCTAAAATTGAACAATTAGTGTCAGATGGCGCTATTATAGTAGGGACACCTCCTAGCCAATCACCAAGCTTGCAAGATTATCCGAGTGCTGACCAAAAAATCCAAGCACTAGCCAAAAAAATGTGGGGAGACCTTTCGGTAAAACAGCGGGCTTATGGAAAGGGAATGATAATCAATGACTTGCCACTTGAGGAGGTGCTAAAACTCATTAATACAACAACGGATTGTTTTTCTGATAACGAGTCTATACGCTATACTCACCGTACAGTAAATGGAAAAGAAATTTATTTCCTAACAAACATTAGCGACAAGGCGGTAGATTTTACAACAACATTTCGAGTAAATGGACTTCAACCCGAACTGTGGGATGCTTTAAGTGGCTCTATAAAGCCTTTGCCAGCCTTTGAACAAGCCAATGGTACTACAAAAATTCCCTTACATTTAAGTGTTGATGGTAGTGCATTTATTGTATTTCGCAAGCAGGGAAAATCTACAGCGAATGGGCGTCATGCAAATTTTCCTGATCAAACTACCCTTGCAACCGTTCATGCTCCGTGGCAAGTTACATTTGAACATGATTCAATAAAGCGAGGTCCTTCTGAGCCAGTGGTATTCTCTGAATTGAAAGACTGGACGAAAAGCGATGATGAACGAATACGTTATTATTCTGGTACGGCCATTTATAGAACAACATTGACTATTGACCAACTCTTGAAGGGTCAGCAGTTATATTTGGATTTGGGAGACCTTACTGCCATGGCTAAAATAAAAGTAAATGGTGAATATGTAGGCGGAGTATGGACAACCCCTTATCAGGTGAATGTTACTGGAAAGATTAAAAAAGGAAATAATAGTATTGAGATTGAACTCGTAAATACATGGATGAATCGCCTGATTGGCGACCACCGTTTACCTGAAAATAAAAGGATTGTACAATCGAAAAATAATAAGTGGAGTGCAACCTCGTCCTTACAAAAGTCAGGGTTATTAGGCCCTGTAAAACTTTTGACTGAGTAAAAAATGTTAGGTTATTGGGTTAAAACAATTTGGTCATATATGGTCGAAAGTATCACTAATTTTGTGATACTTTCAGATTAATCTACTTTAATTCTCTTTTTTGCTTTCCTTCCTTTGTTCTTTTCGAAGTAAAATCTCCTTCAAATGTTGCTACAGTTCTTAATACTTTATTAGCATCCTATAACAGTAGTCGAGGTATTCTTAATTTTGCATTTGAATTATTTTTGTAATTCAAATGTACCTTGTACTTTCGTTTTATAAGGAAGAGGATATTTTTAATTATTTAAAGTCCCAGACCTCCTCAACTATTTACTATTCATTTTAATGGATAAAAGAACAACGTTAAATAATATTATTATCTACTGTCAAAACCGTTTTAACCATGGTTTAGCTACTGATTGGAAACATAGTGATTTTGCAAATCTTAGTCGCGAAATCATGCGTGATACAGGTGTGAATATCAGCCCAAATACGCTCAAACGTATTTTTGGAAAAATTTCCGTTGATGATGATTACTTACCTCAACAAGCTACCATTGATGCCCTTAAAAAATATGGCAGATATGTTCCGCAAGAAATAAGCTCAATATCATTGCCCCAAGTAGAAGATACACCCAAAAGAAACAACCCCTTTATTTTTAAAAAGTATCAACAGGTTATAGTCATCTCTTTAATTATTAGTGGATTGTTTCTATACAAAATTTTAACCTCAACAGATGACCTTTCTGGTAGTATTAAATTAGCCCGTATAGAAGGAATCTTGCCCCAAACAGTTTTTTTTGATTTGCAATTGCCTTCTACCAAAGATAGTATTTTTGTCAATTTTGGCGATAAATCTCCTCGGGTTTATGTTGATGCTACACAGAAAAGCTCGGCACATAATTATTTATTCCCCGGAATATTTCAAGTGAGTTTACAAACAAAGAGTAAAACCATAGCAACCACAAAAGTATATGTGCGTTCGGATAAATGGATTGGTCTAGGGTTTCATAACCAACGAGATTTACCTAATCGACACTACGAATTCCCTGCTATAAAAACGGGGACAGACAGTGTTTTTCATATCAATAACAGTCAACTCTATAAGACTGGCATGGATACAGTGGGAAGAATGTATATCAGACTGTGTAATTATACACCGACAAATTACCATGCTGATGATTTTGTTTTTGAAACTACCTTTAAGAATAAATTACACGAAGATGGTATTTACTGTAATAGTACAAAATTTCAAATAGCTGGAACCAATAGCATAATTCGTTTTATGTTTGTAAACCAAGGCTGTAGTTTTGGAGTATTGAACAACCTTAGTGAACAAGTATTTAATGGAAGCAAAAGCAATCTTTCACAATTTGTGATTGACCTAAGAAAATGGAATACCGTTAAATTAATAAATCATCACAAGCATGTTTCATTGTTTGTAAATAACAAACTTCTTTTTGAAGGCACTTATACCCAACCCCTCGGTGAAATAAAAGGATTGTTCCTTGAATTTGCAGGAAATGGTTTTGTTAAAAACTGTGACTTGAAAACTCATGAGGGCAAAAGTCTTTATCATTTTTAATCACTCGCTAAAATGCTGTGATATACACACGCTTCTATCTTCCTAAAACTCACTGATAATCAACAAATTATCTTGTCCATAATTTTGGTCAAAGATTGGTCAATTACATTTAAGTTAACAAAAGGGTGTTCTACATAATTTTGAGTATTGCTTCTTCTGACAAAGAAGAAACAATGCTCATTTTTTCTTTTTGTTAATGCTAACAATATTTCTATGAATTTTAAGTACACTATTTTAATCGCATTCACGTGTTTGTCTTGTACCTACAATAGCTTATTGGCTCAGGTACAAATGCCTTCTAAGGGCGATTCTCCAAAACGTATTTCACTCAATGGAACATGGAAGTTTAAGTACATCCCTTCGTCTAAGCTAAAAGGTGATTCCTTGTTTCACGAAACTACTTTTGATGATAAACAATGGGAAAACATTAAAACCCCTGGCAATTGGGAATTGCAAGGTTTTGCCGAACCCATTTATCACAAAAAACTAAAAGAAGGAACGGGATTATACCGTACTAATTTTTCAATTCCTACCAACTGGAATGGAAGTCCCATTTATATTGCCTTTGATGGTGTCGCCTTTGGCTATACTTTTTGGGTAAACGGAAAATATGCAGGCGAGTTTTCAAGTGCTTTCAACCGTCAAACCTTTGATATTTCATCTTTGGTTACAGCAGGTAAAACACACTCTTTAGCCGTTAAGGTGATAACTCATCCCAAAGGTTGGGAGTTCGATACCAATGACGACTGGTCGCTGTCGGGTATTTATAGAGATGTTACGGTATTTAGTCTGAATCCTGTACACATCAAAGATGTTCTTTTGCAGACATTCCTACAGGCAGAGAAAGCCAACCTTCATATAAAAGCCGACGTAGAAAAGACAAGCAGCGCATCGTTTTCTAAGAATATTAAGTTGGTCGGACAACTCATAAACGCTGCTGGGAAGACGGTGAATACTTTCACAATCTTGCCTGATAAGAAAGCATCAGAGGAATCGACCATTGCTTTTTCGCAAGTAGTTAAAATAAATAACCCTGCCCTTTGGTCTGCTGAAAAACCTTCCCTATATACGCTTCGCTTGACTTTAAAAGACGAGTCGAATGTCCTACAAGAATATAGTGAACACGTGGGAATCAGAGAAATTTCTTGGGCAAATGGTGTGCTAAAATTAAATGGTTCGCCGATTAAATTAAGGGGTGCAACCCACCACGACCTTTCTCCAATCAACGGACGGGGAATTACTGAAGCTGAAATAAAGCACGATTTGAAATTGATGCGCGAAGCCAATATCAACTTTATTAGAACGTCACATTACCCTCCTAATCCACGCTTATTAGCATTATGCGATTCCTTAGGTTTTTATGTAGACGACGAAGTACCGTATGGTTTTGGAGAAGAACACTTGAAAGATTCTACTTACTTGCCTAATTTGTTACAACGGGCAAAATCAACCATTTGGCGTGACAAAAACCATCCAAGTATCATTTTTTGGAGTGTCGGTAATGAAAATCCTGTCACAAAAATCGGGCTAAAAACAGGAGAATATGTAAAATCACTAGACCCCACTCGTCCCTATTGTTTCCCACAAGGACCAACAGATTTTCGTGAAATGTTGGTAAAACACCCTATGGTCTCAGACATCCTTGCACCTCATTATTTAGTAGCTGCTGAATTACGAGAATTAGCAAAGACTATTAAACAGCCATTGGTTATGACAGAATATGCCCACGCATTAGGGCTTGATTTTAATTCAGCTGATGAGATTTATGATGTTATGTATACTAACCCAACCTTAGCGGGCGGGGCAGTATGGGAGTTTGTTGACCAAGGAATCCTTCGTAAATCGCCTAAAAAACCAAACAAAGATGAAAAAACTACTTTTGTTTGGCCGACAGAAAACACCTTTTATGACACTGCCGACAACCAAGGAACAGATGGTATAGTATATTCAGACAGAACGCCGCAAGTTGATTATTTTCAACTGAGAAAAGTTTATGCTCCTGTAAGAGCACTTGATACCGATTTGACCTTTAAATCAGGCAAGCAAACCTTTCAAGTAAAGGTGGTCAACCGTTATGATTTCACAAATTTAAGTGCCGTCAAATGCAAATGGCAGGTTTGGGGAGACAATAGTCTGTTAAGTTCAGGAACAATTCCTATGAATTGTTTGCCACACGATACTTTAGTGTTGAATATTGCCACTAGTTTACCCGAAAAGCCCACGACTACGATACACTACCTAAAACTAATGTTTGAAGACAACGCACACTATCAGTTTTATGAAAAATCGTATGCTATTCATGCCAAAGAACTTAACGAAAGGTTAACGAATATCTCAGCCCCGAAAGCATCAAAACCTATCAAATCGGGTGAAAGCATCACATCAGAGAACTATCGTTTTGACTTTGTGAAAGAAACGGGAGGCATTCAGCTTAAAAATAGTCAAGGAGAAATAATCATTTCAGAAGGATTATTTGCGAGGGTCGGTCGTAAACCTTCTATGGCTCAAAATGCGACGATTCCTTCCAAGAGGTCAAAACTGAAACATACACTTTGGGCTGAGTATTTGTTATCCAAACCAACAACACAGGTAAAAACATTTGATGCAAAACAATTGATTATCAATGACACATTTTTTCCTGATAGTTCAAAAGAGCGTTCAATATCGGGAGATATTGCCTACACTTTCGCTGAAAATGGACAAATCAATGTAGATTACAACTTTGTTCCAATAGGGAAAGAAGAAGCTGTAGAAACAGGCGTTTCGATGCTTATTCCAGCAACCTTTACCGAATTTAGATGGGTAGGAAAAGGTCCTTATGCAGCTTATCCTGGCAAAGAAAAACTAAGCGATTATGGCATTTATCACCTAAATAGCAATGACCTTTATTTTGCAGGAAACCGTCAGCATGTTGATTGTGCAGTTTTTACAGATTCAAAAGGAAATGGGTTTGCCCTCCTCGCCAACAAAGCAAATATTGCCGTTGAACGTACAGAAAAGGGGATTGTGGTAAGTCATAATGCCCACGTATCTAGCACTTTTAATAAGTATGAATGGCCAGATAATTTATACTCTTTTAAAAATGCCAAAGGGTTCAGTGGAAATTTTAAGATATTGCCTTTTACAGCTGAAACATGGCCTACTATTCTAAAAAATCTGTTCGGAGATAGCAAAAATACAGTTAAACCATTCCAACCTTTTTATCATAGTTATGACCAATAAATCTGTTTATTAAGATTTCATATACCCTAAAAAGAACATGAGTAACTTGTTAGCTTAACAAGTTACTCATGTTCTTTTAGTTAAATGCCTTAAATATTATTAATTAATCGCATTAAATACTCCTCCTCCCCTCCTATAATTTTTCTTCTATTTTCACCTTTCCTTTTTTGGATATTTTATAGTGTAATTGAACCTCTAATTTATAAATAACTGCTAAATTTTCAGGTATTTATATTCCTTAATGCTTTGTAAATTTCTTCCAAAAACTACTACATAAGTGCTAGGCTTTCACGCTAATTTCCTACAGGATTTGTCTTTTTTGTGCAATATATTACACCTCTATGATGGGTTGGTTGTGCTTAATGATTATAGGATTTTCCCATGTCAATTTTGAACTATTTAACCCACCATTCAAGCGATTTTAAAAATATTCTTTCCCTAAAAAACTGCTTCTAATTAAGCTTATACGTTCCTCCTCAAGAATTGCACATTTTGAAGTATATTAAGTTTAAACAGTACTTAACAAAGAATAAATATATATTCAGAATCCCCTTTTCTACAGGATGCACCATGAAGGTTTGGGATTTACATGGCAATACTTTTATGAAAAAGACAAAAAAATATTAGATAAATTATGTATTTCACTTCTTTTTCACTGTTTCATTTTAAAATCCGAAATCAATGCTAAAAAAATTACTAAGAGTGAGTGTACTAATGGTTTTTGCTGGTTGTTATACTCAGGTGCAGGGTAAAACACGTCTGGTATCTACCAAAAGTATTAGGTTGGCCTATTCAGAAAGGTTGCCAAACAAAGTAGCGGTTGCTTTGCCAGTGACAGGTAAGATAACCAGTAGTGATGGTGAAGCACTACCTGGAGCAGCTATCAAAATCAAAGGTACTGCCAAAGGAACAATCACAGGTGCTGATGGTTCTTTCAAAATTGAGGTGCCAGATGGTAATGCGGTGTTAGTGATTTCTTCGACAGGTTACGAAACCCAAGAAGTAGCGGTAGGTTCACGTGGCGTGATTAATGTGGTGTTAGTGAATGATATTAAGGCATTGGAAGAAGTTGTTGTTGTTGGTTATGGCGAGCGTAAAAAATCTGATGTTACGGGTTCTATTGTAAGTGTAAGTTCAGCAGAAATCAATCAACGACCTGTCAGTAATGCCTTGCAAGGTATTCAAGGTAAAGCTGCTGGGGTAGATGTTTCATCAAGTGACAGACCGGGTACAATCGGGAGTGTGTCGATTAGAGGGGTTCGTTCTCTTACGGCTTCCAATTCACCATTATACGTGGTAGATGGTATTCCATTGATTTCGGGAGGTATTGATAATATTAACCCAAATGATATTGAGTCGATTGACGTCCTAAAAGATGCCTCTGCAACAGCCATTTATGGTTCAAGAGGTGCTAATGGTGTAGTGATCGTTACGACAAAAAGAGGTAAAAATGGTAAATATACCATCAGCCTTAGTACTGCCTATACAACAGAAACCTTGCAGAACAGATCTAAGTTGATGGATGCTGGTCAGTATATTGAATACAGAAGATGGTCTAAGTATTATTCAAATACAGCAGTGTTTCCTCGTGGTGACCAGCCGACACTAGCAAATGACAAAGATATCTTCCTTGGTACTTCAGACCCTTCTGCTTTTGCTAACATTCAAAAAGGATGGGCTAGTGGCACATGGGACGGTTCGAAAGTGGAAACTACTGATTGGGTAGGAATGATTACTCAAACATCTTTGACAGCTCAGCATACGTTGAGTGTTAGTGGTGGTACAGAAAAAATGAAAGCCTATGGTTCGTTTGGGTTTCTTAATAACCAAGGTACTGTTAAAGGGCAAGGATATAAGCGTTATTCAGGAAAACTAAGCATTGATATAAAACCTACGGAGTGGTTTACAATGGGAGGTACTTTAAATACTGCTTATTCTATTAATGAGTACGGACAGTCAACAGTGGGTAGAAACAATAACGTAAATACAGCAGGACTTTATGAAAGTTCAAGAGCTATTTTTAGTTATGCCGTGCCGTTTGATGCTACTGGAAAGCGTGTGGAATTGCCGGGTGGTGATGATGCCGTTAAAACGATTGTTAATGAAGAGAAGTATTCGCAAGACCAACGCATTAATTTAAGGGCTTTTGGTAGTTTTTATACAGAATTTAATTTCGGTGGATTCACAAAAGCACTAGATGGCTTGAAATTCCGTATCAATTTTGGTCCTGATATTTCAATGAACAGAGATGGGGTATATCTTGACGCCAACTCTGTAGTAAGAACGGGGTCTAGTTATGCTGCTTTGATTAAAGACCAGTCGATGTCTTATACGTTAGACAACATGCTGACTTATAACAAAACCTTCAATAATAAGCATCAGCTTGGTATTACTGCGCTACAAACGCAGACCCAATACGACTATGAACAAAGTAGTATGGGTGCTGATAACGTTCCTTTTTCAAGTCAGAAATGGAATGCTTTGTCAACTAGCAACTTGCCATTAACCTCTTGGAATTCAACGTTGACACAAAGACAAATCCTTTCTTACATGGGGCGTGTCAACTATGACTTTGATAATAGATTCTTAGTAACCGTTTCAGGACGTTATGATGGTGCTTCACAATTATCAGAAGGCAATAAATGGGCGTTTTTCCCAAGTACAGCCTTGGGGTGGAGATTGAACAACGAGCGTTTTATGTCTAATCTAACTTGGATAGACCAATTAAAAGTAAGAGCGGGTGTGGGTGTTACTGGTAACTCTGCGATTGACCCCTATTCAACTAAAGGTGGTTTGAATCCTATTTTTTATCCATTCGGAGGAACAATTACTTCTGGGGTACTCAACCTAACGACCTTAGCAAACCAAAATCTGACATGGGAGAAAACGTCTCAGTTCAATTATGGTATTGATTTCTCTATTTTTAAAAGAAGAATTAGTGGTAGCTTAGACTATTATACATCTAGCACAACTGATTTATTGTTGTTAAAGACGATTCCTTCGGTAACGGGTTTTGTTAACACCTATGCCAACGTAGGCGAAACTGCCAGCCAAGGGATAGACCTTACCTTAAATACGCTGAATTTTAGCAAAGGAGGTTTTGAGTGGAGTTCAACATTCAATGGTTCTTGGCAGGATAACCATATCGTTACATTGGCCAATGGAAAAGTGGACGATATCAACAACAACTGGTTTATCGGACAAAGTCAAGGGGTGATTTATGGCTATCAATCAAATGGCATCTGGAAAGGGTCTGACCAAGCAGAGATGGCTAAATTTAATGCAAATGGTCAGAATTTCTCAGCAGGTTTGTCAAGACCAGTTGACCAAAATGGCGACTATAAGATTGATGCCAACAATGACAGGGTAATCATCGGTAGTACTATCCCTAAATTCTTGGTGGGTTTTACAAACAACTTTGAATACAAAGGATTTTCGCTTTCAATATTCTTATACGGAAGATTTAGTTACTTATTTAACACAGGTGGCGAAGGATTGACTGGTCGTTTCAACCAACGTGTGGTAAATTACTATACAGAAGTTAACACCACTTCTGATTATCAAAAGCCTATTTATACAGCAGGTACTGGTGACCCATACTCGTTGATTTTGGGCTATAAAGATGGGTCGTTCCTTAAAATCAGGAATATTTCATTGGGTTATAACCTACCTGATAAATTTTCAAAAAGCATTGGGCTAAGCCATTCGAGAATTTATGTACAAGCATTGAACCCAGGAATGATTTTCAATAACATCGACTGGATAGATATGGATTTAAGAAATTCAGCTTGGAACAAAGGCTTCTCAATGGGTATCAATGTTGATTTTTAACGTTATAACAAATTCAAAATGAATAAGACATATCTAAAATATATAAAAACAGGTGTTTTCATCGTCGCTACTTTTGCGAACATATCCTGTGATAAAACATTTCTTGATGAAGAACTTACTACCAGAAGAGGGTCTGCCTACTATGATACAGAGGCAGGTATTCAATCATTGGTAGTAGGAACTTATAATCAAGTATTGAGCGTTCCATTCAGTACCGAAATGCAGTTTAGTACAACGAATTCTGGTACTGACGAATTTCACGTAGGCGGAGATGCTTCTAATGGTACTTGGAATAATTACGACGGTGGGTTGAAATCTATCGTTACCGTTTCAAATGCCAATACTGTTGCCGCAGATGCTTCATGGAATGCTTCTTATATTGGCATTGGTTTGGCTAATCAGATTATTAAATCTGCCTCAGAGATAACTTCAACCAACAATGCTATCAAAAAAACGGCATTGGGCGAAGGCTATTTCTTCCGTGGGTTTAGTTACCTAAAATTGGTTCGTCAATTCGGTGGTGTACCTCTTAAATTGACGGTGAGTACTTCTGTAGAACTTGAATTTACGCGTGAGACTGCTGAAAAAGTATATGCTCAAGTAATTGATGATTTAACAAAAGCTTATGACTTGTTGGATAATACAGGCGCTTCACCTGCAAAGGTTACCAAAGATGCCGCTGCACATTATTTAGCCAAAGCATATCTTTCGAGAGCAAGTGAAATTAATGATGCTTGGAATACATCCACCAAAGCTTCTGACCTTGCTAAGGTGGTAAGCCTTTCGGATGAAGTAATCGCAAGACACCCATTAGCCACCAACTATGGTGACATTTGGGCATACAATAAACCGAATGGAACGAATGAGTCGCTATCTGAATTAATTCTTTCAGCTCAGTTTACGGGTGATTTAACAGCAACTACTTTCAATTTCAATCACCTAGTATTTACGGCTCGTTATGATGATATGCCTTATATGCAGCGTGATTTAACAGGTATGAGACCATATAGTCGCTTGGCTCCTACTTATTTCACCTACGATGTTTTTGACCAAGTGAATGATTCTAGATTTTGGAAGAGTTTCAGAACCAAACACAGAACTAATAAAGGAAGTGGAAAGTATGTAAACGGTGATTTAGGGATTATGTATGTAATCAATAGTCCAAGCGATACCCGTTTTACAAAAACAAAATACTTGGATGAGATTGTTTATTCAAAAACGAACAAAACGATTCCATCAGTATTTGTTGCTCACGCTTCTGATGGCAAAAGTTTAATGACTGATGTTAGATTCCCATCATTGAGCAAGCATTTTGATGGCGCTCGTTTGGCAATCAATGAAACAAGAGGAACAAGAGATGAGATTTTGGCAAGATCAGCCGAAACGTATTTAATGGCTGCAGAAGCAAAAATCCGTTTAGCAAACCTTGGACAAGGTTCTTTTGATGCTGCACTTCCGTATATCAATGCTGTTAGAAAAAGAGCTGCTTATAAAAGTGGTGAAGACCGTTCATATTATACTGATGGTGCTGCTGCGTACGTAGTTTCAGCGTTAGTTCCGAACCCTGATATGAATTCATTCATGACCGAAAACTCTTATTATGAATCGAATAATATCGCTACCACCACTACTGCTACGGCACTTGACATTGTAAGTGCTACCACGTTGCCAGCCCAAGATGTAGCTGTAATTAATAAGTTGGGATATAGTTCTACGTATGACAAAATGTTGTGCTTAGTATTAAATGAAAGAACAAGAGAGCTTTGTGGTGAATTCCACCGTTGGGAAGATTTAAGTAGAACAAAAACCCTAGTGGCTAGAGCAAAAGCGTATAATCCAGAGGCTGTAACGTATATCAAAGATTACCATGTATTGAGACCAATTCCTCAAACATTCCTTGATGCTATTTACAGTAAAGGGGCTGCATTAACTTCTGCTGAAAAGCAAGCGATGCAAAATCCTGGGTATTAATTGTAACCTTAGCACAATTCCCTATCCTGCTGTCTTCAGAGAGTAAGATTAAATTAAAATCCTTACTATTAGCAGGTGACTTAAGTCACCTGCTAATAGTAAGGATTTTTCGCTAACCTTCTTTTCCCTCAAATATCCAATTTCCTACTTCCCATCCATTGAATGATTTCAGGGTTTCGGTGGTCAAAAAAGAGACTGGTTTTTGTATCTAAGCTTTTAATATTTTCCATTTCATCCGATTCAAGATTAAAATCAAAAATATCAAAGTTCTCAGCCATTCTTTCTTTACGTACAGATTTTGGAATAACTACTACTCCTCGTTGTGTAAGCCACCTTAGGATGATTTGAGCCACGCTTTTATGATACTTATTTGCTATCGAAAGAAGCAATTCATTTTGAAAAATGTTGTTTTTCCCTTCTGCAAATGGTCCCCATGATTCGATTTGAATATTATTTTGTTGAAGAAAAGCTTGATTTTCAATTTGCTGGCAAAATGGGTGTGTTTCAACCTGATTTACTGCAGGAGGCGTTTTTGCTCCGAACATCAATAAATCCATCACACGGTCTGGTTGAAAATTAGAAACGCCAATAGCCCTTACTTTTCCAGCCTCGTAAAGTTCCTCCATCGCTCGCCAAGAACCAAATATGTCGCCATAGGGCTGATGAATCAGGTATAAATCTAAATAATCCAATTGCAATCGTTCCAAAGACTTTTGAAATGCTTTTTTCGTATTTTCATATCCTGTGTCTTGTACCCAAAGCTTCGTAGTAATAAATAGTTCTTCTCTCGCTACGCCACTATTTTTGATAGCCTTCCCTACAGCTTGCTCATTCATGTAAGAGGCAGCAGTATCAATAAGGCGGTAGCCTGTTTCTATGGCATCAATTACCGATTTTTCACATTCATTAGCATCTGGAATTTGAAAAACGCCAAAGCCTAAAATGGGCATTTCGATGCCGTTGTTTAGTTTTACAGTTTGCATACTGTTAAGAAATAGAAATTTGTTAGTTTAAATTTTTATACTCATTTGGCGTACACCCCACCCGTTGTTTAAAGAGTCTCGTAAAATGTTGCGGATATTTAAAGCCTAATTCATAGGCAATTTCATTGACTGTTTTATCTTTTTCAACAACCTTGTCTTTGGCTATGTCTATAATCTTTTCTTGAATGTATTCCTTGGCTGATTTGCCTGTTTCTTTTTTAAATAAATCGCCAAAATAATTGGCGGATAAATGAAGTTGGTCTGCAAAATAAGCGACAGAAGGTAACCCAATACTTTGAGGTTTTTCTGATAAAAAATAGTTATTCAACAGGTCTTCAAATTTTAAGAGAATCCCTCTATTAACGTTATCCCGTGTGATGAATTGACGGTCATAAAAACGGTCACAATAATTAAGGAACAATTCAAGCGTGGATGCAATAAGCTTCTTGCTATGCTTATCAACTGGCTGTTTAAGTTCTGATTCAATTTTCATGAAAAGGTCTAACACCAACTGCCGTTCATCCTCGGATATGTGTAATGCCTCGTTTGTTTTATAACTAAAAAAGTTATAATCATTGATTGTCTTTGAAAGAATGGTTCCATGGATTAGGTCAGGATGAAAAATCAATCCATACCCTACAGGCTGATAAGCTATTCCATGATTATCTACTTCCATCACTTGTCCTGGGGCAAAAAACACCAATGTACCTGCCTGATAATCGTAATAATCACGCCCATAACGTATATCACCACATTTTACATCTTTCAGATAAATACAGTACATCCCATACTGAAACTTAATGGTTTTAGCCTCAGTACCCCAATTTCTTTCATCAGCTTTTGAAAAGTCGATAACACTTACTAAAGGATGAAGTGTCTTATGATTATTATCAGCATTGTAATTACTGATATTATTTATCGGATATAAAATTTCCATGTTCGTCTTGTTTGAAACAAAAGTAGTAATTCTATGATAACTATATCAAAGCACGAATTTCAATCAGTGAAAATGGTAGAAAAAGCAGTGTTTTTTATACTATTCATCTATCAAAATAAGATGAACTTTGTAATCGGTAATCTTCACATTACGAAGTCAAATTTGAAACATTTACAGCAACTATGAAAAAATCGACTGAAGTCTTAATCTTTCTTTTACTAATAATTACGTATTCTTTGAAAGCACAGCATGCTGATAGTAATGCTCCAAAAGTTCGTACCGCATCAGGAATAGTACGCGGAGTAACGGAGGGAGATGTTGCTATCTTTAAAGGGATTCCTTACGCTGCTCCGCCCGTAGGCGAATATCGCTGGCGACCACCCCAAGCAGTGAAGCCGTGGGAAGGAGAACGTGATGCTACTCAGTTTTGTAAAGACTGTGGACAGGCTGGTTTTTCTCAGGCAGGAAGGCAAAAAATATCACCTAATTCAGCCGAAGACTGCTTGTCGTTGAATATATGGAAACCCGCAGAAGTTAAAAATAATGACAAACTGCCCGTAATGGTTTGGATTCACGGCGGTGCTTTTGTGTTTGGTAGCGGTTCAAGTCCTGAAAACTCAGGTATTTCTTTTGCCAAACAAGGTGTTATTTTAATCACTTTTAACTATCGACTGGGTAGAATGGGTTTCTTTGCTCATCCTGCTTTGAGTAAAGAATTCCCAAATGAACCCAAAGGGAACTATGCCTACATGGATCAAATAGCAGCGCTCAGATGGGTAAAAGAAAATATTGCTGCATTTGGTGGAGACCCTAAAAACGTGACTATTTTTGGGGAGTCAGCAGGGGGTGTTTCTGTACAATCATTACTTACTATCCCATCTGCGAAAGGCTTATTCCATAAAGCAATTATTGAATCGGGTGGTGGGCGTGATGGTGTATTGACTGGCAGACCCATCAATCAAGAAAATGCTGATAAATATTACCCTATTTCTGCCGAAACAATTGGATTGAATTTCGCCAAAAAACATGGCATCGAAGGTACAGATGCAGCCGCACTTGCCAAACTACGTGAGCTTCCTGTGGCTGATATTATCGATAGTGGTGAAGAAAACGTAGGAAATACGCCTATTTATTCGGGACCAATTCTTGATGGAAAACTTGTGATAGAAACAGCAGAGAGTGCTTATAAGGCAGGCAGACAAAACAATGTACCAATCATTATTGGCTCAAATAGTGCCGAAGTACCCGCAGGGTTTGTCAATGCCCTAAATAAAGAAGAGCTTTTTTCTTTATTTGGTAACATGAAAGAAGAGGCACAAAAAGTATTTGCTCCAGATACTACCAGAACTCTCGCAGAAATGCTCACGATGGTAAATACAGACAAAGTTTGGGCAGAACCAGCTCGTTTTACAGCGAATGCAGTTACTAAAAAAGCCAACAGTGCGTATATTTATTTGTTCTCTTATGTGCCAGAAGCCATGAAAGCGCGTGCAAGATATGGAGCACCACATGCATCTGAAATTGCCTATGTGTTTAATAACTTAAATGCCCGTTGGGGTAATCCCAAAACAATGCCTGAAGACGAAGCAGTTGCTAAAATGATGAATGCCTATTGGGCAAATTTTGCAAAAACAGGTAATCCAAATGGAATAGGACTACCAGAATGGCCCATATATAATGCAAAAAGCAATAAATTGATTGATTTTCAACCTGATGGAAAAGCAGTAGGAAAACCTGACCCTAAAAAAGCAAGACTTGATGTAATTGAAAAGGCTGTTACGTCAGGCAATTTACATTAACATCAGTAGTATCTTTTATCAATAACATTAAACAACATACTTAATAATAATATGAAAGCAATAATATTAGTAGTTTCGATTCTTTTAGGTGTTGGGCAAGTTGGATTTACCCAATCTTCCGACAAGACAAAACAAGAAATCATGCAGCTTTCCAAAGACAAATGGCAATGGATGGCAGACAAGAACGTAGACAAACTTGCACTTCTTTTCGATGACAAAGCAAAATTTGTACACATGAGTGGTACTTGGAAGAAAGATGAAGAGCTTGAAATCATTAAAACAGGAAGTATTTGGTATAAAAATGCCATAGTGCATGATTCAGCTATAGAAGTTTCTGGTAAAACTGCTATCGTGTGGAACAGAATTACGCTTGAGGCTATTGTGCGAGGAACGGAAGCCAAGACTGAATTTACAGTAACAGAGGTCTATCAAAAACAAGGTAAGGCTTGGAAACTATTAGCCTTGACTTTTAGTAGTGTACGAGATACTCATCAGATAAAGAAATAGTAGAAGAAATAGTACATAAATCAAATACTACGTTGTCAAAAGACAAATGTTATAAAACTTCATTCACACAAGCCATTATATTATTTGTCGTTGGTGGGAATAAAGTGGTGTTGGTCTAAAATCATCCCTAATACATTTTCTTGTTCAAATAAAAGAATATTTTTGACTGAAATTAGCTTACAAATTGAGATTAAATAGAAAAGTTTAAAAGCGATATAAGAATGTCTATTTAATCTCTCTCACATATAAATATCAATCTACAACACCTCTTTACCGATAATTTGTAGCTTACAAAGACAATGTTTGAAACTCGTAAGATTCTGTTTGAAAAATATTATTTCTTATTGTTTTATTTATATAAATTCGCTTAATTCTCAATAAAGTAGATATAACGCTATGGCAAAATACTCACTAAAAATAAACGGGAAAATACAACAGGTAGATGTTGACCCGTCAACTCCAATGCTTTGGGTTTTACGAGACCACCTTAATCTGCCTGGCACCAAATTTGGTTGTGGCATGGCTATGTGTGGAGCGTGTACAGTTCATTTGAATGGTACTGCCATTCGTTCTTGTAGTATGCCTGTGTCAGCAGTTGGCAAGCAAGCCATCACTACTATCGAAGGCTTGTCTGCGAATGGTACTCACCCTGTACAAAAAGCATGGATTGAACACGACGTGGCTCAATGTGGCTACTGTCAGGCAGGACAAATGATGAGTGCGGCAGCTTTATTAAAAGAGAACCCTAACCCTTCAGATGAAGAGATAGATGCTTCCATGAGTGGTAATATTTGTCGTTGTGGAACTTATTTACGTATTAAGGAAGCTATTAAATCTGTAAAGCAATAGCAAAAAAATATCAACATGGAAAATAATAATACACAAAGCCGTCGTTCATTTTTAAAGTCTTCCGCTCTCACAGGTGGTGGATTAATGCTGAGCTTTACTTGGCTGTCGAGCTTCAAGTCGGCAGACAAAATGGCTCTAATAAACTTGCCAGAACAATGGAGTGAACTCAATGGATATATCAAGATTACGCCCGACAATATCATCAAAATCATGTGTCCGAATCCAGAATTCGGTCAGAACGTAATGACTTCGTTACCTATGATGGTAGCGGAAGAATTGGACGTAGATTGGAAGAATGTGGTAGTAGAAATGGGACCACACGATAACGTAAAACTAGGCCCACAATTTACAGGAGGAAGTAATTCAGTGAGAATGTACTGGAAACCTTTGAGAAATGCAGGGGCATCGGCCAGACAAATGCTTATCGAAGCGGCGGCTCAAACGTGGGGCGTTCCTGCTACTGAAATCACGACAAAAGCAGGTGTTCTCTCTCATTCAAGCGGAAAATCAGCGAAATATGGCGAAATAGCTAGTAAAGCAGCCACCATACCTGTACCGAAAGATGTGAAGTTGAAAGTCCCCAAAGATTTTTCGATTGTAAGAAATTCAAAGAAAAATACAGAAGGTTTAAAAGTAGTTACGGGCAAACCACTTTTCGGAATGGATTACCGAGTTGATGGTATGCTGATTGCCATGATTCAGCATCCGCCAGCATTTGGCATGAAATTAAAATCTTTTGATGCTACTCAAGCCCTAAAAATGCCGGGTATCAAACATGTTTTTAGCTTCAAATTATATGATGATGGTTTCGAGCAAGGTGGTTTTGATACCCGCACATTCAACGATTTGTTGGTTGTTGTGGGCAATTCTACTTGGGAAGTAATGAATGCTCGCAAGAAACTAAAGATACAGTGGGAGCCTACTGGCGACGTGAAAGATACGATGATGGGGCGAGGTGGAAAACGAGAAGTGACTGTGCCAGGCAGATTAGAAACCACGAGTGGTCAAATGGAATTAATGGCTGAATATGCTAAAAAACCAGCCCAGCAATTAAGGAAAGATGGCGACCCAGAAAATGCTTTCAAAAATGCCACTCAGATTATCGAACGTACTTATAATGCGCCGTTTTTGGCACACAACTGCATGGAACCGATGAATTTCTTTGCCCATGTTTCAGCAGATAAAGCCGTAGTGGCTGGTCCACTACAAGCACCGGGCTGGGTAGAGCCTACACTTTCAAAGATTTTGAATCTCCCTGCCGACAAGATTGAGATTCAAATGACCCGCATGGGCGGAGGCTTTGGTCGTAGAGCGTATGGTCAATATGTATATGAGGCGGCTCGCATTTCTCAGAAAATAAAGGCACCCATCAAATTGATTTATACCCGTGAGGATGATATGACCTATGGAATCTATCGCCCAATGTACACGGCTACTTATCGTGCAGCTTTAGATGCCAATAAAAACCTGATTGGTTTTCATGTAAAAGGTGGTGGCATTCCCGAGCACCCTGTTCATGCGAATCGTTTCCCTGCGGGTGCAGTTGATAATTACTTAGCCGAAGGTTGGGAGATTCCTTCCAATATTACGATTGGTGCTTTCCGTGCGCCTCGTTCTAATTTTAATGCAGCAGCGGAACAGTCGTTTTTAGATGAAGTAGCAGAAGCTATGGGCAAAGACCCTATTGCCTTCCGTTTGGAATTATTAAAACGAGCAAAGGAAAATCCAGTAGGCAAAAACAATGAATATGACGCTGATAGATATGCAGGGGTTTTGGAATTAGTAAGAGAAAAATCTAATTGGGGTAAACCTGAAAACAAAAATAAAAAACGTGGCGTCGCTGCTTATTTCTGCCATAATTCGTATGCCGCCCACGTGGTGGATATGATAGAACGCAATGGCGAACCTTATGTAGAACAAGTAACCAGTGCGATTGACTGTGGCATTGTAGTAAATCCAGACGCTGCAAGCAATATGGTGCAAGGTGCTGTGGTTGATGGCATCGGAAATGCTTTTTATGGAGCATTAACCCACAAAGACGGCGTAGCAGAACAAAGCAATTTCAATAATTACCGTATTATTCGTCATAACGAAGCTCCTAAAAAAGTGGATGTACATTTTGTGCTGAACGATCTTGACCCTACTGGACTTGGCGAGCCTCCCTTCCCTCCTGTGTTTGGAGCAGTCGCGAATGCGTTGTATAAAACAACAGGTAGACGATATTACAATCAGCCTTTTACATCTGATCAACCAAAATCATAAATTCAGCTTATTCAAACCCTTACTATTAACAAATGACTTAAGTCACCTGTTAATAGTAAGGGTAAAACCTCCTCTTTTTTCTCCCATCCCCAACAGACACAACATTTCCCAGAACGAAAATCTATGATATAGCATTATTATAGATACTTATCTTTTTACTTTCCAACTTGGGTATTCATACTAATTGAAAGAATCTTTGAGTCACCATGGTGATATCCGCTGATACGCTCTTGAGCGATTTGTCATTTAAAGAAAGATACTGTAGCTTTGTTCAGCAAGGTTTCTGCATTTTTCCATAATATATTATAAGTTTTCTGAGGATTGCTATTTCAGAGCTTGAAAAGTTCGGTCTAAAATCCATTCTTTTTCTTACATACATAAATACACTATTCACATCCAAAATATAGCTCATTGGAATACCTTTTTAAAATTGACAGCAATATGTGCTTAAATTTGTTTTAATTGTTTCGGTGATGACTAGCCGAAAGAGTATTAAATAGCTAATCCGTTTTTAACATGATTTCAATCTTACCTAAATCAGGTCTTAAGTGCGTATTTATTAAGAGGTTTCTGTTTTTTTTACTGCTATGCTCATTTACTAATAGTGCATTTGCACAGATAAGAATAACGATACAAATTATTCCTCCATATCGGTATCGCATTACCGACTATACTTCGCATCCTGAACAAATTCTTATTACAGTTTTAAACACTACTACTAGTGAACAACGGCTTCAACTTAGGGGTACTGTAACTGGCGACAATGGAATCGAGATGCGAGTACAGTCCAGTTTTAGAAGCGCTTCACCACTTGTGATGTCACCTGGTGAGATGAAAGTGTTGAATGGTGGAGATTTCACTTCATTCTTTGATCTTGATCATCTTGATTATGTCGGAATTACTTCGGCGGAAGCTATCCGTGGTAACGGTCTTCCCGAAGCTAATTATCGATTGTGTATTCGTGCCTATAATTATGATACAAATGTTCCAGTAAGCGCCGAAGATCCTATTGGTTGCAGTAATAATTTTAGTGTAACTAGCTTAGAGCCTCCTGTGATAATTGCACCCATGGACGGGATGGAAATCACCAATACTTCCGTTCAGCTAATATCACTTAGCTGGGGAACTCCTCCTGGTGCACCCCCTACTACATGGTATAGAGTCCGTATCGTAGAAATCATTGGAAATCGTAATCCCAATGATGCGATTATGAGTGCTACTCAACCTTATTTCTTTGAAAAAGAAGTAATGGGAAATATGTATATATATAGTCCTGCTGATCCGCAATTAACCCTTGGCAGACGATATGCCATGATGGTTACTGCCTTTGACCCTAATGGTTTTACCAATTTTAGGAATAATGGACAAAGCACAGTTATTAATTTTAAATATGGACAAAGCTCTGTTGTAATAAACGCTGGTGTAACAGGTATTAGTGTACCCGCAGGAATGGGTAATACATCATCAGCAGGATCAACGCTAATCCAGACTACAACTCCTGTAGTTCCTGTAAACAGCGTATTACAGGGGAAAGTCACCTTCGCGTATGCTTCTTCAGAACAAACTGATGAAACAGGTACGGCTACATTAACAGACTTAGCAACGAATGCCGCCGCAGAATCAATTACAAGTCTACCTGTTAATAACCCTACCCCAGGCACAACCAAATACAACTTAAATAATGGTCAGGTAACATTGTACGGAACAATGTTTTCAGGAGAATCAATTGTACTGGGTACAGCCCAAACGGCTTCGGATGGTACTTATAGTATAAGCTTCAATACCGTTACGGCTGATATGTGTCAAGGTTTTTATATCATAGCTAAGCATACCGATAACCAACTTTACCCTGTTACGCAAACGGTAAAATTGGTAAAAACTAGCACTAATAGCTACGATACCAACCTTGGAACGACTGTCTTACAGATTATCTCTATGCAAGTAAAACCACTAGTATTAGTGACTACTGGTTATCCTGGATTGACGCTCAATTTCTTATTAAATCAAGCCAAGTACAATGCATCACCAGTAATGAAGGCAGTATTTGGTAACTCTCCCGAGACTGTAACCTACAATAACGTTAGTTATGTAGTACTTGCTAAACGTAGCAATGGAAACACGTTTAAACGATTGTTCAGAAGTACTGCACCTGATGACTACTTGGTACAAGTAAGCTATCCATCAACAGAATCGGTCTATTATCCGTTAGGAACGTTGCCTGTACGAAGTACATCAGACACTGCCAAAATCGTTACACGTGTAACAAAAAACTTTGTTTTTAACGTAAGTAAAAACCAGATAGATGGTATTGTTACCTTCTCAGGCATTCCTCAAAGCGGTTCAAAAGTTACAGCCACTATTCAAACGTATGACCTTAGACCCGGCGTACCTAAGAACGTCAATACTGTATATACGGCTATAACTGATGCTAGTGGTTATTATAAGTTCGCTGAGTTACCATGGCTTCTTCCGAGAGGTATTGTTAAATTATCCGTTACAGATACTCGTATTATGGAAAGCGCTACGGAAGTAGATGCAGTGATACAAGACGGACAACAACTTCAGACCAAAAATATTGCCCTTAAAAAATTAGTAGCAACCATTATTGGTCGAATAAAGTTTAGTGCGTCGACAACTGGTGATGGCATAGAAAATGCCCTAGTAACCCTAAGAGGTACTAATATCTCTGCGCGTACCACAAAAGATGGCTATTTTACCCTAAAGGTTCCCTATCCAGTTCCACGTGGTAGTAAACTTGATTGCTATGCTGATGGATATGTCGATAAAGAGATATCATTTTATATGTTGCAGGCAACATATCCATCGGGTGGATACACTGCAAGTAATTGGCAGTCCTATCTATGGGGTCTAGATCCGTTGAAATACCAGATTAAGAATAATATCACTGCAGATCTTCTAGGAATTGGTACGGGACAAGTGAAGGACATTTTTCCAACTTATTTCAGTGCAAGCGAAGAAGTGAAGGGCTCTTACGTGACATCTGAACTTGACACAAAACTTACCCTTATACCTAGTGGTAGTGCTGTTTTATTCTTTAGCTTGAGCAACAAGGAGATAGTTGGAGGAAAAGTAACCATAGATGGTAAGGAAGTTTTTACTGCAACAGATGGTGTTCCGTGGTTTTACACAGGTAAACCGGGAACGCATAGTTTTGCGATTGAGCCAATTGTAGGAGGCGCATCATTCATGAAGGCTTCAGGAATTTTCAATATCGTTAATGGAATTAGTGGGTTAGACCTAAAAGTAATATTAACGCCTGCTATGGTAATTACGGGTGTAATACGTAACAAAGAAACTGGAGCGGCGGTCGCAGGAGCCAAGATATATGTTAATGGTCTCCCTTATGAAGCCGTAACCGATGCTCAAGGAAATTATACGCTCACACTTCCCAAGGATAATAGAGAATATGTACTTAGTGTAGTACAATCAACGTTTATTGCTCCGACTGAAGTTAAAGTGCCAGTAGGAGTCAATAGTACAGTAGATTTCCCTCTTCAATATATAGACCCCGACGCACCGAGGCTACAAACTTTTGGAGGTTTTCCTGTAGCCATTACTAAAATAAAGAAAATAAGTGCAGGAAATTTTGAGATTACTGGCTCATTAACGGTTGCCTCTAATAGCCTATATACCATAGAAGGAAGGAACGCAACCCTAACGTTTAGTGATGTGCCTATCAAGGCTAAGGCAACAGATATTAATGCAGTGCCTTTGGGCGATGTTGTCTTTAAAGAGGCTGTCATGAACGTAAAGGCATTTAGCTTTGCTTCCATTGAGGTACAAGGTAATCCTTTTATCAAGCTTAAAACGGTAGGTTCAAATTTCATCATTGGTGGTGACCAGCTCGTGCTTCGTTTCAGTTCATCTAGTGCTACTGATAACATGCCGATTAATTTATCTGATGTAGTAGTCAAGGATAGTTTATCATTATCTCAAACATTTAATTATGTATTTAGTTCATCTCAAATTCCTGAGTTGAGTAGTAGTAGAAAATTGAGGATGAAGTTCCTAGAAACAGGTCAAAACTTTTCGTCAACGATTTCCTTCGTACCAGCAGCAACGGGGAATTTGGAATTAAAAGCGGGTATCATGGGTAGTTTATTAATCAATAAAAGTAATCCAAGCCTTAGCAGTACGGGATATAGTTTAAGTTCTTACTTCCAGTTACCTAGCATACCCGGACTGGTAATTCCTGCCAATACGTCCTCTAGTTACGAACAGTTTACGATGAAGCCGGCCATATCAGCACAAGGTAGCATGACGGTAAGCGGTAAGCCATTTGTTGCCACCATGCAACACTTCAGACTAGTTATCAGCAAGATGAATTTGTCGGGATTAGGGACAACAAACCCTAATTTAACAATGTCTGGAAAGATTACTGTTTTTGATGCAGCCAATGAAGAAAACGGAACGCTTACTATCAAATCGCTTTCATTGACAACCAAAGAAGGCACAGGAACTACCCTTGCGGGCGTAGTACAACTGCCTGCATCAGGGTTAACGATGAATGGGTTAACATTCAAGACCCCTAGTCCTACTAGTAACATCAGTTTGAGCTATAACTTTGATGCAGGAAGCTTTGAATTCAAAACTTCTGGCACGTTAGATTATGCTGGTACTGGAGGCTCCGCAGGTATCAAGTCCTCGTTGACAGGCGTATTCCCAATTGTGGTAAATCAGTTCCAGTTACGCAGTAAAGATTGGGATTTATACATCGTTGCATCACCCAATGCGGTGGTAGATTTAAAGGTAGCTAGGATAAATATCAAGACTATCTTAGTGAACATTGGTAACGGCATCTCGATGAAAGCCATGGCTCAAGCACTCACTGATGCAGCTAAGCCAGCTACGGCGCAAGTCGTTAACAATGTGCAAATGAAACCAGCAGAATCTACATGGGCAATAGGTCTGACAGGCGGGATTACTATTCCATTTGAAGGAATGACCACTACTGCTTCTGCCTCATTTGTAGTGGGTAATGTTGGCAATGGTCCTGAAATAATGTTGAATGATTTTGAGTTGGAAATGAAAACTCCTTCATTCAAACTGAATGGGAAAGTAAAGTTGCAGATTGATGATGTAAAACAAGGTTTTGAGGCCGCCGTCAAGCTAAAAATGGCGACGAAGGATTTTGATGCAGCCTTTAAATATTATAATTATACGGCAGGTGGCTTCCAAATTGCAGCCAGTCTGACGACCAATGCAGGTGTTGCTACAGGGCCTATCATGTGGCATAACATAGGTGGTGGATTTGATATTGATACTAGAACACAAAAATACGACGTATTCTTAAAAGGAAGTTTTGGTCCACTTGGCGTGCCAAAAACAGTAGCGATGGTAAAAGATGCTACCGTTGGGATTATGTTTGATAACACCAATTGTAATGACAACCCAGTGATATACGGTAGTGGGTCACTCATGATGAAAGACAAACTTTGGGGTGTGATGGAATTCAATGCAGATTTTTGTAGAAATTCATTACTAGTTACGGTTAGTTCTAAATCAAAAAATGATGTAAGATTAATAGAAGGTGTAGATGCAAGAATAGATGGTGTGCTGTATGCATTAGCGCCATCATCATCACAGGGAGATGGGGCTTTGTTCTTAGCAGTTAATGCTGATGCTTATGCTGGTGCTATCTTAAACGGGAACGCATTTATGGCATTTGGCTATAATTTTAATAGTAATACTCCTGGTGCTCCTATCATAGCTAAAACTTTACTAACGTTAGTAGGTCGCAACGGACTTGATAATAATGGTACCATGAATGCTGTTTATTTGAAAGGAGACTTGATTGTACCAAACTTCAATGCACGATTAGATGTCAACATAGCTGGTTTTAAAGCATTTGGTTTCTATTATAAATATGTTTCTTCAGGAGGTGTAGAGATGTATTATAAGTTCGTTGAAAATAAATTTTTCGCCAAGTCAGCATTCAGTACAGCATCCGATTTCAGGGTTACTCTTTTGGGTATGACGTTGGGAGCTATGGGTTCTGCTAGCATGAATTTGGAAGGAGGATTCGATGGTTCTTGGTATGCAAGAGGTAGTGCCAATTTAGCCACTCAATTTTATTCAGAAGAGCGAGCAGGCTGTAATTCAATCAACATTACTTATTGCTCTCCGCCAGCAGTCTGCCCATGCTTTAGTTATTTTTACGGCATCCCTTATCCAAACGGTAGCTTCAATTGCTCGTGCGGAAGTAACTGGGTTCCTTGTGGTGCAGGGTTTAAAATATGTCTTAATGTTGGAGCTGACTTTAATGTATCTAGCAATGGTTCAAGTGTTAACGTTCGCTTATACTAATTTTTGAATAGAAAAATCTTATGAAAAATATATTAACATTTATGCTATTAATCACTTGTTGGGCAACTGTAAGTTTACAAGCCCAACAAGTGCCAATGCAACCTCCACGCGTACTAAAAGTAGCTTCGTCTAAACTGGGCAATTATATTTACCTAGCTGGTAGGGATGAAGTAGCGGGAAAAGACACTGCTATTTTGCAGGCTACAGACCATTTTATCATCAAGAGAATGCCCTTTGTGCTGATTACTGACTCAACGAAAGCGAAGTCGCCCTTGAAAAATTTTAAAACAATTGGCAAGGCTAAAAGAGCGAGTAGTGAGAAAGAACTAAAAGAACTATTTAACGAGGAAGACCTAGCCGACGTTAGAAAGTTTTTAGGTAAGAATACAAACAAGGAATTACTTGATTTTGTAGCGACGCATGTAAAAGCTAACGATTATAGTTTTCTGTATTCAATTACCGAGACCCGTATGATGTTAGGGCATATTTACTTGGATACTGACGTAAAAGAGGATGAAGTAATGTATTACCAAATCATCAGAGTAGATAAAAACAAAACGGAATATCCTTGGGGCGTGGCACTTGCTCAAAGCAAAATAGGCAATTATGCCTTGCCTTTTCTTAAACCTAAGGTATCATTTGTTAGTTCGAGTGATTCTACCGTAAGTATTACTTGGAAATTAAAGGTTTCGGATGCCATGATAAATACGCTTCCTAAACCGAGTACACGTGCATCTTTTGACCCTAAAGGAGATTTGCTAACAGTGCCTTTCAACCTTACGGCACTTAGCGGAAGAGTGGTCCCTACCAGAGCAGGTAAACCTATCGCGGGCATCAAGATAATTCCTAATTTAAATCGCACGCAAGACACCCTCACCTATCATTATTTTGGGAGCGTCAGTAAAGATGAACAGTTTACAGCATACTTGATGGCTGAAGATGAAATCTATAATCAGGGAGCTCATTCAGATACTGCTGTAGTATTTGGGGTAGAAGCTAGAACAATGCCTTTGATTTATTCAATTAAAGTAAGTGAAATTGAAAATGGAATTCGTCTTGCTTGGAATAAACCAACGATTAAACCTTATCTAACAGGAATAAATATTTCGAGATACGACAGTCAGGATAACTTTGTAAAATTGGCAACATTGTCTGTTACAGATACCACTTATATCGACTATGCCATCAAGGTAGGTGAGCATTATCGTTATCAGGTAAAAACCTTATTTTTACCGGGGATTGGGATTGAGCAAACCGTACCAGCACAAGGAGTTGGCACGTACACCAAGTTCTCGAAACCATTACCTCCGTACAACTTGGAAGTTTCGGCAAAAGGAAGCAATGTTTCATTAACATGGCAAGCCGCTGATGAACCGGGATTCTATGGCTATTTTGTGTACAGAGGCACCTCGCCTAAAAAAATGCACTTAATTGCTGGTCCTATTAAGGAAAAAAAGTACACCGATACGTCTGAATCATTGAGCGGTAGAAGTCAGTATTATTATACAGTGAGAAATCAAAACCTGCGACAAGATACCAGTATCTATAGCAACGTAGTGGTGATTACTCCTGTTAAAAAACTCGAGATTAATCCGCCAGCCAATATTGATTTTTATTATGTCAATGGCAAATTGAGGGTGCAATGGGATGATACCAGAACGCAAGATAATATGATTGAAACCTTCTTGGTACAAAGGAGAAAGAAAGGTAATACAGAATATGTTACCCTGAAGCCTAAAGAAGCAGGTAACGCATTTTTGATGGATAGCCTTATCCAAAGAGGGGAAACTTATCAGTACAGAGTAGCGTCGGTGTCTTCTTCAGGTGATATTAGTGCCTATAGTCCTGCTACAGAATTCAGTCTTGAAAGGGCTAAAATTGAAACTGTTAACGAGTTTTATGTCCGTAATATTACTGCTGGTGTAGAAGTTAGCATACCCACAATTATTTATTCAAACCGCAAAGCATATACCATTTACAGACGTAATGCTACTGGTGGTGATTTTGCAAAAATACACACGATGCCTTCTGACTCATTTGTGTTTACTGATGAAAAAATAGAGCAAGGTCAGACCTATATTTATGCCATCAGTATTATTGAAAACGATGGAAAAGAAGGCGAAATGGGAACCTCTAGGTCTGTTCAGAGGTAGGATATTGTTTTAATGAATTTATGTCATTTTTCTATTAGCTGGCGACTTAAGTCGCCAGCTAATAGAAAAATGACATAAGATTCTTTTGCTTTCTTTTATTATTCAATATAAACAGACTGTGTAAATGCACCATTTGCAGCAACATCCCATAGCTCTATTCGTACCCATTTTCTACCTTTTAATTTTGTTTTAAATTTGAATTCCTGATTGCCAAACTGTTTGGTTGTATGTAAATCAATCCTTTCACGATATACTTGGTTGCCATCTCCAGAAATAATCTCTGCAAAATTTAAAGGGAATGTCCAGTTTGCCTTTAATGCAATGGTTGCTTCTCCATTTTTTTCAAGCGAAACATTTCCTCCACTTCCTATATTATTGACAGTAAACGAAGGTAGTAACACTTCGCCCGTTGTCGTAAAAAATTTCCCTCTTTGCATCGTCGTTAAGATAGGTTGCCAGTCTTGGTTATAATCGGGCAGTTTATCCAATTGCAGATAATTTACATTCAAGTGGGCGTACATTTCATTTTCAGGCTCAATGGTAAATAAATCAGCTTCTCCAATCATTGTTTTTTTTAATCCCCAATTATTCATATCGTCCAATAAATCTAACGCTCTTTTTCCCAAACGAGGTTGCGATAAATCGGCAGGAATAGCTTTCCAAGCAGCACCCATAAAACGGTCTGATAAAAAGAATGGCTCTTGATTATATTTATCTGGAAATCCTGTTGAACCCTTTGTACGGGCATGAGCCGTCCATGCCAGTCCTTTTTCTTCTTCTAATAATCGTAGCATTTCGCTTTTATTAGCAATACGATATACCTTACCGTATCGTGGGTCTTCAGTCACAAAAGGTTGGTCGGGTTTTCTTGCCATAATCCAATACACAGGCTTTGGGAAAAAGTCTAGCCAATGTCCCCCCAGAAACTCATTAGGTTCTTCGCCAGGCAATAGCAAAAAATCTCGGTCTGATAATCTTTTGCATTGGTCAAACAAGGTTTTCAATTCTGTTAAGCGTTGTTCATCTGGTCCCTTCGGGTGAGCGGTATAATGGAACTCTGCCAAATGCACAATATTGATGCCTGTGTTCTTGAATACTTGTACAAAAGTAGGATTTTCAGGGACGGGTTTACCTGCTAATACTACGTTCATGACAAATTCATTATGAAAATGACTGACCATCGTTTTATAACCTGCAAGCGGTTTATAGACGTCATCATGCGTGTATTTTTTTACTTCAGAGAGTACATTTGCAGGCGTATCTTTGCTAAGAAGACAGTAAAAATTCAGCCTCTGCTCAGTGCGAGGGGGTGCATTAAACCACGGAACATATCGATGGTCTCCTTCTAAATCCTGTCTGATGCCTATTCCATAACCTGTCAATAATCCATTAAAATAGTTGTTGCCATGCCAAACAAATTTTAGGTTAAAGGCTTCGTCTAAAGGATAAAAATATTGATGAGGTGCAGGAAAAACAGCTAAACTACCTTGTTTGCCTTCGCCAATAATGGTGCGGTATTTTACAGGAACATTTTTACTCTCGGAAGTTTCGTTGACGGCTTCCGTATGCAGTGTATTATCGGTATTGGCCCATGTCAAAGATTTCCATGCAGGGGTTTTACTAAGTAGTCCTGCGTCATATAAGATGGCCGTTGAATCTTTTTCGGTAGCCATCACAGCGGCGATATTGACTAGCGATGAGGCATGATAAAGTGTAAGTTCTAGGTAACCTTTAAAGGTTTCGGCTGATAGCCCGTGCATTCTCACGATGGTATGTGTGCCATCGCTAATGATGCTGGTCTGACCTTTATCAACTTTTATAGGATGTGACTGATGAGGCTTTTGGGGGACTTTGTCGAAAAAAATATTCCAGCCGTTTTGTGATACTAAATCACGCTTACCGACTGTAAGTACAAAGGCAGGGTTTAGATAAGAGGCTATTTCATGGTATTTTTTTGCTGAGCCAATCCCTAAACTTTGGAATAAAGGAACATCCTTCTTCAAATTCATCACGATCCTCCCCTGCTCGGTTTGATTTATTGGCCAATTGATAGTCAATAAATCACCCACAGTAGTGGCTTTGGCATCTCCGTGCCGATTGAACTTTGAAAAATCTACAGATTGTTGGGCACTCAATAGCCATGGCACGAATAGCCAGACACAACAAATGATTACTTTTTTCATTTAAATAAGTTTTATAGTATATTAAATTGGAATAGTTCCAAAACTACAAACTATCAATAAATCAGTAATCATTTTGTATAGGGCATTCTTATTCCTAAAGATGGCAAAAGCACATATGAAAAAAATTCACGGAGTTACTGAAGATAAATGCGACTTTGCTTGATAAAATTTTACAATAAAAACTATTTTACTACTGCCAACCGACTTACTAAGGTTTCCTCTCCTTTTGTATTGGCAGAAAAAATTAGGTAAATGCCTGTCTCGGCTCTTTTTCCATCCAATGTTTTTCCATTCCAAACAGCAGTCCCTCCGTTTGCTCTTGTTTCATACACCAAATTTCCTACAACATCCGTAATCTTTACAAAAGCATTTTCCACTAATCCTTCAATACCGATTTGTCCTTCAAAATCTGGGCGAACAGGGTTAGGAAATACTTTTACTATATTATCTAATTGGCTGTTAGTGCTTTCTGTTGCTGTTCCTCTATAAGAAACTAAGCCTTTTGAGGTGCGAATAAAGACATTACCAGACTGTGGTTCAGGCGTGATATAATTTATGATATTAGAAGGCAAAGGGGAGTTAACCTCAGTGAAGTTTGTGATTAGTTCTGTACCGTCTGAATTAAATAAAAAGATTCCATTCAATGTACCCATCCACTTTCTATTTCCGCCGTCTATTCCGATAGAGGTGACTGTCTCATTACCAAGCAAACGTCTTCTTTCAAAAACGGGTGTATAAGCATCAAAATTTTTACCTGAAAATACTGAGGCAGGGCTATCAAACACGACAACTCCTTTATCAGTACCTACCCACATTTGTCCGTCTTTATCCAATGCCAACGTTTTTACATTCGTACTAGGTAAATTTCCAAAGCCTGTGCCTGTGGTAATAAATTTTTGCTGATTGGCGGTGTTCTTTACGATAATTCCACCAAACCCACTGCCACGAATCCAAGTATTCCCTCCGTCGTCGACTACGACAGAATCTTTTCGGGTTTGATACAAAGTATCTAAACTAGTAGGACTATAGCTTTTATAATTTCCTTCTAAATTACTTAATAGTCCATTCTGATAATCTGCTAACCAATACTTCCCTTGAGCATCTGCCCGTAAGTATTTAGGCTGTTTGATTTTTGAATCTGCTACTTTACTAAAGGTGAGCAAATCCATATCCAAAATATTTAATGTTCCATTAGTGATAACAAAATACTTGTTACCTACAATCTTATCGATTACTTCAATTTTATTGGGAAGTATTAAAATCCCTGAGGATTTTCCATTGAGATAGGACGAAACTTTCCCTGTTTCAGCAGCAATGATGAGTCCATTTTGCCAATTAACTAACGTACTTCGTTCTGTATTTAAGGAAGACCAATTACCAAAAAACTGCAAATTGACATTTATGGCAAATTTTGCTTTACGAATACCCACAGAAGTAGCTAAAAATATAGAATCGCTTGAAAATTCAGTTTTATATATTTTTATTGATGCTCCGCTTTCACCTAAGTTTTGATAGGTTTCTTTAATCTCTTCTTTATCAATATCAAGTATCACCAACCCAAAATCATACGCCAAATAGGCGGTATTTCCATTGATAGCGATATGATTTACAATTTTGCTATCCTGTATTGAACTAGATTCTTTCAATAATGAAATATTCGAAATCTTAGCAGGCTCGGCCTGTTCATTCAATTTGATTAAGTCGATATTTCCAGATTGGTAAGCAGCAATTAATGTATTTTGATTGGCAGAGTAAGCAATTTTCACAATACCTGTTTCAGACAATCCATCAATTTTAGATAATTTAATGGATTCATTATTAGCTTTATCATAATAGAAGAAGCCATTCTCGGTCACACAATAAATCTTATCTTTAACTATAACGACATCCTTGGCAGTAGAATAATTGAAATATGTTTGCCAAGTGCCTATTGGCACTTGGGCTAATACTGAAGTCTGAAAACTTAAAATAATGCTTATTAAAACAGCAATACTAAAAAGGTTGAAGCTAACCCTTTGTGTATTTTTTAGTGTAAAAGTAGCTGTGTTATAGCTGGGAACGGACATACATCATTAAATTATGAATGAAAACACTTTCTACATCTTGCTTCATAGCTATCTGTTTCTCCTAACATTACTTGCTCTTGTCCCGCAGTTTTGCGATATGAATAATTAGCGACATCACCACAAACCATGCAGACAGCATGAACCTTTGTAATGTATTCTGCAATAGCCATCAAGGCTGGCATTGGGCCAAAAGGTATTCCTTGGAAATCCATATCCAGACCCGCCACAATTACTCTTTTACCATTAAAAGCCAATGTATTTACTACTTCAACGATTCCATCATCAAAAAATTGAGCTTCATCTACGCCAACTACATCACAGTCTCCCGCAAGCAAAAGCATTATCTCTGACGAATGAATGGGTGTTGAACGAATTGAAGAAGCATTGTGTGAAACAATATCTTCGTCGTGATAACGCGTATCAATACTTGGTTTAAAAATTTCTACTTTTTGTTTAGCAATCCTTGCACGATTTAACCTACGAATTAACTCCTCTGTTTTTCCAGAAAACATTGATCCACAGACTACTTCAATCCAGCCTGCCTTTTTCCCATTTAGTTGATGTTGGTGATGATACGGTTCAATAAACACTTTGTTAAAAAATTTTAGCGTTAAAAATTATCCTTTTTACGAAGATAAAGAATTTAAAATGGATGAAATGAAATTATCTTTTATATGTCAAAAAAATGTAAATTAGATTATAGAAGAATAATACAAAAAAGTAAACATAAAATTGTCTTATTTAGAGAATATTTAGTATTATTGCAATCAACTAACCTTAAATCACTAATACACATATGAAGACAATTAACCAATGGCTCGACGAATACGGAGAGAGCCATAAAAACCCCACAAACAAAACCGTCCATTGGATTTGTGTACCCCTTATTTTTTTTAGTTTATTAGGACTACTCTATAGCATAAAGCTTTCTTTTTTCAGTATCGGAGACATCGAAGGAAATGTTGCACTGATTGTATTAACACTTACGATGATTTATTACTTCAATTTGTCGAAATCCTTATCGGCGGGCTTATTTTTATTTGCTACTACCTGTGTGTTGCTTTGCTACCTTATAGAAAATTCTGCCATCGTTCCTTTGTGGCAAGTATGCCTAACTATTTTTGTGTTAGCTTGGCTAGGGCAATTTTGGGGGCATAAAATAGAGGGTAAAAAACCTTCTTTTTTTAAAGATTTATTATTTCTGATGATTGGCCCTGCTTGGCTAATGAGTTTCATTTATCAACGTTTAGGTATCCATTATTAACAATTACATGTTGAATTATTTTACAGCACCTCAATTATACATTCTGTCCTTCAAGCTTACCATCCATACTATTTCAGGATAAAACAGTATCAAGTAGTTAATATTTGATACTGTTTTTGTTTTCAGGCATTTAAGTCATTGAGTGATTTAGTGATTAGTCCTTTTAAACTGCGGTGATAAACCGCTCACAAATTACCCTTCACATAATGTCGTTTATACTTGCCTAGAAAACAACTCGAAAAATTAAACTTAAATCAACCAAAACCATGTTTTTAATTATTCTAGGTGCTATTATTTTAGTGGTAGGCTTTGCCATTAATACACCATCGTTAGCGAGTGCTCGTTTCTCTCGCCCTGTAAAAGTTATTGGTGGCGTAATCATTGTTATTGGGATGCTTAGTTCAGGAGTTAAACAAGTTGATGCAGGCGAAGTGGGCGTACAGTCGATATTCGGAAATGTAAATCCTAATACATTATCGAGCGGACTGAATTTTGTGAATCCTCTGGCAGAAGTTCAGACTTTCGATATCAAGACACAAAACTACACGATGTCGGCAGTGCATGATGAGGGAGGTAAAGAAGGTGACGATGCCATTAGAGTATTAACGGCGGATGGTCTGGAGGTAGTTATTGATTTAACCGTTTTATACAGAGTAATTCCAGCTGATGCGCCGAAAATTCTAAAAGAAATTGGCTTAGATTATAACGACAAAGTAGTGCGACCAATCACTAGAACAAAAATCCGAGACAATGCTGTTTATTATGACGCTGTAGCACTTTATTCTACTAAAAGGGATGAATTTCAAACGAGAATATTCAAATCTATCGAAAAAGATTTATCTCGAAGAGGCTTATTGCTTGAACAATTATTAATTAGGAATATCAACTTGCCTACTTCAGTAAAGCAAACGATTGAATCGAAAATCAATGCAGAACAGGAAGCGCAAAAAATGCAATTTGTCCTTCAGAAAGAGAAGCAAGAAGCAGAACGTAAGCGCGTAGAAGCACAGGGTATCGCAGATTATCAGAAAATTCTTTCTACTGGACTAAGTGATAAACAATTACAATACGAGTCCATTAAAGCCCAGAAGGACATTGCACTTTCGCCTAATGCTAAAATAATCATATTAGGTGGAAAAGGGAATACCCCTATTATGCTAAGTGATAAATAATAAAATAGGCTGTCCTCGAGATGAAGACAGCCTATTTTTATGGTTGAAATATATAAATGTAATGAGGTTGTTATGTTACCTTTTCACATTTTTACTTTCAAATTATTTACCTTGACCGTTCGCTAATAATTGGAAGAATTGATCCAATTTAGGCGTTACGATGATTTCAGTTCTACGGTTCAACTTACGACCTGCACTGTTTTCGTTTGAATCTTTTGGAGCAAATTCAGAACGACCACCAGCTGTCATACGCTCAGGAGATACGCTAAATTTAGTTTGTAATAAACGAACAACTGAAGTAGCACGTTTTGTACTTAAATCCCAGTTATCTTTCAAACAGTCAGTAGCGATAGGCACACTGTCAGTATGACCTTCAACTAAAATGTCTAATTCTTTGTGATCATTCACAACTTTAGCCACTTTTTCTAACACTGTTTCAGCTTTTTGGTTGATTACAGCACTACCCGATTGGAATAGCATTTTATCAGAAATTGAGATATAAACAACTCCTTTTTTCACTTCTACAGTTACATCTTCATCATTTACATCAGCTAATGAACGTTTCAACGTCATTACTAAAGCTAAATTTAAAGAATCTTTGCGTTGTACTGAAGAGTTCAAATCTTTGATATATTTGCTTTGATCGTTCAAAGTTTCCAAAGATTTTTTAATGCTCTCAGCACCTGCTTTACTAACTACTGATAGGTCAGACATTCTGTCTAATAAATTAGTATTAGTTTTTTTCAAGTAGTCAATTTGGTCTTCAAACCCTTTTAACTGCTTAATCTTAGCTTGCAATTCACTGTCTTTCGATTTTAAGTCAGTTTCTAAGCTTGCTCTTGTCTTATCACAGTCATTTAAGTCAGCTTTTGCTTTAGCAAGAGTACTCTCTGTGCTCGCTTTGTAATTAGCGTATTCCGCTTGAGCAGCTGCGAATTTTTTCTTACTCACGCACGAAGACATGATTACAATTGATGAGGCAAACAAAATTATTTTTTTCATACTTTTAGTTTTTATGCTAATTGCTTATTAAAATTTGGAACGAAAATACTATAAAAAAATTACATAATTGTCATGATTTGTCTTTACTACAAGCATAAAATAGCTTGCAAGTACTCAAAATTTGTTTATAAAAAACTTAATCTTAAAATAAGTCAACAAGAGATTTGATAAGTTCTACTTGGTATCCTTGAAGAGTGACTTAAATTAATTATATGACAATTTGTAGATTGGTAAATTTTATATTTATCGTAAGTCCGAAACCAAATTAAAGCTAATTAGGCTTATACATCTAAAAAAAAATGGGTATAAAATCGTTCCAAGCACATTTTATCGTTTCCGATTTCGTCAAATATTCTATACTTTAGGGTAAATAAAATATAGAATATGAAAAAAATTGTATTAACCATTGGCTTATTAGCACTGTTTGGTCATTTTTCGAATGCTCAGCAACTAAACAAAACCGAGAAAAAAATTGCTGAATATATTGAGCAACAAATGCCCCAAACTGAGGCATTGCTTAAAAAGATTGTCAATATTAATAGCGGAACACTTAATAAAGAAGGCGTCAGAGAGGTTGGAAATATCCTGAGAAAAGAATTTGATGACTTGGGTTTTAAAACAGAATGGGTTTCTTTGCCCGATTCTTTGAATAGAGCAGGGCATTTAGTGGCAGAACGAAAAGGGAAAGCTGGTAAAAAACTATTCTTGATTGGTCATTTAGATACTGTTTTTGAAAAGGCAATGACTTTTACGCCCTATACTTATTTAAACGATTCTACGGTTACAGGGCAAGGGGTAAACGACATGAAAGGCGGTGACATCGTTTTACTAGCAGCCTTGAAAGCCCTTCATCAAAATGGCTTGCTTGAAAACACTACTTTAACGGCTTACTTTACAGGCGATGAAGAAAGCGCAGGTCGCCCAACCAGCGTTAGTAGAAAAGACTTTATAGAGAGAGCCCAAACCAACGATATAGCTTTAGCTTTTGAAACTGCTGTCAATTTAAACACTGTTGCTACTGCTCGTAGAGGCTCTAGTGGATGGAAATTAAATGTAAAGGGAGTTATGGGACATTCGTCTACTATATTTAGTCAACAATCTGGTTACGGAGCCATTTATGAGGCCGCTAGAATATTAAACGAATTCAGAGAAAAATTAAGTACCGAAAAATACCTCACCTTCAACCCTGGTTTAATTATGGGTGGTTCTGAAATCAATGATAATAAAGAAACCATCGGGAAGGATAACATCATCTCGCCAAGAGTGATGGTTTCAGGAGATTTGAGATTCTTAACAGAAAGCCAAAAAGAAAATGCGAGAGCCAGAATGAAAGAAATAGTTTCGCAAAGTTTGAATAAAACCAAAGCGGAAATTACTTTTTCAGACGGCATTCCTGCGATGGAGCCTACTCCAGCAAACGAAAACTTACTTGCTATTATCAATAAAGTAAGTTTGGATTTAGGCTTGGGCGAAGTAAAGGCGGGTGACCCAGGTTCAAGAGGTGCAGGTGATATTTCATATATTGCTAAATACATGGCTTGCTTAGATGGCCTTGGCGCATCGGGCAAAGGAGCTCATGCACCAGGCGAAACAATGAACATCAAGGAATTTCCTAAATTGGTTCAAAGAACTGCCATCCTGATTTACAGGTTAACACGATAAAAACAAAAAGGGGTTGTTTCAAATTTGAAACAACCCCTTTGCTAAATCTATTCAGAACAATTAAGCTACTGTAGTGCTCATTACTTCTGTTTGTTTACGAATTGATTCTAAGTGAACCAATTTGAATAATTCTTCAATAAATTCTGGATACAACCCTAATCCTGTTGCTTGTTTAGCACGGTCAGTATGTAGTTGTTTCCAACGGTCTAATTGTAATACTGCTACGTTGTTATCACGTTTGTACTCGCCTAATTTTTCAACAACAGCCATACGAGCAGCCAACACTTCCATTAATTCACGGTCGATGTTGTCAATTTTAGCACGCAATGCAGCTAATTCGTCTGTAAATTCAGCACCATAGTTTGCTTGACGTACTTCTAATTCGCGTAACATTGTACCTAATGCTTCTGGTGTTAATTGTTGCGAAGCATCAGACCAAGCAGCATCAGGGTCACGGTGCGTTTCAATAATCATCCCATCATAATTCAAATCAAGAATTCTTTGAGATAATTCCATCAACAACGAGCGTTTTCCAGCCATGTGCGATGGGTCACCGATGATTGGTAATTGAGGGAACAAACGTTTCATCTCAACAGCCATTTGCCACATTGGCGAGTTACGGTATTTTACTTCTTGTGCATTAGAAAAACCACGGTGGATAGCACCTAATTTTTTAATACCAGCACCTTGCAAACGTTCAAAAGCACCTACCCAAAGCGCTAAGTCTGGGTTAACAGGGTTTTTAACCAATACAGGAATATCAACACCTTGCAAAGCGTCAGCTAAATCTTGTACGTTAAAAGGGTTCACTGTTGTTCTAGCACCAATCCATAATACATCAACACCATACTTCAAAGCAAGTTCGATATGTTCTGGAGTTGCTACTTCGATAGCTAATGGTAATCCAGTTTGTTTTTTTGCTTCAACAAGCCATTTTAAAGCTGGTTCTCCCATTCCTTCAAAACTTCCTGGACGTGTGCGTGGTTTCCACACACCTGCACGCATGATATGGGCATATCCTTCTGCTTTAATTCTATTAGCAGTCTCCAACACTTGTTCTTCCGTCTCGGCTGAACATGGACCTGCGATAATCAAGGGTTTGCCGTCAGTTTTAATCCATTCCTGCATCGGCACTACATCTAAATTTGCGTTCATTTGGCAAACAGTATTAAGTAAAATCAACTGCTATCTATTAATTACTATCAATATTTTATGAGTCAGATTGATGTATCTTCTAAAAAATATTAAATAATTTTTTAAACAACAATTAACAAATTTTCAAAACATTATTTTGTAACAAATCGTATCGACTTAATCAAAATTTTATTTAACATTGTGAAAGATTCATTTTATATAACCCAGTCTATGTTATTAAAATTCATCAAAATATAACATTAAAAAATTTAATCCGATAAAATTTGTTTTTGTATTATTCTAATATGCTATATTTGCACGTTTAAGTAAAACAACTGACGACTCTCTAAATCATATTAAACTGATTATCAATCAATAAATTATCATTCAGTTTTAATTTATATACGATTATTCGTCTGTAACATGACCAAAATGCCAGCCACATCAACCCTTATGGAGTCCACAAAAGTTAGTTTTGAAGACACCTCAATTGCTTTTTCTTCAAAATCTAACTTACAATTGAAGAAGATATATTTACTCTTCGCAAGCATGAACCAGAATTGGCTCGTAAAGTTAGGGACTTTTTTTATCAAACTCTTTATTTTTCTTCATTTTCCCATAAAAAAACTCATAAGAGTTACTGTATTTGAACAGTTTTGTGGCGGAGAAACCTTACAAGAATGTAACAAGACAATAGAAAATTTGGACAAATCTCATATTGGCACAATTTTAGACTATTCTGTAGAGGGGGAAGATAACGAAAAAAGTTTTGACAAAACTACGCAAGAAGTCCTCTTGACGATTGAAAAAGCTAATGAGAATATTGCTATTCCTTTCGCAGTATTTAAAGTAACAGGTATTGCGAGTATGGATTTATTGGAAAAAATCCAAAATGAAGAGGAATTAAGCAACGACGAGAAGGCAGCCTTTGAAAGAGTAAGAGAAAGAATGAATATCCTCTGTGGAAGAGCACACGCCTTGAATGTTAGAATTTTTGTGGATGCTGAAGAATCTTGGATTCAAGATACCATCGATACCCTTACCTATGGGATGATGGAGAAATACAACCAAGAGCAGTGTATCGTTTACAACACTTTTCAGATGTATAGAAAAGATATGTTGCAAAACTTAAAAGAGGCAACTCAACAAGCTCGAGATGGCCATTTTTCACTAGGCGTAAAATTGGTGCGTGGAGCTTATATGGAAAAAGAACGCCAAAGATCACATGAGGAAAACTATTGTGAGCCTGTTCATGAAACCAAAGCAGCTACTGACCATGATTATAACTTAGGCGTAGTTTTCTGCGTAGAAAACCGTGATAATATTTCACTATGCGTAGGAACACACAATGAGTTTAGCTGTAAGCAATTGGTAGATTTAATGAAAAAAAATCAAATCGACCCTACCGATAAACATTTTTATTTCGCACAGCTTTTAGGAATGTCTGATAACATTTCATACAATCTTTCAAAAGCAGGTTATAATGTAGCTAAATATGTGCCTTATGGTCCTATTGAAGCAGTAATGCCATATTTATTCCGTCGTGCGGCAGAAAACACTTCGGTATCTGGTCAAGCTAGCAGAGAGTTTGTATTGATTAAGCGTGAAATCGTGAGAAGAAAGAGACTAATGTTCACTAAATAATATTTTTTTTGCTGTATATATAATATTAGATTAAATATTTCGTCACAAAGGCACTAAACCTAAGGGTTTCTGACTTTGTGACTTTTATTTTGTAACTTGCAAACATTATTGCAAACGTAATATCGAACAATCTATATCAGTTTATCAAACCAATCGTTCAAATTTAATATGTTTCGTTCCCCATATAAATACTTCTGGCTTACCTTTTTGCTTATTATTATTGACCAAGTTATTAAAGTAGCTGTTCATAAATATTTAGAATACGAAGGTAATGAAGTACCTATCATTGGTGATTTTTTCAAACTCCATTATGTATTAAATAAGGGAATGGCCTTTGGAATGACCCTCAACTTTTTACCAAAGGGATATGATAAAATTGTTTTAAGTCTTTTTAGGGTTGTTGCCATGTTTGGAATCGGGGCATATCTGGTTTCATTAGCACGCAAAAAGGCTAATCCAGGCTTACTTTGGTGTATTGCTGCTATCTTAGGAGGCGCTATTGGTAATGTGGTAGATAGTACTTTCTATGGCGTTATTTTCGATAATGCTCCTGCTGATTCGCCTACTCCTTGGTTTCATGGCCAAGTAATTGATATGTTCTTCTTTGACCTTTACCAAGGTTGGTTGCCAGAATGGGTTCCTATTTGGGGAGGCACTTGGTATTCAACCCCTATCTTTAATTTTGCCGATGCTTCTATATTCTGTGGTGTTGTGGTGATTTTAATTTTTCAGGGTCAATTTTTTGAAGAACCAAAGCCAAAAAATAACGCTGAAACAGCTGATAAAGAAGAGAAAACAACCAGTAGCGACAATATTGAGAACCACAGCACGGATTTCCAAGAAGAACCTACAGAAGAATCAGAAAGTAAACCTCAAGAATAACAAATAAAATTTTGTTTGAGTACACAATGAAATCAGAAATTATTTTAATGGCTTTATGGTTTAGCTATGGCTTACTCCATACCTTAACAGCCTCTGAAAGCTTTAAAAATCTTCTCAAACCTATTTTGGGAAGATTTTCTATTTATTACCGTCTTGTTTACAACATCGTATTTGTGATATTGCTAATACCAATCATCAAGTATCAGCTAGAAGCTCCTTCCGAAGTACTGTTAGAAAAATCAATCATGAACCAAATATTGGGCGGTTTAATGATGGGTTCAGGTATATTCCTTGGTTTTTCAGCCTTGAAACAATATGATTTATCCGAGTTTGTAGGTACGGATGCATTGAAAGGTTCACCTAAAAAACCTGTATTGAGGATTGATGAATTGTCATCAATTGTTCGTCATCCGCTTTATTTGGGTATACTGATATTTGTATGGGGTACTTTTGGCTTTTTTGGTACATCCTTGTACCTTGTTACTGCCATAAGCTTAACATTTTATATCAGGATTGGAATTTACTTTGAAGAGAAAAAATTAGTAAAGGAATTTGGGAAGCAATATATAAAATATCAACAAGAAGTACCGATGTTAATTCCGAGATTGAGTGATGGAAAATAATTCCATCACTCAACTGTTTGTAAGATTTCTGAATACTTCTTCCATTGTTTTTCCAGAAGTTTTCAAAGCCGACAGCTCACTGTCATTTACTATTTTACCGTGATTAATAATTACTACCCTATCACAAATAGCTTCTACTTCTTGCATAATATGGGTTGAAAAAACGACTGTTTTTTCTTTTCCTATGTTTCTGATAACTCCTCTGATTTCAGCTAATTGATTAGGGTCAAGTCCCGTAGTAGGTTCATCCAAAATCAATACCTTAGGGTCATGAATAAGTGCCTGAGCTAACCCAACACGCTGACGATAACCTTTTGACAATTGACCTATTTTCTTCTTTTGCTCTAGTTGTAGGCCAACTAAATCAATTACCTCCGCTATCCTATTCTGTAGTTTTTGTCCTTTAATCTGATAAAGCCCTCCGACGAAAGCCAAAAATTCCTTTACATACATTTCTAAATATAAAGGATTATGCTCTGGTAAGTAACCAATGTTTTTTCGTACTTCCATCGCATCTTTTTGTACATCATAACCACATACTTCTACCTTCCCACTAGTAGCAGTAAGATAGCAAGTTGCAATCTTCATGGTAGTTGATTTACCAGCACCATTTGGCCCAAGGAAACCGACTATTTCCCCTTGTTTTACCTCAAAAGAAATATTATCTACCGCATTTTGTGTGCCGTAAACTTTTACTAAATTCTGAATTTTTAACGACATAAATAGAAGTTAGGAATGTGATTAAAATTTAAGGAAACTGGTTAAATTCCTAAATTCTTTGAACTGAACAAGTTATTGTCCAAACATGCTTCCTAAATCCATTCCTGGAATATTAGGCATCAAACCTTGAGTAGCTTTTTGAAGATGCTCTTTTATTTTACCTTCAATATTTTCCAAAGCATTGTTCGTAGCAGCTACAATTAAATCCTGTAGTACTTCGCGGTCAGCAGGTTTAATTAAATCTTCATCAATTTCAATTTTCAAAAGCTGCTTTTTACCATTCACCGTCGCAACCACCATGCCAGCACCAGCATCACCCGTTTCAATAATTGAACTTAATGAATCTTGTGCCTCTTTCATTTTAGCTTGTAGGTCTTTTACCTTGCCAAGCATTCCCATCATATCAAACATAGTCTTTTAGGTTTTGTTAATAAATTTGTCTTGCAAGTTACAATACTATTCATTTAACACAAAAATTAAGCTTGTTTTAGCTAGCTAATCGCTTAAATGTGTTGATGTATTGTAAGGCAATTAATATGTTAAAAAAAGTGTTCCTTCCTTATTAATTACTTGTCCAGTAGTATCTTCTACTTCTAATTTATAAATATACATTCCTTGCGAGGCCTTCTCCCCATTTTTAGAAAACCCGTCCCATCCTATTTGACTATTACTTGGAAAACTATTGGTTTCATCATAAAACACAACACTCCCCCATCGGTCATAAATGGTCATTTTCAGTTTCTGGATGAATCTTCCATAAATGATAAATTTATCATTTATGCCATCATTATTAGGCGTAAATGCATCTGGATTCAACAGTAGTGATGACCTATAAATACGAACAATGTTTGAATGTGTATTTTGTGAGATACCTCCCGAAATAGGCTTGGCTTCTATCTGCAAGTATATTTCTTGCCCCTCACTATCTGGCAAACCAATCGTATTATAGGAATAAACATTTTTAAGATTATCTGCCAAAGTCTTCATGGTAGTTCCAGTGTTTGGGTCAACTTTGTTTACCCTATAATAATCTGTCGCTATTGAAAACGAAGATTGCGGAGTCCAATCTACCTCTGAAACACTCGAAGACACCAATATGCTACAAACCTTTTGTGAAGGGTCAGATTCTTTATTGCATAAATCTTTCCAAGTCATGTAATAACAGTAAGATTGGCTGTCAATAGAAACATTATTATCTTTTATCGAATTTATAGCAGGACTAGTTGACTGCAATAATTGGTACGCTCCATTAAGAGACGTTGATTTATAATAACGGTATTCTACCATATCAGTGGGAGACGGCTCGCCAGTTCCTGTTGAAAATGTTCCCTTGATATTAATTGTTTTAGCAGTAGCTTCTACATCTGCGAAAACATTGGCTATTCTAGTAAGACTCTTTGTAGAAGTAGCTTGGATATTTAAAAGCTGGGAAGTCGATTTTTGTCCATAATTAGTAATGACTCTATAAATATAATCTTTTCCACAAACCACATCAGGGTCTGTTAAAGTCAGTGTCGAAATATTGCTGATAGGTGGAAATACTTTATCAATCGTGCCATTAGCGTTCACTCGTTCTACACGATAATCTGTGAATACGCCTCCTGTAATGTTTGTCAAAGCTCTCAGCCACGAAGCCTGAATGGCATTATTAATCACGGCTACTTTTGCTGGCGTAGTGCATACTTCTTCATTACTTAAATTGGCAGGATTAAAAATAGTAGCAGGACAAACAGCATCCAAGGCTTCTGTCCTAAAACAATATTGCCTGTCTTGATTAGGAACAGTTACCGTAACATCATCAAACACCGTAGTGGCAGTAGATGTATAAGTCAGCAATGGATTGGTATAATCATAGGTACTCGTCGTTAATGGGTCACGGATATACACTTTACGTTGAATCGTTTTTTGTGCGAGAACAGTCATTTTGTATTCTTTCGAGATAGCAGTTCCTGCGATAGCAGTAATTAACGGACGATTAATCATCGTTCCCGTCATCGAAATAGGCGGAGAAGTATACACTGGAGCAGGACAAGTACCTGTTTTAGATTGCCCTTTTATGGTAATTATTCTATCAGATTGATCGGGGAAAGGGCCACTTGAAACAGTATGCGGATACGACGTAGGTTTCTCTCTAAAAGTAGGATTAAACAAACTACTCGTTGATGAAAACTTCACTTCATACTCATCATAATTATTGCTAGGGTCGGCTTCTAATTTTAACCTAATTAAAGTAGCATTACACACACTGTAAGTAATTACAGGAGTGCTAGGCTTGATAACTTCTATTACTTGGCAAGCATGGTGGTAATCGTTGGAAGTTCCATTACCAGAATTATCCCCTTGCGTAATGACATAGATGCCTGGACCAGTGTACCATGAAGAAGAGATATTGACAGTAATGGAAGCATCACCACTGATTGTCATGTAACTGGCATTGGCAGTATTGGGAGTAGATGGTGGTGCTGTTAGAGCATTATATTGTGTTGCTGGCATTAGCCAATAGTTTACACCAGTAGTACTGGTAGCACTAATTGTATTTTTTAGCGTAATCGTTTCTCCTTCACAAATTTTAACTGGAATATTATTGGATGCTGCAGTGTTTCCATCGCCATCACCCACTACTTGTACTTTTGTACCATTGATACTGAATTGCCCTGAAACCGTTCCCGGAGGCTCAGCTTTATTTTTACATTGTGCATACGTACTGACAGCCATCTTTGTTAGCAAGATTAAGGCAATCAATATTTTTGCTGATTTATTAAAAATTCGATTCATTTAAAAAGGTTATTTTTATTAAAACTATTTACAAAAATTGTGCTATAAAATTTAAGAATAACAAATTGATTTTATTTACTGATTAACAAGCCTAAATTTAATAAAAACGCTAGAACAGTAAATAACAGCACGACTGACTTATGCCAAAAAGAGTATTTCTTAAGGAAGACAAGAGATATTTTAGCCAATAGTCGCTTTAATGTTTAACGCAAAGGAACAAAAAAACGTACCTTTGAGGTTATAAAAATACAAGTGAATTGTAATGACGAAGCACCCTCTGAGCCTAGATTCAAGATTTTACCAAGAAAACAATGTCAAAGATAAAATTAGATAGTATCGAAGAGGCGATTGAAGCAATTCGCCAAGGAAAAATTATCATCGTAGCCGACGATGAAGACCGTGAAAACGAAGGAGATATGATTTGTGCCTCTGAAGCGATGACTCCAGAATTAGCCAATTTTATGATTCGTGAAGGACGTGGCTTGATGTGTGTAACGCTTACCGAGGAACGTTGTAAGGAATTGGAATTAACCATGATGGTTGGTTCTAACACTGCTACGCACGAAACACCATTTACAGTTTCGGTAGATTTACTAGGGCATGGTTGTACGACAGGTATTTCAGCACACGACCGTTCTAAAACGATTCAGGCTTTGGTAGATGAAGACACCAAACCAGAAGACTTAGGCAGACCAGGGCATATTTTCCCTTTGAAAGCACGTAATGAAGGTGTTCTTCGTAGAACAGGTCATACTGAAGCAGCGATGGATTTTGCTAAACTAGCGGGTTTTAAACCTTCTGGTGTATTGATTGAGGTATTGAATGAAGATGGAACGATGGCTCGTTTAGCTGATTTAAGAGCTATTGCGGATAAATTCGATTTGAAATTAGTAACCATTAAGGATTTAGTAGAGTATCGTTTAAAACATGAAAGCCTAATCAAACGTGAAATAGGCGTTGATATGCCAACTGAGTTTGGTCATTTTGACCTAATTGCTTTCAAGCAAATCAATACGGGCGAAACACATTTAGCATTGATTAAAGGTACTTGGGAAAAAGATGAGCCTGTTTTAGTGAGGGTACATAGCTCATGCGTTACGGGTGATATTTTTGGCTCATGCCGTTGCGATTGTGGGCAACAACTACACCGTGCAATGGAAATTGTAGAAAAAGAAGGCAAAGGCGTCATTCTGTATATGTTCCAAGAAGGAAGAGGAATAGGATTAATTAATAAATTAAAAGCCTATAAATTGCAAGAAATGGGACGCGATACGGTAGAAGCCAATCTGGAATTGGGTTTCAAAATGGATGAACGTGATTATGGCGTGGGCGCTTCTATTTTAAGAGATTTGGGATTGAGCAAAATCAGATTAATCTCGAACAATCCAAAGAAAAGAGCAGCCTTGTTCGGATATGGTTTAGAAATTGTAGAAACTGTACCGATTGAAATTGCTTCAAATCCTCATAACGAAAGTTATTTGCTTACAAAAAGAGATAAAATGGGACATACCATTATGGGGCATAAATAATCAAATATGTATTATTTCGAATTTAGCATTACAAAAAAGCGTTCAGAAATTAGTTTTCTGAACGCTTTTTTGATTGATTTATAGTTCCTTTAGGAACGTAATATCGGTAGTAAAAATCCTCCCTATTAACCTTTCTTAGCCCCATCGGGGCGAAATATTTCACCCCGATGGGGTTAGGAAAGATATAGGTTATACTTTACTACCACTAATACTAAACCGCAACAGGAGCTTTAATGCCAGGATATGGATGATAGTTTTCTAACGTGAAATCTTCAAATTTAAAATCAAAAATGCTTTTAACGGCTGGGTTGATTTTCATGGTTGGTAAGGCACGTGGTTCACGAGCTAGCTGAGTAGCTACCTGTTCGTAGTGATTAGAATAGATATGCGTATCGCCACCTGTCCAGATAAAATCGCCCACTTCCAAATCACACACTTGCGCAATCATCATCGTTAATAAAGCATAAGAGGCAATATTAAAAGGCACACCCAAAAATACATCCGCCGAACGTTGGTATAATTGACAAGATAATTTATTATTAGCCACATAAAACTGAAAAAGTGCATGACAAGGCATTAAAGCCATTTCAGAAAGTTCTCCTACGTTCCAAGCACTTACAATAATTCTTCTTGAATCGGGGCTTTTCTTCAATGTCTCGATTACCTCTTTCAATTGGTCAATTACTTTACCATTAGGAGCCGTCCAGCTTCTCCATTGCTTACCATACACTGGTCCTAAATCACCATTTTCATTAGCCCATTCGTCCCAAATGCCTACACCATTATCTTTTAAATATTTGATATTGGTATCACCATTGATAAACCAAAGCAATTCATGGATAATCGACTTTAAGTGTACTTTTTTAGTAGTAACTAACGGAAAACCTTCTTGTAAATTAAAACGCATCTGATAACCAAAAATACTGGTTGTACCCGTACCTGTACGGTCAGTTTTTTCTGCTCCGTTTTCAAGAATATGTTTTAAAAGAGTATGATATTGTTGCATTTTTTTGCTGTAAGCTATGAATAATGAGCTTTAGTTTTGTGATAAAAGACAAGATTGACATGAAGAAATATTCTTGCAAATTCAAAATTACATAAAAAAATAACTCATCAATAGCCTTTGATAGGATTGATGAGTCTTGAAATGAAATTGGTAATAAGCTTAAGCCGTTTTCTTAACTGCTTTTTTGTCTACCACTTTCTCTACTTTAGCAGATTTAGTCATTTCTGCACAGCATTTCGATTTTGACTTACTGTGTGAAGCTGCCATTTTAGCACTACAACATTTTGAACCCTTATCTTTATCGTGGGCTAAAGACACATTAGCTACAAAAGCTAATAATGATAAACCTAAAATTACCTTTTTCATATATATGTGCATTAAATGTTTGAAATCAAATGATAGTTAAAAACACTTTAAATAATGTTGATTCTTTGAATTTACTTATTATTAGTAAATTAATCACTCAATCGCTCACTCAATTATTTACCAAAACAGGTTCAATAGTGTAAGTATGTGTAATTTCTGCCGACCCCCTAAATTGTGCTGTGGCCGAGCAATACTTTTCCATCGACAATTCTATTGCCTTTTTGGCTTTATCTTCTACAATATTTCCTTTGAATTGAAAATGAATATTGATTTTACGGAAAGGCGTCATTTCTGTCCCTTCTATTTTTTCACGTTCACCAGAAACAGAAATCTTTAAATCTTCGATTACTTGACGTTGCTTTTTCATGATTAGAATCACGTCGATAGCAGTACAGCCACCTAAGCCCATCAATAATAATTCCATCGGACGAGAACCCGCATTATGGCCCCCAATATTTTCGGCAGCATCAATATCAACTGGCACACCCGACATCCCATTTGCCTGAAAATGAAAGGCATCATCTATTCTAACTAATTCTACTTGCATGATTTCAAGAATTTAACTTAATTATATATTTTTAATTTTCTGAGACACTCTTTAAATATTAACTTTTCTGCAAAATATTAAGTTCAAAGTTAAGATTTATTTAAGCTATTGGCAAGAAGGTTGAATGCGAGTATTACGTATCTTTGCACTTCTATTTCGTAGAAAAAAACAAAAGAGAAGTTAAAAGAGCCATAAATCCTTCTGATTTCCGCAATCCTAATTCTAAAAATGTCTTATTATCAAATCCAAAACATCAAACTTACTGATTTAGCTAATCAATTCGGTACGCCATTATACGTCTATGATGCCGATAAAATTATCGAAAAAATCTCTATCCTTCGCGATTCTTTCAAGAATGTTAATCTCAAAATAAAATATGCTTGTAAAGCCAATACCAATTTGGCGATTTTGAAATTAATGCGAAAGCATGGGGTAGAAATCGATGTGGTTTCTCCTGAAGAATTGCGCTTGGCCATGATGGCTGGATATGAAGGTTCTCAAATCACTTTTACGCCAAGTGGGGTGTCATTTGATGAAATTGAATTGGCGGCTGAATTGGGAACAAGAATCAATTTGGACAATTTGGATGTGTTGGAAAAATTCGGGCAACGTTATGGTAATACCAAAGGGGCATTGATTCGCCTAAAACCTCACGTTTTTGGAGGCGGTAATGAAAAAATCATGACGGCTCACCCAGAATCTAAATTTGGTATTTCTATCCATCAGAAGGCTGAAATTTTGGCGATTGTTGAAAAATACGATATGAAAATTATCGGTTTACATCAACATACGGGTTCTGATGTAAAAAATGCTGATGCTTTTACACAAGCCGCAAGTGCTATTTTGGAAATGGCTTTTAGCTTTAAAGATTTAGAGATTATCGATTTGGGCGGAGGCTTTAAAGTGGCTTATAAAGACGGCGACATTGTTACGAATATGGAAGAAGTAGGAGAAGTATTAAGCACTGCTTTCTTGGATTTCTCTAAAAAATATGGACGTGAACTACAGTTATGGTTTGAGCCAGGCAAGTTTTTAGTAAGTGAAGCAGGGACATTCTTAACGACTGCCAATACGGTAAAGGTAGACCCAATCAAAACTTTTGTTTGTGTTAATTCGGGGCTAAATCACCTTGGTCGCCCAATGATGTATGGATCTTATCATGATATTTTCAATGCTTCTAACGAAGATGAATCTGAACAGGATGAATACAGAGTGGTGGGCTATATCTGTGAAACAGATACTTTCTCATGGACGCCAGAAGGTAAACAAGGCGAACGCTTAATGAATAAAGTAAAGGCAGGAGACATTATTGCGATGAAAAATGCTGGAGCTTATTGTTTCTCGATGGCTTCGCAATATAATTCAAGGTTATTACCCGCAGAAGTGTTGGTGATAGGTGGAGAAGCAAAGTTGATTCGCAAAAGAGAAACTTTTGATGATATTGTGAGAAACCTTGTGAGTGTGGAGATATAAATAGGTAGGGACGAATTGCATTCGTCCTATTCCTTTGCCATAAGGACGAATGCAATTCGTCCCTACTTATTTTTTTATAAAAATGGACGAGATTTAACCTCGTCCATTTTTTATTTTAAGAATCGTAGCTTAAACCATATTGCTTCAAAACTTCCTCTGGAACACCTTCCCAATTGTTAGGTCTGTTACCTACATAGCCCATATCGTGATGCCCCATTTCAGAAGAATAAAAACCTGATGCTGTTAGGTTTCTCATCAAAGAAAAGAAATTTACGCCCTGTGATACTTCAGGTTTTGCTTCGTTAGGATAAGCTATTTCATCTACTAAACTAATCTGCTCTTTCTTGGTACAAAGAATAAAATCTTTTCCAAAACGCTTAATAGATGCAGAGTCCATCCAACGTAAACCTCCACGCATAGGTGTTTTAAACGTTGGCTGGTCTTTTACGATAAACTCTATAAAAGCTGGTACACCCGACTGCGAAGCACTTCCTGAATGTTCATCAGCAGGAATAATAATATCCGACAACACTGTGATTGTTTTCATTTCATGGTCAGTAAAGAATTTTTCAGCCAATAATTTAGCATCACGAGCTATTTCATCTTCTGTTCTGCCATAATTATATTTTGGCGTTGCGGGAGCCGTAGCTTTCGCTTTTGGTTTAGGCTTTGGACCTTGCAATAACTCCATGGCTACTGCTTCTTGGCTCATCACGGCCATACCGAGTGATGAAAGTCCTATATTTTTAAGATAATCTCTTCTTTTCATAAAAATAATTTGAAAATTTGATGATTTGAAAATTTGGAAATCACATAGCGGAGCTTATCCCCATTACAAATTCCCTTTTTTCTTCTCGTTAATAATAAATTCAGAAGTACGAGCCGATAAAGCTAGGATTGTCCAAGTGGCATTTTTATCTCCTTGCGAAACAAAAGGTGCAGCATCAGCTACAAACAAGTTTTTCACATCATGTGCCTGACAGTTTGCGTTTAATACAGAAGTCTTAGTGTCTTTACCCATTCTAGCCGTTCCTACTTCGTGGATAATTCTTCCTGGGTCTGCTAAGCCATAGTTTGTACTTGCATCTGGTTTTTTACCAAGCGGTGTACCACCCATTTCAGTAATTATCTGTTCAAAAGTCTCCTGCATGTGTCTAGCTTGCTTGATTTCGTAGTCCGACCATTTGTAATGGAAACGTAATACAGGAATACCGTACTTATCAACAACGGTAGGGTCTATTTCACAATAGTTATTATAATCTGGTATAGGTTCTCCTCTACCAGCCATACCGATATATGCTCCATAGAAACGACGATAATCTTCTTTCAATGAAGCCCCGTAACCACCCGCTGCTTTTTTGATACCTTCACGTGTAGGGAATTTTTCATTGATTCCTTCAATACCCCATCCAAAACCATAAGCAGGCATACCCATACCTCCGCCATATTCAATGTGGTAACCTCTTGGGAAATCTAATTTTTTGTTATCTCCCCACCAAGGTGTGTACACATGCATCCCTCCTACTCCGTCTTCATTATAACGTTTTCTATCAAACAAGGCAGGAATAATCGCCGAACGAGAAGCACCCGTAGAGTCATTGATATAACGCCCTACAATACCGCTTGAATTAGCCAATCCATTCGGGAAACGAGCAGATTTTGAGTTCAATAACAAACGTGCGGTCTCGCCTGCACTGGCTGCTAATATTACTATTTTACCTTTTACAACTTTCTCGGTCATTGTACGAGTATCTACATACGATACGCCCGTTGCTAAACCCGTAGTCGGGTCTGTCAATACTTCACGAGCCATTGCGTAGGTAATCAACGTACAGTTTCCTGTTTTAATGGCAGGAATCATCAATACTGATGAAGAAGAAAAATCGGCATACGCCTGACAAGCTCTATTACACTGGCTACAGTAAAAACATTGTCCACGGTCTTTATTAATAGGCTTTGTCAAGATTGAAAGTCGCGACGGAATTACTGGAATACCAATGTTGGTAGCGCTTTTCTTAAGCATTAATTCATGCAAACGTGGCTTCGGAGGAGGTAAAAAATAACCATCTGGGTCATTTCTTCTTCCTTCATTCGTACCAAACACACCAATTAGTTTATCTACATAATCATAATAAGGTTTTACGTCGTCATAACCAATTGGCCAATCTTCTCCTAAACCATCAATAGATTTTCTTTTGAAATCATCAGGACCAAAACGAAGGGAAATTCTACCCCAGTGATTGGTTCTTCCTCCCAACATCCTAGAACGGAACCAGTCGAATTTAGTGCCATCTTTACGAGTATAAGGTTCTCCCTCAATATCCCAGCCACCATAAGCAGCATCAAAATCACCAAAAGCACGCGTAGAAGATGCTCCACGGCGAGGAGATTCCCAAGGACTTTTTAGTTGTGTAATATATTTTGGGTCGGCAGGGTCATAATATTGACCTGCTTCTAGTACACAAACTTTTGCTCCTGCTTTGGTCAGTTCATAAGCTGCCATACCACCGCCCGCACCCGAGCCAATGATAACGACATCATATACTGTTGATTGTTCTTTAATCTGAAAGTCCAGCATTTATTAAATGATTTTTTTGGTTGAAGAGTATTATTGAATCGAGTAGGAAAAATAGTGATTAAATACAGATTTTATATCCTTTTTTATAAGAAATCGATATTAAAACCATAACCTCCTTAAAAATACCGCAATAAAAGCAGAAAAATAGATAATTTCACACTAAAAACATCAACTATTTGCAATAATTGCAAATAGTTGATTAGAATCATGCAAGAAGTATTGAGTTATTCTGGAGGAAAGATGAAGAAATGAATGTTATCTAACATAAAAAGGGAAGATTAAAAAGTAAACTTTTTAATCTTCCCTTTATTATTGAAGTTTAGAGGTTTCAACAATGTCTTTTATTCAAGCTTTGCTATTAGTTCATCGAAATAAAACGATCTGTTGTTGCTGGTTCTGGTGATACTGTACCTACATTTACAGTCTTAACAATTTTAGTAGCACCATCCGTAATTTCAAAGCTATATTTACCATCTTCCAATTCGCTTAAATCAAATTTACCACGATAGGTAGTTCCTTTTTTACCCACACGCTCGTTAGCCAATAATTCTCCTTTTTCATTTTTCAGAGAAATTGATAAATTTTTGCCTTCAAGTTTTTCAATCAATATATTCATTTGTAATGTATTAATTGTTTGATACATCCCTACTGCAAAAGTTTTCTGAGTATTTGTAGCTTCGTTTTTGTCTGTTGCATTAGCAAAGAATGACAATACTGAACATAAAGCAATGGCGAAAGTTTTTACGATTGATTTCATTTTTTTGTTGTTTAGAAATTAAAAGTTCCTGTTTATTTAAATTAAATTTTCTGAGATTAATCTTTCCGATTATGCTAATAGTATTAACAGAACTGTGCCAAAAAATATAAAATATTAACTATCAGACACTTACAACTTAATGCCTTTTCCACAGGTGTACGGTTTTGGTACACAACTGTTCGGTTTGATGACATATTTGTATTCCTGAAAAAGTATTTGAATTTTGTACGATAGTTTTCATAATTAGTAGTTTGTTAGTCAACGCTAAATAATGCAACATTTCAGTGATAATGTGAATCATTTGTTTAGTAGACATAGTAACATGAACACTTACCTCCCTAAACCGACGATTTTGATGAAACATATTTTTATCATCCTTTGCCTGCTATTAATAGGTGCTAAATCCTCCGCATTTCAAACAAATCTAGCAGACAACGTATATCATATAGAGGACAGTGTGCTGATAAAAACGAGAGATGGCGCTTTTATTTCAGCCATTATTGTGCGCAAAAAAGATAATGACAAACCACAACCAGTTATTCTACAATTCACGATTTATGCCCGTAGCAGAGATATTAAAAGTGTTAAAGAAGCAGTAGATAAAGGTTATGTGGGTGTAATAGCTTATACAAGGGGAAAAAGATTTAGTCCCGACGAAGTAACTCCTTATGAATACGACGGTAGAGATGCTTATGATGTAATTGATTGGATTAGTCATCAAGCTTGGTGCAATGGTAAAATCGGAATGTATGGAGGGAGCTATAATGGCTTTAGCCAATGGGCAGCTACTAAACAAATGCATCAAGCCTTAAAAACCATTGTGCCATATGTAGCTAACCGACCAGGAATGGGCTTACCCATGGAAAATAATGTATTCTTAAATGCAAATTATGAGTGGGCATTTTATGTTTCCAACAACAAATACCTTGATACGCTTGTAGGCAATAACAGACCTCGCTGGAGAGCCATGCAAAATAAATGGTGGGAAAGCGGTGTGGCATACCGAAAAATAGATAGTTTAGAAGGTACTCCTAACAAACATTTACAACGATGGCTCCAACATCCTGCTTATGATAAATATTGGCAAGATATGGTACCCTATAAAGATGAATTTGCCCATATTAACATTCCTGTTTTATCGATAGATGGCTACTATAATGACTCTCAGATTTCAGGATTGTATTACCTCAAAGAGCATTATAAATATAATAAAAATGCTAATCATTATTTAATTATTGGTCCGTATAGCCATTTTGGGGCACAAAAAGGTGGTGAAGCTGTTTTGCAAGGTTATAAAGTAGACTCGGTTGCATTAATTAATACCAAACAAATTACTTACGAATGGTTTGATTATATTCTTAAAGATGGTAAAAAGCCTGACATATTAAAGGATAAAATAAATTATGAAGTAATGGGTGCGAATGAATGGAAACACGCACCTTCATTAGAAAAAATGAGTAATAATACGCTACAATTATATCTTACCAACATCAAATCAGGGAAAGACTATCTTTTAACACAACAAAAACCTAAGCAACACAATTATCTTTCTCAGGAAGTAGATTTAGCAGATAGAACTACCAGCAATAACGACTATTATCCCGACCCAATTATCCGCAAAGAGCTTGATACTTCAAATGGTTTTTTCTTTTTTAGTGAGCCATTCAAAGAAACTATTTCAATTGCTGGGGCATTCAGTGGAGAAATAAAAGCTAGTATTAATAAGAAAGACATGGATATCGGGGTAGTACTATACGAGGTAATGCCAAATGGGGAATATTTTGAATTAAGCTATTTTTTAGGACGAGCAAGCTATGCCAAAGATATTACTTCTAGAAATCTTTTAACGCCCAATAAAGTAGAAAGCATTCCGTTTTCCAATACTCGCTTGGTAAGTCGTCAGCTAAGTAAAGGTAGTAGATTGCTAGTAGTATTAAATATTGATAAAAACTCCTTTGCTCAAATCAATTATGGAACAGGGAAAGATGTGAGTGATGAAACAATAGCTGATGCCAAAGAACCTCTAAAAATAAAATGGTATAATGATAGCTTTATAAATGTACCTATTTGGAAATAATGTATCTCACTACTTTAATCAACATCATGAAAAAAACATTTTTAATAATACTGCTGTTAATTGCTTGTCTTGCTAGGGTAAATGCCCAACTACCTAAAAATCGATTAGACGCTATTGTCAATAAATATGCAAATGTTTATATGAATGATTCTACTGCTGTAGGATTATCCATTGGCATTATTCAACACGGGAAAAAATATTTTTATAATTATGGCACTGTAAAAAAGGGAGTGAATGAATTGCCAACTAATAAAACCATTTATGCAATGGGTTCTATTGCGAAAACATTTGTTGGAATACTACTAGCCCAAGCTGTAAAGGAGAATAAAGTACAGTTAACGGATGATATTAGAAAATACCTAAAAGGTAATTATCCTAATCTCCAATTCAATAATTATCCTATTACGTTGGTACATCTGGCTAACCATACAGCTAGGCTACCTGAATCGCTTTGTAAATTTCCAAATAATTGGCAAAGCATGAATCAAGAGGAAAAATATGTATTCAAACAGCGATATAATCGTGAGGAATTCTATAAAGATTTACATAGTGTTAAACTTGACACTTTACCTGGCTACAAATACAGTTATTCTGGAAGTGGAATGACACTCTTGAAATTAATTCTTGAAAATGTGTATCAAAAGCCTTTTCAAGACCTGATTAACCAATACTTCAATAAACCTTTAAATCTTGCTACTACCAAAGAATTACTGAATACGACGGAATGGGAAAGTTACGCTTTTGGTAAGCAAGATGAAGCAATTGTAACCCATACAAAAAGTATTGAAGACATGACTACAGGCCCAGGTTTGTGTAGTACTACCGACGATATGGTGAAATATATCCAAGTAAATATTATAGAAATTAATAAGGCTATAAAACTATCGCACCAGAAAACCTTTGAAGATAACAATAATACAATGGCATTAGCATGGCGATTGGATGAACAAAACAACACTATCTATCATTTAGGAATGGGTTGGGGCTGTAATAGTATTTGTAAGTTTTCGCCCAAATATAAAACAGGCATTATCATTTTTGTCAACGAAACAATGAATAAAAAGAACATGACAATAATGGCTAACGATATTCTGGAAGAACTAAATAAAAACAGTGGAATTAAATAGGCTAACAGCTTCAAATCAAAAGAATAAAGTAAAACTTTCTTAGGAAAATTTAAAGATGCTAGGCTATTAACTAACTTTATTTAGTTTTAAACCTTGAATGATTAGTCCTGTTATTAAAAAGACAAAACTAACTTTTATCAAACTCTGTATAATGGGCGAATCAGGACTATCGACTATTGGTTGACCAACAGGTAATCGCGAAAGAATTTCATAGGCAGTAGGAATAAATAATAGAAAAACTGTAGTAGACATACAAAAAGTTTGTAGATAAATGGCTTTACTTTTTGCAAGCACATTTTCTCCTAAAAAGTAAGCGATTGATAATAAACCAAGTATTAAAATAAATATAATATAACCAATATGAGTAAATCTTCTCGTTTCAGAAAGCCCCAAAGAACTAATACAACCAATTACCGTTAATACACTATAACATTTGCCCAGTTTACGATAGGGTTTAATAAATCCTTCTTTACACAAAGCGATACCTGCAATAAGCAGTGCTAAGGTAGCAACAACAGTGTGAATAATATCGAGCTGTAGTAGAGACGTACTCATCTGAGTAATGACTAAAGTTTTAATAGGTTAATACAATTTACTATCAATTTATATTATTTGAACATCTTAGCTTAGCATTTATTTCCACCATTCGGCAAACTCTTCATTTTTATATTGCTCATCATTTGATAGAAAAGCCTTCGCATAACTCGACCATCCTTTATCAAAATATTTTTCGTTGGGACTAAACTCTCCTGCTCCTAAATCAAAGTCACAGGTAATATTAGGTACTCGATAATCTGCCCATTTACAAATGTTAGATTTTTGAGCATTATACATTGTCCAAGTACCTTCAAAAGCATTATTAAAATATCCATCTGAAAGCAAGTTTATGTCATCATATTTTATATGGTTATCTTTATTAATGTACCATTTTGTGTGTAATTGTCCTGCAAAAATACCAGTATGCGGTTGATTCTTATTTTCAAAGAATTCATATTTAGCTATTAATAGCCCTTGTGTTTTAATGCCAGCATCTTTTGCTTGATTATCAACACCGAACTGCTCTCGCTTAGTCTCTTGAATTTTCTCGATGACTATTTTACCAATAAAATCACAGACATTCCCTTTTACATTTGATTTCCCATAAACAAAATACTCTTCTGGATTATTGGTATTTTTAACAACAGCAAGAACCTTTACCTTAATACGTTGAAAATCATCTCCTAGCACACCCAATACGTTATAATTATCTGTCTTGCTCCACAAATCTGAAAAGTCATACGGAAGAAATACATTTTTTTTGTTTTCTTCATAAATCTTTTCCCCATTCAAAATATCATTATGACAATTTGCTTGGGAAAAAGTTGAAAATGAGCTGATAATAAAGAGAAAAGAGCATATTGTTTTCATTTTATTGAGATGTTGTTTTTGATTGATTGCTAATAGGAAAAAATCATGCTTTTTACACTTTGTTAATGCTTATTCTTCTGCTTCCAAGAGTTGGTTATGATGCTGTTTTTCGATAACACTGCGCAATCGTTCTTGGTGTTGGTCACCCCATTGGCCCAACATATTGACAATTGGCATCAACGATGCACCAAAATCAGTTAAACGATATTCCACTTTAGGAGGCAATTGCGGATAAATAGTTTTGGTTACTAATTCGTGTTCTTCCAATTGTTTCAACTGCATATTTAATACTCTTCTACTTGCATCAGGTATTTTCCTTTGCAAGTCGCTTGGACGAATACAGCCCTCCGAAATAAAATATAGCATCCTGATTTTCCATTTGCCATACAAAACTTCAGCGATTAGGTCGAGCCCACAATTTAAGGTTATTGGAATCTTTCTTTCGTACATGATACAAATGTAATTAGTTGACGTATAAGGTGCAATAGGGAAAAAATTGTCACTATCTGAATCTTTTGCCCCTACTTGTACTATCTGTTCATAGTGTCGAATTTTGTCATCAAATAAATACAAAAAATAGCAATGAACATAGATTTTAATTTCAACAGCGAACTCTCAGGAAAAATAGCACTCGTAACGGGTGGCACAAAAGGTACGGGCAAAGCAATTGCTGAAAGACTAGTAAAAGCAGGAGCAAAAGTAATAGTAACAGCCAGAAATAAGCCCGATAATCTTGAAAAAAATATCCACTTTATTGCTGCCGATTTAAGCCAAATTGAAGGTGCAGCAAAAGTAATTCAGGAAATTAAGGAAACATACGAAGGATTAGATATACTTATCAACAATCTTGGTGGCTCAGAAACGCCTGGGGGTGGTTTTGAAGTATTGACAGATAACCATTGGCAAGAAATATTTAACGCTAATTTATTTGCCTCTGTCAGGCTAGATAAAGGTTTTTTGCCCTTTATGCTTCAAAAAAAAGCTGGTGTAATTATCCATATAGGCTCTATTCAAAGAACATTACCTTTATACGATTCTACTTTGCCTTATGCTGCCGCAAAAGCTGCATTAGTTAATTATAGCAAAAGTTTATCGAATGAGGTATCCCCTAAGGGTGTAAGGGTATTAACAGTATCCCCTGGATTCATTCAAACAACCGCTGCTGAAAGAATGCTAGAACGCTTGGCAGAGAGTGCAAATACAAGCAAGGAAGAGGCTTTGGAAAGCTTAATGAAAGCATTGGGCGGAATACCAATGGGCAGACCCGCTAAACCTGAGGAGGTAGCCGAATTGGTTGGTTTTCTGGTTTCACCTCGTGCCAGTTATTTATCAGGTACTGAATATATTATTGATGGAGGAACCATTCCAACTATTTAAAACCATGCTATCATGCGTAGGGTCGTATTGCATACGACCTTATTCCCAAACAATAGGACGAATGCAATTCGTGCCTACTACTGTTCCTTAATCTTTTTTCTGTGCTGTTCTCCCCAAACACTCAATTCATTTAATAAACTTTTTAAAGTACGACTATATTCTGTTGCTTCATAAATAATAGTCACTGGAGTAGTAGGATATACTTTACGTGCTATAAGGTAATTTAATTCTAAATCTTTCAATTCATTAGATAATACCTTGGGCGATATACCAGTGATTTCATGCTGAATCTCACTAAAACGTTTTGGTGATTGTACCAAGCAAAGTATCACAGGAAGTTTCCACTTTCCATTAAGAACGTACATCGCATCGATGACGTTTTTGAGCGAACCAACACATTGTGCCTTGCTCAGAAGTATTTCATTTTCAATTGTTTCCATTGGTACAAAGATACAAACTTTCCTAAAGGTAACCGCTTTCCTTTGGGTAACTGCTAACTTTTGTATACTTCAAGGCAATACCTTTGTCCTTGACAATTCGAGAGAAAAACCTTTCACTATTAACACAAAAGGAAGTCTGGCAATCTCGGAATTTTAAATTAATCAATAAAACATTTATGAAACGTATCCTTCATTTAAAATCTAGCCTACTAGGTACAGAATCCTATAGCATTAAGCTAGGTAACGCTATTATCGAAAAAATTCAGGAAAAGTATCCTGACAGTGAACTTGAAGAATTAAACTTAGTAGATATCGAAATGCCTCATCTTACTCCTGCTGTCTTGCGTACATTCTTTATTCCTAAAGATAAACTGAACGAAGAAGAAAAAGAAGCTATTAGCTTGTCTGATAGACTAGTAAAACAGCTATTCGCGGCAGACATCATTGTAATCGGTGCACCGCTTATCAACTTTACTATCCATTCATCGCTAAAGGCTTGGATTGACCATATCACTAGGGCTGGAATAACTTTCAGGTATAGTCCCAATGGTCCTGTTGGAATGGTAACAGGGAAAAAAGTTTATGTAGCCATGTCATCTGGCGGTATTTACTCAGAAGGTCCTGGTAAAGCCAACGACTTTGTCGCACCCTATTTGAGTGCTTTCCTTGGTTGTTTAGGGATGACAGATTTAACCGTTTTTCGGGCAGAAGGATTAAAAGTACCAGACGTGAAGGAACACGCAATGGCAAAAGCAGTTGATAGTATACAAATTGATTAATATGTCCAGCAGTCGCTCGCTTCCAGCGAGTGACCACTATTAAAAGGCTTCCAGCCGTAAAATCAATAATATAAAATAAGCCATTAAAAAGTAGCAGTAACCGTTTTCTACCTGTAGTGGCAACCGCAAGGGATTGCCGCTACACCGTTAGAAATAAACGACTGCGGAAGTATTATAATTCATAAACTTCCTTTAAGGTATCATTGATTTTATCAGTGAGCATCTCTACAAGTTCTTTATCCATAAATTCATAATCATCTGGAATATGTAGGTTTTCAATAATTGGTAATTCCAGAAAACTATAAACCTCCTTGATTTTCGCTTTTTGATCCGTCTCCATCACAAAAACAAAATCAGCCCAGTTCAAATCGTTTTCAGAAATCTTCCTTACACTCTTGGGACTCAATCCTACTGACCGAATATTAAAGCGATTATCATTTTTAAAAATATGCTCTGCTGTTCTACTTCGTTTTTTATTACGCCCACACACCACTAAAATATTTGGTCTATCAGTTGTTACCATCAATTATTGTTTAAGTATTTTTCAAAAGCAAGCTACCTAAATTTCTAAATAAATCCCAATAGTTCACGTGTTAAGCAAAGCATCACTTGGACTCAAAACAACACGTAGGGACGAATTGCATTCGTCCTTGTGTACGAACCAATAGGACGAATGCAATTCGTCCCTACTATTATTACAAACACTCAATCATTTTCTTAATTTCAGCTTTATCAAATTGTTGAGATTTGGTTTCAATTTCTATCAAACTCATTGGTTTTTTATTACCTGATTTTGTGAATATCAAATAGACAATTCCTCCGCTTGAATCAGACCCTATGATTTGTTTAAGCTTCTTCTTATAAATCAATTTAATGCCTAGGTTCTCCGATAACTTTACAGAACCTTCTCCTATGTGTTTGTTATTACCTGTATCGGCGATGATTGCAAAACTTCCTTTACCTGTTTTTCGATTAAACACATAGGCTAAATCTCCTTTCTCAACACCTTTTGCTATCAAATTAGGAGGAATAGCGATGTAAGGAATTTCTTCAGAATTTACATATTTTCTATAGTCCGTTACTTTTTTAGTAGCATCTACCAAAGAAGTTTGGGAAAGGTAATATCCTGGAAAAGGGTCAGATGATTTCTGTATATATGGTTTGTTACCCTCAAATACAATCACACTTGGGCTTAAATTGCCAATTCCTCCAGCACTAGAAAGATTATCCAAGCCTATATTCTGAGGATGATAAGCCTGAGGCGAACCGTCTACATCAATCGTCATTTCAGATACATAGCCAATAACCGCATTATTAATCTTCCAAACTTTCGCAGTTGGATTTTTAGGATAAGAAAGTTTTAAATCAACTTTTTCACAAGTAGTTTGACCAACAATACAATCTTCGCTAAAGAAGAGGGCTAAAATTAAAGTTAAGATTCTTTTCATGGTAGTAAAGTTTAAGGTAAGTTTTGTTATTTTTCAGTAGCTTTCATGCCTAAATAAGTAGTGGCACTAATACCCATCAAGCCCAGTGTTTCAGAACTAAAACTAGGGAATTCTCTATCGCCATGTGATAACTTTTCAAAGAAAGTCACCAAAAATACCATGCTAAATATAAGATTGAAAATCAATGCTTGATAACGATAGACAGTAATCCCTGTGGAATCTGAAAGAATTTGAGTAAAAAAATTGGTTGGTTTTCTGAGTTTTGGGGGTAAATCTTTTTCTGTCTCAATCTTATCCTTCGGCGTTTCTTCTGGTGGTGTATTATTATCTATTACGCTAGCAATAGCAGTAGTTCCTACACCGATTGCTAATAAAACCAAACACGTAGAATTAAGCTCAATAACTTCTCCTCGCTTGCCAAAACCAATCACAAAGCAAGCTCCAATCAGGGTAGTCCACCACAATCCTTGGGTGCGAGCAAAACTATATGTTTCCACTGGCCCAATGTCAGAATCAATCACACAAACATCTTTTAAGATTTTAGTTTTAATAGAAAGATAAATCGCTCCGAAGACAATCAACACAGCGATAATATTACAAATTGCAGTCATTGGTTTTAAGTTAAATTGGTTTTAATATTACACTCAAACCTAACAAAAAAGCCAGCCCTTTAAAAGGCTGGCTTACAATAATTTAACTTATTTTTATTATTCGGTAGTTGGGTTTTATTCTACTTCCAATTTCCCTACATTTTCAAACTTAATGGCTCCTTCGTCGTTCACTTCCATCATTACTACAGAATCTTTATTAATGTAATTACCTAAGATTTGTTTCGATAATTCATTTAAAATTCTTCTTTGCATGACACGCTTCAAAGGTCTTGCACCCATCGTTGGTTCATAACCTTCCTCGGCAAGTTTCACAAGGGCCTCATCAGTGCTTTCCAAAGTAATGCCTTGTTCTTGTAAACGTTCTTGAATTTGTTTAAACTGAATTCTAACGATTTGGCTAAGGTTATCTTTAGACAATGGCTCAAACATCACGATTTCATCCACACGGTTCAAGAATTCTGGTCTTACTACTTGTTTCAATAAAACCATTACTTCTTCTTTGGCTTTCTCCATCACGATATGGTTGTTCCAACCTTCCATTTCTCCCATTTTTTCTTGGATGATATGGCTACCAATATTAGAAGTCATGATAATAATCGTATTCTTGAAATTAGCAATTCTACCTTTGTTATCAGTCAAACGTCCATCATCAAGTACTTGTAACAAAATGTTCCAAACATCTGGATGTGCCTTTTCTATCTCATCTAACAGAATGACAGAATATGGTTTTCTACGAACAGCTTCAGTCAATTGTCCACCTTCATCATACCCTACATATCCCGGAGGTGCTCCTACCAAACGGCTTACCGCATGGCGTTCTTGGTATTCCGACATATCTATTCTCACCATCGCATTCTCGTCATTGAACAGATAATCTGCTAGGGCCTTTGCCAATTCAGTTTTACCAACCCCCGTAGTTCCCAAGAAAATAAACGAACCAATCGGGCGTTTAGGGTCTTGCATTCCTGCACGAGAACGACGAACTGCATCTGAAATAGCCTCAATAGCCTCTTCTTGTCCCGCTACTCTTTTACCTAATTCAACTTCCAGATGTAGCAATTTTTCTTGTTCAGCACGCATCATTTTAGATACAGGTACGCCCGTCCACTTAGCTACCACTTCTGCAATGTTCTCTGAAGTTACTTCTTCTTGCAACATTGGCGTTTCACCATTTTTGTCAGAAGTTTTTTCGTTTTGCAATTGTTTCAGCTTATTTTCAGCCTCCACTAATTTACCATAACGTATCTCTGCTACTTTACCATAATCGCCAGCTCTCTCAGCTTGTTCAGCTTCTAATTTCAAGCGATCGATATTTTCTTTTTCTTTACGAACTTCATCCAAGACAGACTTCTCACCTTCCCATTTCGCCATCAAGCCACTTTTCTTGTCGGTAAGTTCTGCTAATTCTCGGCTGATAATATTTTCACGTTCAATGTTATTTTCTCTTCTGATTGCCTCACGTTCAATCTCCAATTGCATGATTCTACGTTTCAAAGCATCAATCTCTTCAGGAACAGAATCTATTTCCATCCGCATTTTTGCAGCAGCCTCGTCCATCAAGTCAATGGCTTTATCTGGTAAAAAACGGTCTGAAATATAACGGCTTGATAATTCAACAGCCGCAATTACGGCATCATCCTGAATCCTTACACCGTGGTGTAGTTCATATTTTTCTTTAATTCCCCTTAGGATAGAAATAGCATCAGTAATATCTGGTTCATCAACTACTACCATCTGGAAACGACGTTCCAAGGCTTTATCTTTCTCAATGTATTTTTGGTACTCTTTCAAAGTAGTTGCACCAATAGCATGCAATTCTCCACGCGCCAACGCTGGTTTCAATAAGTTAGCAGCATCCATCGCCGAATCTCCGCCACCACCTGCACCAATCAAGGTATGAATCTCATCAATAAACATGATGATTTCTCCCTCTGCATCTGTTACTTCTTTGATAACTGCTTTTAATCTTTCTTCAAATTCACCTTTGTATTTCGCTCCAGCAATCAATAAACCCATATCTAACGTATAAATCTGCTTAGATTTCAGGTTTTCGGGTACGTCTCCCATTACGATTCTTTGTGCTAAGCCTTCTACAATTGCAGTTTTACCAACTCCTGGCTCACCGACCAACATAGGGTTATTTTTAGTGCGTCGTGATAATATTTGTAGTACTCTACGTATTTCTTCATCTCTACCAATCACAGGGTCAATTTTCCCAGCTTTGGCTAATTCATTTAGGTTTCGAGCATACCGCTCTAATGAACGATAGGTTGCTTCTGCATTTTGGTCTTTCACGGTTGTGTTTCCTCTTAGTTCTTTTATGGCACTTTTTAATTCTTTTTCCTTATATCCACTCTCTTTCATCAAACTTGCCACAGCATCTTTCCCTAACAGGATTCCCAATATTAATAATTCTATGGATACAAATTCGTCTGAAAATTCCTTTAATAAATTCTCTGCTTTGGTAAAAGCCGCAGCAGCATCGTTTGCTAAATAGGGCTGTCCTCCACCAGAAACTTTTGGATAGCCATTCACTATACTTTCCAGTTTCGATGAAAAAATTGCCTGATTAACTTGTAGCTTTTTCATCAAAAACTCTGAAGTATTGGGTTCCTCGTCGATGATGGCTTTTAGCAAATGGCCCGTTTCAATAGCTTGTTGGCCATTTGCTGAGGCAATCGAAGCGGCATGTTGGATTACCTCTTGAGTCTTCGTTGTATATTTATTAAAATTCATCGTATAAATGATTTTCTGTTTTTCAATCGTTGATAGTATTATTTCATCAAAAGCTAAGCCAAGCTAGTTTTGCGGTAAAAATGGCATATTTTTTCGCAAAAAATTGATTTATTTAAGCCAAAATGACGGTTTTTTTGTTGGAGACTTTAGGATTTTAGGACTTTAAGACTGGAAGATAAAAGAAACAAGACTTAAAGATATTTAGACTTGAGGACTTTAAGAAGAAAGAAGCCTCCCCAGCAGTCGCTTGTTTCTAACGAGTAACGACTATTAGGAGGCTTCAAGCCTTACTATATAATCGCCGTAAAATAAAAATAACAGTAATTAGGCGTTTAAAGCCTGTTTTTATCATGGTTTTTTACAAAATTTGCCGTAATATTATACTATTCAAATTTGCTCTATTATGAAAAATCTCTCTACTTTATTTTTAGCACTTTTGGTGCTGGGTTTCATTAGTTGTACTAAAAAAGATGACCCTACCAACCCAGTTACTCCTCCTACCACAACAGAGGAGCCGTATTTTGAATACAAGATTAACAATAACTCCGCCGTGCATGTCGATTGTAGTGCTATTAAGTTTGAAGCTACAAGTGGGGGTAGTACAGTTACACTTGTTGTTGCCACTTCTGCTTCTACAAACTCAACATTCACTTTTGCTTTTTATGGTGCAGCAGCAGCCTTAGATACAGTAAAAGCTGGTAATCATCCTTTATTAGCATATTCTAGCTTTATGCCAGCATCATCAGCTACTCCTCTGCACTTAAGTTTAAAAGTGCCTCAAACTACTGGTAGTAACGATTATTTCTATAGCTTGGCTCCATCTGAAGCTACTCATAAACATACTATAAAATCTATCACTAAAGCTGAGATTGAAAACGGCAAAAGAATATATTGGGTAGAAGGTGAATATAATTGTAAGGGACAACAGTTGCCAGGAACAACTACGGCTACCATATCAGGGAAGTACAGATTTAAACTATTGGCCGTACAATAAATAAGGTTAACAAAAAACATTTTCCCTTCCACTTGTACTGAAAGACAAGTGAAAGCCTTGATAAATAGGTTTTTAATCTAAACATTTGTACATTCAGAAAACTTTAGTTGTTATATATCGTTCGATTTGCCTTTCGGAATAAATCGAACAGCTTAAACAGTGTAAGTCATTGGCACAATTATTTAACATATTAGGTAAAGTAGTATTTTACCTTTGATGATACATAAAATTCTTTATTGCATCATGTTATTTAATACCCAATAAACATATTACAAGATAATTTTTATCAATATAATAACATAATTTTATGAACATAAAACGAATTTTTGGAGCTTTGCTCACCCTATTAGGTGTTATCGGACTTATTTATGCGGCCACGTTATTTGTCAATAAATCAGGTGGACACAATGTGAAGTCTCTTATCACTTATGGAATTATTGGCTTTATTTTCTTTTCTTCAGGAATAAGTCTAATACGTTCAATAAAAGATGAAGCTTAAACAATATTTTGAGACTTTAGGACTGAAAGACTTTAGGAACTAAGAAATTTTGTCAAAAAGTTTTTAGTCCAAAAACATCATTACTTAGAAGTTCAGCGAACGTTGTTATCTGTATTTCAATTTACTCTTCGAAAAGTGCATTTATTTTGGGGTCTAAGTGAACAAACGCTTAGACCAGCGAAGTTGTCATATTTTCAAGTAGCCTTTATTTATTCTGAAAAACGGGTAAAGGTTTTTCCATCAAAACGGCATAAATCAGTATTTCTACTACCTATCCAAATGTTTCCATCATTATCCTCCAAAATAGAATATACACCATTGTGACACAAGCCATCTTTTCGTGTAAACCGAGTAAAGGATTTACCATCGTAACGCCATAGTCCACCATCCTCATTTAACTCTCCGCTGCCTAACTCTGTTCCAAACCAAAGATTGCCCACTTTATCTTTAAAGGTCAAATTAATAGAACCATTTTGAATGCCTCCTTTTTCTGTAAAATTGGTAAAATTTCTGCCATCAAAACTACATACACCATTGTGTCTGGTTACAATCAGCAAAACTCCATTTTTATCCTCTAATATAGAACGAACCCATCCTTCTCCATAAGGTTTATATTGCGTGATTGATTTTCCATCAAAACGGCAAATACCCTCATTGGCAAGCACCCATGACCCAAACCAAATATTCCCTGATTTGTCCTCAAAAATACATTGTGTCCATTTGAGGCTTACGTTGCCTATATTTAGAATATTATTATTTAAAAAACGGGTGAAATATTTTCCATCAAAGCAATAAATACCATCAGTTGTGCCTAACCACATTTTCCCATTTCTATCCTGCATCATACTCCATAGTTCATTCTTTGTTGATGGGTAATTGTTGAAAGAATTACTATATGGAAAATTGCTTCCAATAGTGGTGGGGATTGATATGTTTGTAAATTTCTTTCCATCGAAACGGGATATTGCCTGTTTCGAGCCGAACCAGATATCACCTAATCTATCCTCTAGGATAAAAAAGATACCATTCCCACACAAACCGTCTTTTTGGGTAAACTGGGTAAATACTTTTCCATCATACCGATAAACACCTTCGCCTGTGGTGCCAAACCAAATATTTCCTGACTTATCCTTTAAACTACAACCAACTTGCTGATATTGGTCTGTGCCTTGTGTTTTGGTCAGCTTTGTATTTTTACTGGTAAATGATAGGTATTCTACAACCGTTTCATTGGTTCGTTTACTTTTTGTTTGTCCGTTGCAAGAGGTAAAAAATATGGATACTAACAATAAAGGGAAGATTGGATATTTAAGTTTACACATCGTCATTTGTCAAATTATTTCTGTATTATCAAATCTTACATTAACTCTTTCCGTTAGGATTTGACTTTAAATACTGTTGATACACTCCCGCCCTTGTTGGTGAAATACCACCAAGGGCGAACAAAGCTATCTTTAATACTCCCTATACAGGCAAAAAAAATGTAAAAAGAGTGTAAAAAAGTGTAAATGATGGGTGTTTGGGGACTTTAGGATTTAGGATTGGGGGACTTTAAGACTTAGGATTTTAAGACTTAGGATTGGGGGACTTCCCGCAGTCGCTCGTTTTTTAACGAGTGACGACTATTGTTAGGCTTCCAGCCGATAACAAGAAGTAGGACTTTAAGAAGGAAGAAGGGTGGATAAAATAGACTTTAATCCAAAAAACATTAACTCTTACTAGTCCAATTGACGCTTTGCTTAACAATGAACTAGTGGAGATTTTGGGACTTTAGACCAGCGATGTCCCTACTTTTGCCCTTTTCTACTTAGTTCTGAATCCCAGTATTTTAGTCGTTTTGCTGCAAAGAAAAAAATCATTCTTATCTTCGTATTTTTTTTGATTTTTTCCAGATATTCCTTAGCTTCAACAGTGCCTATATCTGCAAGTGCCCAAGTACATTTTCGTTGTAAAGGATAATATTCATTCCATCTGCAATATTCAAAATCTGAAAATGCAACATTAAACAATGATTTAGCTGCTATTGGATTTCTTATGACTTGAAAACTACTTGCTAAGTCTTCATGTCCAGTATGCCAATCTGATTCAAAAATTTCACATAATAATTTCAAAATTTCTTCATCTCTTGGATATTTTCTTATCAACAAATATCCATTATTCTCAACTGCTTTATAGTCTTTCTCGGTGATAATCCTTTTTATTTCATTTAAGTCAATCTCTCGTGAATCCATTTTGTGAGTTTAAAGTTATTTTTAGCTCTACTCCTTCTGAAAGATAAGTGGAAGCTTTAATAAAAAGTTTTTAATTCAAAAAGATAAATGCTTTAACATTCAAGGAACGTTGTTATCAATCATTCAATTTACTCCTCAAAATAAATCGAACAGGGCAAATCAGCCTTATCCTATCTTTTTTTGAATTTGCCAATAATGTCCGAAAGGGTCTTTTAATGTTCCTTGTCGGTAACCATAATCATAATCTTGGGCAGGGCTTATTTCGATGGCACCCGCAATGATTGCTTGATTCATTACAGCATCTACATCTGGCACAAATAAACCAATGCAACAGGTACAGCCATTGTGTTTATCAGGAGGAAAAAAAAGCTTAGAGGTTATTTCATGAACATGAAAAATAGCACCGTCTATACAAAGTTCTACTACATGAATAGTATCATCTTCATTTCTAAAACATAGATTCTCTGTTGCTCCAAAAGCATTTTTATAGAACGATATGTCCTTTACCCCATTATTAATATAAAGTTCTGGGGCAAAAAAGGTATTGCTTGCATTCGTCTTCATAGTTTTGTCTTTTTTATCAAAGTATATGCTTAGGTTATTTTCCAGCAGTCGCTCGTTTTCTAACGAGTGACGACTATTTATCAGGCTTCGAGCCAATAACAAGAAGCTAGTTCTACTGGTTCTTCTTTATTTTACTTATCACTTCTGTCTCAAACCACTTTCTATCATCTTCTTTTTCAAATGAGTCAGCAGGTATGTATATAAAATTACTTTTTGATACAAATAGCAAATAGGTATTACTAATAAATTCAACTTTTATAAAGTGATCTAACTTTATTGTAGACTGAATTACTTCACCATATATACCATGTATTTTTTCATTATCTATCTCATATAATCTTTCGGAAGACAAAACTTTATTAGACTTAGAGTTAACAAATTTCCATAAATGTACTGTATTAAATAAAGGAAATAGGATAGCAAATACACCCAAAAAAAGAGTCATAGATTCCTGATTATCAACTTTAGTCGTTATTATAACTAAAATCAAAATCAACACATAAAGCCACCAGTTTTTTCTGAAATACAATGTTATCAAAAGACTAAATAGCTCTTTGGGACTATATCTAAATCGTTTCGTTGTAATCATAATACATTTATTAAATAATGTCAAAATAAAATAATATAGTTGTAATTTACTTTTCTTATTTAGCTTGGAGTTATTACACCATCCAAAGATTTGTTCAATTTAATATTTACTAATACTTCATGTAATGTTTCAGCAGCCAATCCATGTAGTACCAAACGATAAGCTGCACTATAGGTAGTTTCAGGAACCATAGGGTGTTTATTGTTTATTAAGCCTAAGTGCGCAGGAGTTCCTAAAATCTGAGAAGTATAAATAGCAATCGTCTCATCAAGTTGAAGTGAATTAGATGCTCTAAGGAAATCATTAGACGTTAAAAAAAGCTGATAGAAAGGAGTAAATAATTCAATCGCCGACCTTAGGTCTAATATATTAGTCCATTTGTTAGGAAACTGAATATAATCAAATTGAATGAGCGTAATCCATGCAAAATTTATTCGTATATTTTAGCCCCTTTAAAAAGGTCTGCAAATGTCTTCCAATCTGCTTTGTCAGCATTTATGTTTTGATTAGTATTGTCGTAATAGCCCTGTATGTCTTCTGTATAAGCACTCAACGCTTCAATAAAGTCAGGCAACGTTTTGTTTTCCCAACTTTCTGGATTATCCAAAAAGTCCTTGTGTAATAAGTCAAGAAACTTAATGAAAGTTTGTCTGTTAGTTACTTTAAAGTCGTTGAGTGTATCATCCATAAAATTAGCTATCATTCGCAACTATGCGATTTTTTTGTAGTTTTTTGTGTATTTATATTTCTTGTGCAATTTATTGCTAATCCCCAAGAGTCAAGCTTATATTAAATGTAGCTGGTCAAAAGAACTCGTTATTCTATTTAAGTTTTTCACCAAACTCTCTCCTCCCCTATCATTTCTCCCTTAATAATATACTGTTCAATGGAGGTTTCTATTTCGGCTTTTGGGATATAGTTGGAGGCTACTGCGATAAAGTCTTCTATCGTTAGCAATTGCTTTTTTCGTTCAGCTAAGGCTTTTAGGCTTCTTAGAAAATCTTGATAGCTTTTAGTCCCCTTGCTTTGTTCGGTAATCCTTTTGCTGATATAGGCTGCAAACAATGCGCCTCGGTGATAGGGTATTTTTTCGTAATTATGATTTTCCCAGAAGTGCTTTAGGATGTCTTCATTGGCTGTATTTTTTACGGGATTGGCTGATAATTGTTGATAGGTATCTTTTACTATTTTGGCTAATTTCTGTTCTGAGAAAATCCCCGCCTTGGCCAGCAAGTACCAAGTGGTATAATCAGTAAATCCTTCATCAAACCATTGATTGTTTTCGCCCATTGATACATAGCCCGCACCAATATAGCAGTGCATGATTTCATGTGAAATCGTAGTAACTACTTCTTCATTGGCTAAAATGGTATCGCCCGAATACTTTACATGAAAGCCTGAGTTAAAGGCTGTGCCTGATATATTATGGTACTTAATATCAAGAAAGGGCGAGGCTATTAATGAATAATAAGTCCCGTTGAGATTGCCCCAAAAGTTGGTCATGGCGGGTAGAAATTTATCAAAATAGTCCATAAAACGTTTGAGGTTATAAGGATTTTTCTGGTTGATGCGTAGCACTATATAGTTTTGGATGCCTGCCAATTTTCGTTTAACAATGTGGAGGTCAGATGCTCCCGTTACCAAAGCATTCATTCCTTCTGAGAATTTTATCGTTACCGTTTTGCCTGCTGTTAGTGTTGGGGCAAAGCTAAAGTACATCGGAAACGCTGGATTTTTCTCTAAGGTTACCGACATCATCATACTTGCCTGCCGTTTTTCATCTACTTGCGGATTCAAAAAGAGTGAGTGTGAAAGCGAAAAGAAGTAGCTATCTGTAATTATCGGACGAAACATTTCGCCTCTTACCTTTTGCTTGGCGGTGTGGGTATCAATAATATCATATTGTATCTGAATCGGGGCATTTTGAGGATGATAAAAAGTAAGTTGACTTTTTGCTGAATCTACCTTGAATGTTACAGAAGCCTGAATATTGATTAAGCCTTTTAGTAAGTCTTTCATACCGCCATAATATTCGTTTCCGTATTGAAAAACGGTACTATCATGCTGGACTGGGCGATAATTCAACGTTACGTGCATCACTTTGGGCTTTATGTCAAAATGATAATCCAAATCGGTACTGGCATAGGCGGTTGCTTGTAGGATGGTCATCAAACCCAATAAAATACAGGCTAAAAAGTTTTTCATCAATGATGTGTTTGTTTGAAGATTTAAGAACCGAAGATAATGGGTTAAGAAGCAAAATTATCAATTGATTCCTAGAATTAGTTTTGTAATGATGTTAGGTTAGTTACTGCGCCTCAGCTCATTCAACTTAGTAATCCCGAAAGAACTCCACTACTGCAAAATCCGAATAAATACGAGCGTGACGCTCTTTCATATTTTGGGTCGTAGGAAAAACTACGACCAGCGTTAGCGTTAGAATTTGTAGCGGTAACTCTTGCGCTTACTGTTTGGTTTACAAAATATAACCTTACTCTATTTTCAACACCTTCACCAACCCACTTTTATGCTCACTCCCAACCCGCAAAAAGTAAGTGCCTGCATTTAAGTTCGTCAGTGATAATTTGAAAGATAGACTATTGATAGGCTGATAAAGAAGTGTTTTGCCCGAAATATCCATTAAACTGGTAAAGTAATTGTTGACTTTAGCATCATTAAGCTGAATAGTAATTTCTGAAGTTGTAGGATTAGGATATACGTTAAATAGTTGATTATTTTCGTTTTCAGTCGATAATACCGTTAGGGTATTGGCTCTAGTAAAATCAGGAATCCCATAGCCTAACCGTACATCGGGATTTTGATATTGACTACCCGATTTTCGCATTCTATCAATCACAGCCATGGCTGTTAAAGTAGGGTTGGCTTGCCAAAAACCTGCTACCATACCACACAGAATAGGGGAAGAGAAAGAAGTACCATCACTAGTCGATACATTACCATTAGGCGTAACCACGGCCGCACTCCTACCCATTACGGCTAAATCAGGCTTTACTCTACCATCAGCCGAAGGGCCAATAGAACTAAAACTTACATACGATTTTAGCGCATCAACGGCTCCAACAGTGATAACAGAATCAGCATCAGCAGGGGTAGAAATATAACGCCATGCAGCATTTCCTTCATTACCGGCACTAATCACACAGACAATTCCTACGGAAGCTGCCCAACTGGCAGCCCTAGCCGCTATGGTAGTTTTGCCATTCATATCTGCGTATTTATGACTGGTGCTAGCATCATCAAATTCTGAATAACCTAAAGATGAATTGATTAAATCTACCCCGACACTATCTGCATATTCAGCGGCAAATAGCCAATTGGCTTCTTCGATAAGATATTCTGAAGCAGCATCTTCTGAACGTAATAATAAGAAAGAAGATTTATAAGCAGTGCCTATCACCTGTCCGTCTAGATAAGCACCCATGCATGATAAAACTGCTGTTCCGTGGGCATCGTCTTCATAAACGTTCTTTTCATTTTTCACAAAGTCATAAGTACCCACTATTCTGTTTTCATCAAAAAGTGGTTTTAATGCAGCAATATTATTAGCGTTATTGAACCCTGCATCCAATACGCCTATCATCATTCCTTCACCATGAAAACCTTGGTCATGCATTTTATCTGCACCAATCATTTCTATCTGAGTTTTAGACAAGCCATAACTCAAAGCTTCGGTACCTAAACTTTCAAACTTAGTTGTTTTTCTGGCTGTGCGAGTGCTAGGATTATCAATTGAAGTATTGATTTCTAACCCTTTTACAAAGGATAATTGTAAAACACTTGTTAAAACGGTAGCTGTACATTCAATCAAGGCAGCATTCATCCAACGAGAAGTATAAATTACTTTTGCGCCTTTCTTTTTTACTTCATCTAAGTAAGCTGGATTTACGGGTAAATCTTTCGTTGTGAAAGCAATATTTTGTTTCTGACGACGATTAACTGAACGTTGGGACAGGTAGGCTAAAGGTTGTGAAACCGAATAAGGTGAATTGCTTTTATCTTTAAAAACCAAAAGATACTTTGCTGGCAAAGTTTGAGCATTGGCGGATTGATGAACTAGGAAACTCAAAGCGAAGAACACACTTAATATTATAACTTTCACACTAAAGTGATTGGTATTCATCTTTTCCATAGTCTTCATGATAAAACTTGTTCTTATTCAATCTTATTGACCAGATATAGTTAGCTAATAATTAGACAAATTTAGGTGATTTTCAGTTGCATGATAGCATTATTTAAAAGCCCGTCAGGAATTATTCCTGACGGGCTTTTAAATAATATTAATGATTTATTTTTCTTCTGCTGGTACTAACCAAGCTTTGCGTAGAGCAATTTGTGCTTCTGTCGGATTCTCTGCTGGAGAAAGAAGGTTTTTCTCAATTACTTCTGGAATAAAGATTTTAGATACAAGTCTGGTTTCTACTTTTTTATCTCCATCTTTTCTAAGCACAACAAATTCAACATTATCACCTTCTTTAGTGTTGTTGATAAAATCAGAACGAGTATTTCTGAACGTATTCAGGTCTAATGGTTTTCCGTTTAAAGAAACTAACTCATCCCCTGCTTTAAACCCAATTTTTGCACCAAAAGCATCAATTCCTTCATCATCAATGATAAAAATTCCTTTTGTTTCAGGATTGATTCCTAAGTTATATACTGAAAAGCCTAACGTTTTTTCTAGCTTCTTGTTAGTTTTTTGGAAGTTGATACCTACACTATTCAAGGTTTCTATTAAAGGTAAAGGTTGTTTCCCCTCCACATAATTAGCAAAAAACTGACGAATCTCTGGGAATTTAGTAATTTCAGTAATCTTATCGAAAAGTTCATCATCATTGAACGATTTATCTTTACCATAATATTTAGATAAATCTTTCATCAAATTCTGTGTTCCATATTTTCCTCCTGATAATTGACGAAGTTTAATATCTAAACAAAGCCCTATCAATGCTCCTTTTTCATATACGTTTTGGTATTGGTCCTTGTATTTTTCCAATACATCAGCCGACATTACCGTAAAAGGGATATCATCTTTATAATGGTCATACATATTGCCAATTTTAGAACGAAGCATATTCATATACATTGGCAACTCAATCAAACCATATTTTGCTTGCATGTGTCCCGCTGCATATTCTGTAATTCCTTCATACATCCAAAGGTGTTTAGACATTTTGGGGTGGTTAAAATCAAACTCACCTATTTCTTTTGAATGAATACTTAATGGCGTAACGATATGGAAAAACTCATGCGAACAAACATCTTTTACTGTTTGTGCCAATTCGTCTGATGAAGATTCAGGCAAATAATAGAAAGATGAGTATGAGTGTTCTAAAGCACCATAGCTTCCATTTTTCAAATTATCTGAAAGTACAATCACAAAGGCATATTTCTTAATAGGCAAAGTTCCCCCTAAATATTCTTTCTGAGCTTCTAATAATGTTTTTACATTCTCAGCAATTTCAGCAGAAGTAGCTTTTTTATTAGGCGAATAAAGCGAAATTAAAATATCTGCCCCTCCTACTTTTAATATAGTTGTATCAGGTTTGCAATACATGATTGGTGCATCTACCAAATCATTGTAATTTGAAACACTGAAAACATCTTTTGTATCATCTGATTTAATAGCCGTTAATGAAGATGCACCATAAAAACCTGTAGGTTTGGTAAAGGTCACTTCGTAAGTACTGCGTTTTAAATCATCAAAATATCCAAAAAAGCCATGCGTATTAACGGCAAAAAGCTTATTTTCTTCAATATCAGTACCTGCTGGTTCAAAAACATATTCACCCGAAATCTCTGGTGAATCCCAAGTATCATCTACTAAGTACGTGATTTTACTAAGTTTTTTTGCTCCTTTTATTTTATAACTGTTTGCATCAATCTTATTGACGGTCAATTCTTTTCCTTTATCATCAAAAGCTTTTAATGCAGTGATATAACGGCCAAAATCGTAGTTGGCATAAGTACCAGGAACAATTTTGGGAAAATTATACACTATTTCATCTTTCAAGATTTTAGGAGTAGTCAATATTACTTCTAATTTATCGTTTTGAACTTTTGTTAAATCAATAAAAAACTGGTAATTGGCATTTTGAGTAACTTTCTGTGCGAAAGTCGGAAGGCATGTTATCAATGCCAAAAACATCAGGAATTTAATCTTCATTGGGCTTTATTAGAGTTGTTAAAATATTATAACCGCATTTCTTAAAGAAATATAACGATTTCTTAGCAAGAAAGTATATTTATCAAAACGTAGAAGTAATTAAATACTCTCTTTTTTTGACATTATCGTTTAAAAATCAGGGTACCTTGAAGAGAAGTAGCATCATCCAATTCTTGTTCGCTACCTTTTACCATAACAGCTAGAGTACCCATTATATAGAATGGTAAGTCTTGGAAATTAGTAATTTCAATATTACCACTAGCATTGGCTGTAAATTTCTTACTGCCTAATACCAAACTATTTTCAGTTAGCTCCAACACAGAAAATGTCTGAACTGATTCTTTTCCAGTTTTATCCTTACTAGTTAAATCTATTGTTTTGGCACTATCATTTAATTTCCAAGTACCTCCTGCACCACCACCAAACGTACCATCTTGTTTAAATTCAAATGCAAAAGATTGTGCCAATGCACTAACTAGTGTCGTATCAGCTTTTGGGGCACTTTTAATTTCTTGTAATGTTGCCTCATACGTTTTAGCATTTGTAATGGTTCCAAAACCTGAAACAGTCCATTTCCCTACAATGCTCACTGGTGCTTTAGGCACAACATCAGAACCAAACTTTTGTTCACAGGCAGTAAAAGAAATGATAGAAATCAATGTGATGATGAATAAGGCGATTTTTTTCATTAGGATAATTTTTAGCGTTCAAGACTTAAATGTAAGAAATATGGTAAATAATAAAGCTTAAAATTTATTAAACGGTATAAAATTAAAGATAGAAAGCCCGATTGACAACCGAGCTTTCTATCTTTACTTGTTTTCTATGCTTATTCCCACTCAATCGTTGCTGGTGGTTTCGACGAAATATCATAAACAACTCTGTTTACTCCTTTTACTTTATTGATAATTTCGTTTGAAATCTCTGCTAAAAACTCATAAGGTAAATGGCACCAATCGGCTGTCATTCCATCTACAGACGAAACCGCTCTTAATGCTACTACTCTTTCATAGGTACGTTCGTCGCCCATTACACCTACCGACTGAATTGGTAGAAGCATTGCTCCTGCTTGCCAAACGTTATCGTATAAGCCTTTGTTTTTTAGTCCATTGATAAAAATGGCATCTACTTCTTGTAATATCTGTACTTTTTCAGCAGTAACATCGCCTAAAATCCTAATTCCTAAACCTGGTCCTGGGAATGGGTGACGTCCTAGTATAAACTGAGGGATTTCAAGCGTTCTACCTACCAAACGTACTTCATCTTTGAAGAGTGTTTTTAATGGCTCAACGATTTTCAATTTCATATAATCTGGCAAACCGCCAACATTATGGTGAGATTTAATTGTAGCTGATGGTCCTTTAATCGAAACAGATTCAATAATATCTGGATAGATTGTACCTTGCCCCAACCATTTTACATCTTCTATCAAATGTGATTCCTGATCAAACACATCAATAAATACTTTACCTATGGCTTTGCGTTTTGCTTCTGGGTCAGTCAAACCAGCTAATGCTGTATAAAACTGGTCTTTAGCATCCACTCCTTTTACATTCAAGCCAAGGTTCTTATATGACTCAAGTACATCTTCAAATTCGTTCTTTCTCAACAACCCATTGTCAACAAAAATACAATAAAGGTTTTTGCCAATTGCTTTATGAATCAACACCGCTGCTACTGAGCTATCTACACCGCCTGAAAGTCCTAAAACTACTTTGTCATCCCCTAACTGAGCTTTCAATTCAGCCACTGTAGTATCTACAAAAGAATCTGCCGTCCAATCTTGCGAACATCCACAAACGCCAACAACGAAGTTTTTCAACATCGTTTTGCCTTCTAATGAATGCGTCACTTCTGGGTGAAACTGTATGCCGTAAGTTTGTTCTCCTTTGATATGAAAAGCAGCAATCTTCACAGATTCAGTTGAACCAATGATTTCAAAGTCTTCTGGAATCGACATAATTGTATCTCCGTGCGACATCCATACTTGGTTGTTTTCAGAAACATCATTCAACAACGGATTTTCAGCTACTTTTTGCAATTTAGCTCTTCCGTATTCACGATGTCCAGCATTATATACTTCTCCACCACCCATATAAGCCAATAGTTGTGCACCATAGCAAATACCTAATACTGGCAGTTTGCCTCTGAAAAGACTCATGTCAACTCTTGGCGAATCTTCATCACGTACTGAACATGGGCTACCAGACAATATTATGCCTTTTACATCTTCACCAATTGATGGGATTTTATTGTAAGGATGAATTTCGCAATAAATATTAAGTTCACGAACTCTGCGGGCAATTAATTGAGTGACTTGTGAACCAAAGTCGAGGATAAGAATTTTTTCGGACATTTTTCGATTTCGGATTGCTGAATTCGGATTGCAAAATTGAGCCTTCCGAAAACTATGCTAAAAAATAAACCGCAAATTTCGGGAAAATTTGCGGTTTTGAAGTAATAAATTTTACTTTTTTATAAAATATATCTTCAGTGTTTTTAAAACTGGAAATAAATAAACTGTGCTGGAGCGTCGAACATTCCTAAAAAGAGTATCGCTAATACTATTCCGTAGTAAAGTACCCAACGAAACAATAGTGGTTTTTGACTTACAACGGTTCTTAAACGCTGACCTCTTTGGTAAAAATGTACCGTTTCCATCACTAACAAAGAGAAAACAACCATAACAAAATTGGCAAAGCCTTGTCCTAAGAAAATATTTTTATTAATAAAGCTTCTGTTAGTAAGTTGCGAAAGTTGTTCACCGACGCCAGAAAACAAATGTGTTGCAATATAATATGCCGATTTGAAATCAACGGCACGAAAGAAAATCCAAGCGAAGCTAGTCAAACAGAAAACGGTAAGAATCTGAATAATTTTATAAAGAAATGGCAATTTTTTCAAACCTATTACATCAACTACTTTATTTCTAAAATCAACGGTAAGGTTTGCAAAAATTAAGTAAAAACCATGCATAGCTCCCCAAATAACAAAATTCCAGCTAGCTCCGTGCCAAATACCTGAAACCAGAAAAACGATAAAAAGATTGTATTCTCTTCGCCATTTAGACACTCTATTTCCGCCTAGTGAAATATACAGATAATCTCTGAACCAAGTAGAAAGTGAAATATGCCAGCGACGCCAAAATTCAGAAATGGTTTTTGAAAAATAAGGACGGTCGAAATTCTTCATCAAATCAAAGCCCATTACCTGTGCCGAACCCAAGGCAATATCAGAATATCCTGAGAAATCACAGAAAATTTGAATTGAAAATAAAGTAGTAGCGACTATCAGCGGTATTCCTTTTTGGTCAAAAGGATTATCATATACTTGATTTACCATCACCGCAAGACGGTCGGCTATCACAACTTTCTTGAACATTCCCCAAGCCATTAGCTTCAAGCCATCAGTTACGCGCTGATAATCAAAATCAAATTTTTCATAGAATTGATGTAATACATTCTGTGGTCTTTCGATAGGTCCAGCCACTAATTGTGGATAGAACATTACATACAACGAGTAAATCCCAAAATGTCGTTCAGCCTTCTGCTTGCCCCTATATACTTCTATCGTGTAAGACATCGCCTGAAAAGTATGAAAAGACAGCCCTATGGGTAGTAAAATTTTGAGGTAAGGAATAGGGTTTTGAAGGGCAAAGCCTTTTAATAGAAAGCCTATATTTTCGTTCAAGAAATTATAGTATTTAAAAATTGCCAGAACACCGATGTTTGCAATAAGGCTCATTGTCAAGAATAATTTCCTTTTTTTACCTTCCGACTGTTCTATATAAATACCAGCATAGTAGTCTATTACAATGGTAAAACCCAAAATAAGCATATAAATAGGTACGAAAGCCATATAGAAATAGCAACTCGCTACCAATAATAATAACCAACGAAAACGATAGGGTATTAAAAAATAGAGTACCGTAACGATGGGAAAAAAGATTAAAAAATCAATAGAATTAAATAACATATCTGAGAAAATTTCTTTGCCCTTTATTTCTCTTTAAGAGCTTGAGGATGGAACAGTAAGGTTTAGTGGATATTTTTCTTTAATGCACTTATTAATTTGTTTGTTCTCTGAATACGACAATCACCATTTAAATGAAAATGAGTATCATAAAAACAATCATCTGGATAGATATCATCTTTAATTTGGCTAATTTTTTTACAATTCACCTTTTCTATAATTTGTTTTTCAAAAAAAGATAACCCTTGTAAATTTCCCTTATAAGCACTGTAACTATATGATGGAAAAGTCCAATAGACTATAGCTCCTTTTTTTTCTACAGTTTTAATAAATTGATTTATTAAAACAATCTCAGGAGAATAATCCTGTGGTTCAACTTTATCGAATTTATCCAATTTATGAGGGGCATTATTTAAATGAGATACTAAATCACCTCGCTCGGAAAACCCTTTTCTAAAGTAATCAGAAATGGTATCCTCAATGGAAGGATTTGAAATACGATTTGGAAAAAAAATCAAGTTTCTTGCATAGCGAATAAAAAAAAGGGCTTTTTTTTCAAATTTATCTTTAAGATTTGCATAATTAATATATTTATTCGCCTCTGGATATGACATAGTCGCTGCCTGTTTACTATAGTTATCTCCTGCTTTATCAAGATAATATTCAGGGCATAATACTACCCAGTCTCCTTTTTTCACTTCAGTTAAAGCATCTTTCAGAATAAAGTCTAATCCAAAACCCGCATAAAGCCCTAAATTTATAACAGGATGGTGTAAAGCTTTCTCTATTGAATCAGAAGCAACCCCAAACGCTAAATTTGAACCGCCTACTAAAATGATTTTAGGTTCTTTGATAGATGCTGCCCATTTATGTTTATCAGCAATTCCAGCAAAGAAATTCTGTTGAATTTCTTTGCTGAATATGAATATGATTCCTAAAATAGTTATCGCAATCAGTACAATTAATAAAGTAATTTTACTAAAAAATTGGGACATTATTTAATGATTTAAATTTTTATAGAATGATTTATTGTTCTTCTAATGTAATATTGAAAATAAAAAAATATTATATACCCCCTTCATTTTTAAAAAGTTGTAGAATCCTTGAGGTAAATATTTCCCTTCCTTTATTATTTGGATGATAAGCATTATCATAAAACAAAGTATCGTCCATCAAAGCATATTGGGGCGTACCTAATACTGGGATTTTGAGTTGGCTCTTTATCTGCCCACTGATTTTTTTAATAATGCTGGCATTTTCTTCAAAACTTTTTTGTGCTAAACAAGGGAAGGTAAAAAACACTTTAGCTCCTTTCTGTTGGGCAAAAGCATAAAAATCGTTTAAATCCTTTATTTGTTGAGTGAAATCTTGGTCAGATGGTATTGTTGGATAGACAATTTTAGTCGGAGGATTATTCAAATGGCAAAGTAAATCTCCTTTGGGTGAAAAACAATTTCGGTAAAAAATAGAAGTTGTATCAGCTATACTTATTGGTTTACTTCTTGAATGGTTCAAAGCTTCACCAATCATCAATCTGCAATCAGTCAATCGGTGGGTAGCATAATTGCCTATTTTTTCGGTAATAGATGGAAAATGAATCCATTTTTGGGAAGGCGGAAAAAAATCTGCGGCTATCAGTTGCTCTTCATATTTTCCTTCGGACGTAACCATATATTCTAACGTTATCAACACCACATCTCCTTTTTTCAAATAAGTTTTCAGCTCTTCCATCATATACTTACTTCCGAAATTGAAATGCAATGCTGCATTCACCACTGGCAAACCGATTTCTTTCTCTAACATATCGCTATCAACACCAAATGCCATGCTTGAACCACTCATTAAAACCAATCTAGGGCTTTGTACGGTCGCTAGCATTTTTGTTTTATCGATAATAGTAGCTATGTAAGCATTTTGTGAGCGTGGGTCGAAAATCAAATCTAATTTTCTGGCACTATCAATGGCTAACAATGGCAAAAAACCAATCAAAAACAGTTTTAGTATAAACTTTAATAATTTCAAAATATGTGATTTTATAATGTTATCGCTTTAGAATCAATCATCAAAATATTACTCTGCATACAATAAATATTTCTTCCTGATTGCTTTATATTGGTCTAGGTCTTTTTTCCAAGATGCACGAATCTCTGCTTCTGTTTTCCCTTCTATAATTTGCTTTTTTAAAACATCTGATCCCGCCAATAGATTAAAGAAAGCGTTATTACTAAAGAACTTATTTTTATCGACTGATTGCTGATAAAAGTCTAATACATATTTTAAGGTAAAGCCTTGTTTGCGAGCATCAATTTGGCTTAAATCTAATCCATAACACAATTTACCTTTTTGAGGTGGGTTTTTAGCCCCTGGCTTATCCTCAGGTGTAAAAGTAAAAGCTCTGTTAGCTTGATTAGGCGAACCTATCACTTGAAACTGTTTGTCAGTTCCTCTACCAACGCTTACGTCAGTTCCTTCAAAAAAACAGATGGAAGGGTACAAAAGAATTGATTGTAAATTGGGTAAATTAGGTGAAGGTGCAATGGGTGGTGCATAAACCATTGAATGATGGTAATTCAAACACTTTACAACAGTTAAGTTAGCCTTCACGCCATCTTTTAGCCAACCTTCTTGATTAATCATTTGTGCTAATTCGCCCACAGTACAACCATGTACTACTGGTATGGTATTTAAGCCTACAAATGATGCAAATTTCTTATCTAACACTGGCCCATCTACATAATGTCCATTAGGGTTTGGTCTATCTAACACTAATACCGCTTTCCCTGTTTCGGCACAAGCTTCCATCACATAGTGCATGGTAGAGGTGTACGTATAAAACCTTGCTCCTACATCCTGAATATCAAAAATTACGACATCTATACCTTCTAATTGAGCAGGGCTAGGTTTTTTATTAGCACCGTACAAGGATACTATCGGTAAACCAGTCTTTTTATCAATGCCATTCGCAATGTGTTCGCCTGCATCAGCTGTTCCTCTAAAGCCATGTTCTGGAGCAAAAATCGTTTTTATCTTTACTCCCAAACTAATTAGCGAATCAGCCAAATGTGTTTTGCCTATTACCGAAGTATGGTTTACCACCAAAGCTACCGTTTTGCCTTTCAAAAGGGGCAGGTATATTGCTGTCTGCTCTGCTCCTGTTTGCAGGGTAGCGATTGTATTTTTTTTACTGCTTACACAAGAAATAAGCAATAAGTTTGTAAGGATAAAAAAGATTTTTGTTGAATGAAGCATAAAGCAAGTTATGAGTTTTGAGTAATGAGTTTTGTTTTTTTGCACTTGTTATTTCATTTTAAAAGGTGAAGCTGTTTAAACTTTCCGTTTCTGAGGTGAAAGTATTGTATTTTTGAATTGATTTTTTCAAAATTTACGAAGCATAGCATCGCTACGTTAAGTGAATTTTGGAACAAGCTATTCTAAAAGACTTAGTTTAACCCAAAAGGGAAAATTTAAACAGCTTCGACATAAAAGCAAGGTCTTTACCAAATTCCATCGCACGAAAATAGACTCATTAATCAATTTACCAGTAAAAACTACTTAATTTGTAGTCAAGAAACAAAATTACAAAATACTGCATGAATTTCCCTTATTTCATTTCTCAGCGCATTCAAAATACTAAAACTACCTCTTTTTCGGGTACGGTTACTAAAATCGGTGTGGGAAGTATAGCAATTGGTTTGTCTGTAATGATTATTGCTTTTGCAGTGTTATTTGGCTTCAAAGATGCCATCCATCAAAAATTATTTAGCCTTACACCACACATCAAAATTTCTAAGTTTTCCGCTAATGAATCGTATGAAGAAAACCCTATTACGCAACAAAGTGATTTGTTCAGAAACCATAAAAGTATCAAGGAAATTAGTCATTTCCAGACCTCAGCTTTAAAGGCTGGCATTCTAAAGACTCGTCAGGATATTTTAGGCGTGGTTTTGAAAGGCATCAATCGTGATTTTGATTTCAAAAGGTTTGAACCGAATATCATTCAAGGCAAACAGATTAGCTTTGATACAAGTGGATATTCAAAGGAAATTCTTGTCAGTAAAGTTATTGCCGATAAATTGAGTTTAGCGGTTGGTAATGATGTAATTATATATTTTTTGAATGCCCCCGACCGCCCTAGAAAATTAGTGGTGAAAGGTATTTATGAAACCCAAATGGAGGAGTTTGACAAGAATTTAATCATTGGCGACATCAGACTTATTCAAAAAATGAATAATTGGGGAGTGGATTCTGTGGGTAGTTATGAAATTTATATCAGCGACTTTACGCAAATAGATGCAGTTGCCAAGAAGATTCAGCGTAAAATCCAGCCAGATATGAAATTAGAGAAAGTAACAGCTACTTATATGGGTTTGTTCGACTGGCTAGGTATGTTGGATAGAAACATGGTTATTTTCCTAAGCTTAATTTTGTTTGTAGCTTCCTTTAATATGATTTCAATTCTGTTGGTATTGATGCTAGAGCGTACACCAATGATTGGCGTATTAAAAGCATTGGGAGGAAGTAATTGGCAAATTAGGAAAATATTTTTGTGGAGTGGCTTTTCTATGATATTTAGAGGACTTGTTTATGGCAATTTGTTAGGCATCGGCATCTGTTTATTGCAAAAACACTACAAAATTATTCCGCTAGACCCTGTGAATTATTACATGAATACCGTTCCGATAATGATGAATTGGCCCGTGATTCTTTTACTTAATTTAGCTACTGTTTCTTTGGTATTGTTCGTATTAATTATTCCAACTTTTGTCATTACCCGTATCGAACCTGTCAAATCTATTGTGTTTAGGAAATAGGCATTTTTTGAATGACATTTCTGGATTAAAACACCTCTCCGTGAGTGGCTTTGATAATGGCTTTTAGGGCAAACTTGAAGTTTTTCAAACTTAATAAGGCTATTTCAGAAAGCACTTCGTTACCAAATAATTGTTGGACTGTTCGTCCTACCCAAAGTCTTTGAGCAAAAGTTTTTTTCCATGCTTTTTGGTAATTTTGTTCTAGCAATGGCCTGTTGTCGAAATGTTGTAGGATGTGTTCGGATAAAATTTTAGCACCGTGGATAGCCATAGCCATTCCGTTTCCGCATAAAGGTGTAATTAGTCCTGCCGAATCACCTACCATTAAAATATGATTTTCGATGGTTGTTTTCTGCGTAAAAGAAATTTCGTTGATTACTTCTGGCTTGTCGTATAGGAAAACTGATTCTGTAAATATCTTTCTAATGTGCGGGTTTTTCCAAAGAATATTTTTCTCCATTTCAGGAATAGCACCATGCTTTTTTAGGTTTTCTCTGGTAGTAAGATAACATAGACAATATTTATCTCCTTCGATGGCAGAGATGCCACAATAACCATCTTTAAAATTATGAAGGGCTATTAAATCTTGTGGAAAATCAGTTTTGATGTGATATTTCACCCCAATATACGGGCTTCTTTTACTAAAAAAACTACGGTTTAAAGTAGCATCTAGTTTTGTTCTTTTTCCAAATGACCCAATAACGTAACGGGCTTGAAAAGTTTGATTGGAGGTATTTACTGTAAATTGGTCATTCTGAAAATCAATATTTTCGACATTTTTATTTAATAAACAATGAACATTATTTTGTTGAGCTAAGTGATATAAAGCTTCATCAAAAGTATAGCGACTAATGCCAAATCCTCCTAAATCAAGGGTTGTTTCTAAAACTTTCCCTGAGGGCGAGGTAAATTGAAATCTTGTAATTTCTTTGGTATCTAACTGACTAAAATCAAGTCCTAACTGCTGTAAAAACGGACGTGTTTCATTAGAAATGTATTCACCACAAACACGGTGGAAAGGATAGTGTTTCTTCTCAATCAATAGTACTTTTTTGCCAGCTTTGGAGAGCAAAATACTGTTGACCAAACCAGCCAAGCCTCCGCCAACGATGATGATATCATACATAATTTTATTTTTTTACCAATTAGCTCACAACAATGTAGTAAATTTAAACAATGAAACCAACACTTTATCACATCGTGAGTCCAGAATGGTGGGCTGAGTTTTCGGATTTAGATTATTATGAATCAGAAACACTTTCAGTAGAAAAATTTATTCATCTTTCTACTTCAGGACAAGTACAAGGTACCCTAAACAATTATTTTGTAGGTAAAGCCCAGCTATTATTACTTCATCTTGATATGGACAAATTGAATGCTGAACTTCGATTTGAAACTGTTCGTAATGCCGATACTTTTCCGCATTTATACGGAAGGCTAAACAAAGATGCTATCTTAAAAGTTGAAGAATTACTGCCCAATCCAGACGGAACCTTTACTTTCACGGCTCAATAGTCAGTTATCAATGTATTTAAACCTTCGAACTTTGTGTTGTGTTCATGGGTTTTATAAAAGAGTATATATTTATTTAAAAATTTAGTAATCCTGCTGAATCTACAGTATCAATCGAATAACAATGTGACGACCCAATTGTTAGCGCTACAATCCGTACTCTAAATTCCGCAATCAATATGACATGTTATACCCACAAAATATAGAGCAAAAATTAGGCTTTGACCGTATCCGAGAACACCTCAATGAGTTGTGTGTGAGTTCACTGGGAAGAGCCTTCGTCAATAAAATTCGTTTTGCCGATAATTACGATTTAATTCAAAAGATGATTCGGCAAGTAGCCGAAATGAAAGATATTTTGCAGTTTGAGCCACAGGCTTTCCCTGCTCAAAATTATCTTGATGTCAACCATCAACTTTCTAAAGCTGCTATTGAAGGAGCATTCTTGACTGAAGAAGAGTTTTTTGATTTAAAACTTTCTTTAAGAACGATTCAAGAATGCTTACGTTTTTTTGATAACAAAGAGCCTGACGCTTATCCGCAATTAAGAGAATTAGTTGGTACGGCTTTCTCAGCCGACTTAAACCTTCGTCAGATTCTAGACTCTCTGGATAAAGTAATCGACGACCGCGGTAAGTTGAAAGATAATGCCAGTCCAGAATTACAGGCTATTCGTCGCAGAATTCAAAGTCAGGAAATAGAATTACGTAAAAAGTTAGAAAGTATCCTGAAAATGGCACGTTCAAATGGCTGGATTTCGGATGACTTTTCGTTGACTTTACGTGGAGGAAGAATGGTAATTCCCATCGCAGCCGAACATAAACGCAAAATAAAAGGCTTTGTTCATGATGAATCTGATACTGGTAAAACAGTATTTATGGAACCAACCGAAGTATTGGAAGCCAACAATGAAATCAGGGAATTAGAATCGGCGGAAAGACGTGAAATCATCAGAATTTTGATGGAATTAACGACACGAGTTCGTCCGCATGTGCCAGTATTACGCAAAGCTTATACATTTTTAGGGATTATTGATTTTATCCGTGCCAAAGCACGTTTAGCCATCGAAATTAATGGAATAGCTCCATTGAGCTTGAATAGCCAAATTGTCGATTGGAAAAATGCGGTACATCCCCTACTTTTTCTTTCGTTCAAAAAACAAGGGAAAAAAGTACAGCCTCTTAGCATTACGTTAGATTCCGATCAAAGGATTTTATTAATATCAGGCCCTAACGCAGGTGGTAAATCAGTTACATTAAAAACCCTTGGGTTGGTGCAATATATGTATCAATGTGGGTTGTTAGTGCCAATGGCTGAACACTCTACTATTGGTATTTTCAGAAGTGTTTTTATTGATATTGGCGATGAGCAAAGTCTTGAAAATGATTTGAGTACTTATTCGTCACACCTTACCAATATGAAATATTTCCTGATTAATTCAGATAGAAAAACATTGTTTTTGATTGACGAATTTGGTACAGGAACAGAACCAACTTTGGGTGGAGCCATTGCAGAGAGTATCCTAGAAGATTTGAATCGTTCAGGCGCGTACGGAGCCATCAATACACACTATACTAATCTAAAAACTTTTGCTGACCGTACCAAAGGTTTGGTAAATGGTGCGATGCGCTACGATGCCGAACACCTTGAGCCTTTGTATGAGCTAGAAATAGGAAAGCCTGGAAGTTCTTTTGCCATTGAGATTGCCTATAAAATTGGTTTACCAAAAGCAATTATTGATAAATCGAAGCAAAAAATTGGTAATCAACAGGTTAGTTTCGAGAAGTTGATTAAAGAGCTAGAAATTGAGAAGAAAGTTTTTGCTGATAAGAATGTGGAGAATGCTCAGAAACAACGCAAGCTCGACCAATTGCTAGAACAGTATAACTCTTTGAAAACGTATCTGGATACAGAAAAGAAAACGATTCTAAATACAGCGAAGGTTCAAGCGAAGGAGTTAATCAAGAATACCAACCAGAAGATTGAAGCGACTATCAAGGAAATCCGTGAACAAGGCGCTGAAAAATTAGCTACAAAAGAAATCAGACAAGATTTAGTCGATTTTCAGGAAAGTTTAGTCCTAGAAAAAGTAGCAGCTAAAAAGCCAAGTCCAAAAGAAGAAAAAGAGAAAGAAGAACGCGAAGAGATTGAAGTCATTTTGGGGGAAATTTCGGTAGGCTCTTTAGTGAGAATTAAGGGTCAGGAAGCCTTGGGAGAAGTATTGAGTTTACGTGGAAAAGATGCTGAAATTGCGATTGGTGATTTGAAAACTACGGTGAAGATAAATCGTTTAGAAAAAATTTCTCGTAAAGAATTCAAACAAAGAACAACGTCGGTTACCAAAATTGTGGGCGTGGATATGAATGATAAGTTGATGAATTTCTCATTCAATCTTGATTTAAGAGGCAAACGTGGCGAAGAAGCATTGGTAGAAGTAGATAAATTCATGAACGATGCCATCATGGTAGGTTATAATGAACTACGGATTGTGCATGGCAAGGGAGATGGTATTTTAAGAAATTTAATTCGTCAACATCTCAGAGGGTATAAACAAGTAGCGAGTACACAAGACGAACACGCTGATAGAGGAGGCGCGGGCGTTACTTTGGTCAGTATGAAGTAGCTTTACTCTTAGGGTGTGACTTAAGTCACACCCTAAGAGTAAGTTAATTATTACAGAACATTAGAAGTCTGTTCTTTGATTTTTTCTAATTCATCTTTCATATTAATGACCATTCTTTGAATGACTACATCGTTTGCTTTAGAACCGATTGTATTGATTTCACGACCAATTTCTTGGCAAAGGAAGTTTAACTTTTTGCCGTTTCCTTCTTTCAATACTTCTTTGAAATATACTAAGTGTGTTCCTAAACGTACTTTTTCTTCTGAAATATCGTATTTTTCTATGTAATAAATCAGCTCTTGTTCAAAGCGATTTTTATCAAAATCATCTGCTTCTAATAAATCAGTTACAGACCTTCTCAATCTTTCACGAACAGCAGGAATACGAAGTTTATCTTGCACTTCTACCTCCTTTAGTAACTCTCCTATTTTATCAATGTATTCAATGAATTTATTCGTAACGATATCGCCTTCACGCAAACGGAATTTTGTACATTCGCTAATTGCCTGATTTACAGCCGACAAAATTATCTTCCATTCCTCCTCTGCTTGTTCTTCCGAAACAGTTTCAGTATTATAAGCATTAGGCAAAGAAAGGGCTATTTTGAACAACTCAGTCGTATTCTCTACACCATACCCACTACCCGTATCCTGCAAATCCTTCATGTAAGCATCCACTAAAGGGCGGTTGATACTTGTTCCTGAGCTAGCAACGTTTGTATAGTTTGTACTTAGGTTTAGTTCGATTTTACCTCTTTCTAAATTCTGTGTCAGCAGGTTTCTAATTTCTATTTCTCTGAAAGATAGACTTTTAGGAATTCTACAATAAATATCTGTAAACTTAGAGTTCAAGGTTTTTATTTCGGCAGTGACGGTCAGATGCGGAGCTTCTATCACCGATTTGCCAAAACCAGTCATTGATTTTAACATTATATAATTGTTTAGAAAACGTGATATCATTAGTATATAAGGGTGCAATATACAGAAAATAAAAGTGTTATAAAGCAAAAAACTGTAAGTGACATGCTTTCATGTACTTACAGTTTTTGCTTGATACTATCAAGATTATTAAACTATAATTCTTTTATTTTGATATTTCTGAACCAAACTTTATTACCGTGGTCTTGGAACACAATATGACCTTTCGTATAAGTCCCCCAGTTTTCCATTCCTTTGAATTTACTCACAGCAACTAATTTTTTATATTCCTCGCTACCAATAGTATATTCAATGACCATTCTGCCATTCACATACAATTTTACATGACCATTCTTTTGTTCAATCATTACTTTGTTCCACTCACCTACTGGCTTTACATTTTCAGGCTCATATTTGATTAAATCATATAAATTACCTGCTCTGTGTTTGTCGATTTTACCATCAGCATGTCCCTCATTATCCAATACCTGAAATTCAGGGCCAGTATACCACGAGTAAGGATGTTTAGTAGCATCGTCTTCCTGTGCATTGAAAATAATTCCTGAGTTTCCTCCTTCAGAGATTTTCCAGTCGCAAGCCAAGATAAAATTTTCATAAATACCATCAGTAGTCAACTCTCCACCACCTTTAGTATTCCAACCGTCCATTTCGCTATTGTCTAACATAATGGCATTATCCGAAATTTTCCAAGCTGGTCCAAGGTCTTTCTTGTTAAAATTTCTCCAGCCATTCAAGGTTTTACCATCAAAAAGAAGTTTCCATCCTTGTTTTTTTTCTTGAGAAGTCAACGTATTAGGCTTCTGTGCAATTGTTGATAACGAAGTGCATACCAACGTAATGATTATAAAAATGTTTTTCATGTTTGTGAATTGAAATAATAGTATTGTTTTATTTGGCTCGTAAATTAATCATTTTAGTCAATTATTCAATCCTTGTTTATGCTTACAGCGTTTTATACACTATACCATCTTTCATCACAAATGATACTTTTCGCATTACTTTAATGTCTTGCAAAGGATTTCCATCAGTAGCAATGATGTCGGCAATCTTACCAGTTTCAATAGAACCTGCTTCTTTCTGAGTTCCCATAATGATAGCAGGAGTCATCGTAGCAGCCTTGATAGCCTCCATAGCAGGCATACCAGCCTCTACCATATATTGAAATTCATAAGCATTGTACCCGTGGATAGAAACACCTGAGTCAGTACCAAAGGCAATTTTCACCCCTGCTTTATATGCTTTGGCAAATGTTGATTGGATAATTGGGCCAATTTCTAAGGCTTTCGGAACCACTAAAGGATGATAATAACCTGGTACTTTTGCAGAATCTCCTACTGTTTTACCTGCAATAATGGTTGGCACATAATAAGTACCATTCTTTTTCATCAGTTCTATTATTTCATCATCCATGTATGTACCGTGTTCTATCGTAGTAACGCCTGCTTTTACGGCTCTTTTCATCCCTTCTGCTCCGTGGGCATGCGCTGCCACATGAAAACCATAGTCTTTAGCGGTTTCAACGATTACTCTAATTTCGTCTTCTGTAAATTGTGGTGCTTTACCACTTTTTGCCAAACTCAATACGCCACCCGTTGCCGTAATTTTGATACAGTCTGATCCTTCCTTATACCGTTGACGAACAGCCTGACGACATTCGTCTACTCCATTAGCCACTGCATTTAAAAATTGTGGGTCAAGCGTTAATTTCTCAGCTAAAGCATTCGATGGGTCGCCATGTCCTCCAGTAGTAGAGATGGTTTTTCCAGCAGTAAATATTCTTGGGCCAATAGTAGTTCCTTTATTAATAGCATTTCTCAAAGCAATATTCACGCCTGAGCCTCCTAAATCTCTAACAGCAGTAAAACCTGCCATCAGCGTAGTTTTAGCATATTTGGCTGCATCAAATGCAATATCAGCTTGATTCTGTTGATAACGTTTTAGCTCCCCTCCTTTACTGGTTTCAGTTTCTAAATGCACGTGCATATCAGTAAGTCCCGGCATTACGGTTTGAGTTTTCAGATTCACTACTTTATCTGTTCCAGATGGAGCTATAAAACCTTTTTGAATAGCCGTTATTTTTTTGCCTTCTACAACAATGGTTACTTGGCTTTGGGCTTCATTCTGAACACCATCGATAAGTGTTCCACAATGGATAAGTGTTTTTTGAGCTAAAGAGGCTGTACTTAAAAGGCATAATCCTACAAGCGTTAGTATTTGTTTTTTCATTTGTTGATTTTAATTAAAGGTAGTGACGGTTTTGGGTTTTATTTATGAAATCAAATCCATATAAATATATGGATAATCTGTTTAAAATAGCTGTTTGCAAAACTATTTTAAGTAAACGTGCTAAAGGTTATTGTATAAAAACGATAACTCAAATTTTACTATTAGCTGGCGACTTAAGTCGCCAGCTAATAGTAAAATTTGAGTTAATATTCGAAGATAAAAATTGGTTATTATACTTATTTGATACATACTAAAATTTTTATAAACCATCTTAAACCAACGACGTAGTAATTTCTATGGGGTTTGTCAATATTTTATGAAGAGGACAACTATTGGCTACCACCAACAATTTTGCTCGTTGCTCGTCATCTAAATTACCCAAAAGTTCTACTTTTCTGGTGATAAAAGACTTGTTTTCTTTCACATCTCTTTCAAGCTGTACTTCTACCTTCACCTCTGCTAAATCCCAACCTTTTCTATCTGCATACATTCTTAAAGTAGCCGAAGTACAGGCTGATAACGCCGCGGCTAATAGTTCTTTAGGACTAAAGCCTAAATTTTTTCCACCAACCTCTTCTGGTTCATCCGAGATAATGGTATTTGTGGCTGTCTGAATAGTGGTTTTATACAGTTCTTTGCCTATGTGTGCGTTTACTATTTCCATTATTTTCTATAAGGTTGTGGAAGTGGTACAAATGTTGTTTCACCTGCTACTTTCGGGAAAGATTGCTCTATCCATCTAGTCTTGGCATCTTCAATTAGTTCTTTCGTCGAGGCTACAAAGTTCCAATAAATGAATCTTTCTTCTGGAAAAGGTTCTCCTCCAAAAATATACACTGTTGTATTTTCTGCCATTTCAAAGCTACACAGCTTGCTATCATTCGCTATCAAAATATGCTTTGGCTCATAGGTATGTCCTTCGCTACTGATGCTTCCTTCTAAAATATACAAGGCACTTTCTCCAAATAAATCATTCCCAATATTTACAGTCTGAGGGCTTGTATTTTTGATTTCTATAAAATACAAAGGACTATAAACGGGTACAGCCGATTTTTTGCCAAATGCCTCGCCTGCTATTAATTTAAAGGCAATACCATCCGTTTCCCATGTAGGAATCTCTTCTTCTGTTACGTGTGCAAAACTTGGTTGCATTTGTTCTAGCTCTTTCGGTAATGCTACCCAAATTTGTAAACCATGCAACGTTTTATCTGAATGGCGCAAATATTCGGGAGTTCTTTCAGAATGCACAATGCCATTCCCTGCAGTCATCCAGTTTACCTGATTAGGTTTTATCTCCATTTCTGTTCCCAGACTGTCTTTATGCATTACGCTTCCTTCAAAAAGGTAAGTTAACGTTGAAAGTCCAATATGTGGGTGTGGCCCAACATCTAAATTTTCATGGTCGCTTAGTTGTGCAGGTCCCATGTGGTCTATAAAACAAAATGGACCTACCATTCTTTTTTCTCTGAAAGGTAATAACCGACCCACCATAAAATTCCCAATATTATTTGGTCGTTCTTCGATGATTAATTTGATATTAGACATTTATTTGCTGTTTTAGGTTTTTCTCGTAGGGTGTTTTTATAATACCAAAGATGCACGTTTTCCTGAATTACTTACCTTATTTATCACTTAATTTTATATCACTTACTCATACTCAACATAAAGCAGATTAAAAAGGATAAGCACTTCTTTTAATTATAGTAGTTTTAAGTAATATTTTACTTGATTATTATCCAAACCTTTAGAGCTTATACGCTACTATTTTCCTCCCTAATAACATGAAAAATAAATATTATCCATCACTCTTTTTCTTTATATTATTATACTTTACAAATCAAGTTATTGGACAAACTACCAATAGAGTCCAAAACTATTTTCCTGCCAATACTACACTTTATGGAAATGTGCCTTATGCTAAGGATACTTCCAAACATCATCTTTTAGACATCTATCTGCCTGCTAATGCCAAGCCTAATACGCCATTGGTCGTTTGGATACATGGTGGTGCATGGATGCTGAATGACAAGTATGCAGACATGAGTTATATGAAAAATACCATTCGTACTATTGTAGAAAATGGTTATGCTTTGGCATCTATCGATTATCGTTATAGCACTCAGGCAATATTTCCTGCACAAATACAAGACTGTAATCAGGCTATTGAATTTCTGTACCAAAATGCTGAAAAGTATTCATTAGATAAAAATCGGATTGTGTTAGTCGGGTTTTCAGCTGGTGGACATTTGGCTTCCCTGCTCGCATTATCCAATAATAACAAGGTCAAGGATTTTTATGGCAAAGACAATAAAATGTCTTTCAAGATTAAGGGCGTCGTGGATTTTTATGGCCCTTCAGACTTTCTGGCTATTCCCAAAAACCTTGAACCAGCAGGTGCAGTTAAAACCTCTGAAAGTATTTTATTAGGAGATACCCCTTTACAAAGACCAGATTTAGCCAAATGGGCTAGTCCAGTGACGTACGTAGATAAAAATGACCCTCCATTCTTAATCATTCACGGCGAAAAAGATCAATCTGTTCCTTATTCACAATCTGTTTTACTAAGTTCTTGGTTAAAGCTTTCAGGTATCGACAATCAAGTATTTATCGTAAAAGACGCACCACATTATGGTGAAATGTTTGATGCAGAGTATCTTAGGAAAGAAATTATAACTTTCTTAAATAAGCATTTAAAGTAAATCGAAGCAATCATTCGTTAAGCAAATATACCAAAAATCATTAGCGAGTGACTTAAGTCACTCGCTAGTGATGGCATCACGTCGTCGCTCGTTTCCAACGAGTGACGACTATCATTAGGCTTCCAACCTAAAAAAGAACCTTGAAAAAAGTAGCGGTAACCCTTGCGGTTACCGTCTTGTGGTAAAACGACAACCGCAAGGGATTGCCCCTACGAGACATAGCTTGTTTTTTGGAATAACTGAGAAAGACTTTCTCTTTCTTCTTTATCTATTTCAATAATTCCTTCTAACGTTTCTAAAATATGTTCACGCTCTTCTGAGGCTAATAGTAAATTTAAAAGTCGTACAAAAAATTTCTTCTGCTCAACATTAAGCGAAATAAATAATTTTGGTTGTACTTCATAAAGATTTATCAATGTTTCTTCAAGCAGAGGCTTATCAAAATCGTTTTTGTATGTTGGAAAAATTCCGTCTTGTTCGTATTTTTCAATGAGTTTAGTTGATGTTTTATGAAGAATATCCTTTCTTTTTTTACGAAGGAATTCATTTAAACTATTATGAAGAAATTTATATTCAGACAAATATTTCGCTTTACTAAAAAGGTTCATTTGCTGGCTATCCTGTTGAGATTGAAAATCAAAATCATTGAAAAAGCTACTTGTAATATACACACTATGATAAAACTCGTCACCTTTATTATTTAGCGTAGTGTAATCTTTATACACTTCTTCGTGCTTTGCATTGAGATAATAAAATTTTGATAGTTCCTTATGCGGTTTATTATTCCATTGATAGTATTTACAATAAAAACTTGTATTGCTTTCTTCATAAGTAAGCGTAAAGCTCTCCGAATCCTCTATAAACGGCTGATAGTCCAGAGGAGTACCATTAATGATAATTGAAAAGCCTTTAGGTCTATTTAATTCCAAAAACCAACAAAATTCACTTTTTAGAAAGGGAATAATGTCTCCTTCTAATTCTTCTTTGCTGATAGTAATATTGTAGAAAATAACATTTGTACCTGTTTTATCTTTTTGGCTTTTCGTTACCTCAGAAGCACTGTAGTTATTAATGTTCTCTGTGTTGATGGTAATATTCCCGTCTAATAATAACCTGTTTTTCTGGAAAGTTGTGTGCCACTGAGCAATTTGAGCAAAAGTAAAAAAGGTTAATCTCCCAACTCCATTTTTCCCGTGGATAGTAGAAATATGTTTGTCGTCTCTTGAATTAACCTCTATTGCTTTTTCAGAGGAATAAAACAAATCGAACTTGGTGTTTAATTGTTCAAAATTAATACCGTAACCATTATCTGCTACCTCAATTGTTTCAACGGTACCAAGTTCGTTAATTTTAAAATTCAAGTGAACAGTATCTGCTTTTGCATCAAAACCATTCCAGATAAATTCAGCAATAGCGAGTTTTGAGTCATAATTTTTAAGTACTTTTTTTATTCCACTAGGAGTGATATTTACATTCTTTGACATGGTAGACACTTAGGTTAAATTTTAGATAATGTTTAACTAACCGATAATAAATTTTGGTAATCATAGCTTGACAAAATACTTTTATAAAAAACTGTATATCAAGTAAATAATTCCATCCATTTATTAAACGAATTTACTAAATATTTTCAGAGACTTATCGTAAAACACACTAATTTGTCCTATTCTCTAAAGCAGTCGCTCGTTTCTAACGAGTGACGACTATTATCAGGCTTCCAGCCTAAAAAACAAAAAATAAGTCCAGAAACACCAAAGCCCCAGCAAAACTGAGGCTTTAGTAAATTTAAAAAGATTTTATCCTTAGATATGTTTCTCTGCATGATAACTAGAACGAACTAGCGCTCCAGATTCTACATATTTCAACCCACGGCTCAACCCCTCTTCTTTATACATCGCAAAAGTTTCTGGATGTACCCATTCTATTACTTCATGGTGCATTTTAGTAGGTTGAAGGTATTGTCCTAATGTCAATACATCCAAACCATTTTCTACTAAATCGTCCATCGCTTTAAATACTTCTTCTTTGGTTTCGCCCAAGCCCAACATAATACCTGATTTGGTTCTTTTTCCAAATTCTTTGGTACGTTTGGTTTGTTCTAAAGAACGCGCATATTTAGCTTGTGGACGAACATTTCTGTAAAGACGTTCTATCGTCTCCATATTATGCGATACTACCTCTTGCCCTCCTTCAATCATCCTGTAAAGCGCATCCCAGTTACCTTTTGTATCAGGTATCAAGGTTTCAATCGTTGTAGTTGGCGATGCCTCCTTTACTTGTACTACTGTCTGATACCACACCTCCGCTCCACGGTCTTTTAGTTCGTCGCGGTTTACCGAAGTAATTACAGCATGCTTTACACCCATTAATTTAATGGCTTCAGCTACTCTGCGTGGTTCATCTGCGTCATATTCATTCGGGCGACCCGTCGCTACTGCACAAAATGTACAAGAACGAGTACACACATTTCCTAAAATCATAAAGGTTGCCGTACCTGCACCCCAACATTCACCCATATTTGGGCAATTTCCTGACTGACAAATGGTATGTAATTTATATTCATCTACAATATTACGTACCCTTGCATATTCCTGACCAATCGGCAGTTTTACTCTTAACCAACTTGGTTTTTTAGAATGCTTTGAGGCAGTCTCCGCTTTCGGAGCTATTACTGGAAGTTCTATCATTTTCTGTCTATTCCTTGTACAAAACGCTATTACACTACAAAGTTAAATGCTAATAAAATAAAAACGTCAGGAAAATGAAATTGGTTTACATTTTCCTGACGCTATTTTTTAATAACGGGTATTATTTATCAATAATAAGCCTTTATAACACGCTTATCTTTTCTAAAATCATTGCATTAACTATTTTTTTCCACCAAAGAAGATGGTTAAATAGCCCGAAGTAAACACACTTTTATTATCTCCTTTTGCCAAAATATTTACTTTTTTAGTATAAGCTTCTGCTAAAAAACCAATCTCTAAGCTAATGTTCGACTGGCGAAAAGCATCTAATTCAAAGTTTAAGGCCGCTTTTAAATTTACTCCTGGTACTATAGTCGACTGCCCAATGCCTTCAAAAAAACCTCCGCTTCCATAAATATTATTGATAGTATGTTTGCTTGGGTCATAAGCTTCGTCTCTAATAACTCCTCTGCCATAAAAAACCTGTACATAATAAGGTTTTACAACCCCAATAGTTGGCCCCCCTGCTATAATACCATTTACATTTACGCCTCCGTCAGATGATTTATGGAATAAATTTATTTCTCGACCATACTGTGGACGAATAGCAAAAAGATAGTTTTGTTTTTCTTCTACATAACTTCCTCCGTTTCCTAATAAGCTAAGAGTGTTTTCTCTAGGATGATTTACATTCACGATTTCAAGGTTGAAATAATGAAACTGACGATGCAAAGAGTTGTTTTCAATCAAAATTTCTTTACGAGCCATCAGCCCTCCTAGTAAACCAGAATTAGTATTGGTAGTTAATCCAAATGACAAAATAGAATGATAATTTTCTTCATCCACTACTTCACGAGGTTGTTGTGTAGTCCTGCTAGCCGCAGGCTTAGTAGCAGTAGTAGGAGATGAATTTCTACGCTGAGCTTCTATCGAATAAAACGATAACAAAGCAAAAATGAAGAATAAGAATGTATTTAGTAGTTTTTTCACAATGCTTTAATCAAAAATTTTATATGAATGAAATAACCATACAATGAATATTGATATTGACACAACTATTCCGATTGAGTGCTTACCAATTAGGAATCACTTTCGGTTTAAAGTATATAATTACAATAAAAATACTTAATATGATGCTATTTGTTTAAATTTAGGACAAAAATCATCAAATTTTTAACACATAACAACAACATAATGCCAACTGTAAAAACTACTTATTTAGGCGAACTCCGCACAGAATCAACACATTTGCAATCTGGTACACAATTACTTACTGATGCACCTACAGACAATATGGGTAAAGGAGAAGCCTTTTCTCCTACAGATTTATTGGCTACAGCTACGGGTACTTGTATGCTAACGACAATGGCAATTGTTGCTCAACGTGATGAAATTGAATTGTCGGGTTCAAGCGTAGAGGTCTCAAAAATCATGTCTCAAACACCTCCAAGAAAAGTAGCTCGTTTGGAAATTAACTTAAAAATGAAGACAAATATTGTCCTGACAGCAGAACAAATTCAAAAACTAGAAAACACGGCACATAAATGCCCAGTTTCACTAAGCCTCCACCCAGACTTAGAACAAGTTGTAAGTTTTGAATGGAACAACTAGAGTTTTGAGTTGTGAGTGATGAGTTGTGAATCTTTACTCATGGCATGACTATGGAATTATCTTGATAATAGACAGATTACTAAAAGTCATTCCATGAGTAAGTTGTTGTGAGTTAGTAAATTGCGAGTTAATAATTGTGCTTTTTTAAGTATTTATTATACCATATAAAAATCACTCAATCACAATTCACTAACTCACTAATTTACCAACTCACAACTAAAAAATAACTAACTCAAAATTCATCACTCACAACTCAAAACTCCTACGCTACCGTTTCTGCTAATTCAGCAAATGAAATATCAAAGTGTGAGGCATTATAGATACACTCGCCATTTTGAATAATTAATACCTGCGGAGATTGATGCTCTACTCCAAAAGTTGAAGCAATAGCACCAGAAATTGGGCGATACTTTAATAAATCTAAATAATAAGGCTTTAATTCTCCTACGCTTTCTTGTTTCCAATTTCTTTCCAAGCGATTCAAGGCAGTTGATGAAATTGAACACGTTGTACTATGTTTCAAAATCAAGATTGGTTGTTGTTTCGATTCCTCTTTTATAACCTCTAATTGAGATAAATCTGTTAATTGATTCCAGTTCATTTTAATTATTTAGCGTCTTTTCGCTTATTCTGATGATGTAAATGGTAGTACGTTGTTTTAATATGAAACTAATTAGCTGTAATTTTGATTCAAAATTAATTCAAATTTCATTTGTCAAAGCTACTTTATCATATTTCAATTTATACTTACCAGTTTTTTGTCTGGTTAGTGAGTCCTTTTAACACGAAAGCCAAACTTTGGATTCAAGGCAGAAAAGACTTTAAAAATCAAGTTTATTCAAGTCAGTTTTGGATAAAAAGAAGTACTTCATTAGCACCTCTTGCATGGTTTCACAGTGCTTCGTTGGGTGAATTTGAACAAGCCAGACCAGTCATAGAAAAGTATAAAGAAAACTTTCCGTCACATCTTATCCTACTTACTTTTTTTTCACCTTCTGGTTACGAGATTCGTAAAAATTATACTGGAGTAGACTTTATTTGTTATTTACCTATCGATACTGCAAAGAATGCACGCGAGTTTATCGAAATGTTTCAGCCTTCAGTTGCCTTTTTTGTGAAATACGAATTTTGGTATAATTATCTGAGAATATTGTCTGAAAAAGAAATTCCTGTGATTTCATTTTCTACTATTTTCAGAGCAAACCAAGTATTTTTCAAAAGCTACGGAGGCTTCTATCGAAACATCCTTTCTTATTTTACCCATATATTTGTACAGAATAAAAAATCTTTCGAATTACTAAAAAGTATCAATATTCAACAAATTAGCATTGGTGGAGATACCCGTTTCGACAGGGTAAAACAAATTGCGGATGCAAAAAAAGAAATTGAAGTAGCCGAAAAATTTAAGGATAAAAAACCTTTACTTATTGTAGGTTCGTGCTGGCAACAAGATTTTGAAGTAATAGCCCCTATGTTAAATGAGTTTGAGCATGATTTAAAAGTAATTATTGCTCCACACGAAATTCATGACGAGGAAATTACAGCTTGGCAGAAAGTGTTGAAAAAGACCTCTATCAAATTTTCAGAGATTCAACAGCTGACGGATACTGAGATAGCAACAGCCAATACGGTTTTTATTGATAATATCGGTATGCTTTCTTCCTTGTATCAATATGCAGATTTTGCTTGGGTTGGAGGTGCATATCGCAAAGGATTGCATAATACACTAGAAGCTGCCACTTTTGGCTTACCTATCTTTTTTGGTAATAATAACTATCAGAAATTTCAGGAAGCCATGGATTTAATTAGTATTGGGGGTGCATTTGTCATAGCCGATACCGCTCAATTTAAAAATAGTTTTGAGCCATTATATTTTGATGTTGATTTGAGAAAAGAGAAATCAACAATTATTGAAAAGTATGTGAAAGAGAATTTGGGGTGCACGGACAAAATAATAACATTTACCAAGGAATTATCAATATTCTGATACACGAATGAAAGGATTAGTATTACGATCAACAGGCTCATGGTATGAGGTGCTCGATGAAAACAAGCACGTATGGCAGTGTCGTTTAAAGGGCAAATTTAAGATTCAAGGGTTAAAAACCTCTAACCCGATTGCAGTTGGAGATAGAGTAGAATTTGAGATTGAAGATAAAACAGAAAACATGGCAACCATCTTTAAGATAGATGCCCGTGAAAATTATATTATCCGTAAATCTGTTCATAAAACTGCCCACGGACATATTTTAGCCGCCAATCTTGATCAGGCTGTTATTATCGTTACCTTAAACTACCCAAGAACATCCTTAGGATTTATTGACCGTTTTTTGGTTTCGGCAGAATCCTTTAGAATTCCTACGACGATTGTTTTTAATAAAATAGATTTACTTTCAGAAGAAGAAAAAGATTACTTAGCCGATTTAGCGGCGATGTACGAAGAAATAGGTTATCCCTGCGTATTCACATCGGCAGTCGGCAATATTGGCATTAAGGCATTTAATGATATCCTAAAAGACAAAATTTCTTTAGTTTCAGGGCATTCAGGCGTTGGCAAATCTACATTAGTAAATCAGATTGCCCCTACCTTAGATTTAAAAACAACAGAAATTTCAACGTTTGCTAATAAGGGTGTGCACACCACTACTTTTGCAACCATGTTTGAATTAGAGGAAAACACTTTTATCATTGATACACCAGGCATCAAAGAATTGGGATTAATCGATATTGAAAAACAAGAGCTATCACATTTCTTTCCAGAGATGCGAGCATTGTTGGGTCAATGCAAATATCATAATTGCAAGCATATCAACGAACCAAAATGTGCGGTGTTGGAAGCTGTAGCTGAGGGAACAATAGCCGAAAGCCGATACAACAGTTATTTAAGCATGATGAGCGATGATGATAACAGAAGATAATCTTCTAAAGAATAGAAGATACTTCTTCTGCTATCGACACCGAAACACGCATATCTGATAAATAAATACTTCCGAACTGAGTTGCTAATGCTACATCTGCAGCATCTCGACCATAGGCCAATACTACTCTATTACCTTTTGGTGTATCTTGTGTGGCATCAAAAGTATACCATCTTCCACCAATAAAGGCCTCGAACCATGCATGTAAATCCATCGGATTTAACTCATGTAAATAACCTACTACCATTCTGGCAGGAATACTTAAACTTCGACATAAGGCAATTCCTAAATGAGAGAAATCTCTACAAACGCCCACTTTGGCGGCAGCAGTATCCTTAGCAGAAGTAGAAGCATTACTAAAGCCATATTGGTAAAATATATTTTGGTGAATCCACTTACGGATTGCCTCTACTTGGTCATAACCAGGATAGGCATTTCCAACAATTTGAAAAGCTAGATTTCCTAACTGGTCAGACTCGCAGTATCTACTTGGTAATAAATAAATAAGTTCTTCAGGAGGTAAGTCTTCAATTAATACAAAGTCAGCACCAGGAGCCACATCAATTTCATCAGCCGTTTGCACAATTGATGAAGTTAAAACGGTAAACTTTCCCACTGGGGTTAATAAACGCTGACATAAATTTCCATAGATGTCGGTGTATTCAGTAATAGGTACACTTGGTTCAAGAATATACTCTTCCTTAATAATCCATTGCCCAGCGCCACTTCTTGGCCTGAGCATCAGGATTAATGGAGTAGACGAGTAAGCTTCGTAATCAAGTTGGCAACTTATTTGAAGTCTCATGATTTTAGCCTTTTATTCTAATCTAAGTTTAGATATTTGATTAAAATAGTCTGATAATTGAAAATGTAATCTTTAAAATTAAATGTTTCTATCGCCTCTTAGAAAACTGAAAACAGCGAGTATTAATGCTATAAAAAATAATATTTTAGCAAAATAAGCTGCACTAGATGCAATACCACCAAAACCAAAAATGGCAGCAACTAAAGCAACAACGAGGAATGTGATTGACCAGCGTATCATAGTTATAAATGTTTAATGTTGAACAAGATTTTCTTTCTTACAACTTAAAAAAACTTATACCACGAATAATAAGTCGGAATTCATTTTAATTCCTCAAAAAATCAATAAAAAATATAAATTATGAGTAAAAAAATACTCATTTGGGGAAGATTGTTCAGTTCTCAGGGTAAATAAGTGCAAAAGATGATTTCCTTCCAAAAGTAAGAATAAATAGTTAATTTGCAGTGGTTAAAATTAGTAAACTGTAAATTAAATAAATCCAAAAATTTGAAACCATCAATTACAAATCCTACACACCTTTGGGGTATTGATTTAGGGGGTACAAAAATTGAATGTGCCGTATTAGATAAGGAAAATGACTTAGCTGTAATATGTAGAAAGCGTATCCCTACTGAGGCCGATAAAGGGTATGAACATATTATCAGTCAGATTGTTAAGTTGGTATCATTAGTAGTAGATGAAATAGGCGAACAACCGATTCAGATTGGCTTTGCAACACCAGGGGTATTAGACCCCGCCACGCTTACGATGAAAAATAGTAATACTGTCTGTATGAACGGACAGCCTATGCATGAAGATTTAGAAAAAGCTTTGGGAGTACCCGTAAAACTAGCAAATGATGCTAATTGCTTTGCTTTGGCTGAAGCATTGATGGGCGCTGGCAAAAAATATCCAACTGCTGAATTAGTTTTTGGGGTAATCATGGGAACGGGTGTCGGAGGAGGATTGGTCGTACACAGTAAAGTAATTGCAGGGCATCATGGCATTGGCGGTGAGTGGGGACATAACGTTATTGAAGAAGGTGGCGAGCCATGCTATTGCGGAAAAGCTGGCTGTGTAGAAAAAGTAATTGCAGGCCCTGCCCTTGAAAAGTATTATCAAAAAATTAGTGGAACAGCCTTGGGATTGAAAGAAATATTGGAACGTTATTTAGCTGATAGTGATGCTTATGCGACAGCTACGATTGATAGACTTCTGGAGTTTTATGGCAAAGGAATTTCTACTTTAATCAACGTACTTGATCCTGATTTAATTATTATTGGTGGTGGCGTTGGAAATATAGATTTGCTTTATACGGAAGGCTATGAAAGAATCAAAAAGTATATTTTTAATAATAAAAAAATATCAACCCCTATTGTAAAACCAATATTGGGTGATAGTGCTGGGGTTTTTGGTGCAGCACTTTTGTAAAGTATTATATTAAACTAACATGTGTCATCCTAAATTTAAATCAAAAAAGCGGTTAAAAAACTAATTTTGACCGCTTTTTTGATTGGGGAACGCCGAATTCCTACTGTTTGAGCGGAGCGAGACGGGTCGCCGTTGCGATTAGGAATTCTTGATTTTCTTTTGCGGTCCGCCGCGCGGTTACTTTTCTTGTATCTGACGGGCATGCCTAGTGAAGAAAAGTAAGGACAAGACAATAATAAATAACTCATTAATAATGAAGAAATCTGTATAACTCATATCTGTTAAACTTAGCCACTATCAAATTGGTAAAACAGTTGTATTCTTAACCTCCGACATGACAAAGGAACTACTAATATGCGCAACACTTTGAAGGGCTGATAACTTCTTTTGATAAAATTCATTATAAGCCTCCATATCCCGTGCGATGATTTTCACTAAATAATCATAGCTTCCCGATACCACACTACATTCTATTACCTGAGGGAACTCTTTGATGGCTTCTTCAAATTCTTCAAAATGATTTTTCTGTTGCTTATCTAACGTAATGCTACAATATACCACGAGTGGATTACCCAATTTTTTCTTATTCAGAATAGTCACATATTTCTCGATAATCTCTTCCTGTTCCAATCTTTTGATACGGTCGTGCGTGGGAGTCATAGAAAGATTAATCTGCTTAGAGATTTCTTTGATTGTTAGTTGGGCATTCTCCTGTAATAATTGAAGAATCCGCAAATCTGTCGCATCTAAAGTCATAAAGAAAAATTTACTTTACAGAATAGTAATATTCACATAATACAGGAATTTTTCCCTTTAATAGTATAAATATACATACGTTTTCCTTATTTATTTCTAAAAATTAAAACTATTTCCTGTTTTACTAACTTTGTACATCTTCATTTACAAACACTATCTGTGGCTCTGTTATTGAATAAAATTTTTCAATAACAGGAAAGCAGATATTAAACCCCAACAAGCCATGATTATCGGTGTCCCTAAAGAAATTAAAAATAACGAAAACCGTGTAGCATTAACTCCTGCTGGCGTAGCAGAATTTAAGAAAAACGGACATACTGTTTATATACAAACCCAAGCTGGTACGGGCAGTGGCTTTTCGGATGAAGAATATGTAAAAGCTGGTGCTAGTATTTTGGGCACGATTGAAGAAGTATATGCTATTGCAGAGATGATTTGCAAAGTAAAAGAGCCAATCGCTTCTGAATATTCATTGATTAAAGAAAATCAATTGTTATTTACTTATTTCCACTTTGCTTCTTCAGAACCGTTGACGCATGCGATGATTGAACGCAAAGCAATTTGTTTGGCTTATGAAACGGTAGAAAAAACAGATCGTTCTTTACCTTTATTAGTACCGATGTCGGAAGTAGCAGGTAGAATGGCAATTCAAGAGGGGGCAAAATACTTAGAAAAACCTATGGGTGGAAGAGGTATTCTATTAGGTGGCGTTGCAGGTGTTAAGCCAGCCAACGTACTAGTGTTAGGCGGTGGAATTGTAGGAACACAGGCTGCAAAAATGGCAGCAGGTTTAGGTGCAAACGTTACGATTATGGACATTAGTTTGCCTCGTTTACGTTATTTAGAAGATGTAATGCCTGCTAATGTAGATACTGTGATGTCTAACGAATACAACATTCGTGAAGCTATTAAATTATCTGACTTGATTATAGGTGCGGTGTTGATTCCTGGTGCTAAAGCGCCTCATTTGATTACTCGTGAAATGTTAAAAGAAATGCGTCAAGGTACAGTATTAGTAGACGTAGCCGTTGACCAAGGTGGTTGTATTGAAACTTGTGAACCTACTACGCACGAAAATCCTACTTTTGAAATCGATGGCGTAGTACATTATTGCGTTGCTAATATGCCGGGTGCAGTGCCTTATACTTCAACATTGGCATTAACCAATGCTACTTTACCTTATGCTATTCAATTAGCCAATAAAGGTTGGAAAAAAGCTTGTGCTGATAATGAAGAATTGAAAAAAGGGTTGAATGTAGTAGCTGGTAAAATCGTTTATAAAGGCGTATCAGATGCTTGGGGCTTAGAGTTTTCACCGCTTGAAAGCGTTTTATAATTTATAGATGCCTTTAAAAGAAATCCACTTTTACTTGATGAACTAAGTAAAAGTGGATTTTCCTTTTAAAGGTATATTCACTAATAAGTTACCGTGGTTAATTTGCTAGAAACTGTAAATGTGCCTTTTTGTGTACCACCACTGTAGCTACCACCTGAATAATAGCCTCCTGTATTTGTGCCATTGGCATAAGAACCGCCTGTAAGTACTTTATACGTAGCATTCGTAGCAAGGCTAGGCGATGAAAATACAAAATATCCCGCTGCACGAGCAGGTGCGTAAGTCACCAAATTATTGCCAGAGGCATCTTGAACGGTAAACAAAGTACCAGAAGCTTGTACACTATTTAACTTAACAAATACTGCATTTTGTGCTGAGGTAGTGCTGGTAGCCTGAGCCATCCTACTAGCACTTGGCCCTGATGCAATCAGTAAACCACCAGAAATGTTAAACGTTCCATTATAGTCTATCGCTACTTCTGGTTGTGATAGTGGGCCTTGAACCACTACAGTTCCTCCTGTCATGCTGATACTTCCATTACTATCAAGCGGGTCTCCTCCTGTTGAACTTACCATTACCAAACCACCTGTAAATGTCATCAAGCTACCATCATTAGATTCTCCGCCGTTCCCATTGGTTGAATTAAAACAATCGTCGGATGATAATACATTGATAGTACCGTTGTTTACCGTAATCTTAGGCGCTTCAATTCCTTCCGTTGATTTTGTGATAGAAATATTTCCTTTGTTAAAAGTTATCGAAGCATCCGACTTGATACCATCATCCGCTGCCGAGATAGTAATCGTGCCATCATTTACGACCAAAGCTCCATCACTTTTAATGCCTTTTGCCTCACTATCTTGGTTATTACTAGTAAAGGCCGCTCCCGTAGTAGTGATATTGATTGTACCACCATTAATCGTCGAAGTGCCATCAACGGTGATTCCTTTTCCTGCCGTACCCGTACTATTAATCGTAACAGTTCCTTGTTGCATGACAAAATTACCGTCGCAATTAATTCCTGCTGCCGAAGCTATATCTGAATCGCTGGTATCATAAAAGGCATTTCCTGAGGTAGTGATACTGGCATTAGCATTAGTAAGCGTTAAATTTCCTGTAGTCTTAAAGCCCTTTGAAGCTCTGCCTGATACTTTGAGGGTAATAGCACTGCTATTGTTTACTATTGTATATCCTTCGCTTTTTATCGCATTGCCTTTCTCTCCTGTAGTTGTTACATTAATCGTCCCGCCCGTGATAGATACATAAGGCGTAATACTTGTATCTGTTCCCTCATAAGATGCTGTAATTCCATCGTCAACACTCGTTACAGTAATATTTCCTCCTGACAATGCCACATAGCCTTCTTCACAATCAATTCCATCTCCAGATGATGTTATTGATAATGTTCCACCTTCCATTTTGAAATAATCATTGGCATGTATGCCATCTGAAACGGCATTTGTAACCGTAATTGTCCCTTCTTTAATAGCGATATAATCGTCGCTACAAATACCGTGTTTATAGTTTGCAATTACTGTTAAAGCACCAGTACCTGCAAAATTCAATTGTCCTTCACTAAAGAAAGCTCCTTTCTGGTCTTCTGCACTAGTAGCATAAGCAGTACCATCTACCAAACGGTTATTGGTTCCGCTCAATAAATTAACAGATACTTTCTTCCCCGACTGAATATTAATAGCAGGTCCGCTCGAATGAATAATACTAACGCCATTCATGATAAGATTAAACTTATAATCACTGTAAAGTTTCAAGCTACCCTCGGTAGTTGAGCCTGAGATTACATAGTTTACTTCTGTAGTTGTAGTGGTAGAAGTTACTACTACATTTCCATTCGTCACGCTTACTTTTACCCCTGAGCTTTCAAATGGATTTGTAACGGTTGCAGTAGTGCCTGAATATTTAATTATTACGGCATTGGTAAAAGTAGTATCCTTCGTTTTAGTATCAAAGTCTCCATCAATTACAACTGGAGTGATAATGACTTCTTCCTCAGAAGCTGTCTTACAAGACAAGATGCTAGTCACAAATCCGATTGTACTAAGCACTAATAGTGGATAAATTAATTTGTATTTGGTCATAATTAATGATTGTTATATTGGTGTTTTAATGGACGTACCATCCAAAATCATTTAACATTATGACCGACAAAAGAAAAGAACCGTTGCAGGAAGCTTTAAAGTAAGTAGATATTAGGTGTAATTTAACATATTTTAAGAAATCCTTTTTAAGTTAAAGGAGATTCGAAGAAGATTAGACAACTTTGCCGTTATTGGTATTTTTCACCAACAACCCGTGCGAAAGCAACGCACCAAGCAATTAAACGATACCTCTTGTTTGGAAGGTAAAGAAGTAGGTATTTTTATGTTAAAATTGAAAATTCATCACTCTAAACTCTCAACTCCAAACTCCCTAAAAAGCCTCCGCAATAAAAAAATACAAGTTTTGCTGACCTTTCCCAAAACCGTAATCTACCCTAACATTTACGTTTTCTTTACGGTTTATTTTAAAGCGTAAGCCTGCACCATAACTTGGCAGAATATTGTTGATATTCATGTCTCCGATTTTGTTGTTTACCCAGCCCAAACCTCCAAAACCTACTACCCCCCACCGATTCAAGGCTTGCCAACGATATTCTGTTTGGAAAGCTAGTAAATCTTTATCTCTGCGTGAACCCACATAGTATCCTCGCATAATCATATCTCCACCCAACAATCCTAGCTCATGAAAAGGAACATTTCCATTTGAATGAAAGGCAAAGGCTTGAAAAGCCAATACATCTTTGCGTTGGGCAAATGGCTTCAAAAACTTTCTGGCATCTAGTTGCCAACGATGAAATGACTGCGTACTGCCTGTCCACTGCTCATGGGCTGAATATTCTAGTTGCACAAAAGAGCCTTTGGACGTAGTCAACACATTATCTCGATTATCAAACTGTACTGAGACATTTAGCCCTGAAACAGTAGACCCATCGCGACCGACAACATCTTTCCCAGTCTCTAATATTCCATTGTTTTTACCATGCACATTGTACATTTTGAAATATCGCCAGCCTAGCCCTGCAAAAGTATGATTAGCAATTTTGCGGTAGGTCAGATTATCAAACCTGATTAAGTCAAAAGTAATAGCCTCTTCGTTTTCAGGTTTCGCCTCTGCCCCTACGCCATAAAAAAGCACAGGAAAGCGACTAAAACCATAATAACCAACGATATAATATTTTTCCTTGTTCGTAAAAATCTGATAATTATGCTCAAACATTATCTGACTGTTCAAGGAATATTGTAAGAAAATAGCAGTATTAGAAACCCTAGTGAGCGAATCTCCCTCGCCTCCGCCATTAAAAAAGCGTTTTACTCCTCCGCCTAGTACCCAACTGGTTTCAGGCATATAAAAAACAAAGGGAGAAACAAGGTATTTATGGCCAGTAAAGAATTTTACGATGTTGGATTGTGAAATTTTAGATAGGGATGTAGAATCAGTTTCAGCAGCTTGGCTCTGAAAAAAAGATAATAAGAAGAAGTAATAGAGTAGTTGTTTTTTCATTGAGATTGAGGCTGACTATTCGTGGTAGTCAGCCTCATATTTTTTACCAAAACTTAATGCCCGTCAAACGATTAAGTTCTAATTGAGCAATGGCCATTTGGTATTGATACTGTAATTGTGTTAACTGTGTTTCTCTTAAGGCTGTTTGCGAAGCCTCTATTTCCACATTGGTAATTACGCCATTCTTGAAACGTGCGTTTGCTAATTTCAAGGCATATTGTGCTTGGAAAACATTACGTTCTGATAAATCTAGTTTGTTTTTAGCAGCGTTATAATCATTCTGAGCGGCTTCTAAATCTCTCTTTAAGTTTTGATTCGTCACCTCCGCAGTATATTTCAACATCTCGCGGTTTAGTCTAGCTACTTCTGTCTGATGAGCCGTTTTGTTACCAGAATATACAGGAATAGTAAGCTTTAAACCTACTGTGCTACCAAACTTAAAATCTTCAGAAATGGGAGGAACTTCGCCATTAATTCTAGGCAAATATCCATTTTTAAGTCCTAAAGAAGCATTCGCTGCAATATAAGGGGCAGAACCCATTTTTGCAATTTTCACTTCACGCTCAGCAATCAAATCTCTATCCTTCAAGGTTTTCAAATCTGTATTACTAGTCTGTGCCTGATTCAATGCTTCGTCTACACTCAATGCGGTAAGTCCTAAATTAAAATCAGCATTAGGTGAAATAGTCCCGTGTGCATCTTTACCAATTAAAGAAGAAAGATAAATATACTGACGTTCTAATTGACTTTGTAAGTCTGATAGTCTGGTTTCAGCATTTTTATATCTTACCTGAATCGACACTTGGTCATAATCTAACGCATCACCTTGCTTTAGGCGGTCGCTAATAATTTTTCCGTTATCATCTACCAATTTCAATTGCTCTTTTTGTACTTCAATGGCTTTCTGAGTATACACGATGCCATAATACAAATTGGCTACTTGATAAGCATATATATTTTTCAATCCTTCAACGCCAGTTCTAGAAAGTTCTGTTTCTAATTTAGACTTCTCGATATTGATATTTTGCTTGCCCCAATCGTACAACACATAGTTGGCACCAATGTTAGCGTTATAATTCATATTGGGTTGAAACTGCAAATTGGTCGTAGTTGAGCCAAAAGCAAAGGAAGCTTTAGCTACAGGGTCGATTCTGACTACCCCAATTTCAGACTGAATCTGAGGTTTCAAAGCTGACTCTTGTATTTTAGTACGATAATCACCAATGGTAATCATTTGCTGTTGTTCCTTAATTTTAGGAGCATACTCGATGGCAGTACGTACCAACTGTTTAAGCGACTCATCGGTTTTATCCTGAGCTAATACTTCTTGTCCAACGAAGAGGTCGGCAAGCAATAAAAGCGAAATGATATAATTATATTTTATTTTCATTGTTTCAAAAATTAATCAAGTTCATGATAGAAAAATTTAAGGAAAATACTCCTCACTCCGCAATCCAAACTCCTCACTCCTAATGGCTCTCAGCAGCGGCCTTAGCCATTGCTGCGGCTTCTTCTGGTGTTAGTTTTTTAGTTCTTAACAACAACACGCAAGGAAGTAAGCAGATAAAGAAGATAGAAATTAATCTAAAAGTATCTAAATAAGCCAAATAATAAGCCTGACGAGACACAGCGGCTTCAAGCTGTTTATAGGCCATTGCTGCTGCATTAAAACTGTCGCCAGTTGAAGCTATCATATTTCTGGTAGCATTGGCTACTCTTTCATTAAATAGCGGATTATCAGTACTCATATTAGCCATTAAGTCTGAACGGTGCTGAGCAGCACGATTGGTAGCAAAGTTATTGGCCAATGCAATCCCGAAAGCTCCTCCTAACTGACGAATCATGTTCGATAAGGCAATCCCTGCTGGATATTCTTTAGGTTTTAAACCTGCTACAGCCTGATTAATAAGTGGCAATTGCAACAATGAAATCCCGATGGTTCTACAAATTTGCATAGGGAAGAAATCCCATTTACCCATATCGGGCGTAGCTGTACCACTATAAAAACCAAAAAATACAAAAAAGAGAATACCTGCCACCATAAAAGGAATTGGTGATGCTCCACCAGCCATGCGTTTACCAATAATTGGAAAAAGCACAACGGCAGCCAACGTAGGTGCTACTAGCGAAACCCCTGCTTCAAAAGGGGTAAATCCGTTTACTCTTTGCACTAACACGGGATATACAAAGGCAGAAGTAAATAAGCCTAAACCAGAGACCAGATTGAACATAGTAGAAAAAGCAAAGATTCTATGTTTAAAAATACTGAGGTTTACTACGGGGTGTTCGGTAGTGAGCTCATGCCAGACAAAGCCAATGATTCCAATCGCAGCCATTAAGCTTACAGTAACAATCATTCTTGATTCAAACCAGTCTTCAGACTCTCCTTTTTCTAATACAAATTGCAACGCACCAATACCCATAATCAACAGCATGATACCGATGTAATCTATCTGTATTTCTTTTTTCCGCTCTCCCTCTCCTTCCTTTCTATCAATATAAATTAATGTGAGTACGGTAGCAATCACACAAATCGGGATGTTTACATAAAATATTTGTGACCAGTTATAGGTCTCTAAAATATAACCACCCAATGCTGGTCCTAATGTTGGTCCAAGTACGATACCCATCCCAAAAAGCCCTGAGGCAATACCTCTATCTTTTGGCTCGAAGGCATCAAATAAGATAGCCTGCGAGGTTGAGAGCAATGCTCCTCCGCCTATCCCTTGAATAAAACGCCAGAATACCAATTCCCATAAACCTTCGGAAGCACCACAAAAATAAGAGGCTATTCCAAACAGTACCATGGAAGTTAAATAATAGGTTTTCCGACCGAAATATTCTCCTAAAAATCCCGTCATGGGAATGATAATTACGTTTGCAATGGCATAAGAAGTAATCACCCAAGCTACATCCTCAATCGTAGAGCCCAAAGAACCCGCCATTTGATTGAGTGCAACGTTCACGATGGTGGTGTCGAGCAATTCCATAATTGCTGCCGAAACCGTCGTGATAACGATTATATATTTTGCAAATCCTGTTTTAGCAGCCATGTTTCGACTTTTTTGAAAATTAGTGAGTTAGTGATTGAGTGAATTAGTGAATAATACTTTAATAAAAAAATCACTCATCCGCTCAATCACTAATTCACTAATTATTTTACAATTACACTTACCTCTAATGAAAGTCCGGCTCTTAGAATGTCTTTATTCTTTTCTAAATCAAGGATTTCTATTTTCACTGGTACACGTTGTGTAACTTTTACAAAGTTTCCAGAAGCATTGTCAGGAGGCAACAATGATGTTTTAGCACCTGTAGATTCTGCAATAGAAATAACTTTTCCTTTGATTACTCTGTCTGGATAAGCATCTAATTTTAATTCTGCTTCACTTCCGATTTTTAAGCGACCTACTTGTGTTTCTTTGAAGTTGGCTACTACCCAGAAAGTAGAATCTTGAACGATGGTCATCAATGGCTGTCCAGCTTGGATAAACTGACCTGGTTCTACACTTTTCTTACCAATTCTTCCAGATGTTGGTGCATACACTTTTGAATAAGTAAGTTTTAATTTTTGTTGCTCAATCTTTACTCTTTTTACAGCCAAAGTAGCTTCCGCTTTGTGTAAGGCTGCTTGTAAAATTGGCATTCTTGATTTTGTTGCGGAAATGTCAGCGATACCTGCTTCATATTGAGCTACCAACACTTCATACGCTGATTTGCTATCATCGCCTTGTTTACGAGTAATCGCATTTTCTGCCACTAAAGCGGCATCACGGTCAGCATCTTTTTTCGCTTTATCTCTACGTAAATAAGTAGCTTTCAAATTGGCTTCATTAGATTTAACACTCATAGACAAGTTTGTAATGTTAGCCTTAGCATTCTCTACATCTGTCTGTGCTTGGAATAAATCAGCTTCCATTTCGTCTAAAGCTAATTTCGCTTCGTCACTATCAATCTCAAGGATTACTTCATCCTTTTTTACAACATCATAATCTTTTACTGATACAGATTTTACATAACCTGCCATTCTTGGTAACACTGGCACAAAATACGTTTCTACTTGTGCATTGTCTGTATCTTCATGCGACTGTGCATATTTATATTTTGTATACCCGAAATATAAGCCTAGTACTACAACACATAATAGTATTATTCGGGGAAGATAAGTTTTGATGGAGTTCTGAGTTGCCATACTTTTATAAAAATTTTAGGGTAATAATTAATGTTAATTCGTTGAATAATTTGATTTTTACAAAAAAATTCTACTGATAATCAAGCAATTTTGCCATTTGATGCCACAAAGGTAAACTAAGTTTACTAAATTAGTCAAGTTTATTGACAATTATTTTTTTTGTATTATCTTTGTATAAAATTTAGTAGATTTATTTCTATTAACACACATACAGAAAATACAAAAAATTATAAAAATTAAGCAAAAACACGTTAAATCCGTGTTGAAGGGGAAATCATGGATAATAAATTGTCGGAACTCAATGAGTTCAAGGAAAATAAAAATCGTCATCTTGGGCGATTGATTGCAAAGTCGCATAGAATAGTACGAGAATTAGCCGGTGAGTTTTTACAGGCAAAAGGATATACAAATTTTAGGGTTGGGCACATGGTAGCTTTAATCCATATTGATTTAGAAGGTTCTAATATTAACAATTTGGCTCATTTGGCAGGTGTAACCAAGCAGGCGATGAGTAAACTCGTAAAAGAATTACAAGACGAATGCTTTGTGACGATTGAAAAACATCCTAGCGATGCCAGAACGCTAATTGTAAAATTAAGCGATAGAGGCATCAATACGATGTTGCATTGGAAAGAATGTACAAATAATATTGAAAGTAAATTTTCTGAAATAATTGGTTCTGAAAAGGTAGAACAACTAAAGGATACGCTATCTACTATTGTTGCCAATTACGAGAATAACTTTCTATCAACAGCAGACAAAAGCTTAATGAAATTGAATCTGGCAGATGCTAATCCTTCTAGTTATTAATATTATAAGGAAGAAAGGCGTCGATGCTAGTTCCATAGCGATGTAAATCACGAATAATGGTTGAACTAATGGGTGCTAAATGTGGAGAAGTAATCAGGAATACTGTTTCTAGTCCATCTACTAGGTAGCGATTTACCTGAGCGATTGAGTTTTCATACTCAAAATCAGTTGTATTTCTCAATCCTCTCAACAGGAAATTAGCACCCATTTCAATAGCTACATTGGCCGTTAGTCCATTATAGGAAACAACTCTTACGGGATTTCCTTCAAAAGTCTCCTCAATCCAACTAATCATTTTTTCAATAGGGAAATAACGCGCTTTATTGCTATTATGTCCTATTCCAATAATCACTTCATCAAATAACGAGAGTGCTCTTACAACTATATCTTCATGTCCTTTTGTAAAAGGATCAAATGAGCCAGGAAAGAAAGCGATTTTTTTTTGCACAATCTTGTTGGTTTGGTGAGTTATGTTTAGGGATTGGGATACAATTACGGATGCATAGTTACCCAATAATGTTTTTATTGCTTAATAATATTCAGGCTGAAAAAAATTATACCAGAAGCCAAAGATAACGATGTTTCTCTATCAGGCTTTCCTCAATATTTTCATTTAATGAATCTCCTATTTTTACTTTAGGCAAATATTGATTTAATAACTGAAACTCTTCTGATTCTTTATCAATGTTGCCATAAAGCCTAATAAATATTTCATCGGGTTCTATTTCTAGCTCATTCATCACGAAAAGCACAAAATATACTAAATCTTCAGAAGTTTTATAATGAAAGCGATTACAAAACTTTAATACACCATTAATAGAAACCACCATAGTAAAAGCCGTTTCGCCAAAATGTAAGAAAGCTGTTTGTGCTCTACTTGACGTAAGAGCAAAATCAATCAACTGACTTGAAAGGTGTTGATATTGTAAATTCAAGAGTGGATAAGCCTCTTCAAACCAGTTAAATAACTGGCGATTGCTACTGTAAATATTGATTAACGCTAAGTCTGAATGAATATTAGTTCTTACTTCTTCATCTGCCTCCAGCACTTGTCCTTTGGCTAATTGTAAATATTTATTGATATATTCCTTTTTGTATAAAGCTGTTGGCAATAACGTAAACGACTGATTATCAATCGCAATACTAATCGATTTCCATTTCAAAGATTTTAAGAAATCGTGTTGTCCGAAAATCATTTCTAAATTTGCAATCAATGAATGGCAATGTGGTTCAACAGGAAAGTGATAACTTTCTAAAGCAATTAATGACTTATCAAGCGAATCTTTTACAAAAAAATAAAAATGCGTTTCCGATAATTCGCAACCAAGCTGATATTGATTGATTTTCTTAATATCAAAATTGGGCGAAATAAATTTCACTTGCGGTAAAATATGTAAAGTGTCTGTTTTCAATATAGATTAATTAAAATAAAGTTTACAAAAATACGATTCTATCTTAATTAATTAAAGATAATCGTCAGAAGCCAACAATTTTAGCTTGAAAGAAAAACTCTTTAAGTATTTTTTTATAATTTCTACTTCTCAATTCAGTTATTATCCAAATTGTTCAATCAACAATACTTCAATCCAATTAAAAATGAATCGTATTATTTTATTATTTGCGTGCTTTTGTATTTTTAGTAAAACAATGGCGCAAGAGCCTATTAACATTATTCCAGCTCCACAGCAAATTACTCAAGGGCAAGGTTTCTTTCAAATCAATAAAGCAACAAAAATTATTGACCTTACAAAACACGCTGAAACCAGATTAGCCCTAAAACCACTTATCGAAAAACTACAAAAATCAGCAGGTATTCAGTTAGGTTTTCAATCAAAAATAAGCAAAACGAATAGTATTGTTGTTCAGTTTGATAAAAGTCTTCAAAATACCGAAGGTTATATCCTAACAATTAGTCCTTCCCAAATAAATATCAAAGCTGTGAATGCTTCGGGCGTATTTTATGCCGTACAAAGTATTCTACAATTATTACCTACTGATATTGAGCAAAGTACTGTTGTGCCAACTATCGATTGTAAAGTACCTTCCCTGACCATCAACGATGCGCCAAGATTTCCATACCGAGGGATTATGCTAGATGTTTCTCGTCATTTTATGCCTGTAACTTTTATCAAAAAATACCTTGATGAATTAGCGGCATTAAAGCTCAACCGCTTTCACTGGCACCTTACTGACGGACAATCTTTTCGTTTTGAAAGTAAGAAATATCCATTATTACACACTGCAAAGTCGCCCCAATGGCCAACCAATGAAGGCTTTTATTCGCAAGCTGAAATGCGAGACATCGTAAAATATGCTGCTGAACGATTCATTACCATTATTCCAGAAATAGATGTGCCAGCCCATTCAAACGCTGCTTTAGTGGCTTATCCTCAGTTTGCTTGTTTGGATAGCACAGGCAAACAATTGTTATTACAAGGAGAATTTTGTCCGAAAGAGTCATCTATCGCTTTTGTAAACGATATTTTGGATGAAGTAATGGAGATTTTCCCGAGTAAGTATATTCATATCGGTGGCGATGAGGCTTCGAAAACAGCTTGGCATAAATGCCCAAATTGTCAGCAAAGAATGAAAGATAAAGGGCTGAAAAGTATTGATGAATTACAAAGTGATTTTATCAAAAGCATCGAACAACACGTTAATCAAAAAGGCAGACAAATTATTGGTTGGGATGAAATTCTGGATGGTGGCTTAGCTCCGAACGCCACTGTAATGGCTTGGAGAAGTATAGAAAGTGGAGGAACGGCTGCTAAATTAAAGCATCATGCTATTATTTCGCCTACTTCACATTGTTATTTAGATTATTATCAGTCGGAAGACCCCAACGAACCTTTGGCATTTAGTGGGTTTATTAATCTTCCTAAAATTTACAGTTTTGAACCTATCCCTGAAGGCTTGACCAAAGAAGAAGAAAGCTATATTTTAGGAGGACAAGCAAATTTATGGACAGAGCAAGTTCCTGTGGGTTCGCATGCTGAATATATGACATTTCCGAGAGCGGTGGCGTTGGCAGAAGTAGACTGGTCGCCTAAAGCATCACGTAATTATGATGACTTTTTAAATCGACTGGGGTCTTATCTTAATCGCATGGATATTCGTCAAATAAATTATGCCAAGCATTTCTTTGAAATAAAAACCAAGATGCTGAAAGGGAAAGACAATAGTATTCAGTTGGCATTGAGCTGTGACAATGGTAACGCTCCTATTTATTATACTTTAGATGGAAGTAGCCCGACATTGGCATCCAATGTTTACAAAGAACCAATTAGTATTACCAATAGTACTACCATGAAGGCCTCGACAGTAATGAAGGGGAAACTGGTTGACGAAATAACCCGAACCATTACCTACAACAAAGCTACTGGCGTATTGATAAACTTAGCAATACCTGCTGATAAACGCTACACGCGTGGAGGTGCTCAGGCATTAACGAATGGAATGTTCGGCGGAGAAAGTCAGTTTGGCGATGAAGAATGGTTGGGCTGGAATGGGCTAGATTTTGGAGGAACGTTAGATTTTGGTAAAGAAACCGCTATCCAAAAAGCTACTTTCCGTTTCTTTCATAAACCATCTAGCTGGATTTGGATTCCCTCACAAGTACAAATATTAGGCTCGTCGGATGGCATAAATTTCGAAGAGATTTCAACACAGAATATCGCTATTCCTACTAAAGAAGGGGTTGCTAAAGTAACATTATCTTTCAATCAAAAATCGGTTAGGTATCTCAAAATTATTGCCCGTTCGTTTGGTACGATTCCTGCTAATTCAACAGGTGCAGGGGATAAGCCTTGGCTGTTTGTAGATGAGATTGTAGTGGAGTAGTAAAGAGCTTTCGCCCTTGGTGGAGTTATGTAATATCCACGAGGGCGAAGTTTCAAAAAAAATATTGAATAATGCTAACAATCGTAGAAAGAAGGGGAATAGATACTGATGCATTAAGATATTTATTCTTAAAAGAACGAAGAAACACTTTTACTTGGCTTGATACTTCATCATTCAGGCTATCGGATTTTGAAGAAGAAACCGAAGAAGAATACATTCTAGTCGCTCTTGAAGAAAACATCGTAATCGGCTTTATTTCGGTTTGGGTAGAAGATAACTTTATTCATCATTTATATATTGACGAAAAACATCAAAATAAAGGTGTTGGAAGTAAATTGCTAAAAGCCGTAGTTGACAAATTTGGTTTACCTGTCAGATTAAAATGCCTATTAAACAATGTCAATACCGTTGAGTTTTATAGAAAGAAAGGATTTGAAGAAAAAGGAAAAGGTGCAACTGAAAATGGCACTTATATTTTACTTGAATTGCCTAAATCTATCGTATAAACTCCTTCCGTGAAGGGTACAGACGCAGCGTACAATTCAAATAATAGTTACTCATATTCATATTTCATAAAGCCTTTTACTACTTTTGATACTATGAACAAACTCATCTTAATATTTTTCATGCTAGGCATGAATAGTTTACCCAAAGAAACTATTAAATCACTAGCACTTAGCTACCAAACAAGAGGTACGCAAAAGCATTTATTCATCTCAGCGGATAGCACTATTGTAACAATCAATGCCGAAAAGCATGGTTATAAAACCAAGGCTAGTCAGTGGAAGAAAATACTAAAAACGCTTGAGAAAGTTAAATTAAGCCGTATTTCAATGTTGAAAAGACCCAGTACAAAATCGTATTACGACGGTGCAATGATTGCTCAACTGACGGTCTGTACCTCAAAGAAAACCTATGAATCCATTAATTTTGACCATAACAACCCTCCTATCTTGCTAACAAAACCAATCAATGCCATGAAGGCCAATCTGAATGGTACTGAGCATAAAGGAGATTTTTAAAGAGTTTACGCCCTTGTTAGAGTTATTTCGGGGAAACCATTACTAATACCCACAAAAGTGACAAATGCAGAGAATGAAAAGAAAAATGTTATTTCAAAAAAATAAGCTTCAATTTTGACCATCTGATTATTCTAAATACCTTTAAATAAAAAACTATGACACTGAAAATCAGAGAACTATTCAATACAATTAATCATGTATTGACTCTTATCAACTTTTTTCTTATTGGTATTATTACCTTAGGGGGTATTTCCAAAAAGCTACAAGAAGCTAAAATTCCATTAATAGCCAATTGTATGCTATTGATAGCGATTGTCTTTTTTATTGTGCTATACATTAGCGGTATAAATAACCAAGAGACCTATAATTAGCAATTCATATGAACTTCAAACCTCTATTAACTATCCTATTTTTCTTCTCTGTTATCATTTCCTTCGGACAGCAGGTAAAAAGAATTGATGGCTCAAAAACTAGTGCAGATAGTTTACAGACAAAGATTGAACATTTGATGTCCGTCGCCAATGTTTCTGGTGTAGCTGTTTCGGTTTTCAACAATAACAAACCAGTTTTTAGCCAGACATTTGGGAAAGCAAATGTTCAAAAAGACATACCCTTACAAACAACTTCTGTCATGTATGGTGCTTCATTGGCAAAAATGGTCTTTGCGTATATTGTCATGCAGTTTGTACAAGAGAAAACAATTGACCTTGATAAACCTTTGGTAGAATACCTTGCAAAGCCACTGCCAGACTACAAAATTATTGGTTGGAAACGAGGGTATCAAGACATAAAAAATGATGAACGTTATAAAAAAATAACCGCCAGAATGTGTCTGACCCATACAACGGGTTTTCCGAATTGGCGTTGGTTTGAAGCAGATAAAAAACTAAAAATACAATTTGAGCCAGGGACACGTTATAGTTATTCGGGGGAAGGATTGTATTTATTACAATTTGTGATAGAGCAAGTAACGGGGAAAGACTACGAAACGATTTCAAAAGAAAGAGTTTTTATACCTTTTGAAATGGCAAATACAAGTCAGGTTTGGCAAAGTCGCTTCGACCAAAATATTTGTTATGGACACAATGACAAAGGAGAACCTTATGAGCTAATGAAATGGAAAGAGGCAAGTGCTGGAGGGTCTATGAGTACTACTTTAGCAGATTTTACAAAATTTTATAGTGCCTTAATCAATCGTAAAAATTTGACCAAGCAAAGCTTTCAAGAAATGACGGCTTTACAGGTTCGTATTAAATCTAAAAGTCAATTTGGACCTTTCTCAAAAGTTGATAGCACCCAAAACGATAATATACAATTAGGGTACGGATTAGGTGTTGGGGTGTTCTCTACGCCTTATGGAAAAGCATTCTTTAAAGAAGGACACGATGAAGGCTGGGGGCATTATTCTGTATGTTTTCCTGACAAAAAAATTGCCATCATTATTATGACAAATAATGATAATGGAGAAAGTATTTTTAAAGAGCTACTGAGCTATGCTATTGGTGATATTTTTACACCTTGGCAATGGGAAAACTATATCCCATATAACCAAAAGAATTGATTTTTAGCTTTTCGCCCTAGTTGGAGTTCTAACGAAGGCGAAAGGCGGAAACTCATAGACTTTAAACCCTCAACTCTTAACTTATCATGAGAATACTTTTATTGTTTGCCCTTGCTCTGACAATTAACACATACGGTCAAGAGAATTTCATTTCAATAACAGGTAAGGTTATTGATAATAAGTCAAAAGAACCTGTTCCTTTTGCTTCTATTTTTATTAAAGGCAAATCGTTTGGGACAGCTACTAACGATGAAGGAAAATTTTTGTTTCATGTGCCCTCCCAATTTAGCAAAGACACGCTGATAATATCAGCCATTGGCTACGACCACTTCAAGGCTATCGTGAGCATTATGACACAACAGGAAACTGTGATAGCATTGAAACAAAGCACTACACTGCTGAATGAAGTAACTGTGCAGGCTCCCAAAAAGGCACTGACAGGAAAAGATATCGTAAAAAAAGCCGTTGCAAAGATTCCTGAAAACTATCCAATGAAACCCTTTATCTTGGAAGGTTTTTTCCGTGATATGCAAAGAGAAAATGACAAGCCCGTGGAATTACTTGAAGCGGCATTAAGATTCAGGTACAAGGATTATAATCCTGGCTATGAAGAAGTGGAAATAATTGAAGTAAGGAGAAGCTATAATAAACGGCATCCAATAAACGGGAAGTATGACAGGCAAAATTCGATTATCGACTTGATGGAAGACAACTATGTAAAACACCGCTTTGGCCCTATAGGAATCAAAGGATGGAAGTTTGTGATTGATAGCGTTTTAACTTATAATAAACAAACCGCCTATAAAATATCAGGAACCAAAAACCCAAGTGTGTCAACTGTTATGTATATAGACAGCGATGACTTTTCGATTCTAAAACTTGAGTTGAAAATGCAAATGATCAATGGAGCGTTTTACAGGAGATTTCTTAATCTGCCCGATCCATACGGACTGCAAGAAACATCTTTTGGTATGACCTTCGAATTTCAGAAATTAGATGATAAAATGTATTTAAAGTACCAACGTGAGGAAGATTCATACAACCTGTTCAACAAAATGACCAATGAAATTATCATAAGACAATCCTTTGTCAAGGAGTTATTTGTAAATAATGTGGTGAAAGATAATATTGACACAGCAATAGGTCAGCGGATGAATATTAACAAGAGTGTAGAAGGACAAGCAAATCCATTTAACCCTGATTTTTGGAAATACTATAATGCCCCAATTGAAACATCAAAGGACAGTAAAATAATCAAAGAATTGCAGGAATCAGCATCTAAAACTGATAAGTGAGAGGCGTAAAAAAAAATACTGGCTCAAGCCTCTGGCTTGGATTGGACGTCCAAGCAATAAACTACAGTAATGTCAAAAGGGTGGAAAACTGTTTTTCCTTGTAGTTATTAATACTCATTATTGTAGTTTATGCTACTCATTTCAACAAAAATCAAGTAAAATACACACTTGCACGTTTTTTTGATAACTAGTAAATAATGATTAAACACATAGGTTAAATAGTATACTTATAGCATACTTACTCAAATATTATGAATAACACGATAAAAAAACTTACGCCAGAAGGCAAACAACATATTGATTCAATTGCATCACGTTATGAACTTAGTCAGGATACTGTACTATCCGTGTTGCAAGCCGTTGTAAATGGTGGTGGAAATATGGCTCAATTTAATATTAGTGAATTGGGGGGAAGTGCACAATGGATGCGTGGGGGTATGACAATGGTTGGTGATATATTCAACAACAAATTAAAAAATACCGTACAAAATCTTTGTCAGGATTTAGCAAACCTGATTTTAGATAAAGATGTACCCTTATTTGATTCAGAAACAGCCACTGACGATTCACAAACGGTGACTAATAGTTTTTCAACTTCAGGGAACTGGTGGCCTGCAGACTTAGGCTCTCCATCGTCATCAGGTTCGCAAAATAATATCAAATATGCGTTTTTTCCTTCACCTGTCAATAGATTGGCGATTGAAATTAATGGGAAACTATCAATTTACGATACCTTAAATCATCAAATATCTGGTGTATCTCAACAACAAGGTAAAGATTTCTCTGTTGCATTCACCAGTCAGTTAGGGAAGGTTGACATATCGAATCTACCACTGATTGCTGGAGTGGACATCGCTAAAAAAGAAAAAACTTCTGCGGCAACTGAACAGTCGCAAGAAAAGTCAGCACCACAAAAGAGTGAGACAAAAGATTCAACTGCATCAACTCCTCCAATTGCCACATCAGAAGACCATGACATCTTCAATAAGATTGATCGTTTGGCAGATCTTCTTAAAAAAGGTGTTTTAACAGAAGAAGAATTCTCAGCCAAAAAAGCTGAATTATTAGCTAGATTATAATTTAGGAGAGATTTAATTTTTAAACTAAAAGCGTTGTGAATATCATATTCACAACGCTTTTAGTTTTGATAATTGCTTAGTTAGATAGTTTTATCAAAGTCCTAATTTGTCCATTAGGGGTTTTTCGTAATCCCCATCTTCCGCAGGATATCTTAATACAATGTTGAATTTTCCTGATTTTTTTGCTAATGCCCAAATTAAACTCTCTCCTGCTGGAATATTGTCAACATCCGCTTCAAAAATCGTGTCTTTATAGGCTTTGTCTGCATCAATTACCTCCCAACCTTTATCTTTAAAATGTTGAATTAGGTCGCCCAAAAATAAGGCCCCTGCTAAATTATGGTGTAATAGTATCACATGATTGATGTGCCTATTAGTCATCTGATAAGATAACGAATCATAAAATACGGCTCTGTTAAAGAGGTGTTCTTTATAAAACTCTCTAAATCCAACAATATCAGCCTTGGGGTTTTCTTTCAGCCTTTTAACCAATCGACTATCAATATACCAATCAGAAGCATCAATTGTTACGTGTCCATTTTTATAGCCTTTTTCTTTTAAGAATTGCCTAAAGCCATTAACCTTTTCTGGCGTATTGCCTTCTTTCAGATAAGGAAACCTAAAATAAGGTAAGTAATTTGAGTACTTATTGATGATTGCATCATTTTGAGTGAGTTCAAGCTTAAAGCTTTCGAGGCTAACGTTTTTACTATTGAAATTTGGATGAGAAATGGTATGATTAGCGATGAGATGCCCAGCATTATTCCAAGAAGATAATACATATTTACCCTTAGCAGTTGATTTATTGCCTCCTGCCGAAAATAGAATTGCTTTCAGCTTATGTTTTTTCAAATTATCAAGCAGTAGTTGATTCCACACCTCTAACTTATATGCTCCTATATCATCAATAGAACCATCATCAAAAGTAAATGATATGGTTGGCTTTGAATTAACTTGCCCAAAGGAGTTTATTATTAATCCTACAATCGTAAATATTCCAAAAGCTAGTTTTGTACAAATGTGTTTGTTCATATGGGTATATTAAATCGATTTACATCTGTTTTTATTCTACGCCTTCGTTGGAATTATCTCCAATGAAATGAGCGTCAGCAACAAACCATCTTGATATTTGGCAAGTTACGTAATATACTTTTATGTTGGAGTAATCAACTCTTTAGTAAACACCAACAAAAGCAAAAATTAAACAATTGTTATAGAGATAATTAATAATTCCATTTTTTATACTTACAAATATGAAAAATCTTTAGATTTATATTTTTGATATTTCTTGTGGCGTCTTTCTAAAATATCTTTAATTCAAAAGAGAAGTATATTCTGAAAATATAAATCTGAATACCAATGAAACAACTGCTAAGTCTCTTTTCGATATTATTTTTAATTAACAGCGTAAAAGGTCAATCAAATAATACCTTATATCAAACTTTATTAGCTGAAGCTGGACTCTTGCATCTTCAAAAAGATTATAAAAAAGCTATTATTACTTACGAAAAAGCGTTTAAACTAGAACAGCCCGATGCCTTGACAGCATACAAATTAGCAGGCGTATATTCATTAGATAGTAATGCGAATAAAGCCTTTTTTTATTTGGAGTTAGCGTTGAATACTGGTTGGACAGAAGCAGATTGGTTAGCAGAAGATTATTATTTTGATTATTTAAAAAACACTGCACCCGATAAATGGGAAATAATAAAACAACGAGCTTTACTGAAAGAAAAAGAATATGAAAAAACTTTAAGATTACCCGCTTTGCGGAAACAAATCAATTTAATAGCAATTAATGATCAAAGGCTTAGGTATAAAAGAATACAAACAAAAGATAAAAACGCAAGAAAACTTGTTAATCAAGCAATACATAAAACAGACTCTACCAATTTAGTACAAGCAAAAGCCATTATTAATAAATATGGTTGGCCAAAACTTTCAGAAATAGGTAAGGATGGACAAAATAATTTTTGGCTCATGGTTCAACACGCTGATGGAGATGTAATCTTCCAACAAAAGGCACTTAATGTTATGAAAAAGCTTAAAAAGTCTAATGAAATCAATTTAGAAAATTATGCTTTCCTGTACGACAGGGTTCAATGTAATCTCAATTTCAAACAACTTTATGGCACTCAGGTCAATTGGGTAAATAATGGTAAAGCCACTAGTTTTAGACCTATCCTAAATGAAGACCTTGTTGATAAAAGAAGAAAAGAAATTGGTTTGTTACCTCTTAGCATATATAGTTTGACCTATGGCTTTGAATATAATAACCTAACGGCAACACAAGCATATAAAAACGATTCTACCGATTTAGCTTATACCAAACAGCTTATAGATAGTGCTAATTACTTTTATACCAAAAGTGATTTTCAAAAAACTTACGATTACTACAACACTGCTTCAACTGTTTTGGGTGGTATGTTCAACAAAGACAACTATAACGCCGCTATTATCTTTGCAAAGATAGCCTCGCAAAATAATGAACAGCAATACAAAGATATTGCCCTTGATTTTTTGAATTTATTATACCAACGACAAGCACTAAGTAAGTCTCAATTAAAAAAACAACCTGAATTTAAAGTACTTTACAAGGAACATAGATGGATGGATTTGTATAAGCACCTCAATTGAGAAAAATTGAGACTGACTTTAGATTAAAACATAAATTATAAAGCTAGAACCGAAATCCTTAAGTTTATATTTTGTCTACAGTCCTAGTCAATAGGCTCCCATAGTTCTATTTTATTTCCTTCCATGTCAAGAATGTGGACAAACTTACCGTAATCATAAGTTTCTATGCTATCAAGAATTGTTACACCTTCTTTTTTTAGTTCTTCAACGAGTGCTTCCAAATCAGCTACTCTATAATTAATCATAAAGTCTTTTGTAGAAGGTTCAAAATATTTTGTTGTTTCGGCAAATGGGCTCCATTGTGTAGAACCATTTTTAGTAGCGTCTGATTCTTCTTTCCACTCAAAAGTTGCGCCATACTCATTAGTGTTTAAACCAAGGTGAGTGTTATACCACTCTCTCATTTTCTTAGTATCTTTACATTTGAAAAAAATGCCCCCAATGCCTGTTACTTTTTTCATTTTGTGTTTGTTATCGGGTTGTAAACTTGTTCTTCTTAATTTTCTGAAAGACATTTCGGAATGCCAAGTCTAAGTAAAGATAAAAGGATTTACAATCTGAGTGGAAAAAGAGGATTAATATTCTTACTGTTCTTCTAAATAACCTGCGAAATATGGTAAAATATATAATTGATGATTTGCTGACGCCCTTATTATTGATGAACTATCACCCAGAAAGCCTAAAAAATAGTACAAGTACCATCAGAATTAGCAAATAATACATCTATCTTTTCATTTGAATCAATTCCAATTTGTAAAAATTCATACTCATTTCCTGCACTAAGCTTTATCCAAAGCTCATTAAAGTAAAGTGTAAGTGTATTATTCTCTTCAATCTTAAAACTTGATAATGTTTTTAAATTTAATTTCAGAAAGATTAACAAAATTCTTTCATCACTACTTAAATTATCAAAGTCTTTGATATTCGACTCTACAATCACATCTAAAAAATATAAATTATAATCTTTTGCATTACTTTCATTAGTCCTAAATACTAATGTTAGTATCTGGTGAAAAATACCAAAACTTTCAACAAAGGAGTTTAATAAACACCTATTAATAAATTCTTCCATATCTTTCATATCTTTTAATCTAATTTTGTATGTCCAATCTCTGGTCTTTAGTCTTTTGAGTGTAGGCCTAAAATAGGTTGTGTTTTAAGAATACCTAATATAACTCTGTAGTAGTAAACAATATACCAAGCGAGGGATTAATATCCTTACTATCATTCGAGATGCACTGCATAACATCTCGAAAAGCATTCTCGCCAAAAAAATAAAAAAAACTCCCCACCAGAAAAATCTGATAGGGAGGCTTTAATCTTAAAACAAATGCAAAATCTTAATAACGGTAATGTTCTGCTTTGTATGGACCATCAACAGTTACACCGATATATTCTGCTTGTTCAGCTTCCAAAGTTTCTAGTCTTACACCGATGTGTGATAAGTGTAGACGAGCTACTTTTTCATCCAAATGTTTTGGAAGGATGTATAATTTCTTCTCGTATTTATCTGTATTAGTCCACAATTCTAACTGTGCCAATGTTTGGTTACAGAAAGAGTTAGACATTACAAATGATGGGTGTCCCATTGCACAACCTAAGTTTACTAAACGACCTTCAGCCAAAACGATTACGTCTTTACCGTCGATGTTGTATAAGTCTACTTGTGGTTTGATTTGCTCTTTAGTATCTCCATAAGCTCCGTTCAACCAAGCCATATCGATTTCGTTATCGAAGTGACCGATGTTACAAACGATAGCTTTATCTTTCATCGCTTTGAAGTGACGCTCACGAATGATACGTAAGTTACCAGTAGCTGTTACAAAGATGTTTGCACGCGTAGCCGCTTCGTCCATTGGTACTACCTCAAAACCGTCCATTGCCGCTTGTAAAGCACAGATTGGGTCGATTTCAGTAACCAATACACGGCAACCTGCACCACGTAAAGATTCAGCAGAACCTTTTCCTACATCACCGTAACCTGCTACAACCGCTACCTTACCAGCCAACATTAAGTCAGTAGCACGACGGATAGCATCTACTAATGATTCTTTACAACCGTATTTGTTATCGAACTTAGATTTAGTAACAGAGTCGTTTACGTTGATAGCTGGTAAATATAAAGTACCATTTTTTAAACGCTCGTACAAACGGTGAACACCCGTAGTAGTTTCTTCTGACAAACCTTTGATGCCGTCAATCAATTCAGGATATTCATCAAATACCATGTTTGTTAAATCACCACCATCATCCAAAATCATGTTCAAAGGCTGACGGTCTTCTCCGAAGAAAAGTGTTTGCTCGATACACCAGTTGAATTCCTCTTCGTTCATGCCTTTCCAAGCATACACAGGAACACCAGCAGCAGCAATAGCAGCAGCGGCGTGGTCTTGTGTAGAGAAAATATTACATGATGACCAAGTAACATCAGCACCCAACGCAGTAAGTGTTTCAATTAATACAGCCGTTTGGATAGTCATGTGAAGACAGCCTGCAATTCTAGCACCTTTCAAAGGTTGAGCTTCACCGTATTCTGCACGAAGTGCCATCAAACCTGGCATTTCTGCTTCGGCCAAACGTATTTCTTTACGACCCCATTCTGCCAAAGCAATGTCTTTTACTTTGTATGGCACGTACTGTTGTGTTCCAGTTGACATTTATTTCTTATGTTTTAAATTTCGTTTTTTACTCTTTATGAGTCTTTTTCTTAGAATAACACAAAATTAACATCTTTATGCTTGATTCTAAAAATGATTAAGAAGAACTTTTTTGATTTATCTGCTTATTCGATAAAATTAGATAATATATCTTTTTAAATTAAATAAGAAGAAATATTATCTACATAATTAAACACTAATAGTTGATTACACATTTTAAAGAATACGTAAAATGCTTGATTAAAAAGTTTTTATGCAATAAATAATAGGGGAAAAAGTTTTTAGTTTGTCTTGTATATGAATCATTAAAATAAAGCTATGTTAAAAAAAATCTTAAGCCTTTTAGTCATTGCATGTATTAGCAATGCATCACTAGCACAACGAACTCCTTTAGATTCTATCTTTACTAGTGAAGGATTGATCCTTGCAGAAGTAAAGGAAATCGCTCCTGATTACATCAAGTATTCCTTTCCTACTGAAACGTTAGTGAATTCTATCTACAAAAATAATGTTCAAAAAATCAGATTTAATTCAGGCAGAGTACAGCTTTTCAAAGAATCATTAGCACTTAATGAAGTAAATTATGCGCATGATTTTGATAAAGTTAATTTAACGCATCTCGAATCTGAAACCAAAGGACTTTATAAACTAGATGAAGTATATGCAAAAGCGGTGGGAACTACTACCCTATCAAACATTACTACCGTGAAAGAAAGAGCTTTTAGAAAGCTAAAAATTCAAGCGGCATTGTTAGGTGGAAATGTAATTTATATGCTAGACCAAAACACGGTGGGCAATCAGGCTGGTTCTTATTTTCAGGCTGGCAAAGCTACTGAAACTACCCTTACGGGCATTGTTTATAGCAATAACATACCTAAGGTAGAAGACATCACTGCTACGTTAAACAATAAGAAAACCTTTGCAGTGAACGCTAACTTTTATGCAGGAATAAATAGTACAGATGTAGAGGGGAATCCTTTTTTACCTGAAAGCTTTACGGTGGAAGATTTTTATCAGGAAAATGGATTTGTATATGTAACAGGTAAAGCAAAGGGAATCAAAAATGATGTATTCAAAGTAGTTTCATTTAAAAATAACCAGATGACTTTATACTGGAAAGATAAAAAGAAAGCATACAACTTATCTGTTGACCTCTAAAGAAAAAAGAGGCTGGAAGTACTTCCAGCCTCTCTATTTTTATTTTACTTCAAAACCTCCTGTTCCGATTTTAAAGCCTTCTGTAAAGACTTCCACGGTATATTTTCCTGGGCGATAAGGTGCACCACGGTCAAAATAAAATTCAGCATGTAGATTTTCATTATCAAATGTCATATCCCTTCTGATGGTAAAAGCCAAGTCTTGTCCATTGTAGTCAAAATTTCCAGACCCTAAATCTGCATCAAAAAGCGTATAACCATCAGGGTCAAGAATCCTGATTAAAACCGTTTTTTTACCTTTTTCGGTAAGGTCATTTCTATTCAATTGAACTGCAATTTTGATTTTGCCCAATTTTTTAGACTTATATCGATCGTCTTCAAACTCCTTGCCTTTTTCGGTTATACCGATTACTTTGATAGACTCTGCCCTGAGTGCAGCCGCACGAGTAACCTTTTCAGTAAGAATCTTATTGATAGAAGATACTTCCTTGTTCTGAGCTCTCGCTTCTTCAACGCTCTTCGTCAAGCCATTTTTTTCGTTTTTAAGCGTAGAGTTTTCGTTAGTCAGACTTGAATTTTCGTCTCTTAACTGAACTAATTCTGCTTCTTTAGCAGTAAGTATCGACTCATAATTTTTTATCTTATCCGCATAATTTTCTTTGATGTTCTCTAAAGTAGCATAACGTTTAGTTAACTCACTTTTATCTTTTTCTAAAGCGACTTTAGCTTTCTGTAACTCAGAAACATCCCCTCCTAGTTTTTCAACTTCTTCAATCTGAGCTTCCAATTGCGTCGTAATTGAATCTAGCTTTACACGGGTTTCGGCCAGTTCCATTACTTTAGTATTGATTACCTCTTGTTGGTTGGCTGATGTTTCCTTAGACTCAAAAAGCATGTATGCTAAGCAACCCGCAATCAAAACTACCAATGCTAATACAGCCCTTAAAATATTATTTGTATTGGGCTTTGGGGTTAATTCTTCGCTTGATAAGTTATTCATGATGAAATGGATAAATTTTTAAAAGAATGTTGTGGTTTTTAAAAATCCGTCAAAGATAATACAACATTTTCACTAAATATTTCATTACTAATGATTATCCTAGAAATTGTAAGACGCTTTCTAAGCCCATTCCTCTTGAACCTTTTACGAGGATATGAGTATCAGTAACGGGATAGTCCTGTAACCAATTGTGTAAACCAAATTTATCTGGGAAATAATGTACTTTCATAATCGGTAATACTCTTACTGCATTTTCCATTAAATGTCCTGCCAAAAGGATATAATCGAAGTTACAAGCCAATAATAATTTTCCGATGGCTTCATGCTCTGCACTTGCTTCTTCACCAAGTTCAAACATATCACCCAAAATCACCATCTTTTTCCCCACTTTCAGGTCATTAAAATAAGTAATAGCAGCCGACATTGATGAAGGATTAGCATTATAAGCATCCATCAAAACCATGTTAGTGCCTTTTTGAATAAATTGCGAGCGATTATTGTTTGGAACATAATCAGCAACGGCTTGGCAAGCTATTGAAGTTTCAATATTAAAAAATTGTCCGATTCTGATGGCTGCACAAATATTTTGGAAATTATAAATGCCTGTTAAGTGTGACGTATAGGTATTCTCCGATAAATCTTCAAAAATCACAAAGGGGCTTTCTTCAAGAATATTTACGACATTTTCAAAAGTTGGGTTTTTATTAGAAGTATAAACAATTGTTTCTTTAAAAGTATAATTCTGAATCATGTCGTAGGTAGGTTCAGATGCTACATTTACGAAAACTGTTCCATTATTAGCACTTAGCCAATCATACAATTCACCTTTGCCTTTCTTTACGCCTTCCATTCCTCCAAAGCCTTCTAAATGTGCTTTGCCGATGTTAGTAATAAAGCCATGAGTGGGTTCGGCAATTTCTACTAATTCCTTTATATCTCCTTGTTTATTGGCACCCATTTCAATAATAGCAATTTCAATTGTTTCATCAATTGCCAAAATGGTTAGAGGAACACCAATGTGGTTATTTAAATTTCCTAATGTGGCGTAAGTACAATATTTTTTTGATAAAACGCAATTTATTAACTCTTTAGTTGTGGTTTTCCCATTTGAGCCCGTCAATCCAATAAAGGGAATATCGAGCTGTTTACGATGAAAGTTAGCCAATTGCTGTAATGCTTTTAGCCCATCTTCTACTAAAAGATATTGCTCGTTTTTTACATAAAGGGCATCATCCACTACTGCATATTTTGCTCCTTTGGCTAATGCTTGTTCTGCAAAAGCATTAGCATTGAAATTAGGGCCTTTCAACGCAAAAAAAATTGAGTCTTCTCCAATTTTACGAGTATCTGTAGATACACTAGAACATTCTTTATACTTTTGATATAATTCAGTAAGCGAAATCATTATTTTATTCGTTATGTATGTGTCTCAAATTCGAGATTCATGATTTTTCGACAAATATTACATGAAAAAATTAATTTTACTTTTATTCCTGTCAAATCTTGGTAAAAGCTTTGCTCAAAATTTTACCTTTCAATACAATAATAGTTTTAAAGTAGTCCAAAATGGACAAAGTTTACCTAATACCTTTGCGGGTGGATTAAATGCTCCGCAATTTTCAACATGTAAGTTAGATAATGATGGTGTTGAAGACTTAGTTGTTTTCGACAGAACCTCTTCTAAACTCAGCACTTTTCTTGCTAAAAAAGACAACACAGGTAAATATTATTGGCAATACGCCCCTGAATACGAAACAGCATTTCCAGCTATTCAACATTGGATGTTATTGGTAGATTATGATTCCGACGGCAAAAAAGATATTTTCACTTATACCCCCGCAGGGATTAAAGTTTACAGAAATGTTTCTACCAACAAAATAGCTTGGGAACTCATCACCGACCCATTGTATAGTACTGGTTATTCGGGTAAAATAAATTTATACACGGCTTCAACTGATATTCCAGCAATTGTTGATATTGATAACGACGGCGATTATGACATCGTAGCATTTGATTCATCTGGTAATTTCTTCCTCTTCCACAAAAATTTTAGTCAGGAAAACTACAAAGATAATAATCATTTAGAGTTCAAAAGAATAGGCGATTGTTGGGGAAATTTCTTCAAAGAGCATTTTGATGATGCACGCTTCAATCAAGACTGTGGAGCGAATGTTCCTGTGGGCGGTAGTACAAACAATGGAGCGAATGGTCAAAAAGTTGAACATTCAGGAAATGCTTTATTGGTGTTAGATTTAGACGGAGATGGTTTAAAGGATGCCCTTTATGGACACATCTCAGCAAACAGAGTAGCTGCTTTGAGTAATAATGGTACTAGCAATCAAACCATTTTTACAAAAGCAGATTACTTCTTCCCCAATCAAAAACCTATTGACTTCTCTATTTTCCCTGCGATATTCTATGAAGATGTAGATTTTGATGGCATCAAAGACATTATTGCCGCACCCAATGGCTATGATAATGCGCTACAAACGGTAGATTATCAGAATGCAGCATGGTTTTATAAAAATAATGGGCAAAACAATAACCTAAATCTAACCTTTCAACAAGCTAATTTCCTACAAAATACCATGGTGGATTTAGGAGAAAATGCTAGTCCAGTGCTGGCTGACATTGATGGTGACGGGGATAAAGATTTGTTGGTTGGCAATGCAGGGAATCGAGGAGATAATGGCTACAGAGCCAATATTACCCTTTATGAAAACAAAGGAAACAATACTTTTGAACTGAAAACAACTGACTTTCTGGATTTATCAAAATCTCAACAGCTATTTGAAATCAAACCATTTGTTACTGATATGAATGGAGATGGTACGGATGATTTTGGTTTTACGGCCAATACTTTTAATGGCATGACGATTCAATATATCCCAAACAGAGCAGCCAGAAACCAAGCCTTTTCATTAAAGCTTTCTGAAATTGTTACGCTTCCTAAAATCAATAATTTATCCAATGGCGATTCGCCCTTATTTTTTGATTTAGACAACGATGGTAAAAAGGATTTATTGATTGGAAAAGGTAGCGGTAGAATTGAGTTTTATAAAAATACAGGAAGTAGTACAAGTCCAATTTATACTTTGACAAAAGAAGAACTAGGCGGACTTACGTCAGATTATCTTTCGGGAAATGTATCATTGACAGTAGCAGATTTGAATGGTGATGGAAAAGTTGAGCTTATTACGGGCAATAGAGATGGGACATTCAAGGTTTTCAAAAATATCATTGAACAAAACCAAGACCTTTTCAAAGAGGATTCTTCAGGTGTATTAGATGAATTTACAGGCAAGCATACTCATTTAAAATTAGGAGGTATGCTTTCGATTGCAGTAGGTGATTTAGACGGAGACGTTATTCCCGACTTTATTGTTGGCACCAATGCAGGTGGTTTGAAATTCTTGAAAGGTACTACCAAATTTACTGTTACGGGCAACGAAGAAAGCAAAACAGCGGTTATTTATCCCAACCCAACCAATCATTTTGTTTATATCAAAAATAATTATTTAGCAGAATATCAGCTCGTCGACTTTACAGGCAGAACGCTCTCTCGAAAAAATAGTACAAGTTTGAACGAAGATGTATTTTTCGATTTAAGTAATTATAGCAATGGTACTTATTTTATCAGAATAATTGCTGAGGGAAAAGGCATCGTTACCGAAAAAGTATTGCTTAGGAAGTAATAAAATTAACGAAGAGATACATGGTTAAAAAGCGTTAATCAGGATTTTAAATAACATTTTTAATTTTTTTCGCAAAAAATACCTCAAAATTGCGAACTTTGGAATAATACAGTTACTTGGCATAAGGCTAATGGTTATGAAAATTTGAGCTTCAATAGCGAAACTATCCATCCTCAAATACTTAACCATTTGTAACTCGCCGAGAACCAATTTTAATATGGCAAGAAATATTCCAAAAAATACAGAAAGAACCAAAGAACGAAACCCTTCCCCGCAAATTTCGTTTGACTTTAATATAAAAAAAATAATCCAAAGCGAACAACTACATTTCGTTTTGGGCATCTTGTTTATACTCCTCGGAGTATTTATGTTTTTTTCGTTTTCATCACATCTTTTTACAGGCGATGCTGACCAAAGTGAAGTAGAAGACCCACTTCAATCATCGATTGAGCCTTTAAAAAAACAACCCAAAAATCCATTTGGCTTGTATGGTGCAAAGCTTGCATACCTCTTAATTTTTAGACTGTTCGGTTGGTCTGCCTTTTTGCTTGTCCCTATTTTATTGACTGCTGGCTATAAGCTTGCCTTTAAAAAAGAAGTTATTCCATTAGAAAAATTAACTTGGCAATCATTATTCTATATGATTTGGCTAAGTGCTTTCCTTGGCTTTTTTGTTTTTATGCTTGAAGCAGAAGAAAAATGGAGTAGCCTTTGCGGAGGTATTGGATATTTTGTCAATGAATATATGTATGGATTCATTGGTTGGGCTTCTTTTTTTGTAATCACTTTTGTGCTGATTGTTTTTGTGGTGTATTACTACAAAGTAGATACCTCTAGTTTGGTAGCAAAACCAACTGATGAAGAGCACGATACGGTTATGAGTAAAGTAGAAGAGGATAAAGACAATATTGCAGACGCCAAGAACATCAAAAGAGTTAGAGAAAACTTTGAAACGATAGTAGCTGAAGAAGAACCTGAAGATGATTTGGTCGTAAATCGAGAAGACAATTTTGACGAAGCTAATATTCGTCCATACCTTCCTCCTATCATCGAAACCCCTCTTCCAAAAAGTAATCTCGCCAAAGCGCCCGTAGCATTGACTATTGAAAACATTGAGGATCTGCCAGAAGTCATTGAAGATACTGAGGAAGACGCGCCAGTATTGGAAGTAAATGATTCGGTGAATGATGAATTATTGAAGAAATTTGGTTTATACGACCCAATGTTAGACTTACCTCATTACAAGTACCCAACACTTGATTTAATGAAAGAGTACGATATGGGCAAGCCTAATGTTTCGCAAGAAGAACTGAAAGCCAATTCCGACAAAATTGTGGAGACATTGGCTAATTATGGTATTGGCATTGCTTCTATCAAAGCTACTATTGGCCCAACAGTTACGTTGTATGAAATTATTCCAGATGCTGGGGTAAGGATTTCTAAAATCAAGAACCTTGAAGATGATATTGCCTTGTCACTGGCAGCACTAGGGATTCGTATTATTGCTCCGATTCCGGGAAAAGGAACGATTGGTATTGAAGTACCTAATAAAAACCGTGAGATGGTGCCTGTAAAAATGGTGATTGGCTCTGAGAAATTCCAGAAATCAACAGCCGAATTACCTATTGTGTTAGGGAAAACGATTAGCAATGATATTTTCATTACCGACTTAGCCAAAATGCCTCACTTACTGATGGCAGGTGCTACAGGACAAGGAAAGTCTGTTGGGTTGAATATGATTTTGACTTCGTTACTATACAAAAAGCATCCATCTCAACTAAAATTCGTGTTGGTCGACCCAAAGAAAGTTGAATTAACACTTTTCAATAAAATTGAAAGACATTTCTTGGCAATGTTGCCAAACGCTGCCGAAGCCATCATTACAGATACCAAAAAGGTGGTTCATACACTGAATTCGCTTTGTATAGAAATGGACAATCGCTATAACCTTTTGAAAGATGCAGGTTGTAGAAATTTGAAAGAATACAACGTAAAGTTTGTTAACAGAAGGCTTAATCCAGACAAAGGGCATTATTTCATGCCTTATATTGTATTGATTATCGATGAGTTAGCCGACTTAATGATGACCGCAGGAAAAGATGTAGAACAACCTATCGCTCGTCTAGCCCAGTTAGCCCGTGCCATTGGTATTCACTTGGTTGTGGCTACGCAACGACCATCGGTAAACGTAATTACGGGTACTATCAAGGCAAACTTTCCTGCTCGTCTTTCGTTTAAAGTTACGTCAAAAATTGACTCCAGAACGATTTTAGATACGGGTGGAGCTGAACAATTGGTGGGTCAAGGAGATATGTTACTTTCGATGGGCTCTGATATCATTCGTTTACAATGTGCTTTTGTAGATACACCAGAAGTGGAAGATGTCTGTGAATTTATCGGCAATCAGCAAGGTTATGATTCTGCCTATATGTTACCTGAATTTGAAGGTGATAGCGACGGCGGAGGTAACGAAAAAAGTGATTTTGACCCAAGTAATCGTGATCAATTTTTTGATGAAGCTGCTCGCTTAATTGTTACGCATCAACAAGGCTCAACATCCTTAATTCAGCGTAGATTAAAATTAGGATATAACCGTGCTGGTAGATTAATTGACCAACTAGAAGCCGCAGGAATTGTAGGTCAGTTTGAAGGATCTAAAGCAAGAGAAGTATTGATAAAAGACTCTGAAACGCTAGAAAGGCATTTAAAGAATTTGTAGATATATTTTTACGATTAAACATGAGTCATCCCGAATTTTAAAATCACAAGAAAGCGGTCAAAAAACTAATTTTGACTGCTTTCTTGATTTATGGATACAGATTATAGTTCCGTTAGGAACACTATATCGGTAGAAGAAGCATCTATTAACTCTTCTAAGCCCCATCGGGGCGAAATATTTCGCCCCGATGGGGCTTAGAAGAGAATTTTGTTTACATTTTACCGCAAATGCGGCTACCGATATATCGCCTCTATGAGGCTATTTTGTTAAACTTCCTATTTTAAGAAAAATTCGGGATGACTCATGTTTCACATTTAAGCAATGATTATTATCCAATTGATACTAATTCAATATCAAAAATCAAATCTTTCCCAGCCAAAGGATGGTTAGCATCTAAAGTAATACTGATATCTGTTACTTCAACTACTGTTACTGGCATTACTTGTCCAGAACCATCTTGGTGCATATTTAATTGCATACCTACTTCATAAGGAATATCAGCAGGAAGTTCAGCTTTAGGGAATACTGCTAAATAGTCAGCATTCACTGGTCCATAAGCTTGTTCAGCAGGAATATGAACAGTTTTTTTCTCGCCAATAGTCATTCCAGTGATGCCCTCATCAAAGCCTTGGATAACCATGCCCGTACCTAATTCAAACTCTAAAGTTTCACGTCCCGCCGAACTATCAAATACAGTTCCGTCCGTTAATCTTCCTGTGTAATGGACGTTAACTTTATCGCCCGCCTTTGCTTGTGCCATTTTATCAATTATTTTTTAAAATTTCGGTAAAGGTCGTAATTTTTATGGAAAACTTAGTTTTCATCTGGTAATTATTCCTCCTAATCAAGACAAAAACACTAAAATTATACTATCATTATTCACAAAATAACATACCTTAATATAAAGTTAATAACGTTTTATTGAAGGTTTAAACAGTGTGTATACACCATAGTATTTGTATAATCATTCTCCCTAAAAAGCAGTGATGATATATTCTCATATCATTTACTTGCTTTCATAAATCAATGTATCTTTGTGAAAACCTAAAATTGATGTACTTAATCTTTGTTGAAATTATTGGTTGGATTGGTTCCATTCTTATCGTCGGAGCATTTGCTTTAAACGCTTTGAATAAGATTTCGTCTACCTCCATAAATTACCAATTGGCTAATCTTTTTGGAGCCATCTGTTTTATCATTAATACCCTTGAACATAAGGCCTACCCTTCTGTTTTTGTGAATGTAGTCTGGGTAATTATTGCAGCTATTGCGATTATAAAAGCTAGAAAGAAATGAAATTTATCGATTTAAGCCATATTATTGAGGAGGACGTAGTCACTTACAAAGGTCTACCTGCACCTGTTATTTGTGATTTCTGGACACGTGAAGAATCGAAAAGTTGGTACGAAGAAGGAACATCTTTTCAGATAGGAAAAATTGAAATGGTAGCCAATACGGGTACTTACCTAGATACGCCCTTCCACCGATATGAGGATGGAAAAGATTTATCTCAAATCCTGATTGAACAAACAGCTTTATTAGAGGGTGTATTGATAAGTATTCCCTACTACGAACAACTGAGCATTGATAAATCATTTTTTGAAGGGTTAGATTTAACAAATAAAGCCGTTTTGGTACATACTCGTTGGGATGAAAAATGGAAAACTGACGAGTATTATAGTGGAAATCCTTTTTTAACGGCTGATGCTGCTGAATATCTGGTGAGTCAACGAGTAAAATTAGTCGGTATCGACTCTCATAATATCGATGATGTAGCTGGAAAAGCTCGCCCAGTACATAGTATTTTACTCAAAAATGAAATCTTGATTGTAGAACATTTGTGTAATTTAGGCGAAATTCCTACAGATACTCCTTTCAAATTTTCGGCAACACCTCCCAAAGTAAAAGGGATGGGGACTTTCCCTGTCAGAGCCTATGCCGTCATTGAAACCCTTTAGATTTATTTACATTGAAACCAAAATATTTGCTTCCAGTAGTCATTTTCGCACAGTTCTCAGGGACATCCTTATGGTTTGCCCTCAATGCAGTGTTGAAAGACTTACATCAATTATATCCTGACATATCCAATTTTCTGAGTAGCATGACCTCCTCAGTTCAACTGGGTTTTGTAATTGGTACGGCAGTCTATGCTATTTTAACCATCAGCGACCGCTTTTCGCCTGTCAGGGTATTTGTTATTTCTACCCTTTTAGCAGCGTTCTTTAATTTGTTGATTGTCTGGATACCTGTTGGATTTAATACATTGCTCTTCATTCGTTTTGTTGTAGGCTTTTTCTTAGCTGGTGTCTATCCTGTCGGGATGAAAATCATGGCAGATTGGTATGACAAAGGGTTAGGAAGAGCCTTAGGATATTTAGTAGGGTCTTTGGTATTGGGCACTTCATTTCCACATTTTATTGCTTTTTTCTCTCTTAGCATCCATTGGCAATCTGTCATTATTGCAACATCAATTATTGCTACATCTGGGGCTTTATTACTGTTTTTATTCATTAAAGATGGTCCTTTTCGTAAAAAAGCAGGGCAATTCAACCCTAGAAGCATTGTAGCTTCTTTCAAAAATCCCTCATTTAAAACCTATTCATTTGGCTATTTCGGACACATGTTTGAAGTATATACTTTTTGGGCTTATGTGCCTATCATCATTCAGCAATACAACCAGCATAGTAGCCATTCTTTTAATATTTCGTTGTGGTCATTCTTAATTATTGCCTCTGGGTTGATAGCCTGTGTAATGACAGGTGAATTTTCTGCTAAACTCGGGAGTGCCAAATTGGCTTTTTACTGCTTATCGCTTTCGTTAATATGCTGTCTTTTTTCTGTTTCTTTTTCACAAGTCAGCCCTTTTGTCTTCATTACTATCATGTTGGTTTGGGGAATGAGCGTAGCTGGTGACTCACCGCAGTTTTCTGCCTTAATTTCACAAAATACCAATCCTGAATATCGAGCATCTTCCATCACCATTGTAAACTGTATTGGTTTCGCTATTACCATTATTAGTTTACAAATTTTACAATTTGCGACCAAATATATTACGAATGAATACGTTTACTTAATTTTGGCAGTAGGCCCTGTATTAGGATTAATAAGTACATTTAGAAGTACTTTTCTTGTAAGGGATAAGGTTTAAAATGTTTCCCCAAACCCTACTATATAAGACATTTCAACCTATCACTAGCGAAGGACTTAAGTCCCTCGCTAGTGATAATTCATTCATTTTTAAATACTTACCAATAATCATTCGTATATCATTTAGAAACAATGATTTTATTAACATCAGATACATTAACAGTTGCTAAAGGTCTCTTGGGGTATCGCTTAGTGCATGAAAATGAGGAAGGCATAACAGCAGGAATTATTGTAGAAACCGAAGCGTATTTACAAGATGACCCTGCGAGTCATACTTATCGGAAAAAAAGTGTTCGGAATGCACCCATGTTTGGCGTGCCAGGTACTGTATATGTGTATCAAATATATGGCATGCACTTTTGTGTAAATATTACTACCAACAAGAAAGATATAGGCGAAGCTGTTTTGATAAGAGCTTTAGAACCTATTGAAGGCATTCCACTAATGGAGGCAAGGCGTAGTACTACTATTTTGAAGAATTTATGTTCTGGCCCAGGGAAGTTGGTTCAGGCAATGGGCATCCATAAAGGCATGAACGATTGGCATGTTTTGGACGGTGATTTAAGATTGCTCCCTCCTATTAGCGATTATTTCGATGCTGACATTATTACAACTACTAGAATCGGTATTACGCAAGGAGCTGAATTGCCTTATCGGTTTTATTTAAAGGGTAGCCCATTTATCAGTAAACCTTAGCTTTTAACACTTTGAGGTGGTTCTTCACGTTGATATAATATGTTATATCAACGTGAAGAACCACCTCAAATAAGTTTTGTAGTTTTTCTGTAAAGGCACTATTCCATCACTTTCGGAACTCTAAAATATTCTCCGTCTTGTTTTGGAGCATTTTTTAAACCTTCTTCACGACTGATGCTTTGAACCACTTTGTCTTCACGCAAAGCATTGACTTCCAAACTCATGTGGGTCAATGGCTTTACATTTGATGTATCTATTTCATCTAGCTCCGACATCCAGTTTAGTACAGACTCTAACGATTCTCTCATCTCTTTTTCAGCAGATTCGGGCATTTCCAAACGAGCCAAATGAGCAATCTTTTGTAATAATTCTTTATCTATGTTCATCTTTATCATGTATTGAGAGAGATTAAGCTTCGTCTCTCCCTCTCAATTTTTTATCGTCCATGTGTTTGTTCAAAAACTCATTGATTTTTTCAATGTCAATACTTCTATTGATTTCACCAAAAGAATTAATTGAAATATCGAATCCATCAAGCTCATTATGAACTTTTGGGAGTTCTTTTTTAGGAGTTTCTTTTTTCTTTGCCATTGTCTGAATTTGAAAATTTGGAGGTTCAAAATTAGTGCATTCAATAGATTAATTACTCATTACTCACCATTCACAACTCATCACTTACAAGGTATTCAAAGCCTTCTCTAAACGTGCAATTACAGCTTCTTTACCTATGATTTCCATCGATAACATTAAGTCGGGGCCTGCTCCTACGCCTGTGGTAGCCACACGCAAAGCCTGCATTACTTTTCCCATTTTAATGCCTAGTTTTTCTAATTCTGCATGCAAAACGTGTTTAATGTCGTTCGCTACAAAATTATCTAAAGCAGGTAAAGCATCTTTAAAAGCTGTGATACCTTTCTTGGCATCATCATTCCATTTAGAGGCTACAATGGTTTCGTCATAAGTAACGGGTGCAATGAATAATGCCTCGGCCTCGTTTGTAATTTCTTGTGGGAAAGTAACTCTTTCTTTGAATAAACTTACAATTTTCAAAGCTTTGTCTGATTCAAAGTTAGGTAAATATTCTTTGGCTAACGTTTCGTCAGAACGTAATTTTATATACTGCTGATTGAACCATTTAGCTTTATTAATATCGAATTTAGCTCCTGCTTTATTGATTCTTTCTAAACTAAAGCTTTCAATCAATTCTTCCATCGAAAATAACTCTTGTTCCGTACCTGGGTTCCATCCCAAGAAAGCCAAGAAGTTTACAACAGCATCACTCAAATAACCTTCTTCTCTGAATCCTTTTGCGATAGTACCGTCAGGGTTTTTCCATTCCAATGGGAAGACAGGGAATCCACCTAAATCAGCATCACGTTTTGAAAGCTTTCCATTGCCTTCTGGTTTCAGCAACAATGGTAAGTGTGCAAACAAGGGCATAGTATCTTCCCAACCAAAAGCACGGTATAATAATACGTGCAAAGGTGCTGAAGGCAACCATTCTTCTCCACGAATCACGTGGGTGATTTCCATCAAGTGGTCATCTACTACGTTGGCAAGGTGATATGTTGGCATTCCGTCCGACTTCATCAATACTTTATCATCCATCGTTGATGAATGTACATGTACCCAGTCGCGGATGATATCTTTAAAACGAATTTCTTCTTTCGCTGGTACTTTCAAACGGATTACATAAGGCTCGCCTGCGACTATTTTAGCCTGTGTTTCTTCTTCTGAAAACGTCAGAGAGTTTTTTAAACGACTACGCGTAGCGGCATTGTATTGAAAAGCCGAACCTTGACTTTCAAAAGTTTGACGCATTTCATCTAACTCCTCGCTTGAATCAAAAGCATAATAGGCTTTTCCTGAATTGATGAGTTGCATCGCATAATCCATATAAATATCCTTACGTTCCGACTGTCTGTAAGGGGCATGCGGACCGCCTACGCTTATTCCTTCATCAATCGTAATACCTACCCACCCTAAGGCTTCTATGATATAGTCTTCTGCACCTTCTACAAAACGATTTTGGTCTGTATCTTCAATACGAAGTAACATTTTACCACCCAGTTTTCTGGCTAATAAATAATTATATAATGCTGTTCTTACACCACCTACGTGCAAAGCTCCCGTTGGACTTGGTGCAAAACGTACTCTTACTTGATTTGACATTTTTTGAAAATTAAATTACAGCAATACAAGAAATCTCTACATTTACATCTTTTGGCAAACGTGCCACTTCTACAGTTTCGCGTGCAGGAGGATTCTCTGAAAAATATTCACCATATACAGCATTGATGGCTGCAAAATTATTCATGTCTTTTACAAAAATAGAAGCTTTTACCACATTAGCGAAACTCATATCGGCTGCTGCTAAAATGGCTTTTAGGTTTTCCATTACTTGACTTGTTTCATCCTGAATACTTGCTCCAGCTTCTGCCAAAGCAAAGGCAATTTGCCCTGAAATGTACAAAGTTCCGTTAGAGAGTACTGCCTGCGAATATGGCCCGATGGCTGCGGGTGCTTTTTCAGTGAAGATGATTTGTTTCATTGTTGATTTGTATCTTTATTGGTTTCCCGAAATTTTGTGCAAGTTACAAAATGATTAGCTGTTTTAAGGCATTTATTCAAATCATGATACTTTTGTAAGGGGCAAATTCGTAGACTATCTGTATATTCCAAGATATTTTCAATAATTTGCCTTTGCTTGCACTCATAAATTAAAACATATAATTCATGTCATTAAAGATTCGTCGTAAATATAATTTTTGGTTATTGTTTATTGTAGTGTTGGTTATTGTCCTTTTTTGGCAAAGAGTTTGGGTTGTTTATCTATACCAACAAGCCAGCGGAGGGTTGGATGTTGCCTTCAATACTCGTCCGCTTGACGACGTACTAAAAGATAAAAGTGTTCCTGATTCATTAAAAAAACGCATTTTGTTGATTGGTGAGATAAAGCGTTTTGCCATTGATTCTTTGGGCTTACAGGATAACCCAAAGGTATACCAAACCATGTATGACCAACAAGGACGACCTTTGGTATATTTGCTGACTGTAGCAGAGCGTTATAAAATGGAAGCAGTGATGTTTAATTTCCCTTTTATTGGCAACTTTACTTACAAAGGTTTCTTTGATTCTACGGCCGCTTATCAGGAAGAAAACGTTTGGAAATTGCAAGGCTACGATACAGAGATGGGACAAGGTGCTGCCTACTCTACCTTAGGCTGGCTACCAGAACCTATCTTAAGCAGTATGCTTTACTACTCTGATGGCAAATTGGCGAGCCTGATTATCCACGAAATGACACATGGAACGATTTTTGTAAAAGATGATCATGAGACGAGTGAGAATCTTGCCAATTTTGTTGGCGACTATGGTGCCAAGCGTTTTTTGATTTATAAATACGGCAAAGATTCTCCGCAGTTCCAAAAGAAAAATCAATCTAAAGAAGTGCGAGACAAATATATAAAGCACTTAAACAGAGGGACTTTGAAATTGGACAGTCTCTATAAAACTTTTGAAGGCAAAAAACTTTCTGACACACGCAAGGATTCATTGAAGTATGCGTTAATTGAAGAAATTGAAATAAGTCAAGATACTATTTTTAAAAAACCAACGGCTTTATCTAAACCTAAAATTGACAGGAAGGATTTACCAAACAATGCTTATTTTGTAGGATTTAAAACCTATAATTCAAAACAAAATGAGTTTGAGTTAATCTTTCAAAGGCAATTTAAAGGGAACTTCGAACATTTTTTGAAGTCCATGAAAAAAAAACATAATCAGTAATCTGCGCATATATGAAAAAAGTATTTTTGATATTAATTCTCTTGATTACGGCGATGAGTTTCAAGTCGTCATTTCAAGAAAGGGTAATCGAACAAGATAGTTTTACTACTGGCGAACATATAGAATATCGTGTGCATTATGGTTTTGTGAATGCTGCAGAGGCCATTGTGGATGTAGATAACAAACTACAAAATGCCAATGGTAAACCTTGTTATAAAGTTGGCATCGTAGCTAGAACTGTGGGGGTTACCGATTGGATTAGTAAAGTACGTGATACTTGGACATCCTACATTGATGCGTCTATGATTTTACCTCAGCAATTCTATATGAAGAAGCAGGAAGGAAGTTATAAAAAAGAGCAAAGAGTGATTTTTAACCATAATAACAATACTGCGAAATTGTTTGAAATGGATGATTCGCAAGAGAAGAAAACTTATAATCTGCCTAAGTATATTCAGGATGTGGTAAGTGGTTATTATTTTATCAGAACGATTGACTTTTCAAAAATGAATGTCGGCGATTCTGTACCTGTTACTTTCTTTTTTGAAGGAGAAGTGTATAATATGCGATTGAAGTTTCGTGGTAAAGAAACTATCAATACGAAGTTTGGCAAAATCAGTACTTTCAAAATCACTCCTCAATTACCTAAAAACAATTTCTTTCAAGACGAGGAATCTGTAAAAATGTGGGTAACGGATGATGAAAACAAAATTCCAGTAAGAGCAGAGGTTTCTTTAAAAATTGGTGCTTTGGCACTAGACCTTAGAAAGTATTCTGGTTTGAAACATGAGTTGAAGTTTAATTAGCTGTTAGCTTTGAGCGATGAGCTTTGAGCTGTCAACTTTTCCAATATACCGTGGTCTGTGGCACACAGAACACAATTCAATTGTCCGAGTGTTCTGTGTGCCACAGACCACGGTATGAAAAAAGAAACCCCTGCAAAGTGATTTTTGCAGGGGTTTACTTTTTTTGATGAGATTATATCTAAAAATCAAAGCTCATCGCTCAAGGCTGACTGCTTACAGCTAAAAAACTACCAAATAAAACGAGTAGAAAGGAAAGTTGATTCTTGGTTTTCTACAATTTGGTTGACGATAGCTTTGTTCTCTGTAGTCTCTTTCGTGGCTACTACTGTTCTGATAGAGAATGAACGCAAAGCAGCCGTTACTGAAAGTGTTCCTTCTGCTGAATCTTTACGACCAGTAAAAGGGAAACCGTCTGGTCCACGCTGACATTGTGAGTTAATATTTACACGCGAAACTTGGTGTACAGCCACATCCATTAATTCAGAAATCTGATGAACATCTTTACTGAAAATAGATACTTGCTGACCATGAGACGATTCAATTAAATAATTAATTGGCTCTTGAATATCACTGAAAGCTACTACTGGAACAAGAGGTCCGAATTGCTCTTCATGCCACACTTTCATTTCTCTGTTTACAGGATATACCAATGCTGGGTAAACGATAGATTTGAATGATTCTCCTCCGCCTTCGTTCACAACTTTTGCTCCGTGTGCGATAGCATCGTCAATTAATTCTTTCAAGTAAGCAGGTTTGTTAGGCTCAGGAAGTGGCGTAATGTTTACTCCTTTTTCCCACATCAATCCTAATTTCAATTTACCGATTTCTTCAGACATACGTTTGTTAAAAGCATCAACTAATGATTCATGTACCCACATCATTTTCAAGGCTGTACAACGCTGACCGTTGAACGACAATGAACCTAACATACATTCTTTCACAGCTAATTCTAAATCTGCACTTTCAGTAACGATGGCAGCATTTTTAGCATCTAGTCCTAAAATAGCTCTCAAACGGTTAACTTTCGGGTGCATTTTTTTCAACTTATCCGCTACTTTCGACGAACCAATCAAGGTTAAAGCATCAATTCTGCCTGATTCCATTAATTGAGGAACTACAGAATTTCCACGACCGTAAATTGTATTGATTACCCCAGCAGGGAATGATGTACGGAAGGCTTCTAACAATGGGTAGTGCAATAAAGTACCATGTTTTGGTGGCTTGAACATTACTACATTTCCCATAATCAACGCAGGAATCAACGTAGTGAAAGTTTCATTCAATGGATAATTGAATGGCCCCATACACAAAACAATTCCTAATGGCGAACGACGAACCTGACCGATGATTCCTTCTTCAATCATAAATCTTGAAGAGTTACGGTCGATGTCTTTCAACGCACCAATAGTATCATAAATATATTGAACGGTACGGTCGAATTCTTTTTGTGAATCACCCAAAGATTTACCGATTTCCCACATCAATAATTTCACAACTTCATCACGTTTCGTAATCATCTGTTGCGTAAACTTCTCAACACATTCTATACGGTGGGCTACAGACATTGAAGGCCACTCGCCACGACCGTGGTCGAAAGCTTTTACGGCAGCATCCAAAATTTCCATCGCATCTTCTGGATTGGTGATAGGATACGAACCTATTCTTTTTTGTTCTAAACCGTTGGCAGTCTGAACATAAACAGGAGACCAAACATCTTGGGTCTTTCCAGCCCACTGACGCATCTCGCCGTTAACTAAATACTCACGTTGCTCAATTGGCTCTGTGAGATTATATTCCGCTGGAATTTGTGCTTCGGTTGGAAAAAAAGTTTCTAAGTTTTTTACAGATGACATGAATTTTAATTCTTAAAAAAGTACAATGATTTAGATTTTTGTCTTGGCAAAGTTTAAAAGAAAGGAGTTTCAGCAAATGGAGTGAGACTATTTTATTTTAATAATCATAAATATACTACAAATATTCCTATTTATTGATTTGCAGTTAAATTTCATTGATACTAATTTAAGCGAAGTCAGTGTATTTACTTAGAAGGTTTTTAACTGATATTTTCTACGAAGTTTGTTAATTAAAAACTTTTTTTGGGCTGTAAAACTCTCTGGATTTACTTGATTAAAAACCACTTTCAGGCTTTGAAAATCCTCGGGATTTGCCCAAAGAAATTTTTCTGAATCTATGTTTTTTTGCTCGAGATATTGTTCAAAAACCATGGTAATTGGTTGAATATTTATGTAAATACTAAAAGGTTATTGATTTTTAATAATATGCTTAAGAATTTTATTTCGTTTGTATCGGAAAAAGAAAATTTCCTTTCGCCACTACTTACTTTTCTTGTCTTGAAACAAGAAAAGTAACAAAAGAAATTCAAGAAATTCCGAAACTCGCTTCGCTCAAACAGCGGAATTTCAAAAAATTACGCACATTTAATCTAAAATAATATTCTATATATCTTTATGCATCTTTAAAAGACTCTAAGTTAATAACTAAGATTCTATCAAAATAGGTCTTTCTTTTTGTTTAAAGTATAAATATACCAAAGAAGCAAATGCAAAAAAAGCAGCAAGAAAATATGGAATGACAATGTTCTCTACTTTGCCTTTATAAATTTGTCCTGCAAATAATGCTCCTAAACCAATACCTGCTTCAAGGGCAATATAAGTAGTGGCTACGGCTCTTCCTCTGTAAAGCTCGTCAGATAAATCTACTGTCCACGCCATTAAAGTAGGCGTATTGAATCCCCAAGAAAAACCAAATAAGATAGACGATAAAATAAATATCCAAAAAGAGCTAGTTAAAGCACAGAGTATCATGGAGATAACCAATATCATAGAGGAAATCATCAAAATAGGAATTCGACCATATTTATCAGATGATTTCGCAAAAAATAACCTTACTGTTAAAGATGCAACGGTATAAACCGTAAAGAAAAGTCCTTTATTACTAATCCCCAACAGTTTGGTTTGATCTGGCACTAAGGTAAGCAATACTCCCGAAGAGAACGACACTAAAATCATCACAATAAAGGCTGGAATTACCCTTGGCTCAAATACATCTTGCCATCCTATTCTAAATAATTTAAAAGAAAAAGCCTTTTTTTGTATCGTTGGAAGCGTTTCTCGCATATTCAACAATATTAAGATTGAGAGCAAAGCAAAAGCCGAAGAAGTAAAAAACATCCCATTGATAGATATCCAACTGGTAAGATAACTACCGATACTTGGCCCGATAGACATTCCAGTTGCTGTAAAAATACCTAGCATTCCTTGGGCTTCACCACGGCGATTTTCGGGAATAATATCTGCTACATAGGCTGAGGTAGCCGTTGGTTTAGTACCCGTAGAAAAACCATGCAAAAAACGAAGTAGTAAAAAACCAGCAATGGTATGCACAAAAGGGTATAGTCCGCCACAAACAAAACAGACGAGTGAGCCAAATGCCATTACGGGTACTCTACCGATGGTATCAGTCAATTTACCAGAAAAAGGACGGGCAAAACCTGCTGTAAGCGTAAACAATGCAATGATGTAACCGATGTATTCTTTTCCACCCATTGAACCTAAATAATCGGGCAGTTCGGGAATCATCATTTGAAAACTCGCAGAAAAAAGAAAATTACTAACGCAAAGTAACCAAAACTGAGTAGTATATATTGAAGTTTGTTTTTCCATCCGCAAAGATACGTCTGAGAAATTAATTTTGAGATACGATTTTTGAATTTTAAACAACTGCTATGAATTATGAAATAATTGTCAGAAAAAATCCAATTATTTATATATTACAAGCCCTTGTTCTCATAAAATACATTTAGCAATTCCATGGCAGCATTAATCGGCAATTTCTTTCCTTCACTTACCTCCTGCTGAATGTCTTTCATGTAAAGGCTAACGCTAGGATGTTGGTAAAATTTCTCTTCTAGCGACTTCTTTATATAATTATACATCCATTCTAAATTCTGTTGGCTACGCTTTTGTTGAAAATATCCATTTCCCGTAAGTAGTTCACGATGCTTTTCAATAGACTCCCATATTTCTTTAATTCCTTTTTCGGTAATTGCCGAACAGGTGAGTACTTCGGGATACCAGCCTGTTTGGTTAGGGGGAAACAAATGCAAGGCATTTTGATAAGCTACTTTAGCCAAATCAGCTTGAGTTTCATTCCCCGAATCTGTTTTGGTAATGGCAATCAAATCGGCCATTTCCATAATGCCTTTCTTGATTCCTTGTAGCTCGTCGCCAGCACCAGCTAACATGAGTAATAGAAAAAAATCGACCATGCCATGCACTACCGTTTCTGATTGCCCCACTCCTACTGTTTCAATAATGATTACTTCAAAGCCTGCGGCTTCACAAAGCAACATCGCTTCACGGGTTTTGTTGGCTATGCCTCCCAAACCTCCATTGGTAGGTGTAGGACGGATATAAGCCAATGGCTCATTCACGAGCTTTTCCATGCGGGTTTTATCCCCCAGAATGCTTCCTTTGCTAATGGGCGAGCTTGGGTCAATGGCTAAAACTGCCACTTTTTTGGACAGCTTGGTCAGATACTGTCCGAAGGTCTCTATAAAAGTACTTTTACCCACGCCAGGCACGCCTGTAATACCGATTCTGATTGAATTTCCCGTATGGGGTAACACCGCTTCTAGTACTTCCTGAGCCAATATTTTATCCGCAGGCAAATTGCTCTCTGTCAGCGTGATTGCTCTGCTGAGAATCATTCTGTTGCCAGCCAAAATGCCGTCGGTATATTCTTTTATGGATAAGCGTTTAAGCATTTCGCTTCAAAATAATTTCTGCCCACTCTAAATCTTCAGGGGTAGTGATTTTGATATTTTCATACGACCCTTCGATAAGATTAATATCAAAGCCTGCAAATTCTACCACACTCGCATCATCCGTAAAGGTACTCAACTCTTCGGTTTCAAAGGCTTTTTTGATGATAGCTACTTGAAACGTTTGTGGTGTCTGTATCAGTCGAACAGTTTGACGGTCTATCGCTTGTCCATTTACCCGAACAGAATCTTTAGAAGCTACACTGACTACGGCTGTTCCTTTGGTTTGGGCAACCTCGAAGCTTTCACGGATGATGTCCATACTTACAAATGGTCGGACACCGTCGTGCACTGCCACAATACCGTCTGTATCTATTACCGACAATCCATTCTTACCTGATTGAAACCTTGATTGTCCTCCTTTCACTAATTGGTGAGCTACCTCAAAATGGTGTTTTTGACATAATTCCTGCCAAAAATCAAACTGACTTTCTGGCAATACCAGTATGAGGGTAATATCTGAATAAGCTTCTTTAAAACGGATTAAAGTATGCATCAATACGGGTAATCCACCTATTTCGATAAACTGTTTGGGTAAATTACTTTTCATTCGGCTACCACTCCCGCCCGCTACTATAATGGCATATTTTTTCATGAATAATTACTAAAAAGAAAATTGATACAAACCCATAAAACAATCAGGCGAAAGACCTAAGCTATGAATATTGCCTAATGTCTTTCGCCTGAAAAGTGCTGATTATGCCTCTTAGATAATCAACATGGCATCGCCATAACTAAAGAATTTATATTTCTCTTTGATAGCAATTTGATAAGCTTCCTTAATCAAATCATACCCACCAAAAGCAGAAGTCATCATCAATAAAATTGACTCTGGTAAGTGCATATTCGTTAATAATGCATTTGGAATTCTGAAATCGTATGGAGGGAAAATAAATTTATCCGTCCAACCTTCGATAGGTTTTAAGTGACCATCTGCAGATACAGACGATTCCAAAGCCTTCAAAACAGTTGTTCCAATAGCACAGATTTTCTTTTTGCTATCAATTCCTTCATTTACCACCTCACAAGTTTTTTCTGTGATGTTAAAATTTTCAGAATCAGTTTTATGCTTTGTTAAATCTTCAACATCTACCTGACGGAAAGTTCCTAAACCAACATGTAGCGTAAGTGGTGTAAAGTTGATACCTTTCAACTCTAAACGCTTCATGATGATTTTGTTGAAGTGCAAACCTGCTGTTGGCGCCGCTACAGCACCTACGTGTTCAGCATAAATTGTTTGGTAACGCTCTTCATCGGCCGCTTCTACCTTACGTTTAAAACGGATTTCATCTGGTAGTGGCGTTTCGCCTAATTGGTGAATCGCTTTCATCAAAGCTTTGTGGTCGCCATCGTACAAGAAACGAATAGTACGTCCACGCGAAGTAGTATTATCAATTACCTCTGCTACTAAATCACTATCACCAAAATATAATTTATTACCTACTCTAATTTTACGAGCAGGATCAACTAATACATCCCAAAGACGGTGTTCTCTATTTAATTCACGAAGTAAAAATACTTCAATTTTTGCACCTGTTTTTTCTTTCTGACCGAACAAACGAGCAGGGAAAACTTTAGTGTCGTTTGTAACCATTACATCACCGTCATCAAAATAATCCAAAATGTCGGTGAACATACGATGCTCAATAGTTTTTGTTTTTCTGTTTACCACCATTAATCGTGATTCACCTCTGTTCTCTGGTGGGTACAAGGCAATGAGGTTATTAGGGAGGTCGAATCTGAACTCAGATAATTTCATTCTAATAATGTTTGCGGTTTTTTCGCCTGGAGTCATTTCTTACGGTTTTAATCTTCGGTTTTGTTTGATAACATGATTGCTACTAGGGCTTTTATCGTATAAAATCAAAACAAAAATCTTGGTTTTATACTAAAGTCTCCCACCCTATAGATAAATGACTTCAATACGATTCTTGCAAATATACAATTTCCAGATAGGGCTTGTCAATACAATATGATAATAAATTACACTTTTAGTTGATTCTTTTAGTTAATTTTTCAAATAAACCTGTATATGCTTCTACAATAGCTCTTTTTGAGCAATAACATTTAGAAATATTTTTTCCAATAACTAATATATTTTTCTGAATTATCCCAAAACTACTTGGTTTTCAATCCGTTTTCTAGCTTTTCTATAGAAGTTTACACTGATTTATGTTTTGAATACAATAAATCTATCGAACAAATTCAGATTGAAATGGTTAGTTCAGAGTAACCAAGTTTTATTTTCCTTATTCTCCATTAAAATGTCTAAAATTTCAATTTTTTGGTTTCGTCGCGACCTCCGCTTACACGATAATGCAGGGTTATACCATGCACTTAAAAAAGGTGTGCCAGTATTGCCAATCTTTATTTTTGACAAAAATATTTTGGATAAGCTCGACGATAAACATGACCGCAGAGTAGCGTTTATTCACAAGGCGTTAACCGAAATCCAAGCATTTTTAACAGCTATGGGCAGTAGTATTTTAGTAAAATATGGTACGCCCGAAGATGTTTTTCCTGCCTTGCTTAATGAATATGACATAGATACGATTTATACCAACCATGACTATGAACAATATGCTCAGGAAAGAGATGAGAGCGCCCGTGAATTTGTGACTAGTGAAGGCATTGGTTTTAAGACTTATAAAGACCAAGTCATTTTTGAGAAAAATGAAATCCTTTCGGGTGCAGGTACGCCTTATACCGTTTTTACACCCTATAGCCGTAAATGGAAAGAGAAGGTAAATGGGTTTTATTTGAAATCATATCCTACTGAAAAGTACTTTGATAATTTTCTTCCAACTAAACCTTTTGAAATACCAACTTTAGCGTCGATGGGATTTAAAGCAGTCGAGACAACATTTCCTAGTAAACAAGTGCGAGATAGTATCATCAGTAGTTATGCTGAAAACCGAGACTTTCCAGCAATCGAAGGTACGTCTAAACTATCTGTTCATCTACGGTTTGGCACAGTTAGCATCCGTGAATTAGCACGCAAAGCTCAATCGTTATCAGAAACATGGCTGAATGAATTAATCTGGCGAGATTTTTATTTCAATATTCTTTATCACTTCCCCCATATCTCGGAAGGACAAGCTTTTAGAAAAGATTATGACAGAATTATCTGGCGAAATAATGAGAAAGAGTTTGAGCTTTGGTGTGAAGGCAAAACGGGCTATCCTATCGTAGATGCTGGTATGCGTGAATTAAATGCTACAGGCTTCATGCACAACCGTGTTAGGATGATTGTAGCTTCTTTTCTGACCAAACATTTACTAATCGATTGGCGTTGGGGCGAGGCTTATTTTGCTAAAAAATTATTAGACTTTGAATTTGCTGCCAACAATGGCGGTTGGCAATGGGCATCTGGCAGTGGTTGCGATGCGGCACCATACTTTAGGGTTTTCAATCCGACCTTACAAACACAAAAGTTTGATAAGCAACTTGAATATATCAAAAAATGGGTACCTGAATTAAATACTTTCGATTATCCTGCACCTATCGTCAATCATGACGTTGCTCGTAAACGAATGTTGCCTGTTTATCAAACGGCTTTGAAGGGGTTTGTAGACTAAAGATATAAGACACAAGACTAAAGATATAAGACACAAGACTAAAGACTAAAGATATAAGACGGAAGACTAAAGAAAAGGTATTAAAGCTACATCTTTTGTCTTGCTTCTAGTGTCTTATATCTTGTAGACCATAATCCCGAAGGGATGGAAGAATTATAGCAAATAATTAATTTAATATAGTCGGAACCATGAGAGGGTGATACAATCGGGTGAAAATGTATAAAACCAAAATTTATGCCACCCCTTCGGGGTTAAAAATCTAGACATTTTTTTCATTTTCTATAATCCTTTCATTCCTTCGGGATTATAGAAAATAAATATCCCTAGCGAGGGACTTAAGTCCCTCGCTAGGGATAAGAATAAAATTTAACAGCCATGCAAACACTTAAAATTCTTATGTCTTATATCTTGTGTCTTGCTTCTAGCGTCTTATAATTTACTCCTTCAAAATATAATCCTTCAATTTTATTTCTAAATCCTGAATAGACATATTTCTAAAGATACCCCCATGATTTACGAATGATACTTCTGCTTTTTCTTCTGATACAACGATGATGGCGGCGTCAGTCTGTTCACTCATTCCAAAGGCAGCACGGTGTCTGAAACCTAAAGCTGGAGAAATTGTACCACTTTCGGAAACGGGCAGCATACAGCGAGCCGCAGCGAGTCTTCCGCCTTTGATGATGACAGCGCCATCATGCAAAGGACTGTTTTTATGAAATATAGTCAATAATAATCGCTTTGATACCTCAGCATCTAATACATCGCCCGACTCGATAAATTTTTTCAAATCGTCTTCTTTTTCAATCACAATCAAAGCTCCAGTATAATTCGTTGCCATTACTTTTACCGCATCGAGTATCGACTGTAAAGTAGAGAAATTCTCTTTGGATACTTTCGGTGTGTAAAATCTTTTTAGCAAAGGATTCTCACGAAATGAGGTAGAACGACCAAGCATCATCAAAAAGCGTCGAATTTCTTGTTGGAAAATAATCAATAGAGCCAACACACCCATATTCATAAACTGTCCTAAGATAGAAGATAGGAATTCCATTCCTAGTGCTTTAGACACCAAGTAAACACCGTAAATAAGAATATAACCAAAGAAAATTTTGTTAGCAATACTTCCCTGAATCAGTTTATAAATCTGATACAGCATATATGCTACCAATAAAATATCTAAAAAATCAATCCAATCAATCGTTAAAAAGCCTATGCGCATAAGATAATTTTTTGTTTTAAAAAGAGGTTGTAAATGTCATGCTGTATAGTGCTGACGATATTTAATAAATTAAAACTAGCATAATATAATATTAAATTACTGATAATCAAAGAGATAAATATTTTACTTTATCTTTATCGAATACATAATTATCATTTCATACCCAACATATAAGCACCATCAATACAAATTTCGGCATATTCAGCCTTTTTGGATGGTTCGCAAACGCCCGGAAAATCGCCTTTACAGCCAAGCATATCCGTCATTACTTGAAAGTGTAAATGAGGAGGCCAATCACCATTAATAGGGAAATCTCCAAAGAGGGCTATTTGTTCACCCGCTTCAATATTTTTTCCTTCATAGAGGTCTTTAAGACATTCTTCATTCAAATGTCCGTATAATGTATAAAAAGTTTTCCCTTCTAATTGATGTTCAAGAATGATGGTCGGTCCATAATCGCCAAAACCTTTATTGTTTTGAAAACTATGTACTTTACCACTTAGTGGAGCAAATACTGGTGTTCCTGCTGGAGCCCAAATGTCAATACCCAAATGAATAGAGCGTCCTTCACCACTTTGCTGAAAATGTTCGCTTCTACGATAAATATAACGATTTTCGAGGTACCCTCCAACGGCACATACAGCCTTTGCTTCTTTAATTTTTTCAGTAACGTACTCATTAAATAAAGCCGTATCAGACAAATTTAATTCCTCTAAATCAGCATTATTTTTTGTTAAATCAATTTCATAGATGGTATCCTTCTGAAAATCAAAAGGTACTACTGGATGAAATGTATATTTTTTTATGGTTGCTAACATAAGAATAGAGATAATTTGTATACTGAGTTTATAGCTTCACTTCAAGATAAAATAAAAACACTTCCACAAAAATTGTCGGTATTTTTCAACCTAAATTTCTTGTAAAAGTGTGTTGTGAATGAAAATTTATATAAAATATCAAATTTCTAATTTCTTCAAATTTACACTTTTTTAAGCAAAAACAGGTCATTTTTTTATTAAATTGGTCAAAAAGTTTATTTTTTTTACAGTTTTTTGATAAAAATGGTATTTTTATCAAAAACGACAAACTAGTAAGTTGAGGTATTTTGTGTGTAAACCTTTCTTCTTCCCTATTCAAAATATCGCTATAAAATCTGCCACTTTTTTACTAACTTGATATTTCAAAAAACCAATGTGTCATCAATGCAACTAATCCTTCACTCGTTTAATCTAAAACTCCGTCATACTTTTACTATCACCCACGAATCTCGGGATATACAACCAACCCTCATCGTCGAACTTCGCGATGGCGAATTCAGCGGTTTTGGCGAGGCCACCGAAACGCCTTATTATGGTGTTACGATGGCTAAAATGTCGGCACAATTAGAAAGCGTTCGCTCAATCATAGAAAACTACGATTTACAAAGTCCCGAGCAATTCTGGAATGATTTATATCCTCATCTGAAAGATGAACACCCTTTTGCACTGTGTGCCTTAGATATTGCTGCCAGCGACCTTTGGGCCAAGAAAAAAGGACAACCTTTATATAAACTGTGGGGATTGGATACGACTAAAAACCCTATTACAGATTATACGATTGGAATTGATACCATTGAGAAAATGGTAGAGAAAATGCAAGAAGTCCCTTTTCCATTGTATAAAATAAAATTAGGAACTAAAGAGGACATTAAGATTATTCAAGAACTAAGAAAACATACTGATGCCGTTTTCAGGGTAGATGCCAACACGGCGTGGACAGTGGAAGAAACCATTGAAAACTCGTTTGCCCTCAAAGAATTAGGCGTAGAATTTATAGAACAACCCATGAAAGCCGATAACTGGGAAGGCATGAAAAAGGTATTTGCGGAATCTGCTTTGCCCATCATTGCCGACGAAAGTTGTATTGTCGAAGAAGACGTTGCTCGTTGCTTTGGGTTTTTTCATGGTGTAAATGTGAAATTAATGAAATGTGGAGGCTTAACGCCCGCCCGTAGAATGATTGCGCAGGCACACCAATTAGGATTGAAAGTGATGGTAGGTTGTATGACCGAATCAAACGTAGGTTGTTCGGCTATTGCGCAGTTATTACCTTTATTGGACTATGTAGACATGGACGGCATTTTGTTGGTAGATGACCAAATTTCAACAGGTGTTACTATCGACTACGGAAAAGTAATTTACGCCCAAGAAAACGGAACTGGAGCGAATTTGGTTTAATAAGCTGTGAGATTTGAGCTGTGAGCTATAAGCTTTGAGCGATGAGTAGTGAGATTTTCAACTACAGATTAAAATAAGCTTTACCACTCACTTAACATCTTCTAAATTGCTCCCTGCTCAAATCTCACGGCTCATCGCTTACAGCTCAAAGCTAAAAATATGAAATACCTTACTAATAAAATTCCCAGCAATACTTTAATAAGTGACGAGCAACGCTACCTTTGGTTTAGCGGTACTTCGTATTTAGGGATTCCACATCATCCTGTTTTTAAAGAGCATTTTATTAAAGCAGTGGAGCAGTATGGCACATCTTGGGGGAGTTCTAGAAATAATACTGTTCAATTAAGTATTTATGACAAGGCAGAAAAAGTATTGGCAGATTTTGCAAAAATGCCTTCTGCACTAACTGTTTCGTCAGGAATGTGGGCAGGGCAATTAGTCGTTAATTTCTTAAAAAGTAAAGGCAATACTTTCTTTTTTGCTCCCAAAACTCATCCCGCCTTATGGAATGATTTTATGCAATCTTCAACGGATACTTATCAAGTTTGGGCTAATATTATTGCAGATACCATCAAAGATTCAGAGGCTGAAAACATTGTTATTTGTAGCGATGCTGTAGGTTCTCCTTATGTTGAGTATTTTGATTTTGGATGGATTAAAGCCCTTCCCACTAATAAAAACATTACTGTTGTCATAGATGCCTCACATAGTTTCGGGATTGAATTACCAGAAATTCATTCAGACAATATTCGGTTAGTGATTACCTCCTCGCTCAACAAGGCGATGGGCATGACGGGAGGAGTGATTTTTTCAGATAACGATTTTATAGAGCAACTACGGTCTTTCCCAATGTTTTCGGGTGCATCTCCCATGATGCCCGCTCTGTTAGAAGCCTTTGTTAATGCTATTGATATTTTTGATGAACAACGTAAAAAGCTATTAGAAAACATTGAATACTTCAATCATTTAGTTAAGCCAGACCTTGGGATAGATTCCATCAAAAATTATCCTGCTTATTGCACACATCAGGTAGGGTTGCATGAATACTTAAAACGACATGGTATCATGACGGCTTGTTTTCCATATCCAACAGCAAATGATTTACCCGTTACCAGATTAGTAATAAGCGCTTTACATACTAAAGAAGATTTAGAGAAATTGACTGAGGTATTGAATAGTTGGGAATAATTGTTGATTTTTATACTGTTAATTATATCCAACTCATCTAACCATCAACTAACAAGCTAATGAAAAAACTATACAAATCTTTAAGCTTACAGCTTTTTACGATTCTCTTACTTGTGATTTCATCTACTATCCAAGCACAGCAACTCAACACTGAATTGCTTCCGAAATTATTAGCCACCAAGCCAGAGCAATTTAAGGAAATTGTTGACAATGCTGATAAATACCGCGTTCAGATTCTTTATACACAGATTGATAGAGATAAAAAGAATCGTCCGACTTTCACTAGTTATGGTTTCAGAATCAATAACACGGAATACTTTTATCCAGCCAGTACGGTAAAGTTTCCTGCCAGTGTAATGGCTTTAGAGAAAATTAATAAGTTAAATATCAAAGGGCTTACTAAAGAAACACCCATGTTTACGGAAGCGGAATACGAACGCCATACGCCTGTTACAAAAGATTCTACTGCTGAAAATGGCTTACCTTCGGTAGCACATTATATCAAAAAGATATTAATGGTTTCGGATAATGATGCTTTCAATCGTTTATATGAGTTTATGGGGCAAGAAGCTTTTAATGAAACGCTTCGTCAAAAAGGTTATCAGCATCCCCGTATTTTTCATCGTTTGCAGGTAGGAATGAATCTTGAACAAAACCGTAGAACGAATCCTATCAAATTTATGGAGAACAGCAAAGTGCTGTATGAACAACCAATGGTCGTTTCTGAAAAAAGCTATTCTTCGCCTACGCCAATCACGATAGGCAAAGGATATATGCGGGGTGATTCGTTGGTTAAAGAATCTTTCGCCTTTACGGACAGGAATTTCTTTCCATTATTAGCACAACAATCTATTCTAAAATCTATACTTTTCCCTGAGGCAGTTTCTCCTAAACAACGTTTTCAATTGACAGATGCTGACTATAAATTCTTGTACCAATATATGTCGCAAATGCCTACAGAAAGTGCTTATCCGAAGTATGAGACACCAGATTTTTACCCAGCCTATTGCAAGTTTTTGATGTATGGTGGTAGCAAAGACGCAGTGATAAATCCAAATATGCGAATCTTCAATAAAGTAGGCGATGCGTACGGCTTTTTGTTGGACAATGCCTACATCGTAGATTTTTCAACAGGCGTAGAATTTATGCTAACTACGGTATTGCTTTGTAATAATGATGAGGTTTTTAACGACGACCACTACGATTATGAAACCATAGGATTCCCATTTATGAAAAATTTAGGACAATTGATTTACAACTACGAACTAAACCGACCACGTAAATTCAAGGCGGACTTAAGTAAGTTTAAGATGAATTATGATAAGTAAAGGTTGACTTAATTGTTTAATAAAATTTATTTGAAAACTATATCCATGAAAAAATACTTCCTTTTATCCTTACTCATCAGTTTTGCGACTATTGCCAAGCCGACAAAATGCTATAAAAAACCTTTTATAAAACATATTGCTGATTCTTCTGTCACGCAAATCATCGATAGTTTTACTCAGCGGTTTGCTCCTGATAAACGCACAGCTATCTTTCAAATTGATGCGTATCGAAAAGATAATCAATTAATTGTAACAGGCAAAACCAACCTGATTGAAGCCAAAAATGCTTTGGTTAGTCAACTGAAAGGTAATAATACTATCGTAATAGATGAAATCAAAACCTTGCCTGAAGCTGAATTGGAAGACAAAATTTATGGCATAGTAGAGGTTTCTGTTTGCAATATTCGCTATTCGCCTCGCCATAGTAGTGAGTTAGCATCACAAGCTTTGATGGGAACACCCGTGAAAATTTTGGAAAGAGATGACAATGGTTGGTTACTGATTCAAACACCTGACCAATACATTGCTTGGGTAGATAGAGGGGCAATTACGACTATTAATAAAGAGCAATTGATACACTGGGAAGCTAGTCCTAAAATCATTTACACACGGTCGTATGGTGTTGCTTATTCCGAACCCAACGCCAATTCAGCGACTGTTTCAGATGTAGTAGCAGGGTGTATCATCGAAGTTCAGGCAGAAAAAGACGGTTTCTATCAAGTACTTTTTGCAGATAATAGAAAAGGTTTTGTAGCTAAAAATGAAGCAAGTATTTATAATAAATGGCTTTCGGGACTTAATACTACGGAAGAGAGTCTTGATAAAACGTCGAAACGATTAATGGGCGTTCCTTACTTGTGGGGTGGTACTTCATTCAAAGGTGTTGACTGTAGTGGTTTTACTAAAACTGTCTATTTCTTGAACGGTATTATGCTCCCTCGTGATGCTTCGCAACAAGTAATGGTTGGGGAAACAGTTGATAAATCAGGGAATTGGGCAGACTTGAAAACGGGAGATTTATTATTCTTTGGCGAAAAACGTGAAGACGGTTCTGAAAGAGTAGTACACGTAGCCATGTGGCTAGGAAATGGTGAATTTATCCATGCTTCGGATAAAGTAACCATCAGCAGTATGAATGCTACCGCACCAAATTTTGATGCTTACAACTTTAAAAGATACCTCCGTGCTAAACGAATTTTAAAAACTGGTATGGTTGGGGTCAGTGCTTTAAAAAGCGATAAGGTGTATTAATAAACAAAGCAGAATGTATTTTAATTTTTGGGGGGAGAAATTTAAAACCTATTAATTACCTACATCTTTGTAAATACTTGCTTTCAACTCTTATCACTAGCGAGGGACTTAAGTCCCTCGCTAGTGATAAGAGTTGGGTAAAATTACGAGCCAAAAATACCCTTAATCTTACCCCATAGTCCTTTAGATGCTACTTTTGCTTCTTCTATTTTTTCAGCAGCTGCTACTTTAGCCTCTTCAAGGCTTTCTGCTACGTCTTCTTTCAAGTCGCTTAACTCTTCAATAGCATCTTCTTTCAAGGCTTTTGCTTTAGCACTAACATCCACGCTTTTCAGCTCTTCTATTTTTTCTGCTACAGTTTCTTTTACCGAAGCTAGTTTTTCTGAAGTATCTTCTTTTAGTTCTGCTATTTTCTCAGCAGCAGCAATTTTGGCTTCTTCAAATTTTTCAGTTGCCTCAGCTTTTACTTCATCAAACTTGGCAGTTGCTTCTGTTTTTAGCTCTTCTGCTTTGGCTGAAAAATCAGTATTTTTTAGTTCCTCAATTTTCTCAGCAACCGCTTCTTTTACGGCGTCTATTTTATCTTTGGCTTCTTCTTTCAATTCTTCCACTTTGGCAGCAAAATCACTGCTTTCTACTTCCTCAACTTTCTCTGCAACAGTTTCTTTTACTTCTTCAAGCGTATCCGTCGCTTCGGCTTTCAATTCAGCAGTTTTACTAGTTAAATCTTCTTTAACAGTTTCAATTTTTTCAGTAGTTTCTTCAGCAACTTCTGCTTTTATTTCTTCCACTTTTTCTGGAATTTCGGCTGCTTTTTCTTCAATTGCCTCAGTGGTTTCTGTAGCTAAGCTTTCTACCTTCTCAACAATTTCAGCTTTGTCTTTTGCTAATTCTTCCTTAGCTTGTTCTTCTTCTTTTTTCATAATTAAAGTTTGATGTTTATTTATAACAAATATGAAAAAAATTAAGCAAACTCACTAATAATCAATACAATAAGTTGAGGTATTTGACAGCGAATAAATTAAAAAATCAAGAGATTACACAATTCCTCTTTAGAAAAGCTCAGAGCCCTAATCACTAGGGAGGGAATTAATTCCCTCCCTAGTGATTAGGGCTCAAAAAATATTCATGGTATGACTTTAGAGTCATGCTATGAGTGACAGATAAGATAGTCCTTAAACAGCGCCTTTTTTATCACTCTTAAAAGCATAAACCAATATTCCTATCGCAAACAGCACCACAGGTACGCTTAACCATTGGCCCATGTTAAATTCCATTTGGTTTTCAAAAGCTACTTGATTTTCTTTTAAGAACTCATAGAAGAATCTAAGGATGAAGACATATAACAAGAAAATGGCTGTCATAAAACCATTGGTTGTTTTTTCTTTTTTCCTTGACCAAAACCACATTAATATTCCAAATAATACCAAACAAGATAGACATTCATACAATTGTGAGGGGTGACGAGGCACTACGTCGAAATAATCATGACCAAGAGATGGGTCATTGAAGAATTTAAAAGCCCAAGGTACATCTGTTTGTTTTCCTACAATTTCCGAATTCATTAAATTACCAAAACGAATTAATGCTCCGCCTAAAGCTGCCGTTGGCACTACTCTATCAGTAACGTATAAATAGGGAGTATTTCGTTTTTTTGAATACAAATAAAAGGCAATTAACATACCGATTACCGCACCATGAGAAGCCAAACCTGCATAAGGTGGCGTAATCATGCTAGTAAAAAAATGTACTGGGTCTTTTAGTAATAATGGATATTCATAAAAGAAATAATGCCCCATTCTAGCACCAATTACAGTGGCAATCATCGCATAAAGCAACAGTTCATCTGCCTGTTCTACTGGTCTGCCTTCTTTTTTAAAGATGTAACTCAATACTTGGTAGCCTGCTAAAAAAGCCATTGCAAACATTAGTCCGTACCAACGAATTGGAAAGCCGAAAATCTCAAAAATTTCTGGTGAAGTATGCCAGTCAATGTAGGTTAATAACATTTGAATATGTTGATTTTAAAATAAAATTATTTTCAAAAATACTGCTTTTATCCCTAAAGCCTTTCTTTTACTTTATTAAAATGCTATAAACTAATTTACCTTTGGTTTATAGTGCCAAGAAAGCCTCTAAGCCTCCTTCTAGGTTTCTTAGGTTTTGAAAACCTTTTTTGGCTAATATTTTTCTGGCTATTTCACTTTGCAAGCCTGAATAACAAACAATAATAATTTCTTGGCCCATTAAATGAGCTATCTTTTCCACAGAAAGCAATAGTTCATCTAAAGGAATTTGTATTCCACCTACTTCAAAATCTTCAATTTCGTAGGGTGTTCGGATGTCTAAAATAGTAAGGTTTTCAAAACGCTCTTTAAACTCTGTAGCCGAAATACTGGATGAATTCATGTTAAATAGAAGTGGTCTGCCTTTCGACAGACCACCCGAAATATGCTTTTAATCGGAACAAAAGATTAATCTAACTGATTCCAAGCTAAAATACCACCTAATACATTTCTAACATTGGTATAACCATTTGCTGTTAAAAATGCTTTTGCTTGACCAGAACGAGCACCCGAACGACAATGAACGATTATTTCTTCGTCTTTCCAAGCTTCAATTTCATCCAAACGGTCAGGTAATTCGTTTAACGGAATCAATTTAGCGCCTAAATTTTGTTCATCGTATTCATATTCATTTCTTACATCAAGAAAATTGAATGTTTCGCCTTTGTCAATTTTTTCTTTAAGTTCTTCTACCGTAATATCCATTATATTGGGATTTTATTTATTGTTAATTTTAATGACTTATCCATATTTTTCTGACAAATGTATTACGTTCGTTTGAAAGTCGCAAAAGATACATTCCAGAATTTAGATGCTGTAAATTAATTGATTGACTATCAACATTTTCTTGTAAAATACTTCTCCCAAAAAGATCTAAGATTTCAACATTTTTTAAAGAAGAGTCGTTCCAATAAATTACATCAGGGCTAGGGTTGGGCGAAACCACCAAGTTCTTATCTTGAATTTCTTGTTCGCTTCCCAATACTACATCCAAAGGCTTCCCTCCCATGACAGGACGAATCATGATGCTTCCTCTGATGGCTTTATAAATACTTGTATCAGCGTTAGCCACATTCGACCAAGAGGTACTGATGCTAAAAAAATGTTTGTTGGTAAACTGTGCTGAGTTTTTATCTAAGCCTACAATTATCGGTTCATCATCTGTTAATTGAAGGTAACCAACATAAAAAGTATCGGTAACCGCCACAGGGTCGATAGCATATTCTACAAATCCATTCTGAATATCAGAGTACTGCACTTTTGTATAAAGTCCTCTCAGAATTTGCCCAGGCTTACCTTTGTCATTGCCCATTACTTGTAAAGTAATAGCATTCCCAGCAATACTAGTAAGTGATGGTTGAAGATTAATACGGATAGCCTTTACGACGTCTGCTTTATTGTTTACAAACTGTACCGCTACTCTACCAAAGCCTTTTTTCAAATATGCTCCTGCTTCGGCTGTACCATCATCATAAGCATAATAATTATCAAGGGCTACAGTAGTTGAAATGGTATCATTTTGGGTAAGAATACTATTTCTGAAAGAGATATTACTAGCATCTTGTGTACCCAAAAAGAATTTCATATTCAAATATGCTTTATCGCCAGACACTTTACTGGCAAAATTATTTTTGAATTTAAATACTTTTGAAGATCCCGCCGTCAAGGCATCTCGCCCTACTCTTTGGTCTTTTTGTAAGGTATCACTTCCAGCACTTAAATTGAGGTTTCTTACTGAATAATAAATATTTACGTCGTTGTTATTACTATACAAATTGTTCACTTTTACACCTGTAGAGTCATTAATTTCAGCGGTGGGTGATGGTTTTCCTGCCAAAAACTGAACCATTGGCATGGCCCTGTATCGTTTCAAAACTGGCTCAATATTATCGCTACAGGCAATGTCTTTTAGGTAGGAAACTCTTTCAAATTTATTGGTCTGATTATTCAGAATACTCCCTAATATATAGCCATTGATAGAATTGTCGCTTTTCTTGGCCAAGCACACGTAGTCTAAATGCCAAACATCAAACTGTCCAGACTTTCGACCAAAACTTTGAAAACGGAATTGAAAACTACCATGAAAATACAAACTAGCCCTAATCGGTAATATCACCTGACTAAAATTGGCAGGCAAGTTTACGCCTTTTTGCACCCAAACGGTATTCCATGTATTGCCGTTTGTCAAGAATTGTAGTGTTAAAGAATCTGATAAATCTGGTTGCTCTCCTAGTCCTCTGCCTTGCCAAAAGAAACTAAAATACAGGGAATCTGAGGGAGTATTGACTGATAAATTGATGGGTAATGATGTAAGGGTATCGGTAGCTCCCTGCGTAAGTTGGTTCGTAAAATCATAAGGAAAACCATTCGCTTGAAGTCCATCAAAAGTAGCAACATTTACAGTTGGCTGATTGACCGCTAAGGTATTATTCACAAAAACGCCTCCACCAGTTTGCCAAAGTGAAGAAATAGCTTGTCCATTTTTTGCTGTTGAAAAATCATCAAAAAATGGAAGGGTTAAAGCCGTAATTCTAGCCCGATTTTGGGGAAAATCTTCTGCTACGCTTTGTTTAGCTGGAACCGTGAAAAACTGTGCATTTGAAACTTGATGAGTAAGCAATAAGAGTAGAAAAATAAAGAAGTGTTGTGTGAAACCACACAACACTATATTTTTTGATTGATGTAAATCAGAAGATATTTTTTTCATGAAATCGTTTAAAAGTAAAATATCAATTCGGTGGGTTACCAGCTACCCAAAGGTCTACCATATCTCCAGAATGCACTTTATTACCATTCTGACATTCAGGGTTTTGTTTGATGATAGTTCCTGCTGGTTCTGTAGAGGTTGGGTCATAAATAACAGTACCAATCTGTAAGCCAGAGCCTTTGATAACAATCTGAGCTTCGTCATACAATTGTCCTACTACACATGGCACATCCATTTCTACTGAATTGGTTCCATTGCCTACTACCAACGTAACTTTAGAGCCTTTTGCAATTAACGAACCAGCATCGATTTTCGTACCTTCGAACTTCACTTCTAATACTTCATTTTGGCGACTATCATTCTGATATTCTAAATCAGGCTTTAACAAACCCGACACCAATAATTGCTGTTCAGCACTCCTGACAGACATTTCTGTAAGCTTGGGTAGCTTAATCATTGGTGCTGTTTCGGTATTGATAGTCAAATAAATTTTTCGTCCTTGTTTTACTTTTGAGTTTTCCAAAGGATATTGAGAAAGTACTGTCAGGGGCTTTACGCCAGCCGTAAAAGTACTGTCAGTTACTTCAAAATCAAGATTTCTTTCATCCAAAAGGTTTTCTGCCTCCTCCATTGTCAACCCTTTTAAATTAGGAACAGTAATAGCATCGCCGTGATTGGTGCTCCAAGGCAAATACACGAAGAAAAAACCAAAAAATAAAACCATTAATAACAAGGTTATGATGGCAGCATGGATATAAACGTCTTTTTTTGAATTGGTGGAAATTTTCATCATTGTTTTTTAGGGAAATATTAACACTTATCGGTTAGTATCTATTCAATTTATATTATGTTTAAACAATTACTTGGTTTGATTGTAAATAATAAATCTACTTTTTTTTAAATATTTACCAACTGATAAAGGATATTTATGTTGCAATTTACAAGATATTCATTTGAGAAGAATAGATTTCGTAATATTTTAACATATTGCATGATATTTAAGCATTCACGATTTTATGATGGAAAACAATATTATTTTATTAACCGATAGTTACAAAGTAAGTCATTACAAACAATATCCCGAAGGCACCACACAAATTTATAGTTACTTTGAAAGTCGTGGAGGTAAATTTGAGGAAATTACTTTTTTCGGTTTACAATATTTATTAAAAGAATATTTAGTAGGACAAGTTGTTACTCAACATAAAATAGACCGTGCTGCCAAATTGTACGAAGCACATTTTGGCAATGCTTCTTTGTTTAACAAAGCAGGCTGGGAATATATTTTGCATAATCATGGTGGACGTTTACCCATCAAGATAAAAGCTGTGCCTGAAGGAAAAGTTATTCCTACTCACAACGTAATGATGACGGTAGAAAATACCGCCCCAAATTGCTTTTGGTTAACTAATTTCTTAGAAACGCTTTTGCTTCAATTATGGTATCCAAGTACGGTAGCTACCATCAGCAGAGAAGTAAAGAAAGTAATAACGACATACCTCGAAGAAACAGGCGACCCTACTACTATCGATTTTAAATTACATGATTTTGGCTTTAGGGGTGTAAGTAGTGTAGATAGTGCAAGTATTGGCGGAGCAGCCCATTTGATAAATTTTATGGGAACTGATACCGTTGCAGCGTTGACTTTTATCCAAGCTTATTATGGAAATGAAGATGATATGTTTGGATTCAGTATTCCAGCGGCAGAACATAGTACGATAACTAGCTGGGGAAAAGACCAAGAAGTAGATGCCTATCGTAACATGTTAGAGCAATATCCAGAAGGCTTGGTGGCGGTAGTAAGCGATAGTTATGATATATATCATGCCTGTGAAAAATTATGGGGAGAAGTGCTAAAAGATGATATTCTGGCAAGGAAAGGTACCTTAGTAGTTCGTCCTGATAGCGGTGAACCTAAAGAAATAGTACTGAAAGTAGCGGAGATTTTAGGAGAAAAAATTGGATTTAGCCTTAATTCAAAGGGATATAAAGTATTGCATCCAAACATCAGAATAATACAGGGTGATGGCGTAAATTATGAAAGTATTGGAGAGATTTTGGAACATTTAAAAAAACATGGTTGGAGTGCCGACAATGTAGCTTTTGGCATGGGCGGAGCGTTGCTACAAAAGGTAAATCGGGATACCCAAAAATTTGCTTTTAAATGTAGTGCCGCTACTATTAATGGTCAAGAACAAGAGGTTTTTAAAGACCCTATCACCGACCACGGTAAATTGAGCAAAAAAGGTAGATTGAAATTAGTATTTGAAAACGGTACTTATCACACCAAAAAACAAGAAGAAAGCGGTGAGGATATTTTAGAAACTGTTTTTGAAAATGGTGAAATTTTGAAAGAAATTAGTTTTGCGGAGGTGAAGGGGAATAGTAATTAGTATTGTTTTAAACAATTAGTACAATTAACACTAACTAGATAATATTTAGTTGATTATATTTGTTTAGGTATTGAACGATAGATATTTATAAAAATGACAGCTGAAAAAACTATCAATATAAAGGCTAAACTTGAGCCTACTAAAAAAGAGTTATTTGAGATTTTACTGAAAGAATCTAACTTAACGTATGACGACGTTATTGATAACGCAGTTACTCAATTCATCAGGGCTAATAAAGATTTGTTAAAAGAAGACCAAAAGAAAAAATTTAAAAATTTCTTATTAAGCTTTAATTAATGCCAAAATATGAATCCTCACGATTTTTTTGAAAAATATCAGAATTTTCATATAGGTGCTAGTCCTTACTTTTCTTGTCTTGAAACAAGAAAAGTAACAAAAGAAATTCAAGAATTCCTAAACTCGCTTCGCTCAAACAGTAGGAATTCGATGTCTCCCAATCATAAAAACCGGTCAAAAATAGTTTTTTGACCAGTTTTTATGATTTTAGAATTCGGGATGATTCATATTTATCATAGTAAGCCTAAAGCATATTGCCTATAGCTTACAGCTCATAACTGAAAGCTCAAAGCTAAATCACCCCTAATCTCTCCTACCCTTATTATTCCCTCTAAAAGGTTTCCATTCCTTGTTTTCAGGTTTTACAAAAGGTTTTTTCTTTTTGTTTTTATCTAAGCTTCCAGCATTGTTTGGAATAGATTCGTTCACTACAATTTTTCTTTCGTCTATTTCAGCACCATTCAATGATTCAATCGCTAATTGAGCCTCAGCATCATTTGGCATTTGCACAAACGCAAAACCTTTGTTCTGACGCGTAATTTTATCAATCACAATTTTAGCAGAAGTTACTTCGCCATATACTTCAAAAATCTCTTTCAGTCTTGCATCCTTCCACTTGAAAGGAATGCTTCCTACATAAATATCCATTGTTTATTATTTTATTTCAATACAAAGGTAAGCAATATACTATACTATGGATACTATTTAGAAGATTCGTTTGATAGCTTTTCATTGTGTTACTGAAAAATGCTTTATTCTCCTAGTGATTACCATATCGTTTTTCACCTGCTAGGATTGCCACCTTCAATTTATTGTCTGGCGTTGGCAAAGGACAAGTAGCATAAGGTGTAAATGCACATGGCGGGTTATAAGCTTTATTAAAGTCTATATAGGTAAATCCGTCAGTATCTGGCTTAGGTACTTCTAGAAATCTACCTCCGCCGTAGCTATCATGTTGGTTGGTTAAGTCACCAAAGACCAAGCTTAAATCATTGCCCGAACTGGTGGCATCCAATGAATACTCTTTACCATCTACAGTAAACACTAATTTGCCTGGTGAATCTTGTTCATAGGTACGTCCAGTAATATCTGTAATCTTCAACTTTTTGCCTTGAGTAGGCACAAATTTAGCTTTTATACGCCAGTTTTCACTGATTGGGAAGGTATTAATCCCTTTAAATTCTTTCAAAATCGGACTTTCTAAGTCACGCAAACGAATGGCATATTGTTCCCCTCTTTTGATAATAAACCAACGCAGAGACTTGTGTTTAAGCACTACAGGTCTACCCTCGTATGGAAACAAGATTGTTTGATTTACAGGTTGTTCTCCATTATAAACCGAAGTATTATTATAAGCTTCAAAGGTTACTTTACCGTCTTTCAAAATAATTTTGCCCAAATTAGCATCGCTATGGTCTGATGGAAAAACTATTTTATTTTTAACATCACCACCAATAGTGTTTTCACCTTCCTCAAGCCAAATTAAGCCTGCCAGATTTAGCCAACCATTCTCACTTTTCAAGCCTTCAATGCGTTTTTGTTGCCAGCTTTTTATTTCACTTTCATAAGGAGAGTCAAGCCTAAAGGCAGAAATGAGTACTGATAATAATATCACGGATAGGATTATACTATTTTTTTTCATGGAATTTAGATTGATTGATAAAGGTTCTAAGTAATAAACACTATATAATCTACCTTTTAAATAGATTTAATATCAAAATTAATAGAAAAATTGTAAAACGCAATTGCTTACTGCTGTATCCTACTAAAAATCACACGGTTCGTAAATATTCTACCGAAATGTTATCTATCTTTTCTAATTTTCCTAGAATCTGATTGGCCAATGATTTTCTGAAATCAATTTCTATTGTACACTGGTTATCAAAGACTTGATTCTTGATTTTCAAATCAAAATCCTTTACTACCTTCATCACATCGTTCATTTGGATATATTCAAATTGTATTTGGTAGACTTCATTAACTGTCTTTTCAATCACATCAGCCATCGAAAGAGCCTCTTCCGTAGCTGATTTATAAGCATTGATTAACCCCGGAACACCCAATAATGTTCCGCCCCAATAGCGGACTACTACTACCAGAATATTGGTAATATCTTTAGACAAAAGCACATTCAATATCGGGCGACCAGCCGAACCCGAAGGCTCGCCATCATCGTTTACCCTGAAATTGGTTTTATCTAACCCCAAGCGAAAGGCATAGCAAAAATGAACCGCCTTGAAATGTTCTTTGCGGAGTGGTTCTATCAAGACTTTTACTTCAGCCTCTTGTTCTATATGATAAGCAAAAGCAAAAAACTTACTGCCCTTATCTTTAAAAAGTCCTTCTGAGGGACTTTCTATTGTTTTGTATGTATCTTCCAATTAATTTTTTTCTGATTTGAAAATTTGAAGATTTGGAAATTTGAAAATATTAAAATAATCAATTTTGAATTTCAATTATCAAATCAAAAGCTTAAATCATTTTTAAATCTTCAAATTAAAACATCTATTCCTTTATCCCTATAAACCTCCACCTCCTCTATCTTCGCATTCGTAATCAACACATCTACCAAAGTAATCGGAGCGAACGTTAAGTATTTATCCTTTCCAAGTTTTGAAGCATCACAAAGGAAATATTTCTTGGCAGAAGCATTCGCCATCGCTAAAGTAATGCTCGCTTCGTCTTCTCCAAAGGCACTTAGTCCGTTTTCTGGCGAGATACCATCAACACCCAGAAAGGCTTTATCAACTTTGTATCGGGCAATATGTTCTTCGGCAATCCTACCGTGTACCGCTTGGCGTTCTTGGTCAATTTCTCCACCAATCAGGTTGATTGATACTTGACTATTCATCAATTCATAGACCACAGGCAACGAATTAGTAATGACTTTAATCCGCTTGTTTTTAATAAACTGGCACATCCTAAAAACAGTACTACCACAGTCCATCAAAATAATATCACCATCCTCAATCTGCTGTGCTGCTAGCTGACAAATCTTATCTTTCTCCTTCGCATTTACGGCCGTTTTGTTAGCAAAAGTAAATGGCATTTGTGCCAAAGCAAGCTTCATTGCCCCGCCATGCGTACGAAACAACAGTCCATCAGTAGCCATTTGTTGTAAATCTCTACGGATGGTAATCTCTGAAATATCTAAAGCTTGGGCAAAATCTTTTACCTCCGCTTCTCCCCTTTCTTCTAAAATTTTTAGAATTATCTGCTTTCTATTTTGAAAACTCATAAAAACATGATTAATTTGTTCAAAAATAATCAATAATTATCAAATATAATCATAAAATGATTCCAAGCATCAAAATTAAGAAAACCGAGGTACTTTCAGACAATTGGTACACATTACGCAAAATAACTTTCGATATTGAACAAAAAGATGGTTCGTGGATAACACAGTCAAGAGAAGCCTACGACCGTGGCAATGGTGCCGTGATTCTATTATATAATGTGGCCAACAAAACGGTGATACTGACTGAGCAATTCAGAATGCCGACCTATCATAACGGAAACCCGACGGGCATGTTGATTGAAGCTTGTGCAGGTTTGTTGGACGAAGACAATGCGGAAGATTGCATCAAAAGAGAAACCGAAGAAGAAACAGGTTTTAGGATTACCGAGGTAAAAAAGATTTATGAAGCGTATATGTCGCCCGGTTCAGTGACGGAGATACTCTATTTCTTTGTTGCAGAATACGACAAAAGTCAGCAAGTAAGCGAAGGAGGAGGTGTAGAAGGCGAACACGAAAATATTGAAGTGTTGGAATTACCCTTTGAAAAAGCCTTTGCCATGATAGCAACTGGCGAAATAAAAGACGCCAAAACGATAATGCTTTTGCAATATATCAGACTTAACAACATACTATAATGCCAAATAACCAACCAATGATGATACTAGTAGCGGGACCATATCGATCTGGTACGAATGACGACCCAGCTTTAATAGAAGCCAACGTAAAAGCCATGACAGACACGGCGTTGGAATTGTACCGAATGGGACATATTCCAGTATTAGGCGAATGGTTTGCTTTACCCTTGATTGAAGCGGCAGGTTCAAAAGAAGTTGGCGATGCCATATTTAATGAAATATTTCATCCAGTTGCTATCAAGCTAATTAGTCAGTGTGATGCAGTATTAAGAATTGGAGGAGCATCTACTGGTGCAGATGAAATGGTGAATGTTGGAGTGGCGAAAGGGAAAATGGTGTTTTTTGATGTGACAGAGATTGGGGTTGTTGGCTAAAGATTGTTGAATCAACTTAGGCATTTACATTTCTACAAAGCCCATACAATAGCAATAAAGTAAATTGTACTATACCGAGAAAATCTTCTTTAAAATAAGTTTTTTGAAATTTTTGAATTGAATATTTTTGATTGTTTTTTAGAATTGGTAGATTTAGAAAAACAAGGTTTTAGAGGACAGTGAAACTAATTAAAAATATGCAATTATCAGAATTAAAGAAAGAACTAATAATTGGAGTTATCTCCTTTATCTTTGGAGGTGTATTATTTTTATTTTTTCAAAATTTTCTTGATAGACCCAAACCTCAGATAAGCGTGAAAAATATTTCCTTTGATAACAATTCAGGAGATATAATAGAATTGCCGAACAAATATCTTCAAAAAAATGATGAATTAGTATCATTTAATAAATATATGGAATATCATGAAATACTTTCCCAAGAACAAAAAATTGGTAATTTATTAAATAGGCTTAAAGAATTAAAAGTAGAGTTGACTAAATGGGCAGATGCTAATTTGTTAAATTCCATTAATGATACTCTTCCGACAGAATTAGGCTCTTTCCCTATTCTAAATAATGCGGAGTATGCTAAATTATTTATGGCTACTTTAAAAAGTATAGACCAAAATTCAATCCCTGTAAGGACTGAAGAGTTAGGAAAAGCAATTACAAGAGTAGAGACAGGAATTGACAATAAGGCAAATACTCTTACTGTTAACATAAAGGAACGAGAAATGAAGATTAAAGACTTTTATGCTACCTCAATAAATGATATAACAATTCTGAATAATTTTATTTACACAATTAGGAAAAATAATCGAACTAATCTAAAATTCTACACTCAAGAATGTTTAGCTGATATAAATAGCAGAATATCAACTTATCAAGAGCTACTTCAAGATCTTCAAAATTTATTAATTGAAAAATCTAGGATAAAAATTAAGATGACAATTTACAACAATGGAAAAGATGCGGTGGTTTTACATCCCTATTTTAAACTGGAAGTTTTTAATGATAAAAATATCGAAGAAGAATATTTATTAAATACAATCAATTGGGAACGAGATGAGATGAAGCCTCTATTTGATTATTTAAATGAAATGAAAACTATAATGAAAGATGATGTTGAGAATATTCCTTTGAATAAAAATAACTCAACAGATGACTATAAGAGTTTTTTTCAAGACAGGAAGACCTTTCCACATTTAAGTATTCCTGGAGGACAGAATATTACAGTAATACTTGAATCAACACCAAACTTGAATGATAAAGGGATAAACATAAAAAAATGGTTTGAGTCAGGTGCTTTATTTTGTCGTGTTGAAGGTTTGACAGTTGATAACGACATAGTAAACTCACCTGAAATTTTATTTAATGCCAACATACAAGATAAGGTTAAAACAAGATTAGGATTATAATAACCCTCGCTGTTCCAAGTCTAAAGACTTGGAACAGCACACAGACATTTGATACAAAAAAATAACCACACCAATAAAGCAATTTGGTAACTTAGCCAAGTTATAAATCATTACAATTTTACCTATGAGCAGTATCCTCAAATTCAACTGGAATTATTTCATCTTAGCTTTTTTGTTATTTGTAATAGAAGTACTTATTGCCATGTTTGCTCATGATCAATTCATTCGCCCTTATTTTGGCGACTTTTTAGTTGTCATACTGATTTATTGTTTTGTAAAGTCCTTTCTGGATACTCCTTTTTTTAAAACAGCCATAGCAGTTTTAGTTTTTTCTTTTACATTAGAGGTTTTGCAATACTTTGATATTGTTACTAAACTTGGTTTAGGACATTCAAAATTTGCCAGAACTGTTATAGGAACATCGTTTGAATGGATTGACTTAATTGCTTATACGCTTGGAATTGCTTTTGTGATTTATGTAGAGAGTAGGTTCTCCACAACTAATTCGAGCAAGAGCGAAACACTTAAGTAGTTTTTTTAGCATCGTCATAAACAAACTTTATAACGACTCCTCAAAATCCTGAAAGGATTCAATATTTATAGCTAAATAATAAATTGGGAAATATGACTCCTTCGGAGTCAAACAATTTTGCGAAAGCTTCTTCTCTATCTATAAACATTTTAATCCTTCGGATTTTTTATTTACTTGCACATTCAATATCTCTTCTACGTGTAAAACTAACCAATTTGATAAATGAAATTCTTTTTACAAATCAGCAATAAAACAGTAGTTTTTCTTCTATTTTTCACGGTATGGACTGACATGATTTTACCCAAACAATTTAAAAATAGTGGATTGGCATTTTGGATTTGGACAATGTTTCTTTTAAGTTGGTTCTATTTCGCATTTAAACATTTATCTTCTATTTCAGACAAAAATATTAAAATTAAGCTATCATATAATTTTGCATTAACATGGTTAGTGATTACCACAAGTTTACGTTGGGGATTTGGGTTTAACCCAATTCCTATTGGTTATTTTAATTTGATATGCTACATTTATTTAGCTGTTGTATTAACAGTTTATCTGTTAAGATTGGAACAAAATAAGAAAGTAAATATTAAATCAATTATGACTTTTCTTATGGTATTTATTCTACCGATAGGTGCATGGTGGATTCATAAAAGAATTCAGAAAGTTGTTTTAGAACATAATAATATTGCTGTTTCAATCCTCTAGGCTTTCACCAAAAACAACTAAAATTATTATTATTGCCCTATCTCTAATGCTAGAAAACACGAAACAGCATATTTATATTAACACTCATCATGGACAAACAAACAGTTAAATATATTATGGACTATTTTTTTCATCTTTCAAATGATAAAGAAAAACTTGCATGGAAACATTACAGTTCAAGTATAAAACTTGAAGGAAACGAAAGTCCAAAAAAGCTTGAAATGTACAAAAAAAAGGGATGGTTGACTGATGATAATGATGTATTGAATTTATTGAAAGATGGCTATGATAACTTTGAAGAAAATACTGCAAAAAAGATATTAGCAACACATGAAGATAAAATATTTTTTAATAGATGCCCCAATTGTGGTTTACTCGCACGAACTCCTCAGGCAAAGCAATGTAGGTATTGCCTGCACGACTGGCATGACTCTTAAGCTACTTTGAAAATAAAGGATATTTATCAATCATGCCATGATTGTACTATCTTTAAATAAATCTACATTAAGCACAACACAATGATTCGCTACAACATCAATTGGTTAACTGATAAATTTGAAAATGGAGACATTTTGAAATTTATATACTTTTGGGGACATACCAATAAATACAATGAAACTGTTGGTAAATTCTGTTTTAGTCAATGGTTTCACTGCCCTTTCACCGTCAATGACGTGACTTACAAAACATCAGAACATTGGATGATGGCTCATAAAGCATTACTCTTTGGTGATAAAAACAATTTTGATAAAATCATTCATTGCGACAAACCAGGAGAAGCTAAAGAGCTGGGTAGGCAAGTAATGGGATATGACGAACAAATTTGGAATGATAAAAAATTCGATATTGTAAGACTAGGAAATATTCATAAGTTTAATCAGCATCCAGCTATTGCTGAATTTCTTTTGCAAACAGGGAATAGAATTTTAGTAGAGGCGAGTCCAGTCGATACAATATGGGGAGTGGGATTATCGCCAGATAACAATGACATTGAAAATATTTATGCTTGGCGTGGTCAAAATCTACTTGGCTTTGTATTGATGGAGACAAGAGATTTTTTAAAAGAATTTGGGCATTTCAAACCAGTTGAAAATGCTATGCAAGCACCTTGGATAAAATTTCCTAATATTAATGACAAAGATTGTTTTTGGCGAATGGGGCTTGGGGAAGAATACTTAGTACAATTTAGTAAGTATTATTCAAGTCTGAACGAAAGAGATAAAACTATTTATAAATTAACTAACCCCTCCCCTCACCATTGGACAAGCTTTTACCTTTAATTAGCCTATTTAAATATTAAATAACGTTTCATTGGTTCTAGTAATACCATCTCCTTTTTCACCAAAAGCTTAAATTGTTTAAACAATAGGAAAGATTTATTTAATAGTTACTTTTTCAAACAACGACTTTAGTATTTTAAATCCATGAACACACAAAACGCTGTATATATTGCTCAAAGTCTTGATGGTTATATTGCCGACAAAAATGGTGGTATTGCTTGGCTAGATTCTATAGCCAATCCTGATGGTGATGATATGGGATATTATGCTTTTTTCAACCGTATAGATGCCCTCGTAATGGGTAGAGTAACTTTTGAGACTGTTTGCGGTTTTGATTGCGAATGGCCTTATAACAAACCTGTTTTTGTATTGAGTAATACCCTCGCTGAAATTCCTGAAAGCCATCATGAGAAAGCATTTCTCATGAAAGGAACACTGGCAGATATTCTTTCGCAGATACACCAAAAAGGATATACTCGCTTATATATAGATGGCGGAAAAACTATTCAACAATTCTTAAAAGAAGATTTGATAGATGAAATGATTATTACAACTTTTCCCCTCTTACTTGGTGGAGGTTTTCCTCTTTTTGGTGACTTAGTACAACCCTTAGCTTTTGAAGTACAATCTTCTCAAATCTTTTTGGGCAATTTAGTTCAAACATACTTTATTAGGAAAAAATCTTAAAACTCCTTAGACATTAGAGAAGGGATTCTTATGGCATGACTACTAAGCTAGCTTGACAATAAAGAGTATAATATCAGTCATGCCATGAGTATATACGTTATTCTAACTTTATTGTAAATCACTATGCACCCGTGGCATGATTATTTAATTACTTTTGAATATAAAAGAGTATAATATTAGTCATACTATGAATGTAACTTTAAGGTTTGTTCTTGAGTAAAAATACCGTTTAATAAATATGAACGTTAATAATAGGAAATATTTTTAATTAAGATTATGTTTGATTCGTCATTCGACAGCACTTCCAAATACCACTGCATTAAGATAACCTACTAGCCATCTCAAAAGAAATTTAAAAAAAATTGAATCCACAAACAACCTTTTCCTCAATAATTACGTATCTGAAATTAAGAGAAGTTTCTAAACTTTTAAACAAATTTAACACTACAAACAACAATCAGCGAACATGAATACAATATTATTAATCCACAGCGTACTAGCAGTATCAATTTATTTTTTTATGCAAAAAATAAATAAAATACTTTCTCCTAGAGTTAGCATATTGACAGTTAACCTCTTGTTAGTTGTCTTTAATGTTCTTGTTCTTATCCTGATTCCGATTTGCCTTGGGGAGATATTGCGAGTGTCTTTGGGGGAAAATGAAGAGCAATCTGAAAAAAACCAATTATTAATTTTTGCTCCTCATGTTTTAAGCTTTTCAATCAACCTTTACAATTTGTTTATTGCTAATAACAAACAGTTAAGTAATGATTCACGAATTATTACTTAAGCAATGTATTAATATAAAATGATGACTGGTACAATCGATAATTTCTTAATCATTTGTACCAGTCTTTTGTTTTTAAAAAATTACTAAGGGAAATCTGCTATTTATCTTTCAAATCCTTGGTTACTTTTACATAGCCAATCACTTCATTATCATTATTATGTATAGCAGTCAATACTACTGAACTCCAGAAGTTTGTCTTATCTTTTCTCACCCTCCACCCTTCATGATAAGACCTTCCATGTTTTCTGGCTTGCTCAAGGAATGAATTGGGAAATCCCTTTTGAATATCTTCCTCACTATAAAAAACATTAAAACTTTTACCTATTATTTCTTGGGCAGTATATCCTTTAATGCGCTGTGCTCCTTTATTCCATCTTTCAATAATTCCTTTATCATCTAATAATATGATAGCGTAGTCTTCTATTTCATCAATCATTCTATTGTTTCGTTCTTCTGATATATCCAGCGAATTTTGGACGTGCCTGATATCCGTTAGGTCGCGGGTTACTTTAATGTATCCTATCACTTCGCCTATCTCGTTATGGATACTTGTGATTATAACACTTGCCCAGAATCGCGAGCCATCCTTTTTGATACGCCAGCCTGTATTTCTAGCAACTTTGTTTAGTCTAGCTTCTGCTAATAATGTTTCTGGTAGTTTATTTTCTATATCCTTTGATGAATAAAAGTTCTTAAAACTTTTGCCTACAATCTCGGCCGAAGTATATCCCTTAATTTTTTGGGCTCCTATATTCCAGTTTTCAATATTTCCGTTTACATCTAACAATAGAATAGCATAATCTTCAATCTCTTCGATGGCTTTGTTAAATTGCATGATTTTGACATCCTTATTCCCCATTGATTCATTGACTATCGAACGGATTTTATTATCCAAAATGCTTGTCGCATCACTAATCATCTTTATCCATTCGTCATTTACCTCATACAAACCGTCTTTAATTAAATTAACCAGCCCCATAATTGATGTTAGTGGGTGGCGCACTTCATGAGATTGTAATTGGGCAATTTGCCTCATAGAAATATTTTTTTCTTCTATCTCCTGATTTTTTTGTAATAGTCGTTTTTGACTCAATTTTAATTCCAATAAACAAACTACTTGCTTCGACAGCACTTCTAATGTTAATTGTTGTAGCTCTGTCAAATCGTTGGGCGTTACGTCAAATAAGCATAAAGTTCCTAGCCTATAACCACTACTCATGACCAAAGGCACCCCTGCATAAAAGCACAAATTAGGGGCAGTGTGCACTAAGGGATTAGTATCAAATCGACTATCTTTAGTGGCATCATTAATAATTAGTATCTCGTCCTGCTGTATCGCATACTGACAAAATGATGTTTCACGGGATGCTTGTTTTTGTTCTACGCCTGTTGATACTTTTATCCAATTAAAGTTTTCCCCTAATAAAGTAATGAGCGAAATGGGTGTTTCGCATAATCTTGAAGCTAAATTTGTAATTTGTTGAAGTTCAGGGATGGCGTCAAAATCAAGTTGTAAGTAAGTATTTACTTCTTGTAATCTATTTATTTCATACTCATTCATAATTGTACTATTATGTGGTTTTTATATCAAATTATGGGCAATTTTTCTGAGCAAAATAAATCATGACTCTTTAATTGACATAACTAATAACTAAATGATGTCTGAACGACACATTCCATAAAATTAAAACCCAAATACACCTCCTATTGTTTTGTATTGGGCATATATTGGAAAGACAACGTACAATTTATAGTAAAATTTGATGCCATTGTGCAATTTTACTTAATCGCAGATTAATTGCCGACAAAGGTAAATCTAACGCATAAAACAAAAATTGCCCACCAAAACCAAAGGCTTGATGGGCAATTTTTGTTTTCTAAACTTATGTATTACAAACTAGTATTTGAATACTTTTCCGCCTGCTAATACTTCTTGTGTTTTCTCGTCAAAAGTAACTTTCAAGCCTGTTCTGTAAGCAGCGTTCGACATGATTGTTGCGATTGAGTGAGAATATCCTGCTTCAATTGGTGCATGGCTTTGCTTACGCGAACGTACACATTCCATCCAATTCTTGATGTGACTGAACGTCAATGGGTCTCCACCAGTGTTTGCTTCTGACGCCACTTTCTGACCTTCTAGCTTCATCGGTGCTAACAAATTAGCTTTCAAGCCCATTGTTTTAGCATGTCCTTCTGTTAAACCTCCAGTTGCTGAAATCTCGTTGGTATCTAAGTTAATCATACCACCGTTTGAGTAATACAATTCTTTCGTTTCGCCTGCTGAGTTAGAGAAACGTGAAGTAAACTGTACTTGGAAACCTGATTTAGGGTCATCTAATGGGCCGTAATCAAATACTACTGTTAATGTATCTGCATTCGAACGACCATCTTTCCACTGATAAATACCACCGTTGGCTACTACGCTTCTTGGGTGTGGTAAACCTGTGAACCAGTGAACTGTATCAATTTGGTGACTCATCCATTGTCCTGGAATACCAGAAGAATATGGCCAGAATAAACGGTATTCTAAATATTTACGTGGGTCAAATGCTTCGAAAGGACGGTTCATTAAATAACGTTTCCAATCTACATCTGTTTCTTTCAAGTTTTTAACCAATTCTGGTCTTCTCCAACGTTCTGGTTGGTTTACGTTCCACATCAATTCTACCATCACTATCGGGCCAAATTTACCTGATTTGATAAAATCTTCCGCAGCAAAGTAGTTTTCACCACTTCTACGTTGTGAACCAATCTGAACAATTTGCTTAGACGACTTCACTGCTTTTAATACCGCACGTGCATCTTCCATGGTTTCAGCCAATGGTTTTTCAGTGTAAGTATCACAACCAGCCTTTACGGCTTCTACCGTGTGTAAGGCGTGTTGGAAATCGGCAGTTGAGATAAATACGGCATCCACCATTTTAGAATCGTAAAGCTCTTCGTTGTTTCTGAAAACCTTTACATCGCTACCCAATTGCTTATCTAAATAGGCTTTACCTTCTTCTCTACGACGATTCCACAAATCAGAAAGAGCCGTCATTTCAAAATTCATTTCTTTTTGTAAAGCCTTGAATGGCCCTACGTGAGAAGATCTGTGACGGTCAGAAAAACCTACACAACCTACTCTTACGCGGTCGTTTGCACCGATAATTTTAGCGTATGATTTAGCACTAAATGTTAATGCTCCCAAGGAAGCAAAGGTTGTTTTTTGGATAAATTCTCTTCTTTCCATAGTTTATTTGTTGTTGTTTTGTGATTAGTAATTGGTGATTAGTGATTAGCATTCTAAATAAGTGATTGTTAAATAGTAATTAGTTTTTAAGTCTTGTAAAATCCATAAAATCTATTCCCTATTTATTCTTCACTTTAAACTAATTACCAATCACTAATTACTAATCACCAAAAAATTACTAATCACTCTATTACAATGTTTTAATCTTCATATTCTTAAACGATACATTATTGCCGTGGTCTTGAATAAGGATGTTTCCTTTTTCGCCCGCACCAAAGCCATTGTATTTCTCGTATTTACTTCTTGCAACTAAAGCCTTGAAAATATTACTATTACGTTCATATTCTACTACTTTGAAACCATTCAACCAATGTTGTACAATGTTGTTTGGATATACAATTACCCTCGCTTGGTTCCATTCGCCAATTTTACGTTGGAAACGCTTGTCTAATTTATACGAAGGAATCAAATCATATAAGCTACTCATCGTACGGTTTCCTACCGCGCCTAATTTTGCATCTGGGTGTTTTTCATCATCTAATACTTGATATTCTAAACCAATTCCAGATTTACCATTAGAATCAAAGGCTTCATTCACAAAGTATTTCACGCCTGAGTTCGCACCTTCTGTCAATTTAAAATCAAAAGTTAATTCAAATGCCCCGTACTGTTCGGTACTTACAATATCGTTGCCTGTTTCAGAGCCATCTGACGGACTAACATTGATTGTTCCATCAACTACTTTCCAGTGAATATCAGGCATTTTGTCTTGGTGAACGCCTCTCCAACCTGTGAAATCTTTACCATTGAATAATAATTTTACGCCTTGTGCTTTTTCCTGTGCAGATAAAGTATTTAACGTTAAATTAACCACTGGCGTATTATCCGTCGGGCGAGGCTTTAAATTTTCTGTTTGGATTCTGATGTTTTTCCAGCTTATTTCCATGCCTTCTTTCATGTCTCCATAAATAGAATGCACTTGCAAGGCGATAAAGCCTTTTGCTGTCATATCATCTACCAAATTAGCTACTGGTACATCGTTTACCCAAGTACGAATTACATTTCCGATGGCTTCGATACGATATTTATTCCACTGTCCGTGTAATTTAAAGGCTTTTTTACCTTCTGGGTTGATATTCGGAATATACAACCAGTCACGACGAGCTTCATCATAAATTCCACCCGACCACGCACGCTCTGAAGGGTCAACTTCTGCTTGATAGCCGTGTACTCTACCATTTTGATAATCTGGGCTCGACAAACTTCTGAATTGAATTCCAGAATTCATACCATCAGCTACTTTAAGCTCTAGTTCTAAAATAAAATCGCCATAATCGCTTTCGGTACATAAAAATGAATTAGGAGTATCCTTTACGGTAGTGCCTACAATTTCTCCATTTCTTACACTGTATTTAGCTTTCCCTCCTAATTGCTTGAAACCTTTCAAGGTTTTTCCATCAAACAAATTAGTCCATTTTTCTTTTTGAGCAAATGACGAAAAAGATAAAATACTGATAATGAATAAAATACTTAAAAACTTTTGTCTCATTGTTTTATTATAAAATTAGATTTAATGTTATAAAGAATACAACATAATTTTTATACTGGATTTTATGAAAGAATATTGGAGGGTCTGTAGGGTATGGATATTTTCTTTATACACAAGAATAAACATTACTATCATATTATTAGAATGTTCATGACAAAACATTGTATTTCTATCTGGCAGTTTTATAGATGTGTATCTAAACAAATTTGCCGAACGATTCCTTTTTATTTAATTTGATTTTCCCCAATATTAAATTTTACAGGTTTAAGTAGTTATTTAGACTAAATACAAAGTAATTATTGACTTTTAGTATTTTTAAAACTAGCTTTGTTCATTATTTATAATAAATCTAAATAAATATTCTTTTTAAAAGATTTGATTAAAAAAAATGAAGATTGTTTAGCCTATAATAGATGATAAAAAGAAGTAGTAAACATATTCCATCAGCATAAACAAAACGCTGTTTGTAGTGCGTATTTATATAAAAACTAACCATGAAACAACAATATACTTTTCGGAAATTCATTTATGATATTCACTTATGGCTTGGTTTACCTAGTGCTATTGTGTTATTAATCATGTGTTTGACGGGTACACTATATGTTTTCCAAAAAGATATTACGCAATGGGTAGATAAAGACAAATTCAAAATTCAGTTACAAGCAGGAACAACAATACTTCCTGTCAATCAATTAGCGAAAGCCGTTGCTAAGGAGAAAAACGGAAAAGTAACCCTTATTCAGGTTCCTCAAAATGCTGATGAAGCATGGACTTTTACCATCTTACCCAAAAAAGATAAAAAATCAGACAAAGCCAGTGACGATAAAAAAGTAATAAAGGCATCTAAAGGGAAAGGTGAAAACGAGAAAGAAGCTCCTAAACAAGAAAAAACAAAGAGTTATCTGGTAAATCCATATACGGGTGTAATTCAAGGCGATGCCCAAACGCCTACTGCTGAATTTTTCGCTACGGCTTTAAAATTGCACAGATGGCTGTTGATAGAAAACCATGATATTGGAGGAGTAATAACGGGCGTAGCATGTATCATGATGATTTTTCTACAAATCACGGGATTAATGTTGTGGGCACCTACCAAAATAAAAAACTGGGGAAAATTTAGTGCTTGGAAAGCGGGCTTCAAGATTAAAACAGATGCTAAATTCAAGCGTGTAAATTTTGATACACACAAGGCCTTAGGCTTTTATGCCTTTATTTTTGTTACGATAATGGCTTTGACGGGTCCTTACTTCGCCTTTACATGGTACAAAAATGCCTTTTCCCAAACATTGACTGGCAAAAAGCCTAGTCCAAAAGAAACTTCTGAACAATCTGTTTATATCAATGCTGAAACTAAACCATTGGCATTTGAGAAAATACTGGATAAATTAAATACTATTTATCCATACCAAGGCACTACCCGCATTACATTACCCAAAGATTCGTTAGGTACCGTGAATGTATTAAAGTATAAATCTGGTTTCTTAACTTCTGCGGGTCTCGACCGTGTGATATTAGACCAATATTCGGGCAAGGTAATTGTGCTAAACAGCTTTGCACAAAAAAGCCTTGGTGAAAAAATTGTATCCTCTGCCAAGCTTATTCACACTGGCGAATTGTTTGGTACTTTCTCTAAGATATTATATTTCATCGCTTGTCTAATCGCCACAAGTCTTCCAGTAACTGGCTTCTTGATTTGGTGGGGCAGAAATGGTTATGGCGCAAAAAAGAAAACATTAATCACTAACAAAAGTATGAAAGAGACTATTTCTTAATTGGAATATAGGTTGCTTTAACTTTTACCCAATCGGCAACCGCTCCTACCCTTCTCGTTCAGAGAAGTAAATCTCATCTAGTCATAAAAACTTCCCACTGAAAAAGATAGCAACTTTTACAGAGGCTGGAGAAGTCGTAGTTACAGGTGACGTTTCATTTATTTTTTACAGTTTTTCAACTATGAAAAACCTATCACAATCGTATTTTTAACAATTTAATCACCATGAAATATTTATTACTTTTTGCGTTGTTCTTGGCATCATTAACAGCTACTTTTGCCCAAAACACTGGGAATATAACAGGACGCATTACGTCTGTAGAGAGCCTTCCCTTGGAGCTTGTCTCTATCTCTATCAAGCAGTTGAACAAGGCAACCCTTACGAATGTTGATGGACAATACCAATTTGCTAATGTTGCAGCGGGTAATTATACCATCACCATTCAGATGCTTGGTTTAGCAGAAAAAAATATTGCTGTGGAAGTAAAAGCAGGTGAAACCGCTACACTTAACTACCAACTTACTGAAGAAAATATTCGTGCCTTACAAGAAGTAACAGTAGTAGGAAGTGCTAACAAGTTTTCTCATAAAGAAAGCGTATATATAGCAAGGTTACCCCTTAAAAACCTTGAAAACCCACAAGTATATAATACCATCCCGAAAGCATTGATTCAAGAACAAATGGCGCTTGACTTAGGAAGTATCGGTAAAAATGTGCCAGGGGCAGGCATTCCGATGTTGGCGAACCAAGGTAGAGTAACGTTCCGTTCAAGAGGTTTTGAAACAGAACCAAATGCCCGAAATGGTGTAGCTGGACAGGCTTTTTCTTCTATCGACCCTGCTAATATTGAACGAGTAGAAGCTATTAAAGGGCCATCTGCTACACTATTCGGTACGAGTGTATCAAGTAGTTATGGGGGACTTTACAACCGTGTTACCAAAAAGCCATACAATGGTTTTGGTGGCGAAGTAGGCTATTTTGGCGGAAGCTGGAATTACAACCGTTTGGTATTCGACATCAATACGCCTGCTAATGCAGATAAAACGGTATTATTCCGCTTAAATGGTGCGACTACTTTTGAAAAAAGTTTCCAAGATATGGGCTTTACCAATTCTTTGAGCTTGGCTCCTAGTTTCTCTTACCAAATCACAGACCGACTGGCTTTGTTGGTTGACGTAGAGCTTGGTAAGGCAGAAGCAACTTCGGTAGTGCGTTTTAACCCTTTTACGGGAAGTAACAAAACGCAATCGATTGTAGATATGAAGTTTCCTTACAACCGTTTATTTGGGGCAAATGACCTTACCTACCAAACGGAAATGATGAATATATTTGCCCAATTCAACTATAAGATTTCGGATAAATGGACTTCACAAACGATTATTTCTAGAGCACGCTCGTCTATCAATGGCTATATCTCAGCATTGAATGGCCGTTCAGATACAACATTAAGGGCATCCGTTATCAGAGGCTACACGGCTTTTATTGCAAATGATATTCAGCAAAACTTTATTGGTGATTTCCAAATTGGCAAATTCCGTAATAGATTGGTTGTTGGGTTAGACTATTACAATAACTCAAACTCGTTCGATAGACTTACTATCAACGGACCTACGCTTAATTTTGTCAATCCAGGAAATACGTATAAAATAACCAAACAAACCATAGACGGCTTGGCATCTACAGGAACTTTACGTGCAGAAAACAATGGTGATAATACCTACGCAATGTATGCCTCTGATGTATTCAATGTTAACGACAGATTGATGGCGATGCTTAGTTTAAGGGTAGACCGTTATTTCAACCAAGGTGTGTATAACATCAATACGGCCGTGACTACTGGTACTTACAATCAGACTACGCTTTCTCCTAAATTAGGCTTAGTCTATCAATTGGTAAAAGATAGAGTTTCGTTGTTTGGTAACTACATGAATGGCTTTTTCAATAGAAATGGCTCGGATGCACAAGGAAATCCATTTAAGCCAGAACAGGCTAACCAACTTGAATATGGTGTGAAGGCAGATGTGTTAAACCATAAATTAGTAGGAACCATTAGTTATTATGATATTCAGGTAAAGGATGTGTTAAGAATAGATCCAAAGGATGCTAATTATTCAATCCAAGATGGTACGCAAGAAAGCAAAGGGGTAGAAATTGAGCTTACGGCTACGCCATTTACAGGTTTCAACATCGTAGCGGGCTATGCTTACAACGATAGTAAATATACCAAAGCAGATGAAACTGTTCAAGGATTACGCCCTGCTTTGTCTGGTCCTCCAAGAACCCTTAATTTCTGGGTTAGCTATCGTCTTTCAAAAGGAAACTTGAAAGGTTTAGGTCTTGGTTTTGGGGGTAACTCAGGTAGTTCTTCTTTCCAGACAAATACACAAAAAGCCAAGGTTATTATACCTTCTTATACCATGTTTGATACTACTGTTTTTTATGACCACAGCAAATTTCGTATAGGTTTTAAAGTTGATAACTTAACAAGCGAGCAAGCTTGGTCAGTACGTTTAACACCACAAGCACCTGCTAAATTTACAGGAAATGTTACGTTGAAGTTTTAGTAGGTAGCAACAAAAACTTTATTCTTCAAAGAAATAGGGTCAAACCATAATCCCTAGCGAGGTACTTAAGTGCCTCGCTAAGGATTATGATTTAATAACAATTAATAATCACCAGAACTTCCACCAAGGTTTTTTGGTCTCAGGTAAATTGGTAATCATTATTAATATTGTTCTTATCATATTCGCCATGAAAAATACCCCTGCTTGGCGTAGTGTTTACTTTTTCAAAGGATGCCCCAGCCAAATCATTATCAAAGGCATTAATAAAAAAGGTATTTCGATTAAAGCCGTTTTTATATTATTGGTATTTAATGCCATAGCCATAATTAGCAAAATGACAATAGCATTCAGTAAATTACCTGCAAAATAGGTTTGAGGAAATAACACTAACAAACATATCGCTAATGACACTACACCTATCGGTAAAACAAATCCTTGACTTAAACCGATGTCAGATAGCATCTTTGTTTCTTCGGGTTTCATGCTCATCGTAAGAGCAGACCATGCATGTTTGGCATTTAAAAACACTGTAATGGCTATCAAGATTCCGCTAATGATTTTCATATTTATTGCTTTTTGTTTGATTGTAACTATAACACAAAGATTATACTTTAGAAACAAAATATCCTTGCGAAAATCAAAGGAGGATTTGCAAAAAACAAAGAAAAAACAATTCAACTAAACCTTTGCTTAAATTAGTGTTTCACAACATTAAGCAAGGGATTATTTGCATTCACAAGAGTTATAAGTGTTTTCAATGATAGTAGAAGTATTTTTTAAAAAATCTCCCTTTTTTATACTAATAGAGATTAGACCTTTCTCATAAAACTTCTTAGAAAAAGTAAATTCAAAAAACGACATAGAGTTGTTGCTTGAATCATAATAAATAGTATTATTTTGATCTCCTAAACTTTCAAAAAGCTTTACATTCCCATTCTTTAGATTTATTAACAAGTATGCATTTAAAAGAGTATTCGCTTTAGTTGCTCCTGATATTCTAGATTTTATAATTAAAAAGTCATTTTTAGTATCATTTACTCTGTACGTATTCATATTCTCATCTGTAAGGATAATATTAAAGAATCTATCTATCTCTTTGCCTCCATAAACTTTTTTGTGCCCTTTTACCTTGATTTTCTTTTTCAATTCATCAAACTCAATATCATTAACTTTAGCCTTTTTTAATTTCAAAAAGACAATATTATATTGACCTACAAACTTTTTTATACAACAATCAAAGTCTTGAGTTATTTTAGATGAAGTTTCCCTGTTGTGAATACATAAATTGACAATAGGGATGTTTGACAATATTTTACTGTGATTTGTAAACAGTAAAAATACAGTAACCAAAATAGTATATATCTTTTTCATTTACTTATAATTGTTTGTTTGCTTTTTTTACCCCCGCTTGGCGTAGTGTTTCACTACGTCAGTGTGAACTGCAATGTTAAATTGCAAAAATGCAACGCATTTTATACGTTTGTCCAGTTCTGGACTCTGCGTATTACTAGACGCTGCGTTCTAAGAACGCTTGACTCCCTGACGTAGTGAAATACTACGCTTAGCGAAGGGACAGTCTCTAATTTCCTACTATTGCTTGCGAAAATCAAAGGAGGATTTGCAAAAAACAAAGAAAAAAAATAATTTAACTAAACCCTAAAATTGATTGGGGAAAAGGTAGTCTGACGCTTGAAAAAATTAGAGAAATGGGCTACTTCTTCAAATCCTAACGAATTGGATATTTCAGAAATATTCCAGTTGGTTTGTTTTAGTAAATATTTGGCTTCTTGGGTTATTCTACTTGCTATTAGGTAGGTTGTAGTTTTGCCAGTATGTTCCTTTAAAATAGTATTAAGGTGATTCACGTGTATTGCCAAACGGTCGGCATAATCTTTGGCAAAACGTAATTGTAATTGCTGTTGTGGTGATTCAATTGGGAACTGTCTTTCTAATAATTCTATAAACAAAGAGACTACCCTTGTTGAAGCATTTTGGGCTGAATATAAAATGGTGGCTGGTTGTAATTTTTGTCCATAATGGATTAGTTCAATCACATAATTACGGAGTAAATCATATTTAAAAGCATAGTTTGAATTGATTTCCTTATGCATTTTCTTGAAAATTGCTTCAATTTCTAAATGGTCTTCGTCCGACAATTGAAATACAGGATAGCCATTTGCTTTAAAAATAGGCAATTCATCTAACACAACCCCACTTTTACTTTTCAATAAAAACTCTTCTGTAAAAACGCAAAAATGCCCCGCTTGGTCAAAGTTTACAGGTTCCCAATGATATGGAATTTTGGGTGTAGCAAACAAAAGGGCATTCTTTTCAATATTAATTACTTTATCAGCATATTCTGCTCGATTTTGCCCACTAATCAGACTGATTTTATAGTACGCTCGACGGTTGTAAGGCATTATTTTCTTTTCCTTCATTTTTTCAAATAAAGCCTCCACATCAAAGACATTAAAATGTCCAATTTCTTTACTGATTCCATCTGGTAGTAAAGTGTTAATTTCGCGATAAAATTCTTCTATGGATGTCGATTTCATATCCTACTTAATTTGCAAAATTCAAAAGTAGAATAAAAAGCCGAATACTTAAAATCAAAATATAAAGATTAGTAATATCATCATGTTTGTGTATAATGATAAGTGCTTTTTTTGAGTAGGTTCTGCCCTTGTTGGAGTTGTCTCCATAACCGTCAGGCTAAGAGTTGATAATGTCTTTTGTGTAAGGTTTGTATAGTTTTGGCTGAATCTTTTTTTTCTCTTTTTTAGCTCTTATCCATAATTCTTCAAAAATACATTTCAACCATTTCTTCAGTCCTGACATTTGTTTTCGGAGATAGCCCCACAATACATTTAAGTTTTTTTTACAATTTTGTAAGCTTTCCATTCGCTAAGTTCAAAGTCTATCTTCTCTTCAATGAAATCATTAAAAAGGGTTTGAATATATCCACTTAATAGAATAGAGATTAGCTTTCCATAGAGGTAGCATTCAAATCGAGCAATGCTCATTTTTCCTATTTTATTAATTTCAAAAACACTCTTCCAAATTTTAAAAAGTAGCTCAATTTGCCATCTAAGCCTATAAAAAGGATATATCTGTTTTGTTTTCAGTAATTCCTGTGGTGCATTTGTGATAAAAATATTATAATACGCCAATTCCTTTTTGAAATCAGAGTTTTCATAGAGCCTTTTCTTATTTTTTGACTGGTATTTCTCTTTACTTTCATACTTCTTTAGACGTTTTTGAGCAATCTCTTCTGGTATTTTTTGTAAATGTAAACGCACTTTGAGTTTATCCTTAGCACTACCTAAATATACCTCTTTATCAAAATCATCTCCTTGTATTTGATTGAAAACATCAGCCCAATCTAATGCTACATATTCTCCTTGAATATCTTTGGTATAGAGACAGGTTCCTACTTTGTATCTACTAATAAAGAAGCCTCCTTTTTGAGCAATGCTTGTAAAATGAGCTAATTTGTAATAGCCTAAGTCCATTAGATGTAAATCGTTAGCAGAAACATCTATACCTTTTTGATTCAACCAATCGGTATCTGTTTCTCTCCCATTGCGAAAATCTAACTTAAGTATCTTACCACTTAATAAATCAAAATCGTGTTGGATTTTAATAACACTACCTGTGGTATCTCCCGCATTGCCTTGATAGTAAGTTGCTAAATCAGGAGGCAATTGAAAACTTGTAGCATCTCGTAAAATAATACGTTTAAACCCACTAGCAAAATGTTCTTTATTCCTTGAAGCTGACAAAATCGTTTCAAAAACCATTTCAAAGCACTTTCGCATAAGGCTAACTCCATGAATATTAAAACGCTCATCTAGAGATTGCTTAGTCAGTTTAACTCCAAAAATCTTAAATAATGCTGTCCCTAAATCATTTAGACTATCCATTTTACCATTATTGACCAAACAAGTATTCAATTGTAAAAACATCCAAGCACTTAAACGTGATGTACTTCTTTCTATAAATTTCACTTCCCTGCCTAATCGCTCAATACTTTCTGCTTTAAAAAAATTACATAAATCCCTGAAACAAGTTGATGATAAGTCTATATCATTGAAATCATGTTTTTTCATTCAGCAAAGATAATATTTTTTACTTAGCCTGACGGCTATGGAGTTGTCTCCAACAAGATTTGGCGGAAGCAACATACCAACTTACAAGTTATATTTTTCACTTTACCTTTGAAGCGTTGCTTACGCATGAGCTGTGGGTGAAAACACCCACAATGGCGGAAAAAAATCCATTATAAATCGGTCAGAAAACCGATTTATAATGGATAGTTATAGTTCCGTTAGGAAGACTATTATTAAATAAACATTCCTCCAGATACTTCTATTCTTTGTGCATTTATCCATCTGGCTTCGTCTGAACATAAAAAGGCAACCACACCGCCAATGTCATCAGGTAGTCCAGCTCTACCTAATGCTGTTACAGAAGCTACAAAACTATTCATGGCGGCATTGTCTCTTACACCACCTCCACCAAAATCTGTTTCGATAGCACCTGGGGCAACAATGTTGGCAGTAATGCCTCTTGACCCTAATTCTTTTGCCAAATACCTTGTAAAGGTTTCAACTGCGCCTTTCATAGAAGCATATGCGGCAGCACCAGGAATTGAAAAACGTGCTAAACCACTTGAAATATTAACGATACGTCCACCATCATTAAGTAATGCTAATGCTTTTTGTGTTAAAAAGAACACACCTTTAAAGTGTATGTTCATCAGTGAGTCAAACTGTTCTTCAGTATTGTCGGCGATTGGGGTATGCAAACCAGTACCAGCATTGTTGACAAGGAAATCAAAATGAGTTGTGTTAAATGTGTCACTTAATACAGTAGTGATATTTGCAAAAAAAGCATCAAACGATTTGATGTCACCTGTATTTAACTGAAGGGCTACTGCTTTTTGTCCTAAGGTTTCAATTTCGGCAATTACTTTTTGGGCTTCTGTTACATTCGTATGATAAGTAATTATTACATCAATCCCTTTTTTGGCCATGCTTAAAGCCATATTTTTACCTAAGCCTCTGCTTCCCCCTGTTATCAAGGCAATTTTATTCTTTGTATCCATTTTGTTGTTTTATTTTAATGATACAAAGTTGAGACAAAAAGTAGCCATTCTGTTTGCAAAAAACAAAGTAAGGTTTGCGAAAATCAAAGATTGAAATTTACAAATATCATTGTAAGTATTAATAGCAAAACTTTAGGCATTTACGCATTTTTTGAAATATAAGGCTTTAAAATTGGAGTGATTTTGAATAGTTCAGAAAAGGGAAATTTTATTTATGATGATAAAGGTAGGTTGAACAAGACTATCAGGAGATTGTAAATTTTTGTTTAAAAAATAAGTAGGTTCAGCAAAGGGTTAATAAGATAATCCTCAAAATCCTTTCCTATTAGCTGGTGACTTAAGTCCTATTGATTACCCACATCTTTTAAAAAAGTTGAAATGAAGATGTAATTTTTGATAAAATTGTTTCAAATAGGCTTAAATCGCCTTTCAAATCGAGCTTTGGTCGCCTCATGTCACAGCCTGACTACGTGAATCTCTTATCCCTAGCGAGGGACTTAAGTCCCTCGCTAGGGATAAGAGATTGATTGTTAGTTATATACTTGTGGGTAATCAGTAGGACTTAAGTCACCAGCTAATAGGAAAGAATTGAAATTAAACTGTAGCGTATACCGCTCAAAACTCATCACTTATAATTCATCACTCAAAGCCCCACCTTCCCATCTGCCCAATACGGTTGGGTATAGATGTTTTTGCTAGATACACCTTTGTCTTTTAGTGCTTTCCTGAAATTTTGGATTGATTTGGCATTACCCATCAAATAAAAAAAACCGTTCTGCCACAATTCCCAAATTTTATCGTCCAGTTTGTTTAAAGTCTCAATGGCAAACTCAGCTCTGTTGACTGATTTGGGGACGGTATCCACCATCAATCCTAACGATTTTGGCACTTCTAATGATGTGTTGTCTAGTTCTAAAATACCTAGATAATTGTTTTCACTATGATTGATTTCGTCTTTGATACTTTTAAACACGCTAATGCAAGATTCATCTCCAAAAAAGAATTGATATTTTGCTTCCTGTTTATAAATATTAAAGCCTCGGGGCAAACCAACGGTTACTTGGTCACCTTGTTGTATATTTTCTATAAAATGACTTCCTGGTCCATTGCTGTGAACATGGAAAATCACTTCAAATGTCCCTAAGTCACTATCCCATTTACTGGGTGTGTAATTGCGGTAATTGGTATCATCTATTCTAATGATGATGGCTTGTCCAATTTTGAATTTCACTTGTGGAAATACTCCCTTAAACGTAACGATTTTTACGCTGGGACTTGGCATGACAGTTGAAACAACGTTTACTTTGCAGATTTTACTACTAAACGTTAACTCCATAAAGTCGCCTATTATTTTGGGTATCGACGGCATATTTTTCTTGTATTAATTCTCTTACAAAATTGATACAAAAACAGCAATAGATGGTTGAATAGGCAAGGGAGATGATAGGACTATTCACGGAATTTATTCCGAAATCCAAGAGGGGTTTCTTTACTTATTTTTTTGAATAGCCTTGAAAAATAGGAATGGTCTTTAAAGCCTAAATCATAGGCAATTTCTTTTACTTCATTTTCGGTGTAATACAAAAGCCTTTGTGCTTCCAAAAGCATTGCGTTTTGTAACCAATATGTGACAGATTTCCCTGTCGTTAAACTCACACAGTCGTTCAGATGCGTAGTGCTAATGTTTAGTTTTTTAGCAAAAAAAGAAGGGCTTTCTAAAAAATTGTTTTTAGAAATTAACTTTTTGAAATTGGTAGTAATTAATGACGATTGATTTTTACGTTCAGGCGTAGGTATTTCTGACGATTGAAATAAATTTGAGAAATGGTACACCAAAGCATTAAAAAGTCCATTGATAATTTGTCCTTTGTATGATTGTTGTTTGATAAAAGCACTATTCAATAAAGCAATGTTTGCCATCAAGTCTCCTTGTAGTGGTTCTTCTATCCTTTTTGCTTGTTCAGAAATTTTCAAATTTTGAAAGATTTCTGAACAAAGATTGGGAATTAAAAATGGAGCAATGCTGATAAAATACCCTGCGGAACCTGCTGATACTTGTTGGACAGCATGAATCTGAAAGGGCTTCATCAAAAGCACACTTGGTGCTTCTATTTCAATATTAACGGTATCACACTCCATGATTACAGAGCCACTTGTGATGACAAAAAAAATAAAGAAATCGTCTCGATGTCTTCCCTTTTTATTATCATGAGAATCAACATCGTCCACAGACAATTTTGCGATATAAATACCTCCAATGGCTTCACTACTTTGATTAAAAATGGGTATATCGCGTTTCATTTTCAATATTATATTATTAAAATCTGTCTTTAAGTAGCTAAAGTAATGGTTTATTATCAAAGCTAAAAGGGGGTATCTGATAGCCTTAATTTTAATAACTCTAGCGCTTGGCGTAGTGACTACGCCAAGCGTGAGTTTTTCATAGTTTAATACTCAGATGTTGAAAAGACTATTCTACTCCTTTCACTTGCATTTGTAAAGTATAAATCGATTCTGATGCCGTAATAAATAATGTTTTGCGGTCTTTACCTCCAAAACAAATATTGCCTACCCAATTAGATGGCACTGGAATATTGCCCAATTTTACCCCTTGAGAATTATAAATAGTAACGCCTTTCCCCGTCAAATATAAATTCCCTTGGTTATCTAACGTCATTCCATCTGAGCCCATTGGAGCAAAAAGTTGTCGATTTGCTAATGTTCCATCATTATTTATCTCATACTTATACGTTTTAGAAGCACCAATATCAGCTACATACAAATACTTTCCGTCGGGCGTGCCAACAATACCATTAGGTTTTTTTAGGTCAGCATCTACTTCTATGGGTTGACTAGCTCCTTTGGCTAAATAATATACTTTTTGTCCTTCGATGTCTGGCTTTTGTCTTACCCAATAATCACGCTGATAATAGGGGTCAGTAAAATAAATACCGCCTTTGGTATCAATCCATAAATCATTCGGGCCATTGGCTTTATGACCTTTGATATTATCTAACAATACGGTTTTCTCTCCTTTTAAATTAATAGCCCATAGCTCGTTATTCTCGTCGGCACAGGAGATAATGTTACCTTTTTTATCAAAATACAAGCCATTAGAACGCCCCGATTTTTCCATAAAAAGGGTCAATTTACCATCAGTGCTATACTTCCAAATTTTATCGTTAGGCTGGTCGGTAAAATAGATATTGCCTTTTTTATCCACTGCTGGGCCTTCGGTAAATGTAAATTGTTTGGATACTTGCACTAGCACAGCCCCTTTTTTAATGAGATTCAAAGAAGAAATATCATCATTCGACTGTGCCAACAATAACTGATTTGACAACAAGAGTACAGCAAGAATATGGCTAAACTTTATCATATATTTGGGGATTGTTTATACTAAAAAAGCAAGTTACAGATTTGCAACTTGCTTTCTGGAAAGATTTATATGGTTTGGAGTGATTTAAAAATCAAAAAGCAACATGAGAGGACATAATTAACGGTAAGTAGGAACTATGAAAATATTATTAAGCAAAAAATTGCGTATTTGCAGACAGAGTCTGCATTTTATCTATCGTTCCAAGTCTAAAAAGACTTGGAACAGCAAGGGTTTGGAATAGCAAGGAGTGCACATAACGATTTGGGTATTGCCGAAGGCGAGATTTTCAGTACTAAAGTTCTATCAAAGAACTGAAGTTGACCCTTGCACAAATGTCCAATCAAAACCGTTTCTCCCCGCTTTTGACAATAACTTGTTATGTGATATTTTTTATTTTATTCGGTGAAGTTGGGCTAAATATTTTTTGCACATTCTTTCGTCTCTTTTGTCATATAATGATTTTCTAACACCATAATAACCACCCCCAACAATACTTAATCCTCCTAAAATTTCTTTTATGTATTCTTGATTTAATGCATTTGAATTTTGAACTAAAGTATAAAAAGTAAGAGGTATAGTTGCAATGTCAATTCCTAATTTGATTATTTCTCTTATTATTTCATTGAAAGTGTAGTTATAGTTGTCAATAAATTGCTGTTCTGATATTCCATTTCCAATTGAATTTTCAACTATGTCAATTTGGGAATTAAAACTTTTAATTAATTCTCTATTATTATTTCTAAATTCTATTAGTGTTTCAAAAGGAATATCTCCAATGTTCTTAGGAACTTGAAGTTTTATGATACCACGAATGAATTTATCGCGAACATTTGTATTTGTTGACTTTATCTGAGCATAACTTGTATATCTGTCATACTCTAAATTATCAGTTATAATGTTACCGTTTCGTTCAAAAGCGATTTCTTTTGCCAAGTGTGTCATATATAAAAAAGCAAGACTCTTTGGCAACATTATCCCATCAGAATTTCTTTGTCCGATTTTCTCGCTCTCACAAAACTCAGCCCAAGAATACGAAAATTTTTCTCCATAAATTTGATAATCCCATATATGAGGATTTTTCCAATCTCTATAAACATTGATTCTATTGAAGAGAAAACTTGATTCATAAGTTTTCTTTAAAATTTTTTCTACTTCATTAATTGCTTTCAATGATGCTTGCTCGCCTTGATTATATTCTGGAGAAAAAAAATCTACTAAATCGGTTTCATTCTGAAGTTTTCGATAATCATCACTAATTAGATGTTGTCGATTATAAGGAATAATACTTTCAAACTTGTCCAAATATAGAATCGAAAATTTTAACCATCCGTTTTCTGGGGGTTCAAAATTTGGATAATAGATGTATTTTTTCATTGGAGTAATGTTTTCTTAAAATGTCACATAACTCGCTAATATGCGAAAGTCTTGTAGTACTTTTTGTATTGTTAGAATATTTACTTTTACTATCTAAAGTAATAATTTATTTTCTTTCCCCAAACACCTTACAAATTTTAAATTCAATAATTCAATAAAGATATATGATTATGTCATATTACAGTTCTTTTTACTTTATGACCATTCCATCTAACAAGATGCTTATTGAAACAAACAAGATAAGTAATATGTCAAACTTAAATAAAAATCTTACAGCTGATAGCTCAAGATTTTTACTGTTCTTGCTCGATGCTACCTACAACCACATGAAAACTATTTTAAAATAATTGAAACCACAAGTTAATTATATAAAATGTATAGTCATTAACTTTCAGATAGTTGAAGTTCGATGGCTGTAAAAACAAAGAGGTCAAAAGCTAACTTTTGACCTCTTTGTTTATTTAAAAAAAACGCTCTATAACCTCTTACATCCTCGTTTTAAATATATCAATATCCCGGATTTTGAGTTAAGGCTTTATTAATGTCTCTTTCAGATTGAGGAATTGGCCATAATTCATTTTTCCCAGCAACAAAAGCCCTCTTTTGATACAATAAAAAGCCCTGAGCATCTACGGGATAATCCTTATAAGTAGCTGGAGAATTGGTAAGTTTCATCCCTGTAAACTGTCCGTTTAGCTCCGTTGCAGCAGTACCCCACCTCAGTATATCGTAATAATGAATACCCTCAAATGCCAATTCTACTTTGCGTTCTCTTCTTATGATTGTCCTCAATAAATTAGCGTCTGTAACGGTTACTGGAGGCATATTAACAGTAGCTCTACCCCTAACCTTATTGATGGTTGCATCTAATAATGTTTGATTGATAGCATCTCCCGCTTCTACTTTTGATTCAAGATAACTTAAAAGTACCTCCGCATAGCGAATCAAGGTAAAGTTACCGCCATAGTTCATTAAATTTCCTGCAAACGTAGAATCCATGTATTTATTAATACAATAGCCACTCCAGTTGTATCTACTCATTCTATCAGGTGAATTAGATTCTGGTCTTGAAACATACTTAACCCCTTTAAATACGGTGCGGTCGGATATCATTATCGTTTGGTCGAGCCTTGGGTCACGATTATCGTATGGGGCATTCGGATTATACAAGGGAGATTCCTCAACCGTTTTACCATCAATACATTCATAAGATTGTACTAATTCGTTATAGGGAGAGAACTGGTGCCACCCTCCGTAACTTTCTGGATAAAGATATTGCAACATTACGTGTCCATAAGTATCCTCGTGATATTGTGAAGCCAAAATTATCTCATTACTACTCTCTCCAGTTTGAATAAACAACTTTTTAAAACCACCCTGTTCTATCGAATAAACGCCGCTATCCAAGATTTTTTTATACGTTGCCGCCGCATCACTCCATTTTTTTTCTGCCATTTGTACTCTTCCCAGCATCGCTAAGGCAGCTCCTGCCGTAATACGCCCCATTTCGCTACTAGGACGAGTAGCTGGCAACATTATAGCACTTTCCTTTAATTCATTTTCAACAAATGTCCATACTTCGGCTTTAGCAGTTCTGGTTATTGAATTAGCTTCGGTTACCGTCAGTAAATGTTTAGGCAAGGGGATGTCGCCAAAGTACAATGCCAGATTGAACAAAGAATATGCCCTTAAAGTGCGTACTTCGGCTTTTATTGTATTCTTTTTAGTCTGATCAAAAGATATTGCATCAATATGATCTAAAAAATTATTGCATTTAGCAATTTTACTATACGTATTAGACCAAATACTGCTTGTTACCCAATACGAAGCATTCAATGTACCATCGGTAACATGATCTGGAATTAGCTCTTTTTCAGAACCTAGTCCTGCCATTAAATCAAGGTAAAGCACCGCACGTGCATTCCAAAAATCCTCACCAGACCACCCTGCCCCAATGTTGTAACATCCAACTAAGGCCAGATTAGCATCCTTTTCTGTTTTCCAGAAAGTTCCATCAGAGATAGAATCAAGAGGCTGTTTATCAAAATAATCATTCTTACAAGCCGAAATGGAAAAGAAAAGTAAAAAGACCAATCCTATTTTGAAAGGGGGCAATGTTGTATATATATTATTGAATTTCATGTCTTTCAATTGTTTAGTAAAAAATATGTCAGAATAATTTAGAATGATACATTTACACCAAAAGTATAAACACTTGTGAGCGGATAGAATCCACCATTTTGTGCCATTTCGGGGTCCCAACCTTGGTAATATGAATTAATTGAAAGGAGGTTTTGTCCACTAAAATATATTCTGAGCCTACTTATCTTCATTTGTTCTATCAATTTATTACTGAAACTATAACCTACTTGTAGATTTTTGAGTCTTGCAAAACTTGCATCTCTGTTCCAGTAAGTAGATGATTGAATAATACCACTACCCTCGTTTAGGCTTGTTAACTTTGGATACAGCGCATTTGGATTAGGGTTTTCCGTAGTCCAACGATTTTCTACTTGCCATCTCTGTATTTGTCCTCCGTTGAAGAAAGCAAATGCTTGATAGTTATTCATCTGCTTTTTCCATCCTGCAAGTCCTTGAATTAATACTGACAAATCAAATCCTTTATAATTGGCTGTAAGGGTAAGTCCAAAATTATATTTAGGAACGGTATTGCCTATAAAAGTTCTATCGTAAGTAGCATCTACTTTGCCATCAGGCACACCATCAGGGCCACTAATATCTTTGAATCTTATAAAACCAGGCTCTGCTGAATAGGGTTGTTTTGGATAAGTAGCCACATCATTAGCATCTTTAAATAACCCGTCGGCTATATACCCATAAGTTACCCCTAGTGGCTGTCCTACAAATAAATTAGCACTGATATTTTGCTGGAGACCATTGGCTAATTCTGTTACTTTATTATTAACAATCGTAAAATTTGGCGATACCCCTAGTTTAAATTTCCCAATGGTTGTTCGGTAATTTAGACTTGCCTCAAAACCAGTATTCTCTACCCCACCAATGTTTACTGGAGAGGTACTAAGCCCTAAAGTAGCTGAACTTGCTATGCTATAAAGCACACCCGAAGTTTGTTTTTTGAAGACCCCTAAGGTAAAATCTAGCTTGCCTTTCCATAAACTTGCATCTATTCCAATATCAGTGGTAGTGGTGGTTTCCCAAGTAATATCTGCATTGCTAAGTCTGCTACTGGCAGCACCAGAAACCAATACGCCGCCAATAGAATAGTTCTGCCCAAGAGAAACAATATTTTGATAAGGGTAGGTACCTACATTCTGATTACCTAATTTACCCCAACTAGCTCTTACCTTTAGGTTGTCTATCCAAAGTACATTTTTCAAAAAATCTTCTTCAGAAATTATCCAACCTGCTGAAAATGAAGGAAAATAACCCCATCTACCTTTTTCGGGGAAACGTGAGGTAGCATCTGAGCGAATATTTGCTTCAAATAAATATCGGTCGTTGTAGATATAGTTAACCCTACTAAAAAAAGAACGCATTGACCAAGCTGAAGCTGAACCTGAATTGCTCATCCCTGTAGCCGAACCTGCATTTAGTTCATATAAGGTATTGGTGGGAAAATCTTTCCGATAAGCCGACATCCCTAGGTCGTCATATTGTTCCTGAGAAACACCCCCTAATATTGTGAAGGAATGCTTGTTGATTTGCTTGGTATAGGTAGCAAGCGATTGAAGGGTTAATTGCTGTCCTTGTCCTGTTGATATACTTAAATTATTAGGACCGACCGTCTTGAAAGCATTAAATACAAAATCTGAGGCATAATCTTTATTATAGTAACTCCAATAGTTATACCCAACCTTTCCACTCAACGTAAAACCTTTGAATAACTCCCATGCAATTTCGGTACTACCTAAAAAATATTTGTTGGTACCTTTGTAAAAAGATTCACTAGACATCCAAGCCTCTGGACTGTAATTGTCTTGATACCCATACGTTCCATCAGATTTTTTCCCTGCAAAAATAGGTGCTTCACGCACGGCAAAGTTAATCATGTGGTTCATTCCTCCCTCGTAGTGTCTGGGCGAATGGTTTTCTGAAGTATATCCTGATAGGCTTACCTTTAACGTAAGGTTATCTTTAATTTTACTATCGGTATTTAATAGAAAATTATACTTTGAATAGCCATTTTTAGCTACTATACCATCTTGTTGAAGATACCCTAGCGACAATAAATAACGTGTTTTATCATTCCCCCCCATAAAACTCATATTATGGTTGGTCTGAAAGCCATTACCAGAAGTTAGTAGGTTTTTAAGATGTGGGACATTCGGATAATTGTCTGGATCTGACCCATTTCTAAATTTTTCAATTTCAGCATCCGTATAAGACAAACCAGCACCAGCATTCACATTTGCTTCATTTCTAAGTTTAGCAAACTCCCACGATTCAACAAAATCAGGAAGTTGAGTAGGTTTTTGCCAGCCCGCATAGCTATTGTAACTAACCTGCATTTTTCCATTTTCTCCTCGCTTTGTTTCAATCAATATTACTCCGTTGGCAGCCCTACTACCATACATGGCAGCCGAAGCGGCATCTTTTAAAACAGAGATACTTTTAATATTGTTAGGGTCTACGTCATTAATAGAAGTTGCTAAACCATCTACCAAAATTAAAGGGCCACCCCCTGCACCATACGAACCTATCCCTCTAATAGTAATACTAGCACCATTATTACCGGGCTGTCCAGAACCCTGCGACACTGAAACGCCAGTGGCTAAACCTGCTAAAGCTTGGGATGATTGTGTGATGGGTCTATCTGCAATTTCCTTTGACGACACTGTTGAAACAGAGCCTGTTAAATTTACTTTTTTCTGAGTACCATATCCTACTACGACAACTTCATCCAAATTTAATTGATCTACAACCAATTGAACTTTCATATCGGAAGTCTTACCTACTAAGATTTCTTGCTTTTTATAGCCTATAAATGAGAAAACCAAAATGCTATTATTGTCAGGGACGCTAATATTAAATTTGCCCTTATCATCCGTTACTCCTCCTCTGGTTGTTCCTTTTATCGTAATGCTTACTCCCACTAAAGGCTCTCCTTTTTCATCGGTTACGGTTCCTGTTATATTTTGCTCTTGAAGCTCTAATTGAGGTTCAAGACTTTGGTCGTTTTTTTCGATGCTGACATTACTCTTCTTCAACAGAATACGTTCGCCCTGAATTTCATAACTGATGCTTAGTGGCGTGAATAGTTCTTTTAAGACATCTCTTAATTCACGATTCTTGGCCACTATGCTAATTTTTCGTTTAGCACTAATATTCTTTGGGCTATAGAAAAAATTGATTTTCGCAGCATTTTCCAACGCTGAAAGTGCTTCCGACAATCCTTTTTCTTCGATACGCACAGTTATCTTTTGTTGCAGTATATCTTGTCCGCTTACCTCACTAGCATACGATAACGTAGTGAAGACAATAGCAATTAATATCTGTCCAGCTGAAATTTTCATAATGGATAGCAACGTTGCTAACGTTAATAGATTTTTTTTCATAAATTGTACTGTTTTTGTTGTTTTGGAAAAATTGGCAAAAATATTCCCTAACACTTCTTCCTAAGGAAGTGTTTGATTCGCGTCTGGAAGGGAATGGTATCAAGTCGATAAATGGTGAGAACATTTATCGGCTTTTCTTTTTTTCAGGAGGAATTGGTAATACGTTTTTTCATAATTGAGATATTTTTTGAGTTAGAGTATTTATAATTGAGTTACAGTATTTACAATATTGCTTAATTTAATTAATGAGGGAAAACAAATCCTTTTATTTCAAAGTCCTTACTTTTCTTGTCTTGACACAAGAAAAGTAACCGCGCGGCGGACCGCAAAAGAAAGTCAAGAATTTATAATCGCATCGGCGAACCGACTCGCTATCGCTCAAACAGTATAAATTCATTAAATGCTGACGCATGAATAATAGAAAAATTTTGGTTGTAAAACCTTTAAAATTTCTAAGCAAATTCAATATCAATTATTTGTCACTAAACAATCATTCGCATCCTTTTCCTGATACAATAATCTGGGCATCAACTACTTGGTAATCTATTCCTGTAATTTTGGCAATACTGTTTAGTTTATCAAACATGGTTTCATCTGATAGATTTCCGTTGATGGTGCATTCTTCAAAAAGGTTTTCATCATAAATTATTTTAATGCCATAAGCCTTTTCTAAATCGGTAAATACTTTGGCTAGCGAGGCATTCTTGTAGATAAATACTTGTTTTTGTAAAGCTGTAGTCAGTATGGTTGGTGTAGTAACTATTTTCTTCATCAATTTGGCGGTGGATGATGAGTAAATGGCCTCTTGGTTGGGTGTCACGACAATGCCGTTTGCTTCTGAAAAATGAATGCCTTTTTCAACCGTTTTTGATTCTAACTGCGAAACCACCGAAACCCTCCCTGTTTTCACGACTACTCTTTCCTCTTCTATTTCGGGGTTTGCTTTAATGGTAAAACTTGTACCCAGTACTTTGGTAATTAACTTTTTGGTGTAAATCAAAAATGGTCTTTTAGGATTTTTGGTTACTTCAAAAAAAGCTTCTCCTACCAAAAACACTTCTCGCTTATCTGCTTCAAAAACTTTGGGGTAACGAATCTTAGCATTTTTTTCCAATACTATTTCCGACCCGTCAGTCATCATCACGTGCATAGGTTGGTCAGCCGTATTTTCTTTTTCGACAAACTCTGCACCATCATTACGGGCTGATAATTGTGGAATATCAAATATTTTGTCAGCTTCTTTTTGATAATTCATCCACCAGCCTACGCCAATTAATAGGATGACAGATGCTGCCAATTGCCAAAGGTATCTTCCCCAGTTGTTTGATTTTTCTGAAACTTCAATTTCTGATGCTACACCCTGCCAGATTTTTGCGACAGAAGCATCTTCATCGATGGAGGTATTTTGAATAGAGGCAAGCGTTTTTATCATTGATTTCGCCTCCATTATCATGGTTTCTTTTTCAGGATTCTCGTGTAGAAAATCCTGAAAAAATTCATTCGTATGTTTATCAGGATTTTGTACCCAGCGACAAAAAAAATCATCTTTGACAAAATCTATGGTATCGAATTTAGAGTAGTTCATAGTATATGTGTGAGTTAATTATAGAATGACAAGGACAACAAAAATATATCCTATTTTTTGTATAAATTTTTACATTTAATTTATACAAAAAAGTTAAGTCCTAATAAATCAGCGATTTATCTAATCAAAAAATTAAAAATAAACAGCAGAAAATGTGCCGGGAAGTGGATAGACTGGCGTAAAGCATACAATGCTTTTTGGATAAGATTGCCTACAGAGGCATAATTAAGCTCCATCATTTCTGCGATTTGGGCATTCGAGAATTGATGGAAAAATTTTAAATTAATGACTTCTCGCTGGCGTTGCGATAATTGTCCGAAGGCTTTTTCAAGTCTTTCTAATTGTTCTTTTTGATTTTCTTCTTCAATCATTAGCCCTTCGAAAGATGCTTCAAACAATGCTTCCAGATTCTCTTCTATTTCATCAGCATGTTTAGTGAAGTCATACTTTACCGTCCGCATCAATTTGTTTTTGAGGGAGCGAAACAAATAAAACTTAATAGAATCGGTATCAGAAAGGTTTTCTCTACTTTGCCATAGCTCCAAAAAAATATCTTGGATACAATCTTCCACTACGGTAAGGTTTGAAGAAATCTTAAGAGTAATACCATAGTTTAACAAAGGCTTGGCATATAGCTGATAAATTTTGGCAAAGGCTTTCTTATCACCTTTTTTGAAGGTTTGCCAAAGTACTAAATCATCGCTATGGAAAGGTTTGATTGCCAAATGGATTGAAAGATTTTAATGCCTATCGCTAAGAATATATTTAATAAAACTCATTGTGTCGTGTTGACACAAGTAATAAGGTATAAATAGTAAAATATACTGATAAAATTATCATTTTTTTATATAATAATGTCAAAATAGATAATTTTCAGACAAGCATTAAAAAATAGAGCCAAAAAGTATAACTCTTTGGCTCTAGCTACTATTATTTCAATCAAATTAATTTTATTATAAGGTGGTTTTTTTATTAATCTCAAACCGTGGTCTGTGGCACATAGAACACAATACTTAGCTTTTTTGATTGATAAAATCATCAATATTTAGCTTTGTTCTGTGTGCCACAGACCACGGTTGTAAACACTTATCCCTAGCGAGGGACTTAAGTCCCTCGCTAGGGATAAGTGTTTTTGATTTCACCTTTGTTGGTGTTTTTAATCCCAATTAAAATGCTCAATTTTTATGCCGTTGTTGGTGTTTGTTAACCAGCAACATTGGCGACAGCAACGCTTTACTCGATTTGTTGGTGGAAAAACACCAACAAAGGCATAAAAAACAAAAAACCGCTTATACGCAATGTATAAGCGGTTTTAAGGAGTGGAGACGGAGAGATTCGAACTCTCGTCCAGACAAGGAACTCGATAGCTTTCTTCACGTTTAGTCTTGATTATTTTTTCGAGATAGGCAGGGTTCAAGCCAGACCTTAATCTATCCTTATCCTCTCTGTACTAAATGTTTGCTTAGAGAAATCACAACATTCGACTCTGCGTTTCGACACCCCGTATCCCAGCGGCAGAGTTTAGCCGAGTGGGGTGTGGCGAATAGCTCCAACTCCGTTGATAACTATCCAAAACGAAATCCCTTAAGGATTAAGCTGCCATGGCATACTGAGTATTGCCGGTTGTTTTTCGGACTAATTTTTAACAGGAGATCAGACCAACTCCCGACGTGCTTACCACCGACCTGCACAAGCTGTCAATACCGGTCGCCCCCATTTATTCAATGAGTGTACAAAGATAATAGTTTTTTTGGAAAAAAGCTATCAGCTTTCGGATGTCGGCTTTCAGATTTTATGAAATATAAATTATATTGATAGCTTAATTTAAGCTGAAATCCGACGACAGAAAGCTGATAGCTTATCTAAATCCTCACACTAATTCCACCAAACAAGAATCTTCCCGAAGCGGGTTCAAAGTATCTATTCGCTGTGGCGTTGATTTGTACGTTCGCATTGTAAATAGTATTACTTAAGTTATTTACCCCTACAAAAGGTTCAAGGACTAAATGACCGATTGACTTTCGATAGCCCAATCTGACATTGGCAGTAAAATAACCATCATTAGTAACGGTATTGGCATCATCGGCAAAGATTTTACTGATACTTCTTAACTGAGCAATCGTGAAAAATCCTGATTTGGTAAAGTACCTGAACTCTGCATAAATATTATGTTTCGGAATACCTGGTAAGGTATTTCCGTCGAATTTCCCTACAGTAGTCTGGTATTCTTTGTAAGCAAAAGCCGAGTAGGTATAGTTCAAATAAGTCGTTAACCCTGCCATTATTTTATAGGTGATACCCGCTTCTATGCCTTTGCGATTAGATAATCCTGCATTTCTAAAAAACGTTCTACCTGCTTGTCCTGCTAGTTGGTAAGGTACAATTTCGTCTTGCACTTCAATGGTAAACAAAGCTAAATCTACCCTTAGTTTTTTGTTTAAAATGCCTTTGTAACCTACCTCGAAATTTCTTGATTTTTGCGGACTTAACTCAGGGTTGAAACCTCCCGTGGCCTGTGGATTATTGGATAATTCATTCAAAGAGGGCGTTTCAAAACTACTGGAGATATTGGTATAAATGGATTGATTGGCACTAGGTGAAAATGAAAAGCCGAGCATCGGACTGAATCGCTGAAATGATTGTGTAGCCGACTGGTCGCCATCGCTTTGAAATTTATCCGAAACCTTTAATTGAATATCATCAAAGCGAGTATTCAACGAAAGCCTAAATTTCGGACTGAACGTATATTCTTGCAAAATAAATGCTCCTACGTTGCTAAATTCTTCTATTTGGTCTAACCTCAGCGTACTTCTTTCTCCTTTTTTATTATCATATCTTTGTCGATTATCTTGCTGATTTTCAAGATCAACACCTGCTTTTAGCCTGTATTTTTTATCGGTAAACTGATAGTTAAACCCTCCACCCGAAAAATCTCTTTTAAAGACTATTTGTCCACTCGCTTCAAAAGCTTGCTGATTACTAAAATCTCTATTCAAATAAAACCCTCTTGCACTAATTTGGTGTTTTTCGCCAATTTTTTGGTCATAAATCAAGGCAAATTTGGCTTGTTTAAAAGTCTCATAAGCGTTGTAATCCAAATTGGTCTGGCGAGCCTGCTGTCTGTTTTTATCAATTTCTGCTAGGGTCAATCCTCCTGGGTCTTCTGCTTTGGGGCTATCTACATAGCTCATCAAAACGGTCAGGTTTATTTTGTCCGAAAACTTATAAATCAATTTTCCATTCAAGAAATTACGCTCCAAAGCACTATGGTCACGATAACCCGTACTCGTGAGCCTAGAAGCATTGACGAAATAGATTACTTTCCCAATCTCCTGCCCTGTTTTAAATTGAAGACGCTGAAAACCAAAAGAGCCAAAAGTGCTTTGAGCCTCCGCAAAAAACTGTTTCGGAGTTTCAGAAAAAAGGCTAATAACTCCCCCCGAAGCATTGCCATACAACCCTGCTGTAGGGCCTTTGATTACTTCTACACGTTCCATCAAGCCCATATCTAAATTACCTACTTTGGCAGTGCCGTCTGGGATAGATTCTGGAATACCATCCATCACTACCTTCAACCCACGAATACCGAAGGATGCCCTTGCTCCAAATCCCCGAATAGAAATGCGTAAATCCTGAGCAAAGTTTTCGGAGTTCATCGCAAAAACCCCAGGCACCGCTCCAAGGGCATCAAACATCGAAAGCTTGGATTGTCCTGTTTGTAAACGTGCTTGGTCGATAACGGAGACGGCCAGAGGAGTTTGAATATCTTTTCCTACAAAACGTGACGAGCTGATAACTACGGGCTGGAGTTCAGTAACTTTTAGGCTAGAGTCTGTCTGAGCCCATAAAGTAAATGTATTCAGCAACAGGATTATCGGTAAAAATCTTTTCATGGCAGAGTTTTTCAGAAAGATAACGCAAAAAGCCTAAAACTTTGGCAGGGCTTAAGGGTAAATAATAGCCTCAAAAAAGACGTTTGTTCTTACGGTTATCATTTATTGTATCTTTGTTTTCTCAAAAGTGTAACTGTAATCGTCACCGTTATGTTTGCTAATTAGTATCCTAATAATTTCTTTTTGACTGATTAGGAATTATACAAGGGGCGTATATGTGGATGATAAATTGAATATTATTGTATAAAAATGGATATTATAGCATTAAACGAAGGCATTTATGCCGTTAATAAACAAAAGCAATTTACAAATGTTACCCATAAAAATGCTGAACAGATAGATGCTAAAAGTTTGAAAATGGCAGTATGTCCGTTTTTGGTGATTACCAATAACGATGTTATTCTGCTAGATGCTGGCTTGGGCTTTTGGCAAGACAATCAGCCACAAATTATCTATCTGATAAAGCAAGCGGGGTATGAAGTCCACCAAATTACCAAAGTATTGCTTTCGCATTTGCACAAAGATCATCTTGAAGGCATTGGATATTTTAAAGACGATGTTTTTATTCAAAACTTTCCCGATGCTACCATCTATCTTCAAAAAGAAGAATTGGAATATGCCTTAACCCAACCAGATAATCCATCTTTTAACCAAGCCATTTTAGCGCAATTAGCGTTACTCCTTAATTTACATTTTTTAGACAATCATAAGGGACTTATAGACAACTATATTTCGTATGAAGTAACGGGTGGGCATTCGCTCTTTCATCAAGTGTTCTGGATTCAAGAAGCCTCGGACCAAGCCTGGGACATTGTTTTTTATGGAGCAGACAACCTTCCGCAAGAGAGTTACCTAAGATTTCACCTAACTTATAAAAGCGATTTTGATGGCAAAAAAGCAAAGGAACTTAGGGAACGATGGGAACAACAAGCCAAAGAAGAACATTGGTCAGTATTGCTTTATCATGATATTGAAAATAATATTTTGAAGTTTTAAATTGTATTTCCTTTTCTATTAGCAGGTGACTTAAGTCACCTGCTAATAGAAAAGAATAACAAAGCACATCTGAGCAAAACATTTAGCCACAATACGTGAACGTATTGCTGTCGCATATCTTGTTGCTGACAATACCAATAAGTGCGAGAAATCTTCAAAACCCTTTCTATTAGCGGGTGACTTAAGTCACCCGCTAATAGAAAGGGTTTTGCTAACAATCTTACTTTTGAAGAGAACAAGATGCATAATTCGGTTGGGCAACTGCTATTCTGTTTGAAAAACCATTTTACCATACCGATATCTACTCAACTAATCTTCAAAGCATTAGCATACGATTCCTCAGGCATTGATGTTGGAAAAAACACTTTAAGTCCCTCGTTAGTTTGTTCAAACTTTAATGCCTGATGGGTCGATAATAACACTACCTGATTAATTTTTGATGAACGATACGGGCTGTTTGCTCCAAGACTTTTAATAAGCACTTCTCCTGTCGTTGGCCATCCCATCACCGTAGCAAACAGGTTTTCACCCTTTACTACAAACCGAATATCCTTATCTGTAAATGGCTTACCTTTGCCTTCATTAAAGCCCTGAGCACTTAATGCCGCCGCTCCTTCTTGTGCAGGGCCTTCACCAAATATTTTCCAAGGGCGTGTGCCATAGATACTATCTCCATTCGCCCTCATCCATACGCCTATGTCTTCCACCACTTTACGTTCTAACTCGTCAATAGAGCCATCTCCACGCAAAGGAATATTCAACATCAGGTTACCGTTTTTACTGACTACATCAATTAATGTATGGATAACCGTTTTGGCTGATTTATAACCCTTACGGTCGTAGAGTCCACGATTATAGTGCCAGTCGCCAATACAAGTATCGGTTTGCCAAGTAAATGGCTCAATGCTGTTGCTTTGTCCTCTTTCTATGTCCCAGATGATGGCTTTCCGTTGGTTTTCATCCAAGATTTTACCATTAATTACCCCTGTTAGTTTACCCTTATCTTTAATGCTTTTATTATATAAGTGTGCAGTAATTCGCAAGCCAACATCGCTAATAGGCCACATAGGCAATTGTGAATCATCAAAATACACAAGGTCTGGACTGTATTTATTGATTAAATCTATCGTCCTGTTATAAAACTTCTCGATATAAGCTTGGGTAGGAACAGCCACCCCATTACCCCAATGCCACTGCTTGTGTATCATCCCATTGTCCAGACTATTTTCGCTCAACGGATGGTTTTGGGCGTATAGTTCCTGAGGGTCTAGTCCTTCCCACCATTTTCCCTTGCCATCTTGCTTAGTAAGTTTACCATCATAAGGTACACCAGCGTAAGGCCCGTTTTTATCAGATCTCTGGGCGGTTTCAAGCCAACTCCACGCATGAGCGGCGTGTACACTTACTCCAAATGGCAAACCATTTTTCTTGGCTGCTTTTGCCCAACCTCCAATGATGTCTTTCTTGGGGCCTACCTTGGTAGCGTTCCAGTTTTTCTGATATTTACTATCATAGAGATCAAGGTTATCATGGTGATTCGCCAAAGCCATAAAATACTGCGCACCACAGTTTTTATAAAGCGACACCAATTCTTCAGGATTCCACTGCTCGGCTTTCCAAACATTGATAACGTCTTTGAATCCGAAAACCGAAGGGTGTCCATATTTTTCAAGATGGTACTTATATTTTTTGCTCCCTTCCATATACATCTCTCGGGCGTACCAGTCGCCTGCCTCTGCCTGACATTGAGGCCCCCAATGTGCCCACATTCCAAATTTTGCATCACGGAACCAATCGGGTGTCTGGTAACTTTGAAGAGATTCCCACGTAGGTTTAAATGGTCCAGAAGCGATGGGTTCTAATCCTTTGTGGTTTTCAGCGAAAGGCAAGATATTGTTAGCAAAGCTTTTGGATGCCAAAAGACTAGGTATCCCTAAGGCAAAGCCTTGGAGAAGTTTTCTTCTATTCATGTTAAACGTTTTTTCGGTTTAATCTTGTTTTACTTGATACCTACAAATTTATCAGCTACGGATTGTTATTTTTTTGTATAAATTTGACAGATTTTTGCACAATTCCGACTATTGCTTTTCAAAACCTGATAGGGTATGACATGACTTTGTGGGTGAAGTCCTCTAATCATTCTCGTTCTTAAAGGGAACAGGAGCGTATAAACATATCGGGTAGCCGATTCATCATTAAATCTAAAGTGTATTGCGAAGATGTTAATTAGAAACTATTTTTCTTTACTGAATGTAGACTACGTTAAACTAGATACTAGCTGGAACTTCAATAATGTAATTAGTCCCTACTATCGTTTATATTATATTGATGGTGGAGAAGGGACGATTTCAAACGCAGAAGGAACGATTCACTTAAAAGCAGGACATCTGTACCTTATTCCTAGTTTTACACTGTGTAACCTTACCTGTAACAATTTTCTGAGTCAGTATTTTATCCAGTTTTTTGAAGAATCACCCGATGGTTTATCGCTGTTTACGCATTCCAGAACAGTGATGGAATTAGAGGTGACTGCGACAGACATTGCTAATTTTCATCGGATTTTAGCCATTAATCCTGGACGAGGCATCAATAGGTCAGACAACCCGAAGGTATATGAAAAAGACATTTTTTATAAGGAATACCAACAGTTGAACAACCTACAGAGTATTTCTATTCGCTATGAAACTCAAGGGATTCTGTTTCAATTGATTGCACGATTCCTTGCTCCGCCTGCTTTCAAACACCATCAGATAGATGTTACTCCATCTGTCATTATGGATGCCATTAGTTATATCCAACTTAATATCAATCAGCAGCTTTCGGTCAGTCAACTAGCCAATCGTGCCAATTTGAACGTAGATTATTTTTCAAGGATATTTCATCAAAGTTTGGGTAAAAGCCCCATTAAATATATTCTCGAAAAACGCATTGAACGGGCTCAATACCTTATCACCACGACCAACAAACAGTTTATCGATATCGCTCAGGATACTGGCTTTGATAACCTACAATATTTCTCAAGGATTTTTAAAAGAATCACAGGGCTGACACCTGGGGAATATAGAAATCAGAGTTGGAAGATGGGATTTTAGACTGGAGGACTTTAGGGTTATTAGACTTTAGGACTTGAAGATATTAGACACAAGATAGTAGATACAAGATGTGCTTGCCTAAAAATCTCTGCAAATCAGCGTATCAAATCAGCGAAAATCTGCGGGTATAAGATTTAAGGATGCAAAATAGCTAAGTGTTATAGATAGTTAGCTCATAAAATGGTAATAAGCAACAAAAATAGGCGGTCTTCCACAGCTTTTAAAAGAGCAAAAAGATTTTTATTGTCAATTTTCTACTCCAACAATAAAACTCAAAAATGCATTATTTCACGTTAAAATATGAAGTATTCTGTAAGATAAAGTCAATATTAATGGTTTATAATATGTATTATTTTACAGCAATTTGCCATAAAACAATACAATATCAAGAAAATATATACTAAAAACACTTATCGTTCTTAAAAGAATAGGTTTTCCAGTTTTTCTTTTATATTTGTTGAGCCTTGCGATAAAATAATGCTAACTAGTTCTAAAATATGGAGTTAATAATCAACTAAAAATATCAACAATTTAGCCTATAAGTTCCTTTTCATTACGAGTAATTCCCGCTAAACATTACGAATACCCGCTGCATAAAAATAAGATTCTATGCTAAATACCGTCAACAGACTGAGCAACACGTAATAATTGATGCCATCAATTATTCATTATCGCTAAACACTATAAAATAACACATATATAAACTATGAGACTAGAACAGTTAACATTTACAAGGTTTTTGGCAGCAATTTCAATTGTTGTATTTCATTATGGCAAGGATATTTTCCCATTTAATCATGTTACAGTAGATTTTTTATTCAGACAAGCTAATATAGGAGTAAGTTATTTTTTCATCCTCTCGGGATTTGTAATGATTATTGCATACGGCAATAAAGAAAAGATTGAATTTGGAGATTATATCAAAAAAAGGTTTGCACGAATTTATCCCGTATATTTCTTAGCTATATTAATACTCTTAGCCTCTTTAGTACTTCGACATAAACCAATTGATTATGAAGGATTAATACTAAATATTATATTAATTCAAACTTATATTCCTGGATATGCATTATCATTTAATTCCCCAGGATGGTCTCTATCGGTAGAGATGTTTTTTTATGCTACTTTCCCTTTTATTTTTAACTTTTTCTATAAAAAATATCCTCTTAATAAAGTAGTCATTCCAATTTTTGTTTTCTTTACTATTAGCCAAATCGCTTTTCATGCGTTGAGATATTCTTCTTTTTATGATGGCGCTGGTACAGAAAGTCATGAATTCCTTTACTATTTTCCATTGATGCATTTAAGTGAGTTTTTAATAGGAAATATTGCAGGGATATATTTTTTGCAGGGAGTTAAAGAAAGAAACTATGATTTGCATATTATCGGGCTAACCATCTTATTGTCAATTCTCTTGAAATTCAACATTGGTATCAATTACCATAATGGCATGTTAGCATTCATTTTCATTCCATTAATAATACTGATTTCTGCCAATAATGGCGTACTAACAAAAATATCAAACAATAAAGTTTTGGTATTTTTAGGAGAAATAAGCTATAGTATCTATATCCTGCAAGTACCAATATTCATTTGGGCTGGTGGAATTATTCAATACCTTAATATACAGAATCCAGTTGTGGTTTTTTATTTAAGTTTAATCATTTTAATAGTATTTTCTGGGCTTAGTTATACCTATTTTGAAACTCCGCTAAGAAAAATAATCAACAAAAAGCGTGTAAAACTTTCTCTAAGTAGCGTTAAGGAAAGTGTTTAATATCAAGGTTTGTAGTTAATCACTCCAACTTTATCAAAGAAACGGGATGAGCTGTACCACTAAGCTGGCATAACTCATCCCGTTTTTTGTCAGGATTTGATGGCTGATATTTCAGGCATGATGCCTGTTAATAGTCGTCACTCGTAAAATACGAGCGACTGCGTTTCTTTACTTTTAGGGCGTGACTTAAGTCACGCCCTAAAAGTAAAGACTGAATATTACTTCTTCAAATAAGCCTCTATTTCTTGTAAACTCAACGTATTAAACGTCATATCAGTAGTCAATCCCCCTTTGCGGGCTACCGCTACGCCATAGTGCATATCAAAATAACCCTCCATTTCATGGGCATCGGGATTGATGGATAATTTTACGCCTTTCTCTAAGGCATATTGTATCCACCGCCAATCTAAATCTAAACGATACGGACTAGCATTGATTTCTATCACTACATTGTTGGCAGCACAGGCATCTATCATTTTCTGATAGTCTACAGGATAACCTGCTCTTGATAACAACAGTCTGCCCGTTGGGTGTCCCAAAATAGTAGTATAAGGATTTTCGATAGCACCTATTAGCCTCGACATCGCTTTTTCTTCCGTCATTTTTAGATTTTGATGGATAGAAGCCACGATATAATCAAAGCTTTGGAGTACATCATCGGGATAGTCTAAAGCACCATCGCCCAAAATATCAGACTCAATCCCTTTCAAGATTTTAAAAGGGCGGTCGGTCATCAAAGCATATTGCTGATTCAGGCGGTCTATTTCGGCATGTTGCTCAAAAATCCTTTCCTCCGAAAGCCCTTTGGCATAAGATGCCGTTTTAGAGTGGTCGGCTATACCTAAGTATTCAAACCCCAATTCACGACAGTAATCTGCCATTTCTTTTAGGGTATGTCTACCATCTGAGTAGGTAGAATGATTGTGCAAAATACCCTTTAGGGCATCCCACGTAATCAATTCCTCATTCTGATGTTTTTGAACCCAATCAAACTCGAAATTGCCCTCACGCATTTCGGGAATGATATAAGGTACATTCACGCTAGCATAAATGGCTTCTTCCGATTCAAAGCTTTCTTTTTGAACCGTCTTGAGTAAATGCTGAGTAGCCAAATGTTTGGGCGAAGCCGAATAGATAAACACTTGGTTGACAAACTGTGCTGGCGAACAAATCAATATTTCAATGTCGATGCCTTTGCCTTCAAAATGTCCACGCCAAGCAAATGGCGACGACGATTTTTCGTCTTGTTGTAGCATCGGTAAGGTATTGATAAATTGCTGCACTTCCCAAGGTTTGTCATGCCCCACTACTAGCTGAATGCTTTCTACGATTTCGTTTTTGCGTCTGACATCACCAACGATTGACACCTGTTCAAAATGTCCTTCTAGTTCGTCGAATAATACTTGAGCCAACTCTTCTCCTTTCTCCATTCGAAGTTTCCCTGTATTCGACTGTGCGTACAAGATAGATTCTTTGATGGTATTTTGGATTTTCTCACCGAAGCCCTTCAATTTTGCTACATGACCGTTTTCACAAGCTATCAACAATTCGCGGGTATCGGTAATATTGAGTTCTTTCCAAATCGCCCGTACTTTTTTGGGGCCAATGCCTTTGATGGCAAGCATCTCCAACACACCTTCGGGCGTGCGAGCCAACAATTCAGAAAGCTCTTGGCTAGTACCCGTTCGGGCGATTTCCTCAATTTTTGTCGCAATACTTTTCCCAACACTTGGCAAGGTTGATAATTGAGCTACCGACATATTGAGTAAATCTTCGGTAGTTTTATCCAAAGCACGCACTGCAAAACCAAGGTTTTTGATTTTGAATTCGTTTTCGTCGTGTAATTCAAGCAGCTTTACCGTCAGTTCAAGTAAGGCGACAATTTCTTCGTTATTCATTAAGCTTTCATTTATGATTGATTCGCTTGATCTGCCAATTGGCTTTCCTGTTCGGCCAATACTTCGGCTACGGGTCTGAAGTTACCTTTTTTCAGTAGCTCGTTTTCAGGAACATACGGACACACCTCTAAAATAGTAGTAATGTTGATATCTGTAATCAGATAATCGTTTAAATTTCCTAAGTTTTTTACCAAAGCCTCGTACACCTCTTTTGGATTTTCAGCATTGATTAACATCATGTGGGGTACTTTCTTTTCTTTTTGTGTTTTTTCGTCGAAAGTGATGTATTGCACCTTGGCTTTATACCAGATTTCTGAGCCATTTTCTTCAAAGAAAACTTCGCTCAGCTTCATTTTAGTCAAATTAATCAACTGAAAGTCAGGTGTATTACTTGCCACTACTTCAAACATCCTAGCTTCTGCTTCGGTATAAGAAACGGCATCTACCAAGTATGCCTCATTGATTGTTTTTAAAGAACCCGCTTCATCTTCACGTTGGTAACGTATTTTACCTAAATACCAAGTTGCCATATTTTGTTTTTTAAATTAATAAACAAAACCTCACCCCCGACCCCTCTCTTTGAAGGAGGGCTCTTAAGTTCTATAAGCTAGTCTTTATACTCATTTCCTATTAGCGGGTGACTTAAGTCACCCGCTAATAGGAAGGGTTGAAACTTAACAACCCTACTCTCTCAGAAGAGAGCAAGATGCTTAATTAGCTGAGGGGTGAGGTTCCCTATACAAAACTATCAAGACTTCTGGAGTAATACAATTGCTTGTCAATAACTTCTTGCAACCCTTTTATGCTTTTTGGCATCTAGGATATTAAACAATTTGGCAGACTCCCTGATTATCTTGGTTTTATTCATTAATTTAGTTACCTATTTTCAATAAAATCTCTTCAAAATTTATTTAACAATATGGAATCAACAAGCGTTTTTAATCCTGCTGTGCACACCCAGCAAAGTAAAACAAGTTTTGCTAGCCTCCTTTTGGGTATTCCTATGTATGTATATGTGGTAGCTATTTGTTCGTGCTTGGTTATCAGTGGCATCCTATGGGATATTGCATGGCACATGACGATAGGAAGAGACGGATTGTTCTCTGCTCCACACAATTTAATTTACATCGGTGCTGCCTTCGCAGGTATTATCTCAGGTTTTCAGGTACTCAAGACTTCGTTCTGGGGTAATGCTGCTGAAAAAGGTAAGATGGTTAACTTCTGGGGTATTTTTTATAGCTCTTTGGGCGGAATGCTCTGTATTTGGGGAGGTTTTGCAGCAGGGACGTCTGCTCCTTTTGACGACTGGTGGCATAATACTTATGGACTAGACGTTCAGATTTTCTCTCCTCCACATACTGTATTGTTGCTGGGTTTGATTGCCATTCAAATCGGTGCCATGATTATGGTGTTAGCGATTTTGAATAGAAAAGAAAAAATAGCGCGTTTAAGTACCGAACAAAACAAAGCCCGCATAATTCGTTTACGTTGGATTTTTATTTTTACTGCAGGCATGGTATTGGCTACAGCCTATACGTTTATGTTTGAATTTCTGGGCAGATGGAATATGCACGGTGCATTGTTTTACCAAATAGGTTCGGCATTATTCCCGATGTTGATTATTGCTTTTTCGCGTGCTTCTGATACCAAATGGGGTGCTACTTATGCAGCCTTGATTTATATGGTTTATTATATCGCCATCAATGCTACCCTCAGAATCTTTCCAGCCGAGCCTTTATTGGGGCCAATTGCCAACCCTGTTACTAATTACCAAACTACTGCATTTCCTTTATTATTGGTTTTTCCAGCATTGGTCATTGATATACTAAAAGTAAAATTCGCGAGCCAAGACGATTGGGTATTGGCCGCCTTAATGGGCTTTGGTTTCCTCGCCACTTTCTTGATTATCCAATATCCAGCAGGTAATTTCTTATTAGAATCGCCTTATGCCCGCAACTGGTTTTTCCAATCAGACGCATGGTCGTATAGCAGTGATGCCGACTGGCAATATCGTTATAAATTTGCTCCTTGGGATGTTACCACAGGCGTATCTGCATGGGCTACTGGCGGATTAGTGGCTTTGGTACTTGGTGTTTTATCTGCCAAAGTAGGTTTAATGTGGGGAAAATGGATGCAGAAAGTACAGCGGTAGATTTATAGCTTTGAGTTGTGAGCAATGAGCTTTCAGCTAAGTAGCAATCCGAATAGAAAATACCTGTAAACGGTAACCGCGAGGGTTACCGCTACGGGGTTTATGTAAAAAACCATACTTTAATACTTTACCTGCCTTAAAAAAATCACTATGAAAAAAAATATTTTAAACAGTTTATTCCTACTGCTTTCTTTATGTATTACCTACAGAAGCCATGCCCATATCGGTAGCTCGGGTGTTGTTTTTGAAGGCAATGCAGGTAAATATGCCTTACAGGTGTATGTACAACCGCCAGATGTAATTCCCGGAACGGCCAAAGTAACCGTCATTACCGATGGTAACGATATTCAGAAAGTACATATTAAGCCTATTTATTACTGGTTTGGCAACGAAGGATCTCCTCGCTCAGACGAGGCTTTTCCCGTAGCCAATCAGGCAGGACGCTATGAAGGTCAAATCTGGCTAATGAACTCAGGTGCCGCCAGTGTGCAAGTAGAGATTACGGGCAACCGTGGCAAAGGCACCATGATTGTCCCTATCGTGGCCATTGCTACTGCCAAACGCGAGATGTTACCATCGTTAGGTTGGATGTTGGCAGGGTTGGGATTACTATTGGTGGGTCTGCTAACAACCATTATCGGAGCCAGTACGAGCGACAGCTTACAGGCTGTAGGCGAAAGTAGTAATGACGCTACGATTAAAAAAAGAGTCAGAGGTTCAGTAATTGGAGCAAGTTTTTGTGGTGTTTTACTTTTTGTGGGCAATAATTGGTGGAACGGACTGACGGACGACTATAAAAGAGAGTTGTACCAACCTTATACAGCCAATACCAAAGTAATAGAAGAAAACGGCGTATCGGTATTGAAATTACAGATTGATAGCAATTCTGTCAAAAGACGTTGGCTGAGTTATGCCATTCCTGACCACGGTAAACTGATGCACTTGTTTTTAATAAGAAAGGGAACGATGGATGTATTTGCCCATCTGCATCCTACTAGAAAAGATACTTTAAACTTTGAAGCCCAAATGCCCGATTTGCCTGCGGGTAAGTATTTGTTGTATGCAGATGTGATGCGCCTACAAGGTTCGCAATATACCATTGCTGATACGGTTGAAATCACAAAACAAATTGTAAATGGCAAGGCCACAAGCTCTTTAAAAGACCCCTATGATGCCTATGCCATTACTAATCCGTTGAATACTAAAGAGACTACCGTAAAAAGTGACTTGATAACTATCTGCGGTACGCCTGGGGTAAAAACTAAATTGCAAGATGGCTCAAGTATTGTGTGGGAAGCTGACCCTAAAAAGCCTTTGATGACGGGGCAATTCTATGATTTAAAGTTTAGTATCGTAAGTCCCGATGGAACAAAAGCCCAGCTTGAACCTTATTTAGGCATGATGGGGCATGCTGCCGTCGTCAAAGATGATGGTTCGGTATATATTCATTTGCACCCTACGGGAACAGTTTCTTCAACATCGGTTGCAGTGATGCAAAAAAGATTGGATGAAACATCTACCAAACCGATTTTTTTGCCAACAACTGCTTTTAAAGATAGCGTAGATAAAATCATAACCAAATTGAGTGTGATGTCAGAAGCTGAAAGAGATAATTTTCTGATGCCTAATATGTTACATAGTACCCAAAAAAGTGAACATCATAATACAGTAAACTTCCCTTATGTATTCCCACAGGCAGGAAACTATAGAATTTGGCTACAAGTAAAAAGAAATGGTAAAATCCTGACGGGCACTTTTGATGCAAAGGTGATTTAGGGTTTAAGGCTATCGGACTTCGGATATCAACTTTCGGTGTATTACTATTTGGAGTCATGCTATGAGGGAATTAATCTTCGATATCAAATTCCTTGCTCTTAGAGATATTTCAAAGAGCAAATAGAAAAGATTTTTATAATTAGATGGTATGATAAAATATATTTGCGTTGAAATCCAAGGGTGTGATATTACTAGTCTAAAATATTATAGCTACAAGGTTTTGTAATACCAACAGATATTTATAAATTCAAAACGAGATGCTGAAATAATGCTACGATTAATCAGCAAGCATGATTAAACAAAAAAAATGATACACTAAATTATATTTCACCTATGGGACTATTTGACTTTTTCAAAAAGAAAAACGACAACACACCACTACAAGAGATTGAACCTAATCTCCCTCAACTACAATTTGTCAGCCTTTTTTATGAAAGTAAACCAACGCTTGACAAAGAGCTAATATTGGCAGAATTAAACACAAGATTTACAGTAGTAGATACTTCCGAAGAAGAATCACCACTTGTTTTTTTCTTCCCTGACTTTATGGTGAATTTAAACGAGGCTTCAATTCCAGCACAGGGTGCAATTATAGAAGTAGATACAAAAATCAATTTGGATAGATTTTCAACTGCTTTCCAACAATCTTGGCATTGGTCAGAAGCTGAAAGTATTATGCAAAAATGTAATTTTGAGATCAATCTGACAGACTTAATGTCAAAAACTCTACCTCCACAAATAAGAATTCTTTTTTTTCAAAAATTCATCATCTCAATAATAAAAGCTACAAAACCTACAGCCATTTATTTTAAAAATAGCGATAAATTACTTAATCCTTCAGACTTTTTAGAGAATTGTGATATAGATAATGGCTCATATCTTCATGGTGCTATGAATATTAGACTATTCAATATTACCAACAATGGAAAAGATGAAATAATAATGGATACTATTGGGCTTCATGCTTATGGAATGGCAGACCTTGAATGTAGGTTTAGTGAATATAATCCAAATGATATTTCAGGAATATTGCATAATGTAGCCTATTATATTTTTGATAGTGGCGACAGCATAAGAGACAATTCTACCATTCAAGGAGTCGGCAAAAATCCAATATGGAAAACAAAATATGCTGACTCAAAAGTTAGTCCACAAAGGTTGGTTGTTGAGGTCATTCCAAATTAATTATAACATATTGTATCTGTTGAGTAAAACTAAAGACACCTCTTCACTGAAAGCTTACAAACAAAAACCCTGAAAGGATGATAGCAGTGCCACCCTTTCAGGGTTTAACATGATTAATTATCATTAATGGCTATAATCATGTCATCCCTTCGGGATTTTTCTAGTTATTAGCTTTCGAGTATCAGACTCTGTTCAGTTAATGAAATAATAAACCCTAAAATGGTGAAAGGATTATAGGAAGGGAATAAAAGGGCTAGTACAAAATCCTGAAGGGATGATAGATACTGCCTAGCTTTCTGTTATTGAGTTTGGTTACTTTGACAACTCATGGCATGACTTTGAGTCATGCCATGACTAATACACCGAAAGCTGATACCCGATGACTGAAAGCCAATGACCTTATACCCGATAAAGCTGACGACCGATACCCCACAACCGATAGCCAACATATATTTACCACAAAAAAATCAAAAAAACATCCTACGTTTCCTTTTCATTTCTACCTTTGCAGTCAAGTTTAATCAGGAGTAATCTTGTTGGAAACAAGCAAGCTTATTCGCTAATTCTCATATTTTCAAAAGGTAGAAATGGAATACAGAATAGAAAAAGACACGATGGGTAAGGTACAAGTGCCTGCCAATGTTTACTGGGGAGCTCAAACGCAACGTTCAATCATGAACTTTCCTATTGCTCAAGACATCAACAAGATGCCAAAAGAAATTATCCGTGCGTTTGCCTATTTGAAAAAAGCGGCAGCTATCACCAATTTCGAGGCTGGTGTATTGGCAGAAGATAAGAAAAACCTTATCGGACAAGTATGTGATGAAATCTTGGAAGGCAAGTTGGACGACCAATTTCCTTTGGTAGTTTGGCAAACTGGTTCGGGAACACAGTCGAATATGAACTGTAACGAAGTTGTTGCTTACAGAGCCCACGTAATTAACGGTGGAGATTTGTTGGATGAAACAAAATACATTCACCCGAACGATGATGTAAACAAATCGCAGTCGTCTAACGATACTTTTCCAACGGCGATGCACATTGCGGCATACAAGATTTTGGTAGAAGTAACTATTCCGGGCATCACCAAATTGCGTAATACGCTAGATGCTAAAGCAAAAGAATTTAAGGATGTAGTAAAGATTGGTCGTACCCACTTTATGGATGCTACGCCTTTGACTTTAGGACAAGAATTCTCGGGTTATGTTTCTCAGCTTGACCACGGTTTGCGTGCAATCAACAATACGTTAGCTCACCTTTCTGAGTTAGCCTTGGGCGGTACTGCCGTAGGTACGGGTATCAATACGCCAAAAGGATATTCTGAAAACGTAGCAAAACACATTGCTGACCTAACGGGCTTACCATTTATTACAGCTGAAAATAAATTTGAAGCCTTGGCTGCACACGATGCTATCGTGGAGGCTCACGGAGCGTTGAAAACAGTAGCGGTTAGCTTAATGAAAATCGGTAATGATGTTCGTATGCTTTCGTCGGGTCCACGTTCGGGTATTGGAGAAATCTATATTCCAGATAACGAGCCAGGTTCATCTATCATGCCAGGAAAAGTTAACCCAACACAGTGCGAAGCGATGACAATGGTGTCGGCACAGGTAATGGGTAACGACGTAGCAATCGGTATTGGCGGTTCGATGGGTCATTTTGAATTGAACGTTTTCAAACCTGTTATGATTTTCAACTTCCTACACTCTGCTCGTTTGATTGGCGATGTTTGTGTGGCCTTTAATGATAAATGTGCAGAAGGCATCCAGCCACTACACGAAAACATCAAAAAACACGTAAACAACTCGTTGATGTTGGTAACGGCTTTGAACACTAAGATTGGTTATTATAAATCGGCTGAGATTGCTCAGACGGCTCATAAAAATGGCTCAACTTTAAAGGAAACTGCTATTGCTTTAGGTTACTTAACAGCAGAAGAATTTGATGCTTGGGTGAAACCAGAAGAAATGGTTGGTGATATTAATGTATAGTTTTTTTGGCTGTAGGCTTTAGGCTGTAAGTAATAAGCTGTGCTATTTTTTAACAAAGTCCGTCTTAATGATGGACTTTGTTGGTTTTATTGAGTTACCTCATATAAATATTTTAATGGGAAGCATAAAATTTAGCATTAAATTTATACTTTGTAATCTAACATCTCTCTAACAAAATAACATGAATCTAAGATACTTATTTGCCTGCATTATTCTCTTTACCAATGCTTGCTTTAGCCAAGAAACAACATCTACCAAGATTTTCGACCAAACAGCGCTACTCAACAAAATAGCGTTTTACAATCCAAAATACGACCAGCCAAAATTCAGTTGTGGTTTTCTATTAAAATACAATAACGAGACTTTTGCCGTTACCGCTAAACACGTATTACAAATCATCAAGCCAGATGAAATGAAAACCCTTTCTTTAGGAAACTTCATAAAAAGCTGGTCACTATTTCCTTTAGACCAACCCAATGAGTTTGTGAATACTGATGCGCTATTGAATGAAAGTAAAGACGAGTCATTGTCAGATAAAGCATCACTCAATGAAGACTGGCTACTTTTTTCTATCAAATCAAATTTATCCAAAACGAAAGTATTAGAAGTAAGAACTACGCCACTTGTTCAGGGAGAAAAGCTTTATGTAATTGGCTGGACCAGAAAAATGGAAACAGGCAAACAAAGAGTGTATGAATTTGAATATTTCAAAACACTTAATAATCGTATACTGCTTAAGGACATTATTGTCCCAGAAAAATTTGGAGGATTAAGCGGTGCACCTTTAGTAGACGAGCAAGGCTACGTGGTTGGCATTGTATCTAATGGGACGGTTGACCCAGATTCTAACAAAAGATATTTTTCTCCTTGTGCATTAGATGGACTTATTACTTTTATCAAGAAGTATCAAGGGAAGTAATTGTTAAGTAGTAAATAGTGAATGGTTCGCCGTTGTTCGTGTCTCCACGAACAACTCTAAGAAAATTTACAAAACTCAATTAGTTATGCAATATTCGAGTATGCAAATAGGTGTCCCATATTTTTACACCGCCACCATTTTAAATTGGCAAAAATTATTAAAGCCTGATAAGTATAAGGATATTATTATCAGCAGCTTACGGTATTTAGTAGCTCAACAAAAAATTAAAGTATTTGCATTTGTTATTATGCCAAATCACATCCATCTAATTTGGACAATGTTAGCTAAAAATGGGAAAGAGATGCCAAATGCTAGTTTTATGAAATATACAGGACACAGGTTTTTAGAAGATTTATCATTAAATCATCCGAAAGTCTTATCCTATTTTGAAGTAGAATCTGCCAATCGTAAATATCATTTTTGGCAAAGAAATAGTCTTCCAATTGCTTTGTATTCACCAACTGTTTGGCAACAAAAAATTGACTATATCCACAATAACCCTATCGTTGAAAAATGGAGTTTAGCTGATTTACCTGAAAACTATAGATATTCCTCAGCCAAATTTTATGAACATACGATAGATGAATTTGGAATATTAAGCCATTGGCAAGAGTAATTCAGATTAGTAACTTAACGAGAAAATTGTTCGTGGTGACACGAACAATGGCGAAGTCCTTAGGCGTCTATACTATGGCATGACTTTAAATTAATTTGATAATAAACAAATCATCTGTCAGTCATGCCATGAGTTTGAATTAATTTATTAGTCAGAATATAAAAAAACTTCAAAATCAGAACGCTATGCTGAATAAATATTATAACATATTCCTTTCTGGACTCCTTATGTTAATTTTTTCCTTTAATAGTTTCAGCAATTCTCCAAAACCATCTGTTCAGGAACCTAGATTCTATCAATTGAAAAAAGACATTGAGAAGGTTGTCAAAAACTACAATGGACTATGTGTTGGATTAGCATTTATTCGCAAAGAAAAACCCGACATGATTTTCACCATGGGTGAAAATAAATCTGTTAGTAACAATAACATATCTCAAAACACCATCTTCAGGACTGCCTCTATTTCAAAAATGTTTATAGCATTGGCCGTTCTTAAACTACAAGAAGAAGGTAAATTATCGCTTGAAAATCCAATTAGAGACATAATACCAGAGGTTAAGTTTGATAACCCTTGGGAAAAAACTCATCCAGTTCGAATAGTTCATTTGCTTGAACATACTACTGGTTGGGATGAAATGCATTTAGTAGAAATGGTTCATAATGAAGCTCGACCTATCGCTTTAAAAACTGCCTTGGCTTTTCATCCACATTCGAGAAAATCAAGATGGGCACCTGGTTCAAGAATGTCTTATTGTAATTCAGGATATGCAGTAATGGCCTATATTGTTGAAAAAATCAGTGGAATGCTGCACGAAAAATATATCACTGAAGCTATTTTGAAACCACTGAGAATGGAGCATACCACTTTTTTCAATGATTCATTATATAAACAATGGAGTGCTAAAACTTATAATTGGGCTATGAAAAAAGTAGATTATAAGAATGAGTTGTATCGCCCTGCTGGTGGATTAAATGCCTCGCCAAAAGATATGGCTCAATTACTAAAGTTGTTATTAAATCGAGGAAAAGTCGACTCTCTTATGCTATTTAAAAAAGAGTCTATTAATAGCATGGAACTGCCCAAAAGTACTCCTGGTGCTGAAGCAGGACTAGCTTTGGGGTATGGGCTTGGTAACTTTACGAGTATCTATAATGGTTTAACTTATCATGGTCATGATGGGGCTATGGATGGTGGACTTTCACAACTGGCCTATCTACCCGAACATGGCATTGGGCATGTAATATTATTGAATGCCAATAATGCACAGGCTATGCAACAAATTATAGCTTTAATCCGTGATTATGAAGTAGAAACGCTTTCGATTGCTGAACAACATGCACCCACTTACACAGGTCAGATAGCTATCAATGAAGGTTATTATCTTGCCATCAATCCACGAAATCAAAAATTATTTTATCAGGACGCACTTTTTGCTGGCATTGCAAAAATAGCAATCCATGACAATAAGGTTTTCAAGTCATGGCTAATTCCTGGAGCAATAACTACTTATCATCCTATCTCCCCTACTCAATTTACCCATAGTTCAACCAGAAAAATTGGTTTAGTAAAAGCAGTAGATTCCAATGAAGGCGAAGTATTGTATACAGAGGATTCAGTGCTAAAGCCAATTTCAACGTTCAGAGTATTCGGTCAGTTAGCTTTATTTGGGCTTTGGGTAGTGATGATTATTACCACATTCAGTATTTTTTTCATCCTAGTTATTTTATACGCAATTAACAAAAGAAAATACAAAGCATCAATGCGAATAAGTTTGTTGCCTATCATCTCAAGTTTACTGATAATACTAACTTTTGCATTACCTTTTTGGAGGATTGACAATATCGATTTACTATTTTCCAAACCTACATTTCTTTCGATTGTACTAATGAGTTGTTCAATCCTTTTTGTGGTGGGTGCTGTAGTTTCAGGTTTTATTATTTACAAATCAAGCAAGCTGAGTCCTTATAAAATGATTTATTACCCAATTTGTTTGCTTACTTTTCTGCATATCCTTGCGTCAGTTTATCTATTATATTTCGGATTTATTCCAGTGATTACTTGGGCATGATAAAAGTGTGGTTTTGCTGATAAATCCTACCGCATGTATACTCATGGCATGACTGACAGATAAGTTGATTATTATCAAGATACTTTAAAGTCATGCCATGAGTTTGAATTAGATTTTGAGCTTTGACAACTTTTTAAAAAGTTGTCAAAGCTCTCTTAATTTATAGTCACAAATTTAATAACAAACATCATACAAAGACTTCAACAAATAATTCCCATATTTATCATGTGTACTTTATTCTAAATCCTAAAAGCATACACAGCTCACTCTAATCACACTAAACTTATAAACCAAATCATGCATAAGCCCGATATTTTGCACACCTTAAACATTATTATACATATTACTGCGGGAGCAGTCGCCTTATTATTGGGGCTATTTGCTTTACTGACAGCCAAAGGTGGTTTGAAACACAAAAAGATTGGTAAACTCTTTCTTATATTGTTAACGGTAGTGGTTTTTACGGGATTAATTGGTGTTTTTGTATTTGGCAGAAATACATTTTTGTTGGTGATAACGGTACTGAGTGCCTATCAGGGTTTTTCGGGATATAGAACATTACAGACAAAGGCTAACCAACCCAAATTGCTAGATGTGGCCGTTGCTCTTCTTTCGCTAATGACGGTTGCTTATTTTTTATATTATTTCAAATCTATTGGGATGATATGGTCGCCTATTATCATTTACAGTACGGTTGGTGCTTTAATATTTTTAGTTTCTTACGATTTCCTTCGTTATCTAATTCCAGCACGCCAATACAAAAACCTTTGGCTCTACGAGCATATTTACAAAATGATTGGCGCATTTACTGCTTTGTTAGCTGCTTTTACAGGAACAGTTTTTATAGATTACCAACCCTTTAGCCAGATTGCACCCTCGGCATTAGGCATTTTATTGCAGATAGGCTTTATCGTATATGCTATTAGGGAAACTAAAAAGCTAGGGATAAGAGCTATGTGAAAGTTTTTTTTGTAAATACTTAATGGCAGAAGATTTAGCGGTGGACTTTGGAGTTGCCCGTTTTTTTTATTTGTATTCTTTCAAACGATAACCGCTAAATCTTTTATCATAAGACAACATACCGTATAATAAGTTTTTAGAAATTAGTTATTAACTTGGGAATTGTGGAGAAAAATGATAATTTATGGAGGAGTTTAGTTGTTATTATGCTATTACAAAAATAATATGTCCATAAAGTGCTATAAAATTCTCGAATATTAGTGAGGTAAGAATAACATACTCTAAAATAGAGTAATTTAAAAAACATATAATCAATAATAGAACTTTATGCAAAAAATTGACTTCGTTAAAAACCTTGAAATAATAGTTGAGAAATTTAAATCGGATGACATTGTGAATCTGTTTATGAATGGATTTAAAAATCCTGGAAATTCATACAATTATGATTTAATCACTCCCTTTCTTTTTATGTCTAAAAGTAATTACGACCAAATGAAGAACGATATTCGTTTTTCGGAGATTCTTACAACTCTGGATGCACAAAATATTTTTGAAGAAGATAATCTTTCAAATCTAACAAAAATATTACGAGTTAGTACTGCTGAACATATTATGATAAACTCAAAGGCTATTGCTCTATACAATTTTCACAATACTTTAATAAAAACTTCAAACCTAACAAAAAATATATTACAAAGTAAGACAATAACCGAAAGCTTAACTAATGAAGTTGATAATGGAGTAGTTATTTTTCAAATCATAATTGAAGAAGAAGGATTAGAAACTCAACAATATATTAAAATATTTACCGCTCTTAATGAATTAATTGAAACTATTAGTAAAATAGTCAATGAAAAAGATCAAAAATCTGAAATAATTTTATTAGATAGTGGAAGCGATTCTAATATTGGTATCAAATCAGGAATTGAAACAGCGAAATCACTATTTCTTATCTTTAAAGAAGTATGGGATTTCGTTACAAATTTTCAGTTTTATAAACAAAAACAAAAAAGCCAAGCTCTTTTAGATAGTTTGACAATACGTACTGAGATTCAAAAGAAAGTTGACGAAGGTATCTTGACAAAAGAAGAAGGCTTAGAGTATATATATATGATTAAAACAAGAACGGACGATTTAATTGGTATGAAAGTATTACCAAAACAAATTGTTCTAGAAAGTAATAAAATCGAAAACAAAAAACTCTTATCTGAATTTGGGGGTATGAAAATGTTATCAATAGGTGAACAAAGCTAAAGTACAAAACTTGAAATTTACTAAAATGATAGCCTATAAATTGATGTGACAATATCAAAGCCACCTCTTCTACAATTTAGTATAAAAATCCGTTATATCTTCAACTCAAAAACCATTAATTATAAATCTATAATTTAATCAAAACAAGAGACAATGGCTAATAATAAAGAATATAAAAAATCTCTGGAAGATGAAATTGATTGGAAAATAATTGACCAGTTACATACTGCAACCTTAAATTTTTCGACTACAAGTTTAGAATTAGAAAAGCTATTATTTGTTTTAATAGGGATTGCTGTTCCTTCACTTATAAAATTGGCTGGCGATAAACTTGATACCTCTTTGTTCATTACAATTTATTTAATTGCGATGACATTTTGGTTTTTAGATAGCTTTACATATTTCTATCAAGAAAAATTGAGAGAAAAATGGATAAACATTTTAGTCAAATAAAAACAAGAAATAGAGAAATGCTAATTTTAACAGATAAAAAAAATGACGACTTTACATTGGAAAATAATAGAACAAGTACAGATAGAATAACGCGTTCTATTACAAATCATTCTGTAAGAATTTATATGCTAGTAGTAGTACTTAATACAATTGCATATATTTTATATTTAGCAGAGATAATAATATGAACATATTTGTAAGTTATACCACACGTAACAATGAAGTAACAATAGAAACATTAGAGAATTTATCAAATAAAATAAATTTATTTGGTAAAGTGTTTATTGACCTCATAGACAATAATTCTAATGATAAGCAAAGTAGAGTTATTGAAGAATTAAAATCAACCAATTTATTGATATTAATTAAATCACAAAGTATTTTAAATTCAGAATGGGTAAAGTTTGAGTTGGATACTGCAAGTAAATTGAGTATACCTATAGTAGAACTTACCATCACAGAAATTGATGATTTAACAGAACAAGAAATAGGAAACAGAATTGAAAAATATTCTTAATAAGAACCAATTATCAACGCACAGGCTTAGCGTTGTATTTCATTACGTCAGAGTATAGTGAAATATTAAATTGCAAAAAATGTAAAAAAGACCCACGCTTAGCGAAGTAGTCTAACATTACGCTAAGCGTAGGAATAAATATGTTTAATATTGTTGGTTTCTTAGAAGAGATTCAAGAGCTTCATAATCAGCTTTAATTGAATTACTTTTTGGCATATCATAACTTTTTTTTAGAAAAGCTATACTCCATAACTGAAGTATGACTTGCCCCCACATCCAATATTCTTCATTACCATTATTTATTTCCTCTAATTTTTCTAACATTGACTTTAATCTTTTGTTAATATCAGGATGTATATCTCCTCCATCCCATGATTTATCAAGTAATAATATTGACCCTAAACCTAGCAAAATACTAACATTAATAGAATTATTTAGAGCAACATAATCCTTCTGGTGTCCTGAAGTAAGAACATCAAATGCATAGTTATCGGCTGAAAATTCTTCTTCAATCATCTCTTCTTTCGAAACATTTGTCCCTGATAAGTCATGTCCTAAAAAATAATGTCCGTACTCATGGGCAAGTATATAGCTCATTGCCATTACCATAAGAGCATTAGCATTTTCAACATATTTGTTTGCCCAGTTTACTGGGTTTGGCAAATCATTTGGCCATTCAAGCCATTGTTCTTTTAATAAATAACCATATTCTAACACTAAAACAGCTTCCTTTATTTTTTCTTCATTTTCTTCCTCATTTTTTTCATTGTAGAACACAACTACAGCATAGCATAAACTCCATAAATATGCCATGAAATTTTCATAAATTGTGATTTGATGATCCTCACTTATTTCTGCGATTGTTCCTATTGGTATTTTTCTATCATCATATACTATACGACTATTAATTCCATTTTGTCGATAGATTTCTACTTCTAAATGAGAAATATGTTCAGGATAGGCTTTTTGAAAATATTCTAGAATATTATATTTAAGTATATGGATTGGTAGATGTGGCATTGTCCTTTGAATGAAAAGTTATAAATACATATAAAATAATTACTAAATAAACTCAATACAGATGCCCGTATTAATATTAAGTCTTTGGAAAACTTAATATTAGTTTGATATAATTAACAACTTTTACAAAGTTGTTAATTATCCGTATCGAAAGTAAATCTAATAATATATTCATGGCTTGCCAAACAATTTATTTACTATCAAAACAACTTAAAGTCCCCAAGCTCTTCCAAGTTTCTAAACTTGGAAGCTCCAATAAACATGAGTCATCCCGAATTTTAAAATCATAAAAAAGCGGTCGAAATCAGTTTTCCGACCGTTTTTTTATGATTGATGGGCAATGAATTCCTACTGTTTGAGCGGTAGCGAGTTTAGGAATTCTTGAATTTCTTTTGTTACTTTTCTTGTTTCAAGACAAGAAAAGTAAGGACTAGATAATAATATAAGTAGAAAACCTCTCAAATTGTCTCCAAAACGCACAATTTTAGAAAAATTTGGGATGACTCATGTTTATTGTTATTACGAAGTCTAAGACTTCGTAAAGCATGGGAAGTCATCAGTTTCAAATCAAAAACCCGACGACCGAAGTCCAAATGCCTCCCCCCTATATCTCCATCAACCGCTTCAAATTATCATGAAACGAAATGCCTGTTTCTAATTTACTTCGTTTTTGGTCTTGCATTACTACCAAGTATTTCCCGTTGAAATGTTTTTCTAGTTCTTTGATTCTGGTAGCATTTACAATGCACGAGCGACTGATTCTGATAAAGCTATCAGGTAGTTTTTCGGTTAGGTTTACAATCGTGTGATTAGTGATGTATTGTTTTCCTTCAACTGTGTTTAGAAACACATATTTTTCATCTGCTTGAAAATGGGAGATTTCATGGAAGGCGATGATTAAAATCTTGTCGCCATTTTTTACGGAGATAGAATGTATTTCCCTTTTAGGTTTTATCAATTCTGAGATAGTCTGGAGACTCTCAGACGATAGTTTTACCGATTGGTTTGCTGTCAGTTTTTGTAATTTCTGAACCGTTCTATCAAGCCTTGATTTTTCGATGGGTTTCAGTAGATAATCAACCGAATTTTCTTCAAACGCTTTAATAGCGAATTGGTCGAAGGCAGTTACAAAAACTACTATCGGCATATAGGTCAATTTTGCTAACATCTCGAACCCTGAAAGGATGGGCATTTCAATGTCTAGAAAAATCAAATCTGGCTTTAAATCTTCAATGATTTCTAAGCCTTCTTGTCCGTTTAGGGCTTCACCAATGATGTCAAAAGTATCGTTATAATCATTCAATAATCGTCGCATGCGACTGATTGAAATCGGTTCGTCGTCTATGAGTATGGTTTTGAATTGCATGTTTTTGTAAGTGATTGGTAATTAGTAATTGGTGATTGGTTTTAGAGCAATATTGCTTTTCAGCTTTCATAAATATAATCAATAATTAAAATTTATGTCAGCCTTTTAGGCAAACACAAGCACTTCTAATCACTAATTACCAATCACTAATCACTTTATAATTAAAATACTGACCGCCTTCTCAGGCTGATTTTTTATGTCAATGGTTGCCTTATTTCCGTATACAATTTTTAGTTTTTCCTTAATACTCCTCAGTCCAAAACCTCCCCCGAACGACTCCCCAAAATCTGGACCGTTGTCATGAATTTTTATCAGTATATTTCCTTCTTGCACTGTAATGTTTACCTTTATCAAACCATCACTGGCTATTTTGGAGATACCGTGTTTAATCGCATTTTCAACCAAAGGCTGTAATAAAAATCTAGGGATTTTTTCATCTAAAATACTTTCATCACAATCAATCGTATAGGTTAGTCTATGTCCAAACCGTACTTCCTCGATGGTCAGGTAGGCTTTGATGATTTCCAATTCATCTGCAAACGTATGAAAACTTTCCTCAGTGCGTCCCGTCGTGTATCTGAATAGTTTTGATAATTGAATCGTCATTTCCTCCGCTTTATCGGGTTTGTCATGGATTAATCCCGCTATACTGTTTAGCGAATTATACAAAAAATGCGGGTTGATTCTAGCCTCTAGGGCATCTAGCTGTGCCTTTGATTTTAGTTTTTCCAGATTCAACAATTGGTATTCTTGTTCAGAAATCTTGCGGGTAATACTGCGCGTTTTGAGCCAATAAAAAAGATAAGACCAACTGATAATCACGGGCAAAACAAAGTAAAAGTAAATGGCCGCTGGCATATCAAACGCCCAGAGGCTCCCTGCTGCATTATGCGAACTAAGGGCTGAATGAAAGAGATTGCCAAACAGCAAAGCACAACCCATTAAGGGCATAAATTTTATGAGGTCGATAGGTGGGATTCGGCTTTCAATAAAATTCAGAAAAACATAAATAGCCGCTATTGCGGCTACGGAACTCATAAGGGTTAAATAAAAAACATCCTGATAAATATCCGAAAAATCTAAGGGTAGATTGCTGGTGGCTACCGTGAAAAATATCACACAAGTAACGGCATAACCCACCAGCAAACAAAATACCACATTAAAATAAATATTATAGTTTGGCTTCAAATGAACCGCATTTTCGGTATCTGAAAAAGGCTTAGATTCAGTAAAGGGTTCAGCGGTATTTATAGGTCTCTCCTGAAATTGCTCAGGAGTTTTTTTTTCAGTGAATTTGGGAGGCTCTTCTATTTTCGGATTATTCTGTGCCTTTGGTGGAGTATTTGGCTTGAACGTATCCTTAGCGAAATCAGCATTAAAAATGGTGATATTACCTGCCAATGTCTTGATGGTTACGTTGGCACCTCCGCCATTGAGTTTACCCCGAATATTCTGTTTGGTTTGATAGCCCGAAAAGTTTTGAAGCGGAGGCAAACGTACCCGTGATGCCGAGGCCTCTAAATCTAAGGGATGTTCAAGCGGTAACGATACTTTTATATTTCCGCCTGCCGTATCAAACCAAGCGTATTGATTAATGGCATTTACTTCTGCACGAATATTTCCGCCCTTGGTACTTGCCCCGATATTTCCATTTACATTTTTTAGGTTGATATTCCCTCCTGCCGTATTACATTCAAACCCTCCTGACACATTAAAGGCTTCAATATTGCCTCCCCAGCTTGAACAATGTATCGTTCCTTCGTGGTTTTGTACATAGATATTGCCTCCTTTGGTATCCACTTTTATATCTGCTTGGTTGCCTGCTACAAAGATATTTCCACCCATAGTAGTAGCATTTACGTTGCCTTGGCATCTTAATAAATCTATTTTTCCCCCCATGGTAGAGCCTTCAATATTACCCAAGGTTTGTTCTACCAAAATGCTTCCTCCCCATGTAGAAAAACCATGATTGCCTTCTAGTTTTTTGAGGGCAATAGTTCCGCCATAGGTTTTAGTGGTTGAATTGATGTTAGTGGGCAAATAAATCCTGAAGGAGGTCTTCTGGAAATTAAACCAGTTATAAATGTTTAGATAATTGGGCTTATTATAAATAAAGAGCGTGTCGTCTACCACGTTCATCGTAAGGTCTTGGGCATCGTAATCGAAAGTAAGCAGAGGGTCTTTGATGAGGAAAAAAGTAAACAAACTACGTACGGTAGCATATACTTCTACCTTAATGGTATTTTCATCATGACCAACCAGCTCTATATCTCCAGAGAATGTTTTGAGGTGAAGATGTTTGATTGCTTCAACTTCGTATGTTTTCGTAATAATCGGTTTATAGTTCATTTTCTAAGAAATAAAAGCACCTAACGATTAATTATGATGCAAGTTTAAATTTAATGAATTGTTTTGATTAGATTTCAGCTATTGGCTGTCAGTCGTCAGAAATCGGCTATCAATAATCGATTATTTTTCCTTTTTTGTTGATGGCTAACCAATAATTCCAAAAGCTTTTGCTTAATTGCTGATTCAAAACAACTACTGAACTACCATTTTTAGAAATGCTTTCCGATAGATTGAAGTTTTTGGGGGATAGAAAATGTTTTTGGGAGGATAAAAAAATTATTGTTCTTCCCTTTTCTATTAGCGTGTGACTTGAGTCCTACTGATTACCCATAAGTTTGTAAATTATTAATAATCAGATACTCATCTCTAGCGAGGGACTTAAGTCCCTCGCTAGAGATGAGGGCTTCAACGCTTGGTTTTAAAGACTATTTATGTACATTTAAGCTAATTTTATCAATAATAACATTTACATTTCAACTTTTTAAAAGATGAGGGTAATCAGTAGGACTTAAGTCACACGCTAAGAGAAAAGGGCAAAGCACAAATTATCTTCTTCTCAAATATTCTACAAACAACTTGCAAAATCAATTATAACGCTTACATTTGCATTCAACTTTGTTGAATAAAGGTAAACATTATAAAACAAAGTATTCAACATTGAAAATATGGCGGCAGATGAACCCAATAATATTAATATCGGAGACCGCATTCGGATATTAAGAACTAACCAAAAAAGAACCTTGCAAGAGGTAGCGGATGGAAGCGAATTGTCTAAAAGCATGATCTCGAAAATCGAGAACAATAAAACGATTCCTTCGGTGGCGGCGCTTATTAAAATTGCTAATACATTGGGGACTAATATTTCCAGTCTGCTAGAAACGGAGGCGTTTTTGAATGCCATCCTTACGACCAAACAAAAGGCAGAGGATAACCTCAGACAAACCGATAAGGGCTATTTCTTTTATCCTTTCGGACAGGAATATCACCAGAAGAAAATGCAGCCTATGCTGTTTGTGGCTAGAAAAGGGGAAGTAAAACCCCACCTATTGCACCACGAGGGCGAGGAGTTTATTTATATCATCAGTGGCGAAATGAAAATGACGGTAGGCGAAATCGACTATCACCTCAAAGCGGGAGATAGCCTATATTTCAACTGTCTGCAAAAACATGGCATTATGCCTATTACAGATGAGGTACATTATTTGGATGTATTCGTATAGACATTTACGTTAGTTTATTGGCATTTTTAAGAAGATAATTACCAACATCTCTTATCCCTAGCGAGGGACTTAAGTCCCTCGCTAGGGAAGGGATATAGGGACAGATAAATTGTTTTTCAGCATCATAATACATAAACCATATCATTAAAATATTAACATTTTTAAATCAATAACTATGCTCTTTAGAAAAACATCATTGTTGTTATTATTGGCAGCCCAGTCTGTGGGAATGTCTGTCCCAGCCTTTGCTCAGGAACAGGCCCCTGTGTCGATTCAGGTTGATTTAGCCAAAACCAAAGCGCCCATGAAACCCATCTGGGCTTGGTTTGGCTATGACGAACCCAACTATACTTATATGAAAGATGGCAAGAAATTGCTCACAGAAATCTCGCAACTTAGTAAAATACCAGTCTATGTCAGGGTACACAGCTTGCTCGTAACGGGCGATGGCACGGCGGCATTGAAGTGGGGTTCTACCAATGCTTACACCGAAGATGCCAACGGAAACCCGATTTTCGACTGGACGATTGTCGATAAAATCTTTGATACTTTCATCGAGCGTGGCATGAGCCCCATCGCTCAAATTGGCTTTATGCCCGAGGCATTGTCGAGCCACCCAACGCCTTATCGTCACCACTGGAAGCCGGGTGATAATTATAACGACATCTATACGGGCTGGGCATATCCGCCCAAAGATTATAACAAATGGGCTGAGTTGGTGTACCAATGGGTGAAACATTCGGTAGCAAAATATGGTCAGAAAGAGGTAGAAAGCTGGTATTGGGAGCTTTGGAACGAACCTAACATTGGCTACTGGAAAGGCACAACCGAAGAATATATCAAGCTATACGACTATTCGGCAGATGCTGTAAAACGTGCTTTACCATCGGCCAAAATCGGTGGACCAGAAGTAACGGGACCAGGGTGGGACAAGTCGGCTATCTTTTTGAAGACCTTTCTCGACCACGTAACCAAAGGTAAAAACTACGTAACGGGCAAGACAGGCTCGCCCTTGGATTTCATTACTTACCATGCCAAAGGCGGACCGAAAGTAGTGAGCGGTCATGTACAAATGAACATGGGTACCCAATTGCGTGACCTTGACAAAGGCTTTGAAATTGTGGCGTCGTATCCAAGCTTGAAAAAACTCCCAATTATCATCGGTGAATCTGACCCAGAAGGATGTGCGGCTTGTTCTGAAGACCTGAACCCACAAAATGCCTACCGTAATAGCACGATGTATTCAAGTTATACGGCGGCATCTTTTGCCAGAAAATACGAATTGGCAGAGGCTAGAGGTGTAAACTTGTTGGGGGCTGTTACATGGGCATTCGAGTTTGAAGACCAAGCATGGTTCCGTGGTTTCCGTGATTTAGCGACCAACGGGGTGGATAAACCCGTGCTGAATGTGTTCCGTATGTTTGGCATGATGGAGGGCAACAGAGTAGAAGTAACCCAAAATTTGGCTTATGATTTCAAGAAAGTACGTGACGAAAGCGTGCGTGGCGAGGCCGATATCAATGCGTTGGCGTCAAAAAGTATAAACTCAGCAAGCGTGATGGTCTGGAATTATCATGATGATAACGTTCCAGTGGCAGATGCTACGGTGGAGGTAGTGGTAAAAGGTTTGCCAGCATTAAAAGTACAGCTTTATCACTATCGTATTGATAAAGAAAACAGCAATGCTTATGAGGTTTGGAAAAGCATGGGGTCGCCAAAACAACCTACAGCCGAGCAAATCAAGGTATTAGAAAAAGCAGGACAATTGCAATTGTTAACCTCGCCAGAATGGATTAATACTAAAAATGGACAAGCCCTTATCAAAATGAAATTGCCTAGACAGGGGGTGTCATTTTTGAGCTTTAGGTGGTAATAAACGCTGATTGTAGGTTCAAACTCTACAACGATAATGAGCGTCACGCTCATGTTAGCATAAACATTTGATAAATTTCGAGCGAGACGCTCTTCCGCATTTAGGGTCGTAGGAGAACCTACGACCAGAGGCGGGCGTCTCTTCGAGATTAGGACTTATAAACAAAAACCCTGAAGGTCTATCTATATTTTTTATCCCTGATTAATCTAATGTTATTAAACTCAGGAAATATATGGATATCTTCTTGAGAGATAATACCCCTACGAATCCAATTCGTAACCAACGACTCTTCAGCAATATCATACTTTTTGCAATAGTTCTTGATGGTAAGCCAGTTGCTTAAATCAATTACCTTTCCTTCCGAAAGCATAAAATTCTTTGCCTCTTCAATAAGTCCCTTGGCTTGATTGAGAATATCATCAGTTTTGACATTAAGCGTTTGTACCATCGTTTTATTGGAGACTTTCACTCCCTTTTTAGTTTTTAAGTGCTTCAATGATTTGGTTTATTTTCAGAATAGCATCAAGGTATTCGTTGATTTAATCATCTGTTAGGCTTTCAAGTGCTACCTCTAATCGTTTCTTCAGATTCGCTTTTGATTCCTCCAATACTTCAATCATTTGTTGTTTTATACGGTGTATACTATTTATTTGTTGATACAAATATAAAAAATGTTCGGTAACCAAACAAGAATACTATAATCCTTTTATCCCTTCGGGATTTATTAGGATAAGTTACTATCCGAATCTGGTTATAGCTTCTCCTACATTCAAACAACAATATCCGTAGGCGGTGAATTAATTCACCGCCTAAAGATTACACAAATTGACTTTTAAGAAATAAAATTATGGTGTGTTAGTATACTCGGTTGCTGATAAAAAAAATTGTGCCTCGGTAATTAATAGGCATTTCTGGTTTGATGACTTCTGTAGCTAGGGAATAGTGCGCTAAATTCTCCTCAAAAACACTCAAGGCTTTGATTTGACACTTAGGTATGATAAATTCAGCTTGTTGTACTGTTAGTTGCATAGCCTTGGTTGTTTGTTTGGATAATATTAAAACCGTATAGTTAAGCAATTTAAAAGAACAATGATTTTGATAACTTTAATAAGCTAACCAAAGATAATTAAAGATTATCAAAAAAACAATTTTTATGGCATAAAATAAAGTATAAGTCCTACAAAATCAGGTATTTATACCTGATTTTAAAGCGTGTTATTAAGAACTGTTGATTAAAAATCTGTACTTGATAGGGAATATACGTATAAGAGTATTTTATAAGGATACGTTCAAAAAATAGTTACTTATGACTCATGATAAGAAACAATCATATGAAGCACTGTATCGTTAAAAAATATGCTGATTGTCTACATTCCCAATGATGTGTTAATTAGAGGAGCTTTTAAATGCTACTGATTACCCACATCTTTTAAAAAGTTGAAATGAAGATGTGATTATTGATAAAATTGGTTCAAATGGGCTTAAATCGTTCTTCAAACCTCACCCCCGACCCCTCTCCTTCAGAGAGGGGAGCTCTAAGCACCAAGGTATGCTCCCCTTCTCTGAAGGAGAAGGGGTTGGGGGATGAGGTTGTTAATCGTTGATTATCAATCAATTATCAACTTGTTGGTAATCAGTAGGTTTTAAATGAAAATCTAAAAGTCCTGTACATTCCTAGGGAGGGAATTAATTCCCTCCCTAGGAATGTATAGGGGCAAATAATCTCGAAAGCAAATTTTATTCCTTCAACGACGCCATATCAATCACAAAACGATAATGTACATCGCTTTTTAGCATACGCTCATAGGCCTCATTGATGTCTTGCATCTTGATGATTTCTATTTCAGACGTAATATTATGTTCACCACAGAAATCAAGCATTTCTTGCGTTTCGGCAATACCGCCGATTAACGAACCTGCAACAGACTTACGACCCATAATCATCGGAACGGTATTTAACATTGGGTCGAGTGGACCAAGATAGCCTACCAATACAATAGTGCCATTGATGCCCAACGTTGGGATATAATGATTAACGTCATGAATATACGGAACGGTGTCAATGATTAAATCAAACTTCCCTCTGGCTCCCGACATCTGACTTTTGTCTGTCGAGATAACAATCTCGTCAGCCCCCAAGTCGAAGGCATCTTGTTTTTTATCTGGAGACCTTGAAAAAAGCGTAACATTTGCCCCTAATGCCTTGGCTAGTTTGATAGCCATGTGTCCGAGACCGCCCAAGCCTATCACGGCAACGTTGCTACCTTTGGTTACTTTCCAATGTCTTAATGGCGACCACGTCGTGATGCCCGCACAAAGCAAAGGAGCTGTAGCCGCCAAATCAAGGTTTTCAGGTACTTTCAAAACGAAGTGTTCATCTACCACCACTTTTTCGGCATAACCCCCAAAAGTCTGTGTACCCAAATGTTTATCTCTGCCGTTATACGTACCCGTGAAGCCCGTCATGCAATATTGCTCTAAGTCGTGTTGGCAACTTTCACACGTTCTGCACGAGTCGACCATACAGCCTACCGCAGCAGTGTCGCCAACCTTGAATTTAGTTACTTCGCTACCTACTTTCGTTATTTTACCCACAATCTCATGCCCTGGCACGGCTGGATAAACCGTTCCTCCCCAGTCGTTGCGAGCGGTATGTAAATCGGAATGACATACGCCACAATATAGAATTTCGATTTCGATATCCTTAGCCGTTACTTCGCGACGGACTATACTTAATTGTTCTAATGATGCTTCTTTCGACTGTGCACCGTAGGCTTTTACGTTTGTTGTTTCCATTTTTTGTTGTAAATTTTTGTTCAAGACATAGCAAAATAACTTGCTTTTAATTGGTTTCAAAGGTGAAGAAAAATGTTAATGTTTAGATAATAAATGTTGGTTCGCTAAAAATGCTACGGATTCTTATGCTTATTAGCCAACATAATAGGGTCGACCTCAATAAGTTGTAACGCCTTTACCATATCCTTTGTTGAAGTTTTGTATATTTTAAAATGTGGCGTTTCGATATGTGCCTTATAGGCCTCCACGCTTGCATAAACCTCTAAAATTGTAATATGCGTAGGATTGTTCTTATCGGCTACGGCATTCAAACTCAAAACCCCCGATTCTACCCGTACAGACGTTTCGATTTCAGTCTTTAGAATAGCCTTGTAGCTTTCTAATTGAGCGGAATCTACTTCAATTTTTGCGATACGTACCATTAAATTTTTATGTTGTGCCCATGCACTTTTTGACGAAAATAGAGCTATCAATATGCCGATAGCAAGGCAGGTTTTCTTGATTTTCATAGTTCTTTTTGATGATTTTGTTAAAGTTTTTTTTTATATAGTCATAGTTTTTTGATGACTAGTCGAGATTTTCAAACTGGAGATTTTGTATTATGATAGCCAGAGAAATTTTTTATATATATCCATCTGGCATTGAAATTAAAAACTTCAGTACCTGTTTTATCTATATACTTTACCTGCTTGATATTATTTTCAATTTCCTCAATCAATAATTGACCATTGTAAAAATTTATATTGGAAATACATATTTGTTGTATATGTACTTCTATAAACTCCATTACAATTTGAATAGTATTCACTCCTGCTTTTTCCCATTTTATAGGTAATTCATTAGGAAGTTTAGCCAAATCAAAACGCAGTATTAAGCCTATTGTTTCCCCTGTTTTTATACTTAATTCATATAGATACAAATTATCTAATGGCGGTTCAATATTTTCGTATATACGACAAATGCCTTCTTTATTCTCTATGTATTTAAACCACATTTTTATATATTGTTTCTTATATAGATAATGTTACTTATTTTACGAAGTCAAAGATTTCGTGATACAACTATAAATCAGTATAATACTGATTTATAGTTGTCGATAGTTTCAAGTTGATAAACTTAGAACAGCAGAATGGTGAATTGTGTTCTGTGTGCCACAAACCACGGTGGTCAACTAAACGCAGTCGCTCGTTTCCAACGAGTGACGACTATTAAAAGGCTTCCAGCCGAAAAACAATCTCAGATTTTTCCTGATGTTTACTCATGGCATGACTTCAAGTCATGCCATGAGTATTGATAGCAGAACCGCAGCACTCTTAAATTCAATCCTATCGCTATTCCACAACACCCCCATACTCTTCTCCCGAGACAGGCTGTAGCCAAGTGACATTTACCTCATCTTTATAATTGCTAATAGCAATATGCACAAGGCGACCATCTTTGCCCGCGCCGTGCCAGTGTTCTACATTAGCAGGAATATTTACGGTATCCCCCTTTTTAATAGACTGTGCAGGCTTGCCTTTTTCCTGATAAAAACCATCGCCATCAGTAACCAGTAATATTTGTCCTGCTGGATGCGTATGCCAGTTGGTGCGAGCATTGGGTTCAAACACCACGTTGGCTACGCTATAATTGATGTCGCCACCCTTTTGTACCAACATCGTCACCCATGTAGTACCAGTAAAATAGTCTGCCGACCCTGTATCGCCCTGCGGAAAAATATGATTTGAGATGTTATTAGAAGCTGTTTCCATTTTTTTGAGATGTTTTTTTATAAGAGATTGAAAGATGTTAGACTAAAGACTTTAAGACGTTAGACTATAAGACTTAAAGACGCTAGACTAAAGACTTAAAGATACAAGACTTAATGACGTTAAACTAAAAACTTAAAGACGTTAGACAAAAGACTTTAAGTCTTATAAATCAGTAATTAACATGTTGTTAACTGATAGCCCAAAGCCGATGACCGACATCCGATGACCGATAGCCCAAAGCTCACATCACAAAGCCGATGACTGACATCCGATGACTGATAGCCCAAAGCTCACATCACAAAGCCGATGACCGACATCCGATGACCGATAGCCCAAAGCTCACATCCTAAAGCCGATGACTGACATCCGATGACTGATAGCCCAAAGCTCACATCACAAAGCCGATGACCGACATCCGATAACCGATAGCCCAAAGCTCACATCACAAAGCCGATGACTGACATCCGATGACCGATAGCCCCAAGCTCACATCCTAAAGCCGATAGCCTATTTGTCCCTACAAAATTCTCTCTTATTTTTCAAAGCTTCTTATACCAATTACAGGATTACGTACCATTATTACTGATTGAGGGATGGGCGTGATAAAAACCAACAGATTACCCTTAACTTTGATATAAGAAGAAACAATAAGGTTATGGAAAACATCATAAAATTTGATACAATAGGGCAATATAATGCCTATTATAACCACGAGACCCTCCACCCCTTGGTCAGTGTGATTGACCTTTCCAAGGGCGGTATTAAACAAAATGCCCGTATGTACTTTGGGTTTTATATCATCTATCTCAAAGACATCAAATGCGGGAATTTGCGTTACGGCTGTAATTATTATGATTATGAAGACGGCACCTTGGTATTTGTAGCACCGGGGCAGGTGATGGGTATTGAAAACAAAGAGTATTTTCAGCCCCAAGGCTATGCGTTATTGTTTCATCCCGACTTGATTCGAGGTACTTCCCTCGGGCGACATATTAATGACTATACTTTCTTTTCGTATGAAGTACACGAGGCCCTCCATTTATCCGAAAGTGAGCGTAAAATTATCTACGAATGCTTTATGAAGATAGAATCTGAGCTCAAACAGACTATCGACAAGCACAGCAAAACGTTGATTGTAGCCAATATTGACCTATTCCTTAGCTATTGTGTCCGCTATTACGATCGCCAGTTTATCACCCGTGATAATGCTAACAAGGGCATTTTAAGAAGATTTGAAACACTCTTGAACGACTATTTTGCCTCTGAAAAACCTCAGCTATTGGGTTTGCCATCGGTGGGGTATTGTGCAGAGCAACTGAATCTGTCAGCCAATTATTTTGGTGATTTAATCAAAAAAGAAACAGGGAAATCTGCCCAAGAGTATATTCAGCTAAAATTGATGGACATTGGCAAAGAGAAGATATTTGACATGAGCAAGTCTGTCAGCGAAATAGCCTATGAATTGGGTTTTAAATATCCACAACATTTCAGTCGTTCTTTTAAACAACACGTAGGCTATTCACCCAATGAATATCGCAGGTTGAATTGAAACTTGCGCAGTCGCTCGCTTCCAAGCGAGTGACGACTATTACAAGGCTTCCAGCCTAAAAATTAGATTCATGCAGGAATAATCTCGAAGGGATGGAATATTTATAGCACCAAAGCCCCTGTCCATCCTCTTCTTCGACTCCTACGGAGTCGCACAGCGTAGAAAGATGTTCGTTTGTTTTTTCTATAAACATTCCATCCCTTCGGGATTGCTCTCCGCAGTACCTCGCTTCCAAGCGAGTGACGACTATTACAAGGCTACTAGCCCTATTGATTATCAACAAGTATATAAACAATTGATAATCAACGTGTTTATTTCTAGCGAGGGACTTAAGTCCCTCGCTAGAAATAAGAGTTTCTCACCGTTGTTAGCGTTCGTTCTCCAACAACACGTGCGAAAGCAACGCACCATTTATCAAAACTATATGACGTGGCTGAGGCATAATTTGGCGGTGAAAACACCACCAAAGGCGAAAAAACCTATGACCAGAGTTGGTGACTAGTCAGAGAATCCAAATCCCGAAGGGATGAAAGGATTATAGCAAGCCGTGAAATCAGGAAACATTTAACCCTGTAGGGGTGATAGAAAGCTCTCTGTCACCCCTACAGGGTTTTGGTGATGCAATCATTTTTATTTGCTATAATCATTTCATCCCTTCGGGATTAGTTACCGCAGTCGCTCGCTTCCAAGCGAGTAAAGACTATTACAAGGGCTTCTAGTCCAAACAAGGCTGTTTATTCTTATCAGGGGACATCTCAATTCTTAACCTCTACTTCTTTTTTAAGGTTTTTCAAGATTTCCATTTTCTCGTTTCCAGTAATTTCCTGTTCCATCAAAAAATGATACACATTTTGCCCATTCGTCGCAAATGCATAGGCTTGATTCATTCTCCAACCATTTTCAGCCATGTAATTAAGCGCATCAACCATCGAATTGAATTTTTTTACCTTATTATTTTCATCTCTAATTACATTAGCTCGTCGCCAGCCAGCAGAAACTTCATCTTGTCCATAATCAATTTCAATCGACACCTTTCTCGACAAAAGTCCAGTTGTACCTACTATTTGGCAATAAACATACATTTTTTTTTCAATCTGGCTAGCGTCAGAGTCTCCTGCTGTTATTTTCAAAGAACTTTGAGCTTTAGCACAATTAATAGCGAAGAAAGTAATCAGACAAATGGTAAAGATTTTTTTCATTAGATTATCGTTTATAGTAGTTTTGGTTAAAAGGATAATATTATTTTAATACCTTTCAATCAAGTTAGCAGTTAACGTTTTAACTTACAAAACTCATCCTATAAATAACGTAAAAATACCCTAAAAAATGAGTGGTTTTACGATACTTTTCTTTCTCAGCTCGTCATGTAATAACCTTCGACAAAAAGAGGTTATCACTAGTATTCTAACAATGTAAATACTAGTAATGCCGTATTAGTTAATTGTCATTTTATCAAAAAATGACATTCTCTCGCAGTCGCTCGCTTCAAGCGAGTGACGACTATTACAAGGCTTCCAGCCTAAAATTATTTCTAGGACGCCAATAAAAGCGGAAACCCTTTTTCTTAGCTAGTGACTTAGGTCACCAGGTAAGAGAAAGGGAACTGATTACTCCACCCAACTCCTTCTCGACTATTGAAGAGCAACTTTTTTCATTGCCTTTTTCAAACTTTTCAGATTAGGATGTGTTGTTTTTAGGTTACTACTAGACGGCTTTGTAAAAGTCGTTTTATACTTGGCAAATTTAATGGCAAAGCTAAAATCTCCAAAAATATCATTGTTGATGGTATCTAAGGGATAAGGCGCAATCGTACTATAAACATGGCAACTGGTACAGGTCCTTGTTTTCTGGACGTAGCTTTCTAAGGTTGTGTTGGCAACAATCGGAACGCCACTAAACATGGCTGATGCGTTTAATTTTCTCGGTGCATTAATCGGTGTTGTGGGGTCTTTTTGAACACTTTGTGACCATATCACATCTACTAGCTGATAGTATTGCCATACCGAATTAGGATATACGTTCTTGATACTATTTTGCATTCGCTGATTTATCGGAACCGCATCGTTTACATCAATTGGGTTACTTCTTGTTATTTGGATGGGTACCGAAGCTGCCTGATTTAGATAATAAGGGGGTGATTGATTAGGCGTACACGAAACTGTCACTAACGAATCTCCCGTTTTTGTTTTTACTTTTATTTGTTGAGGAGTGCAATTCGCATTATAAAAATTATAGCCATAAGGGGGAGTGCCCACCGTCGTAGCGCTAGGGGCATTATCTACCTGCTCAAAAGTAGCCCAAACCCATGTCGGCTGGTTGGTGGTTTTGTGTAAAATATGCAATCCTACTAGGGCTACCGTTGTTGTCCTTAGTTGATTGGTCGCAGGGTCTAGTACCGTAGCACGCGACATTTTATACCTAGCCCACTGAGGTGACTGAGCATCGGTTACTTCCATCCAAGCAGCTTTTAATTCTATGGCGCCTGTTTTACCGTTATAAACTCCCTGAGGAAAATTAATGGGATGCCCTGCCTTCACAGAATCGTGCTGAGTGACGGCATTATAGTATCCTTTCTGAACCACAAAGTCGTAATAATCTTTGTTAAGCAGGATTTCATACCAGACATTCTTGCCGTTCTGACTACCCAACCAATTAGGTTTTCCCAAAGGCGCTGCTTGTTCGACATTAAAGACATTGAGGGAGTCTGAATTTTCAATCTTACTGGTAAACGTCAATAATTTTGTACTTGTTTTGTTCATCAGCATGCGTTGAGTCTTGAACTTTTTCGCATATTTATCTGACACCAACGTTCCCCAATTCGGAGGCTTAATGCCTTGGTCTTGGAACAAAACCTCTCTGGGCATATACGTTTCCCATTGTACCGCCGCCAAGTCGTAAGGCGAACCAAAACTACTACTAGCATTCACGGGCCAATTCAAGGCGATGAATTCTTGCCAAGCAAAACAATCTACCTGAGATTGATTGTTGAATGAATTCAAATCCCCTGGCACATTGTTGTTAAAATACACCTGAATGTTGTAAAGGGAACTAGTTGAATAACAAGCACATGAATCCGATGCCGCCACAAAGGAATTTGGCTGTATTTTTTGATGATTGGAAGCAATCATATTAATAAATATGATTGGAAGAATAAGTAGTAGTCCTACCTTCTTCATCTTTTTTATAGTCATATCAGGTAAGTTCATTTTATACAATGAGCCATTAAGAGCGTTATGTTGGTCGCCATACGAATGGCATGGCGACCTTGAAAATATCCTAAAACCGACAACCTACAAACTAGTAACCTTCACGATAATGCTACCCTCATTATCCGCAAAACCTTGCCCATAAGTACCATCCAAATCGTCATTGATACAGAGTAATAACTCACCCGAAAGGTTTGAAGGAATAGTAGTCCCCATGCCAATGAAAAACACCGTATCGCCTACTTTCCCGATTAAGGCACCCTCATTTTGTCCGGGCATGGTATAGCCTGCTGGGGCTGGAATATTACTCGGAGTACCGTTAGCATTATACAACTGCCCATTATTGTCTTGAGGATTGGCCGTCCATAAGCCACTCACATAAGAAATAGATAATAAGCTAGACGGCGCCACTTCTACGCCAGTGTTTTGCCATTGAATGGCTGCTTGAACCGTGATAGGTAATACCGAAAGCAACGCTGGCAAGGCTTGGCTAATCACCTGTCCTTGATTGGTAATATACACACCTGTTACTCCTGCGGAGGCATTTTCGCTCACAGAAACCGTTATGTATAAGGCATAGTTATTACTAGGCTTGCTATTCCCCGGAACGGCATAATAAACATTATTTTGTACCGCCGTCACCGTCGCTGTTACTCCCGCGTTGGTAAAGCTTACTGTTGGATAGGTTGATGGCTGTCCTTCGGTATAAGTAATAGTGCCACAGATAAGTACCATCTGTATCGAGCTTGCGCCAATAAAAACGGTTGGAGGAATAAATGTGCTATTGCTCAGCAATGAAATAGGATTATCTACTGGATTCGGAACACTGGTATTATATACCTGATTAAAATAGCTTTCGTAAAATAATTGAATTGGTTGGGCAAATGTATCGGCTGGAGTTGTGTCTCCTACGGGGTCATATCCAGCAGGTTTTGTACCTTGATAGGCACTCGCTACAATTTGCATTTTAAAGGTAGCCGCTACTTGAGAACCCCACTCGATAGGACTTCCATTAATGGTTATATCGCTTACGGTATAGCCCTTGTCGGCAGGCACTTCATACACGGCATGCAAGATAAAATTACCCGGTAGTTTTGTGCCATCCTGACTATTTAGTGTTTCCGAACCTCTGACAACTGTCCAATAAGCAGCAGCGTCGTCACCGTTGGGAGCTACATAATTGTTACCAGAAAAATCAGGTGTTTGGATATACAACCCCGGAGGGTCTGCTAAGGTTACTACATTGGCAGCCGTTACAAAACTGTTTACAGTACCGCCAATGTTAGGGTCGCTATTTCTATGTTTTTGTCCATACTGAGCATCACAAAGTAGGGCATTATAAGCACTTGATGGCCAAGACGTATTCCCAGTGCTAGGATTATTACGTTGAACAGTGGCTGCTGTAGCGAGTCCTATTTCTGTTTGTAAAGTGTTGGGCGTACTGGTAAGGTGAATGGCTCCGCCTTGTGTGTCATTTGAAACGGGACCACTATTCCATATATTAAGGGGGTTGTAAACAGGCCCTTGGGTAATGGGGTCAGTGATATTAGGCACGCTTAGGTCTGCTAAGGTGATTTGTGGTTTACCTAAAATGCTTTGATACAGTGCCAACACTTTATTAGGGTCTATCAACCATAAGCTATTCCAATATTCGGGGTTTTCACAAGTAAAATCAATTCTGGTAATTTGTCCAGCAGCGTTTCTAGTAACTGCCCATTCGCAATATTCATCTTGCCAGCCTCTAGGGCCATAAGGGAAATACGGAACGGCATTTCCTGTATCACCACATGGATTATCCGAAATCGGCGCAGGCATTACGCCTGTATCTGCCATTTGTTCTAAGGCTGTTTGAGACGCTGTTGGGTAATTATAAGCTAATCTGCCCGGAAATGCACTCCATTGCACATTAGCCGTGACACTACTTGGGTTATTCTCAACAGGGTTATAATAATTGGTCGTCGGGGGTGTATTTGTCGTATTCCACGGGTTGCTCAACATTCCTTGTTGGGTAAAACCATTGAGGTTTGCACTCCAAAGCTCATTCATCGCCTCCTGTTTTGCAGGAGTATCTGAAAAATCTTGGATGGCAGCGGGCGTTCTAAATTGAAAACCACTTGTGGTTAAATCAGTTTCAGCAACATCTGCTTGTGTTTGTAGGGTATTTTCCATAGTTTAAAAGATAAAAGGTTTTTTCGTACTCGTTTGGCTTTTCCGTAACGCCCCGTTTATTAAAGTGGTTTCAGAACTCCCCTTGTAATATTACCCTACAAATTTATCATAGTAATACTCAATAAAACAGGTCATAAATACCTGTTTTATCATCGTAAAAGCAGGTATTTATATCTGGTTTTACTATTTTAATGAACAAAAACAGTATTAAATGCTGAAATGTTGGAGGGAAGCTGTGGGGTTTTGGATGTTGGTCTTCGGCTTTCAACTCCCGTAGTTTTTTAGGCTGGAAGCCTTTTAATAGTCGTCACTCGTTAGAAGCGAGCGACTACGGGAGATGTCCATCATTTATAAAAAATTACTTATACACGTATTATACGTTGTCTGTCATGATAGTATGTAACATTTTTTATTATATTTGAACCAAATCCTTATTACTATAATAATCGTACGTATATTATCGTACCATTATTACCATACTATCTAAAACCTTTACTACTTTAATTAATGAAAATGACGCGTCTTACCACGTTTTCCAATACGTATAATGCAAGCCGACTGTTAAAAAACCTTTTGTTAGTGTACTTTTTTTCCTTTCTTTGGTTTACAGGCTTGGCACAAATATCTAGCTCACGTTTCAGGCATCTCAGCAATGACCAAGGGTTAAGTAATACCTCTGTAAATTGTATTTTTCAAGGAAGCAGGGGGTTCTTATGGTTTGGCACACGTGACGGCTTAAATAAATATGACGGTATAAAAATTACTGTCTTTAAAAATGATGAAAACAATCCTAACGCTATTAGCGACAATTTTATCAGATGTATCTATGAGAGTTCAGACCATAAAATGTGGATAGGGACATCGGGAGGACTCAATTGTTTTGACCCCGAAACTAACAAATTTGCTAGTTTCAAACACGCTGATAACAATCATAAATCTTTGTCTTCTAATGTTATTACGGGTATTACCGAGGATGCTACAGGAAAAAATCTTTGGATTAGCACAACAGATAATGGTTTAGAATTATTTAATATTAAAACCCAAGAGGTACAACATTTTAAACAACTCGGTAATGATGTTGAGCTGAATAAGATTAACTGTCTTTTAAAAGATAAAAATGGTCGATTGTGGTTAGGTACACAACGTGGACTAGTGGAATTTGACACAAAATCGCATAAGTTCATTGCCTTGTTGCCCACTAAAAACAATGCGATTACTGCCATAGAAGAAGATAATAGTGGCAATATTTTGTTGGGAACTGATAACGTAGGGATGATAAGTTATGATCCTGCTAAAAACAATTTACAAGTCTTCAATCACCTATCCGACCTTCCATATATCCCTAATAATTATATGGTATTGAGCTTGTTAGCTGACAATAAAGGAAATATCTGGATAGGGACTATCAACAATGGGTTGATTTTGTACAAACCATCTACCCAAAAGTTTTATAACTATTACCCAAAACCCGAGTTTCCATTGAGCCTTTCAAACAGTACTGTATCGGCGTTGTTTGAAGATAAACAAGGGAATTTATGGATTGGTATGCACCGCGGAGGGGTAGATTTATATGCTGATGGGGTTGATAAATTCAAACTATTTCGCAAAACCAATGAACCAAATTCTTTAAGTTATAATGATGTAAAGGCTTTTTATCAGGATAAAGATAATGATATTTGGGTAGGCACGGATGGCGGTGGACTGAACTTGTTTAACCCTAAAACAGAGAAATTTAAACATTATTTATATAACAAAAACAACCCTAAAAGCTTGTCATCAAATGCGGTACAGACTATTGCAGAAGATGCTCTGGGGAATATATGGGTAGGTACATGGGGTAGTGGCATCAGTGTGCTTAATAAAGCGACGGGCAGTTTTACGCATTTTAAAAATGACCCAAAAGTGCCAAGTTCTCTCAGTTCGAATTTCCTGCAAGATATGCACCTTGACAGCAAAGGGAATTTCTGGATTGCTACTTATTATGGAGGCATTAATTTATGGGATGCTAAAACACGTACGTTCAAGCGAATAACCACTGGGAAAAACAATACTTCTTCGTTTTCGGGCAACAATGTAGTTTCAATTGGGGAAGACCACGACGGCAATATATGGTTTGGAACAGACGACGGTGGATTAAACCGCTATAACCTAGAGAGTGGGGTATTTTCACATTATTTTAATGAACCCAACACAAAGACTGACGCTAGGGTAATTTTTGTTGATAAAAAAGGCACGGTATGGGTCGGGATGAAGGGACTGTATAAATTCGATAAGGCAGCAAACAAGTTTAATTTTATCAATACCAGAACAGATATAGACAATAATTTTGTAAAGGGAATCTTGGAAGACAACCTTAATAATTTATGGATTTCTACGTCAAATGGTCTGATTGAACTCAACCCTAAATCTTTATCGAGCAGATCATTCAATACGCGCGATGGGCTACAAAACATGGAATTTGAAGCCAATGCTTACCTACAAACCAAAGAAGGACAAATGATTTTTGGCGGTATTAAAGGCATGAATATGTTTTATCCTGCTGAGATAAAAGTAAACAAATATGTCCCTCCTGTATTTATCACCAACTTTTTGTTGTCCAATCAACTGATGGTTACTTCCGATACCTCGTCGATTGGCTTAACGAAGGATATTGGCTATACAGATGAAATAAAGCTGAACTATAAACAATCGTCTATCACTTTGAATTTTGCTGCCCTCAATTATGTATATCCTGATAGAAATCAGTACTCGTATATCTTAGAGGGACTAGACGAACGATGGTCTCCACCAAGTACTGAACACAAAGCTGTTTATAACAACCTAGCGCCTGGTCATTATACTTTTAGGGTGATTGGATCTAACAACAATGGTATCTGGAACCATAATGCCAAATCAATTGAGATTATCATTAGTCCGCCATTTTGGGATAATATTTGGCTAAGGGTGGTAGCGATTATCCTTATTTTATTGGCAGTTCATAAATTCTATACTCACCGCATCAACAAGTCTAACAAACAGAAAGTAGAACTTGAAAAGCTTGTAAAAGAGCGTACTACACAGCTTAGCGAATTGAACGACGAGCTATTTGTTAAGTCGGAAGAGCTTGCCCTTCAAGCTGAAAACTTACTGGAACTCAACACCGAACTTACGGCACAAAAAGAGCAAGAACAACAAGCCAGAGAGGAGGCGGAAAAAGCTAATCAAGCCAAAAGCGTGTTTTTGGCAACGATGAGCCATGAAATCAGAACGCCTCTCAACGGTGTAATCGGGATGGCATCATTATTAAACCAAACCAAGCTAGACGGCGAGCAACAGGAATATACCGATACGATTATCACTTGTGGCGAAAGTCTGTTAAGTGTTATCAATGATATTTTAGATTTTTCTAAGATAGAATCTGGTAAGATGGACATAGAGAAGGAAAGCTTCGACCTCCGCAGTACGATAGAAGATGTGATGGATATATTCTCACACCGAACTGCCCAAATGGGGATTGACCTTATCTATGAAATTAATCAGGATGTACCCTTGCATATCATTGGCGACTCGCTGAGATTAAAGCAAATCTTGATTAACCTGATTAATAACGCTGTTAAGTTTACCAGCAAAGGTGAAATCTTTGTGAAGGTGTACCTTCTGCCGAAGCCTATCAATGAAGAAGATATTGCCATTGGGTTTAGTGTAAAAGATACGGGGATAGGTATTCCGAAAGAAAAAATAGGGAAGCTATTCAAAGCGTTTTCACAGGTAGATTCATCTACAACCCGTAAGTATGGCGGTACAGGCTTGGGGCTGGCGATTTGTACGCGCCTAGTAGAGTTAATGGGTGGTGATGTTTCTGTAAAAAGTGAATATGGCGAAGGGTCAGTGTTTAGTTTTAGTATAGTTACTCAGATTAGTAATACGATACCAATGATTACTAATCAGTGCGACCTCAATCCAATGAGTGGTACAGTAGTATTGGTGATAGATGATAATCAGACGAATCTGACTATTTTGAAGAAACAATTGCAAAACTGGAACCTGATACCAGTGCTAGCGTCGTCGGGACAAGAAGGACTAGAGATATTTAACACCAACAAGCGTATTCAGCTAGTGATTACTGATATGGAAATGCCAGAGATGGATGGCATTGCCTTGGCTAAAGCTATCAAAGCTGTTGATGCTAATATTCCTATTGTAATGCTTAGTTCCATTGGTGACGAAAGCAAAAAGAAATACCCTAACCTCTTTACTTCTATCCTTGTAAAGCCCGTAAAACTACAACATTTGTGTAATGGTATTCAATTTTCATTAAATGGACATAGCAAAATGCCTCAAACAGAAAAACCAATCGGTAACCTAAACACCGATTTTGCAGTATCGTATCCTTTGAATATCCTTGTTGCTGAGGATAATGCTGTAAACCAGAAACTAATAGCCAGGGTTTTAAACAAACTGGGCTATGCCTGTGATATTGTAGAGAACGGATTGCTGGTATTGGAAAAGATAAAAGAAAAATCTTATGATGTAATATTAATGGATGTCCAAATGCCAGAAATGGATGGTTTTGAGGCCACTAGTATTATTAAAAGCCAGCCCGGCCCACATCCTGCCATCGTTGCCATGACGGCCAATGCCATGAGCGAAGACAGAGATATTTGTCTGCAAAAAGGCATGGACGATTATGTAGCGAAGCCTATGAAAATAGAAGAGTTGATGAATGTATTGAAGAATGTCTTTTTTGTGATGACTAATAAGGAGTTGGATAGTTAGTGAATTTTGAGTTAGTGATTGTTTAACATATTGACGCTCACGCAGTCGCTAGTATTTTACGAGTGACGCCTAGACCAACAAATTGAGTCTAAGCGACCCTGTTAAAACGCCAACAGGGCGAAAAATTCCTATTAGCGGGTGACTTAAGTCCTATCAATTACCCATAAGTGTATAAATATCTGATAATCAAGATATTTATACCTAGCGAGGGACTTAAGTCCCTCGCTAGGTATAAGAGTTTCACGTAGTCAGGCTGTGACATTAGGCGACCAAAGCTCAGTTTGAAAGGCGATTTAAGCCTATTTGAACCAATTTTATCAATAATTACATCTTCATTTCAACTTTTTTAAAAGAGGTGGGTAATGGTTAGGACTTAAGTCACCAGCTAATAGGAAAGGTTAAATAAAAAATACCTCAAAGCTCACAACTGATTCCCCCATCCCATCAATCAGCCTATTCATCCCAAATGAAAACTAGTTCATTAATATTTACAGTATATTGCCATCGAAATTTAGTCAAACAATGTTACCGTTAGCTAATATATTACGATGAATCATTTAAAGAAGGGAGAATTTTACGGGCAAACGAATCAAACCATTCATCTGGATGGACTTACGCTAACGGATACCGTTTATACGCAACCTAAAGTAGACTGGCACTACCACGAACATGCCTATTTTACCTTTATCCTAGAAGGCAACGTAATTGAAGGCAATAAAAAAGAGGTTTATCATTGCCCTGCTGGTACGTTGTTATTTCATCATTGGCAGGATGCACATTACAATATCAAGCCCGAAGGTTTTACCCGAGGTTTTCACGTAGAAATCGAAAAAAGTTGGTTTGATGAATTGTTTTTAAAGGCAGATAACATACAAGGCAATATGAATCTATCCGACCCCGACTTCAAGCTTTTGATGTATAAAATATTTACAGAAACAAAAATACAAGACCCTACCTCTCCCCTATCTATCCAAGGATTGTTGCTAGATATGTTATCGCAAATGGCGGAGGGTCGTCAATCGTTGTTACACAAGCACCCCTCATGGGTTGCCACAATCAATGAAATTCTGAACGACCAGTTTACTGATAACCTTACGTTAGGCTTTTTATCCGAAACCCTCAATATTCATCCCGTACACCTTTCCAGAGACTTTTCTAAATACTTTCATTGCACCTTTGGCGAATACATCCGAAAATTGAAAGTGCAAAAATCGCTCTCCATGTTATCTGACAAACGTAAACAACTAACCGATATCGCCTTTGAATGTGGTTTTGCCGACCAGAGCCATTTTATACGCTGTTTTAAACAAATCAATGGCATGAATCCTTCTGCCTATCGAAAAATACTTTTTAGTTAAGGCTTCCATGTTAATCCTGTTCTATTTTGGAAAAATCCCTCCGCTTAAATTTGTCTCTGAAATAACGCATTCTCATGAAACAGGTATTAATCATTCTTTTCAGTGTTTTAATTACACTAAAAACCTCTGGGCAAATAAAAGATATTATCACGCCCGAAGCCATTACTAATCCACTTCACCAAGCCAACATAGGGAGGATTACTTTTATGGCTAGCAACATTCCTCTGAATGTTTATAAGGAGGAGGATTTTCTTAACACTTTTGAATTATCCCGCAAAACTAGCCTAAATATCAGGGTATTTATGGCAAATTCTGTCACTAATTATATTCATCAATTAGCACCCGAATTATCGCTTGAAGAACTCTTAAAAAGTGGCAATCTGCAGTTTTCCTTTTTTGTTGATGGCAATCTTATCTACCAAGAAAATATCCATCATGGCTGTAATTTTGGGTCTAGTGTGAATAAAAATACGGTGACTACTTTTAGAGTGCCACTCACAAGTACTACGGGTGAAGGCTGGTGGGCGATGTATATGTGGGACAGATTCAAACTAAATGGAGGCGACAAGGCGCTGACAGAAGGGAAACATCAACTAAAAATTGTACTCAAGCCTTATGTAAGATTAAGTGATAATGACCTAAGAGTAGGCAATATTATTGCACAAGGACAAATAGAATTGGTCATTAAAACGCCTGTGATTACGAAGGAAGAAATAGCCATACAACCAATAGTCCCAAACAGTGATTGGGAAATATCAAAGGCTAAATACGACACGAAGAAGATAGAAGCCTTGAATACTGCTATTGCTAAATACGAGCTAAAGGATATTACGAGCATTGTGGTTATCAAAGACAATAAATTATTGTTAGAGGAATATTTTAACGATGCCAACAGGTACACCCTTCATGACCCACGGTCGGCAGGAAAATCATTTACTTCCACTATGATGGGCATTGCTATCAAGGGTGGTTATATTAAAAACGAAGACCAACCCTTGAAGGCATTTTATGATTTGAAGAAGTTTACTAATTACGCTGAAAGCAAAGAACAGGTAACCATAAAGAACCTACTTATGATGAGTTCTGCCTTTGAAGGTTCAGACGCCCGTAGCGAATCACTAGGCAATGAAGAGAATATGTATCCTACTGATAATTGGGTAAAATTCACGCTAGATTTACCCATGGATACTCAGAAAAAGAACGGTTTCCAGTGGGATTATTTTACCGCAGGCGTAGTATTGATGGGTGATATTTTACATAAGACTGTGCCAGAAGGCTTAGAAAAATATACCGACAAAAAACTGTTTAAACCTCTAAACATCACCAAATACCAGTGGCAATATACTCCACAAAACGTAGTAAATACCGCTGGAAGCTTACAGATGACGGCCATAGATTATGCTAAGTATGCACAGTTGTATAAAAACAACGGAAAATGGCAGGGCAAGCAAATTATTCCTGCCGACTGGGTTGCCAAAACATTGACCAAGCAAATACAGATTCCTGAAAGGGATAATGAATATTATAGTTATTTGTTTTGGAATAAGACCTTTCAGGTAGCGGGTAAGAATTATGAGGCCTTTTATTGTGCAGGAAATGGCGGTAATCAATTTATCATCTTCAAAGATTTGCCCATCGTTATCATCATAACAGCCAAGGCTTATAACAAACCTTATGCTCATCCACAGGCGGATACGATAGTGAGAGAATATCTTTTGCCTGCTGTTTTAAAATAGAGGAAGGGTCGGGATGTAGTAAGCCAACATCCCGACCAACATTTAAAGTGAACAATTCATTCTTTGAAGACTACCAACCCTTTACTGCACGACCTTTAAAAGCTTTTATGGCTGCTTTTTCAACGGCTTCTGACTGATAAGCTTTTACGAAATTTTTTACTTTTTCTTCGTTTTTATTGTCTTCTCTTGCTACTATCACATTGACATAAGGTGACTCTTTCTCTTCTTTCAAAATCCCTAATTCATCAGGATTTAATCCAGCTTGCGCAGCAAAATTGTTATTGATAATAGCAATCGTAACTTCTTTGTCATCTAATACTGTGGGAAGTTGCGGGGCTTCTATTTCCAAAATTTTCAATAGTTTCGGATTTTCAATAATGTCTGTTACCTTTGGTAAAAGTCCAACATTTTCTTTTAGTTTCAGCAAACCGTTTTTTTGTAAAAGCAATAATGAACGTCCGCCATTGGTCGGGTCGTTTGGAATAACAATCGTGCTACCGTTTTGCAGTTCAGAAATGTTTTTGATTTTTTTGGAATACGCCACAATTGGGTAAACAAACGTATTGCCCACAACCGCCAATTTGTAGCCCCGTTGTTTGGATTGTTCTTCTAAATACGGAACGTGCTGAAAGGCATTTATGTCAATCTCGCCATTGTTCAAGGCTTCGTTTGGAATAACATAATCGTTGAACGCAACCAATTCTACTTCCAAATTGTACTTCTCTTTGGCTTCTTTTTTGGCGGCTTCGGCAATTTCTTGTTCTAAGCCCGAAGTAATACCAACAATGATATGATTCGGGTCATTCTTTTTTGAATTTCCGCAAGAACTAAATAATAATACTGCCGTAACCAAACTTAATAATCCTATTTTTCTCATTTTTCTATTTTTTATCTGTGATTAAATTTTTTAGAAAGTTTATCGCCCGAAAACTGAATGACAAATACTAATGTTATCAATAAAACCAAAACCGTATTCATAATAAAAGCATCGTAGCCGACATAACCATATTGGTAGCCGATTTGTCCCAATCCGCCAGCACCAACCGCACCGCCCATGGCAGAATATCCTACTAATGTGATGAGCGTAATGCTTGCATTATTTATTAAAGAAGGCAATGCTTCAGGTAACAAAACTTTGATAACAATTTGTAAAGGACTTGCCCCCAATGCTCTGGCAGTTTCTATCAATCCGTTTGGCACTTCAAGCAAACTGTTTTCTACCAACCGTGTTATGAATGGTGCAGCACCAATACTCAACGGAACCAACGCTGCATTTACACCAATGGAGGTTCCTACCAATACTCTTGTAAATGGTATGAGCCACACGATTAAAATGATAAAAGGAATGGAGCGGAATACGTTTACCAATACCGATAATATACGGTTGTAAAAACTGTTTCCAAGTAGCTGACCTTTTTTTGTAAGAAACAAAATGACTCCCAAAGGAAGTCCGATTAAAAAACCAAAAAATCCAGATGTAAACGTCATAAAAACGGTTTCCCAAATTCCTTTTAAAAGCAATGAAATAGTTGTTTGCTCAAACATATCCTTTAATGGTGTTTAGAATGTTATTTTGATTGAAATACTGAATCACTTTTTCATTTTCGTCCGAACTTCCTTGTAAGGACAATAATAATTTCCCAAAATTGGCTTTACCTAAGTATTCCACTTCTGCCGAAAACAATTTGTACGGAATTTTATAGTCACTGTGCACGACGGATAAAAGTTGTTCAAACGAAATTTGACCATTTAATTCGATTTCCACCAAGGGAAACAAACCTACCGATGGTTCTGGCTGTAATTGGTTGCTTAAAGATTGAGGTATAGTCGCTGTTTTAGGAATTATAAATTGTTTGATAATAGGGTTTTCTTTATTTGATATGATTTCTTCCAACGTTCCTTTTGCAATCAATTTTCCTTTGTCTATGACGGCAACGTGGTTACAGATGGCTTTTATCACGTCCATTTCATGAGTAATCAGTAAAATGGTGATGTTCAATCTTTGATTGATGTCTTTCAACAGTTGTAAAATGGATTGCGTTGTAGCGGGATCTAATGCGCTTGTGGCTTCATCACAAAGTAGCAAATAAGGGTCATTTGCCAAAGCTCTGGCAATGGCAACCCGCTGTTTTTGTCCTCCCGAAAGGCTTTTTGGGTAATCTTTTGCTTTATCTTCCAGACCGACGACTTTTAAAAGTTGGTTTACCTTTTTTTCAATTTCTGACTTACTGGTATTGTCCAATTCTAAAGGCAATGTAACATTGTCAAAAACAGTTCTGGAAGAAAGAAGATTAAAATGTTGGAAAATCATTCCGATTTTTTTACGTTCCCTTGCCAATTCTCTATTATTTAACGTTGTTAAATCTTTTCCGTTGATGATAATTTGACCTTGGTCAGGTTTTTCTAACAAATTAACCGACCGAATCAGCGTACTTTTTCCAGCACCTGAAAAACCGATGATTCCGACGATATCACCTTGTTCTATATTTAAACTTACTTCATCAAGTGCTTTGAATGATTGTTCTTGCTGATGAAAAGTTTTGGAGATATTTTTAATTTCAATCATTAGATTTTTATTGAATTTTTAGTTTGTTAATTATCGATGCTATAAACCATTTTTTTAGTGTAAAAAAAGCGTCACGGTTTGCCGTAACGCCTTTCAAAAGATTTGAATTAGGGTTAAATATGGCAACATCGCGTCGTAAGCATACAACAAAACATCACCATGCTGTTGATATATTATTGATTAATTACAATCATATTTTTTATTGCTATCTGCATTTTAAATTCATTCTAAAATAAAAAATCCACCGAGTTATATCGCTGGATTTGCAAATTATATTTTCAATATCCTTTCCCGATATAATAACTCAATGGTATTTTCATCTAGCAATATATCATCATTGATACCTTGCAAATGCTGTTGTATTTGAATCTTGGGTACAAAAGTAGTAATTATCTGCCATTACTATATAAAATCTATAGATATTATTTTATATAGAAAAAAAATAGTATAAAAAATTAATTGTTAAAAGGTCGAGGATGTAGCAAGCTAACATCCCGACCAACGTAACATTCACTACAGAGGCAGATATTTACAAAGCATTTTTCCATTTTTGTAGGTAACTGTACTTTCTAATTTCAGAAACCTTGTATCATTAAAAATTGAAAGTCCTGTACCGATTACAACGGGATTTCTGAAAAAATAATATTCATCAATAAGATTATGACTAATGAGTGAACTTACAAAATTGGCTCCGCCATAAACAAGCATATCCTTGCCTGATTCCTCTTTCAGTGCTTGCACTGCCGTAACGAGGTCTCCATTCTCTACCTCCAAGTTCCTGCCTGATATTACAGTTTCTGTTTTACTAAATACTACCTTATTCATATTTACCATTCGTTGAGCCAACGGGTGTTCATTACTCTCGGGATGATTATCAAATATATTTTCCCAGTGGTCAACGAAGCCTCGAGTCATTTTACGTCCCAGCAGAATAGTATCACAACTATCGGCTATGTCAATGATGTCTGTAAAAACGGTTTCATCCCTTCCGCCAGGAATCCACATCCAGTCTAGCTGACCATCTGGTCTGCCTACAAAACCATCGATGGTCATTTGTACCTGTAATTTTAATTTTCTCATAGCAATAGCGTTTAAAAGATAGTTGTGTTGCTTTCTATAACAAAGATAACCAGACGCCTTTTGATATAATGGGTGTGTTTACGACATTGTAGGGTATCATTTGCGTAAAAATTATGTCGCTTATGTTGTTAGAAAATATAGCGGGTTTGATACACAATTACCCTCGCTTCCTCGACTTATTCTGGGAGGTATCTCGAAAAGCAAAAATTATTACCTTTAAAAGAAAATTAAACCCATCAGTAGTCAAATGAGAAATCTAATCTTCGGAATCAACATCACTTTGGATGGATGCTGCGACCACACTAAAGTAAACGGCAATGAAGACGTGCATGAATATTTCACCCAATTGATGCGAAAGGCTGACGTACTCTTGTACGGGCGAAAAACCTATGAATTGATGGTTCCTTTTTGGCCTGATGTGGCAAAAAATCATACTGCTCCGACCAAAGCAATGGACGAATTTGCCCAAGTATTCGATGCTGTTGAAAAAATTGTAGTCGTCTCACAGTCATTAGAGAAGGCTGAGGGGAAAAATACGACAATCATTCGTACAAACCTCCGAGACGAAATACTTAAATTGAAACAAGAAGAAGGCAAAGATATTATAACGGGTGGCGTAGATATTCCCTCGCAACTTATCGCGCTTGACCTCATTGATGAATATCATTTTGTCATTCACCCCATTATCGTAGGAGAAGGCACAAGGTTGATGCAAGGCGTCAACCTGCCAAAGGTGATGCAATTAAAACTTGTTGAGACAAAGGTTTTTGAATCGGGATGTGTGGCACTTCGGTATTTGAAAAAGTTGTGAATTAGTGATGTTATTAGTCTTTACCTATGCCGTTGTTGCTGTTTGTTCACCAACAACATTGGCGACAGCAACACATTTCTTCGGCTTATTGGTGGAATGACACCAACCTTTACTTTTGTTTACTATTAATATTCTAAAAATAGAAGAATCATTACTACTATAATATTTTTCTTTTAAAGTTATCCATAATTGTGGAAAACTATTGCTTTAATTTTGTTCTTTAAAAAGTCAATCAAGATAGGTGAACTATAACACCAAAGAAGCGTTAAGGCTTATCCCTTGATGTAGATCTATCTTGATTATTTTGAGAGAGAGCATATAGAAATAAGGAACTAACATGACACTAAAAACAGCCTTACACATGGCATCTCTGACGGCTGTTAAATTAGATATTCTACTCCAAGAGTATTACCCCAAAAAAGTAGTTGAAGGCAAGAAAAAAATATTTGTACCTAATGCTGTATAAGCAAAACTTTTGCATCGAGTTATTTCGGTCGTTCAAAGAAAATAAAAATATGAAAATTCCGCTAACTTTTCCTTGTTTTTGTCATAGAAATCAAAGAAGAAAGTCTTAAAAAAATAGAGCCAAAAAGTATGACTCTTTGACTCTAGCTACTATTATTTCAATCAAATTAATTTTATTATAAGGTGGTTTTTTTATTAATCTCAAACCGTGGTCTGTGTCCCACAGACCACGGTTGTAAACTTTTATCCCTAGCGAGGGACTTAAGTCTCTCGCTAGGGATAAGTATTTGATTTCACCTTTGTTGGTGTTTTTAATCCCAATTAAAATGCTCAATTTTCCCATTGAGCTTCCATTTTGTAGGGAAAGCATTTTGTTGCCAATCTAGTGGTTCACCTACTGGTAATTTTTGCGATGCCCATTTAAAGCTTTCTTTGATAAAGGCTTTTTGTGCTGTCCCTGTGGCTTCGGGTTGTGCAGAAATAAATAAAGGCGTGCCACTTTTGGCGACTAATTCCATCCATTGCTTATTTTTCTCCCAAGGTACCTGATTGGTCAACCCTACACAGTCGCTATCGGCTGCATAGAAAGTGCCATGTTGAACACCTCTGAAAGCCAAAGTATTTACACCCATTTTGCGGGTTCTATCCCATTCTTTGCCAGAGGTATCATCGCCAATGCGGTTCAATTCAAAAAGCCCTGCTGATAAATGACTAATGGTATTACAGCCAATGATGTAGGTTTCGCCTGAGGCTTCTCTAATTGCCTGATAAAGTGTGTTGATAATCTCTGCATTGGTTTTAGTATTATCATACATTCGCCAGTTTGAGTCCGTCAGTTTACCGTCTTTCAACATTTCAAAGCCCCATTTTCCAAAGAGGTCGAAAGTTGTAAAATCGAATTTTACCATTTCATAACCCCAATTTTTATACAACTTAAAATAGCCTTTTATCCTTTCTAAATTTTCGGGAATACTTGGGTCTAGTACAGGCTTATTGATTTCCCTGCCTTTGATGAGAGGTAATACTAAGCTTTTGGCATCACTTGCACTGCCACAAAGTGGGCGTGTCCAGATACCGGGACGCATACCTGTCTTTCTGATGTTGTCAGTCAGACTCGCCATGTCTTTAAATTTGCTATTTGGCACATCCATGCGGTCACCCCAACAGCAATCGTTCGGTGCTGAAGGTGGACCAATAAACCAACCAGCATCTACTACTGAAAACGGACGATTGGATAAACTATCAGCCATCGGAGCCATCAATTCTGTATGTTCTAAAATCAGTTTATCAGAATTGTTGCCATAGCTAAAGTACCAATCATTGATGCCATAAACAGGTTCTTTGGGCATTCGTGCTTTGGCACACATTACACCCATAAATCTTCTAGTAGCCTGAAAAGCCGTTTCGCCAGTCTTACTTTTAAGAGTGACTATCTCGGCAGCTAATAATTTCCTATCTCCTAATTGTACACCATCTCCTCCTGAACGGGTATCTAATGTTAAGCTCAAATTTGTACCTGATACTTTCCAAAAACAAAAGGAATTTGCTCCTGTTTTTACGCCAAAGCCATTGGTCTGCTGATGGTTATGCTCCATAAAATACCAAGGAAGTATTTCAGTAGCAATAGGCTTGTGCCATGAAATATCGCCATAAGTACGTTCCCAATGATCATTTAAGATAACGGAGGTATCTTTTTGTGGTACTTCCCAAGATAAAGTCACTTCACTTAAACTTACTTTAGGTGCTTGAATTCCTACCTTAATACTGTCTTGTGTATTGATTAAGGTTACTACTGTACCTTGATAAGTCCACGTTTGTTTTCCCTTGCCAATAAGTTTTACAGTTTGTCCATTGATGATAGCCGATACGTCGTCAGGTAAATTGATAAGTTGTTTAGTGGGTGGAGCAGTAGTAGCAAAAAGTCTATCACTGACAATGACTGATGCCAGAGATAAACCTGTAGTTTGAATAAAATTTCTACGGTTCATAAAGAATTTAAAAATGAGAGTGAATCAATTTTTTGGTTTTGGAAAGACAATCTGCTGATTAATATTTAGGGCTAAAAATCAATGCAACAAAATTGTGCAACAAATTTACTTCTTCTTAAAATAAGAAACCTTAGGGTAAACCCTAGGTTTGTTTTCTGGAATAAATAAATTTTTTCTGGCATTAATCCAGTTTTAAGGATGCACTAAAACAAAAAATCCCTCTTATTTTCATAAGAGGGATTTTTGATATGCAGTAGCTCGCTTCAAGCGACTGTTTATTTATTCTTTTATTCCCGTATTCTCCGCAGGCTTTTCAAATTCGTATTCACTTCTTACCAATTTGTTTTGCGTCGGATAAATCTCATTCAAAGTATTCGCGTCATAGATTCTTCCGTTTTTCATTACCATTTTCAAGGTATTTGAATTACGAATATTTTCTAAAGGATTTTTATCCATGATTAATAAATCAGCTAATTTCCCTTTTTCGATACTGCCAAGGTCTTTGTCTAAGCCCAAAGCTGTTGCTCCTAAAATCGTAGAAACTTTTAAGGCATCAAGGTTTTTCATCCCTCCGCTTTGCATCGACCATAATTCCCAATGATAACCCAACCCTTGGAATTCTCCGTGACTACCAATACCTGCCAATGAACCATTTTCTACCATCGATTTCATCGATTTAGCATGTTTCTGGAAAACGTGTTCTTCTGGTAAAAACCAGCCAGATACCCTACGTGTTTTTTCTGCCAACTCTTCGTAAGGCATAAAATACTGCATCTTTTTGTCGTGGTACGGGTTTTCGGTTTCAAAATAAAAAATCTCTGCAAAAGGTCCTCCGTAAGCAACTAAGAAAGTGGGAGTTACTGCCATTTTAGAAAAAGCGATAGATTTCACCACATCGTTATACAAGGGATATACAGGAATAGCGTGTTCGTGCCCAGGATATCCATCTAGCATATTAGTCATGTTCAGCTTATAGTTCAAACCACCTTCCGTCGTAGGCATCAATTTTTGGTCTTTTGCCGCTTTAATAATCCACTGACGGGTTTGTCGATTACCAGTCAAATACATTTTGATGTATTTTGTGTTGTAATATTTGCTGTATTGTTTCAACGCATTAATCGCCCCTGTCGAGTCTTTGATATTATACGACCAGAAGCCAACCCCCGGACCAGTTGAATAAATTCTTGGGCCTGCCATTTTACCCGCATCTACCATATCGCTATATGTAAATACGTCGGTAGTAGCCGTTTGAGGGTCACGTGTAGTTGTTACGCCATAAGCTAAATTGGTGGCATAAATCCATACTTGGTTTTTCTGAATACCCCATTGTGGCCACATGTGCGCATGAGTATCAACAAACCCTGGGGTGATGGTTTTGCCCTTCACATCAATTACTTTGGCATTGCCGACTCCTTTCAACGTTCCGCTTTTGCCTACCGCTTTTATTCGGTTGTTTTCTATCAGTACATCTCCGTTTTCAATCACCTCATTACCATTCATCGTAATGATTCTCCCTCCTTTCAACAATACATTTCCTGTAGGTATATCGCGTGTGAAATAAAGCTTGATTTCTACCTCCTCAGGTTTATACGTTGCATCAGCTTTCTTAACAGCTACTTTTTTAGCAACAGAATCCGCCTTTACTTTATTATCTACCTTGATTTTCAACGTATCAGTTTTCACTTTATGCAACGAATCTGCCTTGGCTTTTTCTAACGCTTTTTTAGCCGTTTTCACACTGTCTTCAAAAGCTTTGGCTTTGTCTAAATCAAACACAAAATGATAACGTCCTAACGACCAATGTACTTTTTTAGCATCGCTAGACCATGAAGGAAACTCTCCTCCTATTTCTGTTAATTTTTGTGCTGGGAATTGTGACGAAGCAGGGTCAGAAACAGAGATATTTACGGTCTTACCCGTTTTAGGAATCGTCATTACATAAATATCATTGTTTACTTGTGCCAAAGCCCTTTCACCATCTGGCGACATCATCACTTGCGAAGCATTCGTTGCCCTGTTTACTTCCATGGCCTCGGCTGTTTTCTCCGAAATCATGCAGTTGTGTACATATTCTTCGCCTTCTATGCTCATGCCGTAGGTGGTAATCCCTGTAATTTTAGCATGTACTTTTTCATCAGTACCGTCCCATTTAATAGAGATTAGTGAACCATCACCTCCGCTCAAATAAATTCTATCGACGTTTTTAACAAAATGTGGTGCTCCTCGTCCCTGTGCTTTATCAATCACCGTAATAGCTCCTCCTTTAGCATCTATCCAGCAAACTTCATCTTCTGAACTCGGAGCAACAGGACCAACCGATTCTTTGAAGGCTCTCTTTTGGGTACGAATAAATACGATTTTATCGTCTTTGGGTGTCCAAACGGGTTGACTGTACAAGGCTGAAACAGTCGTTAGTTTTTGCAAATTGGCTGTACCGTTTACATTCACTTTATAAAGGTCTCCACCTTGAGCCGTCCATGTAATGAAAGCCAATTGCTTGCCATCATTCGACCACACAGGCTGTGCTTCTGTAAATTCATTATTCGTGATTCTGCGTGGTGTACCATTGGGATAATCCGCCACATACAAGCGATTCAATGACGTGAAGGCTAATTTCTTCCCATCTGGCGAAGCCACCGCATCACGGATTTGAGAAATCAAGGTTTGGGTAGTGTCTGAGATTGGGTACTTAAATTCTAATCTTGGTCCCATTTCTACTTCCATATCTACCGTGAACGGAATCTGTACTGGCGTACCGCCATTAATGGCAATCTTGTAAATCTTACCTCCATAAGATGCTATCAAAGCCTGATTATCGGGTGTGAAAGACATCGCAGGTAACACGCCCATCGTAGCAATGGATTCTTGTTCGTCTCTTTGTACTGGATAAGCCAACCATTTTTCATCCCCACTTTCCAAGTTTCTTAATACTAAGCCCGTTTTTTCTTCAAAACGTGAACCATACACCATCCACTTTCCATCACTTGATAATGTCGGAGAAAATGCCGAGCCATATCTTGAGGTAATCGTAGTGCGTTTAGCATTGTCACGGTCGTACACGCCGATTTGGTACTGTGGCATCATGGCGTTGTAGTTCCAAGCACCACTTCTTTGCGAGAAATAAATGTATCGTCCATCGGGACTTACAGCAGGGTCTATCGTTTTTAAATTAGCTGGTTGGTCGATTAACTGAACACCTCCACCACCATCTTTGTGCACCATCCATAACTGCACGTTCATGCGTCCTTTGGCAAAAACGATATAATTACCATCGGGTGTCCATTCTGCAGCTTCAAAGTTTTGGTCACGGTCTTTCGTAACTTGTACGGTATCTTTTTTCTCAAAATCAATCACCCAAACATTATCAGAACCGCTTTTATCAGAGATGTAAAGCAGTTTTTTACCATCTGGACTATAGCGTGGATGGGTATCAAACGCCAAGCCTTTGGTAATGTTCGTAGCCTTGCCACCTGCAAAAGGCATGGTGTATAAGTCACCCATCAAGTCGAAAACGATGGTTTTAGCATCTGGACTAACATCTAGTGACAGCCATGTACCTTCGTCGGTATTGAGTTTGAATTTACGGGTAGCCTTTAGGGGTAAGTCTTTGTAACCAACATACTTGGTAGTGTCTTTTTTGAGGGTATCGCCAGCAGTATTGCGCAACAGTGGCATTTTAGTGATTGAGTTAGCCATTCCTATCATCGCAAATACAGTGACGGCTAGGCATATCAATAGGTTTTTAGGATTAGTTTGTGGAAAAGTGATTTTCATTTTGTTGATTTAATGTTGTTGAATTGTTAAGCTAAAATAATGATTATTTTTTAGGATAAATATTTTGGAGAGGTGTTTTTTCGCACCCACTCTTTACAGACGATATAACTTAGTGCTATGCTATCGGTATTTATCCAGCACACAAAATCAATCAGAAAACGTTTAACATTTCCATTGATAAAAAACTGGGAAAGATTTTTTGATTTTAACAGGAACATAGGAGATAACAGGCATCGAAACTCTTAAGCAATATAGCGTTTTTTCTTTAAAAAACAAAATCTTTCCTCATGATTTTTGGAGAGCGGAAAGACTTTTTTTAAAAGCTTTTTCACTTTTTATAAAAAATATGCCCTCAGCTTATCTTTGATTTTTAAAAACTTAAATATCAATTCTTCAAAACAACAACAACTTTTTTCATTGCTGTTGTTGTTATTAGGTTTATATAGTTTTCTTAAGTTTTATATAGTTTTATTATACTCGCTTTGCTCCTGCTCTGCTTTAGTAGTTGCTTCTGCAGTGCTGTGGTAAAAAATGCTACAGCACTGCAGAAGCAACTACCAAAGCAAAGCTACTCCTTTTTAGCGCTCATTTCTCTTTACTTCCTTCACCATTTATTGACAAACGAACTTAACTAATTTGTTTCTTTTTGATAGGAAAAATGTAGCCTTTTTTGGGGAAAACTGAAGCTTGTTTACATAACGATTATATTATACGCTACATAATAATACTATTGCTCTCCCCGCTCTTCGAGATATTCCAAAGGGCATTTCGAAGCATGATAAAAAGGATATTAATCCAAAAAAGTCAACATATCGACCTCATCACCTCGTTGCATTCTTCTAAAAATAGCTCGGACAATCATAGATTGTCGTTTATCTGTACTACGAAGTCAGAGACTTCGAGGAGCAACGATGCTTTCTATTAGTGGGCGACTTAAGTCGCCCATTAATAGAAAGATTGCTTTGTAAACCAAAGCTCAAATTTTATCTCTCTAATTTAAACCCCTTGTCAGTAGCTGGTCTGTTGGTTGCATTGGCTACCTTCCACCCTGTTCGGTACATCCAATCAGCCATTTTTTTAAGCTTTGGATAGTTGATGCTTTCGGCATTATCTTGTGGTGTATGATAATCAGGATGCAGAAGACTGGTGTACATGATAGCAGGAATGCCTAGCCTTGCATAAGGTAGATGGTCACTCCTAAAATACCAACCTTCTACGTGCGTTACGTCGTCCCAAGTATCATCTAATTTAAACTTAGGGCCTTCTTTATTGGCATCAAGTGCCATCGTTACCAAATCAAGGGAATTTCTGTGAGGAGGTTTCATGCCTAAAATGGCAGCACTATCAGTGGTATTTCTACCAATCATATCTCCATTCAATACCGCTACAATATTCTTAATAGGAACAGTAGGGTGTGACGAAAAATACCTCGACCCTAATAAACCTCTTTCTTCTGCCCCATGAATCACAAAAATCACAGACCGCTTAGCAGGTTTTTTAATAAATGCTCTGGCATTGGCAAGCATTGCTACATCTACACTACCGTTGTCATCGGCACCATAATAGATAGAATCATTTTTGATTTCATTTCTAATACCATGTGCATCGGTATGTCCACTATATAACAGGTACTCTGCTTTTAACTTGGCATCTGTTCCATCAATTTTACCAATTACATTTACTGAAGGATATGGATATTTAGCGACTATCAAGTTGGCTTTTATCGTAGCAGTATTTTGCTGTAATAATGCTTTCGCACTAGCATGGAACCACAAAACAGGCACGGTAGTCGTAACATTTTCATTCACGCCTCCGTCTATATCATACGTACCCCTTTTAAAGTTTTCAGCGGCATCTTCCCACGCATTTTCAGCTACGTCGTCGGCAATAAAAATAATGGCTACTGCTCCTTTTTTTATCAAAGGCAAGCCATACTTCGTGAAAATATATCGGTTGTATCGCCAAGTTGGTAACGACACATTCAAATTAATGCCCTTTGCATTGGCTTCTATCGCTATTACTTTGCCTTTTACATCTACTTTACTGGTATCAATATCAAGGGCATTCCCTAAATACATAATGGGTGCATTTAACGAAATATTGGCCATCTGTGCCACAGCAACGTCTTTCCAAAGCGAGAAGGCTGTATTATTAATCACAACACTAGAATTATCTGCAATATGATTTCGCCATAAGGTAAAGTACTGAAAGTAGGTACCATCATCACCTGCTGGTTTTAATCCAATAGCCCTGTATTGATCAGCCAACCACATAGAAGCCTTTAGTTCATCTAACGTTCCAGCAGAACGACCATTAAAATGGGCATCTGCAAAGGCATATAAATCTTTTTTCAAATCCTGTGTTGTTATGGCATTCAATGCAGGAGGATTATTCAGTTGTGCCAACACTGTGTTTGTCACAAGCAGGAACAAGAATAGTAAATTACTTTTTTTCATTTTCTATTTATGGCTAAGTTTTGTTAAATAAGTATTACAATTTAAGCATCGCTTTCATTTATCACAAACAACTGATAACTAACAACTTAAAACATTATCGCAACGATAGACCGTTCACCAATCACTATTTACTAATTACTCCTTAATGAATTATTTTGAATTGGCTTAAAACAAGCTCTGATACGAAATCAACCCAATGGCGATTACCGCCAACAGCAAGCCGATTTTATTGAGCAAAGTAAATTTTTCTTGAAAGAAAATAAAAGCGACCAATGCCGAGCCTACAATGACACCAATATTATAGATGGGTAATACAAAAGCACCATTGTTCTGATAAGCATCAAGGGCTTTGAGTAAATAATAAAACGATAGGAAATTAGGAATGCCTAATGGAATTGCCGCTAACAGGCTCTTGGCTTCTAGTTTCTCTTTTCCTTGTATCATCCTGATAATCAATACTATTCCCCCAATCACGACAGAGCCTACCAAGATTGTTAATGTAAAAGGAATAGTAGTACCTGCTGCAGTAACGTATTTGGCATTGAGGTAATTAAAGGTGGTATTGGTAATGCCGTACATCGTAAATACTGCAATGGGCAATAACCAATCTGCCGTTTGTTGCTTGTTTTGATTGCCCCCTTCATCTTTTTTAAAGGTACTCAACGCCACGGCTATTACGGCTAGTACCAATCCCAGATAATTAAAGGCATCAAAACTGGTACTCGTTTTCAGGATTACTAAGCTAAAAATCACGGGTACTACCAACGACATATTGTTTGCTAACGAAGTAGTAGCCATCCCGATTCGCTGAGTAGAGATACCCGAAAGCATAAAAGTAATCACAAAACCAACACCTAAGAGCATGGCTAAAATGGTGGAGGTTTCGGATAAATCTAAGTTAAGGTGCTGATTTTCTGGCAAAAACAATAAGCCTGTAATGATACAAACTGGATAATTGAAAATGATGGTTTGAAAAGTATTGATGCCAAAACGAGGATGCAAACGGAAATTAATCAATAATAAAACCGAGAAGATTATACTAAGTAGCAAATGTATCATAGCTGATGATGATTAAATATTTTGGGATTTATTAAACTGTTTAGGTTTGAAAACAGGTAATTACCCAAATGTAAGAATATCCATCAAAAGCTTAAACAAATATTCTCGAATTTAATTGAGCTGTGAGCTATGAGCCTTGAGCTATGATTGGGGCGATGTTATCTTTCCTTTAGGGTGCGACTTAAGTCCTACTGATTACCCACAAGTATATAAATATATCCCTAGCGAGGGACTTAAGTCCCTCACTAGGGATAAGAACTTCACGTATTCAGGCTGTGACATGAGGCGACCAAAGCTCGGTTTAAGCCCTTGTTGGTGTCTTCACCAACAAGGGGTGCGACAGCAATGCACCACTAACAATTGTAACAAAAACTAACTATTGGGCTGGAGTGTTGCTGTAGCACGAGTTGTTGGTGAAGAACACCAACAAGGGCGAAACAACGGCGAAAACAAAAAAAGCTCATCGCTTAAAGCTCACAGCTCTATCACGCCTTTTTAATCAAGTCCTCCAATAAATCTACCCACATCGGTGAGTTATTCAAGCTTTCTACCAATTGCCAATGTTGTCCGCCAAAGCTTTCAAACATTTCACGATATTCTTCTCCTATCTCGATGGTTGTTTCTAAACAATCCGCCACAAAAGCTGGCGAGAATACCAAGATGTTCTTTTTGCCTTGGGCGGCTAATTCTTTGATAACTACGTCTGTATAAGGTTTTACCCAAGGGTCGCTTCCTAACCTCGACTGGAAAGTAGTCGTATATGTATCTTCTTTCAAGCCTAATTCTTTTACTAACAAGCGAGTCGTTTCATGACACTGCGCACGATAGCAATATTGGTTCATTGAATGGATAGTATCGCAACAAGACCCAAACTTACATGTATTACCCGTACAATCTCCTTTCTTAATTTGGCTTTGTGGCAGTCCGTGATAGCTGAACATAAAGTAATCATACTCATGTTTTGCCATATAATTACGCGCTGCATTAGCAAAATATTCAATAAACTTCGGATGATCATAAAAAGTATTGACAAAGCTTATTTCAGGAATAATCTGCCAATCTTTCACGATGCTCATCGTTTTTTCATACACAGAACCCGTACTTGCCGAAGCGTATTGTGGGAAAAATGGAACAACAACTATTTTTTTATAGCCCGATTTCTTGAATTGTTCCAAGGCAACATCCATACTAGGGTTTTGATAACGCATGGCCAATTTCACGTCATAATCTTCTCCTAACTGCACTTGAAGCATTTTCTCGATGTCCTCCCCATAAAACTTTAATGGCGAACCTCTGTCAGTCCAAAGCTCTTTATATACTTTTGCAGATTTTGGTGCTCTAAAGGGTGCGATGATAAGGTTTATCAACATCCATCTGAAAGCGTAAGGGATATCTATTACCCGTCCATCCATCAAAAACTCCCGTAAATATTTACGTACATCTGGTGTATTGGGGGAATCTGGAGTACCTAAATTAACGATTAATACCCCTGTTTTAAGCTTAGCTGTCAACGATTTATCAGACAACGTGTATGGTTCTTGTACTTGCATTTTTATAAATTAAATTTCTCTTATTTACGTAACTCTTCGCTCACGAGATTGTTTGAAGACAAAATCTAAAATGCAAATTTGTTCGATTTTAATATTTCTTCCGCTCTTTTATGAATTTATTTTCGAGAAACTTTCTAATTAATTTTTCCAACCTACTGGCTTAAATGGCGTTCTGTATAAACCATCAGCACACTGAACGTACTCTTTACAGTTGGCAGAACCCGCAGGACATGCAAATATATCACCGACAATCCTTACAGGAACAGGAGCTTCTCCTGCTGGAACTCCTACGGAACGATCTATATAAAATATCTTTTTCTTCAATGAATGTACATCAAAAATACCGAGTATCTTTTCGCTAGTATTGGTTGTTGATTTGATATTATAACTAAATCGTGTTTCGGCAGGCACATCAAACAAAGTACCACTATTTTGTGTTTGTGCTACCAGACTTTGATAATAGTTATACGTATTTTTGGTGATAGAACGCTGTTCAAACTGAAGATAATAAGGGCTAATATCATCAAATGGTATGCGGGCTACCTTTCTTCCTGTAATCCTTTGTCCATTCAAATACGAATCTGAAAAAACGTTTAACTCATTAGAAAAGGTTATGTTCCAACAATCTCCATCACATTTATAATTCAAAATTACGTCTGTTGGCACTTTAGGGAAAGTACAGGTATTCTTGGTAAAATCATAGTAGCCATTCGGACAAGTCTCGCAAATAAAAGCACGTTCATAATGTTTCCAATACCATTGATAGTTATCTCCTGTAGTAGCAAAATCCTGAAAATCTGCATAGATATTAAAACCTCCACGACGAGGGTCTCCTTTGGCATAATTGTCTTGTACGTCAAATTTTGTAATCACATTTTCTATTTCTGGAACTGGTCTCATCGTTTCAGCCGCAGAAACATACTTTTTACCATCTAACGTTTCGATAGATAAGGTATAAGTTCCACCCACACGTCCAGTATATCCATCGGAAGTCTGGTAATAACCTGTAGATTTAGGGTCTGTCAAGTTTTCAACAACACCTTTTTCATCTGTTAAATAAACCTTGGCTTTTAATACTGGCAAAAAATATCCTCCCGAAATTTTATCTGAAGACATATATAAATGTACTTTATGTGGGCCAGGCTGGTCTGTTAAGGTAGCTTCTATCGTAAGAAAGCTTTTTGAAGATACTTGTACAAAGTCTGTAATTGGGGTAATACACGAGGCTACCAGTATACAGAAAAGTAAGGAAAATATTGGAAATTTAGTTTTCATGATAATATATTTCAATCTTTCTAAACGAAAGCAATACAAGTCTTTTTATAAAAATTTAAAATTATAAGTCAATGAAATCAATGGGTTAGCGAAAACACTTAACTCATAAGGTTTCAAGGCAGCACCAGCAGATTTGAAGAACACCGAATAGGCATTTTTTCTGCCATAAAGGTTATACACGGTAAAAGTCCAGCTTCCCTCCCAGCGTTTTTCTTTCATACTTGGATTCGTAATTGTCCATGAAAAATCTAGGCGGTGATAATCCGAAATTCTATCATTGTTTCGGGCTTCATACACTGGGTATCTTTTATTATCAATCTGAAAGAAACCTGATGGTGACGAAAACGGACGACCTGTATTATAAGCAAACGTAAAAGAGAAACTATGGTGAATAGTTGGCTGTACGTTCATCATAATATTCAAACTATGAGGCTTGTCATAATTTGAGGCATACCAATTACCATCAGAAATTTGTTGGAGTTGAGGATAATCGCCTGTTACTTGTTGCAAAGAACGAGCAAATGTATAACTCACCCAACCATTCAACTCGCCTCTTTTTTTAGTCAACATCAATTCTAATCCATACGATTTGCCCTTGCCTGAAATTAGTTGTGTTTCTATGGCTTTAGCCAATTGTAGGTTTGCTCCTGAGATATAATCCACTACATTCTGTGTTGAACGATAATATCCCTCTGCTGAAAACTCCCACACATTATCTTTATAGGTTTTGAATACGCCTAAAGATACAAAATCACTAATCTGAGGTTTAATATATTCATCCGCGGTTTTCCAGCGTGCCGTAGGCAGTGGCGTGGTGTTATTAGATAATAATTGAATGAATTGCTGCATTCTATTGTAGCCTACTTTCAAGGTACTGTTTTCACCCAAAGAATATTTTATGGCTAAACGAGGTTCAAAACCGCCATAGGTTTTCTCTACAGCACCACTAGAAATAATTTCTTCCCCGATTTGTGATGAGGTTGTTCTTGGCTCTCCATCTAAATATTTCCGAGTAGTAGTAGGCCCTAAGCTTAAGTATTGTGCATACCTAATGCCAGCTTGTATCGTTAGCTTTTCATTGGCTTTGTATTCATCATCCACATACAATCCTAATTCTAACGATTGTTCCCTTGGCAATAAAACGCTCGAAATCCTTGATTTTATATTTTCATTCAATTTACCTGGTGAAATCTGGTAATTGATTCCGCTAGCACCGAAATTGATTTTGTGTTGCTCGTCTGGATTATAATCAAAATTTACCTTGATGTTTTTATAATCAATACTGTTGTACAAATCTATTCTATTGACACTATCGGGTGCATACGTTCTAGTTTTATAATTACTCACTACTCCTACTACATCTAAACTCAATTTTGTATTAAAATAGTGGCTCCAACGAGCAGAAAAATTCAAATGTCCATAATCAAACTGAGTTTGTTTTGCCACTACGTTTTCTAAACTAAACAAGGAATCTACCTGATAAAAATCTTTGCTCATATACGTAGAAAGCGAAATGGTATTATTTTTATTCGGTCTGAAATATATTTTAGTTGCTACGTCATAAAAATTAGCACGCGTATTTCTCATATTATCTGGCCCAATCCATTTAAACAAAAAATCATTGAAGGATGCTCTTCCTGCTACTACAACCGATAATTTTTCTTTGATAATGGGTACCTCAACCATCGCTCTGTTAGATACCAAACCAATTCCGCCCGAAAGTTTAAATTTTTCTAAGCTAGGGTCTGTCATTTTAATGTCCAATACAGAGGCCGTCCGACCACCAAAGCGAGACGGAATACTTCCTTTGTATAGCTCTAATTCACGAATAGCGTCGGAAGCAAATACTGAAAATAATCCAAAAAGGTGGGTAGGGTTAAAAATAGGAGCTTCGTCTATATAGATTAAGTTTTGGTCAACATTCCCTCCACGCACATTTATACCATTTGAACCTTCACCTACTGACGACACCCCTGGTAAGGTTTGTAACGAACGGATAATATCTACCTCACCCATCATCGCTGGCAATTTCTTGATACCTTTTATACTCAGCAAAGTAACCCCCAAAGAAGGTGTCTGTATGCTTTTGCGGGTAGCCTGACTAGAAACAATTACTTCTTCAAGTGTTTTAGAGACATCCTCTAAAATAACATCCAATTGAGTATCTGCTTTGATGATTAGTTTTGTACGATAAGGCTTATACCCCACATGACTAACTTTAATGATGTATTCGCCTTGTGGTAAATACAGTTGGTAATTGCCCAGCGAGTCGGTGATTATACCTGATTTTTTGAAATCCAAAAAAATCGTTGCACCCGTAATTGATTCCCCTGTGTTGGAATCTCGCACTTTTCCTGATAATAAAGGCAACTTAAATTCTGTATTTTGTGCAAAAATTTGTGTAGTAAAAGAAATGTAAATACAGCAAAAAAATAAGCTCTTAAGGATTAATGTTCGTAAAGTTAGTTTCATAGTTTATTTTTAAAGTTGATGCCAGTCATCAAGATAAACTGGTTTTACAAAGAACGGCATTTTAACAGAAATCTATAGCATGATTTGTCACCTTATTATTACATATTGTATCAAATACTGACAATGTGCTAAAATTTCAAGACAGAATACTTAAAAAAAGCGTCGAAACAAAGTCCTGCCCGACTCGTTCCGACGCTTTTGGCATCTAAAAAACTATTAAAACTTACTTCACACTACTGATGTTTCTGTGGCATAACCGCAGCAGCATCAATGCCTAGCCCCTGAGCGATTCTCATACCTAAACCAATGTCTGCTCTGAACCAATGGCATAATTGCAAATTGGTAATTTTATCTTTCATTGGGCCAGTAATGCCTGACATCGCGCCTACGATGTTTTCTACAGTTCTCGCCTTGGCATCATCAGTCATCAAACGCCACAAATTACCCGGTTGCGTATAATGGTCGTTCTCTCCTTCGGCATTTCTATCATACCAGTTAGCAGTAGCGCTTTCTAGTTCCCAAGCTGGTTCACGATAGCTTTCATCTGCCACAATATCGTCAAATGAATTAGGAAAATAGTTTGGTCCTTTTCCACCATTGCCATCTACCCTCATCTGTCCGTCACGTTGATAATTGTTTACCGCGAATGGACAACGGTTGACAGGGATTTGTTCATAATTGCCTCCTAAACGATAACGATGCGCATCTGGGTATGATAACAATCGTCCTTGCAACATCTTGTCAGGCGAATAACCGATACCATCAATTACGTGAGCTGGGGCAAAAGCCGACTGCTCAACATCTTGAAAATAGTTATCAGGGTTTTCGTTCAATTCCAATACGCCAATGTCAATCAAAGGATAGTCGGCATGAGGCCATACTTTGGTTAAATCAAACGGATTCCATCTATACGTTTTAGCTTCTTGCTCAGGCATCACTTGAATCTTTACATTCCATCTTGGGAAATCACCTGCATCTATGTGTTCTATCAAATCTCTTTGGGCAAAGTCCAAATCGTGCGCTTTCATATCATTGGCCTCGGCAGCAGTAAAGTTTTTAATTCCCTGTGCGGTGATGAAGTGGAATTTAATCCAGAAGCGTTCGTTATTTGAATTGATAAATGAGAAAGTATGTGAACCAAAGCCGTGCATGTGGCGATATCCATAAGGTGTACCTCTGTCAGACATCAAGATTAATACTTGATGCAATGATTCTGGGTTTAACGACCAAAAATCCCACATCATGGTTGGAGACTTTAAGTTGGTATGAGGGTCACGTTTTTGAGTATGGATAAAGTCACCAAATTTCTTAGGGTCTTTGATAAAAAATACGGGTGTATTATTACCTACTAAATCCCAATTGCCATCTTCAGTATAAAATTTCAACGCAAAACCCCGTGGGTCACGTTCTGTATCTGCCGAACCTTTTTCACCTCCTACTGTTGAAAAGCGAAGGAACACGCGTGTTTGCTTTCCAATCTCGGAAAATACCTTTGCTCGTGAATATTTTGTAATATCCTCTGTAACAGTAAAAGTACCAAATGCACCAGAACCTTTGGCGTGTACAACACGTTCAGGAATTCGCTCACGGTTGAAGTGAGCCATTTTTTCATGCAGGATAAAATCTTGCAATAAAAGTGGACCACGCGGACCGACTGATTGAGAGTTTTCATTTTCATAGTAGGGTCTCCCAGAAGCAGTAGTTAATTTCTTAGTTGATTCAGACATGATAGTAAGCTATTTATATGTGAAGATTATTATTTGATGTCACAAACTTAGAATTTTTAGATATATAAATCAAATCGATAAATTTTATTTACCAATAGAAAATAACTATACAACATATCTATTTTACTACTAAAAAAGGATTTTTTGAAGATAAAAGCCCAAAAAGTGGCAGATTTCATGGAAGAAAGGAATAATGAATCCCAAAAAAGTATAACATTTAAGCACTAATTGTTAAACATTTCATGGAATTGTGAAATTTGTTCCCTAATTTTGCACCTGAAAAATAAGTAATTTATTAATTAAAGAATTCAGCGAGCAACGATAGAGTATTTATTAATATTGTAAGTCTTTAATAATTAATCTCTAATTGATATTTAACTAATTCTTATCTAGTAGATTAAATACTATTCCAAATTCAAAATCACAAAACAAACTTATTATAATGGCATCAGTCAGACCAGATGAAGTATCAGCAATTTTGAGAGAACAACTCTCAGGAGCAAAATCAGAGGCTGAACTTCAAGAAGTAGGTACCGTATTACAAATCGGTGATGGTGTAGCCCGTATTTACGGACTATCGAAAGTACAGGCGGGTGAATTGCTCGTTTTTGATAACGGCTTAAAAGCTCTAGCTTTGAACCTTGAGGAAGATAACGTAGGAGCGGTATTATTAGGGGATTCGTCTGAAATCAAAGAAGGAGACACTGTAAAACGTACTGACGAAATCGCATCTGTTAAAGTTGGCGACGGTATCTGCGGTCGTGTTGTAAACACACTTGGCGAGCCTATTGATGGTAATGGACCAATCACAGGTGATTTGTATGATATGCCTTTGGAACGTAAAGCTCCGGGTGTAATCTTCCGTCAACCTGTAACTGAGCCCCTTCAAACAGGTATCAAAGCGATTGATGCGATGATTCCAGTAGGTCGTGGACAACGTGAATTGGTAATCGGTGACCGTCAGACAGGTAAAACTACTGTTTGTATCGACACTATCATTAACCAAAAAGAATATTATGAAGCTGGAAACCCTGTTTACTGTATTTATGTAGCTTGTGGTCAGAAAGCCTCTACTATCAAACAAATAGAACAAACACTTCGCAAAGCTGGTGCGATGGACTATACTGTAATTGTAGCGGCGGGTGCTTCAGATCCTGCTCCGATGCAATTCTTTGCTCCATTTACAGGTGCTGCAATTGGTGAATTCTTCCGTGATACAGGTCGTCCAGCATTGATCATCTATGATGATTTATCTAAACAAGCTGTTTCTTACCGTGAAGTTTCATTATTACTTCGTCGTCCTCCAGGACGTGAAGCTTACCCAGGTGACGTATTCTATCTTCACAGTCGTTTATTAGAGCGTGCTGCTAAGATTAACTCATCTGACGAAATTGCTCGTAGCATGAACGATTTACCTGAATCTATCAAGCATTTGGTAAAAGGTGGTGGTTCATTAACAGCACTTCCAATCATCGAAACACAAGCGGGTGACGTTTCAGCATATATTCCTACAAACGTAATCTCAATTACGGATGGACAGATTTTCTTGGAATCAAACCTTTTCAACGCGGGTATTCGTCCAGCTATCAACGTAGGTATCTCGGTATCACGTGTGGGTGGTAATGCTCAAATCAAGTCGATGAAAAAGGTAGCAGGTACTTTAAAGCTTGACCAAGCACAATTCCGTGAATTGGAAGCATTTGCTAAATTTGGTTCTGACTTAGATGCTGCTACGAAATTGACTATCGAACGTGGTCGTCGTAACCTTGAAATGTTGAAGCAACCAAACGGTGCTCCACAAAGAGTTGAAGAGCAAATCGCTATGATTTTCCTTTCAACAAAAGGTCTTCTTGACACGGTAGCGGTAAGCAAAGTTCGTGAATTTGAAAAAGATTTCATTAACGTAATGAACGCTACGCAAAAATCAACAATGGATGCTTTGAAAGCAGGTAAATTTGATGATTCTTTGACAGATGTCTTGACAAGAGTATCGAAAGAAGTAGCACCGAAATACGTGTAAAAAATAATTTTCAATTTTGAATGATAGAATGATAGTGATTTTACAAAGTAGATTAATTCACTATCATTCATTCATTCTATCATTCATTTATTAGAAAAGATAATGGCTTCATTAAAAGAAGTAAGAAACAGAATAGTCTCGGTAAACTCTACTCAGCAGATTACCAAAGCCATGAAAATGGTGTCGGCAGCAAAACTTCGCCGTGCGACAGATGCTATCGTTCAGATGCGTCCTTATTCAAGAAAATTGACTGAAATGATTGCTACCGTTTCTGCTAATGCAGAAGGAGCAAAAGAAAACCCATACACTATCGTTCGTGCTATCAACAAAGTATTAATCATTGTTGTTACTTCAGACCGTGGTTTGTGTGGTGCTTTCAATGCCAACGTCGGTAAAGCAGCTGTTAGCTTAATCAGCGAAAAATATGCAGCGCAACAAGTCGCTGGAAATGTTGAAATTTTGGCACTTGGCAAAAAAGGTGGTGAATACCTTTCGCGTCGTGGATATAATGTAAACACTGAGTATGTTGATATCTTTACAAGACTAAGTTTCACTAACGTGCGTACTGCGGCAGAAGCAGCGATGAAAGGTTTTGAAGAAGGCAAATACGATGTTGTTGAATTGGTGTATAACGAGTTCAAAAACGTAGCGACTCAGATTTTAAAGACAGAACAAGTATTACCAATCGTTGAACAAAAAGACGACAAAGTGAAGGCTTCTTCTGTGGATTATATCTTTGAACCTTCTGAAGAAGAAATCATCAATGAATTAATTCCTAAGGCGTTGAAGTTACAAATCTACAAAGCCGTTCTTGAATCAAATGCTTCTGAGCATGGTGCTAGAATGACAGCGATGGATAAAGCAACAGATAATGCTGGTGAATTATTGAAAGAATTGAAATTACAATATAACCGTTCTCGTCAGGCAGCGATTACTAACGAAATCCTTGAGATTGTTGGTGGTGCAGAAGCTTTGGCAGCGGCATAAAATACGATATTTTATCAAAAAACTCATTCTTAAAAGGAATGAGTTTTTTTTTGTTCTTGCTCAAATCAATTATCTCTTAAATGATTAATTTCCTCCTCAGAAAGACCAGTAGCTTGCATAATTGTTTCGATTGAAATTCCTAATGAAAGCATGTTTCGGGCTACTTCTAACTTTCCTTTCAATATTCCCTCTATCTCTCCTTCTTCTCTGGCAGTATCCAATGAGTTCTTTAAATCTCTGTAATACTTCAAGCTATCTTCATAAGATAATACTTGCTCTTGGGTAAACTTCGCTATTTCTGCGGTTTCAAATACTTTCTCGAAAATTTGTTCTCGCAAACTATCTGGGACTCTATCTAGCTTATTTAGGTTGCTAATTACATACAACCATTTATCGAATCTCGTCTCTAATTCATCAATTGTTTTCTTGAACTTAGGCATTTCTAAGTAGATGAAAGTCAGTTTGTCATAAAATACTTTATTTGTTTCTGTGTCTTTCAACTTTACATCATACCTAAATTTATTGGGTTCATTTTTATCTGCATCGAAAACAAAATCAAGAATGGCAATGGTATAAACTGCCTTTAATTCATAATTCCAATCTGCTCGTTTAGCTTGCTCACGTATCGGAAAAGTTGAATAGTAAACTGTTCTATCTTTAAAGAAATTCTGTTTAGTCTTTTGTAACTCCACGATAAATTTCTCTCCACGTTCATTTTCACAATACAAATCAAAAATGGCTTTTCTATCTAATTCTGTCAGACCAAGATTTTCAGTTTTTAGATAGTTTAAGGCTGTGATTTGTCCTTGCTCTTCTTTTAATAATTCGTTCAGAAAATCCAATAACAAGTCTTTATTTAGCTCCTCGCCAAACAATTTCTTGAAACCGTAGTCGGTAAAAGGATTAATATATTTCTCTACAAATTCTGCCATTTACATATAATTTTAAACAAATATACATCATTTGGAAAATTGATAGATTAAATTTTTATTAGTTAAAAGCCTCTTATATAGAAATTCAATAAAATGTATATCCTAAGAAAAAAGAATTCATCGAAGGTGAAATATTTTCACCCACCAATATTTACTGTTTATCGAAAATTTTAAGTTGATAACTAAAAGCTAAAGAATTGTTAATGTAACTATCCTTAACTTTGTAGGATATACTTTAACAAATATTCTTCTCATGAAAAACTTTATTATTTCAATTCTTGCAATTTTTACCTTAAATGCTTCATTAAACGCTCAGGGAATTAAAACACCTGCACCAAGTCCTACACAGACCATCAAACAAGATTTTGCTTTATCTTCTATCGAGGTGGTTTATTCAAGACCAAACATCAGAGGCAGAGTAGTTTTCGGTGATTTAGCACCATTCGGTAAGCTATGGAGAACAGGTGCGAACGCTGCTACCAGAGTAACTTTTGGCGAGGATGTAAAAGTAGGTGGCGTAGCTTTAAAAGCTGGTACGTATGTGTTGTACACTATTCCTAACAAAGACGAATGGGAAGTGATTTTCAACAAAGGTTTGAACAATTGGGGCATTGATGGCTATAAAGCCGAAGAAGATGTTGCCAAATTCAAAGTAAAACCGATAGCCTTAGCAAATTCTGTTGAAACGTTTACGATTGAGATTGCCAACCTAACGGCTTCGTCAGCAGACCTTGAAATCAGTTGGGAAAAAACAGCCATTGCTATTCCAGTGACCGCTGATATTGATGGCAAAATCACCAAAGCCATTGAAACGGCATTAGCTGTTGATAGTCGTCCGTACTTTCAGGCAGCTAGCTATTATTTTGAAACAGGCAAAGATTTAAACAAAGCGTTGGCTTGGGCAGATAAAGCCGTTGAGCAAACACCTAAAGCATTCTGGATTATGCACTTAAAGGCAAAGATTCAAGCAAAGCTAGGAAATAAAGCTGTAGCGATTGAAACAGCCAAAAAATCAATAGAACTTGCTAAAGAAGCCAATAATATGGATTATGTAGCGTTAAATGAGAAGTTAATTGCTTCAATGAAGTAATATCATTGACTTCTTTTTTTGAACCTGTAAGAGTATTTAACGCTTACAGGTTTTTTTATGCATAAAACGATAGAAATCAGAAAAATAATTATACCTTTGCACCACTAACTTTAAAACGATTCTTTCAGTATCATTACTAACATGAAGCTAAGACAAATTTTCTGCTAACATCCTCTCTCGGCTCTGCAAAATCCAGTCTTCATGGATATTGCCCTCCGAAAGGGCAGTAATTTCAACATCAACCATTTCTGTTTAAACTTGTTTTTAATTTCTGTAAGATAAAACCAATTGCGTATCTTTAAAAATACTCAATCAGTTTAATCGTCGGCTTTTAGCTAGACAGTAATTAGGACGAATAGAAACAATATTAACGAAAACAACAATGTCAATATAAGATAACACTCGCAAAATTGTACATGCATTCCTTCAACAACAGGATTTAGAAACAATCATTATTGAAAGGTAATCATGTAAAAGCCTGATGATTTTAGGCTATTTATAAAATTCCAATATTGAACATCAAGATATTATGCATACTACCGAAGAAGTAAAAGAGACAGCCGTTTTAGTGGCTGTACAAACACAAAAACAAACAGCAGAACAAACAAAAGAATACCTAGACGAATTAGCTTTTTTGGCAGATACGTCACAAATCAATACGCTTTATACTTTTACACAAAAATTAGAAAAACCTGATACACGTACTTATGTGGGGAAAGGTAAGATGCAAGATATTATCGCTTATGTAGTAGATAATGATGTAGACATGGTAATTTTTGATGATGATCTTTCGCCTGTTCAAATCAGAAATATTGAAACTGAATTTGCGAAATTTCAGCATGAAGTAAAGATTCTTGACCGTAGCTTATTGATTCTAAACATCTTTGCGATGCGTGCCAAAACAGTGCAGGCAAAAACGCAAGTGGAACTGGCACAGCAACAGTATATTTTGCCAAGATTAACAAGGATGTGGACTCACCTTTCTAAACAACGAGGTGGCGTGGGTATGCGTGGTCCGGGTGAAAAAGAACTAGAAACTGACCGTCGTATTGCTAATGATAGAATCGTTTTCTTGAAAGAGAAACTCAAGCAAATTGATAAGCAAGCGTTTACACAGCGAAAAAATAGAGACCGAATGGTACGTGTATCCTTAGTAGGTTATACCAACGTTGGTAAATCTACGTTGATGCGTCGCCTAGCAAAGGCAGAAGTATTTGCAGAAAATAAACTTTTTGCTACGGTGGATGCTACGGTTAGAAAAGTAACTTTTGATACTATTCCTTTCCTGCTTTCAGATACTGTAGGGTTTATCAGAAAACTTCCTACGATGTTGATTGAATCATTTAAATCGACTTTGGATGAAGTAAGAGAGGCTGATATTTTATTACATGTTGTTGATATTTCTCATCCAAATTACGAGGAACACATCGAGGTTGTCAATTCAACTTTAACAGAAATTGGTGCAGCCGACAAGCCGACAATTCTTGTTTTTAATAAGATAGATTTGTTCTCGTCAGAAGAAGTTGTTATCAATGATTGGGAGATTGGGTCTGGGAATGAACCTGAAAATCAGCAAAGCAGGATTGAAAAAGTAACGGCTTTCTTGAAAAATTCGTACATGAATAATCCTCAACCTCAAACGGTTTTCATTTCGGCTGAACAAAAAGAAAATATAGAAGAGCTAAGAGAAACTATTGTGAAAGCAGTAAAAGAAAAGCACATTCTTATTTTCCCAAATTGGCTGAATGAAGTACATTATCCAACTGAAGAGGTTGAAGAGGAAGAAGAATAACAAGCGAATATTCCTCGCTTGCCTTGATTATTAAAGAGTTTTTAGAGAAATTTGCAGTTATTGAGATTACAAGGAATTTTTTCCTTGTAATCTCTACAAAGGCGCCATAGTTCAACGGATAGAATAGACGTTTCCTAAACGTTAGATGCGGGTTCGATTCCCACTGGGGCCACAGCGTTAAGAATGATGAATTGTGAATGATGAGTTGTATTAATACTTTAACCTTCGATGGCTTACTACTCACAATCATCAACTCACAAATCGTTCATATACAACGTTTTACGAACTAAATTTATACATTTTGAAGACCATTTCAATAGCTTTGTGTACATATAATGGTGCTAAGTTTTTAAGAGAACAACTTCAAAGCATTGCGAATCAAAAGCTTTTACCTAACGAAATCATTATTACAGACGATTGCTCTACTGATGATACAGAAAGTATTGTAAATGACTTCAAAAGCCTCCTCAACATTACCTTCATTCGGAATTCAACGCCTTTGAAGGTTAGTAAAAATTTCGAAAAAGCTATTTCCCTTTGTACCAGTGATATCATTGCCTTATGTGACCAAGATGACCTTTGGCACCCTGAAAAATTATCCACCATTTATAATTACTTTCAAAAAAATCCTTCAAAACTAGCCGTATTCTCTAATGCTAGATTGATTGATGAAAAAGGAAAGGATTTAGGGCAAACCTTTTGGCAAAAAGTAAGGTTAAATGCTCCGCAAATTGAAGCGTGGCAAAAAGGCGAAGCGCTTGAAGTGAATTTACATGGTAATAGAGTAGCAGGGTGTATGTTGGCTTTTAAAAAAGAATTATTAACATTTTGTCAACCATTTCCTACCTTCAAACCACCCATGATTCACGATGGCTGGCTAACGTTGATAGCTTGTATGTTTAATGGCATTGGATTGATTGATAAGCCATTAATTTCGTACCGTCAGCATGAAGCGCAACAGGTAGGCACTAGGGCTGTACAACAAGGTAAGGTATTAAGTCTAAAAGAACGACTAGCACGCCCAAGGGCTGAAAAAATTGCTCCTTTTATCCAGAAAAGAGATGAATATAGCTATTTAAGCACCATCATTAAACAATATTTAGGTCAAAAAGATGGTTTAATAGTAAGTAATAATTTAAAAAAGATAGATTCCGTCATAGATTTTTATGAAACCAGAGCTACCCTACCTATATTTCATTTATTAAGAATTTTACCTGTTATGAGATTATTAATAACGGGCGCATATCATCGCTATAAAGACCAAGAGGCTTCATGGAAAGCCCCTTATATTGCGGCTTTTGGTGATTTATTTGAATAATGAAAAACCCTTACCCATGAAATTAATATATACCGTTTGTACTTCTAATTATCTATATCAAGCCCTTACCTTGGGAGAATCTATCGAAAAGACTAACCCTGATTACAAGTTTATCATCTGTCTTGCTGATAAAATACCCGTACTTGATTTCGAAATTCCCTATCAAATTATTCCTGTAGAAAGCATCAACTTTCCTGCGCTGGAAGACTATAGCAATAAATTTATCACCCTTGAGCTTGCCTGTGCATTAAAGCCTATTTTTGCCCTTCATTTGTTAGCGATATATCCAGCTTTAGAGAAACTGATTTATTTAGACACGGATATTTATTTGTACGAGTCGCTAGAAGGTGTTGAAAATAATCTTGATGAGCATGATATTATCATTACCCCGCATATTACGAAGGAAATTGCCTTATCTGAACGTTGGAACGAAAAGCAGTACTTGAATGCGGGTTTGTATAATGCAGGTTTTATCGCTTTTAAGCGAACGGAAAATACGTTGAAATTCTTGGATTGGTGGCAAACGCATTTAAACAAATACGGCTATGTAGACTACTGCAAAGGAATGTTTGTCGACCAGTTATGTTTGAATTTTGTGCCCGTATTCTATGATAAAGTATTGATTGATTACAATCCTAGCCTGAATATAGCTTATTGGAATTTACAAGAACGACAGTTAAGTGTTAAAAACGGTAGCTATTTTGTGAATGACACTAGCCCTTTAGTATTCTTTCATTTTAGCGGATATAATCCTGAGAAGCCAAAGTTGGTTTCAAAACATCTTAAATTATCAAGCAATAAAAATCAGCAGGCTTTAAAACAAATCCTTCAACAATATAGAATTGCTTTAATCAAAAATCATTTCAATTACTTTAAAGGCATTATACCTGCTTATGGTATTTATGTGGTGCCTCCCAAAGAAAAGCATATTGTTGGAAAATTGATTGAGAAGTCGGCTTGGAAAGTAATTAATTACATAGAAAATTTTTAAGGATTTTCTATGTAATTAACCTCTCTATACCATTTTAAGCCTTTGCGATGTCCTTGTTAATTTCACTTGCCAAAGCAGGACCTTCGTAAATAAAGCCTGTGTAAATTTGTACTAAGCTAGCTCCTGCATTAAGTTTTTCGATGGCATCTTCCGAAGAATGAATCCCTCCTACTCCGATAATCGGGAATGCTTTATTTGATTTTTCTGATAAATAACGAATCACTGCTGTAGAACGCTTTTCGACTGGCTTCCCACTCAATCCTCCCATTTCAGATTTTAATGCCTCCGCAGAAACTAATCCTTCTCTTGAAATGGTAGTATTGGTAGCAATCACGCCTGCAATATGCGTTTCTTGGACAATCTCGATGATATCATCTAACTGAGAATCTGTCAAATCTGGTGCTATCTTCAACAAAATGGGTTTAGACTTAGCCCGTTTTTCATTTTCAGTTTGCAATGTTTGTAGTAAATTCTTCAACGGCTCTTTCTCTTGTAAAGCCCTAAGATTAGGCGTATTCGGCGAACTTACATTTACCACAAAATAATCAACGACATCGAATAATTCGTGAAAACAGATTAGGTAATCATCCACTGCATTTTCGTTGGGCGTTATTTTATTCTTACCAATGTTTCCGCCAATCAAGATTGTAGATTTTCTTTGCTTTAATTTGATAACGGCTTCTTTTACGCCTTCGTTGTTAAAACCCATTCTGTTAATAAGGGCTTCGTCTTCTTTCAAACGGAACAAACGAGGCTTATCATTACCCGGTTGTGGTTTTGGTGTTAGTGTTCCGATTTCAATAAAGCCAAAACCCATGGTAGAAAGCTCGTCAACCAAGAGAGCATTTTTATCAAAACCAGCGGCTAAACCTACGGGGTTTTTGAATTTCAATCCAAATACTTCTCTTTCCAATACTGGATTTTCATAATGATACAATGCTTTGAAAATCGAAGGAACAAAAGGGATTTTAAACAAGAATTTTACTAAACTAAAAGTAATATGATGGGCTTTTTCAGCATCAAATTGAAATAAAAGAGGCTGGAGAAAAAATTTGTACATGGATTACGTTTTTCATGAAAAATAATGGCAAAATTACTAAAAGCCCAAAGAAAAACCTCTCAAGTATTAAATAACTTGAGAGGTTTTTCAATATCTGCTAACGTAAAGCTTATAACTTAGCTTTCAAAATTACTTCTTACCTGGTTTTTTAAAAACCGATTCGTCAATAGTTGGGTTCAATTTAATTGATTCTGTTTCAATAGTCATCGTTCCTCCCATTGGGTTTGCAGTTTCCATTGTATAAGGAAAAGTTAGCCCATCAATTTGTTTAAAGTTCGAGAAAGTCACTTCTGCTTCAATTTCTTGCCCTTGTACTTTACGTTTTCCTGTTGTTTTTAAGGTATAGTATGTTGATGTTGACACATATAAGTAGGTAACATCTCCATTTTTTTCAGTTAGTTTCAACTTATAAGCATCAGCACCATCTACTTTTTCAGTTCCCACTAATTCTACTGTAGAACCTTTTTCTTTATAATACAATAAAGAGCCTCCTAAATCTACTTGTTTACGAGATTCTCTAATCATGGCAATAGGCATATCTTCAGGTTCTCCTGTACCGCCCATCATTGCTGGTCTAACAGACCAACCCGTTTCTCCATCTACAGCCGTAATAATTGATTGCCCCATTACTGAAACATCACTTCTTAAAGACTTCCCATTCACAATGATTGTTTTACTATCAATGTCCATGCCTTGAACCGAGAATTTATTTTTCATCTCTAAGCCCTTCAAAGCTTTCCATTTTTCCAATCCACCCATTGCTTGAATGTGTTTTGCCACAATTTCATCTGTAGTTTGGGCAAATGCACTAGCAGTAGTTGCTATTACAATTAGCGCCGAAGTAATAATTTTTGAGATCTTCATCGTTGTTTTTTTAATGTTCTTAACTAATAATTGCTTGGTTTAATGATATACTATTATGTATAATAGTAATTACGCTTGAAATGTAGCGAGTATTATATTCATGACAAAATATAATCATGATAATCAGTGAATTTAGAGGATGAATGGAGCTTTGAGCTTTGAGCTTTGAGCTTTGAGCTTTGAGCTTTGAGCTTTGAGCTTTGAGCTTTGAGCTTTGAGCTTTGAGCTTTGAGCTTTGAGCTTTGAGCTTTGAGCTTTGAGCTTTGAGCTTTGAGCTTTGAGCTTTGAGCTTTGAGCTTTGAGCTTTGAGCTAAGGAAAATTCGAATCTTGTATAGGTAGTTCCCGAAAGATTAAGTTTTTCCCACTTTATCTACTCTTGTTGGTATTTTTACGGAACCGCCTAAACCAACAAAGCAGAAGCCTAGAAAATCTCTCCTTCCTATTAGGATGCGATTTAAGTCACACCCTAATAGGAATATCCTGTACTTCTGCACTTATTGAGGTTTTTATAGGATTTCCCAGACTAACAAGGTGGGTGAATAAGGGCAGAAAATTCCCCACTCACAATTCAAAACTCCTCATCCACAACTCCCTACGCTTTTGCTACAGATTTTCTAGGAAAAGATTTCAAGGCTATTAATAAAGCAATAATCGTTAAAACTGCTGCCATCATAAAGGCTGCTCCCGGGAAGAAAACAGGTGCATTTTTTGCTGAGAAATAAGCAAATAAATTAGACGCTAACAATGGACCGAAGATGGTTGTTACACTTTGTAAACTGGTTAACCCTCCCTGTAATTCACCTTGTTCATTAGCAGGTACTTGTTTAGAAATCATACTTTGTAACGCTGGTCCCGCAATACCGCCTAAGCCAAAAGGAATCATAAAAGCATACATCATCCAGCCTTTGGTAGCTAAAGCAAACAAGGCAAAGCCTGCTGCATAGAACAATAAACCTACCATGACAGAGTTTCTATTACCCAATTTTGGATTAATAATCCTATTTAAACCGCCTTGTACGATAGCAACAACCAACCCTACAAAAGAAAGTGAGTGCCCTACTTCAGCGGCACTCCATTTAAACTCTTTCATGGTGAAGTATGCCCAAGTACTTGGATGTGTTTGTCCTGCCAACTGCAAGCAAAAAAATGCACCAACCAAGCCTAATACAACTGGATATCGTCCTAAATTTTTTAATGAACCAATAGGATTAGCACGTTTCCAATCGAAATCTCTTCTATTTTCTACTTTCAATGATTCAGGCAATACAAAATAACCATATAGCCAATTCAAAAGCGTTAAAGCTGCTGCTACAAAAAATGGAACTCTTGCTCCTATTTCACCTAATTCTCCCCCAATTACTGGACCTATTACAAAACCAACCCCAAAGGCAGCGCCAATCATACCAAAGTTTTTAGAACGGTTTTCATCATCTGAAATATCAGCTATGTAAGCATAGGCTGTGGTGAAGCTTGCCCCTGTGATACCTGCAATGATTCGCCCAACAAACAACCATGCGATAGTTGGTGCAAAACCCAGCAGAATGTAGTCTAATCCAAAGCCAAAAAGTGAGCCTAAAATAATAGGACGACGACCATACTTATCACTTAGTCCACCAAGAATGGGTGAAAAAATAAATTGCATACAAGCGTAGGCAGCCATCATAACACCAGAGTATTGTGATGCTTCGCTTAGACCTTTACCAGTAAGTTCTTGTAATAGTTTAGGTAAAACAGGCATAATAATTCCTATTCCTAAAACATCAATCAATATAGTAAGGAAAATAAATACAATAGCAGGGTTTCGTTTTGCTGACATGAGAAAAGAAGTGAATTCACAGATAATAATTATGTAGCAAGTTAAGCATTTTTTGTAAAAGAGACAGCCTTTTGCTTTGAAGGCTCTCTATCACTGGCATGATTTTAATATATCCTTTATATGTGTAATAATCATAAATTATGTAAGTCAATTCATTATTTTTCATTTTGATAGATAGCCAGAACTGCTTGAAATTCAATACCAATGTTGTGTCAGCATTATTTTTTAGCCTCACATGATGATGTACCCAGCTTGTTTAAGCGTTAAAGGTTGCATAGTTTTGTGAAAATCGGCTAATATTATTTGTTACTAATAGATTTAAAAACCAATCTATTTTCCTTTTTTGTTTTGCGGTGTAAGTCCTTTCAAGCTTCTGTAAACTAAACATAATTAACTAATTCCTTGCTTATTATTTTCTGTAAAAACATGAAAAAACTATCAAACTTATTTGTAGTCATTTTAGTGGCTTTGGTTTCGGCGTGTGGTGTTACGCCAGATATTCAACCAACAACTGTGGATAATACTTTACCTGCTGCAACGGGCGGACTAGATGTCACCTTTACAGACCCAACTATCAACTCAACATCATCGGTTGTAGCGGCAAATGGGGATAATGTAAACGTATCGTTGTTAATCAAGAAAACAGCATCAGGAGGAAAACCTCGAATCCTTCGGGTTTTTGTAGAAACTACTGCGAATTATCGTCCTGCCAATGCCACACCTTTGTTTGAAATTAAATTGAAAAATAAAGACGAACAAACACAAACGATTGACTATACTGTTTCGCCAACGTCAGGAAAAGTTTATATCCATTTTGATGTATATGATAATACGTCAACAGATGCCAATAGTACTTCTGCGAATGTAACGCGTAGAACCTTAGTCGTGAATGTTTCTTCTGAAGCCCAAATTGCTTCTTGGACTTCCCTTACTTTGGGGGCGCAATCGAATGCAGCAGGTTCAAGGGTAACTTCAGCTACAGGCGATATTTATAAAGTGTGTGATTTAGATTCAAACATGAAGTATGTAGATATTACGTATGCATCTGTGGGTTCACCTGTCAAATCAACGTTGATGTCTAACCCAGCCAGAAGTGCTAGCTTTAGTTTAAGTACCACAGCAACTGCAACTGATTGTTCAGGTTCTTATACGGGCGGAGGTTCACCTACTTATTTTGCGGTAGCACCTACTGCTGTAGACTTTGCCACTGCTAATGATGTAGCATTGGGAGCTTTGAGTATCTCTAATACTGCTCCTCAATTTATTGCTGTTGAATCAGGCAAAGTATATGCCTTCTTGAATGGTAGAGGTAAAAAGGGGCTTATTAAAATCAATAGTATCGTAGCGGGTGTAGCAGGCACTATTAATTTCGATATTAAAGTACAGAAGTAAAGCGAGGATATTTCTTTATTTAAAAAACGGTTGTAGTATTTATTTACTACAACCGTTTTTTTTGTAGGGGTTATCACAACATCAATTGTCATAGCCACGTATAAGCCACTATTATATCGTTGATTATCAACATCAACAAAGGTTTCCATACGCTTTAAATAAATATGATACTGACTATTTTCACTTATTTGCTTGTTTTAACACAAGCTAGTACTTTCGTCATTAAATAATAAACACTTACTTAAACTCTTAAATTATGTTTCATAAAAAAACCTCTTTGCTGATAATGATTTTTCTCATGGTCAGCCTCCTCTCTAAAGCCCAGTATGAAAAAGACACTAAATTTTGGCAAGTAGAGGGTACCTTCAGTGGAAATATTACCTCTAACGACACTAAAGGGGCAACATCTTTGACTACTGACCACGCAAACCACACGATAGCGATTGGCTTTAAAAGAGCTAAATTCAGTGAGGATTTTTTGGCAAAGGGCTGGTTGTTGGATTATACCCTACAATCAAGCACTTACTCTAGTAGTAATTCATCTACAAACAACAACTATTTTCATACCATAAAAGCAGGTTATTTTGTAGATAAATTTAAGCCATTGAATAAATCATTAGCGATTTATGGAGAAATCGTAGGGAAGGTTGGCTATGGATTCAGAACGGGCAATATTACCTATACTTATGACTACAATACTTATCAGCTAGAAGCAGGTGTGAACTTCGGAGCACGTTATTTCTTAAAGAAAAATCTATTTATCAACGGGCAAACCTCTTTGGTAAATTTGAATTTACAACATTATAAGATAGGTACAGAACAGCAGACGAATTTAATGCTCAATAGTATCATGAATGTAAGTTCATTATCTATTTCAATTGGCAAAACATTCTAAATCCCTATTAAGATGAAATCAAACATACAATTTATATACATTTTTGCTATCATATTGTTAGCGAATACTTATTCAAAAGCCCAGTTTAATGCTGGCGATTCTTTTCTGCAAGGCTCATTGAATGTTAATCAATCCTTGAGTTCAAGCAGTAATATGGCGGGACAAAAGACCTATGCAATTGGGGTAGACTGGGGGAAATATAGCACTAAAAATACAGCCCGTATTCTTTCATTGAACATCAATTACACGGATCAATCTTATCAAACTTCAGCACTTCAAAACAAGGTTCTGAATATTGGTTTGAACAAAGGGCATGAATACTATAAAAGTATCTTTGGAAAAATCGGTATTTATGGTCGTATTATGGGAGGTGTAAATTATGGAAATTTGCAATCTAAAACACTCCAAAATAGCGGTTCAGTCAATTATACCCAACAAACTACTAATAGTCTTGGATTAAATTTGTTTGGAAATGGAGGAATAATGTATCGTTTAAATGATAAATGGGCATTTACGGGTAATTTACTTAACTTGAATGTTGCTAATTTAAATTATGCGTGGACAGACGGGAGAATATCTCCTCTTCAAGGAGGAACCACCGAAAACTTCACCCAAAAACAATTTAATTATAGCTTTACTCCTAGCCTTGCATTCTCTTATGGGTTGGGTATTAGGTATGTAATAAAGTAAGTGTTTTTCCTTTTAGGGTGCGACTTAAGTCGCACCCTAAAAGGAAAATAATAATCAATACAAAACTTATTATAAGGACATATTCAGAATAACTCAATTTTACTCCTCACCTTTCAATACCTTAATATCCTCAATCAAATGCTCGATATCTAAGGGAATTGTTCCATTATAAATTCCTCTGATTCTCAGTTGCTTGTCTACTAATATAAAGTTTTCAGTATGCAGGAAATCATTCTCTTGTTTCTGAACGCCTAAATTTTCATCTGCAAAATATGATTTCCTCGCAAGTTGGTAAATGGCTTTCTTGTCGCCTGTCAATAAATTCCATTTTGGTGTGTTAATTTTATGGGTTATAGCATAATTCTTTAAAACGCTTACACTATCACGATTAGGCATGACACTATAAGACATTATCCACACGCTACTATCATTAGGAAAAGCTTGCGATACTTTTTGCATAGATTCCATCAACCTTGGACATAGACTTGGGCAAATCGTAAAGAAGAAATTGGCTACATGGATTTTACCTAATAAGTCTTTTTCGTTGATATTCTTATTGTCTTGATTCTGAAATTGAAAAGGAGCAAGTTTATGCGAGACCTCCTCAGCCTTCCAAACAGCCGTAAAATCAGGCGTATTATAAAAAGGCAGTTGCTCTTGTTTAGGGCTTTTACAACTCCAACAAATTAGAGCCATACACAAGGCGATAATGTAGCTAGTTTTCATTCGTAACTGATTTTTCATTCTTACTCATACAGCCTTTAGCACCCAATAAGCCAAATCGTCGACCATTTTTCACTTCATAGTTCGCTTTTATCTTGCCATCATCAAACCACATTTGTTGTACACCCATCGGTTGTCCATTTTCATCATAATTGCTTATTGTAAAAAGCTGACCATTAGGATACCATTCTTTATGTGTTTTGATAGGTACGTCATTATCAAATTCATATTCAAATCGTTGTTGTCCTTTTTCCCACCAAGCTTCATGTTTGCCTGTTTTATGATTTTTTGTAAAGTACCTACGCTCTTGTATCTGCCCATTTTCAAACCATTTCTCTGACAAGCCATCTAATTTTCCTGCTGAAAAATATTGTTTTGATTGTATTGTATGGTTTGTATAAAACTTTAAAACGGCTCCAGTAAATGGCTTGTCTTGATAATACAGGTATTCTTCTTTTTGATGGAATAGTTTATCATCCCAAGAAATTTCCTCTTGGGATGAATGGCATGCCACTGTAATAAAAAGCAATAAAGTGATAAATTTTACCATTGAAATAAAACAATCATCGGTTTAATAGCCTTGCTAAACTTATTTACTCACTGTTCCAGATGTTCCATAAAAGCCTGTTCCATTGATATAAGGGTCAGCATCGGTAATATGGTAGTGGTAAATACCAGCGGGGAACTCGGTAGTAGCATGCGAATGCCCATGTAAATTATCTAAATCAGCATTGGTTACGGCTTTTCCATTTTCTACTGGCCCATATACAGGAAATCCATCGAGCAGTAATCCTAAAAAAGCACTTTTTCCATTTTTAGTGGTTAGGTAAGCAGGTTCTTGATGATAATGATATTGACCCGTTTGCTGGGGATGTCCCAAATATTGGTCAAAAGAATTTATTTCGTTGGTCAAAGGCTGATTTGGCCCTGCATATTGATTGAAAAAAGGAATACCATTCAATGAAACCCCTATTGGTCCTAAAGGCGTAGCTGCTGAAGCACTAGCTTTGGTTGGGTGTAAGGGTATTTTAAAAACCAATGCTTGCTCTGAAATGCTATTCGGATTTATACTAAACTTAGTATTGGTGCCATTATAGGCTTCATAACGCGCATCGGTTTTGGCAAAATACGGACTCTTATGGTCTGGAATACCATTGCTCCGAATCACCAGATAATCTCCTTCCACAGTGGCGGTAACGCTAACACCCGAGAACTTATTTTTAATGACTGAAATATCCACATCCGATGTTGTAGTAGTTGGTGTGACGCTAGTATCATCGCTTTGTTTACAAGCTAGAAAAATAATTGAAAGCACGATTAATGAGTAATACTTCATAGTTTTAATGGGTTAAGTTAATTATTCTGGTCTTCTTCCTTCTTCACCTCTTGGTGGCGGAGGGCCACCTTGATGGCTCATTTTTGCTAAAATCTCTGATAGTAGATGGTCTAGCAATATTTTTTGGTCTTTATTACAAATCGTATTTCTTACTTTCCTAAAATGATTTACCGTTACTAAATCTTGTTTGACAATGAGCTGGGCTATTTTTTCAGATAATACCTGTGTTTTTACAGTATCTTCGGGCGAACCAACCATTTGGAATAGCTTATTTTTCAATGGCAATATTTCCTCATTAATTGCCCTCAAGTCACGTTGATGTTCATTAATAAGTACATCATACTGCTCGCTCTGAGCCTTGGTAAATTGAAGGGTTTTCTCTACCAGCTTTCTGACTTCCTGTCTATCATGATGTGGAGGTCTTCGGTGAGAAAACCAAACCGTTCCTAATAGCATGATATTCATCACCACCAAGAAGCCGATTATCCAATTATATTTATTTTTCATGGTTCATACACATTTTGAGTGCCTGATATGCCTAAATAATTGCCTAATTCTTCTTTAGTCATGGTAGGCTGGCTATTACTAATGTAAATTTTACTGATAGTCACTATATTAAAACCCACAATGAACATACATACCGCTAATTTTGCATAACTCATCCAAGGCATTATCACTGGCAAAGGACGCTGATTAATACGATTTTTGATTTTGGCATACAAATATGGATTCGACGATACTGGTTGTATCTTATCAATACTCTCCAGTGTTTTGAATATTTCTTCTTCTATATTTTTCATATGGCCCTTATTTTTCAGTTTCGTAATATTGTTTTAGTTTCTTCTGCAAACTTTGTTTTGCCCTAAAAATCAAAGACTCAATGGATGAAACGCTCAGTTCCATCACTTCTGCAATTTCTTGATAACTCAATCCATCAAGCTTATGAAGTGAAAACGCAACTCTTTGGCGTTCGGGCAGTTCATCTATTTTACTAAACATTAGGTTGGTTCTTTCCTTATTTTCAAGCAATACACCAGGGTGGTCTGTTTCGATACTGCCTACAGTGTTGATTTGGTCTTCTAGTCCAAATAAGGATAAAACAAAGCTCAATCGCTTCTGCCTTTTTTGTTTCCTCAGATAATCCAATGATTTAGTCACCGCAATTCTATACAAGAAAGTAGAAACCTTGGCTTCGCCTCTAAAAGAATGTATCGATTCGTAAAGCTCAATAAAAACCTCTTGTGCTAAATCTTCAGCTTCTTCGACATTCCGCAGAAAGCCCAGACAAGTATTAAATACTTTGTCTTGGTACTTTTCCACTAAAAATCGAAAAGCTGCTTCATCAGCATTTTTTAACTTTTCTAACAGTTCGGTTTCAATCATTAGCAATAATCGAGGTTCATTTATTCTTTAGATGTTGTTTTTAAAAAAAACTTGCGGTCTTTTTTAAAAAAATTTTATTAAAGTTGAATTAAGGTATTGTAGCGAAAATGTGAGACATACTGAGTTTTTCTTTAGACTAATAAGTTTTAGAAGTTTAATATTTATTATCGTTCTGTCCTTACTTTTCTTTTCTTGATAAAAGAAAAGTAACAAAAGAAAATCAAGAATTCCTAAACTCGCTCCGCTCAAACAGTAGGAATTCGATATTCATCAATCATAAACAGGAGTCCTCCTGAATTTTAAAATCACAAAAAGCGGTCTAATAAGTTGTTAGACCGCTTTTTGTGATTGAGAGACAACGAATTCCTACTGTTTGAGCGGAGCGAGTTTAGGAATTCTTGATTTTTTTACGGTCCGCCGTCGCGGTTACTTTTTGTATCAAGACAAAAAGTAAGGACGAGAATAAATCAAAAAGACTTTGAAATCTTGAAAAACTCGCTATTTTATGAGAAAATTGAGATAATTTATATTATCAATGATTTTACTCTACAAAATGCCAACAAACACCTGCGATATCTATGATATTAACTTCTATGCCATAAGGTTGTTTGGATACCTCTCCTATTTTAATACCGAATTTCTCTGGCAGTTTCTTTTCTAGTACTGTTATTCTAAATGCTTCTGCATTATCTATTTTCACACTCAACATATAGTTTTGGGCAAAAGCAATGTCATCAAATCTTTGTAAAATAAACTTACAGCCGTCTCTTTCAAAACCAGCATAATCTGATTCCTGCCAGTTGATATTAAAACCTAATTCTTGAAAAAATTGCTTTGATTTTTCAAACTCTTTTCCCGAAGGAACAAATGGTTCAAGCGATAAAAATTTCATAGTATCTGTTGGGTTGTTTGTTGATTTAAAATTAGAAAGAATACTAATAGCTAAGCATGAGAAACCATTAAATATTTAAAACATTCATATTCAATTATTTATAATAGAATTTATTTTATTGTTTCCTTAAATAGCTATGACTACGCTTAAAATATTGAATATTTTTTTGTATCAACCTTAAAAATCTTACCTTTGTAATCATCTGATGATATGATGTATAATAACATGAGCTTAATTAATAAAAAAACATTAGCAGAAGAAGTAGCCGATAGGCTAATTGAGCAAATTTCTTTGGGCAATTATAAAATTGGTGATAAACTCCCAATTGAGTCTGAATTAATGAAACTCTTTGGTGTCGGGCGTTCTAGTATTCGTGAAGCTATCAAAATTTTATCTATCCAAGGCTTATTAGCTGTTCAACAGGGCGTTGGTACATTTGTGGCATCCGATAAAATTCAAGAGTCGCTCAATGACCAAATGGGTCGTGCAGAAATAGCGGATGTTATTGAAGTTCGCTCTTTACTAGAAGTAAAGATTGCCGAAAAAGCCGCCTTAAATCGTACGCCTAGTCAATTAAAAACAAGTAGTAAATGGCTAAGTCTTAGAAAAAAGTTTGCAACAGAAAATGATGTTCAAAATTGTATTCATGCAGATGTAAATTTTCATATCTCTATCGCCGAAGCTTGTGGGAATCCGATACTAACAGAGATTTATAAAACAGCGAGTATTCAAGTGACAAAATCGTTTGCAAGTATTAATCAAAATACTGACAACTTCAAGGAATCACATTCACTACACGAAGACCTATTACAATGGATTGAACTTCAAAATCCTGAAAAAGCAGCCTCCGCTGCCAACAGCATTATTTCAAGATTATAATTTTCACCCTTATTAATAATTGACTTTAATTTTATTCAAATTCATCTGATGATATGATGAAAATAAACTTTAATACCGATGAATAGTACGCTAACAAAAACAGCCTCCCCTGCTACCAAACAAATCGTTTATCAGATATTGTTTGCTATAAGCTTTACTCATTTTTTAAATGACCTTATTCAATCAACCATTCCTTCGTTATATCCTATCTTGAAAGGTGAATTCAAACTTACGTTCGCCCAGATAGGCGTTATTACATTAGTTTTTCAGCTTACGGCTTCTATCCTACAACCTTTTGTGGGGATTTATACAGATAAAAAGCCTAATCCAAAATCATTGGCCATAGGCATGACGCTTTCATTAATAGGATTGATTTGTCTGGCTTTTGCCAATCATTACTATTTAATCCTGTTATCGGTTAGTTTTATTGGCATGGGTTCATCTGTTTTTCACCCTGAGGCATCGCGCGTGGCACAATTGGCTTCGGGTGGTCAGAAGGGATTAGCACAATCTATTTTTCAAGTGGGTGGCAATGCTGGCAGTGCTGTAGGGCCTTTATTGGTAGCTTTAATTATTCTTCCCTTAGGACAAAATTATGTAAGTCTTTTTGCCATTGCAGCCTTCGTCGGTATTATTGTGTTGCTACGCATTGGGAAATGGTATGGAGAGAAAATTGCTGCTAGAAAAACAATTGCTAAGGATAATTCATCAGTAATAGTATCAGAATTACCTCGCAAAAAAGTAATATTTTCTATCGCTATTTTATTGGCGCTTGTGTTTTCTAAATACATCTATTTAGCCTCAATGACCAATTATTTCACCTTCTTCTTGATAGATAAATTTCATATCTCTGTAAAAGAGTCACAATTATATCTTTTTATGTTTCTTGGCGCTGTTGCTATTGGAACAGTGTTAGGTGGTGGACTGGGTGACCGTTATGGTAGAAAGAAAATCATTTGGGTGTCTATATTAGGTGCCGCTCCGTTTACGCTTTTCTTACCTTATTTATCGTTGTTCTGGACGATTGCTTTTGCAGTAATCATCGGGCTAATCATCGCCTCAGCCTTTACAGCAATATTAGTATATGCTACTGACTTGATGCCAGATAAAATTGGTTTGGTAGCGGGACTATTCTTTGGGTTTTCTTTTGGGATGGGCGGTATTGGCTCTGCGGTATTAGGAGCCTTAGCAGACTCTACAAGTATTGCCTATATCTTTAAAATATGTGCATTCCTGCCGTTAATGGGCATTATTACTAGCTTATTACCTAACCAAAAGCCACATGTAAAATAAAGGGTTAACGGAATTATAATCCGCATCCATCAAAAAAGCAGTCAGAAATTAGTTTTCTGACTGCTTTTTTGATGGATGTTTACTTAACAATATTGATACGGAAAGGTTAATGTAAATGCTGTACCTTTTCCTTCTTCGCTTTCAAAAGTTATTGTTCCACCCAATTTATTGGTAAATTCTTTGGTAATATTCAGCCCCAAACCTGTTCCTTCTATCGCCAATACATTATTGGCTCTGAAAAATATCTCAAATAAATTCTTCTGGTCTTCTAAAGGAATACCTATGCCATAATCTTTGATAATTATGGTAAAATTATGCTCGTTAAAATTCAATGCTAGACTAGGATTAGCCGCTCCTTTTGAATACTTAAAGGCATTATCAACCAAATTACTGATAGCATGATTTAACAAAGAGGCATCTGAATAAATCACTTTGCTTGCTAAGGGTATAGATAAATCAAGTTTTCTAAGGTCTTTTCTATCTGAAAAATATTGTGAGTTGATTTCATTTACTAACGCTACAATATCGATATACTCTAATTCTAAATTGAGCTTGTCATTCGCTGTTTTTTCTAATAAAAGAACATCTTTTAGCATTTCGGTCAAACGAGTAGACTGAAGCGTTACCCTATTAAGATGATGTTGTATTTTATCTTTAATGTCGATATTATTAAGCATATTAGTATAAATACCCAAAATATCAATGCTGGTAACGATGGTTGCAAGGGGTGTTCTAAATTCGTGTGAAGCAAAAGAAATAAAGCGTGATTTTAGTAAATTGATTTCTTTTTCCTTCTCTAACGAAAGTTCTAATTGACGAAGTTGTTTTTTGGCTTCCTCTGCATTTTTTCTTTCAGTAATATCGATTAGAATGCCGTTAAAAATAACTTTTTGACCAATAGCGGTAGGGCTTGAAATGCCTTCAAACCATTTAATTTCATTCTTTTCATTCAGAATCCTTCCTTCAAAATGCCAATCAGATTGCGTTTGAACAGCTACATACATAGAAGATAAAAAAGCTTTTTTATCTTCATAATAGATGTGTTTTGATAAATCTGTCTCGTTAATATCAAATTCAATTCCGAAAATATCAGCCATTTTAGAGCTTAAATAAGGGAAATGAGTTGACCCGTCTGCTTCAACACATAACTGATAAACAACCCCTGGAACACTCTTGGCTAAGTTTTTAAACATTAATTCACTTTCGCGCAATTGTTCTTCTACTAATTTTAGCTCGGTGATGTTAATACTTATGCCTATCAATCTATCCACTTCTCCCTGCTCGTTAACCATCGGTATCTTAGATAATAAGTACCATACTCTTTTCTTGCTAGGGTCATCAATTAATGTTTCTTTGTTAATAATAGCATTGCCCGTTTTGAATACAGTTTGATCTTCCTCTATAAATATTTTAGCATATTCTTCTGTAAAAGTTTCGTAATCGCTTTTGCCTAGCCCTTCTTTTTCTTCTTTAAAACCTAAGTATTCAAGCTCGGCTTTGTTAATTAAAGTCTTTCTTGACGCTAAATCTTTTACATATACGTTCAAGGGTAAATTATCAACTATTGTTCTGAGTAAATACTGTTCACTTTTAAGCAATTGTTCTGCTTTCTTTCGTTCAGTAATATCCCTAAAATTCATGACGATTCCTTTAATAGAAGGCTCTGCTAGTTGGTTATTAAAATGAGTTTCAATCCATAATAATTCTCCATTAGGTCTTGTGTATCTAAAAGATGCCGTCGGATTATAATTTGGTTTATTATATACTTCATGATAAATTCTACTAAGCTCTTGTAAATCATCAGGATGGATACTATTTACTTTGTACTCTTCAAGTGTACTTATACCAAATATTTTTTTCCCTCCAGGACTGATATCAGTCATATTGTTATTTATATCTACAATCGCAATTCCTTCTAAACTATTTTCTATCAAGGCTTTAAAACGCTTTTCCTTTTCTATAATATCTCTTTCTGCTTGTTTCTTTTCTGTGACATCCTGTGAAGTAATTCTTATTTGACTTGCTTTCCCTTCTTTATCTCTGATAAGTTTGGCATTCATTACGATGTATTTAATCCTACCATCTATCATGTTGATACGAAAATCAACATTCAAGTACTTATCCTCATTCATCATCAAGCCGTGTTGTTCTACTAACTTGTCCTTATCTTCTTCATGAACATAGTTTAGGGCATCGTCGAGGTTGAGGGGTGCTTGATCAGTGGCTATCTCGAAAATAGTATACATTTCTTCTGACCAGTGATTACTTTGCTCCATTAAATCTATTTCCCAATAGCCTAATCTAGCAATATTCTGAGCAGCCAATAATTGTTCATTTGTTTTCTGAAGGGCAAACTCACTGAGCTTTCTTTCCGTTATATCTTTACCATAACAAGCCGTTCCAATAATTTTATCTTCCATTTTCATGGGATAAAATGACACTTCTCTCCATAAATTTTGTTTATATGAGATATTATACTGTTCAGTAAAGGTTTCTCCTCTCATTGCTCTTTCATAATAAGCAGTGTAGAGAGCTAGATGGGCTGGCATAGAACTAAGCGTATCTAACACGTTTTTTCCTGTATAAACACTCTCCCCACAATAATCAAATATTAGTTTTTCAAAGGCAGCATTATAGGATATTAAACGAAATGACGTATCTATACTCCATACAATTTCAGGGGTATTATCAATTAATGATTTTAAATTTTTGGCATCAAATTCTTTTTGTTTTCTAGCAATCACTTGGTCATTGATATCTCTAAAACTCAACAAAATAGCCTCTATTCCCTGATTATGTTGTAGGTTATGTATTGATACTTCAAGCCATTTATCCGTATTATCAGCCAGCTTGATGCAAAACTCTACCTTATTTAATTCATCAGGGTTTGTAAACGATTTTCTAAAAGCCTGATTTAATAATTGTCGGTCTTCATAATGTATGTTGATATTATCTTTGATAAAGTCGATACTATCATCAGCATCAAAACCTAAAATCTTTTTACCCGTAGTATTTATTTCAAGAAAATTAACATCACTATCCAACAAAACATAGCCTTCATGACAATTTTCAATAATTGATAGAAATCTATTTTCTTTTAGGATGATAAGTTCTTCTTTCGCTTTTAAGATTGAAATATCCTTGAAGTAACCATGCCAAATAGTTGAGCCATCCGAATTACTTTCTGGGCTAGCAAATACCCGTAGCCATCTAACATCAATACCATCCTTGCATATTCTGAATTCGTAAAGCCAATTATTAAGTTGTTTCTGAGATGTTTGTAGTGAAGTAAAAAAGCCCTCATAATCATCATTGATGATAGATTGTAAGTATATTAAAGGATTGTTCTGAAAAATATCTTTATCAACATTAAAAAATATCTTTTCAATTACCTTATTGACATAAGGAAAAGAAATATCTCCTTCAGGGGATAGCACTAACTGGAACATCGCTACCAGCAAGTTATCATTTATATTTTCAAAATCTTGAGGGGCTCTTGATTCATTCTCCAATATATTCATCGGTACTTGATTGTTATACTATACAAATCATCTTTTATTGCGAGTAAAGTGGTTACTCGACCTAAAACATTTATAATCAAAGATTATACCATCTTTAACACCAATACTATTTACCTGAAAGATTACTTAATTTGTGATAATAACAACAAAAAAACGGCAATATTTTACTGGCAATTTACCAGTGCAATAAATCAATTCTGAACGGGTTATGTTTTTTTTTTGCTTTTGAAAACGAAGAAGTTTTTTTGTATTACTTTAATTCAATAAAGTAATACAAATTTTTAGTAGAGATAATTAAGGTGTATTAATCTAAGAAATAGCAGTATTATAAGGTGGTGTAGAACTATTTATTACCTGAATTTATGATATAAAATTTAAACTATAATTCATTTTTTAGTTTACGGTCAAAAAAATTAAAATAATACAAGACCTCATCAATTAAGTTTAATTTTTTTATCATATGTTAATTATTACAAAAATTGGCTACCTCCTATATTTTGTAAAAAATACGAGAGATAGCCAATTATAAGGTGATTGACTTTAATCAATTACTGAATCATTCTTTTTGGCAGTATCACTAGCCATTTGTTGGTCTTTTACTACTGCTTTAGTATAAGGCATTTTAGCATTTTGCCATGTCAGATACTCTTCTTTTGGTTGATTTCTGATAATGCTCAACCCTTTTTCAGCAGTGTTTGATGCTTGTTGTTTATAATTCCTGTTTATAGCTACATTTTCGCTAATAGGAAATGACTTTTTATTTTTTTTGGCTGCCGCAGCAGCTTTATTCGGATGTTTGTAATTGTGTGTGCTATACCCAGGATCACTTGCCGTAATCTCCTGAGCGAACGAACCATAACTTGCTAATGTTAACAAGGTCGCCCAAAAAACTTTTGTTTTCATGATGTTATGTGATTTAAGTTTGTATGTTTTGTTTCAGAATTTACTTGCTCTAAAAAATTGAGTATAAATAACTAGTATCAATTTCAATTATTAAAAACCTTAGAAAATTGTATTATTTACATTCAAAACTGTGTTGCTTTTTTATTCTAAACGTAAGATGCACACAAAAATTTTGACAAACAAATGTTCGATTTTGAGCGAGATGAGTGAGTTTTAGTAGCAAAAATTAATGATATTTTGTTTTTATTAAAGAATAAATATGAAATTAGAAGCTAATTTTGAGCAAATAGTTGGTTTTCATCAATAATACTATCGGATTGATACCTAAATACGTATAATCATGAAAAAAATATATTTTCATTGTTACCATTATTCAGTAGGTTTAAAATCAGACGAAGAAATATAACAATTTATACTTTTTAAAGTATTTAAGTATTAAATTCAACCTAAAACAACTCGATTTCTACTTAAAATAAAGCATCTAAGGGTGTATAAAACATAGAATCCCGAAAAATAAATTAAGCATTAATACTTAATTTATTTTTCGGGATTCTTGCAGAGAAAACACTTATAATTAATTTTCAAAAAAACGTTTTACTTGTTGTTGAGACTTTAAGCCTTCAAGAATATCTTTGGTAAGAGGTTTTGAAACATAAGAAATTACTTGTTCATAAGTACTAGCCTTGTCGAGGTCGTGCTGGTCAATCGAAGAGCTTACCATTACGACGTAGATTTGATTTTTCAACGCCTGTTTTTGCAAAGCTTCTAATAGCTCCCAACCATTCATCACAGGCATATTTATATCAAGTAGTATTAAATAAGCATCATCTCCATTGTTATTGATAATAAAATCAAACGCTTGCTTCCCATCAGCAAAGTTGATAGGAGCATCAGTAAGCCCACTTTTTTTTGCAATTATTGAGTGCAGGGTTTGCACCATCTTGTCATCATCAACAATTAATAAATTGAGTTTCATATTAAAATATTATTGTGGTCTGTTTTAATTGTGTTATTGATTTTTCTTATAATCCCATCGAGCTCATAAGCTGAATCAAGAATATTTTGAAGAAGTTCTTCCCTACTTATTTCAATATTATCAAAATCATTCAATAAATTGATAATTCCCATAATTCTAGCCACGGGAGCCCTAACGATATGCGATTGCATCCATGCAATTTCTCTGAGCTGTTTGTTCTGAGTTTCTATTTCTCCAAGATGCTTCTTTTGATCATTAATATCTTGAATCATCCCGTATATACGAATAGGTTTTCCTTGTGCCAATTCTACTCGTCCTTTGGCCCTAACCCAACGTACTTTCCCTTTAGCTGTCACAATTTGTACTTCATGGTCATAAGGAGTACCAAAATTGATTGCCTTATTTACCGCTTCTACAATGGCATCCCTGCTTGTCCCTTCTCTATAGGACAACATACTGCTTTCAAAAGTAGGTTCATAATCTATCGGCACTTCATGAATTTCTTTTGTGATTGAGCCCCAAGTTACTTTTTTGGTCGATAGGTCATATTGCCAACCACCTACACGGCCAATCTCGCTTGTTTCTTTTAGCAGGATTTCAAACTTTTTCAAGTCTTCTAAATCCTGAATCATGCCATATAATCTTACAGATTTTCCTTCTAAAGTCGCTACTCCACCCTTTACTCTTATCCATTTCTCATGCCCCTTTGCAGTAATAATCTGGGTTTCAAAATCAAAGTCTTTGGCTTCTGCTATCACCGTATCGATTAGCTTTCTAATCCTAGTTCTATTTTCACCTTCTCTGTAAAAATCCAATAATTCATCCACTTTCAAATCATAATCCAGCGGAAGTTCATGAATCTCTTTCGTGATTTTAGACCAAGAAACTGTATTATTTACCAAGTCTACTTCCCATCCCCCTACACGTGCTACTTCGCTAGTTTCTAATAAAATCCTTTGGTTAGTCTCCAGCGCTAATTCAATCTTTTTACGATTGGTAATATTTCTGGAAAACATTGCCGCCCCTCTTATCTTATCCCCATCTTTGATAGGGTTATAGGTGGTCTCACTCCATGCCCCCCATATTGAATCAAGTGCTGGGGAATAAGTCTCTACCGTAAAAGTTTCACCAGACAATACTCTTTCATATTGAAGTTGTCTATGCTGCTTTAGCTCCGCTAAAAATTGCTGATTTTGATGCATTGAATCGCCAGATTCAAGTTTCCAAGCTGCGATTTTGTCAATAAAATTCAAGTAAGCATCATTCGCTGCCAACAAGTTTTGGTTTTCGTCAATGCTCCAAACCAAATCATCGGTACTATTGATTAAGGCTGCCGTATTAGCCCGTTCTGTTTCAAGTAATTTTAAGTAAAGTTTTTGTTCAGTGATATCGTTGATTAGGGTGTGTTTGGCTTTTTTGCCATTATATTTTATGTTATGAGTCGTAATTAGTACACTAATCGTTTCTCCATTCTTTTTTATATGCCTCCACTCGTATTGATTAGCCTCAAATTCGTCATCAGCGTTCGTATAGTCGAGGTATTTATAAGCATCTTCTTTGGGACGAATATCCAACAATGTCATTTTCAAAAACTCTTCTCTAGTATATCCATAATGCTGTATGGCAGCCTCGTTGATTTCTAAAAAAGCAAACGTTTCAACATCATATATCCACATGGGCTGTGGATTTGAAAGAAAGAGTAACTTATATTGTTCTTTACTTTTTTTAATTTTCTCTTTATCCTTCTTTCTTTTGGTAATATTTCGGGCATTTAGTACCAGTTTTTCTACCTTGCCATCTTCATAAATCGGATGAAAAGTAATATCCATCCATTGCTCATTATACCATTCAGTAGCGGGCATATAAATATCTACTGAAAAAGCATTTCCTAAAAATGCTTTCTGGCTTTGTGTCTTAAACAGTTGGATTAGCTCTTCGGTATAGAAGTTTTTCAACAAAAAACTTTCTCCTACTTTTAACGTCTTTCCAGTATGTTTTTTGATGGCATCAACATAGGTTTTATTAGCAGAAATCAGGTTTAGATTTCTATCTACACACCATATATAATCGTTGGTGGCACTTAATAATACCTTTAATTGGTTTTTTTCGAAAAGTAATTCGTCTAAATTAAGTTGATTTTGTTCAATTAATTCAATCGTTTTTTTAGCAAATGTTTTGAAGATTTTTTGCTCCTTTTCTGTAAGCTCTACCAAAGATGGATGGAGCAAAGTAATATGTCCTAACATCAGACCTGAAGGCAGATATAGTGCTATACTTGAGATAGACTTAATCCCTTTTGCTAACAACCATGCATCTTGGGGATTATTAATCGTAAAAATTTCCTTTGAATCTCCTCCTTCATGTTTAAGCAAAAGAGGGCTTATAGGTAAATCTAAGCTAAATTGAATATTTTTAGCTGACTTACACCACTGCCTTTCTGTCTCCACAAAAGATAGACAAATGACGGATGAATCAAATATATTTGAAGCTACATCAAGAACAAAATCGAAATCGTTTTCCTGTAGTGCTTCAACTTGAATTGTAATAAATTCATTTGGCGGAGTGAAATTATTCATATCGAATTGAAAGCAGTTTTTAAAAAGACTAAAATAGTAGGGTAAGTCCAAATCAATCTCAATGCAAACTAATCAAAAAAAATGAAAAATATACGCTTTATTGTATTTAAGCAGATTTTTCATCACTTAAATTCATAATTAATAGCACAGGCGTAAATTTTTATTGAAAAAAAATAATGGAAATTTTGTTTAAAAGTTCATTTTATCATAAAATTCTATTTAATACAATAAATTAAAAATATAACTATTTAAAGATTCTATCATAGAGCCTTCTGGCAAGTAAATTTTTTATTTGAAAGATTTACCCTTAACATTACAGAAAAAAGAGCGACAATATACTAATCAATTTATAAGATAATGGAAAAACTTGAAATTGCTTTTCAAAAATTTGATGAATATAATAAAGCTGATAATAATATTTTCGTGTGGGAAGAAAAGGAATATCCACAGGAGTATTTTTTAGCACTACAATTATATCAATGGGTGTTGAAATTAGACCCTATTGCTACAGAAGCATTGTTACTCGCTTCACGAAGCCAGCATATTGGTCGCTGGGAAATTGCCCGAGAAACATATCCAGACGGAAGAGTAGGTTATTTAACGTGGCGTAAGGATTTATCATTTTTTCATGCTAAAAAAGCGAAAGAAATATTAATTGAGGTAGGTTATGAGGCAGAAGACATTGCGAAAGTAGAGAGGATTATTCTTAAACAAAGAATAAAAACTGACCCAGAGGTTCAGACAATGGAAAATGCACTTTGCTTAGTTTTTTTACAATTCCAATATGAAGATTTTCATCCCAAATATTCACCAGAAAAGGTAATTAATATTTTGAAAAAATCTTTATTAAAAATGGATGCCCACGGACATCAATTTGCATTGAACCTAACTTATTCGCCCCAAGGTCTGGCTTATATTCAGGAGGCTTTGAAATTATTGGCTGAATAATATTACAGACTATTTCAATAGGTTAATATTCCTTTTGAAATAGTCTTTATTTTTTATATGCTTTTAAAAGCCTACTCCAAACTGAAAACCTATGGTATAAGAGGTAGGCTTATCATTACCAAAACGAACAGGCAAAGGGACAGCTATAAAGTAGTTGGAATGCTTATTCTTTTTAACTACTTTATTTAGCACTGGCGTAAAACCGTATCTTCCGCCCGTTTCAAAGGCTGCTCTTGTTACTAAAGTAAGTCCATGCTTAAATCGAAACATTACACCTGGATGGAACAAGAAATTGTTTACCTTACTCACTCCATTTTCTGAACGAATCGTTGGGACAAATTCAAAACTGAATCCGATTTTATCACTTTTCAGGATATTAATGCCCGTCGGGAAGCCAATCGTATAACTTGACCCAAAATTTGATGTGCTCGTGCCATCAGCCGACCAAGTAGTAATGGGATGCAAAATGCCCATATAGCCTACAATTTTGGGATAGGTATTTTCTGGCGAAGGTTGTTGTGCAAAAAAGCTAAAAGACAAAGAAAGTAAAAAGATGAGGTAAGTAATTTTGTTTTTCATTGTAAGAATTAAGGATTGTTCCTGACAAAATTTCAAGAATAATCCTCCTCAAAATAGCACATAATTAACTTTTTGTATCAAACTTACTTTTTGTGATATTTTTTTTGAAAATCGATGGATTTTCGCCTGTATATTTTTTGAAGATTCTAGTAAAATGGCTCTGGTCTGAAAAACCTGTTAAATAGGCAATCTCTGTTAATGAGTGATTGGTATTACTCAATAGCTCTATCGCTTTTTCAATCCGCAGTTTGCGGATGTATTCTCCAAAAGATAGGTTTTCAAAATATTTAGAGAATTCTCTGGAAAGATAAGCAGGATTTACATCCAACTCTTTTGAAATTTCTTTCAGGCTTAAAGTCAGATTCGTGTCTATTTGGTCTTGAATAATATCCTTTAATTCCTTGGCCCATACAGGCGTCTTACGATTACTTTTGGTAGTGGGCTGAAAAACTTTCTGAAAGACATCCACTAAAAGGTTTTCAAAAGGATTCTGAAAATGTTTTACTGCTTGCAGGTATTTTGCCCAACTATACAAGCCATCATAAATCACCATGCCTTGTTTCAATAATTCGTGGTCATCTTGAATATTATGAGCCATGCCCGAGGCGATTGCCCATAATCCTGCTGATTGTGGTGCAATATCATGTCGGTCAGTATCGGCACCACGTACTATTACCGCCATTGTATGAACAGGTTCGTCATTGATATTGTATTTTTCAATCAAACAGTCGAAAGTACATAAGCCCAATTTATGGGATAATTCTACGTTCGGAACATCAAAAGGTATAGCTCCTATTGCTTCCGCTTGCTGAATTACGGCATCAAAAGGAACAAAAATAAATTCTGCCTCTGAGTCAATGTATTTTTTAATCAACCACGGGCAAGCTATTCTATCAATTTTTGGTTTTTCTCGGGTTATCCATTTCATAATGAACGATTTTGGGATGCGACGCCAAAATAAGAATTTATTCTCTTAATATTAAATTCAAAAATAAATACTCTACTTGTTTTGTAGATTTATTTAACTCTATTAACTTTGTAGGAAACTAAGAATTTAATTTTTTATGGAAATAGAATCACCGACTAATCTTGAACAAGTTGTTGAGAAAAAGAAGTCATCCAAAAACCCTTTTGAAGAAGCCATTATTAAGATTTGGAAACGTGAAAGAACACCTTATGAAGTAGCCATTCACTTCTTTAATGCACTAGCTTTGATGATTGTAGGGTATTTTATTTTTACCTATCTAACCATTCAAAATATTACTACAGGTTTACACGAAATCAATTCAGATATCCTTTATTACATCTTGGGGGGCTTTATCGCTCAAATGATTGACGGAGCTTTGGGAATGGCTTATGGCGTTACGGCTTCTACTTTTCTAGCGAACGTTGGGGTGTCGCCAGCAGTAATTTCAATGAGTGTTCATGCTTCTGAGATTTTTACGAGTGGCGTGTCGGGCTATATGCACTTAAAATTTGGCAATGTTAATTCCAAACTGTTTAAAGCTGTATTAATTCCAGGAGTAATCGGGGCAGTATTGGGGGCTTATGCACTTTCTACTTTGGCCGAAAGCTATATGCAATATGTAAAACCTGCCGTTTCTGTTTATACTTTAATATTGGGGATAGTTATTATCCGAAAAGCCTTAGTAAAAAGACAACAAAAGAAAAACATCAAAATGATTGGGCCATTAGCATGGTTTGGTGGTATGATGGACTCTATCGGCGGTGGCGGTTGGGGACCTATCGTTTCTTCAACATTGATTGCTTCGGGACGTCATCCAAAATATACGATTGGTTCAGTAAACTTAGCTGAGTTCTTTATCTCACTTTCGTCTTCGTTAACCTTCATTTTTGTGATTGGCTTTTCGCAATGGCAGGTCATTCTGGGCTTGATTCTTGGAGGTATCGTAGCAGCACCAATTGCGGCTCGCTTATCAAGTAAATTGCCAGTAAAAGCGTTGATGATTATGGTGGGTATTGTAGTAATCTTAGCAAGTTTGAAGAAACTTATTGGATAATTTCCTTCAAACTTAACTAAGTTACCTCATTAGTTTTTAGATATTAGTAATAAAAGGTGCCGCTCGAACATACTGATTTTCAAACAATTGTTTGATGATAAAATCAGCTAAATCGGTGGCACTTATTTTATCTCCTGTACAATCTTCCAAACTGACATCAGTATTGCCTCTAGCGTCTGTTTGTTCTATTAATGGCAATCTTATCAGCGTCCAATCGACATCACTATCTACCAACATTTCGTATTCTTTCTGTTTGTCGGCAGTAGTTTTCGGATAATTTTGCTTCATCCAGTCTGTCCCAAATTTGGTTTTAGGACTTTTTTTATCAAACGGCGTATCAACGTTTAAGCCTGTTGTAACGATATACCTTTTGATATTACATTCCTTCATTGCCTGCAATACGTTGCTGGTAGCATCTCCAAAAATAGAGCTTTCACCCACTGGTTGCCCTATGGTACTGATGACAGCTTGACAGCCTTCAACAAGGTTCAAAATAGCATGATAGTCGCGGGCATCGCCTTTGATGATTTCAATTTGAGCACTCTGGATATGAAAATTATCAGGATTTCTAAGCAGTATTTTGAAATGAAAACCTTGATTTAATAACGCTTGAACAAGGTATTTTCCTGATTTACCTGTACCACCGATGATGGCAAGTTTTATAGACTGTTGCATATTACTCTTTATTAAAAATTGAAAATATAAATTCAGACTGTCTTCAAAAGAAAACAATCTGTTCGCTTACGTTTTTGTAAGGCGAGGGTTTAAATCAATATTTTAAACAAAGAGTCTAATACGTGAAATTAGTAAAATAGCGTGATAATGTGACAAAGTTTATGTGTAAAATTTTAAACACAACATTTTAGCAGGTTTGTTTAGTGAAAGCAAATGAATAAATTTTCGATGAAGTAATACAAATTTTCAAGCGAATCACAGTAGTTTAACATAGCTTTGTTCTTTTGAAGAAAACGTATTAAAACCTTTATAATAAACTAAGAAAATGTCTGAAATATCTCGTCGTGATTTCCTTTATCAAGCAGGTTTACTAGCTTCTGCTTCTTTGTTTTCTTTTGAAAGTTTGGCTGCTAAAGTTCCTAATCTTCAATTAGCCTATTCTGCTATTACGTGGGGAGGCAAAGACCTTGATGCGATGAAAGATATTTCATCATTGGGTTTCAAAGGGGTACAGTTGCGTGCCAATGCTTATGATACGTACAAAACTAAAGTGCAAGAATTAAAAGATATTATTGCAGCTAATGGTTTAGTTCTACCGATGTTTTCAAGTGGTAATGTTGAAATTGACCCAGCGAAAGAAGCTAGTACGATAGATTATCACGTGGCTCATGCCAGTTTTGTAAAGGCGTTAGGTGGCACTTCTATTCAATTAACCAATTCGGTTCGTCCGAAAGACAGATTACCAAGTACGGAAGAATTAAAACGTTTGGCGTTCGTAATGAACGAAATTGGTAAACAAACTGCTGATTTGGGCATTCAGGCTGTGTATCATAACCACATGCACCAATTGGGCGAAACGCCAGAAGAAGTAGATATCATCGTTCAGGATATGAATCCGAAATACATGAAGTTATTATTGGACGTAGCCCATTATCATCAAGGAGGTGGCATACCTGCCAAAGCGGTATTACAATACAAAGACATCATCGGGGCATTGCACATCAAGGATGTGAAAAGTCCTCTAGCTGATAAGCCAAACGAGCCTAAAGCGTATAAGTTTGTAGAATTAGGACAAGGGAATGTCGACTTGAAAGCAGTATTCGATAATCTTCAAAAGATAAATTATAAAAAATGGGCGATTGTAGAATTGGATGGCGTACCTGAAAAAACACGTACTCCATTACAATCAGCAGAAATCAGCAAAGCATTTTTAAAAGATAAAATCGGATTTAAGATTTAGCTTTTTGATTGTCTCTTATAGTAATCAGCGTTGTTAAGTTCCAATCCTTACTATTAGCGGGTGACTTAAGTCACCCGCTAATAGTAAGGATTTTAAGTTATTGGTGTTCCTAAACCGCGGTCTGTGGCACACAGACCACCATACTTGACTTACTTGACTATCCTAATATCAAAATTAGCTTTGTGTTCTGTGTGCCACAGAACACGGGGAAAGATGAGCTTTCAACCATTTTCACTAGCGAGGAACTTAAGTCCCTCGCTAGTGAAAAAACACTGATTATCAACTACTTATATCCACTTTACTCCTTCACCTTCCTACTCATCTCTATCACTTCTACATCAAAGATTCTTTTGCCCTCTATCTTTAGCCTCACTGCTGTTTGCACTTTATGAAAACCATGCGTTCCTGCTGCTCCGGGGTTGATAAAAAGCATTCCATTTCTATGCAAATCTCTTTTTACTTGAAGAATATGCGAATGTCCGCACACAAAAATATCAGGTGTTTTTATCCTAAAACATTCCAATGCATCAGGCTTATAACTTGATGGTGCGCCTGCGATGTGCGTCATACCAATATTGAGTTCTTCGCAAGTAAAATGATTTATTTTTGGATAGATTTGCCTCACCGTAGCATCATCAATATTGCCATATACGCCTTGGATGGGCTTTAAGGCCTCAAGGGTATCCGAAACCGCTACGATACCCCAATCGCCCGCATGCCAAATATGGTCGCACCAGTCGATATGAGGGAAAAGACGTTCGTCAAGAAAACTATGAGTATCGGAAATAATTAAAATTTTTTGCATAATTTTCACTAAGTCGCCAAATCTTCCGTTTTCATTAAAGGAAACATAGAGGAATATTGATTATTAAAGATTAAATCTCTTGAATATGTATATTTGCATACATAAATTCTTTCGCAAAGATTGAACAAAAATAGTGGAATATACATTGTATAAATGTTTTTAAATCAAAAGACTGCCAAGTAAGTATTTCGAGATTTACTTGAGAAAAATAGAAAAATAAACCAGCTAATTTGTTGCTTTATGCCAGTGAAACCATTTGAAACTACCCTTTATGAAAAACTTAAACCGTTTTTCAGTATGCACAATTTTGTGCTGTTGGCAGATAAAAAACAATTTCGAAAAATTACCCCAACAGGCTTTCAGAACGTAATTTTTACGGCAACTCCTTATGACAATGAAACTTGGCTAGAAGTAAATATTGGCTGTAGAAACAACCAAGTAGAACAGATAGCCCAACAGTTTCTGGGGAATACGCGTGATTTCTGGTCAGATTCTAATACTTTAGTCATCTCAATTGGGAAATTTAACGATGCCAAATATTTTAGATATAAGATTTTGGATGAAAACGATTTGGATGATGTTTGTGAAATCGTGAAAGAGTTTCTGGAACAAAGAGGTTTTCATTTTATGAATGAGTCGGATAGCTTACCAGCATTAAATAATATTTTTAATCTACATCTTTCTAAGCCTTGTAAATACTTATACAATCAATTACATCGTAGTTATAAGGGCATCATCACCGCAAAATTGACACACGATAAACACTTTTTAGATTTATCGAACAAACACCGAGATATTTTGACGAGCAATGGTTCTAGTCCTGATGAACTACTTACTTACGAAAGATTACTAAGTTTTCTGTTATACCATTCTGTGAATTAAACCAGCTTTTATTGAAATTTTCCTAAATTGCATAAGGAAGATTATTTTTTTGATGAAATTACGCATTGTACTCATATTGTTGTTCTGTAACAGTTGGCTTACACCTTTGGTGGCACAACTGAAATTCAGCCGTATTAGTACACAAAGAGGCTTATCGCAAAGTACGGTAGGGCAAATCTTTCAAGATAAAAAAGGATTTATTTGGTTTGCTACGAAAGACGGCCTTAATAAATACGACGGCTATCAGTTCACCGTTTATCGACATATCTCTAACGACCCCAATTCTATCAGTAGTAGTACGATTTCATGTATTACCGAAGACCAAGAAGGCAACCTTTGGGTAGGTACTTTTGATGGTGGCGTAAATAAACTCGACAAAACCACAGGAAATTTTATTCATTTCAAACAAGCGGACGATAAAACTAATATCGGCGGGCTTAGTATTTCGTCTATCATTGCATCGCCCGATAATAAAATATGGGTTTCTACTTATGGTTATGGCTTGCTTTGTTTTGATAACCAACAAAAAACCATCAAATGGCGTTTGGTGGAATCTGAGTTGCTGACAACTAATGATATTTCATTGGTTTTTCAAGATAAAAAGAATACGCTTTGGTTGGGTGGGCATTATGGCGTAATAACCCATATTGATAAAAACAACCATGCGAATACTGTTCGCCTTCAGAGCAATCTTCCTCCTCGTAAAAATCAAATCACTTGTTTGGTGGAAGACCCACAAGGAAATATTCTAGTAGGAACACGTGGTAATGGTTTGTATAGACTGAACCCACAAACGAATGTATTTACTCAGGTGCTATACAGTCCTAATCAGAATAATCGAGCTAATTTGATTACAGATTTGGTGTATGACAAAGATGGTACGCTTTGGATTGGTACGGACAATGGAGTTTTTCTCGTAAAAAATAACAATTATTCCCAGCTTAGTTATATAGAGTCCAATCCTGATTCTGAAACAGGGTTAAGTTCGCATGCGATTCAATGTATTTTTGTAGACCGAGATAATAATGTGTGGATTAGTACTTGGGAAGCAGGATTGAACGTACATTACAGACATCGGAATAACTTCAAATTATACCGTCATAAGGTAAACTCTACACAAAATTTATTACGTGATAAAGTAACAGCCATTGCTTGTGAAAACGACCCTAACCGAGTTTGGATTGGTAGTAATAATGGACTGACATTATTTGACAGGGCTAAAAATACCTTTTCACATTATTTTATCAGCCCTTCTCATGCTACTACGAGTACAAATGACATCAATAATTTATATTATGATCGTGATGGAGACCTATCGGTGTTAACGTGGGAAATTGGGCTTAGGATTATGAAAAAAGGTAGTAGCTCTTTTACACTCTATCCTTATGATGATGGTAGCAATACTACACACCTTACCTGTTTGAGCCCTGCCAGAAAACCAAAACATTTGTGGATAGGTACACAAGAGGAAGGCATTTTGTTATTCAACAAACAAACGGGCGAATTCAGCCCTGTTCCAGACCTCAACCGTAAAGGTGTGTTATTGGGGATGCACATTAATTCTATCTTAGAAGAAGAAAACGGCACACTTTGGATTGGTACTTACAACAATGGTATTTATTGTTATAATCAAAAGAAAAGGCAAATTGTGCATATCCGCAAATCAAATCGTTCGGATGGATTAAGTGCTAATCAAATCAATAAAATATTTCAGGATTCCCGCAAACAAATCTGGATAGGCACGAATGGTGATGGACTGAACCTTTACCAACCAGCTACACGAACTTTTAAAGTTTGGAGAACAGAAGATGGATTACCCAATAACACGATTAAGGGTATTGTTGAAGACCGTCATTATCATTTGTGGTTATCGACCAATCAAGGTATTTCACAATTCATTACCTATAGCAATTCATTCAAGAACTATACAAAAGCTGATGGGCTTCAGGGCTCAGAGTTTTTGCTGAATGCTTATGCTCAAAATAATCGTGGTGAAATATTTTTTGGTGGTACAGAAGGACTCAACATTTTTCATCCAGACAGTCTGATAGAAAGTAATATAGTACCCAATGTATACCTTACTGGCTTAAAATTGTTCAATAAGCACGTGGTAGTGGGACAGCCTGGCTCACCTTTGCAACAAGATATTTCACAAACAGAGGAATTAGTACTAGAATCAGATCAGAATGTATTTTCAATTGATTTCACTGCCTTAGATTTCCAACAGTTCAAGAATAATCAATATGCTTATGTGCTCCAAGGCTTTGATAAAGAGTGGAACTATGTAGGCACACAAAGAACAGCCAACTATACCAACTTGAATGCAGGAAGCTATCTGTTCAGGGTAAAAGCGACCAATAATGATGGCGTTTGGAATCAAAGGGAAGCCATGCTACGCATTACGATATTACCCCCTTGGTACAGAACTTGGTGGGCGTATTTCTTTTATTTAATTATTGTGGGTATTGGGCTTTATTTCACCAGAAGAGTCGTGCTCATTCGTGAACGTTTGAAATTGGATGTACAATTACAAGAAAGAGAAAAAGAACAAGTACAGGAATTAGACCGACTAAAAACTAATTTCTTTACTAATATTTCTCATGAATTCAGGACACCTCTTACGTTGATTATCAGTCCATTAGAAAAATATTTAGCCGACAGCAAAGACATTCCAGACTCTCAACGCAAAAGGACGGAATCTATTTATAGAAATGCAAAGCAATTGCAAAAACTGATTAATCAATTACTTGATTTATCTAAATTAGAAGCAGGCAAATTATCGCCAGAAATTACGCAAAACGATGTAATTGATTTTGTTCAACAGATTACAGAATCGTTTAGAGGATTGGCTGAACAAAAGAATATCAGCCTTCTTTTCAAACCATCGACCCCTTATTTATTGGCTTATTTTGATACAGATATTCTAGAGAAAATTGTTACTAACTTACTTTCCAATGCCTTCAAATTCTCAGACAATGATGGCGAAATTGTGGTAAAAGTATCGGTAAATCCAGCCGATAATCAAAGAATTATTATTGCCGTAAGCGATACGGGTATTGGGATTGACAGTAAAAATTTACAAAACGTATTCAATCGTTTTTACCAGATTCATGGGAAAGACCCTCAGAAACATGTGGTAGGTACTGGTGTAGGGTTAGCGCTGTGTAAAGAGTTGATAGAGTTACACAGAGGAGAGATTCTAGTTAGTAGTCGATTGGGCAAAGGAAGTACCTTTACCATTCACTTGCCTATTAACAAAGATGCCTACGATAGTAATTGGATTCGGGATAATGCGATTGCCCTAGAACTTCCTCCGATTAATGTTCATGATAATTTGATTGAGCCTCATAAAAACGAACATCCTAAAAAGAATGTTCCGCTTTTATTAATTGCAGAAGATAACGACGATTTACGCAATTATATCAAAGAGATTTTCGTTGAAAATTTCAATATCATCGAAGCAAACAATGGTCAGAAAGCCCTTGATATTGCCATAGAACAAGTGCCTGATTTAATCATTTCAGACTGGATTATGCCTGAAATGACTGGTGGTGAGCTTTGCGAGCATGTCAAAACCAAAGAAGGTACGAGCCATATTCCTGTAATTATCTTGACCTCTAGAAGTAGTAACGAAAGTAAATTAGCAGGACTAGAAATTGGTGCTGATGATTATATTACCAAGCCTTTTAATGCTAGCTTGTTGGAAGCGAGGGTTAAGAACCTATTGGAAAGCAGAAGAAAACTCAGAGAAAGGTTTAGTAAAGAAGTCAAAGTAAATGCAAAGGAAATTACTTTAAATTCTTCAGATGAACATTTTCTAGAAAAAGCAGTTAGGATTGTAGAGGAAAATATGATGAATACTTCGTTGGATATTGCTTTTTTAGAAAGAGAGTTGAACATGAGTACGATGCAGTTGTATCGAAAACTAAAAAGCTTAACCAACTTTTCAGGAAACGAGTTTATCAAAAATGTTCGCTTGAAAAAGGCTATTCAATTACTTGAAACCGATAGCTTTACCATTGCAGAGATTGCTTATAAGGTTGGTTTTAATGATCCTTCTTATTTCACTAGAATATTTAAAAAGGAGTTTGGTAAATCGCCATCTGAATACTTAGAAAAAACGCCACTATAATATCTATAACTATCTTCAAGTTTCCTTCAGATTTATTAGGTATCTTGGTTGTGCCAAACCAATACTATTACGATAAATTTGTGCGTAAGCACTTAACATTTCCGTCTGATGATGAATATTAAAAAAAGTTTTTTAGTGTCTTTTTTACTTTACCTAAGTATATGTCCTACTGCTTTTACGCAACAAAGAGATTCTACCTTTCGTAAATTAACCATCAAACAACTGATTGTTCCTACCGCCCTACTTGCTGGAGGCTATACGTTGAAAAGTTTTAGTTTAAAGCAAGAACAATTAGAATGGCATGGTAAATACTATAGCAACTTTAGTACACACGTAGATGATATCATTCAATATACGCCTTATGTAGCAGTGTTCGGGTTAGATTTAATGGGCATTAAAGCAAAACATACTGTGGGTGACCGTGTTGGTGTTTTATTGATTGGCGCCACTATCATGTCGGGAACGGTGTTTACCTTAAAACATACTACTAAAGTGCTTCGTCCTGATCTTTCTGGGCAAGATTCTTTTCCGTCGGGCCATACTGCCAATGCTTTTTTTGGTGCAGCTGTTTTAGCGGAGGAATATAATGACGAAAGTATTTGGTATGGTGTGGGGGCTTATACCATTGCTACGGCTACTGGAACGATGAGAGTATTGAATAACAGACATTGGTTTTCAGATGTAATCGTAGGTGCTGGTGTCGGGATTCTATCTGCGAAAGCGGCTTATGTAATCTATCCTTGGTTGAAACAAAAATTAGGAAAAAAGCCAAGTGATAGTCCGTCCAAAATGGCTTTTACGCCGATGTATGATGGTAGGGTTGTTGGAGGGAATTTGGTGATTGGGTTTTAAGATGATAGTTAAAAAGCTTATGATTAAATAAACATTTGAACCTTCTATTTTAATATTCTTTCAAAATAGACTATTTTTGATAAAAAGAGTAGAGAATGAATTTACCCAATAAAAAAGCGATAAAGTTAGACGAGATAGATAGTGTATTACAATTCAATGCACCTCTACCAGGAAAAGAACATCCTTTTTATACTGACTTTACAGGGTTAAGAGGCGACTTTAAAGAAAAAAAGCTTTATAGAACCCTTAATCTAAACCCTTCAAACCTTACATATAATTACGAGGCAAATCAATTTAACAAACTAAAGGTTTTTTTGGCTGGCATGCGTGGAAGTGGTAAAACCACGGAATTGGCACGTATTGTTGAGGAAATTGAACATAAAGATGGTTTTTTCTGTGTAGTTTGTAATATAGACATTGAACTGAATATGGACCATGTTGAGTACATGGACATTTTGATTTGTCAGATTGAAAATCTTATCAAGAAAGCACAAGAGAAAGGTTTACAATTAGATAAGAATGTTGTAAAGTCACTTAGCAAATGGTTCGAGGAAAGAACGTTAGAGATTAATAGTTCCATCGAAAAATCTGCGAGTATTGAAATAGAATTAGAAGGAAAATGGGGACTTCCTTGGCTTTTATCGTTAGTTGGCAAGTTAAAAGGCGGAGTAACAGGCTCAAAAGAAAGAGCTGATTCTGTTAGAAAAGTATTTCGGAATCGCTTTATAGATTTTGCACAAGAATTTAACATTTTCGTAGAAGATGCTGCTAGATGGCTTCGTGACCATTCTGAGGCTCGTGATATTTTGTTTATTGTTGATGGATTGGAAAAAACAACAACGGCAGAAAGAAGAAGGGAAATCATCATTGAAAATGCTGAAAGTATCAAAAGTATTCGGGCAAACTGCTTAATGACCCTACCGATTGAACTGATGAAATCAATCAGACAAGTAAAGGATTATTCAGAAGTAGTCACTTTCCCATTTATCAAAGTCCAAGAAATAGATGGTTCTGATGTTGAAGCAACGATTAATCGTTTCGTAGAATTTGTCTATAAAAGAATTGATAAGAGTCTTTTTGAATCAGAAGAAGTAGTAAAAACTGCCGTAAAATTTAGTGGGGGTTCTCCTCGTGAATTATTACGGTTACTCCAACATGCAGGCTATGAATTAGAAGATGATGATACCCAAATAACGATGAATGCTTTAATGGAGGCTGTTAAGTATTTATCTGCTGATGCTCGTTTTCTTTCTGAAAAGGAATTAACTGTTTTAAAGGAAATAAGAAAAAACAACAAAGAAAATAAGCCTACACCGTTTATTGATGGTATTGAGAAATTATTAGAAGAAATTGTAGTGATGGAATATAATTCTGGTACTTACAAGAGAGTAAATCCTATTATTGCTTACTCATCAATCTATCAAGAATATGTGGGTAAAGACTGATGATTTTGATAAACAGCTCAAAAAACTCCAACGGGTTGTCCAACCTGCTTTATTTAGGTATGTCATTATTCAGTATAACCATGCTGATGTAAAAAAAGAAATCATACAATTCTTAAAAGCCAATTTCTCTGATAGAACTTTGCTTTCTATTAAAATACGAGAGACTGATTATTTTCAACTTTTAGCCAAAACAGATGCCATTCAAGAAGGTTTTGTCGTGATTGAAGACTACGAATATCTTATTAATGACGAAGTATTTGCCAAGGGGTTTAACCAACGCCGAGATAGGTTGTCTGCCAAAAATATAGCCTATATTTGTTTAATGCCTAATGATGACAACCTCCTTAAAAAATGTAGAGAATTAATCCCTGACTGGTGGTCTTTTCGCTCAATATTGTTAAATTTTGAAGTAAAATTTTTAAATAATACTAGTGAAAATGAAGCGTTTAAACCCTTAGAAATTCCCTCATTAGGAGGATTAGACTTTGCTACCAAAAAAGATGAATTAGATTGGTTAGAGGAAAAGATTCAATCTTTACCAAATACTGAAATAAACCTTAAACTTGAATTACTACAAAAAGCTGCCGATACAGCTTATCATTTACAATTATTTGAGAAATTATTATATTTCTGTGAAGAGCTAAGCCGATTAGCAGACCAAGTACATTTAAAAATCAATAATCCATTACAATTTGCCAAAATTCAAAATAGTTATGGGCGTTATTTTAAATTAAAAGGCGATTTTGCTCAAGCACGTAATAGATATAAGCTTGCTTTAGATTTAGCTACAAAAGCTAACAATGAATATGCTATTGCAGAATATCAAAATAATTTGGCATTAGTGCTTAAAGATTTAGGGGATTATGAAGGGGCTAAAGGTTTATTGGAAAAAGCTTTGAGTTCAGATGAGAAAAACTTTGGAGCATCGCATCCTACGACAGCAGTTCATTACTCTAATTTGGCAACCGTGCTTCAAGATTTAGGGGATTATGAAGGGGCTAAAGGTTTATTGGAAAAAGCCTTGAGTTCAGATGAGAAAAACTTTGGAGCATCGCATCCTACGACAGCAGTTCATTACTCTAATTTGGCAACCGTGCTTCAAGATTTAGGGGATTATGAAGGGGCTAAAGCTTTATTGGAAAAAGCCTTGAGTTCAGATGAGAAAAACTTTGGAGAAGAGCATCCTACGACAGCAGTTAGTTACTCTAATTTGGCATTAGTGCTTAAAGATTTAGGGGATTATGAAGGGGCTAAAGCTTTATTGGAAAAAGCCTTGAGTTCAGCAGAGAAAAACTTTGGAGAAGAGCATCCTACGACAGCAGTTAGTTACTCTAATTTGGCATTAGTGCTTAAAGATTTAGGGGATTATGAAGGGGCTAAAGCTTTATTGGAAAAAGCCTTGAGTTCAGATGAGAAAAACTTTGGAGAAGAGCATCCTACGACAGCAGTTCGTTACTCTAATTTGGCATTAGTGCTTCAAGATTTAGGGGATTATGAAGGGGCTAAAGCTTTATTGGAAAAAGCCTTGAGTTCAGATGAGAAAAACTTTGGAGAAGAGCATCCTACGACAGCAGTTCGTTACTCTAATTTGGCATTAGTGCTTCAAGATTTAGGGGATTATGAAGGGGCTAAAGCTTTATTGGAAAAAGCCTTGAGTTCAGATGAAAAAAACTTTGGAGAAGAGCATCCTACGACAGCAGTTAGTTACTCTAATTTGGCATTAGTGCTTAAAGATTTAGGGGATTATGAAGGGGCTAAAGCTTTATTGGAAAAAGCCTTGAGTTCAGATGAGAAAAACTTTGGAGAAGAGCATCCTACGACAGCAGTTAGTTACTCTAATTTGGCATTAGTGCTTAAAGATTTAGGGGATTATGAAGGGGCTAAAGCTTTATTGGAAAAAGCCTTGAGTTCAGATGAGAAAAACTTTGGAGAAGAGCATCCTACGACAGCAGTTAGTTACTCTAATTTGGCATTAGTGCTTAAAGATTTAGGGGATTATGAAGGGGCTAAAGCTTTATTGGAAAAAGCCTTGAGTTCAGCAGAGAAAAACTTTGGAGAAGAGCATCCTAAGACAGCTTTAAGAAAATGGAATTTAGCAACAGTATTAATAGATTTAAGACTTTTTGAAGAAGCCTTACCATTATTAGAACAAGCCTATACAACCTTTGAAAATATATTAGGTATTGAACATCCTAAAACTAAAAGTTGTAAAGGCTGGTTAGATTGGTTAAATAAAAAAATATTAGAAGTTGGTACTTAGTATTTTACAGCACAAAAAAGTCTCTTAGTTGATGAGCCAAGAGACTTTTTGTTGAAAATTAAAACTCTTCTGGTTTTGCTTTTCGTGATTGTAACAAACCTTGTTTGATTAATTCGTTATTTTTCCAAGCTTTTTTGGCTATTTTGAATTTTGCTTTGTCTTCTTTCGTGACGGTTTCTAAATCAGAAAGGTCTGGTTTGCCAGCATTTACCCATGCTGTATACCAAAAATCAGCTACACTTTGGCTTGATAATATCATCTGATTGTTGATAGTATTACCCAAACGTTCTCCGTAAGCCTTGGCAAATTCGCCCGTGTAATTCTTTCTCATTTGTCCGAAACGTTCAGAACGCTTGAATTTTTTTTCGTCAGTAAAGCCTACGCTAGCATTTATTTCTTCTTTGAAAACGCCATCTAATAATAGACTCGTTGCTGCAATTTTTGTCCAAATTTCAGCCAATGGGTCTTTAATGTATTTAGCTTTATGTTTTGTATAAAGGTTATAACTTTCAATGTTTATCTCTGGTACAGCAGTTTCCCAAAGCGAGTGTAACCCTCTTTGATTGGTTAATTGTCCATCATAATTATAACTTGTATGCAAAGGCACATGGGCATCTGAAACATAATGACCTAAATCTGCGGCATAAAACAAAATACTGTCTTTCATTTTACTGCGGAAAGCTTCCGTCAATTTCTCTTGCATCTCTACGACTACCCACGGTAAAGTACCATATTTTTTAAGGGTATCGGCAGTATATTTTTTTACGGCTGAATCCCAATCATGAGGAATGGTATTTAGTGGGTCAGTGCCATAAATAGGGGCATCTAAATCTATAAAGTGTTTAGGTGCTTCTGTTTTATCTGTATTTCTACGCACATCTGGACGAACAGAGTTATAAACCATATAGTCTTCATTTTTCATAAAGAACGTTGCCATTTTTTTAGGCAAAGCGTATGCTGAAATTTGATGAATGGTTTTGTGACCTAAAAAACCCCAAGAGCAACAGCCTAACAGGATTAAAAGAGCAAGGATTTGTTTAAGTTTTGATAATTTCTTCATGAATCTTAGTTGAATTGACGTATTTTATTGATTGGGTTAGTTGTGAATGAGTGACTATACTTTAATAAATCATGGTAAAGATAAGGCTAAACGATGGAGATTATCACCTTGCTTATTTATGTAATAATTAATTATTATTGCGTTCCATATACGCTTAAAGTGCTAATTCAAAATATAGCACTTCATCCAAGGGATTGTACACATAAGCGGACGTTGCTTGAAAGCCAAAAGAACGATAGAGCCCAATCGCTTCTGTCAGACTAGTTAAAGTATCCAATTTCATGGTTTGATAATTGGCATTTTTAGCAAACGTAATCAATTCTTCTACTAATTTCTTGCCTACTTTATGCCCTCTGGCACTTGGTTTTACATACAAACGCTTCATTTCACACACGCCTTCGGCAATGGGTTTCAAGGCAACACATCCTACAATCTCTTCGTTGATTTTAGCTAGTATAATACATCCAGCAGGAGCTGCATAAACTTTTGATAAAGTTTGCAATTCTTTCTCAAAATCCTGAAAACAAAGGTCTATCTTTAAGAACTCAGCATATTCTATGAATATTTTTCTTACTTCATCTAATTCATCAGGCGAGTAATTCACGTAATGGAATTGCATATTTTTAACTTTGTGAGTAAATAATTAAGGATAAAAAAAATTGAATGAAAATCACTTACTAATTTTGGGCATGAAATTACAAGAAATATTCCGAAACATCATTGCGACAGATTCGCTTCACGCTCGATTCTTGAATACCCTTTCATTAATGGAGAACACTGGTGCAAGAAAAATATCTGCTTCTGAAGATAAATCCAAAGTATCTTATATCGTATTGAAGCACGCCGCAGAAGAAGCACGCCATGCTTTTTACTTGAAAAAGCAAATTCAGAAGGTAGGGAAAATAGCAGATTTTCCAACGTATGAAAAACCATATCTTATCGCTCCTTTTGCTAGTTATACTTATTTACACACATTGGATATTCAGGTATGTAGGTATTTAAAACAAACACTAAAGCTATCAGGTAATGATTTGAAATATGCTGCCTATTTGTTGGTAACCTATGCCATTGAGGTAAGAGCTGATGAATTGTACCCAGTATATCAAGAATTACTTGAAGAGGTGTCGTCTAAAGTAAACATGAAATCAATCATTGTTGAAGAGGAAGGACATTTAGCCGAGATGATTACGCAATTAAAAGAGTTTTCGCCAGAATGGGAAATGCACGCTAAAACTGCCTGTGATATTGAAAAGACTTTATTCGAACAATGGATTATTTCTATTGGTACTGAATTAGGAGTTAATTAATAGCTATCAGCCATGAGCCTTGAGCTATGAGTATTGAGTTTTTAAGTCAAAAAGCTCAAGGCTCATAGCTCACAGCTAAACCCTCACAGAGAGTTTCTTCTGATAAATAGAAATGAGTTTCTGATATGTTCTTGTCTACCACTTAAAATTAAGTCGGCAGCATTTTTTCCTAATTGAAAATGGTCTGTAGATACTACTGTGATTCCTCCCGATAATATTTCTTTGATAGGTGTTTCGTTATAAGAAACAATGCCTATATCCTCGCCTACTACCATCTTCTTATTCTTACAGCACATCAGTGTTTCTGCTAAATATCTTTCTGAAAGAATTAAATAAGCTTCCTTGCTTCTGATAGTATTTTCCTCTATGTCCGAATAGATATTGTATTGTAGGTTGTTCTCTTTGGCAAACTTTTTCAGACCTTCAATGACAAAATATGCATTGGCATAATGTTCTTGTATAATACAATTCAGGGTACCGTATTTCAAAATAGCTTCTCTGGCTTTGAACAAAGCTTCGTAAATATCCTGCTCGAAATCTTGATAAACACAGGCATATTTCCCTCTGATAAATTCATTTCTTTTCTCAAGAATAATCAATTTATTGGTCGGGATACTATTGATAGTTTTAAGAAAATCTTCATTGAGATAACTCGTATGCAACATAAAAGCAAAGTAATCATATTGATTAATTTTCTCTTTTATGACCTTCTCAAAATGGAAAGCATTCTGGGTGCTGAACTGATGGATGTATAAATCAACCGTAGCTTTCCCCTCGATTTTGTCCATAAATCCATCGTAGATTTCATGTTTAAAATCGTTCAGCCTACTAAAAACTATCAGTATTTTTAGTTCTTTAGATTGAAGGCTTGTATGCGAATTGGCTAATTGTGCTGTCAATGAGAATGTCGTTTGAACTTATAGATACCAAGTAACTTATTCCCGAACAACTAAATATCCTGCCTTGCACCGTCAACAAAAATCAGGTCATAACAGGACACCAAATGCTCATTTCTACAACTTTGCAATATATATCCCAACATTTGCAAGAAATGTCCTAACCATTTAAATCAATTTGAGCCTACCTTTACGAAACAATTTATGCACTTTTTCAATAATTTATTTGACTTATTGGATTAATTCGTTTGTTTTTGACAAATGGAGCAATTCAGATAAAAAGTTTAGATTGAAATTCCCAAAAATTCGTACCACTATTATATATAAGCGTCGAATCAACATTTCAATCACTTTGGCATTTACGTATTACCTACTATTACCAATATAACAACCCAATTTTATCCAGTAAATAAAATGATAAAGACATTCAGAGAGTTTTCTCAAAACAAGCAAGATTCAAAAACACCAAAATATCAACAACTGGTAAACACCCTGTTGATTGATATTGAAAGCGGAAACTTACAAACGGGTGAACGCCTTCCTTCCATTAATGAAGCGAGTGAAGAGTGCTACTTGTCTCGTGATACTGTTGAACGTGCTTATTCAGAACTTCACCGTTTAGGTGTAATTACTTCTATTTTCAGAAAAGGTTATTTTATTTCTGGAAAGTCGGCTAAAACGAAAACGAAAGTTTTCTTTTTAGTTGGAAAAATTACAGAGAACAACAAAGCCATTTTTAATGCTTTTGTGAATGCCTCTAACAAAGATGTAACTGTTGATATTTTCACTTACAATTATAAAAGTGATAATTTCAGAGAAATCATCAATAGTCATTTAGGCAATTATCATTATTATGTAATCATGCCTCACTTGATTGAAGAAAGCGAAGAAAACATTAAATGCTTAAAGAAGATTTCTGGCGAACGCCTTATCTTTTTAGAACAATCATTGGCTTCTCTTCATGGATTAAATTCAAGCATTTTGAGTAACTCTGGTGATGAGATTGCTCAGGTAATGCAACAAAACATTAAACATTTCAAGAAATACAAAACCTTGAATTTAGTTTTGACAGAAGACGAGTATTTTGATTCGGAGTTGATTACTGGATTTAGAGATTTCTGTGAAACTAATCATTTTGATTTCCAAGTATTAGATGGCTTTCAGGATGAAGAAGTAATGGCAGGAAACGCATACTTAACAATGGATGACATTGATTTAGTAGCCGTGATAAAATCAACAGAACAACAAAGCCTAACACTCGGGAAAGAAATTGGGTTGATTTCATTAAACGATAACTGTTATAAAGAAATATTAGCTGGGGGGATTACAATAATATCCTCTAAACCTACAGAAATTGGCAGAATGGCCGCCAACATTATCCAAGGAGGAAAACGCCAACAAATACAAGTTCCGATGGAAATGGTATTGAGGAAATCCCTTTAAGACACTTTTTTAATTGAAAAATAGGCTAAGATGATTCAAAATCTTATTCCTTGTTACAACCTTGACTATCTTTAGTCAAGGTTGTTTTGTTTTCATGGCTCTTTTTCAGCTAAAAACCTGTAATTTTGCAATTCTAAAAAAATAGTCAATGTAGCCATACACTTATTGTTAATGTCTACAACAAAAACCACAAGCAATGGAATACAATTTCAAAGAAACAGAACAGAAATGGAGACAGTTTTGGGAAGAAAACCAAACCTATAAAACAGAGGTTAACCATGATAAACCCAAGTATTATGTATTGGATATGTTTCCGTATCCTTCAGGTGCTGGGTTACACGTTGGTCATCCGCTGGGTTACATTGCTTCTGATATCATCGCTCGTTACAAACGTTTGAAAGGTTTCAACGTATTGCATCCGATGGGCTTTGATTCTTTTGGTTTGCCTGCTGAACAGTATGCTATCCAAACGGGTCAACATCCAGCTATTACTACCGAAGAAAATATTGCTACTTATATTCGTCAGCTAAAACAAATTGGGTTTAGTTATGACTGGTCGCGTGAAGTACGTACTTCTGATGCTAAATATTACAAATGGACGCAATGGATTTTTATGCAATTGTTCAAGCATTATTACGATAAAGATGCCAACAAAGCCTTGTCTATTGCTAGTTTAGTTGAACGCTTCGCTGTGTCTGGAAACAAAGGCATCAATGCTGTTTGTGATGAAGATACATCAAATTTCACCGCAGAAGAGTGGAATAGTATGAGTGAACAAGAGCAACAGACTATTTTATTAAAATATCGTTTGACTTATCCAGATGAATCAGTAGTAAACTGGTGCCCGGGTTTGGGAACAGTTTTGGCGAATGATGAAATCAAAGACGGTGTTTCTGAACGTGGTGGGTATCCTGTTGAACAGAAAAAAATGAAGCAATGGGCAATGCGTATTACTGCGTATGCTGATAGATTAATCGACGGTTTGAATGAAGTAGATTGGTCGGATGCTTTGAAAGAACAACAACGTAACTGGATTGGTAGAAGTACGGGGGCAAGTGTCAAGTTTAAAGTTGATGCTTCGACTGTTCAAGAGAATGCTCCAGCATTTATTGAAGTATTCACTACGCGTGTTGATACGATTTATGGCGTGTCGTTTATGGTAATTGCTCCAGAACATGAGTACGTACCGTTCTTGACAACACCTGAACAAAAAGAGACCGTTGATGAATATGTAAAATGGGTAGCTTCAAGAACGGAGTTAGACCGTATGTCGGAAGTCAAAAAAGTTACAGGAGCTTTTACAGGAAGCTATGTAATTAATCCGTTTACGGAAGAGAGAGTGCCTATTTTCTTGGCAGACTATGTATTGGCTGGCTACGGAACAGGTGCAGTTATGGGCGTACCTTCGGGCGACCAACGTGACTGGAACTTTGCTACACATTTTGAATTGCCAATTGTGCCCATTTTGGATGCTCAGAAAAACATTGAAGAACAAGCTGATAATACGAAAGAAGGCAAGTATATCAATTCGGATATTATCAATGGAATGGGCTATAAAGAAGCTACGGCTACTTTAACAAAATGGTTGGAAGAAAGAGGCATCGGAAAAGGTAAAATTCAATACCGTTTGCGTAATGCAGTATTTAGTCGCCAACGTTATTGGGGTGAGCCAGTACCTGCCTACTTCAAAGACGGTTTGCCATATTTGATTGAAGAAAGCGAATTGCCTTTAGAATTGCCAGTAATTGATAAATACTTGCCAACAGAAACGGGCGAGCCTCCGCTAGGACGTGCAGAAGGTTGGAAATACAAAGGCGAGTATGAATATGAATTGTCGACCATGCCAGGATGGGCAGGTTCGTCATGGTATTGGTATCGTTATATGGATGCTCAGAACGAGCAAGAATTTGCCTCGCAAGAAGCCATCAATTACTGGAAGGCAGTAGATTTATATATGGGTGGGTCAGAGCATGCTACTGGTCACTTGTTATACAGTCGTTTCTGGAATAAATTCTTGAAAGATTTAGGCTTGGTACCAGAAGAAGAATTTGCCAAGAAATTGATTAATCAAGGGATGATTCAAGGACGTTCTAATTTTGTGTATCGTGTAAAATCATCCGTTGGAGAAGGCAAAAACCCAGTTTTTGTTTCTTATGGCTTGAAAGACCAATACGAAACTACGCCAATTCATACAGACGTAAACATTGTATCGAATGAGGTGCTAGATATACAAGCTTTCAAAAAATGGCGTACTGACTTCGAAAATGCAGAATTCATATTAGAAGATGGCAAATACATCTGCGGTGTTGAGGTTGAGAAAATGTCGAAATCTAAATACAACGTAGTAAACCCAGATGTATTGGTTGACAAAGTTGGAGCAGATACTTTGCGTTTGTACGAAATGTTCTTAGGGCCATTAGAACAAGCTAAACCTTGGAATACTAATGGTATTGATGGTTCATTCCGTTTTATCAAAAAAGTATGGCGTTTGTTCTATGACGATTTAGGCAACTATAAAGTAAAAGACGAAGCTCCAACGCCTGCGGAATTGAAAGTATTGCATACTTGTATCAAGAAAGTAGAAGAAGATTTAGAACGTTATTCATTCAATACTGTGGTTTCTACGTTGATGATTTGTGTGAATGATTTAGGAACATTAAAATGTACGAACAAAGCTATCTTGCAAGAGTTAGTTATTTTGATGTCTTCGTATACTCCACATATTGCCGAAGAGCTTTGGGTATTGTTGGGTAACGAAGCAGGAACGATTTCTTATGCTACTTTCCCTAAGTTCAATGCGTCATTGTTAGTAGAAGCTAATTTCGACTATCCGATTTCTATCAACGGAAAAGTAAGAGCAAATATTTCTTTCCCAACTGATGCGATTCCAGCGGATATTGAAGCAGGAGTTTTGGCACACGAAGTAGTTCAAAAATGGTTAGACGGTAAAGCTCCTAAAAAAGTAATTGTGGTACCAAAAAGAATTGTGAATGTAGTGCTATAAAAAACAATAGCAGTCGCTCGCTTCAAGTGATTGCATTCTTTCTTTCCATCAGCTCTCTAAAGATTAATGATTTATTTATCTTTGGAGAGCTTTTTTGTTTTTTATTGTTAATAAATTACAAACATTATCTAAACACATATTTATGGATTTACAAGCTTTACAATATCCAATTGGGAAATGGACTCCAAAGGAACAACATACTTGGGAAGAGATTCAAGAAAGTATTGCCCAATTAAAAACAATTCCAGCACTATATAAAGAACTTACCGCAGGTTTGAGCGAAGAAGATTTACTAAAACAATATCGCGAAGGAAGCTGGACTGTCAGACAAGTTATACATCATGTCGCAGATATTCATGTGCTGTATTTTGTCCGTTTTAAACATGCTCTTACTGAAATAAATTCTGAAGGAGTGGTAAGTAAAGTAGATGCTTGGGCTAATTTAGAAGAAGCTAAAAATGCTCCTATTGACTATTCTTTGACTTTATTAGAAGGCACCCATCTGCGATGGACATATCTTTTAGAGCAAATGACAGAAGAGGATTTTCAGAAAGGCTACTATCATCCTACTCGTAAAATGTATTTAACATTGATGGATGCTGTGGATGTAGGTCTTTGGCATAGTAAACACCATTCAGCGCATATTAGAATTGCTTTAGGAGAGGCTTAGTTTTATGCAAGTAAAACGTCTGCTGGTATACCAAAGTTTTTATATACGTTTTTAATCATTCTAAGAGTCAAAGGTCTCTTTTTGTTTAATACCTGTGATACCATTTCTTTACTACCGAAATACTGAACAAGGTCTTTTTGTTTTAGACCTTGTTCTTGCATTTCATATTTTATAGCTTCGATTGGGTCGAGTGGCTCAATCGCATAATGTTTATTTTCGTAGTCATCTGCCAAAATAGAAAGAACTTCTAAAAGCTCAAATTCAGCAGTATTTGGCTGTGCATCAATCAAAGAGTCAATCTTTTTTAGTGCCTCCCTGTATTGTTCCTCTGTTTTTATCGGTCTTACTGCTTCCATTTTCTAATATATTATAAACTAAATATTTTCTATGTCTTTTATTTTGTCATACTCTTTATGAGTATCAATAAAGCGTATATAACAAATTTGGCATTTTTACCCCTATCAAAATATTACTTTTCTATTAGGGTGCGACTTAAGTCGCACCCTAATAGAAAGATTTTACACATTTAATTCTTTAATCATTCCCACAAGTACTCTTACCGCATTCGTTAACTTTTCTGTATCTTTCTCCCCTCCCAATGCGATTCTAATATATCTTTCACCGTCAACACTTTCATCAATAGCAAATTCATTTCCACTGGTGATAACAATTTGTTGACTAGCCATATCATTCACTAACTTAGTCGAATTGATTGTTGCTGGTAGAGTTATCCAGATATGGCTACACGTTGGGTCGGTTCTATAAATGAGATTTTCTAACAATGGCTTTACCATCTGCTGTAGTTTTTCTGCCAAAACTTGTTTTTGCTCAATAATTGTTTGAAGTGCATTCGTTTGTAATAAATAGCTAGTCAACCCACTTAGCAAAGACGAATTGCCACTAGACGACATCCTGATATAATCTGCCACATTCGTTTTCAAATATTGGGGAAGAGTTACAAAAGCAGTTTTAATCAGCGGATTAAAGGGCTTAGACAAGCTATAAATATGGATGGTTTGGGCTGGCAATAAATCTAAAAAACTAAGCGGAGGATTGACACACATAAACCGATAGGCATCGTCTTCAATAATTAAAAGGTCGTGTTCCTTTGCATACTCAGCTATCTGACGTCTTCTTTCAATCGGCATGACCACACACGTAGGATTCTGTATGGTTGGTTGTATATACAACAATTTACTTCCGGTACTTTTTACAATCGCATCCAAGCCTTCTATCGTAATACCATCATTATCAACTTCACAGGGGATTAATTGATAGTTATTTTCTAAAGCAATGCTTTTAAAAGATACATACGTAAAAGGCTCGGTGATAATTGAACTGTATTGTTTCCGACAAGCCTGTAATAAACAGAGTAATGCCTGATTGCCACTATTACACATGACAATATCAATGATGTCTGGGAAAAGTTCAGACGATAAGCCTAACCATTTAGCACCTAAATCAATTGTATTTTTATCTCCATGAAAGGGAGGGAATAACAAAAAATCTTTCTTTTCATGTATAAAATCTTTTGTAAAATATTGCTTGATTAAATCCATCTCTGCTGGCACAGAAGGATAATTAAACTTTAAATCTATCATTGCAAGGTTAGTTTTATTTTCAAAGTCAAATAGTATGATTTACCGTTTTAATTTACAAAATAATTGAAAGTTTCACTAACCTTTAGCTCACGACTTGGAAAGTCGTGCTACAACATTATAATTCCATCTTACCAACTTTATTATAGAATCGCCAGCTTAGTAAACTTGCCGAAGCCAACAGACTTAGGGTTAAACCTATCCAAATACCAATGTGTTTTAAATCATAGACAAACCCTAACACATAACATAAAGGCAAGCCCACACCCCAGTAAGCAAAAATGGTAATGAGCGTAGGAACGTTTACATCCTGTATTCCTCTTAAAATACCAATACTTACTGCCTGAACGCCATCAAACAATTGAAAAATACCACCCCATATAATTAATTGGGCAGCTAGTACAATTACGCCTTCATCTTTTACGTAACTCGCAAAAAAATCATTAAAACTAAGCATCAATATTCCGCAGATGCTCATAAAGATTATCCCCATCAAAAGCGCTGCCGTACCAGCCTTGAAAATAGCTGTTCGATTTCTTTCTCCTACTCCCGCTCCTACCCTAATGCCTCCAGCAGTTGCAATACCCGTAGATGCCATATAAGTAAGCGAAACAAACCCAATAGCAACTTGGTGAGCCGCTTTATGCTCAATACTTATCCAACCCATCATTACAACAGCTCCATAAAAAGCGGCAATCTCAAAAAAGCCTTGGAAACCACTAGGGATTCCTACTTTCAAGATATTTTTAATTAGTGCCGACATTTCATTTACTTGTATTTTAGCACTTAAATAATCTTTAAATTTTCCTGAACGAAAAACATAGTAAGTAATAGCGATGAACATATATAATCTGGCAATACAAGTAGCATAACCAGCTCCCTTTAAACCTAACGTAGGGAAAATCCAGATGCCATTGATTAAAAAATAGTTTAGAATAATATTCATCAATAAGGCTGTCCACGTAATATTCATGGCCACTTTGGTATGCGAAAGACCATCTGTAAAGCTCTTCATGGCTGAAAAAAGAAAGGCTGGAATGGTGGAGGCAGTCATAATCCACAGGTATTCTTGAGTAAGTGTCTTAATCTGCGGAGGCTGGTCTAAAATTTCCATATTAAGACCAAAAGCCACTACTGCAATAGAACAAATAATTCCCATTAGGATAGCTACCCATAAACTTGATTTCAGCAATAGATGGCATTTAGCAAAATCCTTCTCGGCTTTGGCTTTTGAAACCATGGGAGAAACAATTTGCAAACAGATATACCCGATAATAGAAATATTAATCAAAATACCGTTGGCATCTGCCGCTGCTGCTAATGATTCTACGGCACCTTTATCGATTCGGCCCACTTGGATAGTATCTACCAAACCCATAATCATAATACCTAGTTGACCAGCAATAATGGGTAGTGACAAACGGAAAGTAGCAATAAGGTCAGTTTTGTAATTATTAAATAAATTTTTCAAGGAGATTGTTTTAAGAGAATTGCTGAGAAATAATCCTACAAATTAAAGCATAATTGAACTGTAAAAGTTCTATTTCATTTTGATAAAATAAATTAATAATACTTTCTATTAATTTACTAATACTGCCCTAATATGTGACCTTTTAGTTTTTCAAATTGAATAAGACAAAAAATCCCGTTAAGATTGCTCTCAACAGGACTTTAAAAATGGGTAATTAATATTTCTTTCTAATTTCATAAAACCACTATTCCTAATCGAATAGCTTGTATTACGATTCCCACCCTAGATTTTACATTCATTTTATAAAAAGCTTGTTCTCTGTATCCATCTACTGTTCTATTGGCACAACACATTTTATTGGCAATTTCATGATAAGTAAGTTCAGAACAAGCATAACGGATGAATTCTAATTCACGGTCGTTAAGTCCTAATTCTTTGATAGGATTTTTAATTTTTTCAGGGTTTAAACTTTTCAGTAATTTATCGGTAACAAATTCGGTGTAATAAAATCCTTTGTTAATGACACTTTCCAAAGCCATTCTTAGTTCAGTGGGTTTACAGCCTTTAAGTAAATAACCTTTTACCCCATTTCTTAACATTCCGACGATTGCTTCTTCTTTATCATACATGGAGAGCGCTATTATTTTCACATCAGGATGATTATTTTTCAACCATAACGATGTTTCGTAGCCATCCATTTCAGGCATATTAATGTCTAAAAGCACCACATCAGGAATCATTTTCAACTTAAAATGGTGAATCATTTCTTTTCCATTAGCGGCTTCATACATCACTTCATAATTTTCCATCTTCTGAACTAGGCCTGCTAAAGCATTGGCAACCAAGGTATGGTCATCAACAATGGCGATTTTATATTTCATATTTTTAAATCTAGCGGCTTACTATAATCATCATGTTAGTTCCTTTTCCTATTTCAGAGGCAATGCTACAAGTACCTCCTATTAATTTTACACGGCGTTGAATATTTCGTAGCCCAGCACCTGACTGGCTTATTCCATTTTGTTGGATGGCTTCGATATCAAATCCCTTTCCATCATCATGAATACTTAGCTCAAAAGTGTTAGGCAAATATTTTAATAATACCGTAAGATGTTTAGCGCTAGAATGTTTTAAGGCATTATTTAAAATTTCTTGGGCTACTCTAAATAAAACAATTTCTCGTTCATATCCAAGCGAAATTGTTTCACCAATAATATTAATTTCAGTAGCAAAGCGTTTGGTTTTCCGAATCCTTTCGATTTCATACGACAGGCTCTCTTCCAGACCGAATTGCTGTACAAAATCTATATCTAAGCTCTTGGTTAAAGCACGCAAATCATTAATAGATTGATGAATAATTTCGTTAGTTTGTTTGATGTAACCGTCTGTATCGACCATCTCCTCCTCCATCACATTCAAATTCATTCTGGCTACAGAAAGCAATTGACCAATATTATCATGCAATTCCTGTGAAATCTCTTGTAATGTTTGATTCTGTACTTCTAATTGAGAGGTTAGAATCTCTTGTTCGTAAGCAATTTTAAGCGCTTGTTTTTCTTCACGATGTTTGGCTTGTCGTTTTTGAAAGAGAAAAACAAAGGAGATAATAAAGGCAACCAGAATACCAAAAATGATAATACCTACTATAAAAGTGAGTAGAAGCTCGTAGTTATTTATCATGTTGGCTAGAGATTGTATTTTGCTTTACTAAAAACGCCACTATAAATGAGCTATAGTAGAGATAGTTAGAGAAGTACCTGATATATAAAAGAATTTTCATGATAAATTTATTCGTGACTCCGTTTGATTTACTATCTATAATGTAATTGAAAGCTCCTAATAGAAATATATTAGCAATACAAAAAATTAATAGTCCACAGCTTATCCAAAATAGTGAAAAATCTTTTAATTTAATATTAGTCTCAAGGGATAATAAATCTCTAAAATATTTGATAGTAAGAATGGTAAATAACAAGATTTCAATATTCATGAAATAAGTATTGACATGAGGCAAAGGCTGAATCCATAAACTCAATATCATACCAAGTAAAAGCATACTTGGTATGATATACAATATGATTTTATTTTTCAGATCAAGGTAATATCCTAGTAGTACTAGCACACATTGAATAGGCGTAAAAAAATGATATATGATATAATTAGATTTTCCTTTGATAGAAACGGCTCTTCCTGCTAACTCTGTAATGATTGTAAGGAGAATTAATACTAAAAAAACTCTATTGGTTTTATTGAGTACATTAAATTTTATCCCTCCTACTACAAGGGAAGCTAGCAAGATAATGATATATATGTTATACTTTAAATCATTCACGGTTTCAAAGAATTATTATTTAAAAAACTTTACTTTACTTAAAATTATTTTTTAGGGTTTTGAATAAGGTATATAATACTTGCCTGTGATGGTTTTCCATTCTTGCTCTGTAAATAAATCATCTTGTAGAGGACAAACATCAGGGCAAAGACCCATTTGGTCTTGAATTTCAACTTGTTTATCCGCTAAATTCGCTGTTTTATCTCGCAACAAAACACCGTCTCTCTCTATCATTAAAATAAGTGTTAAAGCATCTTTTTTAGTTATTTTATCAACTGTTAAACCAGGAAAGATTCTAAATTTTACCGAACCAGGCTTGTAAATACTACTATCTACATATTTACTTAACTTATATTTTTTATCTAATTTAATGAAATCTTCAAAATTTAAAGAATAACTTCTTCTAAAGAGTTGTGGTGTGGAGCATGAATCTTTGTTCATATGTTTATATAGGTCAGTAATCATCTTAGTTGCTACTTTATATTCAGTTGAATCATCGTTGAATTTTTTTTTGCCATCAATAGTTATAACTGTATCTGATTTATACTCCGATACTTTAAAGTTAAGATTATTTTCTACAATATCTTCACCTAAAACAGTCTTGGGATAAGCACTCACAACCATTGCTCCAACAAACATTCCAAGTATACCAGTAACTAGTGGGTTTAATAATTTTTTCATGTGATTTAAGTAGTTAAAGTTTTATAACTGATTTTACGATTTGAAACTACTATTTTATCATTAGTATCACAATAGGCACATTTACCCAAACCGCTCAAAACCAACCCACTAAGCCTTTTTCATTAAAAATACCGTATTTATACCCTGCAAAATCGGGTAAAATACGGTAGGCTATTTAGTGTTTTCACCCATTTTACAATGTCTGAAAACTGATAGCTAAAAGCTACTTATTTCCATCATTATAAACCATTCCACAAAATCTTATGTTAATTTTGAAGTAAGTATTGAAAACCACCTCAATTCTTTAAAAATATTAAATGAGAAAAGAAGAAAAAAGCGGCCAAATATTTGACATTCAAGTCCTTAAAAGAATATATAGTTTCCTTTCCCCTTATCGATTACGATTCTGGTCTTTGGTACTTATCATCATGGTTGCTGCTTGTGTTGTGCCACTCAACCCTTTATTAATTCGCCATACCATTGATAATTATATCGTTGCGGGCAATTACCCTATGCTTACCAACATGCTTTTGTTGATGGTAGGTGTATTGCTCTTACAGGGCTTTCTTCAATTTGTGAGTGCCTATATGGCTGGCTGGTTAGGACAAACCGTTATTCGTGATATTCGTGTTGAATTATATGAGAAAATTTTATTCCTTCGACTAAAGTTTTTTGATGATACTCCTATTGGTCGGCTCGTTACACGTACTGTATCGGATATTGAAACACTCAATGATGTATTTTCAGAAGGATTAGCAGCTATTGCTGGTGATATTTTACAATTGATATTAATTACAGGCGTGATGTTCTGGACAGACTGGCGACTGACTTTAATCTGCCTTTGTACAGTGCCATTTATGGTTATTTCAACCTACCTGTTTAAGGAATATATCAAGAAAAGTTTTAATGAAGTGCGTCTGGCTGTTGCCAACTTAAATTCATTTGTGCAAGAGCACATCACAGGGATGAACATTGTACAAATTTTCAATTCCGAAAAAATAGAATACAATAAATTCCATGCAATCAACGAAGTACACCGTGACGCACATATTCGTTCTATTTGGGCATATTCAGTCTATTTCCCTGTGGCGGATGTAATTTTAGCAGCAGGCACGGGCTTAATTGTATGGTTTGGTTCAAAACAAATCCTTACTCATGACATGACGTTGGGTACGCTTACGGCTTTTATCATGTTTATGAACTTATTCTTTCGCCCTATTAGATTCTTAGCCGACCGTTTCAATACGCTTCAAATGGGTATTGTGTCCACCGAAAGGATTATTAAGCTCTTAGAGTCTGATGAATACGTAGTGAATAACGGTACTTATAAAGCGGATCAATTAAAAGGTAATGTTCGTTTTGAAAATGTTTGGTTTGCGTATAATGACGAAGAATATGTATTAAAAGATATTTCATTTGAAGTAAAACAAGGCGAAACGATTGCATTGGTCGGGGCAACTGGTGCGGGTAAATCATCAACCATTAATTTATTGAGTCGCTTTTATGAAATCAATAAAGGTAAAATATGGGTAGATGATATCGATTTACAACACTATGAATTGAATAGTTTGAGAAGCAAGATTGGGGTAGTATTACAAGATGTGTTTTTATTTTCAGATACCATTGAAAACAATATTACGCTTGGTGACAAAAGTATTACCCGAGAAAAAATCATTGAAGCGGCCAAGCTAGTAGGCGCTCATGAGTTTATTGACCGTTTGCCTGATGGTTACGACTATAATGTAATGGAAAGAGGGGCTACCCTTTCTGTAGGGCAAAGACAATTAATTTCGTTTGTAAGGGCTTTGGTACACGACCCTAAAATAATTGTGCTGGATGAAGCCACTTCTTCTGTCGACACCGAAACGGAAGAGATGATTCAGAATGCCATTGCTAAATTGATGAAAGGCAGAACAGCCATCGTGATTGCTCACAGACTTTCAACGATTCAGAATGCCCATAAAATATTAGTTTTAGATAAAGGTGAAATCAAAGAAGAAGGCACTCATGAAACCCTTTTAGAAAAAGATGGCTGGTATGCAAGCTTGCATAAAATGCAGTTTATTACAGAAAACGCCTGATAATAAAATTAAAGATAGATTTATCAAAGAAAAGCTCGTTATATCATCGTATAGCGAGCTTATTCTTTTTTAACTTATTTACACGCTTATATATTAAATAGGATTTAGAGGGTACTGAAAATTTTAGTCTTCTACAGGCTGATTGTAACTAATGTATAAATTACGTTTAGCTTGTAAAATATGGCGGTGATTATGAGCAATTAAAAATTGAAATACATCTCCTAACCTCAATCGTATAAATTTTGCAATTGAAATTGGTATACGGATGGCATTCATATCTACTTCAATACTTTGTTTTAGTAAGCTCAAAAGTTCTTCTTGTTGTGCAATAAACTCAGCTACTACGGCATACGCATCTAAGTCTGTTGCTGGGCTATGACTTTTAGTAGCTTTCATTTTCATCATCTTTTCTTTTGGCTCCATCAATTGTGTAAAGTATGCTCCTAACATAGAACTCTTAAAGAATAAATTTGGGTGATTAGATTGTTGCGTATTCAATCCATTTTTAATAGCAGGTAAATAATAGTGTCCATAACTATTCAAGTGTTCAAGGCATTGAGCAATACTCCAACCCCCATTACTCGCAGGGTGTAGTAAAACACTCTCATGAAGGTTCTGAAAAAGCTCAATGCTTTCTTTTAAATGAAGCTCTATCCTATTTTCTAATTGTTCTATCAGTTGCTTATTAGCTATGCCTTTCATATCATTGTTCTTTTGGAGGTTAAAATTATATTGCAAATTTGGGTTATCTATCCATCATAAATGTTGGTAAATACCAATATTTTATAAATTGAGTTTTTTTTATATTACTCCGCTAACTTTATTGATTATTAGGCATTTTTGTCAAATTAACACCTAAAATATTTGTTGTATTTACATCATTTATCAGCCTCTGATTCATCCAAAAGTGGAGTCTTTAAGCATTGTAGCTAAGAAAATTTGCAAAGAAGCATAGAAATGCCCTATTTTGAATTATTAAACCATGATTTACCAAATGATAACAATATCCTTCCTCAAGAACAAAATTGCCATTAACAGTAAATTTATTATCTTATTGGCTATTTGTCTATCGTTTACGGCTTGTAAAAGCAATAAAGTTGTTAGTTCTACCACTACTCAAGCACCCGTAGTGAAGAAAGATAAAATTGTAGAACTGACGATTAAATCACTTGAAGCGATTGATTTGGAAGAAGACCTCAGCTTTGCTGATGAGGTTTCTTTAACTTATGCACTTACGTTGGTAGATGAAAACAAGAAAATCTTAAAGGTTATCAATAGTTCTTGGGGTGTTGAAAGCCTAAAGAAAGGGCAAGTTGTTAAGGCGGATAAATTTAAAACGATAGAATTAGTAGTGCCAGAAAATGGCAAGTTGTTATCTTCTGTCATCTTGATGGAGATTGACGATTATGAAAAAGCAATGGCTACCATCAATAAAATCAATAATTTTGGAGGATTAGCCAAGATACCTGCTACTATCATCAACATTGCTGAATATGAAACTCCGCTTGCCATCGTCTTTGCTAGCTTGCAAGCCGCAGGCTTAGGATTGAAGGTAGCCGAGCGTTTTGACCAAGATGATTTATTAGGACAAAGTACCTTTGAATTGAAACTAGATTCACTTTCTACTACACAAAATACCTATCCCGTCAACTTAGTCTTTGAAGGGGAACATTTCAAGAACACTTTCCGCTATAAACTCACTTATGAGTTAAAAATACGCTGATTTAATACAAACATTTACTATAAACACCTAAAAAACAGCATTTTATAAAATTATGTATATTTTTTAATAAAATAGACATAATACTTTGCTGGGTTTTTATTTATATTTTTGTCATTCTCTTACAATAAACATAAGCATTTAATAGTTACATAAGGTACCATGTACTTATACGTTTTGTGTGTTGAAGCGAATAGAATCTAGGGGTATCAAAGGTTTGGAAGTAATTGCTTCAAACAATTAAGATTGAAAATAATGAATAAATCACTAACCAGAATATACAGGCTAATTGCATTAATATTGATAACGGTTACCACTGCCGAAGCTCAAAATGAGAATTACGCCCTTAAAATCGGGAATAGAACTATCAATTCAAAAGAATTCTCCCAAACTTACCAAAAGCTTACTCAAAGCGATAGTGTCAGAAAAGATAATCAAAAAGAGTTTGTTAATAATTATGTTAATTATAAGCTAATCGTATACGCTGCCGAGCGTATGGGAAAAGATACTACGCGTGCATTTCGTGAAGAAATAGAGACCTACCGTAAAGAATTGGCTAGCCCATATTTAGTAGATAAATTGATTTTAGAGAAGCTCATCCAAGAATCGTATGAAAGAATGCGTGAGGAAATAAGGGTAGCTCAGATTTTTATTCCCTTATCCAAAAATGCTAGCCCAGCCGATACAATGGCCGCCTACAATGAATTGAAAAGTTTAAGGGCTAGGATAACTAAAGGAGAGTCTTTTGACCAATTAGCAAAAACTTATTCTAAAGATACTTACTCAGCAGCCAAAGGCGGAGATTTAGGCTTCCTCTCGGTATTAGAAAATAATTACACTTTTGAAACGGCTGCTTATAATACTCCTAAAGGCGAAATGTCTAATCCTTTCAGAACCAACAAAGGCTTTCATTTGATTAAGGTATTAGATAGACACTCGTTCAGAGGGAAAGTAAAACTAGCCCATATTCTTGTAAGTCTTTCGCCCACTGCTTCGTCTGAAGAAGCAACAAAGGCTAAGAAAAAAATAGACGAGGCATACGAATACTTAAAAAGAAATGAACCTTTTGAAGGCGTGTGCAGAGTTTTCTCGGAAGACACCCGTACCAAAGATAATGGTGGGGTAATGAACAGATTTTGGGATGCAGGTACACTGATTGACCAAAAAATTGTAGAAACGGTTTTTGCCTTAAAGGAAAAGAACGATTATACACAGCCTATTCAAACTTCATTAGGTTGGCATATTTTCAGGTTAGTTGAAAAGAAAAGTTTGCCAAAATATGATGAAATGTCACCTTTCATTCGTCAAAAAATAACAGCTGATGCTTCACGTAATATCATTATCAAGAATAATTTAGTAAAGCGTTTGCAAAAAGATAATAACTTTCAAGAGATACTATCGGTAAAGCAAGAAGCCATTGAAAACTTCTATAAAGATAGAATCGGCACGGAAGACTATCTGGCTAAAGCACTCTTCACTATTAATCAGACAAGCTCATCTGTAAAAGATTTTTATAGTTTTGTGACAAAACATCAACGCCAATTAGCCAAACTAAAAGCCCTTGATGAAAAAACACCACAAGACTGGTACGACCTTTTTGTAGAGAATCAAAATCTTAGGTACGAAGAATCAAATCTTGAGATAAAATTCCCAGAGTTCCGTGCTGATATTCAGGAATATAGAGAGGGCATCCTACAAAAACAGATGTTGAATGATAATGTCTATGAAAAATCATTGGATTCATTGGCACAGGTAAAATTCTACAATCAACACATCGACCAATATCAATATACGCACCGAGTGTTAGCCAAAGTAATTACTAGCGACCGTAAGGAGACTTTAGAACAAGCAAAAACGCTATTGGCAAAAGGTCCTTATCCAATGAATCGCCGATTCCCTGATATTTATTTTGAAAAAGATAAGTCTGTGCTTTCTAGCGATGCTCAGAAGATGCTGTATGATTTAAATATTATTCTATTGAAAAATAGAGATTATGTAGTTGAAGTAACAGGTAATTCTGACCCTGAAGAAGCAGAAAACATTTCGGCGGAAAGAGCAAAAAAGTCTGTAAACTATCTGATTAACAATGGCATTACGCCTATGAGAATCATCGAAAAAGATGATGGAAAGTATAAGCCTATCTCGAAAACTGATAGAAGCAAAAATAGTAGAGTAGGTATTAGATTCTTATCTGATTCGATGGAAGATGTTGTTAAGCGTTTTAATGCCCTGAAACCAAATAGCCTTAGTGCTGAAGAAGGTTTCTTCAAGAAAGATGAAAATGAATATTTAAGTGCTGTTGAATGGACTTTGGGTGAAAAAAGTTTAAACCTAAAAGGTAGATTTGTTTCAATCAATATCTTGAAGGTAGAAGAACCTAGAACAAAGACTTTTAAAGAAGCCCGTGGTCAAATAACCAGAGATTACCAAAAACAGTTATTAGAAAACTGGATAAATCAGCTAAAAGCAAAGTATCCAGTAACAGTAAACGAAAACGAAATACAGAAAGTAATAAACTAGTAAAGAAAGTCAAAAGATGAAGTAAACGTATTTCTCTTTTGACTTTTTTTCATATTAATCTCCCCATTTCTCATTTTGGTTAAATTCTTAACACTTTTTAACGGTAGTGGCATATCAAATTAGAGATTAAAAAACGTTATCTTTGTCAATCTACGTACATTTTAAAAAACCATAAAGCCCTGTACGTTTCATATTAATTCATTTTTTAGATGAAATTTTCGAAATTATTTATTTTCCTTTTCGCAATCTGTCTATTTTTTAGTCAAGCATTACAGGCACAAACGCCAGTAGTAATTGATAAAATTATTGCTAAAGTAGACAACCATTATATTTTAAAATCAGAGTTAGAGTCACAAGTACAACAATACAAACAAAGTGGACAAGCTGGTGCTCCTTCTAGTTGTCAGATTTTTGAAAGCTTGGTAGTTGGTAAAATGATGTTGGCAAAGTCTGAAATTGACTCTATTACTGTCGATGATAAAAGAGTAGAAACTGAACTTTCTTCCAGAATGGAACAAATGGAGCAACAGTTTGGCTCTCAGAAAAATATTGTTGAAGCTTATGGAAAAAGCATTTCTTCTTTAAAAGACGAACTTCGTTCGGCGATAAAAGAACAATTGACAACTCGTAAAATGCAAGAAAAAATTACGAGTGATGTTAAGATTACTCCTAAAGAAGTAAGACGCTTTTTTGAGAGTATTCCTACCGATTCTATTCCATATATGCCTTCAGAGGTAGAGATTGGTCATATCGTTAGGCTAGCCAAAACTACGAAGGCACAGAAGGACGAATTATACAAAAGATTAAATGACTACAAACGAAGAGCCGAAAACGGAGAGTCGTTTGAAGAAATGGCTAAATTATATTCAGAAGATTTAGGTTCAGGTAAAAGAGGTGGAGACTTAGGTTTTGCAAAACGTGGACAAATGGTTGCCCCTTTTGAATCGGCTGCCTTAAAGTTAAAGCCTAACGAATTATCTGGTGTAGTAGAGTCTGAATTTGGTTATCACTTAATTAAAATGTTGGAAGTTCGTGGACAAGAATATCACGCCCTACACATTTTATTAAGACCAGACTATCAAAGATTGGATGTAGAAGAACCAACGCGTTTCTTGGATAGTATCAGAGTATTGATTCAAAGAGATAGTATCAAATTTGAACGTGCTGCCAAGGATTTCTCTGAAGATAAAGCTACACAAGATGCAGGGGGAATGATTACTGACCCTCAGACGCGCTCTATCAAGATGGCTTTAGATGGTACAATGGAATCTGGTTTATATTTCACTATTGATTCAATGACAGTAGGAACTATTACGCCACCAATGCCATACAGGACAGAAGATGGACGTTCGGCAATGAGAATTTTATATTACAAGGCTAAACATCCTCCTCACTATGCAAATTTAGAAGACGATTTCCAACGAATGTCTACTTATGCCTTAAATAGGAAACGAAATACAGCTATTGAAAAATGGTTTGCTACTGCCAAAAACGATGTATTTATTTATATCGTTGATGAATACAAGGAATGTAATGTCATGAAAACGAATGATCAGTGATTTTAAGATTCATTATTCTTTGGTAAAAATCTTGTTTTAATTTAAATTGTGTCAGGTTAAATTTACAATTAGCCTGACATTTTTAATTTTAAGTACATCGCTCATAAATAGTAAGAAATATTTTGTGTTATAAAGCACAAAATCGACAAACACAATAGAAAATATGGTTCAATTCAAATCAGATGTTGAAGCAGTAGATGCTTTAAAAGAATCCTATCAAAAACTTACTTCAGAAATCGGAAAAGTTGTAATTGGTCAAGATGAAACTGTTAAAATGCTTCTTACAGCTATTTTTTGTCAGGGACATTGCTTATTGGTAGGTGTGCCGGGTTTGGCTAAAACACTTCTTATTCAAACCATTGCGGGTGCTTTAGATTTAGATTTTAATAGAATACAATTTACTCCTGATTTAATGCCTTCTGATATTGTTGGTTCTGAAACATTAGATAATGAGAGAAATTTCAGATTCGTAAAAGGACCAATATTCGCGAATATCGTATTAGCGGATGAAGTAAACAGAACTCCTCCTAAAACTCAATCAGCGCTCTTAGAAGCCATGCAGGAGTACGCTGTGACCGTAGCAGGAAAAAAATATCCTTTAGAGAAACCATTCTTCGTATTGGCGACACAAAACCCAATTGAGCAAGAAGGTACTTATCCATTGCCAGAAGCTCAATTAGACCGCTTTATGTTTATGGTAACGCTTGATTATCCGTCGTATGAAGCAGAATTAGATATTGTTAAAAATACTACTTCAGATAAGAAGTATAACGTCACTCAGCAAGTTTCTGGACAAGAAATTTTAGCTTATCAGCAATTAGTTAGAAGAGTTCCTATTGCTGATAATGTAGTTGAATATGCTGTTAAACTAGTGCATAAAACTAGACCTAATACAGCCATGGCAGATGCTATCGCTAACAAGTATTTAGAATGGGGAGCTGGACCGAGAGCATCACAAAACTTGATTTTAGCGGCCAAATGTAATGCGCTATTAAATGGTAATTATTCTCCTGATATTGAAGATGTAAAAGCCGTAGCGATGGCTGTGCTTCGCCATAGAATAGTAAGGAATTTCAAAGCGGAAGCAGAAGGCGTAACTGTTGAAAATATCATCAGTAAGCTCTTATAATACCATAAAGTTTAATTCATAAAAAAGCCTCAGGATTTTAAAATCTTGAGGCTTTTTTTATAAAGAAATAATGCTTTGATTATTTTTTAGGAGCTGTTGCTGCTGGAGTAGCTGGCGCTGGCGTAAATGGTTTTGGAGTAACACCCATTCTTTTTAACACTAAGTCAGAGATATTTGCATCATCTGGAGCATGTAAAACGATTGGAGTAGTTCCTTGACCTGCATCGTAGTTGAATACGAAAGCAAAACCATTTTCTTTTGCTACACCGTGCATGTTATCTTCAATTTTCTTCAACAAAGGTTGTAACAATTGTGCTTGTTTCTTTTGTAAAGAAGTAGAAGAGTTTTGACGGAATTCTTCAATGCTAGACTGCATTCCTTGTAATTCTTTCTCTCTATCAGCTTTAATTACATCTGCCATAGTAGCAGCATTTTTCTCATAATCAGCTAATTTAGTTTGGAAATCCTTCACTTTTTGCTGATACATATTGTCATATTGCGTTTTAGTAGTAGTCAATTCTGTTTCTACTTGTTTTGCTTCTGGCATTTGAGCTAAAATGTAATCTAAGCTAATATATCCGATTTTTTGTTGTGCATTTACATTAGCTGTAGCTAAAGCAAGAATTGCAAATAAAGCAATTAAAAATTTGTTTTTCATTGTTCTGTGATTCTGATTTGGTTATTACTCTTTTTTGAAGTTGCTAGTTACTCCTTTTCTAGTTGATTTACTTTTTGTTGTATTGTCACTTTCTTTGTTCTCTTCTCCTTGTTGCTTGGCCTCTTGTTCTTGTTTCTCTTTCAGTTGCTCTGTCGAAATTCCCAATTCTTCCATTACATAATCGGTATAATCATGTATCGGGTTGGTGTACAACATCGCTAATCCATCAGATGATTTATCAAACAGAAAATCAAGCTTTTTTAATCGAGCTACTTTTTCTACCGCTTTAGCTACTTCATCTAAAACTGGCTTCATGATATCTTGCTTCTTTTTGATGAGTTCTCCGTCAAAACCAAAGATTCTGTTTTGTAACTCTTTCGCTTCTTTCTCTTTATCAGCAATTACTTTTAATCGCTGTACTTTCATTTCCTCCGTTAGCAATACTTCTTCAGCCCTGTAGGCTTTCTCTAACTTAGCTAATTCATCATTTTTTGTTGATACTTCCTTAATCCACTTAGTCGTTAGTTTCTCTATTTCTGCCTGAGCACTTTGGTATTCTGGCAATTTAGAAGTAACATATTCGGTATCAATATAGCCAAATTTTTGTGCTTCAATCGTTGAACACAAACATAAGAATGGCAAAATTAGTAAAAATATCCGCTTTTTCATGGCTAAGGTGGCTAATTTAGTGAATGTATTTGATTAACGCCTTGAATACTATCTTATTGCTATTCTATATTGTTTAACAAAACATTAACAATGCTTACCACTAGCCAATTATATCAATCGACTAGTGGTAAGCTTAATATTTATATTAACGAATCTGCTGACCTATTGAGAAAGTAAATGCCTGCTGACCAAAGCTATTGCTTGAAGTTTGTCCTGGCACTTTATCAAAAGCAAAACCATAGTCAATACCAATCATACCGAATGCAGGCATGAAAATTCTAGCTCCAAACCCAGCCGACTTATATAATTTGAATGGATTGTATTCTGAATAGTTAGCAAAGTTGTTTCCACCTTCTGCAAAACCTAATAAGAAAATTGTTGCAGATGGGTTCAACGAAACTGGGTAACGCACCTCCATTACAAATTTGTTGTAGGCAACCCCACCACTCGGCAAGCTACCTTGCGAACCAAATACTCTATCCTTATATCCACGCAAAGCAATAATATCACGGCTAATAACATTATAACCTGTTTGCATACCAGAACCCCCAAGGTCAAAACGTTCAAAACGAGTAATGTCTTTACTAGAATTATATGAGCCTAAGAAACCCATGTGAGTTCTCATGTGGAAGACTAACTTACTAGTTATTGGCGTAAACCATGAGGCATCAAACATCCATTTATGATACTCAATCAAGTTTTTATTATCCCCACCAAACAATGAGTATGGAGGCGTTAATGAGGCCGTCAATGAGAAACTAGACCCTGAACGTGGGAAAGTAGGGTTATCAATACTATTTCTAGAGAAGTTAGTAACAAATGAAACCGCTACTGAATTCCCTTCTGGATAACCATAATAAGGTAAGTTCTTAACATCAATCAATTGAAGTGATAATGAATTACTCAACGAGAAATAATCATCAGGAACTTTCAAACGCTTTCCTAAACTAAATGCTAAAGTAGTACTGTTAAAGTGTGCATCGTTTTGAGCAGCAGTAGCACTATCAGAAGTTGATGTATTTAATCCTGTACCGTAGCCATAACCATAGCCACTTCCATAACCATATAAACTACTTCCATAACCCGACCCATAGCCACTCAACTGATTATATTGCTGAATTTTATATGGATATGAAATACTTCTACTCAATGAGATTGAGAATGAATTTGGTTTCTTCCCTCCTAACCAAGGTTCAGTAAATGATAATGAATAGTTTTGGAAAGATGTACCATTCGCTTGAAAACGAACAGAAAGTTTTTGTCCGTCACCAGAAGGCAATGGTTTCCAAGCACTTAGGTTTCCGATATTTCTGGCAGAGAAGTTATTGAAGGTTACCCCTAAAGTACCCACAAAACCAATATAACCACCCCAACCACCCGAAAGCTCTATCTGGTCAGAAGGTTTTTCTTCTACGTTATATTCTATATCAACCGTTCCGTCAGCTTTTGGAATTGGGTTCGGGGTAATTTTTTCAGGGTTGAAATAACCAATCGTTGATAATTCACGAACGGTACGAATGATGGCAGATTTACTAAATTTTTGTCCCGGTAAGGTTCTAATCTCACGCATTACTACGTGGTCAGAAGTTTTAGTATTACCATTTACGATGACTTTATTGATGGTAGCTTGCTTACCTTCTGTAATTCTAAAAGTCATGTCCATCGAATCTCCAGCAACTGCAGTTTCAACAGGTTCGCATTGATAGAATAAATAACCATTATCCATATAGGCAGAACTTACGTCTTCACCCGGCTTTCCATTCAAACGTTTTTCTAAATCCTCAACGTTATAAATATCTCCTTTTTTAACGCCTAACAATTCCGTTAAAATTGAGTCAGGATAAATGTAGTTTCCTTCCCAATAGATATTTCTATAATGATACTGCTTACCTTCATCTAATTTAAGGATGATTTTAACTGTTTTCTCAGAGTCTTTGAATACTGAATCAGAGATAAGTTGAGCATCTCTATAACCTTTTTTGTTATAAAATTCTATCAACTTTATCTTATCCTCCTCAAACTTTTTAGGAACATATTTTGAAGAAGTAAATATTTTATAGAACGCCTTTTGTTTAGTACCTTTCAACTTACGACGCAGAATACTTTCTTTTATCTCAGTTCTACCAACAAATTCAATTTTTGAAATTTTAACTTTATCACCTTTTTTGATAGCTACCTTCATCGTAGCATTATTACCACGCAGTGAATCTGTTCTTTCCGCAATTTTTATGCTTACATTCAAATAGCCTTTATCTTGATAAAATTTCTTAATCGCTAACTCTACGTTTTTCTTAACTGTTTCAGTAACGATTTTACCCTTATAGGCTTTAATTTTATCACTCAGTGTTTCTTGTTCTCCTTTTTTAATTCCTGTGTATTCTAGTTTATACAACCTAGGTCTTTCTTTGATAACAATATTCAGCCAAATTTTATCACCTTCAATTTTAGTAGCTTCTACCTGTACTTCTTCTAAAATTCCCTGACTCATTAATTTCTTAATGGCAGAAGTAGCGGCGTCACCCGGAACCCTGATTTTATCTCCTACTCTAAGCCCTGAAAGCGAAATCATTGAGTTGCCATCATAGAATTTAGAGCCAGTCGTGGTAATTTCAGCAATTTCATATTCTTTTGGTTCTGCATAATTCAATTCAACCGCTTTTTCAGCAATTGGCGAACGTGCTCCCATTGCACCACGCAATTGTGCTTGTGAAAGGAAAGAAATTAATAAGCATGAAAGCAGTAAAGTATATTTTTTCATTGTGCGAATAGTTCTCAATTCAGATGAGAAAGAATACATTTGTATTTTAAGCATTAATTGGGTTTTTAATTTGCTCTGAAGTTTTGCCAAATCTCCGTTCACGTTCTTGGTAATTAAGGATTGCCTCAAAAAGGTGTTCACGTCTGAAATCAGGCCAGAACAATTCTTCAAAAATATACAATTCAGCATAAGCTAATTGCCACAGCATAAAATTACTAATGCGATGGTCGCCTCCTGTACGAATCATTAAATCAGGATTGGGAATTCCTTTCGTATCCAAAGATTGTTCAAAAAGCTGTTCGTTAATATCGTCAATGGCTATTTCTCCATTTTTCACCTGCTGTGCTATTTTTTTGGCAGTAGTGATAATATCCCATTTACCGCTATAGCTCAAGGCTAAAATAACTACTACGCCTGTATTATCTTTTGTTTCTTCAATAGCACTTCTAAGTACTCTCTGCGAACTTTCAGGCAATGTATCAATAGCACCTATGGTATCTAATCGTACATTGTTTTTTTTCATGTCTTCCAGTTCGTCTTTTAGCGCACTAATCAAAAGCATCATCAAAGCATCTACTTCTGCTTTCGGACGGTTCCAGTTCTCAGTTGAAAAAGCATAAAGTGTTAAATATTTGACACCTATTTCAGCACAACCCTCAATGGCTTCTTTCACTGCTTTTAAAGCATTTCTATGTCCGAAAATTCTATCAACGAAGCCTTGCTGTTTTGCCCATCGTCCGTTTCCGTCCATGATAACGGCAATATGTTTTGGTAGATTGTTAGGGTCTAATTGTTCTTTCACCGATTTAACACTTTTTAACACATAAAACTTATAATAATAGGCTTTCAAACACGCAAGAAGCAAGTTATGAGCCTTTATTTCCTAGAGTGCTTAGTTCTTCTTGTAGCTTTTAAAACTTTGTTTGTAAGTCAAAAAATGGACTAGGAGTACTTTTTGGGAATAATATGACAAATTTAACGAATTCCCTATCCTATTCAAAATCAAGAAGGGCTTATTGCGAGTAAGAATGGATTTAAAACTGCATAAAAAACAATTGAACATAAAATAATAGTAGGTTTTTAGTCCCATTATTACTTGATGTTCAATCAATAAACCTTGAATATTTTTCTTATTTAGGACAATACACTTTGATAAATTTGTAGGTCAAAGACAGAGAGGTATAGTAATACATATCTCCACGACTATAATCGTTTTGTTGGTTTTTCGGAAGTGAAGGGTTATCTCCTCCTAAATTATCTAAATAATCTGTAAATGTTTTTCTAGCACCAAATTCCACATTAATATCCCATGGACCTGTTACATTGTATTTAATTCCTATGCCAAAAGGAGCTACTACTTGAAGTGTTTTATAATCACTCGTTTTTTCATCTCTTGGTGAAAAACTCATGAGTCCTAACCCTCCAAAAACATACGGAGTCCAGTCTTTGTGATAACGGTTATATTTGTAGTCAAAAAAGTTGTATTCTGTTACCACATTCAATTCACTGATGGATGTCTTGAAGGTCTTACCCCTGAGTTGGTTGAATGAATCATCTACTTTGCTATCATCCCCATAAATAGAACCTAATACTAGGTTAGTTCTGAATGACACTATTTTGTTAGGGTTGTATCTAAACAGAAGATTCCCCCCCAAACGAGCAAAAGCTGGGTAAAAGTTAGGAGAGATATCTCCTTTATAATTCATTGCTCCTAAACCTCCTCCTATTTCAATTTTTTGTGCAAAAGTATTCAAGCTTGTTAGGCTAAATACTACAAGGAAAAACTTTTTAGATAATGTCATAATTAATAAAAAAAGTCAGGTGAAATATACACCTGACTGTTCATGAATGTTATTCCAGATTGATTAACGGACAACTGGGCATTTAATTTTATTTGGAATATGATAAATCAATTTTACCGTAGTTAATAAATAAGAATCATTATACTTCGGGTTTCCTCTTAAGTCTGTATTGTCTGAAAAACCAGGAATCGACGTCAACGTAAAAGGATCATAAGGCGACGCTGGGTCGTAAAAACCTTTGGCTGTTAAATAATTAATAACGCCTTGTGTACGGTCTTTACCACGGTTAGCAGCAATCCTTTCTAATGATCTATTTCCCATTGCTGCTGCTAAAGGGCTTTGAGCTTGTAAATCTGCTGAATTGGCGAAATTACCACTCACATCATCCAAATAATCACTTAATGTATAACGGTAACTAATTTCAAAGCCTAAATCCCAATTGCGATTTAATTTATATTTTACTCCAAGACCTACAGGGAATGAAACACTAATTAAAGAATAAGGCGCATTTGGATACCCGGGTAAACCTTGGCCTTCAGTATGTAATGGTTGCAAACGCACCCAATCATTACCATATAAAGAAGCTTCTGGCTTAGCTACTGGGTCATGAGCAAAAACGGCTACTCCACCGAAAATATAAGGAATAATGCCTGCTCTGCGTAAATAGCTACGACTAGTACGGACAAAATCGTATTGACCAGCAATAGAAAGCTCTTTAATATCATTTCTAAAATGTAGATTTCTGATAAAGTTAGCTTCGTAACCTTTTACTCCTTCAAGATAATTATCGTCTCCAGAAAGTCTTGCGTAAGTAAGTCCAAAACGTAAGCCAAATGTTGGTGAAATCTGACGGGTAAAATTGAAATTGACATTCCAACGCATACCATTTACGGTAGATTGTAGAAATCTATTATACGGAGATATATCTCCATAATAGCTAGATGTACCAATTCCTAAGCTGACATTAGAGTTGGGCTCAAATAATTTGTTTTTACGTGGCTTATCTTTGCCTCCGAAAAGATTTGAAAACCTAAATTGTGCCTTTAAATCTTGTGTATTCAGTGCACAAATTATCAATATCAGAAGTATTGAAGAATATTTTTTCATATTTGTCTGGTAATGGATGGAGTCAACGTGGTTAATTTATCTTTATTAGTAAAATATCTTTCAAAGCTGTGTTTGCACTATTTCTTAACGTAAAACAGGTTCATTTGTTATGAATTAACCTTAAATTTTGCTACGAAAATAATATATTATCGTGGAAACAAACAGTATAATTTAACTTTTGAGGAAAGTATTAATTTCTAGCATCAAATCCCCAATTAAGTTTGCTCCTAAGGGTATTCAAGAAATTACTATCACTCAATTTAATGATATTTGCTTTAAAAGCCTCTCTTTTCATCCTAATTTTCACATTACTGTCTATCACTTTAGAACGTGCATCTAAAGAAATCAAACAGCTATTACTTCTACTTTCTACTTCAAAATCCAAGATTACATCTGTTGAAACCACTAAAGGACGTACATTTAAATTATGAGGACTCATAGGCGAAATCACAAAAATATCAGAACTTGGCATCACCAAAGGCCCGCCCACACTAAGGTTGTAGCCCGTTGACCCTGTAGCAGTGGCAATAATTAAGCCATCTGCCCAGTAAGTATTTAAAAATTCTCCATTTAAATATGCCTTCAGCATAATCATGGAAGAAGTATCGGTTTTCATGATACCCAATTCATTCAGCCCAAAATTGATGCCGTTAAAAATATCAATGGGTTCATTATTAAGGCGTGTCTCAACACTTACTAACGTACGAGGATCCAAGGTATAATGGCTAGCAAAGATTTCATTCAAGCTTTCGGTAATTTTATCAGGAGAAACCGTTGCTAAAAAACCTAATCTTCCTGTATTAATTCCCAGAATTGGCGTTTCTCTTTTGCTAACATGCGTCACGGCATCTAGCAAGGTGCCATCTCCACCCAAACTTAATACCAAATTGGCATCAAAGAGGTCATCTTGAGAAGTATAAAATTGGGTTGCATGATGGTTTACTCCTATCTCAGTTAAAAACTGCTGATAGACTTCAGAGATTTGAATTTCAACTCCCTTTTGAGCCAAAAAATCAAACAATTGTTGCACAAAAGGTTTGATTTCATCCTTAAAGTTTCGCCCATGAATGGCTATTTTCATCTTGTATTGTCTGTGTGGGTTGAAAGCTGTATTAAACAATTTGATAAAAACTGCTTATTTATCTATCTAAAAAACAAAAGAAGAAAGAAGATGGGGAATTGCCAAACTTTTAGGTTTGAATATTAGTATTTGTTTATGATTTTGAGATACAAAAACGTTTAAGCACTATTTTTTCTTACTTCTAAAAAAGGCAAAAGTATATTTTCATAAAAAAGCTCTTGAGAAAATCTCAAGAGCTTTTTTTATATATCTAAATATTTCATCAACATATTGTATCGCTCTTTATCTGGCGAGGTAATCTCTTCAAAATTATAAGCCCCTACGATATCGTACTCAAAACGTTCGAGGGTGGCTATTACTCTTGAAATATCTTGCTGATTTAATTTTAACGTCAAAATATCTTTTGAATCTTCTAATCCTCCACCACTTGTATAATATGAACTAATGATTTTTACATTGTTAGATTCAATCAATCTACTAATTTCTGAAAGCGAGTAACTTCTATTTTCAACAGCTATTTCTAACACTGCCCCAATTTCCTGCGAACCTAAGCTTTTAGAAAACTGAGTAAGTAATTCTTGTACACTGATTGTTCCTGCAAAATTTTGTTCTTCATCCAATACTACAATCGCTTGTAAATTATATTGTTGAACAATTTTTAGAATTTCAAAAGTATGTTGGTGAACATTTACAAAAACTTCTTCAAATTCTGGTTGTAGGGCCAAAAGAGGTAAGTCTTCATCGGCATCTATCAGAACATCTTGGCTAATCAAACCTTGGTATTCTTGTTCATGAATCAATGGCAATTGTCCTATTCTATATTCTTCCATCCAGTTTAACGCATCTCCTACTGTATCTGAAGATTTTAGTACTGGCAACATTGGATTAATAAAATTGTTTGCGAGCATATTGTGTTGATGAAATTTATTATAATTAAGCTAATATAGTTAATTATTGATAAATTCCAAATTTTAAGTTGATTATACCAACTCAACTACACGAATAGGAGTCTTTTCGAGCCATCCATCCAAAATTTCATTAAATCTTTCTGGACACTCCATCATAGGTGCATGACTACACTCATCTATAAAATGTAACTCAGAATTTTCAATTAAACGATTGAATTCATGACCTACTTGTGGCGGCGTTATGGTGTCGTTCAATCCCCAAACCAATAGTGTTGGTACTTTAATTTTAACAACATCTTTCGCCATATTGTTCCGCTGTGCCGACTTTGCAATAGAGATAATTCTAATTACTTTAGATGCACTGTTTGTTATTTCAAACACTTCGTCAATCAGCTCTTTTGTTGCTGTTTCTGGGCGATAAAAAGTATATTCTACCCTTTCTTTAATATACTGATAGTTTCCTCGTTTTGGATACGACCCACCCATGCCGTCTTCAAAAAGCCCCGAGCTACCTGTAAGTACTAATCTTTTTACTTTTGAAGGGTTTCTTAGTGTATATATCAAAGAAACGTGCCCACCCAAAGAATTACCCAAAAGTGTTAATTCATCAAAACCTTTCCAATTCACAAACCCTTCAATGAATTCTGTCAATCCTTCACATCCAGCTTTGGTAATAGGCATTTCATAAATTGGCATCATTGGAATAATAACGCGGTATTTACTTTTGAAGCCTTCAATTACTCCTTCCCAGTTACTTAACGCACCGAAAAGCCCGTGAAGTAAAAAAAGAATTTCTCCTTCTCCTTCGTCGATGTACTTGTAGCCATTTCCTTCGTGAATTTGATAGTTCATATCAGTATAATTTTAAAAATTGATGATGATTTTAACTTTTACAGTCTAATCAAAAAAATAGTTGTTTGTGGGTACTCCAACCTTTTAACCAATCTAAATAAAATACAATTTTCCTTAAAAATTTAATACTTCTTTTAAATAGGTTATCGGTTTAATTCAATTTTACATAGATTTTAAATGTGATGCAAAATAATAAAAAATCTCTGAAAAGTATATTAATTATATGTTATTAGTTTAAACAAATTAGATTAAGATAAATTCATTTTTATGCAAAAAATTAATCAAATACCTGATTTACAATAATTTATACTTAAACATTTAAAATATAATTATTGCAATTGTTTAGATGAATGTAAATTTAATAATTCATCTTTTTTTGTATTATCAGGAAAACAGCACATTCTTCAATATTAGAATAATTATATTTTCCTTTATTTTGTCATAATGATTTTATGTTTTTTCAAAACAACCATTAAAATGCCTTTATTAGCAATTTATTAAAATTGCTAATAAAAAGCACACAAAATCCATCAACTTAATAGTCTTTTCTTTACATTTAACGTTATTTCATACCTCCAAAAAATTATTCCAACCTATTTTAATTACTAATATTTATTGATGCTTACAGACCATAAAATACGGGTATACTATCCCATTAATAGTAGATTTGCTCACCTTGAGGTAATTATAGCAGACAAAAATTATTGAATATTTATGATTTTTATCAAAATAATTAAAAAAAATGACTAAAATCTGTCCTTTTAAAGGGAGATTCCATTTTTTTGGAAATAAACTTTTGTATTTTTGCTATATCATTTAAAAAACCCTACCAATGAGCAAAAAAGTTGTATTAATATTATCGTGTATTACTCTACTGTTTAGTTGTAAAAAAGATGATGGAAGCTGGAAAAAAGCTGCTGACAACCCTGAGTTTTTAAGAAAAACTCAATTGCAAGTTACTGAGTCAATTATCCATGATATTTTTCCTCCTCCTATTTCAAGCCGTATTTATAGCTATGCCTCTTTAGCAGCTTACGAAGCACTTGTGCCTGCTAATAAAGGGTTGAAATCAATGGTTGGACAATTCAATGGCTTTGAAAAAGTGTATAAACCAGATCCTACCAAAGAGTATTGCTATTCATTGGCTGCCACCCGAGCATTTTTAACCATTGGTAAAAACCTCACTTTCGCACAGGATGTTTATGTAGGTTTTGAGAAAAAACTTTGGGCAGATTATAAGGCCACAGGCATTCCTGAAGAAGTGTTTGAAAACTCTATTGCCTTTGGCGATTCTGTAGCGGCTTCTATCATGAATTATTCAAAGAAAGATAATTATAAACAAACACGTGGTTTCCGTTTTACGGTTACGAACAAACCTGGCACTTGGGTGCCTACTCCTCCTGCTTATTTGGATGCTGTGGAGCCTCATTGGACAAAGATTCGCTCATTTACGATGGATTCTTCTGCTCAATTTCGTCCAATCCCTCCCTCAAAGTTTGACTTAACAAAAGGAAGTCAATACTACCAGGAAGTTATGGATTGCTATAATACTGTGAATAATTTAACTGACGAACAAAGAGCTATTTGTAATTTCTGGGATTGCAATCCTTTTAAAATGAATATTACTGGTCATGCGATGTTTGCGACTAAAAAGGTATCTCCGGGCGGCCACTGGATGGGAATCGTCTCGCAGGTAAGTCGTAATAAAAATGCAGATATTTATACCACTGCACGAGCATATTTAATGACTTCAGTGGCTGTTTTTGATGGATTTATTTCATGTTGGACAGAAAAATATCGTACAGTTCGTATTCGTCCAGAAACGATTATCAATGCAACTATCGACAAAGATTGGCAACCCGTTTTACAGACACCTCCCTTCCCTGAATATACTTCTGGGCACTCTGTAATATCTGGTGCGGCGTCTGTTACTTTATCTTCTGTATTAGGTGATAACGTTGCTTTTGCCGATTCAACTGAAATTCCTTATGGCTTGCCTGTGCGTAAATTTACTTCTTTTGCACAAGCTGCTGACGAGGCATCAATTAGCCGTTTGTATGGTGGCATTCACTTTAGACCATCGTTAAATAACGGTTTAGTGCAAGGACGAGCCATTGGAAATTGGATTGTAGGAAAGATAAAAACGAATTAGTCAAGCTTTTCTTTACTGTTTTGAATTCATGAAAAAATAAAGCAAAAAGCCAGACTATCTAATCAGTTTGGCTTTTTTGTGTAATTTCACTTTATGAAAATCCCACAATCATTAATTAGTTCATTAAAAAACATTAAAGGGTTTAATGAAAATGCATTTGTTTATACGCATGAAAATGAAGCATCGCCTATTGCAGTTCGCATTAATCCTTTTAAGAAAACCGATACATTTAATCATGCTGAATCTGTAATTTGGTCGGAATATGGCAAATATTTGCCTGATAACTATCAAGTTACTTTTGACCCTCTTTTTCATGCAGGTGCTTATTGTATACAAGAAGCAAGCTCAATGTATTTAGCGCAAATATTGAAAAGTAGCGTTGATTTATCACAAGATTTGAAAGTCCTTGATTTATGTGCTGGTACGGGCGCAAACAGTACTTTGTTAGCTAGTTTATTAACGCCCGATTCTTTATTAGTAAGCAATGATGTGCTGAAAGTACGTGCCAATGTATTGGCTGAAAATCTAACAAAATGGGGGACAATGAATACTATTGTTACTAATAATGACCCTAGAGATTTCACGCGACTTTCTGGTTTTTTTGACGTACTATTAATTGATGCTCCTTGTTCTGGCTCTGGTTTGTTTAGAAAAGACCCCAATACTATCAGAGAATGGTCGGTTGGCAATGTAGCACAACATGCATTAAGACAAAAAAGCATTATTACCGATGCTTGGGGCAGTCTGAAACAAGGGGGAGTGATGATTTATTCTACTAGTTCATATTCAAAAGCTGAAAACGAAGATATTGTTGATTGGATAGAAACACAATTTGGTGCAGAGCACCTAGTGGCAAAAAATGAGGGCAAACTAGGCAATGAAGTAATTTCTGAAGGTTCGTATCGGTTTTATCCTGACCAAGTAAAGGGCGAAGGATTTTTTATTACTGCTTTTCAAAAAAGAAGTTCTGAAAAAGAAGTATTTATTCGCTCGGGAAAACCGATAAAAAATAATAATCGTAGAACTGAACGAGAAATTTTCAGAAATTGGGTAAAAAATATTGATGACCATACATGGTTTGGAAAAAATGACGACTTTTTTCTGATTAATCCATTACATGAACACATCATACATTTAATTCAGCTTAATTTTAACCTTAGAAAGGTGGGAGTTAGCATGGGTAAACTTTCAAGTAAAGATTTAATTCCTGATCATGAATTAGCGATGAGCTTATTTTTATCAGAAAAAATAAACAAAGTAGAACTTTCACAGCAAGAAGCTATCAAGTATTTAAAAAGAGAAGAGTTTGCGCTAGAGCAAGCTGTAAAAGGCTGGTCATTAATGACTTTTCAAGGCTTTGGACTGGGCTGGGCTAAAATTTTGCCTAACAGAATCAACAATTACTACCCAAAAGAGCAAAGAATTTTAGGCAAAGAATCGTAATGAGGCTAAAAAAGCACAAGGATTAATCGAAAAGATTATTATTGAGCATTGTTTGTAAGTATTTTACTTATTTTTGTACCAAATTCATTATTAAGTATCAACCAAGCAGTTAAAAGTAAAACTAAGGGAGAGAATTTAGTATTTTCTTTTAATGATTGAATCTTTAATTCATTATTTTTAGTAATAAATTTAAACCGGCAATAATTTACTGTCTGTCAGCAGGTAAAAAACCTGATTGTTAAATGTCTATCTCAAATGTAACAGTAAACTCTAATGAAACGTATATTTTAGTGAGCTGTCAAAAGAACGCATGATTAACGAAGAAGCAAAAGAAATTAAAGAAGAAATCGAGGCACAAGCTATCGAAGTAACAGAATCCGCAACAGACCCAAAAGCGGAAGACGTCTCTATTAGTGAGGTTGCAGAAACCTCTGAACCAATTGAAACAATCTCTGAAGTACTACCTGAGCCTATTCTTGTATCAACGATACTTGAAACTAGTGAAGAACCAGAAACAATTGAAAATCAATCAATTGATTATTCTAATTTTCAAAAATCAGACTTTGTCACTACTTTAGAAAAAGTACTTGCTGATGTAAAAGAAAATCCTTCAATTGGCATTTTCAGGAAATCTGAAGATACTTTGAAAGAGATTCGCCCCTTGTTTGAACAAATAAAAAGTGCTGAAAAAAACGAAGCACTTGCCAAGTTCAAAGAAGCCAATGATGGGTCTGAAGATGGTTTCGAATTTAAGCCTGATACTTTAAGTGAACAGTTCGACAAGCTTTTCAAAGCCATCAAAGAGGAACGTTCTAAGTATTTTGCTAACATTGAGAAAGAAAAAGACAAAAATTTTAGCCAGAAAACAGTACTAATTAATCGTCTTAGAACGCTTGTTGAAGGTGAAGACAGCAACGATCCTGCTCATATTAAATCTGGATTTAATGAATTCAAGAAAATTCAGGAAGAATGGAAAAGTGCTGGAAATGTAAACTCGCCTCATAATAATACGCTTTGGCAAACATTCCATGCATTAGTTGATAGATTTTATAGCAATCGCAGTATATATTTTGAATTATTAGAATTAGACCGTAAGCGTAATTTACAGCACAAAATAGAGTTGTGTAGTAAGATTGAGAGAATTGCAGAAACGTCTAAAACTGAAAATGTTACAGGCAAAATGTTAGATGAAGCCGTAGCAACTTTTGAAGAATACAAGCACATAGGGCCTGCTCCGAAAGAAGAAAACGAACTTATCTGGCAAAGAGTAAAAGATGCCTTAGATATTATTTATGGCAAACGCCGTGAACAATTAGAAGCCTCAAAAGCAGAAGCAGAGCAAGTATTTGGCTTAAAGTCATCTATTGCAGAATTGATTCAACCTTTTGCAAGCTTCAATTCAGCCTCTATTACAGAATGGAACGACCGCACAAAGGCACTTTTAGCTTTACAAGACCAATGGAATAATATCAAAGGTTTTATGCCTAAAGAAAAAGGCAAAGAATTGAGTGATAAATTTTGGTCGGATATTAAAACGTTCTTCCGTAACAAAACAGAATTTTTCCGTTTGTTAGAAATCAAAAGAGAAGAAAATTTAAAAGCTAAGAATGCTATTATTGAAGAAGTAGAGGCATTGTTGACTAATGAAGATGAATCTCAAGAAGCGGCCAATACAGTTATTCGTTTGCAAAAAGAATTCCGTGAGATTGGTCATGTTCCTGAAAAAGACAAAGACATTATCTATACGAAATTCAAAACTGTTTGTGATGCCTTCTTTAATGCTAAAAGAGCCAAAAACCAAAGCATAGAAAAAGAGTTTGAAGCTAATTTGGTGAAGAAAACGGCACTTTGTGAACAAATAGAGAAAGAAGCCGTAGAAGGAGCTGATACAGCTAGGTTAGCTGAATTCAAATCACAATGGGCATCAATCGGTTTTGTTCCTAAAAAGGAGATGCAAAATATCGGAAAACGTTATATCAATGCCATCAACAAGTATGTAAGTGCGATGGCAAAACTTTCTGGTAGAGAACGTGAGCAACTAAGTTTACAGAATGAAGTTGAGATGGTGAAATCTCATGGAGAGTCGCCAAAAGATTTAATTCGTAAAGAAAACGATATCCGTCGCAAAATGCAGACGATAGAAAATGATATAGCTGTTTACAGAAATAACTTAGAGTTTTTTGCAAAATCTAAAAATGCAGACAAGCTTCGTCAAGACGTTGAAGCAAAAATTCAAAAAGCTTCAAAAGAATTATCAGATTTGAAACATCAAATTAAGATAATCAGAGAAGCAGAAAAGTGAAAATCACTAAAACAGGGCTAAATTCAACATTAGCCCTGTTTTTTTTTAATTTTTTTTTCAAGCTTAATCTTTTGAGATTCAGAAACTTGCAAAAAGTTTAACAAAATGTTAAAAATTTATTCTCAAAACGTTTGGAGAGTATTACAAAACCTACTAATTTTGCATCACGATAAACGAAGAACATCTCGCTAATCGTTGAGAAAAGCCTTCTTAGCTCAGCTGGTAGAGCAACTGACTTGTAATCAGTAGGTCATTGGTTCGATCCCGATAGAAGGCTCCAAAAATTACAAAAACCCTTCATGCATGGCGTATGAAGGGTTTTTTGTTTAACAAAACTGAGGTACAATTAAGTAAGTATAATTTTAGTACCTAAATCTCTTCCCTCCTTTTTTTCGATATGTTTTAAAATCGTGTATTTTTGTTGTGCAAACTCAATGCTGATGAAATATAATCCTCAATTTTATTTATTTCTTTTCTTACTTTCATGCTTTACACTATCGGGATGCATTTGGGCAAGGCGCTGTCCTGAAAAGACTTGTCGCGTAGCCACTGAACATAAACACGAAGGGGGAACTTTTCGTCCCCGTGCTGCATTCTCTTGGACAACGACCAAAAAACATTGGCCGTGGAATCCTGTTAAAGGAAGCAAGAAGTTCAACGGTAAAAAAGATAAGAAATCGGGCAAGACTAAATTTAAATATACCCTTCCTGGGGAAAGAGTCGATTTCGACAAAAAGAATTAGTCTTAGCTATTCAACATACATCACATGAATCTAATTAAAGTATCTGCTGGAGTGGTTAATCAAACTCCTTTAGCATGGGAAAGTAATAAAAACAATATCATTGCTTGTATTGAAGAGGCAAAAAAACAAGAAATTAGCCTTTTGTGTTTACCTGAGCTTTGTATTACTGGCTATGGTTGCGAAGATATGTTTTTTGCACAAAGCACTTGTGATACTGCTTTAGAGATATTAGAAGACATCGTTTCGCATACTTCTAGTATAGCTGTATGCGTAGGGTTGCCTATCCGTATTAATAATCACATTTATAATGCAGCTTGTTTGATTGTCAATAAGCAAATCAGAGGCTTTGCGTGCAAAAAGACGCTTGCTAATAATGGTATTCATTATGAAACGCGTTGGTTTCAGCATTGGCCAGTCGGTGAGAAAACAGAATTAAGAATTGGAGAGTTTACTTATCCTGTAGGCGATTTACTGTTTGAAGTAGGTGGTGTAAAAATCGGCTTTGAAATTTGTGAAGATGCTTGGATTGCCAATCGCCCCGGAAGAGAACATTATTTAAAGGGCTGTGATATCATTCTTAACCCTACAGCTTCGCACTTTGCCTTCTTTAAGACCCAAACCCGCGAACGCCTCGTTCAAGATGGTTCTCGTGCTTTTGGTGTGGCTTATATTTATGCTAATTTACTAGGCAATGAAGCTGGTAGAGCCATTTTCGATGGCGATGCCATGATTGCCCAAGCTGGTGAAATGTTGGTATCTGGTACAAGGTTTTCGTACAAAGATTATTATTTGACCACGGCAGTAATCGATTTAGATAAAATTCGGTTAGAACAAAGCCAGAATTTATTCCACTTCAAGGCTTCAAATGCTATTCAAGTGCTTTTTGATTATCCAGACATCCCTCCTTTCAAAAACCATTATGCAATGGAACATTGGGAAGCCAATGGTTTTCAAAAAGAAGAAGAATTTGCAAGAGCTATTGCTTTGGCATTGTTCGATTACCTCCGCAAATCTCGTTCAAATGGCTGGGTAATTTCGCTTTCTGGTGGTGCAGACTCCTCTGCCATTACCGCTCTTTGCTATTTAGCGATTGAATTATCAGTAAAGGAATTAGGCTTGGATGGCTTCAAACAAAAATTAGGATACATTAAAGCAATTCAATCATGCCATTCTGTTGCTGAATTATCGGCTGCTTTGATTATTAACGTATATCAAGGCACACAGAATAGCTCTTCAGATACGCGCCATTCGGCTACTTCTTTAGCGAAAAATTTGAATACTACTTTCTATGATATTGATATTAATGGTTTGGTAGAAACCTACAAAGGATTAATTCAAGGGGCTATCGGAAGAGATTTGTCTTGGCAAACGGATGATATTGCCCTCCAAAATATTCAAGCGAGGGTGCGGAGCCCAAGTGCTTGGCTATTAGCAAATATCAATAATGCGTTGTTGTTATCTACTTCAAATCGCTCGGAAGCATCTGTTGGCTATGCCACTATGGACGGCGATACTTCTGGGTCTATTTCGCCCATTGCAGGTATCGATAAGCATTGGTTGCGTCACTGGTTACGTTGGTTAGAAAACACTGGTTTGGGTGGAACACTCAGCATCAATGGCTTGAATGCGATGAATAATTTGCAACCAACTGCTGAATTACGTCCGCTTGAAGCCAAACAAATAGATGAAGAGGATTTAATGCCTTATGATTTATTAAATGCCATTGAAACTTCTGCTATTCGTGATAAGAAATCTCCGACAGATTGCTTTAAAATCATGGAAGTAGAATTTGAGAGTATTTATACACGAGAGCAACTAATTACATCTATCGAAAGGTTCTTTAAACTATTTGCTAGAAATCAATGGAAACGCGAGCGTTATGCGCCAAGTTTTCATGTGGACGACCGCAACTTAGACCCTAGAAGCTGGTTAAGATTTCCGATTTTATCAGGTGGTTTTGAAAGAGAAATCGCTGAAATGCTAGAATATGCTAATAATGCTGGGAAAGGGAAAAGACGAGGAAAGATTGGTTTTTAATAATTCCTCAGATTAAACACAGCAACTAGCTAGCTATCCAATAACAACATTTAACATGTCACAACAAATAAATACTTTAATCTTTGATTTAGGCGGTGTATTAATCGATTGGAATCCGCTTTATGTTTTTAACCACGTTATTCCAGACGAAGAAAGAAGAAACTACTTCTTTGAACACGTATGCCCATATCATTGGAATGAACAACAAGACGCTGGAATGCCAATTGCACAGGCTACTGCTGAAAGAATTGCACTTTTTCCTGACTGGGAACACGAAATTTCGGCTTATTATGGACAATGGGTAAAAATGTTGGGCGACCCTTTTCATGGCACTGTTGAAATTCTGAGAAAAGCGATTGATTCACCCAATTATCGAGTATACGCCCTTACTAACTGGTCGGCTGAGACTTTACCGATTGCTAGGTCACTTGCGCGTTTTGAGTTTTTGAATTGGTTTGAAGGTATTTTAGTTTCTGGAGAAGAGTTTATGTTGAAACCACATCCTGAAATTTATGAAACCATTCTGACTAGGTATAACATTGATAGAACCAAAGCTGTTTTTATAGACGATAACATCAAAAACATTGCTGGTTCAAAGGCTGTAGGTTTAGAGGCCATCCATTTTCAGTCTCCTGAATCTTTAGCAGAAGAATTTATTAAATTAGGCATTAACTTATAATATATTTTAAATCAATATAAAATACCTCTTCGCGATAAACCACGTCGTGTTTAATTATTAAAATATGCTACTAGCCATAGACATTGGTAATACCGACGTAGTTTTCGGAATTCACAATCAACAAGCATGGATTCATCAATTTAGGATTCCTTCGGATTCATCTCGTCGTTCTTCTGATTTTGAAGCAAAGCTTCGCTTGTTTTTCTTAGAAAATGGTTTAAAAATAAGTGAAATCAATCGCTCAATTATTAGTTGTGTAGTGCCTGATTTGAAAAGTACGCTGAAAGAAATGGTACAAGAAATGATAAGCATCGACCCTATTATTATTGGTCCAGAAATGTATGACCAGTTGAAGATGGAGATTTTGAGTCCTTATGAAATTGGTACAGATTTAGTTTGTAATGCTACTTATGCTTATTATACTTATAAAAAAGCCTGTCTGATTGTAGATTTCGGCACGGCTCTTACTTTCACAGTAGTGTCTGGCGAAGGTAAAATATTAGGCGTTTCTATTGCTCCTGGGCTAAAGACGGCGGTAAAATCTTTATTCTCTAATACAGCTCAGTTACCCGAAGTACCATTAGTTATGCCAGAATCTGCTATTGGCAAAAATACTGTTCATGCTATTCAAGCGGGTATTCTGTGGGGGTATGTAGGGATGGTTCGTGAGATGATTATGCAAATCAAAAAAGAAGTTGGTCAAGATTGTCTAGTTTTAGCCACTGGAGGGCTTTCATCCATTCTAACACCACTACGTGACGAATTTGATGAGGTAGATAAACTACTTACGCTGAATGGACTAAAAATCATTTCAGAGATTGTAAAATAGCTTAAAAAATATTTTCCTCAATAGGCGGCTTGATTTAATATCAAGTTGCCTATTTTTTTAACTAAGAAAATCTTTTTTATTTTTTTCAAATTTACCTGCAACCTTTTTCTTTCACCCTGCATCTTAGTTACAAATTACTTCTTTTATCGTTCCCTTTTTTTAGTCATGATATTGTTTCAACCATTTATCCTTTAGGGAAGCCGATTAAGTAGTTTGCATAACAAGGTAGTAGGTATAAAATTAATTTTGTTTCAATAATCATCCAAGATAATTTCAGTTTAAGCAAAAGTTTAGCCGATAAATCTAAAAACCTAAAATTCATTCATCATGAAAACAATTTTTTACACATTCCTTATCTTATTTAGTTTATCTACTATTAAGGTACAAGCTCAGGGGAAAATCTCTGGACAAATTACTGACGATAAAAGTAAAATTGTAGAATTTGCTACCATTACATTATTGAATGCCAAAGACTCATCACTTGTAAAAGGGGCTCTGGGCGATGTAAATGGCACTTTTGAATTCGAGAAAATAAATTATGGTACTTATATCATTAATATCTCGCAATTGGGCTATAAAAAATATTATACGCCAAAATTCATTCTTTCGGCTGAGACTTCGAATATCAAATTATCAAAAATAGTATTATCAGAAGATTCTAAGCAATTAGGGGAAGTACAGGTAACGGCTAAAAAACCATTTATCGAACAACAAATTGACAAAACAGTCGTGAATGTTGAAAATTCAATTGTGTCGGCTGGTAATACTGCTATTGAAGTTTTAGAGAAATCGCCAGGTGTTACGGTGGACAAAGACGGAAACATTTCGTTGAAAGGAAAGCAAAATGTGATGGTAATGTTAGATGGAAAGCCAACGTATATGTCTGCTAGTGACCTAGCTAATATGCTTCGCAACATGCAAGCTACTCAGTTAGATAAGATTGAAATCATGACAAACCCTCCTGCTAAATATGATGCCGCAGGTAATGCAGGGGTAATTAATATCCGCTTGAAGAAAAATCAGAATACTGGCTTAAATGGTTCGGCGAATATTGGTTTAGGATATGGTCCTTATAAATCTTTACCAAAAGAAAGCGCTGGTTTAAACCTAAACTATAGAAATGGTAAAGTGAATGTATTTGGTAACTTCTCTGCTAATGATAGAAAAAGCTTCCAATATCAAACAATCAACCGTAAGTTTTTTGAAAATGGAAAAGTGATTTCTGGTTTCGACCAAGTGGGTGACAATGATAGAAGAAACAATTCTTTCTCTTACAAAATGGGTGCTGATTATTTCCTTGACAAAAAAAATACTATCGGATTTTTGTTTAATGGAATGAACGGTACTTGGAAAGAAGACTTAAACAATGAGACTTTAATCAAAAATGCAACTGCTCAGTTAGATACTACATCAAGAACATTAGGAGCAATCAACAACAATTGGGGTAATTATTCAACCAATATTAACTTCAAACACGTGATTGATTCTACAGGTAGAGAAATAACTGCTGACTTAGATTATGCACGATATGATGCCAACAATTCTATGAAGTATCGTACTTCAAAATATGATACGCAGAATATTTTACGCCAAACTAGAAATGAAGATGGTTTGACTGCCTCTAAAATTAATATTTATTCTGCTAAGGTAGATTTAACATACCCTATCAACAAAACATCAAAGTTTGAAACAGGATTAAAATCAAGCTATGTACACTCTGGAAATGATATGAGTTTTGTGTTCTTAGTAGGTGATTTAAATACGCCTGTGCTTGACCCAACACGTACTCGTGACTTTGTTTACAAAGAAAATATCAATGCTGGCTATATCAATTACTCAAAAGAGTTCAAAAAGGTAAGCATGCAATTAGGTTTGAGAGTTGAGAATACAAACGGACAGGGTACTTTATTAGGAAAAGAATTATTAAACAGACATTATACCAACGTTTTTCCAAGTGTATTTTTCCGTCAGAAATTAGCAAAAGACCATCAATTAGGTTATTCGTTCAGTCGTAGAATAGACCGCCCTAGCTACGAAGATTTAAACCCATTCTTATTCTTTCTTGATCCTTATACTTTCCAGAGAGGTAATGAATTGTTGCAACCACAATATACGAATGCCTTTGAAGTATCGCATACCTATAAAGATGCCATTACAACAACTTTAAATTTCAGTAGAACTAATGGTGTAATGACTGAAATTTTGGAACAAAATAATGCCTTGAAAACAACAAACGTAACTAAAATTAATATTGGTTATGTAGAAAACATGGGTATTTCGTTCTCAGTGCCTGTACCAATTACAAAATGGTGGTTTAGTAATACTTACTTGAATTTGTATAACAATCATTACGTAGGTGATATTCCTAAAACGACTATTAACTCAGATGGTACGTCATCGACTGTCCTTCAGCCTTTGGATGCTCGTGCTACTACTTATCAAGCTAATATGACGCACCAATTTACTTTACCTAAAAAATACTCTTTAGAGTTAAGCGGTTGGTATCAGTCACCTTTTGTTGAAGGACAATTAGCTGGTCGTCCAATGGGAGCCATGTCATTCGGTATTCAGAAAAAATTCATGAACGACAAAGCTACTTTGAAATTGAATGTTAATGATGTGTTCTGGTCTAATCAATTCAGAGGTTCATTCATCTTCAACGACATTGATGTACAAGTAACAAATAAATGGGAAAGCAGAGTGATTCGTTTGAATTTCTCTTACCGTTTCGGAAATAGTAAAGTAGCTGCTGCTCGTCAACGTAGAACTGGATTAGAAGACGAAAAAGGACGTGTAAAAAACAGTGGTAACTAAAAATGATTTTTCATTACAGTGAAAAATAACTCGAAATCTATTGACTATTGAAAATTAAAAAAGGATGCCGTAATGGGCATCCTTTTTTAATAATGTATAATTCGCTACTTTTTCGCAACGTAAATGTTAGATGGCGTTAAGAAATCAAAGAAACGCTCTAACCAGCCTTTATCTGCATCATAAGAATTGATAGATGATGCTTTTAGATTTGTCTTAGGGCTTCTTGATTCATCCAGAACCATCTCAGCCAATAAAGGGTAAGATTTCATAAATTTGTGTTTTTTAATGTGACACGGTTAAATGATTATTGGTACTCTAAACGGAGGTTCACTTAAAAAGTGATAATCTTTAAACTCGAGTTAATTATTTAATTGACACAAAGTTACAAATAATAGTTTTAAAAATTGCAAAAAATATTGTTTTTGAAATACGTTTTCTTGAAATAGTATAACTAATTTAACATTCCCTTAATAATCCGTCGATTTTATCCCAATTATTGCTAACATTCTTCCTGTCTTTCCTTTTTCTTTTCTGTGCGAAAAATAGCTGTCATTATCTAAAACAGTAGAGAATTTTGACAACGCTATTTGCCTAGCGGGTACTCCCACTGCTAGCAATTGTGCCTGATTAGCTTTCTTCAAATCAACAAAATACTTTGCTTTTTCTGGATCAAATCTTTTGAATTGGCTATCAAAATTTTGGGCTACCTCCTCGCCTACTTCAAAAGAACATTCATCAATACAAGTGCCTACATAGGCAAAACAATCTTTCGGATTGGTGTCAAATGCTATGGTCATTTGTGTAATTGTTTTACCTACAATATCTAAAACAGTTCCTCGCCAACCTGCATGAATGGCAGCAACTACTTTTTGTTTAGCATCATATATTAAAATAGGCGTACAGTCGGCTATAGTAACAGCTACATATACATCGGCTTGGTTGGTAATTAGGGCATCGAAACCATCATAAGAACCTGCCTTCGTTACTGTTAATACTTTATCTTCATGGACTTGATAAGAAAAAGCTACCTTTTCAGCAGAAAAACCCAAAGCTTCATAGAATTTATCTCTATTTTTATGCACATTTTCGAGCGAATCACCAGAATACAGTCCTAAGTTTAAGGAATTGTAAGGAGCCTCGCTAAAGCCATTTTTACGAGTACTTTCAGCAGCTACCAATGCTGTAAATTGTTCAAATATCTGAGGTCGGGTAAACATTTTTATGTTTTTTTGGATTTGGAGACTAGAGGACTTTAGGACTGAAAGATTTTAGGAACTTTAGACTGGAGTTCATACCCTAAAATCCTTCATCTTAAAGTCCTAAAGTCTAATATTCCTATAATCCTACAATCAACAATGAAACTAATTTATATACTATTCTTTTTACTATTAATAAGTTGTCAAGAAGAAAAAAAAGCTACACAGCCTGCTGGTATAGCACTTTCTTTTGATGACCGATTTATTAAAGAATGGTACCAATTAAGGCCACTTTTTAAAAAATACAACGCAAAAGTAACATTTTACGTTACACAACCCGATAGTCTTTCTAAAGAAGAAATTATCATGCTACGTCAATTACAAGCAGATGGGCATGAAATTGGTTGTCATGGAGCTATGCACATAGGCTCTATCAGATATGTTTGGGAACATTCTATGAATGAATACATGGAAAAAGAAGTTTTTCAAGCCCTTAGGACGATGAAGCGACAAGGATTTAATCCTAAAACTTTTGCTCATCCAGGAGGCTCTCAAATTTGGTATATCGATAAAGAACTATTAAAGCACTTTAAACTTTTGAGAGATGTAGCCATAAAAGAAAGAAAAATAGCAGGTTTTACTTATAAACGAGCCGTTGAAAACATGGATGAAATATATCATCAATCCGACGATAGCCCAAAGGTAAATGCCTTGTTGATTGACGTGGGGAATAATACGACGATAGAAGATATAAAAAAGGGATTAGCAAGGGCCCAGCAGGAAAACAGTGTCATGATGCTTTTTGGGCATCGTCCTTTGCGTATAATCACTCATAAACCAGAAGAATATGGCTTTAATATACATTTTTTAGAGCAAATCTTGGCAGAAAGTGCTAAATTGAAGCTTCAATATTTTACAATGAACGAACTTCATTCAGGTCTATGAATTAACACTCATACCCTACATTAACACAAAATTTTCAATGAAAAAACAAACTACCTTCATCACTACCATCCTTTTATCATTATCATTATCCACTTTTGCCCAAGATAATGATTCCACTGTCATCCGTAAATTCTTTGATGAATCCCTAGCTCGTGGTAAATCTTACGAATGGCTTCGCGATTTAACCGCTAATGTTGGTCCACGACTAAGTGGGTCTGAAGGAGCTAAAAAAGCCGTGCAATGGGGAAAAGCATTATTAGAAACAGGCGGTTACGACCGTGTTTTCTTACAAGACGTAATGGTGCCACACTGGGTACGTGGTGCAAAAGAAGAAGGTTATATTTTAAACGGCAAACAAAAAACAGCAGTGCCTTTAGTAGCCTTAGGAGGGTCAATCGCTACGCCTAAAAAAGGAATCACGGCTGAGGTAATTGAAGTAAAAAACTTTCAGGAATTGAGAGCATTAGGAAAAGAAAAATGCGCAGGCAAAATAGTTTTCTTTAATCGCCCGATGGACCCTACCAAAATTAATACTTTTGAAGCGTACGGACAAGCAGGCGACCAACGTCGTAGTGGTGCTAACGAAGCCTCAAAATTAGGGGCTATCGGTGTAATTATTCGTTCGTTGAGTAGTACAGAAAACGATTATCCACATACAGGTTCAATGACGTATGGAACGGGGGTTCCGTTGATTCCTGCGGCAGCTTTAAGTACAAAAGCCGCTACTTTATTGAGTAATACCTTAAAGGAAAACCCTGAGACAAAGTTTTACTTCAAACAATCTTGTGAAACCCTTCCAGATGCCCCTTCACACAATGTGGTTGCTGAAATTAAAGGTAGTGAACATCCAGAAGAAATTATTGTAGTAGGCGGACACCTAGATTCTTGGGATTTAGCTCAGGGTGCTCATGATGATGGTACAGGCATTGTACAATCAATTGAAGTAGCACGTTTGTTTAAAACTTTAAACATTAAGCCAAAGCATACTATCCGAATCGTATTATTCATGAATGAAGAAAACGGAACTCGTGGAGGAATTAAATATGCAGAGTTGGCGAAACAAAATAATGAAAAACACATTTTTGCTTTAGAATCAGATAATGGAGGTTTTACACCTCGTGGTTTTGGGGTTCAAGGTGCTTCAGCGGAATTATTAACTAAAATTCAGTCGTACCGTACTTTGTTAGCACCTTATGGCTTACATGAAATTGAGCGTGGTGGTGGCGGTGTTGATATTGGTCCATTAGCTCCACAAGGAACGGTATTAGTAGGTTTTAAACCAGATGCTCAGCGTTATTTTGAATATCATCATGCTTCAAATGATACATTTGAAACTGTTAACCAACGTGAATTAGAATTAGGTGCTGCTTCGATGGCGAGTTTAATTTACTTATTAGATAAATTGTAGTAAGGTTTTAGCTTTGAGTGATGAGCTTTGAGCTTTTTTTGCATTGAAGGTTTCAGAGCTTAATGATTATCCACATCTTTAAAAGATGTAATTATTGATCAAAGCAGTTGAAATTTCAAGCCTTATGGCTAGCGAGGGACTTAAGTCCCTCGCTAGCCATAAAACATTGATTATCAAATATTTGACAAATTTAGATTTTAAAGCCATATAAATAAAAAATGCCTCAATCCAAAAATTGAGGCATTTTTTATTCATATGAAGGAAGCGTTATGTAATGATTTAAAACTACATTATTGAAATAACTAATTTACTGATAATGAAATCATTACTCACTAAATCACTCATTTATTAAATCACTCAATTACATTACTGAATCCAGCTAAATTTATATTCTAATTCAGGAACTTTGATACGGTCGGTTAAACGTGTCAGACGTTCTGGTAAACGCATCAAATAGTCTTGTGCTTTCGCGGCAGTACCATTTAATCCAGTCATTGTTGATACATTCCAATCGTTCAATAAAATCTCTGTAATTTCGATATAGTCTTTTCCTGTATAAACACCCAAACGTTGAGCAGCATCTGAAAAGTGACCATACACACCACTTTTTTCACCATTCATTTCACGTAAAAAGTGAGCAGGCATTACAATTTTTTGTTTCATCATATCAGCAAAAGCAATCATCATTTCTGATGGATCAATTTCAAAAATACTACTGATAAAACTCTTGTAAGCTTTATGGTGACGCATCTCGTCGGCAGCAATCATTGCACACATTTTTGACAATGAATTATTACCATGCTTTTTAGCCAAAGAAGCCGTACGACGGTGCGAAATATTAGTTGCTAACTCTTGAAAAGAAGTATAAACAAACGTCTTATATGGATCATCATCTGTTTTAATATCAAAGCCATCAGCAATTAAATACTGCGTTGAAATTTCAACCGCTTTCATATTTACACGTCCAGAAAGGTATACATATTTGTTCAGTAAATCTCCATGACGGTTCTCTTCTGCTGTCCAAGCACGTGTCCACCTTGCCCAACCTTGAGGTTCATGAGCCATATCTACACCTTGCACTACCATAATTGATGATTCGTAAGTAGGTAAAGCTTCTTCAGTAATCATATCACCAATCAGCACTGCCCAATAATCATAAGGTAGTTCACGTGCAGCCTGCTGAATTTCTTTTACTTCATCAAAAAAAGTTTCTTTGCTAGCATCTGGTAAAAAATCAGAAGGTTGCCAGTTGGTATCTATAGGAATGAGGTACTTGTTCACGATGTCGTCCATATTAACGGCAAGGTGATTCATTACTTCAATTCTTTCATTTCGCTTTTCCATTTAATTGTTGTGGTTTGTGGACTAAGAGTATCGGTCAAAAGTTTTTTATCATCACAAAAATAGTTCCATTTTCGCTATAGAATTTTACAAAGATACTGAATAATATATAAATGCTAGAATGATAATTATCATTATTACCCTATATAATTTGGTATTATTCAGATTAATCTATAAATCTTTTAGTAATTGGATGATAGCTGTCTACTCTTCTATCCCGTAAATAAGGCCAAGTTGAGCGATAATATTCCGTTTTAGCTAAATCTACTTCTTGAACATGCACTTCTTCTTGCTCGTGTGAACCTAAGTAAAGTAACGTCCCGAAAGGGTTCGCTACAAAACTTCCTCCCCAAAATTGTTGGTCAGCCTCACGCCCTACTCTATTAACAGACACCACATGAACGCCATTTGCTACAGCATGTGAACGCTGTATAGTTTGCCAAGCATTATATTGCTCTCGATTAGTATTAGCATCGGTTTCATTTGTATCCCAACCAATCGCTGTTGGGTAAAACAAGACCTCTGCCCCCATTAAAGCCGTGATTCTTGAAGCTTCAGGATACCACTGATCCCAACAAATTAATACACCAATTTTTGCAAATTTTGTTTGAAAAACTTTATATCCTGAATCTTCCGAAGAAGCATCTCCAGGCGTAAAGTAAAATTTCTCGTAATATCCTGGATCATCAGGAATATGCATTTTTCTATATTTTCCTAAATAAGCCCCATCAGCATCTAATACCGCTGTTGTATTATGATACAAACCAGCTGCACGTTTCTCAAACAAGGAGGCAATTATTACTACGCCCAATTCTTTGGCAACTCCTGAAAGTGTTTCTGTTGATGGGCCAGGAATTGGTTCTGCCAAACTAAAATTAGCATGGTCTTCAACATCACAGAAATATAATGAGGTAAATAACTCTTGCAAACAAACGATATTAGCTCCCTTTTGAGCCGCTTCACGAATGCCTTTAATTGCTTTTTGCATATTCTCTTGTACATTTTCTGTACAAGACATTTGGACAAGTCCTATGTTTACTTTCTTGGTCATTGATACTTATCTTTGGTAATTGAGTGATTGAATGAATAGGTGATTTAGTGATTGTACTTTCATTATCATTGAATTACTCTTTTTAATTATATCGTTTAATTTTACTCCATTATTCCTTATCAAAACTAGAGGATAAAGTTTGCCATCCAAAATTACTGAAATTCCAATTCATTCATACATTTAAAATGTCCTAATGGGCATTTCTCATACCCAATTTTAGAACATGGTCTACACGCTAAATCTTTTACTTCAAGTGCTACAAAATTAGTTTGATACGGATACATTCCAAACTCAGGCACTGTATTTCCCCAGATTGAAACAACTTTTTTCTTCAATGCAGCCGCTACGTGCATCATTCCTGTATCGTGCGTATATACAATACTTGCTCTTTTAATCAACGAAGCAGATTGGTTTAAAGTACATTTACCACAGGTATTTAAGATTTGTTTTTCTACTTTATTTTCAAAGGCAAGCATCAATTTTTCTGCTTGGTCTGCATCCTCTTTTCCCCCAATCAACACAAGTGGTAAATCTATCTTCTCACACAATTCTATCATCTTAGGCAATGGTAGCTTTTTGGTTTCATGTTGTCCGCCAATGGCATATATAGCATAAGAATCTCTAAAGCTTTCAGGTAACCATTCAACTGGTAATTCGTCTTTTGCTGGAATAAAATAGTCTAATCCAGCATTATCATTCTTAATCCCTAAAGTTTCAACTGTTTTTAAATTTCTATCAACGATATGGACATTCGGCATGACATTTTTCTTAAATTTTACCAAAAGCCATTTCTGAAAATTTAATTTATCATAACTGAATGATTTTACGCCAAGCCTAAATTTGATAATTCTTGTCCTTAAATTATTATGCAAATCTATTACATAATCATAGCGTTCTGCTTTGAGTTGTTTTATCAAATCATTAAGGCTAGTATCCAATAAATAATACTTATCAATGTAAATATTAGTTTCAACTAATGTTTTATAAGATTTCTTCGTCACAAAATGTACTTCGGCATCAGGATATTGTTTTTTCAAACAGCGAATAACTGGAGTAGTTAAAATAATATCACCAATAGAAGAAAAACGAAGAATGAGGAATTTGGTCATGCAAATTGGGTGATTTTCAAAGAAGAATGTTCTGCAATTAAGTCGAAATCTGAATCTTGATGACAAATCTCGACCTTAAAATGAATGGCATAAGCCGCAATGAGGCAATCATTGGCTTTACGAATGGTTACTCCTTTTTGTCTTAGAGAACGATAAAGGTTGGCGGATTCAATCGCTATATCAATGGGATTCAATACCAAACATTTAAAACTCAACAAAGAAGCTTTCAATCTTTCAAACTCTTGTTGGCTTTTTGTGCCTTGCAGAATCTCTTGTAAAATTGTTGGCGTTAACCATAAAGGTTGGTTATCAGTAATATATTCTCTTAACAATAATGCTTGTGATGTTGTTTTGTGTTGTATCAATTGAATCCAAACCGAAGTATCAAAAATAATAGCGTGTTTCATTGACTTCTCCATTGTTCTAAATTGCCTTCCCAATCAATCCCTTTATCAATTAATGTTAATAAGTCAACACGTTTCAAATACATTAAATACTCTTTCAAAGCAAGATTGACAATTTCTTTTTTAGAAGAAGCTGGTTTAAGTTGGCTAATCTCACGTAAGATTTCGTCATTTATTTCAATATTTGTTCTCATGATTTTCGGCTTTTTATATACAAAAATAACGATTTTTTAAGGCAAAGCCTTTAAAACATTTATTTCAATCAAAAAAATTGGGATGTTAGTTTTCCTAACACCCCAATTTATTATTTAAATCCTCCTGAATAAACCTCTTTGACAAAAATTCTATTAGCAAAACCTGAATTAATTTCAATCTTTTCGATTTGTTCTTGGTAAAAAGTTTCTCCGTAATAATCTTCAATCTGATACAAAATACGATGTGGTATTGCTCCACTATTAAGACTGATTAATTCTCGATAATCCTGAAAAATCCTTCGTTCAAATGATAACTTTTTGCCCTCTTCAAATGCTGTCTTCTCAGAAGAAATCACCCTAAATGTTTCTTTGTCAATATACAAATGATACTCTGTTTTAGGAACAGAACGATTTTTTGAATTAAGCGTTTTCTCAGTATAGGTTAGATGATAACACAACCGTTCATCTATTGTTACATCGTCTGATAGCTCATAATTATCCCATAAGTCTAATCGAAATGAAGTAAGTAAATAAAGTGGGTCAAGATTAAGGAAAGTCTCCCAATAATCATCAGTATCTATTTTTTTCCATTTTTCTCCTCTTATTCGGTCATCATGCTGCCATCCTTCTGCTTGATTTACCACCTTATAAAACAAATCGGGGTTTTTCTTTTTTAAGAGATAATTGGTAAAAGCACTCTCCCATTTCTCTTCATAAAAAGGCACATTGCTATCTTCAAAAGATAATTTTGAAAGTGTATGTACTTTTTCAATCCCTTTTATAATTTGTCCTCCGCCAAACCCTAGTATTACTTTTTCTAAAATTTTAGCATTATTTTGACTCGCCAGCGAATCAAGCACATTATTTCGTTTAGCTTTTGTCTTTTCTAAATATGCTAATCGATTATTTTTCTCTTGTTCCCAGTCGGCAATATCTCTCTCAATTTTTTCAAAAAATGCAAGTCTCGTTTCTTCTTTTTCATTTATCTCATCTTGCTGCATTTCAAATCCTAGCTTTTTTAATTCACTAAAACGAGGCGTATGGGTACGTTTCTTTTTATCAACAAAAAAGCTATTATTGGTTCTCACAACTAGCTCGCGTCCCCATACTTTCCGCATATCATTTTTAATTAACAAGTCAGCGTAAAACAAAGCTTTTTCACGATTTTCAAGTAAGAAATACAACTGACTCAAATTGTTAGTGACGATAAATCTTATTTTAGTGTTTTCATCTGATTGCGGATATTTTACTAGAAGGCTTTCTAAATAGGCTAAATGGGGTTGCATTGCTTGTTCATCAATGCCCGACGCTAAGGTAACTTTTTTTAATTGTGCCGTTATTTCCTTTTCAAATTCAAGCATTTGCTTGTACTCTGGATGTTCTACAGAAGTTAAAAATACAAAGGTCTCCTTACTTACTTGGGTATAATAGCCTAGTTTTTCATTCAGTTTTACTTGAATCTTTTCCAAAGCAATATGTATTGCCTTTTCTATTTCATCACCATATTCGTTGTTTACTTCAATTTTATTTAAGCCTTTTTTTAAATCTTCTAATGTTGCAAAAGGATCTGATGTAACTATTTCGTTCGTATTGAATTCCTCTTTATAAATAGTTTGAGATTGACACTTCACTTCTACTTTAGCAATCACCTTAAAGCTTGAATAAGGAACATAAGAAAACTTTAGTGTTTTTTTATTGAATATAGTATCTATTCTACTTTTTTGATATTCAGGAACAGGAATTGTCACAAAAATTTTAAGTTGCCCATTGTCTGCTTCCTTGATATAACCTTTTATGTTGAAAAAGCTTTTCTTCAAACTTGGCTCGGAAACAGGTAAACGATTACCTAATTGATAAAAAGTAGATTGTGTAAGTAAATTATCCAAACAACTATATTCTGAAGGAACAATGCTTGGAATAATAAAGTTTTTTTTAGTAAACTTCACTTTGTCTTGTGAGAATCCGCTAATAAAACTAAAAAAAAGGACGATAAAGAGTATAGTTCTTTTCATAAGACAAAAAAAGAGTCCATCAAACTTATTTTGATGGACTCTACTGTTTATTGGTTTATTTTTTAGCATCAAAAATCTGTACCGTATTATTCAAAATATAGAATACATTTTGGGTAGCTGGGTCAATTTCATAAACTGGTCTATCGTTTTTGAAAATCAATTTATCCACTTCTACACCATCAATTTTTCTCACTTTTACTAATACTTTTTCGCCAGTTTCTTCTTTTGCGTAAATATACGAGAAGTCTCTGTTTTGTTTCATCGCATTAAAACGAGAACCATATCTTGATGCTAATTGGTTTAAAGCAGCTCCACCAATTGCTGATGCATTTGCCTGTGCCATTTTGCCTTTATCAGCTTCTCTAACAACTGCACTGCGCATTATTCCATTTTCATCACGGTATTGCATCGTAATTTCTCCTCCTTCTATCACATTTTTAGCATAATTAGCACCAAGTGCCATACTGCCTACCATAGAAGCTCCTTTAATTAACTGTCTGTTGCCTTCACCTGGTTGTTTATATACTTTGTGATATTTCACTTTACCGTCTAATCCTACGCCCATTACTTCTACTGGTCCTGACAAAACAACGCCCCAAGGGAACAACTCAATACTATTTAGCTCTTTTTCATTTTTGATATTTACTTCAGCAAAAGGTTCTGGTTTATCAGCGATTGATGGGTCAAACTTATAAAGCTTTTCGTCATTATACACGATGTATGCATTGGCGGCGTCATCATAATATGGTAAAACTGGTCTTTTTTCATTGAATTTAATATTTCTCTTCCATAGTTTACGTCCACTTTTGTAGTCAACCATGTTACCATAAGTGCCTGTTAAATACATTACTTTATCGCCAACTTTGCCTAAGTAATAAATAGGGTCTTCTTTTTCATCAGCAATTTCAATAAAGCTCTTCCAAAGTTTTTCTCCTTCTTTATTTATCAACATCATTTCGTTTTCAGCTACATAAAGGAAGTCTTTATCAATAGGAATAACACGCTTTAAACCATCACCACGAGCATCTTTTTTCCAGATTTTTTCACCTGTTTTTAAATCAAAAAAGTTAAACCCACTATTATGTGCAATCAATAATTTTGTACCCCAGTCTTCTAAATATACTATTCTTTTTGTTTTGATTGATTCTTCCCAAATACTCTTTCCAGTTTCAGTATTCAATACATTCAAATATTCTTTAGAAGACATCAACCCTTTGCTGTTTACTACGACGATATTTTTATCGTTTTGAGTAGGGAAAAACTTAGTATATTCCTCTTCAGCAGTCCAGTTTAATTTTCCAGTTGTTTTATTAAAAGAATACAATTTGCCATAAAGCAAATAATAAATCGTTTCTCCGTTGATTTTAGCAATGTTAGTATTAACAGATTCTTTTAAAGAAAAACTAAAAAAAGACTTTGCTTTACTTACCACTGAATTCCATTTCAATGTTCCTGCTTTAGTATCCAATAAGGCAATCGACATATTATCTCCATTTTTTAATGTCAATAAATATTCGTCAGACTCAGGAATAAAATCAGATTGAAAAACGAAGAAAGATTCTTTAGAAGAATTGTAAACTATTTTACCAGTTTCAGTATTGACAACCATGTATTTAGAATTAATAAAAGCCTCTACATACGGGCTATTAGCAACACTAGTAAGTTCTTTTTTCTCTTTGAAAAATTTACCAAATTCAGGGTCTGTCAAAATATCTTTTACAGAAGTTGCACCAAAATCATCTTTGGTTAAAGTCCATACGATTTTTTTACTTTCTGCATCAATTCCTTTTAAAGTAGCACCTTCTTTGATGACGATAATACCAGTAATTTCATTTTGTACTAAATCTTGGATGTTACCTTCTGTTTGAAGAATGTGGTCGAATGTACGTTGGGCAAATGTGCCAAAAGAGCATAGCACGAGTAGAAAGGCAAATAAAAACTGTTTCATTAGTAGTAGTTGTTTAAAATATTAAGAAAAATTTATGGGAATACGGTAGTATTTTCCACGATTTTCTCCTAATGGTTTTTAAACAAATAGATGATATTAAAGTGTAGATACTACTGAGAAACAAATATAAATAAAAACCTAAAAAATTCTAAATGAAAATCAATATTTAACTTTGCGATGATTATTCTAAACTTGGTAACAGACAATTCAAGGCAAATTTGATAACTTTGTTAATATTTTTACAAAAAACAAGTAAAATGCTAATTACAGTTGACGAGCAATCGTTAACTGATCATTAAAATCATGGCTGAACAAAAACAACAAGATACTGCTTCCACGCTAAAAGAAATCATTTCGCATGCCAAAGAATATGGCTTTGTATTTCCTTCTTCTGAAATTTATGATGGGCTACAAGCCGTTTATGATTATGGTCAGAACGGTGTAGAGTTGAAAAACAATCTTAAAACTTTGTGGTGGAAAGCCATGACGATGCTCAACGATAATGTTGTTGGGATTGATGCAGCCATTTTTATGCACCCGCTTACATGGAAGGCTTCAGGACACGTTGATTCGTTCAACGACCCAATGATTGATAACAAAGATTCTAAAAAACGTTATCGTGCTGACCAATTATTAGAAGCCAAAGCTGAACTTTATGAAGCTGAGGGAACGCCTGAAAAAGGAAAAGCATTATTGCAGGAAATGGCACGTTTATTAGATGCTGGAGAATTGGATGGCGTTCGTCAATTAATTATTGATGAAAATATTAAATGTCCAATATCTGGAACAACTAACTGGACAGAAGTACGCCAATTCAATTTGATGTTCTCTACCCAAGTAGGTGCAGTCTCTGAAGATGCTTCGTTGATTTATCTTCGTCCAGAAACAGCACAAGGAATTTTTGTAAACTTCTTGAATGTTCAGAAATCTGGCCGTATGAAAATTCCGTTTGGGATTGCCCAAATCGGAAAAGCTTTCCGTAATGAAATCGTTGCGCGTAACTTTATTTTCCGTATGCGTGAATTTGAACAAATGGAAATGCAGTTTTTCTGTCGCCCTGGTACCGAAATGCAATGGTATAATTCTTGGAAAGAAACTCGTCTGAAATTCCACCAAGCAATTGGTCTACCTGTTGAAAAATTAAAATTCCACGACCACGAAAAGCTGGCTCACTATGCCAATGCTGCCGTGGATATTGAATACCAATTCCCATTCGGATTCAAAGAAATGGAAGGGATACACTCAAGAACTGCTTTTGACTTGACCGCTCACCAAACGCTTTCAAAGAAAAAGCAACAGTATTTTGATGCTGAACTTGACGAAAATGGAAAACCTTATGGAAACTATATTCCTTATGTTGTAGAAACATCTGTAGGTGCCGACCGTCTGTTCTTGGCTGTACTTTGTAATGCTTATACTGAAGAAACTGTTGGTGAAGGCGATGCTGAAAAACAGCGTACTTATCTAAAATTCCATCCATCGGTTGCTCCTATCAAAGCAGCTGTTTTACCTTTGGTGAAAAAAGATGGTTTAGCTGAAAAAGCACAAGAAATTTTCCATTCATTAAAACGTTCGTTTAACACAACTTATGATGATGGTGGTGCTATCGGAAAACGTTATACTCGTCAAGATTTAATTGGTACTCCTTATTGTATCGCCGTAGATTATCAAACAATGGAAGACGAAACCGTAACGATTCGTCATCGTGATTCAATGGAACAAGAAAGAGTAAAAATTTCTGAATTACGAGACAAAATTGGCTATGCCATCAGCATGGAAAGAGTATTTGAGCAATTATAATAATTATTTAATAATCATTTTTTTGAAAGGCTTTTGAGAAATCAGAAGCCTTTTTTATTTGGATATTCTGCAATAAAAAACATAGCTATACGTTATCTGAGTACATTTTCCATGAAGAAACTGATTTCAAACTCTTCTTACTTCAACTCCAGAATACATCTCTTGTGTTTCTCTTTTAGCACAAAACATTCTACTTTATAGTAAGTAATAATTGGCAAGAAGTAATATTTTTCGTTGTTTTCTTCGTATTTTTCATAAGCATTATTTGCTCATTAAACCCCTTTACATTATGATCCAACCAATTCTACAAAACACTTCGCAACAAAAAAATGTAGTCCTTCAATATGGTAAAGACGCCTTGCTTGTAATAGTTGGTGTACTATCAGCTAGCTTTGGACTTAAAGGCTTTTTACTTCCAAACGATTTCCTAGACGGAGGTGTTACGGGTATTTCACTGTTAATCAATATATTAACAGACATCAACCTACCTTCATTGATTATTATAGTTAACCTTCCTTTTATATGGCTGGCCTATTCGCAAGTATCTAAAATTTTTGCTTTCAAAACCTTGTTAGCCATTGGAGTGCTTGCCCTAAGCTTAACTTTTATCACGTTTCCGATTGTTACTACCGACAAGCTTCTGATTGCGGTATTTGGTGGTTTCTTTCTTGGTGCGGGTATCGGGCTTTGTATTCGTGGTGGTTGTGTGTTAGATGGTACAGAGGTATTAGCCTTGTTTATTAGCCGTAAAACAGTATTGAGTGTAGGAGACGTTATCATTGTTATCAACGTGATTATCTTCTCTGCAGCAGCTATTTTAATCAGTGTAGAAACTGCCATGTATGCTATGCTTACTTATTTAGGTGCTTCTAAAACCATCGATTTCTTAATTCATGGTCTTGAAGAATTTACAGGCGTAACCATCATTACAGAACAAAGCGAAGCTGTTAGAAAAGTAATTATTGAGAAATTAGGACGCGGGGTTACTATTTTTAATGGGAAAAGAGGGTTTGGCAAGAGAGGACAATTAAACGAAGATTTAGAGATAATCTATACTGTAGTTACTCGATTAGAAATTCAAAAATTGACCGATGAAGTAGCCAATATCGATAAATCGGCTTTTATTATACAGCAAAGTATCAATGATGTAAAAGGTGGAATGATTAAAAAATTACCTTTGCATTAAAATAATTTGAAGATTTGAAAATACATTAATCAATAATATCAAATGAATTAAAAATAATTTAAAAATGTATTAATCAATAACATCAAGTGAATCAAAAAGGGTTTAATCTGTACTAGATTAAACCCTTTTTGATATTTTCATAAATAAAGAACTCCCAAAGAACCCTTTATAAAATATTTTTTCTTCTAATTTCACTAACTGGTAACAGCAATTATTCACAAAATCAGAAGGGACTTCAACATCAGAAACTACATTATCTGTTTTAATGAATCCTAAGTTTATTCCAAATCGTTGGCTCAATCTTATTAGGAGTACCAAAGGAGACAAAAGCCATGTCCAATAAGAGAAGTAATCAATAGACAGTAAACTCCGAGGTATCAATGCCTCAAAATCGTTTATTGTAAACCTATGCTTTCCTCCTACCGCGATATCATGCGTCCCCCAAAAAACATCAAAAGCATTATTATTTGAAATAAATATTCCGTCGGTATTCAATAAGGAATAAATCGTTTCAAAAGTCTTATGAATTACCTTCTTTTGTAGACAATAAAATACATCGTTACAAACGATTACATCAAATTTTTTGGGTGCTGTAACCTCGTCTAAATGCTCAATATTTAGTCGCTGTACATTTAATTTTCTTTCTTTACAAAAGAAAATAGCAGCTTCTGAATAATCTATGCCTTGAATATTTTGAAAGCCCTTTTTCATCAAAAAACTCATTAATCCCCCCGTACCACAACCAATATCTAAAATACTGATATTATCATTGTTAGGATATTTTTTGATTATTTCAGCTAATACTTTTTCATGTAAGATTCTATACCACCAAAGTTTCTCTTCGGCATCATACATCATTTTGTATTCTTCAACACTACTATTTAGCATGATTTAGTACTTTATATTTTACTGAATATTGTGGATAATTGTTTTGTGTTAAAAACATTCTCCCCATGTATTCCCCAATAATACCCAATGACATCAACTGTACTCCTCCAAAAAACATGAAAACAGTAATAGAATATTCAGACAATACACCCCATATATCTAATCCAAAAAGCAATAGAGAAACTACGGTAAGGAAAAAGCCTGAGAGTAAAATAAATCTTGCTGGTAGAATCGAGTAACCAAAAATTATCGTCAGAAAAAGTACAGATAGTTTACTAAAGGTATAATTAGAATGCCCTTCTTCTCTTTCTGAATGTTCCACATGCACACTACCTACTTGGGAAACGACACTAAAAATAATGCCGTCGATATAAGGAAATGGACCTTTGTACTGACAAATTTCATCAACAATATCTTTCTTGATTAATTTAAAACTTGAAAGATAAAGTCCTTTGGGTTTATTTAATAGATGGGTTGCTAATTGATTAACCAACCAGCTTCCAAAGTTTCTAAAAATACTATGTTTTTTGTCTGAATAATACGTATAAATTACTTCAAGTCCTGTTTTTTGTGCTTCTTCTAGTAGTTTAATAATTTCTGAGGGCGGATTTTGAAAATCATCATCAATCATCACGGCATATTCTCCTCTAACATGATTTAAACCACACATTACTGCATTAAATTCTCCAAAGTTTTTTCTGAGTGATACAAATGTAATATTGCTGTATTTTTTGGATAGTTGTAAACAAACTTCCTCTGAGTTGTCGGGGCTACCGTCGTTGACTAATACAATTTCAAAGTCATATTGATGTAATTCTTCATGAAGTTTTTCAATCAATTTACCAATGGTCTTTGCACCTTTGTAAACTGGAATGACAACCGATAATAACATAAAAAAATGGGGATTAGAAAATATTTATAGTTTCAATGATATATGTGATTTCGTTTTCAGTCAATGAGGTGTTCAGAGGAATACTAACAACCTCTTTATGTATTTTTTCTGTGATAGGCAATGATACTGCATTCCATTCTGCAAAAGCTTTTTGCTGATGCGGAGGGATAGGATAGTGAATATCAGTACCTATTCCTTTTGATAACATATATTTTACAAAATCGTCCCTTTGTGCTGTGCGTATGACAAACAAATGCCACACATCATCGTCAAGCGTATCATTAGGGGGTAAAATAATTTTATCATTTTTGATGTTACTAAAATATAAAGAAGCTATTTTTCGTCTGTAATGATTATCATCCTCTAATTTTTGTAGTTTCAAGCTTAATATTGCTGCCTGAATCTCATCGAGTCTACTATTTATACCTTGATAATCAAATACGTATTTTTTGCTAGAGCCATAATTTCTTAAAGCGATTATTTTTTCAGCCAACACATCATCATTAGTAGTAATAGCGCCAGCATCGCCTAATGCTCCTAAGTTTTTAGAAGGATAAAAACTAAAGCCAGCCCCATCTGACAGGTTCCCTGCTAGTTTTTCGTTGTATTTAGCTCCATGAGCCTGCGCGGCATCTTCAAATACGCGTAGATGATGCTTTTTGGCTATCACATTAATAGCTTCCATATCACAGCATTTTCCGTAAAGATGCGTAACCAGAATAGCACTTGTTTTGGATGTTATTTTTCCCTCAATATTAGCTGGGTCAATTAAATATGTTTCTAAAGAAGGTTCCACTAAAACGGGAACATAGCCAGCATGTTTAATGGCTAGAATAGTAGCAATATAAGTATTAGAGGCAACTAAAATTTCTGCTTTTTCAGGAAAGTCACAAGCCTTTAAGAGGATTGTTAAAGCATCCAAACCATTTGCTACTCCCAAACAATATTTTACGTTACAAAATTGAGCAAAGGCTTCTTGAAAAGCCTTTCCCTTCTCTCCTAGTATATACCATCCCTTCTTTAAAACTTCATCAAAAACTTCTTTGATTTCTAGCTCAAAAGGCTTGTTTATTGCCTTTAAATTAAGAAAAGGTATTTGCATTTGCTTTTTGCGTTATTTCATAAGGTTCGTCAATATAATCACTAGCATCATATAGCTCGTTGGCTAAAACTAATAGAATACATGACTCCGAAAAAGAATCCATAATATGCCAGTCCTCAGGTTGAAGGATGATGCACTGATTAGGAGAACTTAAAAAATATTCTTTTTCACTCTTCCCATCATTAATATAAATTCTACAAGTACCTGTCAAACAGGTAATTGCCTGCCAAGTTTTCTTATGGCGATGCCCACCCCTCACCTTGCCTTCTCCACAGTGAATATAAAAAACTCTTTTTATACTGCCGGGAAGATGTTTTTCAAAGACGGTTAGAGAGCCTGATTCAGAATCAAAACATTGTAATTCAAGAAATTTACTCATTGAAATTTTGTTTTCCACCCAAAACCCTCGGAAATTATGTAGAATAAAATCCGATTGCGTTGATGATTTGATTAATAATATTCTGAATTGGATAAAAGTGATGTGATAATTGTTTTTAGTTTATAATATCCTAAAAACGGTTTTCATGGTTTGTATAAAATTTATTTTTTATACCTAAAAGCAGTTAATTCAAAGATAAACCTCAAAACTTAATTTTCCAAAATCCAGCATCAATTGAAAAATGAAATTGTTAACAACAATTTAGCTTTTAGAGGTCACGATGTTGTCTGCTTAAATAAGTTAAAACTAAAAATATATGCTGTTTATTGTATAGAATGCCTTATTCCGTTACTATTTTATCATACAATAAGAAAGCAGTAACCCTATCAAAAGGACTACTGCTTAATAAAAATATAATATATAGATTTAGAGATTTTTTTTACTTGATATATTTCCCCACAATTTTTCTGATAGAGGAGGATTTAATCATATTCATTTTTCGCCTAGCGATAGGTGCATACAAATTATTATCCATGATGATGGTATTGTCTTTACTAATATATTTCACAACGTATTTAGGATTGATGATATATGATTTGTGTACTCTTAAAAATCCTTGGGCATTCAATTCTTCCTCGAAGGTATTAATACACTTAGCAAACAATGGATTTGATCCGTCTTTCAAATGTATTAGCGTATAATTTCCGCTAGCTTCCAACATAATGATTCTATCTATTCCTATGAATATCTTTCTTTTTAAATCAACGGTTAGTTGTATTTTTGGGCGAGGTATTAAAACTGACATATGCTATCTATAGTTGGTGGTTAGAAAAACTATTCAAGTTCCTATCAGTTTAGTCGTAGAAAGGCGTTATGATGGTAACAAAACCTGTTATTTTTTTATTTATGAATACCGTTTTGTTTCAACCTTCGTTTAAAATGAATTAATAAAAGATAAATACTAATTTTGTAAGCTTGTCTTATCAAAAAACAGTGGAAAGAAAATTTTCAAAAATTAAATGAAAAATAAAAGCATTCAATTTATAATCATTTTTATAGCAGTAATTGGCGTTAATTTATTGGCTAGCCATTTCTTTTTTCGGTTAGATTTAACCCAAGAAAAACGATATACAATTGCTGATGCTACCAAAAATTTATTACAAAACCTTGATGATGAAGTATATATAAAAGTATATTTAACAGGCAAAGGGATTCCTGCTGGATTTAAGCGCTTAGAAAATGCGGTTAAAGAGACACTAGATGAATTTAGGATTTATGGTGGCTCAAACGTGAAATACACCTTTGTTGATTTGAATGCTGAATATAGAGACGAGAAAATAAGAAACGAGAGAATAGCGGCTATTGCTAAAAAAGGCATCACTCCTACTAATGTTTATAATAATGAAGATGGGAAAAAAACGCAAAGTTTGATTCTGCCGGGGGCAATTATTACTTATAAAGGCAAAGAAATTGCTACGTTATTATTAAAAGGAAACAAATTATCCTCTCCGCAAGATATTTTGAACCAGTCTTACGAAGGAGTTGAGTATCAGTTGGCTTCGGCTATTAAAAGAGTAACAGCTACTGAAAAAAAGAAAATTGGCTTTTTTATTAATTATACATCACTTCCTGCGGTCAATCAGCTAGACTTAATTGGTGCTTTAAAGCCCAACTATGAATTATATCCTGTTGATTTAAGAAATTCGCCAACGTTGGATGGCTTAGATGCTATTTTTGTGTTAAAGCCCGACCAGCTTTTCAACGATGATGATAAATACAAAATTGACCAATTTATTATGAATGGAGGCAAGGCGGTTTTCTTTGTTGATGCAGTAAAGGTAGATTCTGTAGCTCGAGAAGGGAACATGGCTCAAATTCAAAATGTTGGGTTAGAAGATTTATTGTTTAAATATGGTGTCCGTTTAAACCCTAATTTAATTAAGGATGCTCAGATGAGTGCTGCTATTCCTTTGGATATTGGAAACTTTGGCGACCGTTCTAATATTCAGCTTGTTCAATGGCAATATTACCCTTTAATCAATACTTTCGGGAAGTCGCCTATTGTAAGAAATCTGGATGCTATTTATACTAAATATGTAGGTTCATTAGATACCGTTCGTGCTGATGGCATTACTAAAGTACCGTTGTTAATGACATCCCAATACACACAGTTATTGCACGCCCCAGCGATTATGAGCTATAATTTCGCTAGTAAAGATTTGAATGCGAATCAATACAAAGGCGGCGTTCAAACAGTAGGGGTATTGCTTGAAGGTAAATTCGAATCTTTATTTAAAAATAGAATTTTACCTAGCGACCCTCGTTTTGCTACGTTTAAGGCAGAGGGGAAGGATTCTAAAATAATCGTTTGTTCAGATGGAGACATTCCTGTGAATGATTTTGATCAAAAACATAATACTCCCCTACCACTTGGCTTTGATAAATACTCTGGAAATACATTTGCCAACAAAGATTTTGTATTAAATGCTATCGATTATTTATTGGATGATAATGGCGTAATAGTAGCTCGAAATAAAGAAATCAAACTAAGACCTTTAGACAAAGCTGCCTTGCAAGATGAAAGAACCTATTGGCAATCAATCAATTTAATTGTTCCAGTAATCATTTTAGTGGTTCTTGGACTTGCCAGAAACTTTTGGAGACAAAGAAAATATACACGATAATATATTTTTAACTACAAAAAAACCTTTCTTCTTAGTGAATTTTGGTGAAAAATAATTAAAAGTCGGGGCTTATTCGTAGTTTTGTAGTAATTTTTAAAAATATAGTACTCAATATCAAAACCCGATGCGTTTTGATAATGTAATAGTCATTCTCAACTAAAAATATTCCTCAAGATAATGAAATTCGTCGTATCCTCATCAGTTTTATTGAAACAACTATCGACAGTTAATGGCGTTATTGCTAATAATCCGATTGTACCTATTTTGGAAAACTTCTTATTCCAAATCGATCAAACTCAACTGACAGTTACTGCTTCTGATTTACAGACGGTAATGATTACGACGCTAGCAATTGAATCTTCAGACAACGGAGCAATCGCTATTCCTGCTCGTTTATTGTTGGATACGCTCAGAGGGTTACCAGATCAGCCGATTACTTTCAAAGTTGACAAAGATACTTTTGGTACTGAAATCATCACTGAAAATGGTCGTTATAAGCTATCAGGCGAGAATCCAATCGATTTCCCTAAAGTGCCACAAGTGACAAAAAGTTTGTCAGTACAAATATCTGCTGAAATACTAAGTGCAGCCATTTCAAATACTATTTTTGCTGTTTCAAATGATGACTTACGTCCAGCAATGACAGGTGTTTATGTACAACTATCACCTGAATATACCAATTTTGTAGCAACAGATGGTCACCGTTTGATTCGCTATAAAAGAAGCGATGTAAAGTCTGAGTATGATTCTACGATGATTATTCCTCGTAAAGCATTGAATCTATTAAAATCATCTTTGCCTTCTGATGACACCACCGTTACTTCAGATTTTAGTACCTCAAATGCTTTTTTCAGTTTCAATAATGTTAGAATGATTTGTCGTTTAATTGACGAGCGTTTCCCTGATTATGAAAATGCTATTCCTAAAAATAATCCAAATGTTTTGACAATCAACCGTTCTGAGTTTTTAGGTTCTTTGAAACGTATTTCAATTTATTCAAACAAAACAACTCACCAAATTCGTTTAAAACTATCAAATAACGATTTAGTGATTTCAGCTGAGGATTTGGATTATTCTAACGAAGCCAATGAAAGATTGATGTGTGATTATGAAGGTGATGAAATGGAAATTGGCTTTAATGCTAAGTTTATGATTGAAATGCTGGGTAACCTTACTTCAAACATGATTTCACTAGAAATGTCTCAGCCAAACCGTGCTGGTTTGATTATTCCTGCTGACAAAAAAGCTGACGAAGATATTTTAATGTTAGTAATGCCAGTTATGCTTAATACTTATGCATAATTGAAATTATAATAGACAAAAGGCGTGAGAGTTTTATTCTTACGCCTTTTTGATTTTAAAATGTTAATGATTGTTAATAGCAAACTTTGTTATTCAATTAATAGTTAAAGAATTATTCATCGGTTAAACTATTATAACCAATTTAAACGTTTTGTATCAAACTTAATCAATCTTAATCAAATGTTAAAAACTAGAATTTTATCTGCTTTATTAATCCTTTTTGCTATCGGTGTAAATGCTAAACCAATTCCTTCAAAAGACCCAGTTGCGGCTACAGGCATTCAATTCTTCAAAGGTACTTTTCAACAAGCTTTAGCAAAAGCCAAAAAAGAAAACAAAATGATTATGATGGATTGCTACACTACTTGGTGTGGACCATGCAAAATTTTGAAAAATCAAGTATTTACTGATAAGGCTTTGGGAGACTACATGAACCAAAAATATATTTGTGTAGCCATGGATTATGAGAATGGTGAAGGCCCAGCAGTTGCTCAAAAATATCCAGTTGATGCTTATCCGTCTATCTACTTTATTGATAGCAACGGAAAGCCTAAAACGATTATGGTAGGTGTTCCTAATCCTATTCCTAATGCTGCCAATGTAATTTTAGCACAAGCGAAAAAATTTGTAAAATAATATTTTTGAGAAAATAAAAAGCCGTGATTTTGTATCAAACAAAGTCACGGCTTTTTTATTGGTAACTGAAGCGAAATCTATTGCTCTATTCTGATGAATAGGTCGATAGGATAAAATAATTTATTTAACAACTTCCTGTTTTGTCCTCATTTTAATATTCAGCACTTCCACCAACAATGAGAAGGCAATAGCAAAGTATAAATATCCTTTTGGTACTTCCCCTACCTCTGACCCAAACAGAGAAACATTAGCATCATGAGCTGCCTGAGCGATTAGCATAAAGCCAATCATAATCAAAAATGCCATACCTAACATTTGAATAGAAGGGTGACGGTTCACAAAATCACCAACTGGTCCAGAAAAGCCCATCATAATAGCGATTGACAATACTACCGAAATAATCATAATTGGTAAATTATGTGTCAAACCAATCGCAGTAAGGATAGAGTCTATCGAGAATACAATGTTAATCAGTGCGATTTGAATAACAACCGCCGTAAGTTTATCAGCCGCCGAACCTTTGGGCACTTTTACCTCATGCTCATCGCCTACTTCAAGTTTCTCATGAATCTCTGAAGTAGCTTTAAATAGTAAAAATAATCCTCCGACAAATAAGATTAAGCTTTGTCCAGAAATACCAGCATTAAACCAACCTAATTGGATGTAAGTAAAAGGTTCTTGTAATGAAATAATAAATGAAATACCAAATAATAAGGTAATTCTAAAAAGCATTGCTAATAATAAACCTATGTTTCTAGCTTTTGCTTGGTCTTTCTTGGCTAATTTATTGGCTGCAATTGAAATAAAAATGATGTTATCTATTCCAAGAACGATTTCTAAAAAAGTAAGTGTAAGTAAACTTATAATACCCCCTGCTGTAAATAATTCTGACATTTTAGTTTTGGTTTAAATAATTTGATTACACAAATTTATTCAGTTTAGTCAATAAACAAAACCTCAATTGTTATGAAAGGTTAAAAACATTTACAACTTATCTCAAATATGGCATGAATGATTTATGTACCTAGCTTTACTTTTAACATCATTTATGATGGTTTTGAAGGCAGCATAAACTTGAATTGGAATTCCAGAAAAATATAGAAATTTTCTTATAATTTAACTTATTGATAATAAAACACTTATCATTTTTTACAAAAAAAGTATTGATTTTTTCTTTGTTGAGATTTGCACAGTAAGGAAATAAAGCGTAATTTTGCACCACCTTAAAAGAAAGGGATTTGGTTTCATAGCTCAGCTGGTTCAGAGCACCTGCCTTACAAGCAGGGGGTCCTAGGTTCGAATCCTAGTGGGACCACCAAATTACAACAACAATCTCGGTTTCATAGCTCAGCTGGTTCAGAGCACCTGCCTTACAAGCAGGGGGTCCTAGGTTCGAATCCTAGTGGGACCACCATCAAACAAGACAAGCCTTAACATTTTAACATGTTAAGGCTTTTTTATTGACTCATAGCAATAGTAAACAAAAAGGGTTAAAAAGACATAATCTTCTTAACCCTTTTCTATTGCTAAAGCTCAAAGCTAATTACTCAAAGCTGAGTGCTACTATTTACGCATCATATTTGCCATGTTAGGCATTTTCATTTTGCCATCTTGCACATTGTTCATCATACGCATCATTTTACGCATTCCATCAAACTGTTTGATTAGATTATTAATCTCAGTGACAGACGTACCCGAACCAGCCGCAATACGCTTTTTACGAGACATATCTAAAAGCTCTGGTTTCTGACGTTCCTTCGGTGTCATCGATTGAATGATGGCTTCGATAGATTTAAACGCATCATCAGGGATATCTACGTCTTTCACTGCTTGCGACATTCCCGGAACCATACCCATCAAGTCTTTGAGGTTACCCATTTTCTTGATTTGTTGTAACTGCGAATAGAAATCTTCAAAACTAAATTGATTCTGACGGATTTTCTTGTTGATACGCTCTGATTCTTCTTCATCAAAAGCATTTTGTGCTCTTTCAACCAAAGAAAGTACGTCACCCATACCCAAGATACGGCTCGCCATACGATCAGGATAGAATTGATCAAGGGCATCCATTTTCTCGCCTGTAGAAATAAACTTAATTGGTTTATCTACAATATGACGAATAGAAAGCGCCGCACCACCACGAGCATCACCATCTAATTTAGTCAATACAACACCATCAAAATTCAGGCGTTCGTTGAATGTTTTAGCAGTATTTACAGCATCTTGCCCAGTCATCGAATCCACGACAAAAAGGATTTCTGCAGGCTTGATAGCATCTTTAACCGCTGCAATTTCATTCATCATTGCCTCATCCACCGCCAAACGACCAGCAGTATCTACAATGATTACTCTTTTACCCATTTTACGACCATAAGAAATGGCATTTTGGGCAATCTCAACGGCATTTTTATTCTCAGGTTCAGCATATACATCTACGCCTACTTGCTCTCCTAATACTTTCAATTGGTCGATAGCCGCAGGACGATAAATATCACACGCAACTAACAACACATTTCTACCACTCTTTTTAAGGTATTGAGCTAATTTACCGGAGAAAGTAGTCTTTCCAGAACCTTGTAAACCTGCAATTAAAATAACCGCTGGGTCTGGCTTTAGATTAATAGCCTGTACCGACGAACCCATCAATTTAACGAGCTCTTCATGAACAATTTTCACCAACATCTGTCCAGGGTCAACCGCAATAAGGATTTTTTGTCCCATTGCTTCTTCCTTGATACGGTCAGTGATTTCTTTAGCTACTTTATAGTTAACGTCGGCATCCATCAAAGCCTTGCGGATTTCCTTGACAGTACTTGCTACATTGACATCCGTGATACGTCCCTTACCTTTCAGGGTACGCATTGCGGTGGTTATTTTACTGCTTAAATTCTCAAACATTTTTATCTATTGCTTCTAATTTTTCTTGTATAATTTTTAATATTTCACATTGAAAGATATACGTTCGATTTAAGGAAAGACTTTATATATATCTTTACGGTGTACTATTCTCGCTAACTCTATCACTCCATTTTCATAAAAAAATCCAATCCTATATTTGCCTAACTTAATTCTATAAACATTCTTAAACCCAACTAATTTTTTAATATTTTGTAGCTCATTAATATTTTTGGCAGACTCTATTTCTAAAATTAATTCCTCTACAGAACTTAACACAGATATATCTAAAATTTTGTCAAGGTCTTTACTAAATTTTGATAAAAATTCTATCTTCATTTTTTCCGAAGCTTCATCATAATACTCTCTCTTGAAGTTTTCTCTGAACGATTAACTTCCTCCATCATTTTCATCAAACCTAAATCTTCTTTCGTTTCCTCAGAAATTAATTGAGTTTCAACCTGCATTTTTTTTAATAAATCAGAAAGTAATTTCATCTCAGATTTATTCTTGGGGGTTATTAGCATTGAAGTCATTTTCCTACAATTTTGAGTTACAGTACAAAGGTACAAAATTCTTAATAAACGTTTGTCGATGAGTTTGATATAATAAAATTATCAATAGTTTCAATGCATAAAAACTAATCGTTCTCTAAACCAAATGCCACAAGAATTATAAATCCTTGTGGCATTAAAATCTATTAACTAATTAAGTCTATTTTCTAATCACCGCTCCGATTTCTTTTTCAAAAGCTGTCATTAGTTTCTCCATTGTTTTATCAATTACTTTATCTGTCAATGTCTGTTCGTAATCTTGAAGGATAAAACTTACTGAGTATGATTTTTTATCTGCTCCTAAATTTTCGCCTTGATACACATCAAAAACATTAATCTGGCGCAACAAGTTTTTCTCATAATTACGAGCTAACTTCTGTATTTGGTCGAAAGTAACTGTTTTGTCAATCACCAATGAAAGGTCACGACGAACTTCTGGGAATTTTGGTAATTCTACAAATGCAGCTTTATCATTGTATTGCTTGAATAAATAATCCCAATCAAAATCAGCAAAGAAAACATGTTGTTTTACCTCAGCTTTTTTAGCTACGCTTGGTTTTACTAATCCTACTTTGGCTACTTCTTTTTTATTCAATAGATAGCTTATCCCATATTCAAAAGTAGCAGTTCCTTCTAAAGGTTTTGTATCTAAATTTTTGAAACCTAAACTACCCAACACTTTATTTACAGCACTTGCCAAAGTATGAAAAGCTACTTTTTGCGATTTTAATTGCCATGTTTCATTTTCAGTATTTCCAGTCACATACAATGCTAAATGGCGTTTCTCAACGTATTTATCATTGATTTTATGATAAGTTTTACCAAAATCAAATACCTTCAAATCCTTCTGACGACGGTTGATATTATGGGCTAATACTTCTAATCCAGAAAATACCATCGTCTGACGCATCACGCCTAAATCTTCTGATAATTTATTCAAGATTTCAACATCATCATTTGGCAAATCAGCCTTAATCAACGCTGAATAAGCTGGCTTGGTTAAAGAGTTGGTAATGATTTCGTTGAAACCATTTGCAGCCAAAATTTGTGAGATTTTTAACTGTAATTGTTCTCTATCTTTATGAGGGAAGCCCGATAAAAATTCAGTACCCAAATTTTCTGACAACTCTACATTTTCAAAACCGTAGATTCTTAACACCTCCTCAATAATATCAGCTTCGCGCGTAACATCTACTCGATAAGGAGGAACTATTGCGGTGAAACTATTTTCATCTTCATTTTGAATCTGAATATCTAAAGCCTCAAGAATAGCTTTTACTAAACCTTTATCTAACGTTTTACCAATCAAACGGTTTACGTTTTTGTATAAAACTGGAATCGTAAAATCTGCAATTGGACTTGGATAAAAATCACTTACTTCCGAAGCCACTACTCCACCAGCCAATTCTTGAATCAACAACGCTGCATATTTTAGGGCATATAATTTAGCATTCGGGTCAGTACCACGTTCAAAACGGAACGAAGCATCTGTTTTCAAGGCATGACGCTGTGCAGTTTTTCTCACAGAAGCTGGGTTGAAATAGGCTACCTCTAAATACACACGCGTAGTTTCGGGCTTAATACCCGACTTTGTTCCACCAAAAACCCCTGCAATACCCATTGGTTCATCGCCATTACAAACCATTAAATCGGTTTCGCCTAGTGTACGTTCTACTTCATCAAGCGTAGTAAATTTAGTACCTGCTGGAAGTGTTTTTACGATTACTTTCTGACCAGCAATAGCATTCCAATCGTAAGCGTGCATGGGCTGACCTAATCCATGACAGATATAATTGGTAATATCTACAATATTATTAATCGAACGCAAGCCTATTGTTTCCAATGATTTACGTAGCCATTCTGGTGATTCCTGCACTTTTACGCCATCAATCGTAACACCACAAAAACGTGGACAAGCCTCTGCATCTTCTACAATTAACTCTATCGGGAAATTAGTATTGTCAACTTTGAAAGCTTCTATAGAAGGCAATGTAATAGCACGACCCGTTTTAGCTTTGATATCACGTGCTACTCCCCAGTGCGACGCAGCATCTGCACGGTTGGGCGTTAGACCGATTTCAATTAATAAATCAGCTTCTAAATTAAAGTATTGAGTAGCAGGCGTACCGTTTGGTAAATCAGTATCCAATATCAAAATACCATCATGCGAAGTACCAATTCCTAGTTCATCTTCTGCACAAATCATCCCTTCTGAAAGATGACCGTAAGTTTTTTTACTAGTGATTTTAAAAATCTCTACTCCTTTGGCATGGTCATAAAGTGTAGTACCAACTGTTGCTACAATTACTTTTTGTCCAGCATCTACATTGGCTGCCCCACAAACAATTTGCGAAGGTGTTTCAGCACCAACATCAACAGTGGTTAAACTTAGTTGCTTTTCTTTCACCATAAATCGTTCGCAAGTAAGTACTTCACCTACTACAAAACCTTCTAAACCGCCCAAAATTGCTTCGTGACGCTCGATGGATTCTACTTCTAAGCCCGTTCCAGTTAATAGACTATCTAATTCTTGAGCCGACTCTGTTATTTCTACAAATTGTTTAAGCCAATTAAGGGAGATTTTCATTCTAAATGCAATGTAAGATTTCGTGATTGAGAATTGTTTTCTTTTAAAAATTTCTCGGAAATGCAAAGTTAAACAAAAAATAGAAGACATAAATAAACCCCACAAGATTGCTTGCTTCTTGTGGGGTAAAGATTTTGTTAAAGTGTAGTCGATAAGTGCTTTTTATCACGTATCAAAAGTTATACTTTTGTGATAATACACAAAACATTTATTTAAACTCAACACTTTTAACATGAAAACACTCAATTACTTATTCATTTTAATTTTTGTTCTTATTTACGCCTTTCAAAGTAACGCACAAGAAAAATCACCTGACTACATCATTACGTTAGACAATGATACTTTAAGAGGAGACATATCTGAAATCAACAACAATTCAATTAATTTTAAAAGAGATGGTGAACAGATAAATAAAAAAATCAATGCCAACCAAATCAAAAGTTATTATTCTTTTCAAACTAAAGTGAGTGTAAGAAACATAAATATTGAAGGAGTTGAAGCACCTTATTTTCTTAAAGAAGTATTAATTGGATATGTTAGTCTTTACAAACTTGTTAAACCCACCAATTTATATCAGTTTTATTTAGAGCTCCCTGATAAAAGCATTGTTGCATTACCACAAAATAACACTTCTTGGGCAATACTTCGTACTAATTTGTTAGAATGCTCTAGCCAAATTTTTGAAAATCAGATGATTCAGAAAAACTATGCTTACTCTGAACCTTTCTTCAAGAGAGTTATCAAAACTTACAATCAATGTGTAAAGCCTAATGAACGAATTCATGAAACAACCAATGCTCAAAACGTTAATTATGGGATAATACTCGGAACTGGAATTGGAAATTGGAATTATACTTTTGATACGGGTACTAATCCTTTTTATAATTTCAATGGAAATGTGGGCAATCAAATTATATTTTCCTTAGGAGCATTCTATTCTTTCGGTTTAAGTAAAAAACTTTCTGCAGAAATCAATGTGATGTATAGTAAATACTATGGTAAAAGGACTGTACCTATAATTAGCTTTGGTACTCCTTTAGATTCTTATTTATTTTCAATCGATGAGCAATATTTTAATATTCCTATCTTATTAAGGTATACTTTTTTATCAAAAAATGGCTTTAAATTATTTGGGAAAGCTGGTCCATCAATTGGTTATGATTTAGTTTTGAAAGAAACACAGAAGCGTGAGAGTGTTGGAATAGACCTTGAAATTAATCACTTTAATACAACATTTATAGGTTACGGAATAGGTATTGGAATAGAAAAAAAGGTGAATCCAAAAATGTCTCTCAATCTTGATTTAAGATACTTAAGTCATAATGTTCAGGATAAAGTTAGTAATATAGGAATTAATAACTCCTTTCAAATTACAGTTGGCTTAGGATTTCATAAATAAACATGAGTCATCCCAAATTTTCTCTAAAAATAGTGAGTTTTAGATGATTTTTGAGTTTTTGTAATTTATTCTCGTCCTTACTTTTTGCCTTGATGCAAAAAGTAACAAAAAAATCAAGAATTCCTAAACTCGCTATCGCTCAAACAGTAGGAATTCGTTGTTCATCAATCATAAAAAAGCGGTCGAAATTAGTTTTTCGACCGCTTTTTTATGATTTTAAAATTCGGGATGACTCATGTTTTAAAGCTTCAATACTACTTGTGTTCTATCTGCTTTGCTTATTTTTTTGTAGTATTCAACAAATTCAGGGTAGCTCTCAGGAGGGAACTTTCCATGATTTCTGACTAATTTCCTAATATACAATAGGCTTCCATCTTTTATTTGAAATTCTGATTGGTAAGACCCAAATTTGTTTTCAAACTTTACACCTTCTGGTTTAAACTCTAGGGCTACATTTTTAGGTAATTCATATAATACTGAATCAGTTTCTGTATAGGCCGTTTTTAATACTATTTCTGTTTGGCGTGGCTTATCTAAGGCAGGCGGAATAATATTTGTAACCGACATTAAGTTTGGGGTTAAAAACAACCTTGTCCCACTTTTAGAAGCACATTTTCTAACATTCAATCCTAGCTTTACTGTTGCCACAGGTATCATGCTTTTTTTATCTTGTATAGAAAAGTCATTCAATTCAAAACTTGGTATGCTTATGCTTTTATAAAGGTGTTTTTGTTGTTCATCACGACTAGATAGATTTTTAATCTCCACATAATCATCTGATAACAGCCCTGTATATTCGGTAATTGCCTGAGCAGTAGCGTTGCCATCTTCCCCTAAAACTACTTTAATATTCCTATTTTGTTGGTTATCTTTTGTTTTATAAACAGGTGTGTGTACCAATTTCCCTCCCTCTGGAGTTGCCAGTAAAGCGTATCTATCACTGGTAAAATCAGACAAATAGCCAAAGGCATTATCTTGGGAAGTACACTCCAACCAAATAGTATCTGTTTTCATGGGTACACAAACTATTACATGATTGAATTGTTGCGAAGGAAAGTCTGTCTGAATATCTCTTTCATTACTGCCTCCTCTGATAGAAGCATAAAATGATTCTATTCCTACATTTTTCAATAATGCCTTTGTGTAGTTGGAGAGTGCCTTACAATCGCCATAACCTTTTTCAGCTACATAACTAGCTTCAAAGGGTTGCCAACCACCAATACCCAATTGAATAGAAATATACCTAGTTTTCGACTGTAAATATTCATATATTTTTTTAACCTTTAACTTAGGGTCTGTAATATTGGCTACCAATTGTTTTACTTCCTGTTGAATATTTTCTGGTAAAATATCTCTTCCTTCGTTCAATGTGTTATCAAACAAACCGATGTCTTTCCAAGTTTTCAGACTTCCCTTAAAGCCCTCCACCTCAAATTCATTGGGAGCTGTTAATACTCCTTTTCCATAGCGTGTCCATTTAGGCGAATATGTTTCATTTTCATACACTTTCATGCCCTTTACTTGCCAAGAATAAGTAGTACCTTCTGGCTTGTTTTCCAAAGTAGGTTCAGCCATCCCATTAATACTTTTATAACGCAATGGCATACCTGTTGGCATTTGTATTTTCAATGAAGACTGTTCAACTGTTACATTTTCCTCATCTTCTTGCGGGAACCACATCGGATAAAAGAGCAAATTTTTGTTAAGTGTCTCAGTAATAAACTCTACTGTAAAAGGGAAAAGAGCATATCGAAATTCAGCGTGTTTATAACGATTATCGCCAAAAAGTGTTCCGTTGCCGTTCGCACTTCCGTCTTGAATGTCATCTTTCTTGAGTTTCTTTACTTTCTCTCCATTACTATCATACAATACCCCTTCAAAATTGTTCACTTTTTGAAGTTTATTATAAAATAAATTCATAGAGGCATACTGCAATCCTTGTTCATCAAGGATTGTAATAATTGTATGCTGTTTTTCAATCGCTTCACCTAAGTTTTTTACGATAAAAACTGTTTCACTATTTCTGATAACAGCATGAGCTTTTTCCTTTAATTCAGCAGGAATACTAGCTACTGTCCAAGTATTTTGAGCAAATGAATTACTCAGCGTAGCCATGAATAGTAACGAACTTATTATGAATGATTTCATCATTTATTGAGCTTTCTTTAAAACAATTTGTTCGGCGTGTTTGGCAATAATTTGGTCATAGAATCTCTTCAACAATTCATATTCTTCGGCAAAATACATCGTCTTCTTTAATTGTATTTTACTAGAAATAGAAACTCTATCTTCGGCTTTGCCCACTAAAAATGTAAATCTTCCAGAGTCTTCTGGCAAATTCACTTTCATGCTTTTAGGAACTTCCTCAATGACATACCCTTTAGGAATCTGATAAGTAGCAACAAAACTATCTTCAATCAAAGTTGCAAAATCGACTGGGTATTTCCTTTCAAGCGTAGTAAAAGGGTTTTTATCTTCTCCTTGACCAATCATTGGATTAATGTATATTCTTTCCCCTGCTACTCCAGCACCTTCAGTAATCGCAAGATCAAGCTTTACTTGCAGTGGTTTGGTAATATCTTTTTCATCTTCAATATTAACAGATTTTATGTCCCAAGCTGGATTTTCTTTCTTTAAATTATCAATGTATTTTGCCTTTGTATCTTTTATAAGACTTACCCTTTCGTTATGTCCTGAATATCCAATATGGTTGATACTAAGTTGCCCTTGTAGTTGTCCTTCAGGGGTAATTTCAAAATTACCAATCAAAGTCTGAGATAATTTGTCGTTACTTTCCAGTTTCACCCAATCTCCTGTATTTTCATGAATTAAGCGTCCTTGTCCATTCAAACAGCGTATTGGTAAAGTACCCAAAGGCATCATCGCTTCAGTAGCATCTATTAATAACCATTTTCCTTGATAAGCAACAGCGGCAATCACATAATTGAATTTTCGTTCTAATACATAGTAGTCCAACACCCTGCCATTAGTTCTGGTACTCATCACAACAGGGTCAGCGTCAATATCTAATTCTCTTAATAAAACTATCAGCATCAGATTCAAATCTGCTACATTACCTGTTTTGGTTTCAAAGGCTTTTTTCAAGGTACTGGTAGCCAAAAAGCTTTCATTTTGGTTCCATGTCATATTTTTTGAAACGTAGTCGTATGCTGCTTGTATTTTCGATAAGCTATCCTTTGCAGTTAATTTTATCGTAGTTGCAACATCTTTCAAAAAACCTCCTTTATTCAATAATCTACCGAAGCGTTCATATTCATTTAACGTTCGAGAAAAGTCATTCCATGTTGACGAGAAATGTTTTGCTATCCCTCCAGTTGGCGTGTAGGCAGAGATTTCAAACTCAACTTGTGTTCGATAGTCGTCAATAGTAGTGATATAAGGTTCTACTCTTAATGCAGGCACATCCTTTTGTACAAATCTATAGTAGGTGGCATTGATATTTTCGACACCAGCACCAAGATTTAGCGTTTCCCTTGTAGTACTTGCAACAAGGAAGGGCTCATAACCTTGCGTTATTACTTGAAATTGATAAAATTCAGGGACCTTTACTTGGTATTCACTCCAAACAGTAGGAATACTTCTTTGAAACTCCCAAGGACGCACTTCAGTATCAAAATCAGATTCAATCATATAAGAAAACTCTATTATAGACCCTTCTTTTACATTTGGTAACGTAATTTTTTTAACACTGTAATATTCACTTTTCTTTTCTGAAAAGATAGATTCTTTCTCTAACTTGGTAACCTCGATTTTGCCATTAACAAGATTGTAGGTAGCCCCTTTGATATTAAGAGCGTATTCTTTGGCAGTACTATTTTTAGAAATACTTAGTCCAAATGAATGGGTCGCCCAATCGTATCCTGACTTCTTGAGGATTTTGACTCTTCTGTGTCTTGTAAATAACACTTTCAACCCTCCTTCTCCTCGGTAGGTATAATCATGGGTTCCAAAATCACAAAGTACTACAGCCTCTGCTGTCGTATCTTTATCGTAGGTTTTAATTTGTAAATCTGCAATATCTACTTTACCATATTTGATGGGACTATTTTGTGCGTAGCTAGCAAAAGTCAACAATAGCAATAAAAAAAATAGTGGTTTTCTGAGAACTTTTAAGGGGTGGTTAATCATGTGGATATATTTGTTTGTAGTAGTTTAAATAGCGGTAAGAATAATCCTTTACTTTTTCTTCAAAATAATCTTTTCAGCATGCTTAAAAACAATTCTATTGTAAAACTCTCTTAATGCTCCATATTCTTCACTAGAATATATGGGCTTTTTCAAGGTTATTTTACTATCTATTTTAAAGCCTTCTTCCAATACAGTCGTTCTAAAGTCAAAGCGTCCTCCATTATTAGGCAAAGCGATACTCTCTGATTTCGGTAATTCTTCTATTGCATAATCTGCTGGAAGCTTATACGATGCACTAAATATTTCCTCTTGAGGCACACCAAACTCTACTGGGTAATTTCTAATAGGGGTTTTAAAAGGGTTAGTGTCTTCGCCCATTCCAAGCATGGGTGACAGGTAGATGCGGTCACCTGCTATTGAATAGGCTTCGTTTAAGGTAGTTGTTAGTTTTAGCACAGGCATCGTTTCGGCTGAGTCAACACCAGTTAATATTATTTTACCAAAATCATAATTAGGCTTATTTTTTTTATAATCGGCTAAATAAGCATCTTTTCCTTTTGCAAGCACCGCCGATTTGAAATAGATAGCTTCATGCCCTAAGTACGATATATCAACATTTCCTTTGAGTTGCTGGTCAGGCAGCATATCCATCGTCATTAAAACTACTTTTCTGCTAGTTTGTGGTGCAGTAATTGGTATCCAACGACTATTTTTCTTGACAATTAATCTTCCTTTTTCATTCAAACAACTTAAGGGTAATTGCCCAACTTTGGTAAGTTTACTAGTAGCATCTAATAACAAATCTTTCCCATTTAGTACGACATGAGCGATAGTAAAATCAAACCTATCTAATAACACTAAATCTGTAGGGAAGCCATTTTCACGTGTACTTAAAATAACGGGATTAGCCTCAAAACCACATTCTCTGAGCAACCGTACCAACATCAAATTAACCTCTGCGGAGTTACCTATTTTTTTCTCTGCTACTTTATTAAGGTTAGTACCTGAGGTGAACACCCTGTTGTCACCATCCCACTGCATCGAATTTTGGATATATTGATAAGCCGCTGTTAATAACGACAATGAATCCTTGGTTTGGCTTTTTAATACTTCAGCTATCTTCTGGGCTTCATCATATTTCTTGATTTGCTTTCCGAAATAGTCACTCGTTAAAAGTGTTTCATTAAGGGCTTCCCAAGTCTGAGAATAATCTATTTTTCCCTGACTAGGGAAAAAAGTAGAGGCTAATTCAAATTCTAGCTTAGACCGATAATTTTCGATGGTCGTGATAAAAGGTTCAGGTTTGAGGGCTGGTGCATCTGCCAATGCAAACCTATAGTCAAGATAAGGGTCACGAATGCTCCCACGCATAAAATTGCGAACATCTTGTTTTGTTTCCTTTATTTGTAGGGGGAGGAGGCTCATCAAGGTTATTTTAAAATCAAAATAAGCAGGAATCTCAGCCCTTAATTCACTCCAGATAGTAGGAATGTTTGTCTGAAAATTCCACGGCCGTAGGCTATACCACAAGCCAGATTCTAATTCATAACTGAATTCTAGGACAGAGCCTTCACGAACTTGTGGGAACGTAAATTTTTTATAAAAAGTATTACCACTTCCTTTTTCTTCAAAAAAATCCTCCTGACCCATTGTATAGCTCACTAATGAACCATTTTCAAGGTTCCAAGTGATAGCTTTTAGGTTACTTACTGATTCAGATTTGTTTACATCAGAAAATAAATAAAAAGGGATTTTTTGGCTTGCAAAACTAAAGCCAGCCTTTTTTAGGATTTTAATTCGGATATGTCTTTTGTAATGTACTTTGGGCAAATCATCCCCAAAATAATAGGAATATTCGCCATAGTCGCAAAGTACTACGGCTTCAGCAGATGTATCTTTTTCGTAAGTCTTCATCTGAAGATCTTTCAAATCGATACTCCCAAAGGTTATTGGAATAGTTGGTCTTTGGGCATTAATACAAAAACTTAATAGGGCACAAGCGATAAATAGAATACACTTGTGAGGTGTAAAAATAGGTGACATGTAAGAGTTAAATTTGTTCGTGGCTTAATAAATTATAGCATAGTTACTCATAATATTAAAACTCTCAAAAAATATTATGAAACTTTTTTTTAATTAAAATACCAACAATTTTATCACTTGAGCGAAAGCAATTAAAAAGAAAGTCCAGCCCATAATCTTATCAAACATATTCTGCGATAAATATTGAAAAATCGCTCCCTTCTTCTTGATGGCAATCAAAGCACATAAATAATTTAATATAAAAGCACCTGCACTTGCTCCCAACACAAAAGCAATTTTATCAAACAAAAACTCAACTCTTAAGTATTCATAGTTTTGATAATTAATCAAAATAACTAACCAGAAAGCCATTATCGGAGGATTGAGAAACGACAATAAAAAACCTTTAATAAAGTCCCCCCAATAAGAAGTCACTTCAATATCTACATTTATTTCTTCAGACTTAGAAAGCTCTTCCTGCATTTGCTTTGGTTTCAAATACTTCCATCCTATTAATAGCAAAACAGGTAATATAGCCCATTGCATAATTTCAAAAACCTGTGGGTATTTATCAAATACTTTTAAGCCTTCTACGGCTAAATATCCATAAATTATTTCAGGAAGTACGCCTCCGATAGTCATCCATAGACCCGCTATTAGGCTTTTTCTAAGGGTAACTTGAATAACCGACATATTCAATGGGCCAGGGTGAAAAGAACCTAAAAAACTAATGATAGTAGTGACGGAGAAAATAATAAGTGCTTTCATGAGACGGTAATACGTTTAGATTATATAAAATGTTATTAAACAAAACTACTATATTTCTTTACTTTGGGTTTGTCGGCTGTATTACCAAAACATTATTTCCCGTAAATTGCATTTAATCTCGACAACACCGAGCTTAATATTAGCATCCATTTTATTCCTGTTTGAATAACAAGAAGGCATCAATCAAGCAAATGCAATCCTCAGAAAATAATCAAACATCATCCTATACAGAAGAAATCACCCTTTTTGCCGATGTAATTGTTCCCGTAGCAGTACCTAATACTTTTACATATCGTGTACCGCGTGAATATGCTGCCAGTATCACTACTGGACTTAGAGTAATTGTGCAATTTGGCAAAACCAAAGTAGTAACTGCTATTATTGCGCGCATCCATAATAAACCTCCAGAAAAATATCATGCCAAGTATATTTTAGAAGTATTAGACGACGCCCCTTTGGTAAATACGAAGCAAATAGAACTATTTTATTGGGTAGCCGACTATTATATGTGTACTGTAGGGGAAGTAATGAACATCGCTTTGCCGTCGGGTTTAAAGATTTCTAGCTTATCGAAAGTGCAGTTTAATCCTGAATTTGACAAGCCTGAATTATTAACTGAACGAGAAGTAGAAATCATTGAGGAACTCAAGAAACATCAATCCTTAAATTATGATGAACTAGCCCGTTTTGCTGAAGTCAAAAATGTTTACCATATCATCAAGTCTTTGATTCAGAAAAAAGCAATTATTGTTTTTGAAGAAGTACGTGAAAAATATTCCCCTAAAATTCTAAAAAAAATCAGGCTCAATACCTTTTATGAAGATACTAACTACCTAACCGCCCTAATTGGGGAATTGGAAAAAACACCAAAGCAATTGGATGTCATCCTGAATTATTTAAAATATGTCCCGGTATTACGCACACCAACATTAAATAAAAAAGGATTAGAAAAAAGTGCCTTGACTAAAGCCAAAGTTTCGGAAAGTTCATTGAATACCCTCTTGAAAAACGGTGTCCTTGAACAATTTGAAGTAATCGTTAGTCGCTTTGAAGAAGACCTTGATTTCGTTGAAACTTCCGCTCCTACTTTATCACCAGCACAAGACAGGGCTTTCTCTGAAATCATGCAAAGCTTTCAGGAAAAAGACACCACACTTTTGCATGGTATTACGGGTAGTGGCAAGACGGAAGTTTATATCAAACTGATAGAACAAGTATTAGAAAGTGGTTCGCAGGTATTGTATTTATTACCAGAAATTGCTTTGACTACCCAAATTGTAGTTCGCCTCAGAAAAGTATTTGGCGATAAAATGGGCATTTATCATTCTCGTTTTTCGGATAATGAACGTGTTGAGGTTTGGAAAGGTGTAGTATCTGGGAAGTTCCAATTTATTGTGGGTGTGCGTTCTGCGGTGTTTCTGCCTTTTGATAATTTAGGACTTATCATCGTAGATGAAGAGCATGAGACTTCTTATAAACAATTTGACCCTGCCCCTCGCTATCATGCCAGAGATGTGGCGGTGGTGATAGCTCACCGACAAAAAGCCAAAGTGTTGTTGGGTTCTGCTACTCCCTCTATCGAAAGTTTTTATAATGCTAAAATAGCGCGATATGGTTTTGTGGAAATGAAAGAGCGTTTTGGTAACACTCAGTTGCCCAATATTGAACTGATTGACATCAAGACAGCCCGTAAGCAAAAGCTGACGAAAGGCGATTTTTCTAACATGATGTTGGATACGATGGGGTTGAATTTTGAAAAGAAACAACAAACCATATTATTCCAGAACCGTCGTGGATATTCGCCTTATATTCAATGCGAAGATTGTGATACTATTGTAGCTTGTCCTAATTGTGATGTTAGCTTGACATATCATTACAGTAATCAAGAATTACGTTGCCATTATTGTGGACACCACGAACCAATATCGAAGACTTGTCAAGCTTGTGGTTCTGCTAAATTGAAAACCAGAGGTTATGGTACGGAAAAGCTAGAGGAGGAATTACAACTATTTTTTCCAACTGCTAAGATTGCCCGCATGGATTTGGATACGACCCGCACAAAAACGGCATTCCAGACGTTAATTAATGAAGTAGAAAGTGGAGAAGTAGATATATTGGTAGGTACACAAATGGTATCTAAAGGACTTGATTTTGAAAAGGTTAGTCTTGTCTGTGTTTTTGATGCCGACCGAATGATTCATTTCCCCGACTTCCGTTCATCTGAAAGAGCCTTCCAAATGTTAACACAAGTAGCAGGGCGAGCAGGACGAAGAGGAACGCAAGGAAAAGTATTGATTCAGACGAATAACCCAACACAAAAGATACTCAAACAAATCATCGAAAATGATTATGAAGGCTTGTATCAAGATGAAATCAAAGAGCGGGAAGATTTTCAATATCCCCCTTTTACCCGCATCATCAAGATTACATTAAAGCATATCGACCAACCAAATGCTGAAAAAGCAGCCAAAGCATTAGCGTTACAGCTAATCGAAAAGCTAGGTACACAAAGAGTTTTAGGCCCCGAAAAACCATTAGTTGAAAGAGTACGCAATCAGTATTTGTATGAGATTTTGATAAAATTAGAAAAGGCTATCAACCTAAAAGGAGCCAAAACATTTATTGCTGAGCAAGTACAAAATATAGAATTGTCTAAAGACTTTAAAGGAGTTGGGATTGTGGTGGATGTAGATTGTGGGTAGGGTAATACACTTCAGATACAATCCTTTTCCGTGGTCTTTGGCAGACAGACCGCGGAAAAGGACAACTTTATTATTCACAAAAAAACCAACTATTTAATGTTTTTCTTCTTAAGGAAATAAAAATATCCACGTATAGACACTACTCCAACAAAAAAAAGAATTACATATACCCAGCTCAATTGATTTAGGATTATATCTATTTGAGGATTATTAAAATATAATCCCAAAGTAATTCTTAAAAATACACAAATAGCAAACCCCCAAAGTAAATACTTCATATAGACTTTCATAATAATTATATAGTTTAAGTATTTTTAATACAGAGTGAATAGTTTCCTCTTCCGTGGTCTGTGGCACACAGAACGCCTATCTCATTGTGTTCTGTGTGCCTCTTGCTGTTCTAAGTCTTTGTTCGACTTAGAACGACAAATAAAATTGCAGTCTCCGACTGCAAAGATTTAATTCTACCCCAAGTAACGCATTACTTAACGCTTGAATTAGGGGGCTTTAGTACACCTACATTTCCCTCCAAACCTAAAACAACCTTTGTAACTATCAAAAGTTACACATTCAAACCAGCCTCTTTGTAATATTTTCCTTTATATTCCAATGGAGACATACCTGTAATTTTTCTAAAGACTTCGCGAAATGCTTTTACATCAGAATAACCTACTTCATACATTACCTCATTAATCGTTTTACGATTGGTTTCAAATGATTTTTTTGCAGTTTCAATTTTCACTCTTTGCGAATATTCAATAGGAGTATTTCCCGTTGCTTTAATAAACCTTCGGTCAAAATTTCTTCTACTAATATTATACTTGGTAGATAAATCTTCAATAGTGATTTTTTCGGCGATATTCTTTTCAATGTATTCCTGTGCTTGAAGAACCACGTCGTCATCATGTTTTTTTTGCCCTGTGAAAATGGCAAATTCAGACTGCGTATTTCTGTCCATTTCTATCTGAAACACTTTTGAACAATAAATAGCCGTTTGTCTGTCGTAATATTTTTCAATCAGGTATAGCATTAAATTAAGAAATGAATACGCTCCGCCATTGGTATAAATGCCGTTTTCATCGGTAATTAATTTATCAATTTGCAAATTAACTTTTGGAAACATCATTCTAAAGTTTTCAGTAACCGACCAATGTGTGGAACAACTTCTCCCATTAAGCATTCCAGATGCTGCAAGCATAAACGCCCCTGTGCAAATAGTGGCAATTTCCGCTCCGTTTTTATATTGTTTTTCCAGCCATGGTATTAACAACTCGTTGTCTTTCAACGTAAGTTTATAATTATGATTTAAGGAAGGGATAACGATAAGATTTGTTTTTTCAATAGCCGAAATATTCAAATGTGGTTTCACTGTAAATAATCCCCCATTGAAATCTACTTTTTCAGAAATTCCAGCTAGTTGAATGATAAACAATTCTTTCTTGAAGTTTTCTTTCCAATAGTTATTTGCCTTATTAAATATTTCATACGCACCTGAAATACTGCTAAGGTTATTTTCGCCATTAGGAACGATAATAGTGAGATGTTTCATTGCTTTTTTTGAGTAAAAGTAACAATTTATTTTGTCCAAATCAACCCATTATAAAGTCTATTTAACACCTCCTTAAAGTAAAGTTTAGACAATATATTTGTATTATAATATTAAAGAAAAAAACATGAAAGCATCTAATTTTACAACAATTATCTTAGTTGATAATACTGCGGAAGAAGTTTACAAAGCCATTAATAATGTTCGAGGTTGGTGGAGTGAAGAGATTGAAGGCACTACAGACAAACTTTACTGCGAATGGAACTATCATTATCAAGATGTACATCGTTGCAAGATGCTAACGATAGAATTAATTCCCAACCAAAAAGTAATTTGGCAGGTACTAGACAACTACTTTAGTTTCACCCAAAACAAAGACGAATGGAAAAGCAATACAATGGTTTTTGAAATAACCGAAAAAGACGGCAAAACACAACTACAATTCACTCAAGTAGGCTTAGTGCCCGATTATGAGTGTTATGATATTTGTGAAAATGCTTGGAACACTTACATCCAAAAAAGTTTGTATAGCCTTATTACAACAGGTATTGGACAGCCCAACAGCAAAGAAAATCCACAAACTGAAGACGAAAAGAAAATGGCGACATCAAACTATACTACTACCTTTTTTGTAAATCAAACTCCAGAGGAAGTATTTAGTGCCATTAATAATGTTCGTGGCTGGTGGCAAGGAGAAATTGAAGGCAACACCAATCAACTAGATGATGAGTTTGATTATCGAATGAAGGAACATCATTTTTCAAAACAGAAAATAGTGGAATTTATTCCCAACGAAAAAATTGTTTGGCTTGTAACCGATAGTAAATTGAATTCTTTTACCGACAAATCTGAATGGACTGGCACAAAAATAATTATAGAGATTAATGAAATAAACAACAAAACACAAGTACGTTTTACACACGTTGGTTTAGTGCCAACAATCGAGTGTTATGATGCTTGTTCAGGGGCTTGGGAACAGCTAGTGCAAGCAAGTTTATTCAGCTTGATTACTACAGGAAAAGGAACGAAGGTTTTTGGATAATAAAGGCTATCTTGTTTAGAAAAGCACTTTTCGTTGATGATAGGTATAAAAGCCTACTCAAACAACACAAATTTAACTATTATGAAAATTTAATATCTTTAATTTTAACTTTCAATCTTTTAGCTTTGCTTGTAAAATTACAACAAATAAGAGTAATACATTTTGCTGAAATATAACACATTAGTTACTTAAGTTTGAGTGCGACTTCTTCTGATTTTAGTGTCAATAACGCTTTGCTCAACACTTGAATCAATGAGAAGATAGTTTTTTCAAAAATAGGTGTAGCTACTATATAAAATATTATTGTAATACTGTCGATTTTAAGTTTACTTATTTTACCGTATTCTAGCTTCTTAATAATTACCATTTGCCTTACTTGTAGTAGTAGTTGACATAGAAGGGCTATCGGTCATGTTTGTTGTCAGCGTGAACGACTTCGCTCCTGTTTTGGTAAGCGTTCCATTAATGCTGGCAGATAATGCTCCTGCTTCTTTTACGGCTAATACATAAATATCTCCACAAGAGATGCTACCACTCCAACCATTAGTAATAGTAAAATTGCCAGAACTACTGGCTGGCATATTATAAATAATATAAGAATTAACCTTATTCGTCGATACAATCATTACATCTGTTGAACCAGAACAAGATGAGGAAGGCGTTGTATAGCAACTTCCTGAATATGTAGTGCTACCAAAAGTAAATTCACCATAAGCAGGTCTTCGTCTTTCTTACAGCAAACAACAATTATGCAGACTACTGCCATTCCAAAGAGAGATTTCAGTAATGAAGTTTTCATAATCAATCCTAAAAACCTTATTTTACAGAGCATAAGAAAACCACAAGAGCATCTTTTTTTAAACATAATAGTAATACAAACAATTGAAACAACTTACTTATTTATATAGTCAGTAAATCTACTTGTGGGGTGATTACGTGACACAATTTACTGTAAATACCAATTATTTTAAAAATTTAAAGTAGAAAAGTGATGCTTTGCTTAAGAAGCTGTTTAAACTTTCCGTTTCTTAGGTGAAAGTATTGTATTTTTGAATTGATTTTTTCAAAATTTGCGAAGCATAGCATCGCTATGTTGAGTAAATTTTGGAACAAGCTATTCTAAAAGACTTAGTTTAACCCGAAAGGGAAAGTTTAAACAGCTTCTAAAACAACTTACCTTGTTTAATAATTTTTATGCTGAAATAATCCATCTTTTCTGGTTGCAAAGTTGTTGGATATGCAACCTCTCCACCAATGAAATAATCCGTTGCATAACTAAAATCAAACATTATTTCGCTTAAGATATTTACTTGAAAATTATAACTTAAAACGGGTTTTGCATCTTTTGCAAAGAAAGAAGGTTTTTCATAAAATACAGCAGGGCGAAGATAGGTTTCTTTTCCGTCGGATACCCAATGAAACATAAATCCACCCCCATATTTTATAATATCATACTTTAAAGTGCCTTTCCTAACATCATCAGTAGCAGAGTTACCCCCACGAGCCGCATCTTCATCATAAGAATAATTACCTTCTTTTTTGAAATAGCCACCTTCAGCAAAAACTTTAAATCTTGAGTGAGCTTTATGGCTCAAATATAATGATGCTGTTGACCCATATTCAACATAACCACCACTTGTCCCTGGGCTAAATGCACTAAACCCAACATTCAGCCCAGGGTTAAGCACAAAAGATACTGCTTTGTTATTAAAAAAGCCAGCTTTAAAACCCATATGAAAAGTTGGAAGTGTAAACGATTCTATATACGATTTATTTACATGATATTGGCTTGCATTATTACTATATATTGGCAAATTCTCATAGCCTAAGCCAGCTTGAAATTTCATTGCATACCATTTATAACTATAGCTATCGTTTAGCATAGCCATCATACCGCCCATACCTGTTGCCAAACCAGCATATTCTAAATTCTCTTGTCTATCTTTTTCTTTCTGTTTTTCAACCCTTACCTGGCGTTCAGCTGTTTTTTTCCCTTCAAAGGCTTGATTGTATTTGTTTTGAGCAAAAGTACTTTCATTAGAGTTTTGAGCATAGTTTTTTGCAAGACTGTAATAACTCATTGCATTATCATATTGTTTACTGCTCAAGGCATTATCACCATTTTGGATAGCGCCATCAAATTGTGCTCTTTTTGTTTCCTGTGCTTTTCTTATTCGTTGTTGTTCTACTTCTTGGGCTTTTATTTTTTCTTGTGCTTGTTGTGCTTGTTTAGATACCATACCTATTGCATTTTCCAATCTGGTAATATCATTGTTTAAGCGGGCATAATCATTAATTGAATAATTAGAGGAGGTACCTGCACATAGCTCTTCATATACTGGGTTGGTAGTTCCATTCTTTTTTACTAGATTAAACATTTCCTGACAGAGGTTATTTTTTTTACTGATGAGCTCCATTATGTTGGCTTGAGAAGTAGCTTGGTTTGTTTTTTGATTATCATTTGTAAAATTATTTTGATCATTGCTCTTATTAGCATTTTGACCAGTACTGTTTGAGTTCTTCCAGTTACTACCAAATAATTTCTCCTTTATCTGTCTTCCTTCACAATCAAAATAGTTATTATCTGAACAATCATATCCTTCAAAACATAGTCCCCAAATATCAACTTTATATTCATCAGAACTGCTACTTTTAAGTAACAAAGCAAGTCTTCCCCAGTCAACTGACCAAGTTTTTCCTGGTTCTATATAATACGTTGGCTGACCACCTCCAGACTTCTCATCGCCAACTGAAAGTTTGTAGGTGAATTTAACCGCTGTTTTATAATTGTTTTTTATTTTGACGCCCCACCCATAAGCTTTATTATCCTTCAAGTAACCATAATTTTTTACGGTAATTTCCAATTGTTTAAAACATTGATGCGAATATGTCATTTCGCCTTTTTCTTGTCCTAATGTTGTGTCAGCAAATACTGCACTTAAAAAAAAAGTTATTAGTAAAACTTTAATTTTCATCTTAGTAATTTTAATTTATAGTGATTATATAATATATGAAGACTTCCAGAAACCACTTGATACTTGCTTAACTAAATCTGAATCACCTCTAGCTTACCACATGGTAGAATAGAGGTATAAAGACTCAGAAGAATTATTTATAGGTGAATCAGTTTTATAAAAACTAATGCAAATTATCTTGCTATTGATGAAAAAAAAATAGCTAGTACTAGCTATTTTTTTTTCATCAATAGCAAGATAATACAGTTGAAATCGGAGAAAATAGATGCTTTCGCAGCATTAAACTGTGTAATTGATAATTTATACCCAACCTTCATGTAATGCTTTGCACACTAGTTCTACAGGCGTTGTAACTTTAGCTTTTTTCAATATGTTTTTACGATGAGCATTTACCGTATGTGGACTTATAAAAAGCGTATTAGCTATTTCTTTACTGCTTTTAGTCTCTACAATCATCTTTAAAATTACCCGCTCTCTTTGTGTAAACAAGTCTTCTGATAAGGTGAGGGTATTGGTCTCGGTAATATTATAATATGATGGTTCTCCGTCAAGTCCAATAATTGAAAAAGAAGGTGTTCCGTCTTTTTTTATGTGTGATATATCTGTGTCTACATCCAAAGTACGATAGTAGTTTGTTTCGTCAAAATCTATTTGCAATGCTTGATGTAGTATTCGTACATAACGGTTGTCCTTTGTACGCATCCTCAAATCGTACTGCATTTTATATTTTGATATCTTCTCAAACGGCAAATCTTTGAAAAACTCAGCAATCCGTTGTTCAAATTGCATAAAGTAGGGTTTATCCTCAGGATGTATTATTTCCAAGAATTTATGAATATCCATTTCTTCGGGCAGATAGCCTAATAGATTGGTAACTCCAGGACTTACAAAGTCAAAATCTGCCTGAAAAATATTGAATACATAATAGTAATAAGTACCAGGCTGAAAGAGATTAAGAAGTTGCTTGTGTATCTCCAGTTGTAATTTTAATTCTAAGGGATAACCAGGGCCTTCTTTTACTACCGTACTCCATATTTGTTTAGCTTTGACATAAAGTTGTGAATGCTGATTTGACATAATAAAATAAAAATAAATAGCAATTACTAAATTAAACTTTTTAAGAAACAAAGCAATGCTATGAACCAAATATTTTTTGGTTTATAACATCTATTTTTCTAAAGAATATCATCCCTTACATTGCTAAGCCCAAAATGTCAGCAGAGCTCCTAAACGACTTTGTAGCTATCAAAATTTATACATTCAATACAGCCTCTTTGTAATATTTCCCTTTATATTCCAACGGAGACATACCTGTAATTTTTCTAAAGACTTCTCGAAATGCTTTTACATCAGTGTAACCTACTTCATACATTACCTCATTAATCGTTTTACGGTTGGTTTCAAATGATCTTTTTGCGGTCTCAATTTTCACTCTTTGCGAATATTCAATAGGAGTATTACCCGTTGCTTTAATAAACCTTCGGTCAAAATTTCTTCTACTAATATTATACTTGGTAGATAAATCTTCAATAGTGATTTTTTCGGCGATATTCTTTTCAATGTATTCCTGTGCTTGAAGAACCACTTCGTCATCATGTTTTTTTTGCCCTGTGAAAATGACAAATTCAGACTGCGTATTTCTATCCATTTCTATCTGAAACACTTTTGAACAATAAATAGCCGTTTGCCTGTCATAATATTTTTCAATCAGGTATAGCATTAAATTAAGAAATGAATACGCTCCGCCATTGGTATAAATGCCGTTTTCATCAGTAATTAATTTATCAATTTGCAAGTTAACTTTTGGAAACATCATTCTAAAGTTTTCAGTAACCGACCAATGGGTGGAACAACTTCTTCCGTTAAGCATTCCAGATGCTGCAAGCATAAACGCCCCAGTACAAATAGTCGCAATTTCTGCTCCATTTTTATATTGTTTTTCCAGCCATGGTATTAACAACTCGTTGTCTTTCAACGCAAGTTTATAATTATGATTTAAGGAAGGGATAACGATAAGATTTGTTTTTTCAATAGCCGAAATATTCAAATGTGGTTTCACTGTAAATAATCCCCCATTGAAATCTACTTTTTCAGCAATTCCAGCTAGTTGAATGGTAAACAATTCTTTCTTGAAGTTTTCTTTCCAATAGTTATTTGCCTTATTAAATATTTCATACGCACCTGAAATACTACTAAGGTTATTTTCGCCATTAGGAACGATAATAGTGAGATGTTTCATTGCTTTTTTTGAGTAAAAATAACAATTTATTTTGTCCAAATCAACCCATTATAAAGTCTATTTAACACCTCCTTAAAGTAAATATTAGACAATATATTTGTATTATAATACTAAAGAAAGAAACATGAAAGCATCTAATTTTACAACAACTATCTTAGTTGATAATACTGCGGAAGAAGTTTACAAAGCCATTAACAATGTTCGTGGGTGGTGGAGTGAAGAGATTGAAGGCACTACAGACAAACTGTATAGCGAATGGAACTATCATTATCAAGATGTTCATCGTTGCAAGATGCTAACGATAGAACTTATTCCTAACAAAAAAGTAATTTGGCAGGTACTAGACAACTATTTTAGTTTCACCCAAAACAAAGACGAATGGAAAGGCAATACAATGGTTTTTGAAATAACCGAAAAAGACGACAAAACACAACTACAATTCACACAAGTAGGCTTAGTGCCTGATTATGAGTGTTATGATATTTGTGAAAATGCTTGGAACACCTATATCAAAAAAAGTTTGTATAGCCTTATTACAACAGGTACTGGACAGCCCAACAGCCAAGAAAACCCACAAACTGAAGACGAAAAGAAAATGGCGACATCCAACTATACCACTACCTTTTTTGTAAGCCAAACTCCAGAGGAAGTATTTAGTGCCATCAATAATGTTCGTGGCTGGTGCCAAGGAGAAATTGAAGGCAACACCAATCAACTGGCTGATGAGTTTGATTATCGAATGAAGGAGCATCATTTTTCAAAACAGAAAATAGTAGAATTTATTCCGAACGAAAAAATTGTTTGGCTTGTAACCGATAGTAAATTGAATTCTTTTACCGACAAATCTGAATGGACAGGTACAAAGATAATTATTGAGATTAATGAAATAAACAACAAAACACAAGTACGTTTTACACACGTTGGTTTAATACCGACAATAGCGTGTTATGATGCTTGTTCAGGGGCTTGGGAACAGCTAGTTCAAGCAAGTTTATTTAGTTTGATAACTACAGGAAAAGGGACTAAGGTTTTTGGATAATAAAGGCTATCTTGCTTAGAAAAGCACTTTTCGTTGATGATAGGTATAAAAGTCTATCGCAACAAAACAAAAACTTGATAGTTATGAAAAAAACAATACTTGTAATTTTTACTCTCGTGACAACCTTTTGTCTTGGTTTTGCTTTTAAAACAATCACAACAACAAATAGCAGTAATAAAATAAAAAAAGTAACAGGAATTGGGGGCATATTTTTCAAATGCAAAGACCCAAAGAAAATGACAGAATGGTATAAAAAGCACCTTGGCTTAGAGACAAATCCATACGGAGCAACCTTTGAGTGGTATGAAAGTCCAGACAGCACTACGAAAGCACAGACCCAATGGACGCCTTTTGCTGAAACCACAAAATACTTTGAACCTTCTACGAAAGATTTTATGATAAATTACCGCGTTGAAAACTTGGAAACACTTGTTGAAGAATTGAAAAAAGAAGGGGTAATCATTGTTGATAAAATTGAAACATACGACTATGGTAAATTTGTTCATATTCTTGATGCAGAAGGCAATAAAATTGAATTATGGGAACCTATTGATTAAAACGAAAACTGAAAAACAACAACTGAAATGACGATTGTATATCAGCATTACTCACCAACATCGGTTGGTAATATCAAGACTTTTACAGAAATCCGTATATAACGAACTTCTTTTTATAACATGAAATATTTCTCACTATTGTTATTCATATTACTTTCTTCTTTAAAGACAAATGCTCAAGCATTACCATCTTGGTTTAAAAAAGCATTTATTGAAAAGGGATTAGATAAAAAATATATAATAATTCAATCTTTAAAACCTGCATTTCTACAAGCAGATTTTAATGCAGATAAAGCACAGGATATTGCTGTTCTTGCCACTGAAAAACTCAGTAAGAAAAAAGGCGTGTTATTGATTCATGGTAAAACCAATGAGTATCATTTATTTGGGGCAGGTAAAAAATTAGGCGATTCAGATAATTTCAACTGGATTGACAAATGGTCTGTCTATAATGAGAAAACGGCAAAAGAAACACAATTTGATAAAGAGAGTGGTGATATAATTGGTGGTAAAGAAATCAAATTATCACACGAAGCAATACTAATTGAAGCTTATGAAGATAGTGGATTTTTAGCTGGAGGTATCATTTATTGGAATGACAAAAAATATATTTGGATTCATCAAGGTGAGTAATGCTTGGGAAAGGTACTACTTAGTTTCAAACCCAGATTGAGCTTTTTTATGTAAATGCCAAGCAGTATTTTCTTCTGTATTATCAAATTCGTTAGAGAATAATTCTAAAGGTTTTTCAGTTAATTTTTCTTTTTTTAGCGTCAGTTTTCCAATCAAATCCATCAATTGTGAAATTGTATTTCTCTGCAACGTTGAAGCTCCTTCAATTAATTTTTGTTTGGCAAAAGCTAATTCCATTTCAATCCATTCCAACTCTAGCTTTCCATCTTTTTCATCAAAAGAATAACTAGCTTCTACTTCAAAAAAAGTAGGCGTATGAATTAATTCAATTTTATCTGAAACTTTTGTTATCTCTCCCATATCATATTTCAATTAGTTGTATAAAATTAATATCAATTTTGATTACCCTAAATTTAGCATTACATGGAATAATAACCTCTTTTTCATCAGGATATTTTGAGATATTTTCAATATTTCTACCTGTAGTAGTGAATATTTCAAAACGAATATCACCAAATTGATTCCCAATCAATTGACTTCTACTTGTTGAAATAAAAGAATATTCAATAACTGGAGTATTATTTAAAAATGATAATTCATAGCGTTTTCTATCAGCAGTAGATAAATTAACTCCTCTATAAACATTCCCAATAAAAATATCTATTTTGTTAAGACTATTATAAACAAGCTTACCAAAATACGTATCATTTATACCTTTATTTAATCTTAACTTTTCATTCACCTCTTCAAAACCATCGTCTGTATATTTATAAATTATTGCCTTTTCAAAATCATTTAGTTTAGAAAGAGCATTTTTTCTATATGAGTTTTGAATGACAGTTATTTCATTTACTAAATAAGCATTAGCATATTCTTCTGGTGTCATTGGGTGTCGAAGTTTGTAAAACAAATATAATCAAAACAGAAATAATATTTACATAGACGAATACATACTTTTAAGAAGGAATCTAGATAAATTCCCTTATTTTTATAAGAATCAAATTCCTTCATCATGAACAAACTATTCTTTCTCTTTATTAGCCTATTTATTTTCTCATACTCCATTAATGCACAGGATATTCCTAAAATTTTAGCATTAAAAGATAGAGCCGTTTTGCAAGACCAATTGTTGGAAGAACGTTTTAAAACCTTGTTACCTTCATTAATGCGAAAACAAGGTATTGATATGTGGTTAATAATTGCCCGTGAATATAACGAAGACCCTATTATTAAAACGATGTTGCCATCTACTTGGCTGAATGCTCGTCGAAGAACGATTTTATTGATTTACGATAAGGGTGAAAAAGAAGGCTTAGAATGTTTGGCCGTTGCTCGCTATAATGTAGGAACAATTTTTAAATCTGCTTGGAAACCAGATGAAGAACCTAATCAATGGAAACGTCTTTCTGCGTTGATTGAGGAGCGAAACCCTAAGAAAATTGCGATTGATGTTTCAGAGCAATATGCACATTCTGATGGTTTATCACACTCTGAACATGAGGGTTTGGTACAAAGTCTATCCAAGAAAAGCCAAGAGAAACTAATCTCTAGTGAAAAATTGGCTGTTGGTTGGCTAGAAAGTAGAACGCCTCGTGAGATAGCACTTTACGAAACCCTTGACCGTATTACGCATCAAATTATAGCCGAGGCATTCTCTGAGAAAGTAATTGTTCCAGGTGTAACTACTACTGAAGATGTAGTTTGGTATCTCCGTGAAAGAGTAGCCGAATTAAAACTAGATACTTGGTTTCATCCAACGGTGGATATTCAACGACCCGACCCAGACAAAACTAATTGGCCTTACGACCGTCGCCCAGCGGAGGATATAATACTGCCAGGTGATTTATTGCATTGTGATTTTGGCATTACTTATCTTCGGTTGAATACAGATGTACAAGAATTAGCTTATGTATTACGTCCTGAAGAGGCAGAACTTCCAGAATATTTACGAAAGGCGTTGGTAGCGGGAAATCATCTACAAGATATTATGACGGGTTTCTTTAAAGTGGGCATGACAGGCAATCAAATTTTAGCATTATCCCTCCGCAAAGCAGAACAAGATGGTCTGGTGGCTCAAATATATTCGCACCCAGTAGGCTATCACGGTCATGCAGCAGGAACAACCATTGGTATGTGGGATATGCAAGGAGGCGTACCGGGTAATGGTGAATATCCTTTGAATGAAAACACGGCTTATGCGATAGAGCTAAATGCGAAAGTAAAAATTCCAGAATGGGGCGGTAAAGAAGTAAGAGTAATGCTAGAGGAACAAGGGATTTTTATCAATGGAAAGGTGCATTATATCGACGGGCGACAAAAACAAATTCTGACCATCCCTCGAAGGGATAAAATTCAACACTTAGGACAGTAGATTAGTTAGTGATTGAGCGAGTTGTGAATTAGTGATTATTTTCAATTGTTAGTTAGCGAGTTGTGAATTAGTAATTATTTCCAATTGTTTATTAGGACGTTAGTAATTGCTCTTAAAAATAGATAGCTAAGCTTTAACTGAAAGCTAAAAGCCGAAGTCCAAAAGCAAAAAAAGCCTACAGCTTACAGCATAAAGCATATAGCAGCATAAAAACCAAAACTGTCTGATTACCGACATCTACCATTTCCACAATATGCGTAAGTTTGTGATATGAATAAAATACAATTACCCCTTTGGCTCATTAAACTTACGAATTTTGAATATTGGACATGGTGGGTGTTTTATATTCCCCTACTCCCCTATTGGCTTTATCAAGCTACTCGTACTCGCTCACTTACTTTTTTTACCAATGCCGACCCTTGTATTGACTATGGGGGTTTCTTTGGAGAAAGTAAAATTGAGATTCTTAAACAAATTCCTGCGGAATTTCTGCCAACTTATTTCTTTGTATCGAAAGGGACTTCATTAAACAGTATTCAACAACAATTAATAGCAAATCAGCTTGATTTCCCCATCATTTGCAAGCCAAATATAGGAGAAAGAGGGTCGCAGGTAGAAAAAATTGCTGATGTTACATCTCTGGAAAAATACCTACAATCTGTTCAAGAAGATTTCATTATTCAAGAGTTTATTCCTTTTGATATTGAATTGGGGGTGCTTTATTATCGCTATCCAAATCAGTCAACAGGACAAGTTAGCTCTATTACCCGTAAAGAGTTTTTATCTGTAATAGGTGATGGAGAATCAAGCATTGAAGAATTGATGCAAGCAAATACACGTGCCAGATTTCAATTAGAAAATATGTATATACGTTTGGGTGAAAAAATAAAAGAAGTAATACCTATAGGAGAAAAACGTTTACTAGAGCCCATTGGCAACCATTGCAGAGGTACAAAGTTTTTAGATAACAACTTCTTGATTAATGAAAAAATCAACCAAGTTTTTGATAAAATCGCCTTACCTATTGATGGTTTTCATTACGGCCGTTTTGATATGAAAGTAAAATCCATTGAAGACTTATACGAAGGTAAAAATATCAAAATTATGGAGTTAAATGGTGTCAGCTCAGAACCTGGACATATCTATGACCCCAGTAATACAGTTTGGAATGCCTACCGTGATTTAGCCAAGCACTGGAAAATTATAGCAGATATTTCTATTCAACAGCAAGCTAATGGAATTATGCCTGTTCCAACTAAAATTATTTGGCAAGTAGCTCGTAAGCATTTTGGATGAATAGATATTTATATTATATCACTTTTAATAAAATTTAAAACCTCAATCCCCACCTCCTCCGCAACCACTACAGCCAGAAGCTGCGCATCCAGAACAACCACTGCTACAACCACTATCATTAGTATGTTCATGACTATCACTATCAAAGCTACTGGAAATAGAACATCCACTAGTGGTATCTGCATTTGTATTATTGTTATTTTTGGGAAAACGTTTTCTATCCAAATTATTGTTATTCGCAGCTTTCACAACAGCATAAAGCACGCCTGTCATAATTACGGTAGTTAGAATAATGGGCATGAGAATATTGCCAGATGCTTGGACAAACAAACCCAAAATAAAAACCGCAATTGGCAAGACTATTACTTGAATAAACGAAATATTAGGTTTCTTTACTAACCAGAACTTTTTTAAGTTCACTCTTTGAAAGTCTATTTCCGAGAATCGAGTATGATTATCCTGCCAAATATCTTCTGGTGGTATTGCTCCAAATGTTTCAAAATACAATTGATGCGAATGCGTATAAAAATCATTAAATTTCAAAGCTTCTTTCTCCCCTCCTTTTGTAGGATTATGATGAATCTCCTTCTCTAGGGTATTTCTACAAAAATCAACCCAATAAGATTTAGTGAACGTAAGATGTAGGTGCCATACTTGGTCAACAGAGTCTGAAGGTGTTATGCCTGTATCAGCAATACAACAAAGAAAAATAAATTTTTTATACTCTTCAATCACACGAAGAGAATAAGCTTTTGTCCATCCATTTTCACGAGCAACACGGTCAGAGAACTTAAATACAACGGAGTTATCATCAAGTGAGAAATTTCTGATTTTTTGCCATAATTCAGCTTGTTGTGTCGTCATTTTGTAGAAGATTTATTGTTGTTTAATTAACACAGGTAATTGTTCTAGTGACTATTTGATATTTTTTCTATTATATGATAACGGTGTTATTAAGTCGTCATAAATTTAAATAATTAAGTCTATTAAACTAATAGCATTAAAGAATTTTATACTAAATTTCATGTTTTCGTTTTCTTCTTTCACCTCCCTATTCTCAATATTCTTTCTACTCCAATTAAACAGATATTTTGTTTTACCTTTGTGGTATGGAAACCAATCAGACAACACAACAAATTCTTCAAAACTTGGGGATTGAAGCTTTGAATCCGATGCAAGAAGCGGCTCAAAAAGCTATCGTTGAAGACAATAATATACTTTTAATATCACCTACTGGTTCTGGAAAAACCCTTGGTTTTTTAATGCCTATTTTGCAATTATTAAAGCCTGATGTTCCTTCTGTACAGTGTTTAATTCTTACTCCATCGCGTGAATTAGCTTTACAAATCGAACAGGTTTGGAAGAAAATGTCAACTGGCTATAAAGTAAATGTTTGCTATGGCGGACATGATGTTGGTACTGAAATTAAAAATTTAAGTAATCCGCCAGCGGTATTAATCGGTACTCCTGGGCGAATTGCCGACCATATAACACGTAGGTCTTTTAATCTGGATGGTATCAAAACTTTGGTATTAGATGAATTTGATAAATCGCTAGACCTTGGTTTTCATGAGCAAATGTCTTTCATCATTGGTGGTTTACGAAAACTCAATAAAAGAGTATTGGTGTCGGCTACTAAAGGCATCAAAATTCCTGAATTTACAGGTGTTTCTTTTCCTACTTTATTGAATTTTATTCCAGAAGATAAAGTAGCCGAGGGTTTGTTAATGAAAGTGGTTATTTCAGAACAAAAAGATAAAATTGATGCATTGTTCAATCTGCTTTGCTCAATTAATTCTGAATCTGCCTTGATTTTTTTAAATCATAGAGATGCCGCTGAACGTACTTGCGAGCTACTACAAGATATGGGTATTTATGCTATTTTTTATCATGGCGGAATGGACCAAGACGACCGTGAGCGTGCTTTGATTCAATTTAGAAATGGCAGTGTTCGTTATTTAGTTACGACCGACTTAGCGGCTAGAGGGTTAGATATTCCTGAGATGAAACACGTAATTCATTATCACCTGCCTTTACAGGCTCATGAGTTTATTCATAGAAACGGAAGAACGGCTCGTATGAATGCGGAAGGCACGGCCTATTTAATTTTCTCTCGTAATGAGCATCGTCCGAGCTATGTAGATGATTCTTTAGAGGAATTAGAATTGCCAGAAAATAATCCTTTGCCCCAAGCACCTGAGTTCCTGACAATTTATATTAGTGGAGGCAAGAAGAACAAACTCAACAAGGTTGACATCGTCGGTTTTTTCTCTCAAAAAGGCAAATTAGAAAAAGGTGATTTAGGACTTATCGAGGTAAAAGATTTCACTTCTTTCGCTGCCGTGAAAAAAGAAAAAGTAAAAGAATTGCTACAAACCATTCGTGATGAAAAGATGAAAGGTAAGAAGTATAAGATTGAAGTGGCACGATAAAACATAAACGTAGGGGCGTATTGCATACGCTCCCATTAATTTATAAGTATAGTATATACGTCGAATAACACAATTAACCTAAAACGCATTATAGAATTCCATTATCGCAATACAATACGTTTATTAATTCATCAAGACGTATGCAATACGTCCCTACATATTTATATATTATCATATTAAAAACAACAGGCATTGAACAATCCTAAAGTTTTTTTAATAACCCCTCCTTTTACGCAACTGAATACACCGTATCCAGCTACTGCCTATATAAAGGGTTTTTTGAATACGAAACATATTATTTCTAATCAAGCTGATTTAGGAATTGAAGTAATATTAAGCCTTTTTTCAAAAGAAGGTCTGTTGAATCTGTTTGCTCAAATTGAAAGTCAAGCACTACCATTATCAGACAACGCTCAACGCATTATAGCCCTTAAAGACCACTATATCCACACGATTGATGCTGTAATACTTTTTTTACAAGGGAAAAACCCAACTTTATCACATTTAATTTGTCAAGAAGATTTTTTGCCAGAAGCCAGTCGCTTTACTCAATTAGAAGAACTAGATTGGGCTTTTGGAACCATGGGAACACAAGATAAAGCCAAGCACTTTGCTACACTTTACCTTGAAGATATTTCGGATATTATTGTTGAATGCGTTGATGCACATTTTGGCTTTAGCCGTTATGCCGAACGGTTAGGTCGCTCGGCCAACAGTTTTGATGAACTGTATGAAGCATTATCGCAAGAATACACTTATATAGATGAATTACTCATCAAGATTTTAGCAACTAAAATGGTTGATTTCAATCCTAACTTGGTAGCGATCACAGTACCTTTTCCGGGTAATTTATACAGTGCTTTTCGTTGTGGTCAATGGATTAAAAAACATTTTCCTTCCGTGAAAATTGCCATGGGTGGAGGTTTCCCGAATACAGAACTACGTTCGCTTTCTGATAAAAGAGTTTTCGAGTTTTTTGATTTTATTACCTTAGACGACGGTGAAGCACCTTTGGATAATTTAATTGAACATTTAGCAGGCAAGCGAAAACAAGAAGATTTAAAAAGGACTTTTACGTTAGTAGACGGCGAGGTAAAATACATCAATAATAGCCATACACATGATTACAAACAGTCGGCTGTGGGTACGCCAGACTATGCTGATTTACCTTTGGATAAATATATTTCTGTCATAGAAATTGTAAATCCTATGCACCGAATGTGGAGCGATGGCAGATGGAATAAACTTACGATGGCGCATGGTTGCTATTGGGGTAAATGTACTTTCTGCGATATTTCATTGGATTACATCAAGCTTTATGAACCTATCTCTGCCAAAATACTCTGTGATAGAATGGAGGAAATGATGACTCAGACAGGGCAAAATGGGTTTCACTTTGTTGATGAAGCCGCCCCTCCTGCCCTAATGCGTTCATTGGCTTTAGAGATTATCAGGCGAAAATTAACCGTTACTTGGTGGACAAATATTCGTTTTGAGAAAAGCTTTACAGCAGACCTATGCTTATTATTGAAAGCCTCTGGATGTATTGCGGTTTCTGGAGGGTTGGAAGTGGCATCTGATAGACTCTTAGAATTAATTCAAAAAGGAGTAACGGTAGCTCAGGTAGCCAGAGTAACGCGTAATTTTACAGAAGCCGGTATCATGGTACATTCGTACTTGATGTACGGTTTCCCGACCCAAACGGCACAGGAAACAATTGATTCACTAGAAATGGTACGCCAGATGTTTGAATTGGGCATTTTACAATCTGGTTTTTGGCATCAATTCGCAATGACGGCTCATAGCCCTGTCGGAATGTATCCTGAACAATTTAAGGTTCAAAAAGAAAGCGCTAAAATTGGCACTTTTGCCAATAATGACATTTTCCATATTGATCCAACTGGTACAGACCATGGGTTATTTAGCGACGGATTGAAAAAGTCTCTATTCAACTTTATGCATGGTATTGGTTTTGATTTAAACTTGAATCAATGGTTTGATTTTAAAATACCTAAAACAAAAATACCCAAAAATTATATTGAGCAAGCCGTCAATCAAGAGGAGGATGTTTCCCTAAAGCCTAGTAGCAAAATTGTTTGGTTAGGCACAAAACCAACGGTTAAGTATATTACCAAAAACCAAAAAGGTAGGCTCTTAAATCTTGCTAGTCTATCCTTTCATGATAAAAAGGAAAGCTTTAATATTGCTGTGGAACAAAAGCAAGGCGAATGGCTGGTTGAAATACTTAAATTGATTTCAGCTTCAAGTTCAAAAGTTTATACGTTTCAAGAAGTAAAAACACATTACGAAACGTATGGACTAGAAGATTTTGAATTGTTTTGGTTCAATAAGCCTGTCAATAATCTCCAAAATTTTGGTTTATTAACTTTATAATCGTTTTCTTAAAACGCCGATAATTTTCAAAACATTGAAGGTTTTTAATTTTTTAATAAACTCCAATATTTACATTTCGTTGGCGGCAGTGGCACTAACGGTAGAAACCCAATTGCAATTGGGGATGGCTCCCCAGTGGCACCCTTATTTGTTTATTATCTTTTTTGCTACCTTGTTTGATTACAATTTACACCGTCTTGTTACACTACTGACCAATAAAGAGGCTTTAAATGATGATAAACATAAGTGGCTAAAAGAATACTTAAACCTCTTTTATGTCTTAGTAATTTTTTCTGTAATAGGGTTCTTAATCGCTGTATTGCTTGCTAAAAAAGAAGTTTTAATCACCTTAGCTCCTTTTGCTTTAATTACATTTTTTTATTCATTACCCGTCTTCAAAAAACAAAAATATCTTTTTCGATTAAGAGAAATACCCTTCCTAAAAATATTTCTTATTTCCATAGTTTGGGCAGCAACTACTATATTATTGCCCATCATTCAATCAGGAAGGCATTTTGATTCAGAGCACGTTAGCATTATGCTTATCGAGCGTTTTTTGTTTGTTTTTGCCATCACCATTCCATTTGATATTAGAGATATGCACGCTGATATTCAGTCGGGATTAACTACTATTCCAAATTTTATTGGTAGAAAAAAATCATTAGGAATAGCCAATTGCTTAATGGTCTTATTCTTGTTGATTAGTTGTTTTCATTATTCAAATGCTCCTTTTCACTTTATCCTTCCTGCCTTTATTATTTCTGGAATCAGTACTATATTTTTTTTAAATATTAAGTCTATCCAAAATCTTCCTTTTTATCATTACGGTATTTTAGATGGAACCATGCTTTTGCAAGGTATTTTAGTTTGGCTCGCCCATACAATACTTGTTTAAAACAAAAAGGCTAGATTCAGATGATTGAATCTAGCCTTTTTCGAAAATATTATTTTATGATTAGTCAACTGTACGAATCAAGTCTTTTTTAACAGCGGTTTTCGTTTTGCTGATGGTATAAGGAATACATCTAGCAACACCGCAATCACAAGTTACTTGTTGGATGGTCACGGTATGGTCTGAAAAACAATCATTTGCATTAAATACACGCACTGTATATTGCTGAACAACTGTTGTTGGATTAGGTACATCAGACCTTAACACTCCGTCAGTTGGAATAGCCGTTGAAGTAGCGTATAGTTTTCCTCCCGTATAAGTTCCTCCTGCACTAATATCATATCTCAAATTTGTGCTAAATCCTGCAAGCTTTATCGTACCATCATTTTTTGCAAGGTCTTGGTCACAAGTTGAATTGGTAGACGTGGCAGTTATACCCAGTGCCCTATCAAAAACAATTAAATTAATCATCGTAGTATTAGAACATAGTCCATTGCTTACTTCTACACTATAAATTCCACCTTGGCTAACTTGAATATTATTAAGCTGTGGACTTTGAACAGATGAAGTAAAACCATTTGGACCCGTCCAAGCATACGTAGAAGTAGCTGGTGTAACCGAAAGAATAACATTTGTACCTGCACAAACTGGTGAAGTAGAAGTTGATATGACAGGGTCAGGAATTGGGCTAAATGTAGCCACAACTGGCGTTCTACTACCTGCTGGCGATTCACAACCACTCACTAAATCTTTACAAGCTACAAAATATGTTTTGGTAGCAGTTACTGGTACTGTGAAAGGACTACCTCCTCCTAAAATAACTACTGAACTTTGTGAATCATACCAAATAGGAGTAAAACTAGGTGCGCAAGTAGCTTTTAAATCAAGGCTTCCAGCACCACATATTAATCCTCCTGCCACCGTCGCTGGTAATGGAGGAGCTGGAGTGCTACTCACAGAAATTGTCAATTGTGTTCTATTAGCCGTTGCCACGCCACAATGATTATCATTTGCTTTACAACCAACAAAGAATGAAATGGTTGAGGTTGCATTAAAGATAAAGGTATTTCCTGTACCCAACACAGTGGTTGAAGTTGCTGAGTTATACCATTGTGGGATTAAACCTACAGGACAGGTAGCATTCAGTGTAGCAATACCAGGATTACACAGAATCGACCCACTTGAGGTTATTACCTTCGAGCTAAAATTTAATGTTGTAAAAGTTACGTCGTTATAACAAGCATCACTACCTGACCAGATACGAACAGTATATTTAGTTCCTGGCTTTAAACCAGTAAAAGTGAATGATGTTTGTCCAGCACCTAGCGTTTGGTTAGCACCTGCACCAAAAATTGGCGATGTACCAAAAGTTTCGCCTTCTTTAATACTAGCTTCAATAACTTTTGATGCATTATAAACAAGGTTAGCAATCGTAGCAGTACCATTGTTGTTAGGCACAAACCCTGTACAAGTTCCGAGGGTAAAGCTAATATCGCTTGCAAGTACAGTGGGTGCATCACAGCCAGCACACTTTAAGTTACCACATACAAAGGCAATAGATTTACCTTGTTCCCCAGGTTGATAAGCGATTTCAGTCGTAAAAGTATTGGTGGTAACATTAAATTTTGATACGCAGTCACCATAATAAGTAGTAATGTATAAATTACCATCAGGACCAAAAGCTAAATCGTATGCCTCTACATCGCCAACTGTTCCTGTGATAGAAGGAGTGATAAAATCGAATGAACCAATTAAAACGCCAGTTGATGCATTATAATGAAATAGTCTATCAGGACCAGTAGTACCAGCGGCAACAGCCCAAAGAGTACCATCAGCGGCAAAGTTTAATCCACGGTAATTGTATCCACTTGGAGCTGTAGCAAACAATGTTGAAGCACCCACATAGCTTGAATCTACAGATTCTATGGTACTTACCCCACCTCCAGAAAAATAGTTTGTAGCTACAAATACTCTTCCGTTAGAAGGATTAACAGCAACGCCCCATAATCCAACATCTTTATTTGTTAAGCGGTTAGTTCTATAAATATCTATTACGGTATTAGTAGTTGTACTAATCTTTGTTACTCCTTGATAACTAGTTACATACAAAAAATTTCTATCTGTAGACAATACCACATCTAGTAAATCTTGTCCTGGCACTGATATAGGTGTCAAGTAAGCTCCTTTGGCTAAATCATACACTAAAATTTCTGATTTAAAACAACAGGTAGCGATATAGGCTACGTTTTTAGTCGGGTCTACTACAATACCCTCTCCACCTCCACTAATCGAACAACCCACAGGACCTGCTCCCGCACCACCAAAAGGGTATATCTCCGAACGACTACCTTGCGTAGCATTTGGCAGTTCACTTACAATCATGTAGTATTTATCGCATCCAAGAGGGGCATTCTGAGCTTTCAAATAAAAAGAAGAAAACATGGAACACAACAATATTAAAAATGGCGTGATGTTCTTTGGAAAACGAGAGGGTTGTATTCTCTCATAAGAAAGTAAAGGTTTTGTCACAATATTATGATGGATGTTTTGTCGGAAAAATACGCCTACCTTGGTTATCGGTAAGAAAAGGTTGAATAAAGCCTGATTGACTTTACTTACCCATGATTTAAAATTGTTCATCATTTTATATTTGTATTTTTTCAGTAATATATTTATCAAATTAGATTAAGCTTATTTTTGAACTTTATTCCAAGGCAATGAATTGATATTCTTTCCTACTTTTTTTCCCTCTGCTAAACCGACTTCATTATCTTGTCGAGTATGAATTCCTCCATATAAACGCGACATGGCTGATTCTTCGGCAGCAGCCCAAAACGAATTAAAACTTCTTACTTTATAGTCTGTATTTCTCTCTTTATCTCTAGGTCTTCCTACGTGTGAATCATCAACGAAACTAAAATTTGGTCCATACAAATCTGTCAAAATAGTGGCAGTTGATGCACTTTGAACAGCATGCCCCGAATAATAAGCTGGGAAGGGCGGTTCAGGCCAATATAAATCCCAAAGGGTATCAATGTTGAAATAAATAAAAGAATACGGCCGTTGAGCATTATAAATATATTTTGTTTTCCAACAATTAATAAATGAATCTGCTACTCCCATTCCAACTTTAGCATACGTTTCGGCCGCTTTAAATAAATCTGGATTTGCTCCTTTTACAGCAAAATTGGCAATGTTATATGAATGCCCAGGTGGTGAAAATGTTTCTGAAGGGTCGTCTCCCCACCAATTGGCAATTTCTTTTTCTTCCTGCGTCAATGTCTTACGTTTCATATAAACCTCATACATGTAAGCATAGTATTTTGATTCGGGTCTATAGTCATAACCAATCATTGTCGGGATAGGCAATACGCCATTCAATGGTGCAAATGTTCTGTTTTTTCCCCAATATGGATGTAAAGGAAGCGGAACCTTTGATTGCCCTTTAACAGGTGCTTTCCATAAGCCTTTACCTACGGGCACTTTATAAGCTGTATCAAAATTTCTTTTATATCCTTCATGTCCTCCGTCTGATTTTGACCATTCAAAAATTGCCTGAGCCACAGATAAGCCAAAAGCTTTTGAACGTTCTGCTACTTTTTCATCAGTAGTTTTAAGCTCATTGTTATAAATAGTAATCTCTAAAGAATCTATTGCATCAATGTTTTTCTTGGCGGATTGTTGATATAATTGTTTTAAAAGAAAGGCTTGTCCTGCATTTAATGAAAGTGCCCAATTGTAAGTTTGTCCACTTTCAGGTTTAGGTAAGTTATTTAATCCTTGTAATTTTCCTGCTAATGAATTTTTCTTCACTGCTCCCGCCACTACACATTCATACATGGTTAATCCTAAATATCCCAAAGACCGAGAGCCATAAGTAGGCGTACCCCCAGGGGTATTTTTCATCGTCCTTAAAGCCATTTTTCCCCATAATAGCGCTACCTCAGACGAAACAGCATTTTTGATAGGCTCGCTTGGTTGCACCTTATTTTTTATTGCTTGCCCTTGAGCACTCCAATAAGACAAACAAAGAATCGAGACAAATATAAAAGCTAGCCCTTTGTTATAGAACTTTTCTTGCTTAATAGGCAAGCACAATGAATTAGTATTAACGTTTATATGCTTATTAATTATGTAAAAAATCATATTTTAAATTATTAACAGAAGAATTTTCAGCAAAACAGCATTAGCTAACTGCTAATACAAACTCATTTAAGGCATCAAAAGTTATTAAAATAACGTAGAATTTATTCTTCAATCGATAAAAAGCAACCAAAACCATGCCAAATTATGGTGAAATTCGCATTAAAATCCAGTAAATGACTCGTTTTAATGTTTTATTATGAAAATGGCGTACCCATTTCTTGTACTGTCGATAGAATTTTATAATGAAGCTGTTTAAACTTTCCGTTTCTGAGGTGAAAGTATTGTATTTTTGAATTGATTTTTTCAAAATTTGCGAAGCATAGCATCGCTACGTTGAGTAAATTTTGGAACAAGCTATTCTAAAAGACTTAGTTTAACCCGAAAGGGAAAGTTTAAACAGCTTCAATACTAAGACCAGTTAATAAAAAAATCCCCTTACTTATTGAGTAAAGGGATTTGCTATGTTAGTATAATGGATTTTGTATTAGACTACTATTTTTATTCAGCTCTTCTAACTTTATGGGTAAAAAGTAAGCCCTATCTTTCCAGTTCCTATCTTGTACATCTATTACTTTATAGTTAGGACTACTTGATGTTGTTTTATCTGGATTTAACGGATACCTAATCTCTATCCCTTTGGCATTATCAAAAGTGGTAGGCGCTATCATCCATCGGCGAACATCAAAGAAACGATGGTCTTCAAAAGCCAACTCTACCCTTCTTTCGTTTCGGTAACGCTCTGATAAGGCCTGTCCGCTTTCTGTTACGTCAGGCATACCTGCTCTTTTACGAATCATATTGAGGTACTGACGAGCTTCGGCATCTTGCCCCAAACCGATACAAGCTTCTACATAATTCAAAATCACTTCTGTATATCTGATATATCGCCAAGGAAAATCTTGTTTTACATATTGAGCATCAATCGTCTGATCAATAAACTTTCGAAGATAATATCCAGAATAGGTACCATTCCAGTCTTCAATAGGGCCTTTACGCGTATCCAGACCAGCCACTACATCCACCGCATTAGACGTTGCGTTCCATTTTTCCCAAAAACCTACCTGTATTACGCCTTTAGGGTCTGATGCTGTTACATCTGACGGACGTTTTCTCCATTGCACGCCTTCATAAAGGATAGTAGCATAAAAACGTGGGTCACGATTTTTGTATGGGTTTTTAGCTTGTGTTGTATTTAACCAACTAAACTTCGAACCATCTTTCATCTCGTAGGCATCTACCAATTGCTGTAATGGCGTATTGCTTCCCCAACCATGATAACCATTTGGATTGTTAAATAATCCCGGGTTGTACCCATCCCAACTATCTTCCGTTTTAGGTAAAAAGAATCTCACGAAAATATCTTCTACGTTTTCTTTCACCAAAAACATTTCTCCATAGTTTTTTGCAGTAGAGTCACCTGCAACGGGACTACCTTTATAAATACTATAAGCCCCTAAATCAATTACAGCTTTCGCTGCGTTCTTAGCTGCTAACCATCTTGCATTGCGGTCACCACCAACATAACCAATCAGTTCTGGATGTGCATAACTTCCTGCCCAAGTAGGTGTTTTATTGTACAAATCACTTGCTGCATGTAATAATACTCTGGCTTTTAGTGCCAAAGCAGCTCCTTTGGTAGCCCTTCCTTTATCGGCTCCAGTATTGGCCAATAATAAGTTTTGCGAAGCTTTATCGCAATCATCAACAATGAATTTGATACAATTTTCATAGCTATCTCTAGCAGGGGTAAAATCGTCTGACAACTTGTAGGCTTTTGTAATAATAGGTACACCACCGTATACTGACACAAGGTTGTGATATAAATAAGCTCTCAGGAAATACACTTCTCCTAACAATCTTTTCTTAGTATCTGCATTATCAAAAGGAGTACTTTCTATTTTTTCAAGAAAAAGATTACACGCACGTATATACTTATAAACGTTTGCCCAAATCATTCCTTTGTAGCGATTGCCCGACCAGAAATCCCAAACAGAATAGTCGCTGGCTGTGACTAAACATTTAGTAACGTTGCTACTTCCAAAATCAGCATTATACATTGATTCATCACTTAATGATGCCATCATCATATTGCTGAAACCATGCGGAATGCCTAAATAAATATTGTTGACGAAAGTAGTTACCAAGGCTTGGTCTTTCCAAACGGCATCTTCTGAAAACTGATCTAAAGGTTGAAGGTCAAGGTCAGTTTTACACGAAATAGTGTTAAGAAGCACTAAGGCAGTTGTAAGTAAAATATATATTGTTTTTTTCATCTGATTAAATGTTTATGTAATTCCTGCAATGAGTGTTGATTAATCAGCACTCACCAAGAATTATTTGATAATTTAGAATGTAAACGAAAGCCCAGTATTAAGCACTTTTTGAAGTGGATACCCTTGTCCGCTTCCGCTTCCCATTTCTGGGTCAAAGTCTTTATAGTCTGGACTATATGTCCATAAATTAAGACCACTCACATAAATTCTCGCTCCTTCTAAACCTAGTTTCTGACTTAGTTTTTTAGGAAGAGAATATCCAAATTGAATATTTTTCAAACGGATATAATCAGTGTTTTTCAAGAAATAGGTATTTCTATTACTTACCCAATATTCATTACTACGGTTGAAAGTTCTTGGGCCACTAGCATTTGGATTCTCGGGCGTCCAACGTTCGTCATAAAAACTTTTCAAGAAATTACCAATTTCACCCGATTCTGTAGAGATATAATTGACCGCCCCGAAAGCCCCTTGAAACAAAATACTCAAGTCAAATTGTTTATAGCGAAGATTAGCCGAAAAGCCTGTTGTAAAGCGAGGAATATTGCTTTTGGTATTTCTTATACGGTCGTTTCCATCAATTTTACCATCTTTATTCACATCTTCAAAAATCACATCGCCCGGTCTAGCATTATCCCAATGCGGGTAAGCATCCACCGATGCTTGATCTTTAAAAATACCAATAGCATTATAATACAAATCTGCCGTAGGATTTTTTGGGTCAGTCGGGATAGGATATCCTGTAGTTTTTTGATAGTCTGGCGCACCTGGAGCTTCATCCCAGAATACAATTTTATTTTTTGAATACCCTCCGTTAAAACCAATCTGGTAACTGAAATCTCTTGATTTGTTATGATAATTAATATCAAACTCAAAACCCGTATTGGCTACCTTACCAATATTTTCGCTTGGCAATGTTAGTCCCGTTGATGTTGGTACAGAGGCATTTCTTGGCCACAAAATTTGCGAACGAGTATTGTAGAAGTAATCAGCAGAAAACGATAGTTTATCTTTTAACAATTGCATATCAAACCCAACATTGGCCTGATTGGCTACTTCCCATGTTACGTTTAAATTAGGAATACGTGTTTCATAAAGGGTTTTGTTTTCTTGGTCTATGCCCAAAATAAGTGGTTGAGCAACACCTCCGCTATTAGCAAAGAAACCATAAGAAGAAAGATATTGCCATTCTGCAATACGGTCGTTACCAGTTTGTCCCCACGATGCCCTCAACTTCATGTTATCAATAAACGAAACCTTGTCTTTCCAGAATTCTTCTTCCGACAATCTCCATCCTAAAGAAACACCAGGGAAGAAACCATATCGTTTGTCGGCAGGGAAAATGTATGAGCCATCATAACGCCATACAAATTCGGCCAAATATTTTTCTTTATAATTGTAGTTTACACGACCAAAAAAGTTTCTACGTGCATTTTGTGAAGCTGAACCAGTGTTATCTTTTTGTAAATCCCCTCCTGCAAAAAGTTGGTCAATTGCCGTAGAAACAAAGTACCTACGATAAGCAGAAAATTTATCCATTTGTCCAGAACGAGACTCAGTACCAACCATAAATTTCATATAATGATGACCAGCAATTTGTCTTTCATAATTCAGGATAGCGTTCATCAAAATACTATGATTGTCTTCCATCTGTTCTGTTAAACGAGCGTCATCAAAGCCTTTTTTACCTTTCACTAACACAGGCTTACCACTAGCATCAACCGTCTGACCATCCCAAGAGTACAAATACCAAGGTGTTTCAAATCTCTTATCGAAACGTAGCCCTTTGTCTATGCTGGCAGTGGTTAAAAAAGATAAACCTTTCACCCAAGGAATCTGAATATTCAGTTTCATATTACTATTTAGGTAATACCATTTATCCCTATCATATCCTGTGGCATCAGTACTTACTACTGCTGGGTTATCACCATATTCAATATCTGGACCAGGGGTTCCATCTGGCCAATAAGCAGGCAAATTGGGTTTGCCACGCATCACCATTCTAAAAATACTTCCAGCAGAACGTGTAGGATAATTTCTATCTTCCATTCTTCCAGAAACATCAAATCCAAAACTTATATTTTTGCTAATTTTAGCATCTATATTACTCCTAAAATCATATTGACTGTACTTTGTACCACTATTTTTGTAGTAACCATCTTGGCTTTTGGCACCGAACGATACAAAGTATTTAAAATTATCACTTCCTCCAGCAATACCAATATTAGCATAGTTTTGTGAAGAAGATGGTTTTAGTACAGCTCCAAACCAATCAGTATTAGGATAACGCCAAGGGTCTGAACCGTCTCTAAACTTTTGAACTTCTTGTGGCGTAAATCTACCTGTTCTATTAGCATAAGCATCTATTTCATTGAGCATAGTAGCATATTCTGCTGCATTTGCCATCGCTGGCAAGCGGGTAGGCTGTCCAAAACCTTGATTAAGGTTAAAAGTAATCGTTGGCTTACCACTCGCTCCTCTTTTAGTAGTTACTAAAATAACGCCATTGGCAGCCTGAGCACCATAAATTGCAGCGGAAGCATCTTTCAAGATAGTTATACTTTCTATCGTACTTGGGTCTAATCTTTCAAGCGAACGACCAGGGACACCATCTACTACCACCAACGGACTGCTATCTCCTAGCGTGTTTACGCCCCTGATGCGTAATGTAGCACCATCATACCCTGGCTCACCACTGGATGTTACAGCGACTAGGCCGGGTAAACGTCCCACCAAGCTATTACTGACATTCATAGATGGAGATTGCACTACCTCTGAACCTTTTACAGATACTACAGAGCCAGTTACGGTTACTTTTTTCTCAGTACCATATCCCACGACTACTACTTCATCAAGCGACTGGGCATCAGTCGATAACGTGATGTTTAGTACTGATTTACCACCTACCACTACTTCTCTTTTTTGAAAACCAATTGAGCTAAAAATCAAAATGCTATTATTATCAGGTACAGATATTTTGTATTGCCCTTTAGCATCGGTGATGGCTCCTCGCTGGGTACCTTTAATTAGGATGTTAACACCCGGCAATACTTGCCCCGTTTCGTCAGTAACGGTTCCTGTTATAGTTTGCTCTACAATTTCAATATTTAATATATCATCATTTTCTTGGGGCGTATTGGTTGTAGAGGAACTCCCCGTAGAACGATTGATGATGACCATTTTACCAGAAATCTCATAGGTGAGGTGCAAAGGTTTGAATAGATTATCAAAAATTTTTGATAATTGAGCATTCTGGAAGTCAACACTAATTTTTCTGTTTGATTGGATAAGCTTTGAACTAAAAACAAACTTTACATCTGTTTGTTTTTCAATTTGGGTTAGTACACTTCTCATGCCTAACTCCTGAGCTTGCAATGTTACTCGTTGACTTAGAACATTTTGGGCATTAGTATTACTCGCAAAAGTGGAGCTCATTAGCCCGATTGCAAGAAAAACTTGAGTGAGTGTAATTTTCATAGCCGTAAGTAGTAACTTATGGATTTGTAATGTTTTTTTCATAAATTTGGAAATGTTTTGTTTAGGTTGAATTTGAGCAAAACAATTCCCGCACCTTACCTAGTAAAGTGTTCATTGGCTGAAACCAAAAAGGGAATTTTCTAGGTCGGTAATGCGGGAACATTACCGACTTTTTTTGTGGAGTCGGTTTTTAGTGTTTCATCTAGTTAAATAGTCTTGGTTTAAGTAAAATTCAATATTTAGTTTAAGGTTTACTTTATTTGCAGCCTTTGCTATAGATTACAATCTGACCATCCAGAATTTCGTAACGAGCCTCTACGCCTTTACAGATAATATCTAGTTTGTCGAATAATTGTAAATCAGTTAACGAAGCTGTCAATGGGCAATTGGATAATAGTTCTTCATCAAAAACAATATCAATACTATAAGCTTTTTCTAGGGTTTGTAGCACTTCACTTACAGGGGTATCTTCAAATTCAAATTGTGGTTTTGTATTCTTTTTGATGGTAATTTTAGGGAGTTCAACCAACAATTTATCCATTCTTACTTCTTCGCGGGCATAAACAATCTTTTGGTTAGGTGTTAGCACTACGCCTTTCAATTCTCTGCTTGTAGCTTTTTCTTCAACCCGCGTATCTGATTGAGCAAAGACAGATACTTTTCCAGTTTTCACTTCTACGGTTACTTCCTTTTCTTTATCATAAGCACGAACAGTAAAACTTGTACCCAACACTTTGGTAATTAACCCATTAGCATATACTAAAAATGGTTTCTCTGGATTTTTAGTTACTTCGAAAAAAGCTTCTCCCGAAAGGTAGATTTCACGATTGTCACCCACAAATTGCTTGGAATAACTAACTTTACTTCCTTTCTTGAGCAAGACTAAACTCCCATCAATTAACTGAATTGGCAAAGGGCTTTCATGGTCGTTTTTTACTTCTATTAGCTTATCAGGATTATCAGCAATGTACTTTTCATAAATTCCTTTTGGTTCCCTTATCTGATTCAATAGTTGGTGATAAGTAATGCCTAACCCAATGATGATGGCTATTAAAGCGGCTACTTTAAGCCATTGATTTTTGTGGGTGTTGAACCATTGTATTTTTTTAGTAGTATTATTTTCCTTTTCATCAATTTTTGAAATAGTATTTTTTACTAATTCTTCTACCTCTGCTTTTTCAAATGATACTTCTTTAATAACCAGTGCTTTTACAATAGACTTTGCTTTTTCTACTTGAGGCATTTTTTCTGGATTTACCTCTAACCATTTTTCCCAAAAGGCATTCACTTCTCTGTTTGGACTTAATACCCAATTTCGGAAATTAATATCCCACACAAAGTCTTCTGTATTGAAGTCACGATAATTTTTCATATAGCTTAATAATACCTTTCTATATAGCGTTAGACATTAATGGCATTGAGATACCATAAATTATTAAAAAAAATATAAAAAAAGTTAAATTAATTATTTTGAAGCCTCTATTAGCGTAATAAAAGCGGTAAAAACAACGCAATAAACTCGGTAGTCCAATATTTTTTGAGTTGTTTAATAGCCATCTGAAGAAGATTTGAGGCTGTCTGAGGGGCAATATCCATAATCTGAGCGATTTGGTCACGCTCTAATTCTTGGAAAAATTTAAGATAAATAACTTCTTTCTGTCTTTTTGGCAAAGTCTCGATTACTTGTTTAATGCGTTGCGTAAGCACTAAACTTGTTTCATCCTGAATAAACTTTTCTTCGATAGAGAATTCAATATCAAAAATATCGTTTGCTTCGGTATAAGGGTCAGAAAAACGAAGTTGAAGAGAGGCTCTATGAATTCTTCGCCTTAATGAAGCCATCAAGTAAGGTTTTACTACAACATCATTTGATAGGTGCTCACGACGTTCCCATAGTTGCAAGAATAAATCTTGAATACAATCTTTGATAAACTCCTTATCCTTAGAAAATTTTGAACCATAATGAAATAATGATGAAAAATTAGCTTTCATCAATTCCTCGAATGCGGATTTCTCGCCTTCAAGAAATCTAAGCCATACAAAGTGGTCTATATAATTTTCAGGATTTAGATTAGAAGGTTTCATAGAGATTTGGACATACGCAATTATGTTAACTGTAAACTAGCAATGATAACTGTGGAAATTTACAAATAAATATTGAAATACTTAAATTTATATGAATAAAATCTTAAGCTGTCATGATACCAATACCACACATAAAACTGTAAAGATAGTTTTATCCAGCAAAATCTTAATCAACTAAAACCGTAACGATATACACTAACTAAAATATGATATTATTATAAAGAGGTTTTAGTTAGTTCAATACTCAACTATTTATAATATAATAAATTATTAGAAAAGTTCTGCTTAAAAACTTGGTTAATGGAAATCAAAAAATGCCAAAAACCACAGCATACTGTAATGGTTTTTGGCATTTTTTGAAACAAGAATTAGGCAATATTATTTAACTGATAATATTTTAAACTCTGTCCTTCTATTTTCTTGATATTGTTCTTCAGTACAAGACACCCCGTCGATGCATTCATTAATCGGTTGATTTTCTCCGTACCCTTTAGCAACAAGGCGACTAGGGTCTATGCCACTTTCAACCAAAAAATCTACTACAGCTTTGGCACGTTTTTCTGATAGTTCTAAATTATAAGTCGCGCTCGCCCTTGAATCAGTGTGTGAACGAATTTCAACTTTCATAGTAGGGTATTTCTGAAGAATTGGCAAAAGCGTATTTTCTAATTCTCTGGCTGCATCAGCACGGATAAAATACTTATCAAGGTTATAATAAATATTATTGAGTTTGATAATATCTCCTTTGCCATACATCTGTACATGTTGGCGTTTATCTATGTCTTTAATTACTTCGCTATTGGTAGCGTAATTATCTTTTTCAACCGTTAATTTATTTTCTGCTTCGGGTTTAACTTCAAATTCATATCCTCCATCTTCACCAGTAATGACAGTTTGTTTAGTATTATCTTTCTGGTTTTCTAAGGTTACTTGCACGCCAGCGATTGGCTTCTGATTTACTTCCGACTTCACAATTCCTTTTAATACCGAAGTATTAGACTTTTCAAGATAAATAGCCAAGGTAGTATTCTGAGCAGTATTACTTCTGGTAGAGAAAGTTATTGAATTCATCTGGTAGCCTTCCTTAATGGCTTTGAACTCATACTCTGATAGCGATTGTAAGCAAATTGACATCGCCCCTTCTGCATTAGTCACTTTCAATTCTTGATTTTCTCCATTAATTACACTTCTGATGTCAACCTCCTCTAAAGGCGCTTTCGTCAAAGCATCATACACCATAATATTTAATGGATGGCACTCTCTTCTAAAACTATAAATATTGTCATCATGAATGCCCTTTTTACGGTTTGATGAAAAGTAGCCTGAATTTCTAGCACCATCTGTAATCAATCCGAAATCATCTTTTTCTGAGTTTAAAGGGGCACCCAGATTCACTACCGTACCAACGAATGCGCCATCTTTTCTTTCAGCATAAAAAATATCTAATCCGCCCAGTCCTTCATGTCCGTCAGATGCAAAATATAAGTTATCGTTCTCATCTACATAAGGAAACATTTCATTGCCTTCTGTATTAATTTCCCGTCCCGCATTTACTGGCGTTCCCCATCTCCCACTATTATATTCAACTACATAAATATCCGTTCCGCCAAAACCACCTGGCATATCAGAAACAAAATATAATTTAGTATTATCCACATTCAAAGCAGGGTGCCCACAAGAATACTCATTGCTATTAAAGGGCAACTCTTTTACATCACTCCAGTTTGTTTTGTTTAAGTTGGCTATGTATAATTTCAGTCCATTCGTACCACTTTTTGATTGCCTCGCTTTACCATTGTTATAATTATTTCTAGTAAAAATAACCCGCTTCTCATCTTTAAAGAAACTCACTGGCCCTTCATGGTATTTTGTATTGAGCACTCTACTAAAATCTTCAATTTTGCTTAATGGCAAGTCTTGCACCACTGCTTCATTATTACTAGTACTCGACGACATTCCCCCTAATGATGCAGCACCCTGTAAACCTAATTTAGGCGATAACAACGCTGTATCGGTAGCAATGTATAAATTTAGAAAAGGTGTTTGGTTCCATCCAAAAACACGTTTTATTACCCCAGATTCGTCACGCGCTGAGCAAAAAACTAACCCTCCTTTGTAATACATCGGACTAAAGTCTGCTTGGCGAGAATTAATACTAAGGTATTCTATTTTATAAGAAGATGAATCTCGATAAAACTGATTCATATCCATGTATGAAATCGTAAAACGCTTCCCTCTTAAGTCTGCTTTTTGTTTTTCGCCATACAATGAATAATATTTCTGCGATTCACGATATTTTTGATTGGATGCTAAGGCCTGTGCATAATACAAATAAATCTCACTCTCAACATCTGGATAATCTTTAATGATATTGAAATATACTCTTTCTGCATTTTTAGTATCTTGTATTTTCCGATACGAAAAACCCAGTTTTCTTAACGCCTCTAAGGTGCTTTGAATGTCTTTGTTTTCACGTAAAAAATCTTCATACAAGCGAATAGCTTCAAGGTAGCTTAGCTTTTCAAATTGATAATTAGCAGCCTTTAGTTTGGTTTGAGCATAGACATCCCCAAATGTGCCAAGCAAAAACACACATAAAACTAGACCTATTTTATAGATTTGGGTTATCATTAAAGTAATGGTATACTACCTATAAATGTGTTGAATAATAATTGTTTAACGGTATTATTCATCTAAAATAACAAACAATATCTCAAAACTAGCACAAGATATTTAGGTTTTAGGATTAAAACCAATAAAAAAGGTTTGGAAATTCATCCAAACCTTTACTTTCACTAGGTAAATGATATTTTGATGCTTAGATTTTAACGGCTTGTCTAGCAATTAATTTCCAATCTTTTTTAGTTTTCTGGAAAACAAGTAAAATACCTAATTTCACTGTTGCTGGTACATTACGATTATTCGTTTCAGCAAATAACTTATGACGAACAATGGCAGTATTACCAATTATTTTGATTGTTTGTTCTGTCAAATCCATTGTTTTGAAATCAGAATCACCATTCATCAATGTCTCAATTAAATGAGCTTTCCCTTCTAAGCTTCCGCCCGAATGTCCGTAGCTCAAATCATCATCCAATATTTTTTCTAGTGTTGCTTTGTCTGCATCCACTACTGCTTTTCTAAATGTCTCGACGGCAGCAGCTACTTTTGCTTCATCATCTGTTTGTGCTTGGCTCATAGTTATTGATCCTAATAAGATAGTACTTAATATTAATAGCGTTTTCATTATGTTAAAATTTATTGTGCGAATACACATTATTTATTTTTTAATCTGTGTTTTAGTATTGCCTTTTTGTAACAACCAAACTGATAAGTTTTTAGCCGCTTTGAAATTTTCAAATTCCATTGGCAAACGCTTTCCGTTTAAGTATTCATTATAAATCCAAGGGTCACCAATGGCAAATACTGTTCCTTTACCTACTTTGGCTACAGCCATGATAACGTCATTACCTTCCGAAATACTCGCTTTTGCTGGTGCTTTTACCGATAAAACAGATAACTCTTTTACGAATACTTTACTAACATCTTTAAAAATAGGGTGACCAGCAGGTACAGTTACTCGTCCTTGCTCATACACATTATTTTTTACCATGTTGATGCTTTTGTTCGTAAACTGAATACCAAACTTAGCCGCCAATTTATTGAAATGTGGTAATTCTACATTAGCAGAATCATTTGCCATCAATACTAAATTACCTCCAGCTTTTACCCAGTTTTCAATCGCTGTAATATCCTGTGCTTCTACAAAATTAGGGTTTGTTGTTTCCTTTTTAGTATCAGGGTCAACAATGATGTAAACATCTAAATCCTTTAAATTTTCTGCTCTTGGTGCAGTCGATACTGTACGTAATTCAGCACCATAATTTTCAAAAATACTTCCCCACAAAGTAAAGCCTGAGTCTTTACCATCATACCATGTATAGTGATATGGCTCGGTAATACCTTCACGAGTAGTACGCATTTCGTGGTTGAAATAATTATCTAATCCTACTTTTTTACCTGCACCTACCCCTAAATCTTCAGCAATTTCCATTTCAACACTTGCCATGATGAATGGAGCCATGCCTTTTAAGTCATCACGACGAATAGGCTCTTTAAGGTAATATTCATAGCTACCATCACGGTATGGATTTCCGCCTAAACCACTTACTAATACTACTTTTTCAAGGTGATTGATGCCATTGCTTTCTGTAGAAATAAAGTTTCTTAAAATCCCGTCATATCCTTTTTTAGCATTTTGATAATACGCCTTATCGATATAACCCATTCTAGCACCTTTTGCCAATCCATAAACCATCATGGAAGAACCTGATGCTTCAAGATAATTGCCTTTGCCATTGATTTTATCCACAACTTGATACCAACAACCTTCTTTCGGGTCTTGATATTTCACGATGGCAGCCGCTAGTCTTTGATAAATTGCGATTAGTTCTTTACGTTTTGGATGGTCTTTTGGGAAAGTATCCAACACATCTGCTAAAGCCATGATGTACCAACCGATTGATCTACCCCAGAAGTTTGGAGAAACACCAGTGGTTTTATTTGCCCATTTTTGTTCGCGACTTTCGTCATAACCGTGGTATAATAAACCTGTTTTAGGGTCACGTGCATTTTTTTCCATCCAAATAAATTGGTTGGCGATATCATCAAAATTCTGTGGCTGATTAAAAGCTTTGCTATATTCTGCATAGAAAGGCTCTACCATATATAAACCATCTAACCACATTTGATTTGGATAAATTTGTTTGTGCCAAAAACCTCCTTCTTTAGTACGTGGTTGTTCAGAAAGTTGTTTTCTAAGCAAATCAGCAGCTAACTTAAACTTCTCTTTACCCGACTCACGGTAAAGCATTACTAAAGAACGACCACCTGTAATGTTATCAGAATTGAAATTATCATATCGGTATGTCTTGATTTCGCCTTTATCGTTTACATAAGAATCCATGTTGTTCAAGATAAAACGATAATATTTAGCGTCTCCTGTACGATACCATACTCTTTCAATGGCTTTCAAAAGAATAGCTTGTTCATAGTCCCAACGAGCGCGCTTTCCTTCTTCTTTGTAGGTAATAGAGTCTTTGTGAACATCTAGCATAATATCTGCCATTCTCGTAGACCATTTCGTTTGTGCAAACGAAGTATTCATCGAAAAGAACAGGCAAATTCCAGCAAGAATTACACTACACTTGCTAACAATAGGAATGGTAAAAAAAAGTTTTCTTTGCATTTTTTGTTAAATAATTATTTGTTTTGAGCTGTAAGCAATGAGTTGTGAGTGATGAATTGTGAGTTGTCCTTGCCTAAAATAGGTTGCCCTCCAACGGTAACAATTGATTAGGAAAACATTAATATTCAACACTTTAATTCAGACAAAAACATCGTCTATTTTATATTGGCTAACGACTTATATAAATAGCAATCTGTTGATATTTATATAAGTAATCACTCATTCATTAAATCGCCCAATTACACAAGTAATGAATCAAAACTAAACGATATCACGTGTATGATAATTTATTGATATTGAAACTATTAATCGCTAAATCACTCATTCACTAAATCACTCAATTACTCTATTACTTAAATCTCTACTTGTGCATTGCGTGGAGCAAAAAGATGCATAATTCCCCAAGCTAAAATATACGCACTTCCACATAGTAAAAAGATGATATTATACCCTGCATTGATATCACCAGAGGCCTTGTAAGTATCCAATAATGAGCCTACCACAAAAGGGAAAATCATCCCTCCTACTGAGCCAGCCATTCCACCAATACCAATGACAGAACTAATTGCTTTTTTAGGAAACATATCAGATGCTACGGTGTAAATATTAGCACTCCACGCTTGGTGAGCCGCTGCTGCAATACTGATTAACGCTACGGCTTCCCAGATGTTAGTGGCATAACGGGCAGCCATAATTGGCACTACACAAATAGCAAAAATAAACATCGATACTTTTCTGGCTTTGGGGATTTCCCAACCTTTTTTGATAAAGTATCCTGACAAATATCCTCCGCCAATACTCCCGATGGTAGTGGCTGTATAAACCAAAATCAAAGGCAAACTTGGCTTTTTCAAATCTAAATTAAACCTCGTTGAAAAATATGAAGGCAACCAAAAAAGGAAAAACCACCAAATAGGGTCTGTCAACATTTTTCCAAAAACAAAAGCATAGGTCTGTCGAATACCAAAAAGCTTTATCCAAGTAACAGGCTTTTCATTAGCATTTACGGGTTCAACGTCACTATGAATATAATCATATTCAGGTTTCTCTAATTTTTTATGTCTCGATGGAATTTCATAATAAATTATCCAGAAAACCAGCCAAATAAAGCCTATTCCCCCTGTAATGATAAAAGCCATTTCCCAGCCATACGAACCCAAAATCCAAGGTACCATGATGGGTGCTACTACTGCACCAATGTTAGCTCCTGAGTTAAAGATACCTGTTGCCAAAGCTCTTTCTTTTTTAGGAAACCATTCAGCCGTTGCCTTAATGGCTGCTGGAAAGTTGCCCGCTTCCCCTAAACCAAGCGCTGCTCTCGCTAAACCAAATCCGAAAGTACTTTTTGCAAACGCATGAGCAATGGCTGCAATACTCCACATAATGACAGAAATTGTATAGCCTAGTTTTGTACCTATCTTATCAATAATGCCACCAAAAGCCATTAGACTTATTGCATAAGCCGCCTGAAAAGCTATTACTATTCTACTGTAATCTGTTTCCGTCCAGCTAAATTGCTTCTCTAAAGTTGGTTTCAAAAGACCTATCACTTGTCGGTCTAAATAGTTGATGGTTGTAGCAAAAAAAAGTAGCGCAACTATTTGCCAACGGTACTTACCAATCGTCTTGTTCATTTTTTTGGGGTTAGACTATAACATTTAAGCAATTAATATTTTCATCTCTATCTAAAAAAATGAACATTAATCATACTTCACTAAAAGGGAAAAACACTTATTTTTTACTTGATTTATAAAAAATGATTCCAGATTAATGAGTAATTATACAGTATTTAAGCCTTATTCTTTTAATAGAAATTATTGAAAAATATTTTCCCCCAAAAAAACGTTTTAGTAAACTAGTATAACTAGATTATTTCAAGAAATGGCATTTTGTGCTATTGTCTGTTCTGAACAAAGGTTTAGATAAACATATCTCTTAAAGTAGAAGGATACAAACATTTTATTGAATATTTTTCGTAAATCTTTTCGGGAACGTTGCCATTCATACAAAATTTAAATTTCTATATTTGTAGGATAACATATTTAACTGAAAATTGTCATCTCAACATAGAAAAAACGGCACGAGAAAAGGAATCAAAAATTTGTACAATTCAAAGAAATAACATTTTGGAACATATTACCATTAAAGATATTGCCAAGGCCTTGAGCCTCTCGACTTCAACCGTTTCGAGGGCGTTAAGAGGCAGTCATGAGATTAATCCAGAAACCAAACGTTTGGTGATGGAATATGCCGAAAAGTTCAATTATCATCCTAATCCAATTGCATTAAGTTTAAAAGAAAACAAGAGCAGATCTATCGGAGTAATAGTCCCTGAAATTGATAATCCTTTCTTTTCACAGGCCATTAATGGTATTGAAGATATTGCCTATAACAAAGGTTATCAGGTAGTTATCTTTCAAAGTCATGAGTCATACGAAAGAGAAGTAATTAATACACAGCATATTACTTCAAGACGGGTAGATGGTTTATTGATTTCATTATCGGGACAAACGACTAATGTTGACCATTTGAAAAACTTGCATGACAAAGGTTTACCCATCGTTTTATTCGACCGTATTTCAGATGAAATAGATACCCATAAAGTAATTTCAGATAATTTTGAGGGTTCGTTTACAGGCACCGAACATTTAATCCAAACTGGAAGAAAAAGGATTGCCCATATTGCGGCTTCGCCACATTTATCAATTTCCAAAGAAAGAGTAAAAGGTTATTTGGCAGCCTTAGCGAAATATGAAATGCCTGTAGATGAATCTTTGCTAAAGTATTGTAATTATGGTTTGCAGGATATTGAGTTTGTAATAGACCAGCTTTTTACAAACGACAACCCGCCTGATGCTATTTTTACGGCCAGTGATAGACTAGCACTAGGTTGTTTGAGTACCCTGCAGAAAAGAGGAATTAAAATTCCCGAGGAGGTAGCTTTGATAGGCTTTACTAACTTAAAAGTGGCGTCGTTGTTAGCTCCTTCACTTAGTACTATTGTACAGCCTGCTTTAGATATGGGTAAGCGTTCGGCTGAATTATTGTTTGAGCTAATAGAAAGTACGTCTAAATTGCCCAAAAAGTATCAAACGTTTAAATTATATACAGAATTGATTATCAGGAAATCATCTGATAACAAGGTTCTGATTGATTTATAAGTAGTAAATAGTGATTGGTCTGCCGTCGCGGTAGTATTTCAATTTACTCGTTATCACTTGTTTATGTCAAATAAAAAAGTTGCTTAAATTGTACTGATTACTTAAGAATCTAACAAGTTATGTTTAATTTATTTAGTCCTTTCAATCGTAAATTGAACCAATCCAGCCAATGATTTTCTATAGATAGAATCAGGGAAGGTTGAAAGAATATTCTGTGCCTCTTCAACGATGCTTTTCATCACTTTAGTAGCATATTCTAAGCCTCCAGATTGTTTTACGAATGAGATTACCTCTGCTACCTTTTTAGGGTTATCAGACTCGTTCTTGATGATATTAATGATATTACGCTTGGTACTCCAATTAGCTTTATTGAGTGCATAAATCAAGGGTAACGTCATCTTTTTTTCTTTGATGTCAATCCCTAAAGGTTTACCAATTTCAGCATCACCATAATCAAACAAATCGTCTTTGATTTGAAAGGCAATACCTACCTTCTCACCAAAAGAATGTGCCTTGGCAACAGTTTCTTCATCTGCCCCTACTGAACTAGCACCAGCGGCACAACAAGCAGCAATAAGGGTTGCCGTTTTTTGACGAATGATTTCAAAGTAAACATCTTCGGTAATATCCAGTCGACGAGCTTTCTCAATCTGCAATAACTCTCCTTCTGTAATTTCTTGGAAAGCAGTAGAAATGATTTTCAGATTTTCAAAATCGTTATGCTGTACTGACAATAAAAGCCCTCTGGTTAATAAATAATCGCCTACTAAAACGGCAATTTTATTTTTCCAAAGCGCATTTACCGAGAAGAACCCACGGCGGTAATTAGAATCATCCACCACATCATCATGAACCAATGATGCCGTATGCAATAATTCGATTAAAGCAGCACCACGATAGGTTTTTTCAGTGATTTCTCCACAAATTCCAGCTGATAAAAACACAAACATCGGGCGTAATTGCTTGCCTTTGCGTTGTACGATATAATTCATAATCGTATCCAACAGCATAACCTTCGTTTTCATAAACTCCTTAAATTTTCCTTCGAAAGCATTCATTTCGGCAAGGATAGGAGCCTGTATTTCTTTGATAGATAAATTCATGTTATTTTTAAATGGTTTGCAAATTACGCTTTTCTCTAAAAAAATGTATATTGCCTGAATTAATAACCTAAATTTATTTTTTTAGTTCGTTATTCAATGAATCGTTTGTTTTGCTAAATTGTTCATTCATAAGTGCATACCAAACCTTGACTGGAGTATTAAAAATCAATATTTAATTATGAGTAAAATTTTAGTTTTGGCGGGTGGGTCGGTAAAAGGTGCGTATCAGGCAGGGGTTGTTAAAGCAATTTTTGAAACAGGGTTTTCGCCAGATGCCATTTATGGTGTTTCAGCAGGCAGTATGAATGCCTCTTATCTGGTGAACAGTTTTGGCAGACAAAGTATTGAAAATGATGGCTATATTAACCTAAGTCAATCATCAAAGGATTTATGCGATTTCTGGGTAGACAACATCTATGCCCCTGAATGTTTATCACTCAGAAGAGGTACTTATGAGTTAGGTTTAAGCGCTATTCGCAGGAATTTTGAAGGTTTGTTGGATACAACACCTTTAAGAGAAATTTTGAATAATAACATTTCTATGCGAAACCTTAATGCTAGTCCAGTGCAACTAAAAGTTGGTGCTGTGGATATCATTAATGGTAATATGGTTTACGCCAATCCCTCTTATGATCATTTCTTAGACTATATCATGGCATCCTCTGCTATTCCTATTTTGATGCCCGTAGTCAATATCGGTGGGCAAAATAATATGGCTTTTCTGGATGGAGGTATGCGTGATGTAGCCCCTGTTAAAAAAGCTATTCAAGACGGCGGTACTGAAATCATTTGCGTAGCCTGTCATACGCGTAATATTGACGGAGGCTATTTCCCTTATGGCAACCTTTTAGCGTTAGTTGACAGAGTAATGGATATTGCTGTAAACGAATGTTTGAATGCCGACTTAGATTGGGCAGAGTTTAGAAATGAGTGTTTACCAGGCGATGGCTCACCGAGTCAATTTGGTATTTTGGCGGGGCAATCCAGAATAAAATTAAAAATCATTCGCCCTCAACACCATTTGAATATTGATATTCAAGCCTTTAATAGTGATGATATCAAAAGAATGATTTTGTTAGGTTATGAACAGGGAATGGAGGAAATGAGGGGGTATAAGTTGTAGTTTTTAGTGATGAGTTAGTGAATTGTGAGTAATTAATTAAAAGCTCATCGTATGTTAAAAGATTAAAATGGATTTCACTAAATGAAGCATCGTATAATATCAGAAGAGATGGTTTGTAGGAATACTTTGACATGGTTAGAATATGTAATCCATATCACTATCAATTATAATGAAAATTAACTATTTAAAAGTCAATCAATTCAATAATCGTTATATTTAATCTCTAAAATACCGTTTTATGAAAAGTAAAATGATTACCTTTTTCCTTTTAATTAGTGTAGTATCTTATGGGCAGGTAGACAGCACCGATTTAATTGTTCAGAAAATAATGAACGAGCAAAAAATTGTTGGACTTTCCCTTGCAGTGATTAAAAATGCTAACCCACTAGTGAATAAGGGATATGGTTTGGCAAACGCAGAACACAATGTACCTGTAACGGCTGAAACTGTCATTCGGCTCGGCTCTGTAAGCAAACAATTTTTTACCACAGCCATTCTGAAATTACAGGAGGAAGGAAAACTAAGCATTGAAGATCCTGTTCACAATTTTTTTTCAGATGCTCCTGAAACATGGAGACCCATACGGTTGAAACACCTGATGTCACATACTTCTGGACTAAAAAGAGAAGGTCCTGCTTATAATAATTCAATTATCCAACCTGATCTTGTGATTATCAAATCGGCTTACTCGTTGCCGCTTGATTTCAAAACTGGTGAAAAATACCAATATTGTAATCTTGGATATTATATGTTGGCAGAAATCATCAAACAAGTAAGCGGTATGCCTTGGCAGGATTATATACAAGAAAAACTCTTTATTCCTGCCGGTATGAAGAATAGCGGTATGACTGATTTTTATCCTATTATTCCTCATCGTGCCAATGGTTATATGCACAAAAATGGAGTGTTGGTAAATGCTGATGCGATGTATGCAGTGCGACCAAGCGGTGGTTTTCTTTCCACTAGCTCCGATATGATTTTATGGGAGAAGGTATTGAGAGAGAAAAATATCATCTTGAAAAAAGAGAATTGGGAGCTGTTATGGCAACCTGTTATAAAAACGATAGACGACCCCAACTCAAAAGCCTATTATGGCTTTGGGTGGACAATTGATGAATATAAGGGGCACAAAGTAATTGAGCATGGTGGTGCTAATGTTGGTTTTCGTTCTCATTATGCCCGTTTTGTAAATGACAATTTGACAATCATTATTATGACGAATACAGACGAAGCTAATCCAAAAGCGATTGTCAGAGCTTTATCAGACTACTATTTTAGAAGCCCAAAACCTTAAATATGTAACACAGAAAGAGTCCATGCCCGAATGCAAAACTTTTTCCGCCGTTGTTGATATTTGTCACGGGGTCGCCAAGACCAACAACTCGTGCGTCAGCAACGCACCAATTATCAAAACATAGTTAGTATCGTAATAACAAGTTAATATCTTTATAAAACACCCACAAAAAAAGAGTTTTGAATACTAAAATTTATCATTCAGCATTCAAAACTCTTCACTCAAAACTCATCACTACACTGACATTATATCTTTCTCTTTATCAGCAAAAACAGCCTCTACTTTAACAATATAGCTATCTGTGATTTTCTGAATACGTTCTTCGCCAGCTTTTACAGCATCTTCTGAAACGCCTTCATTTTTCAATTTCTTAATAGAACTGTTCGCATCTTGACGAACGTTTCTTACATTAATTTTAGCTGTTTCAATTTCAGCTTTTACTCTTTTTACTAATTCACGACGACGCTCTTCGGTAAGTGGTGGAATATTTAAACGAATAATTTCACCATCATTCATCGGAGTTAAACCTATGTTTGAATTACGAATTGCTTTTTCACATTCAGCAATCATCTTTTTTTCAAAAGGTTTTACAACGATTGTACGAGCATCGGGTGTATTGATAGATGCCGCACCTGTTAAAGGGGTCATCATGCCATAATAATCTACTTGAATACCATCTAACATTGAAGGGCTTGCCTTACCAGCACGAATTTTTGAAAGCTCAATCGCTAAGTGCTTTAAAGCTCCATCCATCGTTTCTTTGGCTGCATCAATGTAAAATTCTATTTCTTCCATTGCTTAATATATGATTTCGGATTTTATATGCTGATTACAAGGTTTCGATGTTGCTATAAATTCATCATCGGTCAACCTATATCATTAACTAATTAAAGTTCCTACTTCTTCTCCTTTTGCTAAATCTACTAAATTGTTGTTTTTATTCATATCAAATACAATGATAGGAACTTTGTTTTCTTGGCATAACGTAAATGCCGTAGTATCCATGATTTTCAAACCTTTGCTGATAGCTTCTGCAAACGAAAGGTGGGTATAACGCGTAGCAGTAGGGTCTTTTTCAGGGTCGGCAGTATAAACGCCATCTACTCTGGTACCTTTTAATACTACATCCGCTTCAATCTCAATAGCACGTAATGCCGCTGTTGAGTCTGTTGTAAAATATGGGTTTCCTGTTCCTGCTCCGAAAATAACAATACGACCTTTTTCTAAATGGCGCATCGCTCTACGACGGATAAATGGTTCGCAAACAGCATCCATTTTGATAGCGGTTTGTAAACGAGTGTACATCCCGTGTTTTTCTAAAGAACCCTGAATCGCCATACCGTTGATAACAGTGGCAAGCATTCCCATATAATCTCCCTGAACACGATCAATACCTGCTTTGGCAGCTGCTGCGCCACGGAAGATATTTCCTCCGCCAATAACGATGGCAATTTCAACACCTAATTCTTTTACTTTCTTAATTTCAAGAGCGTATTGCTCTAAAATTGATGGGTCAATTACTTCACCATCTGAACTGAGGGCTTCGCCCGATAGCTTGAGAAGAATTCGTTTATACTTCGGTTTGTCCATGATTTAAGGTTTTTTCGGAGGCAAAGATATACTTTTTTTTTATTTGGCGTGGAAAATTGTCGGTTTCACGAAGGAGACTTATTCAAATTCAATTAAAACTTGATTTTTTTCCACATTTTGTTTATTACTCACTTTAATGTTCTTAATAACACCCTCACCTGTAGCTTTCAACACATTTTCCATTTTCATTGCCTCTAAAATCAGCAAAGAATCGCCCTTCTTAATACTATCTCCTACTTGCACTAATAGGGATACGATTAGTCCCGGCATTGGGGCTTTTAAATCGTTAACTTTGGTAGAAGCGGCCTCAGACATACCCAATTGTTCTAATAAAATATCAAAGCGGTCTTTTACATTGACCACATATTGACGATTATTCATTTTAATCAAGAACGATTTTGCTTGATAATCAGCCTCTAATACTTCAGCATTATACGAACGATTGTTGTACAGGATATGAAAATGATTATTCCTGATTTCAACAATATCCCAATCTAGTGGTTGTTCATCAATGGTTGTACCTGTAGTATCTGATACAATGTTAAATGTTTGCTGATTTACGGTGGCTTTCAACATGGATGTTTAATTAGATTTGTTCACCAAATATACACCAATAAGGATGATACTCATACCTAAATAATGCTGAAATATTATCGCTTCGCCATCAAGTACCCCCCATAGGATAGCTACAATTGGAATCAGGTAAGTAACAGAGCTTGCTAGCACGGCACTCGTCATTTGAATTAAACGATTAAAAAGTACCATTGCAATGGCAGAGCCCAGAACGCCTAATAACATGGCAAAGATTAAAGCTTGTAGCGCATTAGGCTGTTGTAGTTTAGCCACAAAGTCAGTTGAGAACAATACTCCCGCTGCTACAGGCCCGATAGTCATAAAAATACTTGAGGTGATTAAGAAAGAATCTATGCCCAACCCCGTCAGGTATTTTTTAGTAATATTCAAATTGATACCATACAGCAATGTAGCGGCAATAACGAAAAAGGCATAGCTATTAACATGAAAGCCAGTAGCACCAGCCAATATCAGCACTAAAGCCCCTACAAAACCAAGGACAATGCCGATACCTTGACGCTGAGTGATTTTGTTACTAAAAAAAAGTGCTCCCACAATCAACGTAAACAAAGGCGTAGTAGAATTTAAAGCTCCTGAAACACCGCTATCTAATTTTGACCCTGCAAACGAGAACAAATAAGCAGGAAGAAGATTGCCCAATAAACCTGCCAATAGGAAATAGACGGCTTTGTTAAGAGGAATCTTTTTGATATTGATGACAAAGAAAGGGAGGAAGAAACAAAAAGCTGAAAAAATACGAATTGAACCGACTTGCGCAGGGTCAAAAACGGTCAAGCTTTTTTTGACGAGGATAAACGAACTTCCCCAAATGCCAGCTAAAAGAGCCAATAAGCCCCAAACGAGTAAAGGATTTTGAAGTTTTGTAGGTATTGTTGTTGAAGTAGTAAGGGTTGTTTTCATAAAAAAGATTTTAGTCGAAAATTAGGGAAGTTTATTGAGCATTGATTGAATTATTAAAAAAATAGCGAAGTAAATGAAAAGATTTACTTCGCTATTTTTGGGGGCTTTAAGTCTACTGATTACCCACAAGTATATAAATAACTAATAATCAATCTCTTATCCCTAGCGAGGGACTTAAGTCCCTCGCTAGGGATGAGGGCTTCAACGCTTGGTTTTAAAGACTATTTATGTACATTTAAGCTAATTTAATCAATAATAACATTTCCATTTCAACTTTTTAAAAGATGTGGGTAATTGATAGGGTTTTAAGTAGTCTCTGTAAAGCAAATGATGTCGTTGTGTCAATTAAAGCATTTACATTAATACCTTAAAATCGTATTGGCTGATTGCTCATAACTCATCACTTACAACTCTTACCTAACAAGGAGTTCTTCCTCACTATAAAATATGGCTACTTCATTCAGAATACTTAGAATCTCTTCATAATTCATGGAAGTAACTAATCTCATCCTAAAGTCTTTAAAGTGAGACAAGCCTTTGAAGTAATTGGCATAATGTCTTCTCATTTCTACAATACCTGTATGTTCGCCTTTCCAGCGAATACTGAAATCTAGGTGTTGCTTACAAACATTTATTCTATCATTCACCGTTGGCGGAGCCAGATGCTCACCTGTATTGAAGAAATGCTTTATTTCATTGAATATCCACGGATAACCAATCGAAGCCCTGCCAATCATGATTCCATCTACACCATAACGATTTCTGTATTCTAAGGCTTTTTCAGGTGAATCTATGTCGCCATTTCCAAAAATAGGAATCCTGATTCTTGGGTTTTCTCTAACCTTGGCAATCAATCGCCAGTCTGCATCTCCTTTGTACATTTGTACCCTTGTTCTTCCATGAATAGTCAGGGCTTCAATGCCAATGTCTTGTAAACGTTCTGCTACGTCTTCTATATTTCTAGTGGAATCATCCCAACCCAAACGTGTTTTTACAGTAACGGGTAAATGTGTTGACTCTACTACGGCTTTGGTCATCAATACCATTTTTGGAATATCTTGCAATAATGCCGCACCTGCTCCGCGACAAGCTACTTGCTTGACAGGGCAACCGTAATTAATGTCTATCAAATCTGGACCAGCTTTGGTGGCTATTTCCCCACAGTTACGCATCGTTTCTATGTCTGAACCAAAAAGCTGAATCCCTATTGGGCGTTCGTATTCAAAAATATCTAATTTCTGAATGGATTTGGCGGCATCACGGATGAGTCCTTCAGAAGAAATAAATTCAGTGTACATCAAATCAGCACCATTGGCTTTACACACTGCACGAAACGGAGGATCGGAAACGTCTTCCATCGGAGCAAGTAATAAAGGAAACTCGCCTAATTCTATGTTTTTAATCTTGACCATTGTTCTTTTTCAATTATTCTTGAATGTTTTTTCACATCCTATTCATGAATATTAATTCAAACTGTGTTTTACTCTGTTTGCTATAATTGTTGACTGCTAATTTTTACGTAAATTTACAACCATTATGACAGAATTCGATACTTTTAACCCACAAACTGACCGTCCGTTTATTGCCAAGCTAATGATTTTAATTGGATTGACATTAATTATGATGTTTGTAGGTTCTACCATAGGGCTTTTTGCCTTTTCATTAGTAACTGGTGCTCCGTTTGAAAAAGCAATCACTTTTCAACAACATCTCAACGACTACCCTAATACTTACCTAGGTATCATGCTACTTCAGGTGTTTTCTACACCGCTGCCATTTATTGGTGCATCGTTGATGTATTGGTACGTTTTTGAGAAACAAAGCATTCAATCTTTAAGTTTCCAACCTACTATTTTAAATGTATTGCTCATTACGATGGTATTAGTCATAGGGTTTATGCCTTTTGATGCTTTGATTATAGAACTCAACCAAAAGCTACAATTGCCTGCTTCATTAAAGGGATTAGAAGAGTGGATGGAAAATGCTGAAAAATCAACAGGGGAACTGACCAAATTTCTTACAACCTTTAACAATCCTGCTCAGTTTGTTTTAGCCTTGCTAGTAGTAGCAGTATTGGCAGGCGTAAGCGAAGAGCTATTATTTAGAGGGGTGTTACAAAACTTAGCGTTAAAAGCCTTTAAAAACCATCATGCAGCCATTTGGTTTGCTGCTTTCTGGTTTAGTTTTATACATTTCCAATTTTATGGCTTTATTCCTAGGATGTTATTAGGTGCTATGTTTGGATATTTGTATTATTGGACCCAAAATCTGTGGCTTTCTATGTTTGCCCATTTTGTGAACAATGGCTTTACTTTATTGATGGCATATTTGTATCAAATGAAAGTAACAAACACTGATATTGAACAAACCAAAACGGTACCCGTAGGAATGGCGTTGATTTCTGGTTTATTTACCGTCATTTTACTTCGTTGGTTCTGGCTTAATAGCATTTATAGAAACGAAGATTGATTACAAAGGATTTTTTGAACTGATAACAATGCTATTTATGACAGATTGGAAGAAAATTTACGAGTCTACAAATCCATTTAGAGCAGAGCTTGCCAAAGTTTATTTGGAAGATGAACATCAAATAAATACTGTGGTTATCAGTAAAAGAGACAGTTCATATCATTTCGGGCGTTGTGAAGTATATGTTCACTTAAAGGATGCCGTTTTGGCGAAATTCTTATTAGAAAACGAGGGCGGTTTTGAAGAAAGTAAAGAAATTGCATAAACTATTAATAAAAAATAATCAATATGAATGAAAAACTACAAGGAATGTCAAATCTAAAACAAAGGGTAATTGCAGCCGTTGTGGCTGTTCCTTTTTTGATATTTTGCATTGTTTTTAGCGATTGGACTTTCTTTGGGCTTTTTGCTATTATTGCTATTTTAGCACAGCTTGAATTTTATAAATTATTAGGCCTCGATGGCGACGAGCCACTCACCTACTATGGTACCTTTTGTGGTTTCATCTTGGTGTCAGTTACTTTTTTAATCGAAAAGGGGATTATTCACGAAGCTAATTATTATATTCTTTCGCCTTTGATGGCGTTGATATTTTTTATCAAACTTTATAAGGCACAAGACGAAAAACCGTTTAAAAATATCGCTTATACTTTTCTAGGTGTTATTTATGTTGCCTTGCCTTTTGCACTTATTATCATTTTAGCATTTTTAAATAGTACAAATTTTAGTTGGCAACGTCCTTTAGGTTGCTTATTTTTGTTATGGGCAAGCGACACTGGTGCATATTTTGCTGGAACAAAATTTGGGAAAACGAAGTTATTTGAAAGAGTATCACCCAAAAAATCATGGGAAGGAAGTGTAGGAGGATTTCTGGCGTCGATGTTGGTTTCTTTTATTCTTTCAAAATACTTTACTGACCTTTTGCCTTGGCAGTGGTTTGGTTGTGGTGCTATTATCGTAGTAGCGGGTACTTATGGAGATTTAGTAGAATCATTATTCAAAAGAAGTATTAAAATAAAAGATTCAGCTTCGACCATTCCAGGGCATGGTGGTTTCTTGGACAGATTCGATGGTTTATTGCTTTCTATTCCGTTTATCATTACTTTTCTAAAGCTATTTACCTAAACTTAGTCTGAATTCTACTAAACTTATCAAACGTTAAAAACTGTTAAAGCCACACAAGATTTTCATTTGAAAGCGTTATATTGAGTAAGTTTACATAAAAATTCATCATCTGAAAGTGAAACGATGTTACTAAGATTTAAATACATATTAATTGTTACTTTACTTATTTGTCTATCTCAATACACAAGCTTTGGACAAGGACAGGATAAAACCGTGATTTTCTCGGGTAGAGTTGTTGCTGACCGTAGTTCTGATTTTCTGCCTAATGCTTATGTTTTCAACCCACAATCTGGGAGAGGTACTTTGACAGACGATTTTGGTAATTTTTCATTGTATGTATATCCTGGCGATAGTGTGGTATTTACTTATGTAGGTTATAAAAAGAAGTATTATATCATTCCTAGAACCAACGAACAAACTCAAGTAGCTACTATTTTCATGACTGAAGAGTCAAGAATGTTGGCGGAAGTGAAAATTTATCCATACGGTACTGAGGATGAATTTAAGAAGGCTTTTCTAGACATGAAGTTAGATAATGAAGCAGGAAGAAGAGCATTAGCTAAAAACCTTGAACAATCTAAATTGAATGTATTAGCATTAAGAGCAGGCTTGAGCGGAGCAGGGAATTTCAAGAATTTCTCAGACCAAATGACCTACGCCGCAGCCAATAGAAGCTTTGTTCAAAGTCCTTTAATGTCTTTGACTAATCCTTTTGCGTGGGCAAACTTTATCAAGTCTATCAAAAACGGAGATTTAAAAAAGACTGAGTATAAAAAAGCATACGAAGATGCTCCTTCTGAGGGGATTTCTAGACAGAAATTCTTGAAAGAACAAAAAACTGGAAATTAAATTTAATGTTATTTTGCTTAGTTACATTTCCAGTAATTTTTACAGCATTTATCAATTAATTATAGAAACTTCCAGAAAAACGGTTTATAGAACTGTTTTCTGGAAGTTTTTTCTTTTTTAAAATAGTGATTGGAGAACTACCCGTCGTCACAGTAGCATGTCAAACTACTAATTATCAGTTGTTTACTACAAAAAAAACCTTGCTTAAATTGTATTGATTACTTTACTTACAACCGAATTAACCACTTTGAAAATTGGAGTTTATTACAGAATCATATCGCATTAGAATTACCGAAGTAGATGCTCACAGCAATCTTACTATTCCTGCATTGAACGGACTTTTCCAAGAAATGGCTTGGCGACATTCAGTAGATGCCAACGTATCAGCCCCCGAACTGACTGCTCAGCATAATATTACTTGGGTATTATCTCGCTTAAAAATCTGGATTGAAAAATTACCTTCTTATGACGAAACGGTTACTGTAAAAACGTATGTACAAGAAATTGATAAATACTTTTATTACCGTGATTTTAAAGTATATGACGCCAATGGCATAGAGATTATTCGTGCCAATGCACTATTTGGCTTGATTGACATTGCACGTCGCAGAATTACGTCTGTACCCGACTGGATGCGTGCCATTACTCCTATTTGTGCTAGCGAAAAACCTGTACAAAAGGTTTCTGGAAAAATTTTGCCCTTAACTTGTGTTGATACTCAAAGGCTATTTGATATTCGTTGGCATGATATTGATTCAAACCAACACGCTAATAACAATCGCTATGTGGAATGGCTCATGGAAAGCGTACCTACCAATGTATTAAACGATGGCGTGCTGAAAACCTTTGAGATTATCTTTAAGAATGAAAGTCTTTTTGGTGATAAAATAATTACTCAAAGTCAGCGAGGAACAGAAGGTTTTATACACAAAATGGTTAACCAGAATGGTTTGGAATTGGTAACAGGAGCAACTGTTTGGGAGGTATAAAATAAATAATATACCTCTTATAATGCTTTTAAAATCTTATTCGCTCGGTTTTTAAAGGCGGGAGACTGGTAGGGTAATTGTTCTTCTATCAGAAATTTCAATTCCGCTTTTAGTTCAGGATATAGTTTGCTTAAATTGAATAGAATAGTCATAGAGAATACCCTGATAGCAATGGCTTCGTCATGATTACTTAGGTATTTGAAACAAGTATCAACAGCCAATCCATGCAGTTCTTCTGGAATAGTAATATCTTGCAGAACCCTAACCGTATTACGTTTGATGGCATCATGCAAGTTGTCTTGCTGTAGATTAAGTAGCATCTTTTCGATATAGGGCGTAATCAGAAAAGGCCAGCGATGAATGCAATCCGACATGATATTGGCAGCATGTTGATTCTTTCTGCTATCTCCTTCAAAAAAGACTGCCATCAACTCATCAAACCTTTCAGGTTTTCCATCAATCCAGTCAATAATTTTCGTAAATATTTCTCTTGAAAAGCGGTCAGGGATAGCTTCTTTAAGGTTCATGACTTATAAAAACTTAATTTCAATTCTTCGATTTAGCTTTCTATTATCAGCAGAAGTATTGGGTAAAAGTGGCTTGTTTTTTCCATAGCCCTCCGCTTTAATTATGGTAGAGTTAATCCCTTTTTGAATAAGATATGTTCTGACAGCATTAGCTCTTTTTTGAGAAAGTACCAAGTTTTCAGCATCTTTTCCAACATCATCAGTATGTCCAGAAACCTCTATGGGTAATTCTTTATTTTCATTCAGCAAAATAATCAGTTTATCCAATTCTATCATCGACTCTGGGTGCAATTCCCATTTGCCCGTATCAAAAAAGATATTATTTAGGATTTCTTTTGCATTCTTTTGAATAGGCTCAAGCGAGATATTCAGCACTTTATCTGTACCGATTTGTTGGGATAAATCTACATTAATACTTTTAAAAAAATAGCCTTTTTTATTGACAAAAATAGCATATTCTGTTCCAGCAGTAAGTACAAAAGTATAATTACCCGTTTTATTATCTGAGGTAAATAAGCCCATCTTTTGCTTGTCTTTTAACGAGACCAATTCAATATCTGCGGCTAAAGTTTGCTGAGTCTTGGCATCTGAAACGATTCCTTTCAAGAAAAAAGTAGGCTTAAACCTAGCTTGCAGACTTTCAGGGAGGGTGATTTCGACAATTTTAGCCCTACGATATTTATTATCTTGATTTTGCTCTAAAGAATAATAGGCTTTTTTACTATCTGATGTAATAAATAAAGCTACTTGGTCTTCATGGGTATTCAATGGAAATCCTAGATTCTCTGGCATACTCCATTTTCCTCCCTGATTTTCAGAGAAAAATAAATCTAACCCTCCCAAGCCAACATGACCTTCTGAGGAGAAAAACAACGTTTTGCCATTGGCATGAATAAATGGGGAAAGATCGTCTTCTATCGTATTGATAGTATTGCCAAGATTCACTGCTTTTGCCCAGTTATTAGTGGAATCTAATTGACTAACCCAAATATCATGCTTACCAATACTTCCCTTTCTATCAGACACAAAATAAAGCGTGCGTCCATCTGCCGATAAAGATGGTTGAGACTCCCATTCACCAGAATTAATATTAGTGCCTAAATTTTGAGGAGGTGACCAATCATCCCCTTGCTTATAAGAAATAAACAAATCGCAACTTCCATAGCCTTTTCGCCCTCCGCAAGAAGTGAAGACTAAAATTCTACCGTCAGCCGAAATCGACGCCGTACCCTCGTTTTGAAGCGTATTTATTTTATCAGAAATGGATGTAGGAACTGACCAAGTACTGTCTATGAAAATTGATTGGTACAAATTTTCATCTTTTTCTTCTTGACCAGTAAAAATAAGTGTTTCACGGTCGGCAGAGAGTACTGGAAAATATTGGGATTCAAAACGATTAACGGTTTTGGGGAGTTCTATCGGAGAAATCTTCAAAGGTGTTTCAATCGCTTTGATGGCAAACTTACAACTTTCAAGTCGTGCTAAATAACGTTTTTTGTTAGACGGAGAAACAGCAGGAAGTCCTTTTTCAAGATAGACAAAGGCTTTTTGATATTCGCCTTTTTTTAAATACAGCATCCCTACTTGTTGCGAAGCAATTTCACTGACGCTGGTTTTCTCTTGGGCATTGATAGCCTTTTCGTAATGTAAAATAGCATTGCCAAACTGCCTGTTTTGTTCATACAGTTTGCCTAAATGGAAATAGGGTTCTGCAAACAAATTATCTTTTTCGATGGCTTCTTCAAATTCATTAAAAGCCGTCTCGATATCCCTATTTTGTAATGCATTTAAGCCTTTTTGATAGGCATCAACTGCTTTTTTATTAGTCGAAGAAAGTGTATTCTGACCTTTAGACTGGAAAATACAAGTAATCAAGATAACGAATAGCAATATACTTCTCATGTATGGCAAGTTTAATAGCGCAAAAGAATTTGTTTTACAATTTAGTAAGAAACTAGTCAATTGTTATGCGCTATTAACCAAGTATCCACTAAGGAATATCCATAAATTTATGTACTTGTAACGAAATTCTCCATTTCGGATTGTTCTTAATGTATTCAATAATCTTTGGAAGCATTTGTTCCATTCTGCTCCATTCTGGTTGAAGATAAAGCATACATGTTGGAGAAACTAGTGCAGCAAAGCTCTCAGCCCATTCAAAGTCTGATTGATTGAAAATAATCACTTTCAATTCGTGTGCTTTCGGATAAATATCAGGATTAGGAGCTTTAAATTTTTTAGGTGAAAAACAAATCCAATCCCAAGCGCCCGTTACTTGTTGGCAAACACCTGATGTTTCTATATTAGTTTCAAAACCTGCTTGATGCAAAGCATCTGTCAATTCATCTAAATTGTGCATTAAAGGTTCTCCGCCCGTAATTACCGCCAAACGACCTGCATGAGCGGAGGCTTCATCAACAATCTGTTTAATACTTAATTTTGGATGTGCATTAATATCCCAAGATTCTTTCACATCGCACCAATGGCAACCCACATCGCATCCGCCCAGACGGATAAAATATGCTGCCCTCCCTTGGTGAAACCCTTCGCCCTGAAGCGTATAAAAGGCCTCCATTGTTGGAAGTGGTTGTGTTGGAGAAAGGATTTCTATATCGTTTTGTTGTACTGTCATGACTATAATGTAAAAATATAATCACAAAATTAACATATTTCTGGCAGTAAATTGTATTTGGAGTTTGAAAGGTGAAAAAGGGGTGAATTTGAAGGTGCTGGATTGATTATAGATTTCTTTACAACTCATGGCATGACTTAGAATTAGAGTCATGCCATGAGTAATAAGTCGTTAATGCTATTTTTCACAAAGTTCCTTCAACTTTTCGAGTGCTTTAGGGTAGGTCTCATTCATATAACCTACAAAATCTTCTGTGGTGTCTAAGTCAACAGTTACGGTTGTAGTTCCATCGTTTTCTTCGAAGGTGTAGTTTTCAAATCCGTTTGCCCATTTTTCCACTTCTGGTCCTTCTGTAATTTCCTTGTCAGCTTGTAAAAGACCATAATGTTGAATTGATACAAATTGGTTGGGAATGTTTTCAGCTATCTTGGAAACCATACCTCCCTTTTCTCCTTTCTCATCTACTCCAATAAATAGCATTTTATTTCCTTTGTCCCAACTTCCTTCATAGGTAGATGTCGGGTTAAACGAAGAAGTCCATTCCTCATAAGTTGATTTGTTGTTAATGCCAAGCATAAAATCATATATCTTGGTCACAGGAGCATTAATGCTTATTTTGAATTGTAACTTTTCCATAAGATAAATATTGGTTTAAATTAATCTTTCGAGTTGTTATTTTCCGATACTTAGCAGTCGTATAACATAGTCTATAACTAGTCGTAGGCTCTCCTACGATTCAAATTAAAAAGAGCACCTTGCTGTTCCACATCTTTAGACCTATAACATAAATAATGTGCTGTCTCCGACTACATTCACTGTGTTAGATTCATTCCCAAGGGCAATCGAAACAGAGATAAAAATCCTATTTATCAACTCTTCTACTTATCTTTCTGAATTAGTAGAAAAGCTGTAATTCGTAATATTTCATTCAGTTAAAACTGAATTTATTTTATGTACACGTGAGGCTACCCTTTTGCCAATATAATCTTAACAGATCGTAGTATATCGCTTTTATTTAATTATTATTTGGGTTATATGGCCCGCCTGTTTCTCCCCACCCCCATTTAGGCATTGGTTCGCTTGTGTCTAATGGATTATTGGTCAATTGAGAATTGATGACTGCGAGTCTCGTTCCCCATTCAATGTAACCCACGAAAGCAGAGCGAAATTCAGGGTCACTTTTTAGTCCAACTTCATCAGCCGTTTGCAACAGAAGTTGAACCCAACGTTGGCGTTTATTTTCTGTAAGCATTTTGCCTATATGTTTTCCAATCATTTCAGCATGGCTTCCACCGTCCTCAGTTGTGTATAATTTGTCTCCACCAAAAACTTCTGCAACAAAATGAGAAACGTGTTTTACATGTTCTGATGACATATTTTTAAAAACTTCGCTGAGTAAGTCGTCCTTTAAAACTTTATCATAAAATTTCGCAAACAAGGTCTCAAAGGTTTCCATATCACCCGCCCATTCATATAAGGTTGGTATATTTTCCATTTCCTATAAATTTTTAGATTGGTATTTTACAATGACTGATAAAGTTTTACATCTTGGCGAATGTAGTAATTTTCACTACAAATGTTGATACGGAGTAGTACAACAGCCGATTTTTATTTTGTACGCCAGCCTTGCACAAACCTTTTGCTAGGTATTCGCTGTTTTTCTTCGGTTAAACTTGTCCTTCATAATTTGGGTCAAAATCTACCATCCATTCAATTCCATATTTGTCTCTAAACATACCAAAGTATGAACCCCAAGGACTGTCGGCAATAGGCATTTCAATTTGTCCACCTACTGAAAGTCCGTTAAATAATTTGTCGGCTTCTTCTTTGCTTGCTGCACTGATTGAAATTTTACTTCTGTTTTCATTTTCGTTTGTTCGTCCCATAATTTCGGGAACATCATTAGCCATTAGAACGTTTTTGCCAATCGGCAAAGCAATGTGCATTATTTTGTTTGCTTCATTTTCTGGGACTGTAAATTCAGGACTAGCAAGGTCTTTGAAACGCACAATCTTTGCGAATTCTCCACCAAATACTGATTTGTAAAAATTGAATGCTTCTTCGGCATTTCCGTTGAAGTTAATGTGGGGATTGATGAGTGCCATGATTTTTATGTTAAATTCTTTATATACAAACCTAAGCTTTAACACTAAATAAACAAGGTCTAAAAGCGACAAAAAAGAGGTTCTTTGTGCCAATATCTATCACTAGTCGTAGACTCTTATACGACTCAAAAAAAAGAGCGTCAGCTTAGCTATTTTTCTTCGATAAAACAAAATATCTTTTTTTGATATACAAATGTAGTTTTGATAATTGGTGAGTTGCTCACCAATTGTTATTGGTCTTGGCGACCCCGTAACAAACATTAACAATAGCAGAAACACTTAGCTAAGTATTTTGCATGCTATAGCACATTGTCCTTGTTATTGGTTCAATGAAAATATACAAATTGCCATCACACCAAAAGTTTAATTTTTCAAAATATTGCGCCATACCCTGTGTCGGTTCAACATTGCTAAATATCGATTTAATGTCACCAAAACTTCCCAATTGGCATAAAAACTTCATAGGTTTTCCACTCTTTGGGCAAGTTGGTATTTCCGCTTCTTGAAGCCACTCTGGTTCACCACAAATTCCAATACTTTCGTACTCATTTATTTCTTCTTTTTCTTCAGCACTTACTTTTACAGCTTCAAATATAATTTTTGATTTTTTGTCGATTTCTTCAAATGCACTTGTCGATGCTCTTGTGTCCAAAGGTTTAATTATTGTCGGACTGTTTGGATTGGAATAATCAAGAAAAACTGAATACTCGTCAGTATAAATTGGATGAATTAAGTTCAATTTGAAAGGTAGCCAAGAAAACAACGAGTCTGAATTGTCTATAAAGCCTAAATATTGAAACCCTGCGATGAACTCATTAGGTGGAATAATGAAGTCTTGTGGAACTTCACCACCAATTTGATGTTTTCCATTTTCGTCTCTTACTAATTCGTATTGCATTTTCTTTGTCTTAAAAAGTTTATCAAATAATCCCATAGATTTTCTGTGTGTCTCTATAACTAGTCGTAGGCTCTTCTACGACTCAAAAAAAGAGCGTCTCCTCAGCTATTTTTTTCTTAGATGAAATAAAATGTCTTTTTTTTGATATAGAAATATAGTTTTGATAAAACCGGAGCGTTGCTTACGCACGTGTTGTTGGTCTTGGCGCCCCCGCAACAAACACCAACGGTGGAAGTTTTTCCAAAACGTCTTTCTAATCTCGTAAAATAAACCTTAATGCGTCAAAGTACGCAACTATTGGTTCAGTCATGTGGGTTTCTTCGGGGTAGTTTTTATACATATATTCTAGTCCTTTCAGTTTTCTATTTGTAATCAAACTATCAAATTTTAATAAATCGGTATGAAAGAAAGTTCCTTCGTTTCCGTCACTGTAAAAAAAACGTTTTTTGAGAGATGACAATTTTGCCAATTTAGCTTCTGTAAGTTTTAGCATATAATTGTTGTCCCACCAAAACGAGGGACTTACGGCTATATACGCATTAAACATATCAGGATGTGTGAGCATACAATTTATGGTTGCAATACCACCGAAAGAATGCCCCGCCAATATTTTATATGATGTCGTTTTGTGATTTATTTCAATGTAAGGCATTAATTCTGTTTCTATGAATTGAAGAAATTGCTCATTACCGCCACTTAGTTTTAGGGTAGTGTCCACCTTTCCATCGTAAGTTTTTGTACTATGGGAAGGGGTAAGGTCTTTTTTTCTGTCAATATTAATAATGCCTACCACTATTATTTGAGGAAATATTTCATAATGGCTTAGGTAATCAATATATGAAGAAAGTATATGAAAATGGTTTTCTCCATCCAATAAATATAACACAGGCAAAGCCTTCTTAGGCTTTGTTGAATCCTGTGCTGGAACATGAATATAGAATTGCCTGTCTTGATTTAATACTTTGGAGTGTAGTGTATATACTTCGTTTGAAATGTGATTGAACAGTTTAACGCTTTGAGCTTTTGATTGCAATGAGAAAAGCAATAAAAATAAAATCCCGCATTTTATAGCATTAGCATTGATTAACATAGCGTATTTATTTAAAATTAATTTACAATATTTACGGTTGAAATAAAATTCTATAACTACTCGTATACTCTCCTACTACTCAAATTAAAAAGAGCGTCTTCTCATTCAAGTGAAACTGTTTTTTTCTTAAATGAAACAAAATATCTCTTTTTTATAGAGAAATCAAAGGCGGAAAAGCCGAAGGCAGATTCGTCAAGTTGCCATAACGCCAACCCTCATGTTATGCGTTCGGTTTTCTTTTCTGTCATCTAATTGTCGAGTGGTTTCCATTGTCCCTTTTTGAAATAAACGTTATTAAATTTAGGTGAGTAAAAGACTAAATAGAAACTCCAAGCACTACGATAAGTTGTCGGATTACTTGTCAAGATATGATGAGTTGGTTGCTCCATATTTATGATTAGTCTTTCTGAACTGTATTGATTTGGGTCTGTCGCTGTAATCGTCCCACGATATGTTTTCAATATTTTTTCTTTTTCGGTAAAGTAAAAATAAATTGAGTCGTTGTTTTTAATTTCAAACCTGAATTTTTCATATTGCCATTCCGTTTGTTTGCCAGGGAAATAGTCCCGATTAACAATGTATTGTCCGTAGTAGTCTTTTTTCTTAAGTTCTGTTTTAGCTGTCAACCATTGAACTGTCCCAGATAAGAGTGCAAGTCCAAATATTCCAAGCCAAATTAGTCCGACTGTCTTACCAAATATTTTCCTTCTTGTCTCCAACAAAATAACTAAAAGAATTCCTGTAAATGGAACAAGAATAAAAACGAAAAATAAATTAAAACCAAATCCCATTGTGGTAGCTTGTTTGTTGTCGGTGGTGTCGTCTTTAAGCTGACGCATAACTCGTAAATATACGAATGTTTGCTTTTTTCATTACTAAAATAAGTAATTAGCACAAGTAACTATATTTTTATTTTTACAATTTGTAAATACTTAAATTTCAGCTAATTGCTTTTATCTTAATAGCAATGCCTGATAATAACACGCCTGATAAGAATATCCTACCAAGCGTTTTATTAATCCTCAGCTTTCTCTCTCCCATCAGCCATTCTTACGATTTTAGGAGAAAATCTGGCTAATACATGTACTAGTTCTTCCTGCGATGCCATTACTTTATTGATGTCTTTATATGCTTGCGGAGCTTCATCTAAATCTGCCCCAATCAATTGAACACCTGCTTTATCAAGGGCTTCTCTTAAGTCACTTTTAGTAATCATTCCCAATGCTTTGGTACGCGACATCCTTCGTCCTGCACCGTGTGCAGCGGAATTAATGCCTGCATCAATGCCTTTGCCACGAATTACAAACCCTGGCTGTGTCATCGAAGCTGGAATAATGCCTAAATCGTTAGCTCCTGCTGGCGTTGCTCCTTTTCGATGAACCATCACCTCTGTTCCATCAGACAATTGCTCTTTCCAAGCAAAATTATGGTGGTTTTCAATGCGTTTTAAAGGAGTTTTATTCATGGCTCTCGCAATTTTATTGTGAATTTCATGGTGATTTGCCGAGGCGTAATCTCCTGCTAAATTCATTGCCAACCAATATTCCTGTCCTTCGTCGGTATTCATATCCAACCAAGCCAAATGTTTTGCTTCTTTAGGTAAACGAGTTTTATTCATGGCTATTTTTGAATAATGATTGGCAATATTCCCTCCTAAACCACGTGAACCAGAATGTGAAAGTAAGGTTAAGTACGAACCTTTAGGCAGATTCATTAAATCGTCTTCTGCCAAAATCTCTAAAACGCCCCATTCAACAAAATGATTTCCTGTTCCAGAAGTGCCCAATTGTCGGTAGGCCTTATCTTTTAAATCACGCGTGATTTTGAGTGCTCCCCATTCAGAACGGTCAAAAAGTGAGTCGTCAAATTTCTTTCCAGATTCCCCACCTATTCCAAAGAAAGTGTTTTCAGTCAATACTTTTTTTAACAATTTATCTTCTTTTTGAATCATATTGGCTGGCAAATCAAAAATACTCATACACATTCTACAGGCAATATCAACGCCGACTGCATAAGGAATAATGGTATTAGCAGTTGTGGCCAATACACCACCAATTGGCAAACCATACCCTTGATGGGCATCAGGCATTAATGCTCCTGCTACTGAAATAGGTAATTTCATGGCAGTTTGCATCTGGTCTAATGCACCTTGCTCAATTTGAGCAGCACCATAAATTTGATATGCTAAAACATCTTCTCTTAAATCAACATCTACATTGGCTTGGCGACCTACTTTAGCCAATTCAAATTTAGGTTTAGCATTCTCTGCTTCGATTAATGATTTACCATAATCACTGAGTATGATTTCCTGACCTATTTCCTTTAGGTGTTTAGTATATAGTGCGAGATTCGTCAGCTTATTTTTAGAAAACGAAAATTTCTTGGGTGATTCTATCATTTGGGCAAACATCAATAGCACTTGTGCTTTTGGATATACGCCATTATTGATTAAGCCACTAGCAACTCTTGAAAACTTGGCTAAAGCTTCTTCTGATTGTACGCCCAAGGCTCGCAAATCTTCTTGGACGATGGTTTCTTCTGTTAAAATGTTCATTGATTGATAATTTTTAAAATAGTTAATAAGCAAAACATTAAGGCAAAAAAACAAAAAGAGAATTACTTTATTTGCTTAGCCACTCAGCCACAACTCATTATGAGAAGGTAAGAATCGAACTCACATAGAATAATCCGATGTATCTCTTTTTTACGGCACTTAATGTTATTATCAAAATATAGGTGTTAATCTTTCATTAAATGATTTAGCATTCAAAACTCTTAGTTCAAGTCTTTATATACGAAATAACATTTAATCATTATAGGTATTTTTTACAAGAGCAAAATGCATGCTGAGCGTAGGGATTTCCTCCCCTAATAATTAACAGAGCTACGAAGTAACTCAGCATTTACGGCATCCTGTAAATATCCTAAATTTCTATTTTCTCTATCATTGATAAAGCTGATTCTCCTGATTCAAGAGCAGATAATACATCAAAAATTTTATCTGACCAACCTGCAATTAAAAACACATCATCTCCTTGCACATTGATAGGTGCTTGACCATGACCTGCCAAATCAAACAAATACAATTTAGCATTGGGAGCGATTCTCTTATATTGCATCCAATTATGCGATAAAGATTCTTCTGTTCCTCTTGAATCCCACAACTGCATATCAGTAAATATCATTACTTTATCAGCGATGTATTTACGTTTAATCAAATCTTGTATGACCAAATAGCCATTTGTTGAATAGCCCACTTCTCCTTCTCGTCGGTAAAAAGCATCAACATTTGCCAAAATTCCTTGGGTTGGTAATTGTAACACTTTCCAAGTATCGCCAAATATGCCTGTTATTATATTTTTGCATTTTGATTGCAAAATCATCCCTAAGAGTAAACCTATATCATACAATAAAACCTTACTTTTAGGAGAGATACTTTTCTGCATAGAGCCTGAAACATCGCAAGCAATGACCACTTTTACATGATTGTCAAAACCTTTCAAACTAGCTACACTGTATTTGATAGCTTGTTCTAAAGCATTCAGAATAAATGGAACATTGCCATGATTAACTTTAGATAACTCCCTATATGCTGCTAAAAATCTAAATGGCAATTGTTTTGAATTAGCTACCGCTCGACTATCTGATAAATAGTTACATACTTTTTGTAAGTATATTTCTTCTACATCGGCTTCAAGTATGTTTCTTAGATTACGCATCAAAGCCATGTAGCCTACTTTCTGAGAATCAATTAGTTCTTGCCATTTCTCTTTAAAGGCGACTTTTCTTTCATCCTTATTTTTAAAAGGCGTTTGTCCCAAAGCTGAAAGTTCAGTTTCCCATGTGTACGGAATAGCTAAATTATTCTGAGCGATTTTATCAAATATTCGTTGCTGAGCTTCGTCTTTTGGTTTAGGGTGTACTAAAAATAAAGCATCTCTCAACTTAATTCCATTATTCTGATTGTATTTTGCAAATTGATATTCGTCGAAATTATTAAACGCATTGGCTAAACCTTTCTGAATTTGTTTTGATAATCTATTAAGTTGTTTTGTACCTGTACGAATATTGCTTTTTTGATAGTAAGCTAATACTTCTAATATCTCGTCTGGTCTGACAACGATATGTTCGATGGTTTTTCTAACTAAACTATTCCCTTGATTAATTTTTGCCAATTCAACAGAAAGTAACACAGGCACTGTTCGTAAATACATTTGCTGACGTACGTAAACTGCAAGCTTTGCCACAAATTCTGGACTCACTTTAGTCATCAATTCCTGAATTCTTTTTTGTCTACTATCCTCATCTTCATAAGTGGTAGCTTCTATCATACTTGTTACTGAGGCAGAATACAATTCCATTTCAGGACTTACTTTATAAGCTGGTGCTCCTTGATAGTTTTTATAGAGAGTCCCAGCATTCTTAAACCAGTTAAATTTCATCATTATAGGCTGTTTTCATTGTTGACACTACAAAGTTGCAAAGCCACAACGCAGTCTTTTTGCGTAGTAAAATTTATTTTCTATTTTTAGCAAAATATTTTTAAAAACACAACTTACCACTCACCATTCACAACTATTACTTATATGCCTACTAATAGAAATGCCCTAATTCGTTATAAAACCATTGATACCTGTTTACAGAATCGTCAACGAAAATGGACACTTGAAGATTTAATCGAAAGTGTCTCAGAAGCCCTTTATGAATATGAGGGCATCGACAAAGGAATTAGCCGAAGAAGTATTCAAGCTGATATTCAAATGATGAGGAGCGAAAAATTGGGCTATGAAGCACCGATTGTGGTGATAGATAAAAAGTATTACACCTACGAAGACCCCAATTTTAGTATTACCAAAACACCTTTGACAAGTTCAGATGTTTCAAGAATGAATGAAGCTCTTGATATGCTGAAACAATTTAAAGGTTTTTCTCATTTTGATCAACTAAGTGAAGTAATCAATAAGCTTGAAGAACATATTTATAGTAATAAAGAAAAAAGAGCGTCGGTAATTGACTTTGAGAAGAATGAGAATTTGCGAGGACTTGGTTATTTAGATACTATCTATCAAGCCATCCTCCAGAAAAAGACGATATATATCAATTACAAATCATTTAAAGCTAAAGATGCTAACCAATTTCATTTTCATGTATGGTGGTTGAAGGAATATAAAAATAGGTGGTTTGCAGTAGGTGTTAAACACTCTAAAGACATTATTACCAATTTGGCGCTTGATAGAATCTTGGATTTACAAGTTGATGCAGCGTTTCCTTATATAGAAAACTTAAGGTATAGTCCAGAATTGTATTATTATCATGTGATTGGTGCAACAGTTAGCAATAATATGAGAGCAACTAAAGTACTAATTCAAGTAGGGAATCTTCATGCTCCTTATGTAGAAACTAAACCGCTTCATCATTCACAGCAGGTGATTGAAAGAAACCATAAAGGAATCATTATCGAAATAAAAGTACAGCTCAATTTTGAACTTGAAAGAGAAATATTAGGCTTTGGGGATGGAATGGAAGTATTAGAACCTAAATTATTAAGGGAAAAGATACAAAAGCGATTAACAATCGCTAGTAATCAATATTAGTATTTTTACTGAATTAGTATTAATTACTGATAGGGCTGATTACTGATGGCATGACTTAGAGTCATGCCATCAGTTGTACTTTCAAAAATTACTTTCCTTGTGCCTCTACCACAGCAATGGCTACCATGTTGACAATCTCTCTCACAGATGACCCTAATTGAAGTACGTGAACAGGTTTTCTTAGTCCTAATAATATTGGTCCAATATATTCTATATCACTGGTTTCCTTTAATAAGTTATAAGCAATATTGGCAGCTGATAGATTTGGGAAGATTAAAGTATTGGCTCCTTCATCTGCTAATTTAGAGAAAGGATAGTTTTCCTTAATTAATTCATTATCAAAAGCCAAGTGTGCTTGCATCTCACCTTCTACAATCATTTCTGGATGTTTCTTCTGTAAAATAGCAGTTGCTTCACGCATTTTTACAGCATCATCACCATTGGCAGTCCCAAAGTTTGAATAAGTCAATAAAGCTATTCTTGGTTTTAAGTTAAAACGCTCTACTGCCTTGGCTGTTAGTTCGGTGATTTCTACGATGTCTTCAACTGTTGGGTTGAAGTTTACCGTGGTATCCGAGAAAAACACAGGTCCTTTTTTAGTAAGGAGTATATACATACCTGCTACTTTCTTCACGCCATCTTCACGACCAATAATTTGTAAAGCTGGACGAATAGCATCTGGATAGTTACGTGTAAGACCCGAAATCACACAGTCGGCATCACCAGTTTCTACCATCATCGAGGCAAAGTAACTGCGTACTTGCATCTGTTTATGGGCTTCGTATTGGTTATAGCCTTTGCGTTTTCTTTTATTAAAGAATATATCACCATATTCTTTCAATCGTTCAATCGTTTCTGGGGCACGTGTATCGATGATTTGTACTTCGCTTAAATCTAGGTTATTCTCTTGAATAATTCTTCTGATTTTAGTCTTGTCTCCCAACAATATCGGTACACAAATACCTTCGTCTTTCGATTGTTGAACAGATTTCAATACCTTCAAGTTTTCAGCATCAGCAAATACGACACGCTTAGGTGAGCGTTTTGCTTTGTTGAAAATGTATTTCATCAATTGGTTATCTAAGCCCAAACGCTTACTCAATTCTAATTCATAAGCATCCCAATCTAGAATCGGCTTTTGTGCTAATCCCGCTTCCATCGCCGCTCTCGCTACTGCTGGTGCTACCGTAGTAATCAGTCGTGGGTCAACAGGTTTAGGAATGATATAATTTCTACCAAAAGATAAATTCTTTTCGTTGTAAGCTAAGTTTACAATATCTGGCACTGGCTTTTTGGCTAATTCAGCCAACGCTTTCGCAGCCGCCAATTTCATCGTTTCGTCAATTTCAGTTGCCCTTACGTCCAAAGCACCCCTGAAAATATAAGGAAAGCCCAATACATTGTTTACTTGGTTTGGATAATCTGAACGACCAGTCGCCATGATGATATCCTCACGAGCAGCTACTGCTTCTTCATACGAAATCTCTGGTGTTGGGTTAGCCATCGCAAAAACAATAGCATCTTTTGCCATTGTTTTTATCATCTGTTGAGAAACGATATTACCGACTGATAAGCCAAGAAATACATCTGCACCAACCATTGCTTCTGCCAGATTATGAATATCAGTACGTTCAGTAGCAAAAGGCTGAACATATTTGTTCAAGTCTGTGCGTTCTTTAGAAACCAGACCGTCTTTATCAAACATCAATATATTCTCTACTTTAGCCCCTAAACCTAAATATAATTTAGCACACGATAAAGCAGCAGCTCCAGCACCCGAAATCGTGAATTTACATTCTTCGATACGTTTGTTGACTAATTCTAAAGCATTCAACAAAGCGGCTGCCGAGATAATGGCCGTGCCGTGTTGGTCATCGTGCATGATAGGAATATTGAGGTCTTTTCTCAGTCTTTCCTCTATTTCAAAACACTCTGGCGACTTGATGTCTTCAAGGTTTACTCCTCCAAAAGTTGGTTCTAGAATCTTTACAGTTCTAATTATTTCTTCTGGGTCTTCTGTATTCAATTCTATATCAAATACATCAATATCTGCAAAGATTTTAAATAATACGCCTTTACCTTCCATTACTGGTTTAGAGGCTTCGGCTCCGATATTACCTAGCCCTAAAACGGCTGTACCATTTGAAATTACAGCTACTAAATTACCTTTAGAAGTATATTTATAAACGTCTTCACGGTTGGCAGCAATCGCCAAACATGGCTCGGCTACGCCCGGCGAATAAGCTAATGAAAGGTCTCTCTGTGTTTCGGTTTCTTTGGTGGGAATTACTGCAATTTTACCTGGACGACCTTTTGAATGATAGTCTAAGGCATCTTGTTTCCTAATTGAAATTTGGCTCATAATGAAGTGTCACAAAAAATGGTTTGTTTCAAAAACTGTCGCAAAAGTACGCTAATGGTTTTTGATAAGCTAAGAAAATCGTGTTGTATTCAACTGACAAGCCAGCAAAACAAAGTATCAATACCCGTAAAAAATGCTTTTAGAATACCTCTACAGTCCATGTACGAAGGAAATTTCCTTTTGAAGAGAGCTTCTCGATACCTTCCTTTTCTGTTAATTCTTGCTCATGAATTTCATTATCAGCAATGCCACACCAAGGCTCTATACAAACAAAATCGGCATTAATAGCGGCCCAAATTCCTAAAAATGGGAACCCTTCAAAAGTAAATTTCAATTGTGTGGGAGCTTTATCCGTCTTCAAAGCTACTTCAGTAGATTCCAAGTATTTGAAAACAAGGGCATCTTGATAAAACAATTCTTTTGTCAAAGGCAAACGATTGGTGTTTTCTAAGAATGTACTCGCTTCTTTTTTGATTAATCCACCATTGGCTAATTCCCATCGTGGAAAATCTTCTGTTTTATCAAACGCCAAATAATAATCTTCATAATCAGTATCTTCCGAAAGTGGCACCGCAAAAGCTGGGTGACCGCCTACTGAAAAATACATTTCGTCATTTCCAGTATTTGTCACGGAATACGACACTGATAATGTTTTTCCTATTAATGTATAAATCAACCGAAACTCGAAAGTAAAGGGAAATATTTTCAAGGTTCCTTCATCTTCCGTTAACAGGAAAACGATACTATCTTCTGTTTTCGATTCGACCTTAAAAACTTTTTCACGCGCAAAACCATGGCGAGGAAGTGTATAGGTATGTCCTTGATAAATGTATTGATTATTCTTTAATGCTCCTACAATAGGGAATAATACGGGCGAACTCTTTCCCCAAAAAGTAGGGTTAGCTTCCCACATATATTCCACACTATTTTCTTTATTAAATAGGCTCACAAGCTCTGCTCCTAGCGAATTAATGCTTGCTCTTAAATATTGATTTTCAATTATTTGCATAATTATTTATCGTATTATTGTGTCGGTTTATATATTTATTCTTTTAAAATTAATATTCAGTAGATAATCAGTAGCGGCAACCGCAAGGGATTGCCGCTACGTTTTATAAAAAACTCATCATTCACAATTCAAAACGCTGCCCTCAAAACTCCTCGCTCAAAGCACTCTTTCCATTTGTTCGCGGTCAAACTCTTTTTCATTATTGGCTAACCAGATGGTAGCCACACCATTTCCGATAAAGTTGGTAATAGCTCTTGCTTCCGACATAAATCTATCCACGCCCAACAACAAAGCTAGTCCCTCTACGGGTATTACTTTAATTGCTGTTAATGTAGAAGCCAGTACGATAAAACCACTACCCGTCACTCCCGCCGCACCTTTTGAAGTTACCATCAAAATGCCAATGACTGTCAGAATCTGCTGCAAATCTAAATGAACATTGAATACTTGTGCCAAGAAAAGTACTGCCATTGATAAATAAATGGTAGTACCATCTAAATTAAAGGAATATCCTGCTGGTACAACCAATCCTACTACTGATTTTGAACAACCCATTTTCTCTAGTTTTTCCATCAACGACGGTAAAGCTGCTTCTGATGAAGATGTCCCTAAAACAATCAATAACTCTTCACGAATATACTTTAAAAATTTCCAGAGATTGACTTTATACATTCTCAAAATAAAATATAGTACTACAAAAATGAAAATCGCCATTGTGCAGTAAACCGTCACCATCAATTTTCCCAACGGCAAAAGTGTATGAACACCATATTTGGCAATGGTAAAAGCCATTCCTCCAAAAGCACCCACAGGGGCAAAAAGCATTACTTTATGCAAAGCCCAAAATATTTTCTTAGATACTGGTTGAAGAAATTGTACAATCTCGTTTCGTTTGGAATAATTACTCAATACAATGCCTAAAATAATGGCCAAAATAAGGATTTGAAGTGTAGCATTATCCATTAAAAACTTTAGCCAACTGAATGACTCGGCAGATTTAGTATATTTAGAAATATCTCCTCCTTTTATTTCAGAAGTAACTACACCATCGCCTGGACGAATGATATTTGCCATGATGATTCCAATAAACAATGCTAATGTCGTAACAACTTCAAAATACAACAACGATTTAGCCCCTACTTTACCCACCTTTTTCAAATCTCCCATCGAAATAATGCCTAGCATGATGGTGATGAAAATAATAGGGCAAATAAATATTTTCACAATGCTGATAAAAATACTACTTAGCAATTCACTAAAACTGGTTTTTATCTCAAATTCAGATAAATACAGGCTGAATTTTATCGGTTTTTCTAAAATAGGCTGTAAGGCTATTTCTGGTGCGAAATGACCTAGCAATACCCCCGCAGTAATGGCCGTAAGTACCCAAAAAGTTAAATTCTTAAATAGTTTTTTCATGGAAATTAAAATTGTTTACGTAGTAATTGGTAAATAGTGATTAGTGATTAGCATTTCAATTATTTGATGCTCAATTGTTTAATAAAAAATAGCTTAATTTGAATTTGTTTCTTGGCAATGTTTTCTGAGTAAAATAAAAGTATTTGACATATGCTATAGGCTTTAAGCAATAAGCAAAAATAAATATGTATTTATCGTGAACATTTTGCCTAATGCCTACGGCTTACAGCCTAAAGCAAAATAGTTAAAGGTTAAAAATATAGCATTAGTCCATACCAAATACACACATTCAATAAAGATAAAGGAATACTAATACTGACCATTTGGGTTGCTAAGCTTGGATTGAGTTTATAAGTTACCGCGATGATAGTAGCAGTATTCATAGACCCTAAAGTAGCCCCAATTACACAAAGTTTCCCCAATGCTGAATATTCTTCTAAAATGAGCATATAAATGATAAAAATTAGCAATGGAGCGATAAATAATTTATAAAACAATCCATAGAAGAGTGCTTTTAAGTCTAATTGACTTCTTTTAAAATTAATTTGTAAGCCAATAGAAAGTAAAGCTAAAAAACTAAATGGACTTCCGAGTTTATCTAAAATTTGCTGTCCCCATACAGGAAAATGATAGTTTGAAAGGTTCAATATTAATGCTAAACAAAAAGCTAAAAATGGAGGAAATTTAAAAATATTGATAGCTACCCTTCCAAATGAAAAATCAGCAGAAGATGAATAATAGGATGCTGTAAAAATACCTAAAGTGCCACACACCACAAACGAGCCTGCTTGGCTCATTAATACACCATATTGTAAGCCTTCTTTCCCAAAAAGCACTTCGAAAATCGGGAAACCTACAAATGAAATGCTACTGATACCAGCAGTAAGAATTAAAGCTCCTTTGGTATTATCGTCTATTTTTATAAATGTTGCTAGCAAATTAAAAAATATGAATGACCCCACATAAATAATATAAGGCATCAAAACAGGCAATAATAAATGGCTACTAAAATGAATTTCAGTAGTATTTAGGAAAGTCAACGCAGGTAAACAAACATAAATAATAATGGTATTCAACACCGTTGGGGCATCCTCAGGAAAACCTTTCAGTTTTCTGAGGAATACACCAATGGTCAGGCAAATAAGTAATAATAATAGATTGGTCAAGTTTTAAATAGTTATAAGTTGTACTCAGTAATTAATAATAGCTGTGAGTGATGAGCTTTGAGCCTTAGTATTTAAATATTGATATACTTTTTACAGCCTAATCGATAGGCTACCATAATAATATGCCCCATTGAAACCAAACTGATTCGCATTTCTGGTATATGGTACTTGTCCGTTTGAATAAGAAGCATAATTGCTCAGTACTTTGTCGGGATAAACGTTTGTTAAATTGTTTCCTCCAATAGTAATGCTTAAAGACTTATTGATACTATAGACTACCGAGGCGTCAAATAGATTTTTTCCTCCAAAGGTTTGACTACGATGGTTCAGCCCCGAAGGTTTTTCCCAAGCAGTTACTTCACCAAAATATGAACTTCTGAAATTCACACTCAATTTGCCTACTTGATAACCTAAAGATACCAAAACTTTAGTATGCGGCTGACTGGTTTCTATGAGGGCTCTACTTACGGTATCAATCAACACTACGGGAGTCTTGGTGTCTTGCTGTAAAGCAGTAGGCGTTGCTTTAATCTTTGTAATTTCAGTTTTGTTCACTGTCAGTGCAATACTCGCCGTAAATTTACTTTTAGGGCTAATTGAATTTTTATAAGACGCCACTACGTCTATCCCCTTTGTCCCCGTATTGATAGCATTTGTAAAAAAGGTGATTTCTTGAAAATTGGGAAATAGGTTTTTCAAGGCAGCTATGTTATTAACATTCAGGTTTTCTGTAATAATGATTCTATCAGTTATGTCAATCTGATAAGCATCAACGGTTAACAAAAGGCTATTGCCTACTTTTGCCGTAATCCCCAAATTATAATTCCAAGAGGTTTCTGGTTTTGGGTCTTCTATGCCGATTTGTTTCAATCGTGGTTCGTCAGAAGGCAATTGCTTGGTACTTCTAATTATGCCATTTTGTACGGTAGAGGTCGTGGCAGCATTCGCAATTTGTTGAAGCAGTGGTGCTCTAAAACCTTTGTTGATTGACCCTCTGATAGATAAATCTTCTGTAATTTTGATTCTTGACGCCAATTTCCCAGAAATATTACTCCCAAAATCGCTATAGTTTTCATAACGTAAGGCTGCTGCCACTAATAATCTATTAGTAATATCGCTTTCCACATCAGCATATATCCCGATATTAGAACGGTTTACGCTTTTTACATCAGCTTTATCAATACCAACCCTTCCTTGCGAACCTGGCGTTTTGTTTTTTGAAGTAGCCAATGGCCCTATTAAATACGATGCTTCATCACCAGCAGTAAGTGAAAAATTATCTACACGATACTGCGTACCGAAAGCAAAGTTAACAGACTTTGTATTCCACAAACCAAGTATAGTTTTTGAGACATTTATTTCCGTCAAACTTTGACCAAATGAAATTCTACCGATGTAAAAATCTCTTGGAGAAGATGCTCCCATAGAAGCATTTGAAGAATTTTTAGCAGATTGATCAAGGTAGTTTCTACCATATCCAGTACTAAAGTCCCAGTTCCAACCTATAAATGTCTTACGTTTGATACCCACAAAAGAAGAATAATCAACAGAAGTACCGGGTAGTTCTGGTACATAACCATCAGGATATAAATCTACATTGGACGTAGCACTAGTAGGCAAAGCTGTACGAAGGAAAGCACGTGCAAACACATCTTTTTGAGAAAAGCCCCCGAAAGAATATAAAGTCCAGTCAATTTTTAGTGGAATATCAAGGTTATAAAATACTTGACCAGATTTCATAGCATTACTTCCATAAGCTGTAGGACGGAATGAACCATAAGTACCATCTCCCCAGTATCCTCTTGATTTCAAGGTGGCTTCATCTGTTGCTTTTACGTTGGTATAAATTCCAGTATAAGCCCCTCCTGCTACTGGCTGTGGATTATATGGGTCTGAGCGGTCAGTTCCTTTTACATCTTGATAGCTTCCTGTAATATTCAATGAAGCCTTTTTACCTAATGAGAATCCATAATTTACCGCCGTAGTATATCCACCGCCGTCCCCTTCGGAGGTAATACCATACTGAATCTGGGCTGAACCATTGTTGACAGATTTTTTCAACACTAAATTGGCTATACCCGCAATGGCATCAGAGCCATATTGGGCGGCGGCACCATCGCGTAAAATTTCCATTCTTTCCAATGCCAGTGAAGGTACGGCGTTCAAGTCTGTCACAACTGTTCCTTTTCCTACGGTCACATTACTATTAAGTGCCGCAAACTGATGATGTCTTTTACCATCAATAAGCACCAACATTTGGTCGGGAGATAATCCTTTTAAAGATGCTGGGTCGGCATAGTTCGCTACACCATTGATACCGTTTTTGGCCGAATTGAATGAGGGTGACATGAATTGTACTTGTTGAGATAATTCCGTTTGCCCAGTCGATTGTAGTTCTTTCGCACTGATTACATCCACAGGCACTGGTCTTTCAACATTCGTACGAGCCACTGTAGACCGTGACCCAATTACTACAACTTCACTCAACTGCTCATTGTCTTCTTTCAAAACAACCTGCATTACGTCTTTAAGGCTTACATTTACTTCCTGTTTTTTGAATCCAATGAATGAAAACACTAGTACTTCGCCATCTTTGGCTACCATACTAAATTTGCCTTCTGCATCGCTCACGGTACCTCGTGTAGTTCCTTTTATTAAGATATTTACACCAATTAAAGCTTCTCCTTTTTCACTAACTACTTTCCCTGATACTTTTTCTTCAATAATAGCCTCCTCTTTTTCACTGGGAAAAGCGTTTGATTGTTCTTTATTCCTTTTCAAAATAATCTGTTCTTCAATTACCTCATAACGAATTTGGTTTGGGAAAAGGAGTTTAGGCAATACTGTACTGAGGGCTTCACGATTTACTTCAAGACTTACTTCTTTATCAAGATGAATTGAATTATTGCTATACACAAAATGTACACCCGATTGTTTTTCTATTTCCAACAATATCACTTTCAAACTCACATTATTGAGTTTCATGGATACTTCTCTGTTGAGAATCTGCTGTGCTTTGCTCGGAGAGCCTAGAGCAATCACCGAAAAAATAGCAAAGAAAAGGCACTGACTAATTGTAATTTTCATAATCGTAAGCATTAGATGCTTTGTAGCTAGAAGTTTTTTCATCGGTTAATTAAATTTAGTATTGTTTTTGATTTATTTGAGACATATTATCCCACCTCTCTCAAAATTGATTCGAGAGCAGTAAGTATTCTACAGCAATATTGGTTTGATAGTTAGTTTAAGGGCATCCGTTTCCTTTCAGTGAAATATTTTGTCCATCTATTACGTACTCAGCTTCGATGGATCTACAAATTATTTCGAGGATTGTAGAGAGGTGTACATTTTCAAAATTACCGCTTAAGCGACAGTTTCGGAGTTTAGGAGATAAATCGATACTTACATTAAAATTTTGTTCAATTCTTTCTACTACGTTTTGCATGTTATCATCATCAAATTGTAATGATGACAATTCCCAGTAAAAAGTTTTATCAGTGGGTAATAAATTCACCAGCATTTCATCCGTTTTTGTTTCCAATACCACTTGTTGTTTAGGTAATAAAATCACTTCTTTTTCTATTTCATTTTTCACGGATACCTTTCCTGTAACGACTGATACTTCAAAAGTTTCCATAGCAGGATATGCTTTTACATTGAAACTAGTTCCTAGCACCGTGGTAGTCATTTTACCTGAATAAATCAGGAAAGGGCGACTTTCATCTCTTTTCACATCAAAAAAAGCTTCCCCTTTTAAGTTTACCTGTCTATACAAACGATCAGACTGATTATAACTCAATTGCGTTTTAGGTTGTAGTAGCACGACACTTCCATCTGGCAATACTACTTTTAAAATTTTAGCAGAAGAGTTTTCATATTTTGCCCAATCCGAAATTGGAATATCAGACTTGATTTTGCTTATTTTCTCATGGCTATTTGGAATAAAGTAAAACGAAAGTCCAGCTACAATGACTAGCATAGCTGCCATACTAGCCACCGCCCAAACCCAACGAGGAGGAGTATATCTTTCCTGACGCTTGATTTCTTCACGGATAGATTTTTTTATTTTATTTTCAAGTTCAATACGTTCTAGTTGGCTTAATTCACTTAGTCCATCTGGATTATTTTCAAATGAAGCGTACCATCTTTCAACAAAGAATATTTCCCCTTCCGAGGCTTCATTGTTCAGATAACGTTCAATAATTTCTTGATTTAGTTTCATTTTATTTCGCTTTCAAATACTAAGTGAAGCAAGTCATACTTTTCCCCTATGCTCATAGGAATATTTTTAAAAATAATTTTTCTACTACGAACGAAATAGAAAGTATTAGTTCCAAGAAAAACAAAAAACAAGCCTTCTGAGCTTGTTTTGATATATTTTACGAAATAATTGAATAGCCTTTACTTTGAAGTGTTTTCTATTTTTTTGATAATTTCTTCAACTTCTTTAAATGAAAGTTTGAAAACATTAGCAATATATTCTGCTTTTTTACCGTCTTCTAATAGTCCTTTCACAAATCTGAAAGTAACATTTTCTCTCTCTTCCATTCTAATTTCATCTGCAATAGTCATGGTAATATTGTTTAGTTAGAAGGGCTTTTCAATTTCTTGATAATTTCTTCTACCTTTTGAATAGATATGCCAAAAGATTTTGAAATTAATTCAATTGAGGCACCATTTTGGAGTAAGCTTTTTATATTATTGAAAGTAACATTTTCTCTTTCTTCCATTCTAATTTCATCAGCAATAGTCATAGCAATATTGTTTACATTTTGTGAAACCTGTGTAAATATAGGCGATAATTTGTTCTGTGTCAAGTTGATACCTTCTTCGATATAGCGAAAAGTAGTCTTAATAAAATCATCCTGATGGGCAGCATCTAACGCGTTTAGCTTATTAACCAAGAAAGGCGTTAAACTCAAAAAGTTATTCGCTTTGTCTCTACTGTGTTTCATTAACATCGTTGTAACACCAAGCAAATCACTTTTAAAATTTTCAATTTGATAATCTTCAATCTCATTGAGTGAAAACAGTAGGTAATCAAATTGAGGAATAAACTGGTGAAGACTTTCATGAGGATTACCAAAGTAAGCAATCATCGAAAGCTTTTTCCAGACAGTCTCACCATGATAAATAACCGTGGATATAACGACAGATAATTGTTTATTTTGTTTCTGTTCTTCTAGCCAAACGTTATTCATATAACGCAAAAGCTGTAGATGAGGATATTTTTCTGGATAAGATTTGTGCTCAAAAAGCAACGAGACCAAAGCTTTTTGTCCAGCATATTCTGTTTGATAAACAATATCTGCCAAATGCTCTGATAAATCAGCGTCGGTAAAAGAAGAATTTGTTTTCTTTAATTTAACCAAATTGATTTTCTCTCTAATTTCAGGGGGAAATGTTTCTTCCATAAAGCTCTGTGCAATCTCAAGCCTAGAGAACGTTTCTTTAAAGAACTTGTCGTGTGGATTATTTAATTGACTCATGATGATAGAACATTTTAATAAATTAACTTTTACATTAGTGTAGTGCAGGTATTAATATAATAGATAGTGCCGTATAATCGCTCAATACTTCTCTTAGTATTTTCAAAGCTTTGGTCATTTGGTTTTCAACTGTTTTTTCTGAAATATCTAGGCGTTCAGAAATTTCTCTTTGTGATAGCCCCGTTCTTTTCAACAAAAACACCTCTCTACATCTTTCGGGCAACGACTGTAACGCTTTTTGATAAGCTTCGTTCAATTCGTCAAATGCAACCATCTGTTCTGTAAAATTATAGTCGTCTACTGGTTGCAGGCTATTAGAATATTTTTCAAACAAATTGTTTTTCTTGTACTGAGCAATTACTAGATATTTTACGGAAGTAAATAAGTAAGCTTCAATGGTTGTAGTGATAGCCAACAACTTACGACGTTCCCACAATGAAATAAACAATTCTTGTATTACCTCTTCTGTCAATTCTCGATTTTGGAGTCGCTTGTACGCAGCGGCATAAAGTTTAGGAAAAAACTTTTGATACAAAAAATCAAAAGCTCTTGCATCACTTTCAGCAAGTGACGTAAGTATTTCTTGATCTGTATTAAATATTTTCACCTCCATAGTTTGGCACAAAGTAAATATATATTTGTACTAAACCTTCAAGTTAAAAGCATTTTTAATGCAATCTGGGTAAATTAACGCTTACATAACAAAGATTGTTTATAAAGACGATTATTTTTGGCTACTCAATGTCTTTATACCCTAACCAGCGTGAGTTAATATATTTATCATATAAAATCACGAATTTTATCTTTAATTTTTACAGAATGAAGTCAATAAATGTTTTCAAGCGTTTTTGTTTAGCTTGCTCACTGTTTACCAGTGGAATAGCTGTAGGTCAAACCACTGAGTTAAATAGTCATGCAGGTGCTTTAAACTTTTTAGTCATGGGCGACTGGGGTAGAAATGGCGCCGACCATCAAAAACCAGTAGCCAGCCAAATGGGCAAAGTAGCTACAAAAATCAAAGCCGATTTTATCATTGCTACGGGCGACAACTTTTATCCAAGTGGTGTTAGAAGCGAATTTGACCCACTTTGGAAATATTCTTTTGAGGATATTTATACTGATTTCTCTTTGCAATGGGACTGGTTTCCAGTGTTGGGGAATCATGATTATAAATCGAATCCAGATGCACAGGTAGCTTATTCAAAAATTAGTCGCCGTTGGAATATGCCAGCTCGTTATTATTCAAAAACGTTTTCAATCAACGGTGATGCTAATCAACAAGTATTAATAGCTTTTATTGATACCAATCCTTTAATCCCTGAGTTTTATAAAGGCGAATATAGCAATGCCGTTGTCAATCAAGATAGTACTGCTCAAAAAGTTTGGTTAGAGAAAATACTTTCAAACAATTCACCGTCAATTAAATGGAAAATTGTGGTAGGGCATCATCCCCTTTTTACGGCTACTGAAAAAAGAAGAGAAAGTTATGACACACGTGCCATCCGTGCTTCGTTAAAATCAGTATTAGACAAACACAAGGTTGATGCTTATCTGTGTGGACATGACCACGATTTACAGCACTTATTACCAGAGGGTAAAACGCACTATTTTGTATCAGGTTCGGCTTCAGAAAAAACGCCTATTGGTACTTTGCCAATCAGTAAATTAGCACTTTCTGAGTATGGGTTTATGGTATTTTCAGCCACAGGAAATAAGCTTTTTGTTCAAGTAATAGATGAAGAAGGGAAAGTGGTTTATAAGACTGAATTAACGAAATAAGGCTTTTAGATAATTAATAATATGATACCTGCGAGATTCGGTTAAATGCTTGAAAGGCAATGTTTAACTCGAATTTCGCTTTTGCATTTCACGGAAATATTTAAAGAGATTTCAATTCAGTTGACTATACTATCAGTACAAAAATTGGTTTTGTACAAATTATATTTCTTTGTAAATATTTTTACATACTTCAAAAACAAGTGCATTTTATTGACAATCAATCACTTAATACCTATATCTACATTTCATTTTGAATAATTTCTTGGCATTCTGGATTTTATCTGCAATTTTTACGTATAAATTTTTGTTCTAATTTTACTAGCAAACTAGTATAAATATTACAAGGATTAAGTAAAAAAAGTATTAAACTTAACAATGGCAGAGCATACCAAATGCCTTATTATAGGCTCAGGACCAGCGGGTTACACCGCAGCAATTTACGCTTCACGTGCAGGATTGACACCGATAATGTATCAAGGCCCACAACCAGGCGGGCAGTTAACAATAACCAACGACGTAGAGAACTTCCCAGGATATCCTAATGGAATTCAAGGACCAGAAATGATGCAAGACTTAGAAAAGCAGGCTCGTAGATTTGGTACTGATGTACGTTATGGAATGGCTACTTCGGTAGATTTTTCAGTAAGTCCAAAAAAAGTTTTCATTGACGATACACACGAAATTTTAGCAGATACCGTTATCATTTCAACGGGAGCTTCGGCCAAGTGGTTAGGATTGCCTTCAGAACAAGCTTTTAATGGTCGTGGAGTATCAGCTTGTGCTGTTTGTGATGGTTTCTTTTTCCGTAATCAGGAAGTAGCAATCGTTGGTGGCGGGGATACAGCAGCAGAAGAAGCTACTTATTTAGCGAACCTTTGTTCAAAAGTGCACATGATTGTACGCCGTGATGAGTTACGTGCTTCACAAATTATGCAAAAAAGAGTTACCTCAAATCCTAAAATTCAGATGCACTGGAATACAGCAACAGATGAAGTATTAGGAGATGACGGAGGTGTAACAGGCGTAAGAGTAAAAAATACAGTATCAAACGAAACGACTGTTTTACCAGTAACAGGTTTCTTTGTAGCAATTGGTCATAAACCTAATACAGACATTTTCAAAGGTTTCTTGGATATGGATGAAGCGGGGTATATCATAACAGAAAAAGGGTCGAGCCGTACTAATATTGCAGGTGTATTTGCTTCTGGTGATGCACAAGACAATATTTATCGTCAAGCAATTACAGCAGCAGGAACTGGCTGTATGGCGGCTTTAGATGCAGAAAGATGGTTAGCTGAAAATGATTTACATTAACAGCACATCGTTTGATGGCGTCTTAGTTCTTTATTAATTTTATTTCAGATGAATACAATTAAAAATTTATTAGTCTTAGTATTTTGTTTGGTTTCATTCATTTCTTTTTCACAAGAATCTGGGAGTTTCAAGAAAAACCCTAAGATTAATGTGAAAACAAATGCAAAAGACAAAAGCAACAAAAATTTAGACGAAGCCTTAGATGAATTGCCCAAACTGCAATTCAGGACAGACTATGTTCCTGAACCAGTGGCTACTTCGTCGGCTATTACTGCTTCTTCAAAATTTGAACCTGCTAAAGAACTAAATTCTTCGATTAGTATTTTTGATACAACATCTGTTGACGAAAGAGAGCCTTTAATCGTTGAGATTGAAGAAGAGACCAGAGCAGAAGGTAGTGATGATTTTGTGTCAGTAGCGACCTATTTCTCTATTTGGGATGCTACTAATATCGACCCTTATGATATTAATCCAAAAGATTTTGACGACGTAGTAGATATTGAGCTATTTAATAAAGAACAAGGAAGGTACTGGTCTGTCCCAAACACAGCACCAAAATTAACATCTGTATTTGGTCCTCGTTGGGGAAGAATGCACTCAGGTGTTGATTTAGATTTAGAAACTGGCGACCCTGTATATGCTGCCTTTGATGGCATCGTCAGAGTTTCAGGATATGACGGTGGTGGATATGGTAAATTCTTAGTAGTTCGCCATTACAATGGTTTAGAAACATTGTATGGTCACTTATCTGCTAAAAACTTTGAATCTGGCGCTTATGTAAAAGCTGGTGACCAAATTGGTTTGGGCGGTAGTACAGGAAGAAGTACAGGTTCGCACTTGCACTTTGAGACTCGTTACGAAGGCAACCCTTTCAACCCTGCTATTTATGTGTTTAATTTTTCTGGTGAAAGAACTGAACCTGTTTCAGACCATGTATTGATTTCTGCTAGAGTTTTTGATACCTACGGACTTTCATTGGATAACGAATATGGTTCAAGTGCTAGAAAAGTAAAAACACGTAGAACTGCTTGGACAACCGTTCGTTCTGGTGATTCATTATATTCTATCGCTAACAGAGCAGGCATTTCAGTAGATAAATTAGCTAGAATGAATGGTATGAGAATTTCTGCTAGTTTGAGAATTGGAAGAAGACTTAGAATTCATTAATTAATAGTAATAATATTTAAAAAGAGCCAACAGCACCAAAATCTGTTGGCTCTTTTTGTTTTTTAGCTCAATTTCCTGTTTAAATTGCAACGTTTTTCAATTCAGAAATAAGAATTTATATTACAATGAAGTTAGATATATTGGTGATGGCGGCACATCCAGATGATGCCGAATTAGGTTGTGCTGGAACGATTTGTATGCAAATAGCGCAAGGCAAAAAAGTGGGTATCGTTGATTTTACTCGTGGGGAGTTAGGAACTAGGGGAACCCCCGAAATCCGTTTAGCTGAATCGGTTGAAGCTACCAGAATTCTAGGAGTTCATGCACGCGAAAACCTTGGTTTTAGAGATGGTTTCTTTGTCAATGACGAAGAACATCTGATGAAATTAATCAGGGTAATCAGACGCTACCGCCCTGAAATCGTTTTAGCCAATGCTATTAACGACCGTCACCCTGACCATATTAAAGGCTGTGAGTTAGCAGTAGATTCATGTTTTAAATCAGGATTACGGATGGTTGAAACATTTGAGGACGATGGAACAGCACAACAAGCTTGGCGTCCGAAAAATGTGTATCATTATATTCAGGATAGATATATTAATCCTGATTTTGTAGTAGATATTTCGGCTTATTGGCAACAAAAAGAAGATTCAATCAGAGCTTTCAGAAGTCAGTTTTATGACCCAACTTCTAAAGATCCTGATTCATATCTTTCTTCTCCTGCATTTTTGAAATTTGTGGAAGCACGTAATCGTGAAATGGGACATAGTATTGGTGCGGAGTTTGGCGAGGGCTATACGTCTTACAAAAAAATTGGGGTAACTAATTTGTTCGATTTGAAGTAGTGAGTAGTAAATAGTGATTGGTAAATGGATTGCTGAGTGATTTTGTTAATAAATCACTCAGCATTACCACACCTAAGGCGATAGGCGTTCTATCTTCCAAACGTGTTCTTCTAATTTTGTATAAGCAATCCTATCGTGAAGCCTTGACGGGCGACCTTGCCAAAATTCAATATAAGTTGGTATTAAGCGATAACCTCCCCAATGTGGAGGACGAGGAATGGGATTATCTCCAAACTTTTCTCTTAAATATTTTTCTCTTTCTACAAGCACTTCCCTATTTTCAATCACCATGCTTTGATTAGAAACCCAAGCTCCTATTTGACTTCCTAACGGACGGCTTTGAAAATAAGCATCTGATTCTTCGGCGCTTACTTTTTCAATTGTTCCTTCAATACGGACTTGTCGCTCAAGTTCATTCCAAAAAAATGTAATACACGCATTAGGGTTTTCGGCTAATTCTGTGCCTTTCTTGCTAAGGTAATTTGTATAAAAAGTAAAGCCCGTATCAATACCTTTCAACAAAACAATCCTTGCCGAAGGCTTAGCATCACTGCCAACCGTAGAGACAATCATGGCATTAGGCTCTGGCAATTTACTGGCGATAGCCTCATGAAACCATTTTTGAAATTGTTCTATCGGAGAAATACTTACGTCTTGAACGTCTAAACTGCCCTTGCTATAATTTTCACGAAGTGCAGCAATATCGATTTGTATCATTGTTGGATTGACTACCTTTCTATGATATAGTCTTATTTGGGTTAATCTCTCTGGTAAATTAGTAAAATCATTCTTACTCTATTTACTTTTAATAAACACTAAGTGTATATAATAGTTGCGTAAAAGAGTAAAAAATCAACATTACTAAGGCACAATTTCGGAAAAATAAACCAAAGCAACAATGAGTAAAGTTATTGTTATATCGCAAATCTGTATTAAATCGATTTAGTCAGTCAAGCAAAAACCGCTTTCTGCGTGAAATTGGAAGGATTCTGCCATCTAACAAAATAAGGTCATACTTATCTACCTCTCGAATGAACTTCTGGTTTACTAAATACTTTCTATTGATTCTCAGAAATGAATCGGTGTTAACTCTTCCTTCAACTTTAGAAAGGGTTTTAGCGATAACCTTTGTTTTTCCAAAGGCAAAGTGAATGCGTGTATAATTGATTTCTCCTTCAAAAAATATAATCTCATTCGCAAAAAAAGTATATCTTTTCCCTAATTTGAATTGGATTGGCAGAATATGTTGTGGTATCATGGCATTGCTATGTTAGGAGGATTTTACATAACAATATTCCCAAAATTTGGCAAGTAGAACAATGTGCTAAATACGGTAAAGTGTACCGTATTTAACCCGTATTTATAAATGTAGTTTTTGCTTAATTTTATTTAGCTACTACCTTCTGAGTACTTACTTTATTGGTATCATTAGTAGGTATTTTATCTTCCCACCCAATATTTACCTCTACATTCGGCAATGCTTTTTGTAAAGCTAATACGCCTTGCTTAGTAACTTTAGTTTGCCAACAATATACTTTTTTTAAACTTTTCAATTTTGCCAATTCTTTAATACCTGTATCGCTTATTTGGGTATCAAATAAATTGATGTATTCCAGAAACTTCAAATCCTTTAGTTGGGCTAGCCCAACATCTGTAATTGATGTGTGTTCTAAATGTAAACGCGTTAAATGTTTTAATTTAGAAATTTCAGCCAAAGATTTATCTGTAATCTTTGTACTACCCAACTTTAACCATATAATTTGATCCGATAGGTTGGTCAAAAGATTTATTTTTGAATCATCAAAAGTACGAGCATTCACAAAGTTGACATCTAAAAAGTGCTGTTCTTTTGATACAGACATTACTACAACATTCATAGCTGTTAGTTTCTGAATATCACTTTCAGCGGCGGCTGATACTTTTTCATTAAATACGGGTGAGATACTTTCTCCGCCACTAGTAGTATTCGTTTCTCCTCCGCTACTCAAAGATGCTAAGAATGGTTTTACTTTTTCGTCTGGTTTTAGCTGTGCTACTTTCTTATCAAAGGCTGCTCCGTTTTGAATCCACCAATGCAAAAGTGCGATTTCTTGCTCGCTCAAAGGCGTTTTTCCTTTCGGTGGCATGTGGTGTTCGTCTTCTTCTGGCAATAGCAAGCGTTTGATTAATTCGCTATTGGCGGCATCATTTGCTTTAATGATGGCTCCATTTTCTCCACCTTTTATTAAAAGCGCTTGCGTATCCATTCTCAATCCTCCTTTGATTTTATTAGCATTATGGCAAGACCAACATTTTTGTTCCATCACTGGGGCAACAATATCTTGATAGACCAATGCTTCATTGATATTCTCAATTTTCTTTCTAGCTCCTGCCCCTCCTTTTGTTCGTGGAGGTAATCCTGCTATCGAACGAAAAGGTTCGGGTGTATAAGCATATAGATAGTCTTCACCATGCGTCATATTTCCACCCAAATGTCCTGTTCCTGTTAATAAAATCACGATTAAATAAACAGCAGGCATATAGGCCTTCTTCATGGTAGAGTCTTGTTGCCAATTCACTTTCATATACCAAGCCGCCAATGCAACGAGTGCAACACCAATACCCATCCACTGATGAAGAAACAATGTTTCTTCATTGTATTCACCAGAAGTAGAAAGCAAATAACCAAAAATACAAGATATAACTGCCGTAATCATGCCCAAAAACAAAATGGGCGCAATAGCAGGTTGTAAAGATTCGAGTCCTTTTTTACGAGAAATAAGTTCTAATATGGCAGCAATCATCAGCATTCCGATAGGTAGGTGAACTACTACGGGATGAAAATGTCCAAAAAACATTGCCCAATCAGAAGGAACATTCGTTTGTAATAAAATCATTGTTTATTGTTTTGAGCTTTTAGCAATCAGATTTGAGCAATGAGCTGTGAGTTCTTGGTCACTCATGGCATGACTTCCAATTACTTGGCAAGTATGATAAAGCTAGCAAAGTCATGACATGAGTCTTTTTTATGTTAAGCTAAATCATCTATCATGACTAGCGAGGGACTCAAGTCCCTCGCTAGTCATGATAGATGATTTTTATAATTATAGTGTCAAAAAAACTCATCCCTCCTACGCAATTCTTTCTAATTTAATAGGATACGTTTTTTTAGAATTCCATTGAGGAACATACACATTTTCATCTGAATCTACATATACATCATGTGGGTGCATGAATACTTGATTAGGGTCGTCTTTGTACTGACGTTGTAATTTACCATCTTTATACGTTGGTTCTGAGCCCCCTGGTGTTGAAACTACTTTCATATCTTTATCTAATACCTGAATATAGCCTGAATTATTCCAAGAGAGGTCAGAGCTTCTATAAACAGCTGCAAAAATATAATCACCACGCAATACTGGGCGACAAACAAAGGTGCCTGGTAAATGATAGACTGCTAAGAATTTACCGTCTAAAGTAAAGCGTTTTAAACAAGAATGGGCCCGGTCAGTTACTAATAACGTTGGATTCTTCTTATCACGCGTATCTACTAAAACACCGTGGCAAGTATCAAATTTATCATCTGTATATTTTTGAGAGTACCCTCCAAAATGACGGATATATCTTCCTTTTATATCGTATTGTGTAATGTATTGCGACCCATATCCGTCGGCTACATAAATATCTCCATTGACAGGATTAACAGCCGTTTCGGTAGGCACAAAACGATTGGGTGATTCATAAACGCCTGTTTCTTTAGGGTATTCAAGCTTCATTATTTCACGCCCTTTCAAATCCGTTTTAATTACTTGGTGACGAGCATTATCGCAAATAAACAAAAACTGTTCTCCGCCTTCGTTAGCAATCGTTAAACCGTGTGCACCTGGATAGGTGGTTCCCCAAGCATCTAATAATTTCCCTGATTTATCATAAATCAAGATATTATTTTTGGTTTCATTGGTACACATAATCAAACGTCCTTTGGCATCTTCCACCATTTCGTGACAATCGTTCACAGGGTTTTTGTCTGCATCCAATACGCCCCACCCTGCTATTACTTTGTACTTGTGTGAATTGTGCCCAATCACAACGTTTTCCATGTTCTTTTGAATCTTATTAGCTGAGACTGAATTTGCTATTAGACCTGAACCCACTGCAAAGCTACTGGTTTTAAGAAAGTTTCTTCTTGATTGATGCTCGTTCATTGATTATACTGTTTTTTTATATTCGTTAAATACTAATCGGTTTCCAAAAGGATCAGTTAAGTTCATGATGTTTGCACCCCAAAAAGCTTCTTCTATAGACGGGCGATAATATTTATAGGGTCTGGTTTGTAATTCGTTGAAGAAACTTTCTAAATCAGAACAGTCAATAAAAACTTTTCCTCCAGGAGTACAGTCTCCGTAATGCTCAGTAAGATGAAAAGTCAATTCCCCTCTTGAAATCTGGATATAATAAGGCGTATTTTCTTCAAACTGATGTACCCAGTCTTCTTGAAAACCGAGCCAATTAATATAAAACTCTCGGGCTTTATCGACATCAAAGATTCTCAATAAAGGAATTGTCTTTTCTATTTTCATGCTATTTTTCCAATTCTATGACGTTATCTAATTCGTTTTTATCCAATGACGCAATATCAAATACGAAATAGTTATTATCTAATTTCTGAAACTTAATAGGAGTGCCATTTTTAAACAACTTCGCACTTTTGAAAGCCTGAGGAATTTTCAACATAAACTTATCGTCTTTGTATTTCAATAAATGAAGATAAGTTTTGTTCCCTTTTTCAGTAACAGCACCCCATTCCTGCGGACGAATAAATCCTCCTTTAGAACCATAAATGGTTTCTCCATACACTTTAGTCCACTCTCCTACTTTTGCCAAACGTTCTACAAACTCTGGTTGAATTTCTCCATTCGGCATTGGACCCACATTTAATAGAAAATTGGCACCGTAGCCAGCAGCACGCACCAAATAGTCTACCAATTGCTTAGGTGTTTTATAATGCTCATCTTTGATATTATATCCCCATGCCCCATTCAACGTCTCGCACGTTTCAAGTGGCAACGCTGAAATATCTTGTCCGCTCAATCCTCCTTTGTTTTCTCCTGGTAAATCACGTTCAAACATCTGAAAATCTTCCCCTGGTAGTGGACTTAAATGGTGGTTATTGCCAATCAAACATTGAGGCTGAAGTTTGTGAATCAAGCCATAAATCTCATCATATTTCCAATCAATTTTTGATTGCAAAGTTTTGTCATGGTCGTTATCTAGCTGATCCCAGTGTCCATCAAACCAGATGGCCGATACTTCACCATATTTTGTCAATAATTCTGTCAATTGACTTTTCATAAAAGCCAAATAGCTGGCATAATTACTCTTTTTAGTACGACCCGTTCCTTTTCCAGTTTTTCCTGTTTCATAAGGATAATCATCACGGTACCAGTCTAACAAAGAATAATAGAAACAGATTTTAATCCCTTGTTTATGGCATTCGTCTGCTAATTCCTTTACAATATCACGCTTATAAGGCGTATTCATAATATTCCAGCTCGACTGCTTTGTATCGAAATTGCTAAAGCCATCATGGTGACGAGTAATCAAGGTAATGTATTTCATCCCTGCACCTTTAGCAATATCTACCCACGTTTTGGCATTAAAATCAACAGGATTGAAGGTTTTTTGGAGTCTTGAATAATCTTTTACAGGAATATTTTTAATTTGCATTACCCACTCTCCATCACCCAAAACACTCGATAAGCCCCAGTGAATAAACATTCCAAAACGTGCTTTTTCAAATTCTTCCCGTGCTTTAATGTTTTCGGGACTTGGCGTATAACCAGTCTGGGCAAATGTTGACAAACTTGTTAATAAAGCCAACAAGGCTATTTGTATCTTTCTCATAATAGTTTATAATGTTTGATTTAAAAGAGTAAGATACAACTAGTCAATTATACTCTATTCATACTATCCTGTTTAATCAGGACAGCACAGGCTTAATCACTTTTCCTGCCGTGTCAGTTAATCTAAAGTTTCTACCTTGAAAAGGATAAGTGAATTCTTCATGATTGAAACCTAAGCAGTGCATAATGGTAGCTTGCAAGTCAAAAACAGACGTTCTATCCTTCGTGCCTACATATCCAAGAGGGTCAGTTTCACCATGAGAATATCCCCCTTTGATGCCTCCGCCTGCCATCCAAACCGTAAAGGCTTCAGTATGGTGGTCTCTTCCTTTAAAAGCCGCTGCTTTGCCTTCACGGTTTTCTTGCATAGGTGTTCTACCAAATTCGGCACCCCACACAATCAAGGTTTCATCTAATAATCCCCGTTGCTTTAAATCTTGTATCAGTGCAGTAATGGCTTTGTCGACGGTAGCACATTTGTGGGTTAAGCCATTCACAACATCACTGCTTTCAGAAGCGCCTCCGTGCGAATCCCATCCCCAATCAAATAATTGTACGAATCGCACTCCCTGTTCTACTAATTTTCTGGCTAATAAACAGTTATTGGCAAAAGATTCTTTTCCCATTTCAGTACCATACATTTCATGAATGTAGGCTGGTTCTTTAGAAATATCCATTACCTCAGGCACAGTAGTCTGCATTTTAAAAGCCATTTCGTATTGCGAAATTCGGGCTAAGGTCTCAGGGTCGTGAAATTCCTGATATGATTCCTTATTGATTTCAGTGATGGCATCAATCGTATTTTTTCTGATGTCACGGTTTACTCCTGATGGGTCAGAAATATATAAAACTGGTTCTCCTTGGTTTCTGCATTGTACTCCTTGATAAACAGAAGGCAAAAAGCCACTTCCCCATAATGCTTTTCCGCCGTCAGGATTTTTTCCTCCTGATGTTAACACCATATAGCCAGGCAAATTCTGGTTTTCAGAACCTAACCCATACGTTGCCCATGTACCCGTGCTTGGTCGCCCTAAACGTGCCGAACCTGTATGCAAAAGCAATTGTGCGGGAGCATGATTAAACTGGTCGGTGTACATGGCTTTCAAGAAAGAAATATCATCCGCCACAGTTTGCAAATGTGGCACTTTATCAGACATCCATGCTCCGCTCTGACCTACTTGCTGGAAATTTGCCTGTGGGCCCATCATCTGAGGTACGCCACGAATAAAGGCAAATTTTTTCCCTTCTAAAAATGACTGAGGACAAAGCTGTCCGTCTAATTTCATCAATTCTGGCTTATAGTCGAATAACTCTAATTGCGAAGGAGCACCCGCCATGTGCAAGTAAATAACAGACTTAGCTTTTCCTGCAAAATGAGGCATTTTAGGTGATAAAGGATTAGCAACATTCGCCATAGCCGAAGGCTGATTGCCTCCACAACTCTGTAGCAAAGAACCCATCGCCATCATTCCTAAACCTGTAGTGCATTGTTTTAGGAAATGCCTACGTGTTTCATGACGAAGCGTTTCAAAAAGAAGTTCTTCTTGTAAGTTTTTCATAATTGCTATTAAGCTTTATATTAATTGGCTACAGGAGTTTTTTTACCCGCAGATTTCAGAGATTTTTTCGCTGATTTTCGCAGATATGATAATAGAAAACTCCTCATTCTAAACTCCACACTCACAACTCACTACATTATTCTTTCATAATAAACTCATCTAAATTCAGCAAGGTGCTTGCTACCAAAGTCTTGGCGGCTAAGTCGGGAATATTTTTGGGTTTGATATTATCGTCTGGACAAATATTCAATAGCATATTGGCCTCATTTTTACTTTTCTGATACGTTATTAGTGTGTTAGTATAAAGCTTTTTCAAGATGCCTAGTTTCTTGTCTGTAATGTTTTTACACATCGTTAATTCATAAGCCTTCGTGATTTGCTCATCAATTGTTCCTCCGCTAGATTCCATCTTTTTGGCTAAACTTTTAGCACATTCTAAATAAACGGGGTCATTTAATGTAACAAGTGCCTGCAAAGGCGTATTAGTCCTGATTCTCCTAGCCAAGCAAATATCACGGTTTGCTCCATCAAAAGTTATCATGGATGGATAAGGCGTTGAACGGCGCCAGTAAGTATATAACGCACGTCGATATTTATCTTCCTTATCACTAAGTTTCCAAGCCATGTTGCTATAGGGCGTATTCCAAATGCCATCTGGCTGATAAGGCATTACACTTTTACCATACATTTTATAACTTAATAAACCACTTACTAACAAGGCTTGGTCTCTGATTTGTTCGGCAGACAAACGTACTCTTGGCCCACGAGCTAACAAGCGATTCATCGGGTCTTTTTCTAATAAATCTTCATTAGCTTTTGAATCTTGCTGATAGGTTGCCGACATGACCATTTCTTTCAATAGTTTTTTAGGCTTCCATTGATATTCATCCATAAATTTTATCGCTAGAAAATCTAATAATCCTGCATTGGTAGGCGTGAAACCTTGTGTACCAAAATCTTCTAATGTCTCTACCAAGCCAGTTCCAAAAAGTTGCTCCCAAAAACGATTCACTGCTACTCTGGCAGTCAAAGGATTTTCATTGCTTCCTAGCCACATGGCCAAACCCAAACGATTTTTAGGCGCTCCTTTCGGTAATCTTCCCAAGGCTTTAGGAATATCAGGTTGTACTATTGTTGTTTTTGCCATCCAACTTCCTCTTTCCCAAACATTCGTTTGTCGGGCATATTCATGAGGATTATCAAGCATAACGGGCGTATTTTCAGTATTTGCCCTTACTAATTCTAAAAAGGATTGCTTTTTTTCAGCATAATCAGGTTTTCCTTTTCCGGGAAATTCAGGTAATAATGTAAAACTCCCAATCACACAAGTACTTTGATCTGGTTTAATTTTTGTATTCTTGAAAGTCAAGTACCAGTCTTGTCGACCGTTCATTTTAGGTAAATCGTATAATTGATAATCCCATGAGTTGGTCCATCCTCCCTTTTGAGTAGTATCTAATTTTATCGTCGTGAGTACTTTCCCTGTCAATGAGCCTAAGCGAATTTCCATCAAAGTAGCACTTCCAGTTTTGTTTCCATATGCTACTAAAAGCTGGCTTTTCCCCTCCACAGGCAAAGATTTAAACCTTACCGAACCGCCATTTCTTACGCCTAAATATTTATTGTCAGCCAATGCTCCATTGATAAATTGGTCGCCTGCGTGCGGATGAATTTTAGGTTCTAGAAAAGTCAAATATTGCGTGATATCTTTTTCTTGCTGCGTACTAAAATTAGTTTTCAACCAAGTTTGTAAACCCTCTAGTTTTGCCTTGTCTTCGGGCTTATTAAACTGTCTAAGGTAAGGAGAATCATCTGGTACATCCTCATCACGGGTATTGTAGAAAAACGCCATTGATTTATAATAGTCTTCATGACGAATAGGGTCATAAGGGTGCGAATGGCATTGCACACAAGCAAAGGTGGTTGATTGAAATACCTCCCACGTCGTATTTACCCTATCTACCATGGTAGCATTTCTAAACTCTTCATCATCCGTACCCCCCTCGTCGTTATTAACCGTATTACGATGAAAGGCCGTAGCGATATATTGTTGTTCGCTTGGGTTTTTCAATAAATCTCCTGCCAATTGTTCTTTAATAAACTGAGTATAAGGCATATCTTGGTTAAAAGCCTTGATGACGTAATCTCTGTATTGCCAGATATTCCTGCCTTCATCTTTCTCATAGCCTTTTGTATCTGAATATCTAGCCATATCCAGCCACATTCCTGCCCATCGTTCGCCAAATTGTGAGGATGCCAGCAAGCTATCTACTATTTTCTCATAGGCATTGTCGCTATCATCTTTCATAAACGTCTCTATTTGTTTTTCGGTAGGCGGTAAGCCTGTCAAATCCAAACAAAGTCTTCTTAACAATATTGACTTTTCAGCTTGTTTAGAAGGCTTTAATGCTTCTTCTTCCAATTTATTTTTTACAAAATAGTCAATATCATTTTTCTCCCATTTATCCCCAAACAAACTAAAGAATCCTGCAAAAAAACCTTTGTTCGGCACAGCAGGCATTGTTGGTTTTACAAAAGCCCAATGCTCACCCCAATTAGCTCCTTGATTAACCCACTTTGTTAATATTTCAATTTCTTCTTTTTTTAAAGGCTCTTTTTTCAAAGGCATCCTTTCTTCTGGGTCTTTATGGGTAAGTCTGATAATAAACTCTGAATGCTCAGCATCTCCTGGAATAATAGCTGGCTTTCCTGATTCGGTTTTGCCCAAAGCCTCTTCTCTAAATAGCAAACTAAATCCTCCTTGCTTTTTTACACCTCCGTGGCAAGCAATACAGTGCTTGTTCAAAATGGGTTTTACTTGTGTACTATAATCTACCTCATTGCCTTTCTTATTCAATGAATACAGAGAATATCCCCCAATAATGACAATCGAACTGATAAAGATTAATTTGATGGTATTCATATTTTTTTCGAATCTTACAATGAAGTGACTCTTAGTTATCAAAACAATTAATACTCAAAACTTTATTCAAATGCTAAATGATTTTGAATGCGCTTTTTCCCGTCTATTTATAAAATAATATTTGAAATATACAATAAGTAACAATTGTGAATGATAGGTTTTGAGTTTGAAATATTTATATAATACTAAATCCAGTGAAAGTTCATAGCATACACCAGCCATTAGTTTTATCCTATAAAGATGGATAATGTACTGGAAAATATCATCTCTATGGATGAAATGGCAAAAAACTCAAGTCATATAAATCGCGTATTTCTATACTTGATTTATACTTATTTATTTAAATATGCCAACATATAATTGCAAATTTACCTGTTCAAGTCTTACATTTACATGACTCTTATTATGAAAAACATAGATAATATTATTAATAGGTATTTGAATGATTATTAAAGAAGAAGGCTTTTTAGGACAGAGGACATACATTATGCCTCATGAATTACTGACTAGAGTTGCCAAGCACCCTTTGGTTGAGACCTTACATATTACAGATATTGGATATTATCTCAAGGCAAATCATCATGCTTGCGAGCGTAAGAATGGCTGTGGACAGCATATTTTGATACACTGCGTGGAGGGTCAAGGATGGTATATGATAGATAACCAGAAGTATCTTGTCAATCAAGACCATTTTTTTATTATTCCAGCCAACGTTCCACATAGTTATGGCGCAAATATCGATAATCCGTGGACTATCTATTGGGTGCATTTTATTGGTACGCTGTCGACCCACTATATCAATTTTTTGTTTGAGAATACCAAAGACTATTCTCCTGTAGCCTTACCCCCCAACCATCAGCGTTTAGCCATGTTTGATGACATTATTTCGCATATCGAGATGTCATTCAATGATGATAACATTGTTTATGCTAATTCGCAATTTGCCCATTTTCTTACTACTTTCAAAGCTTCAGTTTTTAACCCTAATCCACCGTTATCAACCGAAACTGACCCTATCAGTAAGGTAATTGCTTATATGAAAAAACACCTTACAGAGACGTTGACATTAGAACAATTAGCTGATGTAGCAGGCATGTCTGCCTCACATTTTTCGGCTGTTTTTCGGCAAAAAGTACAGAGTTCTCCTATCAACTTTTTCACTTTCCTCAAAGTTCAACAAGCTTGTAACTTGTTAGAACATAGCAAATTAAGAGTAAAGGAGATTGCTTATACAATTGGTTATAACGACCCTTATCATTTTAGTAGAATATTTACGACAGTGATGGGTATTTCGCCTCGTGAATTCCGTAAAAAAATTAAAGAATGAAGGGGAGGGAATTGTAGAAGAACAAAAACAGAATTTTTGCTTAAATAGCACGTATTAGAAGATTTCAGCGTTTATTGAATTTATTCTCGTCCTTACCTTAGTTTTTCAAGTACTTGATTACTTGTCAATTAGGCTTTGGTTTTTAATTCGCAATTTTTAACTTTGTTAAGGTTTTATACATATACTAATGGAAAGAAAAAACTCTAAACAGGAAGGCAATCAATATGATAAAATTGTAAAAGAAAATATAGAAAGCATTATTCCTGCGTTAATGAATAGTATTTTGGGATTCAATGTACAGGAATCAGTAATTATTAAAGAGAAATTACAACAAACCAAAGAAAAAGAGGCTGATGCTTTACGGATTGTTACAGACCCAATTGGTCAAAAATTCATTTTGCACCTTGAATTTCAAGTTGATGATTATTCTAAGATGATTTACAGAATGATAGATTATTGGGCTTTACTTAAATCTAAATATCAATTTCCTGTTAGACAATACGTTATTTTTATTGGAAGTGGAGAGCCAAAAATGAAAAATGTATTATCAGAAGATGGTAACTACTTCCAATATCAGCTTATCAATATTACCCAGTTTGATTATTTAAGATTTTTAATATCTGATAATCCAGAAGAGGTTATTTTGGCAATATTAAGCGATTTTGGGAAAGAAAAACCAGAGAATGCTCTTAATCAAATTATACATAGACTCGAAGAAACTACAAATAATCAGTTAACGTTTCAGAAATATTTAAGACAATTGCGAGTATTGTCGAAACTTCGTAAATTAGATATAAAATTTGATGATATGATACAAAATATGGCAAAATATATTGATGCAGAGAATGATTATCTCTATATCAGAGGACAAAAAGAAGCGAGAGAAAAAGAACAAACCAAATTTGTTAAAAACCTGCTTTCAAAAATGAGTTTGTCTATCGAACAAATAGCTGATATAGCGGGAGTTTCAATAGAATTTGTAAACAATATAAAGCAAAAACTTTCCGTTTAGTTATCAATAAAAGATGTAGCTAATAGATAAAAAGCCTATCAAAGAACAAATCTCTGATAGGCTTTTTTATTTTTTAGGAGACTATGGTCCAGATTTTAATATCCATATTTACCTTGATTCGTAAAGCGACCTTGATTGCTCAAAGTCGCTTTTTTGTTTCTAATATAATGCTATGATTATCTTGGACGTCCACCACCAGTAGCTGCTGGAGCTGCTTGCTGTTGTTGCTGACCACCGCCGTTTCCGCCACCGTCGCCACCATCTTTCAAATCGTCGTTATTAACAGATTTCTTTCTCTTCTTAGGAGCATCAAAAGACATCTTACCAATACGATAACTGAAGTTAATTTTAAAGTTCATGTTACGTAAAGTAGTAGTACTTTGCTGAGAAATCGTTGAAGATTCGATGCTATTATTAATCTTGAAACCTCCTGGTGTAAAGAAGTTTTCAGCACCAAAACCAATACTTCCTTTTTTGTTCGCGAAGTCTTTCTTAACGCTTAAGCTATAAATTCCGAAACCACCTTGGCTACCTTGTAATTGTACTTGATTACCACGATAGAACGAGAATGCTTGTAAGCCCCATCCTTTAGAAAGGTTATAACTACCAAACATTCTAAAGCTTGCTACCCATCCTTGGTTTTTAGCATTCAACAATGGGTCAGGGTTGTTGTTATTCAAAACAGCGTAGTAAATATCAGTTCCTCCACCCAATTGGAATTTGTTAGAGATATTCACATTACCAAACAAGTTCATTCCATAAGCATCTTCGTTACCAATGTTACGGTAAGAAGTTAAAAGGAATGGTCTACCTTGTGCGTCTACTTCATTCGTACGAATACTTTGGATAGAACCTGTAGTATTACGCATAAACAATGCTGTAGTCAAGAACGTATTTTTAAAGAACGTATTTATCGTAAATTCATAGTTGTTTGTGAATTCAGGCGATAAGTTTGGATTACCTTCTGTAACGTTTGAAGGGTTAGAAGCATTACGGTTCGGGTTTAAGAACTGTAATGATGGTCTTTGAATACGACGGTTATAGGCCAATTTCAAAGTAGTTCCACCTTTCAAGCTTTTTGATACGTTGAAACTTGGTACCAATGTTCCGTAGCTTGGAATATCAATATTATTTTTTGCTCCACCTTCCGTTGTTTGAATTGCATTGATGTCAGTATGTTCATAACGTACACCACCTTTGAAGCTATATTTTTTCTTAGTTGTTAAAGTATAAGAAAGATAAGATGCTGCAATGTTCTGGTCGTAATCTAATGCTCCATTGTTTCCAACTTGAGTAAATGTACTATTTACTGTTCTGAAAATTCCTTTCCCACCAAATTCAATCATTTGTGTTTTACCAATTGGTGATTGATAATCTGCTTGAAGCGTAGTTTCTTGGTTATAACTTGGGTTGATATTCGAAATACGGTTTCTACCTAATTGAACTAAAGAGTCAGATAAACCATAAATAATGTTCGTAAAATTATTTTTACGGTCGTTACGGCTATACTGTGCTGACAAACTAAATTCTTGCTGAGGTTTTTTGAACGTATGCGTATAGTCAACGTTTAAATCTATCGTTCCAGAATTATCTTTCGTTTCTACATCACGGATAGTAGATGTATTGCTTCCGTTTGTTCTGATAATATTGGTAGATAATGCATCTTGGAAAGTATTCTGATTTCTTGCGCCATAACGAGCTGAAGCTGTAATTGAGTTATTTTTGTTAATATCCCAATCCCATCCAAATTGATAAGACCCAAATAAACCGTTGTTTCTCGTTGAAGCACTTTGTTTAGTAATTGTTCCATCAGCTTTAGCTAGTTGTGTATTTTCAAACTCACCACTTACATTATAGTTAGCACGTCCGAAACCACCTAACGAGAAACCCATGTTTCCTTTTCTATAGTTTCCGTTCAACGATAAGTTACCACCACGAATACCTACACTACTATCTAAATTCAATGTCAATCCTTGTAAAGTATTCTTCTTAGTAATGATGTTGATAATCCCTGACGACCCTTCAGCATCATACTTAGCAGAAGGCGAAGTAATTACTTCAACCGACTTAATCATATCTGATGGAATTTGTTTCAAGGCATCTGCAATACTACTCGCTACAATCGTAGAAGGCTTATTGTTGATTAATACCTTTACGTTTTGGCTACCACGAAGCGTAACGTTACCATCTAAATCTACTGATAACGAAGGTACTTTTCTTAATACGTCTGTTGCATCTCCACCTTTGTTGGTTGCATCTTTTTCAGCATTGTAAACCATTCTATCAACTTTGTCTTCAATCAAAGCACGCTGACCTTCTACGGTTACTTCCTGCAAAACCTGACTTGTTTGGTTTAATTTAATCACACCTAAATCAATGTCATCGTTTTTGTTCTCAATTTTCACATCAATTCTTTTTGAGTGATAACCCAAAAATGAAATAGCCAATACGTAGTCTCCAGTAGCAACTTTTACTAACGTAAATTTACCTTTATCATCACAAACTGTTCCATCAACAGGTTTGTTAGTTGCTTTCGCTAATAATGCCACACTCGCAAATTCAACAGCTTTAGTAGCCGAGGAGTCGATTATATAACCAGTAATTTTTGCTGACCCTTTTGGCGCAGCTTGAGCCGTTCCCGGAATAGCAGTAGCTTCTTTGGGACGTCCGCCACCCATTCCGCCCATTCCTCCTACTGGAAATTGAGCAAAAAGGTTGGTACAGATAAGGCTAAATAACGTTAAGGATAATAATATTTTTTTCATAAATATATTTTTAAAATGTTCGCTCTTTTCTTTAATTAGAAGCAAAGTTGGAGTAAATAATTTGTTGTAAGAATTAAAAAAGTACAAATGGATTGAATTTGAGATAAGTGGAAAACCCACAAAAATTATCGATTAGACACTATTAGAACACAAAAATTGCACGGTCGGCTCTTAGATTCAGACAATTTTCGACCAAATACAGAAGTGTGTCGGTGAATGACAATTTTTTGAGGACTCAATTTAACGAAGCTAGAAAAGGCAAACAAATAATGCCTTTTCTAAGTAATGGTTATGAAATTTATTGCTGATTTAACCTACTTTCTCACCTTCTTTATAGGTGTATTCGGGAGGAAGCTATCAAAAACAGTGATTAGTAGTTGGCATTATGAATAACTTTTCCAGTTATCTTTTGTAGAATTTTAGTAGCATGAATCCTTGAATTTTCAATAAATAAAGAGTGCGTATTCATTCCTCCGCAAATTACTCCTGCTAAATATACATTAGGCAAATTTGTTTCCTGTGTATCATCATTATACGTAGGTTTTAGTATTTCATCATTTGATAAAGTAATCCCTATTTTACGTAAAAAATCTAAGTTAGGTTGATAACCCGTCATCGCAATGACATAATCATTTTCAATCGTAACGATTCCTTCGGGCGTTTGGATGTCTATTTCATGTGGACGAATACTAGCAACCTCTGAATTGAAATAGGCTTTGATAGAACCTTCTTTGATTCTATTTTCAATATCTGGCTTAGCCCAATATTTTACCCTACTCCCTATTTCATCGTGTCTGATAACCATGGTTACGTTTGCTCCTTTTCGCCATGTTTCTAAGGCAGCATCAACCGCAGAATTATTGGCGCCAACAACTACTACATTTTGTAAAGCATAAAAATGGGGTTCTTCATAATAGTGAGTTACTTTTGGCAAGTCTTCACCAGGAACATTCATCAAATAGGGAATATCATAAAAACCAGTAGCAATAATAATATGCTGTGCCTGATATTCGCTTTTAGTAGTTTTAATGGTATAGAGAATATCTTCTTTTTCATCCGACTTGTCGATTTTTTCAACAGCTTCAAAAAGCTTTAGATGCAATTTCCGATGAATAGCCACCCTCCGATAATATTCTAACGCTTCAGAACGAGTTGGTTTAGCATTATTTGACACAAAAGGCACATCGCCAATTTCAAGTCTATCCGAAGTACTAAAAAAAGTCATGTTTGAAGGATAATTGTAAAGCGAATTTACCAGACACCCTTTTTCTAAAATTACATAGCTTAATCCAGCTGTTTGGGCTTCTAATCCACAAGCCAAACCAATAGGCCCTCCACCAATAATAACCAAATCGTAATGTTGCATATAAGTAATAATTGTGAATTGTGAGTGGTGAGTCGTCCGTCACTGCGATTCTGACAGCAGTACCTTAATTCACTCAACAACATCATTTATTTTACATAGACACTTGTCATCTTTTAATAAAACAAGTTTATCTGTTTTTTTAACACACAAAACCCCGCAAGAGTTCTGCAACACTTGCGGGGTTTAAGTATTTATTCATTCAATGTTTACTCTCCACTCTTTACTGATGAAGCACCAGACACATCAGATCTTACTGATGGCTGACCTTTGTATCTTACAGATGAAGCGCCACTTGCTTCTACATTCAATGTTTTACTAGCGTTTACTCTAGCAGAACTTGCACCAGAAACTTCAGCATCTACATCTCTTGCTACAAAGTTGTATGAATCTACATTACTTGCACCAGAAAGGTCAAAGTTAAGCTTAGAGGTTTTACCGTTCAATTTTACCCTAGATGCTCCAGAGCAATCTAAGTTTACTTTGTCGGCATTAATATTAATTTCAGTATTGGCGGCTCCTGAAAATTTCAACGTAACATCTTCTAAATCATTGAAACCTGAGATTTTAGATCTAGTAGCACCCGAGAAATCCACTTGTTTTATATTAGGCATAACAATCGTGAAGGATACTTTCTTACGGTTATTATTCCATTTCCAACCGCCTTTACCTTCACGGTATTTAGCGATAAGTGTACTTCCGCTCAATCTTACATCTAAATCATCAAGGTCTTCCGAACGTTCAGCATCTACTACTACTTTAAATCCACTACCATACTTAACATCAATTACAAAAGCACTTGACATTTCTAATTTATCAAAACCTTTCAAAGAAAACTCTTTGGTATTCTGAGCAAACATTACGTTGGCAATTCCTAATAAAAAACTCAATAATAAAGTGTTACGAAAGTAGGTTTTAGTATTCATGTCTTTGTTGTTTTTATTTTTTATTAAGATGCAATGTATGCTACAAAGGTTGCACGCTTATTCTTTTTTTTTATGAAAGGTTTAGTATTATGATAAAACTGCTATTATTAGTCTTGTTCTTTTTCAATAGAACCGCCCTCTTGAACTGAACGATTCACTGAAGGTTCGCCACGATAACGAATAGAACCGAAGCCTACAGTTTTGGCATCTAGTTTTTCACGAACATTGATTTCTGCCGAAGCTGTGCCTTTTACTTCTAAAGTAGCACTGACAACATCCAAATCGAATGATTCTAATTTTGATTCGTTGTCTAATTTAGCTTTCAATTTGTTGTAATTTCCGCTAACCTTTAGTTTTACACCATTGGCAAGGTCAACAAAAAGTTCTTCTCCGTCAAAATTCTTTATTTTGCTAGTACCTACTCCACCTTTAATCGTAAAGCCTTTTAACCTTGGCATGCTAATGTGGATATCATAAATATCACTTGGCTTTTGTCCGTCTTTAGCTTCAATAATCAATGTTCCATCAGACACCGTATATTTTAATTTTTCAAGGGCATTTTCGCCAGCGCTACTTACTTCAACACTGAACTCATCTGCTTGATTTACCAATACATTTGATATACCAGACAGGTTGACTCTTATGTTTTCAAAATCTTTTAAGGGCAAAGTCTGAATTGATACGCCATCAGGAAAACCGTGTTGTTCGTCATCAGAATCATTGTAAGTATTTCTTTTTGGGAAACGGTTCTCGCAAATAAGGTCTCCGTCTTTGGTAAACTTCCAGATTGAGCCCTTGAATAAATCTCCAGTACTTTCGTCAAAATATCCACCATCAAAATTATTATCCACAAAACTGGCAAAGCCACGAGTCATCGAGAACGTTTTTCCATAAGGAATATATACTTTCATTCTGATTCTTTGGTCACGGAAATGAGCATCATCTTTGAATTCAAATCTGTCATCAAATTTCAAAACAGAGTCTTTCTGAACAATATTATACGTAACAGCCATTGCATTGGTTTCTGCATCTTTTTTGTCAGCACCATCTGCTCTGAAAATTTTCTCTATTTTAATGTCAGCACCATCATAGCCAATTAGCTCAACAGAAGGCTCCCAGTCTTGATCCAATCCTGTATAATTGATATCAAAAATAGGTGTTCTCTGATTGAAGTTAAACGTTACATTTTCTTCAATAGAGGCTGTTTTTGCAAAGTTTTTAGCATACTTTACTCCCGTGTACATTGTACTAAGTAAGCCAATCAAAAACACCCCTAGTAAGCTTTGCCAAATGATTGCATTGAAAAGGTTTCGGCGAATTACCAATGAAATACCTGCACAAGCTATTACAAATGCGGGAACTGCCAACGTTAGGAAACCGCCTAAAAATAATAATGGAGAAGCATCACGGGCAATCAACCCTACAGGCAAATGGTCACCGATATATACATTGCCATTTTCTAATGCTGTCAAGCCTACAAAAAGCGAAAAGAAAAGTGCTATGATAAATATTACTCCCGAGAAAGTCATCATCCCTCCCACAAAGATTCTAGCAATGGATGCTAAAAATACGGTGAATGGCCCCAATGCTTTGAATACTTGCGAAATAACACGGAAAGGTAATAATAGGATTCTAGTAAGGGTATCCTCTGGTTTATCTTCCGAATGCAAGGTTCTTTTGATATTTGATTCGATGTTTTCAAGCGTAATAGGTTCGCCCGACATTTGCATTTTATCTGTCAAAGACTTAGCTTCTGGTGCTATCGCCCATAGTATTAAATATAATACAACACCTGACCCAAAAAGGAAAATACTAAGTACAAATACAAAACGAAGCATGCCTAAATCCCAACCTGTGTAAGATGCTATACCGCTTACTACGCCACCCATTACTTTGCCGTCTGGATTACGGTAAAATTTACGGATTCTTTCGTCTTCTTCCAACGCAGCATTAGCAGGGAAAGCAATCCAACAAGCGATGTATAACACGAATGTTACGCCGCTTAATATTCCTGCTGTAATAGGGCCAATGCCCAATAAGAAAAACAAAAATGTTAGGCGAATCCAAAGTGGGTCAAAACCTAAATTATGGGCTAGTCCTGCACAAACGCCCCCTAATAGTTTTCTTTTAACATCTCTGTAGAGTTTTCTATCACCTGAAGCAAACCTATTATTTTCATAAGTATGCGCTTTACGCTCTTGATATTCCTCTTGTTTTTTCTCTTCTTTAGGCTCTTCTTTTTTCTGACCACCAACAGCAAAGTCTTCATCTTCTTCGATGGCAGCGAAATCTGACACTGAACCCATTGAGGCAATTAAGCCATCTACGTCTTCAATGGTAATTACTTGAGAGTCTTCACTTTTATGTTTTGTCCAAAATTTTTCTGCAATTCTGGCCTCGATGTCTGCAACAATTTCTTTTGAACCTTCATAAGAAGCAAAATATTTCTGAATAGATTTCAGATAGGCATTTAATCGCTCGAAGCCGTCTTCTTCGATATGAAAAACTATGCCTGCAATATTGATTGATATGGTCTTTTTCATGTTTGAATGAATATATGAGTTAATACCCAAATGCTATTATTAGTTTTGTCTGGTCGGTATTTAGACTATTTTCTTAAACCCCTTCCTGCTCTGATTCTTTGTTATGGTGATGAAAAGAATCATGAATTATTTGATTGACAGATGTTTGTAATTCACTCCAAGTCTCGCCAAACTGAACCAAAAATGTTCTTCCAGTATCTGTAAGGATATAATATTTTCTTGGAGGCCCTGATACCGACTCTACCCATTTGTAATCTAATAATCCCGAGTTTTTTAACCGAGTAAGCAAAGGATAAAGCGTTCCTTCCACAACCATTATTTTGGCCGAAGTTAGCTCCTCAAGCATATCAGAGGCGTAAACTTCTCCTCTGGAAATGATGTGCAGGATACAAAATTCTAAAATTCCTTTCCGCATCTGCACTTTGGCATTTTCTAAATCCATATGTATATGTTCTGTTTATATTGTTGGTCTCAAAGTGTTCAACTCTGAATGATAAGCGATTGGTTGTAGGCTGTGATGCAGGCTTTTTATATTGAATAAATGGCTTACTAACTGTTGTTTCATTACCCAATGTATAAAGCTTGTGCATTAAAGCTTGAACAAAGATATAAAAAGGTACTATGTGATGCAAGGTACTATGGTAAAATATTTTTTGATTTATACAAAAGGATTAAAATAATTACGAAAGGCAAAAGAAAGTCAGGAAAATAAGAGGGGAAAAAGTAGCATTGGGCTAAAAAAATTTAGCGAACCTTAATAAGGTTCGCTAAAATGTATCACTAACACACCAAAATATGGTTTCGAGTTTGAAGAGCATAACTCTTCTTGCTAAAAACCTATTTGAAATTATAGATATCACTATTTACCCAATAAGTAAACAGCTAAATTGATCTTCACTTGAAAGAATTAAATAAAACCTAAACTAAATGATAATAACAAACTTATAACAATAACTTGTTAATTCAAATTTGAATTATATTTTTCTTATTTATTAGCAATAAACTTGCCATTTATTATCAATTGTTAATATCTAACTCAAAAAATAGCCCATTATTTCAATTAATTCTATCCAATAATGACTATAACACTACTTAAATATAGTATTGCACAATATTTAAACGAAAGAAAAGACAAAAGTAACAAGCTTAAGATTTTTTTTATCCTGTTTTTTTAGCATTAGATGCTTTATTATACATTATATCATAATTTCCCCTCGTCTAACTAATCACTTTACTTAATGTGTCGCCATAATCAGACATTTAGAGAAAAAATGTTCGATTTTTTTTATCTATTGTTATCTATATATTATCCCGAAGTAATTATTCGATCTAAAACACATGATGAAGCGTTGCTTAAAGGCACTATTTATTCAAGTCATATTATAACTAAAAGTCATAGTATAATATTATATACAACTAATAAAAACGTCATTAATCCTTTTTAAGACTAATACTCAAAAAGGATTAATGACGTTTTAAGGAAAGCTTTCGCTAGAAAAATAATACTTTATTATCCTACTAATTGTTTGCTTTCTTGCTTCTCCAATTCAAGACTCTATTTTTAAGGCTCTCGATGATGTAGTACATACTTGGTACTAACAACAGAGTTAATAATAGCGAACTAGTCAAGCCTCCTATAATTACCCAAGCCATCCCATTTTTTACTTCCGCTCCTGAACCACTGGCTAATGCAATCGGCAACATCCCTGCTATCATGGCGATGGTAGTCATCAAAATAGGACGTAAACGCTCTTTCCCTGCTTCTATTAAAGCTTCTGTTACAGACATTCCTTTTTCTTTCAGGTGATTAGTAAAATCTACAATTAAGATACCATTTTTGGCTACTAACCCTAATAACATAATCAACCCTACGATAGCAAAAATTGTCAGTGATTCCATCGTCAAAGCCAAGGCTAACAATGCCCCAATCAAAGCAACAGGAATAGAAAACAATACTACAAATGGATAAATAGTACTTTCGTACAGCGCCACCATGATTAAGTAAACCAATAAGATACCTAATAACATGGCTAAACCTAAGCTACCAAAAGCATCTGCTTGGCGTTGTGCTTCTCCTTGGTATTCAATAATAATGTCTTCGGGTAGTTTTACAGTACTTAACGTTTTTTGAATATCCGCTACAACAGTTCCCGTGGCACGTCCCACAGTTGATGCTGTTACTTTGATAGAATTCATACGGTCTGAACGCTCTAACACAGCTTGTCCTACAATTTCGCTAACATTGGCTACTTCTTTTAAACGAATGATTGCTCCGCGACTATTTCTAAGCGTCAACTCTCTCACATTTTCGATAGAACGCTTATCAGATTTTTCTAAAGAGATATTAATCGGATATTCCTCTCCTCCTTGCTTGAATTTGCTTTGGTCGTTTCCTCTAAAAGCTAATTGTACTGCCAAACCCACCTCAGGAATTGTCAAACCTGCTTTCGTGATTTTTTCACGGTCAAGATTAATGGCAATTTCCGTTTTCGGACTTTTAGTACTAAATTCTACATAGTCAGTACCAGGTGTTTTACGAACAACTTCTTTCACAATTTTAGCTGTTTCCAAAATCTTATCCATATCTGTGCCTTTAATCGCTACTTGGATAGGCGCTTCGCTACCACCAGTCAGTGAAGTAGGGCGAACAACAACTTTTACACCTGGTATTTTTGATATTTCATCTCGCACCAACATTCCCATCGCATCTGTAGAAATTTTACGATGCTCCTTGTCTACTAATGTAACCGAAAGCTCTGCGATGTTTGAATTAGCACTACCTGTACCCACGGCTCCAGTTTGTGTACCAACATTAGAGAACACTTTGGTTACTTCTGGCTTTTTCAATAAAATGGCTTCTGCTTGTTTTACCATTAAATTGGTTTGTGCTAGTGGTGTTTGCGGAGACATTTCTAATTGTACTGAAAACTCTCCACGGTCGCCTGACCCTGCAAATGATGACCCAATAAAGCCCTTCGCCAATAATGCAATCGACCCAATGAACATCAGGATAATACCGATAAGTACATAGCGTTTATGTCCTAACGTCCATCTCAAGATAGTACCATAATCTTCTTTCAGCCCATCTAAAAAGCGTTCAAAACCAAGGTTTATTTTTCCCCAAAGGGTATCTTCACTGAGGATTTCTATTTTCCCCCAACGCGATGCCAACAAAGGAGTAAGCGTGAAAGAAACAAATAAACTCATTAATGTAGAGAATACTACTACCAAAGAGAACTCACGAAGAATATTTCCAATCAATCCTCCACTCATTGAAAGTGGTAGGAATACCACAACGTCTACTAGTGTAATGGCAATAGCAGTAAATCCAATTTCACTACGCCCTTCAATAGCCGCATCCATCTTTGATTTACCCATTTCGAGGTAACGATAGATGTTTTCTAATACCACAATACTATCATCTACTAGAATACCAACTACCAAAGAAAGCCCCATCAAACTCATTAAGTTGAGCGAGAATCCGAATAAGTACATCAAAATGAACGTCGGAATCATGGCCGAAGGAATAGCAATCAATACAAATATTGAACTTCGGAAACTGTGTAAGAAGAACAACATTACTAAACCTACGATGATAATTGCCAGAAATAAATCGTGTATTACTGCATCTGCAGAAGCAAGCGTATAAATAGACTGGTCAGCGGCAATATCATAGCTAAATCCTTTGCTGGCATACTGTACTTGAATCGTTTTCAACTTTTCTTTTACCAGTTTACTTACGTTTACAGCATTAGCATCGGCTTGTTTTACAATTTCAATCCCTATACCAGCCTTACCATTATTTCGGTTAAGGGTTTTGGTTTCTGTTTGTGCATCTGTAATGATGGCAATGTCTTTTAATAAAACTCTACTACCGTCAGCATTTTGGCGAACGATTAGTTCACGAAGGTCTTCTACTTTTACAATTTTTGCATCCAGACGTATAGAAGTTCTGTTTTCATTATTCAATACACTACCTGCTGGATAGGAACTATTACTATTGGCAATCAATTGACTTGCCTGTGCCGACGAAATATTGTAGGCTTGTAGTTTATCATTATCAAAAGTAATCTGAATTTCTCGTTCATTACCTCCAATCAATCGAACTGTTCCTACACCTGGCACATTTGATAAAATCGGTTTTAACTTTTGATCAATAAGGTCGTACAAAGCTGGTTCCGACATTTTTGCCGAAGCACTTATCCTTAATACAGGTATTTCGTCGGTATTAAATCTACTCACTACGGGGTCGTCTATCTCATCAGGTAGCGTTGATTTAATTTGATTAATCTTTCTTTCAGCATCTCTTTGCGCATTCAGTGTATTAATCCCTGCTTTCAATTGAATGGTGATCAATGATACACCTTCAGATGATGACGACGAAATTTTATCTACCCCTTCTATGGCCGAAACGGCTTCTTCCACAGGTTTGGTGATTGCATTTTGTACTTCTTCAGACGACGCACCACGATACGTTGTTTGAACGATGATTACGTTAGCTTCAAACTTGGGTAATAAATTATAATTCAGTTGTTTATAACTTACAAAACCAAATAAAATCAACGTCACGAAAATTACTGTAATCAGTAATGGTCGTTTTATGGCTATTTCAGTAATTGACATATTTCTTAAAATTATTGGTTGGTGGTTTTGGTAATTTTACTGCCATTGGCCAAGTTGATTTGTCCACTTGTAACTACTTCTTCACCAGCTACTAAGCCACTAATCACTTCTATGTTTTCGCCTATCTCACGACCAACAGTAATTTTACGGAGTACAGCGGAATTGCCTTCTACTACATATACAAATGGATTCTTCGTACCTTCTGCTAAGGCTAGCTTAGGAATTTGTAGTAAAGTTGCTTTTCTGCCTAAATCAAAATCAACCATTACATAAGTACCCGCACGGAGTACGTTGGTATTCAATAGGAGTTCTACACGATAATTATGGTTTTCATCCCCTTTTGGTGAAATAAACTTTATTTGACCTGAGAAGCTTTTATTTGGAAATACATCAGAGGTAACTTTAGCTGTTTGTCCTAAACGTAATTGATAGACATCTTTTTCATTTACAAAAACGACTGTCTTTAAGTGAATATCATCTGTCACAGTTGCAATGACTGTCCCAGGACTTACATATTCACCAGCAACTAATTTACGAGCAGTAACCACGCCACTAATCGGGGAAATAATATTGCCGTCTTCAATTTGCTGTTTTACTTGTTCTATTTGTAGACGAGTGTTTTCTACATCATATTTAGCATTCACCACGCTCAATTCTGTCCCCGCATTGCCTTTGTATAAATCATTGTTTCTAGCATAATCTTGTTCAAGTTTAGAAAGTGTTAATTCATTAGCTTTCAAAGAAATACTTTTCAAACGATTATCTAGTGTACCGACAATCTGTCCTTTGGCAACACGTGAGCCAATATCAATGGTTAATTTTTGAATTTTACCTTGGATACCTACGGCAATGGTTGCTTCATTACTTAATTCTAAGGTAGCTGGCAATGATACCTTTCCATCAAAAGGTAATAGTTGAGCTTTGGCTGTTGAAACTGAAACAGGAATAACAGAACGGTCTACTACTACTTTATTGGCTTCAATTTTTTTCTTATTTCTGAATAAGGTAAAGGCTATCAAGCCTGCGATGGCAAATATTGTGAGGGTGACGATTAATGACTTTTTCATATCTGGTTGAATTAAAATTGACTAATATAGCTTTTTAAGGTTCCTTTAGATTTTTCGTATTCTAGTCTCGAGCTTAAGAAATTTATCAAGGATGTAACATAGTTACTCTGTGCTTCTTTATAAGAATAATCTGAATTGAGTAAGTCAGATAGCGTAGCTACGCCCTTTTGATATTCTAATTCGCTATTATTATAAACCTCTTTGGCTAAATTCAGGTTTTCTCGGTTGGTGGCTAAATCTGATGATGATTTTTGTAGTTGAGCATTCGTATTCTGTAACTGCATATCCATCGTATTACTATTAATTTTCAGATTAGCTCTTGCATTTTGTAGCGTCAGTTCAGCTTGTTGTACTTGGCTGCTCTTGCGATAGCCACTAAAGATTGGCACATTTACTTTCAAACCGATAGACGAAAAATCTATCCAGTTTTTGAAAGATTGATTGATTTCGTTGCCAAACGCCATCACTCCATAACGAGCATAGGCACTTACAGTAGGCAGATATGCCGCGTGTTTGCGCTTAACATCAAATTCTTGGAGAAGAATATTATTTTGTTGAATTCTATAATCCAAAAGATTCGTAATATCCCCTGTATTTTCTGCGGAAACTGCCACAAAGCTTTCGTAGTTGGTTATTTCAGAAACATTCAAAGGTTCATTCAAAGGCATTCCCATGGCATTTTTCAGTTTATTGATAGCCACTTGTTTATTTGCTTGAAGAATAGATTTCTGAGACAGGATGTTATTCAAGCTTACTTGAGTACGGTCAAATTCTGTTTTCTTAATAACCCCTTTATCCAAGCGTAGCTTTAATATTCCCAATAATTCACGGTATTTCTTTTCGTTTTCAAGCAATATTTTCTCTTGTTCTACATAAACCAATACTTGAAAATATGCCCCTGTAGTGCTATAGATAAGGTTATCTTGATTTTGCTCTCTTTTCAATAACGAAACTTGATTGTTGGGTTCGGCTGCTTTAATACCTACCAACATTGATTTATCATAAATCACTTGGTCTACCTGAGCCGTACCATTGGTATTGTATTGATTACCAAATTGTAAACGAATTTCTGTGGGACTAAAAGCACCTGCTGGAATCACAGAAACCTGTCTTTTTAGGTTATCATCAAAAGTAATGGTTGTATTTACTTGTGGTAAATATCCTGCCAAGGCTTCTCTTGATTTTTCTTTGGCAATCGCTATTTCATTTTCATAAATGCTATTGCTTGTATGGTTTTTCAAGGTAAACTCTATACATTCTTTTAGGGTCATTACCTTTTGAGCTTGCGTTGAAAATCCACTCAGGGCGAACCATAAATAGAAGAGCAATTTTCTCGTTTTCATAAAATATAGTTGATTTGGTTATTATTGAATTTGAAAAGATTGACAACGTCAACCTTTTGGGCAAAAAAAAACTACTTTTCAGCGTTTTCTTTTAATTTGATTAATACACTTTTGAAAATAGCTAAATCTTCATCTGAAATATCTTTAAGGTTCTTATGAGTATTCTGATTGATAATTTCCTCGCATTTTTTCAACATCTCAGAACCATTTTCAGTAATAACAATATGCTTTTTACGACGGTCGATTGAGTCATTCACACGCACGACTAAGCCTAAGTTTTCAAGCTGGTCGATGTGACGCATTACCGCAGATTTATCTTTTTTCATAATATCTGCTAAGTCTGACTGAATCGAATCTTCTTGAGAGAGGATTTTCAAAATAAAATTTTGTTCAGGAGTAATCATCAGACCATTTTCTTCAAAGTTTTTAGCCGTTTGCTTAAACAATGCTTTGATTGTGGTAGCAAATAAAAATTGAAATGAGTTTTGATTAATATCCATGTTATTAGTTGTAAAAATAAATAGTTGACAAATACAACGATTCAAAATTACAACTAAAGTTTTGATTTCCAAATTGCTACACCATTATTTTTTAGAAACTTTTAGTTCCTGCAAACATTCAACGAATAAAATAGGATGATTTCACAATATTCAATTAAAATTCCCTCTTAAAAATCCTTAGTTCATCCATCATAATCATCACTTCATCGGAAATCAATTCAATAAATATTCATTTTGAAGTTGTTTTGAATCGTCAATTAAACAACACGATGATGAAAACCTTTACTTATCTATTAATCCTCTATTTCTTATTTATTGCTACGCAAGTTTTTTCACAAACTACAGTAACAGGTAAAGTACTTGATGAAAAAGGCAAAGGCTTACCAGGGGCAAACATCTCTTTAAAAGGCTCTTATGACGGTGCTACTGCTGATGCGGATGGAAATTTCAAATTCACCTCTACTGAAAAAGGTGAACAAGTACTTGTTTGTACTTTTGTAGGCTTTGATACTTTCAATAAGAGTATTTTGATGAATGAGAAGAATATTGAAATTATTTTCAAGCTTAAAGAATCAGCCAACGAACTAAATACCGTCACTGTTACAGCAGGTACTTTTGAGGCGTCAGACGAAAAGAAAACAACGCTAATAAAGCCACTAGATATTGTAACTACTGCGGGTGGTGGAGCCGACATTACTCAAACCATGACATTGCTAACACCAGGGTCTCAACGCAATGGTGAATCTACAGGGATGTTTGTCAGAGGAGGTTCGGCACAGGAATCTAAAATTTTGATTGATGGACTAACTGTTCAAAATGCTTATAATACAGCTTCACCTGATGTAGCCTCTCGTTCACGGTTCTCTCCTTTTCAGTTCAAAGGTTCAGCTTTTTCAACAGGTGGTTATTCTGCACAATATGGGCAGGCTTTATCAGCCGTATTATTGATGAACACCACTGATTTAGCGACGGAATCAAGTTATACTGTCAATGCCAATTTTGCACAACTTTCTACTGCTTACACAAATTTATCCGACAATCATTCAATCAGCGGAACGCTGGCTTATACTAACCTTACACCCTTATTCAAGATATACCCACAAAATATAGATTGGGTGAAAATTCCAGAACAAATTAATGCCGCAGCATCCTATCGCTTGAAACCTTCGGCAGATGCAGCCTTTAAACTAGATGCAGTATATGCCAAAAGCGAGTCTGGTATGATGTTCAATAATACCGAACAAAATCTTTCGCTTTCACGATTTGGGGTAAAAAACAATAACATCCTAATAACAAGTACGTATCAAAAAGCATTAGATAAAAATGCAGCATGGGTATTAAAATCTGGTGCTTCTTATTCTTATAACAAAGATATCCTAAGCGTAAATGCTGATGCTTTTGAAAAAACTGAACAGCGTTCTCAATTCAGAGCTGTAGCGATAAAATCATTTGATAATGGTTCAAATATTTTATTTGGTACAGAAGGACACATTGCTGAGTATGGCTTAACAATAGCCCAAGCTTTGAGCGATGCAAAGCAATATAAATTAACGGATAATTTTGAAGCGTTATTCTCTGAATCAGAGTTTTATTTAACCCGTAAATTGGCGGGCAGAATCGGGGTTAGAGCCGAGCATTCATCCTTAGCATCAGGCTTTAATGTAGCACCAAGATTTTCTTTGGCTTATAAAACAGGTCTTTATTCTCAAATATCAGCCGCAGGAGGTAGCTTTTACCAAACACCTGATTTTCAATACTATTACTATAACAAAACGTTAGGGTATGAAAAAGCCACTCATGCAGTATTGAACTATCAAGTTATTAAAGATAACCGTACTTTTAGGGTTGAGGCTTATTATAAAAAGTATTCAAACTTAGTTCGTGAATATCCTGCCCAAGAAAATTATTTTGATGCCAATCCTCAACGTTTTCCAAATGGGAGAACAGATAATTCGGGTTTTGGCGATGCTCAAGGGCTTGATGTATTCTTTCGTGATAACAAATCATTTAAGAACGGGCAATTGTGGATTAATTATAGTTACTGCGACTCTAAACGTTTGTCTGGCAATTACCTTACTGAAACACAACCTAGCTTTGTCTCAAACCATAACCTAAATGTTATTTACAAACAATACATTGCCAAACCTATGATGACGGTTTCGGGAACATATTCCTTCACGAGCGGTCGCCCCTACTATAATCCGAATAATCCAGTCTTTATGTCCGACCGCACGCCTGCTGTACATAATACTAGTATTTGGATTAATTACTTAACCAACATCAAAGGTAATTTTATGGTAGTTTACTTTTCAGTTGATAATATCTTAGGAACGCACAATGTCTATAATTATCGCTATTCAGCTGATGGCAAGACACGCACAGAAGTAAGACCAGCGGCTTATCGCATGATTATGCTTGGTACATTTATCACGATTTCTAAGAAAAAAGTGTTGCCAGAAGATATGCGTAAAAATTGATAAAACACAAACATTTTTCACGCTAAGAAAACGATAACTCACCCCTTGAAATACTTAGTTCATCAGAATTACATTCATTCAAAAGCTAGCGTAACCTACTTTTGAAACATCAAAAAGAAAATACTCACACAAAAAACATAACCGAATATTATCATGAAAAATCTATTCTTAACCTTCGTTATTGCATTAACAGTTTTTATCTCAAAGGCTACCGATAACGAACGCTTTAATAAAGCCATGGGCGAAACCTTGGGACAATTAGGACAAGCCAAAGACGTAATAGCATTTCAGGAAGTGGCTAATAAATTTGAAAGAATAGCGAGTTCAGAAGCTACAGAATGGTTGCCTAATTATTATGCTTGCTTGACGTATACATTAATTGCGATGCAACAAAAAAATGGTGGTGATATCGATAAGTACTTAGATAAAGCCGACACTTTTGTAGATAAATTAGCACAGCAAAAAGTGACAAGCTTAGACGAAGTAGAAGTATTGAAAGCACAAATAGCGATGATGCGTATTTCAGTAGATGGGCAAGCGAGATTTATGAAATACGGTTCAGCTTTTGAAGGAGCTGTCAACAAAGCAAAAGCTATTAATCCTGAAAACCCTAGAGCGTATTCATTAAAAGCTCAAATGATTTTTTATACGCCAGAACAATTTGGTGGAGGTGCTAAAAATGCTTGTCCTGAAATCCAAAAAGCCTTAGAAAAATTCGCTAACTTCAAAGCAATAAGCCCAATCAGTCCAAACTGGGGCATAGAGCAAATCAAGGGCATGGCGAAGGCATGTAATTAAGAAAATAAACTTATACAAGAATCATGACGGTGTAAAAGCCGTCATTCATTTTTATGGCAAAGGAATTAAAATCAGGTTTTTGGGGGCGTTTCTGGTTGATAGGCTTTTTTACTGTAATGGCCTTTAATGGACATTTCTATTTTATCATCGCTATTATCAGAGGGAAAAGCCAATACAAGGATTTCTTTATTAATGTAATTTACAGCAATATCTATGATGCCACTATGATGATTGGTTTGTGCTGGCTATTCATCAAGTTTGGTTCTTTCAGTAAATCTTCCTTAGTAAAGCATAGTATTTTAACCCTCTGCATGATTGTCTCGGCCATCCTAAAATTTTTCAGTTTTTCTTTTCTATACGGCCTTTTTGAAGAAAATACTCCTGAGAGAGTCTCTAACTTTTCCAGAGACAATTACGATTTATTCTTTGTATTAGGTCCTATACTTGGGGCTAATATTATCTACTATTGGTTTACGCATGAACGCACTAGGCTTATTAAAATGACTGAACAGGAATATCAGCTATTACAATTAAACGACCTTAAAATCAGGGCAGAATTAGAGGCATTAGAGGCTAAAATCAATCCTCATTTTTTGTATAATTCTTTGAATTCTATCGCTTCGTTAGTACACGATGACCCTGACAAAGCTGAACACATGGTATTGAATTTATCAAAATTCTATCGCTATTCAACAGGACGAAGTCAGGAACATTTTGATACCTTAGAGAACGAATTAGAGATTGTAAAGACTTATCTGGAAATTGAGAAAATCCGTTTTGATGAGCGATTGGTTTACTCTGTTAAATTTGAAGACGAAGCTTTTAGAAAATATAAAATACCGAGATTTTTGTTACAGCCTATTATAGAAAATGCCATCAAACATGGTATTTCAAAAATTGCAGGACAAGGTATCTTGAAAATTAAGGTCTCGCAGGAACAAGACAACTTAATTATCAAGATTTTTGATAATGGTGTTCCCTTTCCAGATAATATTTTTTCTGGCTATGGTTTAAAATCTATCCAAGATAAACTTCGCTTACTTTCAGGCGAACATGCTTCGATGGAACTTACCAATAAACCAGAGAAAGTTGTTATTATTGCTTTGCCTGTAGATAGTGATAAGCTGTGAGCCGTCAGTTATGAGCTTTGAGCTTTTTAAATCTCAGTTTAGCGGATTTTTAGTTTCCAGTTTTTAACTTGCATTTTTTCGATGTGCTGTACTTCGGCAATGCCAAATTCTCTAAAACCTGCTTTTTTGAGTACGTTTTGAGAAGGTAAATTAAAAAATGGAGTATCGGCAATAATGGTTTTTAATGATGGTTCAAGGCTCGCCCAATCTATCAAACAATTCAGGGCTTCGGTAGCGTACCCTTTTTCACGGTGCTTGCCATCAATAAAATAGCCTACCATGGTTACCCCATCTTGATCTGGAAATCCTGCAAAGCCAATACCACCAATAGAAATATTTTCAGCAACTAAAACTATTTCCCAAGTGGTGTACCAAAAAAAAATGTCAGAATTTTCAGCCGTCATCGGAAGCCAAAAATTAACTAAAGCATCCAAAGTTTCAGCTTTGTCAAAATCATTAATTTCCCATGTAGATGGATTTAAACCTAATTTTTCCACCATCTTATCTCTACTTTGAATAAACCAAAGCGTTAATAAATCATTATCTAAAGGTATTAATTTTAAACGCTCAGAATATATTTCTATCATCATTATCTCCACGATTTGCCATATCGTGTGTATCAAAAAGTAATCAACGATTTGGCAAATCGTGATAAAAACTATGTTTAAAACAATATTAATCGACGACGAAAAACTAGCTATCAATCGCCTCGAAAGATTGCTTGGCAAATATAACGATACTTTTGAAATAATAGGGCGTGCAAACAATGGAGCCGAAGGGCTTTCGCTAGTAGAAACGCTCCGTCCTGATTTAATTTTTTTAGATATTGAAATGCCTGTCATGACAGGCTTCGAAATGCTTTCTCGTCTTACTTTTATGCCTTTGGTAGTTTTTGCCACGGCTTTCGACGAATATGCTATCAAAGCTTTTGAAGAAAACTCAATAGATTACCTTTTGAAGCCCATAGAATATGAAAGATTGGATAAAACTGTGCAGAAATTAATGCTCTGGCAGTCGAACATTGTTGCCAAAATAGAACAGCCTATCAATCAAGAAAACCTATTCAATGATAATCTTCTAAAAATGATTGAGGCTATGAAGCCTAAAAAGGCTATTAGTTCTATTTCCGTAAAAACGGGCAACAAAATATTATTGATTGATTTACAAGATATTAGTCATTTTGAGGCTGATGATAAATATGTTTTTTTGATTACCCTCGACGGACAAAAATATTTAACGAGCTACACAATTTCTATTCTTGCAGAGAAATTGCCTTCTCCTCAATTCTTACAAATTAGTAGAGCAAACATTGTGAATACTCAGAAAATCAAAGAAATAGAAAAGCATTTTAATGGAAAATTTCAGATTACGATGAAGGATAAAGGACAAAGTAAAATGATGTCTGGTGGGACTTTTGGGGAAGCTATTAAGGCTTTGTTTGAGATTTAGGTTTTTGTTGGGATTTTAGGATTTTTAGACTTTAGACAAAAGATGCTAGACACAAGATGTAAAAGTTTTTGATGTTAGCGACTGAAGAACTTTAGGACAAAAAATCACTAATTCACAATTCACTAACTCACAACTACTTAAAGATTCCTTTCGCTATTAAATATGGAACGATTAACCAAAGTAATCCTTTGATTAAGAAAAAGAAAAAACCTGCCCAACCTAAGCGTTTGAGCCATGCACGAAAGTCCTTTTTGGGTGGTTGATTATTATTTTCCAAAGTTTGTAATGATGGTTTTCAGTTTAACGCCATTCTCTTTTAAATAGTTTTCAACTCAATGATTTTTCTCTCATTGAGTTGAAAAGCATCTACTATTTTAATAAATCATCTACGGCATTTTGTACTTTTTCAAAGCCAAATCTTCCTACTACTTCTTGCATCATGGCTGTAATTTGGTCGTTGCACAAATTGCCAATACTACCTTCATGACTGTGTTTTAAATCACGATTAGGTGTATAAGTGTCTGAATTGATTTCGTTACCGATAATTTTATAAGCCTCACGGAAAGGTACGCCTTGCAATACTAACTCGTTTACTCGTTCTACCGAAAATAATAAATCATATTTGGCGTCTTCCAAAATACCTTCTTTTACTTGAATATTCGAAAGCATGAAGTAAGTCATGTCCAAACAATTGAGTATCTCATCAAAAGCAGGCATTAAGATTTCTTTCAAAATCTGCATTTCACGATGATAACCCGAAGGCAAATTGCTCATTACCAACATAATTTCATTAGGAAGACCTTTCAAACGATTGGTTTTCCCTCTTAACAATTCTGCTACATCAGGATTCTTTTTATGTGGCATGATAGAACTACCCGTTGTCATTTCATCGGGCAATTTAATAAAGCCAAAATTCTGAGAATTGTACAAGCAAATATCCATCGCTAACCTCGAAAGCGTCGAGGCAAATTGAGCAATGGCTGTAGTAGCAAACAATTCCGTTTTACCACGCGACATCTGTGCGTACACTACATTATAATGAAGGTTGTCAAACCCTAATAATTCAGTAGTCATCGTGCGGTTCAACGGAAAAGACGAACCATAGCCCGCCCCAGAACCTAGCGGGTTTTTGTTGGCCAAACGATAAGCTGTTTGCAACATTTCCATATCATCCACCAAACTTTCAGCATAAGCACCAAACCATAACCCGAAACTTGAAGGCATTGCAATTTGTAAGTGCGTATAGCCTGGCAATAATACCTCTTTGAATTTTTCACTTAAAGCAATCAACAATTCAAACAATTGGTTAGACGACTCAGCTACTTCTTGCAAACGGGTACGGGTAAAAAGTTTTAGGTCTACCAACACTTGGTCGTTGCGCGAACGTCCTGAATGTATTTTTTTACCAGCTTCCCCCAATTTACGCGTAAGCATCAATTCTACCTGCGAGTGAACATCTTCAATACCTTCTTCAATGATAAAATCCCCTGCTTGAATAGTTTGATAAATTGCCTTTAGTTCTTGTTGAATGTCAGATAGTTCTGACTTTTCAAGCAAGCCAATGCTTTCTAACATCTGTGTATGAGCCAAAGAACCCAGTACATCAAATTCAGCGAGGAGTACATCAAATTCAGGGTCACGCCCAACGGTAAATTTTTCAATTTTTTCGTTTACCGAAACATTATCTTTTTGCCAGAGTTTGCTCAATTTTTTATCTTTTATAATGCGTTTTAAACCTTAATAAATATCTTCTTTTGATACATCCATCGCAAAATTAGCCATTCAAACAATAAAATGAGTGTTCCTTGCACCAAGGTTTTATAAGGAATCCCAAAAATCATGGCATAATCTTTCCCGAGATGGATGAATAAAGATTTTGCAATGTATGAATCTACCGTATGTGCTATGATATAGGCAGCGATAGAATTTGTACCAATTACTAACAAAAAATAGGCATAATTTCTTTTTTCAAGGACATCAATCGTCCAGTAAAAAAATGCCATTAGCAGAAAACACCAGCCTCCGCTAAAGATTACCCAAGTAGGTGTCCATATTCTTTTTACATTTGGGCATATTCCTAAGCTATTAATCAACGAGCCTAGTACTAATCCTGCTATTCCTAGTATGATAAAGTTTCTCAATTTTTGATTAGCAGTCATGGTTGATTTCAACATATTGCCAGCCAAAAGTCCAAGAATCATGGTGCCTAAAGTAGGAATAAAACTCAAAGTAACATAACCTCCTCCATTGAAAACAAAAGGATTTTCACGAGGGAAAAGGTTTAAAAACCATTGATCAAAATGAGCGGCAAAATTGCTGTTTTTATTCCAATGGGCAGCAAAACCTTTGAGCAGATGTGGCCAGTCTTTATCCACACCAACCGATGAATAATCAAAAGAAGCATCAGGCAATGGATAAACTGCAAAAACTAGCCAATATCCCAGAAGAATGATGATTAAGGCAGTAATTTGTATTTTCTGCGAGCGGAAATTCAATAGGAACAAGAAAGAATATCCTAAGCCTATTTGGGTAAGGGTATCTTCAAACGTGAAATTTGTTCGGTTTCGCCATTGAGAACGAAGAAAGATGCCTAACAAAATCAACTTTAAAGAACGCCACAATACATGACTAAACACCTTGATAAAACGTTCTTCTTGTTGCAAACGATTAGCCACTGAATAAGGAAGTACTACGCCTACTAAAAAAGAAAAGGAAGGTTGAATTAAATCATGTAAAGAACAGCCTATCCATTCCACATGAGATTGATGAAACGCTAGTATTTTCCAAAAGGAACTTTCGGGTAATGCTTGTGATACTTTATCAAAACTCAATACCTCGGCCATCATTAAAAACATCACGAAGCCACGATATACATCTGCTGAACTAAGGCGACTAGTGGGCAATGACTGAGACATTGTTTCTTGAGTTTATTTTATCTAGCAATGATTACTTCTCCCAACATTTTAATATACAAATCTATCCCTTCTTCTATCTCTGAAAGATAGATAAATTCATCTGCTGTATGCGAACGACCAGAATGCCCAGGGCCTAATTTCAACGACTGGCAGTCTAAAACAGCTTGGTCGGAAGTAGTAGGCGAACCATACGTATTCCTTCCCAGCTTAATTCCTGCTTGAACAATAGGGTGTTCTAAAGGAATAGATGATGGTTTCAAGCGAATAGAACGAGCCTGCGCATCTGATTCAATATGCTGGCGAATAGTATCCAGTGTTTCTTCTAATGAATATTGCTCTGTTACCCGACAGTCAATCGTAAAACTACAAGTATCAGGCACCACATTATGTTGCTTACCAGCGTTGATAATGGTAACCGACATTTTCATTTTGCCTAATACGGGCGATACTTTTGGAAATTCATAGTTTTGAATCCAATTAATATCACGAAGTGCTCTATAAATGGCATTATCTCCTTCTTCCCGAGCAGCATGACCTGCCTTTCCGTGAGCAGTACAATCAACCACCATTAAGCCTTTTTCGGCAATTGCCAAGTGCATTTCTGTCGGCTCTCCTACTATGGCGAATGATATTTCGGGCAAATCGTTTTCTTTCAATAATAACTCCAGCCCATTTACGCCTGAAATCTCTTCCTCCGCAGATGCCACAAAAAGGATATTGAAATTTAAATCACTTCTATGATAAAAATAACAAAAAGTAGCCAATAAACTTACTAAGCATCCTCCCGCATCATTACTTCCCAAACCATATAGTTTATCTTCTAGCACGAGTGGCTCGAAGGGGTTTAAGGTCCAAGAAGGATTAGGTTTTACGGTATCGTGATGTGAGTTTAGAAGTACCGTTGGTAAAGACGAATTGAAATGTTTGTTTCTTGCCCAGAGGTTGTTAATTTTTCTGCGAAAGGGCATATTTCTTTCTCTGAAAAATTCTTCAAGAATATCACCGGTTTGTTGCTCTTCACGACTAAACGATTGCGTGGCAATCAATTGTTTTAAAAGAGCGATAGCATCTTGAGTAAGTTGTTGTTGTAAGGTCATATAGTTTGACTTGGTTTTGAAACCAAGTAGCTTTTTATCCGAGTTTTGAAAAACGGTTTGCCAGTGCCAAAATATCTTCTTTGCGAGCTAATTGATTAATCCACTCTACTGGAATTTGGTCAAAACCATAATACAAACCAGCCATTCCACCAGTTACAGAGCCAATAGTGTCGGTATCACCCCCTAAATTTATACCTTTCAATACAGCATCATGAAAATTGTCGGTCGTAAGAAATGTCCAGAGGCTGGCTTCTAATGTATGAAGAATATATCCAGAAGAGAAAATTTCATCTTGAGAGAGGTGAAAAATATCATCAAATAAAATTCTATTATAAAGCTCTATTTCAGCATTTTTTATTTGAATTAAATGCAAATAATCACGAACAGTATTTTGGGTTTCGTAATAAGCTTCAAATTTATTTTCTTCTTTTAATAGATTTATGACAAATTCAACGGCAAAAAAACAGCCAATAATGGTACGAACATGCGCATGAGTAATGCTAGATACTTCTCTGACCATGCAAAAGCGTTGGTCAATAGACTTATTTTTCAGGTAAAAAGCCAATGGTAAAATACGCATCAATGACCCATTTCCATTCGAATAATCATCACATTCACCAGATTGGTAAGGAGAAACCCCTTTTAATATTTTATCGATAGCATTTCGCGTAGCAACACCAACATCAAAAACTACCTCTCGGGGTGTCCAGACATTGAATTGATACCAATCACACAAACGCTTGGCTAATTGTTCTATATCATAGCCTTCAATGAGTTGTTCAGCCAAACAAAGCGACATGGAAGTGTCATCTGACCAAGTACCAGCAGGTTGATGATGCGTACCATATTCACGCATCCCCACTACTGGTTTTGCTTGTAAATGTTTACGACTCATAAACTCTACAGGTACGCCTAAAGCATCACCAGTGGCAATGCCAAAAAGTAGTCCTTTACTGCGCATTATTTGATTTTTTTAGAACTCTTTTAGACTTCATACAAATCCAAATTGGGAATAAAGCTGAAATCTTTTAAGTTATATGTAAATAGTGGGATTCGATGAATCACAGAAGTAGCACCTATAATAGCATCAGGGATTTGTAATCCATGACTCAATTTAAATTTTTCAATCAGAGAAGTTGCCAGTTTCGAGGTTTCTAAATCAATATCTATTACATCAAAATATTTTATTTTCTTTTTCATTTGGGCAAGCTCGGTTTTGTTTCTCATCCCTTGATAAAGCTTCATCAATGTTATTGATGAAATCACGATGTTATCAAAACCTATTTTACCCATTGCATCAATGGCATGCTCTTTACCATTAAAAGCACTTATAAAGATATTAGTATCGCAAAGTACCATTAATTATTCCCAGTTTCTTTTCCATGACTGAGTTCTCATTTCATCTAAATCCCGAGGGTTTTCTTTCCAAATTCCGAACAAACCTTTTGGGTCAATAGACTTATCCCCTTTCGTAATCAAAGGGTTGATTTTCAAGTCAGATGAAATTACGCTGATATTTTCTAATTGGAAAGACTTAAATAATGAAAAAAGCTTTTCCAATTCTGCTTGGGTATTTACTTCAAATGTAACATTCATTATTCCTCTTTTTTATTTTCTTTCGTAAAAATAATTTTTAAATAATGGCTTTACAATGTTTTGAATAAAAAAGGCTAAGTTTTAATATTACTATTCTCTTTTATATCAAACCCCTACTAGTTTTGTTCCTGCGATACCATCTTTAACGGCTAATTTTACTTCTTTAGCATGGCAAATTGTTACTTGTGCTACCCCATCAGTTAATGCTTTGAAGGCATTATCCAATTTTGGTATCATCCCTTTATTAATAGCTCCTTCAGCTTTATAATGCTCATAATCAGCAGGCTTTAATACTGCTATTACAGATTCATCATCCTCTGGGTCTGACAGTACCCCTTTTTTCTCAAAGCAATATACCAAGTTTACTTCATAGTCCTCTGTCATTGCCACAGCTATTGCTTGTGCTTGTGTGTCAGCATTGGTATTTAGCATATTTCCTTCTTTGTCGTATGTCAAAGGGGCAAACACTGGCACAATATCTTGTGCTAACAAACTAGCAATGAAAGAACTATTTATTTTTTCAATATCTCCAACAAAGCCATAGTCAATCGTTTTTACTGGTCGCTTTTTCGATAAAATCACACCCGCATCCGCACCAGTCAACCCAATGGCATTATCACCAAACTGTTGCATACGTGCTACTAATGATTTATTGACCAAACCACCATACACCATTGTTACGACATCTAACATGGCTTTATCCGTGATTCTTCTTCCTTCAACCATGACGGTTTCAATGCCTAATTTTTCAGCTACTTGGGTGGCTATTTTACCTCCGCCGTGTACCAAAATCTTGGGTGCAGGAATATCTGAGAAATCTTTTAGAAACTGTTCACAAAAAGCAGGATTATCAATAACGTTCCCTCCGATTTTTACAACTGTTAATTTCATATTATCTTATAGAAAACGCTTTTGGCAATTATTAAGCATTTTCAAAAACAAAAGCTAGAATAAATAAGGACTTTCTTCTTTGATTATTTTAAGTAGAATTTGCTTCAACACTACCTGAGCCGACCATACTCTATTACCTGCTTGTTGAACTACTACAGAATGATCAGAATCTAACACGGCATCTTCTACTACAATATTTCTACGAACTGGCAGACAGTGCATAAACTTAGCATTGTTAGTCAGCTTCATTTTGTCCATCGTCACCATCCACGCTGGGTCTTGATTCAATATTTTTCCGTATTGTTCATAAGAAGACCAGTTTTTGGCGTAAATAAAATCGGCATCCTTAAATGCTTCTTCTTGGTTATTAGTAACCTTAGCTTTGCCCGCAAATTCAGGAGCAAGCTCATAGCCTTCTGGATGTGTAATTACAAAATCAACATCAGCAGCATTCATCCATTCTGCAAAAGAATTCGGAACAGCCTGTGGCAAAGCTTTTACGTGCGGTGCCCAAGTAAGTACTACCTTAGGACGAGGCTTCGTTTTCAATTCCTCAATCGTAATTAAATCGGCTAGCGATTGCAGCGGGTGACGAGTAGCAGATTCCAAACTTACGATTGGTTTACCTGTATGTTTTACAAATTGATTGACTACTTTTTCTGAATAATCTTCTTCACGATTTACTAATGACGGAAAACTACGAATACCCACAATATCACAATACTGACCCACAACTGGGGCAGCTTCCTTAATATGTTCGGCTTTGTCTCCATTCATGATGGCACCATCTTCAAATTCTAAGCCCCAGCCATCCTGTCCAACATTCATTACCATAAGCTCCAGACCAAGGTTCTGAGCGGCACGCTGTGTACTTAAACGAGTACGAAGGCTTGAGTTAAAAAACAAAAGACCCATAGTCCTATTTTTACCTAGGTGTTTGTCTGCATAGGGAGCTTTTTTATATAATAGGGCCTCTTTCACAAGTGCTTGTACATCAATGGCATCTTTGACCGACAGAAAATGTTGCATATTTTATAAGCTGATTTAATCTTAGATATTATTTAAATTTCTTCAAGCCTGATTAAGCAGATTAATATTTTTGAAGAAGATTTTGCAAAGTTAATTCAATTGTTAAAATAATGCATGATTTTGTTAAAACAGTTAAAGAACTATTAAATCGAGGGTTCATTGTTCATAATGATTAAACTTATTTTGATAAAAACATTTTTATCAAAATTCAGGAGTTTAAGATATTTTATGTTACACTGAAGCAAAAAAAAATATGGCGAACCTTAGAAAGACTCGCCATACTACCACTAACACACCAAAATATAGACTTATACCTTTAAAAAAGATAATAAATCTCATTTCTTAAAAGTATTTACGTAAGAAATGGAGGAAAGGATTGCAAAAACTCAACTTTTTTTTATTTTTTTTAAATATTTTTTTTCATGACCCTACAATTAATAGTCGTCCTTCAAGAAAACCACTATATCAATAGCGTATTATTAAAATCTCGTGATATAAATTACGCCTATTTTATCAATAGAATTGGGTATAATCAATTATCCATAAGAGTAATGTTTTCTAAAAAAACTATTAGTTCAGTCAGCATAACTTTATCGTTTATTTTTAAAAAATAAAGCAGTAGATTTGACGTTAGGGAAAAGGAAAAAACTAATTGCCTGATATTAAAATCGCTTATTTAGCATATTATTTATGATTTTATCTGTAGATATTTATAGCCGTAATACTTGGTGGAAAGTAGCCTTCTTAGGGTTTTGTTTGGTTGTCGGTATATTTTCTTTATATTTTACCGACAAAATAGTTTCAAAACTCGAAGAACGTGAAAAACAACAAATAGAATTATATGCTGAATCGCTGAAATATGCCATGACCAGCGACCCCAATCAGGATGTAAATTTTTTCTTTGAGAAAATAAAAAAATCGAATGAGAACAATACCATTCCCATCATTCATAAAGACGGAAACGGGTATCTGACTGCTAGAAATATAGAAATGCCCGAGGGCTTGAGTTCTAAAGCACAACAAACCTTTTTACAGCAAAAACTAGAGGAAATCATCAGAGACGATAACCCACCTATCGAGCTCGATATGACACTGCACACGGAATATATTTATTATGGCAATTCCCGTTTATTAGATTTGCTTCGTTATTATCCCCTTTTTCAATTAGCAGTAGTATTAGTCTTTGGCTTGGCAGCTTATTTGTTTTTTGATGCCTCGAGGCGTTCGGAACAAAACCAAGTTTGGGTAGGTTTGGCCAAAGAAACTGCTCATCAATTAGGCACTCCTCTTTCCTCCCTTACGGCATGGGTGGAATATTTCAAAAATGACCCAACCTATGACCCCGAAATCGTTAAGGAATTAGAAAAAGATGTTACCCGATTAGATATTATTACAACTCGTTTTTCAAACATTGGCTCTATTCCAGTATTGAAACCAGAAAATATTATCGAAACAATAGAGACTTTTATGTCGTATTTGCAAAAAAGGATTTCTACTAAAATTATTTTTTCATTTGATAATCAACTTAACGAAAAGCAAACCGTTAATATCAATCGCTACCTATTTGAATGGGTAATCGAAAATATTTGTAAGAATGCCGTCGATGCCATGGGTGGAGTGGGCTCTTTAAAAATTACTTTATCTGAAACCAAAAACAATAAAATTGCCATCGACATAAGTGATAGTGGCAAAGGGATTTCTAAACAAAATGTCAGCAAGGTTTTTAATCCAGGATTTAGTACTAAAAAAAGAGGCTGGGGCTTAGGGCTAACGTTGGCAAAACGTATTATTGAAATATACCATGATGGTAAATTATTTGTAAAACAGTCGGAATTAAATAAAGGGACTACATTCAGAATTTTGCTAGATGTTTAATCAGCTTTCTTTTTGCTCTTAAAATGTCTAATTTTGCACGACAATTTAGGCAATTACATTATGCAACAATACTTAGATGCTTTAAATCTTAAGAAGATATTACTTATTGGTCTCTTTTTCAGGGTATTATCTATTATTTTTTCTAAAGGATATGCTTTTACAGACGACCATTATGAAGTAGTTGTGCTTGCACAAAATTTGCTTGACAAAATTGACTCTCCCTTTACACAAGATTTTTTAGTAAATGGCGAAGCCTATCTGTTCAGTTTAATATATCCCTATATTCATTATTTAATTTTTGCTACTTGCGAATGGTTTGGAACAACCAATCCCGAAACAAAAATGTTATTCGCAAGAATCGTCAATAGCCTTTTCTCGTTATTAAGCATTTATTATGGCTATAAACTGACGGAACGCCTAAGTAACCGAAAAAATGATGCAAAAATCGTTGGGTTATTATTAGCTGTATTTTGGGTATTCCCGTTTATGTCGGTTAGAAATCTAAGAGAATTTGTTTGTATACCTCCTTTATTGATTGCCTGTTACTATGCTGTTAATCCAAAATTAGACAACAAATCTGTTCTCTGGGCAGCTTTTTGGTTTGTCATAGCTTTTGTATTCCGTTATCAAATTGTATTTATTCCTTTTACAATTGGTTTAGCGTGGTTATTGACCAAAAATCAGTGGCAAAAAGCCATCTTATTTGGGTTCGGATGCATTGTTTTTTATTTACTCACTCAGGGCGTTTTTGATTATGTGTATTGGGGTAATCCTATTGCTTCCATCAAAGCTTATTTCACATTCAATGCTGATGCAAAGAATATTGAGATTTACCCTAATGGTCCTTGGCATAGGTATATTGGAACAATGGCGGGCTTAACCTTAGGATTGTCTTCCTTATTATTTTTTGCAGGATATTTCAAAACAGCAACCCAAGCTGGCAACAGACGAATACTGTTTTTGGCTTCATTATTTTTCTTTGCTTTTCACTCTTATTATCCCAATAAACAAGAAAGATTCATCCTGCCTTTTATTCCTTTCTTTTTGATATTGGGTGTAATTGGCTTCAGAGATATTTACGAAACATTACAAAACAAAGCATGGTTCAGGACTACTACTAAGGTGCTGGTCTATTGGTTTATTGTCCTTAATACTATATTACTTTGTATTCTTTCAGTAACCTACACCAAACGTTCGAGGGTGGAAAGTATGAATTATTTTAGAGAAAAAGGCGACCTTCAGAATTTTGTTGTCCAGAACTTTCAGGCTTCGCAACCAGTGGCTATCTTTTATTTAAACAGACGATTAGACTATTATGATATCGATACCCCTAAAAAACTTGAAGAGTTACCTAACGAGCTTAAATCAGGAAAAAAGGTATATCCCAACTATTTAATTTTGGTAGGCTCTGCAGATTTGGAAGCAAGGCTTGCGATGATGAAGAAAATATTCCCCAACTTACAACACGATACTAACATAGAACCAAGTTTTATAGATAACATTGCTTACGTTTTAAATCCTTCACACAATCATAACGAGACCTGGTTTATTTACAAAATAGTCCGATAGTAGTTTTTCAAAAATACTTGGACTCAACTATCCTTACATTATTAAAACTAACCAATATTAAAGCAAATAATGCAAAAATCTCATCAATCAGTTTATTTCCCTAATTTAAATGGAGTTCGATTTATTGCCGCTTTTTCAGTACTCATTCATCATACAGAACAAATAAAATATTTGATGGGTCTTGAAAATTTTTATGATTTCTTTATCTTAAAAAATATGGGGAAGTTGGGCGTGGGCTTGTTTTTTGTATTAAGTGGTTTCTTGATTACCTACCTTTTATTGAGTGAAAAAGATAGAAGAGGAGATATTTCTACCAAGGATTTTTATATCAGGCGAATCCTGAGAATTTGGCCATTGTATTATATCATCGTCTTGTTAGCTTTTTTTGTCTTTCCAGAGTTTTCTTTCTTCTATGGCCCTCTGGGAAATGACTTTAATTATGATGCTAATTTTTATAAAAGACTTCCTTTCTTTTTACTTTTCCTTCCCAATGTAGGTTTTGTATTTTATAGAGCACCCTATCTGTGTGCCCAAACTTGGTCTATTGGTATTGAAGAACAATTTTACGCCATTTGGCCTTGGATTATTAAAAGGAAAAATCCATTAAAATCATTCTTAATTGTAGTAGCAGTATTTGTAGCAATAGTAGGGAGTACGTCTTTCTATTTTCTAAAATTGAGTGACTTACCAGAAGCAACCAAAGCAAAGATTTATGAAAATCTTGCCCTATTTTTTAGTCAGTTTAGAATACTAACAATGGTAATTGGAGGAATTGGGGCGTATTTAGTTTTTAGTAAGCAAGAAAAGATTTTATCTTTTTTATTCAAAAAGAGCACGCAGATTATCGTTTATACGATAACAGTATTGATAATTGGTTCAAATGTCTATATTCCGGGTTTCAATCTTGAATTTCATGGCTTTTTCTTTTGCTATTTCATCATCAATGTAGCTGCAAACCCTAATACAATCCTAAACCTAGAAACCCCAATTATTCATTACTTGGGCAAGATTTCCTACGGTATTTACATCTACCATTCAGCAGTTATTGTGTTCTGTATCAATGCGATACACTACTTTCTGGGAAATAGCCTGAGCCTTCCTATTTTTAACGTCATTCTATACACGTCAGCCATCGGTTTAACCATCCTTGTTTGTGACTTATCCTTCCGTTTTATCGAAACGCCATTATTACGTTTAAAAGAAAAATTCAACCGATAAATATTTGATAATCAGAATATTAATTTCAATATAATATTCTGATTATCAATCACTATGATCCAACGTTGGGTCAGTTTTCTCTAGGAGTATTTTGCATCAGTAATTTACCTTGTAGCTCTATAATTTGTTTTTGCATTTCAATTACATCATCAGCTTTCAACGCAACATAGCCAGCTTCTGATTCTTGTACTACAGACATCGAAGGAATATCTGTTTCACCTGTTAAATAAGCCACTTTTACATTCAATGTTTCCGCCATTCTTTTCAACTGAGAATACTTTGCATCGTTTCTATTCAAAATAGCATGTAAAGTAGCTTCGGTAATTTTTGATTGAGTCGCTAATTGCAATAACGTCATTCCTTTTTCTACAATTAGTACTCTTACTCTGTCCTCAATTCGTTTCATGTGTGTGCTGGGTAAATAATCTAATTCTCAAGAAGTATTAGTATTTATCTTTAATAATTAAAGTTGATTTATTCTTATTTATTTACTGTAAATTTTGAGTTATACTCATATAACTATAGCTTTGCATTATCAAGTTATTCGTCATTAATACATAAAATCGACCTAGTACCTAACAAATTATGTCTAACAAAATTTGTAGGGTACAAATATAAACGCTCTGACATTCGTATGCCATCAAATGACCTAAAAAAAACATCCGAATTACTTAAAAGCCGGATAAAAGTTTGCAAAGATTCTTTACCCAATAATTGGAGACAAAGAATTATCATTATCGCACCTGAGTATGATAGTTTAAAGGGTGCAAGATTAATGGATAATGTTTACAAACTCCGTTCTTCCGACCTACGTCTTACAGAGCTAATTGAAAAAATTGTAGAAGAGTTTAATCAAAAAAAGGGGCAAAATCCTAAAAAAATATAGTTTGATAAAGAAGAGAACAGATTAGTAATCGACAACAAAATTAATGTTGTTACATTACAAGTATAAACGCTTATTACCAGAAATTGTTTTTAATATCTTAAATTATTTATATTTAATTATTATTAACTTTTGCTAATGATAATTTTAAGATATAAGCTTTCAAAAGCTTTGTCTAGTAATAAGCGTTTTCTAGGAGTATTAAAATTAATAATTAAAATCTTTTATTCCACTAATTTTTCTGTTTTTTTATCGTGAAAAAATATCACGAACAGAATTAACACTATGGCAGCAATACCAGCAGGTACCATCCATACAGAAGTCCAATCGTGGACATCGCCAGTAGTATATTTTGTCAATACTTTCCCAGAAAGAAACGAGCCAATTCCCATTCCAACACCATAGGTAGCTAATGTAATTAAACCTTGTGCCGAGTTTTTGATTTTATCGCCAGCTTTGTTATCCGTATAAATTTGCCCAGTAACAAAGAAGAAATCATAACAAACACCATGTAGGATAATAGCTAAATACAAAATCCATTCTGATGAAATACCATCCCCATAGCCAAAACAGATAAATCTGATAATCCAAGCGATAAGACCAACGATTAACATCTTTTTAATACCAAATTTTTGCAAAGCGAAAGGAATTAAAAGCATAAATAACACCTCAGAAACTTGTCCTAAAGACATCTTGTTCTCTACGTTAGTCATGTGTGATTCCGTAAGTGATAAATTCGCATGAGCATAATAAAATGCTAATGGAATACATACTAAAACCGATGATATAAAAAATATTAAGAAAGATCTATCTTTAAAAAGTACAAATGAATCTGTCCCTAAAATTTGCGAAACAGAGGCTGTACCAGTAGCTTTTGGAGGTGTATTTGGCAAAGTAAAAGCATAAATTCCCCAAGCAATAGAGGTAAACATCGCAATTTGGAAAATCGTTACTTTATCCCCAATCTCATATGCGCCAATAATATTGGTTACTACAATCCAAGCAATCGTTCCTAATACTCTAATGGGAGGAAATTCCTTACCTGGGTCTTTCATCTGATTCATCGCAATCGAACTAGACAAAGCCAAATTTGGTGCGAAAGTCAAGGTATAAGCCAAAATATACCAAAAGAAAGTATCTGCATCTTTGTTTTGAATTAAGAAATATAAAATAACAGCTCCTAATAAATTCAAAACACCCATTACTTTTTGTGCCGAAAAGAATCTGTCAGCAATTAATCCTACGAAAAAAGGGGCAAAAATTGAAGCAATTGAAAAAGTAGCGTAAGCACTTCCTATTTGATCACCATTAGCATGTAATGACGTAAATAAATACTTACCCATTTGACCGTACCAAGCTCCCCATGTACTAAACATCAGGAACATCATAAACATAAGTTGAATTCTAGTAGTTAATCGCATATTTTGTTTTAGATAAAGTAAGAAAAACCTAAAATTGAAGATTTTCAAGCAAGTAATTTAATTCATAAATTTATAAATTCTGTCATGACTAACCCTAAAATTATCAACTGGAATGTTAAATAATTAAAATACAATCAATTATCTAATCTTGTGTTGTTTTGATATTTTAAAAAATTTGAAAATATCAAAAAACATGTTTTATTTTTGTCAAACTTTTTTGAATTACAGTAAGGTCATTTTTTGACTTTTTCATCAACAAAATAATTATCTGCTAAAATTCTATTAGAATATAGTACTGCTTAACACACTCATTATAGGTACAATGCTTTAGGCATTGTACCTATTTTTATAACTTCTTATAAGCTTCTTTAAATGCTTCAAATTCATCTTGTAAAATCAAGATTTCCTTCTCAAAAAACGTAAAATCGCAGTGTTTGGCTTTTTCTTCAATAATCCTTGTTATCTCGTGTAAACGAGATGCTCCCAATGTTCCTGAATTACCTTTTAAAGTATGTAGCTCGCTTTGTACTTGTTTACAATTGCTTGAATGAAAACCTTCAATTGCAAGGTGAATCTGTTCAGTAGCTTCCTCTTCAAAACCTTCCAGAATAGAACTTACGAAACTCATATCTCCGCCAACACTATTGGCAAGCTGTTTGATAATTTCTTGATCAAGCACAGGCAGTGAATCTAGTGAGATTTCAGCAGGAGTATTTACTTTTTCAAGCGATTTATCATCTGTTACTGAGGTTATCTCAGCTTTCATTGAACCTGCCGTACCAATTGTTTTAATAGGATTCTTTTTGTGATTGTTTCCTCTTTCAACCCATTCTCTAACTTTTCTTACCAAAATTTCGGCTCTGATAGGTTTAGGTACATAATCATTCATTCCATTGGCCATAAAACGGTCGCGGTCTTCTCGCATAGCATAGGCCGTCATGGCAATAATCGGTGGCAGGTTATCTGACAATGCTCTTAATCGATGAGTAGTCTCGACACCGTCCATCTCAGGCATCTGAATATCCATGAATATTACATCAAAAGGTTTTTCTCCTAATGATTTTTCTACCAAAGCAATGGCTTTCTTACCCGAATCGGCTGTAATTACTTCACATCCAGCTTTTCGCATGATTTCACTGGCCACTTTTCGGTTGGTTGCATTATCATCTACTAGCAAAATATAAGGGGTGATATCGCTAAAATGACCAACAACTTGGAACGCTACTTCGTCTTTTTTAGCCATCATTGGGCTAATATCTGTTTGCTTAATTTCGATGATAAACCAAAAGGTAGAACCCTTACCCCAGTCAGAGTAAACGCCTATTTCTCCTTTCATCAAACGACAAAGCTCTTTTGAAATCGCTAATCCTAAGCCTGTTCCTCCAAAGGATTTTTTAGTAGAATTATCTACTTGCTGAAATGCATTGAAAAGCATTTTCAGGTTTTCTTCTGTAATACCAATACCAGAGTCTTTTATGTCAACCCGTATTCTATTAAACTTACCTCTTTTTTGTACTAGATTCACCTTGATATTTACTGTGCCATTCTCGGTAAATTTCAACGCATTTGAAGTAAGGTTAGACAAAATTTGTAAAAGACGTGTCTCGTCGGCAATCACAAATTCTGGTAGACTCTCACCAAATTCGCAGATAATTCTATTTCCTTTGTTAGCAGCAATCTGCGAGAAAAGTGCCTGTAATCTATCAAAAACATCTTTGAAAACAATTGGTGCTTCGTGCAAAGCCATTTTTCCCGCTTCAATTTTAGCTAAATCTAAAATGTCATTCAGGATATGTAAGAGTGTTTCTGATGATTTTTTGATGGTTTGAACATAGTCTTTTTGTTCTATATCCAGTACGGTGTCATTCAATAAATCAATCATCCCGATTACACCGTTCATAGGTGTCCTAATCTCGTGGCTCATATTGGCCAAAAACCGCTCCTTTACTTTTAACGAACGTTCAGCTTCGTCTTTTGCTTTAACAATGTCTTGCTGATATTTCTTTAAATCGGTTATATCTCTCCCAATCCCTGATACCTCCTCAATCATACCATTATTTAGGAAAATCGGATTGAGATAAATTTCTATCCAATTCGGGTTACCATCTTCCGAATCTAGCTTTACTTCAAAATGTTGTTGCTCTCCTCTAAATGCAGCTTTATATTTTTCTTCTAATACCCTCCTATCTGTCGTCGAAACCATTCTGAAACCAACTTTCTCGGTACTCAGCATCAATTGTGGTTTTACATTTAATTGGTTTTCTATCAATTGAGAATACTCTTTATTGAAAGATGTTAACAACATCTTACGGTTCACAGACCACATTAAGTGTGAACTACCTTCAATAATAGCATTCAATCGGGCTGTTTCACGCGCCAAAATGTCTTCTGCTTGTTTACGAGCAATAGCCAAGGCTACCTGACCAGAGATAAAGTCTAGTAACTCTAAATCTTTTTGCTCATACTTGTTCTGACGTTCATAAGATTTTAAGCCAATGATTCCCGTTACTTTATTGCCTATCCTCAAAGGAACACAAATCATCACTTTGGGTACTACACCATATAGATAAATTGTTTTGTCTTCGGCCAATTTAAAAATGTCATCATCCCTCAAAATTAAAGGTCTGTTTGCTGCAATGGCATATTCTGTTAGCCCATTCCCCAACTTTCGTTTGGTAAAATTCACCCGACTATCAAAATATTCATCGACATAATAAGGGAAATACAAGAAGGATTTTGCAGAATCGTATTGAGCGATAAAGAAATTCTTTACGTCAATTACCTCTCCTAGTTCTTTATGAATATTGACATATAAATCATCTAAATTGGTAGAACGAATCGTTGCCTGCGCAATACTTGCATATAGTTTTGATGCTCGCTCTGCCCTTACTTTGGCCGTTGAGTTATGAAAAATACAGCGAAAAGCGGTTGGTACGTCTTTCTCAAAACGACAGTTTACTGAACCCGCTAAGTAGAGTCGGCGACCATCTTTTCTTCTAAAAACTACTTCAAAGTCTGGTATATTTACTCCATTTTTTACCTTCTCAAATTTTTCAAGGGCATCTTTGGCAAAGTCTGGATGAAGAATATCTTTTAGTCTTAAGGCAGCTAATTCATTCGACTCATAACCCATGGTTTCTAACCACGACTTATTTACATACAAAAATCGCCCAGAAATACTCGTGATTTGAATTACGTCGGTAGTATTCGTAATCAAATCCTGCAATTGAGCATTCGAACGTGCTAAGGCTTCGGCTACTTTTCTACGTTCAGTAACATCTTCACCTATGATGGTTAAGTATCTTGTATCATCGCCTGAGTCATTGAAAATAGTAGAATTCAGTTCAACATATTTTACTTGCCCACTCTTTGCAAGCATTGTTCTTTCTTTTTGGTCAAACAATCCTCCTTTTTCCATGGCATCTTGAAAAGAGGTTATTCTTTGTACTTTCTCTTCACTAGGCACCAATACATCAAAAAAGTTTTTTCCAATCAATTCATCTGGCTGATACCCTAACATCCTCATTGAAAAGGCATTACAATACAATATCGTACCGTTATCCTCTAGCACCATCCCTACTAAATTAAGATTCTCTACAGCCTTTTCTAACTCAGCAGCCATTGAAGGGGGCATTTCGCCTGCTCTTTCATTGGCTTCTAATACTCTTAATTCTTTTTTGAGGTGACGAATTTCTATGATTAATTCTTCTTTTGTTTTATGAGACCAACGCATAGCTTTTGTTCTTGGTTATTTTCCTTTTCGATTTTAACGAAATTTTATCTTAAAAGTACAAAAAACGGCGTAATTTTAAGGAATAAAAGCAATTCATTAGTCTTTTTGACATTATTTAACATCCAAAAACCAACGACAGAATCATTGAAAGACGTAAGAGCTAAAAAAAGTCTAGGACAACATTTTCTAAGAGATTTAGAGGCAGCAAGAAAAATTGTAGAGCTGATGTCACTTCATGGGGGCTACGACCAAGTGATGGAAATTGGACCAGGAATGGGCGTACTTACTCAATTTTTATTACAACATACAGAATATCAAACTTCGGTAGTAGAACTAGACCGTGAGTCGGTTGAATACCTCAATATACATTATCCACAATTGAAGGGAAGAATCCATTCAGCTGACTTCTTACATCAGGATTTATCGACCTTCTTCAACGGTCAAAAATTCGGCATTGTAGGAAATTTTCCTTATAATATTTCTTCACAGATTTTATTTAAAGTCCTCGACTATAAAGATTATGTACCAGAAATCGCGGGTATGTTTCAGAAAGAAGTAGCGGTAAGGATTGCTTCAAAGCCAGGTAATAAAGATTACGGTATTCTGAGTGTCCTCTTACAGGCATTTTATGATATCGAATACTGCTTTTCGTTGGGTCCTGAAGTATTTTCGCCACCGCCAAAAGTAAATTCTGGCGTAATTCGACTAAAAAGAAATAATGTATCGGATTTGGGCGTATCAGAAAGTAAATTTAAGGCTATTGTAAAAATGGGTTTTAATCAACGTCGTAAAACACTAAGAAATGCCTTGAGAGCCTTACAATTACCAGAAAATCCGTTTTTAAATAAACGAGCAGAGCAATTATCTGTGGCCGATTTTCTTGAATTAACTCGGCTAGCCGAAGATAATGCTCCTATTATTGAGTAAAATCCTCTAACTATTTAGTCCATCCAAATAATTGTTGGGACTACAAAATCATGGAATCGACAAATCAACAACCTTTTGAACTTACTCCTTTTGAACTCACAAAGGAATACTTAGAAAAAATACAGACTGCCATTACTGAGCAAGAAAATGAGTTAATCATCGCTGAAATGGGAGAGTTATATCCAGCAGATATAACTAATATTTTGTATGAGTTGAACGGTGAAGAGTCTCATTATTTAGTAAGATTATTAGACAAAAAATTAGGTGCTGAAATCATCACGAATCTTGATGCCGATGATCGCAAGAAATTCCTCAAGAATTTTTCAGCAAAGGAAATTGCGGAATACATCGATGTGTTGGATTCAGATGATGCCGTTGATATTCTGAACGAACAACCTAAAGATATTTCTGAGGATATTATCGGTTTGTTGAAAGACAGAGAGCAAGCTCGTTTTGTGAACGATTTGATGCACTATGACGAAGACTCAGCAGGTGGTTTGATGCAAAAAGAGTTAATCAAAATCAACATAAAGCAGTCTATCACAGAATGTATTGAAGAAATAAGAAGACAAGCCGAGGATGTAGAAAATGTATCTGCCGTTTATGTGGTTGATGATGAGAGTATTCTATTAGGAAGGATGTCTTTAAAAAGAATAATTCTTGCTAAAAGAGGGGCGAAAGTATCGGATATATATGATGAAGATATTGTTTCTGTAAAAACGACAGCCAAAGGTGAAGAGGTTGCTGATGTGATGCAGAAATACGATTTGGATGCTGTCCCTGTGGTAAATATCCAAGGGCGTTTGTTAGGTAGAATTACCATTGATGACGTGGTCGATTTTATTACGGAGTCTGCACAAGAAGACGTACAAGCGATGACTGGTATCTCGGAAGACGTAGAAGAAGACGATAGCGTTTGGCTTTTGGTGCGTTCTCGTTTGCCTTGGTTGATTGCTGGTATGTTTGGGAGCTTTATTGCGGCAAAACTCATCGACACGCTTGGTAATATCATTGAAATCACGGCCGCAGTTGCTGCCTTTATCCCTTTAATTGGTTCAACAGGTGGAAATGTAGGTATTCAATCTTCTTCACTGATTGTACAAAGTTTAGCCGATAAATCTGGTATTGATATTCCTTTAAAGGAACGTCTCTGGAAGGTCTTAAAAGTAGCTTTATTAAATGCCTTTATCGCTGGTGTAGTAGCTTTTGTAGGTTCATTAGCGGTGGATGGTGCTAATGTTCAATTATCGCTAACGGTGTCTTTATCGTTATTTGCAGTTGTTTTATTAGCATCTTTCATGGGAACAATTACTCCTTTGGTACTGAATAAGTTTGAGATTAATCCAGCCATTGCTTCGGGGCCGTTTATCACCACCACCAACGACCTTTTAGGCTATGGCATTTATTTATTAATTGTTTTTTTCTTGATGTAGATTATGATTGCAGTTATACAAAGAGTTGCTGAGGCTTCGGTAAAAATAGAAGGGAATATAAAAGGGAGTATCCAAACTGGCTTTTTGATATTATTAGGGATTACTCATGCAGATACTTTGGATGACGTAGAATGGCTTTCAAAAAAAATTGTTGGCATGAGAATTTTTGCTGATGAAGAAGGTAAAATGAATCTCGACATCAATGCAATAAATGGTGATATTTTACTGATTAGTCAATTTACATTACACGCCAGTACCAAAAAGGGCAACAGACCGAGTTTTATTGAGGCGGCTCGCCCAGAGGTTGCTATTCCTTTGTACGAACAAATGATACAACAGTTATCGAAAGATTTGGGTAAGAATATACAAACAGGTGAATTTGGGGCTGATATGAAAGTATCCCTTATTAATGATGGTCCTGTTACGATTGTGATAGATTCGAAGCATAAAATTTAGTCTTTTTAAAATGATACGCAATACTATTGTAACGGTTGCTGCCACTTTGGTAATTGTAGCAGTAAACCTGAATGCTGATGTAGTACATTGGCCGCTTTTTGTTATTCTACTTTCGGCTTTATTAATTGGCTACTTAGAACCTAAAAAGGGTTGGATTTCAGCTATTCAATTAACAGTCGGAATTTTTGCTGGTTTTTATCTTGCGCAGTTCTTAGGGATAGAAGCCAAGTTTCCTAATATCAATCAATTCTCTACTTATATTTCGCCTCTCCCTTGTTTGTTTGGTGGCTTTATGGGTAGTTTTTTCAGTAAAACAATGCATCAAAAATGACTATCGAAGAAGCACAAAGTACGGTTGATAATTGGATAAAAACCATTGGCGTTCGTTATTTTAATGAATTGACTAATATGGCGATGCTTACTGAAGAGGTGGGCGAAGTAGCCAGAATAATTGCTCGCAGATATGGCGAACAATCTGAAAAAGAATCTGACAAGGCTAAAGATTTAGGGGATGAAATGGCAGATGTATTGTTCGTGCTGATATGTCTTGCGAATCAAACAGGGATAAATTTGACAGAAGCTTTACAAAAAAACCTAGACAAGAAAACTAAACGGGATGCTACTAGGCATTTGGAGAATGAGAAGCTTAAATAGCGGTCAGCTATGAGCTTTGAGCCTTAAGCTTTGAGATAATTTCTATTAGGGTGCGACTTAAGTCGCACCCTAATAGAAAGACTTCGACATTATGTCTGTTAGATGAGTATTATCTACATTTTTAAAAAAATCTAAAGGCAATAAGCTTATAGCTGATAGCTCACTTCTGAAAGCTAAAAGCTACTTCTTCACCTGCTTAGCTTCTACTTCTTTTACCATTTTTTGTCCTTGGTCTTTTGTTATTTCAGGTTTAATAAAAACAGAAATTTGGTCAACTGAAGGGTTTAACTTTGTGATAGACGAATGCAAAACATCAAACTCCATCTCACCTGAAATAGCATTGAATTCTTGAGGAGTTAATCCACCGTTATCATCTGAAAAATCATTAAAGCGAACATTGATATTTTTACCAGCGAGCTTTCCTCCTTCCCAACTTACTACGCTTCCCCCTAAATCCCATCCAAAGCCAGTAATTGTAAACGTTTTGCCGTTTAACTGAACGATTTCAGCCAGCTTCATGCCTAAATGAATGCCATTCTTAGAGCTCCAAGGCGAACTAAAATCTGTTTTCTCATCTTTGGTATAACGTACTCGTATCATTACATCCTGAATCTGTTGATATTCTTTGCCGTCTTTCCAATAAATTTCTACTTCCTTTTCAGTATCAGGATAAAGCTTTGTTATTTTAAACTGTCCTTCACCAGTTTCTATCATCACCTCTTTCTTGACATTATCAGCTCCATACTTTTTAGTAAGTCCATCAAAATTCACACAAGCTAAAATATCCTCTAAATATAGTTCTTGAATGGTATCTGGTCTTGCAATAATTTTTGAATGTCGCTTTGTATTTGTACTCGAATCTACCTTGCTCTCTTCATTTTTCTTTTGGCTACAGCCATTCAAACACACTACTGAAATAAAAATTATTGAAATTCTAACTAAAGTAAAAAAACTTACAAACGGTTTTTCCATGATTATTATTGGTTTATTTCCCAAAGCTAATAAAAAAGGCTTGGAGGGACAACCCTCCAAGCCTTTGATTTTTATCATTTATTCTTAGATTAAGAATGAATTGAACGGTTTTCAGTCGCTGCTAAACAAGCTTCTTTCATCGCCTCTGTGTAAGTTGGGTGCGAGTGAGACATTCTTGCTACGTCTTCTGCACTAGCACGATATTCCATCGCTACTACTGCTTCGGCAATCATATCCGCTGCTCTTGCACCAATGATGTGTACGCCTAAGATTTCGTCAGTAGTTTTATCTGCTAATACTTTCACTAATCCGTCAGTGTCACCTGATGCTGTAGCACGACCTAACGCTTTGAACGGGAATGAACCTACTTTATAAGCCTTTCCAGCAGTTTTCAATTCTTCCTCAGTTTTACCTACAGAAGCTACTTCTGGCCAAGTATAAACTACACCTGGAATCAAATTATAGTTGATGTGAGGTTTTTGTCCTGCAATAGTCTCTGCTACAAAAACACCTTCTTCTTCTGCTTTGTGTGCTAACATGGCTCCACGAATCACATCACCAATGGCATAGATTCCTGGTACTTTTGTTTGCAAAGTATGCTCGTCTACTTCAATCTTACCACGCTCAGTTGTTAAACCTGCTGCTTCAAGATTCAAGCCATCAGTATATGGACGACGACCAATACAAACCAACACATAGTCGCCTGTGATTTGTACGTCTTCATCTTTACTATTTTTAGCTGTTACCGTTACATCGTCTCCATTGTTTACAACACTCGTAACTTTATGAGAGAAGTAATATTCAGCCCCTAATTTCTTAACTGCTTTTTGCAATTCCTTACCCATTGTTTTATCCATCGTAGGAATCATCGAATCAGCAAATTCAACAAAACTTACTTTAGCACCCAAGCGAGCATATACAGAACCTAATTCTGCCCCAATTACACCAGCACCAATCACCACAAGGTGTTTTGGAACTTCTTGTAAATTCAAGGCTTCCGTTGAAGTAATTACTCTCTTTTTATCAATAGGAATAAAAGGCAATGCTGTTGGTTTAGAACCCGTAGCAATGATAATATTTTTACCTGTAATCTGTTCAGAAGTACCGTCAGCCTTAGCAACATTAATGGTGTTTTTGTCAACGAATGAGCCTAAACCATTATGAACAGTAATCTTGTTTTTCTTCATCAAGAAATTAATCCCGTCATTCATTTTCTTCACAACCCCTGCCTTACGGTTAATCATTTGCTCGATATTAATTTTTGGAGCAGAGATTTCGATACCGTGGTCAGCAAAAGTATGCGCTGCATTATGAAAATGCTCTGAAGAATCTAAAAGAGCTTTTGAAGGAATACAACCTACATTTAGGCAAGTACCTCCCAAAACTGAATATTTCTCAATGATGGCAGTTTTGTTGCCTAATTGTGCGGCACGGATTGCAGCTACATAGCCACCCGGCCCAGAACCGATTACTATTACGTCGTATTGCATATTATTAGCTTTTGGCATTCAGTGGTTAACTGACGACCATCAAGTTATAAGTTGATTTACTTTATTATAAAATGGGGACTCTTATTTTTCTTTCATAAAAAGATAGCTAAAAACTCCTTATTTTCTAAGGAATTTTTAGCTATCTGTTCTGATTGCCGATTGCTGAAAGCCATCAGCCTTTTATTTATACATCTAATAATAGACGTGTTGGGTCTTCAAGAAGTTGTTTTACTCTTACCAAGAATGAAACTGATTCTCTACCGTCGATAATTCTGTGGTCATAAGAAAGAGCAATGTACATAATCGGACGAACAACAATCTGTCCACCAACTACTACAGCGCGTTCTACGATATTGTGCATCCCTAAAATAGCTGATTGAGGAGCATTGATAATTGGCGTTGATAACATCGAACCAAATACACCACCGTTAGTAATCGTAAATGTTCCACCAGTCATTTCTGGTAAAGTCAATTTATTATCTCTTGCTTTTAAAGCCAAACGAATTACTTCTGATTCAATACCTGCTAAAGATAATTGCTCAGCATTTCTGATAACTGGAACTACTAAACCTTTTGGAGCAGAAACAGCAATTGAAACATCGCAATAGTCATGATAAACAATTGATTCTCCATCAATTGACGCATTCACTGCTGGGAATTCTTTTAACGCTACACAAACCGCTTTGGTAAAGAACGACATAAAGCCTAAACCAACACCATGTTTTTCTTTGAATTTGTCTTTGTATTTTCCACGAAGATCCATGATTGGTTTCATGTCTACTTCGTTGAAAGTAGTTAACATCGCTGTTTCGTTTTTCACTTGAACCAAACGACGAGCAACTGTCTTACGCAAAGAAGTCATTTTCTCCGTTCTTTCTCCTCTACCTGATGTTGATGGAGCTGCCACTGGAGCTGGCTCAGCTGCTTTAGCAGGCGCTGGCGTTGGCACAGCTACTGGTTTTTGTGCTGATTGTGCATCTTCTTTCGTAATACGACCACCTACACCAGAACCTTGAACATTTGCTGGGTCGATACCTTTTTCTGCTAATGCTTTAGCTGCTGCTGGCGAAGCATGTCCTGCTGCATAACTAGTAGCTGATGCGCTTGAAGCTGGTGCTTCTGGCGCAGGAGCTGCCGCTGGTGCAGCCGCCGTTACAGTCTGACCAGCACCTACTGTGATAGTAGCTACTATTCCACCGATTGGCAAGGTAGTTCCTGCTTCGGCTACAATATGTAATGTTCCTGTTGCTTCAGCAGGAAGTTCAAATGTTGCTTTATCTGATTCTAGTTCACATAATACTTCGTCCATGTTTACTGAATCTCCTTCTTTTTTATTCCATGAAGAAACCGTTACTTCTGTAATTGATTCTCCGACAGTAGGAACTTTAATCTCAATCGTTTTGGGTGCTTCTGTACTAGCTACTGGTGCTTGCGAAGGTGCAGGGGCAGTAGTAGGTGCAGGCGCAGGTGCTTCTTGAGTAGCTGGAGCAGGCTCTGCTGGAGTTGGAGCAGCTTGTCCTCCCACTGTTTCAATAATACATATAACAGCACCAATCGGTAAAGTATCACCTTCTTTAGCAACGATTTTCAAGACGCCTTCAGCTTCGGCTGGGAGTTCAAAAGTGGCTTTGTCTGATTCTAGTTCACACAAAACTTCATCCATTTTAACAGTATCTCCGTCTTTTTTATTCCAAGCGGCGATGGTTACCTCTGTTATTGACTCGCCTACTGGCGGTACTTTCATTTCAATTGCCATATTCTGAATTTATAATTTAGAATTTAGATTTTAGAATTGATGATATCTCTAAAAACCAAAACTATATGATTAAAATACTTAGTTACTATAATTTAAGTTGATTGATGAATTACAAGTGTTGTCTTTAAAACTAATCTAACACACTAATAACCCTATAAATTAATAAAAGTTGGTTACCCATTCAAGCATGAGTAACCAACAAATTTATTATTACGCGAATGCTCTTTCTATTAATGCTGCTTGTTCTTCATTATGAACTTTTAAGAAACCTGTAGCAGGCGAAGCTGATTTTTTACGTGCTACTAAGCCTTCAAATGGTTTCCAGCCAAATTCACGAATAACGAATGACCAATATCCCATGTTTTCTGGTTCTTCTTGTACCCAGTATACTTTTGCTTTAGGATATTTATCTATCTCTGCTTGAACTTTCGTAGTAGGGAAAGGTTGTAATTGTTCTATACGAATGATGGCTACATCTGTACGGTTATCTTTAGCTTGCTTGTCTAGCAAGTCAAAATAAACTTTACCGCTACAAAGCAATACTTTCTTCACTTTTTTAGCTTCCACAAAAGTATCTCCATAAACTTCCTCAAATTTTCCATCTGTAAAGTCACTGATTGGTGAAACTACTTTTGGATGACGGAACAATGATTTTGGAGACATCATTATTAACGGCTTACGGAATTCCCAAGCTAATTGACGACGCAAAGCGTGGAAAAGGTTAGCTGGCGTAGTAAGGTTTGTTACTACAATGTTTTCCTCAGCAGCTAATTGTAAGTATCTTTCTGGACGAGCGTTTGAGTGCTCAGGTCCCTGACCTTCATAACCGTGTGGTAACTGCATGACCAAACCATTCATTGTTCCCCATTTAGACTCACAAGAAGCAATAAATTGGTCAATCATTGTTTGGGCGCCGTTTGAGAAATCACCAAACTGTGCTTCCCAAATAACTAATGTATCAGCGTTTGCTAAAGCATAACCAAATTCAAAACCTAATACTGCATATTCTGACAATAATGAGTTGAAGATTTGTAATTGCTCTTGTCCTTCTTCAATATAATTCAAAGAAGTATATGATTCGTTCGTATTAGCATCATGTAATACAGCATGACGGTGCGAGAACGTTCCGCGCTGTACATCTTGTCCTGATACTCTTACAGGTTTGCCTTCCAACAATAATGAACCATACGCCAGTGCTTCAGCAGTTGCCCAGTTCAATAATCCATTTTCAAAGAATCCTTTTCTATCTGATAATACTTTTTCAATTTGCTTTAAGGCAGTAAAACCAGCAGGCAATTTTGAAAGTGATGCAGCAATTTTATCAATGGCTTCTTTTGAAATACTTGTTTTCGGAGAGCTATCAAAATCAGCTAAATTAGCATAACGCAATTCAGCCCAACGGTTATCCAATTTTAAAGGATGGTATTCAGGACGAATTTTTTGTTTTACTAAATCCAAACGAGCTTGTAATTCACTCTTGAATTCAGAATCCATCTCTGAAGCCAATTTTGCATCAATATCACCCTTAGCAATCAAGTTTTGAGTATATAACTCTCTTGGATTTAAGTGGTTAGTAATATTTGCATAAAGTGTTGGCTGAGTAAAGCGAGGTTCATCAGATTCGTTGTGACCATTTCTACGGTAACAAACCATATCAATAAATACATCACGATTGAATTGCTGACGGAATTCTGCGGCCATTTTAGATACAAAAACTACTGCTTCAGGGTCATCACCATTTACGTGGAATACTGGTGCATCAATGATTTTAGCAACGTCTGTACAATAGATTGATGAACGAGCATCCTCAAAGTCAGTTGTAAACCCTACTTGGTTATTAATCACAAAGTGGATAGTACCTCCTACTTCGTAACCTTTCAGTTTTGCCATTTGTGTTACTTCATAAACAATACCTTGACCAGCAACGGCGGCATCACCATGAATCAAAATTGGCAAAATTTTATCGTAATCTCCTTCGTAGTGAGCATCCGCTCTGGCACGACAAAAACCTTCTACTAAAGGATTTACAGCCTCAAGGTGTGAAGGGTTAGGTGCTAATTTCAACGAAATTTCAACACCAGATGGAGAAATATGTTTTGAAGAATATCCTAAGTGATATTTCACGTCACCATCGCCATGAATTTGGTCAGGAAGATTGCCTTCAAAACCATCAAAAATAGCATCGTAAGATTTGTGCATGATGTTGGCAAGCACGTTCAAACGACCACGGTGTGCCATACCTATCATGGCTTCTTTCACGCCTAATTCTGCTGAACGGTTGATGATAGCATCCAATGCAGGAATAGTACTTTCACCACCTTCCAAACCAAATCGTTTCTGACCTAAATATTTGGTTCCCAAGAAGTTCTCGAAAACTACTGCTTCGTTCAGTTTTGTTAAGATTTGTTTCTTTTCATCTATAGAAGGATTGAATGATAAGGCTTCTCTTTCGATTTTAGCACGTAACCATTCTTTCACTTCTGGCTCACGGATATAAGCATATTCAAAACCGATAGAGCCTGCATAAATCTTATTAAGCGATTCTAGAATCTTGCGTAAAGAAACAGCACCAATGCCTAAGAAATTTCCAGCTTGAAAATTAGTATCTAAATCAGCTTCTGAAAGAGAATAATCTTTCAAATCTAAACGGGGCTGACGGTTTTTACGATTACGAATCGGATTGGTTTTTGCTAGAAGGTGTCCACGAGAACGAAAGGCTTTAATTAAACTAATTACAGCCATTTCTTTCTGAACGTTTGAAGTATCAGGCGAAGAAATGCCTTCACTTTTTATACCATTGGACACTCCTTCAGAGTCACTCCAATTTGCGTGAAAATCAAAACCTTTGAAAAAGTTTTGCCAACTTGTATCTACCGAATTAGGGTCTTTTGAATATGACTCATAAAGGTCAGAAATCGCTGCCGTATCAGCATTGGCAATGTATGAAAATTGATCCATTATAATGTGACGTAACCAGAATTGGGACTATCGTTATTTGTTTCTTTTTTGTTCTTATTCTATTCTAACGGCAAAGTTAAGCTAAGCTTTCAAATTAAAACATAAAAATTATTTGTTTTTTATTGAAAGAATGCCAAATTTATATAGCACAGCTTTTAATGATTCCAAAAGGATATATTTCTTTACAAAGTACAATAATAACTTCAAAAATTAATTATTTTACACTATTGGTTCAGCTTTTTTAGGATTTCGGTATATTTCTGAGCTTTTGTAGATAATAAATGCTCGTTTAATAACAAGATTATTTCAGAAATACCTAAAAACACCCGATTTACCATTGCCTGAATCAAATTCATAGCGTAACATTATCTGATGAAAGCCTTCTTTCGCCCCCACTGCTCCGTTTGAATTGCCCGTAAAGTCATAAGCATATCCAAGTTGAATTTTACTGAATTGAATCTGTAAAGAACCTAAAAAAGCATTGTTTGAAAATTCAGACCCTGTATTTTGATACCATACTCCTAATCCAAAACGCTTATTAATCCATGCTGTTGCGTTAAGGTCAACATCTGTTAGAGTAGTATAATTGTTTGAAAGCCTTCTGACCAATATACCCGTCTTCAACTGCAGGTCATCATCAATATCAAAAACATATCCTGCTGTAATAAACGAAGGTTGATTGAATTCATTTTTATTAGCATTCAAATTCAACAAAGAAATACCTGCGTAATAATCATCATTGTGGTAATAAAGTCCTAAACCAATACTTGAATTAAATCCTGTCGTACCAATACCTCCGCCAGTTGATGAGATATAAGCGGGTACTTGCGTAACGCCCACCTGTACGCCTACTGCTAATTTGCCATCATTGGGTAACGTAAAACGATAGGCAAAGTCTCCGTACAATCCTAAGTTTCCAATAATACCTCCTGTATTGTTACCAATCAATTGGTCGGCACTGTATGCCTGAAAACCTATCGCCATTTTATCTTGCGCAATGGGCATATCAAAATTAAAATACTGTTGATTAGTAGCGGCAGCACCTACCGTACTAAATAATGGACGACGACGATACAATGCTGCCATACTCACTACCTCTCGACTACCCGCATAAGCTGGGTTTACATTCAACGGCATCATTGGATAGGTAATATATAATTGTTCTTGTTGAGCAAAATTCTCAAAAGAGCATAGCAATGACCCAAGGAAAATAAGATTTAGCAATAAACGGTAGATTACGTTTTTCATAGATGAAATATTTTAGGGTCGAAGTTACAAAAAAGCCTGATTACAAATATTTCTATCATATTACTTATTTCAAGGCGATATTTCTAGTCATCAGCTTGCCAATGCCTATAAATAGACAAGAAACCATTATAAAGACGATGGTTATAAAGAAGGCATTGATGAATACTTTTATGTAGCCAAGCTGAGTAACATTAATAAACGGATATGGATAGAATCCTGAGAAAGCGCCGCTCAGCAAAATAAAAATCATATAAAGGAAAGGAAAAATTAGCCAAGGGCGAAAATCACTCCATTGAAGTTCGTCTTTCTTGACATATATGAGCCAATAAATAAAAAAAATCAGGGGTATAATTAAATGTAGTAATTCGTCGGCAACTTTAAATAAGCCTTCTGGATGCCAAACGAAGCGTAACATTGTATTATAAATTATGCTGACAATAACGATATAGACTGTGGTGGCTGTTAATGTTTTGGGAAGCGATAAAAATTTGGTCAAGGCAATATTAGGTTTTAATAATAATACCGTAGAACTAATAGAAACGAGTAGGTTGCTAAGAATGGTAAAATAGCTAAAAAACCTAATCGTTAATTCAGACATATCTTCTTTTTTGGTTGTTATCATTACATAATATTGGAGAATTAAGGCAAACCAACCTAATAAAACCAAAAAAGTTAAAAAGATTTTTTTTGATGGGATTTGTGACGTTTTCATATTTTAAAAGATTAAGGCAATTTTTAATATCAACTTGAAAACTACTCAGAATATTTTTTGTTTTCAATGATTTAAAACATATTTTTATTGCCATGAAAATTCAATCTCATACTCTTATCATTTTAAAGAGTGGTAGAAGTTTATACTCTTCAGTAGAAAATAAAAATCATTTTGGGAAATAGAATGGAGTAATATAGAATTTAGTAGAAAGTCACTACCTCAAAATTTAAACCGGGCAGAGTTATTAATAGTTTAAAACGATTTTAAAATTGAAATCATGAATATATCCCTGAGTTCCTCATTTGTATTGAATGTGGTCCCTCATAAAGAAAAACTCCGTTTAGTAGTTATAAAAGATGAGCAGGAGTTTGTTTGCAGAATTGAAAACAGAAAAAACCTGAATCAATTCATCGCCAATGAATATGCCTCTATTTTCAAAGGAAGACTACAATTGATTAAAGACAAAGAAGACGTATTTGTACAAGTAAAAGGAGAAATCATTGGTAAAATATCAAAAAATATTTTTGAGAAATCTTTAACCGTTGCGTAATTCTATTGCTATTATCATTGATACGTATTTATACAAAACTTACTTCTTTACTGGGCTTGTAACGAAAACGTAAGTAAATAATAACGCAAACAATACATATATCAAACAAATAAGCCATAGGTAAGAAAGAGCAGGATATTGCATTGCTGCTTTTAATAAAGCAATGCCTGCTATAGCAAAATGCATTAAATTACCCATTGCTAATGGTCGAGCATAAATGCCACCAATTAAAACGATTTTAGCCATCCAGTTCATCATGGCAAAACCAAGGTATAATGCTCCAAGTACTTGTAAGATTAAAACAGGAAATGTCGTTTCACTTCCACCTATGAAAGCAATAATTTCTTGTGGGAAAAATGTGCATGAGATGCCACTTAGTCCCATCACAACGGCACTAGCAATCATTAAATATTTTGTATTCATTCCTGATTTTCTTGAGCTTACATTTTACAATACAAAGATAGCTATATTTAGTAGCTTATAAGTAAGGTACTAAACAACAAGTATCAATACCTTACAGTACTCTATACTTTAAAGCTTGTTCTGAAAGCAAATCATGAAAAGAGAAAGATAAATATTGGTTTTGTTTTACTACTTGAAATACGCATTGTGTTACTAACAGATTTTCTCGGTTTATACGCATATCATTCTCTTCGTCGCCCGTTCCTCCATATAAATGAAAATCAATTACTTGCTCAGGACCACAATTAGGATATTTCTCTTGGAAATCATCAAACCATTGCTCTCGCTTGTGTCTGATTTCATCACTATATAATGTAGCCGATGACCAAATGTGTGCCTTAGTCGCATCTTTTTGGACATAATGCAACACTTTGCCATCCCAACGAAACTCGCATAACTTTATGTTTTCCTTGTCACTATGAATAACAATCAACGTAAAATTCTCTATTCCTTCAAATTCGTATTGTGCCAAAAAATCATCCGTCGAATCAAACTTAAAAAAATCCAAAATTACCTGCCCTCTGCTTTGCTTATAAGGAGGATTGTGCTGATGTTTTTCAAATGCTCCGTTTAATAAACAAAGTGTAAAATCATCCGAAGTGGCAAACCACGTCCCTCCTGCCAATGCATCTTTCGGGAAGAAAACCTGTTTCCCGTTAATCACATATTTCTTAGGGGGTATTGCTTTTGGGCGTGTTAGGACTTCGTCTCGGTTATTGGTCAAGAAAAAACCATTTTTATTAGGCAAATAAGTAAGTACACACATTTTTAATAAATGAGTTGGTATTGATTTACATGAAATTTTAATCGGTTTTAGGCTTCAGCCATTTTACGATGTTGAATGGTAGAATGAGCTACGCCAAAGTCAGAGGAAATTTGGATAGTGGGGTACACTTCATTCAACCCAATTTTGATAATCGCCAAATGATGGATAGTATGTTCTATCAGGTAAGTAAGTTCGCGAAAAAAGCTACTTGAAATATCTATTGCCTGTTCGAAACCAAATGCTGATTGAAGCGTTAATGCTCTATCGTGCTGGTAAAAATCCAAGCGATTGGTTACAGTCTCTAATATTTCTAAAGCAAAATCCTTATCGCCCTCTATACGTATATCTCGTTCACGCGCATCATAGTTTACCATTCCTGTTTCGTATCCTTTTAAAAGGCATAAATAAAATTCAGTAATATGCCTTACGTGTTGTCCTACAGAATGATAATGCAGTGGGGCAAGATTATCCTGATAGACTTCGTTTTCTAAACTCTCCATCAAATCAGCAAGCTGTTTGATAATATCAATGTTAATTTTTTGGAGCATCTTTTTATAGTTTTATGTGAATTGAAAGCAATAAATGGTAAACATTCTCCAGCTACTGAGCTACGGCATTGACTAAAATTGTAAATGTCACATCGTCACTCATTCCAAGTGTTCCTCCTCCTACGGCCCACTCTCTCCTGTTGATGGTGGTACTTCCTAAAAAAGTAGCATTATTTCCCTCCTTTTTGAATGTAAATGGTATTTTGACATTTTTGGTAGTTTCTTTAATCGTCAAATCAAAATATCCAACAAAGTCATTTCCTACTTTTTCTATTTTGGTAGACTTCATTGTGATAAATGGGTATTTAGATACATTAAAAAAATCTTCCTTCTCTTTTAAATGTCTGTTCCGGATATTATTGTCGGTATTTAAAGTAGCGGCTTCTACAAAAGCCATTAAACTTGCATTATTCAAATCATTGACATCGAATTTCAACACTCCTGAAAAGCCTTTGAATTTGCCATTGATGGTAGAGCCTAACATTTTAATTTTAAATGAAACCCCTGCGGTTACGGGTTTCCATTGTTGTGCATAGGTGCTAATATTTACGAAGAGCAAACAGATTAAGATTTTTTTCATAGCTTTTTTCATTGAGCTTAAATTTAACTATTTCATTTTAAAATTTCATTATACCAGCTTAGCTCTTCTAAAATTCTATATCAAAATTTTCGTACCAGTTAACCCATCATTTTTTTTTGAACATTATCATTTGAAAGTAGTTATGGATGATGATTGCCTTGCAAATTTGACCGTTTCAAAGGATTTACATGGTCGGATAGACGACTTAAATCAAAAATGAATGTATTATTTAAAGAAAGAAATACTTAATCGTGAGGAATTGAATTTAATTGAAGTAAAAAAAAGACAAATAAATAATAGCCAAATTTAATTCTTGATGCAAATTTTGCATTTTTGATAATAAATTTGATAGAAACAGCAAAGTAAAGAGGATAAAATTAAGTATTTTTAACGATTCCTTCTTAAATTCACAGCGTAAATACCTTTAAATTGAAGCTGCACAAAATCCCCAATTCCAATTCATGGCGAAATTATTAATTATTGATGATGAAAAAGCGATTCGAGGTGCTCTGCGAGACATATTGGAGTATGAAGGCTATAAGATTGACGAAGCAAATGACGGTGAGCAAGGATTAGAGATGTTCAAGCAAAACGACTATGATGTTGTCCTTTGCGATATTCGTATGCCTAAAATCGATGGACTAGAGTTACTTCAAAAAGCAACTGAACTGGGACGTTCCACACAATTCATCATGATTTCAGCTTTTGGAAATGTGGAAACCGCAGTAGAAGCCACTAAACGTGGTGCCTTCGATTTTATATCTAAACCCCCTGATTTGAACCGCCTTTTAGTAACTGTAAGAAATGCAGTGGAGCGTGGTAAAATGATCATAGAGACAAAAGTTTTGAAGAAAAAAGTTTACCGTTTGAATGAAATTGTTGGAGAATCTGTCGCTATTCAAAAAGTAAAAGATATTGCAGACCGTGTGGGCCCTACCGAAGCACGTGTATTAATTACTGGTCCTAACGGAGCGGGTAAAGAAATGGTTGCTAAGCGTCTGCATGAAAAAAGTAATAGAGTAGGAATGCCTTTGATTGAAGTAAACTGTGCGGCCATTCCTGCTGAATTAATCGAATCAGAATTGTTCGGTCATGAAAAAGGCTCTTTTACTTCTGCTGTTAAACAAAGAATTGGTAAGTTTGAACAAGCAGATGGCGGAACACTTTTCTTAGATGAGATTGGTGATATGTCGCTTTCGGCACAGTCAAAAGTGTTAAGGGCTTTGCAAGAACATAAAATTACGCGAGTAGGTGGCGATAAAGAAATCAAAATCAATGTACGTGTTTTTGCAGCTACGAATAAAAACTTACAGGTAGAAATTGCAGAAGGGCGTTTCCGTGAAGATTTATACCACCGTTTAAGTGTGATTCCGATATATGTTCCTCCACTTAAACAACGTCCAGATGATATTCCTTTGTTAGTGGATAAATTTCTTGATGATGTGGCCGATGAATACGGACAACCAACTAAGCAAATTGAAAAAGAAGCAATGGAGTATTTACAAACTTTGCCTTGGACAGGGAATGTGCGTGAATTAAGAAACGTTGTGGAAAGATTAGTAATTATGTGTAATGAATTAATTACGGTAGACGACGTAAAAATATTTGCTACGCCAGTGATATAGTTTTGGGCTTTAGCTATCAAAAAGGGCAAATTCATTTTAATGAATTTGCCCTTTTTGATATTACACGACTTAGAAAGTCGTGCTACTGTTTGGTGGTTTTTTCTTCTTTTTTCTCGGTATTGACTGAAAATCCTGTTCGGTTTACGATTTTCCACTCGCCTTTTATTAATTCCATTATTCTCAGTTCTTTGGTTACTACCTTTTTACCGTCTATGGTTTTTGTTTGGTCAAAGCTTAGCCATACATAGGTTGGATTTACTTTCCTAAAATTAAAATTCTCTCTGGTATAGCTTGCTTTAGTCGCTTTAGGATTTTGACTGAAATAAGTATTAACAAACTTGCTGATATTATCCCAATTCTCTTGTTGTGCTGTTAATTCTTTATCCACTATAGCCCAATAAGTTTGTGCCGTTTGTCGATAACAAAGACTCCACTTTTCAACATTTCTTGCATTAAAATAATTAGCCTCATCAGCAATCACTTGCTTTATTTGTCCTTGTTCTTCAGAACTAGTAATATTTTGTGCAAAAGTATTATGCAGGCAAAGTAGACAAGCTACAAGTAATAAAAAACGAAGGTTCATAGTCAGGTAATGATTAAAAGGTATAATAATACTATTCTCAAAATTCTTTATCTCTAGCGAGTGACTTAAGTCACCCGCTAGAGATAATTATTAGGTTATCGACAGTCAAAAGCTGAAGACTGATAGCCTTTATAAATTCTTCTCAATAAAATTAGTCATCATCGTATAAAGGTGGAAACGAGTGTTCCCTCCATAAATACCATGATTCTTATTTGGATAATAAAACGATTGAAACTGTTTATTAGCTTTAATCAATGCTTCTTCTAGGGCTATTGAATTTTGAAAATGTACGTTATCATCACCCGTTCCATGTACTAACAAGAAATTCCCTTTTAAGTTTTTAGCATAGGTTACTGGCGAGTTTTCATCATAGCCTTTTGCATTCTCTTGAGGAGTTCTCAAGAATCTTTCAGTATAAATACTATCATAAAAACGCCAGTTAGTAACAGGAGCAACAGCGATGGCGGCTTTGAAATAATCAGCACCTTGGAACAAACAGTTTGATGACATATATCCACCATAACTCCATCCCTGAATCCCGATTCTAGTTTTATCTACATAAGGCAAACTTCCCCAATATTTTGCAGCTTCTATCTGGTCTTTTACCTCTAGTTTTCCTAGGTTTAGGTAGGTACATTTCTTAAAATCTGCTCCTTTCCCACCAGTCCCACGGTTATCTACACAAGCAACAATGTATCCTTTCTGCGCTAAATGCTGATACCAAAATGAATTAAAACTATCAAACTGATTTAATACCTGCTGACTTCCTGGTCCGCCATATAAAAACATGAATACTGGATATTTTTTCTTAGGGTCAAAATTAGTAGGTTTAATCATCCATGCGTTCAACTCAATGTTTTCAGATGTTGTAATGGTCATAAACTCCTTTTTGGCTAAATCATAAGTTTCAAGGGTTTTTCTTAGTTCAGCATTGTCTTCTAATACTTTTACTAACTGTCCCGAGAGGGCTTTGTGTAAACTTACTTTTACTGGGCTGTTCGCTGCCGAATGATTGAGGATGTAGTATTTAAAATCATTGCTGAAATTAGCACTATTCATACCCTTCTCTTGCGAAAGCTGTTTCTTGTTTTTCCCATCTAAAGCAATACTAAATAGCTGGCGTTCAGTATTAGATAATTCGGTAGATGTAAAATAAAGTGTTTTTGTCTTTTCATCTATCCCATAAAAATCATCTACTTCCCATTTCCCAGTAGTGATTTGCTGTATCAATTTACCTGTAATATCATAATGATAAAGGTGTTTGAAACCATCTTTTTCCGAAGATGCGATAAATGATTTTCCGTCAGACAAATAGGTTAAATCATCTGCAAAATGTTCAACATCTACATACGTTCTGCTTTCTTCTGTGTGGATTACTTTAGTATTGCCCGTTAAAGCATCAGCATGCAGAATATCCAAATGGTTTTGTAAACGATTCAATTTTGCGATAGACAATACATTAGCATCCTGTGTCCAACGAATCCTTGGCACATAAATATCAGTATCGAAACCAATATCCATTTTAGTACTTTTCACTTCATTTAGGTGATATACAGAAATAGCTACTTTTGAATTAGCTTCTCCTGCTTTCGGATACTTATAACGGTAGTCTGTAGGATATAACTTACCCCACATTTGCAAATTATATTCTGGCACATTGGTCTCATCAAAAGTATAATAGGCTATTTTCTTGCTATCTGGCGACCATTGAAAGGCACGAGCAAAAGAGAATTCTTCTTCATAAACCCAGTCGCAAGCACCATTGATAATTTGATTCCATTTACCATCATTCGTAATTTTTTGCTCTGTCATCGTAGCTAAATCAACAATAAACAAGTTGTTTTGACGCACAAAAGCTACTTTAGAACCGTCAGGAGAAAAAGTAGCAAACATTTGTTTACCTCCGCCAGAAAGCTGAACAAGTTTCTTTGTTTTTAAATCATATACAAAATTTTCTTCTTTCGAACTACGACGATAAATAGGCTCAGACTCTGTACTTATCAATAATTTTTGTTCATCCGCAGAAAGTGCGTAGTCATCTATTACTATTTTTTTTCCTAGATTCTCTACACTTACGGCTTCATTAAAGATTGTCTCTACTGCTGAACCATCTGTCACTTGATACTTGATAACTTTGCCATTATCAAGGGCAGTATAAAATGCACCATCTTTCATCCAATTGACATTCTGTACTTGTTTTTGGTTGAAAGTATATTTAGTCCAAATGTCTTCTAAGCTAACTTTCTTTTTTTGTGCGAATACAGGTGTATTCACAGCATAAATAATGATGAAGGCAATATAAAGCAGTTTTTTCACGAATATTGTGGGTCTTGAATGTTGATTGGTTAATTTTTGGAAAAGTTTTCTATGTTTATTGTCAAAGATAAAAAAAATAGAGTAAAAAGGCAGTTACAAAGCTTGATTAAGCTAAAACAAAATTGGCATGACCGAAGCCATGCCAATTTTGAGCGTAATATTTTATAGTTGATTTTATTTAAAAATAACAATCTCTGGGGTTTCAGTAGTATTACTTGTGTTCATCGCCCTGTCTTTAATCGTAACTTCAAACTTCACTGTATCCTTTTTACCAGTTAGATTAGGAATCCCTGCGAAGTTAAGGTATTCAAAATTAACAGAGTAATCTACTACTCCTTCGATAGGGCCAGCCTTAGTGCCATCTTTTAAATGAAATAAAATATTCCCTCCAAATTTCACACTAGGGTCGCTCAATATAAACTTGCCATTCTTTTTTACATATAAATCAATCAGGTAAGTTCTGACATCTAAACCATATTTTTTTTGCAACGCTGCAAACTCCTGAGCATTAAACCCTAAGTCACCATCACCATCTTGAAAGTTAATAGAAATAATCACAGAGTCTTTCTTGGTAACCCCCAACTGAGTTGGTTTCTCTGTGGTGATAATACGAAGATTATTATATGAAATACTGGGTATATTACTAAAATCTGGTACGCCCGTACAAGAAAACATAAGCACTAAAAAACTAAAGATGTATAAGTTCTTTCTCATAGCATTTAAAAACATTTTAACGGTATAACGATTTTCCTCGCTTCCTTGTTGTTTTATTGTTCTGTAAAGTTAATGATTTGCTTAATTTTGCGGAACGATATTAGATTGATTTCACGAATCGCCCCAAAAATGATAACATCAGCACAATTAAAAGCAAGCGTACTCAACGTAAATACACAAAATTTTGATGACTTGGCACTAAACATTTTCCGTTTTCAAGCCCAAAATAACGTTACGTATGCAAAGTACTTAAAATATCTACAAGTTGATGTATCAAAGGTTCAATCAATCAAAGACATTCCATTTTTACCGATTGAGTTTTTCAAGACTCAGACTATCCTCAGCGGTGAAGTACAACCAAAAGTAATTTTTGAAAGTAGCGGAACGACAGGGCAAAATACATCAAGACACTTGGTAGCCGACCCTGATTTCTATTTGCAAATTGCGGAACAGATTTTTGAAAAATTCTATGGTAAACTCGCTGAATTTCAAATTCTTGCATTGCTCCCTTCCTATCTTGAGCGAAACAATTCTTCTTTGGTATATATGGTCGAGCATTTTATCAAACAAAGTAAATCGCAAGATTCAGGGTTTTATCTCAATAATTACAATGAACTAGCGACTACCTTAAAAAGAATTGCCTCAGAGGATTCTTCAAAAAAAATATTGTTAATCGGGGTTACCTTTGGTTTGCTGGATTTTGCAGAAGCTGGTTTAGATTTATCTTTTCTTCAAATATTTCAACACTTAACGGTGATGGAAACAGGCGGTATGAAAGGACGAAGAAAAGAATTGCTCCGCGAAGAAGTACATGAAATACTGACGAATGCCTTTTATGTCGATAAAATTCATTCAGAATATGGCATGACCGAATTATTATCTCAAGGCTATTCTTTTGGTGAGGGCATTTTTGATTTGCCAGCTTCGATGAAAATCTTATTAAGAGATGTAAACGACCCTTTCAATGTTGAGCATCAAACCAGAGGAGGTATCAACGTTATTGACTTAGCCAATGTGGATTCTTGCTCATTTATTGAAACCAAAGACCTAGGCTCGTTTATACCTGAAACTGGACAATTTAGGGTATTAGGCAGATTTGACAATTCGGATATTCGTGGTTGTAACCTGATGATTTTATAAATCAAGGGTGGGCTTCTAGCCACTCTTCACCATCTTTATAAACTTCTCTTTTCCAGATAGGTACTACTTGTTTGAGGGTATCGATTAGCCATTGACAAGCTTCAAAAGACGCAGCTCGGTGTGGTGTAGAAACAGCAATTACCACGGCCACATCACCAATTTCTAACGTTCCTTTGCGATGGACTATTACAATTTTTTCAATCTCCCATTTTTCTCTGGCTTGGTCGGCTAATTCTTGCATTTTTTTTACCGCCATTGTATCATACGTTTCAAAGATTAGTCTTACTACTTCTTTGGCATTATTATGATTTCTGACGGTTCCAATAAATACATCTACTGCTCCCGCACGTTCTGACTGTGCGGCATCAATACAAGCTTGAATATCAATGGCTTTGTCGGCTATTTCTATCATTTAAAATATTCGTTTAGTTTAAAGAAAATCTTGAAAAGTGTTAACGCACTAAAAGCGTAAACATTAATTTTCAAATCAACACATCTTCAAATTTCCAAATTATTTCTCTAATTCCACAAAAGAGTATTTATATAAATGCTTTTCGTCGGTTTCGTGGTCTATCCTACTTACTTCTTCCCAAACATTTTTATCAAGTTCTGGAAAGAAAGTATCTCCTTCAAAAGCATGATGCACTTCTGTCAGATAGATTTTATCTGTAAAAGGCAAGGACAGGCGATAAATCTCTGCACCTCCAATGATAAAGGCTTCGTTATCTTCTATCTCACTAGCTGCTTCGATAGCATCTTCCAAAGAATGAACAGTGATACAGCCTTCCACTTGAAACTCAGGATTTTGGGTAATGATGATAGAAGTACGATTTGGCAAGGGCTTACCGATAGATTCAAACGTCTTACGCCCCATAATCACTGGATGCCCAGTTGTAAGTCGTTTAAACATCTTTAAATCTTCAGGCAATCGCCAAATTAGTTGATTATTATGCCCGATAACGCCGTTTTCAGCAACGGCTACGATGATTGATAATTTCAATGTAGTTTGATTTAACTTTTTACTCAAAAATAATCGTCTTATTCCCATGAATAAACACACGGTCTTCAAAAACAAATTTCAAGGCTTTGGCCAAGACTATTTTCTCTACATCACGCCCCGCCTGAGCCATCTCTAAAGCATTTTTGGTGTGGTCTACTCTTGTGATGTCTTGAAAAATAATTGGTCCTTCATCTAAATCATCTGTGACAAAATGCGCTGTTGCACCAATGATTTTTACGCCTCTGTGATGTGCTTGTTTATACGGATTGGCTCCGATAAAAGCAGGTAAAAATGAATGGTGAATATTGACAACTTTCTTACTGAACTTCTTTGTAAATTCTGGCGTGAGGATACGCATAAATTTAGCAAGAATCAGATAGTCTGGTGAGTAGCTTTTTACCAATTCTTCAATCTGTTTTTCATGTTCAGCACGGGTAATTCCCTCCGCTGGAACATGATGAAATGGTATATTAAATTTCTCAGTAAGCGGACGCAGTACCTCATGATTGCCAATGACTGCTAAAATATTAAATGGCAAATCGTTGAATTCATTTCTAATCAATAAATCTGAAAGGCAGTGGTGTTCTTTGGTAACCAATACCACTACATCTTTTACTTGTTTAGTAGTAAGGTCGATATTAGCGGTACTTGGCAGGATTCCCCTTAGTCCATCTTCAATTCTTTCAGGGTCACAGTCGCCAGAAAAAGCTACACGCATGAAAAAAAGATTGTTATCAACATCTACAAACTCGTCGGTACGTTCAATATTAAGGTTATTAAAAAAAAGTACTCCTGTAATTTTATGAACAAGTCCCTTTTCGTCGGTACAATCAATTCTTAATATATAATCAGTCATTTTTAATTAAAATTAAATTTGGGTTGTCAGTGTTTTACTCAAAACATAAACGCTTGATGTGGGTTCGATTCCCACTGGTGTCGTAAAGATTAAAATATTTTACTCATCTTCACAAACTCGATTCCATCTTTTGTCCAAGTTTCCGACACGATTTCAAAACCAAATTTTTGATAAAACGGATAAGCACTTACTCTAGCATTACACCAGAGATTCTTTATATGTTGTTTTTCACATGCTTGAATCAATGATTGAAGTAATACAGAACCATAACCTTTACCTTGATGAGCTACTTTTGTAGCAAATTTTCTAAACTGGGCATTTTCTTCTTCTAAAAATAAGGATACAACAGAAAGCAATTCAGCATTTTCGAATACTCCAAAATGCAATCCTCTTTCATCTTCTTCCAATTGCACATAAGCCAACGGTTTATCTGGCCACATTACGCTTTGTCGGATAGACCAAGTATCGCTAGGATTTATTTTTCTGACTTCCACAAACACAATTGATTAAAACCATTCTGTTTTAAATAAAATACAAAGTAAGTAGATTAATTCTTATTCTTTTCAAAGCCTTTGTTACTATTTTGGTTAAAAGGCTTTTTCTAAAGGTATTTATATCAGTAATGATGTATTTTAAATCAAAAACTGAATTTTCGGTTTATTAACAACCCTAATTTCCAATATTTTTATTTTCAGGTACTTAAAATTGGATTTTTTTCAAGCCTTGACCAATCTATATAGAATTTAGAGAAACAAAACACATTCCGTATTAATTCATTGATTACCTTTGCCCCAAAATCATTCTTTAAATAAAAGAAATTTGAATTAATTCAAACAATTAAAGTTCAAAATTCCCAATTAGCATATTTCACAATGGAAAAAATTAAAGTTGCGAACCCTGTCGTTGAATTAGATGGCGACGAAATGACTCGAATTATCTGGAAATTCATTAAGGATAAGTTGATTACTCCTTACTTAGATGTAGATATTAAATACTACGATTTAGGCATGGAATACCGTGACGAAACTAATGACCAAGTTACGATTGATGCAGCAAATGCTATCAAAGAATATGGCGTTGGTATCAAATGTGCTACAATCACTCCAGACGAACAACGTGTTGAAGAGTTCGGCTTGAAACAAATGTGGAAATCGCCAAACGGAACAATTCGTAATATTTTGGATGGTACTGTTTTCCGTGAGCCAATCGTTTGTTCTAACGTTCCAAGATTAGTACCAAACTGGACAGCTCCAATCATGATTGGTCGTCACGCTTTTGGTGATCAATACCGTGCTACTGACTTCTTAACAAAAGGAAAAGGAAAATTAACAGTTACTTTCACGCCTGAAGATGGTTCTGAACCACAAACTTTTGAAGTATTCAACTTCAAAAACGACGGTGTAGCATTAACAATGTACAACACTGACGAGTCTATCCGTGGTTTTGCTCACTCATGTTTCAACATGGCATTAAGCAAAGGATGGCCTTTATATTTATCTACTAAAAACACCATCTTGAAAAAATACGATGGTCGTTTCAAAGATATCTTCGAAGAAATTTACCAAGCAGATTACAAAGCAAAATACGAAGCAGCAGGCATAACTTACGAACACCGTTTGATTGATGATATGGTAGCTTCTGCATTGAAATGGAATGGTAATTTCGTTTGGGCTTGTAAAAACTATGATGGAGACGTTCAGTCTGACACAGTTGCGCAAGGTTTCGGTTCATTAGGTTTGATGACTTCAGTATTGATTACTCCAGACGGAAAAACAATGGAAGCTGAAGCAGCACACGGAACGGTTACTCGTCACTATCGTGACCACCAAAAAGGGAAACCAACTTCAACTAACCCTATCGCTTCTATCTTTGCTTGGACTCGTGGTTTAGAGTTCCGTGGTAAATTAGATGGTAACGATGAGTTAATCAACTTCTGCCAAACTTTAGAAAAAGTTTGTGTTGAAACAGTTGAATCTGGTAAAATGACTAAAGACTTAGCAGTTTGTATTCACGGAAATAAAGTGAATCATGGCGAGCATTATTTATATACTGAAGAATTCTTGGCTGCATTAGATGAAAATCTTAAAGCTGCTTTGGCGAAATAATTTTCGTTTTTCTTTAGCATACAAGCATGAGTCATCCCGATTTTTTTTTGTATAATGAGTTTTAAAGAGTTCTGAATTTATTCTTGTCCTTACTTTTTGTCTTGATACAAAAAGTAACAAAAAAATCAAGAATTCCTAAACTCGCTCCGCTCAAACAGTAGGAATTCGGGGAATGTCAATCACAAAAAAGCGGTCTAAACTAGTTTTAGACCGCTTTTTTTTATGATTTTGAAGTATTACAAATGATATTCAATTACAAATTCTGTCCAACCGTCAGGTTTTGTTTGTAAAGAAAAATTGAAGCCGTGATTATTCAGTATCTCTCTGCAAAGCATTAGACCAATGCCTTGTCCTTCTGGTTTATCACTAAAAAATGGAGTAAACAACTGCTGTTCAATGGCTTTGGGAATAGGCTTTCCATTATTAGCAATGACGATTTGAGTATCATCAAGGCTAATTTTAATGGTTTTATCACTACTTCCCTCACAGGCCTCAATGGCATTTTTTAAGACATTCACCAATACTTGCTCTATTTGCCCTACATCTACTAATATAGCTCTTCCTTCGCCCTTATAATTACTAATTATCGAAATACCTTTTTGCTCTATTTGTAGTCGCATCAGTTGAACAGCATTTTTGATAATGCTAGCGATATTCCTTTCTTCTTTATTAGGCAAAGGCAGACGGACAATATCAGCAAAACGCCTCATAAAAAGATTCAAACGGTCGTTGCGTTCAGTGGCTACCCTTAACGCATTTGATAAATCATCATCTTCAATATATTTTTTGGTTACTTCCAGAATAGAGTTTACTGCCCCTATTGAATTGTTGACTTCATGAGCCATCATCCGAATTACCTTGCCATAGGCTTTCTTTTCCGTCGCTAGAATTTCGGTGGTTAATTCTTCAATGAGTAAAAATGGACGTGCAAAGCCCCTATCCATAAAAAACGAGCGTTGTATCTTATAAGTAGCCAAGCCATTTAATTGTACTGTTTGTGCTTCTTTGTTTGCTAATAATAGTAAATGAGGAATAATAGGATGGGGAATCTGACTTAATGCTAAAGTATTTGATAAATATTCAGGCAAAGAAAAAAGCTCTTGTGCCTTGGGGTTAGTCTTAACGATATTTCCGTCAAAGTCTAAAATGATAATGGCTATTGGCGAAGCTTGAATGAGTTTTTCCAGAAAAAAATGTTGTTCAATTACTTGTAGGCGTTCTTGACGGAGTTGGTCTATCATGGCATTATACACAGCTATCAGTTCATCCATTTCGTACTTGCCCACTGGTTTGAATTTTACCGCAAAATCTTGGTCTTTAATAGCTTCTGCTCCCATCAACAAGAATTTCAGTGGCTGAATAAAGTCTTGATACAGCTGAACAGCAATGATTAATGAGGCAAGAACTAATAGTTCAGAAAGGATAAAATAGAGCTTGTTTTCATTCAAAAGCCGAAACGTTAAAAAGATAATAACGGCATGAATGAGCGTAACAAAAATGATATATTTTACTTTTAAGGACAAGAGAATAGTTGTGATTGAGTGAGTTAGTGAATTAGTGATTTTTTATGAGTTGTGAGTTAGTGAATTGTGAATTAGCGAGTTTTTAGTTGATTATTTTATAATTATGTAATAATCAGTCATAAATTTGCCCCTAAATGAAATAAATCACTAACTCACAACTCACTCATTCACAATTACTCCACAAACGGTATATTAAATTTTTCCAACCTTCTGTACAAAGCAAAGCGAGTAATGCCTAGCGAACGAGCTACTTTTGATATTTTATTTTGATGAAAAGCCATTGCTCTTTGAATCATTAATAACTCTATTTCATCTAACGTCATCGTTCCTACTTCTGGTAGCATATTTTTACTATTTTGTATGGTATTGATAGAAATATTCTTTTGAAAATCTTCAATCGCTAGTTCATCTTTAGGTGTCAGTAAAATTGTTTTTTCAACTAAATTTTTCAGTTGACGTATATTGCCTGGTAAAGGTAAAGATTTCAGCCAATTGATAGCTTTAGGAGCAATTGTTAAATATGGACGCTCGTAAATAGTTTTTAGGTTATTGACAAAATAAATGGCGAGTGAAGCAATGTCATCGGGTCTTTCTCGTAAAGCGGGCAATTTTACTGAGATGAGGTTGATTCGATAAAATAAATCTTCCCTAAAAGTATTGTTAGCCACCATTTCTTCCAAATTACGATTGGTCGCACAAATTACTCTTACATCTACTGTTTTGCTTTTACTACTCCCCAATGGTTCAAAGGTTCTATCTTGCAATACCCTTAATAATTTCACCTGACTGGATAAATCTAAATCACCAATTTCATCTAAGAATATTGTGCCTTTATTCGCCAACTCAAAACGTCCTATTCTATCAGATTTAGCATCTGTAAAAGCTCCGCGCATGTGACCAAACAATTCACTTTCAAATAAACTAGCCGAAACGCCTCCTAGATTTACTTTAATAAAAGGCTTGTTTTTTCTTTTACTATTTTGATGGATAGCCTCCGCAATCAATTCTTTACCTGTTCCGCTTTCGCCCGTAATCAACACAGGGGCATCTGTAATGCCTACTCTACCAATCGTTTCAAGGATTTCTAAGAGCTTTGGGTCTTCGCCCACGATGTGCTCAAACTGATATTTTTGGTCTAACTTCTTACGATTGAGCGATTGTACTTTTTGCTGAGAAAGATTCAGAATCGTGTTAATCGACTGGATGATATAATCGTTTTGCCACGGTTTAGTCATGAAATCTTTAGCCCCCAATTTCATTCCTTCAACAGCCAAATTGATAGTTCCCCAGCCTGTCAATAAGATAATAGCAATATCAGGAAAAGCTCCACGGATAATTTTCAATGCTTTTATCCCTTCATCTCCAGAAGTTTCAATCGAGAAGTTAAGGTCTAGTATAATTAAATGTGGTTGAAATTCTTCGATAACATCCATAGCCAAAACAGGTGAAGAGGTTGTCTTCACCTGAAAGCCTTCTTGCCGAAGCATCAACGAAAGGGATGTCTGTACGGCTATATCGTCATCAATGACTAATATTTTGTTCATATATTTTAGCTGTGAGCAATGAGCTTTGAGACTTGAGTTTTTTTATTTTAGCTTTCTATGAGCGTTAAGCTGTGAGCTGTGAGCCTTGAGTTTTTTTATTTTAGCTTTCTATGAGCATTGAGCGTTAAACTCTTGAATTCTCAACGCTCACGACTCAAAGCTAAATTCTATTATTCATATTTTTGAGCTTTGAACAATGAGCTTTAAACGCTTAAAAATCTCATGGCTCAAAACTCATAGCTCACGGCTAATTTACTGCTCATGCAAAGCCATTGCTGGTTGTATTTTGGCGGCTTGTCTGCTTGGGTGATAAGCACACAGCGTTACGATGCCGTATAAAATTACGATAGAAAGTGCTATTGCCATCCAATAAATACTAGCTTCTAAATTAAATACATTCATCAAAGGGAATTGTATGGCGAATAGTATTCCAATTAGCATTCCGAAAGTAGCAATTACCCACATTTCGCCAACAAACTGAATTTTGATATTGCCTGCTGTAGCACCCATAGCCCTGCGTACACCTATTTCTTCACGACGTTTGGCAATGTTTAAATTCAAAATTCCGAATAAGCCCATCGCTACATTGACTAATAAAAATACAGCAATAATCATAAAAATAATGACAGGCACTAAAGCTAAATTATGTTGATTGTGGCGTTGGTCTGTCAGATAACTTACTTCGGTAGTCCACTCTTTAGCAATTCCGCCAATATCTTTGGTAAGTTTAGCTTCAAAGTTAGCATCTGTCCCAACTTTTACTTTAATCAGTACTTTATCATAATCGTATTTATCATCTATCAAGGTAAAAATACAAGGTTCATTATTATCAAATTCACCTTTGGCTTTGAAATTTTCGATTACACCTACTATTTTTTGGTCATCGCCTATAATTTTTCCAATCGGATTTACTTCTCCAAACAAACCTTCTTGTGCTTTTTTATTAATCACCACAGGTCTGAATTTATCCACTACTCCTGCTTTTTTATACCAATTCCCAAGGATAGTTTTCATACCCAAAGCCTTTGCAAAAGCTTCATCTGTATGATAATAATCCCCATGAACAGAAGTCTTTTTATAACTAATATTACCATTACTGTTACTAAAAGAAAAAGGTGAGTTATTAGACATCCTTGAAACTACTTCTACTTCTGGATATGATTCAATTTTCTGGTAAATTGTATTTAATTTTCCAAGGATGGCTGTGGTATCTTGGTTTTTATTCAAGTCTAAAGCCCACACATTTTCATATTCAAAACCAATAGGTTCTAAATAGTTTTTGAAATTGTAACTAATCAGCGACATCACGCCAAAAAGTACTAAAAAGGAAATCCAAATCTCTACCATCAATAAAGTATGGTGGCGTTTTTTATTCCAGATGAGTTTAAATAAATGCTGTAGCATATTAATGAGTGATTGAGTGAATTGTGAGTGAGTGATTGTTCTTAGTTGTGAATGAGTGAGTTAGTGATTCTTGTTATTTGTCGAATTAAAAAACTCATTGCTCATTGCTCAAAGCTAAGATTCCGATAGCCGAAGTCCGACAGCTGATAGCCTCTACGAGCTTTTCAGTGCATCAATTACTTTCATTTTTGACATTCTGATGGCTGGTACTACGCCTGAGAGTAGGCCAAAAATCAAACAAACCAATAAACTGACGCCAAATACACTAAAATTAATCGTTAGGTCGGCATGAAGAATTAAACCACTTTCATTGAAAATACTGATGATGATTAGTGTAAGTATTAAGGCAAAAGAACCTCCAATCATGGTGATAAAGATATTTTCAATAATAAATTGCCAAGCCAAAGAACTAGATGGTGCTCCAAAAGCCTTACGAATACCGATTTCAGAAGCTCTTTCCATGATTCTACTCACGTTCAGATTCACTAAATTGATGGCGGGCAAACCCATCAACATTAATAAAATAAAGAAGATACCGATATAGACATAAATGTCTCGACCACCGTTCATAAAGCTATACAAAACAGTATCTACATAAGGCTGTGCTTTGATATCGATGATATCAAACTTTTGACCAAAATCCATAATTGGTAAAGGAATTCTTCTGACAGAAGCATCAAATTCATCTTGAATTGCCTTAAAATCACCTTTATTTTTAGCCAAAAATATGGCAGTAAAATTGCCTCGTAAACCTGTTTTTTGGTAATTACTTTTTGGCAGATTATAAGGAAAAAATACATCTGAAAAAGTCAAAAAACGGGTTACTGGTGCAGCTTTTACCACGCCAATGACTCTAAACTTTTCGTTGTCAATTTCAATGCTTTTACCAATAGCTGAAACGGTTTCGTCTTCAAAAAACTGTCTTTTCATGGCATCTGTAATCACTACTACATGTTCGCCATTAGCAATATTTTGTTCGTTAAAGGGCTTTCCTTCCAAAAATTCATAGTCAGTCACTTCCCAAAAAGTAGCGTCACAGAATTTTGTATTTACTTTGATTTTTTTGCCATTCAAGTACGAATTGGCAAAGCTTACAAAAGTAGAAAAACCTACTTTTTCAGGTGTTTTCAAAGATTTGATATGCTCTTTGATAAAACTATAAGATACAGGCCCTCCATTCATTGAAGTTCTAGCAGAATCTCGCAACGCCATACTCATGATATATAGCGACCTATCTCGCTTATTTTCAGGATAATGACTTCCCACCAAATGGTCTAGGAAAGAAGTAATGACCATCAATACCGTTAAAGTTAGGGTTATACCAAACAGCGTAATAAAAGTATAAAATGGATGCCTAAGCAGGACTTTCCATGCAATTTTAATATAATTGAACAGCATGATTTTTATATTTTAGAGGTTAAATTAAGATACTTGAGAACCATCAAAAAGGCGAATTAAGCGGTGGGTTTTCTTCGCCATGTTTTCGTCGTGCGTAACCATTACAATGGTACTGCCTGCATTATTTAATTCTAAGAGGATATTCAATATTTCATTCCCCATCGCACTATCCAAATTACCTGTTGGCTCATCTGCTAAAATGATTTCAGGGTTTCCAACGATAGCCCTGGCAATAGCAACACGCTGTTTTTGTCCACCTGAAAGCTGATTCGGAAAGTGTTTCATCCTGTTGCTCAACCCTACTTTTTCTAACGCCTCTTTTGCCGCATCTCTACGACTTTTGCTGGTTGAAGTACGATACAACAAAGGAATTTCAACATTATCTAAAATCGACAAGTCGTTAATAAGGTGAAAGCTTTGAAAAATAAACCCTATTTTCTGGTTGCGTAGAAAAGCCAAATCCTTATCCGTGAATTTTTCTACAGGTTTGCTATCAATGGCTATCGTACCTGTTGAAGGCTCATCTAATAAACCCATGATGTTCAAAAGTGTACTTTTGCCACACCCCGATGGCCCCATGATAGAGACAAATTCCCCTTTTTTGATATCTATATTGATATTGTTCAATGCCAATGTTTCAATACTACTAGTCTGGTAGACTTTCTCGATGTTTGTTAGTTTAATCATGATTATTTTCTAAGATTTAAAGATTCATTTTGTTCAAAATCGTATAAAGTATAATAACGTAATGTATAATATGCTTGCCAATAGTCCCTTAGGGCAATGATATAATCTCTTTTGGCGCGGTCTTTTTCTTGCAAGGCTATGCTTAAATCTGTGATGCTCAAATCTGCCAAAATGTACCTATCTTGGGCAATCTGATACCTTTTATTGGCTATTTCATCCGTTTCTGCGGTGAGTTTCACTTGCTTTTGGAGCATTTCAAAAAGCGTTACCTGTGTATAAATCTGTTGCTCAAAAGTCAGTTTATCTTGTTCCACACTTTGCTGTGTTAGTTGTAAATTGGCTTTCGCGGTTTCAGTACGAGCCTTAGACCTACCCCAATCCATAATCGGCAACGTAAATTGTATTTCGACAAACTCACGGTCTTGGGCATTTTTATAAATATCCAAAGGCCTTGCTCCACGATTAGATAAACCAAAAGCTACATTCAAAGAAGCATTCAACCCATTCTCGCTTTTAGCCTTATTCAAATCTCGCTCAGACTCTAAGATTCTTCGCCTAAAGGCAATTGCATCAGAACGACTATTTAAAGCCTCTTTGATAGCTCTTTGAGCATCAATCTCAAAGACTTTAATCTGAAAAGGAATATCAAGGTCTAATTTTGTGCTTTCTCTATATCCAATGTATGATTTCAATTGTAGCGTGGCTACCTCCGCTTGCTGTTTGGCAGAAGCTAAATCTTTCTGAGCATTCAGCACTGATAAACGCAATTGAAGGATATCATTTTCTGAAATCTTGCCCAACTCTAGTCTTTTCGATGCAATTTTATACAGCGTATCGTTATTACTTCTATTCTTCTCGGCAATTTGTAAATTGACCTGAGCAATCAATAAGTCAAAATAGTAACTACTCACATTCAAGGATACTTTTTCTAAGGACTCCAAAAATAGTTGCTGACTTTCTGAATATTTCAACGGCTCTATCTGTTTATCCCATTTCATGGCATTGAATCTAAAAAGCGGTTGCGTCAATCCAAATGCTACAGGTATGCCATTATAAAGCGTCGTATTTCTCTCGAAATCATCAAAGCGTTGAAGTTGCTTTTGCACATAAATCGTTCCTCCTGTTTTAGCAATACTTTGGCTAAGCGATAGCGTTAAGGTTGAATTATTATTAGAAACCGATTGAAAAGCTATGGTACCATCAGGTTGAAGCACTTGAATAAACGAGCGCGTAAAACTTGGTAATGCTCCGCTTAAACTCAATTGCGGTTTAAAATCAGCCTGAAACGATTTGAACCGCCAAAAATCTGTTTCTTTCTGCGTGGATGCTTGTTTAGCAGCAATGGATTTATCCTTAGCCATTTGCACGGCTTCGTCTAAGCTTAATTGTGTTTGCTGAGCCAACGATAAATTGCTAATAAACAATAAGATGTATCGTAAAGTGTTTTTCATTATTGCTCAATTTTAATTTCGTTCAAATGCTCATACTTGCTCAAATCCGAAATAATTACTTTTTCGCCTGCCTGAATACCACTTTTTATCTCTACAAAATCAAAATTGGAAAGCCCGATTTCTACTTCTCTCCTTTTGGCAATGCCTTTCTCTAATACAAATACAGAGGTTTTTCTTTTTCCATTAAACGCAGGTCCATTAGCCACACGAACGGCATTAGCAATGCGATTAGTAACCATAAAAACCTCCACCTTCATATTTGGACGTAGCGAAGCGTGCTTACTATCCTCTAAAGCCACTGAAAACTGAACGATGCCATTGGCTACTGAAGGTTTTATTTGCACCACCATTCCACGTAGTGACACTTCATTGATTTTTACAATCACGGGCATCCCTATTTTCAATTGGTCGGAATAAGTATCTGAACAAGAACCTTCTATTCTAAAACTGCCCAAATCGGCCAATTTAGCTAGCATTTCTCCTTCGTTGACGGCTGAACCGATTTTATCATTTACCCAAGTAAGCACGCCTGAACGGTCGGCAATGATATCTGCCATCGTGATTTTGTGTTGAAGTTCTTTCAAATTCTTGCTTTCTATTTCAGCATTCAATTCAGACTCACGCACATTTGCTCCAACAGACTTTCGGTGATAATTCAATTCGTTTTCTAATTGTGCTTTTTCTAATTCAGCAATCTTCAGAAGGTTTTCAGCTTTGGTTACGTCCTCTTGGGTTCTCCCTCCTACTTTTAGCAAGCGCTTGGTGTCTTCTAAATCCGCTCTAAGGCGATTAATAGTCAAGGATTTTATTTTATCGCTTATGTCAGCATCATAGATTTTTTTATCTAAATCCATTTTCAGCTTTCCAATGCTATTTTGCTTTAAAGCCAATTGATCTTTTAGTTTCTCCAACTCTATCATCGTCAGCGATTTATCTAAATCCATGATAGGCTGACCAGCCTTTAATGATGCCCCAGTGGTAAAAAACACTTTTTTGATACTTGCTTTTATCGGACTAGTAATCGTTTGTTCAAAAGCAGGGATTACTTCCCCCGATGCCGTTAAGGTATTTTCGATACTGCCCATTTCAGCCACAGCCGTTCTGATTTTTGAAGCTTCAATAGAAGATTGAAGAGAATTTCTAAAAAAGTAGAGTATCGCAATTAACGCTGACACAAACAACAAACCGATAAGCCACTTTTTAGATTTCCGTTGATTAATAAGGTTTTGAGAAATTTCTTTGTCCATAATACTGTTAGATTTGCTAATAGTATTCCAAAGACAATGCCAAATAATAAACAATTGATTATCAAACAATTATATAAAATTATAAAAGTAATTTATGTGCGATTTAGCACGGTTTGTGCGGGAAAGAACGGGCTATACTTACCGTATAATAAGTTTTGGAAAATTTATCATGTGATAATTTGTGAAGCTGGGAAGGTTTTGGTAAGTTAGATTATAATTAATTATTGTGCTATCCTTTAGTTTTTAATCCCGAAAGAAATATAAATATCATATTACAAATTACGAGTTACAAGCAATTGACTAAAACTCGCTGAAATCAATTTACATATTAACAAATATGAGTTTAACTTGGAACAACTGCTTTTCAGAGAAAAGATTTGGCTTTTCTTCTAGTGACCCTGACATTCGTACAGAATATGAAAGGGATTGGGATCGAATAATATTTTCTAGTCCATTTAGAAGACTACAAAATAAAACCCAAGTTTTTCCATTACCAGAAGAAGTTTTTGTACATAATAGGCTTACTCATTCTTTAGAAGTTGCAAGTGTAGGTAGGTCTTTAGGAAAAATTGTAGGGAGAAAATTAATGGATATTAAAGAGATTTCTTCAAATCCTAAAGCTAAAAGTTTTTATAGAAATAATTTAAAAAATGTAATTAGTGCTGCATGTTTAGCTCACGATTTAGGTAATCCAGCTTTTGGGCATTCTGGCGAGGAAGCAATTTCTAAATATTTTAAAAAGAGAGATACTACTAAATCTGAAGATATAAATTTCAAAAAATTATTTTCTGATAATGAATGGAAAGATTTAATCACTTTTGAAGGTAATGCTAATGCTTTAAGAATAATTACTCAAAAGCAAAAAAATAGATTTAAAGGAGGTTTTAGATTAACATATTCAACAATTGGTTCAATTATAAAATATCCTTGTGAATCATTAGCAAGTCAAGGGAAAAAGGGGAGTAAACACAGGAAGAAATATGGATACTTCAAAGCAGATGAGGAAACATTTCTTGACATTTGTAAAGAACTCAATATGATAGAAGAAAGTGAAAATGAATTATTATCCTTTAAACGTCACCCTTTTGTGTATTTGGTTGAGGCTGCTGATGATATTTGTTATAACATTATAGATTTTGAAGATGCCCACAGATTAAATATTTTAAGTTTTGATATTGTCAAAGATATATTTTTAGAAATTATATCTAAAAATCCAAAAGAAAACATTGAAGATATTAATCGTAAAATTACTGAGTTGAGTGATGATAAAAATGAATGTATTGCTTATTTAAGAGCTAAGTGTATAAACACATTAACATATAAATGTGCAGACGTTTTTTTCGAAAATAAAAATGTTATACTAAAAGGGGAGTATGATAATACCCTAATCGAAGATATTTTAGAAATTAAACCTCTTTTTGAGGAATTGACTAAAATTAATTATAAATATATTTACAACAATAGAAAAGTTGTTGAATTAGAAATAGCAGGCTTTAGAATTATGAGTGCATTAGTAGAAGATTTTGTTACATCGGCCTTAACGCCAAAACATGAACGAGAAAAAGAGCAAAACAAAATTTTAGAGTTACTACCAAATCAATTCAACTTTGATGAAACTGATTCACCATATCTCAAAGTAATGAAAATACTAGATTTCATTTCTGGAATGACTGACTTATTTGCATTAAAGCTTTACCGCAAATTGAGAGGGATTGAAATATAAATGTCAATAACTAATAATATATTTTACTGTCATTGCTATCCCTCGCTTGGCGTAGTGTTTCATTACGTCAGAGCGTGTTGCAATGTTACATTGCAAAAATGCAACGCATTTTATGTTTTTTTCAAGTTGTGTACCCTGCATACTACTAGACGTTGTGTTCTAAGAACACCTGACACTCTGACGTAGTGAAACAACACTGCGCCAAGCGAGAGTAGTACAAAATAACCAAATGACAACAGACAAAGAACATAACGGCATCAATAAAGACGACTTAGTTGAACAGACCAAATTAAATATTGACAAATTTGGTCTGCAAGTTATTATGGTGAGTTCAACAAGTTATTCTCCTTCTTTTGCTTATAGTATTGGTTTGTCACAGACTTACAATCACCCAGAGATAATTTGTTTTGGACTGCCAAATGACCTTGGACATGAAATAATTAATGATGTTGCTGAAATAATAAAAAATGGGGAAATTATAGAGATAGGAAAAATTTACACTGAAATATTTGAGAGTAATAAAGCGACATTTTTAAACGTTGACCAAAGAAACATAGACGGCTATTTTGGAGTAGCTTCAAATTATTATTACGGCAAAAAATTTGAAGCTTTGCACCTTATTTGGACAGACCGCAATGACAAATTTCCGTGGGAAGCAGACTTTGAAGAAGAATTTATTTATAAACAACCTTTACTCGACAGAAATGCTGATTTTAAATTTAGAGAAGAGAAAAACCTTTCGACTTTTACAACAAAACAATGGCTTGATGAACAAAAACCGATTTTACATGTGGTTCACGATAGTGATGGAGATTGGCAATTTTTAACAGGTGACCAACTACCAGAGGATATAAAAATTGTTGCTTTAGAAGAATTGGTTTTACATGACAACACCTTAAATGAAATTTTTGACCTTGAATATGGAGAAGAGGCTCAACGAGAAATGGTAGGTGGTAAATGGACAAGAAATAAAGTTAAATATGATGAATTATGCTAAGCGTTACCCTCGCTTGGCGTAGTGTTTCACTACGTCAGAGCGTATTGCAATGTTACATTGCAAAAATGCAACGTATTTGATAATTTTTTTAAGTTGTGTCCCCTGCATACCACTAGACGTTGTGTTCTAAGAACACCTGACACTCTGACGTAGTGAAACAACACTGCGCCAAGCGAGAGAGATATATGAAAAATAAAATATTTATTTTTTTGGGATTGTTCATTTTTGTTGGGTGTCAACAAAAATGTGAAATTTACAAATTAACAGTAGAGATTAAAGATAAAGATTATCTCAGATATACTGAATATTATGTAGTTGATAACCCTCCGGAAAGTCGGGATACTTTGATAAAATATATAGTAGATTATAATAGTAAGACTCTAATATCAAGACAAAATGAGATTAAGAAGTACACTCGTTTTATACAAGTTTTTTATCAAGAAACATTTGGAATAAATAGAAATTATAAACCAAGTTTTTTTTTCTTTGATATTGATGACATTAGAGAAACATACAGTCATGAAGAAGACAGAATTTTAACTCTTATTCATAAAATGGAAGAAGATAATTGTTTAAATTGTTCTAAGGCTCCATATTTTATTGGAGAGGGGAAATATAATGGTACAGGAAAATTTAATACAATAATAAAGTAACCCTCGCTTGGCGTAGTGTTTCACTACGTCAGAGCGTGTTGCAATGTTACATTGCAAAAATGCAACGCATTTGATATTTTTTCAAGTTGTGTACCCTGCATACCACTAGACGTTGCGTTCTAAGAACGCCTGATACTCTGACGTAGTGAAACCACTACGCCAAGCGAGAGCAACCCTTGCTGTTCTAAGTCTTTTCCGACTTAGAACCCCCTCGCTGTTCTAAGTCTTTTTTCGACTTAGAACGACAAATAAAATTGCTGTCTCCGACTGCAAAAGTATAAGGTCTTTACATTATCAAAGCTTGTATTTGTTTATCCACCATATTATGAAAATTGCGTTAACAATCATATTGACTTTATTTTCAGCACAAATTTTTAGTCAAAATTGTAACTGCAAAGAAAAGCCTGAATTGAAAAATATTATTTCATGTCAAAAAACTGTATTCAAAAATGGAGCAACAGTATATTGGAGTTTTGACTGTAACTCTTCTTGGCTGACGTATCAAAATAAGAAAAGAATCAGAAAAATTTTCGACCTTGATAAAAATTCAATGGAGCTAACAGGAAGATTAGGGTTTATTAATTGGACAGAATTCAAAAGCTCATTTTTAATTGAGAATAAAGTTATTTCTGGTTGTTGTGACCCTTCAAAATATATTTTATTTGATAAAAATAATGGAATTGAAATTCAAAATTTGGGGACTTCTTTGTTTATCACTGACCTAAAAGAAAGCTATCCATTCATTGTGACATTGAAAGATTGGAATACGATTTTATTTACCAATCTAACCACAAATAAAATTTACAAAATTTCTCTACCGAAAGGAAGATTAGAGAAGTCTTTACTGAACAGCAATTATTTATTTGCTGATTATCTCTTTGAAAAAGGTTCATTAAATGACGATGTCTTTATAATCAGCTATAAATACAAAGAGAATAAAAACGTAAATTGGAAAATAGGGGTTGTAAAAATTAACACAAAAATACGTTAGATAGGACTTTACACGCCTATCGCTTAACGTAATGTTTCACTACGCCAACCGAGAGAATGAGATACTAAAAGAGAATCTAGCAGCAAAAACATCTGATATACTTTGGCGTTCAACTATTACTCCAAGAACAATGGAAGTAAAACCAACTTGCGACAATTGTAAACCTATATTTCAATGATTGACAAAAAAGATTTGATAGACTACCCAGAAGCGTATGATATTGACTGGTATTTGGTGTCAAGAGAAAGGTATTTAATACACTTTTCTTCATCAGGAGGACTTATTCCTAAATTAATTTTGGATAATTATGAATATTTAAATCTCTTAAATATGTATTTTGATAAATTACCCGAAATTACAGTAGGTGAATTAAATCCCTTGCCACAGGAAAGAAAAAAAAATCGTTCTAAAAAAGATTATGAAAATCATGTGAAATATTACATAAAATGGGCAAATAAAGGATTTTATACGTTTGATAAAACTATTGATAATGTTCCTATTAATACCGAATATCATTTAGTGACATATCCTGAAAAGCCAATACAGGTTGATGTATTGCCAGATGATATAAAAGAAATATTACATAGTTATCAGCTGGAAATTAGTATTAATGGAGTTCATTCCATAGACCTATCCGATTTTTCTTCACTTTGGTAGGTAAGGTCTTGAAGTGTTATTCTACTCCCCTTGCTGTTCTAAGTCTTTTCCGACTTAGAACCACAAATAAAATTGCAGTCTCCGACTGCAAAGGTATAAAACACACAATGATACAAGTGTTTTGTATGCTCCCCTCCGTGGTCTGTGGCACACAGAACACATTCGTACAAGTGTTCTCTGTGCCACAGACCACGGAAAAAGCGGCAACCCTTGCAGTTGCCGAAAACGAATAAATCATATCCACCCCTCCTGCAACGCTTTCCCTACTAATTCTACTGGTGTTTTGCAATTGGCTTTTTTTAGTAGGTTTTTGCGATGTGTACTTACGGTATGCGAGCTTATAAAAAGCCTATCGGCTATTTCTTTACTGCTTTTATTTTCTACAATCATTTTTAAAATTTCTCTTTCTCTTGGTGTAAACGGGATATCAGATAGCGTAAGGGTATTCGTTTCGGTAATATTATAGTATGATGGTTCACCGTCAAGTCCTATGATGGAAAACGAAGGAACGCCGTCTTGTTTTATGTGCGAAATATCGGTGTCTACATCCAACGTACGATAATAGTTCGTTTCATCAAAATCTATTTGCACCGCTTGGTGTAGCAGTCGTATATAGCGATTGTCTTTAGTACGCATTCTAAGGTCGTACTGCATTTTATATTTTGATATTTTTTCAAAGGGCAAGTCCTTGAAAAACTCTGTAATTCGTTGCTCAAATTGTAAAAAGTAAGGTTTGTCGTCGGGATGTATTATGTCTAAGAAAAAGTGAATATCCATTTCTTCAGGCATATAACCCAGCACATTGGTAACGCCAGAACTCACAAAATCAAAGTCTGCTTGAAAAATATTAAACACATAATAGTAATACGTTCCTGGCTGAAAGAGATTAAGGAGTTGCTTGTGTAACTCTAACTTCAATTTTAATTCGAGTGGGTATCCAGGCTCTTCTTTTACCACTGTATTCCATACTTTTTTGGCACTAAGATAAAGTTGTGAATGCTCGTTTGACATAATTATAAATTTTCTTGATCTGATAGTTATTTTGTTCTATATAGGTCTGAATTCATGTGCATTGGACATTACATTTAAAAAAGTCGGGTAGATATAATTCAAGCCCCAGTCTTGGGCCGTTAAGGAAATTTAACTTTATATTAATTATTCTTTGTTTCGTAAAGACGAAAGAAAACAGGAAGTAGTAACAGTAGAAAAATAAGAAAGTAACTGTGAATATACTGAAAACTGTTGGAGAAAGTCAAAAAATAACTCAATAAAGATAATCATTATCACAGAAAATAGGATAGCAAGGAATTAACTTTAGATGAGGCATAAACTCAAACGGTAACTGCAAGGATTACCACTATCACCGTGGTCTGTGGCACACAGAACACCACTACCACTATGTTCTGTGTGCCACAGACCACGGAAAATGAAAAGACGTGAGTGAACAAGAGGGTCAATTGCTCAAATCTTTGGAATATTGAGTAAGCAAATACCGACTTTAGTTTTATAACATAAGTCCACAACTCCTCTTAATACTAGTAACTCATGAAAAAAGTACTATTCTTAGTTTTCTTCTTAGTAACCTCATTTAAAATTATTGCACAAACAAATGCAGTCGTTAAAAATCTTCATTATAAACCCTTCAATGGAAATGGTTTTGTTTGTGTAAATCCCAAACAGAAATTCAACCGAGCTTTATATGGTGGCAATTCAGCTTTTAGGGTAGAAGCTGGTGATTTTCCAGAGTTTGCGCTGTACTTACCCGGCATGGGCGGAAATTGCAAAATTGGACTATTGAATGGTACAAAAAGCAAGTGGCTCTCGGAAGCTCAAAAAATACAGACGGTGTATCAGGATGGAGCGATGCTTTACAAAATTCAAGATGAATTATTGGGTGACGCTACTTTGGTATTGAAAGTCACAGCTACTTATACACAAGAAGCCCTATTAATAGCGTATCATGTTGAAGGAAACAAACCCAAGGATACACAACTGACTGTTTTGTTTGGAGGGATTACGGGTAAAAAGTTTTCAAGAGATGGTGATATTGGAGCAGACCCAGAGAGTAGCTTTTATTTAAAAGCAGAAAACTGTAGTAACAATAAAATCAACATAGCTAGAAACTCTTTTAACATACAATATTTACCGAAAGATTCGACCCAAGTAGTAGCGGGACTATTTCCTGAAAATTATACTTTATCTATCACAGATGCAGTCGCTCAAAAATCTCCTTTTGAGATAAATGCTTATCGTAGTAAAGTTTCAAATCCTTGTTTGGCGGGTATTGGTGATTTAAAAGACACGGAACAATATCTCTATATCCAAAAAGGAAATGTAGCTTTTGATTATTCAGCAATTCCTTCGTTTGCAAAACAGAATGAAACGCTTCGCCAAAAAATTGTTAATACTATACAAATTCAAACGCCAGATACCTTATTCAATCCTATGGGACAAGCCCTTAGTTTGGCCGCTGATGCCATTTGGGATAGTCCTACTTATATGCACGGTGCCGTGGCTTGGCGAATGCGTTTGCCTGCTTGGCGTGGTCCTTATATCGCTGATGTGCTTGGGCAACATGACAGAGCCCAAACGCACTTTTCTTCTTATGCCAAATCACAAGTGGGTGAAGCTTTTCCTTTAACAGATTCTTCCCCTGACTCTGCCATGCACTTAGCTCGACAAGTTGAGAAAATTGGTAAAGGTATTTTTACAGAAGGATACATTTGCAGAAATCCGAATGGCGATATTCGAGCACACCATTATGATATGAATTTGGTGTATATCGACCAACTCTTAAATCATTTCAATTGGACGGGAGATACTACCTATCTCCGTGAAATGTGGCCAGTTATCAAAAAACATCTCGCTTGGGAAAAACATAATTTTGATGCTGACGACGACGGACTTTTTGATGCTTATTGCTGTATTTGGGCTAGCGACGCTTTGCAGTACAGTGGTGGTGGCGTTACTCACTCTACAGCTTACAATTACCGAGCATTTCGTTCAGCAGCTTTATTAGCTAAATTGTTGGGTGAAAATGCAAAGCCTTATCAAGATGAAGCTGATAAGATTTATAAAGCGCTACAAGAAAAACTTTGGTTGGATGAAACAGGCTGTTTTGCTGAATACAAAGATGCTTTGGGCTTACAATTGGTACATCCTTCTGCGGGGCTTTGGACGATTTACCATGCTATTGATGCGCAGGCGGCTTCGCCGAAACAACAATATCAGATGACAAAATATGTTGAAAAAAACATTCCTCATATTCCTTTCCGCATCCCTGAGCTTAAGCAAGATTTTTATCAGCTGAGTACTACCAATTGGCAACCCTATACTTGGAGTATCAACAATGTGGCCTTGGGTGAAAACCTCCATACTTCATTAGCTTGTTGGCAGGCAGGTAATAAAAACTTAGCCTATGAAATTTGGCGAAATACACTCATCGAAAGTCTTTATACTTCTGCTTCACCTGGTGGTTTTGAACAATTATCCAGTCTGGATGCCATCAGGGGCGAACTGTACAGAGACTTTGCTGACGGCATCGGCATGGCTGGCAGGAGCTTAGTAGAAGGTTTATTCGGAATAAGACCGCAGTTATTAGAAGGCAAATTATTGATTGAACCAGGTCTTCCGAATGAATGGGCTTATGCCAAGCTAAAAACGGCTGACATTGAATTTAACTTCAAGAAAAACGCTAAACTATACGAATACGACATTAAAACCTTTTGGAATAAATCATCTGAATTAACTTTAAGGATTTCAACGGAGTTTCAAAAAGTAAAATCTATCTCACTTAATGGAAAACCTGCAAAATATGCTTGGACACAAAACGGCAATAATGAGCCAATCCTTGAAATAAAGACCTTAAAAGGTAAAGCATTTTTAGTAAAAGTATTATTTGAAGAAAATAAGGCCGTTAACAATGTCTTAAAACGTGCAATACCCAACATAGAACAGGCTATTTTAAACCATGAAGAAACCGTAAAAAGTAATGTATATCATTCCATAGATTTAAGTAGCTCTTTCAACGAAAAAGTGACTCGTATTTTTAAAAATAAGTACCTGTCTCCTCGCCCACAAAGTGCTACGTTGCAATTGCCTGTTCAAGGTATTGGTAATTGGTGTTACCCTTTGGTGGAAGCTATTATTGATGACTCAGGACTTCGTCAAAAAGCAAAACAACAAAATGGATTCATTCATTATCAGCAAATTCCATTTGCTACACCCTCTGATACCAATCAGGTGAATATTGCTTTGGCTAGTAAATGGGATAATTTTCCCGATACACTGCATATACGTCCTAAACAAAAAATACAGGGTCATGCTGTGCATTTATTAATGGCTGGTACTACCAATCCTATGCAAAGCCAAATGGCAAACGGCAAGGTAGTTATTGACTATGAAAGCGGAGAACAAACTTCTTTTGAATTACACAACCCAAACAATTGGTGGCCCATTGAACAAGACTATTTTTATGATGGCAAGGCTTTTCAATATTCACAAACTGAGCGTCCAACTCGTTTGTTATTGAAAACGGGTGACTTCATCAAAGAAAATGCAAAGCATACCAGTATCAAAGGTTTTAGTAATATGGCTATTGAAGGTGGAGCGGCCAACGTTTATCAATTTCCCATTCTACCAAAAACGATTAAATCTATTCAAGTAATCTCTCTTTGCAATGATGTCATCATTGGCTTAATGGCTCTTACAGTGCAGGAATAAGCATTTTTCAAGTTAGGGAAAAAGGTGGAAAAATATTTTTCATTTTTTTTCTCATTTTATTTGGAATGTTCATTCCAAATATATTACCTTTACGGAACAAACATTCCAGATAGGAAATCTGGAATTTAAAGCAACCAAAAAATGAACAAATTATCAAATAAAATCGCCATCGTTACTGGAGGTAACAGCGGAATCGGATATGCAGCAGCTCAAGAATTAAGTGTAGAAGGTGCTACAGTAATTATTACAGGTAGAAATAAAACAACCCTTGAAACCGCCGCTACTGAGCTTAATGCGAAGGCAATCGTGGCTGACCAAGCAGATTTGAAATCGATTGATAAATTGGTTGAAGAAGTAAAAGCAACTTATGGTAAAGTGGATATTATCTTCTTGAATGCTGGTATTGCAGCTTTCGCTCCTTTAGAATCTGCCTCTGAAGAACATTATGATACCATCATGGATGTTAACGTGAAAGGCGTTTTCTTTACGCTACAAAAATTCTTACCTATTTTAAACGACGGTGCTTCTATTATATTCAATACTTCTATCAACGCCCATGTTGGTATGCCAAATTCTAGTGTTTATGCTGGTAGTAAAGCTACTATCTTGGCATTCAATAGAGTATTTGCGACTGAATTAGCGCCAAGAAAAATACGTGTAAATGCTATCTCTCCTGGTCCTGTTGAAACACCACTTTATGGAAAATTAGGTTTAGGACATGAAGAAGTAGCTGGTTTTGGCGAAATACTAGGCAAAAAAATCTTATTGAACCGTTTCGGACAATCAAGCGAAATTGGTAAAGCTGTGGTCTTCTTAGCTTCTTCTGACTCTTCATTTATCACTGGTACCGAACTTGTTGTTGATGGTGGTTTATTGGTAAACCCAGTAGTAATCTAATTTTTTGCCTAAATTTGGAATGTTCATTCCATTTAAATAGCTTTGCTTGAAAATATTCAGCAAAGCTATTCGTATTATTTTTAAACGATCAATATCATGGCAAGGACAAAGGAGTTTAATGAAATAGAAATCTTAAACAAAGCAATAGATTTGTTTTGGTTCAAGGGTTATAATGGTGCTTCGATGCAGGATGTTGTAGATTCTTTGGGCTTAAGTCGTTCGAGCATCTACGATACTTTTGGGGATAAACATCAGTTGTATATTGCTGCCTTAGAACAATACAGAAAACAAGCCGCAGGAGGACTGATTGATATGGTAAAACAATCTGTCAGTCCCCTACAAACCATCCAGCAGCTCTTAGAAATGCTTGCGAATGATAGCCTTAATACAATTTGTAGCAAAGGCTGTTTTATGACAAACAGTACGATAGAGCTAGCACCCCACGACCCAGAGATTCATAAAATAGTCAAAGACAATATGCAAGACATAGAAGACGCCTTCTATAATCTTGTAAAAAAAGGGCAAGATTTGGGTGAAATCACCAACCAAAATGATGCAAGAGCCTTAGCTCGCTTCCTGTTCAATACCATTTCAGGCATCAGAGTTGCCGCAAAGTCAGGGGCTAATAAGGCTGTTTATCAAGATATTATTGATGTTACATTGTCAGTCCTTCGTTAATCATTCCAATCTTTCATTTCCTCTTTGATATCTTCAATCAGAAAATGATTGATTGGTACTTTGGCATCTTTTAACAGATAGATACTTGTTCCGTATTCACGTGCAAAGGGGTTTTCTAGTTTGCCCGTTAATGCTACTGATTGAAAAAGCGGTTTTTCTTTTTCACGATTTTTATCATCATCGTCAGAAAATTGTATCAAGATGATGTTTTTAATCTCAACTTTATCCAAAGGCGGATACCAATTGATGTAATCAGCATTAACAGTAACAGCACCAATCGTTGGGAATTTTGAATAATAATTGATAGCTCCTGCTTGTCCATAATTATCACAAAGTACCAATGTATGTTCTTTGTCTGCGATACCCGCATAAACACTATCTACTTTTTGGGCTAGTTCTTTCCAGCTTAACATATCTGCAAAATCTTGTGGCATCGTATGGTCTTTACCATCTTCCCATCTTAACATGCCAAACTTTTTATAGCTAGCCAATCTCCCTTGTATTTCCGTGGGTGTAACATTGGGAAATGCAATTCTGTACATCGGTATAAACAGTAGCAAAATAATCAAAATCGTTATTGGACGAAGGTATATTTTCCAGCCTTCATTCAATACATTTTCTAAATATACCGAGCCAAAAGCCAATAAAATTGGGTATAAACCAATAGCATAATAGTCTTTCGCTTGTAAATACACAAAGGTTGATAAGCTAAACACAAATGCCCAAAAGAACATTCGGTATTCTTTAAAGGGCTTGTACCTAAAAAAAGAAATGAGTGCGGCTATTAACACAAAAAGCGAAGTTGTAAAAAAGAATAGTTGTTCTTTGAGGAAACCCACTCTACTGACATTGACTAATTGATATTTTTTAAGCAAAGCCAGATGATGAAAAACAGGGTAATTGTTATTTACCTGCCAAATTAAATTAGGAAGTACGAGCAAAAACGCAATGAATATGGCAATGTATAAATGTGGGTTTTTAAATACTTTCCGATGGGCGCTCAATACTAAAGCAGGAATAAAGCCTATTAATAAAAATACAATATTATACTTATTCAAAAAGCCAAAAGCAAAAGTAACAGCCGCTATCCACAACCATTTGTTTTGAGAAGTACTGAAGTATTTTAACAGAGAAAAATATAGGAAAGTCCAACAAAGAATATCTAAGGAATTGGGTTGATAAAGGGTATTTATTCGTAAGATGACAGAAAAAGTAACAGCACAAGCCCCTAAAATTAAGGCGAAAAGACCTCCCTTTAACGTTTCTATGGCTTTCCAGACCACCACCATGTTCAATACACCAAAAAGTGCAGGGAAAAATTTCACCCAAAATATACCATTGCCCAATTGCAAAATGATGAACGAAAACCAAGAAGTAACGGGTGGAACCGATAAATATCCCCACGCTAAATGATGTGCTTGGTCGAGATGCAGGTATTCATCTCGGTGTAAATCATAAATAGGATGGATTAAATTATATTGAAGGATAAACTTAAAAACAATGAAACAAATGAGTATAATAGTTTTCTTATCCATGGTCTTTGGGAAGCGAGGTTAGTATTTTTAAAGCAATATATCAAATGTATGTCATAATCAAAATGCAAGTATCAATCTTAGTGATAGATTCTTGAATATTTTATCTATTTTTACAAAAACTGATTTTGAGACTTTAGGATTGTAGCGCAAAAACCAAAAATAAGAGCCTTAGGGTTATTGAATCGACTCTTTTAATGAAAAGCTACCACTCGCTAAATCACTTAATAAGTAACAAGACATGACCTCAAAAACACAACAAACAACCAATGAAATCAAGAATTTTGTCTTGAGTTCCTACTTCGGTGACGGGCTCAGGATTACTTTTGGTGCATTGGTTCCTAGCTTAATTTTATCTCAGTTTGGTTTATTACAAATAGGTATTACTGTTTCCTTAGGTGCTTTATGTGCCAGTATTGCCGATACCCCTGGTCCTATTACGCATCGTCGCAATGCGATGTTGGTTACTACGCTCGTCGTTTCTATTGTCTCTTTGCTCACTGGCTTTGCCAATATTTCCGTGTACGTGCTAGGCTTTATTATTCTAAGCTTTAGCTTTCTATTTTCCATGTTGTACGTATATGGAAACCGTATTGCATCCATTGGTACCGCAGCCTTGTTGGTCATGACTTTGGGCATTGGTGATATTCGTTCTATTACAGACATCCTACTCTACACAGCTTATATTGCAGTTGGTGGTTTGTGGTATTCTGCCCTTAGTATTTCTTTGTATAAAATTATGCCCTATCGACTAGCCCAACAGTCATTAGGCGATTGTGTAATTGAAGTCGCTCATTTTATGAGAATCAAAGCAGGTTTTTATAAAGAAGGAATGGATTATGACGAGAACTACAAAAAACTACTAGAATGCCAAGTATTAGTGAATGAAAAGCAAAATGCTGTGCGTGATTTGCTTTTTAAAAGCCGAGAAATTGTTCGGGAGTCTACTCAACAAGGGCGGTTTTTAGTAATCGTTTTTGTAGATGTAATGGACTTGTTCGAACAAATTATGTCTACTTTTTATAGCTACCAAACGCTTCATAAGCAATTCGATGAAATAGGGATTTTAAAGCAATTTGAGATAGTATTATTACACATGTCTGACCAATTAGAGGAGGTAGGATATGCCCTAAAAGCAGATGCAAAACCACAAATTTCCCTCCGCTTACCGCGTGAAATCAGGGATTTAAAACTGGAAATTGAAGCCCTAGAAAGAGGAGAATACGGCAGTGAATTTAAAGAAACTGGTGTACAGGCTTTAAAGAATATTGAAGTAAATGTGGAAAATATTTATCATAGAATCAAGAAAATAAACGGACATTTTAAAGATAGAAAAGCCAGAAAACTCACAAAAAGTCAGACCCAATCAGCTTATTTTATTTCTCATGAAGAATATGATTTTAGTTTATTTAGAGAGAATCTTGCGCTAAAATCAGAGATATTTCGCCATGCTATCAGGGTGGCCGTAGTAATGCTGATTGGTTTTATCATTGCCCAATCCTATAATTTTCTGCATAGCAACTGGATTTTGCTGACAATTATGGTCATCATGAAACCAGCCTTTAGCCTAACGAAAGAACGTAATTATCACCGTTTGATTGGTACGATTATCGGTGCCATTATAGGCATGAGCATCCTTGCTTGGGTAGAGGACGGCTCCGCACTTTTTGCTATCTTATTAATTTGTATGTTGGGTGCGTATAGCTTTCAACGTAAAAACTATGTAGTCAGCGTATTATTCATGACTCCGTTTATCCTAATTCTATACGATTTCTTAGGTATGGGGAGTAGAGCAATTTTCATTGAAAGAGTCTATGATACCATCATTGGCGGAAGCATCGCTTATGTGGCTAGCCATGTGTTCTTACCAAGCTGGGAACATCAGAAACTTAAAACGGTTTTAGTAGAAATGATTGAGGTCAATTTGGCTTATTATCATCAGGTAACTACGTATTATTTCGGACAACGATATGATAAAATTCCTTATAAAATTATTCGCAAAGAAGTATACGTTCGTAGTGCAAATTTAGCATCTACCTTCCAAAGGATGTTCTCAGAACCTAAAAGTAAACAACTGAGTATCAAAGAAGTGCATAAATTTACTGTGTTAAATCATTTGATGTCTTCTTATGTGGCTACGTTAGCGTTATATGTAATGGAACATACTGGACATATCCCTGCAATGGAAAGACTTGAAGAAATTGCCTCGAATTCTGAAAAGCTTCTGCACGAGTCAATGATGATATTAATCAATGAAGAAAATATTATCAATACTGACATGAAAATTTTGCCTTTGAAACACCATTTTAAAGAAGATGACGATACCCTTTTGATTGCTGAGCAATTTATAGATTTGCAAAAAGTAGCTTTTGATATTTATAAAATTTCACAAAAAATAAAGGTGTAAAATTGCTAAATAATGTCATTTTTAGTTTTACGTATATTCAATACGTTATAAAAAACTCATCAAATAATCCTACGCAACCTACCAATATTTGTGCACTTTTTGATAATTTTTGTAAAGCATCTGAACACTCGATTAAAAATACCCTTGAAATTTAGAAATGTTTATTATTTAGGAAAATGTGGGTTAAAAAAGACCATCATTATGTCTTTTTTAAGAAAAAATGAAATTTCAACCCTTATTTCTGTCTTTTGTCATATTTTTACTTGCATTTTATAATAATTTATTAATAAGTTTGTCCTTTGTTTTATCAAAATAATTTATCAACAACTAAAACACAGACAAACTATGAGTAAGTCTTTACGAAGTTTTATCGTATTGTTCATCTTCATGTTGACTAGTGGCTATGCATTTAGCCAAGAAATTAGAGTCAAAGGAGTTGTAACCTCTAAAGAGGACGGGTCTTTTCTCCCGGGCGTAAGCATTTTAGTAAAAGGAACTACAAAAGGTACAGTTACCGACAAAGAAGGTAAGTTTACCATTGCTGTTCCAGGCGGTTCAGCCAAACTTCTAATCAGTTCGGTAGGTTTTGTAAAAACAGAAGTTGCTATTGAAGGCAGAAGTGTTATCAATGTTAGCTTAGAGTCTGACGCTGCGTTACTAAACGAAGTTTTAGTAGTAGGTTATGGTACTGTTAACAAAACCATGCACGTTGGTTCTTCAGCTCAAATCAAATCGAGCGACATTGAAAAAAGACCAGTTTCTAATGCGCTGAATGCATTGATTGGTGTGGCTCCAGGTGTTCAAACTACTTTAGGTAGTGGTGCTCCAGGTTCAGCTCCTACTATTCGTGTAAGAGGTTTTGGTTCTATTTCTGCATCTAACTCTGCACTTTACGTAGTGGATGGTGTTCCTTTTGATGCTTCAACAGCAACGTTAAACCCTGATGACATTGAAACAATGTCTGTATTAAAAGATGCCTCTACAACTGCTATTTACGGTTCAAGAGGATCGAACGGGGTAATCATGATTACTACTAAAAAAGGTAAAGTAGGTCGTAGTAACTTTAGCGCAAACGTTTCTGCAGGTATTATCTCAAGAGGTTTGCCAGAATATGAAACAGTAAGTACACAACAATATTATCCTTTGATGTGGGAAGTATATCGCAACACATTAGTGTATGGTTCTGCTAAAGTTCCAGTAGCTGATGCAAGCAGTATTGCTTCAGGTTTGACTACTACTTACGGTGGTAGAACATATTCAGGTATTGCTGATTTGCTTGCTTATAACCCATTCAATGTTGCTAAAAATCAAATTGTTGATGTAAATGGTGTATTAAACCCTAATGCTCAGTTATTATATCCAGAAGATTTAGACTGGGCTAAGGCTATTCAACAAGGAGGAAAAAGCAGACGTAACTATAACATCAACTATGATGGAGGAACTGCTAAGTCTGACTACTTTGTATCGTTAGGTTATACAAAAGAAGAAGGTTATTTATTGAAATCAGATTTCGAAAGAATTACAGGTCGTGTAAGTGTAAATACAGAAGCTACAAAATGGCTTAAAACTGGCTTAAACTTGAATGGTAGCTATAGCCGTTCAAACCTTGATGCAGCGGCAGACGGTGGAACAGGTTTTGTTAACCCATTCTATTATTCACGTTTTATTGCTCCTATCTATCCTGTTTACAAACATGGTGCTGATGGTTCATATACATTAGATGGTAGTGGAAACAGAATCTATGACATGGGTGATGTAAGACCTTTCTCAAGTGGTCGTCATGCTATCTGGGAAAATGAATTGAACAACCGTAACCAAATTCGTGGAACGATTGGTGCAAGAACTTTTGCAACGCTTACAATTTTACCAAGCTTAAAGGCAACTACTAACTTAAGCTTTGACTTACAAGATACTCACTACCGTACGTATGATAATCCTATCGTTGGTGACGGTGCTCCAGCTGGTCGTGCAAGTCATTATCTTTATCGTACAACTAGCTCTACTTGGAACCAGTTGTTAGAATTTGACAAAACATTTGGTAAACACCACGTAAACGTATTGGGTGGTCATGAAAACTATTCATATAAATACAACTATTTATATGGTGGTAGATCAGGTATTATCGTTGACGGTATTACAGAACTTGCGAACTTTGCAACAGTACTTGGTGTAAGTTCTTATGAAGACAACTATGGTATCGAAAGTTTCTTTACTCGTTTTAACTATGATTTCGACGGTAAGTATATCTTAAATGCTTCTTTAAGAAGAGATGGTAACTCTCGTTTTGCTAAAGATGTAAGATGGGCTAACTTCTGGTCATTAGGTGGTGCTTATAACATTGAAAAAGAAGATTTCTTCGATGTATCATGGGTTAATCAATTGAAAGTTAGAGCTTCTTATGGTATCGTTGGTAACGACGGAGGTTTAGGATACTATCCTTACCAAGCGTTATATAACTTAGGTAGAAACAACAATGCTGAGCCAGGTTTTATCCAAGGTTCAATTGCTAATAATAGCCTTACTTGGGAAACTTCAAACAATTTTGACCTTGGTGCTGATTTCAGCTTGTTCAAAGGTAAATTATCAGGTAGTGCTGAATACTTCAACCGTGAAACTTCAGGCTTGATTTTCAGTGTGCCTTTAGCGTTATCAAATGGTGGTACAACATCTGGTGGATTTACAGTTAACCAAAACATTGGTAATCTTTACAACAGAGGTTTTGAACTTCAATTGAATGGTGATATTTATAAGAAGGGAGATTTTAGTTATTCAACAACATTGAACTTAACTACTTTCACAAACAAAATCACTAAGATGCCAGACAACCAAGCGTTGATTATTTCAGGTTCTAAAGCATACAGTGTTGGTCACTCTATTTATGACTTCTACATGCGTCAATTCTATGGTGTAGATAAAGAAACAGGGTCTTCTCTTTACAAAACAAATATCTTAACAACCAACGGAAAAGTAATTGGTGCTGATACTGTTACTACAGTACTTTCAGAAGCTAATTTACGTTATACAGGATATTCTTCAATTCCTGATTTCTATGGTTCGATGTCACATAACTTATCTTACAAAAACTTCTCGTTAGGTGTACAATTCACTTTCCAAGTAGGTGGTAAAGTATATGACAGTGCTTATCAATCGTTAATGCACGGTGGTTCTTACGGAACAGCAATGCACGTAGATGCTTTAAATCGTTGGCAAAAATCAGGGGACGATACTTCAGTTCCTCGTTTTGATAACGGAAACATCACTAACTTGACTGGTACAAGCACAAGATATTTAACAGATGCATCTTACTTACAATTAAATAATGTTACCCTAAACTACAAATTGCCTACTTCTGTATTGGCTGCAATTGGTGCAAAAGAAGCTAGTATTTATTTTGCTGGCGAAAACTTAGCACTTTTCTCAGCTAGAAAAGGTATGAACGTTTCTGGTTCTTTCAACGGAACAGTAGACAACACTTACAACTTTAACCGTGTAATGTCTATAGGAGCAAAAATCAAATTTTAATTAGGTACTGATTTAAAAAAATAAAGATGAAAAACATTATAAAAAATGGAGTACTAGGATTAATCGCATTGATGTCCTTCTCCGCTTGTGAAGATAATTATCTTGAAACAGCCCCTACAGACCAAGTTGCCACAGTAGATGCTTTTAGTACAACTAAAAATGCTTGGGCTGCCTTGAATGGTATTCATAGATTAATGTATTCACAGATTTTCTCTGTACAAGCACAGGGTGGTCAATCAGGTAATATGTTATACATTGACATCCTAGGAGAAGACGTTGTATTTCCAAACGTTTCTAATACTTGGTTGAGATCTGAATATCAGTGGATTAGTCATAGAACAGCAACAAGTTCTATTTCTTACTATAACTATACATTCTATTATATGATTATTGGTAATGCCAATATGATTATTGCGAATGTTGACAAAGCTTCGGGTACTGACGCTGACAAAAAAGCTATCAAAGCAGAAGCATTGACATACAGAGCATGGGCGTATTTCCAAATGATTCAATTGTTTGGTGAAAGATTCGTAGCAGGTGCTGCTAACAGCGGTCTAGGTGTACCTTTAGTACTTATTCCTGGTACTACTGCAACACCACGTAGCACTGTAGCGGAAGTATATACTCAAATAAACAAGGATATCACTGAAGCTATCTCTTTGTTTACAGGTTATACTCGTTTAGATAAATCTCACTTTGATGTTAACATAGCAAAAGGTATTAAAGCACGTATTGCTTTAACACAACAAGACTATGCAACGGCTGCTCAATTAGCGAAAGAAGCAAGAACAGCTTACCCTTTAATGTCGAACACAGATTATTTAGGTGGTTTCAACAACTATTCAAATGGTGAATGGATGTGGGCATCAAGAATTGTAGCTGACCAAACGAATTATTTCTATTCGTTCTTTGCTTATATGTCTAACAACTATAGCTCAACTGCAATCAGATCAACACCAAAAGTGATGTATTCTGTATTGTATGATAAAATTTCAGCAACAGATGTAAGAAAGAAACTTTGGGATCCGACAGGAACTAACACTACTGATTTCCCATTGCCAGCATCAACTTTCCAACGTTATAAATATCACCCTAAAAAATTCAGAGTAGCTGACGTAAACTTAAGTATCGGTGACGTACCATACATGAGAGCTGCAGAGATGTATTTGATTGAAGCAGAAGCATTAGCTCGTCAAGGAAACAATGCTGGAGCTGCAGATGCTTTATATACTTTGGCTGTAAACCGTGATACTAAATACACAAAATCTACGAAGACAGGTGCAGATTTAATTGAAGAAATCATGGTACAACGTCGTGTAGAACTTTGGGGTGAAGGTTTCCGTTTCTATGACATAAAAAGAACTAACGGTGCTTTAAATAGAAATGGCGGTAACCACAACGTTTCATATACAAATGGTGTAATGGATGTTCCGGCAGGAGATAAAAGATGGCAATTCTTACTTCCTCAGGATGAAATCAACAACACTAATGGTCTTGTTGTTCAAAATCCTCAGTAATTTTGAATTCTCATTAACAAAAACAGGGTGCTCATTTGGGCACCCTGTTTTGTTTTATTTTCTTTACTTCAATTCTATTTCAGGGCGAGTTTCATAAGCCGAACCGATTTCACAAAGCCTATCCATGATTTCAGCAAAGAGCTTAAACATGATTTTTAGTTGTTCTATATCCTTAAGAATACCCATCACTTCCAAATAAAGTTCGTCAACTCCTTCAGGAAAATGTTGTCCAAAGTATCCCTCATCGTCTTTAACACTAACTTGAAATAGTGATAAATTAGAGAGCGCTAGAAAATCTTTTTTGATACTTTCATCCTTAAACAATGCTTTGATTTGTTCAGGGTTTTTACTTTTTAATATAAAGACATTATCAAAGATTTCATCTTCAATCTCAATATCTTGCATACCAAAGTATTTAGCTATATCATTAAAGAAACCTTCTTTGAAAATCTTGAAACGAAAATCATCTTTATTGACATAAGCACAACGCATTCTAGTATAAGGCGTAGAACTTTTTCCTGTTGAGCGATGAAAAACATCTAATACTATCGTCCAATTTTTGTGTTCAAGCACTACCTTAGAATCATCTATCAGAAAACTCTTCTTCTTGATAAACTGTGCATTAATTTCTTGTTCTAATTGTACCCAGACTTCTTCTTTGCTGGGTCCGAAAATATTTCTTAATAATCCCATGTTAAATTTTATTTAGTAGCAATAAAAAACCTCCATGAAAATGAGCATTTTTCATGGAGGTTTTTACATAAATGTGATGAATAGCAATATTAAGACTCCTGTGGATATTTTAATCCAATTTGGCTTCTGATTTCGCACATCAACTCCATCAATTCTAAACTAAATTGTAAAGGAAGGCGGTCGTTTTCTATTCTTCCTTCTGTTAAACAACGCTGTACATCAATGGCTTCATAGCTATATCCCCAGCCGTTTCTTTCTGTCGAGAATACTTGGGGTTCTTCGTTAGTTACTTCCAACGTAAAGCCAAATGTCTCATGAAAACGACCCGAAATAAATATCTTACCTTTGGTGCCATATATCGTACAAGTAGTATCCGTCTTGGCAGCCAAGGTAGAAAACAATGAAGCAGTAGCACCATTCGGGAAAGCTAAGGCAACCGAGCAATTCATATCTACACCAGTTGGTGCAAAAGTAGCTACTGCTTTTACTTCCGATGGCTTACCCAATAACAACTTACTAATAAACAGAGGATAGATACCAATATCGTATAAAGAACCCCCTGTCAGTGCTGGGTTGAACAAGCGTGCAGTTTCATCATAATTAGCCAAGAAACCAAAATCGGCTACAATATGCTTGATTTCGCCTATTGTACCTGCTTTAATAATGTCTTCAATCTGATTAATCGCAGGATGAAATCTTGTCCAGATAGCCTCCATCAAGAAAAGGTTTTTTTCTTGAGATTTAGTAATCATTTCTTGTACCATCTGGGTATTAATCGCAAAGGCCTTTTCGCATAAAACAGGTACCCCCGCCTCTAAACAAAGCAACGTATTGGCATGATGCTGTGCATGAGGCGTAGCAATATAAACTACATCAATCAAACCGCTTTTTAGCATTTCTTCGTAACTACCAAAAGCATGAGGAGTATTATATTTTGCACCAAAATCTTTGGCTCTTGCTAAATCACGCGAAGCTACAGCATGTAAAGTAGCATTAGGAACATAAGCGACCAAATCGTCAGCAAATTTTTCGGCTATTTTTCCACAACCGATAATTCCCCAACGAAAGGTATAAGTTTGAGCGACTGAATCCATTGAATAATAGTATTTGGGGTTTGATTGAAAATTTCTATGTTATAAAAATGTCTTACTCAAAAAGAAGGTCTATAAAAAGAATAAAGTCTTTGAATATATTCAAAGACTTTATCATGCTATACTTTAGTTTTCATCACTTCAATGAGGGCTTCTACTTGTCCAATATTCACTGCCGCAAAATTGGCAATTCTTAATTGAGAAGCTTTGAAATCTCCATACCCTGCACCTATCACAAAATTAGCCTCCGCTTGTACTTCTTTAATAATATCAGCCGCAGACTTCCCTTTTACATTTACTACGATGACCGTCTGTGAGCGATGTTCTGGATTTTTAACGAAAACTTCTAAGTTCTCCGCTTTTTCTGCAAAACTATACAATAGCTTAGCTTTCTTCTCAGTCTCTTTTCTGATGGTTTCGATACCAATCTTATTCATATCTTCTGCTACTTTCCCCAACACATAAATCGCCATCACATTAGGCGTTTCAGGTGTTTCAAATTTCTCAAAATTCTTGAATAGAGAAGGTAAACTATGATAAGTACCGATTTGATTTTCATGCGTTTTCATACGGTTAGCCTTTTCAAGCAACGCAGGATTGACAATCCAACAGCCCAAACCAGCGGGCATTCCGAATGATTTCTGTACCGAAAATAGAGCAGTATCAATAATATTAAAATCTAGGTCAGGATAAGGCGCCGAAGAAACCATATCTACCGCCAAAAATTTATCCTTGTTAGCACGCTTCAATTTATGAATTTCGGCTGGACGCATTTGTACTCCCGAAGCTGTTTCGTTAGCAGTAGTGCAGATTAATTCAGCATATTCAGGAACAGTAATTTCCGAATAATCAAACCCTTCACCAAAAGGTTTTTCATGCTTATGAGCATACTTATTTAATTCTTTCGAGAAATCGAAAAACTTCTTTGAAAACGAACCATTTACTAAATGGAAGCTTTCATGTTCAACCGTGTTTTGAATAACTCTTTCCCAAATTTCGGTAGCTGAACCCGTAAAGAAGATTCCATTTGATTCAGGAATATTTATCAAAATACGCAACTGTTCAACCGTATGCTGATAAATACTACGAAATTGAGCAGAGCGATGTGAAATCGACCCTAATTGAAGGTCAAAGGCATCTTTATAATGTTGTTCAACAGTAGGGAATAATTCGGCTGGGCCGGGGGTAAAGTATGTTTTTCTCATCGATGCTTTTCTACGTGATTTGCTTTGTAAAAATACGAAATTATCTTTTGTTTGACCAAACCGAATTATGAGGAGGCATTAGCCCTAAGCCTATGAATACAAAAAAGGTAGTTCTTTTAAAACTACCTTTTCGTTATAGCTTAATTAATACAACATTCTAAACTTAATCGTGTTGTCAATTCCTTTTAATTCTTCAACAATTTCGTCGGCATATTCTTTTGAAATATCTGTAATTACATAACCGATTTCGGTGGTAGTTTTCAGATATTGTCCTTGTATATTGACATTGTATTTAGCAAAAATATTGTTGATTTTCGCCAAAATACCCGGTACATTTTGGTGAATATGTAACAAACGGTGTGCATTTTCTAACGCTGGTAATTGCAACTCTGGGAAGTTTACAGAACCATACGTACTTCCGTTGTTCATAAATTGTAATAACTTACTCGGTACAAACTCACCGATGTTAGCTTGTGCTTCTTCTGTTGAACCTCCAACGTGCGGTGTCAGAATTACTCTTGGCAAACCTCGCAATTCATTGATAAATGCTTCGTCGTTAGTTTTTGGTTCATAAGGGAAAACGTCCACTGCTGCACCCCAAACTTTTCCAGATTTTAACGCATTTACTAAAGCAGGAATTTCTACGACGTGTCCACGAGAAAGGTTGATAAAAATTACATTATCTTTCATCATTTCAAATTCCTTCTCGCCTATAATGTTCGCATTTGTTTTGCGACCATCCACATGCATTGAAATAAAATCAGAAATATTTAAAAGCTCTTCTAAAGTCTTGCATTTTTTAGCATTTCCTAAAGCCAATTTATCAACGGCATCGTAGAAATATACTTGCATACCCATTGCTTCTGCAATAACAGAAAGCTGAGTACCGATACTTCCATAACCTACTAAGCCTAATTTTTTACCTCTGATTTCATAAGAATTTTTAGCAGATTTATCCCAAATACCTTCGTGCATTTTGTTTGATTTTGTCAACAAATCACGGGTAAGGATAATCATTTCACCAATAGCCATTTCTACTACCGAACGAGTATTTGAGTAGGGAGCATTGAATACTGCAATACCACGGCGTTCGCATTCGTCCAAATTAATTTGGTTTGTTCCAATACAAAAAGCACCAACTGTCATTAAACGACTAGCATTAGGGTGTTCTAAAACTCTTTTTGTCAAGTTAGTTTTAGAACGTAAGCCTAAAATAGAAACACCTTTGATTTTCTCGATTAATTCATCTTCATCTAAAGCACCTTTCAATAATTCTACCTGAAACCCTTCAATTTTAAAAGCCTCAACAGCCTTCGGGTGTACGTTTTCTAGTAAAAGTACTTTGATTTTAGATTTTGGATAAGATTGTGAGCGCGTAAGACCATTGATATATAAAAACTCATCAAAAGATGCTACCACTTCATCCGCTTTATCAGTCACTTTTTGGCGTTCTACGTTTTCAGTAAAAGCGAAAAATTTAGAAGCAAAGCCAGCTTCACGCATTTCGTAGTCTGTATAACCATCGCCGATTGCATAAATCTCTCCTTCTAATTTCAAGTCTTCTAACAACTTTACTTTGCCTTTATCTTGCGATAAAAGGTTTGTACCATCATAGCCCGTAATGTTTCCATCAGCATCGTAAGTGAAGGTATTAGCATATACATTCTCCGCTAAAATGCCTATTTGAGTAGCTACTGGAACGATAAAATCCTTGAATCCTGAAGAGACAATATAAATATTAGCAGCGTTTTCACGAATAAAAGTTTCATTTCTGAGGAATGATTCGGAGATTTTTCCGCTCAAAAATTCAATTAAAGTAGCCACATGGTCACTATTTGCTGGCAAAAGGTTTATTCTCGCTTTAAGGGAGTCAGCAAAACCCATTTCTCCAAGCATACCTTTATCAGTAATGGCTTTGATTTCTCCTACAATTTTATCTTGGTCTTTATGACCAGTCAAAGCAATTGCAGCTAATTCATCTAATCCTTCCACTTTTGTGAAGGTACTGTCAAAATCAATGACGTAATTTATTTTTTGTTCGACTGTTTTGGTAATCATATTGTCCTTAACTACCGATTTTGGGCAGTTTATCTTGATTGTTTTAAATCTAATTATTACTTATCCACTCTAAAGCTCTTTTTTCAGACCATAAGGTTCCTTGGTAATTATCTTGATAAAATCCACAATGCCCACCGTCTTTGGGGGCTTGGAAAAATACTTGTTCTAAAGAATTAGCCTTTTCAAAAGGGAAACATGCCTTTGATAAAAAAGGGTCATTCTGAGCATTAATAATTAATGTTGGAATCTGGATTTTGTCCAAGAAGTACAAGGAACTATTACGCTCGTAATAGTCTTCTGCGTCTTGGAAACCATGTAGTTGTGAAGTGTAACAATCATCGAAATCTTTTAATGTTTTGATTTTCGAGATGTTAGAAGTTTGTATTTGATCTGGAAAAAGTTTTGCCTTTTCCAAGATTTTCTTTTTCAAGGAATCATTAAATCGTCTGGTATAAAGCCATCCGATTGTCTGACTACTGCTTGAGAGGTGCAAAGGTACAGAAAATGTAACTGCTTTTTTGATTTTTGAAGACAGTTTTTCTGCTTGTTCGCCTAAATATTTCAGGGTAAGATTCCCTCCTAAACTAAATCCTATTAAATAAATATCTTCGTAGCCTTTCTGAATAGCACATTTTATTACTAAATCAAGGTCATCAGTAGCACCACTGTGATAAAATCTAGTAGTTTTATTGAGCTCTCCCGAGCAACTTCTGAAATTCCATGCTAGGCAATCAAATCCATTTTCTGTAAAGATTTGTACCATTCCAGTAATGTATTGTCTGTTAGAATCGCCTTCTAAACCATGCGATAACACAACAAGTTTTTTACTAGCCTTGTCTGTTGTACCATTTTTCAGATGAGCCTTAGCCCAATCTAAATCCAAGAAATCGTTGTCAGGAGTAATAATTCTTTCACGCAGATAATTTACAGTTTTAATTTTACGAAAAACTGAAGGGAAAATAGTCTGTGAGTGACCATTCGGTAGCCAAAAAGGAGCTTGATAATCAGCGTGTTTAATGATTGGCATAAATTTTAAAATTATCCCTTGAAATTACATTGAATCTTTGAAAGGTTTAATAATTATCCTAAAAATCAATGTTTTTTCATGGAATAATTAAATAGTGAGCAATAAAACTATTGCTCACTATCTATTTAGAATGATTAATACGCTTAATCAATCATTCTTTTTTAGTCTTTAATTCATTGTAGCCACGCTTGTCGCTTACATTAGTATCTTCTGAATGCTTGATACTTTGTTTCTTAAGGTCTTCAGAACTAGGCTCTTCATCATCATTAGCAACAGGCTGTTGAATAACGGTTGGCTTTTGTGTTTGTGGCCTAGCTTCATCAGGATTACTTAAAGGCTTTTGATTACCAGTTTCGATGGTCTCAGTTCTGGGTATAGCCTTAGGCACAGCATATATCTGAGCGGAATTGGCATGGCGCACGGCTTCTCCTAGAGGGCCATCCCATGTTTTTTCTTCTTCCTCAACAATTACTTTGTTGGGCTTTTCTCCTCCATTCTTTTCAACTTTTGAAAGAACCTCCTTTTTCTTAGTACCGTGTTTTTGTTGATTTTCCATGAGTTCCATTAATTTATATAGCTATAGTTTATAAAAAACTATTCCATATAATTTTGGAGCGCTGAAAAGTTCAAAAACGAGCTACTTTGAGGTAATATCTGATTTTGAGGAAGGAATTACCCATCTTCAATCATTAGACGACTAATCAATAAAGTCTACATGCCTACTTTCGGCAAAAGTGGTAAGCTTTCGTTTCCATCCTCTCCTACTGCTTGTACAGCAAAGAAATAGTGGTCTTTCGAATAAGGCAAATTGATACCATTTTTAGTAGTAAAGATTTTCTTTTGCCAGAAAGGCTGATAAGTCTCCCGAATCAATACATAATACCCTTTTACTTTGCCTGTTTTGGGTGTCTGCCAAAACAGCGTCGTTGAGTTGGTCAAGTTTTTAGTATCTATCGTCAAGTTTTGAACCATCGCTGGTGCTTTCGCTAAATTCGATAGCGTAGCCAAGTTCATCGCCGTGTTTTTTCTGAGATATTCAAAATCCATGAACTCTGGGAAATCTCCATACTGAATACCTTTGTCCGTTCTTAAATCTTGGTGTTGGTGTTCAAAATTTTCGTTCATCTCCGTTACTCTTACCGCAGGGAAACCACGGTTAACAAATGGAGTATGGTCTCCTCCACGTAAAAATCTATCATTACGATATACCATTACCACCTCTAAATTGTCAACATAACGTTCACCTACTTCCTTTGCATACCGAGCCAACTGTCGAGCCTTCCCGTCGTTTTCTTGCCCCATATTACGGATGCTTGTTGCTTTTTTATCTATCTCAAAAGCAGGTAGGCCTTCACTAAAAATCCTTACACGTGTGTTATCAATAATTCTGGTATCGCTACTATTATTCGAGCCCACAATATCATTGTTCATCATGCCTTCAATATTCCATTTTTCATCAAAGGCTTTTTGTGATAGATAGTCTGCACCCAAAAGTCCTTGTTCTTCCCCACTTACTACCAGAAAAATTACTGTGGCAGAGAATTTAGCTTTAGACATCACCCTTGCCAATTCTATTACTGTCGCTGTTCCTGAGCCATCATCATTCGCTCCAGGTGCATCCGATTCACGGTTCATTACATTGGTTACTCTACTATCGATATGCCCAGAAACTAAGAAAATACGGTCATCATTTGGGTCAGTTCCTTTTAGTATTCCCATTACATTGCCCATGTCTTGGTCTTTATCCACTCGCTTTCCGTCTGGTTTCAACACCCATGAATCTATTTTGGCCGTCATTCTACCTTCAGATTGTTTGGCAAATTCTTGAAAACGACTTAACACCCAATTTCTGGCAGCACCAATCCCCCTTTTAGGTTCGGTAGTAGTACTTAGCGTATGGCGTGTGCCAAAGCTTACTAACTTATTAATATGGGCTTTTAGGCTATCAGCATTTACTTCTGAAACCAATTGTTCAATCATGGGGTCGCGCTGAACAATCTTCTGAGCCGAAACTTGAAAACCGAGAAGTGTTAATACGATAAAAGTAATTTTTTTCATATGGATGAAAATTTGATTTTAGTATTTGATGAAAATTGAAGTTACAAATTATGCCTGATAAATTTCAGTCGCTCATTGAGTTTTCGCTAAGATTGTATCCTGTGGGGCTTAAATTCAGTTTTGTAGGGATTTCAATACTCAATAGGCTACAAACAAAGAAGCCCTCGTTTATCACGAAGGCTTCCTAAATCATTATTACAATTAGTAATTATACACCGTTTTTATTTTGAATAAATGATTATTACTTGTGTATGTTTTGAAACTCTTTTCAAACTCGGTAGGATATCCATTGGCATCGTACTTGTATTCAAACTTGTAAGGAATATTTGACGGAATGCTTCCTGAGAAAGCTTTATCTTCCTTAATATTATTATTCTTAGAAAGGTTCGTCAAAAACAAGCTGTATAAGTTCATCTGAGCATAAGGGTTAATATTTGAATCATACTCATATTTTCCACTTTCGCTACCGCCAGTACTACCGTTGGCGATATCCTCAACGATGTTTCCGTTTTTATACTTTATCGCATAGCTCATTTTAGCACCATTATCAAAAGCATATTCAGCTGTTATATTTTCAACACCATTAAATAAGTTGTATTTGAAATTAGCCATTACCGTTTGGTCGTATTTCTTTTCTTTGATGGTAGCAACTTTGCCATTGGTATTATAAGTCAATATTGACGTGCCAAATGATTTATTAGAAGCATCAAAATACTCAACTTTAGTTAACAAACCATTATCATCATAGCTATAGACAGTTTTGAATGTAAACCTTAAAACAGATGTTGTAGCATCAGCTTGATAATAGTCAATTTGTTTTACTAAGCCTGTTGCATAATACGAATAATTTGTTTTTGAATAAGGTTTAGTTACGCCCGCTGCTTCCATTGAACTCTCTTCTGAGGTTAATTGCTTTTTAGTAGCTTTTCCTCCAAAGTTAATCACATCTCCTTCTTTGAGTTCCTCTTTTGTAAACGTCAACTCGTTGCTAATACCCCATTTCAAAAATTTAAATCTGAATTTCTGATGGGCTTTCGTTAGATAAACTTTGCTTTTGCCCGCTCCTATTGCTACTTCTCTTTCATAGGCTACATTATTTTTATCCCAAGAGGTAACAATGATGTTGGCTGATGTACTATCATAAGCAATAGCACCAACTTCCATTTTAGCATTGATATTTACTGAGAAAAGGCTATCGGAAGGGTTAGTTGGGTTTGGAACAGTAGGATTGTTCGGGTCTGGTTTAGAGACAATTTCTAATTCTTTTTGTTGACAGGAACTAAAAATTAAGGCAAATGCAAGCATCGCCACTGATAAAAAAGAATACTTTTTCATGATAAGTTGAATGATAAGATTAAGAGGATAAACATTATTGTAATCCGACAAAAATAAAAACACTTGTACTGCTATCATCATTTTTTTTGATGAAATAGTAGTATTTTAACTATAGACGGTAATTAAAAAGAGAAGGTTGGAAAAGGATATTATTTTTTAAAATATTTTTTCACTCCTCAAAAAGATGAGTTATTCATGATAAACATAATATGTTTTATGAACGATGTCTTTGATGATAACATCTAATCGGTTGGCTTCGTCGCCTAGTTGGGTCAAAAAGAGTTGTTGCTCTTCCTCGGTTATCTGATATTCTTTGTCTGTCAGCAATGTGGAAATTCCCAAAATATTCACGAGCGGACTTCTCACTAAATGAGATTGTTCCCAAGCAATTTCTTTTAGGATGTTCAATTGTTCATTTACCTTGATTTCTGCTTTTTTTCTTTCGTCTATACTGGTAGCATTAAAGGTTACGCCCATGATTTTTGAATGAGCATCGTATACAGGAAAGAACCTGATTTTAAACCAAATCTTTTTCCCGTTGAATGTTAATTCTGTTTCGGTGATGGTAATTTCACCATGCAAGGCTTCTCCAAAAGCATCATAGAAGGATTCGTAAGTACTTGAAGTAATAAATGGGGTAAAATCTTCGCCAACTTTTAATTGTTGTTGATGCAAGAGTAAAACATTTTCTTCTGCCGATTTATTGAAATTAAGCACTTTTAGGTCTGGACTAATAAAAATATTGATATCGGTTGAGCTATCTAAAATGGCTAATAATTTACTTTCTGAATTTTCAAGTTCATCAATTGTTTTAAGCAATTGTTTTTCGATGGGTTGATACACATAAATTACTTCGGCGGCAATAATAAAAATAGAAAGGATGGCTAAAGTAATTTCGATAATGACAATAAACCTCAATTTTCTATCCGAATCTTCTTCCAAACTTTTCACGACCTCATCCATTTGCACTAAAAAATCAGCTTGATTTTTGCTGATTTTTTGAATAATATTTAAGTCTATAGCAGGTTTTTCATTTAAAATCTGATGGATATAGTCAATATTTTTAGAAAGCCCGATTAATATTTTTCTGGTATCTCCATTAGTAAGTGGATGCACGGACAATGCTTTATTTCCATTCAACAGGGCAAAATGAACTGCTTGCCAATTTTTAAATGTTTGTATCAGTTCATTATAACTTACTTCCTGATTTAACAATTGAAAATATTCAAGATTTATTTTTTGACTTAACATCCGTTGTCTACCCGACAGATTAATTATTCTTGAATCTTCATTTTTCTGATTTAACCAATATTGAATAAATAATTGATTAATAGTCAACACTAAAATGGCCATCAATACGCCAAAGACATACTTATTTTTAGGTCTGTATTTCATAGAATATTTGATGAAGTTTTTTAATGTGTTAGCGTAAATACTAGCGCTTATTGTAAATAATAAACAGATTCATTATAAGGATTTTACAATACAATAATGATATTTTACTATCACCATTTCTTTTCAACTGATAATGATGCTTTTAATACAATATCTAAAATAAATGGCAAAAAACTGACCAGTATTCACCCATTTATTTCAAGTTTATTTTAATCGGTAATTAATGTAAAGCCTTTATTACTTTTGTAAAAAGATTTGTCATCAATTTAAATTACAACCTTTTTTTAGTGATAATAATATGAAAAAAATTGGACTGATAGGCGGAATAAGTTGGGTGTCGACGATGGACTATTACAAGTTTTTAAACGAAGGCATTAATGAAAAGCTAAGCGGACTTAATTTCGCTGAGTGTATTATCTATTCTTTGAATTTTGGGGATATTCAAGAAAAAACGTGGGAACATTCATTTGAGCTTTTTTTGAATGCTTGCCAAAGTTTAAAGCGAAGTGGCGTAGAGGCAATTGTTTTATGTGCAAATACTGCTCATTTATTTGCGGACGAGCTTCAAATACAAATAGGATTGCCTATTATCCATATCGGCACAGCAACTGCAAAGGAAATAAGGCTTCAAGGTTTAAATAAAGTTGGATTATTAGGTACAAAATTTACCATGGAAATGGACTTTTACCTTGATAAACTATCAGAGTATGGTTTAGAAGTGTTAGTACCTGCTAAACAAGAAAATAGAGACTATATTCAATTTACCTTGAAAGAGGAATTGGGAAGAGGCATAATCAACCCAGCTACCAAGCAAAACTATCTTGCGATTGCCAACGATTTAATCACAAGGGGGGCTGAAGGAATAATATTGGGCTGTACCGAAATCCCTATGATATTGAGTCAGCAAGATTTTGAAGTACCAGTATTTGATACGACAAAAATTCATGTACAGGCTATTATCGAATATGCACTTTCATAAACGATGCTATTATTGTGGGGCAAATCGTTTATCCTCTAAAAATGTTCTGTCAGTCAAGGTTCTCAAAAAAGCAATAATTTGTGTTTTTTCAGTGTCAGTCATTGATATACCCAATTTGCCATTTTGATTAAGCAAAGGGTCTAGGTTTTGTGTAGCTGTTACCGTTTTGGTATAGTGATTTAGTACTTCGTCTAACGTTTGAAAACGCCCATCGTGCATATAGGGCTTAGTAGCCTCCACATTTCTTAGACTAGGCACTTTAAACTTATTTTTATCTCCGGGAAGTTCTGTTATCCTCATTCTTCCATCATCAACTACCAATTCAAAAAAAGCTGTTTTTACTCCATCTACCATCCTATATACTACTTGTTGGCGTTCTGTGGGAGGTAAGCCGTTATTTCTAAAGCTACCATCACTAAATAATTCGCCAGTATGGCATGAGGAGCATTTTTGTTTGAACAATTCCATTCCTGCCAATTCAGTTTCAGAAAATACTGTTCCTGCTTCTTTTCTGATATATTTATCATAGCGAGAATTGGCTGAAACCAAAGACAATAAAAATTGAGAAAGTGCCTTTAAAAATCGTTCAGAAGTAATTTCAGTCGTGCCAAAGGCATTTTTAAACATAACGGGATATTTATCCGATTTTCTGAGTTTCTCTAATACATTCCCCGTTTTTTCGTCCATTTCAACAGGATTTTCAATGGGCGAAATAGCAAAAAGATCTAAATCAAATACGCCACCATCCCAGCCAAAGGTTTTTTCCCATGCTAAGTTTTGTAAGGAAGACGAATTTCTTAGACCTATCTGGTTATCAATACCATGACTTAAATCATGCAAATGATGTGTAAATCCATAATCTTGTCGGTGACATTCTCCACAAGAAATTGAGCCATCTCTTGATAATAGCCCATCATAAAAGAGACTTTTGCCTAATTCAAAACCTTCTTTCGTAATTGGATTTTTCTCTAATTTATAAACTGGTTTCGAAAAGTTTTCTGGTTCATAAAATAGCTTTTCTGGTTGCACCTCAATCATTTGTTGGGTAGAGCAACCAATAACAACCATCAATAAGAGAAGGATACCGAAGCTTGGAAATAGTATTTTCATCGTCAATCTATTTGAAAAACTTCTACTCATTTATCAAACGACAAGTAGAAGTTTTGTGCATTAATTAGCATCATTGTGAACATAATCGACACTAAATATTTTTTGATAATTATCAGCAATAGGCGTAGCCGCAGAAATACTATGCACCATGTTAGTTTCAGCTAGTTTTAGGGGAGTTGTGCTATTAAATACTTTCAACATATCTACTACCAACTGTATTTGGGGAGTTATATTCTTACGAACAGTAACAGCATTACTAAGTGGTAAGGTAACTTTGCGGAGGTTATTAACAGTTTTAGCCGTAAATCCTCCAAAACCACCTACATGCCATTGAAAAGGTCTTTTTCCTGTAGCATTGCTTGGCACTACTGAAGACGTGCCTTCAAGTTTAAAGAAAATGTAACCAGAGTTCCAAGCCCAATACATCCCATCGTCTCCATAAGATGTAGGGTCTAATACACCCTTAAGTTGGCTAATGTCAGAAACACTTTTGCTACTATCTACACCTACCATAAAACTTATTGCTGTATAATCTCCAACAGGCACGTCTTTTAAGACAGCTTTAAGAGAATTCGCATCCGATTGTTTTATTAAAAAATAGCTATCAGGAATCTTAACCACTGTGCCATTATCTTGCGTGAACGATACATTAGAGATAAAGTAGTTCAACGTAGTAACCGTAAAATCTTCCCCAAAACTATTGACATAAGCACCTGTTCCTAACGCCAAAGCCTTATCGCCAACACGATTCTCAAAAGATAAAACAATGTCATTTTTATCTTCTGGATTCACCTCATCATTTTTACAAGAACAAGCAATCGTTATTATTGCAAAAAGTACCAGATATGTATTAAAACGTTTAATATTTTTCATGCTTATTCCTTTAGATTCTTAAATTACTTCACCCTCAAAAACAAAGCAAAGCCAAATAAACTTACTACTAAAACGCCAAGGGCTGAAAAAATTGTCACGATGTCTCGAATGTCTTTTCCTGCCCAATCCATAAACAAGAATTTGTGTAATACGCCAAATGAAAGTCCTTCTCTTCTGTCAGAATCAACAATGCTTGCGGCTAATCTGCTAGTGGCTGGTTCTACATAATAAGTCAAATGATTATCCGTCGCCAATGCTAATTTTACTACAGGTAACCTTTTGTTCACAAACCCGTATTCTTTATCAAATTTGGTTAAGAATCCTGTTGAAGCAATGGCTGGTAATGCTTCGTCATCGCCTTCGTCTGTGCTTACGGTTAAATCACAACAAGTAGGGTCGCCACCAGATTTTCCTTGTTCAATAAAATGTGCTACCAATGCTTTGGCATGCAACATCATTCCATCGGGTAAAAGACTGGCTGTTTGCACGTCATAATAAGCTATATTTGATTTTGTCTCAGGCTTTTTGCTTTCGCCTATTTTCTCCGCTTTGTCTTGTTGCTCTTTTTTCCAATCTCCCTTTTCTTCCGACTTTGTAAATACTTGATAATACAGTTTGTCGTCGATTTTGGCTAAAGCAAGATTAGCAACTTTCGACCAATCTAATGGCAAAGCCAAAGTAGCCGTTTGCAAATCTATCGTTTTGATAACGGGTTGATAGAAATACTTGATACGTTCGTCTGGTATTAATTTTCTAGTAGCATGATAAGCTCCAGAAAAGGCAAAAGTGAAAGTGACAAAGGCTACCCAAAGCCCAATTTGGCGATGATATTTCCTCAAGATTCCTACTTTATCGTTGGCATTGCGTGGCTTTTTAAATTTTCCCCACATAAAGCCATAAATCACCAAACCACTCAGCATTGAAATAATGATGATAGAAAGTAGACCTATCATGATTGAGATTCTAAGGGTATTATTGGTAATTTTTGCTAGGAAATCCCAGTTATGAAATGTTCTGAAAACCCATAAAAAAGCTTTTCTACGATTTTCGTTGAAGTTTGCTAAACGCGTTTGCTCGGTTTCAACATAAATATCCATCCCGTCGGCACGGTCGAATGATACTTTCCAAACAGGTAAGAGGCGATTGACATAAGCATATTCGTCGTCAAAATCTGTGATTTCTTCAATATTTGTAACTTTCGATTGGTAATCTTCAGTAAAATAGCGTGCTAAAAATTCTGCATATTTTTTATCCCCATTTTCAAGTATTTGAGCAGTTGTAGCATTGAAATATGCCAAACGATTACTCACTCTTTTTACTTGATAGTATGTCTGATTATTGAAACTAACAATACGGAAATTTCTAAATTCCGTGATGCTATTTTTGCTCAATACTTCTTGTAAAGACAGTTTTATTTGTGCTTGATTTACTGCCTCTGGCTTGACATACTCATGTGCCAGTTTTACCTTAAACCAATGCGACATAAAAGGGTGCATCATGCCTGAAATACACCAAAAAATTACGGGAATCATCGTAATCAAACCGATGATTCTGTGCCAACGATATATATTTCGTTTTATTTTTTTCTTTAATCCTCCGAAAGATGATTCTTTTTGAACCGCCTCATCAGCTATTTCACCAATATTTTTTGTCATGTCTATTTTTTATTATTTAGTAGTTTTTAGTGAGTGAATTAGTGAGTTGTGAGTTAGTGAGCTGTGATTGAGCGAGTTAGTGAGTACATTAATGATTAATTTTCATATAATCACTCATTCACTAAATCACAAATCACTCAATAATTCACTCACAATTATTATTTCCCAGAAAAATTGTATTGCAAGCCAATCACCACAGTACGAGGAGCGGCGGGCGTATAGGTAGTTCTGTCAGTAGCATTATTACCTCTTGAAGCCTGATTTGCGTATAACTCATCCGTCAGATTCATGATATTGGTAAACACTTCAATGCCTTTAAATTGATAGCCAGCACGGAAATTCAAAATGCTTACGCCAGAAAGCCCGAAAGCTGTTTTGTCATTATACACTACGGTATTGGTTTGGTTTTGGTAGTACGATGATAAACGTTGCCATTCAATCGCTGTTCTTAATCCTTTTGCCCATTTAGGTTTATAAGTAATTTCTGAATTAGCAATAAACGAAGGAGCAGAAGGCATATCTTTACCATTTACATCTTTCACTAAATCAGAAGATTTTGTACTCAACGTAAATTCTATAAAACGGTGAACAGCATTTGTTCCGCCAAAACGGATAAACCATTCTGAACTAGGCTTATATGTAATGCCATACTCGATACCTTTGTGCAAAGTCTTTCCAGCAGACTGATAATCAGTTGAATTGTCGGGCTGACGAATACTTAATAATTCATTCTTACCATTCATTTCGTAATAGGCAACGTCGATATAGATTTTGTTATCTAAAAACGATGCCCACCCTCCTATTTCTTTGTTATCAAAATAAGCAGGCGTTAAGTTATAATAAAATGGATTGGCACTGCCAGTAGGTGTTTTGCGAAAAACGGCTGTTAAGCCTGGAGGCGAGAAGCCTTGTGAGTAATTAGCATAAATACCTTTTCCATTGCCTAAATCATACGTTGCCCCGATTTTAGGCGTTACTTGGCTATACTCTTTTGTACCTGTTGCATTGTTATCTAAATAATTTAGATAGTCGAACGACATGCGGTCGTAACGAAGGCCTAAGGATAATCTTAGTTTTTGAATAGGTTCAAAATCAAACTGAGAAAACAAGCCTGTATTAAAGATTTTTGCATCGTATTTGGCTACAAAAACATCAGGATTTTCTTTCACTAACGTATACTTCTCGACGGATTTTCCATCTGGACGCAACTGCGCTGTCAAGTCGATGGTATAAGAACGATATGGATTCGTTGAATAATCGTAAGTACCTCCTACTAACAAACGAGCCTTTAAGAAATCGAATTTCTGTGAATGCTGAGCCAAAACGCCATAAGATGTAAATGAATTATCATTGATTTCACCTTTAGCGGTGGTTGCTCCCGTTGTCCATCTAATGGAGTAACTTGGATTTTGTCCTACTGAATTATTACGATAATATGGCGTAACGGTAGTTTCTGCATTCGCATTCCAAGCATGTTCTAAAGAAATTTTAGCACGGGTAGCCAATACTTTTCTATAAGTAAAATCGGCAGTAGAAGAATACTCTCTTTTATAAAATGCAATAGAGTCTACACTACCCCCTGTTTGTGAATAATAGTCATTATAAGCCAACGTACTCACTAAGCGAGTTTTGTCAGAGATTTTATACTCTGCACGAGCATTGAAAGAAGTTTTATCAAAATCACTTCTCGCTTGCCAAGAATTTACTTGTTTGACTACGTAGCCCCCTAAGTATAAACCAAATTTCCCGACTGTCGCTCCTGCTCCGTATTGTACTCTTTTATAGCCATAATTATCAAACTGGATACCTACACGTGCAGTAGGCACAGCCGTCGGGCGTTGTGTAATAAAATTAATTGCTCCGCCTACTGCCTCTGGGCCATATAGTGACGATGCTGGCCCTTTTACTACTTCTACCGAAGAAACAGAAAACACGTTCATTTCAATAATGGCATTATGGTTAAAAACCCCCATTGGTCTAATCGGTACGCCGTCTTCTAAATATAAAAAGTAAGCAGAAGTTCCCATTGGCTGACGAATACCCATGCCATGTTGTTCATTATTGTAGTTCATCATCACAACGCCCGGCGTCTTGTTGATGATTTCGTACATACTAGTAGGTTTGGCATCGTTGATTAATGTTGATGATAATTTAGAAATCGCTACTGGAGCTTGAGTCCTCAGACTAGCCTCACGATTAGCCGTTACTACTACTTGTTGGAGGTTTTCTACAGAAGGTTCTAACGAAATAGATAATGCTTTTTCGGCGTTGTAATCCACTTCCAATGTCTGAAAGCCAATGCTTGAAATACTAATTTTATTGATTTGCTCAGTAACATTAAAGGAAAATTCTCCATTAACATTAGTAGTAGCCCCTGCATGAGTGCCCAGTGCTTTTACAGCAGCACCTACCACAGGCTCTTTGGTGGAATTATCAAAAATTTTACCTTTTATAATGTTTTGTGCAAGGGTTGAAGATATCGTCAATAAAATGACGATAATAAGATTGAATATGTTTTTCATCTTTAATTTTATAGTCTAGTTGGCTTTTAAGGTATTGTTTCTCAATACTAAAGTCATTGAGAAAAGGTTCTCGTAATAGAGTACGAGAAAACCAATACGATTGACGCAAGCAATCATACAAAAAAGCTAACAGCTGTATTTGGAATACATTACAGTGATAGTACTTGAAAGAAAATAGAATTTTGTTCGTTATTTATTTTCAAGGCAAAAGAATTACTGTGAAGACAATACACTTCTCCTCAAAAATTAAAACGAAACAATAAAACTGATTAGACTATCGGAGGATGAAAAAGAGAAGAACTAACGCTTACTGAGTTTTCAGTAAGAAAAGTGTAAATAGATTTTGTAGGAGGATTTACAAAAGCCCATTCTAAGGTGAAAAGCGGCTCAGCATCAAACACTTCTTCCAAGATTTTCTTGATAGATTGCCCTTGTTTTTGTGTTTCTTTGGTAGCATTGTCTTCTGCCACTTTCTGAAGTTTCTTGGCCAAATAACAGTGCCCATTACAATTCAGTTGTGGTTTTAAACGGTTTTCACAAAGGTTTTGGATGATGTAATCCTTCCTTAATTCAAAATCCAAATACACTACAGGTACGAGCAGTGTTTTTACGCTAATCAATACCAACAGCAACAGCGCTATGTAGTTTTTGGTGTTCATGGATTTAAAATTTCACGCAATTTACAACCAGAATCAATAGGTTGTACCCCGATGTAATTTTAAATGAAATTCAATTTAAAATATTTACTTTTGTGAATATCTAGCCACACAGGTAAATAATCATCAACATGTCAGACTTTCAAACATTTTTTAAGCTTGGTTTTCAACACATTACAGATATCAATGGCTACGACCATATTTTGTTTGTAATAGCGCTATGTGCTATCTTTCGACTGAAGGATTTAAAAAAAGTGGCGATTTTAATAACGGCTTTTACCATTGGACACTCGCTTACCTTAGCTTTGGCGACCCTTCAACTGATTACTTATAGTACCGATTTGATTGAATTTTTAATTCCTGTCAGCATTTTCCTTACTTGTTTTTTGAATTTATTCCATAAATCTGCTGAACGTCCTTCGCAAATAGAAAAATCTTCTGTGCTACGTTATCCGATGGCAATGCTCTTTGGCTTAATCCATGGAATGGGCTTTTCAAATTACCTGAGAAGCTTATTAGGAAAAGAAGAAAGTATCTGGCAACCCCTATTATCTTTTAATTTGGGTTTAGAAATCGGACAACTATTGATTGTACTACTTTCGTTAATCGTTAGCTCTTTATTATTAGATATTTTTAGGGTAAAAAAACACGATTGGAACCTCATTCTATCAAGTTTAGTAGCAGGTATAGCGTTAACTTTGATATTAAGTACTGAATTTTTGAAAGCTCATTAATCGTTACTTTTTAAAGATGCTCAATGCCGTACTTTGTGCTTTCATAGCCCAAAGCTGATGCATTTTCCCTGAAAAGTGTAAGCCATCACTGGCAAACATCGAAGCGTCAGTATTTTGTCTGCTGATACTGGTAATATCAATAAAAGCTACGCCTACTTTTTTACATTCCTCCTCTGCTACACCATTAAAAGCATCAATTTCTCTGCCTATTTTCACTCTGTCGGCATTTTGTCCTGCGGGCGAAACACCCCAATCAGGTATTGAAAGCACCATTACTCTTTGATAATCGTTCTTGGCAAAATTGGCACTTATTTTCAATAATTCACGAAATTCAGTACGGTATTGTTCCAAGCTTAGTCCACGATATTGGTTATTTACACCAATTAATAACGAAACCATATCATATTGTTGCGTAAGGTTTCGTTTCGCAATGCCTTGCATTAATTCTTGGGTAGTCCACCCAGTTTGGGCAATAATATCGTGTGGAGTAATTTGATATTGAGTCGACAATAAATTATTCAAAAGCACCGACCAACGGTCTTTTTCAGGCACGCTTTTTCCGATAGTGTACGAATCACCTAACGCTAGAAAAGATTTATTGATAGCAGGCACATCAACAATTGGTTGACCACCTGATGGTGGATTCTGAGGCACATACATTTTTTCTTCTGTTGAACTACAAGCCAGCAGTAAAAACAAACAAAAGGCAATATACTTTAGCTGATTCATCTGATAATGCTTTATAACTTGATAAATGTATTATGAAGTATTTTGTTTTAACATTTACGTAAATACATCGGTGGAAAGATTGATAAATCAAATTTTATCTACTCTTTATTGAATGTAGAATATTCTTAGCATCTTGCCGTTTCTAGAAAAACAACACTCAAATGCTTGAACTATGAAATATTACTTGTTATTCTTTACCATTATTTATACTTTCTCTTCTTTTGCACAAAAATCTAATAATGACCCTAATCTTGTCTGCTGGTCACAAAAAAGGCGATTGACCATTGATGATTTCCAAATAAAAGTAGCCAACAGTACTAATTCCTTTTCTTCAGCTCAATTCAGCTATGATTATAAAATTAGTACTTTTCTCAGCTTGTCTAGAGACTACAAAAAGCAGATTACCAACTGTTTTATCAAGAATGCTTCTTGGATAGATACTACTCATAACAGTGAAATATCTGTGCGATACCAACAAACATTGTTTGATTTAAGTGAAATCTATATCAGGCAATTCCGTAAGTTTGTTTACGATAACAGAAAGGCATTGGTATTAGGGAAAATAAAAATTGATGACATCAATCCCCAAATTATGAACGACCTAGCTAAGAGAAAAGTAGAATATGGACTCGATACTAGCTATGGCACCATTCCTGATAAGCAAAGAAATTGGGAAATAAAGATTTTCAAAGAAATAGAAGGCCTTAAAGAATTTTCAGCAGAGTAATGGTAAGTAGTGATTGGTGAACTGCCTGCTGTCTCTATAGCATTTAAACACTTAATTATCAGTCATTTATAAAAAAACGTTACTTAAATAATATTGATTACTTATATTAATATGTATCCTAATCTTGTCAAACATATTTTAAAATTCGTTTCGCTCAACGAAGATGAAATTCAAATACTCCTGAAATACATCAAGCCGTTGTCTGTTAAAAAGAAAACAAATTTGCTGACAGAAGGACAAATTTGCAAATCGCTCTATTTTGTTGAAAAGGGCTGTATGCGTTTGTTTTTTGTAGACGACAAGGGCGTTGAACAGATTACTCAGTTTGCGATTGAAAATTGGTGGATGACAGATTTCATGAGTTTTAATACCCAAAGTCCTTCGCAATTTTATATTCAGCCAGTCGAGAATTCAGTCCTTTACGTTGTTGAACACCATCTGAGAGAACAACTTTTCACAGAGCTTCCTCAATTAGAAAGGTATTTTAGGTTGATTATTGAAAAAGCTTATGCAGCCACACAGATTAGAATTAAGTATCTCTATGATTTTTCTAAGGTAGAAAGCTTCCATCATTTCAGTAATCTTTTCCCTGAATTTATTCAACGAATTCCGCAATATATGCTTGCATCATACCTTGGCTTTACGCCAGAATACCTGAGTGAAATACGAAAAAATAGGTTGTAAATGTTTTTCTTAAACCAGTTTATCTTTTTTCGGTTTGGGCTTGAATAGCTTTGTTCCATATTTAAAACAACACAAAAATGGACAATAGAATCAACATTTTACAAACTGAGCCTGAGGCTTATAAAGCATTATTAGGGATAGACAAGTATTTACAAGGTACCACGTTAACGAATACGCACAAAGAGTTGATTAAAATCAGGGCTTCGCAAATCAATGGCTGTGCTTTCTGTATTAATATGCATACCAAAGATGCTCGAAAATATGGTGAAACCGAACAGCGTATTTATTTGCTAAACGCATGGAAAGAAACTACGTTATTTACCGAAGAAGAAAAAGCAATCCTTGCACTGACAGAAGAAATTACGTTGATTAGCCAGTCGGGCGTTTCGGATGCTACGTATCAAAAAGCTAGAGAATTGTTTGATGAACAATATTTATCAAATATCATTGTGGCAATTATTGGCATTAATGCTTGGAATAGAATTGCGGTAACTACTAGACTACAACCTGCTTAGGATTAGGAGAACATTATATAAAGCAAAAATTCCCAAGACTTATTAAGTCTTGGGAATTTTTGTATTTATCTATACAGAGCTAATAGCTGTTTTAAGAGCATTTCAATAGTATCTAAGGGTAAATCTTCATTTGGGTCTAACAACATGATTTTCATTCTAGACCGTTTTTCAATCATAAGGGCAGGATGTTCTATGCTTTTACCTTCTACAAAACCAATATACGGCTGTTTGTATTTTTTATGAATCCAGAGATAGCAAAACATTTTCCCTTTATAGCAGAAAAACGGCATACCGTATTTCATTACGTTAGTTATCTCAGGGTCTTGAGAACAAATAATCTTTTGTAGCGCAAGGAAACATGATTTTATAGGTTCAGCCTGTTGAAGATAAAATGCATCAACGGTTTTGATTGAATCATTCATAGTGAATTACTTAGCTATAAAGATTAAACTATTCAATTACAGTAAGTTTTTCAAATAGATTTTTAAAAATAGCTAAAGACTCCTCATGTATATCCTCACAACTATCAAGCATAAAAAAATAAAATATTCTTCCCTTAAATCTATCCTTACTTTTTGCGGTGGAATAATAAGTTATCGTCCCTTCTTTTCCATTGGGTATCACACTAGGCCTTTCTAACAAGAGTCCTGGGTATTCAGGAGCATTTCTTTCTATCCCTACGCCATAAATATGCGCTCCTCCTAAGTTTTTATATAACTTAGGATTCTGGTCCTCATAAGCTATTAAATTATCATATTTATCCGAGAATGATATTTTGCTTACCTTCGACTGTTTATCCTTTCCAAGCATGTTCTTGACAAAATCTTCAAGCTTATCATTTTCTTTGACGACTTTCATGATAATTGCAATGCTGTAACCAATTTTCTTACCTTTTTTATTAAGTATTTCGGGTGGAGACATTATAAATGCACATCCATGATTCTTGTAATCTGTTACAGTTAAACCCCATTTGGAATCAACCAATATTTTAACTCCCATCGGTCTAGAAGTAAAAGACATTACCGAATCACCACTAGCTTCCCAAATTTCCTTATTTAAATATATTTTATCATTATCCATCGCTATTATCTTTTTCCTTACACTCTCTCCCAATAAAGTTTCAAAATATCCTATTTCTCCTCTAATAGCTTTTACTCTATCCATTGCAGAAATTGCATGTGATGGCATATTAGCAAATACCATCGACACACCAAACTCTTCCCAAAAATCAACAGGTTTGTGTTCATCTGGCAGTAATTCTTTGGCTTTTAATAAATTATCAATTGCTAAATCTATATTGGCAGATTGAGCAAAATGATATCCTAAAAACCAATATCCACGAAAACTCTTTGGATGATGTTCAATGGCTAGATTATAATTTACAACTGCTAATCGATGACTAGCTGAATCCTCGAGATTATAAAGGAAATGAGCAATTTCACCCAATAAAAGGTATAAATCCTCATTCTTTGTACTTATCGAAGAGAAGGTTTTATAATGTTCTTGAAGCGTATTAATAACTTCTTTTTTAGGCTTGTCATGTTTCCATTCAGAACTCCATTGTTCATAATATGGCAAACCAACTTTAAGGCTGTTAAAAGCATTTACACATTTACTTTCATTACTAATTTTCTGTAGGTCTATGTATTCTAAATTAGCAAAAGAGCTAAAGTTAAAAAAGACTAAGAGTGATAGAACAAATACTTTTTTCATGTTTAATTAATGGTTCAAATGTTTATAGAATTATTTAAATAATTTTACTAATATCACAAAAGCAACCTAGCTATTTTCTAAATTAATTCAAAACTTTAAAGCCTTCTTTTTTTATTTTAGGGTGAGTTTTCAGTCCGTTATTTTAATTAATTTTCTAAAACTTTCGAGTATCATTTATTAAAACCAAATCATCAAACCTTGGAAAAGCCATTAGTTGATAAAAAGTATTTGCTAGAAAAGTTTCCTGGGAAAGGAGGCTGGACTTTTACTGTGATTTCAGAAATTCCACCCGATAAAAAAGCATGGTTCGGTTGGGTAAAAGTAAAGGGAACTATCGATGATTTTGAAATCAAAAACTATCGATTGATGCCTATGAAAAACGGAAAGCTATTTCTTCCTGTAAGGGCTGAAATCAGGAAAAAAATAGGTAAACAAGAAGGCGACTGGATTCATGTTACACTCTTTGCGGATAATGACCCTATTGATGTGCCTAAAGATTTAATGCTTTGTTTAGAAGATGAGCCCGAAGCACTCAAGAACTTTCTTTCATTTTCTGAAAGCGAACAACAAGGCTATATTGATTGGATTTATGCGGCTAAAAAAGAAGAAACGAAGGTAGAACGTATAGCCGAGACAGTAAATAAAGCATTAAAAAATTTGAAATTGCGGGATTAAATGTCTTAAAAATTGTTATTAATCAAATGATAACTTATCTAAGAACGTATTCAATCAATGAAAATTAAAAAAAGAATTTTAGGCATTTCTGGCAGTACCCGTGTTAATTCTTCTAATCATAAATTGCTCCATGCGATTGCTACGATATTTACAGACCAAATTGAGCTAAGCATATTTGATAGCATCGAAAAAATTCCTCATTTCAATCCAGATATTAAGGATGCACACATTGATAATCAAGTTACCATTTTCAGGGAACTCATCAGTCAAGCAGATGGTGTAATTATTTGTACGCCTGAATATGCTCATGGTATTCCCGGCACTTTAAAAAATGCGATTGATTGGACGGTAGGTTCAGGGGAATTTTCAGGAAAGCCAACGCTTTTAATTACTGCCTCCACTGATGGGACATCTGGTCATCAGGCGCTTTTGGAAGTACTTAAAGTCATTGAAGCCAAAAATATAAACCAACTGCAATTGCTCATACAATATATTAGGTCAAAGATTAACCAAGACGGAGAGATAATTGATAAAGAGACTTTATCGGCTGTAAAAATATTGGGAAAACAATTAATTGTAACAATTGAGGAGACAAAGGAAGGCAAAGAGTAAATATAAAAATCTTTAAACGACCTTCGCAGAAGGACATTTAAAGATTTTTAGACTGATTTTCTGTATTTATATTTAAAAAACAGAATCACTAATGATAACATCAGCGTGAGAGCATTGGCAGCAATTACAGGAACAGCATTTGCACTTATTCCATATACTAACCAAAATGTTACGCCCAAAGTAAACAAAAGAAACATCGCTAAGGATATGTCTTTGGCAGATTTTGTTTTATAAATCTGTATTACTTGTGGCACAAAAGCGATGGTAGTTAAGATACCAGCTAAATAACCTAAAGTTTCCATATTTGTATTGATTATATTTTACTTCTACAATACAAACATAACGGAATTATTATATATTTTGTTCATATACCGTACATTTTATTAGAATAGTACAATATTTCATATTTAAAATTTAGTATTTATCTTCATTAACAATAGCTCATTAATAGCCAAGGTTGTAAGGCTGTTTTTATAAAGGTAAAATGTATTTTATCATGGGTTTACGTACGAAAACATTAAATAGCGTTATTCCTAAAACAGCACAACTAATACCCGCCAATACGTCTATGACATAATGATGATTTGAATAGACTGCCGAACCCCAAATACCCAAACAAAACACTACAAAGAAAATAATAAAATAGCCCATCTTTTTCTGAATGGCAAAGTACAGTACTATCAAAGGATAAGCGGAATGCAATGAGGGCATAGCGGCAAAAACATTGGCATTTTTCTCATAAAGACCTTTAAAAACTGGACTGCCTACCAACATATCAAAGTACTTTAAGTTACCTACATTACCCATAATATTAAAGTGTTCGGTAAAGCCATATTCGGCCACATACCAAGGTGGAGCCGCTGGATAAATATAATAAACACAAAAGCCAATGAGGTTAACAAACAGGAAACAATAGGCAAAACTATACATGATGGTTTTGTCTTTCAAGAAAACATAAATACCAAACAACAACGGCACAGGCACCCAGTTGATATAAAATAGTCCCGACAGTAAATCTAAAAAAGTAGTACGATATTTAGTAAAATACTCGTTGAGGGTTATTCTAATACCATTATCATTTACCCCAAACAAATACTTTTCAAGAAGATAAGGTTGTTGAATATGAATAGGATTAATCGTATAATTGGGGATAATCCTGAGGGAATCGTAAACTACCCAAAATATTACAAAGGGAAACATAGCTTTCATAAAGCTACGGGTAATACTATTGCAATAGAATAAAAAGAGTAGTAGAAAGTAAAGGATAGAATGTTCTGGACGGTAAGTAATTACTTGACCAAACCAGATAAAATAAACGATACTTATCAATAATGTGAGTACAATATTCTTCCGAGTAAACCTTAAAAAACTTTTACTCTCGTCGAGTGCCCAAAAATCAAGGCTTAATTTTTTCATAAATATCTTCTCCAGTAGTCATGTCTTTTCCAAAAACCTCAACGTAAAGTACTTTTGGACGAAGATTACTCCCTTCTGTTTTTACAAAAACATGATCTAATCTAGCTAGTTTGTGGTTAATTTCTAATTGTGCACAAGGCTTTTTGTGTTTGTCGAATCCTACTTTCAGCTTCTTTTTTTTGTAAGAAACTACCCAAGCATCAAAATCATTTTCTCGGGTAGTTTCTTTAGCACTAATTCCATAAGCCAGAAAATTCTGTATCCAAGTAAGCTCCTTTTTTTGCCCTTGTTCTTGATAACGTATCCAATATACGCTGATAGGATTTTCTTTATCGAAATCTCCATTTGGCAATAAATTGGCATCATAAACAATGGTGTTTATATTAGCACTTCGTTGGATGTAGAATAACCTAACAGGCGAATCTGGAACTTTAGGATAATTAATGGGTGAAAAGCTTGTTATTAAAGTAAGGATTATACTAACTATCAAAAGCCTTTGTAATTGTTTATTTTTCATTTTCAGCCAAAGACTTTTTGGTATGTTCAATTCTTTGCAGGGCGGTATAATTTGACAACACCGCCACGATTGACATCGGAATTGTAAAAATAGAGATGGTTTCAAACCAAGGAATATTAGGTTCTAAGCCTTGAATTTTAAAATCATTTCCGATGATGGGTGCTAAAATACCACAAAGCAAAGCAGAGCCACCAATAATAACAATTCTTTCAGGACGTTGCATCCAGCCAATATCACACTTCACTCCTAGCCCTTCGGCTCTTGAACGAGTATAGCTTACCATCGACGAGCCAATCAATGCTAAAAAAGCAAAGAACGAACTGAATAAATAATGATGAGAAATCAGGTAATAACAGATGCCCAAAAACATGAACATTTCGCTATATCTGTCTAATACAGAATCGTAAAAGGCTCCAAATTTACTAGACATATTGCCTACACGTGCCAGCCTTCCATCAATCATATCAAACACACCAGCAAACAAAATCATTGCTCCGCCCCACCCTATATAACTAAAGTCACCTCGGAACGAAGCCTCGGCAGCGTATATAAAAATACCTCCTGCAAAAACATTCAGAATCAGCCCAATCGTTGTAATCACGTTTGGCGTTACTTTTAACGCAATCAATAATTTAATAAAGGGATTGATAATTTGATAAATTACCTGTTGTCCCACAGTTTTTAATGTATACATAGCTTTAAGAGATTATTTAGAGTATTAAAAATCAAATTTAAACCTACCACGAATACCGTATTCAGATACATTAGGATTATCCAAATACGAAAGTCGTTTTACCAAGTCTATCCTAAATACTTTAAAAATATTAGATACACCAACGCTAGCTTCCATATAAGGCCCATTTGCTAATGAGTTGGTTAAGACTGTACCATCTGCCGCTTCTGGGAAACGATACAAACTTAAATTGTTCTCAGGCAAATTCTTAGCACTTATTCCTCCCCAAAGCCCCTTGAAAGTAATCACTTCTCTAAGCTTTAGTTTTTTGATAAGAGGTAATTTATTAAAAATAAATCCATTGAAATAATGGTCTACAAATACAGCCGCATACCTATCAGAAGCAAACTCCAAGAAGTTCATCAAGTTATATGACTCTAACTGATATGAATACGATTGGTTAGCACGGTGAATTATCAATAACGGATAAGGCACTGTTCCAAAAATCTTTCCTCCTTCAGCCGTAATGTCGGTATAACCAATTGGCGATATAAAGAAACGCTTGTTGGCTCTGAAAGTAAGGTTATGATAATTATAATCTCCTTTCAAGAAATTACTGATACCTAAACTATAACGCAATTGGAAGATAGGATATTTGTTAATAATAGGTATTCTATAGTTTTTGCCTTGATAAAATTGCTCATTAGGGGCAAATTTCAAGTTTACTGATAATTCTGAACTTGTTAAATCCTTTTCATTATAGGGCTTAACATCTGGTGAAGGATTAGCACTTGCGTATCTTTCAAATGACAATGAACCTGCTGCTTCTTGGGTAAGATTTTTATAACCTAATTCATAACTGATACCATTTCTTGATTCATGACGATAGTCTAAACGGAAAATTTTGTTGTATGTCATTTTATCGTTTATCCCTCTTTTGAAAGATAACAATACGTTGTCTTCCTGAATAAACTGTAATTCCTGTCCCGGAATTCTCACTTCATCCTGATAAGAAACTCTTAGGTAATTATTCGGAAATTCATAGATTGAATTATTGCCTAAGTTATAAGTAACCCCAAGATAGCCTTTCCAACGTTCGTCTTTAAAACCATAAGCTGCATAGGTTTCTAAATACAATTTCGGATTCAATTTTGCCATCGTTCTACCCCCAAAACGCAGTCGGAATCCTTCTACTGGGTTAAAACTATAAAATGCATTGGCAGGGCCAATCTCAAAATCACCAAAATCTTTGTATCCAAATAGAACCAATCCAGCGATAGTCATAAACCGCTTAAAAGAAGGTACTTGCTGAATACTATCAGCCATTTGGTAAATTCCTTTTTCAACACTGTTTAATCCTTCATGGCGAGCCGAAGCCCAAAAATCATCACTTTTATCCAAAGCCATATCCATCAAAACATTCTTTTGAATTGGCTTAAAGATGCTGTTTTCAATCGGTTTGTTTAAAACATAATTCTGATAAGAAACCGATCGCTTTCCTAAAATTCCTCTTTTATTTTCTTTTTTACTGAACCCAAAGTCAATTGTAATTTCATCTTTAGCAAGCATCAGCTTGTTATCCTCAACAGGTACAAATTCTTGTTCCACCAAAAGTTCGTTCACGAAATTAAGGTTGATGCTTCTAGGAACACCTAATTTTACTTTTCTGACCGAAAAATTAGAATCTAATGAAATATACATATTCCCTACAAAAGCGAAGTCTGAAGGGTTGCGTGGTGAAAATCCTAAATTAACACACTTCATATTTTGGAATTGAAGTGTATCTAAAATGACGAATCTGTAAAAAGTTGGGGATAAATTAGAAATCGGACTGATAAACTGGTTTGTCAGTAAGCTAATATTGCTATCATAAATATTAATATCTTCATACAAACGATTGATATATGAGGCGATACCATTGTTATCAATATATTGGTCTAACCCAATTTTTTTCTCGCCTTTGATATATACCTTTTCATCCTTCGGATTTTTCCTAAAGTACACATCTGCTACAGTCTCTTTTAAATAAAGGGGTAATGAAACATTCCCTGTCGTTTTTGAAGTATCAAGATTATCGAAGATAAATTGAAAATTTTTGAACATCTTCTTCTTCTTATAATCTTCATCAATATTGTTTAGGTTTAATTGAACCTTCTCGTATTTTTCGTATTGATAATAGTCTAATCCTTCCTTACGGTTTTCATCGCGGTGAGCAATTACCTTTCTTATTAAAATTACTGCTGGGTTATCTTTATTACGATACTTTTCTTTTTTAGCCTTTACAGTTACTTCTGTTAAGTTTTGCGACTGAGGAATTAATTTAATAGAGATTGTTTGGCTTATATCTCTTTTAAAAGTTTTTACTTCAGTTTTATAGCCAATAGATGAAAATTGGATTTTAGTAGCTTGCCCATCTTGAATATCCATGGTATAGTTACCATTGATATCTGTCTGGATGCCTTGCTTTGTACCTTGTACAATGATATTGACAAAGGGAATAGCCTCATTGGTTTTACTATCAATGATTTTCCCTTTTACTTTTGTTTGTTGTTGTCCGAATACAGACGATATTGAAGCGATGCTCAAAAATAAATAGCATACTGTTCGTAAAGTAATATTACTATTAAAGTGGTTTGCTATTATATTAAATAGATATTTTTTCATGATTTTTTGCATTAAACACGAACAATCTGTTCAATCCATAACTATAGACTACGAATACGAACGTCCCGACTAATGCCCTTATGATTAGATAATCTGCTGTTATAATTTTACTGAGGCCTAAAACACCAAGGGTGTTCATTGCTGAATTCCCTATCGAAACAAGTATATATTTCATTAATTGCCATTGGGTCTTTTCAGTTTTTGCATCTTGAAACACCCATAGCCTAGACAAAACAAAACCAATGATTGCGCCAGCGGCATTGCCTGAGATAGTAGATAATGTATAAGAAAAACCTAGATAGTGAAGCACTAAATAAGAAGTACTAAAATCTACAAAAGTTGCAAGAGCTGAAACTGGAACAAAACGGAAAAAAGGTTTGAAAAAATTAGACATCGCTCACAGGAAAAAGATGATTACTTGTAAACATCCATTGGCCCAAATTCCTGCCATTACATCATCAAGCATGACACCCCAACCATTACCATATTTTTCAAAACTTCTAATATTGAATGGTTTATATATATCAAAGAATCTGAATAAGATAAATGCTATCAGTAGATTTTGCCATGAAAATGGAATGAAGCATAAACTTAAACACATTCCAGCCACCTCGTCGATTACTATTTTAGAAGCATCTTCGCCCCAGTGTGTTTCCATGATAGCAGACGACCATCTGCCTACGAATGTAAATACTACTGTTAGTATAATTAAGGTTAGATGGTAATAAAAAGTATCGTTTACCAAATGAAAAACACCCGCTATAATAGCACAAGCCAACAATGCTCCGAAAGTTCCCGAACCTTTTGGGATAAATCCTAATCCGAGTGCGGAAGCAAAGATTTTATGAAAATTCAACATAATAGAAAAATGGCTCTTGAAATTTTACATGAGCAAGAGCCATTTCTTTTATTGGGTACCTAATTAGAGTTCTACTTCTGCATCAACATCTTGATAATAGTCCATACCAAGATTAGTGATTAGTTCTTCGCCCATTAAATAACGAAGTGTATTTTCTAATTTTTCCAATTGTTTGAAAATATCATGAATTGGTTCTAATTCTGGCAATGTTTGTGGAGCTTTCCAGTAGAATGATAGCCATTCTTGAACGCCTGATAAGTTAGCTCTTTGAGCAAGGTCTAGGAATATTGCTAAATCAAGTACAATTGGCGCTGCTAAGATAGAGTCACGACAAAGGAAATTGATTTTGATTTGCATTTGGTAACCCAACCATCCAAAGATGTCGATATTATCCCAACCTTCTTTGTTGTCACCTAGCGGTGGATAATATTCAATTCTTACTTTATGGTGAATATCCCCATACAATTCTGGATTGATGCTAGCATCTAAAATACCGTCTAATACGTTTCCTTTAGATACCTCTTTGGTTTTGAAGTTTTCAGGCGCATCTAATACCAAACCATCTCTGTTTCCTAAGATGTTTGTAGAGAACCAACCTCTAACACCCAAAGCACGTGCTCTAAGACCTGGCGCTACGATGGTTTTCATCAACGTTTGACCAGTTTTGAAATCTTTACCTGCTATTGGTGTTCCTGTAATTCTTGCTAGTTCTTCTAAAGCAGGGATATCTAAACATAAGTTAGGAGCACCCATCGCAAAAGGAACATTTGATTTCAAGGCTGCATAAGCATACATCATTGAAGGAGCAATGTCTGGGTCATTGCTTAAAAGACCCGCCTCAAAGTTTTCTAAAGATGCGTGTACTTCTTTAGCTTCGTGATAAATTTCAGTAGAACCACACCAAACCATTACTAAACGCTCGCAGTCGTTGGCAATTTTGAAGTTATCAATGTCTTCAAGTAATGCTTCAACCAATTCTTGTTTAGTTGCGCCAGTTTTTACGTTTTCGCCGTCAAGGTTTTTCACATAACGCTTATCAAAAACGGCTTTCATTGGTTTAATCACTTCAAGTTCATCTTTCACTTGCTCGATTAATCCCCTCTCAAGCACTCCAGCATTCACAGCAGCATCATACATACTGTCGGCATACACATCCCATCCACCAAATACTAAATCATTTAAATTAGCTAAAGGCACAAAATCTTTGATTTTTGGATTTCTGTTCTCAGTGCGTTTTCCAAGGCGGATATTAGCAGTTTGAGTAAGAGAGCCTGTTGGTTGAGCGATGCCCTTGCGACTTGCAAGAACGCCTGCAACAAACGTAGTTGCAACGGCACCCATACCTGGCATTAAAATTCCCAATTTACCTGTGGCTGGTTGTACAATGATGTCTTTCATACAATTAAAAGTTAAAAAATGCGACGAAGAAAATTCAAAAAACGTACATATTGGTATACTCGGTTTCTTCGAATTATACATACAGCATTATCTGTATATGATTAAAAAAAAGTATTTAGATTAATTATTACTCTATTAAAATAAACTATGGAAACTTTTAAAAGGTTCAAAGTTTTTACCCTTAGATTCAATATTTTTTTATCAAAAAAAATGACCTATTAAAACAAGGAATAGTCCAAAAAATATTTTTAAGAAACTTATAGAAAACAAGTCTATCCTATTTAAAGTCTTAAAAAAATGACTTATGTTAATAATTTAATGAAAAGAAAATTTTATAGCTTTTAATTTCATTTAAGCATCATTAAAGTGGGTGATAAGAATGTTAATTAAACCTTATTATCAGTTATTAGATGTAAAGACATACCTTATAGTTTACCAAAAAACTATGCCACATGTTATTAGACTTATAAACAACAATAAGGTTTAATTAAAAAAATAAATTAATCAACAAATTGTACAGATGGTACTTCTTTACTAGGCTTCATTCTAAATTTAGTCCAACTCTCTTTTAGCCTGTCTACTAAGTAGTAAACCATTGGTACTAAGTACACTGTAAGCAACATTGAGCTAGTTAAACCACCTATCAATACCCATGCTAACGAGTTTTTCCATTCCGCACCAGCACCACTTGCCGTAGCGATGGGTATCATACCAATTACCATGGCAATGGTAGTCATTAAGATGGGTCTCAAACGTTCTTCTCCTGCATGTAATATCGCTTTGCGGAAGGGTACGCCTTCTGCCTTTTGCTGATTGGCAAAGTCAACAATTAGGATAGCGTTCTTTACTACCAACCCCATCAACATTAACATACCAAGCATCGCAAAAATCCCAATATTAGAACTCGAAAGGGCTAAAGCAAGTAATGCACCAATCACTGCTACTGGTATAGAGAGCAATACTACTAAAGGATAAATAAAACTGTCGTATAACAAAACCATGATGAAATACACTAAAATCAAAGCTGCTAACATGGCCAATCCTAGTGAACCAAAGCCTTCGTCTTGGTTTTTAGCATCACCTCCCCACGTAAGGGTTACATTACTTGGCAACGGATTTTTAACTAAATCTGCTTTGATGGCGGCAATCAATGTTCCTGAGCCGAGCCCTAACGTATTGGCTGTTACGGTGACAGATGAACGTCTGTTTTTTCTTTCTAAAATCGAAGGGCCAGTGCTTAATGACACATTAGCAAATTCGGCTAAACGAACAGGACGTGCCGCTATCGGACTGTAAAAGTTAATATTTTTTACATCTTCTGGATTCTTGCGGTCGAAGGCATCTAACATAATTCTGATGTCATAGTCTTCTGAGCCATCTTTAAATTGCGAATCGTCGTTACCAGCAAAAGCATTCTGTAAAGTTGCACCTACTGTTTGGATGTTTAGTCCCAGTTTCGCCATTTTCTCACGGTCTACATTTACTTGTACTTCTGGGTTTCCATCATCTACAGAAATGTTTATGTCGTTGGCTCCTGGAGTAGTTCTTAAACGATTACTCAAATCTTTCGCCGCTACTAGTAGTTGGTCTAAATGTTCGCCTCCTAAAAATATTTCGATAGGTGCTGACCCTGAATTTACCATCCCAATGATTGAAGAATTGAATTCTACCCCCGCAAATTTTTGACCTAATTCCTTGCGTAAATCAATCATAAAGTCTTCAGTAGCTAGATGCTTCTCACGTTCTTCAACTGGTTTTAACTCAACTGTTAATTCACTTCTATTAGTTTCACCCTGACCAGTACTATTCAAGCCTGTACTTGCGCCACCGATGTTCGAGAATATCGTTTTTACAGCAGGATTCTTGTGTAAATACGTTTCTACTTCTCTTACTTTCAGGTTGTTTTGTTGTAATGAAGCACTTTTATCAAGTTTCATTGTCAACAAAAATTTACCTTGGTCGCCCTGAGCCACAAACTCTTGACCGATAATACCTAGGGACATCACCCAGCCTGTTGCTACAAAAAGTGACACTAAAATGGCTGTAAAGGCTATTTTATGGGAAAGCACCCATTCTAAACTACTATGATACCATTTTATCAGGGCGGTTAATCCACTTTCAAACCACAATAAAAACGCTTGGAAAGGATTCTTAGGATTCAAGTGTTCTAGTCTTGCTAAACGGGACGTCATCCAAGGAGTAAGGGTAAAACTTACTAATAAACTGACCATCGTAGCAAAGGCAACTGTCAGTGAAAACTGACGAAGTAAATCAGCAATTACTGAGCTTACGAAAGTAATTGGTACGAAAACTACCACAATCACGAGCGTAATAGCCACTGCGGCAAAACCGATTTCGCTCATCCCATCAAGGGTAGCATCCCAACGATTTTTACCCATTTCTAAGTGTCTTTGAATGTTTTCCAAAACCACAATAGAGTCATCGACCAAAATACCAATTACCAATGAAAGTGCCAGCAATGTCATCAAGTTGAGTGAATAGCCCATTAAATACATAAACAAAAAGGCAGAAATCAACGAAGCAGGCACTGAGACCATTACGATAAAAGCATTACGGAAACTATGCAAAAACAAAAGCATTACGACAGCCACCAAAATAACAGCCAAAAATAAATCGTGTGTTACGGCTTCTACAGATGCTAACGTGAAAATACTGCTATCATAAGCGATGGCAAATTTCACTTTATCGTTTGCATTGGACTTTTCAATAGCGGCTAGTTTTTCTTGGACTAATCGGCTAATTTCTACGGCATTGGCATCAGACTGTTTCTTGATAAATAGACCGATTCCATCGGTACCGTTATAACGGCTAATGCTTTCTATTTCACCTAACCCATCTGTAATATTGGCAACATCTGCTACACGAATCGGACTTCCATTAGGTGGGGTAGCAATGACTAAATTTCTGATTTCGTCTAGCGAAGTAAATTTACCAGCCAAACGCAAAGTCATGTTTTCAGCTTTACTTTTTACTTTACCAGTCGGGAAATCTAAGTTAGCTTGGTCAATTGCTTGCGTTACTTGAAGCAATGATAAGCCATAATAATTCAATTTATCATCATCTACGTTTACACGAATCTCACGTTTCTCTCCTCCTACCATCGTGATTTCGGCAACACCTTGTATCTGCTGAAGAACAGGTAAATATTTATCTTCTACCTGCTGATAAAAAACTGAATTGGGTAAACTTGAGGTAGCCAACAATTGCATAATTGGTTGGTCGCTCGGTGATATTTTTGAAAGAGATGGTGTTTTGGCATCGTCTGGCAAATCGCTAACCATGTTATTTACATCCCTTTGTGCATCTTCCATTGCCTTATCCATATCGGTTCCTGCTTTGAACTGTACAATAACGATAGAGGCACTTTCTAAAGATTTTGAGGTAACGATGTCTATATTATCAAGGCCAGAAATAGCATCTTCAATCTTTTTACTCACTTCCGACTCTACCTCTGTGGGTGCTGCTCCAGGATAAATCGTTGTAATAGTCAGCGTTCCAATCGAAAACTCTGGCAATAATACATAACTCAACTTATTATACGATACTAACCCTCCTAATACTAACACAGCAAATAGCACTATGATAACAGAAGGGCGTTTTATGATGGTTTCTACGAATTTCATTAGCTTAATTGTTAGATTTATTGAGCCACTACAGGCGTACCATTTTGTAGGTTAATCTGACCACTTACAATTACTTGGTCACCTTCTTTTATTCCCTTAGTAATCTCGTAAAATTCATTGTTTGTCACGCCGATTGTTACGTCTTTCAATACAGCCTTTCCGTTATCAATAATGTAAACCTGTGCTTTTTTAGTAGAACCCACAATTGCCTGACGGGGTACTGCCAACGTTTGTGCTTTCAATTGGTTTTCGTTCACAATTGAACCATACATACCAGCTTTCAAAGGGTTGTTATTACCATTTTGAACAATGATTTCTACAGGATAATTATGAGCCGCATCGCCTTCAACCCCTACCATATTTACCTTACCCTTGAAGTATACGTTAGGGTATACTTGTGTTTCGATAGAGATAGATTGACCTACTCTAAATTGATTAATTGATTTCTCAGGAATATTTACTACTAATTTTAACGCTGATATATCTGTGATTTTAGCAATAGGCGCACCCATCGATACTACTGAACCCTTCTCAATCATTTTTGAAGTAACAATCCCTGCAAAAGGAGTTGTAATCGCGGTATTATCTAATTGTTTCTTCAATTGTTTAATCTGTGCTTGCGTTCCTCTAATGCTCAATTGAGTTCTTTCTAAGTTCACTGCTGGCACTGCATCACCTTTTACTAATACTTCATAACGTTTTAAATCGTTCTGATAGCCTTCTAGGGTTACTTGCAATGCTTCAATTTGAAAACGAATTTGTTCGTCATCCAATTTAGCAATCAATTGTCCTGCTCTTACGCCTTGACCTTCATTGATAGGCAATTGAATTACCTCACCACCTGCCAAAGGCTTAATTTCAATTTCACGGTTAGGCGTAAAAGAACCTAAAAATTCACTTTCTTGAGATAAATTTCGTAATGCTGCTACTGAAGTAGTTACACCAACCTTTAGGTTTACATCAGGCTGATAAACTTTGTTTGCTACTTTTTCTTTGTTAGAAGATAATTTCCATGCCGTTAAGCCAAGGGTAGCAATAAGGGCTAATATGATAGTAAGACGTTTCATTGTTTGATATGTTGATTTTTTATAAATGAATATTATTGTTTAGGAATAATAGTACCCGAGGCTTTTTTCCAATTCAAATCAGCAGAACGTAGATTAACTAGTGTGGTTAGGTAATTATTCTGAGCTTCTTGTACGGCATTTTCAGCCTGAATTACTTCAGTTAAGGCCGTAGTGCCTTCTTTAAACTGCAATTGTGTTTGTGTATACACCTTTTCTGCTAATGCTACTTGTTCTCTGCTAGCAACAATGTTTCTTTGTTCTACATAAAACTTAGTACGGGCATTGGCAATATCCATCGAGATGCTCTCTTTGGTTTGGTCTGATTGAATTGATATTTTTTGATTCTCAATTTTTTGCTGAACAAGTTTCGATTTTCTGGCAGAGCCATCATAAATATTCCAGTTGAGTTGTAAGCCAACCCAATATCCTGGTACATTTTTCAGCACACTATTATCGCCATCTTTTCCGAAAAAAGTAGAGTTAGCCACACCGTAAGCTGAAAGTGTTGGTAAGAATCCTGCTTTAGTATTCAGCGTACTTTGTTCATTCAAAGCTTTTTGGCGTTCTAAAATCAATAGGTCGGTTCGGTTCATTGCATCACTAGCTATCAATGTTGGTACCTCAGCATTTTGGTCGATGTCAATTTTTACACTTAGGTTTTCTGATTGAGAAGTCCCTGTCAGGTATTTTAAAGCGTTGATTAATTCCTGATATGAACCTTGAAGAGATTCCAGTTGTGTTTGAGATTGCGTTCTGCTGATTCTTAGTCTATCTACATCAATGCCTTGTGATAATTTATTTTGGTAAAGTAAATCCGTTACTTTAATCAATCTATCAAGCGAAGCAACATTGCTTTTCAAAAAAGCCATTTGTTGAGCAATGGTCTGTAGGTTATAATAAGTAGTAGAAACGCTATAGGCTACTTCTTCTTTGGTTTTCAAAGTTTGTAAACTTGCTAAATCAACACTTAGCTTGGCTGCTTTTAAACCTATGTTGATGGATGGACTATACAATGCTTGTGAAACCTGTACTGATGTTGATAAGTTATAAGGTAAGCCTAAGGCTAATACTTGATAACTTCCTTCGGCTCCACCAAATGTCGATGCGGGTACTACTTGACCCGGAATTTTCAAGTAACGTTTATAGTCGCCTGTCAAATTTACTTGTGGTCTTGCTTTCGCTTTTACTTCACTAATCTGAGCATCTGTTTGTTGTTCGTTTAACCTCGATAATTGTACTTGCTGGTTGTTCTTTAAAGCTTGGTCTACTAGTTGGTCGAGAGTAAGTTCTTGTGCCTTCGTTACTGATGCAACTAACATCATTATAAAAACGAAAGACCATCTTGAATGTATCATGAGTGGAATAATTTAATCGTTTAGTTTATTCTTTTGATTTATATCTCTGATTTAATCATTTGATTAAAATATAGGTAAAAAAATTAGCTCTATTTTTCAGAGCTAAATAAATATTGGATAATCATTTCCTTGATAATTACTTTGTGCTTTTCAGCAAAAACATCAAATTCTGCATCATTCATATTCCAAAGTTTACAGGTCATCACCTTACCTTGAAATATAAATTGAACATTAGATTTCATCAATAATAATATATGCTGAATATCTATTTTCCTAATCACCTCGGCTTTGATAGACTCATTCAATTGCTGCGCAAAAATGGAATGACATAATATTTTATCAAAGGATACTGCACTAAAAAAACGATCAGGGTTTCGATGTAATTCGTGAATAATAAAATTTGACAAATCTGGGTTACTCTTATACATCTGAAAATCGTGATCGATAATATCCGAGATTTTTTCTTTCAGAGGAATAGGTTTATTAAATATCTCGATAATTCCATCAAAAAACAATTGAAGCATTTCTTCAAAGACGCTTGAAAACAGTTTTTCCTTACTTCTGAAATAATAGTTCATCAAAGCACTGTTTACTCCTGCTTCTTTGGCTATGTCTCGAGTAGTAGTTCCGTCGAACCCTTTTTCCAGAAAAACTTTAATAGCAGCTTCTTTAATTTTATCTTCAGCTGATTTTGTTAGGCACTTCATAATTCAATTGATTAATAAGACAAAGGTATACAACAAAATAACTAAAAACAAGTCCTTAATCAATAATTTTAATCAATTGATTAAAATTATTGATTAATCATAAATAGCTAATAAAAATACATAAAATAGTACAAAAAAAGCTCACAACTCATAGCTTTGAGCGATGAGTTGTGAGCTTTGAGAAGGTGAATGTTTATTTCTTTAAATTCAGTTAGGACGATAGCTGTAAGCTTTCAGATAGAAGCTCTAAGAATGTTAATGTCCATTTCGTCAAACCCAACCTTTAGTTGTTGATGGTCATTGAAGTTGAATACCTGTCCATCATTCCTTACTTTCTCAATCGCTGAAAAGTCTAAAGTATCTACTAACCATCCTATTTCTTGTGGTTTTTTCGTAGCAATAATTCCTTCTTCGGGCATTCCCTTATCGGGGGTTGTATAAAATCCCGCAAAACCGTAGTTGATATCCACCGCTGGCGACCAGAGAGCATTACCAACTGTTTGGGAAACGACGGTATAAGCCTGATTTTCCAAGGCCCTAGCCCTAGCACCAATATGTACACGCGTAGCTCCTCGAATAGTTTCTGTACAACTTGGCGCTAAAATTAAAGATGCCCCCGATGACGCCAATAGTTGTGAGCCTAAAGCAAATTCAACATCATAGCAAATTTGGATACCAAATGTTCCCCACTCGGCTTCAAATAGTATTAGATTTTTAGGGTCAGCAGTATCTATTCCCCATTCTTCATTTTCAAAACGAGTCATGAAAAACTTATCCTGAAACCCTACTAATCCTCTTGTTGAAAAAACAAAAGCTCGATTAAAAATCTTATCGTTTTCAAGTACAGGAAAACTAGGTGCCACAATAATTACTTGATACTTATTAGCCAAATCAGCAAAAACCTTACAAAATGCCTCTTTTAGGGTTTGTAATGCTAATACTTGTTGCTGAATATCCTCCTGAATTGTTTTATCGAAAATACTTACTAACTCCATAGAACCATATTCTGGAAAAAGTAGTAATTGTGCATTTTGTTGAACGGCATTCAAAATCCAATTTTCGGTATATTTATGCCAATCTTCAAAAGAGAGATGTTCAGTAATTGGGTATTGGGCCGAGGCAATCCTTACGTTCATTATTGGTTAATTTATAAATCTCTTTTCCAGTAAATCATCGTTTTGGGCGTTGATATACTTTCATTAATATCGGGCCATTCAAAAGTACTTTGCAAAGAAACTTCTTTGCGATAGCCTCGTTTTGTCCAGAAAGCCTCGTTTGATCGATAGTCCTTTGGCTGTAAAGGATGGTTTTCACCACGGTCTACTGCACAAAAGCAAGTAGTCTTATAGTTATGAAAACTTCTAGCATAAGTTTCTCTCTCATGAAAAAAACGATGCCCAAGTCCTAGCCCTCTATAATCTTTTAAAAGAATACTTTCCCCAAAATAAAAGATGGTATCAATATCAAAACCAGCTTTTTCAAAAGGTAATCGTACTTCGGAGCTCTCGTCAGCTAATGGAATACAAGTGGTTGCTCCAACCATTTTTTTACCGTCATAAACAGCAAATACAAAAGCTCTTTCTGCTTCTGAATATACCTTCAGATACTCTATTTCATAAGCTAGCGTACCTTCATAAAGATAAGGGAAATCATGAAAAACGGTAATTCTTAATTGTGCTAAATCTTCAAAAATGGTGCTAATTTCTTGGCCTTTTTTGGTAATATATGAGATTGTCTGCATTGAATAGCTGCTTATTCTGAAACCAATTTAATCCATAAAGGGAGGTTATAATAGGTAGTTACTCTACTTATTTTTCCATCTGTTATTCCTAAAAATGCCGCTGCTGGTAAAATATATGACTGATTGTGTGCTTCTGGCAAACCTTCTTCACCTTTTTTATAAATCCCATTTACCACAAACTCTACAGATACACGTTCGTTATTAGGTTCTTCAAAAAACACCATGTCAGTCAATGTTTCTTCGTAAGACTCATCCATGTGTTTCATAAATTCAGTAAACAATTCGATACCAATTCTTGGCTCACCTTGGTTAGGCTCATGGCGAACGTCTGGGTGTAAAAGAGCCAACATTCCAGCCCAATTTTTTTGATTAAAACACTCGTAATATTGTTTTACGATTTCTAATGAAGTCATTGATTATAATTTTTAAATTAATAGTTATTTAAAAGTATCAACACTGATTAATACTTTATTACTACAAAGTAAGCATGATTTATGTTTCAATATAACCTAAGAGTGTCCTCATTTTGATAAATTTAGTCCTAAAAAAAAAATTGGCATATTATATGATGATACACTTTGTGTAGACTAGCCTATATTCTGATATAGTATAGAGCGATAATTATTAAAATATTACAAAATAAATATCATTCAGTTAATTAGTATAGTTCATAATAGAAGATGAATTTTTATTAAGTAATTTCACCCACTTGCATTTTCCCAAAAGCCCAAAATATTCTCTTTAAAGTATAAATACGTATGAAACTTTTTTTGATTGCAGTAATAGTAGCATTTGGTTTTTCTATTTCGACTAAAAATTTAGACCAGCTAACCATCAATAAAATTCAAGTAATTGGCTCACACAATAGTTATAAAGTAGCCATTGATTCCACCCTCTTCAAATTAATCAATGGGAAGAACAAACCCGATTTATCTGGCTTAGAATACAGCCACCCTCCTATTACAACGCAGCTCGACTTAGGCTTAAGAAATTTAGAAATTGATGTTTATTCAGATACTTTAGGAGGCAAATATGCTGAACCTTACGGCATGAAATTAGTAAAAAATCAGCCCCCTTTTGATACTGAAAAAAAAATGCAATTGCCTGGCTTCAAAGTATTCCATGTGCAAGACATAGACTTCAGAAGTCATCATCCTCTTTTCAAAGATTATCTGATTGAACTAAAAGAATGGTCTAAGAAAAACCCTAAGCATGAGCCTATTTTCATCACGATGAATGCCAAAGACGATGAGATAAGAAAACCAGGATTTATCATACCTGAAAAATTCGTTGCTAAAACTTTTGATGCGTTGGAGGATGATATTAAACATTATTTGGGAGAAGAAAAACTAATCAAACCTGCTGATATTCAAGGCAATTACTCAACTTTAGAAAATGCCGTATTAAAATCAAATTGGCCTAAATTAAAAAATGCTCGTGGCAAATTTATTTTTGTTTTAGACGAAGAAGGGACAAAAAGAAATATGTTTATTGAGCATCATCCTTCCTTAAAAGGCAGAGTAATGTTTGTTAATGCCCTACCCAACACCCCTGAGGCTGCTATATTAATTTTAAATGACCCTAAAAAGAATCAAGCATTAATAAAACAGTATGTAGAAAGCGGCTATATCGTCAGAACACGTGCTGATGCTGAAACTATTCAGGCCCGTAAAAACGATTTTTCACAATTTGAAGCGGCCAAACTTTCGGGTGCTCAGATAATTTCTACAGATTATTATCTAAAAAGTAGCCATTTTATATCCGAATATAGAGTATCTTTCGAAAATGATACCTTTATCAGAAAAAATCCTTTATTTTACTAAAAAATAATAACACGGTAACTTCAACGTAATCGGTAATTTTTGAATTTACAATTCTTCAACACAACCAGTCTATTTCTACCCTCAAACTTCAAATTCTAATTAGCTAAACCCTATATTTATTCTTAGATTATTATACTTAAAAAAATTATACTAAAATAAGTATAATTCCAGTTGTCATACAGGGTGTTCTATCATTATTTTTATAATTTCGCAACTTAAAAAATAATGTTTAACACCCAACAAACAGTAAAGCAAACCGCCATTTCAAAAAATTATAAAACTAACTAATATACTTATTCTAATTTTTTCTATAGATTTTACAATATTTATTTTTTCATTAATATGAATAAATATTTTGTTTTATCTTTATTTAAATTATATAAACCCGTTCAATTGAGTAGTAAGTTATCATCATATTAAAAATTTAAAACCGCCATTAGCAGATGACATCTTCCTCGATTAATTATTTATCGGAAGTAATATTGAATTCATTAGAAGGCAATGTTTATATTTTAGATAGAGAATACCGATTTATTTATTTTAATAAATCTTTCATAGATTCTTATAAATTCAGTTTTGATGAACTACCACAATTACATGAAATCAGTAAAGTAACCACATCAGAACATCCATTTTTTCTTTCAACTGTTGAACACTATAAAAGAACATTTGAGGGAGAATCTTTTGAGCTTGAACCAAATACAATAAAGCAAAAGTTCACTCCACTTATGGATGAAAATGGTATTGTTTCAATGATTTTGGTACAATTTATTGTACTTCCCAACACGATTCCTTTCGCTACTGAAAACGTACAATATTCAGAAAGCCAATATCACGAAGTAATTAATCTTATTAGCGACATCGTTTTTAAAACTGATCAGCATTGGCACTGGACATTCTTGAATGATTCTTGGACAAAAATCCTCAACTATAGTATAGAGGAATCTTTAGGACGACCATTTTATGAGTTTATGCACCCAGAAGATGCCGCCCAAAAAGAACAATTGTTTGATGCCTTAATACGTGAAAAAAAGCCTACGAGTAAGCACCTCGCCAGATTCATTACAAAAACTGGAGAAATAAAATGGATTAAGGCTTCAGTTACGTTTATTTCAGACCCTAAAGGATTTGTCATTGGAGCTACAGGAACATTAAGAGATATCACTAGACAAAAAGAAAATGCCCATATTTACGAATTACTCTCCAATAATGTAAAAGACTTAGTTTGTATTCATGATTTAGAAGGTAACTTATTGTACCTGTCGCCTTCTATCAAACAAATTACTGGCTATGAACCTCAAGATTTAATTGGGAAAAAACTATCTGATTATTACCATCCAGACGATTTAGAGCTTATTGACAAAGAACAATTGCCATTTGGCGAAACTACATCATCCTATACGAGTTACCGCTTCAAAAAAGCCAATGGAAATTATGTGTGGCTGGAAACTAATTCAAAAGTATTTTTTGATGATTACGACCTTACTCATCGAATTATTACTTCTTCCAGAGAAATAAATGATAGAAAACGCACCGAAGAAGTTTTGATGGCATCGTTACAAAAAGAAAAAGAATTGAATGATTTGAAGACGCTTTTTGTCAACGTAGCGTCTCATGAGTTTAGAACGCCTCTCTCTACGATTCGTTCAAGTACTGAAATTATCCAATTGATAGATAAAGAACAGAATCCACATATTACAAAACATGTGAACATTATCAGTAGTCAGATTGATAGAATCACCAATTTGATGAACGAAATTTTGATTGTTGGAAAAATAGAATCCAACAATTTGAGTTGTAATAAAGAAGATGTAAATATTCTTGAATTGGTTAAAACAAGCACAGAGGCACAAAATGTTTTACAAAAAGATGGAAGATTTATAGATTTTAAAGTGACAGGTTCACCTCGTACTGCACAAATAGACCCTCTCCATCTTACTTTAATCTTGGATAATTTATTATCAAATGCCTTCAAGTATTCTCGGAATAATCCCAACCCTATTCTTTCTTTAATCTTTAGCGAAGACTCTTTTCAGATAAGTATTCAAGATTTTGGGATAGGTATCCCATCTGAGGTAAAAAACAATGTATTTAATTCTTTTTATAGGGCAAATAACGTCGGAAGGATAGAAGGAACAGGTTTAGGATTAGTAATAGCAAAAAATTTAGTGAAGATAAACGGAGGAAAGCTCAGCTTTGATAGCAAAGAAAATGAAGGATCTACATTTATCCTTTATTTCAGTTATTTATAATTGAAATGGGTCTATTACTAGTATATAAAAAAGAATACTTCCTAGTAAAAAGAGGAGTTATTCTTTTTGTTATTAATTAATAAATAAGTAATTTAGCAAAAAGACCATTTCTTAATTTACCATAAAATTAAGTTATGTCATCCTTTTATATAAATATATAAATTATTCAATGATTGATAGACGTACTTTGAATATTAAGTATTATTTATTGAAATTGAAACAATTCCATTATTAAACTTATTAAAATAAACTTGTGAAATATTTAAATTTTCATGAGTCAATAATTATGTAATGTTGAGTTTATATAACTGTAAACTCATGTATATCATTAATAACTCAATCTCTTTGATGTCAGCTATTATTTTGAAGAGAATTTGACCTATATTAATAAAATTTTGTAAAAAAATGAATAAAATTCCTAAGACATTAATTGTAGATGATGAGCATCTTAACAGAATATTGCTAGCTCGTTCATTACAATCCTTTAATATACCTTACAGCGAAACTACTGATGGACAGGAGGCCTTAGAGTGGATTAAAAATTCTACCGAAAAGCAGTTGATTATATTATTAGATTTGAATATGCCAGTAATGGATGGATATGAATTTATGTTTCACTTAGAATCATATCCTGAAGAATTTTTGGATAAACAAATAGAGCTTATTATCGTATCAGCGGCTAGCCAAAGTAGTTTTGAAGAGTTATGTGAATTAGCTGGAATAACGTTGAAAACGGCTGCTTATCTTGAAAAACCAGTTAGTAAAAATAGATTACAAGAAGCACTTCTTCTTGCTACACAAAATTTCAGTGCCCCTCTTTAATGATTATAGATGTTCTTCAATATAAAATAGGTAATTTATAGATTAAATCACCTCAATTTGAAATATATGAAGCAATAATATCTTACACAAAAACAATTATGATTAAAATTGTATTGATAGAGGATGATTTTTTGTTGGCCGATAATACAAAAACAATTTTAGAAATTAGCGGATTTAGCTGCTTTGTTGCTGAAGATGGGGAGACAGGAATCCAGTTAATCGAAGCCTTCCAGCCAGATATTGTTATTTGTGATATTATGCTTGGCGAGATGGATGGGTATGAGATTTTAAGAATTATTCGTTATGAAAAAGGTTTAGTAAATCTTCCATTTATATTTCTATCAGCTAGGGCAGATTTCGCTGACAAACGGAAAGGGATGAATCTAGGGGCTGATGATTTTCTTACAAAACCCTTTACTACCAAAGATTTAATTGAAACTATCAATTCTAGGTTAAGAATTAGTTCTCTCAAAAAAGCTTCTGCTGATGTAGAAATTCGCAAAAATGCTACCGATATTTTTTTAAGTATCTCTAACCATGAATACCTTACGCCACTAAATGGCATAGTAAACTTTACAGATTTAATGTCAGAAAGCATTGAAAACTCTAGTTTTCTGGATATTAATGAACTTCAAATTTTGATTGATGGCATCAGGCTTTCTGGCAAAAGGATGCTACGTATTACGCGTAAATTACTTTGGTATAACCAACTCATCTGTGGCATAAACCCTTGGAAAAATGCCTCAAAAGAAGAAGTAGATGTTATAAAACTAGAGCATAAGTTATTCCATCAACTCAAAAAAAGCAAACCTTCTGATTTTCACCTGATTACTCACCACAATGCTTCGCCTCTTAAGGGATATGACAGCATTTTTGTGGAAGATATTTTATCCGAACTTTATCAAAATATCATTCAATTTGCCAATGTAGATTATAGAATTTATTCTGAAATACTTTCAAATAGTTCATTCTTAACATTGACGCTTAAAAATCATTTTTTAGGAACCTATGAAATGGATACCCAAGCCATAAAGCCTTTCTATCAAGCCCATATTACCAAAGATATGAATGGTACTGGACTAGGCTTATACATCGTAAATGAATGGGTAAAAACCATAGGCGGACAATTAGAAGTAAAATGTACAAATAGTATTTTTGAAGTGAATCTAACTTTGCCTATCCGTATAGCTTAAAAGTATAATCTTATATAAATGCAAAAAGCCTATCCCGAACAATGTCTGGATAGGCTTTTTACTTTATCTTATCTCTTTATTCTAATTGTATAATCTTGAATTCTGAGCGTCTATTTATCTGATGCTGTTCCTCTGTACACTCTATACCGTCAGCACATTCATTCAACAATTGTGTTTCACCATAACCAGAAGTTTCAAATCTATCAGCAGCGATACCTCTTTTAACTAAATACTGAACAACAGATGCCGAACGATTTTCTGAAAGTTTTTGGTTAAATTCTGTCGTAGCTCTACTGTCGGTATGCGAACGTACTTCGATTCTCATGTTTGGATAACGTCGCATCAGCCTCAATAATTTATTCAACTCTACAGCTGCATCTGGACGAATATCGTACTTCGTATAGTTATAATAAATATTATCAAGTGCTATCACGTCGCCTTCTTCAAACATCGTTAAATTACTATTGATTTCTGTTGGGTCATTCACGCCCAATTTTTCTATTTTATTACCTTTACTAGCAAAATGTTCTTTGGCAGCATCAATAGAATATTCACATCCTTCACAAATTTCGAATTGGTAAAGTCCATTTGCGCCTGTCGTAACTGTTTGAATACTTCCGTCACATTCATTGGTTAACGTTACTTTAACACCACCTAATGATGTTTTATTTTTGCTTGCAGTTACCCTACCTTTGATAATTTTCGTTGCCGCACATGGTGAAGTGTTTTTAGCCTTAGCAACATTTGAAGTATCATCAAGTCCTACTCTCATCAGGGGAATCTCTAGGGCTTTTAATAAATTACTTTCAATCGTTGTAAAAGAAACTGAATTAGGTAAATAGTTATCTCTGCTGGCATTAAACTTATATTCTTTGTTCAAGTCTACACAAATTTTAAATCCTCCATTTGAATCTGTTTTTTTCATCACAGATTTCCCATCAGTCAAAATCTCTACATCTGCATTATCCAAAGGCATTTTTGAGTCTGAATCATAAACGATTATTTGTAGCTCCTGACATTCTGGTTTTTCATCACATTCACGTGTAAAACGATAAATATCATCATCTGTTCCTCCACGTTTACGATTTGAAGAAAAATAGCCTGTTTTGCGTTCACCGTCGGTAATTAATCCAAAATCATCTTTACTTGAATTAATCGGCATTCCCATATTAGACACATTGCTCACTGCATTCATGCCTGATAATTTCACATAAAAAATATCTAAATCACCAAGACCAGGGTGACCGTCTGAGGCAAAGTATAAATTTCCTCTTTCGTCTGCAAATGGGAACATTTCATTGCCTATTGTATTAACAATTGGGCCCATATTGATGGGTTTACCAAATTTTCCATCTTGATATTCGCACACATAAATGTCTGTACCACCATAGCCTCCTGGCATATCTGATACAAAATACATTAATTTATCATCTTTCGTCAAAGCTGGATGACCTGTAGAAAAATCGTTATTATCAAATGGCACCTCTTTAACATTTTCCCATTCACCATTTTTTAAATCAGCCGTGTATATTTTTAATTTGTTGATTTTATCGCTAGAGGTCTTGTATTTACCATTATTGTAATTGTTCCTCGTAAAAATCACTTTCTTTCCATCACTTGTAAAAGTCATGGGGCCTTCATGATATTTTGTATTGAGGCTTTTACTAAAGCTCTCTGTTTTTACGCCAGGAGTTTCTACAAAATTTCTATAAATATTAGAGCCACTATAAGTACCTATCGTTTTAGTATCGTTGGCTGTTGGAGCAGTATATTCATCTTCGCCTACTCCTGCACCTCTTTTCTTGATTTTTAATTTATCATCCGCTGAACTGCCTAAACCTGCTGGTGTTGTAGTGGTTAATTGATTGATATCACTGAGATAATACATATCCAGAAAATGTGAATTATCCCAACTAAACATTCTTTTTAGTCCTATTTCATTTACTCTACTCGAGTTAAAAACCAAGCCATTTTTATAATACATCGGGCTAAAATCAGCATGGTCGGTATTTAGTGATAAATAGTCTACTTTATAACAAGCGGCATTTCTATTTAAAACATCCACATTTTTGTATAATTTTTGAAAACCACCGCTCCTTGTATCCGCTATTTCAATTTTAGCATATTGTTCATAAACATCCTGAGCTTCTTTATACTTACCGTTTGACGCCAACGCTTGTGCATAATATAAATATACTTTAGAATCTGCTCCAGAGAATGCCGTACCTTTTGAAACTAGCTCATGATAAATCCTTTCAGCATTTTGTGAATCACGCATCTGTCTGTATGAATAAGCCAATTTAATTAAAGCAGCCTGACGGTCTGCTTCAGATAGTTTACCTTTTAATACCTGTTCAAACATTTCAGAGGCATTTAGGTAACTCATCTGCTTGAATTGATACTCGGCATCCTTTAAAGTTTGCGCAATAGCCCCAACTGTTGCAAGCAACATCAGACAGAAACAGAGTATAATTTTATTCAAATTAATCATCGTTTTAAATATTTTACTATCTATAGTATTACTAGGAGGTTTCTTTACAATTCTGCTTCTTATATAAGAATGTTGCTTATATAACGCTCGTCAATCGATTGATTAAAAATACCGTGGTGTAAGTATTTTCGTTTTACGATATCCAAATTCATAACGAAGCATAAATTCATGAGAACCTTTTTGTATATTTTTCAAACCATTTAATGCGTAATCATAAGCATACCCAAAACGGATTTGGTCAGTAGCCTGAACCTCGAGCATTCCTATTAATGCATCACCGTATTGGTTAGCAAAAGGAGAAGCGAATTTCAAATTATTGGTTCTCCAAGAACAACCAAGGGCAAATCTATCATTAAACCAAAGGTTTGCATTTAAATCAAATGAAGCCACATCACGCGTTATTTTAGATAAAACTGATGGTTTTAACGTAAATGAACGACCTAATGGGAAAACATAACCCATCATCAAAAAATAGTGGCGTTCTTGTCTTGTTACTGAATCTCCCGATTTTCCTGCTTCAGCATCTATCAATCTATTTCGCATTAAACTCGGACACGAGAAACCTATATACCCTCTGTCATCACTTAGATAAATGCCTGCTCCAAAATTAGGCAACCATTTATTGAAAGAATAAGTAAAAGCTTGGTCACCTGTTTGAGTTAATAGTGTTTGTGTTAAGTTTCCAGAAACACTCGTTGCACCAGCTTGAAGACCCATTGCTAAAGTTGCTCTTTGCGTTACTTTTATTCTATAAGCATAAGAACCATATAAACCCACATTCCTAAAATCCCCAATGTTATCATTATAGGCTTGAAACCCTACTCCTACTTTCTCTCCATTTATAGGACTATCAACTGAAAAAGATTGCGTAGTGGGTGCTCCCGTAATATTTATCCATTGCTGTCTATGTACTACAGTGGCGCTCAATACATCACGGCTTCCTGCATAAGCAGGGTTGATTGGCAACATATTGAACATATATTGTGAGTATTGAACCTCTTGCTGGGCCTGAATAGAATGGACAGCTGTTATGGTGAACAATAATGCTGTCACATATTTAATTCTTGAAAGGAAACCTTTGAGCTTCATGCTATTCAAATTTAAGATTTTATAATTACCAGAATCGATACTATTCTGCTAGTAAGATTAAATAAAGTGATGCTTATTGTAGCCATTCTGTCGAATGGCTACAATGAATGATTTATCGCGAAATAGTCATATAACGAACAGGTTCTACGCCTACTGGCAATGCTACTTTTTCTCCTGTTGCTTTTTTATATATTGTTACTATATAGAAGTATGTACCTGATGGCAAACCACTTCCTACTGATAGGAGTCTTATCCCTGTATTAGGTACTCCATCCCAATCATTTTTATAATCTTCAGATGCAAAGACCAAACTTCCCCAACGATTATATACCTCTACGGCAGCCCTTTCATCTGAATTAACGCCATCAATCACAAAAGTGTCGTTAACGCCATCTCCATTCGGAGAGAAACCATGTGGAATAGATACTATTTTTCCTGGTGGATTTGTATTTGGTATTATAATTGGCGTTGGCGAAGACTCCAATGGTTTTCCATCGTTGTTTGGATCAGGATTGTCTCCATTCACAGAAGAATCCGTTACCACAGTAAAGTTATCTTCAGTTACTGCCTTAGCATACGCAACTGTATGAAGTGTATCAATTAATAGATTCTTGGTAATATTAATGGTATACTTGATTACGATACTATCACCAGGAAGTAATGCTGTTGTAGAATCAACGGTGAGTAAAGAATCTAGTCTTCCATTAAATCTAAAATTCAATACTGTATTCGCTCCTCGTACTAAAGTAGGACTTCCTAAAATAGCCCAAGCTGCTACTTGACTACCAATGGTTGTTGTTAAATCATTGCTTAAAGCAATATTTTTAAGAAGTACATTGCCGTAATTTTTAGCAGTTAATGTCATCGTGACATTGTATGAACCATCCGATTGAGGACTAGTATCAGTCACTGCCGATAATGAAACCCCTAGTGATGCTTGTACATTAGAAGCTCCTTTTGTAAGAACAACTGGTGTTGCTACATTATCATTTGATGGATTCAAATCACCATTTCCATCTGGATTAACACCATTCGTTGAAACATCTGTGTATGATTGATTATCAGTACCTACGCCAGTTCCTATTGCTACGTTATTAAATACAGAATCTGTTGCTGCTGATACACTTATAGTAACTGTTAAATTGATAATGGCTGTATCTCCTTTGGCTAGCGTACTTAATGAATCTACTAATAAATTACTATTAGCACCTATCCCATTATAGTTTGGATTAATCGTTATACCAGCCTTCGTTGTCGTTATGGTTGGTTTTGCAGCTAATGTCGCTCCTTTCGCCACAAAAACTACCCCAAGGCTATCCCTTACACTGAGTTTGGTAATATTGGTTGTTCCCATATTAACCACTCTGATTCTATAAGGAACTGTCCAAACATTATCTGATACTCGTTTTAAACCAGCACTAACCAATTCTTTTGCTAATCCGATTATTGTATTTGAGTTACCTAAAGTTACCTGCGTTACACCTGGATTTGCATTAACATTTGTACCATCACTAGACTTTGCAATAAGCACCTCATTAGTAGGGCGTTTACCGCTTATTTGAGCCTGACCACTAAATGGTCCCGTTTCTCCATTGGTTGTAACCTGAACAATATAAGTGACTGTATCAACCGCCCCCGGAATCATATAACTACTTACATTATTCACGATGTTAGAATCTAACAAGCCAAAACTATCATTAACATTTAATTTAGAGCCAGCTCCTAATGTTGGTTTTTTAATGATAATGGCTGTCGTAGGAGTTTTAAAAGTAGTAGCCAAATTATTGGTTAGGCTTACATTTTTAAGTGTGTCTTTACAGAAATTTTTAGCAATCAATTGATACGTAACATTGTAAATACCGCTTGACACCGCCACAGTGTTAGTCACTGCCATGGCTAGCCCTACTCTACATGAATCTACCGTTGTATTTTCTCCATTAACAGTTACAGAAGAATTATTATTAGTAAGATTAGTATCATTAAATGAAGTAACAGAAGCAGGGTTTGTTACTGCGGTTGTTACTTTCATTTTGGCTACATAAGTAAACGTTTTTACCTGATCTTTTTCTAACGAATCTAAGTTAATTACGATTTTACCACCTGAAATTGTTAATCCTGCAGGAATTAGAATTAAGTCTACACCAGCTGGGAAAGGGTTTGTAATGACGATATTCCTTGCTGTACCCGGACCATTGTTTTTAACTGAAATCGTGAAGTTGATATCTTCATTAAGTTTTGCAGTTCCTTTATCTGCAACAATCGTAATAGCTACGTCAGCATTAGGAGTTGTAGTACCATTGTCTACAATAATTATAGTACCCGCTGAATAACATCCCTCTGCTGACTGATAGAAGGCATAATAAGTACCAATCCCTACAGCCGTTGGTGTTAAAACAGTATTCGTAGTTGGCGAACTCGTTGTTTTAAATACTAATGTCGTTCCTGTTGGTGCCGTGCTAGTAACTAGTTTTGTTAAATCAGCCGTTGCTCCTACTGCAATAGTACTATTAATTGTAACTGGACTAACAATATTTGTGGTAGTATTTACCACAAATGATAATTCATTTGATTGTGGAGAAATACAAGACAGACTTTCGCAAGTAGCACTATATTTTATATTACCATTAGGTACTATAACCTTAGGAATTCCTGTTGTTCCATCAGACCATCTTACTGTTCCTACACAACCTGTCGCTGTTAACGTGATAGCTTGTCCTAAACAGATATTCGTTTTGTCTGAAGTAATTAATGGTGCCGCTAGATTACATAATTCAGTTATTGTAATCGTTACTGAACTTCTATCATCTTCGTTATTACTCGTCCCATTTGCTGGCGTCGAATCTGGGTCAGGCTGATCAGATTTTGTAATTTCGGCTGCACTAGTAAATGTACCCGCTGTAAGCACTTTTACTTTATAAGTAAATACTTGTGATGAGCCACTCGGAATACTAACACTTGTCCCTGTAATAACTCCAGATGTATGAGTAGTATTAGTGCTTGATACAAATACCATACCTGCTGGTATGATATCCTTCACTTCAACGTTGGTTGCAGTGTTTGGTCCAGCATTATTAATTGTTAAGGTATAAGTAAGCGTATCACCAACATGTGGCGTAAGGTTTGATACAGTTTTTATTAAACTCAAATCAGCATTTTCTCCATTAATCGTTACAGAAGAAGAATTATTTGTAAGATTAGGGTCTTTTAATGAAGTAACAGAAGCAGGGTTGATAATTGTCGCTGTTCCTTTCATCTTGCCTACATAAGCAAATGTTCTTACCTGATCTTTCATTAAAGAATCGAAGCTAATCACGATTTTATCTCCCGAAACTGTTAGTCCATTAGAACTTGAAACAAATTCTAACCCAGCAGGTAGCGGATTGGTAATTACGATATTCCTTGCTGTACCTGGCCCATTGTTAGTTACTGAAATCAAGAAATTGATATTTTCATTCAGTTTTGCAATTGTTCTATCAGCATCAATGGTAATTGCCACATCTGCATCTGCGACAGCTGCTTGATTATAAACAATTATTCTAGTACCCGCCGAATAACATCCATCAGCCGATTGATAGAAGGCATAATAAGTGCCAATGCCAACTGCCGTCGGTGTTAAGACTGTATTCGTTGTTGGTGAACTTGTCGTTTTGAATACTAGAGTCGTTCCTGTTGGCGCTGTGCTAGTCACTAATTTTGTTAAGTCAGCCGTTGCCCCTGTTGCAATAATTGTGTTGGTCGTAATTGGACTAACAATACTTGGAGTAGTATTTACTATAAACGATAACTCATTGGATTGCGGTGAAATACAAGGTGAGCTTTCGCAAGTAGCGCTATATTTTATATTACTATTTGGTACAATAACTTTAGGTAATCCCGTAGTACCATCAGACCATCTTATAGTCCCTGCACAACCTGTCGCACTTAAAGTAATAGCTTGTCCCAAACAGATAGTTGTTTTGTCTGCAGTAATAACAGGTGCTGACGTTAGTATAACTGTAATAGTTCTGATTAAAGATGCAGCACTTGTACAAAGCCCAATACTACAAGTTGCGGTATAAGATGTTGTAATAGTTGGAGAAACCGAAACTATCGTACCTTTCTGTCCATCAGACCAGTTGACAATACCACTACAACCACTCGCAGTAAGTTGTACTGCACTTCCTAAACAGATGCTTGATGTTGCCGAAGTAATGACTGGTATCGCTGGATTCTCAACGGTAATCACTGTTTGTACTGATTTTATCGATGTACAAAAAGCAGTACTACAAGTAACAGCATAAGACGTTGATTTAGTCGGTGTCACAGTAAGGCTTGCTCCTGTAGCAGTTTTATCATCATAATACCAAGTAACTGTTCCATTACAACCATCTGCTGTTAATGTTGCTGAGCCTCCTGGACAAACAGATGTAGCTGTCGTGCGTATTGTTGGTGCTGGAATAGGTACTACATTGATAACTTTTGAAGCAGAAGCATTGCTCATACAACCATTGATAGTACAAACAGCATTATAGCTTGTTGATACAGTCGGTGTTACTAATATCGTAGTTGTTGTTTGTCCTGTACTCCATCTTACCGTTCCATTACAATTTAACGCAGTTAATGTAATTGATTCTGAAGGGCATATTTCTGTTTTTTCTGCTAAAATTTCAGGCGCATTCGGTTTTTGTGTAACGATAATATTGATAGTTGCTAATGCACTTTCACAACCAGATGCCTTACATTTAGCCGTAAATGTTTGTGAAGAGCTAGGCGTTACCGTTAATGTATTTCCTGTTGGGAAACCTGCAACTTGCCATTCTACTACTCCGCTACAACCACTAGCTGTAAGCACCGATGATTCGCCCGAGCAAATAGTACTTTGCGAAGCGACTAAAGTTGGTGCTGTAATATTCGTTACTGTAATGCTCATTACGTTTGATGCAGGACTTTGGCAAGCATCCTTCTGGCAATAAGCTGTATATGTTCTGCTGACTGTTGGACTTACTGTAATCGAAGCCACATTTGTTTGCCCTGAGCTCCACACAATGTTCGAACCTGTACAACCAGTAGCTGTTAAGGTAGTTTGTCCGTTCAGACAGATAACACTATTCATTGCTGTGATTACTGGTGCAACCAAGTTACATACTTCTGTGACAGTAATGCTTACAGCGCTTCTGTCATCTTCATTATTATTGGTTCCATTACCCGGCGTTGAATCTGGGTCTGGCTGGTCCGACTTTGTAATTTCAGCACTGTTTGTAATGCTCCCTGCTGATAGCACCTTTACTTTGAAAGCAAATTGTTTAGAAGCACCACTGGCAATACTTGCCACTACCCCTGTAACAACCCCTGAACTGTGCGTAACATCACTACTTGATAAAAATGCCAATCCTGATGGCAAAGCATCTTTCACTTCAACATTAGTAGCCGTATTAGGGCCAGCATTGTTTACATTTAATGAATAAGTAAGCGTATCGCCAACATGTGGGATTGCATTTGAAACTGATTTGGCTAAACTTAAATCAGCTCTGTCTACTACGTTTACTGTAACTGATGATGTATTGTTTGCCAATTTACTTGGGTCATCATTTATTCCAGTGATAGTTGCAGTGTTAACAACTGACCCTATTTTACTAAGTTTTACATTTACTAAAAGTATTTTATTCGACCCTTCTGATAAACTACCTACATTCCAAACTCCAGTGGTACTATTGTATTGTCCAGCAGGAATGGCACTCATAAAAGTAGCTCCTTGTGGTAAAATATCTGTTAGCGTTACATTATCAGCATTAATATTTCCAATATTTCTTGCGTCAATAGTATATGAGATTTCTTGTCCTAATAAATAAGAAGGTGATGTTCTAGCGTCTGGTGATGAGATTACAGTTTTTACTACCGCCAAATCTGTAAAACATTTTGATACTTTAAATGAAATAGAGGTACGGTCACTTACACAGCCTTCAGGGCTAGTTGCTTCAGCATAGTAAGTTACAGTTCCTTCAATAGTTGGTGTTACAGCAAACCCTAAGTCTGAACCAATGCCAATTGGTGTAGTACTTGTCGCTGAACTATACCATTTAATCGTGTTCCCAACGCTCACAGCAAATAATTTGGCTGAGCTCCCTAAACAAATAAGGGTATCACTCTTTAAATTAACTGGTGCAGCAGGTTTTGCTTTAATTGTTAAAATTGTATTTGCCAACGCTGCATTACAAAGTGTAACAGCACCGTCTGGGTCATTGGTTTTAAAACTCAATATGATAGACCCGTCAATCACATCCGCAGCTGATGGTGTATATTTTGCAGTAAGGCTAGCAGCATTATCAAAAGTACCTGTTCCGTCTGTAGTCCATACCCCACTCGTTGCTCCTCCGCTTAATATGGCATTCAATTGTACTGGCGTTGCTGTTCCTCCGCAAATTGGTAAAAGAGCAGTTAAGCTAACAGCAGGTGGATTGCTACATTGGCAAGTAGTAATATTTACAACCACCATCGCTCCATCGCTATAACAACCATTACTTGATTTCTCGAAAAGGAAATACGACCCTGCTCCTATCGCAGTAGGATTTGAAATAACAGGTGAAGTTGTTGAATTAGCAGTATGCCATTCAAAAGTTCCACCAGTTGATACTGTGCTTGTAATAGCGTCCGCCAAGTTTACGCTTGTAGCATTGATGGCACAATTATTAGTAAGCGTGGCAAGTACTGTTGGCGTAGCTGGCTTAGGATTAACCGCTACTGTTACGGATGCTTTTTCGCTAGGGCAAGCACTTGCTGAACTATTAACAATACTTAAAAAATAAGTCGTAGTAACTGATGGCGATACTACTATTGAGGAAGTCGTTGCAAAAGGAGTAGTTGCAGTAGCAGAAGTAAACCATTGAAAAATCGGGTCGGTTATGCCTGGCGTTCCTAATGTTACAGTTCCTCCTGAACAAATAGTAGTACCCAAGATAAAAGGAGCGGCAGGTGTTGTATTAACGTTGAAGCTAACACCTGTTGCATCTAATTGTGCACATACCGTACTACTCGTATTAATCGTAGTTGCTAAATCGCTTGCTTTAGTAACACCAAAAATTATATTGGATAAATTCAAGTAGTTGCTACTGCTTGAATTAGCATTATATACTAGTGCAAAGATTTTATAAGCATCAGGAAGTGCTACAGAAAATGATGGTGTGCTACTAATCTGTTGGATAGTATTAGTAGTACCCTTTGTAAGAATATAGTTTATTGAAAAACCAGCAGGAACTACAGGCGATACTCCTGTAGTAGCAGTAAGTACTACTGGTCCACCAGCCGCTGGTAAACAGAAACTAGAAGTTGTAGTTGTTAATGTTCCTGCACCAATAACGCAGTTAGAAATAATACCAGCACCAATTGTTAAATTATCTCTGCCAACATCACCAGCTGGTTTTGTTACATCAATGGCTATTGTAGTAGTTAAACCACCTACGCCAGCATCAGAATCATTCGTTGAGTTACTGCCTGGGGCATTTGGTGTTACAAAGCTTCTTCCTGTCGGTAATATAAATTTAACATTATAAGAACCAGACATTAAATTGCTAAACAAATACTTTCCTCCATCAGCAGTAACATCAGTTGCCAGCAAGGTATTGTCTGTAGCATCGTATAGTTCTACTGTAATACCATTTATGCCAGTCTCACCTGTATTTTTAATACTATTCCCGTCAACATCATTCCAAACTATGCTACCAATTGAGCCAAATAGACCTGGTGTAAATTTAAAAGCACAACAACCATTTACTGGACAACGCCCATTGGTTGCGGTAAAAGCATATTCTGTATAATCTGTAACACTTGTTATTTTAATATTGCCATCTGCCAAGAGTGTTACATCAGTAGTAGTACTTGTAACAATTACTGGCGTACCTGTTGCTCCTACTTTTTTAGTCCAAACAATGTTGGTAAAGCCTGTTGGTATTTCAGTCACATATTCATCTCCGCTATAGAAAAGCTCTTCAATTGAAAAGCAAGTACCATCTTGGTCGTCTTCTAACACTAAATGATTATTAGGTGTTGAATCTGTATCTTGTTCAGTCTCTTTTGTAATCTCTGCTGTGGTGTACCAAAAGCCTCGTTTGCTGACAGTAGCAACTACTGTCATGGTAAGTTCAGCACTTCCTGCTACTTCCCCTACATTCCATACTATGGTCGTTACACCACTAGCGGTAGCCGTGGTAGCAGTACCAACTCCATTAACATTTAATGATTTGAAAGTAACTCCTGCGGGTAGCGTATTGGTTAATTCTACCCCAGTAGCTTTATCTGGATTAATATTCTTAACCTTTATAGTATAAGTTATATCTGCACCGACAGCAGGGCTTTGATTACTGATGGTAGTACTTACCGATAAATCGGGCAAAGCAGCCACAGCATTAAATGAGGAAGCGAATGATAGAAATATTATCCCAATAAAAGCACGACAAACAGCCATTGCATAGCGGTTGTTTTGTGTACTCGAACTAGTTAATAATGATAAAATAGCAAAAAACGATTTTGAAAAATTAAAGTCGTTTTTTAATGCACGATTTTTGGCAACTACTTGCAAAGAGTAGTTATTAAACCAATTAAACAAACTTGTTTGCATTAGTTTTTTACTTTTATAAACCGAGTTGCTTTGGTAAAAAATTTGAGTCATTATTTGTACAGTTAGTAGATTGTCCTTTTGTATAGAGGAATACGTTTTGAACAATTTAGGTCCCAATCAAATTGAAATAATATATATGGTAGCTCGTTTCAATCGTCGTTCATACATTTGATACTGTTAAATGATGAAGTGCCAAGCTTTTATTTATTGCTTATCTGTAGGCATATTAATGTGCCAAACTATTTACTTTCAATTACTTACATTACAAAAAGCCATTAGTAATCATCTAAAAAAGAGAGGAAGAGCTTTATTTTTCATGTCAGGAATGAATATCCCCCTCAAAAAGCATCCAAAATTGTGCCAAATAATTAAATTTAGCAACTATTTTTAATCCTAGAGCAGGATGTTTAAACCCATAAATTTAGCACCCTTTTAATTCATAAAGGGGCTTGATTAGATTTTTTTAAAATAATTTTTTGTTAGTGGCTAAAAACGTTATTTCAGTTTTTGCTTTTCAGTGGGAAATTTATCGGGCATGTTAAGATAGATATTTGATAAACTATCAGGTAGTGGATACTGTTTCGTTGAAAAATATTTTTTTTCAACTTTTTTTTTCAATTGAAGCAATATGAAGAAAATAATTGGTGTATTCTATTACAGATGAGGACAGAACAACTACTACATATACTAAAACAGTGCCGAAAGAACGATCGAAACGCACAGCGAGAGCTCTATGAAAGCTTTTATAGGTATGGCTTATCAGTATGTATTCGTTATGTAGCAGACCTTGATACATCTAGAGAATTATTAAATGATGGTTTTATGAAAGTATTTACCAATATAGATCAATATAAACCCGATTATCCTTTCGTGAGTTGGTTCAAAAGAATTTTGGTAAATACATGTATTAACCATCTTCGTAAATCGCATCAAGAAATACCTACTGCCGAACTGGTCGAAGCGTCGGAAATGGGGATGGAAATGGATTTATTTGGAAAGTTTTCGGTAGAAGAAATTGCTACCCTCATTCAGCAACTACCTCCTGCTTATAGAACTGTTTTTAACCTACACGTTATTGAAGGATATGAACACAAAGAAATAGCCGAAATGCTGAATATTTCAATTGGCACTTCGCTTTCTAACCTTCATAAGGCTAGAAAAAAATTACAAGAACTGATTTTAACTAATAATTTTTAATATACACACTAATTATCTGTCATTAATGGATGAACGAGTATCCAGCAACACAGTAATTACCTTTGGTTAATAAAGCACTGAAATCATGGATGAACAAGATTTTGACCGACTGTTTGGTTCGCAGCTTCCCAATTTTGCGGGAAGTGATTGGCGGGAAATGGAAGGGCGTTTGGAAAGAAACGATTTAAAACGGAAACTGACCCGACTGATGTGGGCGATACCATCAATAGCCACTATTATGTTTGGTGTTTCGGCAGTGTTGTATCATTACTTAAACCAAACTCAACAAAAAGTAAAAGAATTAGAAAATAGGTTAGTAGCTGTACATTCAAAGTATTTGAGCAAACCTGATACTATTTTCCAAAAAACAATTGTTTATGATACGATTTACCAAAAAGTATTCGTCACCAAAACAATCGTACAAGTACCCAATACCACTGAAAAATTTACCAATAACCAAGACAAAGCTTACTTCGAAAAATATGATAATAAAACTACTGGAGAACAATCTTTTATAGAAAGAGAAAAGTATATGGGCATGAATAAACTGAATTTTAAAAGCCCTATTTTATCTACTTCATCTTTGGATAAAAAAAATATGATTGAATCTTTCAAATCAGTAGCAATGGAGGAGGATTCATTAGTAGCTGAAAATCATTTCTCGGTCATTCCAAAGTCGGTCTCAATTGGTGCATTAGGCGGTATTCAAATACCAATTGGTAATTTTTTAGAACGCGGTGGAGGGACTCAAATTGGATTAAGAACCGTTCTGGGCTATCATAATAGCAAAGGTTTGGAGCGTTGGGGAGTCGTGATTGATTTACAGAAGAACGATTTATTCTTTGAAAATCATAAAGAAGATGGTTTTAGCCCTTTTGATGGTGGTCCTCAGCCTGTAGTTGGAGGCGGTGGTGGGAAAAAGCCTTTCAAAAAAGTAGATGTACCTCAATTCTGTGCTTATCAAGTTGGGTTGGGGCTACGATACAATTTGTTATTTAATCAAAACTTCAAACCATATTTTGGAGTAAACTGGAGCGTGCAAATACCTAATCAATATAATATCAATTACTATTATGAAGACCCAACGAACAATCAAAGTGCCTCTAACAAACAAGCATCCATTGCGAATTTGTTAGGAGGCAACGTTGGGGCAACGTATCAATTTTCAAAACATTTAGTAGCTAGTGCAGAAATACATTATCAGACCCAAGCATTAAAAAACCCTAATCCTTTAGATGCTCCTGCTACTTTAGGTGCTAGGCTTGGACTACTTTATAGGTTTGGTAATTAAGTTTTAAATTTTCACATATTATGAGTTTTCGTGCCTGATTTTTCTTTAAAAATCGGGGGTGTATATCTTTTTGTCAAAAATAACCACTATTTGTTTATAGTATAAAAAATGAAGAACAGTCTGATTAAAGTATTGACATTAATGTTTGTTTTAGCTTTTGTTTTTAAAGCACAAGCTCAGAATATCAATAATAATGAACCCATTTTTGGGACGGTAGTCGTAAAAAAAGTATCAAGCGATAGTACTAAAAAGCCTTTTAATATTTTCAAGCCAGCTTTTTTAAGACTTGGTTTAATTGGGGGAAGTATCATTTCATTCGATGGCGGACGAAATTCAGTGGGGGGAATGCTAGGACTAAGAGCCGAATATGGCATTTCAAATCGTTTTTCAATTGTTGGTCAACTTCAACATAACGGAGGAAGAGTTGAAGATATCACAGAAGCTCAGGCATCTTTAGGATTAAATTGGATGCCCTTCAAAAGCAAACGTTTACAACCTTACGTTGGACTTGGAGTAGGTATTGGTGGTGATGGTTTTGGGAGATATAATCGCCGAAGATTTGGAGCAATGCCATCATTTGATTTCGACAATAATGAAAGAAGACATCATGCGGAAGGTTTTGGTTTGGTAAGAACAGGCATCAACTATGTAATAGCACGCCGACTTATCGGAACATTGGAAGCAAATTATCAAATGCCTTTTCAAACAGAAGGCTCGAATGGGAACGCTAATATTGCCTTGGGTTTATCGTACCAATTCGGAAGAAATAAAAAATAGCAACACAAATTTGGTTTTACATAAACGGTTGGGGCTATTGCCCCGACTGTTTCTTGAAAGCTTAGAAAAGTGTGCTTTGTGCAAGATATAACACAGTAAAATATCAAAAATTTATTTTATCATACTAACTCTTTTCATTATGAATACTTCAGTCTTAACCACCATTCAAGGTTTTTTAACAAAAACGTTTTATGTAAAACCACATAGGGTAAAGCCCTACACTAGAATCTATGAAGATTTAGATTTGAATCAGATGGAGTTTCTAGAAATGGTGATGATTGTTGAAAATGAATATCAAGTACAATTGGCTGATGGAGAATTAGGTAAATGCAAAAAAATTAATGACCTCGCTACGATGATTGAGCGGGCGTTAGGAAGAGTATGAGAGTTTTTTTCATAGATGTAGAGTTTAAGTGAATTGGAAACGCCATAAAGAATCTTATGGCGTTTTTTGTTTTTTTATATGTCTAAACCTACAGTTTATACTTCAAAGCTAAATTAACAATTGCTCCTTCTTGGGGTGCCCAGATAGGCTTAAATGATGGATTCTGAGGTGTTCCTGATACAACGCTCTCATAATCTGACTGCTTGATGTTCAATACATTTTCAGCATTTAATATCAAACTTAGGTGGTCACCAAATTTACGTTCGATGGCTGCTGCCCAAAAACTATAATCTTTCACTCGCTGGTTATCGTACAAATATTGGCTACCTACAAAACTACTTTCTATGCCAAAACGCCATTTATTTTCTACCGTATACGCCAATGTCAATGAAAATTTATCTTGCGGACTGAAAGGCAAATAATCCGATTCACCCGAGCCTGAACGTTTGGCAATGGTATGGTTATACCCTAAATAAAACTCAATGGCATCATATTCTAGTCGTAAATAGGTATCTGTACCAATGCTGTTAATATCATAATTTGCATTGGTCAAACGAGTTTTATTATTGCCACTGATTGAAGCCTCTGCAACAACAGGGTTAGTAATATTGGTGTAATAAAAAGCTTGGTCTAATTGTACGGAAAATTTTTCCCCAATGTGCGTAGAATATGCCACATCTATATTACTCCCCAAAGAATGTTCTGGTTTTATCCCAATATCTAAAGGACTAAGGTTCCAGTAGTTCACACTAGTAACACTGTTTGTAGGCGTTTGGTTAGCAAACACATTAGGCGTTTTATAACCTGTTCCCACACTCCAACGAACGGTAAAATGTTCAGAAGGCTTGGTCATCAACGAAATTCGTGGTAATACAAATGTGCCAAAAACATTATGTTTATCTACCCGCAAACCTGTTTGTAATGAAAGCTTTGGGAATAACTGCCAATCGTCTTGTGCAAAAAAGCCAATGGTGTTGTATTGATAACTTACTAGCTGACTACTATCGAGTTGAGGTTTATTGAAATTCTCTAAGGTAAAGTTTCCGCCTAAAACTAGCTTATGTTTACCTACCACCAAATAGTCAGATATTTCGGTATATGATGACGTTTGGTTTGCCTTAAAAAATTTACTTTGTTCTGTAAAGTTTCTGCTAAAATCACTAATTGCTCCCTTAATTGTAAAAGTATTGTTGTCAGAAAAAGCATGATTAAAATTATAATCAACCGTATGGCGTTGAAAATCGTTAGCGGAAACAAAAAGCGGACTTGTATTATTTTCTTGGTTTACAGCATCAACCACTCCTCCCGCTCTTTTCTCCGTAATAAATGAGTACCCAACATTCACTTTGCTTTTGTCTGAAATGGTATAGAAAAAGCGTGGGTGAAACGAAAACTGTTTGATTAAAGGACTATCAGAAAAACCATCTGAATTTACATCAACTGCTTTTTGGTCGGTCACGCCTGCAAAAAATGTCATACCAAATTTGCCAAATTTCTGAGCGTAATAAGTATTCAAGTTAGTCTCTTTTAAGTTACTTCTATTTAAAACACCCGTAAATTCTGGGGTTTCAGAGGTTGGTGTTTTTGAAACAATATTAATCATCCCTCCTATTGCTCCACCACCATACAGGGTAGAAACAGAGCCTTTTACTACCTCTACTTGTCGCAAGTCTAAAGGTGGAATTTGCAAAACGCCCAAATTACCCGAAAAGCCTTCAAAGAGGGGTATACCATCCCGTAAAATTTGTGTATATTTTGAATCTAAACCTTGCATTCTAATGGCTTGATTTCCATTAGTTGGCGAAGTTTTTTGAATATGAATAATGGAAATGTCCCCCAAAATACTGGCGACATTCCCTGGCACTACAGCACTTTCTTCATCCATATCTTCTTGACCAAGTACCTCTACTTTTATAGGTAAATCTTCAATGCGAGAATTGGTTCTGGTAGCTGTAACCGTTACTTCTTCCAAGTCTTCTTTAGCGGGTGAAAGGGCAATAACAAAGAGTTGTTTGTCTTCAGCGAGGGGCAATGTAATCTCAATTTGCTTTTTTCCATAGCCAATAAAACTAGCTTCAAAAAGTTGTTTGCCTGCTGAAAGGTTTTTAAAAGTTACGAAGCCATTTACATCGGTAGTCCCGCCAATTGATTTTTGTGCATTCATTAAGCGAACACTTGCTCCGATAAGGGCTTCATGATTGGTAGAATCTTCTAATTTGAAGCTAATATTTAGGTCTTGTGCAAAAATTGTTGAAGAGAACATCATCAACAAGCATAGCAATAAAGGTTTGTGTTTCATTTGAATCCATTTTTTTGAACAAACCTAGGACATGAATTTGGAGGAAATTTGAAGACAGAAACTTCATTACCATTTCACTTCAAAAATATGCTCGTTTTCAGCTTCATTAAATTGATAGGAAAGCGTCAAGCCATAGTATTCTGCTATTTGATGCACAATGGCTAGTCCTAAACCCGTCGCTTCGGGATGATTAGGATGTTTTACAAAACGCAGAAACAGTTGTTCAACAGGAAAAGGTAAAGCTTCGCCTTTGTTTTTGATAATTAGTTGGTTTTGGTATAAAATACAGCTAATCTCCCCATGCTTTTGGTTGTACCGAATGGCATTTTTTAATAGATTGCCCACTAAAATTTCTGCTAAATAAGGGTTTATCAATAAATATTGATTATCCTGAATTTCCTTCTTAATAACAATCCCTCGATGTTCCGCAAAAGCCTGATAAGTATTCAAGAGTCCTTTTATTAGCGCACTCATATCTACTGCTACTGCCTCTGAAAACTGATTATTCTCTATCTTGGTGAGCAACAACAAAGATTTATTTAACTGTGAAATCTTTTGAAGTGCTTCGGTAGATTTCTGAATATGCAAAATTTCTTTTTCAGGCAAATTCTCTGACTGCAAAAGGGTTTCTAGCTCTAAAGAAATAACCGCAATAGGCGTTTGAATTTCGTGAGAGGCATTTTCGGTAAATTGTTTTTGCAAACGGAATTGTTTACCAATACGCTCTATCATTAATTGGAGTGTCTGGCTTAGCAAATTAAATTCTTCAGTAGCTTCGGGCTGAAAGAAGGTTTCCGATTGTTTATTAATTTGATATACCCTTAGCTTGTCGATAATGCCATTAAAAGGCTTCCATAATTGACGATAAACCATAAAGTTGAGGAGCAACATCAGCAATAATAATCCTAAAAAACATAGACCTACTCCTACCGATAATTTTGCCGCAATTTCTTCAAACTCTTCATAAGGCTGCTTCAAGGTAACTAAAAAATTATGTCGTGGTGTGGCAACACTCCCTTTCAAAACCCTGATGGCTGTTTTATGATTTTCGCGTAAATCTATTTCGGTAGAATCCATCAAATAAGGTTTTATGTTGATAGATGCTGGAATAATTGCTAGGTGAGGATTATCATCAATCGTTAGCAAATTGAACTGGCTAGGAGGAAATTCATTTAGTCTTTTTTGGACTACTTTAAAATGCGAAATTAATAATTCATCTATTTCGTGTAAGGTAGATTTATGGATAAACCAGTTGAGCATCAGCACGCCGAAAATGGCAATCGGCAAGGATGCTAAACTTAAATAAAGCGCTGTTTTGAGGAGTAATTTCATGATTTTTCTGAAAAAATATAGCCTGCGCCATATCTTGTTTTTACGTAATCTGGACAGCCCTTTTCGATAAGTTTCTTACGAAGATTTTTGATGTGGGTATAAATAAAATCGTGCGAATCGGCCAAATCCATGGAATCGCCCCAAAGATGTTCGGCAATTACAGACTTAGAAAGTATTCTATTCTTGTTTGAAATAAAGAATAGTAGCAGTTCGTATTCCTTGCCCGTTAGCTCTATTATTTCATCTTTCACACTTACCTGTTGGTTATCAGGAGAAATACTAATCACATCAAAAACAATTTTCGTTTTTCCATCAAATAATCTCCTCCTCAACACCGATTTAATTCTAGCATTCAGTTCAGATAAATGAAAAGGCTTTGTTAAATAATCATCTGCTCCCAAATCAAGACCAGTCAATCTATCATCCAACGAGTTTTTAGCAGACACGATAATGATACCTGCTGTGGTATTACGTTTCTTTAATTCACGAATAATCTCAAGCCCGTTTCCGTCAGGTAAAGTAATATCTATTACTAAGCAGTCATAATCGTAATCATTTACTTTCTCAATGGCTTTGTGAAAGGTAGCAACTGATGAAACGATATTGCCTTCTTGTTCTAAAAAAGATTGCATCGATGCCAACAGTGAAGGTTCATCTTCAATAAGTAAAATTTTCATTTTTCCAGTGTTGATTGATCCACAAGTTATTAAATGTTTCTGAAGGAAATCTGATTTTTAAACTTAATAAAGGCTCAATTTAAGGTAATTGGGAGCAATAATAGTAGGAAGACAAAAACCTCATAGCCATTAAGCCATGAGGTCGGAAGTATGTTAGTGCACATAGTTAGATTGTTTTACAAATATGAAGACTTTTTATCAAAATTAAAATACGTATTTATACCTATTTAAAGAAAAAAGATTTTTAACGTAGCAAAAAGATTTTACAAGAGGTTTTTTAAAAAATCATTAAAGTGGTTTTACTACCTAATATCAATAGAAAAAACCTTTTTCAGGTTATTAATTATCGCTTTATCCTGCCAATTTGACATTTTGTATTGCCTTGGAACTGTATTTGTAAATATTCACTTTAGTAGAGTTTAAAATGTTTTAAGCTAAAAAAATGACAAAATGACTATGCAAGAAAAAGGTAATATCTCGATTCATACCGAGAACATTTTCCCGATTATTAAAAAATTCCTTTATTCTGACCATGAAATATTCCTTCGTGAGTTAGTGTCAAATGCTGTTGATGCTTCGCAGAAAATTAAAAGATTAGCTTCAATTGGTGAATATTCAGGTGAGTTAGGTGAATTGAAAGTTACGGTTTCTTTCGATAAAGAGGCAAAAACCATCACCATTTCGGATGCTGGTTTAGGGATGACGGCTGATGAAATCAAAAAATACATTAATCAAATTGCTTTCTCGGGTGCTACCGAGTTCGTAGAAAAATATAAAGATAAAGGAGATGAAAAAGCCATTATCGGGCATTTCGGTTTAGGTTTCTATTCTGCTTTTATGGTGGCTGAAAGAGTTGATATTATTTCAAAATCATATCAAGAAGGTTCAGAAGCTGTAAAATGGACTTGTGATGGTTCTACTGAATTTGAAATTTCAGAGGCTACTCGCGAGGCTCGTGGTACTGATATTATTTTACACGTAGCTGAAGATTCTCTGGAGTTTTTAGAAGAATTTAAGTTGAAACAAATTCTTGATAAATACTGTAAATTCTTACCAATTGAAATTGAATTTCAAGAGAAAATCATCAATAATCCTTCGCCAATCTGGACTAAATCTCCGTCTGAATTAACAGATGAAGATTACCTTAAGTTCTACGAAGAATTGTATCCTTTTGCTGAAAAACCTTTGTTCTGGATTCACTTAAATGTTGACTATCCATTTAATTTGACGGGGATTTTATACTTCCCGAAAGTGAAAAATGAATTACAGCTACAACGTGAAAAGATTCAGTTATACAGCCGTCAGGTATTTATTACTGACGAAGTAAAAGACGTTGTGCCAGAGTTCTTGATGTTGTTGCATGGTGTTATCGATTCACCAGATATTCCTTTGAATGTTTCGCGTAGTTTCTTGCAGGCCGATAGTAATGTAAAGAAAATCAATTCGCATATTACTAAAAAAGTAGCCGATAAATTAGCGGAGTTATTCAAAACGGACCGTGCAGATTTCGAACAGAAATTTGACAATATTGGTTTGTTCGTAAAATACGGTATGATTTCAGACGAGAAATTCTATGACCGTGCGAAAGATTACTGTTTAGTTCAAAACGTTGACGGTAAGCATTTCACCCTAAATGAATATGCAGAGTTTGCTCAAGAAAATCAGAAAGATAAAAACGATGATGTAATTTACTTGTACACAAGTGATGTAAAAGCACAAGACAGTTTTATCCAATCTGCCAAAAAACGTGGATATGATGTATTGAAATTAGATTCTGTATTAGATAGCCATTTTATCAATCAGTTAGAAACGAAATTGGTAAAAACTAGCCTAAAAAGAGTTGATGCTGATACCATTGAAAAACTTATCGACAAAGGTGTTGCGGTAGATGTCGTACTTTCGGAAACAGAGAAAGAATCAGTGAAAAAGATTTTTGAAGAGGTAATCAACGATACAAGCAAAGTTGTTGCTTTAGAAGCAATGCCTGTTGACGAACTACCTGCTGTAATTACTCAAAACGAATTCATGCGCAGAATGAGCGATATGTCTCGTGCTGGTGGCGGAGGCATGAATATGTTCGGTTCACTGCCAAACAATTATATTGTTTCTATCAATGCAAACCATGCTTCGGTTGCTAAAATCCTTCAAACTTCGGATGTAGAAGAACAGAAAAAATTAGCTAAACAAGTATATGATTTGGCCTTGTTGTCTCAAAATATGCTTACTGGTGCTGATTTAACTGCCTTTATTCAAAGAACAGCGTTAGCATTGTAATAATACAGATAATGATAAAAGCTCTGTTAGGATTTATTCTTAACAGAGCTTTTGTATTTAATAGGCTATCCTTTAAATCAAGGAAACGATGCTATTTTTAATAGCATACAACACCAAGCCCGTGACGTTTCTGGAACCTGTTTTTTGTAATAGATTATTTCTATGACCATTCACAGTTTTTACACTAATATAAAGTTTCTCGGCTATTTCCTCGGCTGTATATTGTTGACACACAAGCTGTAATATTTCCTCCTCTCTTTTAGTGATGACAATATTCATTTTTTTAGCTTTCACTTTTTTGCACATTCTCCCTTGAATTGCCTTCAAAGTACGTTCGTTAATATAAGAGCCTTTGGAATGAACCGATTGAATAGCATCAAATACTTCTTGAGGGTCGCTATCTTTTACTAAATAGCCATGTGCGCCATGTTCGATTAAATCTGTTATAAAATTTTCATCCTCATGCACTGAAAGAATAAGGATACGTACTTTAGGAAAAGAGGCTAACAGTGCATTCGTTACATCCAAGCCATTAAATCCTTTGTTATCAGGCCGTGGTGGAAGTGAAATATCTACCAACATTACATCTGGAATAACTTTACTCTTATTTAATTTATCAATTACCGAATATCCATCTCCAGATTCAAACACTACTTCAAATTTATTATTGCCAGCATAATTCAATATACCTTTCATTCCTTCCCTGAAAAGTAGCTGGTCTTCTACCAAGCCTACTTTTATTTTGTCTTCCATTGTTAAACGATTGTTGAGGTGATGTTTTGTTAAAAATCTTGTAGAATAATAATTATAAAGGATTTACACTATTATTAATTGGTATTTCAATAAAGGCATAAAAACCTTTCTCATTTTCATTATTACCCCACTTAAAAATCCCATTAAGTGCTGTTACCCTACCTTCAATACTTTTAAGTCCTAATCCATCAGAGCCATTTTCTATGTTTATTCCACACCCATCGTCAGTGTATTTACACTGTATATCAAAAGCATTACACACAATGTTTAAATCAATCACCGTAGCATTTGCATGCTTAATGGTATTGTTGATTAATTCCATAATAATTCGATAATAGCCTAAGCTAATAACCCACGTGACGATAGGCATATCGCACAAGGTAATCAAACGAATCTGTATTTTTCCTGTTCTATTAATTTGCTCAGTAACTGCCTCTAAGGTTTTTATTAATCCAAATTTCTCCAATTGAGGTGGCATTAATTGATGGCTGATACTGCGTATACTACTAAGGGCGGCTTCTGAAAGTTGACGGACGTTCTCAATACCTCCACGCATTTTGGTATCGTCTTCTATAATTTGTTGTTCTATCACCATTAAATGCATCCGCATAATAGACAACACAGCACCGAGTTCGTCATGTAAATCTTGGGCAATTCTTTTACGTTCTTCTTCCTGAATATGGATGCTAGAACGCAGCAATTCATTTTGGTAGAGTATTTTTAAGGATTCTTGCTTGAGTTTTTGCTCAAATAAGTTTTTTTGAAAGTGCTGATTTAAAAGCACAACACCTATGGCTATTATAAAAACTATAATAGTCATAGGTAATATGGTTTCTACAATGTTCAATTGCGTGACCGCTTCCATAGGCTAATAAAAAAACAACCGTACATTATAAAAGAGAAAAACGCATGTAGTATCCACGTATAAAGATTAGTATCTACCGAAAATTTACTTACAATAGTAGCCCCAAAATAAAATATCAACAAATTGGACGTATGATAAATAAATAATCCAGAGTTTATCCAGTTTAAGCTGATGATATCATTATAAGCATTTTGTTTAACGATATCGTTTAAAAAAACCATAAATGAAAAAAGCGTGAGGATGATAATCAGGATAGATTCAATTGTTAATGCATTAGAATTGAAGGTATAGATATTCTGTAAGGCTAGCGAATTGATGATACTAAAGATAGAGAATAATATGGTCATACACCATATTATTCTCTTATTAATAAAATCACCTAAGATTGTTCGATAAAACCAAGCTTGTAAAATAAAACCTACTAAAACGAATATATGTAATAAAGGCATATTGTTCATACGATATAGCCAAAATACCAAAGATAACAACTGTATAAAGCTTGAAAAAATGATAAAATAGGAAAATACACGTAGTTCTTTTCTTAATTCATTAAAACAAGCAATAGTATACAGTAGTGTTAGGAGTATCGGTAAATCCGATAGCATAAGTATCGTCTTGGCTATATTCATTCTCTATTACAGCTTTTTCTTAGTTAAAAGGTCTCCATTAGATGCACACGTATTAGGGCAAGGGGTATTTAAATCGAGCATATATTGGTCATCATTAGGGTAACCTGCTAATTCTGATGGTTTAATTCCATGTCCGTTTTTATCAAGCATAACATCTTTTCCACCGATAGCAGGACTAACATCCAAATTGGCTCCTTCTACTGGTACTACATATAATTTAAAACTTCCTGTACTTCCATTTTGCGCCTTTGGCTGATAGGCTAAATAAACACGAATATTTTTATAAGTGGCTTTGTTAAGTAATGCTGAGTCTAAACCCATGGCAACTAATAATTCTTGAGACCTAATGGTGTAAGCCCTAACAGGCACATCACCGAGTGTCTTACGGCATAATAAATCATAGGAATCTATATCAGCAATTGCACTGTCTTTGGGTATTAGCAAGGTACTTAGAGGTACAGAGGTTTCTTTCACGGTATCATTTTCTGGCTTCTTACAAGCAGTCATGGTAATCGCACACAGCATTGCAGCAGTTAATAAGTTTTTAGTCTTCATAGCTATTTTTTAGTTAGTGTTTTATAATAATTGCCACTTTCCGCAGGCCTGCTGAATAGTGCTTTATTTAATACAATACAATAATAAATAAAGCATCTCAACAAACTACAAAAGACCATTGGTATAGTCCTAAAAACAGGTATTTATACCCGTCATTTTCTTCAAATCAGGTATAAATATCCGTTTTAAAAAAGGGCTATTTTCAATATGTAATAGTATAAGAAGGAACAACAATGTGCAAGGTACTGTTAACCTTAGTTTTACTGTTGTTCAGGGATATGGTTTGGATTTATGCAGCTTCAGAATACAATAATTACGACAATCCAGTTATTTTGTACAAATTGTTCAAATATGTTGGGTTGATGTTTTCAACAATCCGAATTGAAATATTTTTTAAGGTAGGCACAGTTGTACCAAAGAATTTTAATTTCATAGGTATTTTACAAAAAACTATTTCTCTTTAAAAAGGCTTTCCCCTTTAAAAACCATTCCTATTGAAGCTATCCCTACTAATGTAATTGAATTCAAAGGCATTAATACCGCTGCTACAATCGGCGAGAGTGTTCCTTGTACTGCAAAAGTTAATCCTACGCAGTTATACATCAATGAAAATATATAACTAAAACGTATAAGCTTCAACGCAAATCTGCTGTATTGCAAAAAGGTTGGTAAATCTTTCAAATGCTCTCCTGATAGAATACCGTCACTCATTGGGGTGAAATTCAGTGTGTCATCCGTTACGGCAATGCCTATTTCTGCCTGTTTTAAAGCCCCAGCATCATTCAAGCCATCTCCTATCATGATTACTTTTTTGCCTTGGGCTTGTAACTTAAGGATAAAAGATAATTTTTCATGAGGGCTACACTCAAACCGCAAATGCTCTTTTGATTTAAACCAGCTTTCTAAATATGTTCTCTCATTTTCATTATCTCCTGACAACAAATACGTTTCATAATTTTTACCAAGATTTTTAATAGTCATTTCAATGGCTGCTCTGTAATGATTAGGCAAGGCAAAATAGCCTAAGTATTCACCATCAATTGATACATGAGCTACCGAAGCAGAGAAAGAATTAGTCTCTGTTTCAAGGGATGACTTAACAAAATTACCAGACCCTAACTTTACTAAATGTTTATGATATTTTCCTTCAATTCCTTTCCCAGGAGTTTCTTTAAAGTCTTCAATCGCTAAAAACTGTTTTTCTGATGATATTTCTTTTATCTTCTGCGAAATAGGGTGTGATGAGTTATGAGCTAAAGAGACCACTAACATTTCTTCAAAAACTGACAGCGGACGTTTTCCTTGAAATTGAGGTTTAGCTCCTTCTGAGGTCGTGATGGTTCCTGTTTTATCAAAAACGATGGTATCGCAATTAGCCATTGTTTCAATAACATCCCCATTCTTTAAATAGAAATGTTGTTTGCCCAATATCCTTAAACCATTGCCCAGTGCAAAGGGATAACTCAACGACAGCGTGCAGGGACAAGCAATAATTAATATCGCTGAAAAAGCATTCAACATTTTACTTGAATCTTGAAAATACCAATAAGTAGCCACTGAAAATGCCAGTGTCAACACACCAAAAGTAAAGTATTTACCTACTAAATTTGAAAATACTTTAATACGACTTTGTTGCTCTTTCTGAAATGTATCATTGTTCCAAAGCTGTGTTAAATAACTTTGGGATACATCCTTCAGCACTTCCATCTCTATCGTCCCTCCTATTTGTCTGCCTCCCGCAAATAGAAAATCGCCCAACTGTTTCTTCTCTAGGGCGGCTTCTCCTGTTACAAAGCTGTAGTCTATTCTAGCTTCACCTTTGTACAACAATGAATCTGCAGGAATTAACTCTCCGTTTCTTATTAAAATTTTATCTCCTTTTTTCAAGGCACTTACTGAAACAGATTCGCTGTTCCCAGTTACTAAACGAGTAACTGCTAAAGGGAAATAGGATTTATAATCGCGTTCAAAAGACAGGAAATGATATGTTTTTTGTTGAAACCATTTCCCGATTAATAAAAAGAATATTAAGCCTGTAAGAGAATCAAAATAACCAGCGCCATGATTGAAAATAACTTCATAAGTTCCTCTGAAAAAAGCGACCAATATGCTTAATAAAATAGGAAAATCTATGTTTACCATGCCTTTCCGAAGGCTTTTATACACAGATTCAAAATAGCCAGAGGCTGAATAAAATACTACGGGTATTGCTAACACGATGTTTAAATATCCAAAAAGTAATTTATAGGTATCGTCTTGTAGCCCTAAATATTCAGGAAAGCTAAAAAGCATAATATTGCCTGCACAAAAACCTGCAAGACCTAACTGCGTAAGTAATTTTCTATCATTGGGTTGTTGTTTTTCCTTCACTACATCATTCAACGACATCAAAGGCTCGTAACCTACTGAACTCAACAATTCGGCTAATTGACGAAATGTGATACCGTTTTTATTTACGCGATGATTGAATGTAACGGCTACTTGTTTTTTTAAAAAATCTACCTGCGAACGCTCAATGCCTTCGTGCAAACGGAAGAGGTTTTCAAGTAAATACAAACATGAACTACAATGGATGGTGGGTATATAGAAAGTAACCTTTGAGATGCTTTCATTCTGAAAATCTAATAGTGTTTTGGCAATATCAGGATTATCTAAAAAATCGAACCGTGAAATTTGAGGGGTATTACCAGATTTCTGCTCTATTTCGTAATAATTACAAAGGTTATTCTGGTCTAGAATCTCGTAAACTGTCTTGCATCCATCACAACAAAAATACTTCTCTTCAATATGAATATAATCGTCGGGGCATTCGTTTCCGCAATGAAAACATAGTTGAGCAGTATCGGTAGTGGTAATCATGTGAGTAGCGTTGTGAAAATGCAAAATTGATTTTTGATGAATCAAAGTTCATCTTTAAACAATTTGTAAAACATGAGTAAAGCGATTGGGAAAACTGATTAAAGTCATTTACAAAAGAGATATAAATAGGGAATTTCGAAGATAATAATCCAGAAAATTTATGAATCCCAACTGTAATACTTGCGAATTTAAGAATTCGTCACTTTTCAAAAATTGTTCACATGATGAATTAAATCATCTCAACGATAGCAAATGCTTCAATACTTATAAAAAAGGACAGGTTATTTTTCATGAGGGGAATCGTCCTTTAGGGCTCTTTTGTGTATTCAATGGAAAAGTAAAAGTAAGCAGGCTAGGCTCTGACGGCAAAGAACAGGTAATAAGACTTGTCAAAAAAGGGGATACATTAGGCTATCGCTCTTTGATTGAAAACACCAAGTATAGTGCTTCAGCCATTGCCTTGGATGATACGCAGGCCTGTTTTATATCTGCCACTGAATTTAACCATCTTATCGATACCAATGTCAAAGTAGCTAGTGATTTGATGAAGATGCTTGCCAGGGTATTAGGCGACACCCAAGATAAGTTGGTACACTTGGCGATGAAACCTGTCAGAGAACGTTTGGCGGAGGCATTACTTTTATTAAAAAGCACTTATGATGATAAAAAAACGGAACATTTTTCGATTTCCATTTCGCGCGAAGACCTTTCTTCCATTGTAGGTACGGCCAAAGAAACCGTCATCAGATTCCTTTCTGAATTTAAGGAGGAGGGTATCGTAAGCACCCGTGGAAGCGAAATTACGATTCTGAGGGCTGATAAATTATTACAAATAAGCAGTTTATACGATTAATTAATACGCCAGTACATACATGAGGTACAATTATTTATAAGCTAGTGCTAGACTTATTTTATCATTAATTGTATTGATAAAAATCATTTCAGCGAAGTAAGTAAAAGAGCTAACTTGGCGACAGATTAATAAACATTTACATGAATAAAGCAGAGAAAGTAATATTGTCCAGTGGTATTCAACTGAGTTTTAAACAAGGTGATTATTTGTATAGAAAAGGACAACACCCCGACTACGTTTTTTATATCAAAGATGGAAGTGTAGAATTAAGAGACGGTTTAAAAGAGGCAGTTGTCCTTAAAAACAAAAGGTATTTTTTGGGGTTAGAAGAAATGCTTTTAGAAAAAGACCATCCTTACTCAGTAAAAGTATTAGAGCATTCTATCTTTTTGATTTTTGAAAAATCTTTAATCGATGCCCTCATCCACGAGCATACAGATATTCGTAGGTATTTTATGATGAGTATCTGTAATCAAATAGATGAAAAAAATACTGTTTTTGAATAAAACTGACAAGCTGATGAATGTCATTTTTTATTCAAAGTACAGTCATAATTTCCTAATCATTAATAAAGGAACTTTAAAACATAAATTAAAATTTCAATTTTATGAAAACGATCCTTTTTCCTACTGATTTTAGTGATAATGCGAAACATGCAGCACAATATGCAGGTATGCTAGCAAGATTATTTAATGCAAAAGTAGTTTTACTGAACATATATAGTATTCCTATTATTTCTGAGTACCAATTGCCCTCTGATATTGAGAATTTCATCATCAGAAATAGACAAGAAGCAGAACAAAACCTTGAAAACTTTACGATAGATTTTATTAAAAAAACAGGTTTAGTTCCTGAAAGGATAACTCAAAAAGTAGAATATGGCTTAGCGACGGATAAAATTGTAAGTATTGCCAAGCAGATTAAAGCAGACTTAATTGTGATGGGTACAAAAGGGGCTAGTAATGTTTTTGAACGCTGGTTGGGCACTCATTCTCAAGAAGTAATGAAAACTGCTAGTTGCCCTGTTTGGGTTATACCAGCAAATGCTCCAATCAACTATCCTCAACACTTATTGTATGCGGCAGATTTTCAAGGAGATGAAGTAGCGGCTATTCAAAAAATATTAACAACTACTCAGCCATTAGGCGTGAAATGTAAGGTTGTTCATATTCATGATTATTTTGAGCCTAATGCAGGATATGCCATTCAAGAAATGAAGGGCTTTTTAGAAGACAAGTTTCAAGGGAATAACTTAGAAGTAAAATGCATCAATCGTGCTGAAATTATTGAAGGACTAGAAACTTACATCAAGAATCATCAACCAGATGTAATTGTCTTGGCTATCCATGAAAAGTCTTTATTAGATAAGTTTTTCAATGATAGCGTTACAAAACACTTCGTTCAAAAAGGAAATTTACCCCTTTTGTTTTTCAAGAAATAGTAAACGAGGGTTATTATTAGATAAATAACCCTCCATATTTTAAGCCCGCCTAGTTAGCTACCTGCGTCCTATTCTCTTTGATTCGCCCAGCCCATTTTTCTAGTAACTTCACAAAAGCCTCTAATTGAAAAGGTTTACCGATGTAATCATCCATGCCTGCTGCATCACAGTCGGCCTGACAATCGTTCATCATATTGGCAGTCATCGCAACAATAACAGGTTGTTTGATAGTCGTATTTTGTCTTATTTTCATCGATGCTTCCAAACCATCCATTTCGGGCATTTGTAAATCCATCAAAACGATATCGTATTCTTTTTTATCAAATGCTTCTAATGCTATTAGTCCATTTTCAGCCAAATCGGCTTCGTATCCTAATTTACTTAATACTTTAAGGGTAAATTTTTGGTTCATCGGATTATCCTCTGCAACCAATATTGATACGGGGAATCGTTCAGCAAAATCATTTGCTAATTTTTGAACGACGGGTTGAGTGAATGTTTTATCTGTCAAAGTTCTATTTTCTTTTATTGTTAAATTTGTAAGGATATTCTTATATAATGTATGTTGTTTTACAGGTTTTGTAAGTACCGAACAGAATAAATCTGGATAAGCCTTATGTTGATCATCAGCAATAGAACTAAGCAACATAATGGGTAGTTTCGGTTTAATGGACTTTATTTTTAACGATAACTGTATTCCGTCCATTTCAGGCATTTGCATATCTGAAATCACCATGCAGATTTCCTGTTCATTCTCAATAAAAGCTAATGCTTCTGTCCCTGAGGAGGCAATCAACGGAATCATTTTCCATTGCTCTAATTGCGCTTTCAAAATACTTCTATTGGTTGAATTGTCATCCACCACTAGTATTTTTTTATGTTCTAAAAATTCAGCTTTAGGCAGAATAGTATTTACAATTTCAGGGGCAGTACTTTCAGCTACCAGTATTGAAAATGTGAAAGTAGCTCCTTTACCAAACTCGCTTTCTACGCCAAGCGTTCCTCCCATCAAAGACACTAATTTTTCACTAATTACCAATCCTAATCCAGTTCCACCGTATCTACGGGTTGTTGAAGAATCTACTTGAGAAAATGCTTTAAACAACCTGTCTATTTTATCCGCTGGAATACCTATTCCCGTATCTATTACCTGAAAACCTATTTCTAAAGGAGCATTCTTTTCATTTTTAATCATAAATACTCTGACAAAAATTTCTCCTTGCTGTGTAAACTTAATAGCATTTCCTATCAAATTCAACAGTACTTGCCTTAATCTGAGGCTATCTCCAACTACTTGGTTAGGCACATCTGCTTCTATTTGGCAAAGTAAGTCTAATTTCAATGAGGCCGCTTTTACTGCAAAAACATCAAGAACCTCCTCTGTACAAACACGTATATTAAAGTCTTTTTCTTCAAGCTCCATTTTCCCAGATTCAATCTTAGAAAAATCAAGGATATCATTAATTACCGTTAACAAATCATCTCCACAAGCATGAATCGTTTTAGAATAATTGCGTTGTTCTTCGTCTAGCTGAGTTTCTTCTAACAGCGATGCCACACCAATGATACCATTTAAAGGCGTACGGATTTCGTGGCTCATTGTTGCCAAGAAAATACTTTTGGCACGGTTTGCCTGCTCAGCCTCTTTTCTAGCTTTTCTTTCTTCAATCGTCGATTGCATCAATTGGGCTGTTCTGAGTTTCACCTCTTTTTCTAGCAATGCTTTTTTTACATTTACTAGCCCTATTCTATAACGATAAAAAGCAAAAGCTCCCCCTATTATGACAAAACTCATCAATACCCTAAACCAAAGCGTCATCCAAAATGGTGGCGTAATAATCAAATCAATGGCTATTCCTTCATCATTCCATAAGCCATCGTTATTTGATGCCTTTACTCTGAATATATAATGGCCAGGGTCTAAATTAGTATAGGTTGCTCCTCGTTTATTACCTATATAATTCCAATCTTTGTCAAAACCTTCTAATTTATAAGCATACTGGTTTTTTTCAGCTAAAGTATAATTCAATGCAGCGAATTCAAATGAAAACACTGATTGTTTCATATCAAGTTCTATTTTCTTCGTCTCATTAATGTGGCTTGTAAGCGGAGATTTATTGCCAATCTCTACAGCCTTATTAAAAATGAAAAAATTAGTAATATAAATCGGTGGAACAAATGCATTATCTATTACTTTTTGAGGATAGAAAGCATTAAATCCGTTAGAACCTCCAAAGTAAATTTTTCCATCTGGTGTTTTTAAAGACGAGTGTATTTTAAATTCATTGCCTTGCAAACCATCAGAAATATCATAGTTCTTAAATACTTTATGCTTACGGTCATACCTCGAAACGCCTTTATTAGTACTTAACCAATAGAAACCATCATTGTCTTTTACAATGGCATTGATTGCTTCATTTGGTAGTCCGTCCTTCTCTTTCAGTTTGGTAAAAACATTGGTTTTAGGATTAAAAATATTTAATCCACTTCCAGTACCAATCCAGATTTCTCCTTGTTCATTTTCTTCAATAACATAAATTAGGTTATTACTTAAGCTATTAGGATTTGAAGGGTCGTGTTTGTAATGGACAAATTGTTTGGTACGAATATCAAATTTATCAAGTCCATTTTCAGTACCAATCCAGATATTTCCTTTTTTGTCTTCACAAAGGGTCGTTACAACATTATCACAAAGGGTTGTATTATCCTTCGGGTTATTGATATAACGAGTAAAAGTATTGTTCTTTCTATCATAGAAATTTAGTCCTCCTCGCCAAGTACCTAGCCATAAGTTCGCTTGTTTATCTTTGATAATAATATTTACACTCTTGGATGAGATAGAAATGGGATTGTTTTCTTCAGGAATGTGATGCGTAAATACTCCCGTTTTAGTATTAAATAAATCAAATCCACCTCTATGATATCCCAAAGCCAATATGTCTTTCTCTACTTCCAACACCGAAATGATGTAATCTGTACTAGGACTATTGATATTTTTGGGGTCATGTTTTAAATACGAAAATTGATTTGTAATTGGATTGAACTTATTTAAACCACCTCCATCAGTACCAATCCAGACATTCCCTTTGTAATCATCTTCAATAGCTAGTACAATATTATTGTTTAAACTGTTTTCACCTATTCGATGTTTAAAAAGAGGAAATTTACTTCCTGATTTTGGCAAATAACTCACCCCTCCTGAATAAGTCCCTATCCACATATTCCCGATATTATCAAGGTATATGCTATAAACAGAGTTATTACTCAAACTAGAATTATCGTTAGGGTCATTTTCAATGGTAGTAAAAACATTCGTTTTTCTATTAAAGACACTGATTCCTCCATTTTCCGTACCTATCCACAGATTATGCTCTTCATCTTCCATAAAAGATAAAATATCATCAAGGGCTAGGCTATTAGGGTTCTTAGGATTATGTCTAAAAATAGTGAAGTTGTTAGTGTTATCATTAAACTTGGCGATGCCTCCTCCAAGTGTACCGACCCAAATAGTATTTTCAGAATCTAGGTAAACAGCTTTGATAAAACTTGAAGAAATACTGGTAGGATTTTTAGGGTCATGAAAATACTTTACAAATTGCTTTGTTTCTGGGTTAAACCTGTTTAATCCATCTTGGGTAGCAATCCAGATTTCATGATTTTTATCTTCGCAGATTTTGAAAATAAAATCGTTACTTAAACTATTCTTATTATTTTCTTCGTGTTTATAAGTAATATATTTTCCTGTTGTTGGGTTATATAGCACAAGCCCGAAATTGGTACCTAACCAAATTCTTTTCTTGCTATCCTGAAAAATATCTCTTACGATTAATCTTTTATCTACATTAATACAATGTGTAAAGACCTCTTTCTTACGGTCGAACTTATCCAATCCTATGCCCGTAGCTACCCAAATATTGTTTTCGTCATCTTCTAATATATCAAATACTAAATTATCACTGATGGTTTTGGAGTTATCTGCAGCATGTTTATACACTGTAAAATTATAAGCATCGAATTTATTAAGTCCTTCGCCCGTTGCAAACCACATAAATCCCTTGCTATCCTTTAGTATAGCCCTTACGTGGCTCTGAGAAAGCCCCTCAGTATTTGAAAATCTTTTGAAATGCGGTTTTTGTATTTGCCCAGTTAAGGGTATCCAAAAAGTAATTATCAAAAGGGCAGTTATATTAAGTCTAGACAATATCATAATTTTAGAAAGTGTGTGTGGTTGCCAGCATCATATTTTCCTCTCTTGTAGGTTGTCAAAACATACATCAATAAGAGGAAAAATATCTTGTATTTCTTAAAACAATAATCGGGCTAAAGTATGTTGAATACGTTAAAAAATATTATTTTTTCTTTTTTAGAGCGTAAATAATTTCTTTCACCTTGATAAACAATACCTATAGCGCAATTAGAAGGAAATAAAGTAGCATTTGTACAAACAAATAAAGACCAATTATCCTGTAAAAAAATAATGTTTCACTATTCAAGTTAAGCCTTTTTCCTGAGAAAATAAACAAACTTGAATAATGAAACATTGTTTTTTATACTATTCTTCTAAAAAATATAACCCTACTTCTTTGAAGCTCTCTTTTCTAAATCTGCTCTTTTAAGGGTAATCAAATGACCAATTGGTTTTGCATTACGGTACGTAATTACTCTTAACGTAATAGGGCCTTCAGGCAACTCTACGATATTGCTATATTTAGGTGAAAAACTGTCAGGCATGGTGTCATCAATGGTATAATAAATATCCAAATCAGACAACTCTGTTCCTAGCTCCAAACTAAGTTTACTATCTTTTAGTGTCGTTTTTACGATGGCGTCATATACAGCACGAGAATAATTTATTTGTGCTAACTCCGCTCTTTCAAAATGTGCCTCCATGCGTTTAGCAAAATTATCCCAATTTTTAGATGCTTTCGGTGACCAATACACGTCTGCTAGCGCCCATACTCTTGGATACGACATATATTCAGCATATCTCAATGATGGGATTTGCTCTGTCCACATATTTCCTTGTCCACCTAAAATATATTTAGCATCTACCCCATCAGGCACAGGTTCAAAGCTATAACTTTTACTGACACGCAAACCTGCATAAATCGGTGGGTCGATAGTAGCCTCTCCTTGGTTATAATCTAAATAGGCAAAAGTTGTAGGCGTCATTACTACATCATGACCCATTTTAGCCGCTTCAATACCTCCTTTAATTCCTCTCCAACTCATTACGGTAGCTTCTGGCGAAATACCTCCTTCTAAAATTTCATCCCAACCAAGCAGTTTTTTTCCTTTTGCTTTCAAGATTTTTTCTAGACGATTCATAAAATAGCCCTGTAAATCCTCCACATGGCGAATGTTGAGTTGCTTCATCAATGTCTGACAACCTTCGTCTGCTGCCCAAAAACCTTTGTAACATTCATCACCACCCACATGGATATATTTATTAGGAAAAAGCGCAGCTACTTCTGTAAATACTTTATCTAAAAACTCATACACTTTTTCATCCGAAGGGTTCAACGTATTTTCGTACAACATTTTAAATGTACCGTTTCCGTACCAATCGGCCATCGCAGCCCCAGGGTTTACAAAAGTTTTTGGATTCTTGTTACAACTTAATTCTGGATACGCAGCAATAGCTGCCATGCTGTGACCTGGCACATCAATTTCTGGCACAATCGTTACGTTTCGGTCTTGTGCATAAGCCACTATTTCTCTGATATCGTCTTGTGTATAAAATCCTCCTACCGTAGCAGCTTCACCATCTTTAGGAATAGCACGGTCGCCAAAGTGTCCTGAGCGAGGTACTCTGAAGGCACCTACCTGTGTAAGTTTTGGTAACGATTTTATTTCTATTCTCCATCCTTCGTCATCTGTTAAGTGCCAATGGAAAGTATTGTATTTCATTTTGGCCAATTGGTCAATGTATTTTTTCACATCTTCCTTTGAAAAGAAATTACGACTAACATCAAACATTACGCCTCTCCAAGCAAATCTTGGATAATCTGTAATTTTTACTGCAGGAATCGTCCATGAAGATTTTGCAACAGCTTTGGCTTCTATTTCCTTTGGTAATAATTGAACAAGTGTTTGAATACCATAAAATAAACCAGCCGTAGTGTTAGCACTAACAATCACGCTTTTAGTGGTTGATACAATGGTATAACCTTCCTTACCTATGTTATCGTTGGTGGTTTCATTAAGAATCAATTGTATCGCACCGCCTTTGCCTTCTTGTGTTTTCAATAAAAACCCTGTGGGTGTATTTAGTTTCTGTACTAACATATCAGCTACCGAACGTGCCGAAGCATTATTGTAGCTGATAACAGTTGATTTAGTAAGGGTGAATAAACCAGCAGTTTGTTCAATTTCTACTGGCTGAGGAATAATATTTAAACTACTTTTTTGGGATTTGCCTGAAAAGCTTGCCAAGAGCAATACAATAAACAGTGTTTTTTTCATTTGGTCTTTTAGTTTTTAATTGGACAAAGTTTTTGTTAAGTAATCAATAAAATTAAAGTAACGTTTCTATTTATCGTAAACAATTGATAACTAGCAACTTGAAACACATGTACTTTTTTTTAGAATCTAATTTCGATTTAATCATATATATGTTGAAAGTTATGTCAACCTATTTTAGGCAAGCACAGCTAATCACCAATCACTATTTACTAATCACTACTTAACTGCAATAATACTATTTTAAATAATGATTCAACATAAATGATGGTATTTTGCTTGGAAATTTTCCCTTATTTTGTTCACAAATTTTCTGATATTTATACAAGAAAATACCCTGAATTACCTGTAGATAAATAAAAATATTGTTACTACTGTAATTGATTATCAACTCCATTTTTATAAATAAACAATCTATGAATATCCTTAAAAAACGATTTAGTGTACTTGGTCTTGCGTTGATAAGCGTTTTAGTGACCAACTGTACTCAAAAAATTTCCTCAAAGCTAAACCTAGAAAAATCATTATCCAATGTTGAAAGTATTAAAGGAAGAACTGAATACCTAAATTCTCCTTATGTTACTGCGGGCGACAGGTTATATATGATTGGTCATCAGAACGGTCAGTTTCCTGATTTGGGTTGGCACGTAGCGGGCGAAATGGGGGGTATTTGGGACCATCCCATCAAATTAATAGATGGCTTTACAGAAACAATTATGATGAATGGGCAATCTACTTGCTTATCTCAAGCTGATGAATTCGTTAATTATCCCTTTGCGAACAAACATACCTATCAATCAACCATAAAAGGTTTATCCATCGAACGCTTTCAGTTTGTGCCTGACGGACAAGAAGCCATAGTAATAGAATATACGTTCAACAATACAGAAGCTACTGACAAAACGTTTACCTTTTTATTTGATACCTACACTGATTTACGACCTGTTTGGTTAGGCGAAAGAACAGGAATGATGGATGGCACTGATGAAGCCACATGGGATGAAGCCACCAATACTTGGATAGCTAAAGATGCCTTAAATCCTTGGTTTGTCATGTTTGGTGGACTAAATGCTGAGAAGGCAAATACTACTCCTGTTTGTCATTATCAACCTCAAGGAAAAGGCTGTAGGGCAGCTTTAAGTTTTACCCTCACTGTTCCTGCGAATAGCGCCAAAACCATTCCTATTACCATTGCAGGGTCGTATCAATCTTCTCAGCAGATGAAAGATACCTATCAGTTTGTTCAAACGAATGCTTCAAAATTATTGGCTGAAAAACGAATACGCTATGAAGGTATTGATAATCAAACACGGTTGACAATTCCTGATAAAAAATTAGAACAAGCTTTTCGTTGGGTTAAGTATGATACTGATTGGTTGATTCGCAATGTGCCTGAAATCGGGCGCGGATTATCAGCTGGTTTACCCGACTATCCTTGGTGGTTTGGGGTAGATGGCGAGTATGCCCTGCAAGGACTAATTGCTACAGGTAGAAAAGATGTAGTTTATAGTACGATAGACTTAATCCTTAAGCTTTCAGAAAAAACCAGTGGCAATGGAAGAATCCTCCACGAAGTTTCAACAAACGGGGCGGTTTATAATGAGGGTAACATCAACGAAACACCACAATTTGCTTCGCTTATTTATAAAGTGTATCAATGGACAGGCGATAAGGAGTTTCTAGCAAAATATTTCCCAACTATTAAAAAGGGGTTAGACTGGCTAATGACTAAGAATGATGCCAACGGCAATTTGTTTCCAGATGGTTTTGGCATGATGGAAATTCATGGGATGAATTCAGAAATGATTGACGTAGCTGTTTATACACAAAAAGCCTTTGCAGATGCTGCTGAAATGGCAAAAGCAATGAATGATAATGCCTTGGCAACAACGTATTCCGCTAAGGCACAATTAATCCGTCAGAAAATCAATAAAGATTTCTGGGTGGCCGATGCAAATTCCTTTGCTGATTTTATTGGTACTAAAGAACAAGCCTTACATTTAATTGATGATGCCATCATCAGAGCCGATACCCTAAAAAAACCGTGGGCTGTAGAAGAACTCAACATTACTAAAAATAAAATCTCAGCATTGCCTGCTAATACTTCCCAAGGTTTTGTGCTTCATCATAATTGGGTAGTGAATACTCCTATGGAAATGGGCATTGCTGATACTGATAAAGCCATTGTTGCCTTGAATACTGCCAGCAAATTTGTAAGTCCGTTTGGTGTGTTTGTAACGGGCATCGACCGCGACGAAACAGCAGGAAAAGACGAAATGCCAACATCGCTGAATCGGAAGATATTTACTTATACAGGAGCCGTAATGACCTTACCAACGGGCGTATTAGCCATCGCTGAAAACAATTACGGTCGCCCAGATAAGGCATTACATTATTTAAACGCAATGACCAAATCGTTTAGTTTTGCCTTACCCGGTTCTATTTACGAAGTCTCGCCTGACTATGGCATGGTAGCACAGGCTTGGAATTTATATAGTTATGGTGTTCCTATCGTGCAACAATTTTTCGGAATACAGCCCAAGGCTTCGGAGAAAACGATTGTGATTCAACCACAAATGCCTAGTACGTGGAATAAAGCGAGTTTAGAAAATGTAAAAGTTGGCGATAATGACATCAATATTCATTATGATAGTGCTAACAATAGGACGACCTTGAAAATAGAACAAACAAAACCAGATTGGAAAATTATCATTACTTTTCCAACGGGAAAATATCAACACTTTGTCTTGAATGGAAAGGCTGTAGTACCTATTAATAATGGTAAATCGGATAGCATTGAAAGTTCAGCAAAGGAAATAAGTTTAGTCCTTAACTAATACTAAGATGAAAATCGTAATGATGCTTGGGATGCATTTGATTACATGGCAGGCTTTAACACAAAAGCCAGTCTTCCATGCCTTAAAAGACCCAAAACACCATGCAGGCTGTTATATTGAAAAAGGAAATAATAAAACGATTGCTAATTTGTCAGAATCTGATGAGGAAGATAATATAGCGTTGTTTAATCTAACAGGAAAAGATGAAGCTTTTAAAGCTATAAAAGGTACAAAGTATTATCCAGAAGCTTTTGCCAATAAAAGATATAAAATATTGATTCATGAAACTTTTATCAAGAAAGAGCCTGATAGCTGTTTAGAATATTATCGTTTTAAGATTAAGGTGATTTATCAAGGTAAAAACTACTTTTATCAATACAAAGGTTTTTGTGGGTGTTAGTCAATAAAAAGAGAGGAGCTAGTAAATCAAATATTTGATTTACTAGCTCCTCTCTTTTTATTGAAACCTTATAATTTAATAAAGAAATCTTCAGAGCTTCTTCTTACTTTTTTAGCAAATGCCAAAGGGTCTTTACTTGTATCACGATAGCCAAGTGTCATGAAGGCAACACTTCTTAGTCCTTTTTCTTCCAAGCCTAATAGTTCATCTACACCTGCGGGTTTAAAGCCTTCCATCGGTGTAGCATCTACTTGTTCATTGGCAGCAGCAACTAGTCCTGTTCCTAAAGCGATATAAGCCTGACGCGCAGCCCAATGATAGTTTTCTTCTTTGCTATGTTTTAGCAATCCTTCAAGACTTTTTCTAAAACCTGCTAATGATTCTGGAGCCACTCCCCTCTCAGACACAATCAAATCTAAGTAAGCATCTATTTTCTCTTGTGTGATGTTTGCCCAAGCCGCAAATATCAACAAATGTGAAGATTCAACTATTTGTGGTTGATTATTAGCCACTGGCTGAATTTTACTTTTCAATGCTGGATTATCAATTACTATCACATTAAATGGTTGTAAGCCCATAGAAGAAGCTGATAAACGGATGGCTTCTAGGATGTTATCAACTTTTTCCTGAGGAACTACTTCCCCAGTCATTCTTTTGGTGGCATATCGCCAATTTAACTTTTCTATTAGGTTCATGAGCATTTTCTATTTAATTTATACCTAAATGTACATACATTTAATGTAATTAAATTAACCATTAATGTTTAGTTTAAAACTAAACATTATTTTAAAAAAAGCATGCCCAATAAAGTCAATTTGACTATAATAGTTGGTCATCTATGCTATTTATAATGGATATTTAGAAGAATAATAGCCCACAAACTTCCATAATTCCTGTATATCGTCCCCTAAAACTGGATAAGGTGCATAATGTTCATTGGTTGATTTCAAAACTAGTACATTCATTTCGGCTAAATAATTAAAAACTTTTTTAAGTACGATGCCTTCACTTCTGGTTACTACAATGCAAACTGTTCCATCTTTCACATTCTTCCAATTTTCAACATATTCAGCAAAAACCAAAGAGCCTTCGCGCAGGGGTAACATAGAATCACCTTGAATTGGAAACACCCTATATTTTTTATCTTTTGCCAAAAAAGGCACATTGAACACTGGTAGATTACTGATGTATTCTAAATCTCCATAGCCATTTACATATCCTGCTACTGCCTTGATGGGCACATATTCGATATTTTCTTCATTATCTATATTAACAGTAGTAGTTAAAATTCGTAATCGTTCTTCTTGTTTAGGGCTAGGCGACTTTACTGAAAGGTCTTCTTTCAATAATTCGTCTATGTTCACATTAAAATATTCTGCCAGTTTGACCAAATCTGTGTAACGCGGTTCTGCCCTACCGCTCTCATAAGAACCCAAAGTTGACTTCTTAATCATTAATTCATCAGCCATTTTCTCCTGAGAAACCTTACCTTCTAGGCTTTTGCGTAAAAATTGTAGATTTTGACTAAAAAAAGTATCCATAAATTTGGTTTTTAATTTTAATTTTGAGTAAATTTATTCACTGAATTAACGAAGATGTATTTTGTAAATATACAAAAACTAGTCAAAAGTTCAAAAAGAATACTTTTTTTAATCTTTAAGTTTTTTGACATATATATTCAAATGAGTTTTCGAAGAAATATATGCTATAAGTCTTATAGGGAAAAAATTGGACAGGTATAAGATTTTTATACCAAAGTGTTAAGGTTTTTGAGTACTGATTAAACGATCATTTTTTTTAATGAATTCATAAACATCTTGTAAGAGATATAACTTCCAAAGACCATGAAAACGAAAACAAAACTTTTTACTTCTTATGATTTAATTAAAGCCATAGAAAGAGCAGCCAATTTTATTGATGCCGGTAATCATCAAGTCGTGTTAGATAAATCAGAAGTATTACCTGATAAAAGAGGGTATAGAGTAACGATTAAATATCACTCCTTCGCTCGTAATTAATCGCTTTTTTATTAATTCAATCATAATATGTGTTAGACAAATAAGGAGCATAAATTAAAGTACTTTTGTGTTTCTTAAACATCAATGATTAACAAACTGATGAAAAAGTCTATCCTTTTATTATTACTATTTACATATACCACTAATATGTTTGCTCAAGGCTTTGACCTTGAAGGGCATCGTGGAGCAAGAGGCTTAATGCCCGAAAACAGTATTCCTGCTTTTAAAAAAGCATTGGACTTGGGAGTTACCACTTTAGAAATGGATGTGTGTATTTCTAAAGACAAAAAAGTAGTGGTTTCGCACGAGCCTTATATGAATGCGTTGTACGTAACCAAACCCGACGGTACACCAGTAAGCAAAGTAGAAGAAGCTACTTTGAATTTGTATCAGATGACCTATAAGCAAATAAAACAATTTGATACAGGGAAACGAGGAAATGCCTTGTTTCCAGAACAAGAAAAAACACCTACCTACAAGCCCTTACTTTCGGAAACGATAAAGGCTTGTGAAGCATATATAAAAGAAAAAGGCCTAAGGGCTGTTCAATATAATATCGAAATTAAATCTGAAGAAAAAGACTATGGCACCTATCAACCTGCAACAATTAAAGAATTTTCTGACTTAGTTTATCAGGAAATCATCAAAACCCTACCCGCCAATAGGGTTATTTTACAAAGTTTCGATTTTAACGTGTTGATTTATTGGCACAAACAAATTGAAGCTAATCAATATAAAAACATCTCTCTATCTGCTTTAGTCGAGAAAGAGAATCCCGAAAAAACATTTGAGGCTTTAGGGTTTTTACCAAGCTATTATAGCCCATATTATAAACTCTTGACACAAGAGCAAGTACAGTATTGCCATGACAAAAATGTAAAAGTAGTGCCATGGACAGTGAATAATCTAGAGGATATGAAAAATATAAAAGCCATCGGCGTAGATGGTCTAATTACGGATTATCCCAATCGTGCTAAAAACTTATAAGCTCTACCCATAAAAAATCAGTTCTACCTATGATAAATACAAATTACACCTAAAAAAATAATGTTACACCTAAGAAAATTAAAGTTACACCTAAGAAAAAGTTAAAAGTTCTACCTAAAAAAATTGAAAGTTGTATCAAAAAAAATTACATAGTTCTGCCCATACTGTTCTACACTACCTAAAACAAAAGGGCTCGGATATTCCCGAGCCCTTACATTATGATTATTCTCTTCTAGTAGCTTTATTAAATGAGGTTGATGCTTGTGCTATATTGCACAATTACAACTATCAAAATCCCATGTTTACCTTTACAAACGCTCCTTTTATCTATTCTTAGCCATTCTACTAAGTATAATGATTCTTTTTTAGATTGTTTAATGCTAATTTTGATTGATAACTTATCATCAAGGAGATTTATTTTACTAAATTCACTAAATTCGTACAGTAAATCTATTCACTTCAATCTAAAAATCAACATGAGAGGTAGCTTAAAGCTCATTACAGGTTTGTTAGTTGCTGCTTGTTCCCAAATGGCAACAGCACAGCAAGCACCCACCACCAATCCTTACAATGGTAACAAACGTTTTGAACAGTTAGAAACGATTTTACCTACGCCCAACACTTATCGTACTGCTTCGGGTAGTCCGGGAAAAGAATATTGGCAACAACGTGCTGACTATGACATCAAAGCGGAATTGGATGATGTAGAACGCAAAATAACAGGTACTGAAACCATTACTTATTTCAATAATTCTCCTGACGAATTGCCTTATTTATGGTTACAACTTGACCAAAACTTATTCCAGAAAGATGCTATCGGTGCTACTAGTAAAACTGGTAGTATTGGAGGACAAGCGTCTTTTGCACAATTCAAGGATTTGACCGACCCTAAAAAGTATGGATACAATATCTTATCAGTGAAAGATGCTAAGGGAAACCCATTGAAGCATACGATTAACCATACGATGATGAGAATCGATTTACCAGTTGCTCTTAAATCTGGTGCTTCGGTTTCTTTCTCTATCGACTGGAATTATTTAATTACTGAATATTACGGCCGTTCGGGTTATGAATATTTTGCCAAAGATGGCAACGTCAATTATTTTATTGCTCACTGGTTTCCTCGTATGGCAGTTTATAATGATGTGTATGGCTGGCAACATAAACAGTTTTTAGGACAAGGTGAATTTACCCTTACTTTCGGAAACTATAAAGTAGCTTTAACAGTACCAAACGACCACGTAGTGGGTGCTTCTGGTGAATTACAAAACCCTACACAAGTACTTTCTTCGGAGCAATTAAAACGTTGGGAAAAAGCAAAAACTGCTACTCGCCCCGTATTAATCGTTTCTCAAGAAGAAGCTGAAAAGGCTGAAAAAGGAAAGCCTACAGGTAAAAAAACTTGGATTTACAAGGCTGATAATGTACGTGACTTTGCTTTTGCAAGTTCTCGTAAATTTATCTGGGACGCAATGCAAGTTGACGTAGAAGGCAAAAAAGTATGGGCAATGTCATTATATCCAAAAGAGGGAAATCCACTTTGGGGGCAATACTCTACGATGGTTGTAGCACATACACTTCGTTCGTATTCAAAACATACGGTGGCATATCCTTACCCAGTAGCTTATTCGTGTCACTCTACATCAGGTGGAGGTATGGAATACCCAATGATTTCATTCAATGGTGGTCGTCCAGAAGCTGATGGTACTTATTCTGAACAAGTAAAAGCAGGTATGATTGGTGTAATCATTCACGAAGTAGGTCATAACTTTTTCCCAATGATTATCAACTCAGACGAACGTCAGTGGTCATGGATGGATGAAGGATTAAATACTTTCTGTCAGTATTTAGCAGAGCAAGAGTGGGATAGAGATTTTCCTTCTCGTCGTGGCGAACCTCAGTACATTGTTCCTTACATGAAAACTGACCCAACGCAACAAGTGCCGATTATGACTAATTCAGAGAACATCATGGCATTCGGGCCTAATGCTTATGCAAAACCAGCTACAGCATTGAATATTCTTCGTGAAACAGTGATGGGACGTGAGTTATTTGACCATGCTTTCAAAGAGTATGCTCGTCGTTGGGCATTCAAACAGCCGTATCCTGCTGATTTCTTCCGTACGATGGAAGATGCATCAGGCGTTGATTTGGATTGGTTCTGGAAAGGTTGGTTCTATGGTGTTGAGCCAGTAAACCAGTCACTTGAAAACGTAGAATGGTTCGGTATTGATAATATAGACCCATTAGCAAAAAATGCAACTGCTAAAAAAGAAGCTGATGCTAAACGCCAAACAATGAGTAACATCCGCAATAAAACGGATATTCCTAAAACAGTAGTAGAAGAAAACCCAGATATGAGAGACTTCTACAATACTTATGACCGTTTTGCTACGACTGAGGCAGACAAAAAGAAATTTGAGCAAACAATGGCTTCGTTAGCAGAAGATGAGAAAAAATTGGTCAACTCAAACAAAAACTTCTATGTATTAAATGTTAAAAACAAAGGAGGTTTGCCAATGCCAGTGATTGTGAAAGCAAACTATGAAGATGGTACAGAAGAAGTATTTAGATACCCTGCTGAAATATGGCGTTTGAATGATAAAGAAATTAAGAAAGTAATTCCTACAGATAAAAAAGTAGCGAAATGGACGTTAGACCCATACATGGAAATTGCTGATATCGAAACAGAAGATAATGCTTTTCCAAGAGAGCCTGAACAGCCAAACCGCTTTCAAGTATTTAAAGCACAACGCCCAGTTCAGCAAAACCCAATGCAACAACAACAAAAAGCTGGGGCTGTTCAAGGAGCTAAAAATTAATACTGATTTTTTTATCCACGTTTTAGAAATGTGAAAAACATAAAAGTCTACTATAGGCTTATAATTAAAAAAGCATGGCAATGGAAATTGTCATGCTTTTTTTTAGTTATTCTTTATTTTTCAAAAGGCTATAAAAAGAAAGTTGCCCAGACGGAAACCATCTGGGCAAACTTAGTAAATAGTTCTACACCTATTAAGTGCGAAGTTAGATAAAAAAATGGTATGATGTCAAGCATTTTTTTAAAAAATCTTAAAAAAATTCAATCTTGTATCAAATATCAAAACAATAAGGGCTTAAAACTTTTGTAACTATCTTTGCAGAAATAAACAATAAACATTAGTGATTTCTTTAAAAAAACGTCTGGATACCATACTTGAACAACGAAAAGAGCAATCACTCTTTCGTACACTTCGCATTACCGAAAATTTAATCGATTTTTGTTCTAATGATTATCTTGGCTTTGCTCGTTCCGAAAAGTTGCAAAATGCAATTCACCAGCAAAGCAATAATGGACATTTATGGTCTGGTGCAACAGGCTCAAGGCTATTAGCAGGTAATACCTCCTTCGTAGAAAATTTAGAAAAACGCATTGCTCATTTTCATCAAGCCGAAGCAGGTTTAATTTTTAATTCTGGCTATGATGCCAATGTTGGTCTACTTTCATCAATCCCGCAGAAAAACGATTTCCTTATTACCGACGAACTCATTCATGCCAGTATGATTGATGGAGCAAGATTAAGCTATGCCACTCGTTATAAATTCAGACATAACGACGTCGACGATTTAACTAAAAAGCTTGCTAAAATTGAAGAAGATAAAACAACAAATCCTAGTTTAAAAGACGCTCAAGTATTTGTAGCAATTGAATCAGTTTATTCCATGGATGGCGACTTGGCTCCACTGTTAGAAATTGCTAATACTTGTACTCAGTTCGGAGCAAATCTTATCGTCGATGAAGCTCATGCAACAGGTGTTTTTGGAAAGCATGGCGAAGGTTTGGTGAACGAATTACAGATACAAGACAAAGTCTTTGCCCGCATTATTACTTTTGGCAAAGCATTGGGCTGTCACGGAGCCATTATTTTAGGGAGTAATACGCTAAGAGACTATTTAGTCAATTTTGCTCGTTCATTTATTTATACAACTTCTGCACCAATGCATAGCCATATTAGTGTACAATGTGCTTATGATTTACTTCAATCAGATACATTTTCGAATAAAAACTTACATTATTTGATTGATTTTTTCAAAAGTCAAGCAGGTTTAAATCCTAGAATCGATTTGATAGAAAGTACTTCGGCGATTCAATGTATTATTATTTCGGGCAATGAAAATTGTAGGGCTGTGGCTCATACGTTACAAAGTAAAGGCTTAGATATTCGCCCTATTGTGTCGCCAACGGTACCAAAAGGTAAAGAGAGATTAAGAATTTGCTTACATGATTTTAATACAGAAGAAGAGATTTTGCAGATTTTTGAAGTATTAAACAAGCTTTAAAATTTATTATGAAACAACAATATATCATTGCTGGCATTGGTACAGAAATCGGGAAAACATTTATTGCCAGTATTCTTACTGAAAGCTTGGAAGCTGATTACTGGAAACCAATCCAATCAGGAGCATTAGACTTTACAGATACGTATGCCGTTCAAAGCTTAATAAGTAATCATAAAACCATTTTCCATCCAGAAGCCTATCGATTGACTGAACCTCTTTCCCCTCATGCAGCTGCAGCTATTGATGGTGTAGAGATTCAATTATCAAATTTTGAATTGCCAATTACTGACAACAATTTAATTGTTGAATTAGCGGGTGGATTAATGGTTCCGTTGAATAAAGACACAACCAATCTTGATTTAATTAAGCAATTAAATCTCCCCGTCATTTTAGTTTCTAAAAATTATTTGGGGAGCATCAATCATACTTTACTTTCAATTGAAGTACTAAAAAGTAGCAATATCGACATCAAAGGAATTATTTTTAATGGCGAAAGTAACCCTTCATCTGAAGAGTATATCTTGGATTACACACAAATAACATTGATTGGCAGGGTAAATCAAGAACAAAACATCTCTCAGGAAACCGTAAAAAAATATGCAGAAAGCTTCAGAAAAACACTTTGTCATTGATGAACACCTGGAATATCCAGTAGAAAATATACAGCATCCAGTAATTACTAATTTGAGCAAAAGAGATGCAAAAGTATTGTGGCATCCTTTTACACAGCACCAAACGGCGCCTTTTTCCATCCCGATTGTTCGGGCAGAAGGGGTTTATCTTTTTGATGAAAATGGTAAAAGATATATAGATGCTATCGCATCATGGTGGGTGAATTTACATGGGCATTCGCATCCATACATTGCCCAGAAAGTAGCAGAGCAATTTCTAAAATTAGAACAGGTAATTTTTGCGGGATTCACCCATGAGCCTGCTGTAAGATTAGCAGAAAGATTATTAGAAGTATTACCACCAAACCAACAAAAAATATTCTATTCTGATAATGGTTCTACGTCAGTAGAAGTGGCGATGAAAATGGCATTTCAGTATTTTCATAACCAAGGAATTAGAAAGAAAACCAAAATAATAGCCCTTGAAAATGGTTATCATGGCGATACTTTTGGTACAATGGCGGTAGGGGCTAAAAGTGCATTCACCGCTCCTTTCGACCCTTTTCTTTTTGAGGTAATTTATCTACCGATTCCAGTAAAAGGTGAAGAGCAATTGGCACTAGCTACCATGAAAAGCCTGATGAGTCAAGCAGATGAAATAGCAGCTTTTATTTTTGAACCCCTCATTCAAGGAGCAGGCGGTATGGTAATGTATGAACCTGAAATTTTGGAAAGCTTAATAAAACTAGCCAAAGAAAATGGAATATTGACCATTGCTGACGAAATCATGACGGGCTTTTATCGTACTGGTAAAATGTTTGCGACGGATTATTTAACAGAAAAACCAGATATTTTTTGTCTCTCAAAAGGATTAACAGGTGGTGCTATGGCTTTAGGGGTTACATCATGTACTCAAGAAATTTATGATGCTTTTCTTTCGGATGATAGAAGGAAAACGCTTTTTCATAGTCATTCTTTCACGGCAAATCCTTTGGCTTGTACCGCAGGACTTGCCAGTTTAGATTTGTTACTGAGTGATGAAACACAAGACAATATCAAAAAAATAAATAGTTTACATCAAGGCTTTATTCAGCAAGTTACTCAGACATTCCACCACAAAATCGCAGACATTAGGCTCAAAGGAACAATTTTAGCGATTGAAATCAAGGTAGAAGAAGGCACTTCATATTTTAGTAATATACGAGATATTGCCTACAATTTCTTTTTAGAAAAAGGTATTTTGATGCGTCCTTTAGGCAATGTAATTTACCTATTAACACCTTATTGTATCGCTGAGGAGGATTTGGTGTATGTTTATGGATGTATTGAGGAGTTTTTGGGGGAGATTTAAGGAGTTGATATTATTTTTATCATTAGCAAGTGACTTGAGTCCTACTGATTACCCACATCTTTTAAAAAGTTGAAATGGAAATGTTATTATTGATCAAATTAGCTTAAATGTACATAAATAGTCTTTAAAACAAAGCGTTGAAGCCCTCATCTCTAGCGAGGGGCTTAAGCCCTCGCTAGAGATAATTACCTGATTATTAATAATTTAAAAACTTATAGGTAATCAGTAGGACTTAAGTCAGCCCCTAATGATAAGAATAACAAAACTATAAATTTACCCGTCCCTATTCTCTAATAATCGTCTTATCTGACAACGCCATTTGAGCAATTTCTTTCTTTTGTTTAAACACTACGCCTTTATGTTGTTGCATATAGTGGATTAGTTCGCTAGTAGCTTTTACCATTTGAGGTGTCCCTCCTATCCTATCATGAAAACTGATAGACATTTGCCTTCTTTTAAAAGCTGACTCTTCATACAGTTGGTCAAACTCTAATTTTACTTGATTAATAAACTGGTCGACTGAAAAGTTTTTTCCTTCAATTAGTACAATATCATTATTCCTAAGTGTATAAGGGACTACTACAAAATCCTTTTTGCTTACCTGTATAATAAAAGGTTCATCCCTGCTTAAATCATCAATATGATAAATAAAGCCAAGCTCTTGTAGGATATTAAGGGTATTTTCGCCTCTCCTTAACCAATTGGCATTATAACCTACGGGAGTAAAACCTATAATATTCTTGATAGCATCAACACCATCTTTTATAAACTTTTTCTCCTCCTCATAACTCATATTATATTGAGAAGACCAGTTCATTCCATGAGCAGCGGCTTCATGTCCTCTATCTACAATTTCTTTAGCCAATGCTGGATTCTTGATTACCGCTGTGCCTACCATGTGCGAAGTTACCTTAACGCCTAGCTTATCCCAATTGTCTAACATTCTAGGAATACCTTCTTTATAACCATATTCATACCAAGTATTGGCGGGTAAATCGCGATAGCCTTTTGGTAAATTTTGTGGAAACGGACTTTCTGCATTTTCTGGTTGTCCACCTGCTTCAAATTGCATGGATATTGATACTACTAGCCTTGAACCATCTGCCCATGTCGTTTTTTCTTTTAGTGGGTCAGGATGACTTAGTTCCGATGAAGTAGCAAATGATGTATTATTTTGTAGAAAACCTGCTAGTCCTAACAGGCTTCCTTGTTTGATAAAGTTTCTTCTAGGATTCATGATTATTTTTTAAAGAATAAGTTATCTAATGCCCAAACATTGCTATTGTTTACAAATTGTAATAACACGCCAAAGAATGCCACATGAATTAATTGACTTGGTAAAGCTCCCCAGTTTTCTATCAAGCAAGTACCCAAAATCAACACTATCATCACAATTCCTCCACCAATTAATGCAGGTTTAGTAAACACCCCTATTATTAACAAAAGTCCCACCATAAATTCTGCAATAGGCAATGCATAACTAAAAGGAGTTACTAAAAAGGATGGAATCATGGCATTTTCAAAACTTTTTACCATCCAAGCACTAAAGCCTGCTAATTTAGGCAAACGAACAAGTCCATGTCCAAACATGCTGGCACCAATGGCAAGTCTTAATAAAAGAAAGGTTATTGTATTCATTTTTTTATTGTTGAGTTTATGATACAAAGCTCTTATAATTCATTATCTTTCTTCTGTACAATCATTGGTTTTGTTTGTACATTTACTGGTATGGAAATCAAGAATTTACTCTCTCCTTTTGAAATCAACTTTTTGGAAGCAAGTGAATACGTTGCGAAAGAACATAAAAATAGTTTTTTTGAAATGGTTTTTATCTTGGAAGGCCAAGGAATACAGATGATTAATGACCATAAATTGCCTTATAGTCACAATAAACTATTTCTGATTTTTCCACAGGATAAACATGGATTTGAAGTACATCAACCTACCAAGTTTTTCTTTATTAGGTTTAATGATAGCTACTTAAAAACCCAAAGTAAAGAGTGGATTAAAAAAGTGGAATACATTTTTAACAATCATAATCATCTTCCTGGTTGTATTCTGAAAAACGTTGCAGATAAACCCTTGATTAGGGCATTAGTCGAAGCTTTAATGAAGGAACAAAACAACTCTTTTCCACAACAGAATGAAGTAATTACACAATTAATCAATACTATTATTACCATTGCTTCCAGAAATATTACATTGATGGATAAGGTATCACTAAAAAATGCCAGTGCAGATACCACTATTACATTGGTCAATTATATTCATCAGCATATTTATAGTCCCGAAGACTTAAGAGCTGAGAGAATAGCCAGCCATTTTAATATTTCGCTTACTTATATTAGCGAGTATTTTAAAAAATATACGGGTGTAAGCTTACAAGAATATATTACAGATTATAAAATCAAGTTAATTGAAACACGTTTGAGATTTACTGATATGCGAATAAATGAAATTGTTTTTGAGTTTGGCTTTACCGACGAAAGTCATCTAAACCGAATTTTCAAAAAATATAAAGGTAAAAGTCCGACGGAGTATCGGAAAGGGTTAGGGGAATAAGACAAATCCTCTAAATCCCACCTTCTAAAAAGGAATTTTACTTTATCGTCGTATGTTCATTCTGATAAAGTAGGTAAAGATTTATTGAAGAGATATTTAAAATTGATAGCGTATAGCAACGAATTTTGTAAATTCGGGAAAGATTTGAATCTATGATTGAGATAAAAGACATTAGAAAAGCCTTTAATGGGCGCGATATTCTACTCGGAATCGATGGCGAATTCAAGCCTGGCGATACTTCATTAATTATTGGTGGTAGCGGTACAGGAAAAAGTGTATTGCTAAAGTGTATGATTGGTATTGTAAAACCAGAACACGGGCAAATACTGTATGATGGGCGAGATTTTCATAATTCTGATGAAGAAACTAGAAAAACTATCCGTCGCGAAATGGGCGTTTTATTCCAAGGTGGTGCATTGTTTGACTCTAAAACGGTATTAGATAATGTTAAATTCCCCTTAGATATGCTGACAGACATGAGCGAGGAGGAGAAAATAGAAAGAGCTCAGTTTTGTTTAAAGCGTGTAGAATTGGAAAATGCTGGCTCAAGAATGCCTTCTGAGGTTTCGGGGGGGATGAAAAAAAGGGTTGGTATTGCCAGAGCGATTGTGATGAATCCGAAATATTTATTTTGTGACGAACCCAATTCGGGCTTAGATCCATTGACATCTGTAAAAATTGATGATTTAATCAAGGAAATCACGGATGAATTTAACATTACTACGATTGTAATTACGCATGATATGAATTCGGTAATTGGTATTGGCGAAAAAATCATGTTTTTATATAAGGGCAAAAAATTCTGGGAAGGTGATAGTAAAAACATTCGCACTTCATCAGTGCCTGAGTTGAATGAGTTTATTTTTGCTAACAAACTTTTGCAGGAGGGGAGATAGTTTTTTTAGACTTTAGGACTTGATGAGATAGGACTGTAGGACTTGAAGACTAAAAGATGCTAGATGGAAGATACTAGATACAAGACTTTAGGATTAGAGGAGCTAGGACTTGAAAACAATGAGATTTTTGAAATAAAAATCAAAAAAGATATCAGTATTTGTAGCGGCAACCCTTGCGGTTGCCGTTTTGATTTGATGGATTTACGAAACAAAAACGGCAACCACAAGGGTTGCCGCTACTTGGCTAATCTATAAATATTGGGGATAACTACAGGTTTATTTCCTTTCTCTCCTATACAATTATCTTTCTATATTTTTTATTTCAAAAAGTCTTAACTCTAGCATCTTTCATCTTTTAGTCTTAAGTCCTAAAGTCTTTCATCTAGCGTCTAGTGTCTTACATCTAGCGTCCTTAGTCCTCAAGTCTTAAATCCACAAGTCCTAAAGTCTCCAGAAAAAATCAATCCAAAATAGCCTCAGCTTCCGCTAAAGTTGCTTTATATTCTGCTAATTTAGAAGCCTTTTTAGCATATTCTTTCATTTTAGTTGGTTGTCCCGAACGTTTAGCAATACGTGCCAAAGCCACATAAGCAAGAGCATGATAATCCTTAGTAAAACGTTCGTCATAGGGCATTTTTACGCCTTTTAGCAAATAAGCCTCCGCAAGTTTATCGTCCTTTTTATCTTTTTCAGCAATCAATCCTTTGAAAATTGTTCCCGCACATTGGAACATTACGCCCTTTTGTTTTAAAATTTTATCGGAAATTGCATCAGCATCATCGTACTTTCCAAGGGCGGTCAGGAAGTCCATTCTTTGCATTTGAAAAAGTAAATTATCTGGATATTTTTCTGACAGCATACTGTTGTAATACAACGCTTTGGCAGGATTAGCCTCATATTTCATATAAACATATCCTGCATAAAAAGCGGCTTCTGTTTTTACAAAGATTGTCTTCTTGGTAGCCAAATCTAATTGCTGTAAGCCTAGTTTTTTATTACCATCCTTAAACATCCAAATAACCGATTTAATAACAGGATGCGTTTCTGGATATTCAATGCGATAGTAATTATAAATACCTGACGAATAAAGAAACTCTGGTTGCTTATCTGTCAGCTCTAATCCTTTCTTTAAATGAGAATATGCCTTTTTAGCTACGCCTACGGCTTTCATAAACTCTTGATTGTCGGCATCGTAAGCCGCTAAATAGCCTAGCGTTGCTAATTCAAAGAAATTAGCTTCTACGTCCTCATCGTTTTTATCCAACATTACTTCCGCCAAAGCCCTACTTTGATTAAGGTAGGTCAAATATATTTTTTGCTGATTAGGGAAATCCTTTAAGGGGAAATACTGTAATTCAGTTTGAATAGCCATTAGGGTATAAAACACTGGATGCTGTGGATACTTGGCTTTTATCTTTTGGAAAATATCAGCTGATTCTTTGAAATCGTACGAATACATTTTATCCAACCCTTGAGAAATTAATTGGCGAGTACTAGCATCGTTTAATATTTGAGCATTACTTTTAAAAAAAATGCAAAACGAAAATGTTACAAAAATGAATACTTTTTTCATATTGGAAGTTTAAATAAATAAAGCGGACCGAGTTTTTTGCTGATTGTCACACATTGCAAGCGGTAAATACTTACTTTTGTCGTGATATTTTTTAAATATTTGTTAATATAGACGTTTATTTGTTACATAACATCCATACATGATTTCATACGATTATTTTATACTTGACAACGGACTCAAAGTCTATGTTCACCAAGATTATTCCACCCCTATTGCTGCTCTTAACATTATTTACAATGTTGGCTCTCGTGATGAAGAAGAACACAAAACTGGCTTTGCTCATTTGTTTGAACATTTGATGTTTGGTGGTTCAAAAAACATTCCTTCTTACGACACTCCCCTTCAGAAAGTAGGCGGTGAAAATAATGCTTTTACGTCACCCGATATTACTAATTATTATATTACGCTACCAGCAGTCAACATTGAGACGGCTTTTTGGTTGGAATCCGATAGAATGCTGTCTTTGTCTTTTGACCAAAAGGTTTTGGACGTACAACAAAAAGTAGTGATTGAAGAGTTCAAGCAAAGATACTTAAATCAGCCTTATGGTGATGTTTGGTTGAAACTTCGTCCTTTAGCCTACCAAGTGCATCCTTATAAATGGGCTACTATTGGGAAAGAAATTGCTCATATCGAGGATGCAGTAATGGATGATGTCCGTAATTTTTTCTACAAACATTATTTACCCAACAATGCTATTTTAGTAGTAGCTGGGCCAATCAGTGTGGAAGAGGTAAAACAATTAGCCAAAAAATGGTTTGAACCTATCCCTGCTGGCAACGTTACTCCTAGAAATTTACCGAAAGAGCCTATTCAGACTAGTGCTAGATTTTTGGAAGTAGAAGCAAAAGTACCGCTAGATGCTATCTATAAAATTTACCATACTCAAGGGCGACATGATGTTGGTTATAATGCCGTGGATTTGACTAGCGATATTCTAGGAAGAAGTAAATCATCGAGATTATATGATAAATTAGTAAAGGAGCAATCTATCTTTAATTCTATCAATGCTTATGTTTCTTCGTCACTAGACCCTGGCTTGATGGTTTTACAAGGAAACCTCAACAAAGGCATTAGTATTGAAGAAGGCGATGCAGCCATTCAGCATGTATTAGATGATTTCATAAAGAATCCTGTTTCAGAGGAAGAATTGACCAAAGTGAAAAATCAAGCGGAATCTACATTGGTTTTCTCAGAAGTAGAATTACTAAATCGTGCTATGAATTTAGCTTTTGCTGCTAATGCTGGAAATGTAGAATACGCTAATGACGAATCAAGTAAAATCCAAGCCGTGACGGTTGATGATATTAGCGACCAAGCAAAAAGTATTTTAACGAAAGAAAACTGCTCGACGATGTATTATCGTGCTAGCTAGGGTTGTGTCCTATCGCTTTCAGTCATCAGAATTCAGCTTTCGGATTTTATTTACTTTGCAGATTTTTTATCCTCTGTGGTATTGAGCAATAATTTTAACCATACAGATAACGGTTATATAGATAACAAATAACGATTAAACCGATAACAGCTATAAAAACGATGAAACGTATCATCTTCTTCTTATTTTGTATTTCTTTATTTTCATGCAAAAAAGATTTGCGTTTGTACGACCAAGACCCAAAGACTTTTTTGACGCAATACGGTAAAGAAAATCCAGAAGATAAAGTGAGAGTACATACTGTTGGAGGAGATTTTATCATAAAACTCCATGCTGAAACGCCTTTGCATCGTGCTAATTTTATTAGAAATGTAAAGGCGGGTTATTACGTTGATAGGATGTTCTATAGAAATATTTATCGAATGGGTATACAAGGCGGAGGCGAATATATGGATCAATTAGATTTTTTAGTCCCTCCTGAATATCGCCCAGAATTTACCCATAAGCGTGGTGCTGTAGCAATGGCCCGTTATGACGAAGGCAATCCCGACAGGGCTTCTTCTCCTACTGAATTTTATATCATTACTAATGAAAGAGAAGCTCGACAGCTTAACGGTAATTATGTAGTTTTCGGAGAGGTAATTCAAGGCATGGATGTAGTAGATGCGATTCAAGCTGGGAAAGAATACTACGAACGTCCAGCCATTCCTGTATTTTTTAGCATTGATATTTGGGAATAGGTATCAGCTTTCGGTCTTCGGCAATCGGATGTCGGCTTTCGGTGTTAAGAGATAGTTTCCCGAAGACCGAGAGCCGATACCCGACCACCGCCAACAGCATAAAATCCGAAGACCGAAAGCCGATACCCGACGACCATTATAGCTTAAAGCTTTTCTCTACCATTCTCATAATTGAATCACTATCGTTTAGGTCAGCTACTTCCGAAAGCTGAATCCATTTCAAAGCAGTGGATTCTGATGACACGATTAATTGTTGATTCATGTCAGCCTCCAATAGAAACCTAACATCAAAATGTAAATGTACTGGTACTCCTTTTCGTTCAGGGATTACGTGAATATCAATATCAAAAATATTATTAGTCAATACTCCAATATTATTCAATCCTGTTTCCTCCTCTGCTTCTTTTAAAGCAACATTCAATACATCTGAGTCACCATCACAATGCCCTCCCGTTTGAAACCACTGATTAAGCTTTTTATGATGGGTTAGCAAAGTATATTGACGAGACTTATCCAGAATCCAAGCAGAGCCCGTTACATGCCCAATCATTAAAGAACGCTCGAAACAAGTAGGGTACGCTTGTACAAAAGAGGTGATTTCTTGATGAAATTTTGTCTCTGTTGCATTAAATGGTCGATGCTTTTCAAGCAATTGGAGCAATTGATTTCTGTGCATAGTATTGTATGATTATGGTAATGTTTCAGAGGTCAAAGGTCTAAAAAATATCTTTTAAAAAAAGCCATTGAGCGAAAAATTAAATTGTTGGTTTATTCCTTCGTTACTTTTATATGAAAATCTCAATTCAGCATTAATCAAAAAAATCACCATGAAAAAACTATTTTTAAGCCTTATCCTAGGACTTTCCCTTACTGCCAATGCACAAATACGTTTACCTCAACCTAGCCCTGCGGCATCAGTTGCTCAAACCGTCGGAACAACTGATATTAGCATTAAATATTCTCGCCCAAGTATCAAAGGACGTGAGATTTTTGGCGGAGTAGTAGCTTACGACAAAGTTTGGCGTACAGGAGCAAATGCTGCAACCCAAATTACGTTATCCAACGAAATTTCTCTTGGTGGAAAAAAAGTCGCGGCAGGTTCGTATGCTATTTTTTCTATCCCTACTAAAGGAGATTGGACGTTGATTTTAAACAAAGACATCACTGCTACAGAGCAAACTTATTCGCCCGAAAAGGATGCTTTGCGTACTACTGTAAAAGCAGTTACGAATGCAAAAACAGAATCTTTCACAATTGATTTCAGTGATGTTACTGATAGCACTGCTAGTTTGAATATCTATTGGGCAGATAGAAAAATCTCTGCTCCTATCACTATCGAAACTTCTAAAATGGCTGAACTAGCTATTAGCAAAGCAATTGCTGATAATGCCAATGCTATGCGTACTGCTGCTGAGTTCTTTTTAGGAAAAGGGAAATTGAGCCAAGCTTTAACAGCAGTAAATGCATCGATTGCGGGTGGCGAAACTTTCCGTAATGTATGGGTAAAAGCACAGATTTTAAGCAAATCTGAAAACTATGCCGAGGCTTTTCCATTAGCTCAAAAAGCTTTGGCATTGGGTAATGCAGATACTTCTGGTTCTTTCAGCTTCTTTAAAGATGCTATCGAAAAAGGCATTGTAGATTATAGGGCTAAATTACCAGTAGCCGCGCCTGTTACTACTAAGAAGAAGAAAGCAATGTAGTATATCATTAGTAGCACGATTTTTAGTAGCACGACTTTCTAAGTCGTGAGGGAGAACAATCTTTAGTCCTTTTACCTCACACGACTTGAAAAGTCGTGCTACTGATAATATTACTTCTTCAAATACGTAATCAGTACTTTTCTAATATCATTACGGATGTCGTTTATATCTTTTTCATCTGATTCTACAATGCTTTTAACTTCAGGGTTTTGGGCAGTCAAGTAGCCAAAATTGGTTTCCTTACCTTCTATTAAAAACTTCGGCATCATTACATGGTAATCTTGGTTAATATCTAATAGTTTTCCATTAATCAGCCATTGTTTTTTGGTCTCATCATAGCTGATTTTATCCCATTGCAAAAATCCTCCATTGCCTTTGTTCTGTAAACCAGTTGCTAATATTTTGGCGAGTAGGCTTCCTGTTAGACTCACTTCAACGATTTTTCCCCCAAAAGGTAATATCCTCATAATATCCAGTTGTGTAATTTTTCCAACCAATTGGTCATCTATTCTGACAGAACCACTATTGAAAACCGTACAATCCACAGGTTTTGTTGCTGCCGCCGACATAGCTTTGGCTATTAAATCACCCAAATTAGTATGTCCATTTCGCATGGTACTTTCTCGGCCGTCTAAAGGCGTTGAGATTTCTGTTACCACATCATTTTTATCTAACCCTGCTTTTTTCATGGCAACATCCATGATTTCCTCCCATTTTTTAACTACTAATACTACTTCGGCATCATCTTTTATTTGCTCGTTTATTTTACGGAGTTCACTATTAATCTCTAAAGATTTGGTTTGGGTATCAAAAGATAAATTATGTATATAGGCTGTTTTAGCATTAGCATCTGCTTTGGCAATAATAACGTTACCTTCTTTAAACAACATATTATCGTGGTCGTGTCCGCCCATCAAAAGTTTTACATCAGGTAAAAGCTTTGCCAATTTTGCATCATCTACTTTGTTGATATGCGTAATCCCAACTACAAAATCACATTGAGGTTTTAATACTTCATAAGCCTGTTTAGCCGATTCAAAGAAATCGTCATAATGCACATAATCCTTTTGGTTTGATGGCAATACAACCGAAAACATACCCATTTTTACTACTTTTCCAGCAGTATTTTTGAAAGTAAGAATAGTAGTTTTAGGGAAGGGAATTTTTGTGCCATTTACATTTTTTGCAAATGGAGTTAGCGTACCTTTATTATTTTGGAGAGCATTTGATGCCAGCCAATTAAATTGTGATTCATCAATTCTCCTCTGCAAATCTGCTTCATCAATATCAAATTCATGATTGCCCAGACCCACCCAATCAAAGCCTACAACATTCATAGCCTCTACCATTTGGCGACCTTTTATGCTTTTCCCTTCGTATTTAAAAGTGGCAATTAAAGAAGGGTTCAGGAAATCTCCAGCAAGAATGGTAACAGTATTAGGATTTTTCTGGATTAATTCTTTTCTCAATGTTCCTAAACGAGCCATCCCTCCTACTTTCCCTCCTTCTAAAGGCGAAATTTCATACACATCATTTAGATGCAAGAATGTAATGTTAACTACATTTTCAGATGACTTACTAGATGAACTTTGAGAGGTTTTACAGGAAGTGAAGATACTGGTTGCCAGTAAAAACAGTAGTAATATTCTTTTCATGGTTTGATAGATTATGGAAATAAAGACAATATTCACACAAGATAACAAACATTATAAAGCAGTGATTAATTACCGTATCTTTTGAAGACACTTAAGAAGTTAAAATAAAGATGTAATGACTGATTCGAATTAAGTAAAACAATCCTTACTATTAGCAGGTGACTTAAGTCACCTGCTAATAGTAAGGATTAAATACCAGACACTTATGAACTTGTAGATAATCAATAATATTTAAATCATCTCTTAATGAAATATTTACAACTCACTAACTCACAACTCTTCTACTAAACTGGCTTATTATCCAAGCAAAACCAACTACCAATACACAGCCAATCACATTGAGCCAAAGGAAAGCTGTTAAGTCTATCCACCAAGCATAAATAACGAATACTTCTGCTAATAAAGCCGCCCAAAAAACAGCATCACCTTTGATAGATTTGATATAGAAAGCTACTAAAAATACGCCCAAAATAGTTCCATAAAACCATGACCCTAAGATATTTACAGCTTCTATCAAGCTCCCGATATTAGCTGTAAATTGGGCAACAATAATACAAACAATTCCCCAACCTAAAGTAACTAGTTTTGAAGCATTTACATAATGTTTTTCAGTATCCTGTGGATGAATCATTCTTTGATAAATATCGACAATAGTACAAGATGTAAGCGAACTAAAAGCCGAAGCCATAGCTCCCATAGAAGCTAGTAAAATAACAGCAATTAATAAGCCTACCATTCCTTGAGGCATATACTTGGTTACAAAAGATAGAAATATATAATTGGTATCGTTGACATTAGCGTCTGGATTGGTTTTCAACATCAAATCTTTCACTTCCTTCCTAAGGTCATTAGCTTTTTTGTCGGCTGCTAAAGCTTTTGATTTTAAGGTTTCAAGCTTTTGGGCATTTAGTACTTGGATTTTTAAAGTACTTGTATTTTCATCTGCTTTGATGACGGCATAAAGCTCTTCTACGACTTTCTTCTTCTCGATAAAGACCTCAGAATTTTTCTTCATTAATGCCTTATACGCTACCGTTTGTTCTACTTTGCCTAATTCTGTTTTATTAAAAAATAGCGGAGCTTCATGAAACTGATAAAATACAAAAACCAATGAGCCAATCAATAGTATCAAGAATTGCATCGGAATTTTAAAGATACCATTCATTAATAATCCCAAACGACTTTCGCCAATGGATTCTCCTGATAAATAACGACTTACTTGTGACTGGTCTGTACCAAAATAGGATAATTGTAGGAAAAATCCACCTATCAATCCCGACCAAACGTTATACCGATTATTCAAGTCGAACTTCCAATCAATGGCATCAAGTTTATCCATTTTACCTGCTACTTTCAGCGTATCCACAAACCCCATTTCAGTAGGCAATAAATGTACTACCATATAGCCAGCCAAAAACATCCCTATCATCACTACCAACATTTGTTGCATTTGCGTATAGGAAATCGTTTTTGAACCTCCATACATACAATATATCGTTACTACGATGCCTGTAATGATATTGGTCCAGTATAAATTCCAGCCTAAAATGGTTGATAAAATAATAGATGGTGCCGCAATGGTCACGCCTGTTGATAAGGCTCTGGGAATTAGAAAAAGAAAAGAAGCCATTACTCTGGTCTTAAGGTCGAAGCGACCTTCTAGAAATTCATACGCTGTAAATACGTTTAGTTTTTTGAAGATGGGAATAAAAGTGATTGAGAGTACAATCATCGCTAAAGGCAAGCCAAAATAAAACTGTACAAAGCGCATTCCGTCTATATAAGCTTGGCCAGGGGCAGATAAAAAAGTAATGGCACTGGCTTGGGTCGCCATTACCGAAAGCGTAACATGATACCAAGGCATCTGTCTGTCGGCTAATAAATAGCCTTCAATATTCTTTTCTTGAATTCTTCCTTTCCATAGTCCAAAGCCAATAATTGTTCCTAATGTTAAAAGTAATACCAGCCAGTCGATATTTTCCATGTTAAAATTTTATAATTAGCAGTTTAAAAGAGGATCCGAAACCGTTTTATCTTATAAAACAATTCGTACGAATGCTAAAACGACAAATTAAGTCGACAATTTCGACTTAATTAAAGTATTCGCTAAAGAGATAAAATAGGATAATCATCAGCACCAAATTACCGACAACTATCCAGTAAAGTTGTTTCCATGATTTGATAAAAGGCGGTAGTGATTTATCTTTTTCTTGCATGATTATATGATTGTATTGGTTTTGGTTGCCTGACTTCTTTATGAAAGAACATTTACAAAGGTCGTAATAATTTCATGAATGCTTGAGGATTAAAATTAAGGACAAACAAAGGATATTGCAATTGATGATTGAAGGATTGTATTATTGTGAATTAAAAATTTTATACTATTGTTTCCTAAACTCAGCAGATCCAATCAAGTAAAACTGAATATCTCTTGATATATAAAGACAAAATGATTTTCATAAACCAGCTAAACATATTTGAAAGTTTATTTATTTATTTGGTTTGCATCGAAAAAGACAGCTTTCCTTTCTTCACGTCTTACTTTTCTTGCCTTGACGCAAGAAAAGTAACAAAAGAAAGTCAAGAAATTCCAATCGCATCGGCGAACCGACTCGCTATCGCTCAAACAGTGGAATTTCACTAAATGCTTACACCTAAATAGCATAAAACTTTAAGTAATAAATCTCATCGAAATTTAAACATAGTCTAAAAAGATACTTCTCACAAAATTGCTGAAAACTATCTGAAAATAATTATCCACATCCCAAAACAATAAACAACTGATATTCAAATACTTAAATTTTCAAGAAAAAATATTTTACTTTTTTTGTATTTTTTTTTCGGAAAAGCTTGCAAAAAGAAAAACGGCTTCCTAATTTTGCACCTCCAAAACGCAAGCGGGCGTGGTGGAATTGGTAGACATACCAGACTTAGGATCTGGCGCCGCGAGGCATGGGGGTTCGAGTCCCTCCGCCCGTACTCATTCAAAGCCCTCTTAACCGTTACGGTTTTGAGGGCTTTTTTGATTTCGGATTGTTGATTTCGGAATGCGGATTTACGAAAGTCAGACAAACTGAGATTTAGCAAAATAAAAATTCCGAAATCCGCATTCCAAAATCCGAATTCATAAAGATGAACATTTCTCTCGAAAAAAGTACCCCAGTGAACGCCCGTTTGGTCGTATCTATTTCTGAAGCTGACTATAAGCCACAAGTCGATAAAAATCTTAAAGACTACCGTAAGCGTGCTAACATCAAAGGATTCCGTCCGGGAATGGTACCTATGCAAATGGTACAAAAGATGTTCGGTAAATCAGTTTTAATCGACGAAATCAATTCTGTTTTAGGCAAAGCCGTACCTAACTATATCAAAGAAAATAATTTAAGCTTAGTTGGAGACCCAATGCCATTAAACGAATTGGAAAATCCAATCGATTGGGATACTCAAAAAGAATTTAGCTTTACTTATGACATTGGTCTAGCTGGAGAATTCACCCTTGATTTTGCTAAACTTCCTGCTATCAATACTTACGAAATTGAAGCTACTGAAAAAGAAGTAGAAGAAACTATCGAGAATTTGAAACAAAATTCTGGAGAGCAAATTCACGCTGATACAGTAGAAGAAGGCGATATGCTTTTCGGTGTTTTCACACAAGGAGAATGGACTGAAAAATCTGCTATCCCTTTCAAAGCTATCAAAGAAGAAGCTAAAGCTACTTTCATTGGTGCTGCAAAAGGAGACACATTGACATTCGATCTTCAAGCTACTTTTGTTGACGAAAAATCAATCGAATTGGCTACTGGCAACAAAACTGGTTTAGTAGGTGAAGTAACTTTCACGATTGAAGATATCACTCGTAATGGTGTTGCTGAATTGAATCAAGCATTTTTTGATAAAGTATTAGGCGAAGGCAAAGTAAGTTCTGAAGAGGAATTCCGTAAAGAGATTCTTGAAATCATCAAAACTAACTATAAGCGTGAAGCTGAATATTTATTGAGAATTGATGCTGAAAAAGCTTTATTAGAAAACATTGCTATCGAATTGCCAGAGGATTTCTTGCGTAGTTGGTTAATCCAAGTAAACGAAGGAAAATTCACTCCTGAGCAAATTGACCAAGATTTCGAAAATGTTAAGAAAGACATTCGTTTGAACTTAATCAAAAACGAAGTGGCTACTCAAAACGAAATCAAAGTAGAATATCCAGAAGTGCTTGAAAGAACGAAAGAAATGATTCGTGGTCAATTCGGAATGTATGCATCTGCTGATAATAGCATGGACGAAATGATTGAGCGTATTGCTAATGGATATTTAACTGATAAAAATAAGCAAGATAACTTCATGAAAATGTTCAATGAAGTATATGCAGCCAAAGTTTCTGACGTGATTTTAGCAAACGTTAAGACTGAAAGCAAAAATATTAGTGTAGATGAGTTCAAACAAGTTGTAGGAGCGTAATCTATTGTAGAATTAGTGAATTGTGATTGAGTGATTTTAGTCTCTCAAAGATCAATTCAACAAAAAATCCCGTAAGGTCAACCTCTGCGGGATTTTTTGTTTTTATAATGTATGCATTAAACTCATAAACTCTTAAAAGCCTATTTTTTCTCGCTGTTGCTGATTTTGAATAAGTCTATAAGCTTCTACCAAAACACGTTCCTCAAACTTACCTCTCCAGTAGTCTGATTCTCTTTTTAGTCTTTCTATTTCAACTTGCAATTTTTCCATTTCATTTTCTGAATTAAGCATTATTTTGGGTGTGATTACTTCCTCCCCAAAAAGCTCTAATACATTAATGTCTAGCAAACTGGCTATTTTTTGAGCCCTACTAATGGTCAATTCAGTTTTACTGCGTTCGATGTCACCAAAGGCAGTTGTTGAGATTTGTAAAAGTTCTGCCATGTTCTCTTGTGAGTATCCTTTTAGCAGACGAGCTTGTCGTATTTTTTCTCCAATTTTCATAATTATCACCTTTTCTGATAAATTCTCTGTAAAACTGATTAGGATTATTTCATAGTTTTTGCATCTTTGCTGTCGAAGATTTTTTGAATAACACCAAAAATACTTCGATTAGTTTCAAAATTATAGAGAGAACTATTTGAAGGTTTTAAAAGTTATTAAAGGGCAATCTCATTAAATTCCTTGGCATGCAATTGCTAAAATGGTTTATTTGATTTAATTTACCAATCGACATATTTTCAATTTTATAAATTACCGTTATGTTTCCAAAAGAATTAAGTTCAGAAGAATTCAGAAAATACGCCGTACACCATAGAGGTTTGAACGGTTTGGCAGTAGACCAGTACATGAATCAGGCAAATAATATTGGTGGTACTAGTCGTCCATTCATTGAAGATATGACACAGTACATCATTGAAGAACGTCCGATGCGTTTTGCTCAAATTGATGTTTTTTCACGCTTAATCATGGATAGAATTATCTTCATGGGTGTACCTGTGGATGATTATATGGCTAATATCATTGTTGCTCAGATGTTATTTATGGAATCTACGGATGCCAAAAAAGACATTATGATGTACATCAACTCGCCAGGTGGCTCTGTATATGCAGGTTTAGGTATCTATGACACGATGCACTATATCCGTCCAGACGTTTCTACCATTTGTACTTCATTAGCAGCCTCGATGGGTGCAGTATTGTTGGCGGGTGGTACGGCAGGTAAGCGTTCGGCTTTACCACATGCACGTATCATGATTCACCAACCTTCAGGTGGTGCTCAGGGACAATCACGTGATATTGAAATCACAGCGCGCGAAATCGTTAAAATCCGTAAAGAATTATACGAAATCTTAGCACAACACTCAGGAAAATCATTTGAAGAAATCGAAAGAGATTCAGACCGTGACTACTGGATGCGTGCAGAAGAAGCAAAAGAATACGGTTTAATTGACGAAGTATTGACAAGAGTATAAAATTTTCTTGATACAATAAGTAAATTAAATGAGCGTATAACTAAAAATGCTTATTACTTCCATAGAAGTAGTAAGCATTTTTTATTTTTAAATCTGTAATTTTACGAAGGAAATAATGAAGGCACAATTTTGTGTGTAAAGATATGAGACAACAGCAAGCCCATTGCGTTCTTTGCGGACGTAAGCAAAACGAAGTACCATTATTGATGGAGGGTATGGATGGCCACGTTTGTAACGAATGTGTAACCCAAGCCTACCAAGTAGTTCAGCAAGAACTAAGTACTGAAAAGAATAAAAAAGGTAAAAACAATAAAGCTGTATCTCCTAAATTCAATCTGGTAAAGCCAATTGAAATGAAGAAATATATTGACCAGTATGTAATTGGTCAGTACGAAGCGAAGAAACACCTGTGCGTAGCCGTTTACAATCACTATAAGCGTTTGATGCAACATGATGTAAAAACAAACTTTGATGATATTCAGATTGAAAAATCAAACATCATCATGGTGGGCGAAACAGGGACAGGTAAAACATATATGGCAAAAACCATTGCTAGAATGTTGGAAGTACCTTTTTGTATTGCTGATGCTACGGTAATTACTGAGGCAGGATATGTGGGCGAAGATGTAGAAAGTATCTTAACACGTTTATTACAAGCTGCTGACTACGACGTAGAGAAAGCAGAAATGGGCATTGTGTTTATCGATGAAATTGATAAAATCGCTCGTAAATCTGATAATCCTTCTATTACACGTGACGTATCGGGCGAAGGTGTCCAACAAGCCTTATTGAAGTTATTAGAAGGGGCTGTAGTAAACTGTCCACCACAAGGAGGTAGAAAGCACCCAGACCAAAAGATGATAGCCGTAAATACAGAGAATATTCTTTTTATTTGTGGTGGTGCTTTTGATGGTATCAAACGTCATATTTCAAAACGTTTGAATACTCGTCCAATTGGTTTTAGTTCAGACGATACGTTCTTGGATATGTTTGAAGAAGAGAATGTAATGAAATTTGTTACTTCGCAAGATTTAAAATCATTCGGTTTGATTCCAGAACTGTTAGGACGTTTGCCAGTGGTGACTTATTTAGACCCATTAGACCATCAGACGCTGTTATCTATCTTGACAGAGCCTAAAAATGCCATTACTAAACAATACCATAAATTATTCGAAATGGAAGGTATTGACTTACAGTTCGAACCACCAGCGTTAGAATATATCGTTAGTCAGGCAATGGAATATAAATTAGGAGCAAGAGGGTTACGTTCAATCTGCGAATCAATCATTACAGATGCCATGTTTGAACTACCTTCACAAGAAGAAATCAAAGAATTTAAAGTTTCGCTGGCTTATGCCCGTGAAAAATTTGAGCGAACCGTTTTTCATCAAATGAAAAAAGCCGCTTAACTCATATTTAGTACTCAAAGAAAAAGCCCAAATGATGATTTTGGGCTTTTTCTTTGGCAATTAATTTAAGTATTCAACGTTTCTTTACAAAACTAAAACCTAATAATATGCAAACAATTAAACTAACTTTCATAAGCATTTTTGCTTTAATGGTAGGAGTATCTTGTACTTCTCAGAAAACAATTATTTCTCAAAATCAGCATGAGACACAAAAGGCTGTCGAAGTGGCGAAAGTAGAAGAAAAGCCAAGTTCAACATTGATGATCGAAGCTGCCCATGAAAAGACAGCCCCTGTATTATATGCATCAGCATCAGAGGTTATCCATATTGATGAGGCAAACAATGAAACAGCCGTTGAATTAAAAAAAGAAAAAATCAACGCCATGTTAGACAAAGTAGTTTTACAAAAAAATGAAAGTAAGACTATCGCTACTACTCGCAAGGCTAATTTTGTAGAGAAACTAATTATTAAAAAGTTAGAGAAGAAGATGAAAAAAAGTGGAGTACAATCTGCTGATTTTCATAGTTGGAATCCAAACTTAAAAATTGGTGCCGTTCTTTTAGGGGTTGGTATTGTATTAGCCATCTTTGGATTAGGCGTCGTAGGTGGTATATCAGCCTTCATTGGGTTGTTATTTGTCATCTTAGGCTTACTTCAAGAGGTATAATCGGTGTAAATCTGCCATTCTTCATAATTTCTTTGTCGAATAAAATATTTTTTTACAATTTCGGTTTTTATTGAAACTAATTATTCACGACGCTTATGTCTTTTTTCGACAAGTTGAAAAATGTTTTCCGTGGCAATAATTCTACCATTGAGAATACAAATATAGAAATACCTATCACAGAGGAGGTATTATCAAACGACGATGCGTTAGTGCAAGTAAATAATATTGCACCAACGTTTTCTAGTCCTGTCAATGACCAACCCGACTGGCTTATCAATGAAGATATTCTAAGAGATGAAGGCGTTATCTTTGGGCTGTCGGGTTCTAATCCAGACGAAAAAATCTCTATCATCCGTCACTACTTTTCTCAGCAAACAGCCGAAACGGAAAAAGTAATGGCCCAACACCAAGAAGAAATTGGTGAGTTGAATTATTGGATTAATGAAAAGGAAAGTTTGGTTAAAGATATTGAACAGCAAATTCAGGCTCTTAAAAATCAAGAATTTACCGAACAACATCATCTATTAAGAACAGTAGTTGGTTTAGCACTAGCTATAGGTATTGCAGTAGGCAATTATTTCTTAATCAAAGAATCACTACAAGGACAATTCCAAGAAACTACCTTTATTGCTTTAGGAGTATTTGGAGCGGGGATGTTTAATCTTTTCGGGCGCATTTCATTCCTCCACGACGAAAGTAAAGTAAGCACTTGGAAAAGACTATTAGAAGAAATAGGCATGCCTTTGGCGGCATCTTTCTTTGTATTTGCCCAAATTTATTCTTCAAAACCTCCCCTTCAAGCATGGGCTTTGTTCGCTTTTATATTCTTTTTATTTATGTTTTCGGGCAAACTGTTCTTAGGAAATCTAACCATTTTCAAGGATGATTTTACCATCTTCCAAAAGCGAAACCAACTCTATAAAGATAAAATCAAGAAAGTAGCAGAATGGGAAACAGACATTGAAAAACATAAAGCCGAAATCGAAAAATATCGACAAAGAAAACAAGATATTTTACCTGAACTCACGAAACTAAGCACTATCAATTTGAAATTAAATGCCCAAAGAGATATGCTGATTAAAGTATTTGAAAGTGAGTATCATTTGGCAATTAATTATCGTAATCGTTTGGATAATAAGCAAATGAAGGGAATTTTAGATAGTGATGATATTTAAAGTTCTTTTCCAATAAAAGATAATTCAATGAAGGATTATTTCTCGTGCATTATTTTTAATGATTTTACAGAAAAGTATAAACGCAATCGCACTTACCAGAGAATTTTGATATTCATTACGCTATTATTAATTATTCTAGCATTTTTCTTAGACATTCCTGATTATTTTTCAATAGTAATAACTCTTATCGCCTGTTGTCTATTTTTTATTTTAATAATAGGTTCTATGCTCGACATCAATGACATAAGAAGTTATGAACAAAAAGGAGAAATTGTTTTTGAAGAAGATTACATCATAGCTGAAGGAATCAAGTATTCAATCGTGAATACAAAAAAAATAATTGTAGATATCTGGGATTATACTCCAAGTCGTGGACGAGGATTAAATAGTACCAATTTATATAATAAAATAACACTCATTCCACTGGAAGGACATGAATTTGAGTATCAATTCTATATAGAAAATAAAAATAAATTTTCTAAAATATTAGACCGACTACACACATATAGAAAAAGTGGAATGAATATATTTATCATGTCTTAACATAAACACGCTGTAATTAGGTGCTTAGCCATAACATACTACAATGAATAACGAAAACACAGAGCAAATACATACTGAAAATTACGATTTTCAACATGGCTATCATGGAGGACTAGAATCTGTTGATAGAAATACTTATGAAGGCTTTTTGTCATCTCAAGTAAATTTCGAATGGTTAAGCCGTCAGCTTAGTGAGAAAAAACAGGAACTTACTGAATTAGAAAAAGTTACGGAACACATCAAAACTCGCTATAAAGAAGCCTATGACGCTCTTCAAGAAAGAATGTTAAAGGTAAATCTTGCAGGAAAAAATCGTGACCGTCTTGAAAATCAATTGGCTGAAAATCAAGAAACCTCCTCTACCCTACTTGAAAAAAGAAAAATCAATTCGCATCAATACTCATTGTTTGCAGGTATTATTTACTTTCTGGCGGGTGTATCGTTTGTGGCGGGTGATTTAATTATTTCGCACGAAATCGTTGCTTATGCCCTTAATATTCGTAATAATGTTGAAGCATGGTCATTTGCTGTTGGTTTAGCCATGTTGTCCATCCTTTTGAAACCTGCCTATGAAAGATTGGTTGAGTCTCCTTATACGTCTGCCTCTTCTTTAAATTCTAAAAAAGTATACGTTTGGTTCAAAAGTATTACAGTAGTTTTTGCAGTAGTTACTTTGTTTATTTTGGGTTGGTTCAGGTATGAGGCCTATAAAACCGACAAAATGAAAGAAGGTGTTAACAAATCTATCAAACAGCTACAAAATCAAAGTTTTGACCCTCTTAATCCAACAGCTCCACTACCCGTAGCGGTTACCCGACAAATTGATGAAAAATTACGGATTTTTGACCAACTAAATGAAAAACTAGTAAATAGTCCTTGGGCTTTAGCTTCTTTTGTACTTTCGGGTGTATTATTTGCTTTAGCTGGAGCAATTTGTTTAGGTATTGCATTCCCTGTGTTACAATGCTACTGGACTAAATGGTTACAAATTGACCCTAAGCTAAAACAACTTAAGAAAGAGAAGACACAATTAGTTACTACTTTAGAAGGCGTTGAAAAAGACTTAGCAGACAATATCACTCAAAAAAATATTTTTGAGAACGATTTACAATTGCTCCCTTCTTTTGAATCGTTAGAATTACAAAAGAAAAGTCTTTTAGAAGAAATTAAGGATATTGAAAGAGAAACTCGTTTAGCCGAAACAGATTCAAGAATTGGTGCTTATAACGATGGCTTTGGTAAAGGTTCGATGGTAAGAGCAGTAATCAATGAAGATGAAGTAAACCAGTTTGTAAGAGGTAATTACTTTGATACGGCTACTTTGGCAAGTAAAGCAAAGGCTTCATCTGGCGATAAAGCGATGTTCTCTAAACGTCCAAACCTCCGCCCTCATCAGCAATTACGTAAATTAATTTCTGAAGACTTTCAGGAGGAATAAATTTTTGATTTGAAAATTTGAGAATGAAAGGATTTGGAAATTTGAGGATTTGAAGATTTGAAAATGTAAAGGCTTATTATATTGATGATTTAATAACTCACTAACTCACAACTCACTCAATCACAATTCACTCAATCACTCAATAAATATGATCATAAAGACAGCAAACACTGAAGCAGAGGTTCGAAAATGTTGGTATGTAATTAGTTTACTTCGTCCACATCTTACCGAAGATGTATTTGTAGAAACAGTAATCGAAATGTTGAGTGAAGGTTATCAATTAGCTTATATCGAAAAAGATGATGAAGTAGTTTCTGCTATTGGTTTTAGGTATTTACAAATGCTTTACAATGGCAAGCAAATCTATATCGACGACCTCACTACTTCAGACAAAGTTCGTGGTGAAGGTTATGGCACAGCGTTATTGGACTATGTAATCGAACTTGCCAAAGACAGAAATTATGATTGCGTCACTTTGGATTCTGGTCCCACACGCCATACTGCACATCGTTTGTACTTGAATAAAGGGTTTCAGATTAGTAGCTATCATTTTGTGAAGAAGTTGTAAAAGCAATTAAACATATATTAAATAATATTCTCATATTTCAATAGATGAAGAAACTAAACCTAATTATACTCGTAGCAATTTGTTTTAATACATTAAACATCTTCGCACAAAAAAGTGAAATCAAACAACCTTCTTCATTCTTCCCCACAGAAAAAGCACAAGTTTTAGTAGTTGGTACTTTTCATTTTGATTATCCCAATTTAGACATCAATAAAGTTAATGATAGCGACAAAATTGATGTATTGAAGGAACCCAAGAAATCTGAAATTACAGCATTGGTGAATTATATTAAAAAATTTAAGCCTACAAAGATTGCTATTGAAGCCACTCCAAAATGGAATGCTACAGAAAAACTCAGACAATACAACGCAGGAAATTTAAGAAATGAAAGAGACGAACGCTATCAAATAGCGTTGAGGATTGCTAGTGAAATGAAAATGGATACTATTTATGGTATTGATGCTGGTTCTTTTGATGAAGATTTGATAAAATTAGATTCAGTATATTTTCAAAAGTTATTCAAGGATTTTGATTTTCAAAATGACGACAAGTTCAATGCAATGTATATGAAATGGTTTGATTATGAAGAAAAATTACCAGTCATGACAAATCTATTGAAATATATCAAACGTATTAATACCAGCGAATCCCACAAATTAGGTTATGGAGCATATCTAGTAGGTGATTTCAAACTAGATAATCAAAGAGGTGCCGATATCTTATCAATATGGTGGTACAATAGAAATTTGAGAATATTCAGAAAACTACAACAAATAACCGAAAGTAGTAAAGATAGGATATTAGTAATCTTTGGAAACGGACATGCCGCTGTATTAAGGCAATTATTAGAATCTTCCCCAGAATACAAGTTTATTGAATTTGATAGTTTGAAGTAAAGGTTAACATTTCGAAAGAGTAGAATATGCCATATAAAACTCACTCAAAATAGCACTATACGTAATAAATCCTATCATAAATCAATAAAAATCACGTTATTAGTCATGACTTTATTAAAGTTTTTCTATTGGTCAATAGAAAAATTACTTTTAGTTTTGATAAACATTATTACAACCAATAAATAAACCTAAACATGGGAATTTTAAATGCATTGATGGGCAATTCATCAGAGGTTTCTGCTGATAAAATCGCTCACGAATTCGAGCCAATTTTGATTGAAGGAGAAGTGATTGTAAAATCATTTAAACTGATTAGAGATATGTTTGTTTTTACTAACAAGCGTCTAATTCTGGTTGACAAACAAGGGCTTACTGGTACTAAGACAGATTTTATGACGATTCCATATCATTCTATTAATTACTTTTCAAAACGCAGTGCTAGCTTACTAGACCTTGATGCCGAGATTTTGATTTGGATAAAAGGTTCGGCACAGCCTATCCAAAGAGAGTTTAGAAAAGGTGAAAATATTAACGATGTTTATAAGGCACTTAGCACTTATGTATTAAAATAAGGTGTATATTTTATCATGATAATCCCGCAAAGTTGTAAAGAACTTTGCGGGATTATTTTTGTAAATTACCATTTACCATCGAAAAGCAATAATTTTGTAAGATTAGCACAAATTTAAACCATACAATGAATCAAACTGAAACTCAATACAGAGAGATTATTGCTATTTGCAAAACATTATTTCAACAAAAAAATAAAGATTATGGTACCTCATGGCGAATTTTAAGATTGCCTAGCTTGACCGACCAGATTTTTATCAAGGCCCAAAGAATACGTTCAATCCAAGAAAAAGGAACACAAAAAATTGAGGACGGCATCGAAGGCGAATTTATCGGAATCATCAACTATTGTATCATTGCTTTGATTCAAAAAGAATTGGGTGATGCTACTAAAATGGAGTTTACAGAACAAGAACTTAGCGATTTGTACGATATTCAAGTAGAGAAAACATTGGCATTACAAAAAGATAAAAACCATGATTATGGCGAGGCTTGGAGGAGTATGCGTGTAAGCTCTATGACTGACTTGATATTAACTAAAATCTTTAGGACAAAACAAATAGAAGATAATCAAGGCGTTACATTGGTATCAGAAGGTGTTGAAGCCAATTATCAAGACATGATGAACTATGCTATTTTTTGTATGATTCATCTAAAATTTGAGGCGTAATAAGAGTAGCTTTGGGATAATTTAGTTTATCAATCACTAATTCACTCAATCACAACTATATCCATGAAGTTAATTGCACATTTCTCTAGACTTTTTGTCGGAATAATATTTATTTTTTCTGGTCTAATTAAACTCAATGACCCTGTTGGTACGGAGATTAAATTAGAAGAATATTTTGATGTATTTGCTACAGACTTTCCTTTTATGGCAGGTTTCTGGGAGTTCTGGATTCCTTATGCACTATACATCTCTGTTTTTCTATGTGCATTAGAATTAGTGTTGGGTGTATGTTTGCTAGTACAGTACAAGTTAAAAACAGCCTCTTGGATATTATTAGCTACGGTTATTTTCTTTGGCTTCCTTACTTTTTATTCAGCCTATTTCAATAAGGTCACAGATTGTGGTTGTTTTGGCGAAACTATCAAGTTGAAACCGTGGACGTCTTTTATCAAGGACATGGTTTTGCTATTCTTTATCTTGATAATCCTGTGGCAACGCAAAATATTTGCAGATAGGAAAACGGGACTTATTGTGGCTATTTCGGCAGTATTCTCATTATTTCTAGGGATTTATGCTGTTAAATATTTACCTCCTTATGACGGACTTCCTTATGCTGTTGGGCAAGATATTCCTAAAAACATGAAGCCTTCTGCTCCTTTGCAATTCAAATATATTTATGAAAAAGGCGGAGAAACCTTGGAATTAGACCAAATGCCGACCGATACTACCTATCATTTTAAGGAAATGATTACGCTGAACCAAGATGAGGCAAAAGCTAAAATAACCGACTATAATATTTGGAAAGATGGCGACTCTACTGATTATAAAGCTGAAAGTTTTGTCGGTAATAAATTGATGGTGGTGATTCCTGTCATCAAAAAAGCAAATATTAATCACATTAACGAAATTCGTGAATTAGCTAAGAGCTTGGAAGGGTCTGGCACACAAGTTTGGTTAATTAGTGCATCTAACGAAGAAGAAGTAAATAATTTCAGACACGAACACCAGTTAGCCATTCCAAACTATAGTGCTGATACCAAGGTTCTAAAAACCATCGGTAGGGCTAATCCTACGCTTTGGTTGTTGAAAGACGGTATCGTTAAAGGGAAGTGGTCGCATAATGCACTGCCCGATAAAAATGAAGTAATAAAATCTTTACAGTAAAATTTGCAAGCACCTTCAAGAAAGAAGGATTTTAAGCATGAAAAATATTTTTTTAATAGGAATGCCCTCTTCAGGAAAGAGTACTCTAGGAAGACATCTTGCTAAAAGACTCGATTTTCAGTTCGTAGATATGGATGAATTAATCGAAAAGCAAGAATTAATGACTATTCCAGAAATATTCAAATACAAAGGAGAAGATTATTTCAGACAGGTTGAAAGCAAGGTATTAAAGACTATCCAGGCAGCACAAAAACTAGTCATTGCTACAGGCGGAGGTGTTCCATGCTTTTTTGATAATATGGATTTTATCAAAGCCAACGGCACTAGTATATTCTTGAATGTTCAGCCAGAAGATTTATTGAAGAGGATACAGAAGTCGGATGTTAATCATCGACCATTAATTAATAGAAATACTACAGAGGATACCCTCTTAAAAAGCCTTCAAGAACGCTGTGCTGCTCGTTTACCATACTATCACCGTGCGGACATACAAATAGACGGGAACATTGATGTAGACCAGCTTCTATGGATTTTGGATGAAATGACAGAAAAATAAGTACAGCTACAAAATAAAAGCGATTGAAGACAAACTGTCCTCAATCGCTTTTTATTTAAACACTATCCCAATTTATATTAATACACTTTTAATATGTAAAAGACGAAGGCAAAGACGGATGAATTACATCATAGTCTTGGTCAGGTCTTGGTTTTTTAAACAAAGCTCTGAAGGTGTTAGCCATGTAAAAAATATCTTCTACTTTACTCTTAGCTATTCTCATCATGTATTGGTTTACGCCATTACTAATAATGCTATTAAATACATTACGTAATAATACCAATTCCTCTTCGTGCTCACAGAAGTTTTTAACTACATACATTGTAAAGCCCCGATCACTTTCGCTAGAATTGTAGAGTATTAAATTAAAGTCCATTTCTTTGATAAATGAAACCACCTTATTCTTAGAAAAATCATAAAACATATTTTTTGAATCAACCAAAGAATCTAGGATTTCTACTTCATTATTGGTAATATATAGGTTTTCAGTAACCTGCTGAGTTTGCTCTTCTAACATCATGTTTTTAAGTATTTACGCTGTTTATTTATATACTTATTCTTAATTAATAGTTGAATTTTACTATTTACTACAACATTTACAAGTATTTCTACTTATTTTTTTTCAAAGACAAGCTGGCTACAAAAAAGCATAAAATTGACATTTGAGCAAAAAAGATGATTCCCCCGAAATGAGGTTTAAAATAAAAATCAATCAAAAAAGTACAATTTTAAAAAAGTGATTATCAGGAATGGTATTTTATAAAAAGGAGGTTCTTTTTTTGAAAAAGATGATTATAGAAATGTCTTTTTTGCAGAAAAACACTTTTTATGGTTAAAAAGCGTCTTTTTTTAAGCTAAAGAGCTCAGGTTTAATATTTTAAGGTTTTATCAGAAAAAATGTGCGTTTTACAAAAACTAGCTATAAAAATTGACAATTAAGATTTTCGTCTTTTTTTTTTACCCTTTCGTCTCATTATCAAAATTTTGTCGTGAAAGGGACATAATTTTAACCCAGAACAACAGAAATATTATTCCTTAGCGATAACAAAAATCATTGTTAAGCATCATTGCAATGATTAATAGAAAAGGGGTTGTTTTTAATTGTCAGTATTCAGCTATTAAAAGTATAAAAACAGATACAGCCTTTTAATATCTTGAAAATATTCAATTCGACGAGACGCTCAGCACATGAGCATTTTATATATCTTAATTGAGAAGTTTAAAGAGGTTTCATAGCAAAGCCACTCCGATATTCGGGGTGGCTTTCTTTTTGTGGACATTTAAAGAAGATGGGTTGTCTAATTATCCTGCAAAACTTTCAATTCTCCTTATCACTAGGGAGGGACTTAAGTCCCTCCCTAGTGATAAGGAGAATATTACTAAGCACTTATGATGATGTGGATAATCGGTAGAATTTATATCATTATCTTATAAAATCACAATATCGTCGGCATTAGCCACTTCAAAATTCTGCGTTTTCAGATTAGCAATGATTACTTCCGAAGATTCTCTCGCACGACCAATAGCAATTACATTTTTCTTTTCGTCTATAATTTCAAATACCTCTCCTTTTTCAAAAACACCAATTACTTTTTTGATACCTACAGCCAACAGGCTTTTCCTGTTTTCAAGGGCCAAGCTTGCTCCCGAATCTACCTGTACTTTCCCTGCAATGAGACTTCCAGAAGCCAGCCATTTCTGACGAGCATTTAAACTTACTTTTTGTGATGCAAAGTTGGTTCCGTTTTTATTGACCAAAGCCTTTAAAATTCCGTCTTCTGGTTTCATGCCAAAAATGACAACTTTAGTACCCATGCTAGTTGCCAAACGAGTATAGGTTAGTTTTGAAATCATACCCCCTAAACCCAAAGAAGATTTATCATCATTGGCTAGTCCTAAGACCGAAGCATCTACTTTGGCGATGTATGGAATAATATTTTTTTCGGCATCTAGCAAGCCTCCAACAGAGGTACAAAGCAATAAAGTATCAGCCCCAAAACCTGTAGCGATTAAAGTGGCCAATTCATCGTTATCAGAAAATTTTAACTCTAAATTGCTGACAACATCATTTTCATTGGCAATCGGGATTATACCATTTTTCCAAAGTTCCTGATAGGTCTCTTTTAATTGAAGAAATTGATTCCTATGAGCAAAGTGATGTCTTTCGCACAAACTTTGTGCTACCGTAATACCATACTTTGAAAAATACTGGGTGTATTTGGCTAACAATAGCGGATTACCGATTGCAGCAGCAGCCTTACGCTCGGCAATGGTTCCTTTATAATTTCCTATAAAACTTTTGCCTGCTCCTACTGCTCCAGAAGAAACCATAACAATCTGATATTCATGATGTAAGATAGAAACTTGGCGAGCTATTTCTTGCAAAATTTCCTCGTTCAATTCTCCAGACTTATGTGTAATTGAAGCCGTTCCGAATTTGATAACAATAATTGGTTTGGACATTTTAAATGTAAGCGGAAATCGCTTATGCTAAATGAGTAATTTATAAACTGAGGTAATACAGCGACAAAATTACAACATTCTGAATCTTTAACAATTTAGGTAAGAAATTATAGCCAAAAAATATCTTTACTTTTATGACTTAAATAAATGTTTCAAATCAACATCAGCAAAATCGCAATGCTTCTCTAACGCTTTTTTTAGTGACTTCACATAATCAGCTCTTGAAATTTCAATTGCTCCGAAGCGTCTAACATTATCATTAATAAATTGGGTATCTAGCAAAGTAAAACCTTGCATTTTCAAGATTTCAATTAAATAATGAAATGCTATTTTCGAGCCCTCAGGCTCTTTATAAAACATTGATTCGCCAAAGAAAACTCCTCCGATTGAAACCCCATACAACCCTCCAACGACACGGTTATCAATATACGTTTCTACAGAATGTGCCAAACCCATTTTATTTAAATCGCTGTATGCTTCAATAATTTCTTCCGAAATCCAAGTCTCATCATCACCTTTTCTAGGCAAAGCACAATTGCGCATTACTCCCTCAAAATCAGCATTGATTCTAATTTCAAAATGCTTTTTATTCAGAATAGGTTTGAGGGATTTTGGTGGTTTATAGGTATCAATAGGAATAATTGCTCGAGGATCTGGTGAATACCAATATAAAGTACCATCGGTATCTGCCATTGGGAAAATCCCGTTCATATACCCATAAATCAAATCATCGGCAGTTAATTTACTTGTATTTATTTTGGGAGAAATAGACATGTTGCTTATTCTTTCTCTTTGTTAACGTTTTCGAATTATTTTTGTTTAGTAAAACTTTAACTCAAAAGTTAGTGTTATATTACTATCAAACTAATAACGCAATTTGCTATATGATATTTTTTGTTAAGTGATATCACTATTGGTAATCAATTTTAATTAAATAAACTCAATAATCCAAATATAGATGATTATTTACACTCATAGTGATTAGTAAAATGGAGGTAGATATCATCAGTAAAAATGTGAGCATCACCCCTTATAAAAAGGGCTAAAAAGCGATATTGTGGTTTTTTTCTGTTAAGTTTATATAAAATTGAAAAAATATATTGCATCTTAAATTTAGTTTTGGTAAACTTTGCACGATTATTCGTTTTCACTCACTTTCAACTCGGATAATTCATCAACCAAAAATGGTTTACGAAGTAAAATTCATATCATATTCGTATTCTCCTATGCCTATCTTTAGGCGTACGTTCTTCCGTAGGGTCTGATCCCTAACGTATTTCTATTTACCCATGTGGTAGAGTTTTTCGACATCCCATTTGTTTTTTTTAATCGATAATTCTTAGGCTTTCATTTCTGAGCCAAGGTTTATTATCACCTTGTTTTTCTAACTAAAAACAATTTCCAAGCTAAGTCTTAAAGTGGAAAAATTATCAGCTTCTGAGGTTTTAACTAACAATTATACTGTTCAGGTTGCTACAACTGAACACTTGCATCTTGCTGAGGCAATTTGCCATGAAATGGAAGAGTCTGCAAAAGCTCGTGGTACGGGCATTGCAAAACGTTCGCCAGAATACCTTCGTGACAAAATCAAAGAAGGCAAAGCCATCGTTGCCACCGATTCGGAAGGCGATTTTATTGGTTTCTGTTACGTTGAAACGTGGGAACACGGAAAATTTGTAGCCAATTCTGGATTAATCGTAAAACCAGAATGGAGAAAATACGGCATAGCAAAAGCTGTAAAAGCAAGAGCTTTTGAGCTTTCGAGAACACGTTATCCTGATGCTAAGATTATAGGTATTACTACTTCGTTGGCAGTAATGAAAATTAACTCTGAACTGGGTTATGAACCAACTACGTTTAGTGAGTTGCCAGTAAACGATGCTTTCTGGAAAGGCTGTCAGTCGTGTGTAAATTACGACGTACTTAGCCGTACAGACCGCAAGCATTGCTTATGTACAGGAATGATTTTCGACCCTGAGTGGGAACGTAAAAAAGCCTTGAAAGAACAAGAAGAAAACGAAACTGATACGCAAGTGGCTGAAGAGAATACACATGAAAAATGGAATTTTCTGAAAGACGTAAAAGTATTAGAACGCCTAAAAAACATTAAAGAAAAAATGTTTTTGAAAATGGCTGAGAGAAGAGCATCAAGACAGGTAATGTAGTCAACTACATTACTTGTTATAAAATAACCGTGTATTTGTATAAGGCTTAGCCTTTTTCCCATTATAAATTTAACTATTTAGCATATCGCCTAAAGCGCATTGCTTAAAGCAAAAAATGAGTAAACCAAAAGTAATTCTAGCATTTAGTGGAGGGCTTGATACCTCTTTTTGTGTAAAATATTTAGCAGACGATTGTGGTTATGAAGTACATTCAGCCCTTGTTGATACAGGTGGATTTACCGTTGAGGAGCTAAAAGACATTGAAGCAAAAGCTTATGGATTGGGCGTAACAAGCCACGTAACATTAGATGTAGTTGAAAAATATTACAATGATTGTATCCGCTATATGGTATATGGAAACGTATTGAAAAACAATACTTATCCCCTTTCAGTATCCGCAGAAAGAGTATTCCAAGCAACTGCTGTAGCAGAATATGCGAATAAAATAGGCGCAAAAGCGATTGCTCATGGAAGTACTGGTGCAGGCAATGACCAAGTTCGTTTTGATGTGGTTTTTCAGATTATGGTACCAGACTGTAAAGTAATTACGCCAATCCGTGATATGAAATTATCGCGTGAAGCGGAAATTGAATATTTAAAAGAAAAAGGCGTTGTTCGCGACTGGACAAAGTCTGCTTATTCTATCAACAAAGGACTTTGGGGAACGTCAGTAGGCGGTAAAGAAACCCTTACTTCTTATGGATATTTACCAGAATCTGCTTGGCCAACACAGGTAACTGCAACGGGTGAAGAAACAGTAAAGTTACATTTCGAAAAAGGACAGTTAGTAGGTATTAATGATGAGACATTAACCCCTGTTCAGTCTATTCGTAAATTAACAGATATTGCTGCTCCTTATGGGGTTGGTCGCGATATACACGTGGGTGATACGATTATTGGTATTAAAGGAAGAGTTGGTTTTGAAGCTGCTGCTCCTTTATTAATCATCAAAGCACACCACTTGTTAGAAAAACATACGCTAACGAAACAACAATTGTACTGGAAACAAACTTTAGGAGAGACTTACGGAACGATGCTTCACGAAGGGCAATTCTTAGAGCCAGTAATGCGTAATTTCGAGACTTTCTTAGCAGATACTCAATCTAATGTTTCTGGAACAGTACAGATTCATCTGGCTCCATATCGTTATCAATTATTAGGCATTGAATCTAAGTTCGATTTAATGTCTTCTATTTTCGGTTCGTACGGCGAAATGAACAATACTTGGACGGGTGATGATGTAAGAGGTTTCTCTAAAATTGTTTCTAACCAAACAATGATTCATAGAAAAGTTACGGAGGCGGGATTGTAGGAAGTTTTCAGCACTGAGCTATCAGTTATGAGCCTTTTTGTGAGAAAATAAAGCATTTGCGTAGTAAACATTACTTTTTTTAGTATTTTAAAGAGGTCTAATCATTTCATTAAACCTAAATCAAGGAATAATATGCTCACAACCATCAAAGGAACTTATGAAAATGGGCAAATCACTTTAGCTGAAAAGCCCATTTCAAACCAGAAAGTGAACGTAATCGTCACATTTTTGGAGGAGGATATCAGTACTCCTCCTTTAAATCAAAGAGTCCCTGGAAGTCTTAAAGGTAAAATTCACATCTCCGACGATTTTAACGAACCATTAGAGGACCTAGAAGATTATATGTAATGGAATATTTAATTGATACACAAATACTTATTTGGTATCTTGAAGATGACAGAAGACTATCTCCCAAGATTCATGAGATTTTGAGTAAACGAGAAAATATAATTTGGGTTAGTCAGGTTTCATTTTTTGAAATCGCTATCAAAAAAACGCTCGGGAAGTTTGAAACATTTACTGTTTCGATTGAATACTTACTAAATCAAGTAAAGATGGATGGTTTTCAGATACTCAATCTCAAGAATGTTCATATAATTTCTTACAAAGATATCTCTTTACTTGCTAATCATAAAGACCCTTTTGATAGACTTCTATTAGCTATATCTTTGAGTGAGAAAATTACTATCATCTCTGCAGATGAAAAATTCAAAAATTACACCTCGATAATTAATCTTATCGAAGCATAGATAGCAAATAAAATAGCGCTGAAAATAAAATATTATAATGACTAGCCATCTACCTAAGCACCTTTTTTTTATTATTCTACTAATTATTACTAAAACTGCTTTCTCTCAAGAAGTTAGCCTTGATTCATTAGCGAAGCAACATAAAAAAATTGCTGTTTTGCCTGTAAGGGTAATCTACAATTATAAAAAAATGCCTGATGGATTAAGCATGCAGGATATTAGAAATAAAGAATATGAGGATGGTTTTTTGCTTCAAAAAAAATTCAATGAATTTTTAGCATTAAAAAGAGACGTTATTTTAGTTGATGTTCAATCATTCAATGAAACGAATGGACTCCTAGCAGAAAATGAAATAACGTTACAAGATATAAAAGATTTACCTGCTGATTTTATTTGTGAAGCCTTAAAAGTAGATGGGATTATTCAATATGAAATTAGACTTAATACTCATTTAACAGATACTGAAAGATCTAATCTTCAAGCAATGGCAATAACGAGTATTATACTAAATCCTGTAAATGCAGTAGGATTATTAAGAGGTGTTAGAAAGCAACGTAATTATACCGACAATAGGGATGATAAAGCTGTATATTCTAAAATAAGGATTTCGGATGGAATTTCTGGAGAAATAATTAAGGAATTTTCACTGGCATTTGAAGTCGGAATATTTAATTCTGCAGAAAAAGTAATTGATAATATGTTGTGGCAGAACTTTAAGAAGAGCCCTTACTATAAAAAATAACATGATAAAAGTAGGTATAATAGGTGGTGCAGGATATACAGGAGGAGAATTGTTAAGAATCCTGATTCATCACCCAGTAGTAGAAATCGTTTTTGTTAATTCAAAATCACAAGCAGGTAAGCCTGTTTATAGTACGCATACTGATTTATTAGGAGATACTGATTTACTCTTTTCAGACGACCTTCATACAGATATAGATGTGGCTTTTCTTTGTTCAGGACACGGAGAATCCAAAAAGTTCTTGGAAGCAAACGCTTCTTTTAAGAATATTAACATTGTTGATTTAAGCACAGATTACCGTGACCAGTCAGAAGGCTTTGTATATGGATTAGCGGAGTTACAAAGAGAAAAAATAAAGACGGCTAAGCATATCGCCAATCCGGGTTGTTTTGCTACTTCAATCGAGTTGGCTTTGTTACCTTTAGCATCTGCTGGCATTTTGACGGATGATATTCATATTTCTGCTGTAACGGGTTCAACAGGTGCAGGACAAAGTCTTTCTACTACTAGTCATTTCTCTTGGAGAAGCAATAACATTTCTATTTACAAAGCTTTTACCCATCAACATTTACAAGAAATAGGGATGGTAGTAAACACTTTGCAAAATGGCTTTGACCAAAATTTCAACTTTATTCCTTACCGTGGAAACTTTACGCGTGGTATTATGGCAAATGTTTACACAAGCTTTGATGGAACGTTGGAAGATGCTAAGAAATTATACAAAAAGTATTACGAAACACATCCTTTTACACACATTAGTGATAAACCTGTGGACGTAAAACAAGTGGTAAATACGAACAAATGTCTTATTTCATTAGAAGTACACAATGGTAATTTATTGATTTCAAGTATTATTGATAACTTAACAAAAGGAGCTTCTGGACAAGCTGTTCAAAATATGAATTTGATGTTTGGCTTAGATGAAAAAACTGGATTAGGCTTAAAATCTGTTGGGTTTTAATGGTTTAAATAAAACATTACGTCCTGGTTTATAAGCTACTACACCTTGAACTTAATTAAGATGCTTCTCGTTAATCATGCTAGTTAATCCATAATTGATTAATGATATTATTATCCAAAATCGTTACTTTATTGATAAAACATTTTAAAATGTATAAATTCCTTACTGTTTTTTTAACCACTATATCATTTATATTCTCAAGTTCAGCGCAAGACAAAAAACCATATAGCCGTAAGGGCGAGTATTTTTTCTTCTGGGGGTATAATCGTTCGGAGTATGCTAATTCTGACATACGATTCAAAGGAATTGGCTATGACTTTACTTTGTACAATGCTACAGCAAAAGATTTACCGATTGCATTTAGCCCAGCTGCTTACTTTGATATTACTAAGTTATCAATTCCTCAATATAATATCCGCTATGGTTACTTTTTTAGTGACCACTGGAGTATTTCAATTGGTTCAGACCACATGAAATATGTAATGGATGATAACCAAACCTTAGAAGTATCAGGGCATATTTCAGCACAAGTATCAGACCCTGCCATTATTGTAAACCCTGAATATGTCGGAGATTTCAATCATACTTCAAAGTTGGTTCGACCAGAAGATTTTTTACATTATGAACATACGGACGGTTTTAATTATTTACACGTAGAACTTGACCGCTACGACCGAATATGGAAAGCAAAAAATAATGTTCAGGGTGTAGATTGGTTAGTGGGTATTGGTGCTGGAACCCTTATTCCAAGAACAGATTCACATTTGTTTAGTATTGGTCGAAACAACCACTTTAATTTTGCTGGTTATGGTGTTTCATTGAAAACTGGATTACGCTTTGATTTATCACGAAGGTTTTTCCTCCAGACAGACGTCAAAGGAGGCTTTACAAGACTTAATCACGTTCATACCACTGGAAGAGATTCTGATTCAGCCCAACAAAGTATCTGGTTTGGTGAATTTTATGGCGCTTTAGGCTATAAATTTGGTAAGAATAGGGTAAAATAGCTATTGAGATTAACACTAAGTATTGAGCTAATATGTTCTTTTTTAGTATTTTTAGTGAATCAAATAAATTTCAAGAAAATGAAAGGAGTAAACTACATAACAAATGACAAAGGAGTGAAAACTGCTGTCATTATTGATATGAAACTTCATAAAAACCGTATTGAAGATTTAATAGATGGTCTCAGTGCTGAGACCAAACGTAATGAGCCAACGATTTCTTTGAGAGAAGCAATTCAACAAAGGCGAAGGAAATAGTTATGTATACTGTTGAAATTTCAAAATCTGCCTTCAAAGCTCTTTCTAAATTACCTAATTCAGTCGCAGAAAAGATAGAAAATGCTCTTTTAACTTTAGAGGAAAACCCAAGACCTCCACAATCAAAAAAGTTAGTGGGTTTTAAAGACCTTTATCGTTTACGAATAGGAAATTATCGAGCCATATATTCAATTAATGAAGAAATCATAACGATAGTTGTCTTAGATATTGGTCACAGAAAAGAAATCTATGATTAATAATTTATAGCAAAATCGACTTAAAAATATAATAATGAACTTATTCAATGTTTATCCACTTTACGACATCACTCCTGTAAAAGCAAAAGGTAGCTACCTTTGGGACAAAAATGGTGTTGAATACCTTGACCTTTACGGAGGGCATGCTGTTATTTCTATTGGTCATGCACATCCATATTATGTTGAAAAACTGACAGAACAATTACAAAACATTGGTTTTTATTCAAACTCTGTCAACATCCCTATTCAAAGTGAATTAGCAGAGAAATTAGGAAAGCTTTCGGGTTGCGAAGAATACGATTTATTTCTTTGTAATTCTGGTGCAGAAGCCAACGAGAATGCTTTGAAAGTAGCTTCCTTCTTCAATGGAAGAAAAAAAGTAATTGCTTTTTCTAAGGCTTTTCATGGTAGAACGGCAGGTGCTGTTGCCGTGACAGATAATAAAGCCATTGTAGCCCCTATAAACTATGATGAGCACGTTACTTTCCTACCATTTAACGATGCGGCAACGCTTACAGCAAACGTAACAGAAGAAACCTGTGCTGTAATTATTGAAGGTATCCAAGGAGTAGGTGGTATCAATGTTGCCTCAGATGAATTTTTAAAAGCCGCTCGTGAGGCTTGTGATAAAACAGGAGCGATTTTAATCTTAGATTCTGTACAATGTGGTTACGGACGTTCGGGTAAATTCTTTTCACATCAGTTCTCTGGCATCAAACCAGACTTAATCACCACTGCCAAAGGGATGGGCAATGGTTTTCCTATTGGTGGTGTATTTATTGCGCCCAAATTCAAAGCTAAGCATGGAATGCTAGGTACAACGTTTGGCGGAAATCACTTGGCTTGTGCGGCGGCTGTGGCAGTCTTGGATGTGATGAAAGAAGAAGCTTTGATAGAAAATGCTGCTAAAATGGGTGAATATCTATTTGAAAAGCTTAGCAAGCTAGAAGGTATCAAAGAATTACGGGGCCGTGGATTAATGATTGGTATTGAGTTTGAACAACCTGTTGATAAAATCAGAGATTCATTATTATTTGACCATCATATTTTCTGTGGGTACGCTGGCAAACATACTTTGCGTTTGTTACCAAGTCTAGCGATTACACAAAAAGAATGCGATACGTTTTTGCAAGCCCTAGAAGAAGTAATTTCTGTAGTGGCATAATTTAATAGGAGCACAAATAAAAAGCTGAAATAAGGTATAGTTTCTTATTTCAGCTTTTTTGATTATAGGGCTATAGCTAAATTATTTTTCACATAAAATTTGGCATTTCTTATCTCTCCTGCTCCTTTAAAAGATGCCCGCAGACCGACAAGCATACCTAAACTTTGTTTAAAATTACCCTCAAAAGCCAGTTTTTGGTTAATAAATATCTTAGCTTCACTATTTTTTACTTCCATCTTAACATGTACCCAATCAGAAAAATCTACTCCAAACCCAGATAAATCTAACGTTTTTCCCTCGTGTAATTCATTGCCTAAAACAACATTCAATTCACCAACACATCCTTTAATTGAAAGCGGAATGACGTGTGCTCCGTTCATGCACATTAAAATTATTTTAGTTTTATGACAAATACCATCTCCACGATTAAATGTATTTTTAATATCAGTTTCAAAAACAAAATTATCACTAGGTATTTGTAAATCTTTTTGCACTTTAAAAATACTTACCCAAGGAATGTTCTTTTCCAAATCAAATTTTTGATCTGTTAAATCTTCTTCACTAATGCCTATCACATTTTCTTTGGTAGCTTGTTTTTTTGGCAAGAATACAGGCATTGATTCTTTATCTATTGTCCTTAGCCAACCATCAGTTTCAATATACAAATCATGTTCTTTGACAATCGAATCATTGAGCACCAGTTTAGCTTTATAATAACCTGGCAAATAATAGGTATTGGCAAATTGATGCTTGTTTTTATCGACTTTAACACGAAGTCTACTATCCCAACTTTGTTGTATCAATACACTATCAGCATTAGAATCTGTAGCATCATAATAAAACAATACAGTATTAGGCACACCTAAAGTGATAGGCATACTACTAAATAATACTTTACCATAAGTAAGAGGTCTAGCTTTATTTTGAAATGCCCAAATACCTAATAATAGCCCCATCATAAAAAAGCCTATCACCCAAAAATATCCTTTTGAAATACTTCTTTGAGGAGTATTCGTAACAACTTCTATTTTGTGAGGAATTTCTTCGCGGACGTCTATTTTAGGTTGAAACCCATTTGAGGTAAAAGCGCGCCAATTTTCATAATGAATAAATTGAGCTAAAGCATTCAGTGTCGTCAGATTCGGGGTACTGTCATAACGGACTTTCCCCCACAACCTTTTTAAGGTACTATTACTCAGCGATACTTTAGTTGCTTCAAATATTCTTTCGCTTAATACATCAAAATCTTGATTTTGCCAGTGTTCGCTATCACCCCATTCTAATTGTTTTTCAATTAGCTCTTTACATTTATCAATATAAAATTTTTCGTTAGTCATTACTAATCAGCGTGATACATTTTGAATAAACTTGAACAACTGATGAACAAGTAGCTTCAACAAGTTATCGTCAAATTTGAGGCGATAAATTTACTTATTCACTCAAAAGTACAAAAAAAATGAAAAAGACTATTTTGTTATTGACCTTACTCTTGTTGAGTATCCAATTTTTTGCACAAGATAAAGCTACACGCCCTAGCCCTCCTGCACAATTAACCGCAAGCATCAACGGCAAATCCATCGTTATTGATTACAGTCAACCTGCTGTAAATGGAAGAGAAATATGGGGAAAACTAGTTCCGTATGGCCAAGTATGGCGTGCTGGTGCTAACGAGACAACGGCTTTTACTACTTCAAATGACATCGAAGTAGAAGGCAAAGCATTATCGGCTGGAAAATATGCCTTCTTTGTTATTCCCAATGAAAAAGAATGGGTTATTATTTTTAACAAAACGATAAAGTGGGGAGCTTTCAGTTACAAACAAGATGAGGATGTTTTGCGTGTTACTGTACCTGTGAAGAAAGCTAAAAAGTTTTATGAAAGACTCACTTATGAAGTTTCCTCAAAAAATGAAATATCATTGCTTTGGGAAAATGTTAAAGTAAGCTTTAAAGTAAAATAATTTTTTCTCTACATAGTAAAACGACTTCAATATTGAAGTCATTTTACTATGTAGAGAAAAAATTTTTATTCTGACAAGACTTTGCCAATAATCTTATTCCAGACAAACGTCTCGTATTTTGAATCGATATTGTTTGATGATTTCTTGTTAATATCATAAAGAGCAGATAATCGCTTATACGTTCGCTTGTTAGTATTAGAACTATCTCTCCATCTAAAAACCTCACAATTTTCAGCATCAGTTGCTTCGCCACTGAAATGTCTCGATAAGGATATGTAATCAATCTTTTTCATAAAACGGATGAAAACGAAAAATAACAAACTGTTATTAAACTATTGTAAGTTAATTAGATGCTATCTATATCAATAGACTTAGTATTAATTAATAAGTAACAAAATTTGAACAAAAATTATTAAAAGTATTATAAATACAATAAGTAAAAAAAAACAATACCGTTACACAAAATTGCGTAGCAGAATAGCAACAAACAGCATGATTATCAAATACTTATATCAATAATCATCAAATTGTATCTACAAAGCTCACCCCTTATTTAAGAGAATATTAAGACACAATACTACCATTTATGAATTGATAGAGCTTATCCAACATAATTCAGATTTTGATATTAGCCAATAAAGTAATTATTTTGCGTTTCTTTTGGGTTCTATAGAGTCTATCAGAAGATTAGTATCACATTATTATTTCATTATCAAAAACCTTGTCTTTGATGCTTTGGAGCTGATAGATAGCGAAAATCAATAACTTAATATTTAAAAATGGCATTAATTACCAAAATCAGAGAAAAGTCGGGGATTGCGGCGGCGGCAATCGCCATCAGTTTAATTCTCTTCCTTGTCGGTGGAGACATTTTTCAAGGTCGTTCGAGTTTTTTCGGCACTCCAAAAGATGTAGTTGGTGAAATCGGAGGAGAAAAAATCAAAAATCAAGATTTTCAAAAGAAAGTTGACGAAATTACGCAACAATACACACAGCAATCTGGTCGTGGTCCTGGAGAACAGGAATTAGCGATGATTCGTGACCAAGTTTGGAATCAGTACATCATGGATTTGGCCTATGGCAAAGAATATGAGGCATTAGGTTTAGCGGTTTCTCCTGCTGAATTGGTTGACATGGTACAAGGAACAAACATTCACCCATCAGTTCGTCAGCAATTCACTAATCCACAGACTGGTCAATTCGATAAGAATTACGTTATTCAATTCTTGAAAAACTTCAAAACTTTGCCTCCTGCTCAACAACAAGCTTGGGTAAATTTTGAGAAATCATTGAGCCAAGACCGTTTAAGAACGAAGTATGAAAACCTTTTAAGAATGTCAACATATACTACCAATGTTGAAGCTCAAAAAGACTATACTGCTCAAACTTCTAAAGTAGATGCTCGTTATTTATATGTTCCTTTTTATTCAGTAGCAGATTCTACGATTAAAGTAACAGAATCTCAGTTAGAAGACTATCTGTCGTCTCACAAAGAGTTGTTTAAAGGACAAACTACTCGTTCTATTGAATATGTTACTTTCCCAATTATTCCTTCGAAATTAGACACAGCTTCTTTCTACAACGATATCAAACGTTTGGCGAAAGAATTAGCAATTGCTAAAAACGATTCAGCTTTTGCAATGATGAATTCGGACATTAAAACTCCTTATTATTCTACGTTAGCTGAAATTCCAGAAGCAGTAAAAGGACAATTAGCAAACATGACCCCAGGAGGTATTTATGGTCCATTCAAAAATGGCTTAACATATTCTATTTACAAATACGGTGGTATCCAAAAAGATTCATTATTCACAATTCGTGCTAGCCATATCTTAATCAATGCACCAAAAGATGCTTCTGATTCTGTAAAAGCGGCTGCTCGTAAGCGTGCTGAAGGTATCTTAGCTCAAATTAAAGGTGGTGCAAGCTTTGAAGCAATGGCACAACAATTTGGTACTGATGGAACGGCTCAACAAGGTGGAGATTTAGGTTACTTCAAAAACAATGGTGGAATGATAAAACCTTTCGAGAACGCAGTTTTTGGTTTCTCTGGAACAGGTTTATTACCAAATATTGTTGAAACTGATTTCGGGTACCATATCGTAAAAGTAACAGAAGCTAAAACGAATACTCGTTATAAATTAGCGGCAATCAATCGTACGATTTCTCCAAGTCAATCTACTATGGACGAAGTTTTGCGTAAAGCAGATGCTTTTGCGGTAGCCAATACGACAAAAGAAGCTTTTCAAGCAAGCTTGAAAAAAGATAAATCTTTATTGATGCTTCGTGGAGACAGAATCCCTGAAGGAGCTAATAGTTTTAACAACTTACAGAACGCACGTGACATTGTTCGTTGGGCATTCAACGACGATACTAAAGTAGGTGATGTATCAGAAGTATTCCAAAATGATAATCAATATATCGTTGCTTTAGTAACAGGAAGTACTGATAAGGATGAAGTAAAAGTGGATGATTTCAGAGAGGAATTAACTGCAAGAGTAAAAAGCGAATTGAAAGCAGAGCAAATTGAGAAAAAATTAGCTGGTATTACAGGTACTTTAGACCAAATTGCTCAAAAATACGGTGCAGGAGCTTTAGTTGAAACAGCTACAGACATTACGTTAGCACAAGGTGTATTAAGTAGTGCAGGTGCAGACCCAACTGCGATTGGTAAAGCATTTGGTTTAAAAGTTGGAAAAAGATCTAAGCCTTTCAAAGGTGAAGGTGGTGTTTTCATTATGGAAACTACCAAGTCTACTCCAGCACCAGCTATTGCAGACTTAACACTTTATAAGAATTCAGCAAAAATGATGGCTGCTCAAAGAACATCATTCTATATCAACGAAGCAATCAAAGAAAATGCTAAAGTTGTTGATAACAGAGCTAAATTCTTCTAGTAATTATTAAAATATTCTTTTTAAAAAAGCACTTCTTCGGAAGTGCTTTTTTTGTATCTAAACCTCAAAGAAAAACATCATCAAGCCTCTGTAAAATATACCCTACAACACCTTATTAAATTTAAGTATTTCAAGATTATATTTACTTATACTTTTAACAACGAAAGTAAAGTTATGGTAATCACAACGTTTAAAAAATCAGCAATATTTTTATTCTGCATGCTCTTACTGGCTTGTGGTAGCTCAGAAACACCTGCTGAGTTAGCCACTCTTGAAAGTAAACTCCCCGATAAAATTGATTATAATATTCATATCAAACCTATTCTATCAGATAGGTGCTTTAAATGTCATGGTCCTGATAAAAGTAAAGTAGAGGCAGGTTTGCAATTAACAAATTTTGAAGGAGCTACTGAAAAACTAAAAAGTGGCAATAGGGCTGTTGTTGAAGGCAATATTGATAAAAGTGAACTCATTAAAAGAATCCTTTCGCATGACCCCGACATGGTGATGCCTACTCCAAAATCCAATTTAACACTAACAGATGTAGAAAAAGCCTTATTGATAAAATGGGTAAAGCAAGGGGCTGAATACAAAGAACATTGGGCTTTCACAGAGATTGAAAAACCCGAAGTACCAACCGTAAAACAGCATGAATGGGTTAAAAATCCTATCGATAATTTTATTCTACAAAAGCTAGAAGAACAACACATTAAGCCCTCACAACAAGCAGAAAAAGCTACCTTGCTTCGCAGAGTTTGTATGGATATTACGGGGCTACCTCCTACTGTTAAAGAATTAGATGCCTTTTTAAAAGATACTTCTCCGAATGCTTACGAAAAAGTAGTAGATAGATTATTAAAGTCGCCACATTATGGCGAAAAAATGGGTGTTGAATGGCTAGACATTGCCCGCTATGCCGACTCGCACGGTTATCAGGACGATGGCATGAGAAATGCTTTCCCTTGGCGTGACTGGGTAATTAATTCATTTAATAAAAACCTGTCTTATGATAAATTTGTTACTTGGCAACTAGCAGGTGATTTACTACCAAACCCTACACAAGAACAATTGATGGCTACGTGTTTCCTAAGGAATCATCCACAGACACAAGAAGGCGGTGTGGTAGATGAAGAATATCGTACTGAATATGTGATTGACCGAGTAAGTACTTTCGGTAAAGCATTTTTAGGATTAACTGTAGAATGTGCCAGATGTCATGACCATAAATATGATCCAATTGCTCAAAAGGAATTTTACCAGTTATCAGCATTTTTCAATAACAACAACGAATCAGGCATTATTCCTTATAATGGCGAAGCTTCGCCAACTGTAATGCTTCCTACTGCTGATATTCAGGCTAAAATCGATTTTATTAAAAAGAAAATAGCTCCTTTTGAGGAGGCTATTAAACCTGCCTACCCAATCTATCGTAAGAATTTTGACCAATGGGTATTATCTGCCCAAAAAGACCCTTCAAAATTTGCCATTAGCAATAAAGACCTTGTCGCTAATTTCTCTTTTGAACGCATCATTCCTAAAACAAATAAACGCTTTGATAACACCCTTAAAAAGGAAGTAATTGAAGTAAAAAACATTGCTTATCAAAACACAGCAGTGGATTCTATTGGTGGATGGATTGCTGGTGATATGGACAGAAGACCCAAGTTTATCAAAGGGAAAGTAGGCAATGGAATTTTATTTAGAGGTGATTGTGGTATTGATTTCCACAGAGTCTTGGATTTTGAAAGAGTACAGCCATTTTCTATAAGTCTCTGGATAAATCCTCTGAAAAGAGGTGAACATGGTCCTATTTATAATTCTTCTAATGGCGAGTTTGAAGGACAAAGAGGCTATAAGTGTTGGCTATTGTCAGATGGCTCTTTACAAGTTAGCCTTAGCTATGTTTGGCCTGCCAACTGTATTGATATCATTACGACTGATAAAGTGCTTTACAAACAATGGCAAAATATTACACTCACTTATGATGGAAGCAGTAAAGCATCGGGAGTGAAAATTTATCAGAACGGTCAAGAAATGAAGACGACTGTATTGGTTGATAATTTAAAAAAGTCAATGAAATTTGGCGAACATCATACCAATTGGTCGAGTTTACCTTTTATGATGGGGAAAGAATTTCATGAAACAATGCAAAATTTTGCGGTAGATGAATTAAAAATTTATACACGTCAGTTATCTCCTATAGAAGTACTAGGTCTCGCTAAAAATAAACAACAGGTTTCTGACATTCTGAAAACGCCTCGTAATGAATGGACTGTGATACAAAAGCAACAGCTCTTTGATTATTACAGACTGAATTTTGACCCTTATTTTTCTGCCTATTCCAGAAACCTCCTCCAACTGAGAGAAAAAGAAAATATCTTGGCGACTGACATCAAGGAGGTAATGATAATGAGCGAACGAAAGATTCCTAGAAAAACTTTCATCCTAAGTCGTGGTGCGTATGATGCCCCCTCTACAGAAGTAACTCATGGCGTTATTAATAAATTGCTACCTTTTGATGATGATTTGCCAAAAAATAGATTAGGCTTAGCTCAATGGCTTTTAGATGAACGCCATCCGCTTTTTGCTAGGGTTGCTGTAAATCGTTTTTGGCAAAACTACTTTGGCTTTGGTCTTTGCAAAACTTCTGATGATTTTGGAAATCAAGGCGAGATGCCCTCACATCCAGCTTTGTTAGATTGGTTGGCTACTACTTTCCGCGAGTCTGGTTGGAATATCAAAGCCATGCAAAAATTGATAGTAATGTCTGCTACCTATCAGCAATCTTCAAAAAAACGTAAAGATTTAATGGAAATAGATTCCGAAAATCGGTTGCTCGCCAGAGGACCAAGTTATCGTTATGCGCATGAGCAAATCAGAGATGCCGTTTTAGAAGGCAGTGGTTTGTTGGTGCATAAAATTGGTGGTCCAAGTGTATATCCTTATCAACCAAGTGGCATCTGGGAGGCATTGGCTACTAGAAATGCTACTTCGTATCGCCAGCAACATGGAGATTCATTATATCGTAGGGGGCTTTATACTATTTGGAAACGCTCCTCTCCTCCTCCATCCTCAATTACATTTGATGCCCCAGAAAGATATTTCTGTGTAGTAAAACGACAAAAGACATCAACGCCGTTGCAGTCGTTGATAATGATGAATGACCCGCAATATAATGAAGCTGCTAGAAAACTAGCCGAAAGAATGATGCGTGAAGGCGGGCAAAGCCCAGAAACCAGAATTACTTTCGCTTATAAAGCCATGATTTCGAGGTATCCTCGTCCTACAGAAATCAATGTGTTAAAAGCACTCTATCAAGAAGAATTGGCAGATTTAAATAAAAAACCTGCCAAAATAAAGGAACTTTTAAGCGTTGGTGAATCGCCCATTGATCAATCCCTTAATCAAAAAGAATTAGCGGCTAATACTATATTAGCTATGACGCTAATCAATTTTGATGGTACGCTCATTAAACGATAAGGTATTAACCCAATTGCCATTGGTTAGAATGGATAACCAATGGCAATGTTTAATACTAAATTCTCTTTTCTCCAGTCAGGGCTTCCTAAATTAAAATCTTTCAAGACCCAACGCTCGTTCTCTGGCAAATATGGTTTGCGTACTGGTGTTGCTAAATCGAAACGAAGTACTAAATAGTTAAAGTCTAATCTTAATCCTATCCCCGTACCTATCGCTACTTGTTTATAAAAGTCTTTGCCAAATACAGCATCAGGACCATAAATATCTGCATCATTTTGCATCCAAACATTTCCTGCATCAATAAAGATGGCTCCGTGGATGTATTGGTTAAATTTGGCTCTAAGCTCAGTGTTAAATTCTAATTTAATATCACCCGACTGCCCACCGATGGTTTGTTCTAGTAGCGACCCTGTTCTTAAATAACTTCCTGGCCCAATAGTTCTTGCAGGGAAAGCACGAATACTGTTATTTCCACCTGCTACATATTGTTTTACGGTTGGCAAAAAGTACGAATTGCCATAAGGTAAACCATAGCCTACTAAGAAACGATTGGCTACACGAAGTGATTGGTTGATACGATAACTATATCTAAAGTCAGCATCAAATTTTGCATATTGTGGATAGGTTACTCCAAACAGTGTTGTTGATGACCCATCACTTGATGTTAGTTTAGATAATAAACTTGCCAAATTACCTGCTACTTCTACGCCACCTGTAAATGAAAAGTTGTGCGTAGCATTAGCTTTATTTTGAGGCATATACGAAAACGTATAAGCCGTACTAATGATGATTTTATTATCTAAAATCTCTTCGTATAAAATTGGATTTCTAAAATACTCCAAAGCAAAGTCTTCACTGAAATTAGAAGCCTTTACTAAGTTAACTAAAATAGGCGTAACAGAATGTTCTATCGCAGTACTTTGTTTCCATGCATAAGTAAGCGATGTCCTGAGTGATGTAAGGTCATACAGTCCTCCTCTTTTTAGTTGCTCATAACCAACATTGATACTTGTTTTAGGTAAAGACTGATTTTTAGTTGGGTTAATAGTAACGAAAGGAATCGTAAACCTTGGTAAGGTCAAATTACTTTCTATCGAAAATCTGGTCGTATTCAATGCTCCGAGTGTACTGCTTGCTCCTCCCACTTGAAATTCAATACCAGCATTGGCAGTAACTTTCAATAATTCGGCCCCTTTAAAAGCATTTTTATTCACCCACGAGATACTTATATTAGAACCAGTATAGTTGTTGGATTTAGTCGTTCCATTCAAATCAACTACCACTGATTTTGCTTTTAGCGGTGTTAAGTAATAAAATACGTCTAAAAGTGCTGAGTCTGACCGAGGGACTAATTCAAATGTGTTTTTTACAAATTTAAAGTTTCCATTCAAGTTGATTAATCTCGACAAGGACACATCTTGAACATTACTACTGTATTTTACTCCACGGCGAAACCCAATCGCATCAGCAAAGATTTTTGGTTTGAATGACTCTGTTCTATCAAATACTTTTATACCATCAAAGTTGATTTCTTGGTTTTTTAGGGTATCTGTTGCTGTAGATTCACCATAATCTGATAATACGTGTACTTCTCTAATCGAATAAAGCTTTCTGGCTACTTGTGATGTAGAAGGCTTTATCTCAAAAGTTAAATTTACCTTATGAGTAGCAAACGAAGAATCGGCTTTGATAATAATAAAGTCTGGTCTGAAATAATAAAAACCTCGTCTTTTCAATACTCTATCAATGCGTTCGCGTTCAGCCGTTATCACATCAAACTGATAAGGCATTCCTTTTTTAACTAGTGACCTTGGCTGAGAAGCCACAAAGGCTTTACTGAAAGCACTGGTATCTTTTACTGAAAATACAACAGTATCAACGATGTATCTTTCGTGTAAACTAACAGTATATTCGGCAGTAGCTTTTCTGTCTTTTTCAGTTAATACCCCAAATGCAGACGACCTAAAGTACCCTTGGTTATTTAATAATAGTCCTATTTGTTTAGAATTAGCCCCTACTACACTTTTGCTTGCCAACACTGGAGGTTCGCCAAATTTTTTCCTAAAGAAACTCTTAAATCCTTTTTCGCTTTTGGGTTCACCAAATAAATAGTAAAGCCAAACCTTGTATGGAAAACCAAAAATTGTGGCATTTGGCTTAGGCTTAACAAACGCTTCAAGCTGTGTTTGAACCGTCTTAGCTTCTTTCTTATTAATAACAGAATCTTTTTGAATCTTAATTTTTGCTCCCACATACAGGCTTTCGCCAGCTGGCAATTTTTTAGTAACCGAACAGCTTGTAATGAATAATATTAAGCATGCAAATGTGACAAATAACATCCCTTTAGAGGAGGATATTTTCCGAGGTTTTGAGGAATATATAAATGTGTTATCGTTCATGTTGATTTCCTTATAGAGATAAGCTATTTACTTTTTGGACTTATTAAAAATTTCTTTAAAAGTGCCATATTCTATCGTTAATGTAAAACCAATACCTGTTTCAACTACAAAGCCATCTAAAACAGACTGAAATTGGTTTTTACGAAAAGCCTTAAAGAGATAACGTCCATCATTTGTCAATTTATAGTTGACTAGAAGGTTATCAAATACTTCTGAAGAGCCCCTACTGATATTCGTTTGATTTTCTAATTCAAAATTTCGCCCAACTTTAATCTGAATCTTATCATTGAAAAATGCTTTAGAAAGTCCAAGACTTAAATCTGTTCTAGCACTTGATTTTCCACCATAAAAATCTTGGGTTGACGATAAATTTACGTCTAAATCAACACCTTTAATTAGGTCAGAAGCGAGTTGATCAAGTTGGTCTGACAGTAACTTACTTACACTTTGACGTGCTAAAGCTTCTGTACCACTACCACCACCACTACTTGAGAAAAAGTCGGATGATTTTTCAGAGAAAAATCTATTCAGAATCAATAAAGCAAATACTTGCTTGTTTACTTCATTGGCATCTAATTTATTCAAACGAGCTTGAATATCGCTGATAACTGTAGTGCTCACTAATTTCTGTGTTTCAGAAGGACGAATCTTGAAAGTAATATCAGGCTTGGTCAAACGTCCAGCCATCGTTAATAATACATCAAACTGAACTTTTTGCCTGAAACGGGCAACATCTTCCGTTTCATTCGACATCAAGTCTAACGGTGCTGTTTCTGTAGTATATATCGCAGTAATATTTACATCGGCATTCATAGGGTCGCCAGACCAAATAATGCTACTACCTTTTTGGATTGTAAACTGACGTTTAAGTACCTCAAACGTTAAGCCATAACTTCCTTCTGTAAGGTCATAAGAACCTAAAATAAATGGTTGTCCGTCTGGGCCTATACCCACATTCAATCGTGCATTTCCTTTTACTTTTAAATTATCTCCATTCAGTTCATCTACTACAATCGTGAATTCTGATTTATCATCTGCTTCTATATTGAGTGACATCTCTGAGAAAAAATCATTTACCGCTGATAACTGGGCAGTATCTTCTTTAGCCAGTGCTTCGTTGTTATGGTCTACAAAAATAACCACCCCTTCGCTTTCACTCTGTTCATCTAAACTGGTTGGTACAATCACAGAAATATTACTGTTTTCCCTAACCTTAATATCTCCTTCAATTTTAGCAGCTGACGAAATACCTTGGATTGCTAAACGAGCATCTATAAAGCCTGTTCCGTAAAAGAAGTCATTATCTTTTCTATTAGAGTTCAATACCATAAAGTTTTTGGTATCAATCGTCAAATCATATTTTACGTTAGGAATATCTGCTAACGAGACCGTACCATCAATCTTCAAAGGTTGATTCAAGGTATCGCTCATTGTAAACTGCTTGAGGCGGATAGTAGTCCCTTCAAAAAACAATTGCTGTTTATCTACCAAAAATCTACTACCTAGTTGCGAAACATTGAAACCAACATTGTTAAAGCCTAAGTCGCCTACAATCTGTGGATTTGTTGTTGAACCTTTTATCGTAGCTTGCCCTTGCAACCATCCCTTAGCCTGTTTTAACTGTCCAAAACTAAAGGCTTGTACTGTTTCTGCCCCTAGCTTTCTGATTTCTAACCTCAAATCAAAAGGGTTTTCATTGTTGAGGTAGTAATTCCCTGTTATTTGTAAGTCATTATTGGCATTAATTAAGGTAGCTTTGGCAGTTATCTTGTCAGCTGTTTCGTTGAAGACATTGATGTCTAAATTACCAATAGAAGTCTTTTGGAAAAAGAAATCAGTTATTTTTACATCTCCCGTAAATGATGGCGAAACCATATAATTACTTAACAGGACTTTTCCATCAATTTTCCCACTTGCCATTGTAGAATCGGGCACAAAAAGCGTGACAAAATTCTCAATCCTAAAGTTTTCAGCCGTCACATTGATTGGACCGTTCGGCTCGCTAGTTGTACTATTGACTAATAAGCGTTGTTTTTCTTGTTCTATCTGAAAATTATTAATCAACAAGCCCGCTTTGCCATATTGTATAAAACCTGTAGAGTCAACTGACCAATCTTTATAATTTAATTTTAGTCCACCTTTCACTAAGCGAATTTTGTATTGATTATCAGCATTCTGAACCAATCCAGCCACTTCGTTTCTATTCTGGTCGATAGAATCTTTGAAAATAGCTTTAAACGTGGCTGTATTGTTAGCAACAGTTCCATTCAAAAAAGTTTTTCTGAGCCTGAAAGCACTCATTTCTACCCCTGAAAGACCAGCTTGATAGGTCAACGTTTGAACGTTGGCATATACGTTAGCCCTAAAATTTAACACTTTAATGGTGTCATATTCCAGATTAGGTGAAACTAAACTTATCTTCATTACCGTATCAGCCTTGTTATTAAGCATTGCCGATAGACGAACAGTATCTAGTCTAGTTAAGCCTGGCACAAAAGCCTTGAAAAGAGGGTGTTTTACCACTTTTGCCTCAATTGATACATTATAAGGCTCAGTAATGGGCTTATAAGCAATATCAGGAATCGTGAAATAACGATTGATATTCGTAAGCAAAATATCAGACAACTGTAAATAATTGAAGTTCCCTTTTACGGTAGCCTTTAAAAAAGGTGCTTGAATATCAAAACTTTTTCCTGCTGCGGTATTCTGTGCCGTTACGATGGTATTTTCAATCTTGATTGGCTTTCCATCTTGGAAAAGTGTCGCTTCGTGAATCGTGATTTTTCCATTAGGATTATTCGGGTCGGTAGATGGCATATCAACATCTATGTTCCCATGAATACCAATGTTATCAGCATAAAAACCCAATGGTTTTAAATTCAATTCTGCAATTACTATGTTTCCTTGTATGCCCGGAAATTCTTTCGATAAATCAACCTTTGAATCTATTCTTAGCGTAATATTTGGATCAGTTATATGAGCTTTTAACTGAGCAATTTGCTGTGCGATGGTACTTTCAAAAACTAAATTTTTATAATTATACCCTTTTATTTGAGCCTCCTGAATAGTCCCTTGAATAGCAGTATTCATTGTTTTTAAGTCTAATCCTCGGCCTTTTACTTTCGCATTCAGTGTTAGTTTCCCTACGTTTTCTGTTTGTTTGATAAACTTGCCTACATCAAAAGCAGTCAAGCTCATCGTACCTTCGTATTGCTGATTTTTATCGGCTGTAATGTTAACCAATCTACCATTAAAGGCGGCGGCTCCCATATCGGTTTTTACTTTGGCATTAATTGCCAAATTCTGGATTTTGCCATTAATAGTCCCTACTAAATTTACCTTGTTAGGCAGTTCAATACTGTTGGGAATAGTATTAGCAGGCGCTAATTTTAGTATATCGCTCTTAGTAAGCGAAACCTCTTTAATATTTAATTTTAAAGCAACTTTGTTTACATCTGGTAACCCCGTAATAGTTCCCTGTAAGTTGGCTCTGGCCTGACCAAACCCTGTCAATGAAAACTTACTAATGTTTAAATTATTGACATATCCTGTAGCTAGTCCATCCACTTTCACTAAAGCTTTTTCATTGCCTTTAAAAGGAGGCATTTTGGCAAATTCAGGCATCAATAATAGAATATCCTGAAAAGCAACTTGGCTATTTTTAAGGCTCAATTTAATTTTTGAAGCCCCTATATTTTTACTTAGCTGGTCAAAAGAAGCATAACTCAACGACACTTCGTCTCTGATAAGCGTATTAGGCGTTTTGATATAGAGTTTTTTCAAAAATGCCTGACGATTGGTATAGGCAAAATCTGTCTGGAATCGTTGGAGTTCAAAACCAGATTTTTCTTTAAATGAACTTGAGTATAACCACCCTGAAATATTATCAGGAGAGAAATAGAAACGCTCTGCGTTCATTTTCAAGTTATTGATTTTTAAATTATTGGGGTCAAGTCCTTTCTTTAAAGCAACTTGATTTTGGTCTTGATATTCAATATTATTCTTATCGAAGATAATTTTATCTACCAATACTTTCCAGTTACTAGGTGCTGTAGTGTCAGCCTTTACAGGGACTTTGGCTTTGTCCTTCTTAGCTTTTTTCAGGAAACTAACTTTAGCGTCTGTATTATATAAATTGACAGATTTTAAATGAACTTGCTCGCCTGCTAAATATACTTTATCTCCCTTCACATTCAAGGCACCTAATTTTACCGTATTGACTAAGCCTGCACTTTCTTCAACGATTTTCCATTGAAAGTTTTTGGCATCAAATTCTCCAAAAGCTAAATCTAGCGTATCAGATGGTGAAGTTGGTTCTGGAATTGTTTTTTTAGGTAAAGCTTGATATAATCGTAGCGATAAGTTTCCACCATTTAAAGCTAATTTATCTAAATGATATTGAGAAGTAGTAGGATTTATGTCTTTGAAGGATGTCTCAACATTGTCTAATCTAACCTTAGCATCTACCCCTGTAACATCATCCAGATAGGTTATTCTTACTTTATTAAGTAAAATATTGGTTAAATAATAATCTAAAGGAGTGCTTTTCTTAGCTGTAGTATCTACAGTAATACTGTTGTCAGTGCTTGCAAATGCTTTTAGAACATAGTTGAAATTAAAGGCTGTGTCAGGTAGGGTACGCTTTATGTTGATGTTGATGTTTTCTAATTCAAGTTTATTAATGCTTACTTTATTGCGTAATAAGGCAAGCATATCAATATCTATATGAATTTTGTTGCCATAAATTAAGGTATCGTTCTTATCATCAGGCAGGTAGACTCCCTCAAGGGCAATCCAATCTGGAAGACTGTAGCTAATTCTTTTAATAGTAAATGGCTTCTTGAGTTTTTTCTGTAGGTAATAAACTACTTTTTCAGTTAAAAATAGTTCACCGGCGGGTGTTCTGAAATACAAGAATAGACTTATAATAACAAGTACTAAGCTTAGTAAAATAATGCCCGCTATTTTTAAAAATTGTTTCATTATTATTATTTCATATGGTTTAAAGCTAATGCAAATAGGTAATTATTTATCCATGGTATGTGTGTTACAAAAAAATATCAATCCAATCTGTTCAATTGGATTGATATTTACTGTTTAATTGTTTAGCGTTTAAAAGTATTGGCTTCAAAAACTGGGTTAAAAATGAAGACATTCGTCAACTTAACCACTTTTTTATCAATACTACTGTAATAAGTACCTGCTGATGGATATTTTAATCCAAAATCAGATGTTGTATAAACGTTATAATCTTGTGTAATTTCTTCACCAGTAGGCAATTTATATTTAGCCTTAGTAAGAAAATTTGTGATATTATCAAAATACAAATCGTGCTTGATTTCTTTGCCCTTCAACTCAATATGGTGTAATCTTTGGGCTCCGATTACTTCTAAACCTACATACGTAGCGATATATCCTTTTTCTTCATAATTCAAGAATGGTAATAAGAAATCGCCTACTTCTCTCTTCATATTAGACTGTTCTTTTGCACTCAAGTCTTTTACATCATAAATAATGGCCTTATCACGACTTCCTGTCGGGATTTTCAAAAAAGCATCTGATGTACCTGTACCATAAATAAAACTACGTTTCATAATAGTTTTTGTTTTTAGCATAGAATTATCTGGTAATGATGCCTTCACTTCCATGTCATAATCAGTTGCTGCATTGGCAACAAACGATTGTTTTAATGTATAAGTCTTTACTTTCTTCCAAAGTGGCAAACCACCGGTACTTTCATAAAATTTATTGAAGATAGAATCGGGTGATTGTGCAAAAGAATTGATAACAAGAAAACTCATTATCAATGTAATAATGCTTATTTTTTTCATGAGATACATTTGAAATTAATGTTTTTAACTACTTTTTGTCTATGGAACTCTAAAATACTCAGGTATATTGTTTATATAAACAGTGTTGTCAATTATAAATGATTTTTTTTTCGAGATAAGTAAAATATTAATGTTTTTTTACGGAAAAATATCATTCTTTTTAAAACAACACAAGGAATGCCGTGACATTCCTTGTGAATATATACCCTCTGCCCACCGCTAGTAATTCATCTTATCCTGAGAAAAAATCAATGCTGTGTATGGTGCAATAGAAATAGATGCATGATGTTGCATTCCGTCATATTCACCTTGCTCTGTACTAATACTGCTAGAATCAAAGTTATCAAAACCTTTATCATAGCCCTCCCAATCGCTGTTAAACCTCAATTTCCATATTCCTTGCTGTGGAAAGCCTATTGAAAAATCTTCATAAGACTTATTAGAAAAATTAAGCACAACAACGGTATTATCACCAGGTCCACCCTTGCTCCAACGCTGAAATACAATAATTTTATGGGTTTCATCAGTTTTAATAATCTGAGTATTCTGCCCTGTTAAGCCTTCTGTATTATCGTCATAATTAAGGCGTAGTTTAATTAAATCACGGTGTAAACTGGTGTAAGTTTTAAACTTCTCGGCTCTGCTCCAATCAATAGGGTCAGTGTCCGAAAACCACTTATCTTCTAATAGTTCTTGTCCTTGAAATACCATTGGGATTCCTCCTGCTGTCATTACCAACGCAATGCCTAATGAGGCTCTTTTCTTTGAATACCAATTATTAACATTATCAAAGGCTATTTCTTCCGCCACTCTTGCCTGACCATTAGCTACCTCGTCATGTGACTCTGTATAGACTACTCTTTTAAAAGTATCTCCTGAATATTTATTTAACAGCGCGATACAGACACTTTCTATACTACGGTGTTCGTCTTCTTGCGTAATTAAAATTTTCCTGATTGGATGTACAAAATTGGCATCCCATTGACTTCCAAAGCCTAAACCACATTCGTTGCCTAAATGGTCGGTGATGGAATCTAATCCGTGTAAATCTTCTGCAATGACAATTTTCCAAGGGAATTTTTCTGCAACTTCTGCATTAATTCTCCTGATTAAACTTAAGCCTTCTTGAATAGTAGTACCTAAATCTTCATTAGCTTTTACACTTCTGATATAAGGCGTCATATCCATTCTGAGTCCATCTACCCTGAATTCCTCAAGCCACATAATTGCATTGTCACGAATATATTGGCGTACTTCTGGTCTGCCATAATCTGGACGAGTATCTCCCCAAGGAGTAGCCGAACGCCAGTCGTTGTAGAAATAAATGCCACCTAGTCCATTTTCTTGCCAGCCATCAAACTGCCACATATCCATATCTGTTGGTCCGAAATGATTATAGACTACATCTAAAATCACGGCTATACCACGTTCGTGAGCAGCTTTAACAAATGCCTTGAAGGCATCTGGCCCACCATAGCTTGATTCGATAGCAAATGGATAAGAAGGGTTATAACCCCATGAAAAATCTCCAGGAAACTCAAAAGGAGGCATTACTTCTATCGCATTGATTCCTAGCTGTTGTAGGTAATCAAGTTTTTCAATTAAGCTATAGAAATCACCAACTTTACCTTTGGCTTTTACATGGTAAGTACCCACATGCAGTTCATAGATAACCAGCTTATTCCAAGTTGGCATTTGAAAATCATCTTCTTCCCAGTCAAAATTATTTTGGTCATATATTATTGAATTCCCTATGGAATTAGTTAGTTTACGAGCATAAGGGTCGTTTCTTTGTAAATCTCCAGAAGGAGTTTTCAAAAAGAATTTATATTCATCTCCGGCTTTTGCACCAAAGACATTACCGCCCCAATAGCCATTTCCTTCATGTTCAAGTGGGAATTCCGATGAATCCCAGTCATTAAATGAGCCAAAAACACTTACTTCTTGAGCATTCGGTGCCCATACTCTAAAAAACACTCCATTTTCGTGAATGATTGCGCCCATTCCGTCAACAAGAATTTTTTCATTCTCTACAATATTATTCTGGCTTCCCATGTTGGTTAATAGTTGAACAAGTTTTGGAAATTATTAGTGATATAGTCTTCATATATAAATTTATATGCCAGTTAAATATTTATAAAGTGCGTGAATTTCTTATACAAATTCTACACATATCCTTAGAACTGTGAATTTTTTTCTACAATTCTATCAAGGATTTCTTTACTTATCTGAAAAATTAATGATAGTTCTGTAATTTTGTCAACTTGGGGAAAATACCCTTTTACAGACTCATAACAACGTAGTTTATGAGCATAATTCTTGAACAATGAGTGATTTAGCTTGGCTTGGCAGAACCAAATTATTAATAGGCGACGAAGGTATTCAGAAGCTACAGAATGCCCATGTATTAGTTGTTGGACTTGGTGGCGTTGGTTCTTTTGCCGCGGAATTTATAGCCCGTTCGGGCGTAGGAACGATGACAATCGTAGATGGTGATGTGGTAGACCCGTCTAATAGAAACAGGCAATTGCCTGCTCTTTCAACAACGCATGGACAGCCCAAAGCTGACTTAATGGAAGAACGCTTATTGGCAATTAACCCCGAATTGAAGTTGACAAGTATCCGTGAGTTTCTTTCACCAGAAGCTGTAGAAGAAATACTAACCAATAATCACTTTGATTACGTGATGGACTGTATCGATTCTATCACTCCGAAATTAACTTTATTAACAACGGCTCATCACAAAAATTTACGCATCGTAAGTTCTATGGGAGCTGGCGGTAAAGTTGACCCTACAAAAATTCGGACAGCCGATTTATTTGATACCCGTGAATGTTATCTGGCTTCCCTTATCCGTAAGCGTTTGCGTAAACTTGGCATTCGGTCGGGAATAAAGGCAGTTTATTCTACAGAAAAAATGATGGAAGAATCATTGATGTTGACTGATGGCTCAAACTTTAAAAAATCTGCCTATGGTACTATTTCTTATATGCCAGCTGCCTTCGGAGGGGTGTGTGCTTCTGTTGTTTTAAGGGACTTACTAGGATTTCCTATCGAGATGGAAAAGAAGTTAAAAGCTTTGGCTAGCAGAGAAAAGAAACAACAAGAATTAGAAAAAAAGAGGAATACGAATAAATAACAAAAAGGCCATTGTCACGATGACAATGGCCTTTTTCTTTATCCAAAATTCTTTTCATGTTCTAAAAACAAATCTTGAAGTTTCTTCGTGATTTTCCCCACTTTGCCTTCACTAAATACTTTGTTATCGGTTTGGGTAATGGCTACAATTCTTTTTGTGCTTCCAGTCGTAAAAACTTCGTCCGCATCCCAATATTCTTGGGTAGTGAGGTCTCTTTCCTCCACAACAAAATATCTTTTAGCAAAATTAAGAATATGCTTTCTGGTCACACCAAACAATGCTCCGTCTACGGGAGTAATGATTTTTTCGTTTTTAATGATAAAAATATTACTTCTGGACGACTCTGAAATCAACCCGTTTTGATGATACAACACATCGTCGGCACCGTTCTCTTTCATTTTGGATAATGCCCTAATCGGTACAATATAATTCAGCGTTTTTATTTCAGGAATTTCTCTTCTGTATTCAACACTCATCAGTTTCATCCCCACATCAGCGGGCTTAAACTCGAAGGGTTTGCCCATTACGATTAAGTTTGATTGCTCAGCAGGCGTATATCCATCAAGAGAATAACCGCCAGTCATCACCATCTTTACACCTAACAATGCTCGCGGATGTAGATTAATAATCTCTAAAATGATTTTTTTGAGTTCTTCACGAGAAGCTGGGATAGTTAACCCCATCATTCTTGCAGAGTTTTCGAACCTATCCAGATGGTCTTCAATAAAAATAGGTTTTCCATCAATTGACCGAAAAAAATCAAAAATACCATACCCTCTTAGCAATCCAAGATCAGTTACATGAATATTTGCCTTTTCTGCGGGAACAATCTGTCCGTTTAAATAAATATACTCTTGCATTTTGTTGTTAATGAAAAGAATTGAAATTTATAACTCATCATCCTTACAGTATGTCGAGTTTTAGTAATATTTAGTTAAAAATATACTCATATTCGAAAATTAATGAAAGATGGATTTAGAAAAACCTATGGATTAGGAGTAACCCAAGGTTATAAGGGAAGGAGAATACATGAAGATTAGCTTGGAAATTGGATAAATTACAAGGCTTGATATTGCTGAATAATACCAAGCCTCGAATTATCTATTAAACTTCACAGCTTTTTTCTAAAATATTTTGTAGCCATTCATTAGGCAAATTATCAACAGATTCTTTCAACAATGCATTCCATTTTTTGGTCACATCGCTCATATCATCTTTCGTTAGTCTATGTTCAATTACATTGAAACTATCTTTTTGATAAACGATTACATCAATTGGGTAATCAACATCACTGGCACTTACTTGGGTAGCATCAAATGACAGAAAACCTAGTTTAAGGGCATCTTCCAAGGATGTTTCATAAGATAAAGTACGGTTTAACAATGGTTTTCCGTAATTTGAATTACCAATGATTTGGTATTTCAACCCTTCGTTAATTTCTATCCAATTGCCTTCTGGAAAAATCAAAAACAATTTATGTTCGTCATCATGAGGCATTTGTCCCCCCACGATTGAATGTAAATTGAAATTATACCCTTCTGATTTCAACATTGCTTTATCTTCTTCAGCAACTTTCCTAATCATATCTCCAAAAGCATTTACAGCTTCAAACATATAATCAAACTTACAGCCTTTTTCTTCGGTGAGTCTATTAAAATAAATCACAGATTTATCACGGATTGATCTTAATCCAGCTGTCATTATAAAAAGAGAATGGTTACCTACTTCGTGGATAGATACCTTTTTGTTGGAGTAAACCTCCGTTCCAGCAGTAATTCTAGTATCTGCAATAGCTACTAAACCGCCACGCACTTTAATCCCTAAACAATATGTCATTTGCACAGTCGATAATTTATTCGAATCACTGGCTCAATCAAGTGTTTTTATACTAAAACAGGCAATTGTTAAATTGCGGGTTTAATCGTACAAAATCAGTTATATATGAAACCAATGATTCCAGCCTTTTTGTAAAAAGTGGTTATATAGTTATAAGTAAAAATAACTAACATACAAAAGTAAAAAAACTACTTATTGTTGTACCATATTTAGGGTAATTTCTTCGTTGATTACTGGTTTTAAATCAAAATAGGTTTGAAAGATTGCTTTACCTACTGCATTATTTTTTTGTTGAAATTCATCAAGATACTGATGTAAACCTGTGTCAAATATATCTTTGATTTCGGTGAACTCTACTTCCGAACGTAACTTACTCAGGGCTTTCTCGGCTTGGTTTGAATAAGACGCCGTAATGGCTGTTCCAGATATTTCATATAATGATAATTCAGCCTGACGAATACAGTGCATTACTGAACGTGGGAATTTTTTATCAAGCAATAAGAAATCAACAATAGCCGAGGGGTTCATTACCTGATATTGCTGACGAAACATATTGTAGGCACTTACAGATTTTAATACAGACGACCAAAGCATTAAATCGAGCGGAGAACCTACGGCTCCAATTTCTGGTAAAAGCGTAAAATATTTTACATCCAAAAATCTTGTTGTTTTATCAGCACGCTCAATCAGTCTGCCTAAACGCCCAAAATGCCAAGCCTCGCCTCTGGTAATAGTAGAATCGACAATTCCATAAAACAACTGGCTACCAGTTTTGATATTTTCCAAGAATCCTTGATACCTTGCTAACTCCCACGACTTACTTTCGGCAGCGGCATCTTTTACCGTCCAATAAATTTGATTGACATACTCCCACATTTCACGAGAAATACTCTCGCGAATAGTTCTTGCGTTCTCACGGGCTTCAAGCAAACAAGACAAAATCGAGTTTGGATTTTTTACATCAAAAGCCATGAAATACAAAACATTTTCACGAGTTGGGGCATCATAGTGTTTCTGGAAGATAAAATTATCTGCCGTAGCAACAATCAGCGGCTCCCACTGTTCAGGTACGTCAGGAGGTAAGTCAAGTGCTAAATTGAAGTTTACCGAAATAAAACGGGCATAATTATCGGCACGTTCGATGTACCGATTCATCCAATAGATAGAATTTGCTACTCTGCTAAGCATACATTTGGGTTTAATACGTTAATGGGAAATTCTAAAAACAATTTCGCTTCTCAACAAATGAATATGTGATAATTTAGAAAGAAAAATTAACGTTTTCTTGACGTTTACCTATTCATAAAATTAGAATAAAAATCTATTTAATCAACACCTTATCGGTGATTTTAGCAAGTTAAAATTGATTAAAATCATTCACTCTTTTTTTAGTCATATTTTTCCTTGAAAAATAATTATTCTGCATTTTAGACGTAAATAAATTAAAAATAAGTGATACACAATAATATTTTTTTTATGCTATATTGCAAATAGTTATTTAACTTTTTGTTAAAATAACCAAATTAATATTAATCTTTTCTAAAAAACACATGAAAAAAATTTTTCTGCTTGTAATCCTTGCGGTGCTTGGATTTAAGGGGCAAATCTATGCCCAAGACAAAACGATTACTGGTAAAGTAACAGATGCTAAAGATGGTATAGCCCTAGCTGGAGCTTCTATCGTAGTAAAGGGTACTAAACTTGGAACGGTTGCAACTAGTACAGGAGAATTTACATTAAAAGTACCTACTTCTGTAACTACGCTAACGGTTTCATTTATTGGTTACATAACTCAGGAAGTACCCGTGGGTACAGGTGTTTTAAAGGTGGCTCTTGTCGCTTCTACTAATCAGTTAGATGAAATTGTCATCTCTACTGGTAGTAGAAACTCTAAAAGAACGATGACTGATACGCCCCTACCCCTTGATATCCTCTCTGCTGCTGATTTGAAGTCTACGGGCCAAACATCATTCGACAAAGCCCTTCAGTATCGTGTGCCATCTTTCAACACAGTGAACACTCCTGTAAACGATGCTACGTCATTGCTTGACCCTTACGAAATCCGTAACATGGGTCCTAGCCGTACCTTAATCTTGATTAATGGTAAACGTAAAAACACAAGTGCTTTGATGTACATTCAGACTTCGCCTGGTCGTGGTGAATCTGGTGCCGACATCTCTGCCATTCCTCAACAGGCGATTAAACGTGTGGAGATTTTACGTGATGGAGCTTCTGCACAATATGGTTCAGATGCCATTGCGGGTGTAATGAACATTATCTTAAAAGATAAATTTGATTACGGCTCGGCTACGTTAACGATGGGAGTTACTGGTAAAGGAGATGGAAAACACATTGGCTTTGCGGTAAACAATGGTTCTAATTTTGAAAAAGGATATATCAATTATACCATTGATTTTAGCCGTACTACTTTGGCTAATCGTCCGGGTGTAGTGAGTGCTGATGCTGAAGCTGATGCAAGTCTTGGTTTTGATGCCCCTTTGGCACAAGTTAAGAGCTTCTTAGCCATTAAACCAGATGCAGGTAACATCAACGGTCAGCCAGAAAATACTGCAGCTAAATTCTTGGTAAATGGTGGATATTCAGTAGGTGAAAAAGCTGAGTTTTATTATACCGCTGCGTATGTTTATAAAAGAGTAAACAGCTTTGCCAACTATCGTACGCCTTATTGGAGACCTACTGATAACGGACTATTAACACCTGCTGGTCAAGCATATCTTGGTTATGTACCTACTTTCCAAGGAGATTTGAATGACTATACTGCTACGATAGGGGTTAAAAGTGAAACTAATGGCTGGAAAACAGATTTAAGCTTTACAACGGGTGGTAACAAACAATTGTACACTGTTTCGAATACAGTAAACCGTAGTTTAGGCAAGAACTCTCCAACTTATTTCAAACCGGGTGGATATGAGTTTAGCCATAACGTTGGAAACATTGATATTTCAAAACAAGTAAGTGATAAACTAAGCCTTTCTTTTGGTTCAGAATTCCGTGCTGAAACATTCACTGTTTTTGTAGGTGATACTTCTTCTTATGTAGGTACGGGTGCTGATTCATTCCCTGGAACAACGCCTAACAATGCTGGTTCAAACAGCCGTTTTAACTTTGGTGGATATATTGACGTAGCTTATGATTTCACTGATAAATTCTTGGTAAACGGAACGTTACGTTCTGAACACTATAGCGATTTTGGTGATGCTACTGTTTACAAAATCAGTTCACGTTATAAAATAAGCGATCAAATTACATTGCGTGGTTCGTATTCTACGGGCTTCCGTGCACCATTATTGCACCAAATCTATCAACAACAAGCTCAGGCTAGTTTTGTACCAGGACAAGGTATTCAAACAAAGGGTGTTGTTAATAACGTAAGTCCACAAGCTTTTGCGTTGGGAGTACCAAAATTAACACCTGAAAAATCGACTAACTTTACGCTTGGTTTAGGCTTAAATCCTACAAAGAACCTAAGTGTTACTTTTGACTATTACAACATTAAAGTTAAAGACCGTATCGTATTAGGTTCTGAAATTTCAGGTACTCCAGCTGGGAATACGGCTTTAGATAATATCTTGACATCTAATGGTATCGTTGCGGTAAGTTTCTTTGCTAACGCATTGAATACTACTACTTCTGGTCTTGATTTCGTGGTTTCTCAGAAAAACCTTGAATTAGGAATGGGTAAATTAGGTATCAATTTAGCAGGTAACTATACATTCGTAAATGAATACACTTCTATCAATAACCCTAAGGTAATTGCTGATGCAGGTAAATCTATTTTTGATAGAACGCAAGACGCTTTATTATTCTCATCTCGTCCAAAATATAAAGTGATTCTTGGCTTCGATTATTTAATCAAAGGAATAAGCTTCAACTTAAACAATACGTTGTTCGGAAAAACACATTTCCACCAAAATGGGTTAGATGCTGATACAGATACTGAATTTACGCCAGCAGTAGTGTCAGATTTATCAGTTAGTGTTCCTTTCTCTTCAAAAGTTACTTTTACATTTAATGTAAACAACATTTTGAACATAATGCCTAAATGGGATTTTGTAGATGTTAAAACAGGTGCTAAAACACGTTATGATGTAAATAACAATGTACCATCTGCTAAATATTATGAACAATATAATTTGATTACTTTCAACGGTCGTTATTCAAATGTTACTTATGATGGCTCTCAATTCAGTCAATTAGGTACCATTTTCAATGCAAGTTTGAATGTTAAATTTTAAGAATGCTTAGTTACACAAAAAGCCAGTTGCTCATTGAGCGACTGGCTTTTTTTATGACAAACCTCAAAAGTATGCTTGTAACGTGGATAGCCTAGAAGAAAATACCAAAGCTAACTACGCCCTTCACATAACTATTACTAATAATGGCAGAGCTATAATCTGCTGTATTATTTAATACGTATGGACTATAAGCTTGTTGCGTTTTTGCATAAAGTCCTGTCAAATCGACATAAAAATCACCTGTTCTAATGCCAATACCTGATGAGTAAATTAGCGTAGAACGATTGACTGCATTAGAGCCTTGGTCATAATTAAATGAATATGGGTTAGGTTGGTAATTTACCCCTGCTCTCAAACTTAACAACCCTACTCTGTATTCTCCACCTACTTTTACATTAAACACATTCTTTAAATCACCTTGTACCTTTTGGGTATAGTAATTCAAATCATCAGCAAGGTACTGGTCATTGGCAGTAGTACTCATTTTTGTACCGCCATAAGCTAGGTATTCTACATCAGCAGAAATGAAACCTTTTTTAGCAAAGAAAATCGCCGCTCCTATATTTAATTTTAGGGGAGTTCTGAGTTGGTAATTATCACTAAACGGAGTAGTATTCAACGTAGGCACTCCTGTTAAATACCGAGAACCATTTTTTTCAAGAATTCCATATCCTAATTGTTTCAAACGATTAACAGTACTCACCGTAGCATTATCAGTTCCGTTGGGCAATTCGATACCAACATTAGGTTGACCTGCATTCGCACTGTTTACATTTGCTTGTAAGCTAGAGCTCAATGTCTCATCGATGTCATACCATGTAGGCGTTGTAATTGATGCTCCAAAACGAATCATTTCGTTCGGCTTTACGATTGCCCCAAATGTCAAATTAATCCCGCTTCCGCTTGTTGAATAAAATTTAGATTGAGTCATTCCATTAAAAGCAGTATTATCAATATACTGTTCGTTGTATTGCGAGCGTGTTTCGTATCTAAAGCTTGGAATGCCTAAAGAAAATCCAATATAGGTTTTTTCATTAGGAGTACCTCCATAAGCAATTGTCCATTGGCTTGAACGCCCTGTCGATTCAAAAGAATATTTTTGGTTCGATTGTAGAGAACGTTCTGTAACCTGATAGCTTGTATTACCCTGAGCATCTGTCACTGGGCCAATTAAGAACGACCAGTTATAAAGGTGTCTGGTTAAATCAAAATTAGGAGCTTGAGACAAAGCATTCACAAAGTCGCTCGAGCCTAAATTATAATCACTCACTTCTCTGTTTACCTGATTAGCAAAAGCATCTGCAATAGAGCTTACATTGTTTCTTCCAGCAAACTGAATATTATTATAAAAAGTATTTTGTCGAGAGTAATTAATTGACCACGACCCTCGCCATCCCTCTTTATACTGAGGCTGACTACCCCCAAATACTACACCGATATTGGCAATATTGAAATTGGTTTCGTTCGCTTTAGTATTTACATTAATGTAATTTGAAGTGTTTGAAGTGCTTTGGTAAGCTGGCGTAAAATTGAACTCTGAACGCGTATAAAAGCCTAAGCCCGCTGGATTACCTATGGCCGAACTAATGTCTGCTCCTAGGGCTGCATGAGTGCCTCCTAAGGCCTGAAAACGTGCTGATCCTGTGGGAGCTGTTTGGCTAAATAATTTTGCTAAAGCGTCGAAGTTATTGTCTTGGGCATTTGCAGATACAATTGATAATATCGAAAATGCAGAAATTAGACGAATAGGAATTTTCATATCTAATAAATTTTAAATAATGTTATGGGTTTATTGAATAAACACAACATTGTTAGCCTGTGAGCAAAGCAATTTGTAATTTAGACTAAGACATTCAAAACACCAAATGCCCTCATTTGTTTTTAAAGAATCTTTACAAGAAAACGTTAAAAAGCCTCACAAAGTACTTCTCTGTGAGGCTTATTGTTTATATTAAAATTTTGAATATTTTTAACGTGGACCACGTGAGCCGCTTGAGCTAGATCCTCCGCCACCACCGCCACTGCTTGAGCCACCGCTAGATGAACCACCCCACGATGAACTTGTAGTTGTTCTGCTGCTATTGTTGGTCGACGAATTGTTGTTAGACCAATTCCAAGCGTTATTATTAGTAGTGCTGCTACGATTAGTAGTAGTATTAGTGCCATTAGTACTATAAGCAGAAGTTGCTCTTTGTGGGCGAGAATAATATCCATCGCTACCATTCGAGTAGCTAGAATTTGTTCTTGCACCTCTTTGGCTACCAGTAGCTGTACTTCCGTTATTGAAGTTACCGTTATAAGCCGACTGTGAATAATTATCACGAGTACGTTTTACAGGAGCTGTATATCCGCCATTTGAGTAACCACCATTCGCACCAGTAACCACCGAACCATAGCCATAATTATTATACACATAAGTATTGCCATAGTAGCCTCTACCACCGTAATAATTGTATCCCCAAGGGTCGTAATAGCTGCTGTAACCAAATGGACTGTAGGCGTATGAATTGTAACCCCAAGGACTGTAACCAAAAGGACTATAGCCAAAAGCAAAGCTAGAATAAGAACCATATCCCCAACGGCTACTACCCCACGAATCGTAGGCATAAGGAGAATAATATGGACTATAACCGTATGGGCTCCAAGTATTATATCCATAACCAAGACCAAACGAAATACCTGGGTTTGTATACCAGTTATTTACACCATAACTGTTGTAGTTATTGTAATTGCTATATGGTGTTTGGTTTTGATAATAGCTACGAGAATTCATCCAGTTCTGTGAATAGTATTCATCAGTACTTTGCGAAGTATTATCGTTTCCTCTATATTCTGGGTTACGTGTAGCATATTCTTCTTCATTTTGAGAAGCATAGAGACTTTCTCGGCTAAGTAATGAAGCAGGACGAGCGTCACTAGCAGAAGCGTAGAGATCATCATAGACCCCAGAAGAAGACGATTTGGCGACTTGCTTTGGAGAGCTACATCCCCAAACGGCACTTACCAGCACTATGGCTGAGAAGAGTTTGATGGATTTTAGAGTGTTCATGTTCTTGTATCGTTTAAGATTCTTGTTAATGATTTGGTAGATGATTTAATTGCTAAATACTGGAAAACCAGACCAGAAATTAAAATCAAGAAACAATCGGCTTAATTTTTGTGTCAAACTTACAACAAAAACTTATCTTTGCAACAAGTTATTCACGTCATTAACAAAATTATTTCTTGGAAAGTTGCAATATAAAATATTGATACTGAGATTATAATTTATAAAGTCTGCCATTTATAGGTAAGACAATTTATAAAACCATTACCCCTATCTAAAGAACGTAAATAATGATTATTAATTATTTTATTTTTTAATTACCAATTTATACGAAATGAGCAAAAGCCTACCAAAACGTAGCGAAAATTATTCTGAGTGGTATAACGAACTCGTGAAAAGGGCTGATTTAGCCGAAAACTCTGCCGTCCGTGGTTGCATGGTAATAAAACCTTATGGCTATTCTATCTGGGAAAAAATGCAACGTGCTTTAGACGATATGTTTAAAGAGACTGGTCATACCAATGCTTATTTCCCCTTGTTTGTTCCAAAAAGTTTGTTTGAGGCCGAAGAGAAAAATGCAGAAGGATTTGCCAAAGAATGTGCCGTTGTAACGCATTATCGTTTAAAAAATAATCCTGATAAGCCAGGAAAATTAATGGTTGACCCTGAAGCTAAACTTGAGGAAGAACTCATCGTTCGTCCTACTAGTGAGGCGATTATCTGGAGTACTTATAAAAACTGGATTCAGTCATATCGCGATTTACCTTTACTAATTAACCAATGGGCAAACGTAGTTCGTTGGGAAATGCGTACACGCTTGTTTCTACGTACGGCTGAGTTCCTATGGCAAGAAGGGCATACTGCTCATGCTACGAAGGAAGAAGCAATAGCCGAAACAGAGCAAATGCTACACGTTTATGCCACTTTTGCCGAAGAATTTATGGCTGTGCCAGTAATTCGTGGTAAAAAGTCTGCTAACGAGCGTTTTGCAGGGGCAGAAGACACGTATTGCATAGAAGCCATGATGCAAGACGGCAAGGCTTTACAGGCAGGTACATCACACTTTTTAGGACAAAACTTTGCCAAAGCTTTTGATGTAAAGTTTGTGTCTAAAGAAAACAAACAAGATTATGTTTGGGGTACCTCTTGGGGCGTTTCAACTCGTTTGATGGGTGCTTTGATTATGGCTCATTCAGATGACGAAGGGTTGATACTTCCTCCAAAATTAGCGCCTATTCAAGTAGTGATTGTGCCTATTTTTAAAGGCGAAGAACAATTGAATTTAATTTCTGAAACGATTTTGCCAATTGTAGCTGAATTGAAGAAAAAAGGCATTTCTGTTAAGTTTGACCATTCTGATAAACAGTCGCCTGGCTTTAAATTTGCAGAATATGAACTAAAAGGAGTTCCTGTAAGGCTAGCGATTGGTGCAAGAGATTTAGCGAACGGAACAGTAGAAGTAGCTCGTAGAGATACTAAAGAGAAAAAGACCTACGCTATTGCTGACATTGTAGAAACGGTAAGTAATTTGCTAGAAGATATTCAAGTAAACATTTATCAAAGAGCATTAACTTTCAGGGCTGAAAATACCCATAAGGTTGATACGTGGGATGAATTCACTAAAATTTTAGAAGAAAACCCTGGGTTTATTGCAGCACACTGGGATGGTACTTCTGAGACAGAGGAGAAAATTAAAGAACTAACCAAAGCCACTATTCGCTGTATTCCTTTGGATGCCGTGGAAGAGGAAGGTAAATGTATTCTGACGGGTAATCCTTCTACTAAAAGAGTGATTTTTGCTAAATCGTACTAGAATCATTTAGTCTTAAAATAACAAGCCCTCTGTTTTAAAAAACGGAGGGCTTTTTTTCTTAGACGGACTGTTTTTGTTTCGTATAGTAGTTGTATGAACAAATGTTTAATGTGGCGTAAAACTAGGTGTTCTTAGGTGTTTTTTAAGCTTTTGCTGATTCATTGTAAGCCTTTGATGTGAAATTGTTCTCAACATTCTTACCTTAATTCTTACTTTTAAAGCCATAGTTTCAGACTTGAGAGTATTTCTTCCTCTCAAAAGTTCCTCAGTAATATTAACCGCAAGGATTTCAACTGCTTCGATATCTAAAGTGGTTATAGTGCTTAACATAGACAGTAAATCATTATTAAGGAAAGATGTATCTGTTCAAAATATTAATCAAAAGGCATCGAAAAAAATTATGGGTTGGGTATGTTAGTAATATGTTAGGTCAATTTTATTAATGGTTAGCTAAATTCTCTTTAAGTTCGGGTAAAGCAAGGAAGCAAAGGAAGTAGTAGTTAACATTGGGTAAATATACCGTTACAAATATTGAGAGAACTAGCGTCAATATGTTAACGTTTGGGTTCTATTTTAGTAGTATTTTAGAAAAAAGAACCAATTTTTGGCTTTTTGGAGAAGATTTGAGGTTTTTTAAGCACTTTTTAATGCTTTTTTGAGCTAATAAAGACAAATAATACTACTACCGAAAAAATATATTTTATCTTCCGAGGGTAGTATAATTATTATCTTTCTCATAAAATGCTCGAGATTGAAGATTAGTTTTTAATTTCTTCCATATATTCAATAGGCGTTTTTCCTGTGTGTAACCTGAACACTCTATAAAAATTACTCTTCGTAGAAAAGCCCGCTTCGTGGTATAATTGATCAATTGTATACTTTTTAAGAATACCATTTTTTAATAATTGGATGGCATAGTTTACCCTCCACTCATTTTTATAATCTGAGAATTTTTTTAAAAGATGATAATTAAAGTAATAACTAAGATGGTGTATGGGAATGTTTAAAGTTTCTGATAATTCGATGATAGTAAAGTTATCGTTTAGGTAAGGTTTATCTTGTAAAAAGTAGGTTTCAATAATCATATTAATTTCAGCTAAACGTGCGTCCTCTAATTTAAAGTTAGGTTTGTTAGGTTTCTCTATTTTAACCTCCGCCAATTTGTCTTCAATAAAAAACTCTTCGCCCTCATCTGAAATTCCGTACAAAATTTTGGGGAAAAAGAATATTGACACATTTAATAAAAAATAGATGAAAATTGCGTAGTCCATTAAGTCATTCATGAACAACCCAGCGTTTAATGAAATGTCAAAATTATGGGTAACTAAAAGTGATAATGTTACTAATGTAATTGTTAAAACAATGCTGAGTATTGAAAACACCCATAGCCACTGAAGAGTGGTAGGGAAAATAGTTTTTTGACGCGAATGCCCTTTAAAATACTTATAGAGCAGATGTATTTGTGCAAGGCATATCGTAAAATTAAAAATGGGCCTTAAAACAAAATAAAATTGGAAGTTAAAGAAGTAAGTTGGTGCGTATACGAATATATTATTGATATCTTGGGTAATAAGCTTTGCTATTTTAAGCTTTTCATCCATAGGAGCAATAATGGATGGGAAAGTATCTATTAAACTTACAAGTGCAGGTAAGATTATCAGAAAATCCCATTTAGTAAAACTTATTTTTTTTAAAAGCATAAATTTTACATACCAGTAAGCAAACGGACGAACAAGCAATGATAATGGAATAATAATGCCATATAACAAAGCAACAAAAAATTCATTCTTATTCTTTAAAGTACTTAAATAATACAAAGCAAAAATACCCATTGAAAGGAAATGAAGGGATAAAAAGATATTTGCTTTGTTTTTATTTTTTAAATAGGGAAAGCTGAATACTCCCACAATTATGCCGATAACGTACACAATTCTGATAATTTCAGATTTAAAATATTCTAGCATAACACATTTGTTAACTTAATATCGAATATATCTCTTAATCAAGAAAGAAGAAATAGGTCTTAAGTATATTAAAATATTGCAATTTAACACAATTTAATTTCAATAAATAACTTGTCTTGAAGGGTACGTCAGCAGTTGGGACTGTAAAATAAATACTTTTGGATGAATATTTATAATTACTTTGTAGGAATGAAGGAAATTCAGGCATTAATTTCTTCCAGAAATTCAATAGGAGTTTTACCAGTATGTAACCGAAATACACGATAGAAGTTGCTTTTTGTAGAAAAGCCTGCTTCATGGTATAGTTGCTCGATAGTATACTTTTTCAAAATACCCTCTTTCAATAACTGAATGGCATAATTTATTCTACATTCGTTCTTGAAGTCTGAGAATTTTTTTAACAGATGATAATTAAAGTAATAGCTAAGGTGGTGTATCGGAATATCTAAAGATTCCGAAAGCTTGTTAATCGTAAAGCTATCATCCAGATAAGGTTTTTCTTGAATAAAATACTCTTGAATCATTATCTCTATTTCTGATACCCTAGCTTCTTCTAATTTAAATGATGGTTTTATTTGCTCTTCTACTTTGTTATTTACAATGATTTCTGGTCTAAATGTAAAAGAAGTATTGGTTTCTGGTTCTGCAGATAAGCCATATAGCATTCTTGGGAATAAGAATACTGAAATATTTAAACACAAGAAAAGGGAATTAGAAATATTCATAAATACAAGCGTTCCATCATAAGTTAGCTTACTGTGATGGTCAAGGGTATTGATAGATAGAGAAACTACAGATAATGCTAGCGTTAAGGTAGCACCAATTAACGAAAAAGTCCAAAGCCAATTATAGGTGGTAGGATAATCGATTTTTTGCTGTGGGTTATTTTTAAAATATTTATAAAGCATCGCTAATTCTGCAAAAGAAACAGCCAAGCTAAACAAAGGTCTAAAATTAAAATGAAATTTAGGCGTGCTAAAATACGTGACGGGGTATCTAAATATATTATTTTGATCCTCCATAAGCAGATAAGCTAATCTGATTTTATTATCGAAGGATGTCAATAAATAAGGCATTACATCAAACACATAGAGTACTGCGGGTAGTATTAAAAGATAATCCCATTTCTTAAATTCGATTTTCTTAGTAAGCATAGATCTGACATATATATAAGAAACAGGTCTGAACAAATATACTAACGGAGCTGTAGTGGCATATAATAATGCAACAATTTTAGGATTTCCATTATTCAAAAGATTATAATGCAATAGCGCATAAATACCTGAAATAAGGAAATATAACGACAAGAAAATATTAGATTTATTTTTACTTTTTAGATAAGGAAAGGTTATTAATGCAATGATAATACCAATCGCAGACAGGTTTTTGCATATTTCATTTATTAAGTAATCGAGATTATGCATGTTAAATTATCAGAAATCCTGTCAGATTAAAAAGAATTCTTGTGCTGAAAACTAAAAATAACAGAAATAAATTATCGCTTTTCTTAAGTAATATGCTAAATTATTGTAATTGGTACTATATTACAACAAAATTTGTATTATTTCAACTTAAATACAAATACTTGAGTAAAAAGCACTAGTATAGATGACATATATTACCCTTTTATAAAGTATTTTACTTCTTTAATTCATTTTTATAAGTAATTCCATCCTTCATCACAAATTTCACTTTTTCCAGAATTGTTACATTTTCCAAAGGGTTGCCTTCTACGGCAATGATATCTGCAAATTTTCCTTTTGCAATAGATCCAATTTTATCTTTCCAGTCTAGCAAATCTGCCGCATTGATAGTGGCTGCTTGAATAGCTTGAAGGGGGCTTAGTCCAAATTTGACCATATAAAAAAATTGTTTGGCATTCCACCCATGAGGGTACACGCCAGCATCCGACCCAAAAGCAATTTTTACGCCTGCCTTAGCGGCTTTCTCAAAATTTTCACGTTGAAGTCTGCCTACCAATCTTTCTTTTTCAATAATTTTTTGAGGATAACCCAGTTTGCCATATTCGCTCAAGATATAGTCGTCATTGTAAATATCAGCTACCAAATACGTACCATGTTGTTTCATAAGCTCAATTCCTTCTTCGTCAATAAAACTGCCATGTTCGACAGATGCTACGCCAGCTTTAATAGCCATTTTGATGGCTTGCGTGCCATGAGCATGCGCACAAGTCTTACGTCCCCAAATTTTTGCTTCATCTACAATAGCATTCATTTCCTCTTGCGTAAATTGAGGTGCTCCCACACTTTCTTCTTCTGATAAAACACCCGCACTAGCACCGAATTTTATGACATCTGCTCCGTATTTAACATTATATCGTACTTGTTTTCTTAATTCATCCACTCCATCGGCTACGCCACTCATTTGTTTAGGAAATTGCCATGATAGAAAGGGAGAAAAACCATTCAAATCTCCATGGCTGCCCGTTGAACCAATAAATAAGGTGGCTACTTTTAATCTTGGTCCGACTATCTCCCCATTATTAATAGCATTTCTGACCGCGACATCAACAAAGGCGGCAGCACCAACATCTCTACAAGCCGTAAAACCAGCCTCAAGTGTTCTTTTAGTAAAAATATGAGCCGTTACGGCATAGTCCATTGGTGTTTTTCTAAAAATATCTGCATAATAATCACCACTTGGTTGAGTAGTAATATGCGTATGACAGTCTATCAATCCTGGTAAAACAGTAGCATTGCTCAAATCAATGATTTCAGCATTTTTAGGAATGGTTAGGTTTGCGCCAATGTTCACAATGATATTGCTATCAATCAGAATAATTTGATTTTTTAGGACTTCTCCAGATACTACGTCAATTAGTCTACCCGCTTTTATTGCTTTAACTTTCGTTTGAGCAAGTGTAACATTAATAATTCCTAGAAAAAGAGCCGTAAATATTTTTAGTTTCATGATGGTAAGATTTCTTAAGGATAGCAAGATAAAATATATTTTTTGAATTACTATTCTCTCCAAATTTAGTATTTGATAAATTTTATCTGGAGTACTTTACCAGTACTAGACAAAATGACTTTACAATTTTATTTATCTTTGGTGACTTATATCCTTAAATAGTTTAATAAAAATGTATGAATATCAATTGCAAGGGTAAACTTATCGACTTATCTATTCCCAGAATCATGGGTATATTAAATATTACACCTGATTCATTTTATGCTAATAGTCGCTATGATGACTTATCGAAAGTACTTATACAAGTTGAAAAGATGCTTTCAGCAGGTGCTACCTTTTTAGATATTGGTGGACATTCTACCCGACCGGGGTCTAGGCCTGTTGATGAAGAGGAGGAATTATCAAGAGTACTGCCTGTAGTGGAAATTATTATCAAGCATTTTCCAGAAGCATTGATTTCTATTGATACTTTTAGATCTGAGGTAGCACTAAAATGTGTGGAAGCTGGCGCTATCATGGTAAATGACGTCGCTGGAGGCTTGTTAGATGACAAAATGTTTGAAACTGTCGCCAGTTTAAACGTACCCTATGTTTTGATGCACAGCAGGGGTACTCCAGAAACGATGCAACAAATGACTGATTATGATGATTTGGTGATGGATGTACTGGATGATTTACAACAAAAAGTGTTTCACCTACGCCAATTAGGGCAAAAGGATATTATTATAGACTTAGGCTTTGGTTTTGCAAAAACCATCAATCAAAACTATATTTTGTTGAATCATCTGAGAGACTTTGAAGTGATGGAATGTCCGATGCTTGTGGGAGTTTCCAGAAAATCAATGATTTGGCGCAAACTGGATATATCACCCAATGATGCATTGAATGCTACTACAGTACTGAATACCATTGCTTTGATGAAAGGAGCTAATATCCTCCGAGTGCATGATGTTAAAGAAGCAATAGAAGCCGTAAAATTGGTAGATATGCTATCAGTAGAAGAGAATTAACTACCGACGTCCTAACGAATTATTATTAAGCAACTCGTTAGGACGTGGAGGGATAAACTAAGCTGTAACAAGTAATTGAGCCAATAAGTAATCTGCAATCAATACAGCGATACAACTGTTGGTAACGGCTGCTGTACTGGCTTGACCAACTTCTAAAGCTCCTCCACTTGTAAAATATCCTTTAAAAGCAGAAATCGAAACAATCAGGAAAGCGAAAACAACTGATTTAATCAAGGCAAAAGGAACATTGAATGCATTAAATTCAAATTGAATACCTTGAATATATTCCTGAGGTGAGATTGCACCTGTTAACCAGCCAGCCAAATAACCGCCATATATAGAAAGGAAAGCGGCAAGAGTAACCAACATCGGGAAAACAATGATAGAAGCTACTACTTTGGGTAGTACCAAATATGAGGTAGAATTAATACCCATTACTTCTAAAGCATCAATCTGTTCCGTAATACGCATCGTTCCTAATTCACCAGCGATGTTGGAGCCTACTTTCCCTGCCAATACAATACCTGTGATGGTTGGGGCAAATTCTAGAATGGTTGAATCGCGAACAATTAAACTAATAATATAATGTGGAACAAAAGGGTTGTCTAAATTGGCAGCGGTTTGTACACAAGTAACAGCTCCTAAAAAGAAAGAAACAATTGATACAATTAATAATGAGCCAATTCCAATCTGTACGGCTTCATCTACGGTTAGCCTTGTATATACTTTGAACTTTTCGCGGTTCGAGAACAGTTTTCCTAAGAAAATAAAATATTTACCTATTATTGACATTCTTTCTGAGATTATTGAAGTATGAATACTTCTAGGATTAGAAAAGAATTTAAACCTTTTACAGATTAAACGACTTTAAGTTAAGATATAATAGACAAAGATAATGAACAAAACGATAGTAGTAACAGGTGGCACAAAAGGTATTGGTAGAGCCATCGTTGAAAAATTTGCAAAAGAAGGCTTTTTAGTAATCACTTGTGCCAGAAGTACTGATGATGATTTACCTGATAATGTACTTTTCTTCCAAGCTGATTTATCCAAAAAAGCAGAAGTATTGGCTTTTGCTGATTTTGTAAAATCTTCCACCCCACGCGTTGATGTATTGGTAAATAATACTGGCTATTTTTTACCAGGACAAATTCATAATGAAGAGGAAGGTACTTTAGAAACCATGATTGAGACCAATCTCTACAGTGCTTATAACCTCACAAGGGCTTTGGTAGGTGATATGATTACCCAAAAAGCTGGTTATATTTTCAATATTTGCTCGGTAGCCAGTATCGTTGCCTACACTAATGGGGGTTCATACTGTATTTCAAAATTTGCCATGTTGGGTATGAGTAAGGTTTTGAGAGAAGAGTTAAAACCTTATGCCATCAGGGTCACGAGCATTCTTCCGGGGGCAACTTTTACCAATTCTTGGGCTGGTGTTGAATTGCCCACCGAAAGATTTATCGCTTCTGATGATATTGCAACAGTTATCTGGACTGCCTATAGTTTACCTTCAACAACTGTTTTAGAAGAAATTGTAATGCGTCCGCAATTAGGCGATTTATAAATTATGGTGCTGGCGTCATTTTTACAGTGGCGTCAACATTTGAAATACCTAATTGTGGGAAAGATGCTTTACTGCTAAAGTCGAAGTTTTTATCAGTAAGTTGAATTACGGTTAAAGTGCCAGAACTGATTCCTGCAATGCTAACATCTGTAACTTCGATGGCAGTTTCATTATTAGTGAATTTCCAAGTACCATTGCTTGAGGTATTCCCATTAGTATCAATGGCTGTAACTTTACCGTCAGTTTTGAAACTTAATCTTACTTTAGATAAGTCATAGCCATTATTAGCTTGGTCTCTTGTATAAACAACCACTAAACCGCCAGAAGCGGAGGCTGATTGTACTTGCCAGATTGTGCTTGTGATATATTCTGTTTTGGTTTTAACAACTAAAGGGTCATCTTTTTTACAAGAAAAAGTTGTACAGAAAACCATTAGAGCTAATAAAGTAATTTTTAGATAAGACATTTGATATTTTTTTTGAATGCGTTTTTGATAAGTAACGCTGAAATGCTTCAAAAGATTTTAAATATAAATATAGACAAACGATTTTAGGCTACTTTAGCACATAAGCTTACGATTTTATCTAGAAAATAGGATACTTCTAAACCAAAATCGGCTTAACAACTTTTCCTGCAACATCTGTTAGTCGATAACGCCTTCCTTGATGTTTAAAGACCATTTTCTCATGGTCTATCCCCATTAAATGTAGTAGGGTAGCTTGAAAATCGTGTACATGTACGGAGTCTCGAACTATATTATATCCAAACTCGTCAGTTTCGCCATAAGTCATTCCTTTTTTAATCCCTGCTCCTGCCATCCAAATGGTAAAACATCTAGGATGGTGGTCTCTTCCATAATTATCTACTGTCAGTTTTCCTTGTGAATAATTCGTTCTACCAAATTCCCCTCCCCATACTACTAAGGTATCTTCTAACATTCCCCGTTGTTTTAAATCTTTAATCAAGGCTGCCGAAGCTTGGTCAACATCTTTAGTAATTTTCTTGATATTTTCAGGTAAGCCTCCATGATGGTCCCACCCTTGATGGTACAATTGAATGAATTTTACATCTTTTTCTGCTAACTTTCTAGCTAATAAACAGTTGGCAGCAAACGTACCAGGTTTGCGTGCATCCTCACCATACATTTGATAGATATAGTCGGGCTCTTTTGAAATATCCAAGGTTTCGGGTACAGACGTTTGCATCCTATAAGCCATTTCATACTGACTAATCCTTGAATTAATTTCAGCATCTTGTTCTTGCTTAAACTGCTCTTGATGCAATTTCCCTAGATAATCCAACATTCTTCTTCTTGAAGTTCTGTCCATACCGTCAGGGTCGTTTAAATATAAAACAGGGTCTTTACCTGCTCGAAACATTACTCCTTGGTGTTCAGAAGGTAAAAAGCCATTTCCCCATAATTTAGCATACAGCGGTTGGTCGTAATTATTAGAACGCGAAAGCAACACACAGAAAGTGGGTAAATTTTTATTATCAGAACCTAGCCCATAACTTACCCAAGAACCCATTGACGGACGCCCAGCTTGCTGATTACCTGTCTGGAAAAAGGTTACGGCAGGGTCATGATTAATGGCCTCAGTATGCATCGATTTTATAAAGGTAAGCTCGTCTGCTATCTGATGATGATAAGGCAATAAATCGCTCATCCAAGCACGTGAATTACCATATTGAGCAAACTGGAATTTGCCCATGGCCAAAGGAAAAGATTTCTGACTGGATGACATTCCTGTCAATCGTTGTCCTCCACGTACTGATGCGGGTAATTCTTGCCCAAACATTTGTTTAAGCTTGGGTTTATAATCAAAAAGTTCTAGTTGCGAAGGGGCACCCGATTGGAATAAATAAATAACTCGCTTGGCTTTTGGAGCGAAATGGGGTGTGCCATTGCCAGCCAAAGCCTCTAAAGGATTGATGATAGAACCCAAAGCGGTAGCACCCAAGGCTAAACCAGATTTGAATAGAAACTCTCGACGACTCAATTGGCGTTCAACGTCTTGAATATGTTCTTTAACATTCATCTTTTTATTGAATGAGTTATAAATTAGTCAACTATTATCACAGAATATGTTCTAGAGGTTAATGTTTGCTCAGATACTTTCAAGCAAGTAAATATATTAACTATAAATATAAAGTTTATCCTTGTTATAAGGGAAACAAGCTCAAAAAAGAAAGGCTTGCACTGATTTCAATGTGTAAGTACACAATGGAATCAGCGCAAGCCTTAGTTCAATAAAAAAAGCGTATTAATGTATTTTATAAGAAAGACCAAAAGATAAATTTGTTCCTCGCTTCCCAACAATACCAACATTTAAGTTGGCAAACACGCCTAAACTTTTGAAGAGGAACAATCTACCTCCTGCTTGTGCATAAAAGGCAGTTCCAGAAGCTTCCAGAATTTTCCCGTAGAGACCACCTACATAAGGGTCAAATTTACTTGGCTGCTTGCTATCTTCTCCTGAAAAGTGGTAATTTAAACCTACTCCCAAAAAACCATCTTCATAAATGCCATTTTTACCATACCATGTTCTGGCTTCTAAACCAAAGTTTCGGGCTAAGCCGAATTCTCCGGCCAACAATACAGGCAATAAATTATCCTTATATACAATACCGCCTTCTACGACCAATAATCCTCTATAGAATACTGGTGGTTGAATTTCTTCTTGTGTAACAACATTCGGTTTTGTTCCTTTTAAAACGGTATCGACCTCTACTACTACCGTTCGTTTAACAGTATCAGTCTTTTGTGCATGAATTGAGAACGATATTGATATTAATGAAATAATCAATAAGTGAGCTTTAAAGGCGAGTAAATTTTTCATAAGTTTTAGCGTTTATAAATTTCCTATTTAAACATTACATAAACTATACCAAGGTAAAATCATGTGATTTAGGGTAATTTTATTCCTATTATGAGGTAAGATAAATATTAATAATGAATTGTTGTTAGCTATTTCAAAAAACTTTTTACCCATAAAACAAAAAAGGAATAGCTCATAAAAGCTGTTCCTTTAACCAAAAACCCTAACTGCTTAATTAGTATTGTTATCTAATCATAGATTTCTCTTTAAAATAGTCGAACCAACTTCACATCTCAATCCTATCGACAAACTTATTGATTAAGTAAAAAGGCAAAGGGAGGATTCTCCCTATCCTTTATCGAATACCTAACCATTACTAAATTAATAATCTTTGAAAGTAGTTAATGCTAAGTTTTCAAGAAACAGGGAAATCCATACAATCTCCCTGTTTAACTATGCTATAACCACTTTTAACTTATTCATACTGGTTTGTATTTTGATATAAATATGGGAGTAGAGTTCCACTCCCCATTTATCACAATCTAACCACTATGAAAAAGACAAAATATCTTTGATGACTAGTCTGAAAGACTTATTGAATTTTCTCTTGAACTTTATCAATTTGCTTATTCAAATCTTTCTTAAATTCTTTCCAGTCACGTTTCTTTTCACTTTTTAACTCTTCTAATGATTTATCTAACTCATCAAGTGAATTTTTCAAGTCATTTTTCTTTTTTTCAATACGAGCTTTTTCTTGCGCTGAAGCATGTTTTATGTCTTCGTCAGCTTGTTTAAGCTTGATATTGATTTGCTCTTTGCTATAGTCAATCTTTGAAACCAAAGCATCTTTTTCAGATTCAATATTCTTACTCACGTCTTTAGCTTCTTCTTTCAACCCCTCAACAGTACTATCTGTTTTTTCTTTGACTGACTCTTGAGCATCTTGAGCTTTATCGGCTATATCTTGTTTCTCGCTTCTAGAACAAGAAAAAAATACCGAAACAATCATTAAAGCAATTACTGAATTTCTCATTGTATCTTGATTTTTTTTTGAACAAAAAAAATATACCAATCTAAAAAAAATTGAGCCTTCAAATAAACTGTGTATTAAAAGCCACAAATTAAGGTAATTTTGGGGAATTATGTAGAGAATTCTACACAATATTAATTTTTTTTGCGAACTTTTAGGTTCTATTGGTAAAACATCAGAAGATTTTAACATTTAATCTTTGTGTTGTACTAAAAAATATAAAAATTATATACCATCCCTTTTTATGATAAATCTGAGGTTAATTTTTTATACAGGTGAGGTTAAATTGCTACAATGTGGGAGAATTTTGTCTCTTTGCATACCCGTTTTACAAAAAAAAACGAATATCATAATGATACTCGTTTCTATTATATTGCTAAAAGCTTCACGCTAATTTTCTTTATCTACCTTCTTTTTTTTACCCTTCACCAACGATTTTACATCTTCAGTGGTTTCATTGATTGTTTCCACTAATTCTGGCACAAATTCTCTCATCTTCTTTTTCTTTTCTTCCATAATCCGATTGTGATCTGGCTCTCCTAATAAAAACCCAAATGGCTTCAAGTCTGTGATAGAATCGAATAATACTTTTAAGATTGCTATAGTAGGCAAAGAAAGAGCCATCCCTGCAATGCCCCAGAGAGCCGACCCAAGTAATAAAGCAACAATGGCTACTAAGCCGTTGATACTTATTTTAGACCCTACTACTTGTGGCGTAATAAAATTGCCTTCCAGAAACTGAACAAATATAAAAACGCCCGCTACTCCTACTGCATACATGGGCGAGTCTTTGGTGATTAATGCGATGATAATTGGCAAAATAGAACCTATTAGAATACCGATAAAGGGAATAATCAATAAAGCTGCTGCCAAAAAGCCAAAAAATATGGCATAGTCTATCCCCAAAGCCAATAACCCAACCGTATTTAAACTTCCTACAATGAAGGTAACCGTAATAAGGCCTTTTAGATAACTATGTACTACTTCATAAATCTTTGTCAGAACAGTATCTATCGCATACTTACTTGCATTTTTAAATACTTTATAGAAAAACAGTTTAAAGAAATCTCGATAATACAATAAGAAGAACATATAAATCGGAATCAAAGACAGATTACCAAGCATATTTCCTGTCATTGAAAGCGCCGAGGTAAATACAACACCTCCACTTGATAACATCCCCGTTGCATACTGACGTAGTTTGTCATTCTGGATTTTCCGTCCTACATGGAAGTGTTGTTCTGTCCATCTTTGACATTGCAAGAATAAATCCGTAAATCGTTTTTCTAATTGTGGAAACATTTCTGTAAAACTAGCAATTTGTGTAGAGGCCAACCAGATAACGCCAGCAGAAATTACTAGAAAAAGAAGCAAGGCTATTGTTACGCCTGCGACTCTGCCCAAGCCAATTTTTTCTAACCAGTTAGATATTGGGAACAAAGCCATTGCCAGAATAACTGCCACATAGAAAGGCACTAAAATATCTTGTAGAACCACTAGCCAATACACCAATATGGTTACAGATATCAGTGAAAAAGCAAATTTTATAATGAAAGGAAATCGTTGAGCCATCGGAATAGGTTTTATTTAATACAGCCAATCTAGCTGATTTTTGAATTTAATGTCTTAAGTTAAATCATTTTATTACTCGCAAAAAAAAAGGATTGTAAGATAATACAATCCTTATATGTTTTTAACATATAACTGTTTAGCTAGCGAAATTCTTAACATTTATAACTTATTAACATGTAAACTCTTTAAAATACAGCAATGTTTAGCATTTTAACCTTAGTAGTACTATTTACGTATTTATATTTTCAATAGAAGCACTCAATTTCCTAGCAAAGAAGAAATAAAAGAGAAATTTTAATTCTAAAGAACATTACAATAATCACATCTCTTCGCGAATAATTGATATCAGCACTGTAATTAAAGCAAATACTAAAAAAACGTGAATTAATCCATTTATGCTAAACATAAAAACGCTGATTGCCCAACTCATTAATAGTAAAAAGGCAATCATGGAAAAAACATTTTTCGCTAAGGGGGCTATAATTAAATTATACATACAGACAATTACATATTGGGTTTCAATTACTTAATACGTAATTAATCGTTAAAAGGTAACATTTGTTAAGCATTTTCATTAATTAAATTTTAATGCCACAAATAAAAGGCAAAATCCCCTTTTAAAAGGCTAAAAATGTGGAAAAATATCTACATTTTTATACAACATATAATGGCATTATAATATTAGCAGATTAGTAACATCAAAATAACACAACTATGAAATATACCTTAAAAGATAAATTCAAAGAATATACTAGTTTTGCGGGAGAAGTTTTTGGTGAGTTCTCCAATGATAATGCTACCAAGCTGAGTGCCTCTTTATCTTATTATACTATTTTTTCGCTTGCTCCCATGCTTATCATTGTTATTTCAGTGGCAGGCATTTTTTTTGGCAAAGATGCCATAAGAGGAGAACTTTTTGGACAAATAAACCAACTGATTGGAAACTCAGCAGCTAAGCAAGTACAAGAATTGTTGAAAAATGCAGAAAAGTCGAATCAATCGGGTTTTGCTGCCATTATTGGTTTTGTCACACTACTACTAGGAGCAACAGGGGTTTTTGCAGAAATTCAAGATTCTATCAATTATATCTGGTCGTTGAAAGCCAAACCTAAAAATAGTTGGGTAAAATATCTTGTCAATCGTTTTTTATCTTTTTCACTCATCATCACACTAGGTTTCCTTCTATTGATTTCCTTAACAATCAATGCCCTATTAGGTTTGTTTGACACACAATTACAGCGGTATTTTGAGAGTAGCTTTACCGTATTTCTTTTCAGCTTAATCAATGTTATAGTCATTTGGGGAATCATCACCCTCCTCTTCGGCGTAATCATTAAAGTATTGCCCGACGGTAAAATTTCTTGGAAAGATACCCTGATTGGAGCTGGTCTTACTTCCTTATTATTCATGGGAGGCAAGTTTTTGATTGGTGTTTATCTAGGGCAATCGGCAGTTAGTTCTACTTTTGGCGCTGCTGGCTCAATTGTTTTAATTCTATTATGGGTGTACTACTCGTCTATCATTCTATATTTTGGGGCAGAATTCACCAAAGTATATACCCGCCGTTATGGCACGCCAATAGAACCTAATAGCAATGCTGTATTTATCGTAAAAAAAGAGCTTGAAGTAAAACACCCACCAGTAGTTAACTAATAAATCTTAAAAGTTATGGAAGCTGTATCATTAAATCCTATAAAAATAAAATCATTACAAGTACTGAATTTTATCTTCTTTATTGTAATGGTAATCATGAATGGTTTAGCCAATGCTCTACCACTCAATGGTAAAACAACTAAGGAATTGTCAGATCAATATCCTAATTTGTTTGTGCCTGCTAGTATTACTTTTTCTATCTGGGGAGTAATTTATTTTCTCTTATTGCTTTTTTGCATTGTGCAGTCAAAAAGCCTTTTCCAGAAAAAGCCAGATGCTACCATTGGTTTCGTAGTAGACGAAATTGGCTTTTGGTTTATCATCAATGCTCTTCTTAATTCGCTATGGATTTTAGCTTGGCATTACGAGTATTTGATAGTATCAATGGTTATTATGCTTGGTATTCTGGTTTCATTAATCAAAATCAATTACCATATAAAAGCCACTCAGTCGTATCTTAGAGGTGCTACAAGATTTATCATAAAAGCATCGTTTGGCATATACTTAGGCTGGATTTGCATTGCTACAATCGCCAACGCCACGGCTTGCTTCGTAGGTTTTGGTTGGACAGATGGTTATATCTTAGGACAATCATGGGCAAGTATCATGATTTTGGCAGGGAGCTTTATTACTTTCTTGCTGGTAATTGATTTGAGAAATAGTTATGTAGGATTCGCAGGCATTTGGGCGTTGTGTGGTATCATCCTCGCTCGTTATGATGATACCATCTTCTATCAATACATTGTTTTTAGCGCTGTTTTAGGGATTGTAATCATCATTGTGAGTATCGTAATGGCGTCAACGATTCTATTGTTTTCTTCTAGGAAGAAACTCCCAGAACCACACAATCACAATACTCACAATACTACGATACCTGAGTAAAGGTAACCGTAAATTTTGTACCTTTTTCTAATTCAGATTCCACCTCTACCCTCGCTTTATGAGATTGTATAATGTTGAGGGTAGCGGCCAAACCTAAGCCAATACCATTGTTTTTTGAAGTAAAATAAGGCTCAAAAAGGCGGTCAATATGTTCTTGACTAATACCCACTCCGTTATCTTCAATCGTAACGATAGCAAATTTACTCCTTTGGGTAGCCTTAATTTTCAAAATGCCCTCTCCTTCTTTCATAGCCTCTACCGCATTAATAATAATGTTGAGTAGGGCTATTTGAATTTTGGCTTTGTCAACATCAATCCAAATATCTGAAGAGTAATCGGTGATTAATTGAATATTCTTTAAGTTAATTCTATCTATTGCTTGTTCAATAGTGCTATCTAAAATTTCCTGTAAAGTATATCTACTAAAGGTTACTTCTGATGGCCTAGAAGTATTCAATAATTCAGAAATTAAATCATTTATTCGCTGACTGTTTCTTCGGATAATATCAATAAAGAATTTGGCATCTTCGGCATCTTCATCAAAATCAACTTCCATTTGTTCAATCGAAAGGTTGATGTTTGTTAAAGGATTACGAACTTCGTGGGCCAAAGTGCGTACTAAACGCCCAGTAGCTGCCATTTTTTGATAGAGTAAAGAATCGCGTTCATCTTTCTTTCTAGACGTAATATCATGAATGATTCCGAGGTAATACGGATTACCATCGCTATCTAACTGACGATTACAGTGAATAGAACATTGTTTTTTCTCTCCAAATTTAGTTTCTAATAGTACTTCAAAGTCGCTGATTTCCCCTTGAGATTCCAACTTATTAATAAATTGGCGACGGTCTGTTGCATGAACAAAGACAGAATAGCTTTTTAGGCGATAGAGCTCCTCTTCGGTATAGCCGAAAAGTTCAGCAGTTGAAGGGGTAAAATAATTGAAAGTGCCATCTAACCGAGCGGTAAAAATGGCTTCCTTGGTTTGGTCAAAGATATTTCTATACTTACGCTCACTTTCACGCAGGGTCGAAAGTGTATTAGCTCTTTCCAGGGCATAACGGATGCATCGTTCTAGCTTGTCAGCATCTAAATCACTTTTTACTAAGTAATCAAATGCACCAAGTGACATTGCTTCTACATCAATGCGTTTATCGCCTTTCCCTGTCAATAAGATAACAGGAGCTTTTAAGCCATGATCAGTACCAGCTTTTAGTAAATCAAGACCTGTTTTAGAACCCAACAAAAAGTCGAAAAAGCATAAATCATATTGCTTATTTTTGATTTTTTCTACGGCATTCTCAAATGAAAAAGCCCAATCAATTTCAAATTTTTGAGTTTCAATATCTCTTAGATAATCTCTTGTAAGCACAAAATCATCTTCGTCATCATCAACTAGCAATAATTTAATCGTAGTATTCTCTCTCATATTTTATTTTATCAACTTGGCAACTGAATAATTTCAAACCAATACTTTCCAATGGTACGAATGACCTCTATAAAACGCGTAAAAGTTACGGGTTTAGATATGAAGCTATTCACACCTAAATCATAACTTTCGATGACGTCTATGTCTGACCTAGAAGTAGTTAATATAATGATGGGTATTCTACATAAATCAGGGTCAGCTTTTATAACTTTAAGGGCATCTCTCCCATCCATTTTGGGCATATTCAAATCTAAAAGGATAACGTCGGGGCGTGGATTTTCAATTGGATCTTTAAATTTGCCATTACCCTTTAGATAGTCCAGTAGTTCAATACCATCTTCTACAGACTTTACTTGATTTATTACATTATAATCATTTAAAGCTTCTTGAGTCATTATTCTATCGTCTGGATCATCATCTGCGATTAGAATAACTATACTTTTTTTGTGATTCATAATTTTTTCGTTAAACTATCTGGGTGGGTAGGTAAAAATATTGTAAAAGTAGCCCCTTCGTTTGGCTTACCTTCAGCCATAATTATTCCTTGATGGTTTTCTACAATCTTTCTACAAATGGCCAACCCTAATCCTGTTCCATCAAATTCCGCTCTACCATGTAATCGCTGAAAAATCACAAAAATTCTTTCAGCATATTCCTGCTCAAAACCAATCCCGTTATCTTTTACCGTAATTTTATAATAGTCCTTATTCTTGTAGTCTAAACCCAACTTGCTTAATTCTCCTTTGTTTGCTTCTTTTGCTTCAATGCGTACTTCTGGAGTATGGTTCGGTTTAACAAATTTCAATGCATTACTGATTAAATTTTGAAACAATTGGTGCATTTTCGGCACAGAGGCTTCCAAAATCGGCATCTTGCTTACAGATACATTTGCATTGGTTTCATTAATTTTTATTTCTAAATCACTCAACACATTTTCAAACGTTTTGTTGAGGTCTAAACGCTCAAAAGTTACCATCTTTCTTGATAAACGAGAATATGAAAGAAGGTTCTCCATCAATGCCTCCATTCTATGGGCAGAATCAATCATTCTTGAAAGATAAAAACGCCCATCATCATCAAGCTGATGACCGTATTTTTGTTTGAGTCTATCGCCAAAAGCTGTTATTTTTCTAAGAGGCTCTTTTAAATCATGTGATGCTACATAAGCGAATTGTTCTAATTCTTGATTGGTCTGATTAAGCTCGTCTAATTTCTTTTCAAGCTCTTTTTCATACGCTTTCAACTCTGTTACTTCAACCGTATTACCGATTAATTTCAGGGCATTTCCTTCTTCATCAACCGTTACCCACCCTTTGGTATGTACATCTTTCGATACTCCATCTAAATCAACGATTTTATGTTCAAAAGAATAAGGTTCTTTATGAGCTATGGCATTGTGAAGAACATTTTTAACATTTACTAAATCCTCACTTGGCATTCGGGTGTAACAAAATTCCACATTAAGCCTAGCAGGAAGTTTAGTAATATCACTTCCAGCATATAGTTTTTTTAATCCATCAGAAAACTGTACTTCATCTTTTTGTACATTCCATTCATAACTTCCGTAACTCATCATAGCTTCCGCCTCTTTGAATAAGTCTTTGCTTTTTCTAAGTTCATCATAAGCGTTAGACAACTCGTCTACCTTTGATTCTAGCTCTTGCTTAATTTTTGTTATTTCGGTGATGTCATGCGAAGTACCTAGAACACGAATTATTTCTCCTTTTTCATCTAAAAAGCATTTACCTCGCACTGCCATTTGCTTGATATTGCCTTTATTATCTGTCATTTCATGCTCGTACTCATAGATTTCTTTTCTCTCATCTAAGGCATCCATAGATACCTTAATCACCCTAGTGATATCTTTTGGTGAAATATGTTTTTGATAAAACCCATAAGGCATTAATGAGTCTTTAAAATCTTTTTTGTCATACCCAAACATTTCGTAAAGGCCATCAGACCAAATCACAAAATTATCACCTACCCACCATTCCCAACTGCCATAGTTAAATAACTTTTCGGCGTCATTTAATTGATTTTGTACTTGTATTGTTTTTTCAACCAGTTCGTTCTGAACAGTAATATCATCTGCCAAAATCATTAATACACTTGGTATATTTTTATCATCCTTTTTGGTTAAGGTAATTTTATTGCTAACTGTAATTTTTTGTCCATCTTGTGTTTTTATTTTCAATACAAGCGTTTGGCTATCATTAACGGAAGCTTCGTTAAAAGAGTCTTTCAAAAATTGGAATAAATGCTCTACAGAGGTGAAATTTATGATTGGGAATACCTCCGTATCGTTAGAGAATAATTCTTCAGCAGAATAGCCTGAAACAACGTTATTTCGGGTATTTAAATAGATAGCCTTTTTATCTGTTAAATCTAACAGATATACAAAACTAGGAATGGCTTGTAAAAAGCCATTAAAGATATCTGATTGGCTATCAGTATCAGTTTTAAATACTTCTAACAAATATTTGGGTACATCCATTAATTTATTCGTATTTAGGGCATTGTTAAAATAGATATAATAAGAAGTACTTATAATTCAAACACCTTCATTTTGTTATAAAGGGTTTTTCTATCAATCCCTAGAATCCTGGCAGCTTTACTTTTGTTAAAGTTTACTTCTTTCAACACCTTCAATATCATATCATATTCAGCTTCAATAGCCGCTGATTTTAACGAAGGTTTTGAAAATATTTCTGCTGGTGATGTAGTTTCTTGAATCTCATGAACAGGCTCAACAGGTTGTACTGGTGTTGCAATGGGTGTTGGGGTTGAGGTTTCAGTAAATAATAATTTAGCGTAATTTGAGATTTCAAAAGGAAGCGTTTTTGATTCAATCCATTCTCCATCAGTTAGCAAAGTGGCTCTTTTTATTACATTCCTCATTTCACGAAGATTGCCATACCATGCATAATTCATAAAATTATCAATTACATCAGGACTGAATCCTTTTACCTTTTTCCCTAGTTCTGCATTGGTTTGATCTAAGAAAAACTTGGCGAAAACCATAATATCCGCCTTACGGTCACGTAATGGCGGTACATCAATGCTGAATTCGTTAAAACGATGGTATAAATCTTCTCTGAATTTTCCTTTTTTTGATGCCTCAATCAGTTTTTCGTTTGAAGCCACTAAAATTCTGACATCTAAAGGAATCTCTTTGGTCCCTCCAATTCGTTTCATTTTTCTCTCTTGCACAACCCTTAACAAAAGTACTTGGACTTCATAAGGTAAATTAGCAACTTCATCTAAAAAAATTGTTCCACCATTAGCCATTTCAAAGTGACCAATCTTCTGATTCAAGGCTCCAGTGAAGGCTCCTTTTTCATGTCCGAACAGTTCTGACCCTGCTAAATCCTTAGAAATAGCCCCACAGTCCATTGCTACAAATGGCTGGTTAGCTCTTTTACTATGCAAATGTATTTCTTGAGCAATCGCTTCTTTTCCTGAACCACTTTCTCCGTAAATCAACACACTATAATTAGTGGGTGCTACCAATTCAATCTGACGAATCAAGAATTTTGATTCAGCGCCATCTCCAAAAATATAGTTGGCTGGTTTAGAAGTTTTCTTTTTCGTAGATGTGCTTGCTGCTCCTTCGGTTTCTTCTCCTAAATCTTGCATGCTACCTTTTTCAGTTTCTACACTTTCTAAGGCTTTCTTGATTGTCAGCAAGATTTCATCAGGGAATAGTGGCTTTGTGATATAATCATAAGCCCCCATTTTCATCACATTTACGGCAACCTTTATATCCGAATAACCCGTGATAATTAATACAGGTACAAAGGGAAATTTCTCTTTGATTTTCACGAGTATCGTACTACCATCAGTATCGCCCAATCTAAAGTCAGTCATGATTAAATCTGGTCTGAACTCCTGTAATAAATTCAACCCAGTATTACCATCATGCGCAATGGCTACTTCATAATTGTTTTTTGTCAAAAAACGACGAAGTAGTAAGCATATATCAATATCATCGTCAATTACTAAAATCCGTTGCATAGTTCTATTGTTAAGTAAAGAGATAAAAAGTAATATTAAGATAGATAGTGTGTGTACTTCTTAATTATTAGAATCTCTAGTTTATTATAGTTGTCTTCTTAGTTGTGCCGAAGAAATATTCAAATTTTCGCGATATTTAGCTACAGTTCTTCTTGCAATATTGTATCCCTGTTGTGCTAATAATTCCATTAATTGAAAATCATTAAATGGGTTTTTCTTATTTTCATTCGATATTAAATTAGCAATAGCCTGCTGAATCTCACGGTTTGAAACTTCCCCTCCAGAATCCATACGAATTCCTTCAGAAAAAAGATCTTTTAAATTAATAATTCCAAAAGGTGTCTGAGCATACTTACCACTTGTTACCCTTGAAATAGTTGAAATATCCATGCTAATTTGAGTAGCAACGTCTTTCAAAATCATTGGGCGTAAACTGCTAACATCTCCGTTTTTAAAGAAATCTTTTTGAAGATAAACAATCGATTGCATCGTTTTGAGCATCGTCATTTCTCTTTGTTGAATCGCTTCAATAAGCCAGTTAGCAGAGCTTATTTTATTGCTTATGTACTGATTTGCCGCTTTATCTTTATTTGAAGTGATAGCATTGGCAAAATCCTGATTAATTTTCAAGGACGGAATTCTACTATTATTTAAGGCGATATCTATCTGAGTATCTCCATACATATTGGTTTCATAAGTAATAATATAGTCTGGAATGATATTGTCTTTTACAGCAATAGAAGATGTTTCTCCATCAATCACAGGCTTAGCATTCAAGGCAGTAATTTGTGCGAGGGCAGCTTTCAATTCATCCGAACTTACTTCTCTTAAACGCATAATTTTTTCATAATTACGCACCGCCAATTCGTCCATATTAAACGCTACAATATCAATCGCTAAAGATACGTCTTGTCCTCTTTCTTTTTTATATTGAAGCTGTCTCATCAAACACTCCTGTAAATCTGCCGAAGCAATGCCTACAGGCTCCATCATTCTCAATACCTTTAGTAATTGTTCTACATCGCTGGTATCTACAAAAAGTCCGTTAGCAAAAGAAAAATCATCTGCTATTTCCTCTGATGAGTAAGTCAAAAATCCCTCATCTGTTAAAGAATCAATGATATAATCTATTAAAACAGATTGCTTTTCATTTAATGGTAAAAAATGAACTTGACTTTTTAATTCATCTCGCCAGTCGGTATTTTGTGCGATGGGCAAGCTATATAGTTCGTCGTCCTCACTATGATTATTTACCTTTGTTTTATAATCAGGAATATCGTCATGGGCATACTCATCCCAGTCTGCATAGTCATTGTCGGGTTTAACAATACTTTGAAAATCATCTACTTCGCCATCTTTATCAAAATCCTCTGAAGAGTCCTCATTAGCTACAGCTCCTTCTTCTAACAAGGGGTTTTCTTCCAACTCATTTTTGATACGTTCTTCCAACTCAAGTGTTGATAATTGCAAAAAATTAAGCATTTGTATTTGCAAAGGCGTAATTTTGAAAGTCTGTCTCTGGCTCTGAGATAAATTCATCATGGTGATATGGTTTTTAGGAGTGACGACTACCTATTTTCAATTAATGAGCCGTAAATTTGTTTTTATTTATTTTTTTTAGAAAAGTTATAAATAAAACAATCAATTAATTGATTATCAGTAAGTTAAATAAGTATAAATATTAAATATAAATATTCTAAAAAAGTATAAAACTATTTTGGGACTTATTGGCTCGAGATACTTTTGCACAAGTTGTGAAAAATATTCCACAGTTTGTAGAAACGCTTTTAATTTATTAAAAAAATTATTGAAGTTATTTTTCAGTTTTCATAACTCTTTATTTAAAAATTTGTTATAAGTTATAACAGGTTGTTAACTATGCAAAAATCTCAGACCCTACAATTCATCATAGCTTCATTTATAGGATTTGCCTTTATGTTAGGTGGTCTATCGTGGATTTCTTTTGAACAAATTTCTTTAAATAAAGAGTATGCACAACTAGTAGAACATACCCAATCTGTACTATGGCTGAGCGAAGAACTTATCTCTTCTATGAAAGATATTGAGACGGGTCAGCGAGGGTATATTATCAGTGGGAATGCCACTCATTTAGAGACGTATAGAGAGGGTAAATCAAAGGTTTTTGCCAGGATAGATACCCTTAAATTATTAGTAGCTGATAATCCAGTGCAATTAAGAAGTTTGTATAAAATAGAGGGGATGGTTAAAGAGAAAATAAAGTATGTAGATTATAGCATTAATACTGTAAGCAACAATCAACCTATAGAGATGAGCGTGTTTGAAAAAGGTAGAGAAGCCATGGATAATCTGAGGATATGGATTACTACTTTTCAAAGCAATGAAAAATCTCTGCTTGACACTAGGGTACGCTCAAAGACTCACGGGCAGTCACTGTTACCCATTTATCAAATCATGCTTGCGGTTGCCTCTTTCACATTGCTATTTATTTCATTCTACTTAATTTATTCAGAGCTTAAAAATCGATTCAAGTTTCAACTTGCTTTGGAAAATAAAATTGAAGAGCTCAATCGTTCCAATAGTGAATTAGAACAATTTGCATATGTGGCATCCCATGATTTGCAAGAGCCCCTCAGAAAAATCAGGGCTTTTTGTGATAAACTATTGGTACGACAAAAAATGTTCTTAAACGAAGATGGCCAGGAAACACTTGATAAGATTTCGGCATCGGCTACCCGTATGCAAATATTGATAGATGACTTATTGAATTTTTCAAGATTGGTAAGCCCTAAAAGACAGGAACTGGGGAATGTTAATTTAAATAAAATTATTGAGGATGTTTTGAGTGATTTTTCAGAAGTAATTAATCAAAAAAATGCAACTTTCTCAATTGCTAAATTGCCAGAAATAAAAGTTTATAGTTTTCAAATGAGACAGCTTTTTTTAAATATTATCAGCAACTCATTAAAATATACTAAAGAAGGGGTTCGTCCTCAAATAAATATTGAATATTCTACTGTCCAAGGAACTAGCATTGCACAACTCTCAAGCGTGCATGAAGACCGTTTTTTCCATAAAATTACAGTACAGGATAACGGAATTGGTTTTGAAGAGGAATATTGTGAGAAAATTTTCGTAATTTTCCAGCGATTACATAACCGCAATGCCTATCAGGGTACTGGAGTTGGCTTAGCGATTTGCAGAAGAGTGATGAATAATCACAACGGTTTTATTTTTGCCGAGGGCAAATCGTATGATGGAGCAACTTTTAGTATTTATTTCCCAATTACTGCTTAATAATTTATAAAATGAAAAAAAGATACGAAATCTTAATTGCTGACGACGATGACGATGATAAGTTTTTAGTAAAATCTGCTTTTGATGACTGTGCATCACACATCCCTATTCAATTTGTTGAAAATGGTATAGAGGTATTGGAGTATTTAAAAAATGAAGGTCAATTTTCTGATAAGCATGAATTTCCAAGGCCTTCAGTCCTTATTTTGGACTTGAATATGCCCAAAAAAGATGGTCGTGAAACGCTTAAAGAAATAAAAGCAAATCCATTATTAAAAAATATACCAGTAATAATATTGACAACATCAAAGGCCCAAGAAGATATCAACTTATGCTATTCTTATGGAGCCAATGCATACATCGTTAAACCAAACTCGTTTACTGAGCTTACTGATATTATTACAGTCCTCACAAAGTTTTGGCTAGAAATCGCGACACTTCCTTCTGTCAATAGCTAAACAGTTTTCCTTACGTGGTGATTATTCTTTTTTATTGGTACGTTATCTATTGATATTGTTCTTAACACAGGTTCAGGCTTTTCACTAGTAACATCCTTAACCCACATTAATGCTTTTTCTAACAAACCTCTTCGAGGCTTTGATGGAATTTCTATGGCTTTATGTGCTGGAGCTACTTTTTCCTTAATCCATGTAACAGACTCCTCCACCAAATTGCCTTTGTGGTTGGCCACGTAATTACTTAACAGATTCTTGGCAAAAAAAGGAATGACCAAACGAGTAATCCATGATGCTTTGCGCAACACTAAATTCCTCAATATGGCATCTACGCCTATATTAAGCCCAAAACTGACTAGTGCATTATTTTTATTACTCTGAGCAAATAGTTGCTGAGAAGCACCTGCAATCTGACGAACTGGGTTTATTTCAGCTTTAAGATTTTCAAAACTCTGGCTTAGTTGAGCTTTAGAAACAACTATTTGGTTTTCAAGACGTAGCTTTTCAGCTCTATATTGTTCAATGTTTTGTATTTTCATCTCCGCTAGAAAATTTCTTTAAAAAAGAATTTATTAAAGGCACTTTTATATACTTATCTTTCAAAAGCCACAATAAAATAGCTACCACAACATATAAAATTCCGACGTATAAAAAACCAAGAGCGAAACTATTGAAGTGTTGCCCAATAAAAAACGCCAGAGAAAAACTCATAAACAATAATACAATCATACCTATTACGATAAAAATCAAAGCTGTAGCAGCACTAGTAATGCCATCTGCCGCTTTATAAGACGCGTTCAATACACCTAACTTCCACTGAGCCTCAATATATTCTTTAGCGTGTTCAAAGATGTCTTCAGAAGTATCTTTAACTTGTTCGAAAACTGTCATAATTTTATTGAGTAAAACTTGATTAGAGATAATAATTGACAAGTAATGCGATGGCATTACAGCTCCTAAATAAGTTCGAGCTGACCAAAAGGAATTACCAAAGGTATTTTTTTGGTCAGCTCACATCCTACTAAGCTCCTGCTACATCTCTTTGTGCCGTCTTAACAGTGTTAACAGTATTATCTGCTATTTGCTCAAATTCATCTTTAGCTTTGTTCTTCCAACTTTTAGCTCTGCTTTCAGCATCTTCAACTAGGGCTTTAGCTTGATTTCCTCTTGTCTGAATCATGCTTAATAATTCATCAGCCCAAGTGTTAGCATTTTTCTTTACAATTTTTCTTAAATCAGAACCTTTTTCAGGAGCGAATACTAACCCAATTGCTGCACCAACCGCTGCGGCCGCTGCAATTCCAACAATAATTTTTGCGTTGTTTGACATGATAAAAATTGTTTTAGTGTGAATCTTTAATATCTTCGTCTTATAGACTATAGTAAAAGCTATAAAAACGTTATTCTTCTTTCTCATCTTAAAATTTTCATACCTCAATCAAATGCTTATTTTTTTGGATAGTTTTGAGGTACACAATCCTCAAATTGTGGAATTTATCTTTTGACTTTAATAATCACTATTTTACACTGGCATGATTTTTTATTATTGTTCAACATATATGTAAAACTTAAAAAGTTCAACATAAATCTTATGCTGTTTCCTATAACCATTAGTGTTTAAAAGGCTGACAAGACTAAAATTTGGACTGCCAAATGCCATGAAAAACGTAGCTTTAATTATCGATGATGAAAAAGACACCTGCCTTTTATTAAAACACTTTCTTAAAAGAAAAGGTATTTCCTCATTTTATGCTTTGACGCTCCAAGAAGGGATTGGAAAAGCTTTGGAGGTAAAACCTCACTGGTTGTTCTTAGATAACAATTTGCCAGATGGGTATGGAATTGACCGTGTAAAAGAGATAAAATCTCTTTCACCCGAGTCTAAAATTATTATGATTAGTGCGATGGGGAATTTATTTGAAATTGCTACGAGTGTAGGTGCAGATTCATTTATAGAAAAGCCTTTGGATTTCACTAAAATCGAGAAATCTCTTTCTTTGTAAGAATATATTTTACTATGATTGGCATAGGATATTCCCTTATTGCCAATTATTTTCTACCTCTGTTTAATCTCTAAACCTTAATATTCTCTAAACCTCAATATATTACCTATTATTACCGTTTAATCTCTAAACCTGAATAACCCTACTTCCACAAACCCAAAGGATAAGCAATTTTACTTTTGGCCGTAATTAAACTTACAGTTTGTGAAGATAAATCCCCAATCAATAATAAGTCGTTTTCTGTCTGATAGCCATCCGAAGTAGCCAATTGTAATTGTATTTTATCAATCAAAATATTAGGCAAATCACTTTGGCTATCCATACATTGGCATGGTTTATCTTGCTTTAATTTATTCAGTTCCTGCAATAGTTCCTTCGTATCCCCTGCTTTTTCTTCTTTGCCCCAGCCTATCATTTTGTTCATCCATGTGTTGTACATTGGTCTGAAAGGTTCAAATTCAAATACTAAATCAGGATATTTTCTTAGTAATTCCGCTCCGTTTTTATACAACTGTATATGCCCTGAATCGATAAAGCCCACAAAATTACCTCCCCATGTAAGACCAAATGCTTCTGTTAAGCTATCTAAAGGACGATAAAAAACTAAGTTATTCGACATCCGTCCTTTGCGATTATAAATTGCAAAATCAGCGGCTAGACCGAAATTGTGCATTGAAACTGGCGTAGCCGTTTTGTTTTTCCCTAAATAATGTAATTGACGGCTTGTAGAACGCAAATCAGAAACTACTTTGATAGAGCGATACTTGCGTTTCATGATAGACAATACAGAATCTCTTTTTTCAAGAAAGGTTTTACGTTCGTCGCCAAGCATATTTTCCCATCGGTTATATAAATAACTAGGCTGTTTTACTAATGCCCACAGATAAGCTTGTTCTTGCCAAGTAATATTCAAGTCAGGGAAACCCGTCATATTGATAATTTCCGAATCTTCATCATCATCTCCTGCCTGTAGCGCAGTAGCCTGAATATTGCCCAATGTGTCGACAAAGGCGACATAAATATTCCTCGCTTTCAGATTTTGTTTCAGCAAAGTATCTGCTAAATAGAATGGTTGGGTAAGTGTATACACCCTCAACTGATCTACATACTGAGTTGTATCACAAGTTAAATCTTGCCAAGAGTCATTTTTAAACAGATTTGATGTATTATCAATCAAATTACAAGCAAATAAGGAAACCGAGGCAAAAAGTATTTTCAAAAGATTTCTTAAGAGTAAGGCAGATATGATCATAAAGTATTAAGGAATATTTATACCAAAATACAAGAAAATAGCTAATCAGGCAATTAATTCAAGCATTTAGTTTATCACGCTGGGCTAAATATAACCCAACAATCACTAACGACGTTCCGATATAAGTATAACTGGTAATAGGTTCATCTAAAATCAATGATGCATAAATAAAACCAAAAATCGGATTGAGGAAAAGCCAAAGTGAGGCTTTTATGGGGTCTATTTTGAGGAGATATAACCACAATTGTACTGCACCGATGGATACAGGAATAGCCAACCAAAGCACAGACATCGTAAATTTAAAGTCATATACATTCTGCGACCAGTCAGTAAAGAAATAAGTAATTGGCAATAGGAAAAACCCTCCTATTAATACTTGCCAAGCATTAATGGTAGATAATGACAGATGCCATGTTTGAGCGGAATAATAAACTGTCCCTACTGAATAGGCTATCATACTGGCTGAAAGAATGAGTAATCCCTCAACATCGGCAAAACTCTGTTGCAAAAGTGGGTAAGTAGCGATAGCTACCCCTGAAATACCCAGTATTAAACCAAAAACTTCTGTTCTTTTTACAGACCGACCAAGCCAAAAGGCAGATAAAACACTAATAATGAGTGGATTTGTGGCCACAGCTAAGCTTCCGATGCCTGCTGACACATGTTTGAGTGCTACAACAAAACATCCTAAATATACCGTGACATTCAAAAAACCATAAATGGCGATTTTTTTCCACTCTTGGGTATTTGGTAGGGGATTTTTCTTGACAATGTGGCTATAACCTAACATTAAAATGCCTGCCAAGAAAAATCTACAACTACCGATTACGAAAGGTTGGGCTGATAAAAGCCCTATTTTGGTGGCTGCTGATGCTGATGCCCAAAGCATTGCAAAAAGCAACCCTATAATAATATTTTTCATTCAATACGATTCTTATACTTTAATAAGCCATACTAGGCTAAATCAGTTTCAAAGTTGAATCTTTTTAGCGTAAAAGTGTACCTTATTGATGCTAAAATCGTATATATAGGGAAATTAATATTGATTATTATTTATTTTTTTCCCTCAATTACGTCTTTATAACTTACCAATTGTATCCCCTTGTTTAGAATAGCCATTTTTACTTTTTCACTCGTAAAAATAGTCGTCACATCTTGTCTCCCTTTGGCTACATCTTCATAACCGATATGATATACAGCACGAAGTTCGTCGTTATCAAGTCCAGGATGTTCCACAAACACATAGGTTTTGCCATCTTGTAGCTTATCTAGCATAGCAATAAAGGCTTCAATTCTATCCTCAGTGCTTTTATTATTAAAGTCAAAACCAGTATAAGCCACATTAATATCCTTCATCGAGTCTACATCTACCATCGTCAGCTTATACTCTTTGGCTATACGTCTTGCCATGTTTTTTACTTCCTGAGTAAAGCCTGTGCTACCCATGTGACCAGAAACGTGACTCAATCGTGGAATATATTTCAATGCCATTTCAATTTGGGCTCTTAGTTCTTTTTCAATGTCTTGAAGCTTCCAATCGTTGTCCAATACCGCTTGTTTAGGGTAATTATTATTATGAGAAAGCATTGGGTAAAAATATCCATCCTCATTTCGTAAGCTTTTTGCCTCAGTGAGGGGTCTCCATTTTACATTATCCCATTCGCTGGTAATGGCAAAATGCAATCCTACGTCCACAGTTTTATTTTCCGCTAATAATTTCACAGCTTCTGGAAACCACGGCGACGCCGCAATCACTTCAATGGATGTTTCGATACCTTCTCTATAAGATTTTATCAACGCTTCATTGCCTGAATGTGAATAACCCATATCATCACCTCTGACGATTAACTTAGGTGCATTCGCCCTACTATTGAATAAAATGCCTTTAGAGATACTTCTTTTTCGGTTAATGGTAAATATGCTCTGGAAATCAACCGATACACTTTCGCCATCAAAAATACAAACGATGGTTTCAGTATGCGGACTTTCGATATAGCGTAGCGTTAATATCAAGGTATTTTCATCTTTCCATGTATAACTTCCTGCTACTTTGAAGGCTGGCAATCCTACCCTATTGGCTTTTGCTCCTGCTACTAAATATGGCCCGAATTTGGTAGTTTCAGACAATTCCCATTTTCCAGCACCAAAAGGAATTTGATGAGTTGCTGAATCAGTTTTAAAAGCTACCTTACAAATACCGTCACTGAAATTAAATTGTATATTTTCAAAGCTTCTATCGCCCGTAATCATCCCAAATGTTTTGCCCGAAACCTTCGCTTCTATGCCAGAACTATTACTTTTATTAGGGATAGCCAATGCCAAAGACGCTGCTTTTTCTTTCAGTTTAGCTAACATCGTAGGGTTAGCTGGCAATTTTTTGTCCTTGAAAGCAGGTAAAAGGTACTTCCATAATAAATTAAATTCGCCTTGCATATCGGGTGCTTCGGCTGTAACAATGATTACGGCATCTTGTTCTGGCAAAACGATAATGAACTGTCCATTGGCTCCATCACCCCTAAAACCATTGTTTCTACAACGCCACATTTGATAGCAGTATCCTTGTAACCAATCACTAGAGTCTTTTTTAGCTTGTGTGGCATTAGGGTCTTGCATAATTTTCATAGTCGACGCCTCCTCAACCCATGATGCTGGCAAGACCTGCTTCCCTTTCCACATTCCTTTTTGTAGAAATAATTGACCGAATTTAGCCATATCCTCTGTTTTGAGGCGTAATCCCCACCCACCCGTATTGATGCCTTTAGGGTCCACTTCCCAATCTATCCCACTAATGCCTAAAGGTTCAAAAAGTCTTGGCTTTAAGTAATCAATGACTTTTTGACCTGTTACTTTCTGTACAATAGCTGATAGCATATACGTAGCCGTTGAATTATACAAAAATTTAGACCCCGGTTTATTGGCAATAGGTGTACGTAGGAAAGCTTTTACCCAGTTTTCATTTTTGCCAGCAATTTCGCCTGTAGGGTCAGTTGCGTGTCCGACGCTCATGGTCAGTAAATCTTTTATTTTTAGCTCTGCTAGATATGGACTAATTTGTGTTGGTAAATCTTCTGGGAAAAAAGAGATTACTTTATCATCCACACTCAATTTTTTTTCTGTTACCGCAAAGCCTATAGCGGTAGCCGTAAAACTTTTACTGACCGAATACATCGTATGTTTTAAATCATTGGCATAAGGATTCCACCAAGATTCGGCCACTACTTTACCATGGCGAAGCATCATAAAACTATGAAATTCGTGTTTGCTCTTTGAAGCAGCATCCAGAAAATTAATAATGGCTTCAGATGAAACGCCTTCTGCTTCGGGCGTACTTCTTGGAAGAACAACTGGCTTTTGAGCCAACAATTGAAAACTGACGAAGAGGAGAATAAATATTTTTCTCATTACAGGATGATTAAGGATGAAAAGCTGATTGTTTTTAACAAATTAACAAAAACTAATCAATAAATAATCCTGTTCTGTATTAGGAAAGCCCATTTTTTGAAATGATACAGGCAACTATTGTAAATAGCAAAGGTCTCATGATTTTATTCTCATGAGACCTTTGTTAATTTAAGTAATCTATATAAAATAAACACTGAACAGAGGCAATGACAGCTTGTCATTCACAACTCACAATTCTTAACTCACTACTTGATTACTTAGGGAACTTCATCTTATAATCCACTTTTACATTACCCTTTGTAATATTAGCAAGTTTATTTTTCAACATTCTCTTCTTTACAGGGCTTAAATGGTCTGTAAAAAGTACGCCATCAATATGGTCGTATTCATGTTGAATAATACGGGCAGCTAAGCCTTCAAATTCTTCGATATGCTCCTTAAAATCAACATCTAGGTATTTAATTTTAACAAATTCTGGACGATATACGTCTTCTCTGATATTTGGAATAGACAGACATCCTTCTTCAAAAGCCCATTCGTCACCATCCTCATCCAAGATTTCGGCATTGATAAATACTTTTTTGAAATCCACCAATGATGGGTCTTTATCTCTTTCGTCTAAATCTTCTCCTTCATTAAAAGGACGACCATCTACTACAAACATTCTGATGGCTAGACCAATCTGCGGAGCAGCTAAGCCTACACCAGAAGCATTGTACATGGTTTCAAACATATCTTCTGATAACTTCTTTACATCAATCGAGCCTTTTTCTATATCAACGGCAACTTTTCTAAGCACGGAATCACCGTAAGCAACTATAGGATAAATCATTTTCTGAGTTTTCTGAATGCGACGAAATACGTCGTTTGGTTATGTATGTGATTTGCATTTCCAAATCTTCTTACAAAGTTACGGAAAAGGTTTATTTTTTCTTTCTTCGTTGTTAAATGAAAAATTGTGAATGCTTACCCCTCTTTGAAATAGAATGTATTGATTACATGTAAAAAATGGGTATTCTCTTGTATTTATATAGTATTTTTACCCACAGATTCACGCTGATTGTTTTAGCAGATTTACAGAGATTATTTTTTACTTTCTGCATAATTAATCCTTCTCAATTTTTCAAATGCCAACCTGTATTAATATCCATACTCACCATTTTTCCGAAGAAAAGGATACGCTATCTGTTGTAAATGCTCAAACAGACTCGGGTTGGCTAGATTTATCTAAGGGAAAGTTTTCGGTAGGTTTACATCCATGGTATATAAAAAAAGAAAGTATAGATAAAGATTTTGAAGAGTTAACACAATTAGCAAAGCACCCCAATGTATTAGCCATAGGCGAATGCGGGCTGGATAGGCTAATAGATTTGGATATGAATATTCAAGAGGAGGTTTTTATCCGGCAAATACATTTGGCTGAAACGTTACAAAAACCTGTGATTATCCATTGTGTAAAGGCATTTTCTGAGTTAATTACCTTGAAAAAGAGATTAAAGCCCAAAGTTCCACTCATTGTTCATGGATTTAATAATAATAGCCAGATTTGTGCTCAACTAGTTCAGCATCAATTTTATATTTCCTTAGGAAGTGCCTTATTGAATTCTCAATCCAACGCTAGTAAAAACATTTCATCTATTCCAATTGAACAGTTATTTTTAGAAACAGACGACAAAATTTGTTTTATTTCGACTATATTTGCCCATGCTTCAACCTATTTAACGCAACCTGTTGAAGTTTTACAAGAACAAATATTACAAAATTTCAAAAAAGTAGTAAGTGCCGATTCGAGCGTGGTATGAAAAAAAAACCAAGAGTTAAAAAGCCGGTTGAGAAAGTGATTAAAACAGGTATTCCTCACACACCACCATCCATCCACTACCAACCCATTAGTATGCAAAGAAACTTTTATAAAGCCCATCCGTGGCATGGTATCCAGATTGGAGACGGCATGCCGAAAGTAGTGACTGCTTTCATCGAAATTGTATCGACTGATACTGTAAAGTATGAAATCGACAAAGAGACTGGTTATTTGAAAATCGACCGTCCTCAAAAATTCTCTAACATCGTTCCTGCCTTGTATGGCTTCCTTCCTCAGACTTATTGTGGAGAACACACAGCAGAGTTTGCTCGTGAGCAATCAGGAAAAGTGATTGAATCTGGCGATGGTGACCCATTAGATATTTTGGTGCTTTCTGAACGTACTATTACGCATGGAGATATCATCTGTCAGGCTATTCCAATCGGTGGAATCAGAATGATTGATAAAGGAGAAGCTGATGATAAAATTATTGCGGTATTGAAAGGCGATTCATTGTATGGAAGTTGGACAGACATTTCTCAATGCCCAAAACCAATTATTGATCGTTTGGTTCACTATTTCTTGACGTATAAAAATATTCCAGGTGAAGAGCAAGTAGCGGTTGATATTGATGAGGTATATGGTGCAGAAGTTGCTCACCAAATCATCATCAAATCTCGTGAAGATTATCGTAACTTGGTAGGATAAATACTTGATTTGAAAATTTGAAAATTTGAAAATTTGAGGATTTGAAAATTTGAAAATTGTAAATGCGAGGAAAGATGATAAAAATCAAACATCCATACTTTATAATATTTTCAAATCTTCAAATCCTCAAATTTTCAAATTATAAAACCACTTCCCCGTACAAATCAAATTCTTCGGCACGATTTACTTTTACATTAGCAAAATCACCCAAACGTACATATTGACTAGCAGGAACTAATACTTCATTATCTACCTCTGGTGAATCAAATTGTGTTCTTCCGATAAAGTATCCACCCTCTTTTCTATCAAACAATACTTTATAAGTATTCCCGATTCTCTGCTGATTTAGTTCCATCGAAATATCCTGTTGTAAAGCCATTATCTCATCAGCACGTTCTTGTTTTACTTCAGCAGGTACATCATCTTCAAAAGAATGTGAGTGTGTGTCGTCTTCATGCGAATAGGTAAATACGCCCAGACGGTCGAAACGCATTTTCTCTACAAACTGATATGTTTCTTCAAAATCAGCTTCTGTTTCACCTGGGTGTCCTGAAATCAAAGTCGTTCTTAAAGCAATTCCAGGCACTTTATCACGAATAATATTGATTAAATCTTCGGTTTTTTCACGGGTAATTCCTCTACGCATTCTCTTTAATACTTCTGTTGAGCCACTTTGCAAAGGCATATCCAAGTATTTACAGATGTTTGGATATTTCGCCATCGTATCCAATACATCCATTGGGAAGCCTGCTGGATAAGCATATTGTAAACGAATCCAATCAAGCCCTTCAATATCAGCAAATCGTTCTAATAATTCAGAAAGATTACGCTTTTTGTAAATATCTAATCCGTAGTAGGTTAAATCTTGGGCTATCAAAATCAATTCTTTCGTACCACGTTTTACCAATGATTTAGCTTCAATTACTAAGTCTTCGATAGAACGAGAAACGTGTCCACCACGCATTAAAGGAATAGCACAGAAAGAACAAGGGCGGTCGCAACCTTCCGCAATTTTCAGATAAGCATAGTGTGTTGGCGTAGTCAATAAACGTTCGCCAATTAATTCATGCTTATAATCTGCCTTTAATGTTTTTAGTAAACGTGGCAATTCATTTGTACCAAAGAAAGCATCAACCATAGGAATTTCAGCTTCTAATTCATCTTTGTAACGGTGTGACAAACAACCAGTTACATATAATTTATCGATAATACCTGACTCTTTGGCATCAACATATCTTAAAATAGTATCAATAGATTCTTGTTTGGCATTATCAATAAATCCACAAGTATTTACAATTACAACGTTGGCATCGTCTTTTTTAGACTCATGCGTAACATTCATGCCATTGCCTTTTAATTGCGTATAAATTACTTCTGAATCCACTAGATTTTTACTACAACCCAGTGTTACTATATTTACTTTATTCTTACGTAATGTTTTAGTTTTCATTTCAACGAACCCAAATTCAGTGGGAAATTATGTGTGCTTTGGCACGGATTGTCGGTTAATAGCAAGCTGTTATCTAAATAAGCGTCAGCCCTTTATTCAAAAGATGATACAAGATATATTTTTAGCCATTTTCTGAATTAGCCTGCAATTTACAACAAAATTTATCAGCATTAAGCTTTAAAGAGAGAGGTTCTAGCTTTTCTTTTGGTTTGGGAGCAATAAGAGGAGGATTTAGGCTTCATATTTTGGGTAAGGAATACCTCTGTTTCGAAATCATCGTTCAATAATCTCTTTTATTTACAGTGAATATTCTAACTTTGTAGTTCGAAAAATTAAGCTAACTCGTTTCAGAATTGTTGGTTTTGACTATTTCAAATCAACATATCTCAAATTTTCAAATTAACCTTCATGGATTTTAATTTCAAACAATATCACATGCGTTCAATTAATGCTGCTTCAGCAGAGGAACGTGCCGCTATCAATCAAGAATTAAAAGATTTTTATGCTTCTTTGAACGAGGAAGACAAAAAGACATTTAATACACAATTGCAAACATTTATTGCTAGAGAAATGGGTCGCTTGAAAACTGATTATGAGTCGATTAAGCAGGGAACGCAGAACTAGCTATGAGCTATGAGCTATGAGCTATGAGCTATGAGCTATGAGCTATGAGCGTTTAGACTCATGGGTAAATTTCATTTTAATTCTTGCTATTTTAATAAAAAGCTAAAAAGGAACAATGAGCCTTTAGCTTTAAGTATTGAGTTTATGCTCTTTTAAAAGCTCAAAGCTCATTGCTGATAGCTTAAAGCTAAAACAGCTAGAAATCATAACTAACCGAAACGCCAGACACATTGGCTTTTGAAGCAGGTGCAGCAAAACCTCTTAAAGAATCTGACGAACCAAAATTGATTCGTTCATAACGAAGCTTAATCGTTAGCTTTTTGATTTTTGCCCCAATTTCTACGGATGGAGATAATTGTCTTTTTAAGTCTAATTCTGCATTGGGCAAGTTAAGATTCTTTTCATCCAATTTCAATTTTGAGATAAGTGGATAGCTACCTGATATTCTTAAAGAAAGTTTCACTTTAGATTTAGTAGCATAATTCAACTTAGCTCCGAAAGAGGGAGAGAGAAATTTGTATTTTTCTTCAACTAGCAAAGGACTGGTCTCTGTACCATAATCGGTAGAACGTCCCCATATTTTAGCTTCAAGTCCTAAGAAAGGCTCAATAGAAACATGAGAGCTATCACTTAGTTTAAAAGGAACTCCTACGTCTACATTGATAAAACCGCCACTATAGGCTGTTTTAGGAGAAGAAGAAAGAAAGCTACCACTTCCAGGTTTATCAAAAACAGAAGTAAAAGCAAGCGGTGGTGATGGGTTGATGATGCTCTGGCCTATTGTTTTAAAAATAGCTGTACCAAAACTAACGTTTAATTTTTTAGTTGGTTTAAGCTTTAATTCAACGCCTATTTCGCCTATTGTATTTTTTTCTAACCAATTTACATTTCTTATTGCACCAGTCGGCGTAATTGTGATAAACTTCAGGCTATCAACAGTTTGGGCAGTAACACCCAAAGATGAACCGCATATTATGGTGGTTAAAAGTATAAATCGTTTCATATAACAATGGCAATAATGAGATATAATTTTCTCAATTAAATACAAACGCAAAATTAATTCTTTAATTGTTAAAATCACGACAATTTAAAATACTTTTCCCCTGATTTTTTCTTAAAAAAACTTAAAATATTTTATTTACTTGAAGGAATTTATACGGCATCTTTGAAATATTATTTTCTATTCAACACTAATTTCCACAAATCTGTTTCAGCGTATTCTTTAATAACTTTATTTCTATCTTCCAGTAATTTAGTAAGGTACTTTGTGAGTATTATCTTATTGACAATTTCACCCAATATTCCACAAGGAGATTCAAAGGTGAAAACATCTTTCATCATAACGTTTTCCCCTTTTACCTCAAACAAGTGTTCATGAACAAATGATTTAAAAATACCTTTAAGCTGTTCGTCTCTAAAATGATTTGGATAACTAAATGCTGTTATGATTGATGTCAATTGTTGTTTGATACCAAAATGTTTTGCCTCCCAAGTGACAGTCTCTCCCAAATTGATAAGACCTGTCGTTGTTCCATCAATCGCATTTTCATTCGTATGAGCAGTAGAAATTTTGTGTAAATCTATGCTCCTAGATAAATCAAAACAGATTTCAATATCTGATTGTATGATGGTTTCTAATGTGATTTTTGGCATTTTATTTCAATTATCTAGCTAACAATCATTATTTATCAACTCCTGCTTCAATAACTGCTTGGACGCTCGTTGGTACATTAGACAAAAAATCATAGCCCGTAAGGCGTTCTAATTCATCTACCGATGTTCTATATTTTTTCCAGTCGTCTGCCCCTATTGCATTATGGTTGGGCATATTTACAGCAATTATCCTAGTTTTAGCATTGATACGAGCCACATCTTTATCCCCAACAGGCAATACCACAATTATTTTCCAGATAGACGCTGGCACCAATATATTATTATTTTTACCAATTGCTTTGGCACTTCCGTTGCTCCCAGTACCACCTTCACCTAAAGTACCTGCTAATATGTATAATTCATTGCCTTGGTCAATTAAAGTCCGTGTGTATTCTTCTAAATGTTTCCAGATACCACGGTTATTCTCAGGCGCTTGTGGAACCATATTTGTCATGAAAAAGGTTTCTTGGTTTTCTTCTGGACTTCCATCACGGTCGTCCGAAGGACATAAATGACCTCTATCAAATCCTGCATCCGAGTAGTCTCTTGGAGTAACTTGATACCATCCTGTTGGCAAAGTATTATCTGGTCGGAAATTATTTTGGCGAGCGGCATCGCCTTTCCAAGCTTTGCTTAAATGCCAAGAAACCCAATTAGCAATGTTTTTACTTTTATTATACGAAAGTGTGTAGGCATTTTTTGACAATAAATAATTATTAGGGGATGACGTATTAGTCACCGCTTTTGAAGGATTACCTAACGCTAAATTATCATCACGCGTAGGCTTAGAAACTACATTAACTGTAACTGGTTCTTGAACTGTAGTCGTGGCAACAGGAGCAACATTACTTGGTTTAGCAGTGCTTGAATAGGTAACAATGCTAATATCATCAATATTTAATCGATTGGCTGTACCATCTGTTTTTCTAATTTCAATCCTACTTGGCTTGGTGAAATTTACTTCAAAAGATACTGATTTTAACTTCTTATCCTTAGTCTTGATAGCCTTTCCCATTTTCATCCAAGTCTTACCCGCATTGGTCGAAATCCAAAGCTCAAAACTTGCCTCCTCATCTGCTCCATAAACGCCATACTTGAATTTCACTAGCTGAATACCTGTTATAATATCAAAGTTCATCGTCAATTTGGCATTCTCTTTCATTCTGACAGACTTTTCCCCATTTTTCAAGTCGTTTTCGGCACTACCAATCATGGCATTATCCAAATTCCATTCACCCGCAGCAGTACTTATTACATCAGTTTCATAACGACCTTTTGAGGCAGTTTCAAACTTCTCTGGAAAGTCTTTTGCGGTTTTGGTTACAGGCTCTTGAAAATTGCTATTTAAGCCATGAGGTATCGTAGCACTGATGGTGCAAAAAGAAAGGAAAACACTAATAGAAGCTAGTAAAAAGGATTTTCTGAACATTGTTTTTGAAGAATAAGCGTTGAAAAACAAAATAACTTGAATGAATTGAATATACCTAATCTAAAAAGAGCAAGAGTAATCCATACTCATTGCTCTTCTTATGATTCGACTTATATACCTTAGATAAAAATAATCAAACAATCCCTAATTTAATAATTAAGTGGTCAATGTAAAATAAACATTGTTATAATGTTAATATAAATCACAGCATATCAACACTTTAATACACTAGCTCATCACTCAAAACTCACAACTCATCACTTAAATCACTGCTTGACGTACTCTCACTAATTTTTCTAATAATTCTTCTAATTTATCCAAAGGCAACATATTTGCCCCATCAGATTTTGCGATAGCAGGATTCGGGTGTGTTTCGATAAAAATACCATCTGCTCCTACAGCAATAGCCGCCTTCGCAATAGTTTCAATCATTTTTGGTTGACCACCCGTTACGCCCGTTGTTTGGTTGGGTCTTTGTAAAGAGTGTGTGCAGTCCATCACTACAGGCACACCATGTGCTTGCATTTCTGGGATATTACGGTAGTCTACGACTAAATCGCCATAACCAAAAGAATTACCACGGTCTGTTAAAAATACCTGTGCTGAAGGGTTTTCATGAAGGATTTTTTCAACCGCAAATTTCATAGAAATACCTGCCATAAATTGTCCTTTTTTGATGTTTACTGCTTTGCCCGTACGTGCAGCAGCAGCCAATAAATCTGTCTGGCGACATAAAAAAGCAGGTATCTGCAATACATCTACATACTTCGCAGCCATTTCAGCTTCTTGCGACTCATGAATATCTGTCACCGTTGGTAAGTCGTAATGATTACCAATTTCCTGTAAAATCTCTAAAGCAGCGATATCACCAATCCCTGTAAAAGAATCTAATTTAGTACGGTTAGCTTTACGGTACGACCCTTTAAAAATATAAGGAATACCAAATTGGTCTGTCAGTCCTTTAATTTTTTCTGCAATTTCATAGGCTAAATCACGGCTTTCGATAGCACAACTTCCTGCCATTAAGAAAAAATTATTGGTTTCGGTATGTTTTAATTTTGGGATATTCATGTTTTGAGATATTATTATATATAATTTACTTCTGGACTCAATTTGATACCAAATTTATCCACAATTGATTGCTGTACTTTTTCGGCAAGGGCTTTAATATCATTCCCATTTCCGCCACCATAGTTTACTAAAACCAAAGCCTGACGAACATGAACGCCAATTTGTCCATCCCTAAAGCCCTTCCAACCTGCCTGTTCTATCAACCAACCTGCTGGTACTTTTACAGTGGTTTCGTTAATTGGATAACTTGGCAATGTCGGAAAATCTATCAATAATTTTTGATATTGCGTTAGCGGAATTTCTGGGTTTTTAAAGAAACTTCCAGAATTACCAATTTCGGCAGGGTCTGGCAGTTTGCTTTTACGAATAGCTATTACGGCATCGCTGACAGCTTTGATAGACAGTTCAGTGACATTCATTTCCGCTAAAGTTTTCTGAATATCACCATAGGCTATTTTAAAAGTTGGTACTTTGTTTAGTTTGAAAGTAACAGATGTAATGACGTACTTACCTTTTAAAGTATGTTTAAACACACTTTCACGATAACCAAACTGGCAATCGGTTAAATTAAATGTTTCTATTTCAAGGGTTTCTAAATTAAGTGCCTGCAATTCTTGAAAAACATCTTTTATTTCCACCCCATAAGCACCGATATTTTGCATAGGAGCCGCTCCTACCGTACCAGGAATCAAAGAAAGATTTTCAATGCCTGCATAATTATTTTCAACACAATACATCACAAATTGATGCCAAATTTCTCCAGCACCAGCTTGGATATGAATGTGGTTTTCATCTTCAAAAACTTTTTCTATACCCTTCAAGGCAATTTTTACTACTAATCCTTCGTAATCTTTAGTCAGTAAAAGGTTGCTTCCTCCGCCTAAGAATAATTTATCAAGTTTCTTGAAATCAGGATTTTGAAGTATATTTTTTAAATCCTGTACTGTACTTACTTCAACGAAATATTGTGCAGAAGCTTCCAGACCAAAAGTATTGAAGGGTTTTAAAGAAATATTTTGTTGAATATTCATGGGTATTTATAAATCAAAAATCAGGATTAACTCAGTACAATACAGCAAACAAAGTTACAATGAGTAAAGGGTATTTCAAGTTTTTGTCAAAAATTGTATCTTTGATGAATTCTTCTTTTCTAATGCCACCAAAAGTCTATTTGAAAAACTCAATTTTATATGCAACGTTTCCTTTCAATTTGTTTATACATATTTTTAGTCATTCTAAGTGCTTGTTCTTCGAAGGTAGTTTCTAGCAAAGGGTCGTCCTCGGGTGCTTCTAATTCAAAAACATCTCATAAAAAATTAGACAAAATTTATGAGGAGGATTTGTCGGAATATTTACCCAAGTATAAAAAACTAAACGAAGCTGGGGATACCTTAAGTGATGATAAAAATAAGTCAAAAAAGGGTTATTTAACAGAACAACCCATGCACATCAATAAGAAACTGGATGCTATTTTAGATACTATTTCAGTCAGAAACAAAGGAGTACGCTATGCTAATGGTTTCCGCATTCAAATTTATGTGGGTAACGATAGAAAAGCGGCTGATGATGCTAAAATTTATACTTACCAAACTTACCCAGAGATATTCCCTTACCTTAGTTATCAACAACCCATTTATAAAGTAAAAATTGGCGATTTCCTCAATAGAATGGATGCCGAAAGATACTTTGTAAACATCAAAGAAAGCTATCCTTCAGCCATGATTTTGCCTGACAGAGTAGAAATAAAAAGAGGAATATTGGTGAAATAAAGTAATAGCTAGCGTTTTGGTTGAAGTATGCTAGACTAGCTTTATTAAGGAAGAAAAATCATTTTATCGTTTTGATACATTAATATACCCTGCTAATTCTAAAAAATATTAGCAGGGTATTATTTATTCTGTAAATTTGAAAATTATTCATAAAACTGAACAGACAAAACAACATAATTTTATTTAAAGTCTTTTCTATTTTTGTGTGAACGCAATCTGAAATTGAAGAAAATCTATCTCTATTTAAGATGAAATATTGCTTAATTTTTACGCTTACAGTTGTATGTTTTACAAAATCATTGGCTCAGCTTGCTGATTATCAAGTGTTTTTTGGGAAATACTCAGAAGGTTTGATTGTGCGGAAATGGGTGCAAAATGGTAATGTGATGTATCTGGGTATTAACTCTAATACATTAAAAACCAGTATTGTTAGAAATGTAGCTGTACAACCCCTCCAATGGGAAGAGATATTGCAAGGGTATCAAAAAAGTAAATATATCCAAGCGTGGAATTTTGAAAAGGGAAAGGATTATAGACTACAAGATGCTGGCATCGAAAAAAGCGATTCAACCCTCAATGGGTTTAGTTTGACTGTAGATTTATGTCCTTCTACCAAACCTCTGGCAAGAAACTTTTTCACGAGTGTCATCAAAGGTTTTGAAGTGTCCGAACGCCCTGTGCCTATTACGATTACCGTAACAGGATTATGGATGAAAAGCCATCAGGATGATTTGAAATGGTTGATTAGTCAGGAAACTGCTGGGAATTTAGAGATTACTTGGGTTAACCATAGCTTCAATCATCATTATGACCCAAAATTACCGTTGATAGATAATTTCTTACTTGAAAAAGGAACAGTCATTGCCAACGAAGTATTTTTAAACGAACAAGCCATGCTAATAAACGGTCTTGTTCCCTCAATATATTTTAGATTTCCGGGTTTGGTTTCTAGCAAGCCTATCTTTGACCAGATTCTTTCTTATGGACTATTGCCCCTCGGTAGTGACGCATGGCTTGCGAAAGGTCAGTTGATAAAACAGGGAAGTTTAGTATTAGTGCATGCAAATGGTAATGAGCCTCTGGGTTTATCTCTTTTTCTATCACTTCTGAAAAAAAATGAAGGTAATATCAAAAAGAAAAAGTGGCAACTTTGGGATGTTTCCAATTTAATTTCTAAATAATAAAAGTATTTTTTGTGGATATATTCACGAGAAACACACATATAAAACAATCAAAATAAATTTATTATCCCCAAATCCAAATATTTAACTCATGTCAAAAATTAAAGTTGGTGTAGTCGGTACCGGTTTTATTGGACCCGCGCACATCGAAGCTCTTAGAAGACTTCCGAATGTGGAAGTAACTGCTCTTTGTGAAGTAAATATCGAATTAGCTACTGCCAAGGCTACACAATTAGGCATCGAACGTCCTTGTACATTTGAACAACTATTAGCAATGGAAGACATTGTTTGTGTTCATATCTGTACGCCAAACTTCTTACATTATTCGCAATCTAAAGCTGCTTTATTGGCAGGGAAACACGTTGTTTGCGAAAAGCCATTAGCCAAAGATTTACACGAAGCAGAAGAATTAGTAGCATTAGCTTCTGAAACAGGCTTGGTAAATGCGGTTCACTTCAATTTGCGTTATTATCCTTTGGTTCGCCAAATGAAAACAATGCGTGAAAAAGGTGATTTAGGTGAAGTATATTCAGTAATCGGTTCTTATTTACAAGACTGGTTATTTTATGAAACAGATTATAACTGGCGTTTAGAACCAGACAAATCTGGTGATTCGCGTGCTATTGCTGATATTGGTTCGCACTTAATGGATATTATCGAGTATATTACTGGCTTAAAAACAGTTGAAGTAATGGCTGATTTTAATACTATCCACAAAACTCGTAAGAAGCCATTGAAGCCAGTAGAAACCTATTCAGGTAAAATGCTTCAGCCAGAAGATTATGCTGATGTACCTATCACTACTGAAGACCACGCCAACGTATTATTGCGTTTTGACAACGGAAATCGTGGTTCAGTAACGGTATCACAAGTTTCAGCGGGACGTAAAAACCAATTGAAATTAGAAATTTCTGGTGGCAAAAAAACATTTGCATTCAATTCAGAAGCACCAAACGAGCTTTGGATTGGTAACCGTGATGGTTACAACCAATCGTTAATGCGTGACCCTTCTTTAGCTTATCCAGAAGCTAGTGCTTTGATGACTTTCCCTGGTGGACACAACGAGGGCTTCCCTGATACTTCTAAACAATTGTTCAAAGAAGTATATGCTGCCATTGCCGAGGGCAAACAACCAGAAAAACCAAACTATCCTACTTTTGCAGACGGTTACAGAGAATTATTAATCTGCGAAAGAATCCTTGATAGCCACAGAAGCCAAAGCTGGGTGAAGGTTTAGTATTTAGTGAGTGAGTGATTGGTGATTTAGTGATTAACTGAATCACCAATCTTATTTTACACCTTCAAACTTATGGACAATAATGATTATCTTCCAAAAGACGAATTTGCAGAACTCGTCTTTACACGCATAAAAGCATTTGGATTACGCTGTATGACTTTGTGTGATAATTTATTTTCAAAAACTGTTTCTGCTAAAAATATTGCCAAACAGCTTATTCGTAGTTCTTCTTCATCAGTGGCAAATTATAGGGCTGTAAGAAGAGCTAGAAGTAAAAATGAGTTCTATGCTAAAATTAGCATTGTCATTGAAGAGCTTGATGAAAGCTATTTTGGTTGGAATATGCAGTAGATGCCAAGTTTTATGAAGATCAACGAGTTAGAAGTCTAATAAATGAAGGTTATGAAATTTTGAAAATACTCGCTAAGGCTAGAAAAACTGTTAGCATAAATAGTAAATAAAATTCTGTTTTTAGGTTTTAATGACTTGCCGATTTTGTGTTTATTAATAATAATCACTCAATCACAACTCACTCAATCACTCAATAAACACATGAAAACAATCAAAGGACCAGCTATATTTTTAGCTCAATTTTTAGATAATACAGAACCTTTTAATACCCTTGATTCAATTACTTCTTGGGTAGCTGATTTGGGATACAAAGGTGTACAAATTCCTACTTGGGATGCTCGTGCGATTGATTTACAATTAGCGGCAGAATCAAAAACGTATTGTGATGAGCTGAAAGGTAAATTGGCTGATAAGGGTATCCAAATCACTGAGCTTTCAACACACTTACAAGGACAGCTAGTAGCAGTAAACCCTGCTTATGATGTGATGTTCGATGGATTTGCTCCAGATTCAGTAAAAGGTAACCCTAAAGCACGTACAGAGTGGGCAGTTCAGCAATTGAAATGGGCAGCGAAAGCTTCTCAAAACCTAGGTTTGAATGCTCATGCTACCTTCTCTGGTGCTTTGATGTGGCATACAGTATATCCTTGGCCACAACGTCCTGCTGGTTTAGTTGATCAAGGCTTTACAGAATTAGGAAATCGTTGGTTACCAATTTTGAATGCCTTCGACGAAGCAGGTGTTGACCTTTGCTACGAAATCCACCCAGGTGAAGATTTGCATGATGGCGTTACGTTCGAAATGTTCTTAGAAAAAGTAGGCAATCATAAACGTGCTAACTTGCTTTACGACCCATCTCACTTTGTATTGCAATGCTTGGATTATTTACAATACATCGATTTCTATCACGAAAGAATCAAGATGTTCCACGTAAAAGACGCTGAGTTTAATCCAACAGGAAAACAAGGTGTTTACGGTGGTTATCAGTCATGGGTAAATCGTGCTGGTCGTTTCCGTTCTTTAGGCGATGGTCAGGTTGATTTTGGCTCTATTTTCTCTAAATTAACACAATATGGTTATGATGGTTGGGCAGTGTTAGAATGGGAATGTGCTATTAAAGATCCTGTTCAAGGTGCTACTGAAGGTGCTCCATTTATTGATTCACACATTATTCAGGCAACATCGAAAGTATTTGATGATTTTGCTGGCGGTGGTGCTGATGTGGAATTGAATAAGAAAATTTTAGGTATTTAATTCCTCTTTTCTATTAGCGTGCGACTTAAGTCGCACGCTAATAGAAATTTATTTTGCCAGTAAAAGATACACCTCAAAAACATTATCCTATGACAGGAAATTTAATCTACATCTATGTCCATACTATCTGGACAACAAAACACAGAGAACCCTGTTTACACAAATCTTTTCGGTACAAACTATTTGAGCATATCAGAAACCATGCTCATAATAAAAACATCCAACTTGAAATAATCAATGGAGTGGAAGACCATTTACACTGTCTTTTCAAGATGAAATCGACTCAAACAGTAGCTGAAATAATCAAAGTTTTAAAAGGAGAATCTTCTAAATGGATAAATGAATCTGGATTTGTGAATAATCATTTTCAATGGCAAGATGGCTATGGAGTATTTTCGGTAAGTCCACAAAATGTAGGAAAAGTAAAAAGATATATTTTTAATCAAGAAAATCATCATAAGGTTAAAAATATAGACGATGAACTCCTTGAAATGATTAATTTGCTAGCTGAATAAATATATTTCATTTCTATTAGCTGGCGACTTCAGTCGCCAGTAAAAAGTTTAAATCCTATGAAACTTTTCCAATCTGATTCCGACATCGAAACCCTAATAGAAAAATTCAATACCTGTACTTTGCCAGCAGAGGCTTGGACTCATGAAGCTCATCTAGCAATGGGCGTATGGTATTTGCGTCAATACAACCTTACACAGGCAATGTTATTAGTGCGTCAAAGGATTATTCTATTCAATAGTTCAGTGGGAGGGCCTATCGGCTTTGAAAGAGGTTATCACGAAACCCTTACATGGTTTTGGCTCAAGACAGTAGATGCTTTTCTAGATAGATTTGGTAGAGATAAAACATTAATAGAAACCTGCAATGCCTTTTTAATCAGTGAATATGCTCTCCGTGACAGAGCTTTGTTATTTTATCAAAAAGAAGAAATATTATCCTTAGAAGCCAGAACTTTTTTGGTAATGCCTACCAATACTTCCCTCTCTTTTTAAGGATTAACTTTACGCCACGGATAGTAATCAGTACATGAGCCCAAACGGCCCCCAATAGTCCAAAATGTTTTTTGAGTACATCATAGCGATCTAACAAAGAACGTTTTAATTGCTTATTAGAAATCCCTCCTACCAAGTATTTAGCTACGACGGTATCTAAATATTGTATCTTTTTAGCCCTTTTTAAACATTCTATTTCCCAGTCAACATCAGCGCTGAGGTTGTTTTCTAAATAAAATGGAGCAATGCTCCTACGAGCTATAAAAGCTTGATGACATACCAACATACCCAAATTCATATCCTGCCATTTGAGGTTTTTAGGCAAACGATGAGGTGTGATTTCTGAGCGTAACCCTTGAATATTCCCATTCTCTTCTACAAAATAAGTATCTCCATAAAATACATCTGCTTTAGTATCTTCCAACGCCTGCATAAAAGTTGAAACTACTCGACTATCATTAATTTCATCCCCCGCATTCATAAACCATACGAAATCTCCTGTAGCTAGTCGCAGACCTTTATTCATGGCATCGTACAAACCTTTATCAGGCTCAGACACCAAAAGATTTACTCTTACGCCATAAGATTTTGCAATAGTCAAAGTATTATCCTTAGATTTTCCGTCTATGATGATATACTCAAAATCTTGATTGGTTTGTGCTAAAATGCTTTCAATTGTCCTCGTCAGAAATTTTTCAGCATTATAAGTTATCGTGATAATACTTAGTTTCATTGTAATGATTCGTATAAGGCTCTATATTGTTTGGCAACTACTTCTTCGGCATAATGCTCTACTACTTTTTGCCTTGCCTTTTCACAAACAGTAGCATAATCAGCTTGAAATAATGTCCAATAAATTCCTTGAGCAAGTTCTTCCGCAGATTTGAATGTTGCTAAATAGCCATTTTCTTGGTGATTAATCATTTCTGGAATACCTCCTGTGGCAAAACCAACTACGGGCGTAGCACAAGCCATCGATTCCATAATTGTATTAGGTAAGTTATCTTCTAAAGAAGAAACGACAAAAACCGATGCTGCTGAATATGCTAAGGCAATCGTAGATAAATCTGATAACTTGCCCAACACATTTACTTTGAAGGGAAGGTTTTCAAAATCGGATGCTTGCGCTTGTCCAAAAATAATTAATTCAATATTGGTTTTATCAACCGCATACTTTTCATTGAGTATCTCTAAGGCTTCTTTAAAATATATAAACCCTTTTCGAACATCACTGATTTTTGCAGCAGCAAAAAGGATATACCGCTTGTTGTTATCCAATTCAAAATGCATTTGTGCTACAGCTTTGGGCGTAGGCTTAAACAAATCGGTATTAATTGGATTGGGAATGGATATAATTCTTTTGCCTTGTAATAAAGTACTTGTACGTGCTATGTCTGCTAGCCAATTACTACAAGCAACGATGGTAATATTGGCATCTTGAAAAATCTTTTGTTTGGCTTGCCAAATCTGATGTGATAGGTCGGTTGAAGATGAGTTTTTGAGAAATTGAAAACAATTACCACAACTATTTTCATAATTGTGACAGTCTCTTGAATAATGACAGCCTCCCGTAAAAACCCACATATCATGCAAAGTCCAGACAATAGGCTTTTGTGATTCAATAAGTTTTTGGATAGAGTTCAGCGAAAGAAACCCAAAATTTATCCAATGCAAATGGATAATATCTGTTTCTTTAATCAACGTGTGTTGACTAATATCAACGCCAATCTTTGCCTGAGAGAAGATAAACCTTACTGCTTTTGATTTTTCGTACCAAGCAAACTGATAGCGGTCTAAAGCAAATCTAGCTAAGGCAACTTTCTTTAAAAACCAATTGGGAGCTATTGTTTCAACATTAGATGCATTTCCTTTTTTGTCCTGTACAAGCATTTTTGATAATAAGCCATTGCCATTTAAGGCTTTGTTCAGGCGAGAGGCTGCGATAGATGCTCCGCCAAAAGTATCAAATGTGCTTAAAATCGTGATTTTCATATTATGGACGATACCCAAAAATGTTTAATTGCAAATCCATTAAATCATTGCCTTTATAACGATGATTAATGAGGGGTTTTGTACGGTCTTGGGCTGAATTGATAAAATATCTGAAACCATTGTTAGCCATGATATTCAATATTTCTCCTAATTCCTGAGCTTGTTCTGGAAACGCGTGATATTCAATAAAGATGTTTTTCACATGCTTTAGCGAGTCGGCACAATCTTTCAAAACGGCTGTTTCTGCCCCTTCAATATCCATTTTTAGCATATCGATACTTGGTGTGGCATTAAGCACATCTTTCAGACGAAAAGATGCTACTTTTACTTTAGTACCTTCGCCATAAATAGACGCACCATCCGAACCTTCAGAAGCAAATTCAATGCCTTTATCGTCAATCCAAACTGCTTTGTTAACTACATTTATATCTGAGAAACCATTTTTGCTAAGGTTAGTTTGTAAGATTTGTGCAATTTTCGCATCTGCTTCAAAGGCCGTAATCTTTGCATTGGGGTATTCTCTTTTGAAAAATGCACAGCTAGAACCAATATTCGCTCCGCAATCTAATATCACTGGCTGCGCAGAAGTAGTATTAAATTTATAAAACTGTTCAACGAAAATTTCTTGGAATTGGAAAAGGAAAGACATACAGTCTGGCACTTGGAATGTCATTCCTTGAAAGGTTATTTCACGTGCTTCGTAACGCTTTACATCACCATATTTCCTAAAAAGTCTAAGTAATTCACGACTTTCAGGCGTCCTGAAAGCATGATATGGTCCTTTTAATATGTATTTTAAAACAAACATTTTAATATGGTCATCAGCGGTCGGCTTTGGGCTTTCAGCTTTTTTGATTTTTACGTATAGTTTTTTACCCGCAGATTTTTAGAGATTTAAAATCGCTGATTTACGGTGATTCGTTAAAACAGCTTATCAACTCTATGTCTTTAATATAGGACTAACTATTTACCCGCTGATTTTCAGAGATTTAAAAACCGCTGATTTACGCAGATTTGTCAATTCAATTAATTCAGTAGCATAAAATTAAAAACGACTTAAATCCGATTGCTGACAGCCGATGGCCGACAGCTCTCAAACGCTCTTTGGTAATTTTTAATTACTACATGAATGTTGACTTCATCCCTAATAATTTGTCCAGAGTTTAGCCCCATTTGACGAGTTTTTGCTGGGTCTGACAAAAGTACGGCTAATTTTTCAAATAAATCATCTGCATTCCCATCGTCAAAAATATAACCATTGTAGCCATCTCGTACTAATTTCTTTTCTGTTCCATCTGCTACGGCACAGACGATTGGTTTATTAAAACACATGGCATCGTTGATTGACAAACCGCCCATCCCAGCCAACACATACACTAAAGATGCATTAAAGTATTGTCCGAGTTCTGTCATTTTATACACACCGCCCGTAAAAACAACTTGCTTTTCAATGCCTAAAGCAATGGCTTGTTGTTTGAGATTTTCTTCTTCAGGACCAGTTCCCACAATGACTAACTCAGCAGTAGGAAACTGTACTAGCAATCTTTTAAAAACATCAATGAGCATATCTACCCTTTTCCACTTTACTAATCTACCTACATGTAGCAATCGTAAAGGATTTTCTGGCAAAACAGTATTAACTCCTTCAATTTTAGCCTTGTCTGCTAAAATCAAATCGGTATCTGGGGAATTATAAATAACAAAAATTTTCTCTTTAGGCACGCCATAGCTACCAAATATTTCATAAGCCTCCTCGGTATAATCTACATGAGCATCTACCAAATTAAAAGCTCTTTTGTAGGAATATTTTAGCAAGGTATATTTTAATTTAAAAGCCAAACTATCTGGCTTTAAATTAGTCTGCATCGTTTCAGAGGCTACTCCACCATTGGCATAATAGTCTAATGCTTCTTTAAACTTGGGGATATTAAATGGAATCTCTTTCAAAATCAATTTGATTCCCATGCTTCTTATCTTCCAAAGCAAGAATGGATTATACACAAAAGCCAAGATATATGGCCAAATCGTAACGATTACGTCGGGACGTTCAGCCTCTATCGTTTCGATAAAGTTTTTAAAGAATGGTTTTCCCCAAAGTGTTTTGTATTCTTCTAAGAAATGTACTTTGAATTCTATGCCATCTAAGGTTTGATGTACGCCAGAGCCAACGGTTTTTCCACCACTTTTTGGAGCAATCACAACGATTTCTTGTCCTTCAATACGATTCAAACGATTGAGCACCAAGTTATAATAATGTGGCAAGCCACCGAAAGTAAATAATATTTTCATTTTTTAAGACGTGATTAGTGATTGGTAAATAGTGATTAGACATACTAGCAATAAGTCAATATTTAGTTTACCTATTTTAGGCAAGCACATCTAATCACTAATTACCAATCACTTTACGAAACAAAGATTCTACTGTTCTACTTAAATCTTCTGAAATTCTAAAAAATAAAACTCCTCCGCCAAAAACAATCGTTATACAAATTGATTTGATAGCAATGTTTACAAAGCTCATCCAAATATCCCCTTCAAAACTCGGAATCAATAAAGTAATGCCATACGTAAGTAATCCTAACAACATAGTTTTTACGGTATTTAAGCTAAAAGGCTGTAGTTGAAGCTTGTGCTTGATAAAGAAAAACTTTACCAAATTATATACTACTACGGAAACTAACATTGCTAAGGCAGCACCATTGTAACTGTAAATGGGGATAAAAATAAGGTTGACTAACAAGAGTACTACAAAGCGAATGATATAAAACCCAAAGTCGTATTTATAATAAGGGGAGTTCTTTAAAATTTCAGAATTGAGTCCCGTTGCCATATCGAAAACGCTGTATAAACCCACCATCAACACGACAAATTTCCCCTGACTATACGTTGCTGCATTAGGAATAATTTGAAAAACTGCATCGATGTTCGTCCAAATACCAAGAAATAAAAAGCCTCCTACAATCAATAAATTCAGAGCTGACTTTTGGTAAATTTCTTCAATATGTGCTAGATTATTATTCTTCCAAGATTCCGCTAAAAGGGGTTCACTGATAGAAGCAATGGCATTGCGGGGAATAGCTATCACCATACCAATGCTTGAGGCTATAAAGAAAATGGCTGTGCTATCTAATCCACCTTTGTAAGCAGGAAGCATTAATTTTTCAATGTTGGGTAAAATAGTTGCTGTTGCTCCACCCAAAATCGTCCATAAGCCATACATATACATTTCTTTGAATATTGGTTTTTTCAAGAAACTAAAGTCGAAATGAAGGTAAAGCTTACCTAAGATTTTGATATAAATTAATAAGAAACAGATATTCAAGAAATAGACTAATATGATTCCATTAATCAATTGGTCGAAAGTAATAAATTTAAAGCCAAAGAGTAGTGCTAAAATTGAGTTGGAAGATTTCAGGAAAATTTCTCTTAGAATAGTCGGTACTACAATCCGCAAATGTACTTTGCTGTAGGTCTCTAAGGTAGAGGTATATAAAAGAAAAAAGGTAATAAAGGGCAAATACCAATAATACTGAATCAGCAAAGGTGAGTTGTCCATATAAACAGACTGAAAGACACTCTTTACACCTACATAAGCGATTAAAAATAAGACAAAGCCTACTAATGGAGCGAGCAACAGATAGCCCAAAAAGCCATTATGCTGTTTGTCTGGGTCAGAAAATCTACTAAAAAACCTTACTCCTACATGGGGCGTACCTAAATTTGAAAAAGCAGCAAATACCTGTGGAAAACCAATCAAGGCAGTATATAGCCCTAATTGCTGAGGTGATAAAAACTTATTATAAAGAAACAAAACATTGACCGTTCCAATTATTACTCCAACGTAAGTAACGATTGAACTTTTGATGCTTTGACGTATGACGATGCCCATTATGATTTAATTGCTATTCTACCAGTATAATCTATACGATTCAATAGTAAAGTGTTTTGAGAAAAATATTCATCTACAGCTTTTTTACATCCTTCCCAATGTCCATAATCATCAATAATTAAAACGCCTTTATTAGCTAAAATAGGATAAAGATATTTCAATTCATGAGCAGTTGATTCATACCAATCTGTATCCAACCTAAGAACAGCGATTTTTTCTGAGATATTTTTAGGAATGGTTTCTTCTACTTTACCCTTTATAAATTGAATATTTTCAAGCGGATATTGTGTTAGAGTCATATTATTTTGAACATCTTGTAAATCCGCTAAACACCAAACAGAATTTTCTTTATTCTGGATATTCTGTTTAAGTAAACTATCGGCATCTCCCCCTTTGAAATCTACATCATTCTCTGTTGGTTCAGACATTCCCTCAAAAGTATCATAAAGTAAAATTTTTCTATCATTTACCTTTAGTGATAACAGAGTGAGTGCTATCATCATAGAGCTCCCTCCTCTCCAAACACCACATTCGACAAAATCACCTTCGATATTATTATGAACAGTGTATCTAACAGCATTATAAAGTGCATACATCCGCTCAATGCTTGTCATTGTATAGGGTTTACATTGCTTATAGATATTCAAAAAAACAGAATCTTGAACAAATTCTTCATCTTCCTGAATCTTTGAAATTTTTAAGCCCAAAGGTTTCAATATATATTTACTGATAATCGACATATAATTATTTTTCTAAAATTTCTCTCAAAGTTTGTACTCGTTTACTCATCTCATAATTTTCTTCAATATGTTTACGGGCAGCTCTCCCCATCCTTCCTGCAAGCGCTGAGTCTTCAATTAGTTTAATCATGTAGTCTGCCATAGATTCCCAATCTCCCTCTTCTACTAAAAAACCTGTTTCACCATGAACAACAGCGTCTTTGATACCCGCATGACGAGTGCTTACAATAGGTAAGCAAGATGACGAAGCTTCTAAAATTGTGTTCGGAGTACCTTCTGAATCACCATTGGGAGCAATTTGGGAATGCTGAACAAAAACCAGAGCATTTCGCAACAACTCTGAAATTTGTTCAGGTGTTCTTTTCCCTTTAAAATCTATATTTAAATCAACACCTAAATCTTTAGCTAATTGTTGAGACTCCTCCCATAGCTCACCATCTCCAATCATAATAAGCCTAGCATCAGGTTGTCTTTTTAATACTTCTGCAAATGCTCTAATTGTCAATTGAGGTGCTTTTTTCGCTGTAAATCTACCTACTGCGATGAAAACAGGTTGTTTTATTGTAGGATTAGCTCCAAAAAACTCATCTGAGTTTACACCATAAGGATTCAAAAATATTTTTTCTGGCTTTGCACCTAAAAGCTGTATCTTCTCTTTCATATCATTAGATACCACAATAATACCAGTAACTTTCTCAAAAAGTATTTTATATTTTTCTTGATATTTATCAAGCGTTTTTTTCTCACTAGCATCAAACCCATGAAAATGGACGAAAAGTCTAACATTGGCTTCTAAACAAGCATCACACAGAGCTACCCCCATTGGTCCATAATTTGCTAATAGAACATTGATTTGATTTTTTTGTAAATATAAAGCTAAAGACTTTGTATATAATTTATGATATAAGCTAGGTAATAGATTCCTTAAGCTTCCTCTTACTAATAAGTAATTTAATGGAAATCGTAAAAAAGACTTTCCATTTGGTAAAATAGAAGGATACCATCCTTCCCATAGTAACACCTTTGGATTCAGTGCTTTTATTTGATTATCAATAAATGTTTCTGAATATGAATACTTATTAGAACGGGTAATACATAAATTCATAAAATTCTATTTCTTTTTAGCAACTAGTATAAACGTACAAGCATCTTTATCTCTGGTTACTTGAGCAGTAGTTTTATCAAAAAATATAATTAGAGGTTGCATCAATAAAGCTAAAACAGGACGTAGGAATTTTGGAAGTTTAAACATTATTCCGTCTTGAAACAACTGTAAGCCCATAGCCGAACGTCCAATAATTCCTCTGAAATAAATAATTTCAAACCCTGATTCTGATACTACTTTTTGTAATCCTGTAGATGTCCAACGCCAAAAATCTGTGGGGTCTGGGTGAAACATCCAGTAACCGTGAGTACTTAATATTAATTTCCCATTTTTTTTTAATACTCTTTGAGCTTCAGCTAAATACGATGTGGGATTTACAACATGTTCAAGTACTTGTGTAGATAACACTACATCCAAAGTATTATCTGCTAAATCAATTCTCCCTTCTGGTGATATATGTATATCTGCAACAGTGTTTTCGGGTAAATCTATTCCAATATATTGGTCTACAAAGGGTTTGATTAAAATCTCATAAGGTTTATTACCACAACCATAATCTGCCAAAATTAATTTATGAGAATTATTAGCAACAAAAAGATGGATTACTTCTTCTATTTTTTGGCGAAGTTGGCGTAAATAATAATATCTCGTTGCCATTTTACCAAAAATAGAAGGATATAGACGCTCGGAACCTGCTTCTCTTTCGTTCATTAGAATTGTTTTAAAATACAAAATTACTAATTTTGAGAGTATTAAAAAACTTCAACCCCTAATATGAAAAAAGTATACCGTATTCTACTTTTATTAATTTTATTTTCAACCTCAATTATTGGTCAAGTCAATCTAAAAAATGGTTTGGTAGGCTGTTACCCTTTCAACGCAAATGTAAAAGACGAATCTGGAAATAATAATAATGGAATTGTAAATGGTGCCACCTTGACAGTTGATAGGTTTGGCAATGCTAATAGTGCTTATCGTTTTGATGGAAATAGTTCTATTGACCTCCCAGATAATAAATTTTCTTTTGATAATTATTCTTACGCAATGTGGGTTTATGTAACTGATATTCCAACTAGTGGAAATTCGTATAGAATGATTGCTATTGGAGGAGCATGCGGAGACCAAACATTAGCTTTAAGCTATAATTATTTTAATGCTGTCGGTTTTGATTTTGGCGTTTATAATAAACCAGCTCTTGCTAATACTCCATTAGCCATAGGCACACTTCCTGAAATTGGCAAATGGTATCATCTTACAGCCGTAAGAGATGATTTTACTTTAAATCTATATATTAACGGAGTGCTTGCCAAGAGCGTTTCTTCAAATAATACAAAACCATATTATGGATGTGATGCTATTGAAAAAGCGAGGTTTGGAATAAGAAATGGTGGAGTACAAGGGTTCAAAGGTGCATTAGACGACATCCACCTTTACAATCGACCACTTAATGCTGCCGAAGTAAAGGCTCTTTATGATGGCAATACACCTCCAACAATTATGATTACTAACAATAGTGCTTCTCCTTGTGGAGGAGACAAAATAACTTTTACAGCAAATGGAGGTAGTGCTACTTCTACATATCTGTGGAAGATAGATGATGTAAACCAATCATCAAAATCAAAGACCTTAGATTATATTTTCACTAAAAAAACGGGAGATTATCAAGTAAAAGTAGCTGTTGAGGTAACTGATGGTGAGCCTTGCTTTCCTCAAAAGCCCTCAAAAAACGAACAAACGTTTACCATAAAAGAGTGTATATCATCTGATAAAATATTGATTCCTAGTGCCTTTAGCCCAAATAGCGATGGTGTTAATGATACTTGGGAGATATATGGAATTAAAAACAATGCTGATGTAATTGTAGAAATATATGACCGTTGGGGAGAATTAATTTTCTATTCTAAGGGATATTCAACTCCCTGGGATGGTACTTACAAAAATAGCCCACTCAGTGAAGGAACATACGCTTATGTGGTAAAATCAAATAATGATTTAATATTTAAAGGTGCTATCTTGCTAGTAAGATAGTTTTTTATTGTACGTAACTATTGTAATATTTTCCATCAATCACTAATGAAAATTTCTAAAGACAAACCTTTTTTGAGTTCTTTTGAACTTAAACCTTTTGGTGTTTTTTTTATTATAATTTCTGTCTTTTATACATTATTGATAACTCAATGGAATTACACACAAATCTCAGATTTTAAAAACTATTATGACGAAGCACTTTTGTTTCTAACAATGGGCAAGATGTCTAAACAGTTTCTTTTCTTTCAAGCCCCTGGGCACCCATTTCTGATAAGTGAGGTTTTTCGTATATTTCATTCATCCAACCCTTCTCTGATACAGTTCCTTAATCTTTGCCAATACCTTACTGCCATTGTTCTTACATACCTAAGCTTTAAAACGCAGTTGTCATGGATAAAATACCTTGGAACCATCAGTCTCTCCATCTGTGTATCCTATCTAAGCTTAATGGGCTTTTTAGCAGCAGAGTTTAATTTTTTATTCTTTTTTGTACTGGGTAATTTTCTATTAATTAAGTATTTGCAAAAAGGAAATTCTTTTGGTATTTTACCAATAACTTTTTTACTTTTATCAATTGCTTTAGTTTTTGGAATAGCTCAGTTTGTCCGTCCACTAAGTTTTTATTATTTACTCTTTTTTGGAATAGGACTAGCTTACCTAAAGTGGTTTAGTCCAAAAACGAAACTTTCTGTGATACAAGCAACACTTTGGCAATATGTACTTGTCTTTATAGTATTCTTGATTGTTTCGATAGGCTTATATCACAATATATCGAAAAAATGGGCTTATCAACCCCCGCAAAATGGTCTTTGGAGCATTTATGTAGGGTTTAATGCCAAAGCCAAAGGAAGCTATAATGCTGAAGACATTATTCAATTTAAGAAAATTGCGGAACCATTTGACTGGAATGGTGAAACTTTACGAACAATATTAAAACCAAAAGCTATTGAAAGAGTAAAGGCTAATTGGCTAGAAAACATTCGTCAATCTCCACAGCGAGCAATGCGTTTGTTAGTCCCTTATTTTACCTCTTACTGGTTTTTTGCGAAAAGCATTCCGCCTAATACGAATCCCATTTGGAATTTATTACTCAAAGCCATTTTTATGCTATCAACGCTTACGGTGTTGGTCAGTTATCTCAGTAATGGCATTTATCTTGTTAAACTATTGAGAAAAAAGCATTTAAATACAGTAGAAGTATTTGCATTTTGTGCTTTATTCAGTGCTTTTTTATATATTTTAATCCATGTTTTTTGTTTAGAAATCCAGCCCCGATATGCCGCACATTTGGTATTTTTAAATCTTTGGATTTTGCCCTTAAGCCTAGAAAGTTTCATACAACCAAACCAAAAATTTCAATGAATCGTCTTAACTCATTACTATTTTCTATGATGTTGTTACTGTGCAATATCTCTATAAATTTTGCCCAAGTACGTCGCTCATTAGGCCCTCCTGTAAACCATCCAACCTTTAATGAATATGCCCCTTCTATCAGCGCCAACAACAAAACGATGATTTTTGAAACCGACCGTGCTGGGGAAGGAAAATGGGAATTGTATTATACCACAAAAAATGAAAAAAATAGATGGACTCCACCAAAGCCTATTGTCAACATTAATAAAATAGGGAAAGACAATGATTTAATTGGTGGCCCTTCTATTACTTATGATGGTAAGACTTTATATTTCTTTGCCTCTTTTGAAGGTGGTCAAGGCGATATGGACATATATTCTTCTTCATGGAATGGCACAGATTGGTCTGAACCAAAACCTGCCAGTACGAATATCAATACTAAAGCTTATGAAGGTTTTCCTTCTGTTTCGTCTGATGGAAAATCAATGTATTTTATCCGTGATAATTTCTCAAAAAGAAAGGATAAAGCATTGTGTTATACCATCTGGGTATCTAAAAAACAAGATGATGATACTTGGGGTGTAGCCGAGAAACTTCCTGCACCTATCAATATGGATTGCGAGAAAGCCCCTAGAATAATGGCTGATAATCGTACGTTGATTTTTAGTTCTGTTCGTAAAGAGGGTGTAGGCGGCTTTGATTTGTACCAATCTTTTCAAGAAGATGATGGTTCTTGGAGTACGCCTATCAACTTGGAATACATCAATACTGAGGAAGATGATCAATTTGCCTCAGTTTCTGCGGCTGGAGATTTAATGTATTATCATACTGCTGGTGATATTTATACCGTAACGATTCCTGATAAATACAGAAAATATAAATTAGTAACAGTTGATGGAAAAGTAATAGATGCGATTACAAAACAGCCAATCGCTACAAAGTTGACTTCAAAGAGTTCTAATGTAAAAGAAAGAGCTATTAATACGGTGGTGGATGCCAACGGTCTATTCTCTATTATTTATCGCGTAGGAAGCAAATATGATATTACTACATCGCCATTGGCTGATTATTTGCCTTATCGTGGTAAAATGGATATGACTAATGCTAAAGAAACGGATAACATCGAGAAGAACATTGAGCTAATTCCGAAGAAACTGGTTTTCCAATTCCAATTACTAGACAAAGACACGAAGGCTATTCTGAAAGAGCCGAAAGTAAAAGTAATGGATGCCGAAACGAAACAACTATTAGAGGTAAAAGTAGATAAGGATATTGCTAGTGTGACGCTTGAAATTGGAAAGCCTTATAAATTTGCTGCAAATGCTTTGGGATATGCCTTTTTCTCTCGTGCGTTCAAGCCTGATACATTGGATGCTTTCCGCGACCGTTTAAAGAAAGTGCCTTTGGCAGTATTGAAGAAAGATGTAGTAGTACAATTGCAAGATATTACTTTCGAGACTGGCAAGGCTGACTTAAAGCCTGAATCAGGCGAAGAATTAGATCGTTTGGTGACGTTATTGGATGGCAACAAAACTATCAAAGTAGAAATTTCGGCTCATACAGATGATGTTGGAAATGATGATACTAATTTAAAGCTTTCAGAAAAAAGAGCAAAGGCTGTCGTGGATTATCTAACAGCAAAAGGTATCAAGGCTGACCGCATGACTGCCAAAGGCTATGGTGAAACCCAACCGCTAGTGCCGAATGATACTGATGAAAATAAAGCAAAAAATAGAAGGGTACAATTTAAAATCAATTAATTGTTATCGCTATTTATAAATAAAGTCCTTAGCATATTTGATCATGCTAGGGACTTTGTTTTTACCATTCTGTTGACCTTAAAATTATTTATTGCCTCCTCCGAAATGATATCCTACTCCTAACCATGCCCTAAAAGTACCCGCTGTTCCGTCATAATTCACATAAGGGCTTAATTCAAAGTTAATGCTTACTTTAGGTGTCTTTTCAAAAGGATACGAACGCATACCGACACTTCCAAAATAGCCTTTTACGACATCCTGTTTGTCGACAATGGCTGCTACAATTCCTAAATTCACTCCGCCACCAGCATAAATATTGGTGTTTTTAGTATAGCCAAGATTAACCATCAAAGCAGGTTCTGTATTCAAAGATGAAATAAAAGAATTCATCTGAAAACGGAAATCCATCCAAATAACTTTTGTAGGATTGGTAGCCACAGAAAGTTGATTACTGAATGGATAATAGCTGATAGCTTGTGCACTAACTTTTTGAGTAAAAAATTGTAAAATAAAGATTATTAAAAATAGCTTTAATAGTTTCATGAATTTGATTGTTAGGTTTTGATTATTTATTCTGTTAGTATATTTTATTTTCTTATTTATTTTCCGCAGATATTGCAGATTTCTTCGCTAATTTTCGCTGATACGCCTTATCAGCGAAAATCAGCGGGTATAATCTTTACAGCTAATATATCATTTGAAACTCCCCACTCCTCAATACCCTAATTCATTCAAAGCAGCTTTTGCTTTGTTATCTATAGAATTTTTATATTCGTGTTTTTTATAAGAAATAGCTTTTTCAAAATAGCTTTTTGCCTTTGTCTTCTCTCCTTTTGCCTGATAAATATAGCCCAATTGCAAAGCTGAACTAGCGCCAAAAGATACGTTCTGTTGTTCAGATAATACAATAGTACGTTCATAAAAAGGAATTGCTTGTTGAATATTGTTTGATAACTGCAAAATTCTTCCTTTTCGGTAGTTAAATTCCATTCGGTCTTGAATTAGTTCAAAATTGCCCTCAGAATATTTTTCTAAAATTACCAAAGCTTTGTCGTAAAAACCACCATCACAAGCCAAACGAGCTTTCATCAGGATTTTCTGACTAATAGGTTTTTTAGGATTATCTGTTAAAAAATTCTCAGCAAATTTAGTAGCGGCTTTGTCTGCTTCCACAATATTTTCTCCAGAACCCTTTACTCGCTCTAAAAAAGCTCGTCCTTTCGCATCTTCATTATTCAGCCAATAACAAAGAAATATTTTATAATAAGTATCTTTTACAAAGTTAAAGCCTTTGTATCGAGGCAAAAAACTTTGAAAGCCTTTTGATGCTAATTGGTATTGCCCCTTTTGCAGTAAAATATCTGCTTTGAGGTATTCCAGAAATGGAAATGCTACATATTCGTTTCCTTCAGGGCAGTTTTCGATGACATTATAAGCTACCTCGCTTTTACCTTCTTTCATTAAAGTAGTTGCTCCCAAAAACTGAAATAATAAATTATCTTGATGGTGATGGATAAAGTGCTGGAACTCACTGAGTTTTTTTGAATTGAATTTTAAAATGTAGGCATGAACAATATAATCAACCAACTGTGCTTCTGCACCAAAAATACTGTCTTTCTGAACAACATGCTGGATTTCACTTAACCCTAATTTTACATTGCCTTTTAGTCCAATTAGTTTAATAACCCACTGGTAATTTTCAGGAGTCGAGCCAATTAAAATATGAAGTAAACCTAATGATTTTTGATTGGACAGAAAGTCTGGAAATTCTTTAGCATTGGCTTCCAAAAGCTTGTAGGCTTTGATTATTTCCCAACTGCCTTTGGTTTCATGTCCGAATTTTAATTTCACAAAAGCGCTATGTAGGTGTATTTCTGCTTTTAGAAAACGTTGATAAGGAGATTTTTTATCTAGATTTTCGATAAAGTCTAATCGTTGGTCTTGATTGTCAATGAATTTTTCATAGAGCGATTTGTCTTCTGTTATCATCAACTCTATCAAATCTGCATAACTCTTTAAATAGGGATTCACGCCATTGACAGTCTTATCATTGGCCAAAATACTTCTACCACTGGCAAGCTTCAATTTCAAAATTTCTGAATACGCCTTTTGCATAGATGCATTCATATTGAAATCCGAGGATTTACCTTGAAAAGAAAACAACAAAGTATATATTCCAAAACATAGATAAATGATTTTGGAAATAAGTTTAGCAAACCTATTGGCAATAATATTAGGGAGGTTCAAAGAGGCTTGTATCATTGTAATAAATAAGTTTATTATCGTACAAACGAAATTTATGCAATAATATTTAATGGCTTTGTCTGCTATTATACTCAATAATCATTGGTTGATGAATATGAAAAAAGCCCATAACTACTATGTTACGGGCTTTTTTGATAGCAAACCTAAGGGCTTATTTTTTAGAAATGAAAACGATGTCTTCAACATCTGCCAAAATACGGCCGCAGTGTTCACAAACAATAATTCTTTTCTTGTCTTTAATATCAGCCTGACGTTGTGGTGGTACTGCACTAAAACAACCTCCACAAGCACCACGTTTTACTAAAACAACGGCTAAACCATTTGGATAATTTCCACGTAGTTTATCATAAGGGCGTAATAAACGTTCTTCAACGAATTTTACAGCCTTTTCACGATTGCTCATCAATTTTTGCTCGTCTTCTTCGCTTTCTGCAATCAAAACACTTAGTTCTTTTCTTTTTGCATCAAGGTCTTTTTTACGAGTATTCAAACGAGTTTCTGTTTCAGAAACGTCATCTTTTTTATTCAAAATCTTGAATTCAAATTCACGCGTACGCTTATCTGCTAATTCCATTTCAAGTTGTTGCAATTCAATTTCTTTAGAGATTGCATCATACTCACGGTTATTACGCACATTCATTTGTTGGTCTTTGTATTTATTTACCAACTTTTCAGCTTCTTTCTTTGCATTACGGTTTTTTGTAATGTCTTCTTCCAAAATAGCGATTTCTTTGTTGAATTTGCTAATACGGGTTTCAATACCAGCAACTTCATCTTCCAAATCACGTACTTCTTCGGGTAAATCGCCACGCATCTTTTTGATGCCATCCAAGGCTGAATCTATGTTTTGAAGCTTCAAAAGAGCTTCTAATTTCTGAGCAATGGTTGTTTCGGTTGCTACTGCTGCCATTGGTTATATTCGGTTTTATCTGTGTAACCGCTATCGGTATTAAGTTATTGTTGAAACGAGACTAAATATCGTCGATTTTACGGAAAGATAATTAATCTATTCGGCCCAATAACAAATCACTGATAACTAAATTCAAAAATACTGTACAGGGTTTGTATTGACCTGACTTTTGAGAACCGCAAAATTACTAAATTTTTCAGACAAATACCTAACAATTAACTCCTTTGTATAAACTTCTGATTCATAATGTCCTATATCGCAGATAATAATTTGATTTTCGGCATCAAAAAACTCGTGATATTTGTAATCTGCTGTAATAAACACGTCTGCCCCCTGTCGGATAGCATCTTTTAGCAAGAATCCACCCGCTCCTCCGCAAAGCGCAATTTTCTTAATTTCTTTGCCTAATAACGGGGTATGGCGAACCACTTTTAAATCCATTTTAGTTTTTAACACCTTCAGAAAATCAATTTCTGATAAACTTTCAGGCAACGTTGCGATAACGCCTGAGCCTACTTCTTGATTTTCGTTTTCTAAAATGCTTACATAATAAGCTACTTCTTCATAAGGATGTGCTTTTTTTAACGCTCTCAATATTTGAAACTCCTGATGTGTATCAAAAATTACTTCTATCCTATTTTCTGATACTTCTTCTGCTTCGTTCAAGGTTCCAATAAATGGGTCGGCACTACCCGAAGGGGTAAATCTTCCTGTTCCTTCTGTGGAAAAGCTACAGTTTTTATATTCTCCTATTTGTCCAGCCCCTGCGGTATGGAGTGCCTCTAATACTGCTTTGGTATTTTCGATGGGAACGAAGGTGACTAACTTCTTTAAGATTTGCTTTTTAGGCGAAAGGATGCTTACATTTTCTAAGCCCAACTTTTCAGCAATCATATAATTTACACCACCTTTTACACTATCTAAATTAGTATGTGTAGCATAAATAGCAATGTCATTTTTAATAGCTAACATTACAGCACGTTCCACATAATTCTTCCCATTAAAACGTTTCAATCCTTTAAAAACAATAGGATGATGTGCTACGATAAGGTTACAGTCACGCTTAATCGCTTCATGGATAATATCTTCGGTACAATCGAGCGTAGCCAATATTCCTGTAACAGTGGTTTCGGGCGACCCTACAATTAAACCTGCATTATCATAGCTTTCTTGGTAGGCTAGTGGTGCGAGTTGCTCTAAATAATTAGTAATATCTTTGATGCTTGGCATGAGCTCTATGTTATTGAAATTGGATACAGCCTCAAAAATAGAAAAGGAGCAACAATATATTGCCCCTTTTTATAATTTAGGGTTAGAAATTAATCTCTTTCAATTGAACTACCCCCAGAAACACTTCTTTCCAGTGTCGGTGTTCCTCTGTATCTTACATTGCTAGCATCCGAAGCCGATACTCTCAAAAACCGTAAGGCTGTTACTCTTACCCTACTTGCTCCCGAGACATCTAAGGTTTGTTCATCTGTAATAAAATTGAAGTTACTTACCTGAGAAGCCCCTGAGACAGAACCTATTACTTTTTCTCCATTTCCCTTCATTACCAATTGTGATGCTCCCGAAATGTCAAAATTTAAGTTCTGAGCATCCAAGTCTGTTTCCAATTTGGAAGCGCCAGAAAGATAAACAGTTAGGTTTTTGACAGAAAACCCTTCAACATAAGAATTGGAAGCACCATAAAAATCTACACTTCTCAACGTTGGCATCGTAATGTTGATATCCATATTGTATCTGCGACTTCTATAATTTATGTACTCAACATACAAAACGCCGTTTCGTAAATATACATCTAAATCATTAAGGTCTTCTTCATCACCAATGGCTTGTATCCCATAGTTATTCCCTTGGGAAACATTTACGTGAAAGGCACTTCCCATCTTTAATTGATCAAAGTTTTTTAAATAAAAAAACTCTTGTTGTTCTCGATAAGCAGGCAAAGGGTCTTCTATATGAATAAAACAGGACGAAAGCGAAGTAAGGATAAATAGCGATAAAGCCATTATTAAAGTTTTTTGCGAGGTTTTCATATAAATAAAGCGTTTAAGTTTTATGTTTGTTGAAGTATAGACAATAAGATATTCTTTCACCCCTATATAGTGCTAGATAATGATAATCTCTTCATAAAAGTAATGACGCCTAAAAATCTATATATTATTGCTGGATGTAATGGAGCTGGAAAAACAACTGCTTCATTCTATATTCTACCAAATGTGCTTGATTGTAAAGAGTTTGTCAATGCTGATGAAATTGCCAAGGGATTGTCACCATTTCAGCCAGAAAAAGTCAGCCTTGAAGCAGGGAAAATAATGCTCAATCGAATAGATGAATTATTGGAAAAGAATTTAGATTTTGCATTAGAAACGACTCTTTCATCAAAAGCTTACGCTAAAACCATTCAAAGAGCCCAGGGAAAAGGATATTTCGTTACACTTTTATTTTTTTGGCTAGAAAGCGTTGAGCTCGCAAAACAGAGAGTAAAAATTAGAGTAAGTGAAGGTGGACATAATATTCCTGAGGATGTTATAGAAAGACGCTATCAAAGAGGTATAAACAATTTATTTGAAACATATTTACCTTTGTGTGATAATACTATGCTTTTTGATAACTCAGATAAAATGCCTATTTTGGTTATGAAAAAAGTGAAAGATGAAGAAGTAGAAATAAGTGATTTCACAAAACTTAAAATTATCCAACATGGAAAAGTATAAAATCTTAGAATTACAAAATAGAATTGTTGAAGGCTTAAAAATATCAGCTTCTAAAATGATTGAAGCTAAGAAGAAAAACAATGGTAATTTGGTAATTTTTAATGATAACAAAATTAAAATTATCAATGCTAAGAAAGTTAAGATATAAAAATAATCATCCGTTTCATCTTTGATGATTATTTGCAAATTTAGTTGATAAAGAAATACCCTATGAAAGTACGCCCAAGTGTTGCAATTGTTGAAAATGAAAGAGTATTATTAATGCGTTATCGTTATGGTGATACAGATGTGTTTAATTTACCAGGTGGGAATGTAGACCCTGGAGAAACCCTCACAGATACACTTATTAGGGAATTACAAGAAGAATTAGGCATCCAAATAGCGGTGGCAGAAATGTTGGTAGCGGGTGAAGTGATATTACCTCAGCAAAAAACGGATGTGCTTCATTGTGTCTTCAAGGCTACTATTATTGATGGTACGCCTATTTTAAATCCTAAGGAAACCTCTGCCTTAGAAGTTGTTTGGCAACCGATTGCCACCTTAAAAAGCTTAGCGATGTACCCCAACATAGCGGAGGATTTGCAAACTATTCTAGAAGGGAATAAAGTAGTACAATACCTTGGTAGAATAGACCAAGAATGGTATTAAGAAAGTGTATAAGTCAAGATTTGATTTGAAGGGAGTTTTATCTATAATCGCCCTATTAGGTCTTGATTTTACTTTCCCAAGTCACGGAAATGTCTCAACATTTGTCCATAATCCATACCCATTGCTAGGCTCTGGACTGTCATTGCAATCCGTTTTGTTTTAGTTTCTATCGTTTTAGCCGATTCTATCCATTTACTATAATAAAACTGATGACTTTTGGGCATGGCATGAAAAGCTTTTGAGGCTTTTTCGTCATCTTCTAGGCAAAGTAATAGCTCCGCATTAATTGTCAGTTCACTTTTATCTTCTTCTAAACTTACTTGAACTGTCGCTCCCTCAACTTTTCGGATGCCTTTTCTGATGGTTGCGTTAATTGGTAAAATAAAGTCACCCTCTCCCATTGGGATAAGAGCTGTCAATTTTATTGAAAAATTATCTATTTTCCCTTTTACCCTAAAACTCACACGAGTATTTGCTTTAATCTGTTGAGCAATATCTGCAGGGATTTCAAAGTACGTCCAGCCCGTTTTCTCTCCTTTTTTATCAAACTTCTGAAGCAATGCTGAGAAAGTAATCATTTTGTTAGTAATTGGTAATTAGTGATTGGTGATTAGACCTAAGTAAAAGTTGTGAATTGTGAGTGATGAATTGTGAATTATCATTTGTCATTGCCTAACATACGATGCCTTGTTTAAGTATGTGCTTGCCTAAAATGGGTTGACGGTTTTATACTCATGTTTAATGTACTTAAAATTCTAATCACCAATCACTAATTACCAGTCACTTACACAGTATCTTTTTTTGCTGGTTTTATTTTGTTAAAAAGTCCATTTAATACACTTTTCTTTTGTTCCTCCAATAGCTTTTTAGCCCTATCAGCAGCTACTTTTTTAATACTATCAGCCGTAGCCTTGGCTTTGGCTTCCATGGCATCTTTGTCTAGAATTACTTGCGATGGCAAACCATCTTTTTTAACATTTAGTTTTTCTAAGAGTTTATCTTTCTGTTCATTAATTTGTGCCTGTAAAGTAGCTTTTGCTACATCCTTTAATGAATTAGCGGTGCTACTTCCATTGAAACCAAAAACTGGATTTTTAAGATTTCCACCCAATTGTAAATCGAATTTTACTCTGTCAGCACCTTGTAGACTTTTGCCAGTCCATTTTTGAAATACATTCCCAAAAGCCTCGCCAATTTTCCCTGAAGGTACGTCCATCTGTAAATTATAATCCATTGAACCCGTCAGACCATGACGACCACTAGCTGTTATTTTATAATCGTCAAACTTAATATCAAAAGGCTTTACAGCAAATGTTCCATCTTTTATTTCAAACTGCATTAACAAATTGCTCAGCTTACTATTTTTTAAATTAGCAATTTTGGTAGTTTCAATCAATTTCTGAATTAATGGATTGCTCTCAGAAATTGTTGCTTGTAACACTTTCATCAAACCATCTCCACTCAAGGTGTTCAATTTGGGCATCATATCTTGTCCCAATTCTCCTCCTATTTGCATTTTAGAGGTTACATTACCAATTAAGTATTGAGCTACAGGCATCAAATATTTTACAATATTCAAATGTTGATAAGCCTGTGCAATCTCTACGTTTTCAAGGTTCAACGCAAAGTCAAATAATGGGTGAGCCAAATTTGAGGTATTATAAGTACCATTAGTAGTAAATTTTCCACCCAATGATTGAAAAGCCACATTTTGCATTTTTACAGCACCGTTCCCAACCACTAAAGCACCTTTGATATTTTGCAATTTCATCATACTGTATTGAGCTTCGCCAATATCAGAATCCAGTACTAATTCAATATTTTTAGGAATTTCAACTACTTGTAAAGGGGCAGAGGTTCCTGCAGTACCTGCCACTGGTTTAGGACTATCAGTCATCCATTCATTTACATTGAACTTCTGCGATTTTACGTTCATTTTACCTTTTACAGTACCATTGTTTAAGGCATAGTCCATGTAATTGGTAAATGTCCCATCAGCAACAAAATCACTTGTCCCCAAAAAGCCTTTTGCATTAGTCACTTTAATAGCCGTTGGGGTAAAAGTCATATCAGCTGAAGTAACTTTTACACCTTGTGGATATTCTTTTGACACAAATTCAAACCCTTGCATAGTAGCCTTTCCAAAAGTTGGCAAGCTAGCATAACGTTTGGCTTTAACATCCGACATTTTTCCTTTGGTTTCGATATCAGCATCGATTTTCCCCTTCAAAGTCATATCAGCCAAGGGATATATTTTCGTAATCTTCGTTAAATCTATTTTGCCTTTGGCTTTAATATCCCAATTATAATTCTCGAAGTTTTCTATCACACCATTAGCCGTAAAAGGTTCTCCATCTAATACCATCTTCAATTCAGTGATTGCCAAACGCGTAGAGGCTAAAGCAGCGTTTGTATTAACTAAATTAGCTTTTACGTTCAAGTCTTGAATAGGTTCTGGGAATTTATCAGACTTTATGTAGCCATTTACCAAACTCATTACTGCATTTACCTGCGGAAAAGCTTTGGTAACGGTATCATAAGTACCTTTAGCCTTTAAATCCATGCTATATAAACCACGCATTGCTAAACCTTTCATCGGGAATATCTGTCCTATTTGCTGTAAATCTATTTTAGCTACTACGTCAGCATCTACTTTAGACTTTACTAAACCTTCTATCAAAGCACGAGCATTGATTGGATTTTTACCCAAATTCAGGTTAAACTTTTTAATATTTAATACCGAATTATTAAGGTCGTTGGTGGTATTACTTGCCTTAAAATCGAGATTGATTCCTGTAACCGCAGTAGGTAAATCGGGATACTGAAACATGGCATTTTCTACCAATAAATTGAAGGCATAGGTAGGAAACGAAGTGGCATTCATGGTTCCTTTTACAAAACCATCGAATTTCATCTTACCATCAGCATCAACATCTTTAAACTTGTCAGTATAGATATTAGGCACTAATGAAAGTAAATTTTTAAAGGTGTTTTCTGGTGAGCCATAGGTGATATCTAATACAATATTTGAGGTATCAGGCATGGCTACTGAGCCATCAAAATTGAGGGTAAAATCATTGATTTTCCAAGTGTTTTTAGTGAACGTGTACTTATTTTTAGCTTGGTCGATATTAATCTTCATATCGGCCGACAACGTTTTTTCATGCAAGTACTCCGTTCCTCCGTAGCTAATTGAGGCTTTTCCTATTTGTGTATTAGTCGTCAAATCATAGATTTCTGAACCGATATTTCCTGAGCCTTCGTGGCTAATATTTTGAAGTAATACAAAAGTATTTTTCAACCTATCATCATACGTAATTTGTCCGTCTGTCAATTTCCAAGAGTCAATTCCTACATTAAAATTACTTTTAGTTTTTGTTTCTTCTTGTTGAACCTGTAGTGAGTCTGTTCTATAAATATCATAATTGGCAGAGCCGTCAGGTAATACTTTAATCAGAATTTTGGGACTTTCAATAGCGATATAATTAATCGCTACTTTATCGCCAGAAATAATTGATTTTAAATCTGCTGCCAATGAAAACTCTTTTGCTTGAATCAAAGTATCACTTGAAAATGGCGAGTAGCCCACTACACCAAAGTCTTTCAGAGAAATCGTTAAGGCAGGGAAATGTTTGAAAAAAGACAAGTCGAAATCGTTATAATAAACTTTTGCCTTTACTTTTTTCTGAATTTCTTGATTTACTTTCGCTTGGATAGTATCCTTAAAAAAGAAAGGAACAGCAAAAAGAATTACTGAAAATAAAGTAATAATTGATAGAAGAATAATTAAGACTTTTTTCATGGTTTCTATAGACTTTAGGGTTTTTCTTTTGGCACTGACTTGAGGACTTAAGGACTATAAGACTCAAGCACTATATATTTTTAAAGACTAAATGTATTACATATAGATTTAGTCTTTAAATCTTATCTAAAGTCCTTTAGTCTTACAGTCATTAAGTCCTCAAATCTTAAACTAAATTACCAACTTTTCAATCAATAAAATCAAAATATGAATTACTTTGATGTGTACTTCTTGGATGCGGTCGGCGTAGCCGAAATGTGGTACTCTGATTTCAACATCTGCTTTACCTGCTAATTTCCCACCATCTTTCCCAGTTAGCAATACAATTTTCATGCCTTTGGCTTTTGCAGCTTCTACGGCTTTGATAATGTTCGCAGAATTCCCACTTGTAGAAATTCCCAATAATACATCTCCCTTATTTCCTAAGCCTTCAATAAATCGAGAAAAGATATGGTCGAATCCATAATCGTTACTTACGCAAGAAATATGGGAAACATCTGAAATAGCAATCGCTGCTAATGAACGGCGGTCGTCACGATAACGCCCCGACAATTCTTCGGCAAAGTGCATGGCATCACAATGTGAGCCACCGTTTCCACAAGAAATCACTTTATTTCCTGAACGAATGGCCTCTGCCATTATTTCGGCAGCCTCCTGAATATCAGCAAGATTCTTTGGATTTGCAATAAAATTTTGAAGTACTATTTGTGCTTCATTAAGTTCTTGGGCAATAATATCAATCACGAATTTTCTGTTTTTATTTTACTAATCTTTCAAAATTACAAAACATTACTTGAAACTTCTTGTACTAGCCTACTAAATAGAAAAGGCCTCGTCGAAACGAAGCCTTTTGAATACATATTTATTTTTTCTTAATAGTCTCCGCCAGCACCACCACCGCCAAAGTCGCCACCACCAAAGCCACCAAAGTCGAAGCCACCTCCGCCTCCACTATTTCCAGAGTGTCCTCCGCCAAAACCACCTCCAGTAAAGATGATTGGACCGCCCCAGCCACCACTATTGAAGCCACCACCTCCGCCACCACCTCGTCTATTACGAGCAACGATGATAAGTACTACGATTACCAATACAAAAACTATCGCTAAAAAACCAAAAGGACTTCCACTATCGTCTTTAGGGTCGGCTTTGTATTCACCAGAAGCCCTTTTCATCATTTCGGTAGTAGCCTCATCCAATCCTTGATACCATAATCCAGCCTTAAAATTTGGAGATAATATCTTGTTGATAATTCTTTTGGCAATGGCATCTGTAATAGTCGCTTCCATGCCACGGCCTGTCACGATTCTGATTTTACGGGTATCGGTTGCCCATAACAGTACCAGACCATTGTTTTTATCTTTCTGTCCTACGCCCCAATCTTTGGCAATTTTCATCGCAAAATCATAAGGGTCAGATTCGCCTGTATTTTTTACAATGACAATGGTTAGCTGTGTAGACGTGGAATCTGCATATCCTCTAAGTTTTTGTTCTAATGATTCGCGTTCGGTACTACTTAAAATACTTGCGTAGTCATTAACCAACCTTTGTGGACTCGGTTTGGCAGGTATATCCTGAGCGTGCAAGACAAAATGTACAGACAATAGTGATAAACTAAAGAAAGTACAAAGTATATAAATTGAAAGTTTCTTAAACATCTTCATAAAAAAATCCCTTCCCTTTACAGAAAAGGTTTGGGCTTATTTATCCAAACGAAATTTCGTCTGGTAATTCATTCGTGTCATCTTTCTGATAAGGAAAATAATGTTTTAATTGCTCGCCAGCCAAGTGGATAGCCTTGATAAAACCTTCGGTAAAAAGTCCTTGTGAAAAATGGCTTCTTAACAATTCTTTTGTTGTTTCCCAGAAGTCGTCAGGCACAACCTTATCAATTCCTTTATCACCTATTACAGCAAATTTTCGGTCGTCAACGGCCAAATAAAAAAGCACCCCATTTTGTTGTGCAGTGTTGGTCATACCAATAGTTTGGAATACTTCGGCGGCTCTGTCTAACACATTAGGATGAGGGCAATTCTGTTCGATGTGTAATCGAATTTCGCCAGAACTATTCAATTCTGCCGCCTGTATGGCCTTTACAATCTGTACTTTTTGCTCTTCATTAAAAAAGTTCTGAGGCATAACATTGAGTGATTGAGTGAGTTGTGAATTAGTGATTGTTTTTTTAGTTGTGAGTTAGTGAATTGTGATTTTTTCAATAAGTGAATTATGATTTAGTGATTTTATGAATATTAAATTCACAATTCACTAACTGACAATTCACAACTAAATCAATCACTAATTCGCTCAATCATTAACTCACTAAATAGCACAAGGCGAAAAGCGAAGATTGATATTGCTTCCTGCTTTTCGCCTTGTACTATTTCATCGAAAAACTATTTACTAAAATCAACCGTTGGCATTTTTGATGCACCTGCGTCGGCTTCAAAATAGCCTTTCGTTGTAAATCCAGAGAAGCTTGCAATTAAGCTATTCGGAAAAGTAACAATTTTGTTGTTATACCCTTTTACAGTATCATTAAAACGATCACGTTCTTCCTTGATACGGTTTTCTGTACCTTCTAATTGTGACTGTAATTCAGAGAAATTTTCAGTAGCTTTCAATTCAGGATATTTCTCTGCTACGACCATTAAACGAGATAACGAGCCTGACAATTGGCTTTGAGCCTCTTGATATTTCTTCATATTTTCAGGTGTTAAATCCTTCGCATCTAATTTAATTTGTGTAGCACTTGCCCGTGCGTTGATGACAGCGGTAAGTGTCTCTTTTTCAAAGTTTGCTACCCCTTTTACTGTATTTACCAAAGTTGGAATCAAATCTGCACGACGTTGATAAGCAGTTTGTACCTTCGCCCAAGCCGCTTCAACCTCCTGATTTTCTGTCGCCATGCCGTTTCTGACACCAATACCCCAGAATAACAATAATGCAGCAACGCCTAATCCAATAAGAAGTCCTTTTGACATAGTTTTAATTAATTAATGTGAATATGTGATGTAATACAGTGGTAAAATAATTATGCCATTGCGTATTACTGTTTCAAATGTAGATATTTTTTTAACGCTTAAACTACTTCTATGCTGAATATTTGATTTTTGAATGTGAACGGTTAAAATATCATTTCATTTATTATTGTCCTCACAAAACAAAACCACTTCCCAACGAAAAGCCCATTTCCACTTGATAGAATAATTCGTAAAGCCTGCTTGATGGATAATGGTTTCTAAATCTGTTTTTCGGAAAGCTCGCCAAACGGATAGCTTGGCATCGTTTTTTACCAAGTATGATTTTAAGAATAGTTTGGTAATCCAAGCAATAGAATGATAGGCAAACCAATGGCGATGAATATCATTAATAACAATAGCTAGGCGACTTTGTTGTTTGAGTTGCTTAAATAGTTGTATCAAACTTTCATTATCAAAATGATGACAAAATAATGTCATTGTTACAATATCAAAAGAATGTTGCTGAAATTCTTCTGAAAAAATATTCTGATATAAATACTGGATTTCAGGAAATTGAACCGTCCTTTTTGTAGCAAATTTTATCATAAAATCATTGGCATCAATTCCTATCAATGCAGCTTTTATCTGTTTCTTCTTTGCCCACTTTGCTATTACCATCAGCATATCGCCTCCACCACAGCCCAAATCAGCTATTTTATAGGTTGATTTTTGATTAGTCAAATTGTTGAAGACAGTCTCAAGTCCACTAATCGTTACTTGATTACCTCCTAAATATTTATTGATGATAGCCAGTTCTTCCAAATTTTGTCTGAGGGCATCATTATCTAAATCTAAGTCGTCAATCAGTTCTTTTTCTGTACTTCTAAATGATAAATCTGGCATATCTTTGTTGTGAATACTCATCGTTCTACTCATGCCATGACTTTGAGTCATGGCATGAGTATTCGCCACATGGGCAAAGTGAAAAGTAAAAATAGTTTAATATATTTAATTTCCTCAAATCATGAATTTAGATTTAACCCATAAAAATGCCATTGTTTGTGGCAGTACCCAAGGACTTGGTCGTGCTTCGGCCATTGAGCTTGCACTGCTAGGTGCTAACGTAACTTTAGTAGCCCGTAACGAGAGTACACTCAAGGAAACTCTTCAAAGCCTAGATAGTTCAAAAGGACAACAACATTCTTATTTCGTAGCTGATTTTTCTAAACCTGATGAAGTAAAAGTAGGTATCGAAAAACACCTTGAAGCCAATCCCGTAGTTCATATATTGGTTAACAATACAGGAGGTCCTGCAGGTGGCGCTATCATAGATGCCAAGATTGAGGAGTTTACACAAGCTTTTTCCAACCATTTAATCTGTAATCATATTTTGGTGCAAGCCTGTGTTCCAAGTATGAAATCAGCAGGTTTTGGTAGAATCATCAATGTAATTTCTACTTCGGTAAAACAGCCCATTAATGGTTTAGGAGTATCTAATACTACTCGTGGAGCAGTAGCTTCATGGTCAAAAACCTTGGCAAATGAATTGGGACAATTTGGTATTACCGTGAATAATGTATTGCCAGGTTATACTAAAACAGCACGCTTAGATTTTGTGGTAAATTCTCGAGCCAATTCAGCAGGAGTGGAAAAAGATGCGATGGAAAAAGTTTTTCAAGCGGATATTCCAGCAGGGAGATTCGGCGAAGCAGAAGAATTTGGAGCAGCTGTAGCATTTTTGTGTAGTCCAGCAGCAGCTTATATTAATGGTGTTAACTTACCTGTAGATGGTGGGCGATTGAGCTGCATGTAAAGAGGAAAATGTCTCAAATAGAGAATTAGTATTCAAGTCTTATCACTAGCGATGGACTTAAGTCCATCGCTAGTGATAAGACTTGAATATCAGAGACTTACAAACATATAAATAATCATTTATGACTTAAATTACCCATTAATAGTAAGAATTAGAATTTAACAATCTTATCTCTACTCCTTACTCCCCTGTACCTTTGCTCCTGTTTTCTTCTCTAATCCTGGTTGAAAAATCTCAAAGTTTTCTTTCTTTTTAGCATCAGCTACAATCTTGCGGACATCTTCCAACAGTTTTTTAGCATCATAAATTACACCATCTTTAATGGTATATTTTACACCTCCTACTCTAATTACCTCATTTTTATCAGTCAACCTAATAGCCCCTGTTCCGTAAAGATTCTTTAGGTTTTTTAGTGGATTTTCTTCTAAAATTACCATATCTGCTAATTTACCGACCTCAATACTCCCTATTTTATCAGCCATCCCCAATGCCTCTGCACCTTTTAAACTTGCTGCCCTAATTACCTCTAAAGGGTGAAAACCTGCTTCACGCAAAAGCTCTAACTCACGGATGTAGGCAAAGCCATATAGTTGAAATATATAACCAGAATCAGACCCAGCCGTTACTCTCCCTCCTCTGTTTTTATATTCATTGATAAATGCCATCCAAAGTTTATAGTTTTCTTTCCACTGCACTTCTTGCTCTGTACCCCATTCTTGCCAGTATGAACCATGCGAAATACGTGAAGGCTGATAGAAACGCCATAATTGAGGCATCGTATATTCTTCGTGCCATTCGGCTCTGCGTGCTAACATCAATTCACGATTGGCTTCATAGATATTAAAAGTAGGGTCAATAGTAAAGTCTAGTTTGAGCAACTCGTCCATTACTTCATTCCAACGCTTCGAACCCGGCTTGGCAGCTTGTTTCCAAAGCTTTCCTGCTTCTTCAAAACGATTTTGTTCGTTACTATAATTATAATCTGCAGGATAATCTTGGATAGTCTGGCTTTCAAAAAGTGCCTCAGGCAAACCATACCAGTGTTCCATAGAAGTCAGCCCTGCTCTGGCTGAATTCAAAACATTCCAACGTGCTACGTCTACTTGTGCATGGTGATACGCCGAACGTAAGCCTAATTCTTTATTTCTTTTTATCGCTACTTCTATTACTTCTGGTCTTGCTCCGAAAAACTTTATACCGTCAGCACCTTTTTTAGCATTTTCTTCTACCCAAGTTTTGGCTTGTTCTGCGGTTGAAATCGTTTCCTTAGCTCCCATTCCAAAAGCTGTATATGCCAAAATTCTAGGTGCAGTAATTTCATTTTTTAAAGATTTTGCTTTTTGGTCTAAAACCCAGTCTAAACCATTCCCAGCCGAAGGGTCGCGGATGGTAGTAATACCGTGTCCCAACCATAATTTATATACATATTCAGCAGGTGTCCCTTGCGATTTCCCACCTATATGCCCGTGCATATCTACAAAACCAGGCAACATATACATGCCCGTACAATCTAATTCTTTATCGCCCTCTTTTAACTGTGGGCGACTTTTGGGGTCTATCGGAACACCTGGGTAGCCAACTACTCTGATTTCAACAATTTTATTTTTTTCGACGACTATATCACAAGGGCCTTGCATCGGAGAACCTGTACCATTGATAAGGTTTACACCACGGATAATCATCCGATTGTATTGACCTTCGCCTTCTGCCCTCGGTGGTGCTTTTTCTATTTGGGAATAAGCTTGAAAAGCAGTTAATATTAAAACCGAGAAGGCAATAAAGTACTGTAAATATTTTTTCATTTTAATTAATAATTGAAGAATGTTGAATGAAATAGTAAGAAGTAATTATTCATTTTCCAAGATACGGAATTTATCTAAAATGTGTAAATTGAAGCTCATTCCAATCATCGAAATTCCTATTTTATGAATCACTTCATCAGAAATAACTTTTTAGCCATCTGTGTTACCTTAGCAGTTGTATATGCTTTTGCCAAAGGTGCTACTATTTACCAACAAGAGCCTAAAAAACCCGACGTTACTTGCCTTTCAATGCCTACGGCTTCTGATAAATTTTTTGCAGACTATTGGTATAAAAACAAAGCTGAAATCAATAGTTATGCTTTGCAAAAAGATAATAATGGACAAAGCTCTTTGGGAGAAGCCATGATGATTTTTGTGACAGAAAATTTTAGAACTGATAAACAAGTAAAACTAGCGTCGGATAGTAAATCAGAGGCTACCAGTGTGCTGAAAGTAAATATTACAGAAAAATTCCTGACAGGTATTAATGATTATAGTGTGATGACTTCTGTTTTTTCAGGCGTTGATACAAAAGCTTTTCCCCATGCCTTGAAAGTAGCGACTTCAATACAAGATTGGAATGGAATGGCTTATATGCAATTGAACCATAAAAACAGGGCTTATCAAATAGAAGGGAAAAGTTATGCTGAAAAAGAAGTACAAGAAGATTTTGAATTAAAAAGAGCTTGGCTGGAAGATGAAATTTGGAATACAATCCGCCTTTCGCCTGAAACTTTACCTGATGGTGATATTGAGATGATTCCAAGTTTAAGTTATTCACAATTAACCCATCAATTACCAACAGTATTGTCGGCCAAAGCTGCATTGAAAGATTATGTAGGAACAGATTTTACAGAGAAAAAGCTAAAGGTTTTCTCTATCAATTACCCAGAAAAAAATCGTTCTATAGAAATTATTTTTCAAGAAGCTTTTCCACATAAAATTATGGGTTGGACGGAAAGTAACGTCAACAAAGGAAAAAATTGGACAACTAAAGCCGTTTTGAAGAAAACGCTTCTCAGCGATTATTGGACAAAATATAGTCCAAAAGATGTAGCATTAAGAGATAGTTTATCTTTGAAATATGGGTTAAGTAAATGAGTAATAGTGTTCAAGTATAAAAACGATTACTCCAATTCTTACTATTAGCTGGCGACTTAAGTCGCCAGCTAATAGTAAGAATTATATAGCACGAGGAACTTATCGTATTATTTACAGCTTCTTCAACTATTATATATTATACCCCAAAATACTCTCAGGCGAATCATAGAATATCAAATCTCCTGATTTTTTGCCTACTTCTGCCCAAGTCAAATTTTCAATCTTCATCCCTACAACTGCACAAGTAGGCATTGAGCCAATATCAGCATGGGTAAGGTATTCTGCGAAATAACTGATACTTGGGTTATGTCCAACTAATATTACAGCGTTTATATTTTCAGGAATAGCATTTACTGCATCTAAATAGTGTTTGGGCGAGCTTTCATACAAATCACTTAACACATGTACTTTTTCATCAGCAATACCCAATTGTTCCGAAAGTACTTTAGCCGTCATTTGTGTACGCTCGGCATTAGAAGTAATGATTAAATCAATAGGATTGATTTTAGGCAATAAATTTCTGCCCATTCTAGCCGCATCAATCATACCACTTGATGTTAGTGGACGGATTAAATCAGGGCTAACTGACTCTGATGCTTTGGCATGGCGAACCAAATATAATGTCTTTGTCATTGTCTTTGTTTTGTTTCTATCTTCCAACTACGGTTCCTAATTCTTTGGATATTTGCTTTTCAATTTCTTTGGCTTTCATAAATAAACCCAATAAATGAGTCTGCTCATCGGCATCAGAAGTTTTGGCAAGCTGTTGCATCAAGTCTTTCATTTGTTGGTCATTGAAAGCCTTTTTTAATCGTAAAATATTCTGATAAGCCAAATCTGCTAGCTTATCGTCTTCAGTAGGAACAATAATTTCATATTTCAACCAAGCCTCAGAAGCTGAATAACGTTCAGTAACAAGGTTAATAGCTTCTTGCTGAATAATTGGGTTGCTGTGACTAATAAAAAACTTAGTATCTAATACTACTCCCTGCGTAAATCTTTCTCGGCACATTGTCAGAATATCGTGGTAGATAGGCGTACCAAAATTCATTCCATCAATCTCTGATAAAATATACTGCATCAATGTAACGCCTGGCGCAACCCCTGGGTCTACTTCCTTAATGCCATGACTAATCAGCAAGCGTACACATTCTTTTTCTTGCAAAGCGATACCAGTAAGCACCTTTGGGGAACTAACGGGAATATTAGGCTGTATATTTTGTACATTTGTTGTACGATTATTCGGTGTAAAATCTGTTGGAAAACCCGAAAACTCGTCTTCTTCTGAAAAGCTTGGTAAATCATCAAAATTTACATTTGGTTCAGGTTTGCTAAGGGTTACACCTGACGGTAAATCGTTTTGTAATCGCTGACGATTGGCATCTCTTTGGTTATCCTTTTCTCTTTGCTTGCTTCTTTCTAAAGATATCTTATTGCTTTCAGCAATCAAAATCCCTTCATCAATCTGCATCAAACTAGCAGTTTTCTGAAAAAATACCGACCTTTTAATAGAATCAGGTATTTTAGAAATACTAGCTACCATATCTTTTATCAACTCAGCTCTTTTGAAAGGGTCACTTCCAGCTTCTTTGAGTGATAATTCTGCTTTAAAAGTAATAAAATCGCTAGCGGTTTTTTGGATATAATCAACAAAAGCATCCGAACCTATTTTCTGAACATAGCTATCGGGGTCTTCGCCTTCTGGAAAAACAACCAACTTTACGTTAAGTCCTTCTTCCAAAATCATGTCCATTCCTCGCAACGACGCCTTAATACCAGCGGGGTCACCGTCGTACAAAACAGTAATGTTCTGCGAAAAACGAGCAATCAAACGAATCTGTTCTATCGTCAAAGACGTTCCAGATGATGCCACAACGTTTTCGATACCCGCTTGGTGCAAAGAAATAACATCCGTATAACCTTCTACCAAATAACAAACGTCTTTGGTACGGATAGCATTTTTGGCTTGGTAAATTCCGTAAAGTACATTCGATTTATGATAAACCTCTGTCTCAGGCGAATTTAAATACTTTGCTTGTGTTTTATCGTTTTTCAGGATTCTTGCACCAAAAGCAATTACTTTTCCCGAAACATTATGGATTGGAAAGGTTACTCTATTTCTAAAACGATCAAAGGTTTTCTGATTTTGCTGAACATTTTCATGCTCATTGCTCTTCAAAATCGTCAAGCCAGCCTTTACTAAAATATCTACATTATAGCCATTCTTCAAGGCTTCTTTCGTAAAAGCAGCCCAATTATCAAGGCTATAACCCAATTCAAACGTACGAATGGTTTTATCAGAAAACCCTCTTTCTTTAAAATATGGATAGGCTATATTTTTCCCTTCTTCATGCTGAAAAAGATTCTCTTGATAATAATTTTTAGCATAATTCAGGGCAATGAGTAAACTTTCACGTTCATTTTGTGCTAGTTGTTGTTCGTCTGTAAGGTGCGTTTCTTGGATTTCAATGCCATACTTTTTGGCTAAATGCCGCAAAGCTTCTCCATAGCCCAGTCCTTCAATATCCATGATAAAACGGATAGCATCCCCAGCTTTTCCACAACCAAAACACTTATAAATACCCTTAGCAGGCGATACTGAAAACGACGGTGATTTTTCTCCATGAAATGGACAACAAGCCCAAAGGTTTGCTCCTTTCTTCTTCAAAGAAACATAATCGCCTATTACATCGGCAATATCAGCACTTTGTCGGATTCGTTCTATGGTTGATTCATCTATACGCATACTCAAAATTACACCTTTTTGTGTTGTACAAATCATTTATAGCTTAAAATCGTCAAGAATATGTATTTTTGAAAACCTTTCAATATAACATCAACAAAATGAGTTTATCCTGTCAAAAACATCTTTTTAGCCTTGAAGAAGGTATTCATTATATCAATTGTGCCACCATGGCACCCAATCTTAAATCAGTAGAAGAAGCTGGCATTCAAGGAATTTTGCGAAAAACGCAACCTCAAAACATTACTTCACAAAGTTTTTTTGAAACGACTGAACCCGTTAAAAATGCTTATGCTAAATTAATTAATTGTCCAGACCCTGAACGCATTGTATTATTGCCTTCATCGTCCTACGGCATGGCAATCGTAGCTAAAAACTTGTATAGAAAACCCAATATAAGAGCAGGGCAAGAAATTGTGATGGTCAGCGAAGAATTCCCTTCCGACGTATATGCGTGGGAAGAGGTTTGTATCAATTTGGGTTTAAAAATGAGGGTAGTTCATCCACCAGCATCCTTAGAAAATAGGGGTAAAATATGGAATGAAAAATTGTTGGAAGCCATCACTAGCAACACTTGTTTAGTAGTAGTATCGCCTACTCATTGGGCTGATGGCACTTCTTTTAATACCGAAATCATTGGTCAACGTTGCCGTTCGGTAGGTGCATTGTTGGTATTGGATGGCACACAGTCTATCGGAGCGATGCCTTTTGATGTACAAAAAGTGCAACCCGATGCCATCATCAATCCCGGATATAAATGGCTTTTAGGCCCTTATTCAGCAGGAGTAGCCTATTTCGGAGCTTTTTTTGATGAAGGCAATCCCTTAGAACGTAATTGGATAAATCGGGTAGGTTCTGAAGATTTTAAAAATTTGATTAATTATCAAACTCAGTATAGAGCCAAAGCAGATAGATACAACATGGGCGAAAGAAGCAATTTTATCTTAAATCCTATGCTTACTGCGGCGATAGAACAAATCAATGCTTGGGGAGTGAATGCTATCAATAATTATTGTGATGAATTGCTGAAAGAACCTTTAGAAATTTTACAAGCACATGGCTATTGGGTAGAAGAAAAACCTTATAGAAGTAGCCATCTAGTAGGCATTAGGATTCCTGAGCATGTCGATTACCAAAAAATTCAAGCTGCCTTGCAAGAACGCAAAGTTTTTGTTTCGTTCCGAGGGCAATCTATCAGGCTTGCCCCACATCTTTATAATGACATGAACGATGTTGATGCATTAATGGATGGTTTGTCGAAAGGTATTCAGTAATGTTAAGTTATTATTTTTGACCTTTAAGTAAGATAATTATCAACATCCATTTCTATTAGTCGGTGACTTAAAGTGATTACCAACATCTTTTAAAAAAGTTGAAATGAAGATGTAATTATTGATAAAATTGGTTCAAATAGGCTTAAATCGCCTTTCAAACCGAGCTTTGGTCGTCTCTTGTCATAGCCTGACTACGTTAAATTCTTATCCCTAGCGAGGGACTTAAGTCCCTCACTAGGGATAAGAATTTAACTATCAAGCACTTATAGATATATGGGTAATCATTAGGACTTAAGTCGCCGGCTAATAGAAAGGATGTACAACCTATTTTTTCACCCTGTAAAGAAGATTCTTTGGGGAGAAAGCCTAAAAAATTTGCTTTTTCAAGCTTTCACGATTTACTTTGCATCATCAAGTCAATTTTCCTCTGAGGTTTCGACCTCCACAGGTAATTGATTTATAAAGAAGAAGGGAGAGAATAGGCTCTATGAACTTCTGGCAACCTACCGCTCGTAAAGGCAAGGTGCTAATTCCTACCTAGAAATTGTATAGTCGTTTGACTATTTTTTAGGAAATATAAACCAATTACGAAGTACTCTCCCAGTCATTTTTCCATGCTGTAAAGTATTCGTCAGGTTTACGATTTATTTTCGTTTATCGTCATGATTTTGTCGTGACCAAATTTGTCAGCTATTATGTCAAAATTTATTAAAATCACAACGGGCAATTACCTCATTGTTCATGGCTTCGACGCCAACAATAAGGAAATCATCGAAGAAGTAACCGTGGCTCAGAAAATGGTAAAGGTGGTAGCTATCAACCGCATACAGTCTATTTCTGAAAAATATATTTTGGTGACGGGCTCGCATGGACGATTGATGTACTGGGAATATGAAGAAAGTTTCGACGAGTTACAAAAGCAATTATCTTATCATTCGCTTTTGATTGCTTAAATAAAGGTTTCACTCAAATGAGTATTGGTGCTCAAGTCTTTTATACATTGAATAATCTTTTTAAATATAATCAAGCCTTTGAACTAGAGGCAGGAGGTATTTTACCAGAAGTAACATTAGCTTATCAATCATTAGGTAAGATAAACGCTGATTGCTCTAATGTAATTTGGGTTTGTCATGCCTTTACGGGTAGTCATGATGTAGAAGATTGGTGGCAAGGGTTAGTAGGCAGAGGTAAGCTATTCGACCCTGATAAACATTTTATCATTTGTGTAAATGTATTAGGGTCACATTATGGCAGTACTGGCCCTCTTTCTATCAATCCAGCTACTGGCGAACCTTATTTCCATACCTTCCCTTTTATTACTATCCGCGATATTGTCAATTCTTTTGATTTACTTCGCGAGCATCTTGGAATTACTCGAATCAAAACGTGTATTGGCGGTTCTTTGGGTGGTCAACAATGTGTAGAATGGGCTATTTCTCAGCCTAATTTGATTGAAAACCTGATTTTGATTGCTACCAATGCGCAACATTCACCGTGGGGAATTGCCTTTAACGAATCGCAAAGGATGTCGATTGAAGTAGACCCGACTTGGAAAGAAAGTCACCCACAAGCAGGTATCGAAGGCATGAAAGCTGCCAGAGCTACCGCCTTGATTTCGTATAGAAATTATGAAACCTATGGCGTAACACAAGCCCGTAAAGATGAGTCTTTGGGCAAAGTGCATCGTGCGATGAGCTACCAACGTTATCAAGGAGAAAAACTAGCTCAGCGGTTTAATGCTTTTTCATATTATGTACTTTCGCAGGTGATGGATTCGCAGGATGTGGGTCGTGGTAGAGGCGGAGCTATTCAGGCATTATCGCAGATTAAGGCTAAAACATTGGTAATGGGTATAAAGTCTGACGCCCTTTTCCCAATTAATGAACAAGCCTTTTTGGCAAAACATATCCCTGGAGCTACTTTCCAAGCCTTAGATTCTCTATATGGTCACGATGGTTTTTTGATAGAAAGTCAATTAATTACTAAAGCTATTAAACTATGGCAGAAGTTTGTTAAACTAGATGTTAACCCGATGTATGACTTCTTTAAGAAATTGGAAAGGAAGAATTTGATAGAACAATAGCTAGTAGCTGTAAGCTTTGAGCAATGAGTTTTGAGCTGTCTTTTACTACGATTTAAATGCCCCAATCACTAAATCACTCATTCGCTAAATCACTAAATTCCTCCTAAGAAATCAGGATTTCTTAGGAGGAATCAGTCTTCTTCTATGCCAGTCTTTGGGATTATTCTCAAGCATTTTATTAACCAATATATACACTACCATACTACTAACTGTTCCTACGACAGAGCCCGCCAAAACATCTTCAGGAAAATGTTGGAAAAGATAACATCTTGAATAACCTGCCAAACAAGCCAGTAATAAAAAGAGTACAGACCACTTTTTATTGATAAGAAAGATAGTAAGCAATGTAAAAACTGCAAAGGCAGTAGTGGTATGCCCAGAAGGAAAACTGAGATGGATATTAATTTTTACTCCATCAACAAAATACCATTTTATATGCTTATCTGCAAAAAAAGCCATGGGACGGAGATTATCAAAACTAAGTTTTAATAAAAATGAAACTAGAGAGCTTAAACCCAGAGAAGCCGTAAGTATCAGTGCTTTATCATAACTAATAAATAAATAACTTAGGATTATAGCCACAAAAAACCATCCTTCACCCAATTGTGTAGCCATTACAAAAAAGGAGTCTGCCCACAAAGCATTATATCGGTTAATCAATACCATTTGGTCAAATTTGTTGGTACTAAGCACCCATACAAGCCCTATAAGCCATACAACGATATACAAGCCAAAATATAAAGGATTGTTTTTTATAATCTGTTTCATGGAACAAAGGTCGTTATCCAAAAGATATTTGGCAATAAGTACTTGTAATATTTTGTTCAATACTTGTCATTGTAAAAAATAGTCCCTAATTTTGCAGTCTTTTCGATGAAACCAAGTGAATAAGAGCGTATTAAATACATTTAAGATTGACATCTTCCGCCTTGAAAACAAGCATTATGTGCATGAATTTGAGGGAGGTGATGACTTTTTTGTGGCATTAGAGCAAGATTTAATCGAAAAAGGGAATTTTAAAGCAACCGTTACTTTAGATAAATCGGAAGTAATGATTCAATTATTATATCATATTGTAGGTTCTGTAGAACTCACTTGTGACCGTAGCTTGGATACTTTTGATTTCCCTATTGATATTACTCAGAAAATGATTTTAAAGTTTTCTGACCACACTGAGGAGATTACAGATGAGTTGATGTTGATTGATAGAAATACACAGTATATCAACGTAGCTCAAGATATTTATGAATTCATTGGCTTGCAGATTCCAATGAAAAAGCTTCATCCCCGTTTTCAAGTTGAAGAACAAACATTTTTATCAAGTTTGGATGATGATGATTTAGACGAAGACTTTGAAGATTCAATTTGGGAAGATGATGACGAAGGAGAAATTGTTTATTCTACTTCAACAGGAGATTCAGATGATGATGACGACGATGAAGAAAAAACAAACGAAGATGAACCTGAAATAGACCCACGCTGGGCTATTTTAAAGAAATTGAATAATAATTAATAATTTAGCCACCATACTGGCAAATTACGTTTTTAGATAAATAAAGAATAACATAATAAAGAAATAAGCAAATGGCACATCCTAAACGCAGACACTCGACAACTCGTAGAGATAAAAGACGTTCACACGATTTTGGAACTCCAAAAACAATCACTACAGATCCAACAACTGGAGAAATTCACTTACGTCACCGTGCTCACGTATTTGAAGGAAATTTATTTTACAAAGGTAAAATGGTTGTAGAAGGTTATGCTGTTCAAGCATAATTAATTGATTTTGGCAATTGTCTATCTCTTAATGTGCTGAATATCAACATTCAAACGAAGAATTGACAAAAAACTATCAGTTTTCAAAACTATTTTCAAACAAAAACGCTGTTTCACACTTCATAAAATGTTATTTTTGTCATTCCGTTAGTGAATAACCAAATAATAATTGAATGAAGATAGGGATTGATGCAATGGGTGGAGATTTCGCCCCAAAAGCTATCGTTGAAGGAATAGTATTGGCAGCTCAAGAATTACCTGCTGGTGTAACCATCGTTTTGATTGGTCAGACGGCAGCAATTCAGCAGATAATTGATAACCAAAATTTTACGGGTTCTAACATTGAAATTGTGGAAGCAAATGAAACAATAGAAATGGGTGAACATCCTGTAAGAGCATTACAGTCTAAACCCAATTCCAGTATCGGAGTTGGGTTTAAACTTTTAAAGACAGGAGCAATTGATGTCTTTGCTTCTGCGGGCAACACAGGGGCAATGATGGTAGGTTCGTTGTTTTCTATCAAAACAATAGAAGGCATTCAACGCCCTCCTATTGCTGGTTTTGCACCACAGATAGACGGCAATTTGGCCGTAATTCTTGATATTGGTGCCAATGCTGATGTAAAACCTGAAATGTTAGCACAGTTTGGTCTTTTAGGTTCTATTTATGCTAAAGCAACGATGGGGATTGAATCGCCCAGAGTAGCTTTGATGAACATCGGTGAAGAACCCGAAAAAGGTTCGGTTATCGTTCAGCAAGCCTATAAGTTACTCCAAGAAGAAAGAAAAATAAACTTCATTGGTAACATTGAAGGCAAAGACTTTTTCAAGGCAAAAGCCGATGTTATTGTAACAGATGGTTTTACAGGTAATATTCTCTTGAAAATGGGAGAATCTCTATACGGAATTTTGTCTGAAAGAGGAATTAAAGACGACTTCATAGACCAAACAAATTATGAAGCCGTTGGGGGTAGCCCGATTATTGGCGTAAACGGAAACGTTGTTATAGCACATGGTTCTTCGTCGGCACTTGCCACCAAAAACATGGTTCATCTTTGTCATCGCATCGTTGAATCTAAGCTAACTGAAAAAATAAAAAAAGCGTTTGCTTAAAGTAATAAGAATGAGCGAATAAAGATTTTGGATAATCTACGTTGATTTTCAAATATTTTATTATTCGAGCATTTCCCATATAACCATGACCAAAATCACTGCAGCAATTACCGGAGTACAAGGTTATGTACCCGAAGATATATTGACCAACGCTGACCTTGCAAAATTTGTTGATACCACTGATGAATGGATAGTAAGCCGAACGGGCATTAAAACACGTCATATTCTACGTGGAGAAGGAAAAGGTACATCTGTAATGGCAATAGAGGCAGTTAAGGGTTTATTAGCCAAAACAAACACTAAGCCAGAGGAAATCGATTTATTAATTTGTGCTACTATCTCTCCTGATCATTTTTTCCCAGCTACTGCTAATATTATTTGTGAGGCAGTAGGCATACCTCATGTTGGTTCTTATGACCTAGCAGCTGCTTGTTCTGGCTTTTTAAACGCCCTTGTTACGGGTGCTATGTTTATTGAAGCGGGCAGATATAAGAAAGTAGTAGTAGTGGGTGCAGATAAGATGTCTTCCATTGTTGATTATACTGACAGAACTACCTGTGTACTATTTGGCGATGGCGCTGGTGCTGTTTTATTAGAAGCTAATACAGAGGGCTTGGGTATTCAAGATTTCATATTGAAATCTGATGGTTCAGGAGCTAACCACTTAATCCAAAAGGCTGGTGGAAGTGCTTATCCTCCTACTCACGAAACAATTGACCAACGTCAGCATTATATTCATCAAGAAGGTCCAGCTGTATTTAAATTTGCCGTCACTAGAATGGCTGATGTTTCAGCTGAAATTATGGAACGTAATCAGCTTACTGGTGAAGATGTAGCTTTCTTAGTGCCTCATCAAGCCAATAAAAGAATTATTGATGCTACGGCAAACCGTATGGGAATTGGACCAGACAAAGTAATGTTGACTATCCAAAAATATGGTAATACCACAGCCGCTACAATTCCTTTATGTTTGTGGGATTATGAATCTCAATTAAAAAAAGGAGATAATTTAGTATTAGCAGCATTCGGTGGAGGATTTACTTGGGGAAGTATCTATCTGAAATGGGCATATTAAGCCTAAATTGACCACTATGTACCTCGCAAAATTTCTAGTATTTATTTATTTTACTATTTATCAATAAAAGATTAATTTTGCAGATACTTTATTCATAGTAACAAAATTTATTTAAAATAATAATAGCGATATTGCTGAGATGATTACCAGTACTGATAATCATTATTTTAATATCAATTATAAAAAATGGCAAATACTGCAGACATCAAAAACGGTTTAGTAATTAAATTCAATAATGATTTATTTTCAATTATTGAATTCTTGCACGTGAAACCAGGTAAAGGACCTGCTTTTGTAAGAACAAAATTGAAATCATTGACTTCTGGAAAAGTTATTGATAATACCTTCAACTCAGGTGTAAATATCTACCCTGTTCGTGTTGAACGTAGAGTATTCCAATATCTTTATGCTGAAGAGTTTGGTTTTACTTTCATGGATAACATCACTTTCGAACAAATCACCCTTAATAAAGAAATGGTTGAAGCTGCCGACTTGATGAAAGAAGGCCAAGAAGTTGAGATTTTAATTAACGCCGAAACTGAATTGCCTATCTCTTGCGAAATGCCTCCATTTGTTGAGTTAACAGTAACTTATACTGAACCAGGTATCAAAGGAGACACAGCTAACTCGCCGAAAAAACCAGCTACAGTAGAAACTGGAGCAACTATTATCGTACCATTATTCATCCAAACAGACGAAAAAATTAAAGTTGATACTCGTACATACGAGTACGCTGAAAGAGTAAAGTAATCCCTATAACAGTCCTAACATGGAAAATAAAGAAATTCAGAAACTCCTTGATTTTATTGCACAATCAACCCTTGATGAAGTAAATATCGAAACTTCGGAGTTAAAATTATCTGTTAAACGTTATGGTGCAGCACCAGTAATTCAGCAAGTAGCAGCTCCACAAGTTGCGGCTGCTCCAGTGGCGGCTCCTGCAACATCAGCGGCGGCAGCTCCTGCGGCACCAGCTACTCCTGCGGCAGCTCCAGTAGTTCATGCCAATAGAGTTACTATCAAATCACCAATGATTGGAACGTTCTATCGTTCTTCTGGCCCAGATTCACCAGTTTTTGTTGAAATAGGCAAAGAAATCACAAAAGGTAAAACCGTTTGTATCATTGAAGCAATGAAATTATTCAACGAAATTGAATCTGAGATTTCAGGTAAAGTTGTTGAAATCTTGGTTGAAAATGCAACGCCAGTTGAATTTGACCAACCATTATTTGTTGTAGAACTGGCTTAATTTGAAGATAGAATAATTTGCTAAACCTTTAGTTATCAAATTATAAATTCTCAAGTTTTCAAATGCTCAAATTGAATCATGTTTAAAAAAATATTAATTGCCAACCGAGGTGAGATTGCTCTTCGCATCATCAGGACTTGTAAAGAAATGGGCATTAAAACGGTAGCTGTTTATTCAACTGCCGATCGTGAAAGCCTTCACGTAAAATTTGCTGATGAAGCCGTTTGTATAGGCCCACCACCAAGTCGTCAATCTTATTTAAATATTCCTGCTATTATTTCTGCTGCCGAAGTTACTGGTGCAGATGCGATACATCCAGGATATGGGTTTTTATCTGAAAATGCTGAATTTTCAAGAATTTGTGCTGAATATGGTATCAAATTTATTGGAGCTACCGCCGATCAAATCAATTCGATGGGTGATAAAGCAACAGCTAAAGACACTATGAAAAAATCAGGAGTTCCTGTAATTCCTGGTTCAGATGGATTGATTGATACGGTAGAAGAAGCAAAAGCTTTAGCGAAAGACATCAAATACCCTGTTATCATCAAAGCAACTGCTGGTGGTGGTGGCCGTGGTATGAGAATCATCCGCAAAGAAGAAGAATTTGATAAATTATGGACAGATGCTAAAACTGAATCAGCAGCAGCATTTGGGAACGATGGGCTTTACATGGAAAAATATGTAGAGGAACCACGCCACATTGAAATTCAAATTGTTGGAGACCAATTCGGTACAGTTTGTCACTTATCAGAACGTGACTGCTCTATCCAACGTCGTCACCAAAAATTGTGTGAAGAAACGCCTTCACCTGCCCTTTCGCCTGAGCTAAGAGCTAAAATGGGTGAAGCTGCCATCAAAGGTGCTTCGGCTATTGGTTACGAAGGAGCTGGTACAATCGAATTTTTACTTGACAAACACGGAGATTTTTATTTCATGGAAATGAATACACGTATCCAAGTAGAACACCCGATTACTGAAGAAGTTACTGATTTTGACTTAATCAAAGAACAAATAAAAGTAGCAGCGGGCGAACCTATTTCAGGGCAAAACTATTTCCCTAAATTGTTTGCTTTAGAATGCCGTATTAATGCTGAAGACCCTAAAAACGGCTTCCGTCCGTCTCCAGGGAAAATCACTAATCTTCACCTTCCAGGTGGTCGTGGTGTGAGAATCGACAGCCACGTGTATTCTGGCTATACTATTCCACCAAACTACGATTCAATGATTGCGAAAGTAATCGTATCGGGACAAACCCGTGAAGAAGTTTTGCTTCGTATGAAACGTGCTTTGCAAGAATTTGTGATTGAAGGAATTAAAACTACTATTCCATTCCATATTAAATTAATGGATGACGAACGTTTTAAATCTGGAAATTTCACCACTGCCTTCATGGACGGTTTCGACCTTACAACACTGTAGTGTTAAATATAAATAAAAAGATGGCCTCAATTTTAATTAATTGTGGTCATCTTTTTTTTGTACCTCATTAAACCCCACCTATCACAAAATAATTGTGTTTGTAAACACCAACTAAGATATTTGAATCGTTTAAAAGGTATTACAACAAAACCCACCTAAACGCATGAATCGCAAGCTATTTACTTTTCTATCTATCACACTCTTTATCACCTCTGCCTTTACTTTTATGGAAGATGGAGACGACTTTATTCAAAAATTAGTCGCCAAATTCGAGAAATTCCATCATGAAAACCCACAAGAAAAAGTTTATTTACACCTTGACAAGCCTTATTACTTAGCAGGTGAAACCATTTGGTTCAAGGGCTACTTGTTTGATGCTACTTATCATAGAATAGATTCTGTCAGCAGAGTGTTATATGTTGACTTAATAGATGAGTCAAAAGGCAAAATTATTGCACAGCGTACTTTAAAATCTGATGGTTCAACCTTTGGTGATATTCTTATTCCTGATTCTTTAGCAGAAGGAAGTTATCAAATCAGGGCTTATACTAATTATATGAGAAACTTCTCAGAAGAGTTTTTTTTCAGGCAAGAAATAAAAATTTGGGAAGGTGCTTCAAAAAACAAACTGACCGAAACCGCAGGAAACAAATTACAGGAAGTTGCTGATTTACAATTTTTTCCAGAAGGCGGAAATTTAGTGGTGGGTCTTCAAACGCGAGTAGGTTTCAAGGCTGTAAATATTGCAGGAAAAGGAGTAGAACACGAGGGGTTTGTACTAAGCAGTACTAAAGACACCGCTGCTGCCTTCAATTCTGAACATTTAGGAATGGGATATTTTAACTTTACGCCAGAAAATTTAGAAACCTATACCGCATACGTCAAGCAAAAAGATGGTACATTAAAGTCTTTTGTTTTACCTACAGCCTATCAACAAGGCTACACGATGGCGATAGATAATGTTTCTAACAAAGAAAAGATAAAAGTTTTTATCTCAAATAGTACCCCCACCCCTGTCGATAAAGCCAAGGATATTGTCATTATAGCACAACAAAGAGGACAAATCTGTTTTGTGGCGAAGGGTTCTGAAAAACTAAAATCTTTTGGCGTAAGCATTCCTAAGGAAAAAATTCCTGATGATGGTATTATACAAATTACGATGTTCGATGCAAAAGGCGAACCAAGATGCGAACGCCTTGTTTTTGTACAGCAAGACAAACAGATAAATTTAAAAGTTAGTACAGATAAGGCAATCTATAAAAACAGAGAAAAAGTAACGCTGAATTTGGAAGCTACAGATAAAACAGGAAAACCATTGAAAGGCGATTTTTCAGTGGCCGTAACTGATGCTGGACAAGTAATTCCTGATGCATTTCAGGGTAATTTATTAACATATTTATTGTTGAGTTCAGATGTTGCTGAGAAAAAAACAGGCGAATATTATTCAAGTATAAAAGGTAATATAGAACAGCCTGCTTATTATTTTGAATCTAACAATGAGAATGCCGCTAGACATTTAGATATATTGATGTTAACACAAGGCTGGAGGCGATTTATATGGAAGGATATTCTTGAAAATAAAAGACCTAATTTTCAGCATATCTTAGAAACGGGATTGAGTGTAACAGGAAAAGCATTACGTCCAAATGGCAAGCCTGCTAATAATGTAAGCTTGACATTGATGTTGAAAACGCAAAAAGAAAATCCTCAGATTTTAATGGGAAGTGCAGATTCTTTAGGAAACTATGCTTTTTATGGCATTGATTTTAATGATAGCACGCAAGTTTTTGTACAAGGCATGAAAGATAAAGGAAGTAAGAACCTTCAGGTATCTATAGACCCACAACAAAGTCCGCCTAAAGTACAGATTATAAGAACGCCTTTTAATCCTATTGAATTTGATGCCAAAGAACTTGCTGATTTCTTGAAAAAAGCGAAGGATGCTATTGAACTAGAGAAGAAATTTAAACTTGATAAAGTTCAGATGTTAGACGAAGTGGTAGTGAAAGCTAAAAAAGAAACGCCACAAGATTCTCGTAAAATTTATGGTAGGGCCAGTAATACCCTAAAAGTGGATAATATTTTATGTGCTGGTGCTACCAACGTGTTACAAATGCTACAAGGGAGAGTAGCAGGCGTACAAATTTCGCCTGATGGTAATGGAGGATATAGTGTAGTAATCAGAGGCATGGGCTCTATAAACGCAAGTAATGACCCACTTGTTGTTTTAGATGGGATGGCGACAACTATAGATGCTTTAACAGGTATTAATCCTTGTGATGTAGATGAAATTGATATTTTAAAAGGCGCAGATGCTGCTATTTTTGGATCAAGAGCTGGCAATGGAGTAATATCCGTTTTAACAAAAAGAGGGGGAGCAAACTATGATTATTCAAAAGACCCTGCATTAGGAGTTGCTCTTCAAAAGCGTTTTGGCTATCATGTAGCCCGCGAATTCTATGCGCCTAAATACGATGTAGATAAACCAGAAAATGTTCGTCCAGATTTTCGCTCTACACTCCATTGGGCTCCTAATGTTCAAACGGATTCAACAGGGAAAGCTACCTTAACTTACTGGAATACAGATGCAAAGACAAGTATCAACATTGTGGTAGAAGGAACAGCATTTAGCGGAGGCATTGGTATCGCTAAAAATACTTATCAAGTAAAGTAAGGATTAGCTCAAAAAATAAAAAAGCTACTTAACGTATTTCGTTGAGTAGCTTTTTTTATGATTCTCCTTTTCTGAAAGTTAGTCTTTGCCTACCTTTGCAAAAATTATTGATTATGCTTAGAATCATTATCCTAACGATTGTCTTGGGTTTGGTATTTTATTTTTCGCCACAAATAGGACTTTCCCAATATCTTCATTCTTATAAATGGATAATATTGGCTTTCTTTTTTGCGGTTTCTTACCTGAATCATCTGCTGGCTCAAATGGGGTTTGCTAACAATCGCGAGCACTTTGTGCAATTCTATTTAGGTGGTATTGTAACAAGGTTAATTCTAAGTCTGATTTTCGTTGGCGTAATTGCTTATATGGGTACAAAAGACATCTATATCTTTATTACCAATTTTTTTGTACTCTATTTATGTTACACAGGGTTTGAAATTTACGGATTGTATCGTAACTTGCGACACTTTTAGAGGTGAATCAATTAGTTTTATTTATAAAGTATTGATTATCACCAACCAAGAGTAAAGATTATTATTAAGAATATTCAAAAAACAACCATATACTTCCAAGAAGCCGTGATGAAGAAAGTGTATTTTTCAAATATTTTAGCTTTTTTATTTTTGTTCTCTTCAGTAACTTTTGCTCAGCATGAGCATAGTGCTGATACAACAGCTACGCCTACTACTGAAACTAGCACAGAAGCCGTAGAAGGCAAGCATGAAGAAAGTCATGGCGAAGCGAAATTCGAGCCAGGTAAACTTATCCTTGAACACATCGGTGACGAACACGAATGGCACTTTGCTACTATTGGACATTCACATGTTTCAATCCCTTTACCTTGTATCGTTTTTAACAAAGGTGGAGTAAAGGTATTCTCTTCAAGTAAGTTCAAAAATGAACACCATGAGCTTGTTTCTTACGAAGGACTAAAATTAGAACATCACCATATTGTTGCCGAAGATGGTTCTCCAGTTTTTGATTTTTCAATCACTAAAAACGTAGCATCATTATTATTAAGCGCTGTGCTTTTATTGACTATTTTCTTCTCAGTAGCCAAAGGTTATAAAGAACGTGAAGGAAAAGCGCCGAAAGGATTACAGTCGTTATTAGAACCAATCATCATTTTTGTTCGTGACGAAATCGCAAAAAATAACATTGGTGAAAAACATTACAGACGCTTTACGCCATACTTATTAACATTGTTTTTCTTTATCTGGATTAACAACCTTTTAGGATTATTACCAGGTGGTGCCAACTTAACTGGTAACATCGCAGTAACATTAGTTTTAGCAGTAATTGCTTTCTTTGTAACTAACCTTAACGGAAGAAGTACTTATTGGGGACACATCTTTGCTATGCCGGGCGTACCGAAATGGTTATTGATATTGTTAACACCCGTAGAAGTTATCGGTTTGTTCATGAAACCTTTCTCTTTAATGGTTCGTCTTTTTGCTAACATCAGTGCAGGACACATCATTTTATTGAGCTTAATTTCATTAATTTTTATCTTTGAAAGTATCGCAATTAGCCCAATCATCGTTGGTTTCTCTATTTTCATGAACCTTATCGAATTATTGGTAGCTTTATTACAAGCATATATCTTCACTATGTTGACATCAACTTATATTGGTTCAGCTGTTGAAGAGCACCATCATTAATATTTTTTCAAACGTTTTTCAAATTAATTTAACAAATAAACAATTACAATTATGTCACTTTTGTCAATCTTAGGAGAAGTTTCTTTAGGTTTAGGTCTTGCTGGTTTAGGTGCTGGTGTTGCAGCTATCGGTGCTGGTTTAGGTATTGGTCGTATCGGTGGTTCTGCAATGGAAGCTATCGCTCGTCAACCTGAAGCTTCTGGAAAAATCCAAGGTGCTATGTTGATCGTTGCAGCATTCGTTGAAGCCGTAGCTCTTTTCGCAGCGGTAATCTGTTTGTTGGTAACATTGAAGTAATTCAAGACCAACTGATTAGTATTCATATCTGAAAAAATTAGTTTTTTGGTAGCTGAATCTTAATCAAAAGCAAAATTTGAAAATCAGCAAGTAAAGCATTAGGCTATTGCTGATTTTCATCTTAAAAAATATCAAATGTGCACTATACATTCTCTAAGTCAGAAAGTTAGTTTACGTTTTTAGAAAGCATTCATAGAAATTTTCACATACAAAATCACAGACAACGATGGATTTAATTACCCCTGGTCTTGGTCTAATAGTTTGGCAATTAGTAATTTTTGGTCTTTTGTTTTTCTTGTTATCAAAATTTGCTTGGAAACCAATCATGGCATCTTTACAAGAAAGAGAACAATCAATTGAAGATGCTCTTTCTTTAGCAGCAAAAACTCGTCAAGAAATGGCGGAATTGAAAGCTGGTAACGAAAAACTAATCGCAGAAGCACGTGCTGAGCGTGACAGAGTTTTAAAAGAAGCTAAAGAAGCTAGCGAAGCAATGATTGTACAAGCTAGAGCTGAAGCTCAGAAAGCTGGTGCAGAAGAAATTGAGAAAGCTCGTGCTGCCTTCAACCAAGAGAAAGTAAGTGCTGTGGCTTCATTAAGAAAAGAGGCTGCTACTTTATCACTTGAAATTGCAGAAAAAGTATTACGTACTCAGTTAGCTGACCGTGCTGCTCAAGAAGCTTTGGTAAATACTTTGTTAGCTGATGCTAAATTAAACTAATATCGATTAGTTGATATTACGATTTGAATAAAGAAGGAGGATACTTATTATCTAAATTCAACATCAAAAATCCAAAATTAAAATGTCCCAGCAAACCGTTGCATTCAGATATGCCAAATCTTTGCTTGATTTGGCGATAGAAAAAAACGTTGAAGCTCAGGTATATGAAGACATGAAACTCTTCAACCAAGTCTGCGACGAAAACCATCAGTTTTACTTACTGTTGAAAAATCCTATCGTATCTCACTATCATAAATTGACGATACTTAGAAAAATTTTCAAAGGTAAAGTACATGATTCAACGATGTCTATTTTTGAAATTATTACTCAAAAAAATCGTGAATCAGTATTAAAACTAATTGCTGAAGATTACCTTATTCAATATGAATTATACAAAGGTATTCAGAAAGCTTATGTTACTACAGCTACTCCACTGACAGAAGCACAAAAAGCTGAATTCCAGCAGATTGTTGCTAATACAACTGGAAAAGATGTAGAAATCATTGAGAAAATTGAAGAAGATTTGATTGGTGGATATATCCTTCAAGTAAACGATCGTCAGATTGATACTTCTGTAAAATCAAAACTTAATGAATTGAAAATGAGATTTAGTAATAACTAATTATCATTGATAAATATATTAACTAAGAGCCCGTTAGAACTTATTCTTACGGGTTTTTTGTTTTAAAAAAGAATCATATTTCTCATGAACATTTTAGACGAGCTTAACCAAATATCTATTTTGCAAATAGCAGAAGATTTAGGACTTGACGTTAAGCGACAGCGGATGATTTGTCCATTTCATGATGACGATACGCCATCGTTGGTGCTATATCCACATACCAATAGTTTTTATTGTTTTGGTTGTGCCAAAACTGGCAATAGCATTAGTTTGTATTCAGAAATCAAGAAAATGGATATAAAATCTACCATTCAAGAAATGGCAGTAGAATATATTCCAGGTTTTGAAAAGCATTCAACATACACCAAGAAAAAACTACCTACTAGCAATTTGTTTGATGTTGCCGCCATCAGACGAGTACAAGAAAAAGAAAAGCCAACCGAAGAAATACATTCTCAGATTTATGAAGCTTTTCGTAATTTTTGTTTGCAACAAAAATCAAATGAATTGTCTCAATCAGCTCTTGCATATTTAAAACATCGTGGGTTTACTGATAAAACCATTAAAGATTTTAATCTGTTTGTCATTAAAGATTATACCGAAGTAACTTGGTATTTAAAACAACATTTCGCAACCCTCGACCTACAAGAATCAGGGCTATATAATACAAAAAACAACCTTATTTTTTACGCCCATTCATTAATCATTCCTTATTATCGCGAAGGTCGAATTGTTTATTTACAAGGCCGTGTGGTTGATAAACCTATTGAAGGTACGAATCGATATTGTTTTTTGAATAATAAGCCTTTAACGCTCTTTAATGCCGATACATTAAAGAAAACTAGAACAGGCGAAACGGTATATATTACAGAAGGAGCTTTCGACTGTATGCGATTGGTGCAGGAAGGCAAAACAGCAGTTAGTTTAGGAACAGCTAATATCTTCAAAAAAGAATGGGCAAAATTATTTAAAAGAGTGAACGTAGTTTTTTATTTAGATAACGACAAAGCAGGTCATAAGGCAGCAGAGGAATTAGAGAAGATTTTTACACATTTTAATATCTCTTGTACTAGAAAAAATCTTCCAGATGAATATAAAGATGTAAATGATTATTATACTGGAAAATTGGGGAGTAATGAGCAGTTGGGAATGTTTTAAATCGAATTTTCTATTATAAAACAAAAACCGAGATTCTCTTCAAAAGGAATCTCGGTTTTATATTTTCTAACAAAGAATAACTATACGTCAATCTTAGCATATTTTGCATTTTTCTCAATAAACTCACGACGTGGTGGAACTTCATCACCCATCAACATTGAGAATAAATGATCAGCTTCAACAGCAGACTCAATCGTTACTTGTTTCAAAGTACGTGTATCTGGATTCATCGTAGTTTCCCACAATTGTTCAGCATTCATCTCTCCAAGACCTTTGTAACGTTGTACTCCTACTGAATCTTCTTTCCCATTACCTGCAATGCGTTTGATAGCTTGCTCACGTTGTGTTTCTGTCCAGCAATATTCCATTTGCTGTCCTTTCTTCACTTGGTATAATGGTGGTTGTGCGATATAGATATAGCCTTTATCAAGTAAATCTTTCATGTAACGGAAGAAGAAAGTTAAAATCAAGGTTCTGATGTGAGAACCATCAACATCGGCATCCGTCATGATGATTACTTTATGGTAACGTAATTTTTCAGTATTCAAGGCTCTTTCGTCTCCATCTCTACCAAAACTTACACCCAAAGCCGTAATCATATTCTTGATTTCTTCACTTTCGTAAATCTTATATTCTTGGGCTTTTTCTACGTTCAAGATTTTACCTCTTAGTGGTAAAATTGCTTGAAATGCACGGTTACGACCTTGTTTGGCTGTACCCCCTGCTGAGTCCCCTTCTACTAAATATAATTCACAGATATGTGGGTCATTGTCAGAACAGTCAGCTAGTTTACCTGGCAAAGAGTTTCCACCTAATACTGTTTTACGCTGAACCATCTCACGAGCTTTACGAGCTGCATGACGAGCCTGAGCCGCCAATACTACTTTAGCCACAATCTGACGAGCTTCTTTCGGGTGTTCTTCTAACCACGACTCTAACATATCAGACATCGCCGCCGAAACCGCTCCTGATACTTCACCATTCCCTAATTTGGTTTTGGTTTGTCCTTCAAATTGAGGTTCGGCTACTTTTACAGAGATAACAGCAGTTAACCCCTCACGGAAGTCATCACCAACAATATCAATTTTTAGTTTATCTAAAGCACCCGATTTGTCAGCATAATTTTTCAAAGTACGTGTTAAAGCACCACGGAAACCAGCCACGTGTGTACCACCTTCAATCGTATTGATGTTGTTTACATACGACACTACGTTTTCAGTATATGAAGTATTGTACATCATCGCTACTTGCACAGGAACGCCATTTTTGTCACCCTCCATATAGATAGGCGCTTCAATGATTTTATCTCGGCTTGCATCCAAATACAATACAAATTCACTTAAACCTCCTTCTGAGAAGAATAAATCGCCTTTAGGAGTACCATTTTCATCTAAATCACGAAGGTCGGTCAAACTAATTTGAATACCAGCGTTCAAGAACGACAATTCACGCAAACGACCAGCTACTGTTTCATATTTATATTCAGTTACCGTGAATATAGTAGCATCAGGCTTGAATGTAACGGTTGTACCTGTACGGTCTGTTTCACCTACTTCTTTTACAGGGTATTGTGGAACACCAATTTTATATTCTTGTTGGAAGATTTTTCCATCGCGATTTACGGTTACTTTTAAGTCAGTTGAAAGAGCATTCACACAAGAAACCCCTACACCGTGTAAGCCACCTGATACTTTATAAGTATCTTTATCAAATTTACCTCCTGCGTGAAGAACCGTCATTACAACCTCTAAAGCTGACTTTTTCTCTTTAGTGTGCATTCCTGTAGGAATACCACGGCCATTATCTTCAACGGTAATTGAATTATCAGTATTGATAGTTACTTTAATCGAATCGCAATGACCTGCTAAGGCTTCATCTATTGAGTTATCAACAACTTCCCAAATTAAGTGGTGGAGACCTTTAAATCCAGTGTCCCCAATGTACATGGATGGACGTTTTCTTACTGCCTCAAGGCCTTCAAGTACCTGAATGTTATCGGCATCATAATTAGCTCTACTATTTTCTTCTAGTTCCTGATATTCTGACATATTTTATTTGATTTTGGAAGGTTGATTTTGGATGTCATCAATATTTTATATACTAAACGACAAAACCCTCACTTCCATTTTCATTTATATTTTTTGAAGATTTTTGTAACGTGTTGTTTAATCCGCCCAATTTGCTTTATTTCCAATTAAAAAGTAAAAATACAAAAAACCTATCAAATCATCTAACGTTTGTTGATTTTTGCGTAGAATTTGGGCTAAAAAACAGGCTTTTTTACAGAATTGATGAAATGAAATTTTAGTATAGATTTTATAAACTAAAATAATGTAAAAAACCTCGCTCAAAACATGAACGAGGTCTTATAAAAATTATATTAAAAGGCTGATTCTTAGTGCTTGAAGTGCCTAACACCTGTCATTACCATAGCCAAGTCATTAGCGTCGCAATAAGCTACTGAATCTTTGTCTTTAATCGACCCTCCTGGCTGAACAACCGCAGTAATACCAGCTTTATGAGCAATCTCCACACAGTCTGGGAATGGGAAGAAAGCATCAGAAGCCATTACAGAACCTTGCAAATCAAAACCAAACTCAGCAGCTTTATCAATGGCTTGTTTTAAAGCATCTACTCTTGAAGTTTGTCCAACTCCAGAAGCCAATAACTGTCCTTCTCTTGCTAAAATAATAGTGTTAGATTTAGTATGCTTACAGATTTTCAAAGCAAATTCCAACGCACGTAATTCTGAATCAGTCGGTGCTTTGGTCGTTACGGTTTTAAAATCAGCAACGGTTTCGGTAGCTAAATCTTTATCTTGTTCCAATACACCATTCAATAATGTTTTGAACATCATTGTTGAATTTTGTACAGGTTTGCGTTTTAATAAAATACGATTTTTCTTAGACTTCAATATTACCAAAGCTTCTTCAGTAAAATCCGGAGCAATCAAAATCTCGAAAAATAATGAATTCATTTCTTCAGCTGATGCTTTATCTACTGTTCCATTAGTAGCCAATACTCCACCAAATGCAGAAATAGTATCACAAGAAAAAGCATTCAAATATGCTTGATGAACCGTTTCAGCAGACGCTACGCCACAAGCATTGGTATGTTTGATGATAACGAAAGATGTTTCTTTGAATTCATCTAACAAAGTAATGCAAGCATCTACGTCGACAAGGTTATTATACGATAATTCTTTACCGTGCAATTTATCAAACAATGCTTCTAAGTCACCATAGAAAGTAGCCGATTGATGTGGGTTTTCACCATAACGAAGCGTACTTTGTGGTAAAGATTTGAAATCGTAAATATCATTAGTATTACCATTAAAATAAGTATGAATGGCAGTATCGTAATGAGAAGATGTACCAAAAGCCAACATCGCAAAACGTTTACGATCTAATAAATCTGTACTACAGTTTTTAGCTTCTAAAATAGAAAGTACTTCTGCGTATTGAGTACGAGACGAAACAATCAACACATCATTGAAGTTTTTAGCAGCACCACGGATTAGTGAAATACCACCGATATCAATCTTTTCGATGATATCATCTTCAGATGCGCCACTTGCAACTGTTTCTTCAAAAGGATATAAATCAACAATCACTAAATCGATTGAAGGAATTTCGTATTGTGCCGCTGTAGCTACGTCACCTTCATGGTCACGACGATAAAGAATACCACCGAAAACTTTTGGGTGAAGGGTTTTTACTCTTCCTCCAAAAATAGAAGGATAACTTGTCAGGTCTTCTACTGCTGTCACAGGAATACCTAATTCTTCAATAAAAGTTTGCGTACCACCTGTCGAGTATAATTTTACTCCATTTTGATGAAGTAATTCGACAATCGGAGCGAGTCCGTCTTTGTAATAAACCGAAATAAGAGCTGATTGTATTTTTTTGGAAGACATGATTTTGGGATTCTGAGCAACAGGAACTTACCCATTAACTCAAAGATTGTTCAAACGAAGGTACAAAATTAATAGATTTTGTATTTTTCATAGTATTTTCCTTCAATTTTATCAGAATACAATGATTATTTTTAGATTATTTTCTTGCTAATAGCATAAAAGCCAGTGAAAATTTCATTCTCTGGCTTTTGGTACATCTTTATAAATTGACTTTTACAAATAAACAGGTAAATCAATTGCAATATCAGTTGTACAAATAGATGTTAAATCTACTATTTCATGCAATTTCTCTCTACTAATTGCTTCTACTGTTCCTACTAGTTTTCCAGTATAATGCAATGTGATTTTTTCCGCACTTTTTCTGGTGTCAACAATCAATGGGTGAATTGAGCCATCTAGTGCTTTATTTATATCTTCAGCAAATTCTTTAAACATCAAATTGGTTGGTAACAAGTATAGTTCTTCGCTAAGGTGGTTTTCACCTGTTACAAAAACTGGTACTGGATAATATTCCGTTGAAGCCGACAAGGTAGCATACACTTTTCTGGCTTTTACAAAACTTTCTTCTTGCTCTTCTGCCGAGAACCCTCCGAAAATAATCGCTACTTTCTGTCTATCTTCCATCTCTTCAAGACGCTTAGCAATTGCAGTATCGAGTTTAGTTAATAACTGCTGAAACTTAAACGTATTTTTCCCTGTACGCATTCTTTCGCGAATTGACTGGCGAATGAAATATGTAATAGAATCGGTTACGTTCAAACCAATTTCGGCCATTTGCTTAAAGATAATAGACGTTGGCGACATCCCCGGAATGGTGTTTGGGTCGTGCAAAAGCACTTTACCTTCTGGCGTAACAAAACCATCTATACGCGTACACACACCAAACTTTAGTGAATCAAATGCTTTTTTTACATCCGCTTGTACTTGTTGATTATTTTCTAAAGATGTTCTAATCGGGATTTTCTTGCGAGTAGCCGACGATTGATATTTGGCTTTAAAGTCAAATACCTCCACATTGGCTACAATTTCAGTCGGTGGTAAAGCCACAGACTCACAGTCTGGATTTTGAATAACGCCACAACTAAACTCTTGCCCTTTTACAAAACCTTCAATCAAAACGGCATCTTCTGAATTCATCGAAATCAAGGCTACATTTTCCTGTGAGTTTTCAAAATGTGCAGTAATTTTTGCTAATAGTTCAACTGGATGATACACCACTTCTCCATTCATCGAAACGGGCAAACCGATACCTTCATCTAAATTCGCCATCGTCTGTACGAAGGCTGTATGCTCAGTACAATTCCATTCATCTAAAGAAACCTCTCTGATAAACAAGCATTGTTTAACGGCTTTCACAAAATCCTCAACAGAATCTTTTTTCACAAAAGCTACTCCGATGGATGAACCCTGATGTGGGGCTTTAACTACAAACGGTAAACCTACTGATGCCTTTACTTCTTCAAACAGTACTGTAGCATCTTTGCTTTCAAAATATTCACGGCTGATGCTTGTCGTTTTTTTATCTAATCCGACAGACAAACGAATTAAATCGTTCTGTGCAATTTTATCAATTCCTATCGACGAGCCCATCAAACTTGGCCCTGAATAAGGAACACCATACCATTCTAATAATCCTTGGATACTTCCGTCTTCGCAAGCTGGACCGTGCATCGCGATAAAAACAAAATCAAATTTCTTTGAAAACTGCTCTGGGCTAATTCGCTCACCAACTTTCGAAATTATTTCATTCAATGCTTCATCAGATAATTGCCCTAAAGATTCAACATAAATACTGTAATCTCCTTGATATGACTTTGGTGGATAGAAATCCCGAATCGAAGCAGAATAGACTAAATCAGGATTTAGTAAAATAAAATTTCCTAACCCATCCACAAATACAGGAATTGGTTCAAACAACGTTTTATCAATATTTTCCATTGCGGTTTTACCTCCAGCAAAACTGATTTCACGCTCACGGGCAGGACCGCCAAAGAAGATGCCTATTTTCATAAAAGGGAATTAATTTTTGATGTTGATATGGATGAAATAAAAAATGGGAAATGGTATAGTAGTAAATCAAGAGATATCACCTAAAACCGAAAGCTGATGACTGTATCCCAATAGTCTACACCATAAGCAAAGGTAAGAAAAAACCCTTGTAGCATTACATGCTACAAGGGTTTTTGATTTATTGAGAATTCATATTGAATTACATATTTACGGCTTCTACCTTGATAATTTCGGGTATTTCACGCAAAATTGTTTCTTCAATACCTCCGCGAAATGTCATGGCAGACATCGAACATGAACTACATGCACCTATTAATTCAAGACGAAGCGTATTGCCATTAACTATTTCAAGGACACGTACATTTCCTCCATCTGCTTCGAGATACGGACGGATTTTATCTAAGGCTTTTTCTATTTTTTCCTGTAAAGGATGTTCGAATGTTGTTTCCATAAAATATATCACACAAATTAAGAATACTTCATTTGCGTTTTAATGGTAATAATTATCTCAAATATACAAGAAAAACTACACTTTTACTTGTACTGGAGTAGTCTTTTCTTTTGTTGCATTTCTGATAGCCACTTGCTGAGCCAACAATTCTGCCGATTGCTTAAAAGCAGTGGCAATAATGCTGTCACTCATGACTGCTGGTCTACCTTCATCACCTGCTTCTCTGATACTTTGTACCAAAGGAATTTCGCCTAATAATGCTGTTTCGTATTTAATCGCTAGGTTCTTGCCGCCATCTTTTCCGAAAATATAATATTTATTATCTGGCAATTCTTCAGGCGTAAAGTAGGCCATATTTTCTATAACGCCCAACACGGGTACATTAATTTGTGGCTGGCGGAAAAACATCAATCCTTTCGTAGCATCAGCCAATGCTACCTTCTGTGGTGTTGTTACAATTACCGCACCAGTTACTGGTACAAGTTGCACCAATGAAAGGTGAATATCAGAAGTTCCCGGAGGGAGGTCAATCAATAAATAATCTAACTCGCCCCAATGGGTATCACTAAAAAACTGACGCAACGCTTGCGTAGCCATTGGTCCACGCCAAGGCACTGGATTATCTTGTGGAGCCAGAAAGCCCATCGAAATCATTTTGATGCCATATTGCATAATTGGCTGAATCATGTTTTTACCATTAATCTGACTCACCAAAGGTTGCATGTCCTCTGCACCAAACATAACAGGAATAGAAGGTCCCGAAATATCAGCATCAATAATTCCAACTTTAGCTCCTGAAAGTTTAAGCGCCATCGCCAAGTTGGCTGTTACTGTAGATTTTCCTACTCCTCCTTTTCCAGAAGCAATTGCAATGATATTTTTGACATTAGGTAACAATGCTGTTCCCATTCTTGAAGAGGTAACATCGGCCGTCATGTCAATTACTACACTTAGGTTTTCATCCACATGCTCATGGATAGCTTCAACGCATTCTCTACGAATTCTTTCCTTTAATGGGCAAGCAGGAGTTGTTAATACTACTGTAAAACGAACCTCACCAATACCTAATTCAATGTCTTTAATCATATTGAGCGTAACCAAATCTTTCTTTAAATCTGGTTCTTGTACCGTTGATAACGCCCTAATGATGTCCTCTTTTTTTATTTTTAAATCGCCCATTCTTATGTGTTAAAGGTTACGCTTTTTCAAAAAATCAGTCCATTTAACTTTTGAAAATCCTTTATTAAATCATATAAACACTTCTAATAAAACTGAACGACAAAGATAACTCAGAAGTTCGGAATTGAGAGATGTGAAATTAAAAAAGGTGAATTCATTATAAAATAGTTGCCTGTAAATCCCTCCACATTCTGTAATTAAGCTACTTTCTCTGACAGATTATTCTTTCATCAAAAATATCCCCTTAATGAATGTTCTATCTTAAAAAGATTTTTTGAAATAACATTTTCAAACTGACATAAAGCTGATTCAGCATTATAATATACCATTTCATGCAAAAACAACCCAATCAAAGCCTATTCCTAGGTAAATTTGAAATGAAAAGGAGCGTAATTGAATGAGAAAAACAAGTAGCCATATTATTTTTTGGATAGCTTATGCTTTCTACTTTTTTTTATCTGGATTCATTACCATACCTCAAAAATTTGCTCAGTCACACGACATGATGCAAAATGTTGTTATCTCAGTCTCGGAAATAATTATTTGCTTTTACTTACTGATTCACCGCATTCTTCCCCATACATTACCAACCAAAAAATATAGAACACTGTTTTTTTTATTAATTACGTTAGCCACATTATCTTCATTGGGGAATGCTTTTTTTGTTTATCTTTATAATCCCTTCATCACTAATAACACATTTAGTTTTTATAAATCCTGTACGGTTGGGTTAAATAACTTTTACTTATCAATACATTTTGCCTTAGCTTATTGGTTTGCTACTAATTTCGTTCAGAATGTAAGAGAACAAAGCAAAGCTGAATTACAAAAAAGTATCCTTGAAAAATCAATTTTAGAAGCCGAGCTTTCATCACTCAAGAACCAAATCAATCCTCATTTTTTTTATAATTCTTTGAATTTTCTGTACGCTCAGGCGCTACCAGTATCAAGAAGGCTCTCGGATTCGGTCATGTTGTTATCTGAAATGATGCGATATACCATCAAAGAAAACGACGATGAAGGCAAAGTGCCGCTAGAACAAGAAATAAAATATATACAAAACTATTTTGCCATTCAGCAAATGCAGTTTGGTGAAAAACTTCAGATTCAGGTAGACATCATTGGAAATATCAATTACAGGCGTATTCATCCTTTAACGCTAAGTCCATTCATAGAAAATGCCCTAAAAAATGGAGAGTTAAATAGTACTGAACGTCCGATAAAAGTATTAATTGAGACACAGGAAAATGATTTATTTTTAACCATTATCTATTTAAGAAGAAAAGAAGTAAATGAAAGTGAAGTATATGATGATTTGATAGAAATACGAAGGAGGCTTTACATTATATATTTTAATAATCACGTCGTCAAATTTGAACATTCAGAACATATTCATAAAATCTTCCTGAAATTAAGTTTATGAATTCTATTAAAATAAAGTACCACTACTACTATTGGATATTAGATTTTTTGTTTCATAGCATTATACATTATTCAAATTTCGACACACAAATCAACCTTGTTAGTTTCGGAATTATCCTTTATAATATTCTACTTAAAATGGCAACTTTTTACCTGTCATTAAAAGTAATTTTTCCTTTTTTACTAGACAAGAAAAAGCCTATACTGCTAAGTATCATCATTTTTTTATCCATTTTTTTAATTGCGAACCTAGGTGTATGGATTGATAAAACATTAATGCCTATCACTGAAGCCAACATTCATGTAACTCCTTTTTGGAGTATCAATGTGATGGTGAGGTCATGGTATTTAATGATTATGATTCCTACAGCATTTGTATATTGGTATGCTGAAAAAACAATCATTCAAGAAAAAAAACAGCAAGAAATAGCCAAACAAACAAGTGAGCTAGAGAAAATTATCGTGAGGTCAGAACTTTCGAGCATCAAGAATCAAATAAATCCAGAATTTCTATTCAATACCCTAAACTTTTTCTATTTCCAAGCCAAGACCCATTCCAGTAATCTTTCGAGGGCAATAACCTTGCTTTCTGAGATGATGAGCTATACCCTTCATGATAATTATCAAGTAGAAAAAGTGCCTTTGGCATCTGAACTAAAGCATATTCAAAATTATATCGAGATTCAGCAGCTACGTTATGATAATCGTTTACAAATAATTTTGACCGTTCTTGGTGACCTCTCGGATAAACAAATCATGCCTTTGATTTTAATTACTTTCGTTGAAAATGCTTTCAAGCATGGAGAGTTGAATAATAACCTGAAACCTCTAAAAATTACAGTAAACGTTGACAAAGATGAATTGCGGTTTATGACTCATAATTATAAACGCCAAGGACCAATAGAAATTCAATCAGGAAAAATAGGACTTGAAAATACTAAAAAAAGACTTCAATTAGGCTACGCTGGATGCCATCAATTAGACATCATCGATGACCCTCATTTTTATCAAGTAAATCTTTTTATTAAGCTGTAACCGAAGGCTATCGGCACCTTATAAAACACAAAAGGCACATCATAAAGACGAGCCTTTCATTTCATTGATTAGATGAAAACTAGGTGAATATAATAGGCAGACCATCTACTAGAATGACGTTTACGCATAGAACTTATAAGTTCAAATTTTATTCTTATCAATTGATTGCAAAAATTATTTACACCAACTCCTCTTAAAAAATGACGAACTACTTCTTTTCAAGGGTAAACTCAATTATCAGTATTTTGCAGTTTTTTATCCTCATTATCAAGCACTACAATCTAGATTACAATCTGTAATTTTGTATTGAAAAACGCATAAAGTGGCTTAAATAGCCTTTAAAAGCTAATCTGACACTTTGTAAGAAAAACTCAATAATTGATAGTAAAAATAATTTATTTACCATGCTTTCACATCGCTTTATACGGTTGTAAAAACTTAAAATAATTATCCAAAATTGAATTAACATCCAACGGAATTCATCTTAACTAACCTAACAGATGAATTTTTACACCCTTGAATGAGCACCATTATGAGTATAAATTGTTTAATAATTGATGATGAGCAAGCTGCAATTGATATTCTAACAAGTTATATCAAAAACATTCCTTACTTAAATCTTGTAGCAACTAGTATTGATCCACTAGAAGCACTAGATATTGTCAATACTCAAAAAATAGATTTAGTTTTTATTGATATTCAAATGCCTGAGCTTTCAGGAATTAGTTTTATAAAACTTGTAAAAGGCAAATGCAAGTTTATTCTTACTACTGCTTACAGACAATACGCCATCGAAGGTTTTGATAATAATGCTATTGATTATCTGATAAAACCCATTGCTTTTGAACGTTTTTTACAGGCTTTACAAAAAGTTCAGATTCCACAGTTATCGGTCAGTCAGCCTCAGGAAAGCACCAATAATCCACTCAATCCAGACAATTTTATTTTTGTAAAAACTGACAATAGAATCCAAAGAATAAATCTTTCTGAAATACTTTTTATTGAAGGCTTGGGAAATTATGTGACGATTCATACTGAAAAAGGGAAATTTATCACTCTTTTGAATGTTAAAGACCTTGAAGAATCTTTACCTTCAGAAAGTTTCGCACGTGTGCATCGTTCTTATATTATTTCCTTGAGTAAAATAGAATTTATTGAAGGAAATCAGATTTATTTAGACAAAGACCTTAATATTCCGCTGGGCGATACTTACAAAAATCAGGTATGGGCCATCCTCGATGGTAAAATTATTACAGGAAAAAGACCTCCTTTTTAAGATTGAAAAAGAAAAGAGTCAGAATTAAAATACAAGTTGTAACAATCTTTCCGACCTTTGCTAAAATTTTTCAACGACTTTAATCATTTTATGAGACCAGACCAACGACCATTTATCGTAGGCATCACCGGAGGCAGTGCTTCGGGTAAAACATTATTTCTCAATCAATTACTTCATTCTTTTTCAAAAGATGAAATTTGTTTGATTTCACAAGATAATTATTACAAAAACAGACACGAGCAAGTTATCGATAAACATGGCTACATCAATTTTGATGAACCCGAATCGTTAGAGTTACATCAGTATGCACTTGATGTTGAAACGATTCGTTCTGGTCAATCTTTCCAACGGAAAGAATACACCTTTAATAATCCAGATATCGTTCCACAAATAATTACATTTCAACCAAAGCCAATTATCGTGGTTGAGGGTTTGTTCGTTTTTTACTTCAAGGAAATTGCGGATTTATTAGATTTAAAAATCTTTGTGGATGCCAAAAGCAAAATCAGACTGGATAGAAGAATCAGGCGTGATGCCGCCGAAAGAGGATACGGTGAAAAAGAAGATGTAATGTATCGTTGGGATAATCACGTTGAGCCAGCTTTCAAAAAATATGTAAAGCCTTATCGTAAAACATCTGATATTGTTATTCCAAACAATACTCACTTCGAAAAAGGACTTGAAATTTTGGTGGGATATTTAAGAAGTAAAATATAGACGCTTTTAGGGACGCAAAATGGCTAATGTTGTAAATAGCATTAGCCATTTTTTTATAAATGTCTGGTCTTAGGCTCTCCTAAGACCTAAAACATAGAAGAGCGTCTCGCTCGAAATTAGCTATACATTTTCAATTTTCAAGTCTTCGGTGACACATTTTATCATTCCAAAATCTTAGAACGAGGTACTGTCTGAAAAAACTAATTTTTGAATATAATTATTTTTATATTTGCTACTCTTGAAGGAGAAGTTCTTGAACTTCATCCAGTGTAGCCTCGTTCATCGAGGCTACTTTATTTGGATTATACTTTTCATTCTTTTTCCAAAGGGAAAAAATAAGCACTAAAATTTTTCTTTGAACCGCAACATAGCCTTTCATTTTCATATTAGTTCGTTCATAAACACGTTCAAAAAGATTTGTAAAGGGTTGTTGTTGAAATCTTACTACATTAAAAGCTGGTAAATGTAGAATCTTTCTAATTCGAGAATTCCCTTGTTTTGAGATGGCTCTTTTACCAATAAATTTACCTGATTGCCGTTCCGTTACATCATAACCCGCATAAGAAGTTACTTGTCTTTGGTTGTCAAAAAACTCAAATCCATTTGTTTCAGCAACGATGGTGGCTATTGTAAGAGTACCTACTCCTTGAATGGGTGAAACTAAGGCAAATTTTTCTTTTAAAAAAGGATCTTTTTCAATAACGACATCAATTTGTTTTTTAATGGCAACAAGTTTAGTTTCCATTAATTCGACTAATTCATAAAGGTCTTTTAACACTAATTTGTCATGATGGTGGCTGCTTTCGATAGCATGAATTTGATTATTATAAACTGTTTTTTGTTCTTGTAAATTAGAATAATGACGAGTTAATGCCTTTAACTCCTCTATTTGAGGGCTTATGGGTTTCCAAACATCAAGATTTTGTTCGGCAGCCATTTGGGCTAAACCTTTGGCATCAATGGTGTCATTTTTACTTTTTAGACCAAGACTCTTAAAGTAGTGCTTGGCTTTTTTAGGTAAAATAATGGTTACATGACAGCCTAAATGATGGAGAAACCATGCTAAATTTTCGTGGTAAACCCCAGACTATGCGTCCCAGTAGCTTCCATCAGGTAAACAATAGGAATATCCTCATCTTTACGATGATTTTTAACCCATTGTGCAAGCTCTTGAAAACATTTTGACTGATTAGCAAAACTACGACTTGCTTTAATTGTTACTTTTTGTAACGTGTCAATTACGGATAAACAAACATGGAAACTGTCTTTGGAAACATCTAGTCCAACGGCATACTTTAAGAATTTACTCATGACGATAAGGATTTGAATTGATTGAAAACCAGCTCTTCAAATCAGACAACTTTTTATCGTTTTTGCTCATTAATACAGGATAATAAACAGCGCTATTTCCTTGTGTACTTAGTCCTAACGCTGAAAAGAAAATAAAAGGAGACTTGGCTCGAATGACTATATCGTTACTTGTAAGAACGTGTTTGCGTGACGCTCAGGATACTCCTTTTACTCTGTTTGAAGATCATTGTAAAAATTGTACTTTTTTATGAGACTTCAAATTTCTTGCAAGATATGAGCGTGACGCTCTTTGCTATTTTGGGTCGTAGAAGAGACTACGACGAGTCAAGCACAACCTTGTATATCAATCATGAACGAACAAATAAATAGCATAAAAAACAAACTTGAACAACTAAAACAGTTGGACAAGAATTATAGATTGTTTGGTGCAAATAAGCATAAATATAAACTCAACCCAGCAATTTCATTAGACAAAATCCGACAATTTGAATCAGCTCACAAAGTAAAATTACCAACTGATTATGTTGAGTTCTTGACAAATATTGGGAATGGTGGTGCAGGGCCATTTTATGGGCTTGAACCAATAGAGGACTCTTTGTTTGATGATTTTCACTATAAAAGACCCGACTCATTACTTAATCCAAGTAAACCTTTTTTACATTCAGAGCCTTGGAATTTAAAATTTCAGCCATCTGTTGACGCGGATGAAAATGAAGAAGAATATCAACATGAACTTAATAAATTTGAAGATAAGTATTCTGACAATGAACAAATGAATGGTGTACTTGCAATTTGCAATTATGGATGTGCAGTTAGTTTAAATTTAGTCGTAAATGGGAAAGAGTATGGTCACATTTGGACAGATGATAGAGGTAGTGGAAATGGCATTTATCCTTCCTACGAACTTGGCAATGAAGACACTATTACTTTTTTGAATTGGTATGAGTTATGGCTTGATAACTCTATAATCGAAGCCACCATTCAAGCACAACACGAACAAGCAAACAAATTATTAAAAAAATCTTGGTGGAAACTATGGTAGTTTTTCTGTTGTTTTTGTCTCCTACTGATTTTAGGAAATACTACGATTAGTTGAACGATACAACAATTACTATAAAATTTTCACAAATTAGCGAGTCTTAGGCAATTTTATGACACAACGATTCCAAGTAATATCAACTATTTATTTAATGATAACTTCCTTTCAGTTATTTGCTCAAAAAAGTAGGTCGCTTCATATTGCTTCAACAATCTATTCTCAACAGGTTGTGACAATTCAAGGAAAAATATATAGTGGTTTCTTGACATCAAACGGATTTCAATTACTAAACTCAAAAAATGAAATCTATTTGACACATTTAGCTGATTATTTTACTTGGAAATTTAAAGACTTTAACAAAGATGGATATAAAGACATTTATTTAGACAAAGGTGGTAATACTCCAGAAAGATTTGATCTTTTACTTTATGTTCCGTCAGCAAAGTTATTTAGACAAGTAAAAGATTTTGAATATTTCCCAGCTCCTGAAAACATACACGGGACAAAGTATTTTTACTCCTATCATAGAAGTGGTTGTGCTGACATGAATTGGGACAGCGACTTATTTTATATAAAAGACTTTAAGGCAATAAAAATCGCAAATATAGCTGGAAGAGAATGTGAGAACAGCGGAATAAAAGATGGTCTTTTTATCAACAAGCTTAGTGGAGGGAAAAAATTTCTATTTAAAACATTACCCATTGATGTAGTTCATAAATTCAAAGATGGTAAATGGGGATTTATAAAAAAGTACTGGATTGAAAACTACAAGTTCTTCTTATGACAAAAAAAGGTCTCTACTAGTCTTGGTTGTCCGAATACATAAAACACAGAAGAGCGTCTCGCTCGAAATTAGTTATACCTTTCTAAGTCTTCGGTGATACATTTTATCATTTCCAAATCTTAGAACGAGCGAGACGCTCTTCTGCGTTTTGGGTCGTAGGAAAACTTACGACCAGTCGAGACCAGTCGGTTATAAAAATCTCACTGCTTAAATCTCAAAGCTAATAACTACTCCATCAAAGGAAACTCTCCAGCCTGATGCCTCTTTGCCATTTCTACATAATGTAAAGCACTTAAAGGTAGTTTTTGTGCTTGCTCAGGAGAGATTTGTTTAACCACTTTTGCTGGTATACCCACTACCAAAGAATAATCTGGTATTTCCATTCCCTCTGGCACTAACGCATTCGCTCCAATGATGCAATATTTACCAATCTTAGCCTTATTTAATACGGTAGCTCGCATCCCTATCAGGGAAAAATCACCAATTGTTGCTCCATGAACGATGGCTCCGTGTCCTATTGTCACATCATTTCCAATAATCGTTGGGTCGCCTAGGTCAGCATGCAACACCGCAGTATCTTGAATATTTGAGCGGTCTCCGATATGAATGGCCTCTACATCTGCCCTAATGACAGCACCATACCACACTGAAACATCTTTGCCAAACGTAACCTGCCCCATTACAGAAGTATTGGCTGCAAAAAATGGTTTATTTTCCATAAAAAATCGATTAAAGTCGTTAAAACAAAGTTAAGCAAATCGTAAGCAATGAGTATAAGCAGAAACAAAATCTATTTAATAAAGGATAAAACTATAGTTTTTGAGTGCTATATTTAGCCTCTTTTTTACAAACATTATCCTAAAAAAATGTCCAATTTACAAATTATGAAGAAAGCTTGGCTCGTTTCAGCATTGTGTTTTCCGATGCTTGCAACTGCTCAGCAAAGTGTTTCCTTAGACGATATGTCTTATTGGAAATCATCTGACAAAACGAACTGGCAAATTGCTGGAGATGTCACAGCAGACATATTAAAACCTGAAACAATGGTCTTAACGGCGGGTAAAGGCGTACTCGCTAATTTACCTAATGCACAAAATCGTTCTAATTTACAATCAGTAGCAGAATTTGCAGATGTAGATGTATCATTCGATTTTATGATGGCTGTACATTCTAACTCAGGTTTTTACTTGATGGGACGATACGAAGTACAATTATTAGATAGTTGGGGTGTGAAAAACCCATCAACTGGTGACTGTGGAGGTATCTATAAGCGTCGTCGTTATGAAAATGGCAAAGAAGTGCTTTATGATGGACACGCTCCTCGCTTAAATGCTTGCCTTGCTCCTGGGCTTTGGCAACATATCGATATTTCATTCCAAGCTCCTCGTTTTGATACTACTGGTAAGAAGATTGCGAATGCTAAAGTAATTTCAATCAAACTTAATGGCATTGCTATCCAAGAAAATGTAGAACTGACAGGTCCAACTGGCGGTCCAATTTCTGAAACAGAAGCGCCAACTGGTCCATTCATGATTCAAGGAGACCACGGCCCAGTAGCTTTCCGTAATTTAAAGGTTTCTAATTTTGGCGGAAAACCAGCAGAGCTTTCAAATATTTCCTATAAAGTATTCTATGGAAATTTCAGAGAGCCTAAAGATTTCTTGAGTAAAAAACCAGACGCTACAGGTACACTAGACAAGCTTACTTGGGAAGTAGGTACTAAAACCAACGATTTTGCTCAGATTTTCAATGCTACTTTAAAGGTTCCTGAAGCTGGAAAACACTTATTTACTTTCCAAGCGGGTGGTAAATACTATGTGAATGTAAACGGGAAAGAATTACTTGGAGACGAATGGACGACTTCACGTGATAAACGTAGTGCATCAATGGATTTACCAGCTGGTAATATCCCTGTTGAGATTACGGTTTATAAAACTGATGGTTGGGTTTCTCCGATTCTAGGAATGGAAGTACAAGGACCAAACTTCCGTGCTGTTCCTTTTCATTCTTTAGGGTCAGTTTTAGCGGGTACTCCATCAGACCCTATCTTATTAGATGCCACAGAACCAACGTTATTGCGTTCTTTCTCAGACATCAACAGAAATACTCCTTATGCTAAACGTATCGTTCATGCCATCAATGTAGGTAACCCTGCCAAATTGCATTATACGTACGATTTAGATAATGGTGCTATCGCACAAATCTGGAAAGGTGATTTCTTGAATACTTCACCCATGTGGGATGACCGTGGTGATGGCTCGTCACGTCCGAGAGGACCAATCTTAAGTTTAGGAGATATTCCTCTTATCGTTTCGGGAGAGTCAAAAGCAAGTGATGCGTTGGGCACAAATGCAGGGTTCCGTACGTTGGGTTATGATTTAGATGCTGACAATCTACCAACTTTCCGTTATCAAATTTATGGTACAGAAGTAGAAGACCAAATCAGAATAATCGACGGGAAATACATTACGCGTTCGCTAACGCTTAAAAATCCAGAGGCAAACAATGCTTTAATGTGTCGTTTGGCTGTAGGAAAAAGTATCACAAAATTAACGGATGATACGTATGAGGTAAATGGCAAAAGCTATTACATCAAAGCATCAAATGCTACTATCGAAAAATCTGGTAATGATACAATATTATTAGTACCAGTAAAAGACAAAGTACAATATTCTGTAATGTGGTAAAATCCCTCAACCAAATGAGGTTTTAATCTGAAAAATCAAATGAATATCAAAAATATAACACAGTCGTTCAGCCATTCACTTACCAAAATAGGTTTAGCTTTGGCAATGACTACTGGAGCTTTCGCACAGGATGGTCCAACTGAAAACGATTATTATAAAATTGCCAAACTTCCCATTCCAGAAGGAATCGTTTTAGAAGTAGGTGGTTTGGTTACTTTACCAAATGGTGATTTGGCAGCCTCTACTCGTCGTGGAGATGTATATATTATCGAAAACCCAAATTCTAGCTCGCCAGTATTTCGCAAGTTTGCTAGTGGTTTGCACGAGATTCTAGGACTTGCTTACAAAAATGGAAATCTTTATTGTGCACAAAGAGGTGAATTGACAAAGCTAGTTGATAAAAATGGAGATGGTAAAGCAGATCGTTATGAAACTGTTTACTCTTGGCCAATCTCTGGACATTATCATGAATACTCTTTTGGTCCAAAAATTGGTTCAGATGGTTCATTTTATGTAACAGGCAACGTAGGTTTTGGTAACTCTGACTGGTGGGCAGGAAAATCGTTTGTGCCTTGGAGAGGCTGGACAATGAAGATTACGGAAGATGGCAAAATGACGCCGTATGCTGCTGGTATGCGTTCTCCATGCGGAATTGGGATGATTGATGGCCAATTCTTCTACGGAGATAACCAAGGCGACTGGATGGGTTCTGGTTTTATTTCACAAGTTGAAGAAGGAGACTTTATGGGTCACCCAGCTTCATTGGCTTGGGCTGGTCGTCCAGAATCATCGGTAAAAATGCGTGCTGACATGATTTATTCAAAAGTTGACCCACGAGATAATCCGAAAATCAAACCTGAATATGTGAAGAATGAGCCTATGACTACGATTTACGAAATGGGCAAAACTACATATCCAAACATGGGCATTAAGTCGCCAGCAGTTTGGTTACCACACGGTGTATTGGGAGTTTCTACATCAGAAATTATTCAGGATGACACACAGGGTGGTTTTGGCCCTTTCGCAGGTCAGGTTTTTGTAGGTGATGAAGGGATGTCTAAAATTGCACGTGTATTTTTAGAAAAAGTAAATGGTAAATTCCAAGGTGCTTCATTTGATTTCAGAAGTGGTTTCCGTTCAGGTGTTTTAAGAATGGCTTGGGGAACAGACAAAGCTATGTTCGTAGGTGGAACGAACCGTGGTTGGGGTTCAACAGGAAAAGAAGCTTTCGGTTTAGAAAGATTAGTATTCTCTGGAAAAACGCCTTTCGAAATGAAAGCTGTGAGAGCGATGCCAGACGGTTTCGAGATTGAATTTACTTTGCCAGTTGATAAGAAAACAGCTGAGAATGTAAACAATTATGATGTTTCTAGCTATACATATAAGTATCACCCTGTGTATGGTAGCCCAATTGTTGACAGAAAAGATAATGCAGTAAGAGGTGCAAAAGCAAGTGAAGATGGTTTGAAAGTAAGAATAGTAGTAGATAATTTACGTGAAGGTTATATTCATGACATTAAGCCAGAAGGTGTACTTTCAGCAACTTCACATTTGAATTTATTACACGGGTCGGCATACTATACGCTGAACAGTATTCCACAAGGTGCAAAAGCTAACATTACGTTGGTAACACCAAAAACTCGTGCACAACGCGAGCGTATCGATGCTGGTGCTAAAGTAAATACGCCAGACAACCAAATGAAAGAAGCGATGCCAACGGCTGCTGGCGAAAAGGCTAAGGCAAAAATGACATCAAGCGTAATTTCAGATGCAGAAGCAATGAAGCTTTTAAGCAAAAGTACTTGTTTGGCTTGCCATAAAGTGAATGAACGTGCTGTTGGTCCTTCATATCAAGAAATCTCAAAAAGAAAATATTCGGCTGCTCAAATCGAAGCATTGATTTATGAACCAAAGCCTTCAAACTGGCCAGAGTTCGCAACACCAATGCCACCGATGGCTCACTTACCAAAAGGCGATGTTAAGAAAATAGCTGCGTGGATTAGTGCAATGGGTAAAAAGTAAAGAGCTTCTTTATATTGAAAAAGCTCCAACGGAATCGAAAATTGATTTTTTCGACTCTGTTGGAGCTTTTTGGTATTTACTTATGATTAGGTTTCTTGTACAGACAAGTGTAAAGGAAAAAGTATCCCTGTTTATTTATTCTGATACTACTAACCAAGGAATATTAAATTGACCTTTCATAAAATAAATATTTACTTTGTCATCTTTGCCAAGTTGATTGTATAATTCTTCTGGAACCGTTACTTCATTGATTCCCTTTTGGTATCCCCAAGAGGTCAATTCTAATTGATAAGTTTTCATTTTCCCTGAATTAATTCTTTTACTCAAGACTGTTGCATTAAAGTTTTCGGGTACCGATTGGTCATATATACAATTTAAAGCAATTACTGCACCGTATGCATAGCCGAATAGAAAAATCGAAAACCCAAAAATTCTCAAATAGTCTTTTACTGTGTTAAACTTAAATTGTTTATTTCCAATTGTCATAATTGCGATGTAAGTTAGAGCTATTATGATAGTTGGTGTCCAGACATTTGAATAGTCAAAAATATTATAATCAAGCAAAACCCTTAGACAAAGGCCTACACTCGGAGCAAATATTGCCAAAAAAGCTGTTGGGTAAGCAGTATCTTTCCTATCGTCAATTCTAATTAAGCCTTTAAAATACCTTATTACATATACACAAATAACTGGAAAAATAATTGAAGCAGTCATTCCATATTCATAAGGATTGGCTAAAAAAATAGTCCAAGCTCCTATTATTAATCCTATCCAATTTAGGTATTTTGCGGTCTTTTGAGCTTTTATCAATTGCTCTTCTCTCTGTTCTGTAGTCCATCCAAACTCTTCATTATTCAATATTACTTCCTTTTTTTGCTCAGATTCAACAACATCAAGGTCTGAATAGTTTTTTGATAACCATACTACAATTTCATTGGTATTTTCAAAATATTTACTGATTTTGATTTGCTTTTTATGCTCATTATTTGATTCTATGATGATGTATTTATCGGTAATTCTATATCCCATAATTTCATTCAACATCAACTCTCTATTTGAAAATGTACTTACAGTAAAAACTTTTTCCTTATCAATCACGAACTTACTTCTATATGTGTCTATTATACCCACTACCTTCAAGGCAATCATTATTAATGGAATTGAGATAATAAACCAATAAGCAGTGGAATTCATATCTTCGTTCATTGAAGGGATAAAAGGCATCATTAGAACCCAAGAAAACAATGCAATTAGTAATGTAGCACCAGCATACATATAAATTACCCATCCTTTAGCTATTTTATATTCTCTCATAGTGTATTTTATTTGATTTTGCTATATGTATAGATTATTATTGAGTTGCGTTGTCACAAATTGTAAAGTAATTTCATATTGCCTCAAGATTTTCAACCTCAAATTTACCCATTCCAAAAAGAAACAAAAAACATCACATTCTCTAGTAACAAAAAACTTATTGAACGGTAAATTTCTTGGAATAATCTATTTCTTTTCTCTTCTCTCAGATAAGGAAAGCTATTTAAAGTAGCATACATTTATATTGAAATTTATCCTTTCTAAAACAAAAAATCTTCACATTATTCCCTTTATCAACAGTTTCATTTATTACAAAATCGTGCTTTTCTACCAATTCAATTAACGCACTTTCCAAAAACAATGGTTTTAAACAGCCTTCATGTATTTCGCCTGAATAGGTGGCTAATTGTTCCTCAATAAAAAGCAATCCGTCTGCTTTCAATGCTTCATAGCTCTCTTTAATCATTTCACTAGGAAACGAAAATTCGTGAAGACTATTAATAATCAATACTTTGTCGAAGATATTTTTAGGGAGCAAGCTTGAATGTTCTGTGCCAATGACAGGGATAAATTTCCCCTTAATTGGCTTTTTCATCATTTTTTCATAGAATAAAACTCCTTCGTTTATTTCCTGCTCATTGCATAAATCTGCATCAATATCTTGAAGATAAAACGTTAGATTTTCTACTTGTGAGGCAAAGTATATTTCCCACACACCTCCACTAGCCCCAATAGAAGCAATGGTTTCTCCACTTTTAAATTGGTATGTCTTTAAAGATATTTCCATAAAAAAAGCCCTTTGCGATGAAAGGGCTATCCATATTAATACGATATTTTATTGGCTACTTTATTTAATTTCAAAACTTCCTCCTCCTATTTTATATCCTTCACAATATACTTCTATTGTATAATGTCCTACTCGGTATTTAGCCATACCACCTCGCGCATACACAAGCTCTACTCCTTGCCCATTATTCTGATACAAAATATCTTTCTTAACAGTATAACTGGTTTGTTTTCCTGCCAACTCAAAATTTCCAGAACCTGCATTACTGTCGTATAAAACCGCTCCATCGGGGTCTAGCACTCTTACATAAATAGATTTTACATCTTGTTTAGCAATCAGATTAGGTTGTAATTGAAACACTATCTTGATTTTATCAACCTTCGATACCCTATAAACACCGCTATCTCTTTCTTTATTTTTTCTTGAAATAGCAATCACTTTTACTGATTGAGCCTGTAGGGCTGATGCCAAACTTACTTTTGCCGTGAGGGCTTGGTTTCTTTTGGTATAAGCATCTAGTGAATCACTCAGTCCTTGTTTTTCTATCCTCAAAGTGATATTTTCAGTAAACAACAAGGCATTTTCACCAGATAGACTCCTATTCTTTTCTGCTAGTTTGCTATTTTCCTTTTTGAATTTACTTATTTCGGTGTCCTTCTTGGCTAATAAACTTACATAATCCTTAATCTTACTTTCAAAGTGGGCAACCGATACATTATTTGCTTTCCGTAATAGCATTCTATCATTTTCTAATTGCTTTTTTGTAGCCTCCAAATCTTCTACCTTCCCTCCTAGTGATTTTATTTGAGCGATTTTGGCATCTAACTGAATACCGATAGAATCTAATCGAATACTTGTTGCAGATAATTCTTTTGCTTTTTGATGTATAATTACGTCCTGATTCTTCTTAAAATTGTTAGCATCAAACAACAAATAGGCAAGAATCCCCACTATAATAGCTAAAAAACCCGTCACCGCTTTCCAAATGCTACTACCTTTTGTTGTCTCTTCCATAAATAATTTAAATTTTGGTAAGCACTAGTCTATGGCTAACCTAATAATTTCGTTGAGTTTCCGAATTTAATAATTCCGACTGGTTTAGAGAAATTTTTAACTGGAAAGTTCACAGTCAAAAAGCCTTTAATTATACTATTTAAGGTACTTTGGCTGCTAAAACATGCATGAATATCTTACATTTATCTATGTTTTTTATCCTGATTTACCGAATAAAAGTTTAAAATTTTAACGTCTAATTACCTTCTTCCCTGCAAAATTGATGCCTACTTTTTACAAAAATATGTATTCTATCTTAGAAACTACTGTTCATTCCCTAACATTTCACTTAGTATATACAAGGGTTAGCCATCTATCGAAAAGCATTGTTTTATATAAATTCCAACTCAAAGTATAAATAAAGAAGTTTTTAAAATAACTTTGTTTATTCATGACATTAAAAATTTACATTAACTTATAAAATGCGGGCGGCAAGCCGTTTTCATCATTATGCCCCAATACGACTTTCTAGTTATCGGCTCAGGCATCGCAGGGCTTTCATATACAGCAAAAATTGCTACCTATTTTGAGGAAAAAGGGAAAGATATCAAGATTGCTATCCTCACTAAAACCATTGAAGAAGAAAGCAATACAAAATATGCCCAAGGGGGTATCGCTACTGTTTGGAAAGATGATGATTCTTTTGAAAAACATATCAATGATACAATGATTGCGGGCGATTTTATGTCGAATAAAAGGGCTGTGGAAATTGTGGTAACTGAAGCGCCTGAACGCCTAAAAGAGTTAATTTCTTATGGGACAAATTTTGACAAGAAAAATGATGGCTCTTATGACTTGGTGAAAGAAGGTGGGCATTCAGACCAACGAATTTTACATCATAAAGACTCCACTGGTAATGAAATTGAAAGAGCTTTATTAGAAAAAGTAAAGTCGTTTAAAAGTGTTGATTTCTTTACGCATTACTTCGCGATCGACCTTATTACTCAACATCATTTAGGTGAAAAAGTAACAAAGGATACTCCTGACAAAAAATGCTTTGGGGCTTATATTTTTAACACCCTTACTGGGAAAACTGAAACCTTTTTGGCTAAAACTACGCTATTGGCCACTGGTGGAATCGGACAAGTTTACCAAAGTACTACTAATCCAACCATTGCCACGGGTGATGGTATTGCAATGGCGTATCGTGCCAAAGGCTTTGTAGAAGGCATGGAGTTTATCCAATTTCACCCTACGTCCTTGTATCAACCAGGCAAAAAGCCTTCATTTTTAATTTCGGAAGCAGTACGTGGTCATGGTGGTATTTTAAAAAATATCGACGAGACTACTTTCATGGAAAAGTATGATGAACGTTTGTCATTAGCACCACGTGATATTGTAGCCAGAGCGATTGACTCTGAAATGAAAAAAAATGGTGTTGACCATGTGTATCTGGATACTCGTCATCTTGAAAAAGAGGATTTCAGGCATCACTTCCCTATGATTTATGATTATTGTAAAGATAACCTTGGTTTAGACATTACTGGCGATGACATGATTCCCGTAGTACCTGCACAACATTATTTGTGCGGAGGAATTAAAGTAAACGAACATTCACAGACGAACATTAATTTCCTTTTTGCAGCAGGTGAATGTTCTTCTACAGGACTGCATGGTGCTAACCGATTGGCCTCAAATTCGTTACTCGAAGCCATTGTTTATGCCCATAGAGCTTTCTTGAAATCAATAGAAACCTTTGAAGAAAATATACTTCCAACGAATATTCCTGATTGGAATGATGAAGGAACGACGCATCCAGAGGAATTAGTATTAGTTACTGAGATGGCTCGCGAGCTAGAGTCAATTATGAGTAACTATGTAGGTATTGTAAGAACAGACCGACGTTTGAAGAGAGCCTATGACCGTCTGGAACTAATTTATATAGAACACGAAGAACTTTACAGACAATCAAAAATATCAGTTCAAATCAATGAATTAAGGAATATGATTAATGTAGCCTATTTAGTCATTAAAGATGCAAGGGCCAGAAAAGAAAACAGAGGCTTACATTACAATCTTGATAATATTAAGTAAATGAATAAATAATTTCAAGTATAAAAACGATTGCTCAAATTCTTTCTATTAGCTGGCGACTTAAGTCGCCAGCTAATAGAAACATAACATAAAAACCCTGACGCTTTATTAAACGTCAGGGTTTTTTATGAAGTCCTATCAATATTCTTATAGCAATAATCCTGCTAAAGTAGCTGATAAATAACTAGCCAATGTACCACAAATTAATGCTTTAAAACCTAATTTAGCTAAGTCTGTACGACGTTCAGGAGCCAACTCGCCAATACCACCAATCTGAATCGCTACCGAACTAAAATTAGCAAACCCGCATAATGCAAAACTTGTAATAGCAAGCGTCTTCGCATCAAGTGTTGATTTAATTTTAACTAAATCTAAGTAAGCTACAAATTCGTTTACTACCATCTTAGTACCCATCAAAGCACCTGCTACTTGCGTATCTTTACTAGGTACACCCATTGCCCATGCAAAAACAGAGAATACATTTCCTAAGATAAAGTTCATACTTAAGTTTGCCATTCCAAAAACGTAAAAACCAATGTGCCACAAAATTGAATCTATCAAAGCAATTAAGGCAATGAAGCCAATCAACATGGCAATTACATTAAAACCTACTTTAAGTCCTTCAGAAGCACCCGAAGCTATAGCATCTACTAAGTTTGAATGTACTTTCTTAATTTCTAGTTGAACAAAACCCTGTGTTTCTGATTTCTCAGTTTCTGGATACACAATTTTAGAAATCACCAAAGCCCCAGGAGCCGCCATGATACTTGCTGCAAGCAGATATGATGCTGGTACGCCTAATTTAATATAAGTAGCCATTACACCGCCAGCAATACAGGCAAAACTACCCGTCATTGAAGCTAATAATTCAGATTTGGTCATGCCTTTTAAATATGGCTTAATCATAATCTGAGCCTCTACCTGCCCCACAAACGCAGATGCTGCATTTGAAAGGGCTTCTGCTCCACTTACTCCCATCAGCCAGTGCATCCCTTTAGCTAGTACAGCAATCACTCTTTGCATAATTCCAAGATGGTAAAGAATATTTACCAAAACGGCTACAAATACAATTGTTGGAATTACTTTAAAAAAGAAGACAAAATCATGCCCTGGTCCAAATGCTTTAGTCATTAATTCTGGTTGAACCAAAGAACTAAATACGAATTCTGCTCCTTTGTCAGCTTTTTCTAAGAGCTGATTTACCATCTCTCCTAACTTTGTAAAGAGTTTTTTCCCAATATCAGTTCGTAAAATAAAAACGGCCAAACCAAACTGTAAAGCTAAACCAACCCCGACTGTTCGGTAATTAATCGCTTTTCTATTATTTGACATCAAATAGGCTATTCCTAAAATTAATACTATTCCAATAAGTCCTGTGAAACGTTCCATGTACAAAGGGTTAATACCAAATCTTTAAAGTGGTTGTTGAATGAAAGGTTAAAGATAAGAGAAAAAAGATGAAAGGCGATAAATGCTGAAAACTAAAACAACGTCATGGTTATTTTTTGTATTTTAACAAGATTCAGCTTCTCGCTTTTCTTATAAAATTATATTTCCATTCGCTTTCTTAGTTCGGTAATATGGGCTGTATGATGTCTGCCATGCCATGAATACATTCCCGTAACTGTACGAAGACTATTGGCATGCATAGTGGCTGGATGAATAAATATTCTTTCAAATTGTTCTTCTGTCAAAGACTCTAACATCATAATCCATCGCTTATGTAGTACTTCTAAAAGCGTCAGAGACCATTCAATAGGGCCATTTTTACCATCTTCTAGTTCTGCCCAAAATTGTTCTTCATAAGGTCTGATAGTAGGAGAATCCTCGGTCAGGGCTAATTTAAAACGACAATAGGCATTCATGTGCGAATCTGCCACATGATTAATCACTTGGCGGATGGTCCAGCCTTCTGGGCGATAGGGTAATTCTAGCTGTTCTTCGGTCAGTCCTTCAACTGATTCTTTAAGTAATGTAGGAAGTTCTGAAATATCATCAATCCAAGATTTCAATAAATCATCTGTAATTTCATCGGGCTTACTAAATATTCCAATCGGATAACGCAATTGTTCTAAGGATAGATTTTCCATAAATATTGTTTTTGTTATTGTATTCGAAATACAATATAATCGAAAATTCAATTGGTTAAATAAACAATATATATCTTCTTGATAATTAAGTAGTTTACACTAACATATACCACTAATAATAAAAGCGTATTTATGCTATCAATCAAAAAATAAGAATTATCATTTTATTAAATAAACTTTTAATCACTCTTAGAAACATTATATTTATTATAAAATTTTAAATAATAAAATATTTTTTTAATGCTGTATTTAAAAAATTATTGGAATTATGTTTGGCATTTTAAATAAATCCATTATAATCGTACTTAGAAATAAATAAAAAGCGAAATAAAAAACTGTTATTAGGCATTTCTATAAAACTCTTTGAATTTTACATTAAGTATAATTTCTCATACATAAACCAACAAACTAAAAGAATACCATTTCCCGACTTCCAAAAGTCAAACTAACTAATTCCTTTATTTATAATACTTTCCAAAAACAACGCTTCAACTTATACAATTTTATTAAATCACAATTCCCCACTTTTCTTTACAAAGTGGTGTGGCTGTTCCTATTGATTTAAAAATCTTAACTACCAATTTACCATTGCCTTTGATGTCAAAATCTCTGGCCTGATATTCTATTTCCTTTATTGAATCACTAGTGCATTATTAGATTACCAACCATATAACAACTAATATTTATGAACAAAACTTTACTCTTCTTATGGGGAATACTGTTGGTTTCGTCCACGGTCTTTTCTCAAAAACAAAGTGTGACAGGTACGGTCACTTCTTCTGAAGATGGAGCTCCAATGCCAGGAGTAACCGTATTAATCAAAGGAACTACAAGTGGTACAAATACAAGTAGTGAAGGTAAATTTAGCATAGCTTGTCAATCTAAAGATGTATTGGTTTTTACTTTCGTAGGCATGGCACCTTATGAAGTACCCGTGGGTTCGCAGACATCCATCTCTGTAAAAATGAAACCTGATATTATGCAACTCAGCGAAGTAGTTGTTACAGCACTAGGTGTTCAACGAGATAAAAAAGCACTGGGCTTTTCACAACAACAACTTAAAGGTGAGAGTGTTACAGAAGCTAGGTCTTCAAACGTAGCCAACGGACTTTCTGGTAAAATAGCAGGTTTCAGGGTAAATACAAGTTCAGGCCCAGGTGCTGCTGCTACTATCCAGATTCGTGGTTCTTCATCCGTTTCTGGTAATAACCAGCCTTTGGTTGTTATTGATGGGGTACCTATTCAACAATCTTTCGACAAACAATTTGGCTCTGGATTATCAGAAGTAAATCCTGATAACATCAAAGATATTGCAGTTTTAAAAGGGCCAAATGCGGCAGCACTTTATGGCTCAAGAGCGGCCAATGGGGTTATTTTGATTACTACCAAAAACGGTGCTGGGATGAAAGGCATCGGGGTTGAGGTAAACTCGAATTTCGTAGCAGAAAGACCCTTTATTTCACCCAATTTTCAAAATACTTATGGGGGTGGTAATGGTTACCGTACTTGGTATAATGATGGTTGGAGTGGTTCTATCACAGACCCTACAGAGACTGCTCAATACAGAGCGGCTTATGGTCCAAATTCGCCATTGAGTGGCACTGAAGGTACTGATGAAAGCTGGGGTGCGCCAATGGATGGTCGTTTAGTACGTCAATGGTGGACAGGTAAAGATGTGGCACCGCTTACACCACAACCGAATAATTATCAAGAATTCTGGCAAACTGGTACGGCTTTTACAAACAATGTGGCTGTTTCAGGAGGGAACGAAAAAGGTAATTTCCGCTTATCATTAGGTCATCTTGACCAAAAAGGAATCATGTATTTCAATGATTTTCATCGTAATAACTTCAAATTCAACTCTGGGTACAATTTTACAAACAAATTTAATGTTACACTATCTGCCGAATATGTTAAGTCTTGGGCTGATAACCGTAGTTATGCTTCTGGACAGGAATTTATCTGGTCGCATAGACACGTTTCGTGGGACCAACTACGTGACTGGCAGTCGTACACTGCTACCCATATTCAACGTGCTGTTGCAGGAAAACTACCTGATAATGACCCACCAAACTGGCAACATACTTTCTTTACTAACCCATACTATACGCAAGAAAAACTTCCCTATTCTAATGACAAAGATCGCTTAGTAGGTAACATTGCTTTGAACTACAAAATATTGCCTTCGTTGAGTGTGATGTTAAGAACAGGAACAGATGTTTGGTCTGATACCCGTATTAACATTGTAAACTTTGAAAGAGTAAGAAATGGGAACCGCACACCTGGTCGTTTCTCAGAGGAAGTACTGCGTAGACAAGAAACTAACACAGATGCGATATTAACGTATAACACAAACGTTAATAAAGATTTCTCTATTAATGCACAGGTTGGAGGAATCGTAAGAACAAACTATTATAAAAGGAATTATTTGTATGTAGGTGAATTAGTAATTGATGGATTGTATAATGCAGGGAACGCAGTGCCAAGTCAAAACACGATTGCTTCTACTATTACCAAAAGTGAAGTACAAAGTGCCTTCGGTGCAGTTAACTTAGGCTTCAAGAATGCTATTTTCTTAGATTTAACAGCGCGTAATGACTGGTCGTCTACTTTACCTGCCGACAATAGATCATACTTTTACCCATCAGCTTCATTGAGTGTAGTATTTACTGATTTAATAGAGAGTATTAAAAGCGATGTACTTTCATTCGGTAAGGCTCGTTTCAGTTTAGCACAAGTAGGTAACGATGCAGACCCTTATCAGCTTTCACAAACCTATCGTGCTGGTACTTCATGGAATGGAGCGACGCCTGAATTTGCAGAAAACACTACAATTTCTAACTCGACCCTTAAACCAGAAATTACTACTGGACTTGAAGCTGGTTTAGACCTCCGCTTGTTCAAAGGGAAATTAAATTTAGACCTTACGTATTATGAGCAAAAAACTAAAAACCAGATTCTTGGCGTAGAAATCTCAAAAGCTTCGGGCTACAATACTCGTATTTTGAATGCTGGTCAAATCACCAACTCTGGTATTGAAATCACCCTTTCTGGTACTCCATTAAAATTATCGAATGGTTTTGGTTGGGATGTAAGCTTCAATTTTGCTCGTAACAGAAATAAAGTGGTTGAATTAGCAGAAGGCTTAACTACCTATATCCTTAACGAGCGTCGCGGTTTAACATCCGAAGCTAGGGTTGGACAGCCTTACGGAACATTATATGGCTATGGTTTTGAGAGAGCCCCAGACGGACAATTATTGATGGTTAATGGATTGCCACAACTTTCAACAACACAAAAAATATTAGGGAATATTCAGCCTGATTGGATAGGTGGTTTCACTAACACATTTTCTTATAAAAACTTCTCATTGGCTACTTTGATTGATGTACGCATGGGTGGTGATATTTTTGATGAAGGAACGTCTAATGCACGTTGGACGGGTCAGTATGCAGAAACAGCCATTGGTCGTGAAGAAGGCGTAATTGGCAAGGGTGTTATGGTAGTATCTACTAATCCCGATGGAACAAAGGTATATGCACCAAACGACATCATCGTAAGTGCCAACCAATACTATGGCTACAACAACCCTCGTCGTTATCATGAAGCAGCTATTTTTGATGGTAGCTATGTAAAACTTCGTGAGGTATCATTCGGCTATAAGCTCCCTACAGCCCTTGTTAAAAAACTTGGTTTCCAATCAGCAAAAATTTCAGCAGTTGGTCGTAACGTGTTGATGATATTTAAAAATCATCCACACCAAGACCCAGAAATCGATGCCAATGGTGGCAACAAACAAGGCTTTGGCTATGGTGAATTACCTTCAACAAGAAGTTTAGGCGCTAACTTATCTTTTAGCTTCTAGGCAAAACCTGACGATAAACTTTAATCATTCTGAGTATTGAATTTAATCTAAATTACAAAGCTCGGATTCATTTAAAAAGATTATTACAACATGAGAAAATATAGCAAAATATACCTTCTGGCTACCTGCATTATTTTAGGGTCAGGGTCTTGCACGAGTACTTTCGACAAAATGAATGTTGACCCCAACAACCCGTCGTCGATTACACCACAGTTTCTTTTACCAACAGGTATTGAAAGCTCCATCGACCGCTACTGGGGACATAGAACCCGTTTTGAAAGAATAAACTTAGATGGTGCAGCACTTTGGGTACAACATCTTACAAGAAATATTTATTCAAACGAAGGCGACAATTATGGTATTTCGCAAGCATTACCATTAAACAACTGGAAAGGCTTTTTTAATGATGCGCAATCAAACTTCAATAGAATCATGGTTATTTCTGGAGAAAAAGGAACTGCTCCGAATGCCAACTATGAAGGTATTGCTTTGGTAATGCGTACTTGGACATTCTCTATCATCACTGATATGTGGGGCGCTATTCCTTATAGTGAAGCCTTAAAAGGTACAGCATCAGACCCTGTTTATACGCCTGCTTACGATTCTATGGAAAAAGTGTATGCAGGAATGCTTGAAGATTTGAAAGTTGCCAATGAAAAATTGAATGTAGCTGGTCCAGCCGTTTCTGGGGATATTCTTTATAGTGGGAATATTTTAAAATGGAAAAAATTTGCTAACTCTTTACGTCTGCGTTTAGCCAACCGTCAGGCAGCTAAAAAATCTGCTGAGTCAAGAGCAATCATGCGTGAGATTTTATCAGATGCTACTAAATATCCAATCTTCACGAGCAACGATGATAATGCTTCCTTGAAATGTACCACTATTTTACCAAGTAATAATGAGTGGAATCAGGTACTTATCCAAGATGGTAGAACCGACTGGAATTTAAGTAAAACGCTAGTTGATAAAATGAATGGTGTAAGTGATGCTAGAATTAAAGTATTTGGTAACCCTAATAAATCAGGTAAATACGAAGGACATGCTAACGGCTTGCCAGATGCTATCGCTACTACTTATCTTGAAAGCAGTTCAACCATCGGAACCTTTTTTACGGCTGCGGCTTCGCCCGAAGTAATCATGACTTATTCTGAATTGCAATTTATTTTGGCAGAGGCTAGCATTGATGGTGATATTACTGGAGATGCTCAATCGTATTTTGAAAAAGGTATCACGGCGTCGTTTTCACAATTTGGTATCACAGGTGCTAGCGATTTAATTACAAAGTTGGGCACAGCAACACGTGAAAAAATACTTGACCAAAAGTGGATTTCATTATTCGGACAAGGTATTGAAGCTTGGACGGAGTATCGCAGAACTGGGTATCCTGTAATGCCATCGCCTGACCCAAGAGCTGTTTTTGAAAACAGTGCAGTCATTCCAACAAGATTACCTTATCCTGGTTCTGAATATTCGTTGAATGCTAAAAATGTGGCAGAAGGTGAAAAATTAAACGGCGGACCCAATGATATGAAAACTAAACTTTGGTGGGCAGAAAAATAAGGCAAAATCAGTAGTTGAATTAAACATTAAATTAGAACAATCATGAAACACATAGATAAATTACCCCCAATTATTCTAATAGCTCTTTTTGCATTGTTAACGATGGTATCTTGTAAAAACGTAGACGACCCTTTTGTACCAAGAGTAGTATCTCCTGTTTTAGTAGCTATTGATGGAACTGCCCCTGGAGACTTTGCTACCGAGCCAACCATTAGTTATACAAAAACTGGAAATGTGGTTTTATCAGCAAGAATCCTTGAATTAGATAAGACCAATCTTTTAGATTATAAAAAAGGAATTGACTCGCTTCCTGTAGCCAATACTAAAATCACCATCACTTTGCGTAATACTGGCGCTGTAGTGGCCGAGCTAACAACAGATGCCAAAGGTAAAATAAGTGTTGAGAAAACTTGGTTAGCTTTAGGGCTTTCTGCACCAGCATCTGGCAACAGTATTCCTCTCAATTGGAGTGGTAGTTACAAAGGTCAGTCCTTTACACGCTTGTCAAGAGCATCCGTTAAATAACAAAACGTACCAAGAAAGTCTATAGGCTGAAGTCGTGAATATTATTTTTGTACAACATTTTTTACATAAATGAGTGTTTCTCTCTATTTAAATAAAAACTTATTTTATGTACTTTTGCAAAGTAATTTAAATAATTAGTAATTTTATCACCGAAAAGAGAAGTATTTTTAAATATATTATCATTTATCAATACATTTTTAAACGAAAAAATTACCGAAATCAATTTTGATTTTAAAAACTTTAAATTACCTTTAAATAAAAATAGTACAACAATCATACTTCATCAACTTATATAAATCAATTTCCGAATTCTACGGGGTTAATCACCCCGTAGGAGTTCAGATAATTTTCTTGTAGCGTTTTAATTGAGTATTGTAATAAGCTTTATTAACTTCATCATTAAATCAATTCATTCACTCTTAAACGTTGTGTGAAATGTCATCGAATCTGAATCGCCGTAACTGGCTTAAAAAAAGTCTTTTTGCAACTGCTGGTTTAAGTACAGCCAGTGCATTCATCCAAAAAGCTGCTGCTAATCCTGTAGTTAGACAAGAACTACAATATAGCCTTCTCCCTGAGTTTTTACTAGAACAAGAATATTCTAATATACCTGTACCTGCCAAAACGCTTGTTAGACTAAGTGCTAACGAAAACCCTTGGGGGCCATCAGAAAAAACTAGACAAGCATTAATAGGTGCCATCGGTGATTCAAACCGATATGCTTTCAAACTTCGTGGTGATTTAATCAAAGCGATTGCTGAAAAAGAAGGTGTTCCTGAAAATTATATTTTATTAGGTGCTGGTTCTTCAGAGTTACTTACCGCTTCTTTGGTTGCTTATGGGCAAAAAGGAAAGATTCTGGTTGGTGACCCTTGCTATATTTCAGGCAATGAAGAAAGAGTGCCTATGGAAAAAGTACCCTTGACCAAAGATTATCAATACGATTTAGATGCTACTGCTGCCAGAATTAATGGTTCTCAAAGCTTGGTATATGTTACTAATCCTAATAATCCAATTGGAGCGGTACTCCCTTCTGAATCATTCAGTGCTTTCATTGATAAGGTTTCAGACAAAATCACTATCCTTTCAGACGAAGCCTATATTGATTACGCCAAAGACCCTAAAACAGCATCAATGATTCCCGCTGTAAAAGCAGGTAAAAATGTTTTAGTGTTGCGTACGATGTCAAAGCTATATGCTTTTGCAGGCTTACGTTGTGGTTATGCGATTGCTAAACCAGAGATTCTAAAAATGATTCAACCATACTGCTCTGGTGGTTTTGATATGTCTGTTCCTTCTTTTGCCGCAGCCATTGCAGCATTTAAAGATACAGAATTTCAACAATTGACTTTAAAGAATACTGAAGAGTCAAAACAATACTTGTATTCATTCTTAACCAAAGCTGGATATACATACATACCGTCATCTGCCAATTTCGTGATTTTCCCTTTAAAAATGAAAGGCTCTGATATGCTTTCAAAAATGGCAGCAGAAGGTGTCATGCTTAGAAAATGGGAATTTGAGCGTCAACATTGGTGCAGAGTTTCAATCGGAACTATGGACGAAATGAAGGCATTTGCCGACGCCTTTACCAAGGTTATTTCTTAGTTCTGTAATTCCTTGTGAAATCGCATTAAATATCCCTTTCACAAGGAATTACTAATTTGCGACAGATGACAAGAAGAGATTTTATCGAAAAAACTGGCTCGGCCAGTTACCTAACCATGCTCGGCTTCGGCTTAATACCTGAAGCCAATGCAAAGCCACTTAATTTACAGCGGAATAAGGCTAATAAAAAGATTGTTATTTTAGGTGCTGGTTTAGCTGGAATGTCAAGTGCTTATGAATTAATAAAATTAGGATACGATGTCACCATTTTAGAAGCAAGAAGTCGCCCAGGAGGAAGAGTTTGGACAGTAAGAGGGGAAACAACAGAAACTGAGATTGGTGGCACAACACAGGTTTGCAAGTTTGATAAAGGTCTCTATTATAATGGTGGAGCAGCCAGAATTCCACATAATCATACGCTTTCTTTACACTATTGCCGTGAATTTAATATCCCCTTGGAGATATTCATGAACGTAAATGAAGGAGCTTATTATTATTCAGAAGGAACTGGTAAATTATCAAACAAACCCATTAAAATAAGAGAAATTCATGCCGACGTGCGTGGATATACTTATGAATTGTTATCAAAGTCAATTGATAAAAAAGCACTTGACGAAGAAGTAACCAAAGAAGACCTTGAAAAATTAAGTGCATACTTAAAAGAAGAGGGCGATTTGGATATTATGAAGAAGTACAAAGGTTCTGAACGTCACGGATATAAACGTCAAGGTGGATACGGAGAACAAACTCCTGAGTTAGCCTCACCACATTTATTGCATGATATTATTGAATCGGGGCTTTTTCATCCTGCTTTTTCAAATATTGGTGAATATACTTTCAATCAACAGCCCGTCATGTTACAACCTGTTGGTGGAATGGATGCTTTGCCTTATGCTTTTGCCAAAAGATTAGAAGGTAAAATTCAATTTCAGGCTGAGGTGCAAGAAATAAGAAAAACCTCTCCTGGTGTTAAAATTATTTACAAAGACAAAACGGGTACTGTTAAAGAAATATTAGGCGATTACTGTATTTGTACAATCCCTTTGCCTATTTTAAAAGGTATTACGTCTGATTTATCATCGGATATTCGTAGAGCGGCTGATTTTGTACCTTATATGAATACTGGTAAAATCGGATTACAATTTAAAAGGAGATTCTGGGAGGAAGACGATAACATATTCGGAGGGATTTCTAAAACCAATATGGATATCACACAAATTTTTTATCCTTCTTATAATTTTATGGGTAAAAAAGGGGTGTTAAAAGGTTATTACAACTTTCACGATAGGGCATTAAGAATGGGAAACCTAAGCTTAGCCGATAGAGAGAAAGCAGCCTTAGAACAAGGTGGAAAAATTCATCCACAGTATAAAACTGAATTTGAAAACTCATTTTCATTAGCTTGGCAGAAAATTAATTATTCAAAAGGAGGATGGGCAGAATACAGCGACTCAGCTAGAAAACGCTTCTACCCTTCCCTCATTAAGCCAGATGATGAAATTTATTTAGCAGGTGAACACACTTCTCACCTTACAGCTTGGATGGCTGGTGCTTTAGAGTCAGCAAATTCGGTAGTAACACAAATTCATAAACGAGTTAACGGAGCTTAGGTTTCTGTTTCGTAAAACAAGATTTCAGCATGAAGAAAATTATATATTTTATAACCTTACTTTGTTTATCAATTAACGTTTTCGCACAAGAAGGCGAAAAAATGGGTATTAAACTAAGCGAATTTGAAGCAGTAAAGAAAATTGCTATCAAAAACTTAGACAAGGATACTTATGTAAAGGATGGTAATTTTATTTTAGATAACAGTACTTCTCCGTATGTTTTTAAATTCTCGGATGGTTTAGAAAGAAGAATTTATTTGTACAAAGTTTTAGAAGTAGCTGGCATGAAAGAAATTGCCAATTTAATGATTTTTACAACGCCAAAAGACGGAAAGAAAATCAGTTTAGTTGTCCCTAATCCATTAGCAGAAAAAGAAACGTGGGGTAAATATATTGATGATTTGAAAGATGGCGAAAAATCAGTTTCAGGATTTTCATCATGTGTTGCGTTTGTTTTAGCCAAAGAGTTCTCGGGCGTTGCTGGAGAAAAAGGCAAAGAAGAGGACAAATACGAGTACTGCTTTCCTGCGGAAGCAAAAGTAACGATGGCTAATGGAGAAATCAAAAACATTAGCGAAGTGAAAGCTGGCGATTTTGTGACATCATATAATACCAACAAAAAGATAGCTGAGCCTACTATTATTCAAAAAGTTGATATTCACGAGAACAGCGAATTTGATATTGTAAAGGTATTATTGGTAGATCCAAGTGAGATGATTACGGCATCCGTTTCAGTAAAGTATCGATTAAAAGAACTTGAAGCGACAGCTAATCATCCTATTTTTACTGAAAATGGCAAAACAACAATTGCTGATTTAAAGGTGGGTCAAAGTGTATTTGTTTACGACAATGAAACTAGAAAGTTCAAGAAGTTTAACGTATTTATTACCAAAGCTGGAACTAGAAAAGTAAACAAAGTTTATAATTTAATTACAGAGAAAAATAGTTATCTGGTAAACTCAGTAGTAGTTTTAAAGAAATAAAAATATTTAATTTTTTGAGATTGTTTTTGGATATTTCCGTAAATCCTTTCTCCTTTGGGGAAGGGATTTATTTTTTTTATAACCCCCTCAAAATAAAATACTTACAAAAATCACATTGTAAATTATAGAATTATTAAAGCTAAAATTTGTGATTAAAATTCAATTAGTTAAAAAAAAAGTAAATAAAGTTATATTTTAAATATTTTTTCTACTACATTTGTAGAGGCTTAAACGCCAATATCCAAAAACAATCTTAAAAATTAATGAAACGCATAGTTGTTACAACATTCATTGTTGGACTTCTTGCTACTTCATGTACTCGGGAAGTAATACAAGTGAAAGCCAATAACGACTTTCATGAAATAAATACCGAAAATCGTTCTTTTGCGATAGTTCAAGAAGTGAGTCGCCCACAGGAATCAAAGTCATCGTTAAACGAAATGGTGATTAAAGAAGAGATAGAAAAGCAGATGGCTATACGAGGCTATACAGAAAGCGATAACGCAGATGTGTTAGTTTCTTATGCTGTTTATGATAAAAATCTCAGTATGCAAGATGTTAAGAAAGTATATATAAATACTTCTTTACAGCACGAAACACTTGATGTATATCGAAAAAGCTTGAATAATGGCACATTAATCATTACGATGATTGATAAAAATTCAAATAAAGTATTTTGGATGGGCTATGCTTCTAAAATTTTGAAATCAAACAAATCTTTAGCTAATAGAGATTTAAAAAATATTACCAGAGCAATTTTTGATAATTATAGAGTAACCGCCAATAATTATTTGGCAAAAAACAATTAACTATCCTCTTATACAATACCATTTAACAATGAAGCTCTGAAAACCTCGATTCTATCGAGGTTTTTTTATTTTTGGGCTATTCGCTCTTTCACTAACTTAATCTCGTCTGAAACATCAACTGTTGAGCTTATTCGGCTTAAATCTGATAAAAGATTGCTTAGAAATTTATGATGGGCATCTGATTGTTCATTGAAGGGACGATGTGACAGCCTTTTTTTAATTTGAGTCCATTCTGCTACGAATGCTTTTAATTCTTCATCAAAATAAGTGTCTGCGAATTTTTCAAAAATGTATTGCTCTGCTACTTCATTCGGATGGATTAAATCTGCTTTATAGAAGCGATAATCACGCAAATCGTCCATCATTATTTCATAAGATGGGAAGTATTCAACATCGCTATAATCTGTCATTAGATAATGACAAGCTGCACGCAAAATAGATTTTGAAACCTGATTTTCGGGAATACCATCTTTGGTATGCCTTACTGGCGAAACCGTGAGGATGATTCTCAGATTCGGATTCGTCTCTTTCAGTTGCTTATAAAGTATAGCAAAACTTTTACATATATCTTTTACGCTTAGTAAGTCCTTTTCAAAATATTTGCTTGGCATTTTATGGCAATTAGCTACATAGGCAGGATATTCCAAAAGCTTGTATATAAAAGCTGTTCCGAAGGTGATAATCAGGAAATCAGTATGAAGTAATTGATTAGATATGCCCTTAAGTTGTTCGTTGATACTATCCCTTAGCACGTCCTTAGATTCAGCAAAGAATTGTGAATGAAAATCGTAATGAAACCAAGTTTTTTGATGCTCGACAAACAGGCGTTCGTCGGCAAATTGATAATCTGGAGAGAGGATTTTAAAAATCGAAAGAGGGTTAAATAATGTCCCCAGTGGGTTAACTTCGATTTTAATCTTATTATTTTTCAATTGATTCCCAACTACATCGGCAAAGCAAGAGCCTAGCGTGATTAACTGGGAATCAATTGAAATTTTATTTTGTACAACTGGAATAGTAAATGTTGTCCGAAATTCAGCCATGTATAGCTTATTTTTGTTTTACTGTAAATGCCAATGTATCTGCATTTACTCCAGTAAAGATACCTAGTCCATTTGTAATGGTGGTAGGTGGTGTACTAATATTTTGTGAAGTACTTCCTGTACTATTATACAAAGCAGCATAATCTGGGTTTACTTTCAATAATACAAGATTGTGTTTACCAAAATATTGAAACTGCTGAGAACGCAACTGTGTTGAAGTTCCTTGTACAGGCTGACTTCTGAAACGTCTTGTCAAATCATTAAAACTAGTTGTAGTTGGCAAAGTAATAATCAACACAGGGCTAGCTTCAATGTTATCCACTACCACAAAATGGTAATCGCTATTTGGGTTACTCCATGATAAATTCACATCTTCATTCCCATCTACAAAACCTCCACCAAAGCCTCCGCCAGATGATAAGTTCAGTTTAGTTCTTGCAATTGATGTAATATCCGTTTTGAAACCAACAGGTTTTGTAGGGATAATTGTACTAGCTGTTACTGCATTGCCATTATAAGTGAATGACAAATTGTAAGTAACTCCTACTTTTAATTTGACGGTTGAATCAGATTTGTATACCCCTGCACCATTAGAAGTTAATGAATAAGTATTGGTACCATCCGAAATTTTGATATTTAATCCATTAATTGGCGCCTCCGTATTTGAGGTATCTTCGTTATAAGCAATTTCTTTTTTCACAGATAAAGAAATTGGCTTACCTGCTACTAAATACGCTTCCACAACGGGTCTTGCACCACCTTCGATAAAGTTGGAATCTTTATCACAAGCCACAATCCCTAACAATGAAGCAAAGATTATAATGGCCAAAAGGTTATTTTTTGATGATATAAATTTGATATATGATTTCATTTGTCGTTTTTAATTTAGCCTCTTTGTCTTCAAGATTTACGAGACAAAGAAAATCTTATTTACTTAAACTTATAGCTAAAAGTAAGATTCGGAGTAAAGCCCAAATAATTTACATCAGTGATAGACAAGTATTTATTACCTGTAGTTTCGTCTGTAACAGTTTGGTATTTTTTGTACCAAACGTTTGTTCTTCCATAAACGTTGAATACTGAAAGACCAATACTACCATGTCCAAAATTATAGGTAGCTGATACATCTAAACGGTGTGATGCTGGTAAACGATTACCGTTAGTGATAGATGGGTCTGTAAAGTCTTTTTCTGTTCCGTCAAGTAATTTTACTGTATATCCTCCTACAATTGAAGTATAAGGTTTTCCTGAAGCATAAATCCAAGTAGCGGCTAAATCCCAACGTCCCAATTTATAAATATTGACAGACTTAAATTCATGTCTTACGTCAAAGTTTGAAGGGAATGAGTTAGCAGAAAACTGAGCAATGTATTTATCCGAATGAGCAAAAGTATAACCTACCCAACCAGTATAGTCACCGAATTTCTTCTGAACCAAAAAGTCGATACCTTTTACTTTACCAGTACCGTTAAAGAATGTTTCGTTAGCAATTAAACCACGACCAATCTGTGGTGCAAAACGAAGCGTATAACGCGTATCATTCTGAATATCTTTGTAATATCCTTCAACATCAAACAGGTAATCATTCAATTCATAACTCAACCCAAAAATATAATGTGTTGAAGAGGTAACAGGCAAGTAAGAATCATTAGCCAACACCCAGAAATTGCGGCTACCATTAGAAATATCTTCTCTTTCAACCTGCTTAGCAAATTGATAATAAACACCCCAAGCTCCTTTGAATTTCAAACGATCATTTACAGAATAAGTACCTGATAATCTTGGTTCAAAATAGTTTTTACCCGTAACATCAAAATAGTTAGCTCTGATACCTCCTTTTAAAACAAGTTTGTTATCAAATAATTTTAATTGGTCTTGCAAGTACGCTGTTAACAAACTTCCTTTATCGTTTTTAGCAATAATAACTGTCGTATCATTTTGGCTATTTGAGTATTGAATGTTCAGCCTTGTAGCTTGGATACCAAAAGCCAACTGATTGCTCTTAGAAGTGTTGTATTCAATATCAGTTTTAGCAGAAAAGTCTTTTAAGTCATTACTTTCGATAGAACCAAATTTAACTGTAGTCGTTTCATTATTTCTTACAAAAGTATTTTCACTTGTGTTATCTCTTCCACTGAAGAAGTTAGAATAACTAATCAAGGTGTTCGTATAGAATTTATCACTCCATTTTTTAGACCATTTCAAACTTGTTCCTGTATTGCCCCATTTAGAAAGGTCGGTGTTATTAAAACCACCTCCGCCACCTCCACCAAATGGTAAGCCTAAATTCTGAGAGTTATCTAAATAATCTTCTCCATTATAGATACTCAAACTTATATTTTCATTCTCTGATGGTTTAAAAGTTATTTTACCATTTAAGTCATAAAAATATGATGTAGCGGTTTGCGCACTCTGTGCACTTCTGAAACCTCCGCCAAAGCCACCGCCTTGTGTAGTGGTAGTACTTGAGTTAAAGGTATTAAAGATTTTATTATACAAAGGACCCGCCCATGAACGACGACCTGCTACTGAAAAAGTTATCTTTTTATCTTTAGTAACTGGACCTTCCGCCCATACGTTTGCACTGATTAAGCTTAAATCTCCACCGAAGTTAAATTCTCTTTTGTTACCATCTTTACTGGTAATTTCTACTACCGATGAAATTCTTCCTCCAAATTTGGCATCAAAACCACCTTTATAAAGCTGAACATCTTTGATTGGGTTTGAGTTGAAAGCCGAGAAGAATCCGTAAAGGTGATCTACATAATAAACGGTAAATCCATCATAAAGCACAAGGTTTTGATCGGGCGTACCACCACGTACATACAAACCAGAAGAAGACTGGTTGGCAGCACTAATCCCTGGCATTAATTGGAAAGAACGGAAAATATCTTTTTCTCCAACGTTTGGTAATTTAGCAATATTACGAGGAGTCATTTTAAACATACCGATGGTTTCAGCAGCTTTCAACACCTCTGTTTTTTCACCTTTTACAACTACTTCATCTAATTCTGTATTATCAGGCTCCATTTCGATGGTAATACCACTAATAGGTGCATCTGGAACAAGTTTAATTGTAGTAGTTACATAACCAATATAACTCAAAATTAACGTAGTCGTATCTGTCGGAACTTTCAAGAGTGTAAAATAACCATCCACGTTGGTTTGGGTACCCGTTTTCTTACTCTTAATCATGATATTCACGAAGGGAAGCGGCTCAGCAGAACGTGCATCAAGGATTTTACCTGTGAAGGTAAAGTCAAATTTAGTAGCTGGTTTTAACGCAACCTGACGACGAGTTGTTTGAGGAATAGCTTCAATCGCAGGGCGATTAACAGAAAGCTGAGGAGTCGTACCGTTTGTACTTGGAGCCGTGATGCCAGCATCAGCAATAGCAGGTGCGGGTACTGCCGAGTTACCACCATAATAAGTACCACTGTTATAGCTACTCTTTACATACACCTTTTGTGTTTTAGGAACAATATGCACTAATTGGTTATCATCCACATAGAATTTCAGACCCGATCCTTTTAAAAGTCCTCTCATTCCAGTTTCCAATGTCATATTATCAAACCAGTAACTTGCATATAAACCTTTAATTTTAGTGGGGTCATAAATAAATTTAGCGCCTGATTTTGCTTCTAAGTCTGCTAGAATTTCAGCTAAGGGGCGATTATTATAGAATTCATCTTTGATAGTAATCCCAGTAGTTGTTGTAACCTGCGAAAATACCTTCACTGAGAATAGTATTAAAGTGGTTAATAGAAAAAGTTTTTTCATGAAATACAGTTGGTTAATCCGAAGTACAAAGTTAGGGCAATCTTCTCATAAATTGCCACATACTTAAGAATACATCAAATAGACCTCTATTATTGTGGAATAGTTGCGTTAAAAATTGTTAAAAGCTTATGATTTGATATGAAATCGAGAAATGTGTATACTTATTGACCTATGATTTTGAAAAAGCCTTCAGAATAACTTTCGCTGATTGGAATTTGAGCATTGCCGATTTTAATCTTTAAATTTCTGATAGATTCTATTTTATCAAGTGAAACAATAAAAGATTTGTGTACTCTAAAACAATCGGGAGTAGGCAATTTCTCCTCGATGGCTTTCATCGTCATTCTTGTTACGATGGGCTTGGTGGAAGTAGAAATGTAGATTTTAATATAGTCTTTTAAACCTTCAATATATGTGATTTCTGATACCCTGATTTTTACTAGCGAATAATCTGCATTCACAAAAATGGCAGAGATTTTATCTTCATGAATTTCTTCTGCAATCTGAGGCTTATTTTTTAAAGTATATAGTTCAAAAGCTTTATTGACAGCCTTTAGAAATCTCTCAAAATCAATCGGCTTTAAGAGGTAATCTACTACATCTAATTCAAAGCCCTCTAATGCATACTGTTTATAGGCCGTTACAAAAATCACCATCGGCTTATTTTTCAGGCTATGTAAAAACTGCACACCAGTGATGCCTGGCATTTGTATATCCAAGAATATTAAGTCTATTTCTTCATTTTGCACAACTTCGATGGCATCAAAAGCATTTTTACAACGTTTTACCAATTTCAAAAATGGTACTTTGTTGATATTATCCTCAAGTAAGTCAAGGGCTAGATTTTCATCATCTACGGCAATACAATTAAGCATAAGCAATTTTATTTATTACAAGCTTTGTCCTAAAATAGGATTAAATCATGTCTTATCTAACATCAAAGATACTCTTTTTGTTGATTGTAACATTACAAAAACTAATTAAGCATCGTCATCTTTACGAATAATGATGAGTTTTATTTTGTAATAATCGGCTTCGTCTTTAATAATTAACTGATGATTCTCTGGATAAAGTAACTCTAATCTTCGTTTTACGTTGGTTAGACCAATACCCGAAGCATCATCTTTTTTTTCCTGAAATTGACGATTCACCTTATTGCTTACTTCAAATGTCAGGCTATTTTTTTCTGTAGTCAATACGATATCAATGGTTGGATTGAGAATCATGCCTACTCCATGTTTAAATGAATTCTCTACAAATGGAATCAATAACATGGGTTCTATTGTTTGATTTTTATCTAATTCACCCACCTGAAAATTAATAGCAATGTCGTCTCCAAAGCGTAATTGTTGTAGTTCAATATAAGCTCTGAGGTATTGATATTCTCTTTCTAAGGTGACCATAGCATCATCAGATTCATATAGCATATAGCGCATCAAATCTGATAGTTTTACGACTACAGGTTCTACTTTTTCTGGTTTTCTTCTTGAGAGTGAAACAATGCTATTTAATACATTAAAAATAAAATGTGGGCTAATTTGAGAGCGTAAAAAGGATAGTTCAGATTTTAGCCTTTCGTTTTCTTGCTCTTTCTTAGACTTTTCGTCTTCCATGCTATCTGATACTATTCGATACGACGTACTGATGGCAAGAAAGAAAAGTAGTTGAAAGGTAAAACCCGTTTTGGGCATTGTGCGTGCATTAAAAAAGGTGTTTTTGATAATTCCGTTTAAGAAAAACACCGCAGCTATCAAACAAACAATAGAAAGCAAATACCATCCGATTCCTTTAACTTTTAAAATCTTTGGAATCAAAAAATTACTATTCAGGTAAAAAAATGGGATATTCAATAATGTAAAGACTGCAAAAAAAATAGTAATTGATACTTTTGGTGGTGGTGGCGGACGGTGAATAATTGCCCGAGCAGGTTCAGTATTTTGTGCTTGCAGTATAAACGGTAATGCCAGCATAAAAGCCCAAAAAGCAATATGAAGAAATATAATCTGATATTTTGATAAATTATTTTTGGTCATTTTAGACATTCATTTATTAGCAATTACTTCATAAAAAAGCCTTATGAAAGAGAGACTTAGACAAATTTAATTAAAGATAAACTGTTAAAAAATATAATGGTATATTCCGTAAATTTGTGCAGACCATTAACCTTATAAAAGCGACCATTGAAAATTAGATATGCTTTTAGTAAAAACAATCATCAAATACAGCAATGAAGAAATTAATCATCACCGCAATTACTTTTTTAGCCTTTGTCCATAGTGGTTATTCACAAGAAAAGCCAGCAAAAGCTATTAAGGGACACATCAGTAAAATAAAAAAAGAGGTAGTGTTAGAAGAGGGTAAAGACCCTATTTGTAAAATGCATGTAGAAAAAGATGCCAAACATACTTCTACTTATCAAGGTAAAAAAGTAAGTTTTTGCAGTGTAGTTTGCAAGGAAATGTTTGATAAAAATCCCGAAAAATATGCTGTTAAACATTAAAAGCGATACTATTTGTTATGAAGCCCCTTGAAAAACTCAGCGCTATTTTTTTAAAGATAGATAATGCTAGAAATCCTTCAGAAATTGAAGCTTTAGGCAATGAAGTTGATATAATATTGAAAGAAAATAATGAACAACCAATAGAAGGAGTTGCTGATTTATTATTACAACGTGCTAAATTATTGAAGCAAAAAATAACATTGATGACTCATGACTTTGAGGCAAAATTGGTTCAATAAATGAATACTGATTAAAAACACCCTCCAAAAACTTTAATATTTATTTTGGAGAGTGTTTTTTATAATATAACAAAACTATACTTCCATTTTAGTCCAAACAGCTCCTCCTGCATTTGATTTCAGAACGGTGTCAATAAATACCATTCCACGCAAACCTTCTTCAATACCCATAAAATCATGGATTTCTGGGTCATATCCAGATGAACTAGCAGATTCTCCTTTTAAGCCCCCTGTGGCATTTTTCTGTGCCTCTTCTCCCCATCTTGCTCTAAGGGCATAGGTAAAGTTTCTGTAAATATTTGCAAACGTTTCGATGTATCCTTCTGGATGACCTGCTGGCTGACGAGTATGTGCCTGAGCCGCTTTTGAAAGATTACCCACACCAGTACGAAGGATTCTTGAACCATTTTCTTGATTAGTCAAAATCAAGGTATTAGGATCCATTTGTTTCCATTTCAAACCTCCGAATTCTCCATATATTCTAATGTTCAAATCGTTCTCTTCCCCGTTACAAATTTGCGAATTGTGCAATATTCCTTTTGCTCCGTTATCAAAACGTAAAAGCATATTGGCGTCATCATCTAGTTGGCGACCTTCCACAAAAATCGTTAAATCAGCACAAATCTCTGTAATTTTTAAGCCTGTGATATATTCAGCTAAATTTTCAGCATGCGTACCGATGTCTCCTACTCCACCTGCGGCACCGCTTCTTGCAGGGTCTGTTCTCCAAGCAGCCTGTTTTTGACCAGTAGCTTCAACCAATTGTGCTAACCATCCTTGTGGATATTCTACGATTACCTTACGAATTTTACCGATAGCTCCTGCTTTGATTAATTCACGAGCTTCTTTAACCATTGGATAACCCGAATAGTTATGCGTCAAAGCGTAAATCAACCCGGATTCCTCAATAATATCTTTTAATAGATAGGCTTCTTTTGAATTCAAGGTAGCTGGTTTATCAGATACCACATGAAAACCATTTTCTAATGCCATTTTAGCAGCAGGAAAATGAACATGGTTTGGGGTAACAATAGAAACGAAGTCCATTCTTTCTCCTTCAGGGAGGGCTTTTTCAGCCAAAATCATTTCTTCAAATGAACCATAAACACGGTCTGGAGAAAGATACAATGCTTCACCCGTAGCTTTTGATTTTACAGGGTCAGAACTAAACGCTCCGCAAACCAATTCAATTTCGCCATCCAATGCCGCTCCACGGCGGTGAACAGCTCCGATGAAAGCCTCTAAGCTTCCACCAATCATACCCATTCTAACTTTTCTTGCCATTTTTCGTATCAATCAGTCGGTAAGTAATTATTTTATAAATTTCATTATCACAAATTTACCGTATAGTATTTTAATTCAAATCCTTTCTTGTGATAAACTAAGTACAAAATTTCATAAAAATACTGATAAGAACTTACAGAGAATCTGGAAAAAAAATCGTTTTTTTGATAGATTTTTCTTTGATGATTTTTCACATATCTAAGATTCCAAACCAATTTAATCAATTTCCAATCCCTAATCAATTATGAATCAAACTATTAACAAGTCAAGATTATTTAACGCAAGCTGTTTTGCTTTGATAACAACGGCATTTTCATTTAGCATTCGTGCAGGTATTTTGCCTCAATTGGCAATCGATTTCAATTTATCAGGCGAGCAATTAGGTTTTATTAATTCAATGTGGTTTTTAGGCTTCCCGATTGCCATGATTGTTGGAGGATTAGTTTATCATACTTTTGGTCCTAAAAATATCATGCTGGTGGCTTTTGTGTGTCATGCTTTAGGTATTATTTTAACGTTATATCCTGGACTTCTTGGCGGATATACAGGACTTTTAGTATCAACTTTTTTAATTGGTATTGGTAATGGCTGTACAGAAGCCGCTTGTAACCCAATGATTGCTGATACTTATCAAGGTGCAGAAATGAGTACAAAATTGAACCGTTTTCACATGTGGTTTCCTGGTGGAATTGTAGTTGGTAGTTTATTGTCTTTCTTATTTACTCACGCATCACAAGGAACTTTTGTTGAGCTTGATGGCAATATTATTCAAAATGGAATTGGTATTATAGCAAATGTAATTATAAACTTATTAATTTCTTTAGGTACGGTTATTACTTTGGGTTGGAAAACACAAATCTGGTTGATTTTAATTCCAACTTTGATTTATGCTTATTTATTTTGGGGACAAACATTTCCAAAACCAAAAACTGAAGGTGCTACTTCAATTAGTAAAAACCTTCAAGCCATGGCAACACCTTTATATATTTTCATGTTTGCTTGCATGGCTATTACTGCTATCACTGAGTTTGGTCCACAACAATGGACGGGATTAATTATGAGTAAATCGGGTGCAAGTCCAATGTTAATTTTGGCTTTAGTAACGGGTTTAATGGCAGTTATTAGATATTTTGCAGGTCCTATTGTGAAAAAATTTGACCAAACGGGAGTATTGCTTGGTTCGGCTATTCTCGCCACCATCGGGATTTATTTATTAAGTACCCAAACAGGCGGAATGGCTTACGTTGCTGCTATTTTCTTTGCGATGGGGGTAGCACTGTTCTGGCCAAATATGCTTGGATTTATTGCCGAAAAAGTACCCCTTTCTGGAGCGTTGGGAATGTCAATCGTAGGAGGAGTTGGTATGTTTTCTACTTCTATTTTTCAACCAATTATTGGTCGTTGGATTGATAATTCTAAGGCTGAAAAAACGGCGGCGGGCTTAACAGGCGATGCCATGGAGTTAGCCGCAGGTCAAAGTACTTTGAGTACAATGATGATTTTTCCATTAATCCTGATTTTCGCATTCATAGGCTTATATTTCTATATGCGTAAACGTAATCCTGTACACGCATAAAAAATTTAATATTGTTAAAAAAAACAAACCCCACAAATACTTGTTATTCTGTGGGGTTTTCTTTGTCATTTTCCCGACTTTTACGTAACAATAAAAGGTTAATATTTATGCATTCATAAATTTGATACTAATGCTAAAAATCGGAAAAAGGTTACTTATTGTCTATCTCACCATTTTTGTCATTTCACAAATATTGTCTTCTTGCTTTAACTTCAAAATGAGTCAACAAGCAATAGATGCATCTTTCTCAGGTTTGAAGAATAAACCAATACAATGTCAAATTGATGTACAAGGAATAAAAATGAATTATGCTGAAATTGGGAATGATAGTCTCCCAGTAGCTTTTTTTGTACATGGTTCTCCTGGTTCATGGACAGCCTTTATTAATTTCATGAAAGACACTTCTCTCTTGAAAAAAGTAAAAATGGTTTCAGTAGATAGAATTGGTTTTGGAAATTCAGAATTTGGACAAGGCGAAAAATCATTACAAAGACAAGTAGCATTATTAAAACCGATTGTAGCACATGAAAAGCGTTTTGGGAAAAAAATCATCCTAATTGGGCATTCCTTAGGTGGCCCAATAATTGCCCGAATGGCGATGGATTATCCTGAATTGATTGATAATCTTATCATTGTAGCAGGTTCTATCTCGCCAGACTTGGAACCTAATGAGAAATGGTTTAGAATTCCGCTGACATTCAAACCTATTAGTATTTTAATTCCTGCATCTTTTCGTGCTTCTAATGATGAAATCTTATATTTGAAACCAGAATTACAAAAGATGTTACCTTTGTGGAAAAATATTCGACAGCCAGTTATTGTAATTCAGGGTGGAAAAGATATGTTGGTCAATCCAAAAAACGCTGATTTTGCTGATAAAATGTTGGTCAATTCAGCTAAAGTAGATATTGTTAGGATAGATACCATGAATCATTTTGTACCATGGTCACATCCTTTTTTAATTAAGAATGCCATTTTAAAAGAGCTGTAAAAACAGCTTTGAGCAGTGAGATTTGAGCTATGAGTTTTACTAATACTGATGGCATGACTTCAAGTCATGCCATCAGTTGTGTCTAACAAAGTCAAAAGCTCATCTCTCAAAGCTTATAGCTCAAAACTAAAAAGATATGAAATTAAGAGTAGGACAAGGCTATGATGTGCATCGCCTTGAAGAAGGAAGAGTTTTTTGGTTAGGCGGGATTATAGTTCCACATACTCACGGTGCTGTGGGGCATTCGGATGCTGATATTGTTTGCCATGTAATTTGTGATGCTTTATTGGGTGCTGCCAATATGCGAAATATCGGCTATCATTTCTCTGACAAAGACCCTCAATATAAAGGTGTTGATTCTAAAATTTTGGTAAAAAGAGTATTAGAAATGATTCGTGAAGCAGGTTGGGAAGTAAACAATCTTGATGTGACAGTGATTTTACAAGAACCCAAACTGAATCCACATATTCCAGCGATGAAAACCTGCCTAGCAGCAGTAATGAATATACCAGAAGAAGATTTAGCTATCAAGGCGACAACATCCGAACACATTGGCTTTGTAGGGCGTGGTGAAGGTATTGCAGCACAATGTGTGGCTTTGATTTGTAAGGAGTAAATTGATTTGAAACTATTAAACAGAATAAAATGCTGCCATAGACAACTATTTGTAAAAAAGTTTTATTTTAATAAAAATTAATTTACGATGACAGAATCAACAATTAAGCCTCCACTTTCAAATGTTCAATTAGAGCTATTAAAACTCTATGCAACAGGTGTATCCGATGAAACATTATTAGAATTAAAGAGAACAATGGCAAAGTTTTTCTTGGATAAAGTGCGTCAATCAGCCGATAAAATTTGGGAAGATAAAGGATACACAGATGCTCAAATGCAAGCAGTAGATTAGCAGTATGAAGGTCGTATTAGATACAAATGTAATATTAAGAGCTATCTCAAGTAAATCTGAATATGCTATGCTGATTGATGAATTGTATTTATAAAGCTACTCAGCATTGGTAAGTACAGAAATTCTACTTGGAATATGAGGAAAAAATAACGCAATTTTTCAATAAGGATGTCGCTAAAAACTTCCTTGACTTCTTAATAATCTTACCAAATGTGGAAAAACTTGAAGTCTTCTTTCAACTTAATATCATTCAGTCTGACGCTGATGATAATAAATTTGTTGATTGTGCTTTTGTTGGAAATGCCCATTATATTGTAACTGACGACAAACATTTTAATATCCTAAAAAAGCTTGACTTCCCTAAAATACCTGTAATTACTGCGGAAAATTTTAAGCAATTATTACTCTCTCTATTTCAAATATTAAGCAAAGCTTGACTTTAGCTATCAAGAGTATTCAACATGTAATAATATCATTATTACTTCGTGATTTGTATTTTTTCTTATTACTTGCAACTACTAAAATATCAATAAATACTCTGCCCAAAAGTAAGCAAATTATTATCTGGGTCAAGGATTGAAAACTCTTTTTGTCCCCAAGGCTTTAGTGCTAAATGTCCTGCTGGATGAATGCTTGTTTTAGTGTCTAAAAATGTTTGGTACAATTGGTCAATATTATCTGTTCTGATATAGACCTGACCATAATTTTCTTTGGGGTCAATTTCTTTAAATTCAAAAAAGTGAATTTGAACATTGTCTTTTTGCACCATCAAGTAGCCCTCAAAATCAGCACTACCAAATTCTTGAAAGCCTAATTGATTTACATAAAAATCCCGTGTAGTAGCTTTATTACGCATAGGAAGTTTTGGATTGATGTTTGTTAACATATTTTTAATTGTTGAGTATTAATATATCCTTTTGTAATTACTTATTCTTTATAATCTATTTCGAGCGGGACGCTCTTCCATCTTTTAGGTCTTAGGAGAGCCTAAGACCAGTAAAAGACTTTTTTTTCTGATGGCAGTCACTTAAAAGCAAGCCATCAGTATTTTGAGCTATCTATTTCCCTAAACTGCACATACAAATAATTATCAATCACTTGGCCGTTTTTAATAGATGCTTTTGTTTGAATACTTTCTAATTGATAGCCTGCTTTTTCTAATACACGCATAGAGGCTTTGTTGTATTCAAATATGCCAGCCCAAATTCTGATGATTTCTGGGAAATTTTCAAACACATAATTGGTCATTGCTTTTACCGCTTCAGGCATTATTCCTTTGCCCCAATAAGCTTCCCCTAACCAATAGCCTATTTCAGCACTGATACGATAAATATCATTACCCACAATAATACCAATTCCTCCTACTACCTTTCCTTCAATGACAATCGCTAAAGAATTAGTTGGCTTATCTATCTTTTTGTTGGCATCTACCCACCAAACTGCATCATCGTACGTATATGGATGCGGAAAAGAGTCACGCACATTATTAAATATCTTGATATTATTAGCTTGAATCACTAACGATGCTTCGTCCCCATCTTGAAAAGGACGTAATGAAAAAGCTTTGCTTTGGTAAATGTATTTTCCCTCTTCGTTCATACAGAATATTTAATAAAAAGCTCATTCCTCACGGCTAAATGCTTATCGCTATCTTAAAAATGCAACCTTAACTGTACTTTTACTTCTGAGCGATGGGACGCTAAAATTTCTTCTAGTCCCGAGCCAAAAGTAGCATCATCTCCTAATAAATCTGTCCTCGCCCAACGAACCCAAGCATCTACATTTCGACTGACTTTGTACTTTGCCAAGAGATAATGCCGAAACCCGTATTGATAATAAGCTGGAAAAGAAAAAGCATAGAGAACATCCTGTTCATAAAAATACTGTCGGTTATCATAATCATCTGTTTTGAAAAAGGCAATCCTACCAGATATCGATAACCGTCCTAAATCAGCATTTACATCCTGAGCAATAGCAAACCCCTTTGTCAAGCTTTGTCCTTCAAACTGAAAAGTGCTGAAAGATGCCCTTGTCTGAAACTCCCATATTTTCGATAACTTGTAGTTTATATTCGCCAACAATGCTCTTTTACTTCTTTCTCTTACTACCGTAATTTCTCTGGTTTTTTCTTTGCCTTTATCCAGATAGGTTTCTGTAATTTTAGTATTCTCTTCTTTGTTCTCCTGTCTGAATTGTAAATAGGCTTGTAGTTTTTTAGAAGGCTGAAAAGTTAGTCTTCCTAAATAATCAAAACCCTTAGTCGGTTGCTTATCGACGAGGTATCTATACCAAGGAAAGTAAAAGTAATCGAAATAAGCCGAGGCCGACCACTTTTTATTAAATGAATGTTTTATCCCTGAATAGATTCCTCGTTCATTAATATTGCGGGAATTTTCGGAAAAACCATTGCCATAAAAACTATGAAAATCTCTATCATAATTTCGTAATAAAACTGATATATCAGTCCGATTGCTTAAGCTTGCTAACACGCCTGTTACAGCACCAATACCACCACTTGTAGAGCGAGCAGCTTCTCCAAAAAAGTTGTAATTCTGATAATTATAACTCCAATGAAGACCAGTCAAAAGATTCTCTTGTCCCGAAAACTCATATTGATTATACACTTTATCGGCTTTTACTAGCGGTAAACTAAAATTAGTTTTCAATAAGGTAATCCCAGCTTGAAAAGTATTGGTTTTGTTATTGAAGGTAATATCTCCCCCAAAGTTTTCTTCCATCAACGACCTTTTATCAGCAATTTCAGAAGATGTTCTATGCAAACCTGCTGTTTGTAAGGAAGTGACATAATTGGCGTTAGTATTCTTATCTAAAGCCAAATTAGCATCTCGATTTACTCGTGAATAAAAACCTGTCATTTCAAAAGCTTTGAATTGATAAGTCGCCGCACCTCCTCTAAAGAAATTGCTTTCCATAACAGATGTATAAGGACGAACGCCTAAATGATTCCTACGGGTAGTAAGCACTGTTTCTGAGCCTTTTCCTAAATAGAAACCCGCAGCGGCAATCAATCCTTGACCAAACTGCAATTGATAGTCGCCTAAGTTAATATTGTTCCAATGTCCTTTATTTTGAATTTGAAAGTGAAAGGAAGTAAAATCGGTCAACTGACTTTCGCCTTCGTCTTTTTCGACGGTAAAGCCAGCACTAAAATTCTTTGGTAAAGACACTTTATACCGAGCATATAATTTCATGGGCGAACCTTCATACCTTACTTTACTGCGTGAATCAGGCTCTGTAAAGCCTTTCTTCGTTTCTACATATTGAGTGTACCTAAGCAATAAATACTGATTAGCTTTTTGCCAACTATTTTGAAAGTCTTTAATCGATAGTCCATCGGCTTTCAGCGTCACAAATGGTATAAACTTATAAATAGTCGCTAAATCAAAATCTGGAATGGCTTGTAATTCATAAATAGATAGGAACTTTCCTGCTTTGTCACGGTAGTTAAAGAAGGAGTTTAGTTGTTTTTCAGAAAGTATGTACAAAGAAGCGAGCTCGGAACGAGAAACAGTATTTAAATCGAGTGGATTCAGATAATTCTGATAAAGAGATTCAAACAAGTCTTCAGAAATACCATCAACGGGGTTGCCCATGATTTCCTGAATAAGGTTGCGTATATTATTTTCTTTAGTAGAATAATCCTGAGCGTTTACATGAGCAGCATAAAGAATGCTTATGAAGAGGAGTAGGAGTTTTTTCATAATAAATCGTTAAAGTGCAGTACAAAAAAATGATGCTTTGAGTAATTATTCTCAAAAGCATCATTTAAAGGACTTTATACCAACAATTTAAATATTTTTAATGAAATTTTCTAGCAACTACTTCTAAAAAATCATTAGCTTCTTCAGCCACCGAAATCCAATTATATTTAGGCGCTAAATGTTTATTCATATAATTTTTAGCATCTGAAAGGTTGCTACAAGCATCTATTTTATCAATAGCATTGCTATATGCGTTGATGTCGCCATCAAATAATTTACCAATAAAAACGAATTTCTGATTTAGACTTACTCCATCAGCAATGCTTTTAATAGGACGATTGAAAGCTAAATCAGCCAAAGCAGTTCCTCCCGCTACGTTATCTCTCTTCAATAAATCATTAACCGTTGGTAAATCTCCTACGAAAGTGTCATTTAGGCGATCTAAACCCGGTAATTTCATCTCCGCAGGCGTTCCCTTTCTATCTATTTCAGCTTGAATTTTGTCTACCGTTGGTAACGGAGCATTCTCATCGTCTAAATCCTCTTCTATGTCAAAAAAAGATTGAGATACTGCTTTTTTAGCAAGAACTTCTTCTACAGGTCTTGCTGAAGCTTTTATAAAATCTTCTTTTTTGAAAGGTACTTTAGCAGATAACGTTTCAAGATACTTATCAACATTTTCAAACGCTACGTTGTCGCTAATTTCTTTCAACCAATTCAAAGCAACAGTTACATATACTTTATCATCATTGCCCATTTTTTCGGTCATTGATTTAGCAATGTGGCTGTTAATCTTGGTATATTTTGCGAGTTGCGCTAAACGTTCTTTAGTAAGTGTAAATTCTGGAGAATCTCTTACAAAATCATCAAAATACTTACTTGGATCAAGTAATAGAATAATGGTTTTTACAACAGCTTTCGATAACATTGGTTCAAAATGTTCTCGTTTTACCATGATATTTTGTGAAGCCGTATTCATGAAAGTCTTCAAGGCAGCTTTAACGTCGTCACTATCAAAATTAAAGTAAGGACTGGTAAAGGCTTCTGTATCAGCTTTCCATTTCTCAAACAAATCGCTTACAACAAACATATTTACTTGCGCAACATTGCTAAGTTTTAAAATTTGTTGTCCATTGATTGTGGCAGTTCTATTAAAAAAGTCATCACAAACTTGGTTAGCATATTTTTGTCCGTAATTTTCGATTGCCGAAAAGTCTAACTTCATGATTTCTTAGAGGGTCTTTTTAACTACTGGATATAACTATAACGAAATAAAATAATTCTTATTAACAAATTTAATGTATTAATATATCAGAAAGAAAAGGTAAGTGCTAATCGGTAAAGATTAAACATCCTATCGGCAGAATTATAGCAAAAATTGAACCAAACATTAGAAGTGCACCTCAACAAAACGACAAACCAGAAAAATGTAGTGAAGCCATTAGTTCATTGATGTAGGCTATTTTATATCTTAGTACATAAAAAAGCCTGTGGTATTCACAGGCTTTTATTTAACTAATTTCTAGCTTTTCGCAAGCCTTCATGGCGGCTGTTTGCTCGGCTTTCTTCTTGGAATATCCCTGTCCTATCGAAAAGGCTTCTTCATTCACAAAAATAGTTGCTGTAAATTCTTTATTATGTTTTGAGCCCTCTTCGATGATTTCAAACCTAATAGGCTTGCCTTCGCGCTGAGCCCATTCTATGACTATTGATTTAAAATTAGGGTTATTTTGTACAACTGTCTCAATATCAAAATGTTGAGTAAGTATTTTTTTGATAATAAACGACCTTGTAAAACGAAAACCCTTGTCTAAGTAAATGGCTCCAATTAAAGCTTCTAATGCATCGCCATACATTGATGTTCTAGTAAGTACTGTCTTGCGGTTACCATCGTATTCTACAAGCCTATCCAGACCAATTTTTCTGGCTACTACATTCAAAGATTCTCGACTAACCATTCTCGAGCGAATTTCGGTTAAAAAACCTTCATCTTTAAAAGGGAATTTTTTAAACAAATATTCTGCTGTAATCATCCCTAATACTGAGTCTCCTAAAAATTCAAGTCTTTCATTAGAATCCTTGTAACCTTTAGCGATTGTTTCTTTGGATACCGAAGAGTGCATAAAAGCTAATCGATACAGCATTAAATTAGAGGGATTCTCTCCGATAATATGTTCTACTGCATTTTTTAACTTCTTGTCTTTAGGATCACTTGAAAAAAAATCAATAATTGGTGATAGCATATTTCTAAAATGATAATTGATAGTTAAAACCTAATAGCTAAAGCTGATTGAATGAGATTGCAACATTAATAAAAAAATTTGACTTCGCCTTAACTACTATCAATTATCCCCTATTTCTCTATCAACTAAAAACTATATTTTTTTGAATATAACCGTAGCATTATGACCTCCAAAGCCAAATCCATTACTTAAAACAACATCTATTTTTCTTTCTTGAGCTTTATTCAAAGTCAAATTTAAACGATTGTCAACTTCTGGATCTTCCGTAAAATGATTAATCGTTGGTGGTACAAGCTGATGCTGTATTGCTAAGATTGAAGCCACCGCTTCGATAGCACCTGCTCCCCCTAATAAGTGACCAGTCATAGATTTTGTCGAGCTTATGTTCATTTTATAAGCATGATCTCCAAATAAATCTACAATTGCTTTCAATTCTTGTGGGTCACCAAGAGGGGTAGATGTACCATGCGTATTGATATAATCTACTTCTTCTGGTTGGATTCCAGCATCATCGAGGGCATCTTGCATCGAAAGTAATGCTCCATAACCATCTGGGTGTGGCGCAGTAATATGATAAGCATCAGAAGAGAACCCTCCACCGATTAACTCAGCATAAATTTTTGCTCCACGAGCAATCGCATGGTCATAATCTTCTAAGATTAATGCTCCTGCACCTTCACCTACTACAAAACCGTCACGGTCTTTATCATAAGGACGTGAAGCCGTTTTAGGGTCATCATTACGTTCAGACATCGCACGCATGGCTGTAAAACCGCCCACACTCGCAATCGTTACTGCTGCTTCAGAACCACCAGTCACACAAATATTAATACGCCCTAATCTGATATAATTAAAAGCATCAATAATCGCATTATTGGCTGATGAACAAGCCGAAACAGTTACGTAGTTTGGGCCACGGAAACCATGACGAATTGAAATATTACCTGATGCTGAATCGGCAATCATTTTTGGAATAAAGAAAGGATTGATTTTTGGCGTACCATCCCCTTTTCCGAAGTAAATCATTTCTTCTTCAAAAGTTTTTAAGCCTCCAATACCTGAACCCCAAATTACTCCAACTTTATTTTTATCTATATTTTCAAGGTCAAGTCCTGAATCTACAATGGCTTCATCAGCAGCAACTACTGCATATTGAGTAAACTGATCCATTCGACGAGCATCTTGGCGAGGAATAAATTTTGTAACATCAAAATTTTTCAATTCGCAAGCAAAGCGAGTACGAAATTTTGAAGCATCAAATTTTGTGATATTATCGCAACCACTGACTCCATTTTTTAGTCCATCCCAATATTCTGGTACAGTATTTCCGATAGGAGTCAAAGCACCTATTCCCGTTACGACTACTCTTTTAAAACTCTTCATGAGAAAAATAAAATTTAACTAAGTATTAGATAAAAGATGATAGATAAAATTAGTGGAAAGAACACCATCTAATTTATCTGTTTTTTACACTTCTTAATCTTTAACTCCTTTGGCTTTTATCTAAGCATATAAATTAATACTCAAATAAATTAATACTCAAATTTGAGCATAATTAACCTGAAAATCAATAAAAATGTGCTAATCTGTCATAAAACTATAGTTCAGGTAGAATCAATAATTTTACTTTCAAATTAGCACATAAAGAAGTTCAGATTACTTGGCGTTTTCTTCAAGATATGTGATTGCCTGACCAACTGTTTGGATATTTTCAGCTTGATCATCAGGAATAGAAACGTTAAATTCCTTTTCGAATTCCATGATTAATTCTACTGTATCCAATGAGTCTGCACCCAAATCATTTGTGAATGAAGCCTCTGGAGTAACTTCTGCTGCGTCAACGCCCAACTTCTCGACGATAATGCCTTTTACTTTTTCTGCAATGTCTGCCATTTTTAGAACGATTTTTGGTTAGAAAAACGGTGCAAAGATGATGATAAAAATTAGATTATCAAACATTTTTTTAATACCGCATTACTATGAAAAGATTTACTATAATTATTTAAAGAATATTATTAAAAACATAATGAAGCAGCCCCTAAAAGACCTGCATCATTACCCAAAGTAGCACGTTTAATAGTTAATCCGTCGGCATGATACTTGGTTAACCAACCTTCCATGGTGGATGTAATTGATGGTAAAATATAGTCAAATGATGCTGACAAACCTCCACCAATCAAGATTAAATTGATATCAAGGATGGCAACTAAGTGACATAAATTTTCGCCAAGCAATTCTCCAACTTTCGTAAATACCTGTAAAGCTAGGGCATCTCCTTCTGAGGCAGAAGCTACTAATCCTGTTGTTGAGATAGTTCCATCATCAGGTAATTGAGTAACACCTCTGAATTCTTTTCTCATTGTATTAGCAAGGTCTAACAATTCATTTTTACCGATATTTCTCTCTAAAACCTTACCATTTACTGAAGGCGTATGCCCAGGTTCCATTGCGTTACCTCTACCACCACTAAATACTTTTTTACCAATGATGGCTGCACCACCTACACCAGTCCCTAAAGTAATAAAAATATAGCTTTCGTCAATACGATCTTCGCCAAAATAAAATTCTCCTAAAGCTGCTGCGTTTGCATCATTTTCAAGGAAAAAATCAACTGCTGGGAAGCGTTTTTTAAGTATCTCAACCAAAGGAACATTGTTCAACTCAGGGATTGCCGTAATTTCAATTGGCGTTACTCTAGCCGAATTAATCATTCCCGGTAAGCCGATTCCTACTTTAGTGATATTTTTATTATCAATAAGTTGTAAACCTATTGCTTCTCCGAGACGGTCTTCGAAATGTCCTGATTTTCGCCAGCTCACAGTATCGTGACTATAAAAATTAGAAATTTGTCCTGTTTCTGAATTTACGATGCCCATTTTGACATTCGTTCCACCAATGTCTATGCCTAAGTACTCGACTGCCGCCATTATTTTGTATTGTATAGTGATAGTAAAAGTTTTGTGGTCTCAAAAATACGGAATTTTTATCAGTCAATAATACAAACTAAAAACGATTTACGTCTTTTTATATACTATCCTGTATTATTGACGGGAACTATTTGTACTTTTTTAGCATTTTTTATAGCTATAACTACTCAATGATTCCGCCCTTATTCCCCAGACCTGCTTTTTTAAGTTGTTCTACTATTTCAAAAACTGCTGGACAAACTTTTGTGTTTTCTAACGTAAGAGGTAAAATTCCAGCAATATTCTTACGGTCAGTATGCGGATACTCTCTGCAAGCCTTAGGTCTATAGTCGTAAATTGAACAATAATTGTCAGCATCCAAGAAAGTACAAGGCGAAGAATTCAGCACATAGTCGTGGTCACTATCCAAATGCAAATGGTCTTTTACTAACTGAGCAGGGCGAATACGCAAATGTTTTGCGATTCTATCAATATCAATGTCTGTAAAGATTGGGCTAGTAGTTTTACAGCAATTCCCACATTTCAAGCAATCTACTTCATCAAAAACATCTTCATGTACAGGGTGAAAAGCCTCGTCCAACTTTTTGATTTTTTTATTTTTAAGTCTATCAAAAAACTTTCTATTTTCTGGAAACTTCAAACGAGCTTGTTCGTTGAAAGCTTCTATGGTTTCTTCTGTATATATCATACGATAATTTATAAAAACACTTCAATATAAAAGAGCTATATAAGTGAGTGTCAAATAAAAAGGTTCGACAATTTACAAAAAACTGTCGAACCTTTTGAAAATATTATCTTTTGGATTAAGCCAAAGCTCCTTTCAATACACATTCATCACGGTCTGGACCCGTAGAGATGAAATTGATTGGTAAGCCTAATTTCTCTTCTAAGAAAGTAATATAGCCTGTTAATTCAGCTGGAAGGTTTTCGAAATTTCTTAATCCTTCTAACGAACAGTTCCACCCCTTCAATGTTTCATATATTGGTTCTACAATCGTATCTGTCATATCGTAAGGCAATTGTTCTGTAACAGTACCGTCTGGTAATTTATAAGCAACACATACTTCTATTTCTTCAAAAATGTTCAATACATCAGCTTTCATCATTACCAGTTGCGTTACGCCATTAATCATCATTGCGTATTTAAGCGCTGGTAAATCAATCCAACCACAACGACGAGGACGACCAGTAGTTGAGCCAAATTCACGACCTTCCTGACGCATTCTTTCACCTACTTCATCAATCAATTCCGTAGGGAATGGTCCTGAACCTACACGTGTAGCATAAGCTTTGAAGATACCATAAACTTCACCAATGTTTTTTGGAGCAACTCCTAAACCTGTACAAGCACCTGCTGTAATAGTATTTGAAGAAGTAACAAATGGATACGAACCAAAGTCAACATCTAATAAACTTCCTTGCGCACCTTCAGCCAAAATCGTTTTGCCCGCAGTAATCGCATTGTTAACAGAGTATTCAGAATCTACCAAACGGAATTGTTTCATAAACTCTACTGCTTCAAAAAAGTCAGCTTCTGCGGCTGTTAAATCATATTCAAACTTGTACACATCTAAAATTGCAGTATGACGAGCCACCAAAGCATCGTATTTTGCTTTGAAGTTTGGTGAAATCATATCACCTACTCTTAATCCTTGGCGTGAAATTTTATCAGTATAAGTTGGCCCGATACCTTTTAAGGTTGAACCAATTTTGGCATCACCTTTTGCTTTCTCATAGGCAGCATCCAACAAACGGTGTGTTGGAAGAATGATAGAAGCTTTTTTAGATACTTCTAAGTTCTCAAGTACGTTCAAATTATACTTTGCTAAACCATCTATTTCTTTTTTGAAAATAATTGGGTCAAGAACAACACCATTTCCGATAATGTTTTGTACTTCCTGACGGAAAATTCCTGATGGAATTTGATGCAAAACATGTTTAAAACCATCGAATTCAAGGGTATGCCCAGCGTTTGGTCCACCTTGAAAACGAGCAACTACTTGATATTTAGGGGCTAAAACATCAACTATTTTACCCTTTCCTTCATCACCCCACTGCAAACCCAACAATACATCTACTGCCATTTTTTTGTTTTTTGGTTGTCATTCTCACGAAGGAAGCATCTGGCGGTGGCAGACCAGTTCCCTCCTGACGTCGAGATAACAGGAAACAGAAAAATCAAAAAAGAATAAACCACCTAATCAAAGTCGCAAAGATAAACAAACAAAAATAAAACCTCACAAGAATTTCAATAATGCTGTAGTTTTAGTTGAAGAGTATTCCAAAAAATTTCCTAAAAAACACAAAAACAGGACTTTCATTCGGATTATGAATGAAAGTCCTGTTTGCTTGCTGTTGATAAATACTGTTAATTATGGTCTCTACTAGACATTGCTCTTTCCGCTAACATTGCTTTTTTATGTTCACATTCTGTTTTTGTACAAGCACCATAAAAAATCAAAGAGTGGTGCATTACATTGAACTGTAACATTTCACCTACCATCGATTGTATTGTTTGTACTCTTGGGTCACAAAATTCAGTAACATGATGGCATTCTGTACAAATCAGGTGGTCGTGTTGGCGACGTCCGTATGATTTCTCGTACTGTGCCTGATTTCTCCCAAATTGATGTTTAGAAACTAAATCACATTCTACTAATACGTCAAGTGTATTATACACAGTAGCACGTGAAACCTGATATTTCTTATTTTTCATCGAAATATATAGTTCCTCCACATCGAAATGGTCATCTCTTGTGTAAATTTCCTCCAAAATGGCAAATCGTTCTGGAGTTTTTCGAAGACTTTTATTTTCAAGATAAGCAGTAAAAATCTTCTTTACTGCCTCTAATGTGGCGTTTGATGGCATTACTGACTATTTTCAGAAAAACAAAAAATAAAATTTATTGATTTAATAATTAGACTAAATCAATTTTGAAAAGTAAAATAAATCAATTTTTAAGAGAAAAAGAAATTCTAGTCTCCTCTTTCAATCTGAATTACACCATCAACTTGCTCTAAAGAGTGAACAAGTGTTTCAAGATGTTGTGTGTCTTGCACCATCAATGCTATTTTTCCTTCAAAAATACCTTCTTTTACTCCTATCGAAAGATTTTGAATATTTACTTTTAACTCTTGCGAAATTACTCTTGTTACATCGTTCATCAAGCCCATGCGGTCGGTGCCTTTAATAATTAATTGGGCAATGAACGACATTTTCACTTGGCTCGTCCACAAAGCTTTGATTACTCTATCGCCATGACGAGACAATAGCTCGGTAGCATTTGGACACGAAGTTCTATGAATTTTTATGCCTTCATTAATCGTAACAAACCCAAAAACAGTATCGCCCGCAATAGGATTACAACATTTAGCCAACGTATAGTCTACCCTATCCATGTCCTCGCCAATCAAAATTGCATCTGCATTTTTTACATCGCCATGCAATTTCTTAAGCTCTTTAACGATATTTTTAGTATTCGTTAGCGGTTCCTGAATGGTTTTTGTAGCCTGTTTTCTTTCATGCGCCTCTCTGTCTGATTTCCATTTTTTTATCTCGTCTAAGCTAATATACGCTTTCCCAAAACGATAAAATAAGTCGTTTGTATCTTTTGCATTAAAATACGCCCTTAGTTGATTGGTAATTTCTAAGGTTAACGTATTTACACCCAACACTTTTAAACGATGTTCAATCATATCACGCCCCATGATGACGTGTTGTTTGTTGGCTTCTTTAATATAATCCTTGATACGGGCTTTTGCCTTGGTCGTTGCTACAAAGGCTAACCAATCTTCTGATGGTTTTTGTTTTGCCGAGGTCATACACTCAATAATATCACCAGTCTTGAGTTTGTGGCTCAAAGGGACTAGTTTATTATTTACCTTGGCTCCTATACACCTTGCTCCTACTTCTGAGTGAATTTCAAAGGCAAAATCCAATGCCGTAGCACCGTCTTTCAATACAATCAGTTTCCCTTTGGGGGTATACACAAAAATCTCGTCGTTATACAAACTACTTCTAATATCATCAACCAATTCAACGGCTGACTGTGATTTATCAGTAGTATCCAATGCTTCTCGAATTTGGCTTAACCACGACTCAAAAGCTTTGTTTGTACGCGTATCATTTCCTTTATATTTCCAGTGTGCGGCAAATCCTTTTTCGGCAATTTCATCCATCCGAGTTGTCCGAATCTGTACTTCTACCCAGCGTCCACGTCTTCCAGAACTCATTACAGTGGTATGCAATGATTCATACCCATTTGATTTAGGATTAGAAATCCAGTCTTTCAACCGCTCAGGATTGGGCTTATAATGGTCTGTTACCATCGAATAAACAGCCCAACAAGCAGACTTTTCTAATTCAGTAGGGACATCTAAAATTACCCGCACTGCAAAAAGGTCATAAATTTCCTCAAAGGGCGTATTGTTCTTCTTGAGCTTGTGATAAATAGAATAGATTGATTTCGGTCGTCCTTTCACAATGTGTTTATAACCCATTATGTTAAGGTCTTTCTCAATCGGACGAATAAAGTTTTGGATGAAACTCTCTCTTGATGTTTTGGTTTCTTTTAACTTCTTGGCAATATCTTTATAAGCTTCTGGCTCAGTGTATTTCAAACACAAGTCTTCTAGTTCAGACTTTATCGCATGAAGCCCCAAGCGGTGTGCTAGCGGAGCATATAAATAAAATGTTTCAGAGCTAATTTTGAGTTGTTTATCACGAGGCATACTTCCCAATGTTCGCATATTATGCAAACGGTCGGCAAGTTTGATTAATATTACCCGAATATCATCCGAAAGCGTAAGTAACATCTTACGGAAGTTTTCTGCTTGTTGCGAACTTCCATAATCAAAAACGCCCGTAATTTTAGTAAGACCGTCAATAATTTTGGCTACATTTTTTCCAAAAATAGCTTCAATTTCTGTCAGTTCTATTTCAGTATCTTCCACCACATCATGCAACAATGCACACATGATAGATGTTGCTCCCAAACCTATTTCTTCAACACAAATTTGGGCAACAGCAATAGGATGATAAATATAAGGCTCGCCAGATTTCCTCCTCATCTCTTTATGAGCTTCGGCAGATAATAAGAAAGCTTTTTTTATCAGTTTAGCATCATCATCTTGCAAATATGGACGGGCAATGTTGAGTAATTTTCGGTATCGCTTTAGAATCTCTTTCCGTTCTTGCTCTAAGTCTATTTCTTTTACTTCCACGGTGTTATTCAAGGACAAATGAGTTTTTTGTAAGAAACATTAATTTAGTGTTTAGTCTAAATTAGCGATTTTTGAGGGAAACGGCAAATGGAAGTGCATTTAATTTATGAGAGAAGTGAATGGTTTTTATAGAAATTTCATTAAAGCCCTGATTAATAATTAGTCACAATTATTTTATTCAATCACAGGGCATTTTATTGAGGGAGAAAGATGGTATGTTATCCGAAAGCTAGTTAATAAATAAATATCATTTAATTTACTAGCGCCATCTCTAATAGTACCTTGTCTATATATTTCAGGAAAAGTACTTACTGGGGTCAAATTAGGATTACTATAATTGGGGTTAATATTTTCAGCCAAATATTTTCTAATAGAAGCTTCTCTATTATTTCCAGTATTAGCCGCTATCAATTCATATTCTCGGTGGCCCATGATAGCGGAAAGAGGGTTAATCGCATACATTTGACTGAAACTTGTATAATAGCCTCCTACATCATCAATATAATCCGTTAAATTATAACGAATACCTACCTCAAACCCTAAATCAATTTTTCTATCTATTTTATATTTTACTCCAAACCCCAATGGGAAGTTCATAGCGAACAGCTCATATTTATTGTTAAGATTTCCTGGTAAACCTTGTCCTTCCGTATGAAGTGGTTGAAGACTCACCCAATCACCAGGTGATGCCTCTGACCCTCTATAACTAACAGGTACTTTGGCAACTGGATTATGATGAAAAAAAGCAAAGCCTAAAAAAACATAAGGTGTTATTTGTGCTCTTTTTTGATACCTATCACTTTCTCTAATTAAATTAAAAATCCCCTTGAAAGATAACTCTTGAATATCATTTCTGAAATGGGCATTTCTCATAAATGATCTTTCTAATAAAGGTACACCTTCAAGCTTACTATCATCACCCACAATTCTTACCCAAGTCAAAGCGATATTTCCTGAAAATCGAGGAGTGAAATGTCTTGTATAATCCACAGAAACATTCCAACGAACATTTTCTACAGTAGACTGAATGGGGCGGTTTATTGGTACGAGGTCTCCATAATAATTTGCAGTGCCTATTCCAAAAGCGATATCAGAATGCTTCTCAAAAAGCTTTTTCTGTGAAAAAGCTTGAAAACATATACATAAAGCAATAAGGATTTTAAATAAGTTCTTAATCAACATTAGGAAATCTATTGGGTTATGTTTTGCTTATAAACGACAAACAGAGTATAAAAATATACTAAATTTCACAAATTGAGTAACCTCTACTTATTATTGTTTAGTTTATTTACTTAAATTCACTTAGACTGGCATTATCTCACATAGATAATTCCCTCTGTAAATAGGGAAATATCAGAAAAAAACATTGGCTTTTCGGATGTTCTACTGTTAAAATATCTCATTAACCTAACAGGGAATTGGCATAGTAAACCAATCATTCAAAATAATTACTTTTATAAATATTTAACTAACCACGAAACTTTAAATTAATCTACAATGAAGGTTTTAATCGTTATTGGCATTGTCCTTTTTGGTATTGCACGCCTTTTTAAAAATTTTATGGCCTCTCAAAGAGCCTCCGATGTATTACGAGAGACGACTCAAAGTGAAGACTATGCATTAGCATTTGCTGAAACATTAGACGTAACTGTAGTAATTAAAAAAGAGATTGACATTAATCATGTTAGAGAAGCTTTATCAAAAATAATACCATTCCAGTTAGATAACTATACAATAAAATCATTCCAAGAATTAGCTGAAGACACATATCTTTGTTTGACAATTGTAAAATATGATGATTTAGAATATAGACAATATGGTGGTAACGAAAATGCTGAACATGTATTAGATTTGAATTTTAAAATTTTACTAAGCGAAGAAAATAAAACTTGTAGGATTTACTCCGATGTGCATGAGAACCTCACAGACAAAACATTAAGAGAAGAGTTTGCTAATAAATTGTGGAAAATAATAGAGAAAAAATAGTTGATAGCGTAAACCAAAAACTCCTGATGAAATTCATCAGGAGTTTTTGGTTACATAGTAAAAATCCATTCCTTACACTACCGTAGAAATTGCTTTCATGTCTGTCATTGCTTGACGTAATTCAGCACCAACGAACTCGATATCGTGTGAACGAAGTGCTTCGTTTACTGCGATAATCGTTCTGTTATCTACGCCGTTATCTTTACCAGCATTGAAGTTTGTACCGATAATGTCAGTTTCAACTGTTGACATAAAATCAGCTAACAAAGGCTTACAAGCGTGGTCGAATAAATAACATCCGTATTCAGCAGTATCTGAAATTACAGAGTTCATTTCGAATAATTTTCTACGAGCAATCGTGTTAGCGATTAGCGGCGTTTCGTGTAATGATTCATAATAAGCAGATTCTTCTTTGATACCTGCTTCCACCATTGTTTCAAAGGCTAATTCAACCCCTGCACGAACCATTGCTACCATCAATAATCCGTTATCGAAGTATTCTTGTTCAGCAATTTTAACATCTCCTGCTGGAGTTTTTTCAAAAGCAGTTTCGCCAGTGGCAGCTCTCCAAGTCAACAAGTTTTTGTCGTTGTTTGCCCAGTCAGCCATCATTGTTGAAGAGAACTCTCCGCTCATGATATCATCTTGGTGTTTTTGGAACAACGGACGCATAATGTCTTTCAATTCTTCAGAAATCTCAAATGCTTTGATTTTTGCAGGATTCGAAAGTCTGTCGAACATCGCAGTAATACCACCTTGTTTCAAAGCTTCAGTAATTACTTCCCATCCGTATTGGATTAATTTAGAAGCATAACCAGCATCGATTCCTTTTTCAACCATTTTGTCGAAACAAAGGATTGAACCTGTTTGTAACAAACCACAAAGGATAGTTTGCTCTCCCATTAAGTCAGATTTTACTTCTGCTACGAAAGATGATTGTAATACCCCTGCACGGTGACCGCCCGTTCCTACACAATAAGCTTTTGCATAAGCCCAACCTTTTCCTTCTGGATCATTTTCTGGGTGAACAGCAATCAAGGTAGGTACACCAAAACCACGAACATATTCAGCACGTACTTCTGAACCTGGACATTTTGGCGCAACCATGATTACGGTAATATCTTTACGGATTTGCATTCCTTCTTCAACGATATTGAAACCGTGTGAATAAGAAAGCGTAGCTCCTTGTTTCATCAAAGGCATTACTGCATTTACTACTGATGTATGTTGTTTGTCTGGCGTAAGGTTAATTACTAAATCAGCAGATGGAATTAGTTCTTCGTAAGTACCAACTTTGAAATTGTTTTCTGTAGCACTTTTCCAAGATTGTCTTTTAGCATCAATTGCTTCCTGACGTAAAGCATAAGAAACATCTAAACCTGAGTCTCTTAAGTTCAATCCTTGGTTCAATCCCTGTGCACCACAACCTACTACTACGATTTTTTTCCCTACTAAAGCACTTACTCCGTCAGCAAACTCATTACTTTCCATGAATTCACAAACACCTAACTGATTTAATTTTTCTCTTAAAGAAAGAGTATTGAAATAATTTGCCATTTTTTGAATGTTTTTGATTTTGAATAACGTTGTCGAAGGCTAAAATTCGCAACATTGCTGAAATATGCACAAAGTTGATAAAAATCATCAATTAATGAATGGTAAATTAGTGTTTTATTTAGGTACTTTTCATGGGTAATTCATATCAGGGTAAGCATATTTTATTTTAAGTAGATGATTTTAAAACTTTTACAACTAAAGCTAAATGTGTAATTTTATTACATGAAACAATTAGATATTCCTGTTTATAGTATCGATAGGTTTAATAGTAAATCTGAAAAAACGATTCAATTTCAGATTGAACCCTTTGATATCAATCGAAATTTTAAGGTAACTTATCCACATCGTCATGATGATTTTTACGAAATCCTCTTCCTTACACAAGGACAAGGCATTCACACGATTGATTTTCAGAATTATACAATAAAACCCAATACTATTTTTTTCCTTTCTCCAGGTCAGATTCATGAGTTAGACCTTTCTGAAGATGTAAAAGGCTATATATTCCTTTTTACATCTTCTTTTTACCATTTTAACAAGACTGACCCTTACAAGCTTTTTGAACTTCCGTTTTTCTATAACCTTAATCAAGAAACACCACCGATTTACTTAGAAAATCAAGCGGAGAAACAGGTGCTGACAGAGCTTTTTAAAAATGCTATTTACGAGAATCAGCAAAACCTAACCGATTCAGAAGAGGCTATTCGTGCTTTGTTAGATTTAATTCTAATCCAATGCAAAAGAATTTATCCGCTCAGTAATTATGATGATAAAACCAGCAAAGGCAAAATCATGGTAAAACGTTTCAAACAATTGATTGAAGAAAAATGTCAGGAAAATTTATCGGTGAAAGATTATGCACACCTACTTGCTATTACACCCAATTACCTAAGCGAGACGGTAAAAAGTGTAACAGGAAGAACATCAACCGATTTAATCAATGACCGTATGATTATGGAAATAAAACGCTTTTTGACGCATACCGATTTGGGGATTTCTGAAATTGCTTACCAACTCAACTTTTCTGACCAATCATATTTTTCAAAATACTTCAAAAAATTGACTAATCTTTCACCTTTGGAATTTAGGAACGGATTATCTAGGTAAGGAAAATCATTTTTTACCTACAAACTATCTTATATTTGTAGAAAAAGGAATTGTATTACAATCAAAGGCTTTATCTCATCAACATGGCTAATAAAACAGAGCAAAAAAAACATTCTATATTTCCGACACTTGAAAGCATCTATGAAGCGGCAGAACGCCTTAGAGGGGTGGCAGTACATACGCCATTGACTGAAAACATTGTGCTTTCAGAACGCTATGAAGCTAATATTTTTTTAAAGAGAGAAGATTTACAAATTGTTCGCTCCTACAAAATCAGAGGAGCATATAATAAAATGGCGATGCTTTCAGCCGACGAGCTAGCCAAAGGTGTAGTATGTGCATCCGCAGGAAACCATGCCCAAGGGTTAGCGTATGCTTGCCATAAAATGAAAGTAAAAGGCACGATTTTTATGCCTACTACTACGCCTAATCAGAAAATCAAACAAGTAAAGATGTTTGGTAAAGACGATATTGAGGTAATGTTGGTAGGTGATACTTACGATGATGCTTCAAACGCTGCCAAACAATATTGTGACGAAAATAATGCTACTTATGTCCATCCTTTTGATGACATGGATGTAATTACGGGACAAGCGACTGTTGGCTTAGAGATTTTTAAGGATTCAGATATTAAAATAGATTATATTATTTTGGCCATTGGTGGTGGAGGTGTTTCGGCGGGCGTTTCTACTGTTTTTAAACAACTTTCTCCGCATACTAAAATTATTGGTGTCGAACCTGCTGGTGCTGCCTCTATGAAGGCTAGTTTTGATGCTGGTCATGTCTTAGAACTCGAAACTATTGACAAATTTGTGGATGGTGCTGCCGTAAAACGTGTTGGAGAGAAGACTTTCAATATTTGTAAAGAAACGTTGGATAATATCATCCTTGTTCCAGAAGGAAAAGTTTGTACGACTATTTTAGAATTATATAACGAATCGGCGATTGTAGCCGAGCCTGCTGGTGCTTTAACGATTGCAGCCTTAGATTTTATGAAAGATGAAATCAAAGGGAAAAATGTAGTGTGTTTAGTTTCTGGTGGCAATAATGACATTACGCGTACCGAAGAAATAAAAGAACGCTCATTGCTTTATGAAGGACTAAAACATTATTTCATCATTCGTTTTCCACAAAGAGCAGGTGCCTTGAAAAATTTCTTAAATAATGTGTTAGGTGAAGAAGATGATATTACCTTATTTGAATATCAGAAAAAAACCAACCGAGAGTCTGGCCCAGTATTGTTAGGGATTGAACTGAAACACAAAGAAGATTATGAGCCATTATTAGGGCGAATGATAGAACAAAACATTGTTTATCAAAAATTGAACGAACAACCAGATTTGTTTTCGGTTTTGGTCTAACAAAAAAGGTATCAGCATACTGCTGATACCTTTTTTGTTACCTTATCATTAAACGAATTTACATTGTTGATTCTCTAACCCTATGTTTTTCTGCTTTTGAAACACTCAAAATCAATTCAGCCACAAGACCCGTCCAACCAGTTTGATGCGCAGCGCCTAGTCCTTTACCTGTATCACCATCAAAATATTCATTGAACAAAATTAAGTCTTTAAAATGCGGGTCACTCTGCATTTTCTCATATTTCTCATACATCGGGCGTCTTCCTTCCTTATTTTGTGTAAATAAGTTAATCAAACGTTCTGAAATACTTAGTGCTGCCTCTTTGATACTCACCATATTTCCAGAATTGGTAGGATATTCAACCTCATAATCATTGCCATAATATTCTTGAAACTTCATCAAAGAATCTATCAACAAGAAATTCATTGGAAACCAAATAGGTCCACGCCAGTTTGAATTACCACCAAACATACTTCCCGTTGACTCGGCAGGAGTATAATCAACCCTTAGTACATCTCCGTTTACTCTAAACTGATAAGGATTTTCTAAATGATATTTTGAAAGAGAACGGATACCAAAGTCAGAAAGGAACTCGGTTTCATCAAACATTCGTTTCATAATCATTTTCATACGGTGTCCTCTCAGAATAGCTAATAGCCTGCTCTCGCCTTTTCCTGATTCATACCAACGAGAAATTAAACTTGCAAGGTCAGGTCTGTTGGCTAATACCCACTCTACCCTACGACGGAAATCAGGCAATTTTTCAAGCATTTCTGGTGTTAAAACCTCTACCGCAAACAAAGGAATCAAGCCCACCATCGACCTGATTTTCAACAACATACTGTTATTATTAGGTAAATGGAGCATATCATAATAAAACTGGTCTTCTTCATCCCAAAGACTAATTTCATCACCACCAAGAGATTGCATCGCTCCTGCAATATGCAAGAAGTGTTCAAAAAACTTGGAAGCCATATCTTGATAAACAGGGCGTTCAAGGGCAATTTCAACGGCAATCCTTAGCATATTCAAGCTATACATTGCCATCCATCCCGTACCATCAGCTTGTTCTAAGCGTCCGCCTGTTGGTAAAGTGGCAGAACGATCGAATACCCCAATATTATCCATACCGAGGAAACCTCCTCCAAAAATATTATTTCCTCCCTCATCTTTTAGATTTACCCACCAAGTAAAGTTCAATAAAAGCTTATGGAAGATTTTCTCTAAAAAGGCTATATCTCCTTTTCCGTTTATCTCTTTGTCAATCTCATATACTTTCCAAGTAGCCCAAGCGTGTACAGGTGGGTTCACATCCGAGAACGACCATTCATAGGCAGGAATTTGCCCATTGGGGTGCATATAATATTCTCGAAGTATTACTGCTAATTGACGCTTTGCAAAATCGGGGTCAACCCGTGCTAAGGGCAAGGTATGGAAAGCCAAATCCCAAGCGGCAAACCAAGGGTACTCCCATTTATCAGGCATCGAAAGAATATTGGCAGAATACATGTGGCGCCAGCCCGCATTCCTTCCATACTTCCTATATTCCGATGGCTTAGGCATCGAAGGGTCACCCTTTATCCATTCGTTGACATTATAATAATACCATTGTTTAGTCCAAAGCATACCTGCATAGGCTTGTCGCTGAATTTTTAGCAACTCGGGGTTTTCAACACCTTGCTGTACTTCTTCATAAAACTGATTGCCTTCACGAATACGCTTATCCATCGTATCTTCAAAGCCCCCAAAAGGTTCAAGGATAGAATGGTCGACCAAACGAAGCCTAACGGTATAGCTATCTCCTGCCTTAATCGTTTTGGTATAACGAGCAGCCGCTTTTGTACCAATATTATTGGGATTTACGGCCGTTTTCTTATTATCAACGATATAATCATTAATACCATCTTTACAATACGGCGAAGCATTACCTACTTTATAAAGACGTTCAAAATTGGTTTCGTTTTCGCAGAAGAGTAACTCTTGGGCATTTTCACAATACAATTTATAATGCCCTATATTTTTGTTATCAATATCAATGGCTTTTTTGGCCACCCCCGTCATCATGGGTTTATACTTATATTTTTCGTAGCCCCAGCTCCAAGTATTCCTAAACCAGATGGTAGGCAAAATCGTGAGTGGTGCTGCTTTTTTGCTTCTGTTATGAGCTGTTATTTTTATTAAAATATCTTGCTCGTCTGCCTTTGAGTATTCTATGAAAATATCAAAATATTCGTTGTCATCAAAAACGCCCGTATCAAGTATTTCAAATTCTGGTTCTAAGCGCGAACGCTTTCTACTTTCAGAAACCAGCTTGTCATAAGGATACGGATTGATAGGATACTTATAAAGCATCTTCATATACGAATGCGTGGGCGTAGAGTCTAGGTAATAATAAAGCTCCTTTACATCCTCCCCATGATTAGATTCACTTCCCGTTAATCCAAAAAGGCGTTCTTTTAATATATGATCATTATGGTTCCAAAAAGCTAAGCCAAAACAAATATGAGACTTATTATCTGAGATACCCGCTATGCCTTCTTCACCCCAACGATAAGCAATAGAACGGGCCATATCATGTGTTACAGAGTTCCATGCATCTTGGTTGGCTGTATAGTCTTCTCTAACTGTACCCCATTGCCGCTCAGAGAGATAAGGTCCCCACTTTTTCCATCCCTTATTATCTTTGCGAGTATTCAATCGCAACTTCTCCGCACTTATACTTTTACTCATACCTTTTTATATAAATGGTTATCAATAAATTTCTAAAATTTATACTACTTTTATTTATAATTTTTATCTTTATAATACTAGTAGTTGCAAACAAATGCAATGTTGCTTCAACCTTATGCACTTATGTGCAATAATACTACCAAATTTAAAAAAAACACCCAAACCTTTATCATAATAGGCTATCTAAATAGATTAAAATGCAAGTTTTAGAGTAATTATACTTAAAAATAGGTAATCAATCATCATTAAATAATTAAATTTCTGAATATTTATACCAAAATTAGCATGCTGTAGTATCAAAAAACAGGCAAAAAAGTTACTATTTCAAATACTAAAAGTGTCAACAATAGATTGCGCTATTTACACACCTTTTTTCCGCATGATAGTACAGGACGGTTTAAGATACAGAGAATTCTAGTTTTGTTGAACATTAATTATTATATTTTTTATAAAAAAATGGCAACCAAGACATTCAAATACGTCAGCTATCTTTGGGACGAAGCCAAAGCAGCCGAATTAGCAGGCGACGAAGTAGCTCTATTCATTTATCGCTCAAATTTATTAGGAGCTGATCTACGTTTAACCAATTATGGTGGTGGTAACACTTCTGTAAAAATCAAAGATAAAGATCCTTTGACGGGTAATCAAACTGACGTGATGTGGATTAAAGGTTCTGGTGGTGACATTGGTACTTTGAAAAAATCAGGTTGTGCAGCTTTGTATGTTGACAGACTTCGTGCTTTAGAAAACGTATACCGTGGTATCGAATTTGAAGATGAAATGGTAGAATTATTCAACCACTGTATCTTCGATTTAGCTTCTAAGGCTCCTTCTATTGATACTCCTCTTCATGGATTTTTACCTTTCGCTCATATCGACCACTTACACCCAGATGCCGCTATTGCTATTGCAGCAGCTAAAGATGGTAAGCAAATCACTGAGGAATTGTTCAACGGTGAAATTGGCTGGGTAGGCTGGCAACGTCCAGGTTTCGACTTGGGTCTTCAATTGCGTGAGTGTTTGGAAGAAGCTGAATCTCGTGGTATCAAATTAAAAGGTATCATGTTGGGTTCTCATGGTTTATTTACTTGGGGTGATACTTCTTTCGATTCTTATATTAATACATTAGAGGTAATCGAAAAATGCGCTGAGTATTTAGAAGCAAATTACGGAAAGAAAGCTCCTGTGTTTGGCGGTCAAAAAATTGAAAGCCTTCCTGAAGCTGACCGTAAGAAACAAGCATCTTCTATTGCTCCTATCTTGCGTGGTTTCTGTTCTTCATATCGTAATATGATTGGACATTTCACTGACGATGCTCGTGTGTTAGAATTTACCAATTCAAACGACCTTGCTAAGTTGGCTCCACTAGGTACTTCTTGTCCTGACCACTTCTTGCGTACAAAAATTTCTCCGTTAGTACTTGAATTAGCACCAAACGAAGATTTGACAGACGTAGCCGCTATCAAAGCAAAATTAGAACCTGCTTTTGAAGCATACCGTGCGATGTACACTGAGTATTATAATAATTGTAAAAGAGATAACTCTCCAGCAATGCGTGACCCTAACCCAGTAGTAATTCTTTACCCGGGCGTAGGTATGTTTACTTTCTCAAAAGATAAAACAACAGCACGTTTAGCTTCAGAATATTATGTAAATGCCGTGAACGTAATGAAAGGTGCAGAAGCAGTTTCTGAATACACTTCATTGCCACGTCAAGAAGCATTTGATATTGAATATTGGTTATTAGAAGAAGCTAAATTGCAACGTATGCCAAAACCAAAAGCACTTTCTGGTAAAATCGCTTTAATCACTGGTTCTGCTGGTGGTATTGGTAAAGCAATCGCTAAGAAATTTGCGGAAGAAGGTGCTTGCGTAGTAATCAACGACATCAACCAAGAACGTTTAGACGGAGCAAAAGCTGAGTTTGTAAGCAAGTTTGGTAAAGATGCCGTTTCTTCTACCTTATTGAACGTTACTGACGCCGCTTCAATCGCTTTAGCTTTTGATGATGCCGCTTTAGCTTTCGGTGGTGTTGATATCGTAGTAAACAACGCTGGTATCAGTATTTCAAAATCTATCGCTGAACATTCAATTGAAGAATGGGATAGATTATACGATATTTTAGTAAAAGGACAATTCTTGGTTTCACAAGTAGGTGTAGCGATGATGCGTAAACAAAATTTAGGTGGCGACATCGTAAATATTGTTTCTAAAAATGCCGTAGTAGCTGGACCAAACAACCCTGGTTATGGTTCTGCTAAAGCTGCTCAAGCACACTTGACACGTTTAATGGCTGCGGAATTAGGAGGAGACAAAATCAGAGTAAACACCGTAAATCCAGATGCAGTAATTTCAGATTCAAATATCTGGGCAGGCGGATGGGCTGAAGGTCGTGCGAAAGCTTACGGAATCACAGTAGCTGAATTACCAGCTTACTATGCAAAACGTACTTTATTGAACGAAATCATTCTTCCAGACGATATCGCTAATGCATGTTTTGCTTTTGTAGGTGGTTTATTAGGTAAATCAACTGGAAATGCACTGAATGTAGATGGTGGTGTAGCAATGGGCTTCTATCGTTAGAAATAATTTTATTCCCCCTTCTCCGTTAGGAAAGGGGGTTCTTTATTTACAGGCTATTAGTATATAAAGATGATGAATGTATTTTAACAATATGTTTGCTTGTACTCCCAATCACTTGTATCCAATAATAAACTTTCTCCTCTCCAATGCAGCTCGAAAAATATAAAATTCATTCACATAACGAAGATGTACTTGCTGGACATCAACGTAAATTGGCATATACTCTTTCAGAAGTTGAAAATGCTGAAAACATCATCCAAAAACTAGTTGATTTCCAAATCGCTATTCCTTCATGGGCTTTAGGCACAGGGGGTACACGTTTTGGTCGTTTTTCTGGTGGAGGCGAACCAAGAAGTATAGAAGAAAAAATTGAAGATGTAGGTTTACTACACGCTTTAAACCAAGCAAGTGGTGCTATCTCTTTACACATTCCTTGGGATATACCTCAAAATGCTCAGGCTATCAAAGTATTGGCAGCACAGCACGGCTTAAAATTCGATGCTGTAAATTCAAATACTTTCCAAGACCAAGCGAATCAAGAATATACTTATAAGTTTGGTTCACTTCAAAATGTTAACAAGGCTATTCGTAAACAAGCGATTGACCATAACATTGAAGTAATTAAGCATGGTATTGAATTGGGTTCTGAATCACTAACGGTTTGGTTATCTGACGGTTCTTGTTTTCCGGGACAATTAAACTTCCGTAAGGCTTACCAAAATACCTTGGAAAGTTTAGAGGAAATTTATGCCGCTTTACCAGACAACTGGAAATTATTCCTAGAATATAAATGTGCTGAACCTAACTTCTATTCAACAACTGTGGGAGATTGGGGACAGTCATATTCATACGTTAAAAAATTAGGTGATAAAGCCTTTACGTTGGTTGATTTAGGTCACCATTTGCCAAATGCCAATATCGAGCAAATCGTTTCATTGTTATTAATGGAAGGTAAATTGGGTGGTTTCCACTTCAATGATTCTAAATATGGTGATGACGATTTGACGGCTGGTGCATTAAAGCCATACCAATTGTTCTTAATCTTCAACGAATTGGTTGAAGGAATGGATGCAAGAGGAATGAACCATGCTACTGACTTAGGATGGATGATTGATGCATCACACAATGTAAAAGACCCATTAGAAGACTTATTGCAATCAGTAGAAGCCATCATGACGGCCTATGCGCAGGCATTATCTGTTGATAAAAAATCTTTAGAGATTGCTCAAGAAGAAAATGATGTAGTGCGTTGTCAAGAGATTTTACAAGATGCTTTCCGTACTGATGTTCGTGCATTAGTTGCTGAGGCTCGCCTTCGTGCTGGTGGAGCATTAAACCCAATTGCGTTGTATCGCAACTTGAAAATTAGAGAAAATTTGATTCAAGAAAGAGGCTTGAAAGCCGTTTCTACTGGGCTTTAATTTTTTATGACAAACAAAACTTCTGTCATTGCTATTTTTGACATTGGCAAAACCAATAAAAAACTGTTTCTCTTTGATGAACAGTACAAAATTGTTTTAGAAAAATCGACCCAATTCGACGAAACTCAAGACGAAGATGGCGATAACTGTGAAGATTTAGACCTCCTCAATTCGTGGGTAACCCAAACATTTGAGGAGGTGCTAAGCCTTCCTGATTTTGCTATCAAGGCATTAAATTTTTCAACTTACGGAGCAAGCTTTGTGCATCTTGATGCGAATGGTAAAGCGGTAGCTCCTTTGTATAATTATTTAAAAACGTATTCTGAGACCCTGAAAAAACAGTTTTATGATACGTATGATGGTGAACAAAAATTTTCACAAGTTACAGCATCACCAGTATTAGGGAACCTCAATTCAGGCATGGTGCTATATCGCTTGAAATACGAAAAACCAGATTTATTTGCCAAAATCAACTACTCATTACATTTACCACAATACCTGAATTTTCTGTTTACGGGTAACTATTATTCAGACATTACGAGTATTGGGTGTCATACCAATCTTTGGGACTTTACTAAAAACACCTATCATAGATGGGTGCATGCAGAAGGCGTTGACGAGAAGCTCGCTCCTATCTTTCCTTCTAATCAGGTTCAAGAAAAAAACCTTCATAGCCATCCATTGCAAATAGGTGTGGGTCTTCACGATAGCTCTGCTGCGTTGATTCCCTATCTTGCTACGTTTACAGAACCTTTTATTTTGCTTTCTACGGGTACTTGGTGTATTAGTTTGAATCCCTTCAATCATATTCCATTGAGTGCAGAGGAATTGCAGTATGATTGTTTGTCGTATATGCACTATGAAGGTAAGCCCGTAAAAGCTTCAAGATTATTTGCTGGCTATGAACATGAACAACAAACCAAGCGTTTGGCGTCGCATTTCAATCTGGCAAATGATTATTATAAAACTGTAACGTGTGACCTTGAATTGTTACATAAATTAAGAGAAAGTCAACTACATGGCGACGACGACCATCTGCGTGAAGCCCGACGTCCGCCGCTCCAAGAATCTCTTTTTGGAAGTAGGGATTTGACTGTTTTCAATAATTACGAAGAAGCATATCATCAATTGATTATTGACATCGTTGCTCAACAATTAATTGCTACAGAATTAGTATTGAATAATTCGCCCGTAAAAAAACTTTTTGTGGATGGAGGTTTTGGTAAAAATGAGATTTTCATGACATTACTAGCTATGGCTTTTCCTACCTTAGAAGTTTATGCAGCCTCAGTTGCTCAGGCTACGTCGTTGGGAGCTGCACTTTCCATCCATCAATATTGGACGAATAAAGCTTTACCTGATAATTTGATAGAACTAAAAAAGTATCAGCTTGAAAGTTAATACTTTAAAGCAATATAAATTCTTAGTCAACAAGCGAACATTGATAATACAATGTTCGCTTGTTTGTTTAATGGGCAAAAAAAAAAGTGATTAAACGTATTTGGGGCGTTTAATCACTCAGCTCTGTTAAAAGCACAATTCAACCACGAATTGATTATTATGCCACAAATATAGTATAAATACTCATATATTTTTAAGTGTTTATACTTATTTTGAAAAATATTTTTTATCTATTCATTTGAAATCAAGATTGTATTAACACATAAGTCCTTGTAAATTGCGACTACATTGTGGTAAGCAAAAAAATAAACGATTGTTTGATACACAATTCTGATTAACATGAGTGTTTTAAAAAAATTAGCTAGCGAAACAGCATCATACGGCATAAGTACAATTTTAGGGCGATCACTTAACTTCCTATTAGTGGCTGTTCACACCGCTGCCTTTACACCCGCAGAACTTAATATAAACGTAAAGCTTTATGCCTATGTAGCCATTGCCAATATTATCTATACGTATGGCATGGAAACAGCCTTCTTTCGTTTTGCTACTGACGATAAAGAAAAATATTATAACATCATTCAATCTGCCATTACCGTTAGTAGTTTGGTATTTACCAGTATCATCATTATTTTTTCAACACCCATTGCCAGTGCCTTTGGGGAACCAGGAAAAGGTATTTTCCTAATCTGGATTGCATTAATAGTAGCTATCGATGCCATTACGGCAATTCCTTTCGCCAAATTAAGACTTGAAAAGAAAACGACTAAATTTGTTAAAGCTAAAATTTATAATATTATTCTAAATGTACTCCTAAACATAGTTTTTGTATCTGGTTTTAAAAGAATAGCAGATGGCGATTACCTACTTTTCTTACAACCATTGGCTAAACAATTATATATACCGAGTGTTGGAGCAGGCTATATTTTCTTGGCTAATCTTTTAGCAAACGCCAGTTTATTTTATTTTTTGAGAGCTGAGTTTAAAATATTCAAATTTCAATTTGATAAAGCTACTTTCAGTAACTTAATGATATATGCCTATCCAATTATGATAATGGGCTTAGCAAGTACATTCAATTTAATGTTTGATAGAATATTACTAGAAAGACTATTGCCCGAAGGTTTTTATCCCAACCGTACTTCTCAGGAGGCACTGGGTATCTATGGGAATGTCTATAAGCTTTCTATTTTTATGGCATTAGCGACACAAGCTTTCCGCTATGCTGCCGAACCTTTTTTTCTGGCAAAAACTGAAAATAAAAATTCGCCTGAAACATTAGCTGATGTAACAAAATGGTTTTTGATAACCTGTATATTTATTTGGTTAGGAGTTTGTCTAAATCTGGACATTATAAAAGTCCTTTTCTTAAGAAAGCCTATTTATTGGGAAGGAATGAAAGTAGTACCGATTTTATTACTAGCCAATCTTTTCCTAGGTGTTTATTACAATATCTCTGTTTGGTTTAAACTCAACAAGAAAACATATTTCGGTACTAGAATCACTTTTGGTGGTTTAGCAATCACTATCTTTTTCAATATTATCCTCATTCCCAAGATGGGATATATGGGTTGTGCGATAGCTTTTCTGATATCTTGCTTTTCGATGACAGCACTCTGTTATTACTTCGGACAAAAGTATTATCCCGTACCGTATAAGATACTCTCTGCCTTTGGATATATTATTTCAGCGGGTGTATTAATTTTTTGTACCATGCAGATTAACATTGAAAATCTCTGGATTTCTATCCCATATCATTTCATATTACTAAGTTTATATGCTGCTGGTGTTGTTTTAGTTGAGCGAAAGACAATTATTCCATTGAAAGTCAGAGATAAGTATGCTTTTTTAAGATAAAAACATAAAATTTTCGAGTAAATTATAGAACTTTGTAATAAATAGGATTAAAGCCTAAATTAATTTTAGGGTTTTATTCAATGTATCGTTATTTCTTTAGGTTTTTTGCAATCTAAATACTTATCTAAACAAAGACATGATGACTGATAATCAAATTCGGACTCAATTTGAGGCCTTAGAAATAAAACTAAGGAATGTTGTCTTAAGATATAAAGATTTGCAAACTAGGCTTGAATTAGCTACCCGAGAAAACGAATCTTTAAAACATACATTGGCAGAGACCTTAAAAGAAAACCAAGAATTAAACAAAAAATTAAACCAAAGAGTAAAAAACTTTAAAAAATCAGATAAAATCACTAAGATTGCAGTAAACAATCTAAATAGTACAGGCAATCCTGCCGAATTGAAAGAAAAACTTGACCAATATATCTTAGAAATAGATAGGTGTATTAGTCAGCTTAGCAAATAAAAAGTTTAAAAAATCAATTGTTTAACAGTTCATAGTTTTCTTGACTAAATAACTCAAAACTTTTAATTTAAAACTTAAAATATAATGGCCGAAAAAGTCCCTTGTAATATAGTTGTTGCTCACGAACCTTTTAGCCTATCAGTTGGGAAGGAAGAAGAGGAATTTGTTCGCAAAGCTGCTAAGTTGATTAATGAAAAAATGGATTCTTATCGAGAAACTAAAAAGGTAGACTCTCACCAACGTCTGTTAGCAATAGTTGCTTTAGACTTTGTAATGAGTAACCTTAAATTTGGCGTCAAACACGGTGATCTTCAAAAATCTGTGATGGGGAAGATTGCTGAATTAGACAACTTATTGAGTTCTGTTACAGAATGAATTAACATATTTCTTTATTATTCGTTTAAACGTTTTAAGTATAAAATTGAGCGATTATAAATCATATTTATAAAAATTAGTGCAAGTACCTGAATACCATAAATTAAACCTTATAACATTCTAATAACATGATTTTGATTGGATTTGTTTGCGTAAACAACCATACAAAATTCTAGTTTACTTGTTTGATTTAACTATTCTTGATTTTAAATACGATATACCAACGTTTAATTTTTCTTTTCATTTTCAAGGCATTTGTCTGTTTTAGTCCTTTTTTTCACTCAATAGTTGGTCGGATTGCATTATTCAATGCACGAAAACTATTAACTAAAACGATATAAATAATGCTAACTCCCATCATTGCCGCAGTTGCTTCGCTGATAGCGGGAATATTTGTCGGTAAGCTTGCTTTTGCAAAGAATACCCAGAGAATTGAAGAAGAAGCAACTTCCAAAGCTTCAGATATTGTCAAAAATGCTGAATTACAAGCAGAAAACATCAAGAAAGATAGAATACTCGAAGCCAAAGAAAAGTTCTTGAAACTTCGCTCGGAATTTGAAGATGATTCAAATAAAAAGAAGCAGATTTTAGTTCAAAATGAGCAAAAACTAAAAGAGCGTGAGCGTACTTTACAGATTTCGATGGAGCAGACTAAGAAATTAGAAACTGAGTTAAATTCGCAAAAACAATCGTTGACTTCTAAAGAGGAAAATCTAAGAAAAAAGACTGAAGAAGCAGATAAGAAAAGAACGCAAGCAGACGAAATGTTAGCGTCGCAAGTATCACAATTAGAGAAAATAGCAAGCTTAACTGCTGACGAAGCACGCCAACAATTGATTGATGCTTTGCGTGCAGAAGCAGAAACGAAGGCATCGTCTATTATTAAAAATACGATTGAGGAGGCTAAGTTAACAGCTACGAAAGAAGCTAAGAAAGTAGTTATTGAAACGATTCAAAGAACGGCGGCTGAAAATGCGATTGAAAACTGTGTATCTGTTTTCAACATTGAATCTGACGACGTAAAGGGTAAAATCATTGGTCGTGAAGGTAGAAACATTCGTGCCTTAGAAGCCGCTACAGGAGTAGAATTTATTGTAGATGATACGCCAGAAGCCATCATTATTTCTGGCTTCGACCCTGTTCGTCGTGAAATCGCTCGTTTGTCACTACACCGTTTAGTACAAGATGGACGTATTCACCCTGCTCGTATTGAAGAAGTAGTTGCCAAAACGAAAAAGAATATCGACGAAGAAATTATTGAAATCGGCGAACGTACTGTGATTGATTTAGGTATTCATGGTTTACACCCTGAATTAATCAAAATGGTAGGTAGAATGCGTTTCCGTTCTTCGTATGGTCAAAACCTTTTACAACACTCGCGTGAAGTAGCTAAGCTTTGTGCTACTATGGCAGCAGAATTAGGCTTAAATGCGAAGTTAGCTAAGCGTGCAGGGCTATTACATGACATTGGTAAAGTATGGCACGAGGAAGCAGAATTACCTCACGCGATTTTGGGAATGCAATTGGCAGAAAAATACAAGGAAAACGTAGAAGTTTGTAATGCCATTGGTGCTCACCATGATGAAATCGAGATGACTTCTATGATTTCGCCAATCATTCAGGTATGTGATGCCATCTCTGGTTCTCGTCCTGGTGCTCGTCGCGAGATGATGGAATCTTACATGCGTCGCTTAAAAGAATTAGAAGAATTAGCGGTTAGCTTCAGCGGTGTTCAGAAATGTTATGCTATTCAGGCTGGTCGTGAGTTAAGGGTTTTGGTAGATGCTGAAAATGTTACTGATGAAAAAGCAAGCATGTTATCGTACGATATTTCACAGAAAATTGAAAAAGAAATGCAATATCCAGGGCAAATCAAAGTAACGGTTATTCGTGAAATGAGAGCTGTGAACTACGCAAAATAATAGCGGTTTATAGCTATATTCCTACAACAAAATCCCCCTAAGAGAATTATTCTTTTAGGGGGATTTGTATTTTAACTGCCTACGAAAACAGTCAAAATATAAGTGTACATTCCAAAAAATTGCTTTGAAATTAAGAGCGTTTTTTGATAAAAAAAATGACTTAAATCAGTTTTCAAAAAGCATAAAAATAGAGCATTATGGTATTTTTTTAAACAACCTTGTTAAAAGGCTTATTACCAAACATTTAGTAGACGTTGAGTGTATTTATCTAAATATTTTTAATAATTATTTGTTAAAAATATTTATTATTTGGAACAGTTTTTGAACAAAAACATTTCTAAAAACTTTGTTGTGACAACGATATTTTTTTTAGTAAGCAGCGAATCAATGTAAAATATGAAAGATAGAATATAAAAAATAAAAGAACTTGTGATGCTTAGTATAAATTTTAGATTAAAAATTTTGCAAGTATAATTATCACGAATTACTTTCAAGCTCGAAATGAAAAAGGCATTCATAAAATATCCCCTATTTTTATGTGTTCTCCTGTTGAGTATTACAAGTCAATTGTTTGCTCAGACACACAAGGAGGCTGCCTTTCATGTGCCTACAAAAACGCTTAAAGAATCAAAAAATTTAAGTGCAATTACAGAAGTATCCAACCAGTTTTTTTTCACATCAAGTTCTTTAGATGGCAAAGGAAATAACTTCTTTGCATATGATGAGGAGAACGTTGAAGAAGAAGAGAGTTTTATAACGCCAAAAAAGAATGTAGAAACCACTTCGTATTTTACGATTCCTTTTTTTGGTTGGTATACTAGATTAATCCTACTCGATTTACCTCAAGTCTTACATTTCTGTAAGCATTATTCACATTTCTTCTCAATTAATTTGAACATTATATTCTGTGTCTTCAGAATATGATTTAACATCGTGGGTATATCATACTGCCCAACTCTTCACACAATTATCTCGTTTTTTAGGCTAATCATTTTGGCTTCAATCGCTTGTTGATGTCTTCTTGTGCCCTATACAATCTAAAATCCAGTAAACCAACCAAATAAAACTTATCATGAAAAAAATTCTCATCCTCATGAGTATGGGTGCTATGTTGTGCCTTACTAGCTGCGAAACAAAAAAAGAGGAAGAAAAACAAGAGCAAACTAAGCTGCTTGTTACCAGCCCACTAAAGAAAGACACAACCGCTATCAATGAGTACGTTTCTCAAATTCGTTCGATACAACACATCGAATTAAGAGCCTTAGAAAGAGGTTATCTACAAAAAATATATGTAGACGAAGGACAATTTGTTAAAAAAGGACAATTGATGTTCCAGATTTTGCCTTTACAATACCAAGCAGAATTTCAGAAAACTCAAGCAGAAGCTAATTATGCTGAGATTGAATATAAAAACACAAAACTATTAGCAGATAGTAATATCGTTTCTCGCAATGAGTTGGCATTGACTAAAGCCAAATTCGATAAAGCAAAAGCTGAAATGGAATTGGCGAAAGTACACCTTGGTTTTACCGAAATCAAAGCTCCTTTTGATGGTATCATGGACCATTTCTATGTAAGAGAAGGTAGCCTTTTGGCAGAAGGAGATTTGCTTACTACGCTGTCTGACAACAGCAAAATGTGGGTCTATTTCAATGTTCCAGAATCGGAATATCTAAATTTCAAGACTAAGTCAAACAATAGCAACGTGCCAACGGTGAAACTCAAGATGGCAAATCAGGAGATTTTTGAATATCCAGGACTTGTTCAAACAATTGAGGCAGACTTTAATAATGAAACGGGAAATATTGCTTTCAGAGCTACCTTCCCTAATCCAAATAAGCTATTAAGACACGGAGAAACAGGTAATATCCAAATGGCTGTACCGCTGAAAAATGCTGTGATTATTCCACAGAAAGCTACTTTCGAAATCTTGGAAAAGAAATATGTTTTTGTAGTAGATAAAAACAATGTAGTTAAGTCACAAGAAATTACAATTGGTGCTGAATTGCCAGATTTGTATATCGTAAAAAGCGGATTGACTGGCAATGAGAAAATACTTCTTGAAGGTTTGAAGAAGGTGAGAGACAACGATAAGATTACCTACGACTACAAAGACCCTAAGTCGGTAATTGCAAATCTGAAAGTTTATGCAGAGTAGTCAGGCAATGGTGTGAAATAATGATTGTATGCATAAGTGATTCTTAAATCCTTTATACATCATTAAAATCACTCATTCGCTAAATCACTCATTTTATCTGTATTCAAACAAATCAAGGATATGTTTAGTAAATTCATTCATAGGCCAGTATTGGCCATAGTAATATCAATTGTCATTATCTTCTTGGGGGTATTGTCTATCAAGACGTTACCTACCTCACAGTTCCCTGAGATTGCCCCACCTGTAGTAATGGTGAGTGCATCATATCCTGGAGCTAGTGCCAAAGTACTGACAGAATCCGTTCTTATTCCACTTGAACAAGCCATCAATGGTGTGTGGGGAATGAGATACATGACCTCCGATGCCACCAGTGCGGGTGAGGCTAACATCCAAATTGTATTCAACCTAGGGACCGACCCTGACCAAGCCTTGGTGCAGGTTAATACAAGGATTGCACAGGTATTGAACAGACTACCACCCTTGGTACAGCGCGAAGGGGTAGTTGTAAACCGTGTAATGAACAGTATGTTGATGTATGTTAACCTTTACAGTAAAGACAAGAACGCCGATATGAAGTTCTTGTTCAACTTTGCGGGGGTAAACATGATTCCCGAACTACAGCGTATCAATGGTATCGGACAGGCTCGTATTTTGGGTAGCCGTCAATATGCCATGCGTGTGTGGTTAAATCCTGATAGAATGCGTGCTTATAATATTTCAGCAGATGAAGTAATGGCAGCATTATCTGACCAAAGTGTGATTGGTTCGCCTGGTCGTATAGGTCGAGCAGATGGTAAACGGGCTGAGGCACTAGAGTATGTTTTGACGTATCAGGGTAGGTTTAATAAGCCCGAACAGTATAAAGACGTCATCGTCAGGGCGAATGCCAAAGGGGAAATCTTGCGGCTAAAGGATGTCGCCAATGTAGAGCTAGGAAGTGAATATTATGATATTTATTCTAACCTGAATGGCTATCCTTCAGCGGCGATTGTATTGAAACAAACTTATGGTAGTAACGCGAGTGATGTAATCAAGAATGTAAAAGACAAATTGGACGAACTGAAAAAGACATCTTTTCCTCCAGGAATGGATTATCAAATCAGTTATGACGTTTCAAACTTCCTTGATGCTTCTACCGAAAACGTAATCCATACGTTAAGAGATGCCTTTATCTTGGTGGCGTTAGTGGTATTTATATTCCTTGGCGACTGGCGCTCAACGCTTATTCCGACGCTTGCCGTGCCGATATCGCTTATTGGAGCCTTTACGTTCATGAAGTTCTTTGGGCTGACTATCAACATGATTACGCTTTTTGCACTCGTATTGGCGATTGGTATTGTGGTAGATGATGCCATTGTCGTCGTCGAGGCCGTCCATGCCAAGATGGAGGAAGAACATCTCTCCCCTTATAGGGCTGTTCGGAAAGTACTTGGCGAAATCAGTGGTGCCGTTATTGCCATTACCTTATTGATGACAGCCGTATTTGTGCCTGTAGCATTTATGTCTGGTCCAGTAGGTATTTTTTATCGACAGTTCTCTATTACGATGGCCAGTTCAATCGTTCTGTCAGGTGTTATTGCGCTTACGGTTACGCCTGTATTGTGTGCGATGATTTTGAAAAACAATCATGGAAAGCCTAAAAAGAAAACATTTCTTGATAAAGGTCTCGATGTGTTCAACAATGCTTTTGAAAAGCTTACTGGAAAATACGTAGGACTTTTACGTCGTATTGCTCATAAAAAGTGGATTACGGTCGGTATGTGGATAGTATTTGTGGTTGGAATCGTTGCCATCACTAGCAATTTACCATCAGGCTTTATTCCAAGTGAAGACCAAGGGATGATTTACGCCATTATCCAGACACCTCCTGGCTCAACACTTGAAAGAACCAATGATATTTCACGCAAGCTTCAGACAATTGCAGAAGAAGTAGAAGGAATCCAGTCGGTATCGGCATTGGCAGGTTATGAAGTACTTACAGAGGGACGTGGTTCAAACGCTGGTACTTGTTTGATTAACTTAAAGCCTTGGTCTGATCGCAAGCATTCGGTTTCTGAAATCATCTATGAATTAGAAGAAAAAGCGAAAACTATTCCCGGAGCGACCATCGAATTCTTTGACCCACCAGCAGTACCAGGGTATGGCGCGGCAGGCGGTTTTGCCTTACAATTGCTTGATAAAACCAATAGTGGTGATTACAACCAATTGGAACGTGTAAAGAATGACTTCATGAAAGAATTAGAAAAACGTAAAGAGCTGACAGGTTTGTTTACTTTCTTTAGTGCTAACTATCCTCAGTATGAATTGGAGATAGACAACCAATTGGCGATGCAAAAAGGTGTTTCTATCGGTAACGCCATGAATACTTTATCAATCTTGGTGGGTAGTACTTATGAACTTGGCTTTATCAAATTCCAGCGTTTCTTCAAAGTGTTTGTGCAATCGTCGCCTGAATTCAGAAGATTGCCTGAAGACATTATGAAGCTTTATGTAAAAAATAATCGTGATGAAATGGTGCCTTTTTCAGCTTTTATGAAAATCAAAAAGATGCAAGGACCTAACGAAATCAACCGATATAATATGTACTCAACGGCATCTATCAGAGGTGGTGCTGCCAAGGGCTTCAGTAGTGGTGAGGCAATTGCTGCGGTACAAGAAGTTGCGAAAAAAACATTGCCTCACGGTTTTGATATTGACTGGGCTGCTCTTTCTTATGACGAAGTAAGACGTGGTAACGAAGCCGTTTATATCTTCTTAATCGTGTTAGCCTTTGTGTATGTAGTTTTGGCTGCACAGTACGAAAGCTTCATTATTCCATTGGCAGTAATTTTATCATTACCTGCTGGGGTGTTTGGTTCATTCATGTTCATCAAGTCGATGGGACTAGCAAATGATATTTATGCACAGGTAGGGTTAGTCATGTTGATTGGTTTGCTAGGTAAGAATGCCGTGTTAATCGTAGAGTTTGCGATGCAAAAACATCATGAAGGAGCAACCGTATTGGAGGCCGCCATCGAAGGAGCCAAAGTTCGTTTCCGTCCTATTTTGATGACATCATTCGCTTTCATTGCAGGGTTAATTCCATTAGTGATGGCTCATGGTGCTGGTGCTATCGGTAACCGTACCATCGGTGCATCTGCCCTAGGCGGTATGCTTTTCGGTACTATTTTCGGAGTACTGATTGTCCCTGGCTTATACTACATATTCGGCTCTATAGCTGAAGGCCGTAAGCTTATCAGAGACGAAGATGACGAATCGTTGACCGAAAGTTTGGTTCATTCAATAGACTCTTTCCCACAATTAGACGACAGCAAAGATGATGAATAATAGAAAGAAACTGAACTATTTACTAGCAAGTAGCATACTCTCCTTGGTGGCAGCTTGTATGCCAGCCTCATTGGTTCAGGTTAATAGAACAGCAAACAAAACAGTCCCTGCGAGTTATAATAACTCGCAGGATAGTACCAATAGTGCTAGGAAGAAGTGGAGGGACTATTTTACCGACCCTAACTTGTCTGCATTGATTGATACTGCTTTACACAACAATCAGGAATTGAATATTACCTTACAGGAAATTGAAATTTCGAGAAACGAAATTCAAGCACGAAAAGGGGAATACTTGCCTTTTGTTAGCTTAGGCGGAGGAGCAGGTGTTGAAAAAGTATCCAGATATACGAGTAAGGGTGCTAGTGATGCTTCGTCTGAAATCAGACCAGGTAAAGAAACCCCTGAGGTATTACCAGATATGTATTTTGGAGCATTTGCCAGATGGGAACTAGATATTTGGCACAAACTGCGTAATGGTAGAAAAGTAGCAGTAACCAATTACCTAGCTTCTATTGAAGGTAAAAATTTCTTAGTAACTAATTTGGTTTCTGAAGTCGCTAAGTCTTATTATGAATTGATGGCACTTGATAATCAGCAAGATATTATCAGAAAGAACATCGTTATTCTGAATAATGCGCTATCAATTATCAAGCAAGAAAAAGATGCTGCGAAAGTTACCGAACTAGCCGTAATTAGGTTTGAAGCAGAGGTATTCAAAACGCAGAGTCTTCAATACGAAATTCAGCAAAAGATTATTGAAACTGAAAATCGTATTAACTTCCTGATAGGTAGACAGCCACAACATGTACAAAGGAGTTCGCAAGATTTTAATGGATTAGTGCCTGATAAAATTTCAGCGGGTATCCCATCGCAGTTATTGGAAAACAGACCAGACATTAAGCAAGCAGAATTGAATTTGTCGGCAGCTAAATTAAGTATAGATATAGCTAAAGCCAATTTTTATCCTTCTTTGGGGCTTTCTGCTGCTTTAGGTTTCAGGTCGTATAGTCCTTTATATTTAGTAAACATCCCGCAAGCATTAATGTCATCTATTGCAGGTGATATAGCAGGGCCTTTGATTAATAAAAATACTATTACGGCTACCTACAAAAATGCGAACGCCAAGCAAATACAAGCCGTTTACGATTACGAACGAACTGTGTTGAATGCTCTTATTGAAGTGACAAATCAGTTATCAAATATTGATAATCTGGAAAAGAAATACACCATGAAAAATAATCAGGTGCAAGCGCTTACTAAGTCGACGGACATCTCACTGAAATTATTCAAATCAGCAAGAGCTGATTATATGGAAGTGTTATTAACGCAACGTGATGTATTGGAATCAAGAATGGAGCTAATTGAAACCAAAATGCTACAAATGAATGCGCTAGTGAATACTTATAGAGCATTAGGTGGTGGTTGGAATTAGTAGATAATCAATCAACATTTGCTATTTAAGAATTACGATTACACAAAAAGAGTCTGTTTTTGAAACAGACTCTTTTTGTGTAATTTAGCCCTTCAAGGACACTGTGAATCCTAATAACGATTTTGAAAATTTGAATAATGAACGATAACGACACAAAACGGCTTTCACGCTTAACTGCAATTTTGACACAATTGCAAACGAAACGACTGTTGACGGCTAGGGAATTAGCAAACAAATTTTCGGTGAGTATCAGGACAATTTATCGAGACGTTAGGGCTTTAGAGCAAGCAGGAGTACCAATTCTAACAGAGGAAGGAAAAGGCTATACGTTAATGGAAGGATATAAAATTCCTCCTGTAATGTTTACAGAAAGCCAAGCCAATGCTTTAATTCTTGCTGAACAATTGGTATTAAAAAACAAGGATGCCTCTTTTATTAAAGACTACTCAGAAGCTATTGACAAAATTAAGGCTGTATTAGGACATAGTATAAAAGACAAGGCAAATCTATTGGCAGAACGCACCCGATTTAATCAAAACATCAACAACGAAAGAAACAGTAATAATATATCTGAGTTACAATTTGCCCTAACAAATTTTTATCTGGCAAGGATTGAATATATCAACGAAGGAGAAAACGTTACGAGCAGACTGATTGAACCCTTTGCTTTATTAAGTACACAAGAGAATTGGTTATTGGTAGCATGGTGTCGTTTGCGAAATGAATTTCGCTTTTTTCGGCTTGATAGAATTAAAAAACTAGATGTGCTTACCGAGCAGTTTACTCCCCATGAAATGACCTTACAAGAATATTTTGATAAGTATCATTAATTTGTTTTTACCCCTGACATAGGGCTGTCATTACCCTCCTTTAGCTTTGCATCATAAACTTAAAAAAATAATTTTATGATCAATCAATTAGCAAATCTAAATTGGATTAGTGTCTTAGTAGCTTTTATGCTATATTGTTTTGAGGGTGCTTTGTGGTTCACTTTGCTATTCAGTAAACACTACAAAATCTCTTTAGGACGTGAAAACGAAACTTTACCCAACAAACCCATTTTTATCATTGGCCCTGCAATTTGCACATTGGTGGTTACAATTGTAAGTGCCATATTAATGTACACACTGAATATATCTACATGGGCACAGATGTTTGAATTTTCATTACTTACTGGCATTGGATACTTGGTTGCCAACACGTTTAATATCGCCATCAATCCGAATATTCCTCAGCCAATACTCTATGGAATTATTAGTGGCTCGTATCATTTAGTGGGTATTTTGATAACAAATAGTATTCTATTCATCATGAAATAATGAAGGAATCATGCAAAACAAGGATTTAGAAACTTTTTACCCCACAAATCGCCAAGAATGGAGAGAATGGTTAGCTGAAAATCATCACTCAAAACAGTCTATTTGGCTTGTTTGCTATAAAAAAAAGACTAATACACCAACCATCTCTTGGAGCGAAGCCGTGGAAGAAGCCCTTTGTTTCGGCTGGATTGATAGTACAAGGAATACCGTAAACGATGAGAAATTCATACAGCTTTTCAGCAAAAGAAAAGCAAAGAGTACTTGGTCAAAAGTTAATAAAGAGAAAGTTTTGCTCCTTATTGAACAAGAACTGATGACACAGGCTGGTCATGAAAGTATTGAAATTGCTAAACAAAATGGTTCATGGATAATATTGGATGAAGTAGAAGCCCTAAGTATCCCCACAGATTTGGAAGACGCATTTAAAGCTAATCCAGATTCAATGGAGTATTTCTTGAGTTTAAGCAAGTCTGTAAAGAAAAGTATCTTACAATGGATTGTACTAGCTAAACGAGCTGAAACTAGAGAGAAAAGAATAAACGAAATAGTAGTAATGTTAGCACAAAAGCTAAAACCAAGACAGTTTTAGACAGAAGACTTTTTCTATTGGTTATATTTTGACTTTCTAAAATCATTTATCACTAGAGAGGGAATTAATTCCCTCTCTAGTGATAAAATTACATTTGTAATACTAAACAATTTCCCAATCATGTTCTGGTAAATATTCTACCAAACCTTTTTCAGTTTTACCTACCGCTACTCTTCCAGATTTTAGGTATTCCAGAATTTCCCAGTTTTTCATGTATTGATAAAACTCTAGTATTTCAGTTTCAGTGCCATTTTTTTCAATCACTACGTAGTCGAGCCCCCAGTGAACTACTTTAGCATTCCAATCGAGATTTATTTCCTTGATATTCAAGGGAGAACCGCCAAGTGGTGTTGCCAGTTTAAAAAGAGCAATTTCGTTGAATACAATTTCGTGGTCTAGATAACCAAAAACGGCTAATACATCAACAACTTTACGAATTTGACGTACCAATTTTTCAACAGCCTCACGACTTTCATGACGAATCACAATCGTGAATCTTGAAACACCTTTACGTTCAGTTTCGCAAACGTTTAAAGATTCAATGTTCAACCTTCTCCTTGTAAAAATAATAGTAATTCGATTCAACAAACCAACGGTATTAGTTGTGAAAACGGATAATGTGTATGTTGTCATTTTAAAGTTCTAAATTTAGATTTTAGCTAATAGAATAAACATGCTAAGAGGAATTGAAAAGAAGTAATTGACTGATTAAAAATCACTCAATTATCACTTATTCACTCAATGAATTTACTCTAATCTAATTGCTGAAACACTTGCCCCTGCTGGAACCATTGGGAAAACATTTTCTTCTTTTTCACAAACGATTTCTAATAAATAAGGTTTATCAGAAGCTAATAGCATATCTAACGATTCTGACAAGTTGGCTCTATCACTCACTGTATGTCCGGCAATACCAAAGCCTTTGGCAATCGTGATAAAGTCAGGATTTTGTAATTCTACAAAAGAATAGCGTTTGTCAAAAAACAACTGTTGCCATTGGCGAACCATTCCTAAGAAATTATTATTCAGGATAATAATCTTAACAGGCAAGCCACTTTGTGCAATAGTTCCTAATTCTTGAAGCGTCATCTGAAAGCCACCATCACCTATAATAGCAATTACCTCACGGTCGGGAGCTCCTACTTTCGCCCCAAAAGCGGCAGGTAAAGCAAAGCCCATTGTACCAGCTCCACCTGAGGTAACTAACGAATTCCAAGTATTGTATTGATAGTAACGGTTTGTTACCATCTGATGTTGACCAACATCCGTAACGGTAACGGCTTCACCTTTAGTTTTTGCAGAAAGCATTGTAACGGCTTCTCCCATTCTGATTTTATCACCCTCATGGAATACATCACGTTTCGTTATTTTCTCAAATTCTTCTTCGTCGTATTTTTTAAATTCAGCTTTCCAAGCCTCATGTTTGCGTTCTTTTACTAAAGGCAACAATGCTTTCAATGTTTGCTTAGCATCACCAATTACAGGAGCATCAGCAAATACGTTTTTATTGATTTCGGCAGGGTCAATATCAATATGCACTACTTTAGCCTGTTTGATAAACTTGGCTAAATCGCCCGTTACACGGTCATCAAAACGCATACCAATGGCAATTACTAAATCGGCCTCGTCTGTTAACACGTTAGCGCCATAATTTCCGTGCATTCCCAACCAACCTATATAATTTGGATGATTTGTTGGTATTGCCGACATCCCTAAAAGCGTAGTAGCTACTGGAATATCTGTTTTACGGACAAAGGCATCAAATTCTTCTTGAGCATTGGAAATGATAATACCATGACCTGCAAAGATATAAGGCTTCTGAGCAGCATTAATTAATTTTGCGGCTGCTTCTACTTGGTCTTGTTTTGGTGTAAGTCTTGGGCGATAGCTAACGATTTCGGTACATGGCTTGTACTCAAAAGGAATCGTCATCAAATCTGCCTGCGCTGTACGAGTAATATCTAATAAAACAGGCCCTGGACGACCAGATTCAGCAATATAAAAAGCTTTTGCCATTGCCGCAGGAATTTCGTTAGGATCAGTAATCTGATAATTCCATTTAGTTACTGGCATCGACATCCCGATGATATCGCATTCTTGGAAAGCATCAGTACCCAATAAGTTTGCTTTAACCTGACCTACTAAACAAACCATTGGTGTTGAGTCTAGTAAAGCATCTGCAATAGGCGTCATTAAGTTGGTTGCTCCAGGTCCAGACGTTACCATGGCAACACCCGCACGACCCGTCATACGAGCATAACCTTGTGCAGCATGACCAGCACCTTGTTCATGACGGACAAGGATATGTTTGATTCTATCTTGATAATCATAGAGGGCATCATACGTTGGCATGATAGCGCCACCAGGATAACCAAATATGGTTTTAACATTATTTTCAACCAAGCATTGCATGATTGCCTGTGCACCTGTCAAAAACTTAGCAGGTTCAGCTTTCTTTTCCTCTATGGTCATGGTTTGTGAGTTTTCCATGTTTAAATTTCTTTATTTATATATAATGAATAAATGTCAGATTGTGGTTTTATTTGATTGATAAGCCAATCATTTTATAAAGGCTCTTACAAATCCGTCACACAGCCTTCGCTTGCTGTTGATACGTTTTTAACATATTTGCGTAATACCCCTTGTCTGAATGGTGATGGCGTTGGTTTCCATTCCTTACGTCTCTCTGCTAATTCTTCATCAGAAACATGTACATGAAGAATATTATTTACTGCATCAATCGTAATTAAATCTCCATCTTTCACCAAGGCAATATTTCCACCGATTTGTGCTTCTGGTGTGATGTGCCCTACTACAAAACCGTGTGTTCCACCTGAGAAACGACCATCTGTAATCATCGCTACTTTGTTGCCTAAACCTGCACCCATCACTGCCGAAGTTGGTTTCAACATTTCTGGCATTCCTGGTCCACCTTTCGGTCCTTCGTTGCGAATCACCACTACCTGTCCTTCTTTGATTTCGCCTTTCTGTAAGAACTCAATTACTTCTTCTTCACTTTCACATACTTTGGCAACACCTTCAAACTTCTCTCCTTCTTTTCCTGTAATTTTTGCTACAGCGCCATCTGTTGCCAAGTTACCGTATAAAATTTGTAAGTGACCAGTCGCTTTAATTGCGTCAGCGATAGGCTTAATAATTTTTTGAGTATCAAAATTAATTTCTGGTACTTCAGCCAAGTTTTCTGCAATGGTTTTACCCGTAATTGTCATACAATCTCCGTGTAATAAACCTTCTTGTAATAAATATTTCATTACCGCTGGCACACCACCAATAGCTAACATATCTTCCATGTAATATTTACCAGAAGGTTTTAAATCAGCAAGCAATGGCGTACGGTCTGAAATATCTTGAATATCTTTTAAGGTAAAATCCACTTCAGCAGCACGAGCAATCGCTAAGTAGTGAAGAACAGCATTGGTAGAACCTCCCATTGCCATTACCACTGTCATAGCATTTTCAAATGCTTTACGTGTCATGATATCACGTGGGCAAATGTTTTTCTCTAACAAATTTTTCATGGCTGCACCAATTGCCAAACACTCTGCTTTTTTGCCTTCGTGTGTAGCTGGATACGTTGAAGAATTTGGTAAGGTTAAACCCATTGCTTCCATCGATGAAGCCATCGTATTAGCAGTGTACATACCACCACAAGCACCAGCACCAGGAATGGCATTTCTGATTACTCCTTCGTAGTCTTCATCTGAGATATTACCTGCGAATTTCTTTCCTAATGCTTCAAAAGCAGAAACGATGTCTAATTTTTGTCCTTTGTATTCACCAGAACGAATCGTTCCACCGTATACCAACATCGCTGGGCGGTTCAAACGAGCAATCGCCATCATGGCACCTGGCATATTTTTATCACAACCTACTACTGCAATTACACCATCGTACCACTGTGCTCCTACTACGTTTTCGATTGAATCGGCAATTAAATCACGAGAAGGAAGGGAATAAGACATCCCATTGTTTCCGTTTGTCATTCCATCAGAAACTCCAATCGTATGGAAAATCAAACCCACCATGTCATTTTCCTGAATCCCTTTTTTTACATGAACCGACAAACCATTGAGGTGCATATTACAAGTATTGCCTTCATATCCCGTACTGGCAATACCAATTTGGGCTTTCTGCATATCTTCTTTCGTTAAGCCAATGCCATATAGCATTGCTTTTGCTGCTGGGTTGGTAACTTCTTGCGTAAGGGTTCTGGAGAATTTGTTTAGTTCTTGTGACATCTTGAATTGAAATGTTTTGAATCAGAATCTAGTGATTGTACTATATCCTTCGATGGTTATTTAAGATTATTTTTCAGCAAACAGTATTTGTACTTTATCTACTTTTATTACATTTTTCTAAGAATCAAAATCCTTTTAAACAAAAGACCTTTCTCCGGTGTGAGAAAGGTCTTGGTATATTAGAAAATATTAAACCGTCTCACACCGATTGGGAGAGTAGAATTACCACTAGGACGATATTGATAAATTGGTTTAACATCTTTTCTTAGAATTTTTTCTAGCGAATTTTCGCTGTTGTTTCTTTGTTTACTTAACAAATATACAGGAGTTAATTTCTTAATTCCAAGGAAATACCAAATAATATTTTAGTAATAAATACTTAAACCAATTATTATTTTCTGAATGAACCTTTAGTTTCAAAAGATAATTCTTTAAATAGTTAAAATCATTAGGTTTTATTTTGCAAAAGTTTTCAGATTCCAGAGAAAATATTTTTTACAAAATTGCCGATTTTTGATTTAGCGAAATTTCGCTAAATCAAAAATCGGCAATTTATTTCAAGGAAATTTGCATTTTTACTAGTTGTCTATTTTCTCTCAACAATATAGGTTTAAATAACTTTGGAGAAATTCTGTCTTAAAGTCTCCGAACAAGGACAAAACCTATCAATCTACATAAGGAATTATATTACATTTGTTATAGCTTAAAAATATATTCATTTGATTTTAAATAGCGTAAAAAAACATACGAACTCTTTAAAATCTTGAGTAATACTTTCACTCGATTTATTAACTATTTTCTGAACTCATTAAATGACTTACCTAGCAAACCCTACTCGTTACGATCAATCAGGAACCCGCCCAATGGAGTATCGCCGTTGTGGTAGCAGTGGTTTAAAATTACCCGCTATTTCTTTAGGTTTGTGGCACAACTTCGGTGGTGTCGATGTATTTGAAAATTACCGTGCCATTTTACAAACTGCTTTTGATAATGGTATTACGCATTTCGATTTAGCCAATAACTATGGCCCTCCTCCAGGGTCGGCGGAAGAAAATTTTGGTATTATCATGAAAAAAGACTTCGCTCAATACCGTGACGAATTAGTGATTTCAACCAAAGCAGGTTATTTGATGTGGCCTGGTCCTTATGGAGAATGGGGTTCAAAAAAATACTTGGTGTCCAGCTTAGACCAAAGCTTAAAACGCATGGGTTTAGATTATGTTGATATTTTTTATCATCACCGTCCAGACCCCGATACACCTTTAGAAGAAACAATGGCGGCCTTGGATTTAATCGTCAGACAAGGTAAAGCCTTATATGTAGGTATTTCTAATTATCAAGCTCCAGAAGCTGAAAAGGCTATTGCTATCTTGAACCGACTAGGGACACCATGTTTAATTCATCAACCAAAATATTCTATGTTTGAGCGTTGGGTTGAAGGTGGTTTGCTAGATGTACTCGGTCGCGAAGGTGTGGGGTGTATTCCTTTCTCACCATTAGCACAAGGGCTTTTGACTGATAAATATTTAAAGGGTATTCCTAGCGACTCTAGGGCATCTAAACCGCATGGTTTCTTGCAAACTAGTCATGTTACCCCAGAAGTGGTAGCAAAATTAGAGCAATTAAACGCCATTGCTTTACAACGTGGTCAGACTTTGGCACAAATGGCACTCGCTTGGTTATTGAAAGATGCAAGAGTTACTTCTGTATTGATTGGCGCAAGTAGAGTTTCACAATTATTAGATTCGCTAGATTGTTTAAAAAACAAAACTTTTAGTCATGAGGAATTAACGAAGATTGAAGAGATTTTGAAGTAGGTTGTTTTAAGCTATGAGCTGTGAGCCTTGAGCTATGAGTTTTTTAATGCCAAATCGCTCACTAGAAAAAACTCAAGGCTCGTTGCTTTTAAAACACTAACAAATAACATTTACTAAACATAAAAGCTGAAAGCTCAAGGCTCAAAGCTATCAGCTAAAAAAGCCAACTATGAAAAATATTTCCAGACGTAATTTTGTTAAAAACACTGCACTAACTGCTGGTGCGGGTTTAGCAATGGTGAATACTACTGAGGCCAAACCTTCAAAAGAACTATTTGTTCATCATGTGTATTTTTATTTAAAGAATGCGAACAACGAGGCAGATACGGCTAAATTAATCGAAGGATTGAATGCGTTAACGAAAGTACCCACTATCAGGTTTGTACACATTGGGACACCAGCAAGTACTAACAGAAGCGTAATAGAAAAAGGCTATGCCGTATCTTGGTTATGTTTCTTTGATAATTTGGAGGAAGAAGAAATCTATCAAAAGCATCCTATTCACTTGAAATTCATAGAAGAATACTCACATCTTTGGGATCATGTCGTTGTATATGATGCTATAGGGCCAAGAAGAGAAAAGCAAAAATAATATTCAAAAAAATGCAATATAGAAAGTTAGGTAAAACAGGTTTTGAAATTTCAGAAATCAGCTTAGGCACATGGCAAGTAGGCGGTAAATGGGGTGATGATTTTAGCCATGAAACAGCTGACAAAATCCTTCATACTGCCGTAGATGCTGGTATTAATTTTATTGACACTGCCGATGTGTATGGCAACGGAGAAAGCGAGAAGGCCGTTGGTAGATTTGTAAAAAGTCGTTCAGAAAGGCTTTTTGTCGCAACTAAATGTGGAAGGCAGTTAAACCCACATGTAAACGAAGCTTATCAACCAGCAGTCCTTCGCAAGTTTGTGGAAGATAGTTTAACAAATATGGGTTTAGAAACCCTTGATTTGATTCAGCTACACTGTCCGCCCACAGAAGTATATTATCGTCCAGAGATTTTTGAATTGTTTGATAGATTAAAGGACGAAGGGAAAATATTGAACTTAGGCATTAGTGTCGAGAAAGTAGAAGAAGCCTTAAAAGGGATTGAATATGATAACGTAACGAGCGTACAAATCATTTTCAATGTTTTTCGTCAGCGACCAGCAGCATTGTTTTTTGAACAAGCCAAGAAAAAGGACGTTGGTGTGATTGTAAGAGTACCTCTAGCAAGTGGCTTGTTAACAGGTAAGTTCTCAAAAACATCAACTTTTACTGAAGGAGACCATCGTAATTTCAATCGTAATGGCGAACATTTCGATAAAGGCGAAACTTTTTCTGGGATCGATTACGAAACAGGTCTGGCGGCTGTGGACGAATTAAAAGCGTTATTTCCAGCACATCCTAATTTAGCACCTATCGCCTTGCGTTGGATTTTACAACACGATGCTGTAAGTACGGTCATTCCGGGAGCCTCTCGTCCAGAACAAGTATTATCTAATTTAGATGTTTTCAATATTCCAGCTTTGACTGCAGAAGAAGTTTCAAGCATCAATCAGGTATATCAAAAAAGTATTAAACCGTTAGTCCACCACTTGTGGTAAGTATTTTCCAATTTATTTTTAACCATTCAAGAAAAATGAAAAATAATCTCCTTAAAAACGCGCTGATGCTAATGTTGGCTCTGTCATTCACCAGCACAACTTTTGCACAGCAATTTAAAGTATTATTGTTTACTAAAACTGACGGTTTTCATCATGAATCAATTCATGAGGGCGTAACAGCTATTCGTCAATTGGCAGCCCGTAACAACTTCACCGTTAACTGGCAAGAAAATGCCTCTGTATTCAATGACAAAGATTTGGCTAACTTTAGTGCAGTAATTTTTTTGAACACTACGGGCAATGTCTTGAATGATGAGCAACAAGCTGCTTTTGAAAAATTCATCCGTTCGGGTAAAGGGTATGTGGGTATTCATGCGGCTTCGGATACTGAATACGACTGGGCTTGGTACACTAAAATGGTAGGAATGATGTTCAAAATTCACCCTGCACAACAAACCGCCTATTTGAAAGTTGAAGATAGCAACTTCCCTGGGATGGAGCGTTTCCCTAAAAAACTCCTTTGGACAGACGAATGGTATGAGTTTAGCGACTTAAAAGCGACAGACTTACACTACTTAGTTTCAGTAGATGAAAAATCTTATGACCCTTACGCAAAATGGGGAACAAACGAAGGAAAAGGAATGGGTAAATTCCATCCGATTTCTTGGTATCATAACTACGATGGCGGTAGAGCATTCTATACTGCTTTAGGGCATATTCCATTAACGTTCTCTGACCAAACTTTCTTAGATCATATCTATGGAGGTATTTACTGGGCAGCTACTGGTAAAGGGTTGTAGTCAGTAAACCGTTTATTATTATCTGGTTTATATCTCAACAAAAAATCCTCACATCTAAACGTGAGGATTTTTTGTTGAGGGTAACAGCAAGTGCGTATCATCTACAATACCCCCTTTTTCGTATATTTGCTTTAACAAATCTTGAATAAAATGGAAACAATAAAAATAAGTGTTAATAAGCAAATGGATGGTTATACTTTTAGTATTGCACCCTCTATCAGAGAGCAGATTAAAAGTTGGTTTCCAGATGCTCACCCTGCTAACAATATCTTTGTTTCTTATGATATAAAAAGTGACTTTGAAGTGTATTATGGAAAACTTGAAAGCTATATTTATCCAGCTTTACTTGGAGTCAATAATCAATCAGAATTAAAGAAGAAAATAAATGAAATCATATTTATGGATACAAAAACTGGCAATGTTTTACATACTCATAAAGTTACTGCATGAAAAAAAATTATCATCTCTATTTGGGAAAAGCTGGTCACCTAACAGTTATATCCGAATTCTTAACACTTGGATGGAATGTTGCCATTCCAGAAGTTGATATAGGTGATGATATTTTTGTTGTCCAAGATGACAATGGAACATTAAGACGTGTTCAAGTTAAAACTTCTACATCTACAGTCAGACAGAGTAGTTTTAGCGGGCAGTTCAATGTTCCACTAACACAATTGAAGAACATCTCCAATATTCCAGTGCATTATGTCTTTATTGTTAGACATAATAGTCAATGGACTAAGCCAATTATTATTCGTCAAGACTATTTACTTGACCATTGGCAAAGTAATAATATAGGTTCTGTAAATGAAGGTAATCTAAAATTATACTTTGCCTATTCCGATGATAAAGTAGAATGTTCAGGAATTGATTTCAGCAAATATATTTCAGACTTCTCTGACTTTCCTCTGGTAGAAGAATAAGCCTCAAAGACGAATACTATGATTATTAGTCAAAACTCGAAACTACAAAACCCCGAACTTGAAGCCGAAATTTATTATTTGACACATGAGGAAGGCGGTCGCTATAATCCTGTTTATAGTGGATATCGTGGACAGTTCTATTACAACAATCAAAATTGGGATGCTCCTCAAGAATTTATAGACAAAGAGGTCTGCTATATGGGTGAAACTGTGAAAGTTTATTTGCAGACTTTAAGTCCACACTTTCATATTGGTCAGTTTTTTATAGGACAAACATTTGAAATTAGAGAAGGTTCAATCATAGTTGGAAAAGGAAAAATAACCAAAGTAATTAAACCTGATTTCAACTATTGGGATTTTGAAAGTTTTCAAAATCAACTTCCCGAAAACTATAAACCATTTGATTTTAAAAGTATCAATAAAACCATGATTGATATAAAAAGCTTAATGGATAAGATGAAGCAGATTGAGAGCATCAAATTTGCTAAAACGACTTCTGGGAACAATCAAAGGTTAATTGTTGAATGTCAATTAAAAAATAAAAAAGGTGCATTAAGACCTTTTGCAGATGAACTCTATAAAAATTGGAAAGATTTATTCCCTCTCAAAGACTCATTTTTCAAGATTAAGACTTATTGGTATAAGGATAGTTTTGAACTAGAATTGTTCTTTGCTATATGTGACAACAATACATATATAACAGGAAGTATGATAGTATCAACACGATAGATAATTTTTCGTCGCTAACGGTTAATTCAATATCTACAGCCTCTTTAAATACCGAATACTCAAAGGTACATTTTCCAATTCATGTTTACTATCGCAGTCGCTCACTTCTAGTGAGTTACCACTATTAATAGGCTTCAAGCCATAAAAAACAAAAAGTAATAAAGCATCTATTTTAACAACAAGCTTTCACAAAATATACCCATTTAAAATCCTTCAGTATAGCCAATGTATTAAATAGACACATATTTAGCTCAAGAAATAATATGTAGATTTGCGTACACTTTACGCATAGATATAAATGGAGCTTGAACAGCATATTAAAATAGCAGTAGATGCAATCGTTTTTGGCTATACAGAAAACAGCCTCAATGTCCTGCTGGTAAAACAAAAATACGGTATTTTAAAAAACCAATGGGCATTGGTTGGAGGATTCGTACAAGACAATGAAACGCTAAATAATGCCGTAAACAGAGAGCTACAAGAAGAAGCAGGTATCAAAGTAAATTATTTAGAACAACTTTTCACTTTTGGAGACAAACTAGACAGAGACCCAAGATTTAGAGTCATTTCGGTAGCATATTTCGCTTTAGTGAACTCTAGCAAGCTTATTTTAAAAGCCGATACTGATGCAGAAGATGCGAAATGGTTTCCAATCAAAGAACTCCCTCCCTTAGCATTCGACCACGAAGAAATCTTACAGACTGCTCATCAACGCTTAAAAAACAAACTTACTTATCAGCCAATAGGCTTTGACTTACTTCCCAAAGAATTCCTTTTCTCTGATTTAGAAAACTTGTACTGCACCATCTTAGAAAAGGAAATAGACAGACGAAATTTCAGAAAAAAAATATTAAGTTTTGGTATTATTGAAGAAACCGAAAATTTTTCTCCAAAAAAAAGTGGAAGACCTGCCAAGCTATTTAAGTTCAATAAACTGAAATACAATGAGTTAACAAAGGAAGGTTTTTTATTTGAAATTAATTTTGCGTAATTTTTACGCAAATATATTTGATTTCAATTTTTGAGTTTTATATTTGTGTAAAATATACGCAAATATAAAATTATGATACTCAATCTAGACAGTAATTTCAAACCATTAGATGGCGAAGAAATACAATTTGAAAGTTTTACATTTTCAGGCGGAGAACCTCACATTAAAATCAAAACAGATTTAGATACTCAAAAAGAAGTAGTTGTCACTCATCGCTTAAACTCATTCAATGATGTAGGATTGCTTTGCTTAGCCGTTGATGCTTTAAAGCGCATGGATATTATTCTTTCTAAATTAATAATACCTTATTTCCCATCAGCCAGACAAGATAGAGTAATGACGAAAGGTGAGCCTCTATCTGTTAAAGTATATGCTGATATAGTTAATAATTTAGGCTTTAAAAAAGTAATTGTACTAGATGTTCATTCAGACGTCACACCAGCTTTATTAAATAATTGCGTAGCTATTTCAAATCATAATTTTATTAAACAGGTAATTAATGCAATTGGAAAAGATGTAAAACTGATTTCTCCTGACGGTGGGGCATTAAAGAAAATATATAAAGTTTCTGAGTTTTTAAATGGTCTGGAAGTAGTAGAATGTAGTAAAAGTAGAGACATAGAAACAGGTAAATTAACAGGATTTAAAGTCTATGCTGAAGATTTAGAGGGTGATGATTGCTTAATTGTGGATGATATTTGCGACGGTGGCAGAACATTTATTGGATTAGCCAGTGAACTAAAAAAGAAAAATGCCGGAAATCTTTATTTAGCAGTAAGTCACGGCATTTTCAGTAAAGGATTTGATGAATTAGAAAAACATTTTACACACATCTTCACTACAAATTCTTTTAAGGAGCTAAGTCATGATTGTTTAACACAAATAAACTTGGACAATGGACTACTATCTTAATCCTGAAAATTCTTCAAATAGATTATTGGAGGAATACAGAGCATATAAGTCGTTGGTAATAGCCTTTGATTTTGATGATACAGTTTATGATTTTCATAATAAGGGACGGCTTTACAATGATGTGATTGCTTTACTGAAAAAATTAAAATTAATTAATTGCTATTTGATTTGTTGGACTGGTCAAGAAGATATGGTATTTGTAAAAAATTACCTCGACCAAAATGGAATTCCATTTGATGCTATCAATGAAAATCCACCATTTCATCAATCAAAAAGTAAGAAAATTTATGCTAATGCATACTTAGATGACAGAGCTGGTCTGTTTCAAGTGTACAATGAATTAAAATATTTAACAGAAAACATTTAAAATTATGAATCCCCTATTATTGACAGATGGCTATAAAGTTGACCATCGCAGACAATATCCAACAGGAACAACTTTAGTTTATTCAAACTGGACACCCCGTAAAAGTAGAATTCAAGGTATTGACCATGTTGTGTTTTTCGGATTACAATACTTCATAAAAAAATACATCTTAGAAGATTTTGAAACCTACTTTTTCAAACAACCTAAAGAGAAAGTTATCAAAGAATACAGTCGTAGAATTAATAATTATTTAGGCGAAAACCAAGTTGGTACCAAACATATTGAGGATTTACACGATTTAGGATATATTCCAATGGTAATCAAAGCATTACCAGAAGGAACAAGTGTACCTATAAGAGTACCCATGTTCACCATGTATAATACCAAATCTGAATTCTTTTGGCTAACAAATTATTTTGAAACGCTCCTTTCTGCTGTCATTTGGATGCCTTGTACCTCTGCTACTATTGCCAAACAGTATCGTAAAATATTGGATAAATATGCAAACGAAACATCTTCTATTCCAGAATTTGTAGATTGGCAAGGACATGATTTTTCAATGCGTGGGATGGCTGGAATTGAAGCGGGTGTTTCTTCTGCAAGCGGGCACTTATTAAGTTTTACAGGAACTGATACAATTCCTGCTGTTGATTTTTTAGAAAAATATTACAATGCAGATTCAGATAATGAATTAATAGGTGGTTCAGTGGCTGCAACAGAACATTCTGTCATGTGCATGGGAACTACTGAAGGAGAATTAGAAACCTTTAAACGGTTGATTTGTGATATTTATCCTCAAGGTATTGTTTCTATAGTTTCAGATACTTGGGATTTATGGAAAGTATTAACAGAATATTTGCCTGCATTAAAAAATGAAATATCAAGTAGAGCAGGAAAAGTGGTTGTAAGACCAGATAGCGGCGACCCTGTTGATATTATATGTGGAAATCCGAACGGCAAAAATGAACACGAAAGAAAAGGCGTTATTGAATTACTATGGGATACTTTTGGAGGGCAAACAAATAGCAAAGGATATAAAGAGCTTATTCCACAAATTGGTGCTATTTACGGAGATAGCATAACCATTGACCGAGCAACACAAATTTGTGAACGACTTAAAGCCAAAGGATTTGCCTCTACTAATGTAGTTTTAGGTATTGGTTCATATACCTATCAGTACAACACTCGAGATACTTTCGGATTTGCGATGAAAGCTACTTATGGTGAAGTTAATGGCGAAGGGAGAGAGATTTTCAAAGACCCAATTACAGATGATGGCACAAAAAAATCTGCGAAAGGACTTATGAAGATTGAATTAGAGAACGGTAATTACAAACTTATTGACCAAGTAGATTGGGAAGTTGAAAAACAAGGAGCATTGAAAGAAGTATTTAGAGATGGCGAACTTTTAATAGACCAAACTTTAGCGGAAATAAGAAAAAGAGTAAGATAAATATATTTATACCTATAGCAGTCACTTGCTTAAAGCAAGCGACTACTATTTTATTCTTAAAGCCCTTTCAAATACTGAAGACTCAAAGGCACATTTTCTAATTCATGTTCGCTTTCATCTTCGATGAAGTAGTGCTTGATGCCTATCTTTTTGGCTATTTTTAAGATGGCTGGCCAGTTGGCTTGTCCTGTTCCTAACACAACATCGTTTTCTGCAGGAGTATGTCCTGAGGAATCACCTACCACTCCTTTTTTCAAATCTTTTACGTGCATCAATTTCCAACGTGAGCCATATTTTTGTAATAATGCTTCTGGATTGGCACCACCATGAAGTGTCCATAAAACATCCATTTCAAAAGATACATAAGCTGGATTAGTATTCTTCACCATATAGTCGAACAGTGTTCCTCCTTCATAAGGTCTGAATTCATAGCCGTGGTCGTGATAACAGAAAGTAAGTCCGTTTTCTTTCAATACTTTTCCAGCTTTGTTGAAAACTTCGACTGCTTTTTTGACATCTTCAATAGTAAATTCATTGCCTTTATGAGGAATCCAAGCACACATCACATATTTAGCTCCTAGTGCCTTGGCATTATCCACAATCTCTTGCGGATTTTTCTCTAATTGTTCATAACTACAACCTGCTGAAGGAATGCTGATACCTCTGTCATTACATAGCTTTTTATATTCAGTATTAGTCAACCCCTTCGCTCCGCTACTTTCTAGTTCGGTAATACCCATTGCTTGGATTTTATCCAACGTGTTCTCGACAGAAACAGGGAAATGTTTACGGAAAGTATAAGCCTGTACACCAAATGGAAAATTAAATAAAGGTTTCTTCTTTTGGGCAAAAGTATCTGTGATGTTAAGCAACAACATTAATGTAATTGCTATCAAGTAAGATTGTTTTTTCATGTTCATAAAATTGGGTTTCAATTAATTAGAAATACTATTCGTAAAATTTAAAGACTTACTATCTGCAGACCAAACTAGCAAATTGCTAGTGGTCTGATTTCCATAAAAATGAGCAATAACCTTTGTACCAATGCCACCCGTTAAAGGAATGAGCCTGACCATCGCTTGCTTATATTGATTAGCATTTTCGGTATCATTCGGAAATGAAACAAAGGCTAACCATTTGCCATCTGGCGAAATACTTGGTGCTGTATTCTGATACTCATCGAAGGTTACTTGCTCTTTTTCTGAACCATCTGATTTTATTCGCCAGATTTGCGAATTGCCCTTATTATTGATTGAAATATATTGATACTTCGCTCCTACTTTTGTTTCAGTAATTACTTTACCCGTTATGGTATTGACTTCTGATGCCGAAAGATTTTTACATAAGCCATTGGTGATATTTACATTTGTCAGAAGTGTTGGTAAAGATATCGTCTTCTCAGTTTTTATGGAATAATTAATTGGCTTATCAATACGGACATTCCATATTTTAGCTTCATCAATCGCCAGTGAATCATGCGAACAAACATACAATCCAGCTAAAACAGCATCCTTCATTTCTGAAATATAAGAGCCTACCGTTTGCAAAGGTTCTCCTTGATGCGCTACTCTCATCGTAATTTTTTTGCCTATTCTTTCTAACTGCACTACTTCAAAGCCTTTTTTTGTAAAAAAGATTTCGTCTTCAGGGTCACGCATATAAGCCCCACGTAATACTCTCCATTGCATCACGGTCAAGCCATCACCATGCGAAACTGCACTGACATGCGCAGCGGACTCATCCGCAGATTCCCGAATCATCCAGCCATATTTACGGTGATTATTGCCTTTATCACCGATGAATTCAAAATTGGCTGTCAACACAAAATCACCTTTAAGCTTTTGATACAAGTATTGAAATTCATCTCGATTGAACCAAATATTATAACCTGCTCCCTTGACATAATAAGTCTGGGTGGCTTCATCATAACGTGATGAACCTACAATTTTAGGTTTCCCAACGTCGCCATGATTCTGAAAAACTCCGACTGGAGTATTCTGGGAAAAGCCAAAATAGCTACAGCATAGTAAGCAAAAAGTAATATAGATTTTCATAGTGATAAATTGAATATATGAGAGGATGGTAATATGTAATATAAAATTAAGCGATTTAAGTCCAACTGATTATCAACATTTTTTAAAGTAAATAAAGAGATAATTTAAATGGACTTAAATCGAGTGCTATTAAATAAATAGAGTAAGCTTTCAATACATTTATCACTAGGGAGGGACTTAAGTCCCTCCCTAGTGATAAATGTATTATAAATAAGCTAATTACTTATTTTTACCATACACATCTTTCAAATCATTTTCAAAAAGCGTGTAAGGGTCATTATAAAATTTCAGAAAATCAGGCACGCTTACTTGTTCGGGGAACGGTGCATAAAAGTGGGTTGGACTTTTGCTATCATTCCTCCAAACTAATACATAGGCTAATTCCATCTTTTCAGATTTCAATGCCTTTAATAATGTCTCTGTCCACCAAGTAGGGTTAGGGATTGACTCTAAGCCTGTTTCTGTAAAGGCAGCTAATTTATTGGCCTTTTTGGCGTAATCTGCTACAATTTTTAGCTTTTTTACGCCTGTTTGAATATCATATTTGCCATTTCTGCCAAAGTCAGCGTAGTTGTCCATTCCTACCATATCTACCCATGCATCACCTGGGTATCTTTCTAAAAATTCTTGTTCTGTCCTGAATTTACAATCTGGTGAAAAGGCATAAATAAAATTATGAACATCCAGACTATCACGTAGATAAGTAACCGTAAATTGCCAAACGGATATAAAGTCTTCACGAGAACAATGAGATTTTCCCCACCAAAACCAATCACCATCAAATTCATGATAAGGTCTGAAAATCATAGGAGCCAACGTCCCATCCTCCCCTTTTACCGATTTAGCAAAATCAGCTACTGTTTTTAAGATTTCTTTATAGGCTTCATGATGCGACTCTCCGGGCTTTATCAAGGCGATAGACGCTACCGAAACAGAGTCGTTCCAATAAAAGCCACCTTTGGATGCAGGATTAGAAAAATGCCAAGCTACCGTAGTAATTCCTCCACGATGATAGGTATCCACTACGTTTTTCCTTAATAACTCGGCTGTTTTAGCAATTTGTGCTGAAGGTCTACCCGACAATCCGCTTAAATCTACGCCAATGACAGCAGGGTGCGACCCTGTTACAGATTTTACATCCGAACGGTTTTCATCACCAAACCAGCCATGTCCATACTCGGTGGCATGTTGATGCCCAAAAAGAATATTTTTCTTGGAAATTTTTGCTAAACTTTGGTATAACGCTTTGGTTTCCTTAGTCGCTTTTTTATCAATTTGAGCATAGCCAAATTCAACAAATACGATGCTTAATAAAAGTAAAATGAATAACTTTTTCATGTTTCAAAATTTAAAATTGAGTGAATTATGTATTATTCATAAAAATATTGCGTAGAAATTCACATTCTACCCTTTTCTGAGTGTAAGCAGGATAGCAAAGCCCCTTAAATTGTATTTTAAAAATATTTTTTAAAATCATTTAGGGATTTTAGCGACTTGTTTGACTATACATCAAATATTGATTCCGGAACAATCACATGAAGCATTCTCAACTAAGTGACGAACAACTGATAGACTTTCTGAAGAGGGACGACAAAAAGGCCTTTGAGGAAATCTACCATCGTTATTGGTACAAACTTTTCGGTGTTGCCTATCACGAAACTGGCACAAAGGAGGAAGCTGAAGAGCTTGTGCACGACTTGTTTGAAAGTCTTTGGCTAAAAAGAGAGCATTTAAACATTCGTTTCTTGAGTGCTTATTTGGTAGTAGCCATAAAGCACCTTACGACCAACTATATCAAATCTCAAATTACGAATAGGAAGTTTCAGGAATATATCATTTTTCACGAAATCCAGCAGTCTTTCTCAACCGAAGAAATTGTACATTTTGCAGATTTATCAAAAGCAGTGGATGAAGTATTAAAGAAATTACCAGAAAAAACCTGTGAAGTATTTAAGATGAGTCGATTCGAAAATCAATCTGTGAAAGACATCGCTCAACGTTTAGACCTTAGCGAAAAAGCTGTAGAATATCATATTACCAAATCTCTAAAAGTACTAAGAGAAAACTTAAAGGTGTATCACTCAGATAACTAAACATTCACATTTAAAACATATTAAACCCCATTCAACGCCTAGCATTTATAAATCAACTCCATACTTGCAGAAAAATTCACGAAAGATGAACCAATACGATTTCGATAAATTATTAGAAAAATACCTTGACGGAACTTGCACGACTGAAGAAGAGGCGATGATAAAGGAATGGTCCGACAATATGTTGAAGCATAGCGAACTGAGATTGAGCCCTTCTGAAAAAAATAATATCGAACACCACCTTTGGGAAAGAATCCAACACAGTTTATTTCCAAACAATGTAATTTCTGTCCGCTTCAAATGGACGGCAGTTGCCATTGCTGCTTCATTGATTATTGGCATATTTGGCTTATTCTATTATCAAAAAACCACGGCTTATACAAGCTCATTTACCGAAAGCATTGATAGCAACTTGGGTGTAATTGAAGTAAAAAACACCTCCTCAAAATCACAGAAAATTAAACTAGAAGATGGTAGCGAAATCGTACTAAAAGCAGCAAGCAGTATTAGCTACCCAGAACACTTTAATGATAAAAACCGCAGTGTGTATTTAAAAGGAGAAGCTTTTTTTAAGGTAAAACGAAATCCATCAAAACCATTCATTGTGCATACCCGCGATTTGGTTACAGAAGTATTAGGAACAAGTTTCACGATTAAATCTTACGACGATTCAAAAGCGATTGAAGTATTGGTAGTAACTGGCAGAGTGTCTGTGTATGAAAATTCAGAAAAAACGGGCATTCATAAAAACGGTGTGATTTTGACGCCTAATCAAAAAATCACTTTTGATAAAGAAACAAAAAAAATAATTCCTAGTCTGGTTGAAAACCCTGTGATTGTAAACACACCCGCTACCCCGCTTGATTTTATTTTTGACGAAACACCCTTAACCGAAGTACTCAATCGCTTAAAAGAAGCTTATCAAATTGAATTTGTCGTTGAAAATCATGAGTTAAATAAATGTGTGTTCACGGCAGATTTGAATGAAATTCCATTACACAGCCAGCTTGATTTAATCTGTAAATCCATCAACGCTACTTACGAACAGCGTGGAACGGTGATTTTTGTCAATGGCGTTGGATGTCAATAAGCTGTTAGCCTTGAGCTATCAGCTTTGAGCAATGAGCTGTTAATCATTCAATTATCTTTTGGATAAAACCTAAAAAGGTCATGACTAAAAATTTTGTTGCTCAAAGCTCACTGCTCATTACTTAAAGCTAAAAATAACTCAAACTCTTAATTCCCATTAACTCCATGAAAACATAGTCGCTTTCACAAGAAAAAGCCGATAATGTTACGAGCATTACCGGCCTTAGAAAACCCCACCAAACGCCAATTCGGTGGCATCGCAACGATGCTTAGGGTTTGTTTTTCCACATTTCACAGTTTAAAAACAGTTAAAAGTATGAAAAAAAAATTATCATTTAAAAAGATTCTCTCCAAAGCGATGCGAATTACCATTACCCAACTATTCCTCTCGATAATCTGTTGTGGGATTTCTCTCGCAAACAGTGCTTTTTCGCAAGAGGTACTCAATAAAAGTATTACGCTAAGAACTGGGTCGAGTACTATTAAAAAGGTATTGTTCCAGCTAGAGAAGAAAGCAGATGTTAAGTTTGTCTATAGCCCAAATGCCATTCAGGCAGAGCAAATTGTGTCTTTCAATTTTACTGACGATAAATTATCAAAGGTTTTAGAAGACCTTCTTACACCCTTAAATATTTCGTATGAAGTAATTGACAATCGTATTCTTCTTCGTAAAAAAGCGAGTGCTGAAAGAGAAAACATTCAATCGCTCATCCCAAACGAAATAATCGCCGAACAAACAATCAGCGGAACCATCACCGATGAAAAAGGACAAGCATTGCCAGGGGTTTCAGTATTGGTAAAAAACACCAACAGAGGTACTGCAACCGATACAAAAGGACAGTATAAAATTGCTGTACCTGATGGAAACAACACCTTGATTTTCTCTTTTGTGGGGTATCAGAAACAGGAAGTTGTGGTGAATGGTCGTTCGGTAATCAACGTGTCGATGTTAGTTGAAAACCAAAGTTTGGAAGAAGTAGTAGTAGTAGGTTATGGTACGCAGTCGCGTAAAAACTTGACAAGTGCTATTACAACAATCAAACCAGAGGATATGAACAGAGGAGCCATCAGTGATGTTGGCCAGTTATTGCAAGGTAAAGTGCCAGGCTTAAACATTACTCGTAGTGGTGACCCTAACCGTGCGGCCGCTATTATTTTACGTGGCGTGTCTTCACTTCGTGATGGTGCACAATCACCATTGTTTGTAATTGATGGCGTGCCAGGAGCTGATATTTCGTTGATTGCACCAGATGATATTGCGACGATGGACATCTTGAAAGATGCTGCTGCTACTGCAATCTATGGTAATCGTGCTGCCAATGGTGTAATCATGGTTACGACAAAACGTGCTAATAAAGGGCAAATGCAGGTTTCATATAGTTCGTATATGGCAATCGACAAAGTGTCTAAGCAATACAACATGATGGATGCTACTCAGTTGAAAACATTTTTAACGAAAAATGGACAAGCTTTATCACCAGAGGATGATTTAGGGGCAAATACCAACTGGCAAGATGCTGTTCAACGTAGTTCAGCCATTAGCCAAAACCATAATATTTCATTTGGTGGTGGAAACGAAAATACGATTTACAATGCAAGTATCAATTACTTCGACCAAGAAGGTATTGTAAAATCAAGTGCTTTGAATCGTGTAGTTGCAAGATTATCTATCGAACAAAAAGCATTTAACGATAATTTGAAATTGGGTTTATCAGTAACCAATTCAGTAAGTGATGCCAAATGGGTTCCTTACAGAAACACTGTTTTAGCACAAATGTTGACTTATTTGCCAACAGTTCCTGTACATAACGCAGACGGTTCTTTTTATGATAACTTCAACAAATCTAGTTATTATAACCCTGTTTCTTTGATTGAAAACGGACAAGAACGCTTGAAATACAAGAGTTTAATTGGTACTTTCTTCGGGCAGTTAAAACTTCCTTTAGGCTTTACCTATGATGTTAAATTCTCGTACCAAAATTTCCAAACAAATTATGGTGCATATTACAACAGTTATTATACACAATATTATAATAATATTCGTAGCACACCAGAACCTCCCGGAAACCCATCTTTCATCACGTTAGTAGGTGCCAATGGTCTGGCAACAAGAAATGCGTATCAAAATACCCAGAACTTATTAGAAACCTATCTTACTTGGGATAAACAAATTGGAGACCATTCAATTAATGCTGTAGTGGGTTATTCTTGGCAAGAAAGTATCAATGGCGACGGCTTCCAAGCAACTAGTACAAACTTCCCAGTTGATGCGGTTGGTTACAACAATTTAGGTTTAGGAAACCCTTATGCCGTTAACTCATTCAGGGTAAATTATGGCGGTGATAATTATCAACAAGTACGTTTAATTTCAGATTTTGGTCGTGTTAATTATAATTACAAAAACAAATACTTATTGCAAGGGTCAATCCGTCGTGATGGTTCTTCGGTATTCGGTTTAAACAAACAGTGGGGGTATTTCCCAGCAGTAGGTTTCGCTTGGAGAGTTGACCAAGAAGGATTCATGGAAAAACAACAGGTTTTCAGTGAATTAAAATTACGTCTTAGTTATGGTGTAACAGGTAACTCTTTAGGTTTTAGTCCATATACAACCAAGTTGATTTATGGAAACATTGGTACATTCTATTACAATGGTTCTCAATTATCAGCTATTGGTGCATTACAAAACGAAAATCCAGATTTGGGTTGGGAAAAAACAGCGACATCTAACTTAGGTCTTGATTTCGCTATTTTGAAAGGAAAAGTAAGCGGTACATTGGAAGTGTATGATAAAACGACTTCTGATTTGATTTGGACGTATCCCGTGAGTACTGTATTATATCCAAATGGTTCATTAACTGCCAACGTTGGAAAAATGAGCAACAAAGGCGTAGAATTTACATTAAATGTAAATGCTGTTAAAACCCAAAACTTTTCTTGGAATACTACCATCAACTTAGCGCATAATCAAAACAAAATTGTCAGCCTTTCTAATTCAACGCTTAAAACAGATTCAGTTAAAATTGTACAACCTGATGGTGCAGGACAAACTGGAGAAACAGTACAGTTGATTGTAGCAGGACAACCAATTGGACAATTCTTTACTTATGAGTACGCAGGAAAAGATGCCAATGGTGTTTCGCAATACTATAATGCAAAAGGCGAACTAACTACCAAACCTATTAGTGTAAAAGACTACAAAGCTTTGGGAAATGCACAACCTAAATTATTAATAGGCTGGTCAAACAACTTTACGTACAAAAACTTCGACTTGAATATTTTCATGCGTGCAGTTTTAGGCAACAAAATCATGAATATTACCCGTGCAGATTTATTCAGACCAAGTACAGCAAGATTTACCAATATTCCTGTTGAAGTTGCCGAAGAATCCGCAAACGATTTTAACTCTTATCGTTACTCATCACGTTTCTTAGAAAATGGTAGCTACTTGCGTTTAGACAATGCTACTTTGGGTTATTCATTCAAGAATATTACCAAAAACATCAAACGTATTCGTTTGTATGCTTCAGTAAACAACTTGTTTGTGATTACAGGCTATAAAGGTATCGACCCTGAAATCAATCAAGGTGGTACAGCACCAGGTGTAGATGCTAACAACTTCTATCCTAAAACACGTACATTCTTGTTTGGTGTTTCCGCCTCATTCTAAAAACATTTACAATAATTCAAACAGTACCTATGAAGCAATTAGCTGAATAAATAATATTTTTTGGGAATTTCTTCTTATAAAATTAGGTGCTGTTCAAAACTATTAATGCTAGAAACAGATGAAAAAAATATTTCAATTAATAATAACCATTGCAAGCATAAGTGGATTAATGGCTTGCCATGACCTTGATGTCCCCGTAACAACACAACTAACGCCAGAGATTTTCCCTCAAACCCCTACACAGTTTATCCAAGCTGCAGGCCCAACGTACAATGCTTTTCGTCAAAATTATGCAACTGACTACTGGTTTTTACAGTCGTTGAGTACAGATGAAGCAATTTTACCTGCACGTGGAGGAAACTGGTATGATGGCGGACGTTATGAACAACATCACAAACATACTTGGAACCAAGATAACGCACACGTACAAAGTGCTTGGGCATGGTTGACAAGTACCATCAGTACAAGTAATCAGAATATTTTCTTGATTTCAAAAGCACCAGAATCTACTGTAAAACAAACCAGTTTAGCAGAGTTAAAGACTATACGTGCTTTATGTTACTTTATGATGATGGATATGTGGGGAAATATTCCCATTTCAACAAAATTTGGTGATACAACTACGGCTAAAACAACCGCTAGAGCTGATGTATTTAAGTTTATTGAAAAAGAATTACAAGAAAGTATTCCGAATCTAAGCACAGTAGTTGGTCAAGAAACGTATGGTCGTCCGAACAAATATACTGCCTATGCTATATTAGCGAAAATGTATTTGAATGCTGAAGTTTACACAGGTACTGCTCGTTGGAACGATGCTATCACGGCTTGTGATAACATCATCAGTTCAGGAAAATATGCCATTGAAAGCGATTATCGTAAAATGTTTTTTGTCAACAATGGACCACAAATCAAGGAGTTTATTTTTGCGATTCCTTATGATGCCTCCGCCCCGAATGGATATATGTTTTATGCTCGATACTCGATACCAAGATCATTGCGTGCTAAATTCAGTTTACCATTTACACCAAGTTCGGCATCAAGTACTTTACCTGAATACTATGCCTATTACAATGACCCTAAAGACGTAAGAAATCAGCAATGGATTACGGGTAAGCAATTTGACTACAAGGGTGTACCTGTAATGGTATCCACAACCAAACAAGGTTATGACGAAGATTATAAAGGTGCAGATGCTGGGGCTGCTTTGACTTATCAAGTAGATATTACCCCAGATGTTATCATTAAAAAACCTGCCACTTTTGATTTAGGAAATGATGAGAAAGCTTGGAATATGGGTTATCGTAACAACAAATTTTATGCTGACAGTACTTCGGCAACTAGAAATCAAAACAACGATGTACCGATTTTCAGATATGCAGATATATTGTTAATGAAAGCTGAGGCAATTGCTAGAGGAGGTTCTGCTACGAACGGGCAAACGGCTATCTCATTAGTAAATGAAGTAAGAAGCAAACGTACTACTTCAACAGCTTGGACTTCTGTTACTTTACAACAACTTTACGAAGAAAGAGCTAGAGAGTTCGCTTGGGAAACTTGGCACCGTAATGATATGATTCGTTTTGGTAAATATGAAGATACTTGGGGAGCAAAAACTGATAAGGATATTAAAAAACGCCTTTTCCCAATTCCGACAAATGCTTTACAATTAAACACCTCATTAACTCAGAATCCTGGGTATTAAGATTTAGTTGATTACGCTTACTTATCAATAGCTTTGTATCAAAGAGTTTTTTTGGTGCAAAGCTATTGTTTTCAAGAGCCATTATGAAAATGTAAATTGTATAAATTTATAGACATCCCTTATGCAAAAAAGTAGCCCTTCCTCGCGTTTACAATCACTTGATGCCCTCAGAGGCTTTGATATGTTTTGGATAATCAGTGGCGAAGGCTTAATTCATGAATGGGCAAAAGTCTCTGACAATATGCTTATCAATTGGATGTCTAGCCAATTACATCACTCAGATTGGAACGGCTTTACTTTTTATGATTTAATATTCCCTCTCTTTATTTTTATTGCTGGGGTTTCGATGCCATATAGCCTTGGGAAACAGTTAGCAAATCAATACCCTAAAAGTAAAATTTTAAAAAGCTTGTTAAAAAGAGCCGTCATCCTGATTATTCTTGGTACAATCGTCAATGGTTTATTCAAATGGCAAGGCTATGAAAATACACGCATTGCCAGTGTACTAGGCAGAATCGCACTTTCATGTTTATTCACAGGAATTATTTTTATTTATACTGACTTCCGAACACAAATATTTATTTTCTTCGGTATTCTTATTGGCTATTTTTTACTGATGAACTATGTACCTGTCCCCAATTTTGGTGCTGGTATTTTGACCAAAGAAGGCAATTTATCAGCTCATCTCGACCGACTTTTCCTTCCCGGAAAACTTCATCGAAAGGTTTATGACCCTGAAGGGCTGTTATCAACCTTACCTGCAATTTGCAATGCGCTATTAGGCGTTTTTACAGGGCAATTCTTACTATTAACCAATATTGCTAAATTAAAAAAGGTATTTGTAATATCAGCTAGTGGCATTGTTTGTATCCTATTAGCTTGGCTTTGGAATCCATTTTTTCCGATTAATAAAATCATGTGGACAAGCTCATTTGTACTTTGTTCAGGTGGTTTCAGTTTACTTTTTATGGCTTTCTTTTATTTGGTGATAGACGTACTTGCTATCAAATTTTGGATAGCGCCATTTGTTTGGATTGGGATGAATTCTATTACCATTTACATGGCCGCTCATGGCTTAATTAACTTTGAGTCTACAGCCAATTATTTGTTCGGAGGATTAATTCAACAACTTAGTACTACATGGCAACCTGTGGGATTAGCAACAGGAATTGTTTTAGTACAATTGGGCTTTTTGTATTTTTTATATCGCCAGAAATGGTTTTTGAAAGTCTAGAAAAATCAACATATAGCCTACTGGTCAGTAAATCACGTATCATCACTACTTTATAAAAAGATTACCAAAAAATCGAAGCAACATATTTTCAATAAAATGAGCAAAAGAAATATTCTTCTCGCTTTGTTATTTCCCTTAGCAAGCATAGCCCAAAAACAACCCGTCGATTATGTAAATCCATTGATTGGCTCGGCACCTAGTACAACAGAAAGTGCTAAAAAACACAGTGAAGCGGGGTCGGAAATGAAAGGACAAATTGTACCAGCCATCGGTGTGCCACAAGGCATGACCTCTTGGACGCCCCAAACCCGAGCTACTGAGTTAAAGTGTATTCCACCTTTTTATTATAACGATACTAAGATTCAGGGTTTTAGAGGAACCCACTGGATGAATGGTAGTTGTGTGCAAGATTATGGTAGTGTGACTGTCATGCCAATGTCTAGTAAACTGAATGTGAATACAACAGACAGAGGAAGTGATTTCGACCGAAAAACTGAAATAGTAAAGCCTTATTATTATCAGGTAAATCTGAAAAAAGGGAATATCAAAGCCGAAATGACAGCCCTATCTCGAGCGGGATTTTTGCAATTTACTTTTAGCCAACATCAGGAAAATTATATAGTGATTGAACCCAATTCAGACGAAGGCGAAGGTTTTGTAGAGATTCATCCTGAAAAAAATGAAATAGTTGGTTATAATCCCGTCCATAGAATTTATCAAGGATTTGGCAAACCCGCTGGTTTTAGTGGGTACTTTGTCATTCAATTTGACCAAGCTTTTACAGATTATGGCACTTGGAAGAACAATGATATAAATGCCAAATCTGTACAAGCACAAGGCAACGGACAAAAACAGGCTGTTGGGGCTTATGCACAATTCGGTAATAAAATAGTGAAAGTGCGTATCGGGACTTCGTTTACTAGTTTAGAAGGAGCGCGAAAGAATCTGGAAGGCGAAATCAATCATTGGGATTTTTCAAAAACACGTCAAGCATCAAATTTAGCTTGGAATAAAGCTCTTGGTAAAATCCAAGTAAAGGGTACTGAATACGATAAAACCCTGTTTTATTCTGCCTTATATCATACCAAACTTACACCCAGAATATTCTCGGATATTGATGGCTCCTATCCTGGTTTTGCCGATGATGATAACATTTACAAAGCCAAAGGTTTTGATTATTACGAAGATTATAACCTGTGGGATACTTACAGAGCGGTGCATCCTTTGCATACTTTATTAGAACCTAAAGTAACCGCAGATATGATGCAATCTTTAGTCAAAAAAGCAGAACAAGGCACTTGGTTACCTATTTTTCCGTGCTGGAATCATTATACTGCGGCCATGATTGGCGACCACGCCATTGCGGCCATTGGTGATGCCTACATCAAGGGTATTAAAGGTTTTGATATTAAAACGGCTTATCAATATATGCGTAAAAATGCTTTTGAAGTAAATACAGACCAAAAAAGTTATGAAGAAGGCAAAGGAAGAAGGGCATTGGCATCTTACTTAAAATACAATTTTATCCCTCTTGAAGATTCCGTTTGGCAAGCTTTCCATAAAAGAGAACAGGTTTCGCGTACTTTAGAATATGCTTATGACGATTTTGTATTAGCACAAGTAGCTCAGAAATTGGGCGAGAAGGCTGATTATGAAACCTTAATGAAACGTTCTAAAAACTACCAAAATGTAATAGACCCACAAACTGGCTACGCTCGTGGGCGTTATGCTGATGGTAGTTGGATTGCTAAATTTGACCCCTTTGCACAACGTAGTAGTTTCATTACTGAAGGCTCGCCAGCCCAATATACTTTTTATGTTCCCCAAGATGTAGACGGTTTGATAAAACATATTGGTGGACAAAAACGCTTTATAGAAAAGCTAGATACGCTATTCGACCAAGGCTATTATTGGCATGGCAATGAACCCAACAATCAAATCGTGTATCTATATCCTTTTGCTAATCAGGCGTGGAAAACACAGGCAAAAGTGCGTCAGATTATCAAAGAAGAATACGATATTTCAGCAGGTGGAATGAGTGGTAACGAAGATGGCGGACAAATGTCAGCTTGGTTAGTTTTTAGCATGATGGGCTATTACCCTGTTTGTCCTGGTACGCCAAATTATGTGATTGGTAGCCCAACTTTTGATGAAACGACGCTCAATTTACCCGACGGCAAACAGTTTAAGATTATTGCAAAAGGTAATTTGGCAAAAGCGCCATATATTCAATCGGCTACATTGAATGGAAAGCCTTTTACACAGAAATTCATTACGCATCAACAAATTATGGCAGGGGGTGTTTTAGTATTCATAATGAGCCACAAAAGTTTATGAGATGATGAGTTTAAGGTTTATGAGTATACTAATGACATAAACGTTAAACTCATAAACCCTAAACTCATAAACTCCATAATAACACAGGGCAGAATTAAACTATTTCAATAAAAACTTATACTAGGAGTAATTTGATAACGTTTTTTTCTTTACTTTACTAAAAAGTATAAACTGCTGAGTACAACGTTTTTTAATAATCTAATAATCAATTATTTAACCAAAATATGAACCGTAGAGAAGCCGTCCAACGAGTTGCCCTTCTGATGGGAGGTGTACTTTCTGCCCCTTTAATGGCAGGAGTAATGGGACAAATTATCAATACTGGCAACAGTGTAAGCGTGAGTCTTGAGCAAGAAGCGTTGCTTGCGGAGGTTGCTGATATTATTATTCCAACCACTGATACTCCTGGTGCGAAAGCTGCTGGCGCTGAAAAATTCATTGTACGTGTCATGCGTGATTGTTATAAAAAAGAAGATCAAGAAAAATTCTATGCAGGTTTGGCAAAATTAGATGCTGATAGCAAAGCTAAATTTGGAAAAGGTTTTGTGGAATTAGATACTGCTCAGAAAAATGAAATGGTTAAACTAAGTACTACAACCGACAAGACTTTCTTCTTAAGAATGAAAGAATTGACGGTAACTGGCTACTTTACGTCTGAAATCGGTGCTACTAAAGCATTAGAATACCTTCCGATTCCAGGGAAATTCCAAGGTTGTGTACCGTTGAAGCCAGGGCAAAAAGCGTGGGCATTATAGTAGCTTTGAGAAATGAGCTATGAGCTTTAAGTTTATGCTCTACTTTTCACAGATTTCTTTTCCAATTTTATTTTATAAAACAAAAGCTGACCGCTAAAAGCTTAAAGCTTAAAACTCATATCAAGAGATGTCAAATTTGAATATAGATGCAGTTAAAGGAATGACTTATGATGCCATTGTAATTGGTTCAGGTGTTTCTGGTGGTTGGGCTGCTAAAGAATTAACCGAAAAAGGCTTAAGAGTACTAATGCTTGAAAGAGGTAAGCAATTAGAACACGTTACTGGCTACGAAAACGCCATGAAAGACCCTTGGGAAATGAAATACAATGGTCGCTTAACGATAGAACAAAAAGAATCTCACCCAAAATTAGCCCGTGATTATCCATACAATGAAATGACGGAAAAATACTGGATGAATGATTCAGATTCATTATATAAAGAAGAAAAACGTTTTGACTGGTATCGTCCAAACATCGTTGGTGGAAAATCAATCATGTGGGGTCGTCAATCTTACCGTTTGAGTGATATTGACTTTGAAGCTAACTTAAAAGATGGTATCGCAGTTGACTGGCCAATTCGTTATAAAGACATTGCTCCTTGGTATTCTTATGTAGAGAAATACGCTGGTATTTCAGGAGAAAAATTAGGTTTGCCTCAATTGCCTGATGGCGAATTCCTTCCACCAATGGAAATGTTCTGTGTAGAGAAAGAAGTGAAGCAACGTCTTGAGAAAAACTTCCCTGGTCGTAACCTTACGATGGGACGTGTAGCTAACCTTTCAGCAGCAGCTAAAGAACAACTAGGTATTGGTCGTTCTTCTTGTCAATATCGTAACAAATGTTCTTTGGGTTGTCCGTTTGGTGCCTATTTCAGTACGCAGTCTTGTACGCTACCTCCAGCCGCTAAAACGGGTCGTTTAACTTTACGTCCTGATTCAATCGTAAGAGAAATCGTGTACGACGAAAACAAGAAAAAAGCGACGGGCGTGCGTGTGCGTGATGCCGTAACAATGCAAGACCGCGAGTATTTTGCTAAAATCATCTTTGTTTGTGGTAGTACTATCGGTTCTACTGCCTTGATGATGAACTCTGTTTCAAACCGTTTCCCTGAGGGTATGGGTAATGATTCTGGACAGTTAGGTCACAACTTGATGGATCACCACTTCCGTACGGGTGCTTCGGGTACTTGGGAAGGCGATTTAGATAAATATTATTATGGACGTAGAGCGAATGGTATTTATGTACCTCGTTATCGTAACATTGGTTCAGACAAACGTGACTACTTACGTGGTTTTGGTTACCAAGGTGGTGCAAGTCGCCAAGGCTGGCAACGCAATGTAGCAGAACTTACTTTTGGTGCTGACTACAAAAACGAAGTAACTCAGCCAGGTAACTGGTCGATGGGCTTTGGAGGTTTCGGTGAAACATTACCATACTACGAAAACAGAATGTTCCTTGACAAAACCACTAAAGATAAGTGGGGAATGCCAGTAGTTGTGTTTGATGCTGACTTACGTGAAAACGAAAAGAAAATGCGTATCGATATGGCAAACGACGCGAAGGAAATGTTGGAATCATCAGGTGTGAAAAATGTAAAAACGTATGACAATGGTTCTTATTTAGGAATGGCTATTCACGAAATGGGAACTGCTCGTATGGGACGCGACCCTAAAACTTCGGTATTGAATGCCCATAACCAAGTACACGCTGTGAAAAACGTATTTATGACGGACGGTGCTGCGATGACTTCTGCATCATGTGTAAATCCATCGCTTACGTATATGGCACTTACAGCCAGAGCAGCCGATTTTGCGGTGAAAGAATTGAAGAAATTGAATCTTTAGTCATATTGAGTTATTAAAAAATCCCTACAGGAATTGATTTCTTGTAGGGATTTTTTGTTGTTTGACGAACTAAACTCATGCCATGACTTAAAGTCATGGCATGAGTAAACGAGGTCAATTATAATAAAGCTTCCGTCTGCTCTGCCACAATCGAAATCCCTTCTTCAAAACTTACGGGATTATAACCTAAAACTGAAATAGCTTTATCCAAAACAAAGCCCGTTCTCGGTGGGCGTTTGGCAGGTTGTGTGAAATTATTAGCGTTAGCTGTACTTATGAGTGATTTATCTAAGTGAAAGAAATCTGCCGTTTTAATCGCCATTTCATAGGGCGTTAAAAAGTCTTTTCCGGAAATATGAAAAATTCCTTCGGCTTCTTTATCAGTCATTAACCAACAACCTTTGGCTAAATCTTCTGCCAAAGTGGGCGTGCGAAACTGGTCGGTTACTACTTTGATATTTTTGCCTTCTTCCAACGATTTCTTTACCCATAAAATAATATTGCTTCGACTCATATCCGAAACGATTCCGTATACTAAAACTGTTCTGGCAATACTCCAACGGCATGTCGAACGTCTTACCACTTCTTCGGCGGCGTATTTAGTCCAACCATAATAACTTACTGGATTAGGTTGAGCTTCCTCTGAATATGGCCCAGCTACTCCATCAAAAACAAAATCCGTAGAAAGATGGCAAAGATAAATGTCGTGCTTTTCGCAAGCCTCCGCCAAATACTCGACAGCCTTTACATTCATTGCCCAACACAAATCTTTTTCAAATTCACACTGGTCAACGTTCGTCATGGCAGCAGTATGAATAATAGCATTAGGCTGAATTGTTTCAATTATGTCCGCTACTTGTTCGGGATTAGTAATATCCATTTCCTGATATTCATAGCCATCTGTAAACGACAAACGATTGTTGCCACGAGCAGTAGCAATCAAATGAATATCCGCTTGATTCGCCAATAATGAAACCAATTTCTGCCCCAGTAGTCCATTAGACCCAGTAATGAGTATTTTCTTTTTTGACATTTCTCTTTATCTATTACTTTCTTAAGAAGAATTTTATTTTTATTAATTTCTTTAAATAAATTAATAAAATCATATGACAACCATTTCTCGAAATTCCGCTGTTTGAGCGAAGCGAGTTTCGGAATTTCTTGACTTTCTTTTGTTACTTTTCTTTTGTCAAGAAAAGAAAAGTAAGATATGGAGAATAGGAGTCTTTTTAATTTCTCCAGTAAAATAAACATGATATTACTCTCCAAACGTATATGCATACAACTTAGTAATCTTCTTTTTCCGCATCTTTTTACAGGTAATTTTCATGGCAATATCTTTCAAAGGACGATTATTCTTGTCTCTTGGCTGATTAGCCACTGAATCTATCACCCAAAGATTATCAATTACTTGTCCGAAAACTGTGTAATTTCCATCTAAATGAGGCGTGCCACCAATGGTTTTATAAACATTTTTTTGTTCCTCAGTATAAGTTCTCAACGGACTCCTAGCCATTTGTCTAGCCAAAGTTGAGTCATTCCAAACCTGTCCTTGAACGATATAATACTGACAGCCCGAGGAGGCCTTTTCGGGATTATTATCACGAGCGGCGGCTATTACCCCTTTTTTATGAAACAATTCAGGCGTAATTTCAGCAGGCACTTTATAGCCTACATCACCATTGCCCAATAATTCACCTTCTTTGGCTTTTTTTGAGTTGGGGTCGCCTCCCTGAATCATAAATGTGTTGATAATCCGATGAAAGAGTAATCCATCATAGAATTTATCGTCTACCAGTTTCAAAAAATTCTTTTTGTGTTGGGGTGTTTGATTGTGCAAAATAGCGTGCATTTCTCCAAAAGGAGTGCTAAAAGTCACGAGGTAATCTTTTCTTTTACGCTGAGAGAAAGTTTGAAAAGTGATAATGGATGCAATAAAGTATAAGAGTATTTTTCTGTTTGAATTCATGTCAAACGATGGGTATTTAGTTGGATGAATGGATGAAAATTAAATATACTATTTTTTGAATGGATAGCCAGAATCTTATTGATAAAACCTATTGTAGTTTTCAAGAAAAAGGCTGGTTTTGTCATCATTAAAAAATCATAAGACATGATGAATATTAAGGAATTTTTGGCTAACATTGGTTATCAAAAATATCGCTCAACAAAACCCTCTCAAATGTTAAATCAAACCATGAAAATTTTATTTACCCTCTGTGGCTTCTTGTTAACGAGTGCCTCATTATTCGCCCAAGAAGTCATCAAATTGTATTCAGACAAAGCCCCAGGCTCAGAAAGCTGGACATGGTCAGAAGCCGAAAACACCACGAATACATTCAATACCAGAGTTATCTATAATGTAGCATCTCCAAGCATCACTGCTTATTTACCCGATAAAGAAAAAGCTACAGGAACAGCCATATTAATTGCTCCAGGCGGTGCTTTTCATACGCTTTCGATTGATAACGAAGGCATTGAGGTAGCCAAATATTTAAACTCAAAAGGTATTGCTGCCTTTGTCTTGAAATACAGGGTTGCCAGAAGTTTCACAAACGACCCTGTAAAAGAATTAATGGGTAAAATGGGTAATTTCAAAACCTTGGATGAAGAAAACGCTCCCATTATTCCATTAGCCATTCAAGATGCTTCTACAGCCATTAAATACATTAGAAAAAATGCTGAAAAATATGACATCGACCCTACTAAAATAGGCATGATGGGCTTTTCGGCAGGTGGAACGTTAACATTAGGAGCAATTTATCAAGCTACTGAAGAGAGTAAACCAAATTTCATTGCACCGATTTACCCCTATACCAAAGCACTCGACGATATCAAAAATGTTCCTAAAGCAAAAACACCTATCTTTATCGCACTCGCTTCCGACGACCAGTTGGGTTTTGCTCCTGCTAATGCACAATTGTATTTAGATTGGAAAGCCGCTGGACAACCCGTAGAAATACATATTTACGAAAGGGGCGGTCATGGCTTTGGCATGAATAAACAAAAAATACCGACGGATACTTGGTATGAGCGTTTTGGAGATTGGTTGAAATTACAAGGTTATCTTAAAAAACGTTACCCAAACAAATGGGAACAGCAATTTAGTGAAGAGCAATTAGAAACGTTTTCAAAACAAAATGCTGAAAGAGAAAAAAGAGATTGGGCTAATTTGGTAAAATACAAAAAAGCCAATGCCGAAATTGGCGAGCCGAAACAGGGCAAAACAAGGGTAGTATTTACAGGAGATTCTATCACCGAAGGATGGGTATCGGCTGACCCAGATTTTTTCAATACCAATAATTATATAGGAAGAGGTATCAGTGGACAAACTTCTCCGCAAACATTACTTCGTTTTCGTCAGGATGTAGTGGCTTTGAAACCAAAAGTGGTTATCATTAATATTGGCATCAATGATATTGCAGAAAATACTGGTGACTATATGCAAGACTATACGTTGTCAAACTATCAATCTATGATAGAAATTGCTAAAGCCAATCATATCAAAGTAATCTTGGCTTCGGTAATACCTGCGTTTGCGTTTCCTTGGAGAAAAGAAATTCAAGACGTTCCAGCTAAAGTAATAGCATTAAATGAAGGGATTAAACAATTAGCCAAACAAAACAATTTGGTTTATCTTGACTATTTTACTCCTCTGAAAGATGAAAGAAATGGGTTGAGTAAAGAAATGGCTGAAGATGGCGTACATCCAACCATCAGTTGCTATAAAATCATGGAGAAATTAGCGAATGAGGCGATTAATAAAGCCTTGAAATAATTCTTTTAATTTGAAAATGTGGGAATTTGAAGATTTGAAAATGTTTTTGATAAATATTTAATTTTCAAATTCTCACATTTTCAAATCTTCAAATCAATTACTTTCCTACCATTGTTACAGGTCTGCCACGCAAGGCTGACCAAGTTTCGTCAATGGCTACTTGCGATACTGCTTGAAGTTCAATTAAATCAAACGCTGTCCAAACAGTTTCACGTTTGATGTCACTTTTTATTTTTCCTGTACCTTTAGGATAACAAGCCCAAAATACACAGTCGAATTTACCAGCCTTACCCACAGATTTTATCAAAGTCTCTAATTCAGCTTGTTGAATGGCAAATACTTGTACAAAATCATAAAGCCCCTCTCCTTTGGGTTCAGTATCAAAGCTAGAACCTTCTAATAAAGCTAGATACTCTGACGGAGCATTCACAATCAACAATGCTTTATCGCTATCTAAACGAAGTTTTTTGAATATCTTTTCAGCAGACATAAGTAAAAGATGTTATATTACTGTAATCACTAAATCACAATTCACTAACTCACTAATTATTCAACCCCGCACGAATATCTTTCAAAATTCTGTCTCCACCCAAACTTAAAATCTTTTCAGCTAGAGCTTCGCCCACGGCAACAGCATCTGTTCCTGTAATAGTTTCTTTTAAGATTTCCTTCCCATCTAAACTGATGATTCCTCCCGTCATAGCCAATTCATTATTTTCAGTAGGCTGAGCTAGTCCAAAAACAGGAATACTACAACCTCCTTGCAAACGTCTCAGATAAGCACGTTCTGCTAATAGTTGTTGCTCTGTTTCAGGATGGTTACACAATGTTCTGATTTTGGCTTTCTTTTCAGCATCCAAACTCGCTGCACATTCTATGGCAACAGAGCCTTGCCCCACAGCAGGCGTAAAGGTATCAAGCGAAATTAATTCTGCGATATGTTCTTCATAACCCATGCGATGTACGCCTGCATAAGCCAATAATAAAGCATCACAAACGCCACTTTCTAGTTTAGCTAAACGTGTTTGTAAATTACCACGCATATCTACAGTGTGGATATGTGGGTAAAAGTGTTTCAACATTGCCACTCTACGTGTAGAAGAAGTTCCCACTACAAAAGGTTCTCCACTTTCTAAAGAAAGATTTTTATTAAAACTTACCAAAACATCATTTACTTTTTCACGCTCGGTAAAAGCAATTAATGCTAAATCTTCCGCCAGTTCCGACTGTAAGTCTTTGGCAGAATGCTGTGCTATATCAATTTCTCCAGAACGAAGTTTCTCTTCTAATTCTTCTGTAAATACACCTTTTGAGCCGATTTTTGACAACGAGCGGTCTAAAATTTGGTCTCCTTTGGTATTAATAATGACGATTTCAACAGATAAGCCGCCTTTTTCTAATGTTTCTTTGATGAAGTATGCTTGCCAAAGGGCTAGTTTTGACCCTCTCGTTCCTAATTTTATTGTACTCATGGTTGACTTATTAGCTTTGAGCTGTAAGCTGTAAGCTTTTATGATGAATGTTTTTATTAACTTTTAAACAATCTACCGACGGTTAATGATAAATCTAAATGTAAAATCTTCGCCCTTGCGTTTCGTTCTAAATAATAATATACTTGACTGAATTCCTGTACAATCTGTTCGATGGCTTCTATTTTTACTGCTCTCGAAAAATTCTGAACGAAAGTAAGCTCCTCTCCTTCTAACCTCACCAAAACCTCTGCACCATTTTTCCAAAGTAACAAATCTCTGAAAATATTCAATCCGTATTCCATCATTCCCTTTTGTTCTTCTTTGGGCAATGTATCAAATTCATCGGCTAATTTTATCAAAGCTGCCGCATCCAGCTTATAAGCCATCCGCATCCATTTGGCAAACCACTCATGTTGTGCTTGTCCATCTTGACCTGTCAGTGCAACGGCTTTAGAGATATTCCCTTCTGATAGATAAGCAATCTGCTTGGCTCTTTCTTTAACGACGCCTTCTTTCTGAACCAGATACTCAACAGTGTCTTCATCCGAAAGTGCGGGAATCATCACCCTTTGCGTTCTAGAAAGTATGGTTGTTAATAACTTATTCGCATCATTACATACGAGAATAAACAAGGTTTTGATAGGCGGTTCTTCTAAAATTTTCAATAAAGAATTCGCCGATTCTATGTTCATTAATTCTGGTTGCCAGATAATCAATATTTTATATTCAGCCTCAAAAGCTTTCAGCGAGATTTTATCAATGATATTATGTGCTTCTTTAATCGGAATAATACCTTGTTTATTGCCCGTTGTTCCTGTAAATTCCAGCCAGTCGGTTAGGCTACGATACGGACTTTCCATTAAAAACTTCCGCCAAGTAGGCAATAATTCTAAGATGGTTTCTTTGGCGCTTGGTGTTGGGAAAATATGGTGAATATCTGGATGCACCATTTTTGCCATTTTGACACACGAAGCACAACGCCCGCAAGCATCCTCCTCTCCTCTTTCCTCGCAATTGATATAAGTTGCATACGCCCATGCTAAAGCCAGATTGGCTCCACCGACTGCTCCATGAAACAATTGGGCATGAGCCACATGGTTCATCTGCACCGATCGAATCAGTGTATCTTTAATAGACCTTAACCCTGGGATATCTTTAAATAACATTTACTTTCGATTTGAAAATTTGATGATTTGAAAATTTGAAAATGATTTCTCTCATCATTTGATGATTTGAAAATTTGATGATTTGAAAATAATTAATTTTTATTCCATCCACATTTTCAAATTACCACACTTTCAAATCATCAAATTAAACACTAGTGTGCTCAAAAACTGCTTTTAAAATTTGTTCTTCTACTCCGTCAAACTCTTTCCCTCTGCGTTCCAACACAGCACGTGCTACTTGGTTTGCCTTACGAAGGTGATAGGTTTTAAACGTTCCATTGCCATTACTCCACGAAAACGAAGGAATATGTTTTGGTTGAAAATCAGCACCAAAAATATTACAATTTACGCCTACTACCGTACCCGTATTAAACATCGTATTGATACCACATTTAGAATGGTCGGCCATGATTAAGCCCACAAATTGCGACCCCGTATTTTCATATCGATTGGTAACGTAACTCCACAATTCAACTTTTGAATAATCATTTTTCAAATTAGAATTATTCGTATCTGCCCCCCAATTACACCATTCGCCTATCACGGAATTTCCCATGAAACCTTCGTGTCCTTTGTTTGAATTGCCAAAGATAACGGAATTACTGATTTCTCCGCCCACTTTAGAGAACGGACCAATCGTAGTATTTCTCCTCATCTTAGCGCCCATATTGATTACTGAGTTCTCGCAGATAGCAAAAGGCCCTTGAATCAAAGCACCTGCTTGGATGTTTACTCCTTTTCCTAAATAGATGGGGCCATTGCTAGCATCCAATACGACTGCTTTTAGCTCTACTCCTTCTTCAATAAAAATCTGTTCTTCATTGTAAAAAGCCGTAAATCTATCATTAATAGGCTGTGATGTCCTGTTTTTAGTGATTCTTTGGAAGTCGCTAATAATCTGTTCACCATTGTGTGTATAAATATCAATTGCTTGACGAACGATTCTGAGTTCCTCTTCAAAAGCGACGGTATCTTCAAATACATCGGCTATCGTTTTGCTTCTATAAGCAAGAATAAGCCCTTCTTGTACTAAAGCCGTTGCTGGTGCTAATCCTAGAATAGCTTCTGTTAATAGCGCTGTAGGGCAAACAGCACCATTGATAAATATATTATCATCAGCCAACACGAGGGGGTATTTGGCTTGTAAATAATCTTGTGTATAAAATGACACATCGCTCCCTAGGAAGTCCTGCCATTTCTGACTGATGGTTTGTATACCTATACGGATTTCACTAACAGGGCGCGTAAAAGTGAGAGGTAACAAAGACTGACGAATCTGTATTTCATCAAAAAGAATAAAATTCATAAAGCTTAGCACGGACGGTCCCATCCGCAGGGCAAGATTATTTTATGATATGTTGTAATGATACAAAATTAGTGGATGAATAACAGCCACTTAATAACTCAAATATTATCTGTTTATCATCAACAGGTTTATACCTACAAAGATACGTGATATATTGCCGATATTTTACAACAAAAAAGCCTTTCAGATTTCTCTAAAAGGCTTTTTGTTAATTTCGACTCCTGTTGTGCGGAAGAATTATTTCTTTCCACCGAAACGTTTGTAGAATTTATCAACACGACCCGCAGTATCCAACAATACGTTTTTACCTGTATAGAATGGGTGTGATTGAGAAGAAACTTCGATTTTGAATACTGGATAAGTTTCTCCTTCAAATTCAGTAGTTTCAGTAGTTTTAACACATGACTGCGTTAAAAACTTGTAATCAGCAGACAAATCATGGAAAACCACTGGTCTGTAATCTGGATGAATTCCTTGTTTCATGGTAATATTTTGATTTTGAGACGATTCCCCGCCGTCTCTGTATTTGTATATAATTAGTCTGTTGTTAAATTGGGAGATACAGTATTCAACGTGTTTAAGATAAATTAAACGAATTACTGATAACAATCGACAAAGGCACTTTTCTATTTGAGGGTGCAAAATTACATTTTTTTTGGTGGTTTCAAAAACTTTTTTAAGGTAATTTGATTTAAGTTTTTGAGAAAAAGTAATCTAAATTTTTTCTGATTTTTTTCTGTATGATTATTCCAAGTTGAACACTTCGTAGAATGCCATCAGACCAAAACTCCTATTGTACATAACACATAGTTTGTATTTTTTTTAGATTCTTAATAGCGATTTATTCATTGCGAATAGATTAAGAAATTGTTATCTTTGAAGTGCATACCGAAACCATCCAGCAAAAAGCCTTTGCAGTTATTTAAAGATTTAGCCTATCGAATCAGATTTTGATTTCTTTGCGATAGCTATTATATAAATTCTCAAAATTTTAGATTCAATCATTTTAAATCATTTTTCCCTTTCAAAGAAAAAATAATGATTTGAATAAAAAATAATGGAGATTGCGGAATGAAAAACAAACGGTTCGTGTTCATCTGAACACCACCAAATTGGTATGAATGATATAGTCATGGTATGATTATTTGATTTCTTAAAATGATTATATTTAAACCTGTTTTCTTATTTTTCTGAATCAAACACAACAAAAACCCGAGTTATTATGTACGTTATAAAAAGAGATGGCAGACGTGAGTCTGTAAAGTTTGACAAGATTACAGCCCGAATCGAAAAACTTTGCTATAGTCTCGATCCATTCTTTGTGCAGCCTCTCGAAGTAGCTAAAAAAGTTATTACGGGGCTCTATGATGGAGTAACCACGAGCGAATTAGACAATTTAGCAGCAGAAACGGCAGCTTCGATGACAACCAAGCACCCCGACTATGCAGTGCTCGCAGCTAGAATTGCTGTCTCTAATTTGCATAAAGAGACTCTGAAGTCGTTTTCAGCAACAATGAAGCGTCTTTATAATTATACAGACCCAAAAACTGGGGAAAACGCAGCGTTATTATCCAAAGAAGTATATGATGTCATTAAGAAAAATGCAGGAGAATTAGATGCTGCTATTATTTATGACAGAGACTTTGGTTATGATTACTTTGGTTTCAAAACGTTAGAAAAGTCCTATCTTCTGAAAATGGAAGGTAAGATTGCTGAACGTCCGCAACACATGTTGATGCGTGTAGCCATTGGTATTCATGGGGCTGATGTTGAAAGTGCTATTGAAACCTACAATTTGCTCTCAGAACGTTGGTTTACGCACGCTACTCCTACGCTTTTCAACGCAGGTACACAAAAACCACAGATGTCATCTTGTTTCTTATTAACGATGCAAGACGATTCTATCGAAGGAATTTATGATACATTAAAACAATGTGCAAAAATTTCTCAGTCTGCTGGTGGTATTGGCTTGTCTATCCACAATGTCCGTGCTACTGGGTCATATATCAAAGGAACAAACGGTACTTCAAACGGTATTGTACCGATGTTGAAAGTATTCAATGATACTGCTCGCTACGTTGACCAAGGCGGTGGAAAAAGAAAAGGTTCTTTTGCTGTTTACTTAGAACCTTGGCATGCTGACATTTTTGATTTCTTAGAATTAAAGAAAAATCATGGTAAAGAAGAAATGCGTGCAAGAGATTTATTCTATGCATTGTGGATTCCTGATTTATTCATGAAACGTGTAAAAGACAATGACACTTGGTCGTTATTATGTCCACACGAATGCCCAGGATTGGCAGATACTTATGGTGAAGAATTTGAAAAACTTTATACTAGTTATGAATTAGCGGGTAAAGCTCGCAAAGTAATTAAGGCACAGGATTTATGGTTCGAGATTCTAGAATCTCAAACAGAAACAGGTACGCCTTATATGTTATTTAAAGACCATGCAAACCGCAAATCAAACCAAAAGAATTTAGGTACGATTAAGTCTTCAAACTTATGTACTGAAATCATGGAGTATACTTCTAAAGATGAAGTTGCTGTTTGTAATTTGGCGTCTCTAGCTTTACCAAAATTCTTAAAAACCAATGCAAGAGGTTTCCAAGAGTTTGACCACGAGGCTTTGTATAAAGTAACGAAGGTTGCAGCTAAAAACTTAAACAAAATCATCGACCGTAACTATTATCCTGTTGAGGAAGCAAGACGTTCAAATATGCGTCACCGCCCAATCGGTTTAGGAGTACAAGGATTAGCAGATGTATTTATTTTGTTAAGAATGCCTTTTGAATCAGAAGGAGCAAAACAATTAAATAAAGACATCTTTGAAACGATGTATTATGCTGCCATGGAAGCATCTATGGAGCTAGCCATCAAAGAAGGTCCTTATGAAACTTGGGCTGGTTCACCTATCTCACAAGGTATTTTCCAATTTGATATGTGGGGAGTAACACCAGAGTCAGGACGTTGGAACTGGGAAGAATTAAGAGCGAAAGTAAAAGAACATGGTGTAAGAAACTCATTGTTAGTAGCACCAATGCCAACTGCTTCGACCTCACAAATCTTGGGTAACAACGAATGTTTTGAGCCTTATACTTCAAACATTTATGCACGTAGAGTACTTTCAGGCGAATTTGCGGTAGTGAACAAACACCTTCTTCGTGACTTGGTGAAATTGAACCTATGGAACGATTCGATGAAAAACAAATTGATTTCTGCTAACGGTTCAGTACAAAACATTGCTGAGATTCCTCAGGATATGAAAGATTTGTACAAAACAGTTTGGGAAATTAAACAAAAGGTAATTATTGAAATGGCTGCCGACAGAGGTGCTTATATCTGCCAGTCGCAATCATTAAATATACATATTCAAGACCCGAACTTTGGTAAACTTACTTCGATGCACTTCTACGCATGGGAAAAAGGCTTGAAAACTGGGATGTATTATCTTAGAACAAAAGCTGCTGCCGATGCTATCAAGTTTACAGTCGAAAAACAAGCCGAAGTGGCCATTGAGCAAGCAAATGTTGTGCAAGAGCACGAGATGAGTTATGAAGCTTATGCCGCACAAGCCGCACAAGCAAAATCATCAGCTGCCTCTCTCGTTGTAGGAGGTTTAGACACCGTAGTCGAACAAAACTGGTCGGCGATGCAATGCTCAATTGACGATCCTGATGGATGCGAAGCCTGCGGGTCTTAATAGTTTCAGTGTAGTAGAAGCCCTCAATCTTAACAGATTAAGGGCTTTTTTGTAAACTTCATATAAAATAACTTAAAACAATTCCAGAAAATTATTAATTTAACCGTCTGTTCTTTGAAGTAACATCAAAAAATCACTAAAACAGTCGAGATTCCAATGAAATCAAATAATTATTTATCATTTTTAATTGCTTTATCTGTCTTTATTTTTTTACATATCAATGAAAGCAAAGCCCAATACGGTCAAGGATATGGACAAGGAGGATACGGAAGAGGTGGCTTAGGTGGTGGCAGGCTTCCACAAGCAGGCGAAGGTATGCAAAGGAAACCTGAAAGCATGGATCCTGAAAAAATTGCTACTGAAGAAACCCGTTGGATGACCAAAAAGCTTAAATTAACAGAAGAGCAACTACCCAAAGTAGAGAATGCTAATATTAACTATGCTTTTAAAAGAATGGATTTTTCGGAAGAGGTAAAAAAGCTGGTGCCTCCTGTATCGGAAGAAATTCGTTCAAAAATTAGAGCAAAAGCCGTAAGCATAAAAGAAGATAGAGACAAAGAATTGAAAGCGATATTAACAGAAGAGCAATTTCAAATTTATTTGAAAAAGAAGGATAATTATTAAATAAGAAAATAAGCCTTAAAGTACAAAATCGCATGGTTGAGTAATAGTAGAAAAACCTAACGATTGATAGATTGTAAAATATAAAAGCCCTCGAAACCATATTTGATTTCGAGGGCTTTTATATTTTCAATAAACTATTTATTTACTAATTTCCAACATTGCCTTTAGAGCTTTCAATGCTGGAATCCTTACTTCTTCTGATACTTGAATTTCTGGTAATTCATAGAACATGGCGTTGTATAATTTCTCCATTGTATTCATTTTCATATACGGGCATTCTGAACAAGCACAAGAATTTTTCTCGTTCGCTGGTGCAGGAATAAGCTTTTTATGCGGTACGGACATTTTCATTTTATGTAAAATACCTGCTTCCGTCGCCACAATAAACTCCTGACAGTCTGATGTTTGCACAAAGCTCAACAATGCTGTGGTAGAACCTACAAAATCAGCTTGAGATAAAATCACCTCCTTACATTCTGGGTGAGCAATCAATAATGCATTAGGGTTTTCTTCTTTGACTTTCTTTAATTTCTCTAAAGAAATATCAATATGAACGATACAAGCACCTTCCCACAAAATCAACTCTCGTCCTGTTTTCTTGGCTACATATCGACCTAAATTAGCATCAGGTGCAAAAATAATTTGCTTATCAGCAGGAATCGATTCTACTACTTTTACTGCGTTGGATGAAGTACAGATAATATCAGTCATGGCTTTAATATCGGCCGTGCAATTGATATAACTTACCACTACTGCCTCAGGATACTTTGCTTTAAAGGCAGCAAATTCTTCTTTAGGAGCAGCATCTGCCAAAGAACAACCCGCATTTAAATCTGGTAAAACAACCTTTTTATTAGGGTTTAAAATTTTAGCTGTTTCGCCCATAAAATGTACCCCACAGAAAACAATCATGTCTGCATCCGTTTTTTCTGCCGCCTGTGCTAATCCCAAACTATCTCCTAAAAAGTCTGCGATTTCCTGAATCTCAGCATCTACATAATAGTGTGCTAAGATTACCGCATTTTTTTCCTTTTTCAGTTTTAAAATTTGTTCCTTTAAATCATCTCCTTTAAAGGGCACCGAGCGACTCACATAGCCTACTCTTTGTGATTCATCTAATAAATTCATTGTTAAAATTTTATACCGTAAGAAAAGACATCTTTTATTGAATAGGGACAAATTCCTCTCCTATTCATCAATCACTATTCACTAATGATGCTAATATGCTTTTAGACTCAAATCTAAACTATTTACATGATGTGTTAAAGCTCCGCAAGAAATATAATCTACCCCGCATTCAGCATATTGTCTCACTGTTTTTTCATTAATTCCTCCAGATGCCTCAGTAGCATACTTTCCATCAATCAATCGAACTGCTTCACGCAAATCTTCAAAAGAAAAATTGTCTAGCATAATTCTATGAATATTGCCTATTACTAAAACCTCCTGAAGCTCTGTTAAGTTTCTTACTTCAATTTCTATTCTTAAATCACGCCCCGTCTCTTTCAGGTATTCATTCGCTTGGTTGATAGCATTTTTAATACCTCCCGCATAATCAACGTGATTATCTTTAATCAAAATCATGTCGAACAAGGCATAACGATGGTTTTCTGCTCCGCCTATCTTGCAAGCCCACTTTTCGCAAAGTCGAAAATTGGGTGTTGTCTTACGGGTATCTAATAATTTTGTATTTGTTCCTTCTAACAACTTCACCATAGCGTCTGTATAAGTAGCAATACCCGACATCCGTTGCATACAATTGAGTACCAGACGCTCTGCTTTAAGAATAGATTGCGAAGACCCTGCAACGGTTAAAACAACTTCTCCTTTTTTAATCGCTACACCATCTTCCAATAATATCTGGACTTCAAGTGTTTTATCAACTTCTTCAAAAATCATTGTTGCCAAATCTACCCCTGCTAAAACTCCGTCTTCTTTCACTAGCAATCTTGCTCGTCCAGTAGCGGTACTCGGGATGGTTGATAATGACGTATGGTCACCATCACCAATATCCTCAGCTAGGGCTGTTTGAATGAATTTCTTGATATATATTGGTTCTAAATAATTAAACATTTCTAAGCATTTTATGAATGATGGCTCAAAAGTAAGAAATATTTTCAAACAGGCAGAACAATTATTTTAAGTCAGAATTTGGAAATACCAAACAAAAAGTGATAGTTTTGTAATTCAAAATGCAAAAACATTCTCACATAGCTCGTTTGGTAAGCGTCTTTTTTATGTCGCTAGTTATTGTATTTACCGTTTTTGGTAAAACAATAAATGCTTCACAAAGAAGCCAAATAGCGGTATCTAAAGTCAAAACAGAACAAACTCAGGATAATAACACGCCTAAGCAATGTTCTATTTCAGAGCTTTCGGTCATGCAGGTTTCTGTACCTGTCAACATTGATTTTGCACAAGAGTTTATTTTTAGTCCCTACGAATTTGCTTTTTTATCAGCACAACGCCCTATTCAGGCAGTTCAAAATTTAGCATTTCGCCTACCTCATCTCGAAGTCCTCTTCGAACATTTTATCGTTACCAACGCCCCATAATTTTTCTAATACATATTTTTGATAGATAATCTATCAAAACAAAGACGTTTTGCCATGTCTGGCTAAAATGTTGCAACCCTAATCATCCGTTTATTTACTCACAATTACTTTTTCCCTACAAAAATGCGTTATAAAAGTGCCATCATTTGGCTGACTGGAATTATTTCAGCCTTATGTCTATTTTTTCTTTCATTCACATGGAAAGCAAGTTCAGTTCGTGAAGATGCTCTTGCTTATGCCACTTCAAAATCTGGTGAATTAGATCCTGCCAAGAAAACCCACTATATTGATTCTTTGTGGAAACAACCTATCTATTTAGGTTTTACATTACAAGAAGTAACCACTTATGCATTGCATAAAGGTTTGGACTTAGAAGGTGGACTTCATGCTGTGTTAGAGGTTTCTCCTGTAGAAATTCTTCGTGCACTATCAGGCAAAAGCAATGATCCTAATTTCATCAAAGCACTTGACCAAGCAACTGCTGCACAAGCAACTTCAACAAAAACATTCAATGAATTGTTTTATGAAGCTTTTGCTAAAATTGCTCCCAATCAAAGATTGGCAACAATTTTTGCTAATTCAATCAACCGTGAAAAATTAAATTCTAATTCTTCTGATTCACAAGTAAAGAAAGTAATTAACAACGAAATTGATGGTGCTGTTGACCGTGTTTATAAAACGATTCAAACGCGTATTGATAAATTAGGAGTTGCCAACCCAAACATTCAACGTTTGCCAGGTACCAACCGTATCCAAGTTGAATTACCAGGTGTTGATAATCCAGAACGTGCTAGAAAATTATTATCTGCTGCTTCAAAATTAGAATTTATCGAAGTAGCTGAGATTTCAGAATGGGGTCCTGGCTTAAATAGTTTAGGTGAATATTTGACAGCAGAAGAAAAAGCTAAAAAAGCGGCTACAACTACTAAAACTACAGCGACAGATACTACTAAAGCAGGCGGTTTAGCTAGCCAGTTATCTGGTGCAGCGAAAGTAGCGAAGAAAGATTCTGCTGTGAAAGATACTACTGCTGGTTCGGCACTTACTAAATTGTTCTTGCCTTTGGATAATCAAGGACGATCATGGGGTGTTTTCCGTAAAGATACTGCTCGTGTAAACGAATTATTCAGTCGCCCAGAAGTAAAAATCATGTTCCCTTCTGGTCTTCAATTTGCTTGGAATGCTATTGGAATTCCTGCTACAAATGGTGATGAAATTATTCCTTTTGAGTTCTTGAGAAAAGCTGAAGGACAAAAAGCACCTTTAGACGGAGAAGTAATTACTGATGCATCACAGGATTTTGACCAAAATGGTCGCCCAGAAGTAACCATGAGTATGAATGGTACTGGTGCTAGAATCTGGAAAAACTTAACGGCTGCTAATGTTGGAAAAAGAATTGCTATTGTACTAGACAACTATGTTTATTCTGCTCCAAACATCAATGGTGAAATTGCTGGTGGTCGTTCTTCTATTTCTGGTTCATTCACAGTTGAACAAGCGAAAGATTTAGCCAACGTAATTAAATCAGGTAAGTTATCAGCGCCTACTCGTATTGTTGAAGACGCTTTTATCGGTCCTTCATTAGGTGCTGAAGCTATCAATCAAGGGTACTTCTCGATGGCATTAGGTTTACTATTAGTAGTTATCTTTATGATTGGCTACTATGGAAGCCCAGGCTGGATGGCCAATGCTGCACTTTTCTTTAACGTATTTTTTATTGCAGGTGTATTAGTGCAAATTCAAGCGGCATTAACATTGCCAGGTATTGCGGGTGTTGTATTAACATTAGGGATGGCCGTAGATGCCAACGTATTGATTAATGAACGTATCCGTGAAGAATTACACCAAGGAAAAGGTTTACTAGATGCTATTAGAGTGGGTTATGAAAAAGCACTTTCAGCAATTATTGATGGTAACGTAACCACCATTATCGTTGGGGTTATTTTAATTATCTTCGGGTCAGGTTCTGTAAAAGGATTTGGAGTTACTCTATGTATCGGTTTGATTACTTCAGTATTTACTGCTGTTTTTGTTTCTCATGTATTAGTAGAATGGATGGCAAAACGTGCTATCAAAGCTGGTAAAGAAAAAGACGTTACTTTTGAAACATTCATTTCAAGAGACCTTTTCAAAGGAATGAATTTTGACTTTATCGGAAAACGTAAATATTCTTACTGGTTCTCGTGGGGTTTAATTGCATTGGGTGCTATTGTACTGACTATCCAAGGTGGTTTTAACTTAGGTGTTGACTTTAAGGGTGGTCGTTCTTACGTAGTAGAATTATCTAAACCTGTAGAAGCAGGAACAATTAAAGATGGCTTAGCGGATAGTTTTGAAGGTAAAGGCGTAGAAGTAAAAACTTTCAACGGCGATACTAAATTAAAAATCACTACTGCTTACTTGGTTGAAGATGAATCGATTCAGGCTAACCAAAAAGTACGTAAAGCTTTAGAGAAAGGCTTAACGAAATTTGCTGATGCTAAACCAACTATTCTTTCAGAATCTAAAGTAGGTGCAACAATTGCTGATGATATTTTAAGACAATCATTCATTTCTATTTTCTATGCTTTAGTAGGTATCTTTATTTACATTCTATTGCGTTTCCGTAAATGGCAGTATTCATTGGGTGGTATCATCGCTCTTTTACACGATTCACTAGTGGTATTAGGTATGGTTGGTATTGTTCGTTTATTCGGTTTTGAATTAGAAGTTGACCAAATCTTTATCGCTGCTATTTTGACGGTAATCGGTTACTCTATTAACGATACCGTGGTAGTATTTGACCGTATCCGTGAAGAAATCGGCGTTGATGCAGACCTTAGCAATAAAGAATTGATGATTAAGACAATCAACCAGTCTATCAACCATACAATGAGCCGTACAGTAATGACAGCTACTACAGTATTCTTGGTAGTGACGGTATTATTAATATTCGGTGGAGATATTTTAAGAGGTTTCTCTTTTGCAATGTTCATCGGTGTTGTGTTTGGTGCTTATTCTTCAATCTTCGTAGCTGCCCCAATCGTTATCGATTTAGGTACAGGTAAAAAGAAAGTAGAACCTGCGACAAAAGCTTAAATTTTAATTCAAAAGGCCTGCTAGTTTTATTACTTGCAGGTCTTTTTTTGTTTTGAGACAAAATATTCTGTATCTTCAAAGATGTTTAAACAAAATATACTTTCGTATAATTAGACATTAGTACTTTTTTAGGAAGACAAGTTTTTCTTTAATACAAAAAGCATATTAATCAAGTAACCAAAATCTAAAAATCACTTCAAATTCACACAAAAACTAAAACCCTATGAGCAACAGTATTTGGCGTAAAAAACCAATGTCAGCTTATGAAGCTGATATTAAAAACAATAAATTAAATAAAGTGCTTGGCAAATGGAGCCTCACTGCAATCGGTATCGGAGGTATCATTGGTGGAGGTATCTTCGTATTAACAGGTACTGCTGCGCATTATCATGCTGGGCCTGCTTTGGCATTATCATTTGTTGTTGCCGGTATTGGTTGTGTTTTTGCTGCATTATGTTATTCTGAATTTGCTTCAATGTTACCTGTAGAAGGTTCTGCCTATGCGTATGCATACGGTACAATGGGCGAAATTTTTGCATGGATTATTGGCTGGGGGCTAATTCTCGAATATGCCATGGGAGCAATGACCGTCGCCGTAAGCTGGTCCGGGTACTTTAATAAGCTACTGCATCTCTTCGGCATTACGATGCCCTATTACTTAACCAATGACCCTTTTTCTGGTGCTCAGTATGCCATTGATAATAATATATCAGAACCCGCAGCATTTTCTTTTAACTTGCCTGCTTTCTTGATTACATGGCTAGTTACTTGGATTCTAGTAAAAGGCGTTAAAGAAGCTGCCAATACAAATAACTTAATTGTAATCCTTAAATTATCAGCTATCTTATTTGTTATTATTGTAGGTGTATTCTTTGTGAATGTTGATAACTGGCATCCATTTATTCCTGAGCCTGAAATGGTAAAACACGCAGATGGTAAGATGCAAGAAGCTTATGGTATCAAAGGTATTTTAAGCGGTGCCGCTGCTATTTTCTTTGCTTACATTGGTTTCGATGTTGTTTCTACTTCAGCAGGTGAAGCGATTAATCCTAAAAAAGATATTCCTTTTGCCATTATTGCTTCTTTAGCTATCTGTACGTTATTGTATATTTTAGTATCATTAGTACTTACGGGTATGCTAAACTATAAAGATATTACTGGTGATGCATTAAAAGCTCCAGTAGCTTATGCTTTTGACCAAGTAGGACAGCCTTGGGCAGTATTTATCATTACTACTGCTGCAACTGTAGGTTTGGTTTCAGTAATGTTGGTGATGATGCTTGGACAAACGCGCGTTTTCTTAGGGATGGCTAAAGATGGTTTATTACCAGACTTTTTCAGTAAAATTCACCCAACTTTCCAAACTCCTTGGAAAAGCACATTGTTGGTAGGTCTTGTAGTTTCTTTGGTAGCCTCATTTACTCCTATTGGTGTATTGAGTGATATGACTAGCTTCGGAACGCTTTTTGCCTTTGCAATGGTTTGTTTAGCGGTATTAATTTTACGTCAACGTGAACCTAATCGTGACCGTCCTTTCAAAACTCCTTTATTGATGTTAGTTGCTCCGCTTGGGATTATTACCAATGTGGCATTGATGTCTTTATTAGATAGCAAAGCTCAATTGTTTGCATTTGTTTGGATGGGAATTGGACTAGTAGTTTATTTTATTTATAGCAAAAGCAAAAGTAACCTCAACGAGGTAGAATAATATTATTCTTTTAGTTTGACTTTAAGACCTCACAGAAAACAAAATTCTGTGAGGTTTATTTTTTTATGAGTAATTTTGCGACTTGATTAGTTTTTTAGGACTGGGTTATTATCGCTCAGTCACTTATTTATAGATTGACAATGGCAACCATACAAGAAGAAATACATAAACGCCGTACTTTCGGTATTATCTCTCACCCCGATGCAGGGAAAACTACGCTCACAGAAAAATTGCTTTTATTTGGTGGAGCTATCCAAACGGCTGGTGCAGTAAAATCAAATAAAATTAAAAAAGGAGCAACTTCCGATTTCATGGAGATTGAGCGCCAGAGAGGTATTTCGGTTGCTACGTCAGTAATGACGTTTGAATACAACAACCTTAAAATCAATATTCTAGATACACCTGGCCACAAAGATTTTGCTGAAGATACTTATAGAACCTTAACAGCTGTTGACTCAGTGATTTTGGTGATTGACTGTGTAAAAGGTGTTGAAGAGCAAACAGAAAGATTGATGGAAGTTTGCAGGATGAGAAATACACCTGTAATTGTTTTTATCAATAAGATGGATAGAGAAGGGCAAAACCCTTTTGATTTATTAGATGAATTAGAGCAAAAACTGAATATTAAAGTTCGTCCGCTTACTTGGCCTATCAACATTGGTTCAAATTTTAAAGGTGTTTATAGCATTTATGATAAATCATTGAATATCTTCAATGCTAACAAAACTAAGATTGAAAAAGAAGTAGTTGCTGTAGACATCTGGTCGGAAGAATTAGATAAAAAAGTAGGTGAAAAAGATGCCAATCAATTGCGTGAAGATATTGAATTGATTGAGGGAGTTTATGGCGATTTTGACAGAAGTGTTTATCTGTCTGGAGAAGTAGCCCCTGTATTCTTTGGTTCAGCTGTTAACAATTTTGGTGTGCAAGAATTGCTGGATACTTTTACAGAAATAGCACCGAGTACACAAGCCAGAAAAACAGATGTAAGAATAGTAGAGCCAGAAGAGAAAAAATTCACTGGTTTTATCTTTAAAATTCACGCCAACCTTGACCCAAAACACCGTGATAGAATTGCCTTCTTGAGAGTTTGTTCGGGAACATTCGAGCGTAATAAATTTTATAAACACGTTCGTTTAGACAAAAACCTTCGTTTCAACAACCCATACAACTTTATGGCACAAGAAAAGGAGGTAATTGACGAAGGCTTCCCAGGGGATGTAATTGGTTTGTATGATACAGGAAACTTTAAGATTGGCGATACGCTATCAGAAGGAGAAGCATTACAATACCAAGGTATTCCAAGTTTCTCGCCTGAGATATTCAAAGAATTGATGAACCTTGACCCAATGAAATCGAAACAATTGGAAAAAGGTATTCAACAATTAACCGACGAAGGAGTAGCCCAATTATTTGTACAAGCACATTTAGGAAACAGAAAAATTGTAGGTACGGTTGGAGAACTTCAATATGAAGTAATTCAATATCGTTTAGAACACGAATACGGCGCAAAATGTCGTTTTGACCACCGTGATATTGCCAAAGCTTGTTGGGTAACCTCAGACGACGAAAAGAAACTAGCAGAATTTGTTCGTTTAAAAGCACAAAACATTGCCCAAGATAAAGATGGGAACTTTGTTTTCTTAGCAGAATCTGAATGGATTTTAAGGATGAATATTCAGAATAATCCAGATATTCAATTCCACTTTACCTCAGAGTTTAAGAGAGCGGTAGAAGCATAAAACAAAAATGGCGAGAAATCTTTCTCGCCATTTTTGTTTAAAAGATGTATTGATTACTTCAAGCCTAAATCTTCTTGAATAGCTGAAACTTTCAATTTCAATTTAGCCAATACTGTTTCAAAATCCTCCGCTTTTTCTAAAGGCTCATTTACAGAAACATAAAACTTGATTTTAGGCTCAGTTCCTGAAGGACGAGCAGATACTTTTGTACCATCTGCCAAAACCAATTGAATTACGTTTGAAGCTTCCATACCTAATCCAGTTGGAATATTTGTTACCGCTCCAGATTTCAAATCAGTTGATGTAAGATTAGTATAGTCAATTACCGTCACTGGTTCAGAACCTGCTACTGTAGCTGGTACGTTACTACGTAAATCAGCCATCATTTTCTGAATTTCTTCTGCTCCAGCTTTACCTTTCTTCGTTAATGAAATCAAGCCCTCGTAATAGAAATTATTTTCCATATACATACTCGTCAAGAAATCAAATAACGACTTGCCATTATCTTTAGCATAAGCTGTTAATTCAGCAATCATGGCACATGAAGCAATGGCATCTTTATCACGCACAGCATCACCAATTAAATAGCCATAAGATTCTTCGCCTCCACCAATAAACTTCTCTTTACCTTCCAACTCACGAATGACAGCAGCAATAAATTTAAAGCCTGTTAAAGTATTATAACATTTAACACCCTGTGTTTCGCACATTTTATCAATGATGTTGGTCGTAACGATGGTTTTAGCAATAAATTCTTTACCCGTTAACTTCCCAGCTTTTTTCCAAGCATCTAATAAGTAATAGATAATCAAGCTTGCCATTTGGTTTCCATTCAACAGTACCCATTCTCCTGCTGGATTTTTTACCGCCGCCCCTACTCTATCAGCATCAGGGTCTGTAGCGATTACTAAATCAGCATCAATTTCTTTGGCCAAGTTCATGGCTAAAGTCATTGCTTCTGTTTCTTCTGGATTTGGATAAATTACCGTTGGGAAATCTCCGTTAGGTTCAGCTTGTGCTTCTACTACGTTTACATCTTCAAAGCCTAATAATTTTAAGGCTTTTGGGACAAGGGTAATACCTGTTCCGTGGATAGATGAATAAACAATTTTCAAGTCTTTCTGACGCGTAATTACATCAGGGTTGATTGAATTGGCTTGAATAGTTTTTAAATATTCAGCATCGATTTCTTCCCCGATTAATGTAATTAAGTCTGGATTACCAGTAAAGTTGATTTCATCTACTGATTGGATTTTGTTTACTTCAGCAACAATGTTCTTATCGTGCGGCGCTACTACCTGCGAACCATCATTCCAATAAGCTTTGTAACCATTGTATTCACGAGGGTTGTGCGAAGCCGTAATTACTAGCCCTGCATTACATCCTAAGTGTCTTACTGCAAAAGATAATTCAGGCGTTGGACGTAATTCCTTAAATAAATACACTTTAATGCCATTGGCCGAAAAAATATCCGCAGCTACTTTAGCAAAAAATGAAGCATTATTTCTTGAATCATGAGCGATAGCCACACTAATGTTTTCTCCTGTGAAATTCGCTTTTAGGTAATTAGCAAATCCTTGTGTAGCTGAACCAACAGTATATTTGTTCATACGGTTTGAACCAACACCCATTTCACCACGCATTCCACCCGTTCCAAACTCAAGATCTTTATAAAAAGAATCTGTTAACTCTGTCTCTTTTCCTTCATCTAAAAATTGCTGGATGATGGCTTTTGTATCTGCATCATAGTTTCCTGAAAGCCACAAGTTAATTTTTTCTTGGGTAAGTGCGTCTAAGCTAGCGATCATAATATTATTTGTTAAGTTAAAGTCTGAGATTTTTCGACCAACAAATATAAAAATTATTTATTGTTTTGAGTACTGTTCTATAGCTTTAGTCTATTGCGATTTATTGAACGGTAATTTTTAGGAATTAGCCAATAAAAAATAGGGTTTTAATAAAACATAGTTATTTCTAAGAACCTCTAGGATTAAATATCTCGATTTAGTGAGAACAGTAAAAGACAACAACCTACCAAAAAATAGGCTTATCTAAGTATGTTTTCAGTATATAAACTTTAAGGTGGCTAAATTGTTTGAACTGTAACCCAATTGATGAAACATCGATAAGGGTGGCTATTAATAGCAAAACATCATATATATCTAAAATAATGTCACTATTAAAGCTAGTATATATGTTACCGTCAAATGCCATACAGTAATTATCTATAGCATTTCTACTTGGCACGATTATGCTAGAGCAATACTTCTATTTCAAAAATAGTTATATTTACCTATACTAGTATATAAAATAAAAATTATCTTTAGTATTGAATACTCTTCTATTGTTTTAGCGAATACTTATTTATTAAACGGAGTTTTTTAGTGATAACAAAATAAAAACCATGTTTTCACAGAAAAAACACAACAAAACATCAGTAATATATGTTAATTTTAAAATAATAAATTATCAATATTCGTTTATATACTGATAATTTATAAGTATACGTTTTAAAGTAAAGTCAAACCTACCAGATTCATTTTTTTTCTAACTAAACATTCGAAACTTTAAAAACAAAATCAACAACATGAACAGAAAACTACTAATGATTTTTGTACTGATGCTGACTTTAACGCTAAAAATAGCGGCTCAGGACAGAATTATCTCGGGGAAAGTGACTTCGTCAGAAGATGGAGCAGTACTCCCAGGTGTAAGTGTGTCGGTTAAAGGTACAGCCAGAGGAACAACTACTGGTTCAGATGGTTCGTATAAAATTAGTGTTCCCAATAATGCAACACTATCTTTTAGCTTTGTAGGATTTATTAAACAAGATGTATCGGTTGGAACAAAAACAATTGTCAATATAGCGCTGGTACAAGATATTACTGATATTGAAGAAGTAGTTGTAGTAGGTTATGGAACTACTAAAAAGCAAAATTTAACAGGGTCGCAATCTACCATATCTGGAAAAGCTTTAGAAGGCAAAGCAGGAGGAAGCTCTTTCGATAACCTTTTACAAGGTAAAGCAGCAGGTCTACAAATAGTTGCCGTAAATGGTCGCCCTTCGGGTCAAACTTTCATGCGTATTCGTGGAGAAGGCTCTTTAGCCGCAGGTTCTCAACCATTAATCGTTATTGATGGTGCACCAGTAGCCAATAGTGAAGCTCAAGGCGGTATCAACATCTTGAATACTATCAACCCTAATGAAATTGAAGATATTCAGGTATTAAAAGATGCTTCCTCTGCGGCTATTTATGGTTCAAGAGGAGCCAATGGCGTAATTTTGGTAACTACCAAACAAGGCAAAAAAGGATTACCAAAACTTACTTATTCTTTCCAAGCAGGTTATTCTGAAAAAACACCTGATAATTTCAAAATGATGACTTTTGAAGAAAAGCTTCGTTATGAAAAAGATTTGGGCTATACTAACGGTTATTTTTCAGATGATATTACGAATATGACTGATGCTGAGTACCAAGCAGAAGTAACCAGACTTGCTGCTGGAAAAACCGATTGGTTTAAAACATTATTGCAAAAAGGACAATTAAGAACACATCGTTTGGGCATTAGTGGTGCAAACGAAGCTTTCTCTTATAACATTGGTCTACAAACATCAAAGATTGGCGGTTTATCAAATGCATCTAACTCAGATTTGAATACGGGTAGAATTAATTTAGAGTATCGCGCTTCTAAATGGTTAAAAACTGGTGCAAATCTGCAATTTACTTCGATAATAACCAATGAACAAAGAGATCGTTATAACGTTCAAAATCCATTTTATGCTATTTATGCCTATAATGCCTACGAGCCAGAATTTAATGATGACGGTACTTACAACTTGACAGTGAATGGATTTAGTATTTCTGAAGCTATCGTAAATAATACTGAAAAACAAAATACGGCAAATGGCTTAGGTACTTTTTTCTTGGCATTATCTCCTGTAAAAGATTTAGAAGTACGCTCACAAATTGGTCTTACTTATACCAATTATGACAGAGAATACTATATCAAACCAGGGTCTATTCTAGATCAATATGTTGGTGACCCTTCTGCACCAGGTTCAAAGACTGATAATGGTTTTCAAAACTTCAATTATGTATTTACCAATACTGCTACCTATAGCAAATCTATTGATAATACCCATAATTTTAAAGTATTGGGCGGTATTGAATTTACGAGAGACAGAATCAAAAGTTTCTCATTATCTTCAAAAGGGTTTCCATCTGATAAAGTAAATACTCAAGATAATGCCTCAACGCCTACAGCGGCAACAACTGCTAAATTAGATTGGGCTTTGTATTCTTTGTTCGGACGTGTAAATTACGATTTCAATCAAAAATATTTTCTTGATTTGTCTATCCGTCGTGATGGTTCTTCTCGTTTCGGAAAAAATAATCGATATGGTTTGTTTGGTGCAGCAAGCGTAGGATGGCATTTAGATAAAGAATCTTTTATACAAGATTTGACGTTCATCAATTCGTTAAAATTAAGAGCTAGTTATGGTCTAACAGGTAATGACCGAATAGGAAACTATACTCCACTAGGACTATATCGCTATAGTAGTTATGGCTTAACGTCTGCTACCTTCCCTTCACAAGTAGACAACGCAGACTTAACATGGGAAAAATTAAAAGCTACTGATATTGGTCTTGATTTTTCTATCATTAATAATCGTCTGTATGGTACAATCGATTGGTATAACAAAGACAACTCTGCCTTACTTTATAACCGTCCATTATCTGCTACGACAGGTTTCCAAGTAAGAACTGAAAACGTTGGTGCTGTACAAAACAGGGGTGTAGAATTTACCGTGGGTTATAAAATTATTGAATCAAAAGATTTGAAATGGGATGTAAACGTTAATTATTCAATCAATAAAAACAAAGTGACAGCTTTGACAGAAGATGGGTTGAATCGTGACGGAGGGCTTTCTCAATTGAGAATCGGACAACCTATCGATGTATATTTCATGACTCGTTACGCTGGTGTAAATTCACAAACTGGCGCACAACAATTCTATAATATCAATGGAGAAATTGTAGAAAACTATAGCCCTAGTGATGCCGTAGTATTAGAAGGAAAATCTCGTTTAGCTACTCGTTTTGGAAACTTCCGTACAGAAGTAAACTATAAAGGCGTTTCATTAAGTGCTGATTTGTATTATTCAGGCGGTAATTATATTTTCAACTCAATGTGGGCTGATTTAACGTCGGATGGTGAATACATTTATAATAACCAAGCAGCAGATGCTTTGAATTATTGGAAAAAAGCAGGTGATACAAATGTACTACCTACGCCAACTGGAATTAGTTATACTACTGACCGTTATTTACAAAAGGGTGATTTTATTCGTTTAAGAAATGTTACTTTAGGTTATACTATTCCTTCAAGTATTACTAAAAAAGCAAAAATACAATCTGTTAGAATTTATGCGCAGGCACAAAACTGGTGGTATTATGCTTTTGAAGCCAAAGGAGACCCTGAAATTGGGTTTGGTCAAGCAGAAAGTACAGGCGGACAAGTTCAAGGTTTATTCCGTGGCTATAGCTACCCTGTGGCACGTCAATTAACATTTGGTATTGATTTAACCTTCTAAATTCATCCATAATACAGACTTCAAAGAAATATGAAAAAATATATTTTAACTCTTAGCATTTTTACTCTGATTGGAGTAACAAGTTGCAGCGATAAAGAACTTGAATTAAGTCCATACAACTCTGTAACTGATACACAAGCATTTGAAACCGAGACTGATTTTGGTAACGCAGCAAGAGGAATGTATGCGCGTAGCGTAAATGGTCTATCAGGCTTATCAGGAACTTTATATTATGCAGGTTCATCTATTAGTCTTCCTGATATCATGTCCGACAATGCTATTATGTGTCGCACAGGTCGTTTGTCAAACCGTTTTTTCCAAGAATGGCGTTATAATGGCGACATCGCTTGGGATTTATGGACACAAGCTTATTCATCTATTCGTAGAGCAAATGGTATTTTGGTAAACATCAATAAATTAGCAGATGGCACAGCCAAAAACAACTTCAAAGGTGAAGCGTTGGCAGTAAGAGCATTGGCTCATTTTGATATGGTTAAATTATACGGAAAAGCTTATACACAAGCAAGTGATGCTGATTTGGGGATTCCTTATGTAGTAAGCACCGACCCAACCGCTAAACCGTCTCGTGAAACAGTTAAATCTAACTATCAAAAAATAGAAGCAGATTTAGTTGAAGCAGCAAGTTTAATTGGTAGCGCCAATGGCATTTATCGTTTCAACAAATCAGCCGTTTATGCGTTGCTTTCACGTTTGTATTTATATGAAGGTCAGTGGCAAAAAGCAGCTGATGCGGCTACTCAATCATTGGCACTAAGCGCTAGCCCTGGTTCAATTGCTAATTTCTCAAGCATTTGGAAAGATGCAAGTAATGATGGCGTATTGTTAAAACTACAAATTGTTGATAAAGATGCCGTTTCACCAGGAGTAGAATATAGCCAAAGTTCTTCTTCGGGCGTACGTTCTGAATATGTGGTTGATTACGACTTCTTTAGATTATTTAAAGATACTGACGTTCGTAAAAGTGCTTACATTGGTTCAAGTTCATTTGGCGGTTTTAGATATAACAACATTATCAAGTATTTTGGTCGTGCTACTGGTAATGCTAACGTGGTTGACCCTAAGGTAATCAGGGTTGCGGAAGTATTATTAAATCGTGCAGAAGCTTTGGCACAATTAAACAAAGATGCTGATGCTTTAAAAGATTTGAATACTTTGAGAGCAAACCGTTATGTAGGGTTTGTAGCAGCAGACAACCAAGAAGGAGGTAATGCCTTGAAAACTGAAATTGATTTACAAAGACGCCTTGAATTAGCATTTGAAGGTCATCGTTTCTTCGATATCAAACGTAAGGGATTAGCCATTAATCGTTCAAATTGGGGAGACAGATATGATGGAACAGGAACAACCTATGGATTCAGAACGTTACCTGCGGGTGATACTAGATTCCAATTACCAATTCCAACCAACGAAATTCGTACAAATGCGAACGTAACTCAGAATCCTGGTTATTAACAAGTATAAAAATATTTTCTTAAAAGGCTTTCTTGATATAAAAAGAAAGCCTTTTTATTCGTTTAAGATATGCCTGCTCATTGATTAACTATGTTTCTAAAACCTTTATTAATTTCTATCAAAAATAGTTATTATCTTGTGTAGCAAACACTTCAAATTCTATTTAATAAGTCTCCTAAAATTTATTTTAATATGAGAAAATTATTACTTGCTACTTTCATAACGCTGGGAAGCTTTGCTGCTTTCTCGCAAAAAATCAAAATGGAATCTATTCCTGGTAATCAGATTGTTGATTATGCACCAACACCTGAACAGGCAAAAGAGCGTGTTTTGCCAATGGGATATACAGAGATGATGAAAGCTAAACTAGAAGCAGATAAAAAGCTTGCTGCTAGTACCCGAAGTGCATCTAGCCAATCAGCTAATTTTCAGGTTTTCTATGAGCAAGGGTCAAATCTGCCTGCTGATGTAAAAAGTGTTTTTGAAAGGGCTGCTGCTACATGGGCTAATGCTTTAAATTCAGATGTGCCTATTAAAATATTGGTTCGTTGGAGAAGTCTAGCATCTGGCGTATTAGGGTCAGCAGGGGCTTCAACTTATTATCGAAACTTTCCTGGAGCCGCTAAAGCAGGCACTTGGTATCCGATAGCACTTGCTGAGAAAATGGCAAGAAAGGATTTAAATGGTGAAGATCAAGCAGATATTGTTGCTACTTTTAACTCTGACCGTACTGACTGGTACACAGGGGAATCAACTCCGACAAGATTACAATATGATTTGTATTCAGTAGTATTACATGAATATGGTCATGGACTTGGTTTTATTGGAACTTTTGGCGCAAGTGATACCATCGCTGGTTGGGGTAGTGGCAGTTTTGTGGGTTCGGCTGGTATTTTTGATAATTTCATTGTAAATAGTACAGGCGTTTCTTTGATTGACTCCACAGCTATACCAAATTTTTCTGAGGCTCTTCGTAAGGAAGTAACGGGTGGAAAATTATTTTTGAATAGTCCATCTGCTACGAAAGCAAATGCCAACAAACAAGCTAAATTATATGCTCCGACAACGTATAGTGCTGGTTCAAGTATTTATCACGTTGATCAAGCTACCTATAGAGTTGGTGACCCAAATGCTTTAATGACTCCTTCGATGGCGGCGGGTGAAATGACTCGTAGTATTGGCCCGATTGTCTTAAACTTCTTTGCAGATTTGGGTTGGGTTAGTAGTTCAATTACACATGACCCTCTTACGGATAATGAAGATACTAGTAAAGACTACATTTTTACGGCAAAAGTATTGGGTGATACTGCCATAAAAGATGGTTCTGTGAAATTGTATATTACTACCACCAATAGTATTGCAGATGCCAAAGAAGTACCACTCACAAAGTCAGGTAATCAATATTCATACACATTACCAAAATCGACAGAAAGACGCAAAATTAGTTATTACTGGCAAGGTGAAGACCTAGCAGGCAGAAAATTAGCTACGCCAGCAGAAGCACCGTTGAGCCCTAAAGGTTTTACAAATTATTATCAATTTACCATTGGGGCAGATACTGTAAAGCCTGTTATCTCTTATACCAATAATATTTTTTCAATTTATAACACTGAAACAGAAATAAAACTTCCAGAAGGACAAGCCTATGATAACATAGGTATTGATAGTGCTTATGTAGAATATTATATCAATGATGTAAAGCAAGCGCCTATCATGTTGACCTATACTACTAGCGACAAAACCATTACTTTTAATGGCAGTTTTAAATTTACATCGGCTCAATTTAAAGGAAATGATGTAGTAAAATATCGCATTGTAATCAAAGATAAAGCAAAGGCTAAGAATACTCGATTCTCGCCAGAAGCTGGTTTTTATGAATTTAAGGTATTGAAATTATTTGCTGCCGTAAATACTTACGTCAATAATTTTGATACTTCGCCAGCGGCTCCTGATGATTTTTACCTCAAAGGGTTTACTTTCTCGAAACCAACTAATTTTACAAGCATTGCTTTAAACTCTGACCACCCTTATAAAAATGGGTCAGAAGAGATTTTTGAAGTAGATGGGAATTTATTTACAAATACCATTGCTCAATTATTAAGACCTATCGTATTAAGGAGTGATACTGCAAAAATCTACTTTGATGAAATAGTATTGGTAGAGCCTGGTGCAGATGGTGCTGTTTTTCCTGATAGAGATTTCTTTGATTATGTAGTAGTGGAAGGGTCTAAAGACAATGGTAAAACATGGCAGTGGTTTCAATCAGGTTGGGATTCAAATGATGACCCCGACTGGAAAAAAGCTTGGACTTCTTTAAATATAGATAAAGATCAAAATTCAAAGGTAGTCGGCACTCCTAGTCTTTTTAGAAAAAGAGAAATAGATATGCTAACTTCTGGGGATTTCAAAGCGGGTGATAATGTATTAGTTCGTTTCAGATTGCTAGCTGACCCTCTGGCTTATGGATGGGGCTGGACAGTCGATAACTTGAATATACAAGGGCCATCGGGCAAACCTGTGATAGTAACGCCAACAGTATTAGGCAATGAGCCAAGCAGTACAATTGAAGTAACTATTTCTCCAAACCCTTCGCCTACTGGTGAGTATAAACTAAAGGCGAGCTTTGCTAAAGCGACAAAGAGTGTAACCATCAATGTTGTAAATATCTTTGGAGTATCTGTCTTTAACGAACAACATAGCAACTCAGGAAATGAGTTTAACCATACCATCAACCTAGCGAATCTTTCAAATGGTTATTATCTTTTGAAACTTCAAACAGAGCATGGAATGATTAATAAAAAAATAGTTTTAGCTAAATAATTTTTTTAAAATAATTCAAACGGGCCTTTTTGTGTATTCAAAAAGGCCCGTTTTTGTTTTGTTACATAACAATTTTTTACAAAAATGTTATAAGTCGAAACGCAATACCTTATCTTTGCCAAGATTTTGCATTTCCAACAAATGCATTAACCATAATTATATATTGGAACAAAAGGCTTTCAATCATTAACATTCGAATCTAGCAATCATAAAATATGTCTTGGTTTACCAGAAAAGATAAGGGTATTTTAACCCCTACCGAATCAAAACGTGAAGCTCCAGACGGGCTTTGGTATCAATGCCCATCTTGCAAAAAAGCAATGCACACTCGTGAACATAAGTTGTTCGCTTATACTTGTTCAAACTGCAATTATCATGAAAAGATTGGCTCTCAAGAATATTTTGAGATTCTTTTCGATCAAACAAGATATACAGAATTGGATGCCATGCTTTCTTCTGGCGACCCTTTGGAATTTGTAGATACAAAACGTTATCCTGATCGTATTAAAGCTACTGAAAAGAAAACGGGTTTAAAAGATGCTGTTAGAACTGCCCATGGCAAAGTAAATGGCATCGAGATGGTCGTTTCTGCGATGGACTTTTCATTTATTGGTGGGTCGATGGGTTCTGTAGTAGGTGAAAAAATTGCTCGTGGTATCGACTATGCTCTTGCACATAAAATTCCATTCTTAATGATTTCTCGTTCAGGGGGTGCAAGGATGATGGAAGCAGGGTTCTCGTTAATGCAAATGGCAAAAACATCTGCAAAGTTAGCTTTATTAGCTGAAGCAGGAATTCCTTATATTTCTTTATTGACTGACCCAACAACTGGAGGGGTAACGGCATCTTATGCCATGCTCGGAGATTTTAATATCTCTGAACCAGGAGCTTTGATTGGTTTTGCTGGTCCAAGAGTTATTCGTGAAACCATCGGTAAAGATTTACCAAAAGGGTTCCAAAGTGCAGAATTCGTATTAGAACATGGATTCCTTGATTTTATCGTAGATAGAAAAGATTTAAAAGATAAGCTTTCATCTTTATTAGGAATGTTGGCGTAATAGCTTTAAGCCTTGAGCGATGAGCTTTGAGCAAAAAGGGGTTGTTGATTTTGAATCGACAGCCCCTTTTTATGCTCAAAGCTCATTGCTTATCACTCAAAGCTAAAAAACTACATCTCACCTTTCTTACAGCAAGATGGTAATTTTTCATAGCCTTTAGCATTGGCGGTTACTTCGTCAGCAGAATATCCTACATCTGCGATAGCTTTTTTGATTTTTTCTACCGATGTCTTCTTTGGATTGTATGTTACAGTCACAACTTTTTCTTTACTTTCAATATCCAGATTAGATTCTGAAACGCCTTTTGTAAAAGCTAATTTTTTCTCAATACGCTCTTTGCACATTTCGCAAACGGCAGAGGTTTTGATTTTTACTGTTTCTGTCTTAGGTGTTTCCGCAAATGTAAGCACTGAAACTAATAAAAGGATTAATGCTAAGATGTTCTTTTTCATGTTGTTGTTTGTTTTATTGATTGATTATTTTGTTAAAATATAGTTGTTTTTATGGCATTTTAAAGTCTAATTCAACTTCTAAATTATATCTCATCCAAGGCTTTTCTTGTGTGATATTGTGACTCCTTAAAACGACTAGGAGTCAGACCCGTTACTTTTTTAAACTGATTCGATAAATGTTGAACACTACTGTAATGCAGTTGATCAGCTATTTGACTTAGTGTTAATTCATCATATACTAGCAATTCCTTCACTCTTTCTATCTTCTGAAAAATTAAATATTGTTCAATCGTTTTTCCTTCAATTTCCGAAAATAGGGTACTCAGGTACTTATAATCTCGTCCCACACGTTCAGCAATCAGAAAAGATGGTGTTATTTTGTCAACACTGTCGTCTGTTTGATAAATCATCTCAATCACTACATTCTTTATCTTTTCAACAGTTTTCTTTCGTTTATCATCCAATAATTCAAAGCCTACATCATTCAATTTTTGAGCCAAAATAGTCTGCATTTGTTCGTCTAAATCTTGTTGAATGATAACTTCGCCAAGTTCAATCTGCTGTACTGCAATATTCAGTTGTGTAAGGATTTGGTTTACGGCCATCTTACAGCGATCACAAACCATATTTTTGATATATAACTTCATCGCTTTTATTTAATTTTATAACGCATCCCTACATACACCATTCGTCCAATAACGGGTCCCCATACCATTGAAGCATCAAAATTCTTTCCGAAAGGGTCGTTCGCTGCAATAATAGGATTGCTCTGTGTAAAGTTATTGAGATTTTCGCCTCCCACATACATTTCCCATTTCAAGAAGGCCTTCGTCACTTGTGCGTTAATATTTGAAAAAGCAGGAGCAAATACCGATGGCGACGTCACAGAGTGTACATGTCCTTCAGCAGTATCAGGAATCCTACGTCTGCCATTCCATTGCCAAGTAAAGTCAATCTTCCACTTATTATAAGGCAAGGCATAAGCGATGTTGAATAACACCCGCTCGCGGTTAACAAACTGTTTTGGTAATAAAGTAAGCTCCCCCGCTGGAGTCAGCACGTCGTTTTTAACATCAAATAAGCGATAAGCTAATTTAGTTTCTATTCGTTTACTAGGCGCATAATTGACTTCTGCCTGAAAACTGTTCGAGAATGAACGACCTTTTAAATTATAAAAACGGACTAAATCAGCATTTTCCATATCTACGATTAATTGGTTCTGGAAGTTCGTTCGGTAGGCATCTAAAATGAGGGTTCCTTTCTTTCCAAAAAGATAAAAATCATTACTTAGGCTCGCGCCAAAATTCCAAGATTCTTCTGGTCTAATGATTTCAGGTACAACCAATTGTCTGGAATTTACTAACATCCCAAAATTTTCGGCAATGGCATTAGGCATTCTCCAACCTTTCCCTGCACTAAGGCGTAAGTGAATGTCAGATGTAATATCATACTTAGCATGTACACGAGGCGTAAACCTTGTACCATACAAATTATGAAAATCTACCCTTCCTCCTACTACAAGCGTTAATTTTTCAGGAATGGTTTCTGTATATTCTACAAAAACACCCGGAACAGATTCTGTTCTTTTAAAGGTAGAATCTAAGTACTTTTCATTGTAATCATCCAACAGATAACTTATTCCTGTTTTGTATTGGTGATTGGTATTGCCTAGTATATTCTGATAAATTAAATTGGCATATAAGCTCTTTTGAGTGCCCGTATATTTTTTAAACCCGAAATACGACTGGTTGTCATGGTACAAACCATTGATAATAAGCCCTAAGCCCTGATAAGGCTTAGTTTGATATAGCTTGGCGGTTTTACTAAAAAATTCATACCGCTTTGTGGTGCTTCCAAAACCATAAGCATTTGGTGTATTGCGGTCTGTATCTGGATTAAATTTTACTTGTCCACCCAAACGGTCTTCATACAATGCTTTTATGCCAAACGAAGCCATCATTTTATCACTTTGGTACTTCCAACGATTAATGGCATTATACTGGGTATAAAGTGGTAAATCTAAAAAACCATCTTTGTTTTTATCTAATTTAGTTTGCAAAGTACTCCCATGCGTAAGTAAAGCAACAGACCATTTTTCGTTGAGCTTATTGGCTAATGTAAGATTGATTTCTCCTCTACCCTGACTATTCAAGTAGGTGTTCAAATACAATTTTTCGGCAACATCTGGTTTAGCTAATTCTACATTCAATGCTCCCGTCATAGACTCATAACCACTTATTACGGAGCCTGCTCCTTTGCCTACATCAATAGAAGAAATCCAAGTGCCGGGAATATAGTTGAGTCCGAAAGTACTGTTCAAGCCACGAATAGCTGGAATATTTTCAACATTGGTTTGGATATAATTTCCTGATAACCCTAATAATTGAATTTGCTTTGCACCCGTTACCGCATCAGCATAACTGACAGACACCGACGCATTGGTTTCAAAGCTTTCTGAGAGATTACAGCAAGCTGCCTTGGCAAGTGCTTTTGAAGTAATAATTTCGGTATGAATAGGGTTCATTCTATCCATAGCACTAGCCTCCGCTTTTACGACAACTTCAGATAAATTCGCATTTATAGGGACAAGATTAATCTCTAAAAAGTCTAATGAATGTACCATCAGTGTATCGGTTTTATAACCGACAGAACTAACAATTAATTGATGGTTTTGAGATTCTTTACTGATAGAGAACTCTCCTTTTTCGTTGGTGGTGGTTCCTCTTTGGGCATTCTGCCAACGGAGGGTAGCACCGATGATGGCTTCTGTTTTGCCATCAGTTTTTTTCTCTTGGACAATGCCTCGAACTGTTTCGCCACTCTGTGCAAACAATGGCGAAAACAACACTACATTGCTGAATATCAGCACAATGAACCTAGAGAATATTTTTGAAACTATAATAGAATTCATGATTTTTCATATTAAAATATTTAAACGACCGAGGTTTTTGGGTTATCAACACACTTAGATAACGCAATACCCCAAAAGATAGCGTTTGATATTCTAACAAAAATCAAATAAGAAAGGACTGAATAAAGATAAGACGGAGCCGTCCAAATAAAGGCGGAGCCGTATTATAGTAATGAGGAATTTTGAAAGAAACAGATTGAGCTACCCAAGTAAAAGTATAGAAAATGGGTGTTTCAATTATCCATGCTAAAGAAGGAATTTTATAGTCAATACTGATTCCTTGTGATGCATTCGGATTGATTTTATAATGAGTAACTGAATCTGAACAACATTTAGCTCTTTTGATACTAAGCTTTGATGAATGCGCTGTCATCTTGGCTTTTTTAGCACAACAACTACGCTTAGGTTGCGAAAGCATATAATTGCTTTTGCCACTTATTTTACAAAGATGCTCATACATAGCAAATCCAACGCTTGCGAAAAGCACTTGGAAGGCCATCAAAAGGCAAAATATGCGTATGAGTACTTTTTTCATGATGTGCTTTAAGAATAAAGCTTTCAGTCGTCGGCTATCAGCTTTCGGCTAAAATGTTAAATAAAATATCTTTGTATCTAATACTAAATCTTATTACAAAAGAAAAACTGATAGCTGACTACAGAAAGCTGAATACTAAAAGTATGTTACAAATATACGTATTTTCAACATGATAAGTATTTATATTAGTTTCTGATTATGTTGCATAATTTTCCGATTTGCTCCCTAAAATTAAATCCATCCTACAAAACACATTATCCACCCCTAAAAAAGACATTCTGTGTAGAATTATAGCTAATATCAGAAAATATCCATCACCTTTGATTCACAATGATACGGAAATTAAATATCGAACTCTTGTTTTGGATTAGTGGATTAATCTGGTTGTTTCTTGATAATCCACACGAAAACCATTTTAGTTTTTGTCCGATAAAAAACTTAGGATTTTCATTTTGTCCAGGTTGTGGGTTAGGTCATGCTATTTCTTTTTTATTTCATGGAAACTTCCAACAATCATTTGACAGTCACCCACTTGGCATTTTTGCCCTAATCGTGATTGTTGCCAGAATTATCACTTTACTAAAATATACTTACCAACATTTAAACTTAAACATACAAGACAATGACACCCAACATAATGATGATGCTTTCGAACCTTGAGGCTGAGGAAGCAATGTTTATCCAAAGTTTAATCAAAGATATGTCTGAAGACCAACAAAAGACCTTTATCATGATGTATCAAAACAAACGCAGGGATACTACCCTTATTTTGATAACAACAGTAATCGGTTTCTTTGGATTTGCAGGTATCCAACGTTTTTTAACTGACCAAATCGGGATGGGGATTCTCTATTTCTTCACAGGTGGTTTATGTTTTATCGGTACCATTGTAGATTTAGTTAACTACAAAAGCTTGGCTTTTGAGTACAATCAAAAGGCCGCTTATGATACATTACACATGATGAAAACTTGGCATTCGTAAATCTATAGATTGCAGGATTGTTTTTTCAAAAAAATCCCCTAAATTCCAGCGAATTTGAGTATAATCTGTTTTTATATACTCTTTAAATTCTAATTCAGGACTTTTAAAAAACTATGGGAAAAACTTTTTCACGCCGAGCGGCTCTACAGGGAGTCGGTGCGGTAACTGCAACCATGCTAACTTCTTCGCTCAGTAATCGAATTGAAGCGGCAGACACACAGATAGGTGCCGCATTGAAAGGTCGAGTAAATCACTCTGCTTGTCGTTGGTGTTATGGCTCTATTCCATTTGAAGACCTTTGTAAAGCTGCCAAAGATATTGGTATGCAAAGCCTTGAGTTGACAGGTCCTTCGGAATGGGAAATTTTAAAAAAATATAATTTAACATCAGCCATCGGTTGGCCAGAAGGTAACCAATGGGGAAATGGAATGGGCTTAACTAGCTGTTTCAACAATGTAAAGAATCATGATGCACTAGTGGCTTTATATGAAGATTTGATTCCGAAAGCAGCCAAAGCTGGTGTCAAAAACTTAATTACATTTTCTGGAAACAGAAATGGATTAAGCGATGAAGATGGACTAATCAACTGTAAGAAAGGTTTACAGAGAATCATGAAAACAGCCGAAAAACATGATGTAACCATCACGATGGAATTGCTGAATTCAAAAGTAAACCACAAGGATTATCAATGTGACCATACAGATTGGGGGGCGGCTTTGTGCGAAATGGTTGGTTCAGATAAATTCAAATTACTTTATGATATTTATCACATGCAAATCATGGAAGGGGACGTAATTGCAACGATTAAAAAATATCATCAATATATTTCGCATTACCATACAGGTGGTGTTCCAGGTAGAAATGAAATTGATGATACGCAAGAGTTGTATTATCCAGCCATTATGAAAGCTATTCTTGATACTGGTTACAAAGGATTCATCGGGCAAGAGTTCATTCCTGCAAAATCTGATAAAATCGCTTCATTAAAGCAAGGTGTTTTAATTTGTGATGTCTAGTTATAAGTTATAGTATAAATGAAATAGCCTTTTAATTCAAGTCAGAATTAAAAGGCTATTTCATTTATATATCAATCTATGTTATTGAAGGACAACTCTTCACTCAAAACTACTTTATTGTGTGATAACTACTTTCTTTATTCTTTCAAAACTATCTGTTTTAAGTTTGATAAAATAAATATTTCCTATAGAACCACTCAGTTTAAGTGTTCTTGGCGTATCAAATTTATTAACCTTAAATGTCTCAATCAGTCTTCCGTCCATTGTATACACTGATACATCAGCACCTATCAAATCTTCAACAACCTGAATCGTAATATCACCCGTAGCACTTGGGTTTGGATAAACGTTCATTCCTTCAAAAGTTAAATCCTGCGTATATTTATATACTAATGATGGTTGTGAATAACATTGCAGTTTACCACTTGGCAAAGCAACTTGATTATATACTGTACTTGCCTGTACTTGATAATCACCATCCTTTTTCACTTTGATGGTGTTTGTAATAAAGCTTTTCTGTTCTTCTCCGTTATATTTCCAGATATAGCCACTTTCGTCTCCAGAACTTTGAGCGATTAAGAAGAAAGCTCCAGATTGCGAAATCACTGGCGTAGTAGGAAGCGAACGTACATCTACTGTAATAGCATTTGATGGCGCCGACAAACAGAAGTTTTTATCTTCTACCCTTGCAAAATAACTTCCTGATTTATTTACTGAGATAGTATTGTTGCTACCATTTCCTAGCGAATCATTTGTACTTCTATACCAGTATGCTTTATTGGTATTTGAAGTAGCCAACACAGTACTGCCACCATCACAAAAAGTAAGATTACCTGTAGCACTAATTTGTGGTGTCGCTGGTAGTGGATATACACTTAAAGTAATGGGTTGTGATGATTGTGAATAACATGAAAAAGCACTCACTGCCTGTACTGTTACATTGCCCGCATAATTTACTGTAATAGTGCTAGCCGTACTATTCGAAATACTCCATTTATAACTACTTGCCTGTACTCCTATTGCCGTTAAAGAAACGCTTTTATCTGCACAAAAAGGATTGGCTCCTCTCAAAGTGATAGATGGTGCAGCTGGTAATGGATTAACCGTTGTTTTGATGGTATCCGAACTTGCTACAGACTTACATCCATTTGTATCGATTACGGCTACTCCTATTCCATTAGCTTTTTTCCATGTAAAGGTTCTACCACTGATGCCATTTTGTAATAATCCATCGACTGTCCATTGATATACATTTTTCAAGCCATTGGTAGTAGTAGTTGGTAAACTTGCTTCTAACAAAGTGCTGTCGCCATCACAGAAAATCTTTGGTCGTACTATTCTCAATGTTGGTTTAGCAGGCAATGGATTTACGGTAACTTTCAATACTTTTGAATATGCCGAAAAGCATCCAAAGGTATCTCTTACTTTTACAGCATATCTTCCCGAAGTATCAGTTGTGATAGCTCCCGTCGTAGCAATTTCTCTTTTAGTATCTTCATCTCTCCAACTATATCTATCCACATTACCATTCGCTATTAATGCTCTTAATGTAGCTGTTCCTCCTTTACAGAAAGTAGCAATAGGCGAAGCTAAGATACTCGCTGGCTGTGGTGCTTCACGCACAGTGATTTTTACACTTTTTGAAATCTTAGAAATACATTTCTTCACACTAATCGCTTGCACAGCATATTCTCCTGCTTCTCCAACTATTACAGACTGAGTTTTACCAAAAACAATGCTACTTCCTATATTCGTCCACGTATATTCATTACCTACTACCGAAGACGAAAGCGTAACGGTAGAATCTGGACAGAAAATCAATGGTCCATTTGCTACAACAGTTGGTGTGGCAGGTAAAGGGTTGGCAATCACTGCAACAGGGTCGGAAGCATCTTTTGATTTACAACCTTTGTCAGAAACAGCAATGACTGAAATGGTCTTTGATTCCTTCACAATAATTTGCGCAGCATTTTGGTTAGTACTCCAAATATATCCTGAAGCCGTTGATGACCGCAACACAGTAGAATCACCATCACAAAACTCCGCAGGGCGAATAATTGAAATGGTAGGTTTAGCTGGCAACGGATTTACCGTAAGCACTATAGCGATAGATGACTTAGAAGTACAAGTGTTAGCATCGGTAAAGGTAAGACTATAACTTCCTGCCGTACTAACGGTGATACTCTTTGTTTTGCTACCAGTATTCCACGTATATACACCAGTGCCTTTATCATTAGCTGTTAAAGTTTTACTTTCAAGCTCACAAATACTTACTGCTGTTCCCTCTAGTATAGTAGGTGCTGTTGGATTTGGATTAACAGTAACCAATTTGGCATCTGAGGCAAGCGATACACATCCATTTGCATCTTTAGCTTTTACGGTATAAATCCCTGTTTTTGTAACGATTAATCCTACTGCTTTTGAAGTAATGGTATCTTTAGCAGTAGTAGAACTCCAAACATTGGCATTGGTCACATACGATGAGGTCAATGTCACGTTTCCTCCATCACAGAAAGTCGTTACTCCACCAGCAGTAATAGTTGGTTTAGAAGGAATTGTCTTAAACAATTGTAAGGTATAACCATTTGAAAAATCAGACTGACAACCAACTGAGTTTGTATATGCCACAGTATAGGTATGATTACTACCACTATTGACAAGTGAGCTATCTAATCCTCTTACTGTAATAGCACTGCTTGTAGAACCTGTCAAGGTATTGCTTCCAACAATCCAGGTATAAGAAGAACCGCCACTGGTTGCTTTTAATGTACGAGAATCCGTTCCACAGACTAGCGTTATACTAGTATCGGGTACAATGATAGGCTTAACTGGTTTTGGAGAAACTTTTAACACAACAGCCGTCGAAACATCTGAAAGACAGCCTATTGAATTAATTAAGGTTACTGTATAACTATATTTTCCTGCTGTAGTTACATCGTTTCCTGTTACTAACAACGTATTTATTTTTGAACTTGACAATTCTGTAATATCTCTTTTCCATACATAAGATGCACCTCCGCTCGTTGCTGTCAGTGTTTTATTTCCTACGCCACAAATGGCATTGGTATCAACAACTGCTTCAATAATCGGCTTTGTAGGTTTGGGAGAAACCTTTACCGCTACAGCTAAAGAAGTATCTGATACACAACCAACTGAATTTTGAAGAACAACTTTGTAGCTATAACTACCCGCTACTGATACATCTGTTCCTGTAACCGTTAAAGTATTGGTGACTGGGGATAAAATAGTAGTACCTCTTTTCCAAGTATAAGTAGCTCCGCCAGCCGTTGCTGTCAGAATTTTAGTACTTACGCCACAAATCGCGTTGGTATCAGGAACAGAAATTACAGGTCTGCTAGGCTTCGGAGAGACTTTTAGGGCAACTGCCAACGAAGTATCAGAAGAACAGCCTACAGCATTGGTAAGTACTACTTTATAATTGTAAGTACCAGCTACTGAAACATCTGTTCCAGTAACGACTTGTGTATTAATTGTTGAGCTAAGGATCGTATTATTTCTTTTCCATAAATAACTTGTTCCGCCACTAGTAGCGGTTAATGTTTTTGAATCTGTTCCACAAATTAAATCAGTAGTAACTGAGGTAATTACTGGTGTTGTTGGCTTTGGAGATACCTTTAAGCTCACTGAGGCAGAGGTATCAGAAACACAGCCTACTGCATTTTGAAGTACTACTTTATAATTATAGGTACCTGTTGGTACATCCGTTCCAGTAACAGTTAAAGTGTTTATCGTAGCACCAAGAATTGTAGCATCTCTTTTCCAAGTATAACTAGCGCCTCCTGTTGTAGCCGTTAATGTTTTTGAGTCTGTTCCACAAATTAGATTGGGCGTAAGTGGCGTAATTACTGGCGTTGTAGGTTTGGGAGATACTTTTAAGTTCACAGCCGTACTTGTTGCAGTACAACCTGTAACACTATTCGTAGTAGATACAGTATATGCATAAGTGCCAGGGACAGTCACAGAACTACCTGTTACTGGCAAAGTTGCTGTGGTAACTGTTGTAGAGACACCATCTCTTTTCCAATCATAATTGGTAGCTCCACTCGCTACAATATTTCTACTACTTACCCCACAAATGGCCGTTAGCACATCGCTTGGAGGAGTAAGAGTAGGTGCCGTCGGGACAATCTGTGTTACCGTAAAAGCACTTACTGAAATATAAGACCCAACCGCAGTTTGCTTTACTTTGGCGGTATAAGTTCCCGTAGTTGCTGTGTAAGTTCTTGTAGAAGCTACCAAAACATTACTTGCATTATACCATTCATAAACGGCATAGCCGCTAGGAAGCGTAAGTTGAGAAGTACCTAAACCAGTACAGGTATAAACACCCGTTGCCGTAATCGTAGGTGTTTGAGCAGACGATATCATAAATGATAAGACCAACCAAATCATCAAAAGATATGAACAGCTTTTTTTCATAATTATCATGTTGATATAATTACCATCGATTGCGGTAATGAATGAAGATGAAACAGGTAATGTCATCTACATTTAGCCTTACAGCTAAATGTAGATGATAAAGGTAATTTACTCAAAATCAATTTCTGTAGACTCTTCTGGACTTTCGCTTTCAATGACCTCAGGTTGAGCATTCTGTAACGTTGTCCATAATAAATCTTTCAATTCTGTCAGACCTTGTTGCATCACTGAAGAAATCAGGACGTAAGGTATATTGTCAGGAATCTGCTTTAAAATACGAGCTTTGTCTTCTTCATCTGGTACTAAATCCATTTTAGAAATAGCCAAAATTCTTTCTTTATCCAATAAAGCAGGATTGTATTTTTTTAATTCATTCAATAGTATCAGGTACTCTTCTTCGATATTTTCTACCGAAGCTGGTACCATAAACAACAAAATAGAATTTCGTTCTATATGTCTTAAAAATCTGGTTCCTAAACCTTTTCCTTCTGCTGCTCCCTCAATGATTCCAGGAATATCAGCCATAATAAATGATTTGAAATTACGATAAGCCACCACCCCTAAGTTTGGAACGAGGGTTGTAAAAGGATAATCAGCAATTTCAGGAGTAGCCGCAGACATTACAGAAAGCAACGTAGATTTCCCTGCATTCGGGAAGCCCACCAAACCAACGTCTGCTAATACTTTAAGTTCTAATACCACCCACATATCTTCGCCTATTTCGCCAGGCTGTGCATAATGTGGTGCTTGATTGGTTGATGATTTGAAATTGGTATTGCCTAAACCGCCTCTTCCGCCTTTTAACAAAATTACTTCTTCGCCATTTTTGGTAACTTCCGCTAATACCTCTCCTGTTTCAGGGTCTTTTACGATTGTTCCCAATGGAACGTCAATGATTGCGTCTTCTCCTTGAAGCCCAGAACGACGTCCGCCTTCGCCACCTTTTCCGTCTTTAGCAAAAATATGTTTTTGGTATTTCAAGTGAAGCAAAGTCCAGTGTTGTGAGTTCCCTCTCAATACAACGTGTCCTCCGCGGCCGCCATCACCACCATCTGGACCACCTTTAGGTACGTGTTTTTCACGACGGAAATGGCTTGAACCGCTTCCTCCGTGGCCCGAACGGACGTTAATTTTTACGTAGTCAATGAAGTTGGATGCCATGATATTTAATTATTATTGATTGATTTAAAATGGGTAATTCGCAGAACTACAAAATCACTACAAATTACCCCATTTTAAATTATTTTACTGCATCAATTGCAGTACAGATATTAGTAAAAATTTCTTCGATATTTCCGATTCCGTTTACTTTAGATACTTTGCCTTGTGCTTCATAATAAGGTAATACGTGGACTGTTTTCGAGAAGTACTCGTCAATACGCTTCAACAATTTATCAGCATCGTCGTCTGCACGACCCGACACTTTTTGTCTTTCAGCAATTCTATTTTTAATTTCCTCTTCAGTCACATCTAACTGAACTACGCCATTGATTTTTTGTCCGTTTTTGGTCAAATATGCATCTAATGCCTCTGCTTGAGTGACAGTACGTGGAAATCCATCAAAGATAAAGCCTTTTGCTTTAGGATTGTTTTTTACTTCTTCTTCTAACATATCAATCGTCACTGAATCAGGTACTAAAAGCCCATCAGCTAAGATTTGTTTCACGCGCTGCCCGAGTTCAGTATTATTAGAAATGTGCATGCGAAACATATCTCCTGTAGAAATATGAACTAACTGATACTTCTCAATTAATTTAGCTGACTGTGTTCCTTTACCTGCACCCGGAGGGCCGAATAAGACTAGATTTAACATTGGTTATACCGTTATTTTTAAAGTTCTTAATAGTTGTTTTGTTATAAGACTACAAATTTACTAGAACCATAGTGAAATATCCGCTAAATGTCTGATAATTTAGCAAATGAGGTATAGATGAACAAAAATTAAAGGCAATATCCAATGATAACCGCGAGTAGAGTTTGATAGTTTTTTGCTTATTTTTGTTAAAATTGATTTATACACAGAATCCCAATTAATAATGCTCAATGTTGCTCTTATTGGTTTTGGTTTATCTGGCAGATACCTCCAAGCCCCATTTTTCTCGGTAAATCCTAATTTCAATCTTAAAACGATTGTTTCAAACAGTCAGAATCCAAGAGATTTGTTCCCTGAGGTTCAAGTCGCTAAGAGTTTAGAAGAAGTATTAGCTGATGATACGATTGATTTAGTTAGTATTTGTTCGCCCAATGCTACGCATTATGAATTTGCAAAAAAATGTTTACTGGCAGACAAGCACGTATTAGTAGAAAAACCTTTTACAGCCACAGCCAGCGAAGCCGAAGAATTGATACAATTATCTAAAGAACGAGGTAAAGTTATTTCTGTTTATCAGAATCGTCGTTTTGATAGTGATTTTATGACCGTCAAAAAAGTAATTGAAGATGGTTTATTGGGCGATTTATTGAGCTATGAAGTACATTACGACCGTTATAAGCCCATTTTGAATGCTAAGAAATGGAAAGAAACTAATAATGCGGCTAATGGAATTTTGTATGATTTAGGTGCACATATCATCGACCAAGCGATAGTGCTTTTTGGCGTTCCACAACAGGTTTGGGGCGAAACTTGCACGGAAAGAGAAGGCTCTGAAATTGATGACTCTTTCGATATTAGGCTTAATTATGGTAAATTGAAAGTTACTTTAAAATCGAGCTTATTAGTTCGTGAAGAAGGCCCACGATATATTTTGTATGGAACAAAAGGTTCTTTTGTAAAGTACGGAATAGATATGCAAGAAGATCATCTGAAAGCAGGTATTATGCCAGGCATGGATGCCTTCGGTATTGAATCTGAAAGTAATTCAGGCATTATTAATACAGACATCAATGGTTTGCATTTCAGAGGAACTATTGAAACAAAGAAAGGGGATTGGGGCATACTTTTCCAAAATCTTTACGAAGCCATTACTGGAAAAACTGAACTACTGATAAAACCAGAAGAAGTATTGGAACAGATTAAAATTATGGAACAGATTAAGAGGTATTAGTAGAGGTGGCTATCAGCTTTCGGTATTCGGGTATCGGTTGGAGAGAACTAAGGCTTGCTCCCATGGCTAGTCTCCCGACCAGACCATTTTCCCATGTGAACCTGTGGACTGGTCGGGAGACCAGCCACGGAATAAAAGTCTTATATCCTACAGTCCTATATCTTACAGTCTAAAACTCCTAAAGTCTTCAAGTCCAAAAATCCTAAAGTCTTCAAGTCCAAAAATCCTAAAGTCAAAAAAAATGCCCTTTGAAATGAATCAAAGGGCATTTTTTATATTGCTACAAAATTAGATTACACAATCCAACGAGCTTTACGATAACCTCCAACCTTTTCTTGGGCTTTGGCTTCCTTAGCTGTTTCTACTTGTTGTAATTCTTCTTTAGAAGTAATCACATAGTCTGCATATTTACGAACACCCGTACCTGCTGGGATTAAGTGACCTACAATTACGTTTTCTTTCAAGCCATCTAATGTATCAGCTTTAGCACGGATAGATGCTTCAGATAATACTTTCGTTGTTTCTTGGAAAGAAGCCGCAGAAATGAATGAATCAGTTCCTAAAGATGCTTGAGTGATACCTTGTAAGTTTGGTTGAGAAACCGCTGGTGAAGCATCACGTACTGTAACAATCTTCATATCACGACGTTTCAATGAAGAGTTTTCGTCACGTAAAGCACGAGCAGAAACAATCATACCTACTTTCATTTTCTCAGAATCTCCAGCATCCATAACTACTTTCTTATCCATGATTTTATCATTTTCCTCACGGAATAAGAATCTATCAACATTTTGTCCGTTCAAGAACATAGTATCTCCAGATTCAACGATGATTACTTTCTGCATCATCTGACGAACGATAGCCTCGATGTGCTTATCGTTAATCTTCACACCTTGCAGACGGTAAACGTCTTGGATTTCATTTACTAAGTACTCTTGTACAGCCGTTGGTCCTTTAATAGCCAAAATATCTGAAGGCGTAATAGCACCATCTGAAAGTGGTACACCAGCACGCACAAAGTCATTATTTTGAACAAGGATGTGTTTAGACAACGGCACCAAGTATTTACGTTCGCCACCATCTTTAGCACGTACATAAATCTCACGGTTACCACGTTTGATACCTCCTAAAGTAATAACACCGTCAATCTCAGAAACTACTGCTGGGTTAGATGGGTTACGTGCTTCAAATAATTCTGTTACACGTGGAAGACCACCCGTAATATCACGTGTTTTACCAGCAGCACGAGGAATTTTCGCCAAGATTTGTCCTGGTTTAATTTTCGTTTTGTTTTCAACTGATAAACGAGCCGCCACTGGTACGTTATAAGCTACTGGTTCGTCAGCACCTTTTACGTTCACCAAGATAGCAGGGTTTTTAGTCTTATCTTTCGATTCGATAATTACCTTCTCACGTAAACCTGTTTGCTCATCGGCTTCTTCCTTGTAAGTAACATTTTCTTCGATAGCATCGAATTGAATAGTACCTTCAACTTCCGATAAGATTACAGCATTATATGGATCCCAAGCACAAATTTCTTCACCTTTAGTAATCGTCTGTCCGTCTTTAACTCTCAAATAAGAACCGTAAGGAACGTTATTAGCGATAAATACTTGTTGAGGATTATTAGCATTCAAAATTTGAACCTCACCTGAACGACCCATTACAATTTCAACTGGTTTTCCTTCTGGGTCAACCGAAGAAACTGTACGCATCTCTTCAAATTTAATAATACCGTCGAATTTAGCTTTGATAGCTGCATCTAACGTTACGTTTTGAGCAGTACCCCCAACGTGGAATGTACGAAGTGTAAGCTGCGTACCTGGTTCACCGATTGACTGTGATGCAATTACACCTACAGCTTCACCGATACCTACCATTCTACCTGTTGAAAGGTTACGTCCATAACATTTAGCACAAACACCATAACGCGTTTCGCAAGTTAATACCGAACGAATTTCGATTGAATCAATCGCAGTATCATCTACAGAAAGAGCTGCCTCTTCGCTGATTTCTTCACCTGCTGTGATTAACAATTTACCCGTAACTGGATCATAAACATCATGGATAGAAACACGACCCAAGATACGTTCTGACAATGGTTCGATGATTTCCTCATTATCTTTCAATGCTGATGTTTGAATACCTCTTAAAGTACCGCAATCATCTTCATTTACGATTACATCTTGAGCAACGTCATGCAAACGACGAGTTAAGTAACCCGCATCGGCAGTTTTCAAGGCTGTATCTGCAAGACCTTTACGCGCACCGTGCGTAGAGATAAAGTATTCAAGTACGTCTAGACCTTCTTTAAAGTTAGAAAGAATTGGGTTTTCGATGATTTCACCTACCGAACCTTGTAAGTTCTTCTGAGGTTTCGCCATCAAACCACGCATACCACCTAACTGACGAATCTGTTCACGAGAACCACGGGCTCCAGAGTGCATCATCATATAGATGGCATTGAAACCTTGTTTATCGTTTTCCATTTGATTCATCAACGTATCAGTGATTTTCTTGTTCACTGATGTCCAAATGTCAATTACAGCATTATAACGTTCGTTATCTGTAATTAAACCCATCAAATAGTTATCTGTTACTTCAGATACTCTATCTTTTGCTTGCGCAACAAGAGCAGCTTTTTCTTCTGGAACGATGATATCACCAATACCCATTGAAAGACCACCTTTGAATGCCATTTGGTATCCTAAGTCTTTAATATCATCTAGGAATTTCGCAGTACGAGCAACACCAGAGATTTTAAATACTGTAGCAATGATTTGTTGCAATTTCTTCTTAGTCAACAATTCATTGATATATCCTACTTCTTCAGGAACACAAAGGTTGAATAATACACGGCCAGCAACAGTTTTCACCATTTCAGAAACCAACGTACCATCATCTTTACGAACAACTGCTTTTACTTCAATATTAGCGTGTTTAGAAACAACACCTTCGTTCATCCCGATTACCACTTCCTCGAAACCGTAGAACTTCATTCCTTCACCTTTCACTTCATATTCTGGTGTATTTCTACGTCCTTTTGTTACGTAGTATAAACCAAGAACCATATCTTGTGAAGGTACAGTAATAGGAGCTCCGTTGGCTGGGTTCAAGATATTGTGTGAACCTAACATTAAAAGAGATGCTTCCAAAATTGCCTCTTGACCTAGTGGTACGTGTACCGCCATCTGGTCACCATCAAAATCGGCGTTGAATGCCGTACAAGTTAATGGGTGCAATTGGATTGCTTTTCCTTCAATCAATTTAGGTTGGAATGCCTGAATACCCAAACGGTGAAGTGTTGGAGCACGGTTTAGAAGAACAGGGTGTCCTTTCATTACGTTTTCCAAGATATCCCACACTACAGGGTCTTTTCTATCAACAATTTTCTTGGCAGATTTTACCGTTTTCACGATACCTCTTTCAATCAATTTTCTGATAACAAATGGTTTGAAAAGCTCGGCAGCCATATCTTTTGGCAAACCACATTCGTGCATTTTCAATTCTGGACCAACTACAATTACCGAACGACCTGAATAATCTACACGTTTACCTAGTAAGTTCTGACGGAAACGTCCTTGCTTACCTTTCAACATATCTGAAAGTGATTTCAACGCACGGTTACCTTCTGAACGAACAGCGTTAATTTTACGCGAGTTATCGAATAATGAATCGACAGCTTCTTGTAACATACGTTTTTCGTTACGTAAGATTACCTCAGGAGCTTTGATTTCAATCAAACGCTTCAAACGGTTGTTACGGATAATTACACGACGGTAAAGGTCATTTAAATCCGAAGTCGCAAAACGACCACCATCTAAAGGTACAAGCGGACGCAATTCTGGTGGAATTACTGGTACCATTTTGATAACCATCCATTCTGGTCTGTTCTCGATACGAGTACCTGCCTCACGGAAAGCTTCAACTACTTTCAAACGTTTCAAGGCTTCAGCCTTACGTTGTTGAGAAGTATCGTTTGCAGCCGAGTGACGTAAATCATAAGATAAGTTATCTAATTCAGTACGTTTTAACAACATATCCAACGCCTCAGCACCCATTTTAGCAATGAATTTCTGAGGGTCTTCGTCTGGTAATAATTGGTTTTCGCGAGGTAACTTGTCGATAATGTCCAAATATTCGTCTTCTGTTAAGAAGTCCATTTTGTTTACACCATCTTCCGCTTTTACCCCAGCTTGAACTACTACGTATCTTTCGTAATAAATTACTTGGTCAAGTTTTTTCGTAGAAAGACCTAACAAATAACCAATTTTGTTTGGTAAGCTACGGAAGTACCAGATGTGGGCTACAGGCACAACTAACTCGATGTGTCCCATACGCTCACGCCGTACTTTTTTCTCAGTAACTTCTACCCCACAACGGTCGCAGATGATACCTTTATAACGAATACGTTTATATTTCCCACAGTGACATTCCCAGTCTTTTGTAGGGCCGAAAATACGCTCACAGAACAAACCACCCATTTCTGGTTTATAAGTTCTGTAGTTGATTGTTTCCGGTTGTGTAACTTCTCCGTGTGATCCTTCAAGAATCGACTCAGGTGATGCCAATGAGATGGTCACCTTAGAGAATTCACTGTTCAATTTTCTATTCTTTTTGAATGACATATAAGAATGTATTTTATTGACGTTCAATTAATTATCAATCAGATGAAAACTATTAAAATATCACTTTTTCAATCGAAATCTCAGTAGTATTACTGAAGCCCCATTGATAAGGACTATCTAATTGAATTGATTTAATCTTTGTATTTTTCAAACCACTAGTGTTAAAAAACTTCATAGCGTCTGAAAAACTCTTTACTTTAATATTGGCAATAACTCCTCCTTTTAATACCGATGGAATTACTCTAAACCTTTCTACAGTATTATCGTCATAAACAAAGTTCACAAACAAATAAGGCGGCTGAAAAGCTAATCTGGTAACTTGTCCAAACAAGGAATATTTCAGGTTGAATTTTACAAAAAGTAATTCATCTGAATTAGGTAAATCAATCTTTTCAAAAGTGTTTATGACAGCTTTTTTAGTCAGATTATATTTAACTTCTTTCTTATTCAGGTTTTGTTTTAAAACCAGTAGACTATCGTAACCAACAGACTGTTTAACGGCAAGTGTATCAACAACTTTGTAATTGGCCAGCATCGTTAATTTAGTTCTGTCTTCATCCCAGAAGAAATACTGTTCTCTGTAAGGGAATTCCTGATATAATAAATAATCAGGAGCCGTAGCAGACTGGTACTTCTGAGCATTCAAACTATCTAAATAACCAGAATATGCCTGATATGTTTGTACAATGGGTCTTGGATTATACTTTAGTTTATTAACCATTATATAAGATATTTCCCAAGGCAAAATATCAACTGTTCCTTTGCTTAGATAATCATTCACTTCCTTCGGGAATGCTCTTTCCAGTGAATCTGCTTTGGTATAAGTAACGATTTCGTCATCAAATGAATGCGTAAAAAATCGTACTGCCGAAGAGCTACTGATAAAGGTGCCGATACCTTCGAGTGTTGATTTTCTGTGTTGCCAATTTCCTAAATCTCTTTTAGCGGTTGGCAAAGCTGAAAACACATATTCTTTAAAATTGCTTTTTGACCAAGACCAATGAATGATGTTCCTAAACAAAAGACTACAGAGAATCAAAATGATTACTTTTATTTGTATCCTTTTGTTGTTTTCAACCAATAAGATTAACCCTATCATTACTGGAAAAAACAAAAAGAAACCATATAAATTGGTTGATGATAATGAAGCAAAACTTTGTTTATAACTCAGAAACAAAGACATTGCTATCAAACAAATCACATAGAAACGGTCTGCCATTAAGTCCTTATTGTTCGCTTTGAATGGTAGATAATCCCAACAGATTGCTAGAAATAGAGATACTATCACCAATAATGCCAATAAAGCTAAAACAAGCCTAATTCCATTAATATCGTTCATCACAGCCTGCGCATCTATATATCCATCGACCAACTTAATACCTGAAGACAGGTACACCATTATATCCGTTTGTAATATATATGCCAGAATCAGCATCAGTACAATAGTAGTACTAGCCAATGCTATGACAAATTTTATTGTTAAATAACGCCTTAAACCAAAGAACAATAACGAACCGAACCATATTACTAGCATCGCTAGGCTTAAATTCAGTTTAATAAAAAAGGCAAGTATGGTGATGATAGTAACGACGCCCAAACTGTATATTTTCTTATGTTGCAAGAAGACTAACAAAAATCCTATTTGAAGAATCAATAAGGAAAATGATAAGTCGCCTACAAAGCGATAAGGAAAAAAACAAAGCCCCGCAAAAAACAAAGCCATCGCTTTTGATACTGACTTTTTTACGATTTCAATGATTAATACAACAAACCCAACTTGTATTAACAAATGAACTAAAAATGCTACAAGCTGATAAATAAAGCCATTGGGCGTATATCCTGTATTCAAAAACCCTAGTGGGCCATAAGTAAAAAGGAAATCCTGTCCGAACTTAAATTTATCTTCAATCGCTACTTTTAATGCGATACACCAAGAGGGGTCGAGTCCTTTAGTATATTCATGTACTCCTTCAAATGATGGCAAAAGCAAAAAAATCATCCACATCCAAGCAATCCATACGAAGGTTTTTTTTGAATATTGACTCATAAATAAACGATTGACCTTTACACTTTACATGATTATCTTTTAATTGGCACACGAGTACTCGTGTGCCAATCTATCTATTATTCTAACGTAATCTCTAATGCTAAACCTCTTAATTCGTGAATCAATACGTTGAATGATTCTGGAATACCTGGTTTTGGCATGCTTTCTCCTTTAACGATAGCTTCGTAGGCTTTAGCTCTACCAATCACGTCATCAGATTTCACCGTTAAGATTTCTTGCAAGATATTAGCAGCACCGAAGGCTTCTAATGCCCAAACCTCCATTTCACCAAAACGCTGACCACCGAATTGGGCTTTACCACCCAATGGTTGTTGTGTAATTAATGAATATGGTCCGATTGAACGAGCGTGCATTTTATCATCAACTAAGTGACCTAATTTCAACATATAGATAATACCTACTGTTACTGGTTGGTCAAACATTTCTCCTGTTAAACCATTGTATAAGTAAGTACGTCCCCATGATGGTAAGCCTGCTTCTTCTAATTCTTTGGCAACTTCAGCTTCAGTACCACCGTCGAAAATTGGTGAAGCGTATTTACGACCAAGTTTTTCACCTGCCCATGCTAATACGGTTTCATAAATCTGACCGATGTTCATACGTGAAGGTACCCCAAGTGGGTTCAACACGATTTCAACTGGTGTTCCGTCTTCCAAGAATGGCATATCTTCATCACGTACAATACGGGCAACAACCCCTTTGTTACCGTGACGACCCGCCATCTTATCACCTACTTTCAACTTACGTTTCTTAGCGATATATACTTTCGCCAATTTCACGATACCTGCTGGTAATTCATCTCCTACTTCTAAAACAAACTTCTCGCGTTTGTAGCGACCTACTACTTCGTTACGACGAACGTTATAGTTTTTCACCATTTGTAACAACAAGATGTTGATTTCAGATTCTTCAGTAGCATTTTCAAGAATTAAATCAGCTAATAAGTTAGCTTCTTCAGGAACGCTATATGAACTATCGTCACGGTATAAGTTTTTAGCTGGGAACAATGCTTCTTCGATCATACGACCAGTCAATTTCGTTCCTGCTTCAATAATTACCGTTCCGAATTTATGCTTGATACCACCAGAAATTTTACCTTCTAACAATTCAATCATCTTACCAATCATCATTGCACGGATGGCAGTCAAATCTTTAGATAATTGTTTTGAAAGTCCAGCAATTTCTTTCTTAGCTTTCTCACGTTCGTCTTTATCTTTCTTAGGACGGCTGAAAAGTTTTGTATCAATTACAACACCTTTTAATGATGGAGGTGCTTTTTTAGAAGCATCTTTCACATCACCTGCTTTATCACCGAAGATAGCACGCAATAATTTTTCTTCTGGAGTAGGGTCAGATTCTCCTTTTGGTGTAATCTTACCAATCAAGATATCTCCTTCTTTTACTTCAGAACCTACACGAATCACACCGCTTTCATCCAAGTTTTTCACAGTTTCTTCTGCTACGTTCGGGATTTCCGCTGTTAATTCTTCTTCACCACGTTTTGTATCACGTACTTCCAATTCAAATTCTTCAATGTGAATAGAAGTAAAGATATCATCACGAACAACTTTTTCAGAAATTACAATCGCATCCTCGAAGTTGTAACCTTGCCATGGCATGAAGGCCACTTTCATGTTACGTCCTAATGCTAATTCTCCTTGCTGAGTAGCGTATCCTTCACAAAGTGCTTGTCCTTTTGAAACGCGCTGTCCTTTACGAACGATTGGCTTTAAGTTGATAGTAGTATCTTGGTTGGTTCTACGGAATTTAATTAATTTATATTCCTTAGTATCTCCGTCAAAACTTACTAAATATTCTTCTGGCGACATATCGTATTTTACTACGATTTTGATACTGTCTACATATTCAATTACACCGTCAGCTTCAGCAACAACTAAAGTACGTGAATCTAAAGCAACGCTTGCTTCTAAGCCAGTACCTACAATTGGATTTTCAGGACGTAACAATGGTACAGCCTGACGTTGCATGTTTGAACCCATCAAGGCACGGTTGGCATCATCATGTTCCAAGAAAGGAATCAAAGAAGCCGCTACCGATACAATCTGGTTTGGTGCAATATCCATCAATTGAGCTTCCTTAGGATTAACCAACGGGAAGTCACCTTCAAAACGAGCTTTTACACGGTCTGCAGTAAATACGCCATCTTCATCATAACGAGCATTCGCTTGTACGATGTTTTTGCCATCTTCTTCTTCAGCAGTAAAGAATGTAATCTCATCGATTTTCACTTTACCGTCTTCAATCGTACGATAAGGAGTTTCGATAAAGCCCATCGAGTTGATTTTAGCATGCACACAAAGTGATGAAATCAAACCGATGTTTGGTCCTTCTGGTGTTTCGATAGTACACAAACGACCGTAGTGCGTATAGTGAACGTCACGAACCTCAAAACCTGCACGTTCACGAGATAAACCACCTGGCCCAAGTGCTGAAAGACGACGCTTGTGCGTAATCTCAGCCAATGGGTTGGTCTGATCCATAAATTGTGAAAGCTGGTTGGTACCGAAGAATGAGTTAATTACTGACGAAAGTGTACGAGCATTAATCAAATCAACTGGCTTGAAGTCTTCGTTATCACGAACGTTCATACGTTCTTTGATAGTACGAGCCATACGAGCCAAACCAACACCAAACTGTGCATATAATTGTTCACCTACTGTACGAACACGACGGTTAGACAAGTGGTCAATATCATCAATTAGTGCTTTTGAGTTAATCAATCCGATTAAGTATTTCACGATAGAGATAATATCTGCTTTCGTTAATACTTTTGTTTCCATCGGAATATCATGACCCAATTTCTTGTTGATTCTATAACGACCTACTTCACCTAAATCATAACGTTTGTCAGAGAAGAACAAGTTTTGGATAATATCACGCGCTGTTTGCTCATCAGGTGCTTCTGTATTACGCAACTGACGGTAAATTTGCTCAACCGCTTCTTTTTCTGAGTTAGATGAATCTTTCTGTAAAGTATTATAGATGATGTTATAATCGTTCACGTTCATATCTTCTTTATGAAGAATGATTGTATCTAAATCAGCATCAATAATTGTATCGATATCGTCAGAAGTAATCGTAGAATCACGTTCTAATAATACTTCATTACGGTCGATAGAAACTACTTCACCTGTATCTTCATCTACGAAATCTTCTTGCCAAGTTCTTAAAACCCTAGCAGCCAAACGGCGACCAACAGCTTTATTCAAGTTAGCACGATCAACCTTGATTTCTTCTGAAAGACCGAATAAATCTAAAATGTCTTTATCAGAACCATAACCAATAGCACGCAAAAGCGTAGTTACTGGAAACTTCTTCTTACGGTCGATATAAGCATACATTACGTTGTTAACGTCTGTAGCAAATTCAATCCAAGAACCTTTGAATGGGATAATACGTGCTGAATATAATTTTGTACCATTTGTGTGACGACTCTGAGAGAAGAACACACCTGGCGAACGGTGTAATTGAGAAACGATTACACGTTCAGCACCATTAATTACGAATGAACCACGTTCGGTCATGTAAGGGATATTCCCTAAGAACACTTCCTGTTCGATAGTTTCGAAATCTTCGTTGTCTGTATCATTACAGATAAGGCGCAACTTTGCTTTCAAAGGTACTGAATACGTCAGACCACGGTCGATACACTCATCAACAGAGTATTTCGGTGGATCTACTGAGTAATCAATAAAGTGAAGGACAAAGTTTTCACGAGAATCGGCAATTGGGAAGTTCTCAGCAAATACTTTGAAAAGACCTTCGTCAGTACGATTCTCCGCTGCGGTTTCCAACTGGAAGAAATCCTGAAACGACTTAACCTGAATATCCAAAAAATCTGGGTATTCGAGTAAGTTTTTGACTTTGGCAAAAGAAATTCTGCCCGTTTTTGTCATCTGTGTCAAGGCTGTTACTGTTTTGAAGTTTACAATATGATATTTCTTAATCGGTAAAATAAGGTCAATAGCAAAGTCTTTGGTGTTCAACAATGGAACATCAAACTGGAAACTTTTGCATTGAAATACCTTTCAATTCCGAATAAAAACATATCTAAAAAATCTTTAAATCAATGACTTACAGCTAATTAGCGTAAGCAAAAATGGAGCCTCGTAGAAGTGAGTAAATCATTTCCCTTGCATTCTTCCTACGAAAAAAGGATGTGTCTCGGAAATAATAACTTTTATTGAAACGCTAAGAGATTTCGTTGAGTTTCAACTAGCTTGCAAAAGTACACATTTTAATTTGATTATCAAGGGATTAGACAAGAAAATTTAAGAATTATTCTACTATTCCAAAATATTTTTTCATCAACGATGATTTTTAAATTAAAGCAACAAAGAAAAAATTCAAAGCACTATGAACTCTGGCTTTGTTAAGTATTTTTGTAAAATGCTGTGACAATGCTGTGAGCTTTAAGCCTTGAGCAATGAGCTTTTTGCATATTGATGTCACATTTCTCTTAGCTGGCGACTTAAGTCCTATTGATTACCTACAAGTATATAAATGACTGATAATCAAAGTATAACAACCTCACCCCAACCCCTCTCCTTCAGAGAGGGGAGCTTTAAGACCCAGAGTTTGCTCCCCTTCTCTGAAGGAGAAGGGGTTGGGGGATGAGGTTTGAAGGATAATTTAAGCCCCTTTTAACCCATTTTATCAATAATCACATCTTGATTTCAACTTTTATAAAGATGTGGGTAATCAGTGGAACTTAAGTCGCCAGCCAATAGAAAGGTTTGAGCTTTCATCATCATCTTAAACTAAACAACTTTAAGTCAATCATCCATTCATTGATTATCAATCACTAAATCACTCATCCAGTAAATCACTCAATAATTCATCAACATGAAAAAAAACTTAATAACAGGGATTTCCCTTCTATTTTTATCTGTACAATCTTTAATGTTTGGACAATCCATACCCAAACAAGCCCTTCAAGCAATTAACCCTGATGCTATTAAAGCCACGATGACGTACCTCGCTGATGATTTATTGGAAGGTCGTCAACCCGGAACAAAAGGTTTCGATTTGGCATCAAAGTATATCGAAACAGAATTTATGGCTTTGGGATTGAAGCCTGTCATCAATGGCAATTCATATATTCAAAAAGTACCGCTTAGGAAAGGCATAGTGAATGACAAAGCAAGTGGGTTGAGTTTAGTTATCAATGGGAAAGAAGAAACGTTGGATTATGGCAAGCACTTTATTGCTAGTCCAAATTTCATCAACGAGGCCTCTGAGATTGAAGCTCCTTTAGTGTTCGTAGGCTTTGGGGTACACGCACCCGAAATGAATTATGACGATTATCAAAACATTGATGTAAAAGGCAAAATCGTAGTGATACTCAATGGCGCTCCAGAAACTTTTGCCTCTAACGAAAGAGCATACTTCAGCAACAATACCGTTAAATCTAATGAAGCTATCAAGCGTGGTGCTGTCGGCGTAATTTCATTTAACCTTCCTACCGACAAAAGAACTACTTGGGATGCAACTGTTCGTCGTGCTAGACAAGGTTCTTTTAAATGGTTGGATGCCAACAATATAGCAAAAGACGGTTTCCCTGAATTAAAAGGCGTAATCTTTTATAATACTGAACATGCTGAAAAGCTATTTAGTAGTACAGCCAAAAAAATGGACGAAATTTATAGCAATGCAAAAGCAGGAAAAGTACAATCTTTCCCTTTGAATGTTAGTGCTAAAATCAAAGTAAAAACGTCTTATCAATTTGTACAAGGCTCAAATTTAGTAGGACTTATTGAAGGAAGCGACCCAAAACTCAAAAATGAATACGTAGTGTATGCCGCCCACCTTGACCATTTTGGTATTGGTGCCCCTGTAAAAAATGATTCTATTTATAATGGTGCGCATGATAATGCTTCGGGCGTTTCAATCCTTTTAGAAATCGCCCATGCGTATCGTTCTTTACCCAAAGCACCCAAGCGTTCTATTATTATTACGGTGGTAACTGGAGAAGAATATGGTTTGTTGGGGTCTGATTATTTTGCCACTAATGCGCCGATAAAAAATGGCAAAATTGTAGCCAATCTAGCCCTTGATATGCCTTTCTTCTTCCATCCTGTTTTAGACGTGGTACCTTATGGAGCACAGCATTCAAGTCTTTCAAAACAAGTTGCCCAAGCAACAAAAATTCTCAACTTAAAGGTTAGCCCCGACCCATTTCCAGAACAAGTAGTTTTTGTAAGAAGCGACCATTTTAGCTTTATCAAAAAGGGTATTCCTGCCTTATTTATCAAAAGTGGTTTTATGACAGTACCAACGGATACAATTGACAGAAGTAAATCGGATGTGGCATGGAGAACTACCACGTATCATACACCACAAGATGATATGAGTCAGCCTTTCGACTTCCAAGCTGCTGCTACTCATGTAAAATTAAATTTCTTAATTGGCTATTTTGTTGCCAACGATAGCGTTGCTCCTACTTGGAACAAAGGAGATTTCTTTGGAGGGAAGTTTGGGAAATAGCTTTAAGCAGTGAGCCATGAGCTTTGAGTTTTATTTAAGCATAGCTTTTCAGAATTATTTTGATTTTGGAAAGCTATGGTTGTTTTTAAGGGAAATGTATTAAAAAATGCCTACGCTTCTCGAAGTATTATACTTCGTGATACAAATAATAATCAGTCTGAGACTGATTATTATTTATGGTTTCATATCTTTAGACATGAAACAACAGGCAAAAGCTTATAGCTCACTGCTCGAAACTCAAAGCTTAACACTATCAAAATACTCCTTCTTCACAATCTTCGCTGTTTTATGATTGCCTGAATGATGCCATCCTGGAGGCATAACAATATACAAAACCTTAGCTTTTAGGCTAGGTGCTTGATAAACATCTTTCAATAACAAAGTGATTTCTCCGAAATAGGCATCTAAAAAATCACCTGATTTCATTGGTCTGCTAATACCATATTCTATTTCTTCCTCTTGCTTTTCATCTTGTAACGTGCCAAAAGCTTTGTCCCAAATATTGAGTAAATTACAAAAGTTGGTATCCATATACACAGGATTTTTGGCATGATGTACTCTGTGGTGTGAAGGCGTAAGGATGATTTTATTTAAAAATCCCAAACGACCGTCATGCATAATATTCTCTCCGACATGAATAAAAGCACCCCATGTGCCATCAATAAACATGATGAGAAATAGCAAGGGAGGATTGACACCCAATAAAATACAGATAGTTGTCCGAATAATATCTGCATAAGGACCTTCTAGGAAAAAATGAGTATAAGTCACTGACAAATTCATGTATTCGGGTGCGTGATGCGTAGAATGCAGACACCAGAAAAGACGTACTTTATGTCCTAGAAAATGATAGATAAAATGAGCAAACTCCCACACAATATAGCCATAGATAAACCAATACCAAGTAAATTCAGACTTAAAAATAGCATAAGGCTCAAACAAAGCAATACACAACCCAACCATGCCAATCGAGATAAAGCGAGAGATAAACCGATTGAAAACATAGGTAAAAAAGGAGATTTTGTATTGATGAAAAGTAAGTCGGCGATAGAATAAAGCACGAATAATTTCAATGAATAGCAATACGGGAATCAAGGGACCTAAAGCTTTACCAATACCATTCTGAGTAAACAATGCTTGATAATTACCAGATTTTATGATTTCGATAAGCCCATTGAAACTAAAAAAGCCGACGACTTCTTGATAAAGTGTTTCTAAAAATTCCATAGATAAGTTAATGAGTGAATTGTGAATGAGTGATTTAGTGATTATTTGTTGATAAGCTATCGTCCACTCATGGCATGACTAACCTTATGTTATCTTTTCTCAAAATGACTTAATAGTCATGCCATGAGTATTTTTAGTTTTTTATCTCATCAATAAAAGCGAAAATATAAATACCGTTAATAAATACTCTACTGATTTGTAGGGATTTGTTTATTGAGGGAATGAGTGATTGAAGATTTAGTGATTTTAAATTGAATAAAGCAAAGCTATTCTAAAATCCGAAATCTGATTGCCGAAATCCGACATCTAAAACCTCACAGCTTATTAACAATTAAATAAAACAGATAATGATAGCGTTTTGAATAAGAAAGGGGAATTTTGTACCCTGATAGCTTTGACTTCATTAATAAAGCGACAACTAATAAAACGATGAAAACAATTCAACTCCTTTTTACTTTCCTGATTTTTTCTTCCACTGTTTTTGCACAGAAAACTGCTAAAAAATTAGTTTTTATGATTGTAGATGGTATTCCTGCCGATGCGATTGAAAAAACAGATATGCCTAATCTGAAAAAAATCAGCAGCGTTGGTGCTTATAAAAGAGCCTATGTGGGTGGTGAAAAAGGGCAATATTCGCAAACACCTACTATTTCGGCAGTGGGTTATAATAGTTTGCTGACAAGTACTTGGGTGAATAAACACAATGTTTGGGGTAACGATATTAAAAAGCCTAATTATCATTATTGGAATATTTTTAGATTATTGAAAAGTCAGTACCCAGCCAAAAAAATAGGCGTATTCTCTACTTGGTTAGATAACAGAACAAAGCTTATTGGTGAATCGTTAGCCGATGCGGGTAATATCAAAATGGATTTTGTCGCTGATGGTTATGAACTAGATACCCTTACTTATCCACACGATAAACAAAGTGAATATATTCATAAAATCGACGAAAAAGTAAGCGATGAAGCCGCTAAAACTATTAAGGAAAATGCTCCAGACCTTTCGTGGGTATATTTAGAATATTCCGATGATATGGGACATAAATATGGTGACAGCGAACAATTTACAAAAGCATTAGGCTATGTAGATAATCAAATCGGAAAAGTATGGGAAGCTATTGAATATAGAAAGAAGAACTTTAAAGAAGATTGGCTAATCGTGATTACTACTGACCACGGAAGAGATGCCAAAACGGGCAAAAATCATGGAGGTCAATCAGACAGAGAACGTACCACGTGGATAGCAACGAATGCACCAAAACTGAACAATTATTTTCAGGAAAACCAACCTGCTATTGTGGATATTATGCCTACGATGGCTCGCTTTATGGGTTTAGAAATTCCAAAAGAAAATCTGGTAGAAATGGATGGCGTAGCATTGATTAATCCAGTTTCGGTAGTCAATCCAAATGCTATTTTAGCGAATGATAGTTTACAAATTAGTTGGAAAGCTTTAGAGAAAAAAGGCGAAGTAAAAATCTGGCTGAGCACTAGTAATCACTTTGAAGAAGGAGGAAAAGATATTTATGAATTAATTGATACTGTACCTACAACGAAAGAATCTTTGAAAATTGATGTTAGTACAAAAAAATCGTCCATCTACAAAATATTGATTGAAGGACGATATAATACTGTAAATCGCTGGGTATTGGTGAAGTAAGTTCTTACTTCACCAACTTTTTCAAAACTCCTAGCTTTCCTCTATTCCGAGTGAAAATCATGTTTTTTGATTGATTGGCTGATTTAACCATCATCATATCTCTGACATCACCACTAACATTCAATCCAGAAGTTTGATAAGGAATTGAAGTAAATTTCCCATGACCATTGCCTAACAAAACCGAACCTATTGAGGCATCATTCCTACCTAATTGAACACGCCAAGGATAAAAATTACCAGCTACTATAATGTCTTTATTTCCATCATGATTAAAATCATCTATTATGATGCTTGTCACCAAAGAAGCCTGAGCTGCTAAAGGTAAGGTTCTTGCCACAAATTTTCCGTTACCTGTATTTTCAAAATAAGTGGTGCTAAGGATATTAATCTTTAATGTTTTAGCGTCCTTGAGTTGCTCGGGAGATAATAATTTCTCTAAAGTTGCCTCCGCATATTCTTTATACTTCAAGAATTTCTTACGAACGGAAGGCATTTGATTAGCCAACTCATCCAGAGAAGCCAACGGATAGCTTTTTCCTTGAATATAATAGCAAATCAGTGGTTCAATAGTGCCATTTTGGTCAAAATCGCCATAACAGAGGTTCAACGGTTCTTTTTCAGAGGCTTTGAATTGAGTATTCTGTCCTAAATTTCCAGCTACAATATCCAAATCTCCATCATTATCCATATCTTCTATCATTAGCTTTGTCCAAAAACCATCAGTATTTTCTAGTCCATATTTGGCTGTAGCATTCACCAACTGTCCTTTATGATTTTCATAGATAGTAATGGGCATAAATTCCCCTGCAATAATTAAGTCTAACCAGCCATCATGATTCATATCTGCCCACGAAGCAGTATTCACTATTCCTGGTTGTCTTAATGTCTTCTCTTTTTGTTCAGATGCATACTGAAATTTAATACTTCCATTTTTACTTTCGTTCCTCAGCAAATAGCAATAATCAGGCTCTGGAAAGCTATTTGGCATAGAGCGTCCTCCTACAAAAATATCTATATCACCATCTTTATCATAATCTGCCACCGCTACACAGCTACCATTACTTGTCAAATCAGGCAATCCATTTTCAGCTTTAGTGAAAATGCCTTTGCCATTGTTGAGATACAATTGGTCTTGGTACACTTCATGATGGGCATCGAATTCTGTTCCTCCTCTTGCAATAAATAAATCCAAATCTCCATCACCATCAGCATCCAAAAAGCTCATACCCATATCTTTAGCTAACGTCTGTTTTGCCCAAGGTTGAGATACACTTCGTTGAAAGCCTCCACTATCATTTTGAAGATATAACTCTCCTGAATGCACTTGGTTTCCTCCTACAAAAACATCCTCTAGTCCATCCCCATTTACATCTCCCTTTGCTAAAAATGGTCCTTGTTTTGAAATCTGATAAGGTAAGAGTGATTGATGCTTGAAATCGACATAAGGCGTTTCTTGATGCGTATATGAAAAACCTGCGGAGGATGAATTATCCGCAAACCAAAAGGCAGGCTTCTGAGATTTTTCGCTATGAATACTAGCCGTATTGCTATGAATAGTGATGGCTGTATCAGCCTTAATATTATTCAGTTGTGTTTTTTTTCCATTAGCCCAATATATTTCTAATGATTTTATGGTTGTATCCTTTCCTAATCCAAAATGTAATGATGGCTCAACACTACTCTGAAAGCCATGTGAAGGATACATTTCTTGCATCTGGGTTGAGTGAGCTGTTTTCAGCATCACTTTTGCCCCTAATGCAAAATGATTCCCTCCGCTATCTCTTAATTGCAGTTTAATGTAATGATTGGTTGAAACTTGTCTGCTACGATTCTCATAAACCATGGCAGGTGAATTGCTGTTGCTGACAACCAAATCTAAGTCTCCATCATTATCTAAATCTGCATAGGCAGCGCCTGTGCTAATAGAAGGCTCAGCCAAACCCCATTTTGCTGTTGTATTTTGAAAAATCAAGCCTTCTTTACTGTTTCTGTTCAAAAAACAATAATTGCTAGTTTTGGTACTTGGCATCTTTTTAATCAACTCCCAAGTATTAAGTTTTTGCCCCAGTACTTTGGCTTTATTTACCTCTTCTTGATAGGTATATTTCAAAAAATCCATATTAGTGAAATCTCGTAGATAGCCATTGGTGATGTATAAGTCTTTGTTACCATCATTATCTAAATCACACACTAGCGGGCTCCAACTCCAATCGGTATTAGACATCCCTGCCAGTTGCCCTATCTCACTAAATTGTGGAATACCTTCAGTATTGTTGCCAATATTCATCTGCAACATATTGCGCATATTCTGATGGTGAAAACCACTATCTACTAATAATTGATAGGTATCGTATTCATCAGGTCCTTTTAATAGTTTTTGCCTGCGATTATCCTCTGGAAGCATATCCAATGTCACAATATCAGCATTTTGGTCATTGTTAAAATCAACAATATCCGAACCCATCGAAAATTTAGAAATATGACCAATGCTTTTCTTTAATATTTCAGAGAAATGTCCATTTTTAAGGTTTAGGTATAAAAAATCTTGCTCGTTATAATCGTTGGTTACGTACAAATCAGCCCAACCATCATTGTTTACATCGCCAATGGCAACACTCAACCCAAAGTTCAAACCACTTCCATTAATTCCTGCTTCGTCGCTTATATCTGTAAAATATCCCTTGTCGTTTCTGTATAACCTATTGCCAAATTTAGGGTGTCTCGTTTTTCGTAGCTTTTCAGTATTAAAAAATGCATTATAAAACATATCTGCATGATTGACCATAAACATATCAAGGTCGCCGTCATGGTCCATATCAAAAAAAGCCACCTGTGTGGTAAATGTACCAACGGCATCTAAGCCATACTTTGCCGCACTTTCCACAAAAGTGGGAACACCAATTTTGCTTCCAGTATTAATATACAGTTCATTTCTTCGATCTTCGTCAGTACCCGACCCAGAGTAACAAACATAAATATCAAGCTTTCCATCGGCATTGATATCAACCATTGTTACTCCTGTTTTCCATTTCTTTCTACCACCCACCCCTGCAATATCTGTCACGTCTTCAAACTGAAAAGCCGCTTTATCTGATTTCCCTTTGTTGAGATATAGTTTATTCGAAACCATATTTCCTGAAAAATAAACATCAGGTAGTCCATCATTATTTACATCGCCGATAGCAACCCCACCACCATTATATAAATATTGGTATTCTAATACATTTAATTGTTCATTTTCTTGAATTTCATTCACAAACGTTATTCCCGAATCTTCGGGTTTTACCAGATGAAACAACGTTTCGTCTGAGGACGATTTGCAGGCATAAAAAAGAAATAGTACTGACAAAAGAAGTAGTCGCTGTATCATTGTGAAAAGCCAGAATATTGAAAGAGGTTATCAAGAATTAACTTTATAGCATGTTAGTCCTTAATAACCTCTTTGATTAAATAAATTCAACTATTAAAAAATCTAAATAATTACCAACCAGCTATTTGTTTAGCCGCTGGATTTTTATCTATTTCTGATTGTGGAATCGGTAACACATATAATTTAGACGGGAAGCTTCTTGTTTCAAAAGCATACTTTGTATAAGTAAGCGTATTACCCGTTTTAGTTATTTTCATCCCATACAAAGGCCCATTCAATAAACTTTCAGCTATCTTCCATCTACGAATGTCAAAAAAGCGATGTTCTTCAAAGGCTAATTCTACTCTACGTTCATTTCTGATTTTAGCACGCATTTGTTCTTTTGAAAGTCCAGTCTCTAAATCTGGCATTCCTGCTCTTTTTCTGATAGCATTGATAGCACTATATATCGTTGCATCAGGACCAGACGCTTCGTTTTTAGCTTCTGCATAATTCAATAAAACCTCTGCGTATCTTATAAAAAGCCAATCTTGGTCACTACTTTTTGTGTAAATAACATATTGTTCTTCATGAAATTTACGAAGGATGTAGCCTGTCTTGGTATCTTCGGGTTTACCAGTTACATCCCCTCCGCCAGCGAATAATTCTATGACTTTCCCACGGAAAGTAGAACCATTATGTACCACTGTTGCTTCAAAACGAGGGTCAAGATTTGTATAAGGATCAGTTGGTTTATATAAAGGCGAAGTAGCTTGTGGCTTTCCATCAATCATTTCATAAGAATCTACAAAATTCTGTGTAGGCACATTACCGCCCCATCCTGCATCACTACCTCCTTTGAATGAAGGCGGTGAATTCACAACGTCAAATCCGTTATTCAATCCATAATGAACTTTATCTGGTGCTTGAAATTTCTTGGCAAATATTACTTCATTGTTGTTCTTTACAAGAAACAATGTTCTATAATCACTAAACAACGTATAGTCTGTATTAATTACTTTATTGGCAGCATCTGCCGCAGCCGCCCAACGTTCGGCATATAATAATACACGACTTTTTAGTGCATTGGCCGCCCCTGATGTTGCTCTTCCTGCCTCAATAGCTCCTTTTTTAGGAAGCATCGAAATAGCCTTATCCATGTCGCTTATGATAAAATCAACTACTTGGTCATAAGTTGCTCTCGGTAATTGAAAATTATCATTAAGGGTCAAACTTTTACTAATCAATGGTACTCCTGTTGGCTCGCTACCTGTAGATTTCTGTCCGTATAATCTCAAAAGTTCATGATAAATGAATCCTCTTAAAAAATAAGTTTCTCCCATAAGTCGATTCCTAAGAGTTTCATCTTTTAGTCTACCAAGATTCTCTAAGGCAACATTTGTTTTTCTAACCAAAGCGTAATAATCACCCCACGTTTCGCCCCAAGGGGTTCCAGAAGGCAAAAAATTACCCGATTGTAAATTGTTAGAATGCGTCCAAGGCATACACACTTCGCCATCATCTGAAACACCATCTAGTAAATAAAGTCCTTTTGCCCATCCTTCGTAGTTACGGTCAAAACCAGAAGGCATTCTACCATAAATGGCATTAACGAACTGTGTTGCTCCTTGTGGGTCAGTCCAAACTGTTTCTTCCGTAAGTGAATCTTTAGGAACTTGGTTTAAGATACTGCTATCACAACCTAATAGTATTGATATACACACCACTAGTGTACATTTAAGTAATATTGTTTTTTTAATGATTATGTTCATCTTAATGTCTTCTAAAATTTAAAGTTTACTCCTGCATTCCAGATTCTAAATTGTGGGTAATCCCACCCTCTACCACTTGCATTTTCAGGGTCATAATTTTTTATCTTCGACCACGTAGCTATATTATTGGCATTAATATAAATGCGCATCCCTTTGATAAATTTTTGCTTTAATTTCTCTACTGGAAGATTATACGCCAATTCTATATTTTTAAGACGTATATACGAGGCATCTTTCATCCAAAATGAAGATTCACTATGGTTAAGGTTACTCACATCAATTAGTACACGTGGCTCACTGGCATTAGGATTTGTTGGAGTCCATCGGTCTAAATTAGCTTTCAAAGCACCAGCCCCCACGAAGAATGGCCATGCTCCTTCTCCTGCATAATATTGATTTACATTCGTAGCTCCTTGGAATAGGAATGAAAACTCAAAGTTTTTGTATTGTACGTTACCGTTATACCCAAAAATAATTTCTGGCGTATTAGACTTCCCTATTGGTACTCTGTCTAGGTCATTTATTTTGCCATCTTTGTTGATGTCTTCAAAACGAATATCACCTGGCGCAGTCTTCCCTATTTGGGTTGGTGCATTATCAACTTCTTGTTGTGTTTGGAATAAGCCAATAGCTCTAAGACCAAATTGTGTATTAAGCGGCTGACCTGTTCTTTTGATATTTGGGTTTTCAGAATCAGCTTCATCAATGAAAATAATTTTGTTTTTCACAAAAGTGAAGTTTCCACTCATCGAATAATGTAAATCTTTGTTTACTCTATTCTTATGCCCCACGGTTATTTCAATACCTCCGTTATTAACTTTTGCTAAGTTTTCAATAGGCAATCCAATACCCAAAAGACCAGGAACTGAAAGGTTTCTATCTGCTAAAATGTCACTTCTTTTATCAAAGAAATAGTCAACACTTGTTGTCAATTTACCTTTCCAAAAGGTTCCGTCAACACCAATATTAAGTTTTTTAACAGTTTCCCACGTTACATCTGGATTAGATAAACGACCTTCATCAATACCTGGTTGTACGCTTCCATTACCAAAAACGGCTGAGCTATTGACATAATAAGACTGTAGATAAAGGAATCTTTGGCTACCCAAACGGTCGTTTCCTAAAATCCCGTAAGAACCACGAATTTTCAGGTAATCAATCGTAGAAGATTCTTTCAAGAATGACTCTTGTGATATTACATACCCTAGCGAAACTGAAGGGAAAAAGCCCCAACGTTTTCCTTTAGCAAACTGCTCTGAACCATCGGCTCTAAAGCTACCTTCAATCGTATATTTATCGTCATAAGACCAGTTAAATCTACCAACAATCCCTTGTCTACCACTACTTCCTGAATATCCACTATTATTGCGGTTGGCGGCTGCACCAAAATTCAATTCATCTATTCCTAAATTATATCCATCTCTAGATGCCCATAATGAATTCCATGATTGTTCTGTTTGTGTATATAATAATAACCCTGATAACGCACTCAATCCAATCGTCTTTTTATAGTTCAAATGTGCTTCAAGTGTTATCGATTGGTCATCATAATTTCGTTGTTCCAACAAACTAGCGCCCTTCGCTCCTTCTACAAAAGTTCCGTCCGTGTTTCTACTATAAAATGGAATTTTAGTAAAAGTCCAGTTTTTGTCTCCTGTAAAAGTTTTGTCATAAGCAGCAATACCTTTTATTGATAAGCCCGATATAAATGGCAATTGTTGTTCTAATTCTATTCTACCTCTAAACGATTGTATTCCTGTTTTTCTATAACCATTGTCTGGCAAGGTTAAATAAGACGGGCCATTAGAATACTGTCCGTTCGACCATTGTATGGGTGCTCTATTAGGTGGCGTTCCAGACATCCAACGAAATACCTCTGTTGATGCCACATTATTAGTTTTTTCATCTCTCCCAGAAATATCAAAAGATAGCTTAGTAGTACTGGTAACATTAGCATCAATATTAGTCCTGAAATTGTATCTATTGAATACGTTTGAAGGAATAATACCCTCTTGTTTTAAATAACCAAAGGAAGTAGCATAGCGTATTTTATCCGACCCACCTGTAGCAGATAGATTGTAACTACGCATCAAAGCACTTTTTTTCAATACAGAAAACCAATCGGAATCTGGATGCGTATCAGGACTTGAATGCGTGCGGTACTTTTGTAAATCGTCTTCAGTATAAAGTGGAGATTTTCCTTCATTAGCTAAGGCTTCATTATATAATGATGCAAATTCGTATGAATTCAAGAATTGAGGATTTCTGGTTCTTTCTTGTACGCCAATGTTAGAAGAAAAATTGATTTGCATTTTTCCTTCTGCACCTCTTTTGGTAGTCACAAGAATTACACCGTTACCCGCACGAATCCCAAAAACAGCAGCACTTGCGGCATCTTTCAAGATGGAGAAAGACTGTATTTCACTAGAATTTAATTGGGCAAAGTCGCTAGAAGAACGCACAATTCCATCAATAACAAAGATTGGCGAAGCATCTCCTGTAGTACCAATCCCTCTGATATAAATATTAGAAGCATCTTTGCCCGGCTCCCCCGACCGCTGTGTAGCAATGAGCCCTGCGGTTTGTCCAACTAATGAATTACTAAGGTTTGGAGAAGGGTTCTGACTTATTTCTTTGGGGGTTACGACAGATACTGCGCCAGAAATTTCACTTTTCTTTTGCGTACCATAACCTACTACGATTACTTCATCAAGATTGCCAATATCTGCCTTTAAAACTACATTCAATGAAGATTGCTTGCCAACAACCACCTCTGTTTTCAAATATCCCACAGAAGTAAATACCAAAACGGCTTGTTCGTTCGGGATTGATAACCTAAACTTTCCGTTTGGGTCCGTAGTAGTTCCTCGGCTTGTTCCTTTTATTAAAATACTTACTCCAACAAGCGCTTCCCCCTTATCATCAGTCACAGTACCCGTTATTACCTCCTCAATTTTTTCGGACTCTTGGGTGGTACTGATTTTGTTTTCTGAGGGGACTTCGTTTTTTCTTTTTAAAAGAATTTGCTGTCCAGATACTTCATAATTAATACTTAATGGAGATAAAAAGTCAGTCAAAACCTCAGAAAGTGGTTTTCCTTCTGCATCAATTGAAACCTTTCTTTTGGATTCAATCAACTCGGGACTATACATAAAATTGATTCCTACTAACTTTTCAATTTTTTGTAAAACATCCTCTACTTCATTCTTTTTCAAATGGAGCGTCACTTTCTTGTTCAACAAATCTTGAGCTTTAGTATCATGAGCAAATGAGAAGCTCATGCACAAAACAGATAAAGCGATTTGCAGTAAACTGATTTTCATGATTTTTCGTAAAATTTGATACGATGGCAACTTTTTTTTCATACTTTTGAATAATTTGTTAGTTGGAAAGAATTGGCAAAGGAATCCCCTCATCCATTTCTGGATGTTTGTGTCGAAGCAAAGCGAAGGGGACATTCTAGGTGAATGATGCGTCAACATCGTTCACCTTTTTTATTGATTATGTAGTACTCATGTTAAATTACTTGCAAGGTTTACCAGAAATAATAATTTGTCCGTCTAAAACCTCATAACTAGCTTCTGTAATCGAACAAATCCATTTTAGTTTTTCAAAAAGAGGTTCATCACCCAGTTTTGCCGTAATGCTGCATTTAGACATTACTTCTTCGTCGTAAACAATATCCACACCATACGATTTTTCAAGGATGCTAAATACTTCTGAAATAGGGGTTGCATTAAATTCAAACTTCTGGTTTTCAATCGGTAATGTTAATATCACAGGATTATCCACAATGGCTTTCACTAACCTAATTTCCTGACGTTGGTAGATTGCCTGTTGGTTAGCCGTTAAAACCATCCCCGTTAATTCTCTATTATTTTTAAGCTGTGAAGCACTTTCATCATGCTGAGTAAAAACAGATACTTTCCCCGTTTTTACAATTACCCGAATGTCTTTATCTTTTCCAAAAGCCTTTATGGTAAAGCTTGTTCCTAGTACCTTGGTAATCAATTCATTGGCATATACAAAAAATGGACGTTCAGGATTTTTGGCTACTTCAAAAAAGGCTTCACCAACTAGATATACCTCTCTTTTGTTATTATTAAAAGCTTTCTGATAGCTCAATCGGCTATTTTTTTGTAGCACAATGGAGCTTCCATCAGGCAACTGTACTAACTTACTTTTTTCTCCATCATTAATCACCTCTACAAGTTCACTATTCGCCTTTGCATCAGAGGTTTGTTTTTGATAGAGGGCATATTCTTGTTTTGCTTCATTCTTATTCAAGAAAAACCAACTCACACCTATCAATAAGATAACAGAGGCCGCTACGGTCCAATATCTTCTCCAAAGCGGAACCACTTCGGTTATTTCTACTTCTTCTTCTGGTAAATGCTCTTGTTTTTTAGCTTCGGTGAGTGCTTTCTGAATCTGAGAGTCGATATACTGATCTTCCAAATCAACAACTTCTCCTTGAATCGACAATAAGAAATCTCGGGCATGTTCTACAAGTTCCTTTCTATCTATATCTGCTGCTATCCAAGATGTCCAGTAAGCACCATCTTGTGAATTTCTATCAAATACCCAAGTCCTGAAACTTGGATTTTCCAATAGCTCTTGAAATTCTTTATTAGTTATCATAAAATGCTTGAAATAGCTGTTCTAATGCTAACATCCCAAAAGGAGTCATCGGATACTCACAAAAAAGACAATTTTTTAATAAAATTATACAAATCTCTTTTTTGGCTTCGTATTTTACTAATTATCAAGCCTTTCGGTTTGATAAAAACCAATTTTAAAATGCTAATAAGGGAGATATAATGAGAGAGGAGGTAAAATATTAGAAAGCAAACCAGCAGAATAGCAATAACACAAGTTCCCAGTTTTCGCGAATAGTAGCCAAAGCTCTTTGAATAGTATTACTGACAGACTGTGGTTTTATTTGGAGCAATTGAGCGATTTCCTCCACCCGAAGGTCTTGGTAAAATCGAAGGTACAGGATTTCGCGTTGTCTTTCTGGCAACTGTTTTAACGAAGAAGATACTTTGCTATTGATACTATTAGAGGATTCTTCTGCGATAAAAGAGATTTCAGAAGAATCCTCTACATGAATATCGTTAAAATCATCTTCTAAAGGAACGGCCTTGAAAAGTTGTAATGTTTTGAAAAGTTGGTTTCTGAAAGCCCTTAATAAATAAAACTTTACAGATTCTACTTCATTAAGAGAAGCACGACGAACCCATAATTTTATCAACAAGTCTTGAATGGCATCTTCAATAATTTGATTGTTGGATGTAAACTTTCTGCCATAATGCACCAACGTTTTATAATATTGCTTAGATAATTGCGTAAAAGCCACTTCGTCACCTGCTCTGAAATGATTCCAGAGCAATTGTTCTTGCGATAGTTGTGTACTTTTAATGGGATTGGTCATTTTTCAAGCAATATTTACACGAAATAACCAACAATATCTAAAAATAACAATACTTTATGTTATTCTCTATCCATTTATCTTAGCCAGCGTATGGTATATTAAAGCTAAAAATCATTTCCTTTATAAATATCGCTCATCAATAATTTGCAAATGATGCGTACAATGCCCTAAAATAGCATAGCCCATACCTCGTACAGAAATAGTAAAACTGCTAGCTACGCCTCTTTCTTCAAGCATTTTTTCATTAAAACTTTTGAATAAAGTAATGGTAGCTTTACGGACAGCCGTAAATTCTTCTAGTAAATCTTGAATCGTTCGTTGCCCAGCATTGGATGTATCACCATACAATACTTCATCATAGCCAGCCAAAGGAGTATTATCGTGACGGGCAAAGCGTAAAGCACGGTAAGCAAAAATTCTTTCTGTATCAATCACGTGGCCTACCACTTCTTTGATAGTCCATTTGTTAGGCTGATATTGATAATTTAATGTTGCTTCATCCAATGAAAGCATTTTTTGAATCAGTATTTCTTGGTTGTCTTCTAGGCCTTTTAGTAATTCAACGGTATTTACTTTGTTGATATAATTACTAAAAAGACCAAAATTTTCTTCGGGTGATGGAGGTAGGATTTGCATGAGTTTTATAATTGTGAGTTAGTGAATTGTGAATGAGTGATTATTATTTCTATAGACTAAAATAATTAATCACTAACTCACAACTCACTCATTTACTAACTAATTTACTAACATATTCCGGCACAGGTATATCAAATTGCATTTTTGGATCTGGAATAGGGTTTTGTGCCTGTAATTTCAAAGGTAAAACGCCCGCCCAAACGGGAAAATCATAATCTTCCTCATCATCATTAGGTGGTCCTGTTCTTGTTTTTGCTGAAGCTTCTTCTAAAGGAAACGAGATAACCATTGTTTTCTGCATTTCACTTTTAGTGGGTAGACGAACATTATCCCAACGCTCTGCAATAAATTGTTCTGTAATGGCTTCTAGTGCATTCCACCGCTCGGTTTCGTCTGTAACCACTGTCCCTGGGGCAAACATAATCACAGAGCGATAATTGACTGAGTGACTAAAAGCTGACCTCGCTAATACTAGTCCATCAATCAAAGATACACTAATACAAACGGTTCTGCCATCGGCAATAGCACGCATAAAATGACTGCCCACTGAACCATGAATGTATAATGTATTGCCGATACGACCATAGCCTGTCGGAATACACATGGGTATTTCTCTTTCGACATAAGAAACATGGCAGAAAAGCCCTTCATCTAAAATACTATGGATAGTTTCTTCAGTATAATCGCCTTTTTTTGCTGCACGACTAATTTTTGTTCTTTCGGTAATTGGTAATGTTGCCATATTTTTAATTGGGGTTTTCTGTCAAGATTATTTACAAATTTCTATCTTTACTGGATTAGTTTAGTACTCCACAATTTTACATACAAGTAGTCCAGATGGAAATTCCTTATAAAACCTTGCTTGACATCAGGAAGGATGCTTCTTTGCCTGTTTATGTACAAATAGCCAATGAAATCATCAAGAATATCCAATCGGGTATTCTGAAAAAAGGTACAAAATTGTTGAGTTCCCGACAAATGGCAGAGCTTCTGGCTCTACATCGTAAAACTGTTGTGGCAGCCTACGATGAATTGTATTCGCAGGGTTGGATTGAGGTATTGCCTAAAAAAGGAACCTTCATTGCCCAACATCTACCCAATGTAAAGCCCATTTTATTATCACAAAAAGACTTTCAGGAAGAAGGCAAAGACAACTTTTCAATGGATTTTCCTAAGAATGTCCACGTAAAAATTCCTATTGTTATTACACAAAGACTAGCCTTTAATGATGGACTACCTGATGTACGCTTAGCACCTAGAGACGAATTAGCTCGTTTGTATGCTCATTATATTAAGTTTGGTGAACCTTCAGTACTTAATTATTCCTCTGTGTATGGTACATGGCGACTTCGTGAAACTTTTTCAAAAGTGTTGAATGAAACACGGGGTATGAATACATCACCTGAACAGATTATTACTACTAGAGGAAGCCAGATGGCTATTTATTTAGTTGGCTTAGCATTATTTGAAAAAGGTGATGAAGTAATTGTGGGTGCTTTAAATTATCCAGCAACCAATATGACTTTTGCCACGTTAGGAGCAAAAATTAATACTATTCCTATTGATGAAGACGGAATCATGGTGGATGCCATTGAAGAGATTTGCCTCAAAAAACCCATTAAAGCAATTTACGTTACTTCACATCATTACCATCCTACTACGGTGACGCTTACACCCGAACGAAGGATTAAACTATTGGCTTTGGCAGAAAAGTATCGTTTTTATATTATTGAGGATGACTATGATTATGACTTCCATTATGCCAATCGACCAGTATTGCCTTTAGCAAGTGCCGACCGACATGGTTTGGTCGTGTATATTGGTTCGTTTACTAAAAAAATTGCGCCTACTTTTCGGGTGGGTTATGTCGTAGCAAATCAAGAAATCATTCAAGAACTCGCCAAGCTTAGGCGTATTATAGACCGACAAGGTGATACCATTCTGGAATTATCGTTAGCAGATATGTTGGAAAACGGGACGCTAAAACGCCATGCCGCAAAAGTGTTGAAAATCTATAAAGAACGACGAGACTTTACTTGTGATTTATTGAAAAAGGAATTGGGGAATGTTATCGACTTTAAAATTCCTGATGGCGGTATGGCTATCTGGACAAAGTTTGACAACAGTATTTCTTTAATAGACCTTGCTAAAAAAGTGGCTAAAAATGGACTTTATATCTCAGATGGGTCAGCATATCCGTCTGAGAATGCTTGTAGAATAGGTTTTGCTTCCATGAATTTTAAAGAAACCGAAGACGCTGTGAAGATTTTGAAAAATGCTATTTGAATAGCTATTCACTGTCGTCAAATATTTGTTAATTAATTTCATTTTTATACGGTATATTATCTAATAATTTAAGTATTTTGGTTTATTCTTTTCACATCATACTCACAAACTCAACAAACAGATGATTTATAAAAAACTACTATCTCTCTGCCTTTTTCTTTGTTTATTATCTAGCTACCCAATAAAGGCGCAAAATGAAGACGAACGCTTAAAAAATATTAAAGCTAGCTTACCTCAAATCGACCAAATTTTTAAAGCTTATGCTGAAAAAAACCATTATCCTGCTTTTACGTATGGCTTAGTGGTAGATGGCAAATTAATACATTCGGGTGCTGTGGGCTATAGCAATCTTGATAAAAAAACACCCGCTTCCATACAGTCAGATTTTAGAATTGCCAGCATGTCGAAAAGCTTTACGGCTATGGCTATTTTGAAATTAAGGGATGAAGGCAAACTAAAGTTGGATAATCCTGCGTATTTGTACATCCCTGAGTTAAAAGGGCAACATTTGTTGACGAAAGATGCTCCAGACATTACTGTCCGTAATTTGTTAACGCATTCGGCAGGTTTTCCTGAAGATAATCCTTGGGGCGATCGTCAGTTGGCTATCAGCGATGAAGCCATGCTAAAAATGTTCAAAAAGGGAATTACGTTCTCTAATAACCCAAGTACCGCTTATGAATACAGTAACATGGGTTTTGCGATGTTGGGATATATCATCAAAAAAGTTTCTGGACAGTCGTATCAACAATACATCAACGAGAATATTTTAAAGCCTTTAGGAATGAACAATACCTATTGGGAATACAGCAAAGTGCCCGCAGAACAATTGGCACATGGTTACCGTTGGTTAAACGAACAATGGGTAGAACAACCATTATTACACGACGGTGCTTATGGGGCAATGGGCGGAATGATTACAACCATAGAAGACTTTAGTAAATATGTAGCTTTTCATCAATCTGTGTGGCCAGCTAGCGACGGTATTGAAAAAGGGCCTGTAAAAAGAAGTTCCGTTCGAGAAATGCAACAACCTTGGCAGTTTATTGGCATAAACCAAAATTATAAATATCCTACAGGTCGTAAGGTGGCTATGGCAAGTGCTTATGGATATGGTTTAGGGCAGTCTACAGATGCCGAAGGCAGGCGTTCGGTTGGGCATAGTGGAGGTTTACCGGGCTTTGGTAGTAACTGGCGCATCTTACAAGATTATGGCATTGGCGTAATTTCATTTAGTAATCTTACTTATGCCAACGCTGGTTATTTTAATATACAAGTATTGGATACTTTAGTAGCGTTAGCTAAACTAAAACCTAAGCCAATTCCTGTTTCGCCTATTCTGAAACAACGAATTAATGAGCTAACAGCACTGTTGCCTACTTGGAAAAATGCTGAAACGAGTGGCATTTTTGCAGAGAACTTCTTCCTTGATTATTTCGTGCCAAGCTTGCAGAAAGAAGCAACACCTATTTTTGAAAATGCAGGAAAGATTGTAGGAATAAAAGAAATTAAGCCAGAGAATAACCTGAGAGGTACTTTTGTATTAGAAGGCGAAAAAGCCAATATTGAAATTAGCTTTACCCTGACGCCAGAGAACCCTGCTTTAATACAGGAATATCATATTAAGTCAGTGGCGAAGTAAGTTTTTACCCGCTGATTTTGCTGATTAAAAACGCTGATTTTCGCAGACATATACTATCTCCGAAAATCAGCGATAAAAATCTCTGTAAATCTGCGGGTAAGGAAAAGATAAAATTTATAGTAAAAAATTGATTTTATATTTACCCACTGATTTGGCAGATAAAAAACGCTGATTTTCACAGAACATATACTATCTGCGAAAATCAGCGATAAAAATCTCTGTAAATCTGCGGGTAAAATATTTAAAACCTATCTCATTCTATCAGAAGATTTCACTAACATTTCATCCCTACGAATAAAACGATTAGCAATCATGTTGGCTAACATCGCTACTACTGACGCTACAAAACCAGCACCGTAATTTCCTTGTACTTCTGGCTCAAACATAGGTACGCCTACTTTAAATACTTCATAAAAAGTAATCCCCAGCGTTATGGCAATCAATAGCGAATTGATTAAACCTAACGTCATCTGCAATACCCTTTTTTTGTATTGTGTAATTGAAAAAATCGCAATCGAAACAACGATAATTGCTAAAATACCAATAGCAGCAGTACTAGCTGTGCTGATACAAGCATTCTCTTTCCAATGTTCAAGGTTAAAAGCAGTTAACACTACCCTTTCATTCAACAAAGCACTATTTTTTTCCCAGATAGGTAAAACTGTTACTGATGCCATTGCTACGGCAACGACAAGTAATAATAAGGTCTGAATTCTTTGAAGCATCTCTTTATGTAATTCGTAAATTTTAAATTTGATAAGGCAAAGTTCTAAAACTTTACGAATGTACGCAAGATTACAATTTCAAATCCGCATTTTTATAATATTCATACTCTACTCGGAGGAAAGGAATTGGCTTCTGATTTTCAAATTTTACCCAATCAGCCATGATTAATCGATTTTTGGCATCATAAAATAATTGTTGACGACGCACCAATGCATTTTTCCAATAAACACTTAGTTCAGTAAGTTTACCTATGTTATTATACACGGGGAATAATCTTTCAGTATGCCACATTGACGAGGAGGCATAATTTTGATTGAGGTCGTCTACGTCTAAAACCTGTGGAATTTTACTATTGCTATTAACATAATTCAGCGTTACCTTTTTTACTACTGTCCCGTTATTATTTTTTAATTTTCGTCTTTCAATGCGATTATAAATATCAGCGGTTTCTTGCCAACGAGATGACTTATCGCTTATCAGAAAATCAAAATCATAGTTCAAAATATTGTCTTCAAAATAATTAATTAGTTCTTTGCTCTGATTAGGCTTAATCGTTCCGTCAATATCAAATTGAATATCACCACTGCCTTTGTTGTTATTAATAGGCACTACTCTGATAGTTTTTAAAAAAGCCACGGTAGAATCAATACTTGCCATATTTTTTTTATACTTCGCTCCAACGCTTATCAAATGTCCCCTATCATAGTTCAGGATAATTACCGCATCAGCCCCTACAGACTGTGCTTTTTGCTTGAGCTGTACGATGGCATCGTTATAATCATTGCCATCGGTTTCAATCATCAATGTTTTAAAATAAGGTTCTGTGATGGGCAATTCATGCAAGAAAAAAATATCTACCTCGTGTGTATGAGGCAAGGTCGGGATTTTGGTAAAGACATTCTGAGCAGTAATCTTTCCTCCTAAAATCATCAAAACCAGTATAGCGATTAGTCTTTTCATATTTTATAAAGCTTTAGTTTTAAGCAAGACAAATGATACACTAAAAACCCCTAATTGATACTATTATTATTCTAAGCATCGATATATTTACAAGCAATCTTGGCCGAGGAAATCGCCAAAGGAATACCTCCGCCAGGGTGTACGCTACCTCCCACAAAATATAGATTTTTTATCTTGGACGAAAAATTTGCGTGTCTTAAAAAGGCAGCATAACGATTGTTGGATGAATTGCCATACAAAGCGCCTTGTGCCGACGACGTTTTCGATTCAATAGTTCGTGGGTCAAGAATTTCTTCGCATACTACTAAGTCGGAAATATCTACTTTTAATATCCTTGATACTTTCTTAATCACATTTTGGCGAGTATCAGCAATGATTTTATCCCAGTCTTGTCCTTCATTGGCTGGCGCATTGATGAGTACAAACCAGTTTTCACAGCCTTCGGGAGCATCATCTTTTTTTAATTTGGAGGTAATATTGATATAAACCGTAGGGTCGGATGTAATGGTTTTATCATTAAACATTGTCTGAAACTCTTTCCGATAGTCGTCACTAAAGAAAATATTATGTAGCCCCAATTCGGCAAACTGTTTTTTGATACCCCAATAAAAAATTACGCCCGAACTGCTCTTTGGTTGATTTAATAATCGCTCAGGATGCTGTTGAGTGGGCATAAGCTTGCGATAGGTATGGGTTACATCCATGTTAGAAACCACTATGTCAACATTTTGCTCGATATGTTGCCCTGATGAATTACTGAATCGAATGCCCGCCGCTTTTTTGTTGGTTAGTAGTATTTCTTCTACTTTGCTTTTATAGTTGAATGTTACACCCAAATCTTCGGACAGTTTTACCAATGAATCTGTGATAGAAACCATACCTTTTTTTGGAAAGAATGCTCCTATATTGTATTCTAAATGAGGAATAATATTGAGCGTAGCAGGGGTTTGATAAGGGTCTGAACCGTTGTAAGTGGCATAACGATTGAAGAGTTGTACAACCTTAGGGTTCTTAAACAGTTTTTCATTCGCCTGATTCATCGTTCCGAAAATACCGAGCTTGGGTAAATTCAGATAACCCTTGAAGGCTTTCATCGATGTCCATGTAGAAAGTTTATGCAATGAGTCTTGTAAAAAGAGTCCGTCCAGCACTTCATATTTAAAAGCACTATCTTTCAAGAAATCCAGAATTTTCTGTGCAGGCTCACCCGTAACCTGCTCAACTTCGTTTGCAAATCGCTCAGTTTCAGCCCAAGCGGTAAGTTTTGTAGCATCTTCCCAAAAATAATGACAAATATCTGGCAACTTTACATAATTAAAATATTCTTGAGGGTTTTTGCCTGTTAACTCAAAAAGTTCGTCTACCAAATGAGGCAAAGTAAACAAAGAAGGCCCTGCATCAAAACGATACCCTTCGCACTCAAAACTGCTTAATTTGCCTCCAGCATAAGCATTTGCTTCAAAAACAGTTACTTCAAAACCTTTATGAGCCAACCGAATGGCGGTTGCAATGCCCGCAATGCCTGCTCCAATTATTGCTACTTTCTTCATAAATCATAGCCCGATTTTTTAGAATCGTACCTAAAAATATTTAATTTATTCAATCTATTTTATCAATCATGCTATAAATACCAATCTTTAAACCAATCAAATAGTTTTCAAAACGTCTAATTTCTGTAATTTTGCAAAAAATAAAAACTTACCACAAGTTTCTGCCTATCTGGAATTGGAAAATTCCTATTGATTTTCGCAACAAAGCCTGTGGCAGGATATAATTCTTTATGCTCAGAACACACAATAATGGCGAACTCCGCCTCACAAATGTAAACCAAACGGTTACCCTCTGTGGATGGGTACAGAAAACTCGTGACAAAGGCGGTATGATCTGGATTGATCTCCGTGACCGCTACGGTATCACGCAGTTGATGCTTGAAGAAGGCAAAACGCCTAAAGAAGTGTTAGATTTGGCTCGTACCTTCGGTCGTGAATTTGTTATTGCTGCGACAGGTAATGTAGTTGAACGTCTTTCTAAAAACGATAAAATTCCGACTGGTGATGTTGAAATAAAAGTTACTTCTTTAGAAGTACTCAACCCAGCAAAATTGCCTCCATTTTTGATTGAAGACGACACAGATGGTGGTGATGATATTCGTATGAAATATCGTTATCTCGATTTACGTCGTAATCCTGTAAGAGCTAACTTACAGTTACGTCATCAAGTGGCGCGTTTCACAAGAGATTATCTCGACAAACAAGATTTTATAGAAGTAGAAACCCCTGTGTTGATAAAGTCTACTCCCGAAGGAGCAAGAGACTTTGTCGTTCCTTCAAGAATGAACCCAGGGGAGTTTTATGCTTTACCACAATCACCACAAACATTCAAGCAATTATTGATGGTTTCAGGCTTTGACCGCTACTACCAAATCGTAAAATGTTTTCGTGATGAAGATTTACGTGCTGACCGTCAGCCAGAGTTTACTCAGATTGACTGTGAAATGTCGTTTATCGAGCAAGAAGACGTATTGAATATGTTTGAAGGCTTGATTCGCCATTTATTCTTGAATGTAAAAAATATGGAATTGGGCGAAGTATCACGTATGACGTATGCACACGCCATGAAATATTACGGTTCTGACAAACCAGACATTCGTTTTGACATGAAGTTTGTGGAATTGAAAAGTGACGAAATAGATTTGACTTCTGGAAAAGATTTTCCTGTATTCGACGCTGCCGATGTCGTAGTGGGTATCAATGCCAAAGGTTGTGCAGAATATACACGTAAGCAAGTTGACGAATTGACTGACTTTGTAAAGCGTCCGCAAATTGGTGCGAAAGGTATGATTTACCTTCGTTACAATGCTGATGGAAGCTTAAAATCGTCGGTAGATAAATTCTATGCTGAAGAAGATTTGAAGAAATGGGCTGAAGCATTCGGTGCTGAAAAAGGAGATTTAATCTTGATTCTTTCGGGTACTGGTGATAAAGTACGTAAACAATTAAATGAATTACGCCTTGAAATGGGTAATCGTTTAGGTTTGCGTGACCCTAAAAAATATGCTGCTCACTGGGTGGTAGATTTCCCATTATTAGAATATGGCGAAGACGAAAACCGTTGGTTTGCGATGCACCACCCTTTCACTAGCCCTAAACCAGAGGATTTGCAGTATCTGGAAACAGGAGAATTAGGAAAAATTCGTGCAAACGCTTACGATTTAGTAATCAATGGCGTTGAAGTAGGCGGTGGTTCTATTCGTATTTTCCAAAAAGAACTACAAGCGAAAATGTTTGAAGTACTAGGGTTCTCGGATGAAGAAGCAAAACATCAATTCGGTTTCTTGATGGATGCTTTTGAATACGGAGCACCTCCACACGGTGGATTAGCATTCGGTTTCGACCGTCTTTGTTCTTTATTCGGTGGTTCAGATTCAATCCGTGATTTTATTGCCTTCCCGAAAAACAATTCAGGACGCGATATCATGATTGACTCGCCTTCAACAATCGATCAAAAACAATTAGATGAATTAAAAATTCGTACTGTGGTTTAGTTAGTTATTCATACAAAAGGGGTTATTTCAAGTAATTGAGATAACCCCTTTGTCATTATCAGCAACCTTTATTCTTAGCGAAGAGCTTAACAATTCTGCTATATATAGGCAAAAATCCCCCGATAGTCTCATTTAAAAAATATTAAGAATATGATTGTACTTTTTTGTTACAATATATAAAATTATCACTAATTTCAAAGAATGAAATTTTCATACTAGTTTCATTTTAACGATTCCTCATTCATTTAATTCTACAGCCGATTGTGATGATACTGAATCATCACATGACTTTTAAATAAACACTCCATCCAATTTAACAAATACATGAACAATACTTTTTCATCAATTAGTCGTTTGTTTTTAATCCTTCTCTTCTTAACAGGTCTTTATGCCTGTATTGATCCGTACGATGTTAGTTTCAATCAAAACAATAAAATATTGGTCGTAGAAGGATTGCTTACAAATGACACAGAAAACCCCGACACCATCAAAATTAGATATTCTGTTTATACAGACCAGTACATTCGTCCAGAATCAATTTCCTCTATCCAAGCTTCTATTTATTTAGTTAATTCAAAACAAGCTATCAAGCTTATTGAAACAGGAAGTGGGAATTTTACACCTCCTTCAAATTTGAAGATAAACCCTTCTGAAAAATATATCTTGAAGTTTACTTTACCTAATAACCAACAATACGAATCGACACCCCAGCAGGTAGTCTCTACTTCGCCGATTTTAAAGGCGTATGATACCTTTAATCCCCAAAGTAAGGTGTCAGATGATGGCAAAACTTTTCAATCGGCCAACGATGTTTTTGTAGATTTTCAGGATAATCCCTCAGAAAAAAATTATTACTTATGGCGAACTATTCACTATGAGCGAATTGAACAATGTGCCACTTGCAACTATGGTGTTTATAATACTTTTACACAAAGTTGTATGTCAGTCGCTGGCTCGCGTGATGCTTCTGTAGATTATAACTGTGAGGGCGAATGTTATGCTATTTTTAAAAGTAGCAAAGTAAACGTATTTTCTGATTTGGCATCTGATGGTCGTTTAATCACTGGTCGACTAGTGGCTCAAATACCTTTTTATTATCCTAAAGGATGTTTGGTTGAAATACAGCAAATGTGTATTTCTCCAGATGCTTACACCTTTTATAAAAACCTTGAATCGCAACTACAATCTACAGGTGGGCTAGCAGACACTCCTCCTACAGCCATCGTTGGGAATATTAATAACATTACTAATCCATCAGAAAAAATAGTAGGTTATTTCAGTGTTGCAAATATTCAAAAGACACGCCATTGGGTGGATAGAACAACTGCTACGGGTGATCGTGCTTATATTTTAGGACACCCAGTTAAGCTTCCTGATGACCCAAGAGCTCCTTTTGCTGCTTGTAAAAAAAGTGCCACTCGTACTCCAATCAAACCTCAAGGCTGGCAATAATCCCCCTCAGAAACTAATGAAGACAACGATACTTATCCTGATTACGACATTATTGCTTTCCTTTTCCCACAGCTTCGCACAAGAAGCTAACAAACAGCGATTTTTTACGATTAAAATAGCCGTGAGAGATTCAAGTGATAATAATATTTTGAAAGAAGCCACCGTAAGAGTAGATTTTCAAAAGGTGAATTTTTCATCAGATACTTCAGGCATACACACTTTGTATCTAAAAAAAGGTACTTATTCGCTTTCGATAAGTCATTTAGGGTATCGCCCTTTTAATATGAGATTATTTGTGGACAACAAAAACCTAAGCTTGAATATTAGCTTAGTAAACGTAGCCCGAGAACTAGACGAAGTGATTGTTAATAGTCAAGGGGGTAATAATAATGTAGCCCGACCATTATTAGGCGTAAACCCTTTGAGTATAAAAATGATTAAGAGAATCCCAGCGATGATGGGCGAAACGGATATTTTAAGAGGGTTACAAATGTTGCCAGGAGTTACTTCTGTTGGTGAAGCTGCCAACGGCGTAAATATCAGAGGAGGTACAACTGACCAAAACCTTATTCTCTTAGATGACACGCCCATTTTTAATCCAACACACCTTTTTGGGTTATTTTCAATTTTTCCTCCTGACGCCGTAGCAGGATTAGACCTCTACAAAGGAGGTATTCCCGCCAGATTTAGTGGTAGAGCATCATCTGTTATTGATATTTACATGATAAATCCTTCTTTAGAGAAATTTAAAATGACAGGAGGAATTAGTTTGGTATCTAATCGATTGACCATAGAACAACCTTTGATAAAAGACAAATTAGGCATCATGGTTTCGGGAAGAGCCTCTTTCAATGATTTCCTGTTCAAGTTGGGGCCACCTAGATTAGAAAATATTAAAGCTAATTTTTATGATGTAGCCATCAAACTTTATTATAAAATAGACACGAAAAACACGTTGTCATTTTCAAGCTATTTAAGCAAGGATTTCTTCCAAACAGACTTATTAGGGACTATCGGAAACGTGAATGCTACCTCCACGCAGTATAATTATACTACAGCCAATGCTTCGCTTAAATGGTTTCATGCTTTCAATAATAACCTGAACTTGCAAACAGTCGCAGTTTATACCAATTATCAACCTACAACTTTGTTACCAGAATTAAACAGTAACAATAAAGTATCAATAGAATCCGGCATTAAATATCATCAACTAAAATCTAGCTTAAACTATACGACAGCACTACATAAAATAGAAGTAGGCATAAGCGGAATTTTATATAATATCAATCCGGGAGTATTAAATCCGGGGACATCTACAAGCGTGAATTATAAATCGGCTCCTCAAGAGAAAAGCATAGAATCGGGCATTTATATCGAAGATGAATATGCCCTGAGCAAACGCCTTAATTTATCCTTCGGACTTAGATACTCTCAGTACTGGGCAATGGGTCCTACGACGGTCAGAGATTATGACCCATCATTGCCTAAATCTGATTTTAGTGTGATAGACTCTACCGTTTATCAATCGGGACAATCCTCAGCATCGTATGGCGGCTTTGAACCACGCCTAGCCTTAAAATATACGCTTAATGAAACAAGCTCACTTAAGTTTGGCTATAGTTTAATGAGGCAGTACCTACAAGTAGTATCTAATACAACAACACCACTGCCTACATCACGTTGGGCAACAAGCAATAAATACATTAAGCCTCAGGTAAGTGAGTTAGTCTCAGTAGGATATTTTAAAAACTCAAGAGATAACGTTTATGAGTTCTCTTTAGAAGCTTATCATCGTACTACCCAAAATATCATAGATTTTAAACCTGGAGCTGATTTTTTATTCCAACCTTATATTGAAACGCAAACATTACAAGGAAAAGGGAGGGCTTATGGCTTAGAATTTATGGTCAGTAAGAAAAAAGGAGCTACTACCGGTTGGATAAATTATACCTATTCTAGGGCTTTAAATCAAATAAAAGTAGGGGAACGCTTCGAGGAGCAAATCAATAGCGGTAACTGGTATGCGACAAACTTTGACAGACCGCATAGTTTTAATGCTACCATCAGTATTGCTCAAAGTAAGCATCATGAATTTGGCTTTACTTTTGTTTATAACACTGGTCGACCTTTTACTGTACCTAATGGTTTTGTAGAATATAATGGTGCAAAATATCCTTTTTACCAAGATAGAAATAACGATAGAATCAAGGATTATCATCGCCTTGATTTCTCTTGGACGATTAATAATCCAAGCTTAAAGAAAAAGCGTTGGGAAGGTTCGTGGACTTTTGCTGTGTATAACATTTATGGACGAGCGAATGCGTATTCAGTATACATGAGGTCTGAAAAGGGTTTAAAAGCCTACCAATTGACAATCTTTGGCTCTCCTATCCCTTCATTGACATACAACTTTAAATTTATGTAATCAAGGAGGATATTCGACCGTTTTATTATCCCTAAAATACAACAAAAAAAGACGAACAAAGCTGCTCGTCTTTTTTTCTATCTAGTCCCACCATCAGTGGCGTAGTAAAGATATAACATTTATTGTTATTAACAAATGATAATTTTTACAATCTAGCATCTACTAAATTTTTATTCCATAAAGACTTAATATCGTACACTACTGCGTCTTGATTTTTAAGTTTTTCTAAATCCAATTGTTGAAATTCGTCATGCGAAACGGCTAGTAAAATACCATCATATTTTTCGGTAATTGTATCAATAAGCGTGATGTCATATTCTTCATGAACTTCTTTTTTATCTGCCCAAGGGTCATACACATCTATTTTCACACCAAATTCTTTTAATTCCTGATACACATCAATCACTCTTGAATTACGAATATCTGGACAATTTTCTTTGAAAGTAATACCCAAAATCAGCACTTTACTTCCTTCAATTTTATGTCCTTTTTTGATTAGTAACTTAATCAATTTTCCTCCCACAAAAATCCCCATATTATCGTTTACACGTCTTCCCGATAAAATAACTTGTGGATAATAGCCCAAGCTTTCTGATTTATGCAATAGATAGTAAGGGTCTACACCGATACAATGCCCGCCTACTAAGCCTGGCTTAAATTTCAAGAAATTCCATTTTGTACCTGCTGCTTCCAATACTTCTGAGGTATCAATGCCCATTTTGTCAAATATCAACGATAATTCATTGACAAACGAAATATTTACATCTCGTTGAGCATTCTCGATAGCCTTACTAGCCTCGGCAACTTTAATACAAGATGCCCTATAAGTACCTGCTTCGATAATTGAACCATACAGCTTATCAACAAATTCAGCAATTGCTTCAGTTGAGCCAGAAGTAACTTTCTTGATTTTTGTCAAGGTATTAATCTTATCGCCTGGATTGATGCGTTCAGGGGAATAACCACAGAAGAAATCTTGGTTGAATATCAATCCACTTTCTTTTTCTAAGACAGGAACACAGTCTTCTTCTGTACAGCCCGGATATACGGTTGATTCATAAATTACAATGTCATCTTTCTTTAAATACTTCCCTACCGTTTTACTGGCTGAAAGCAAAGGAATCAAATCTGGCTTTTTGTATTTATCAATCGGCGTAGGTACTGTTACGATAAATATATTACAGCTACTCAACATCTCTGGCGTAGCCGAAAAAGTAAGTTTCTCAGAAGCTTTTAATTGTGCCGATGCTACTTCATGCGTACGGTCGTGACCAGCATTTAGTTCATCTACACGTGTTTGATTAATATCGAAACCTAAAACTTGGTACTTTTTCCCAAATTCTACAGCCAAAGGTAAGCCTACATAACCAAGGCCAATAATTGCGATTTTCGTTGCTTGTATATCCAAAATGAACTTCAATTTTAAAACTTTACTATTGTCAATTACTACCTCTTCAAAGACTCGTATTACTTTACTAAGTAGTGATTTTTTGAATTAAAACATAAAGGTAAGCTTATACTACATTTTTTTCAATGTTAGGCGACTGAATCATTATTAAAATGATTTTCTTGGTGCTAGATTTAAGCTATTACGGTAAAATATTTTACCCGCTGATTTTACAGATTTAAAACCGCTGATTTTCGCAGATTGTTAATCTATTCCGAAAGCTGAAACCCGAAAGCCGATAGCTCAAAGCTCACCTCTCAAGGCTTTTAATCAATGTTTTTACCCGCTGATTTTACAGATTTAAAACCGCTGATTTTCGCAGATTGTTAATCTATTCCGAAAGCTGAAACCCGAAAGCCGATAGCTCAAAACTTACCTCTCAAAGCTAAACGCTTAATGAAAGAAAATATAACTTACCCAAATAGCCGTAATGATACTTACTAAATCGGCTGTTAAGCCCGCCCAAAGAGTATAACGAGTATTGCGGATATTGACAGAACCAAAGTATAAAGCCAATACATAAAAAATGGTATCTGAAGAACCTTGGAAAACACAAGACAAACGACCTGCGAAAGAATCAGCGCCGAAGGTTTTCATCGTATCAATCATCATTGCCCTTGACCCACCACCACTCAAAGGATGCATCAAAGCTGTAGGCAACGCATCGGTAAAGTCTGTGTTCATTCCTGTTAAAGCAAAGGCATATTTCATGCCATCCACTACCCACGTTAATGCTCCAGAATTGCGTAAGGCACCAATCGCTACAAGCATTGCTACTAAATAAGGAATAATTTTGACAGATGTTTCAAATCCGCCTTTCGCTCCTTCAATAAAGGCACTAAAGACATCTACCTTTTTTATCAGTGCGCCTACAAGAAATGAGATGATGAATGTAAAGAGAATAACATTGGAAGAAATCTTTGAAACCACTTCAATTTGCTCTTTCGGAATACTTGAAAAATACCAAAGCACTAACCCGATAAATAACGAAATGCCCCCTAACCAAGTAAGGATTACCCTATCTAACAAATTGATTTTTTGACGAATGGCTACAAAGAGTAAGCCCGTAACTGTAGCAACGTAAGTAGCTATCAGACAAGGAATAAAAATATCGGACGGGTCTGCTGCACCATAAATCGAACGTTGCGCCATAATACTAAGTGGAATCAGTACTGGCCCAGCACTATGCAAAACCATAAACATGATTTGTGCGTTAGATGCCACATCTTTACTCGGATTCAATTCTTGTAGACTTTGCATGGCTTTTAGCCCAAATGGTGTAGCGGCATTATCTAGCCCTAGCATATTGGCAGAGAAGTTCATAATCATCTGTCCGTTGGCTGGATGGTTCTTAGGAATTTCAGGAAACAATCGGCTAAAAAAAGGGCCTACTAAACGAGCTAAAAAATTGATAGCACCTGCACGTTCGCCAATGTTTAATAAACCCATAAAAAACGTCATGACACCCGCCAAAGGCAAAGCTATTTTCATTACCGCCACTTCGGAAGAATCAAACATTCCATCAATAATTATTTTAAATATTTCGGTATCTCCCGTAAAAATGAGTTTGATTAATGCAACAATAAAAGCGACAATAAAAAAGGCAATCCATAGGTAATTTAAGGCCATGTTATCATTAGGGTTTGATGAGTTCAATTTGAAAATTTTAATCGGGCGGCGAACCGCTTGAAAAGCAAGTATTAAAAGCGAAAATTGCTTTATTTTCACTATTCAAAGCATTTCACCCTTAAATTTATGTTTTATTCTTTAATGACATCAACAATATGAGAAAACAAATTTTCTGTCTATTACTTTTCGTGATGCCTTCTCTGCTAGTATTAGCTAGTGGAAAAGGAACAAAAGTTGAGAAAAACGATCATAATCCTCCAAAGACATTTAAGAAGAAACCACAGACGGACTGTGAGTATGAACAAAAAATGGCTCAACAAGGGTTAGTCAATATTCAAGAAATAGACCCTTCTATTTTAGTAGAGTTGAAATATTCTACTACAGATAATTTTGTGGGAAAAGATGTCTATGGTTGTATCACCAATTGTTTTATGCAGAAGCGCCCAGCTAAAATGCTGAAACAAGCTAATACTATCCTTCAACAAAAATACCCAAATTATCGGCTGTTGGTATATGATGGCGGTCGCCCGCATAGCATCCAAAAAATATTATGGAATACACTTACGCAATATACGCCAAAAGAAAGAGCCAAATATGTAGCGAACCCTACCGAGGGGTCAATTCATAATTACGGCAGTGCAGTTGATTTGACCATTGCCACAGCAGATGGTAAAGCATTAGACATGGGTACTAAATATGATTACTTTGGTGCTTTAGCCTATCCAACCAAAGAAGATTATTTTCTTGAACAAAAGAAACTTACGAAACAGCAAGTGGCTAATAGAGTACTACTTCGCACCGTCATGAAATCGGCAGGTTTTACAGCAATTGATTACGAGTGGTGGCATTTTAATGCTGTTTCTAGAAGAGAAGCAAAACAGATTTATCAGATTATTGAATAGTTTTTTAGTAAAAAGCTCTTAATCGTTCGATTTTAACAAAAAAGTGTCCGAAAACGGACACTTTTTTGTTAAATAGTATTCATAAATATCTGTAAGACAACCGCTTATAGTGGATGGCATATTACTTGTGGTTTTTCCGTGAAAAATCTTTTGGTGATACACTTCCATGATCTCGAATTTTAAGGAATATTATCTATTTCCCTTTTATCCTAGCATCATAGCCGTTTATCCTAAAAATTTTTAAAGCCCCAAAAATCATTCGTAACATTGAACCATAAATTATAAGAATTATGAAATTCTCATTACTAATCCTAACAGGCATTACTTTATTGACTTTTCAAGCAAAAGCTCAAAACGCAATCCAAGCAAGCTCAAATGATAACAATAAAGTATCATTGCAAGATGCTGTAAACATTGCCTTGAAAAACAACATTTCAATAAAACAAAGTGAAAACCAAGTATTATTGAACGGCTTACAATTGAAACAATCAAGAGACAACCGTTTGCCCAATGCTAATGGTTCTATTAACGAATCTTTCAACTTTGGTCGAAGCCTTGACCCATTCACCAACACGTATGTTGAAAAGAACATCAATTACAACAGTTTGAGTGTTAATGCTAACGTTACGCTTTTCAATGGCTTTCTATTAAGAAATACGATACTTCAGAATGATTTATTGTTGAAAGCTACTGAATTAGATTTACAAGCAATGAAAGAAAGCATTTCTTTGCAAGTAGTTTTAGCCTATCTTAATATTTTGAATGCGCAAGACCTTCTAGTGATTTCGCAGAGCCAGACACAAATTACAGCTTTACAAATTCAACGTACTGAAAAATTAGTGAATGCGGGTTCTTTACCACAGTCTAACCTACTAGATTTAAAAGCACAATTAGCAACAGAAGAAACAACTGTTATTAATAACCAAAGTACGTTAGATTTAGCTAAGCTTTCATTGATACAGCTATTGAATGATAAAAACATTACTGATGTAACTGTTGAAAGAATTGCATTGCCTGTTCCTACTACTTCTGAGGGATATGATGCTACTGCTGCTAAAATATATGAAATAGCCGAGAGAAACCAACCAACCATCAAAGCCGCCGATTTGAGAATTGAAGGTGCAATCAAAGGAATTGATATTGCTAGAGCAGGCTTTTTACCAACCATATCAGCAGGAGCTAGCTTAGGTGCTAACCAGTCTAATGCTCAGAAAATTTACCGCCAAGATGGAGTAACTACTTCTAATTTAGGAAATGTAAATGTAAATGGAGTAGACTACCCATTGATTGTTTCTCAAACAAAATTTGTAGAAGACGGAACTGTAGCTTATTTTCAACAGCTAAAAAATACCGCCAATTATGGCTTTGGTTTTAATGCTACTATTCCTATTTTTAGCCGTTTCTTAAACAAAAACAGAGTAGCGCAAGCTAAAATACAAAAAAGCAATGCTGACTATAACGCTCAGTTAGTTCGCCAAACACTACGTCAAAATATCGAACAAGCTTACACAAACATGAATAACGCTGCTAAACGCTTTGATGCTTTAACAGTACAGGTAACTGCCTTACAGGAATCTTTCAGAGCAGCAGAAAGCAGATTCGGCGCTGGAGCAATTGATTTTGTAAACTACAGTCTACAAAAAACAAATCTTGATAAAGCTCGTGGCAACCAAGTACAAGCAAAATATGACTTTATTTTTAGAACAAAAATCTTAGATTATTATCAAAATAAACCACTTACCTTTTAACTTGTGATTTGTGTATAGAACGATTACACATCATCACACAATTACCCAACATTATGGCAAAGAAATCTTCAAATAAAATCTGGTGGATATTAGGTGGCATCATCGTGATATTAGTTATTGCATTGATGGTTGCAAAACAACAAGGCCTCATTGGAAAAGAACCATCTACAGAAGTTGAATTCACTAAAGCTAAAAAAGCTGATATTATCGAAAGAGTATCCGCTTCTGGAAAAATTCAACCTGAGATTGAAGTTAAGCTTTCGCCAGATGTTTCAGGGGAAATTGTAGGACTATACGTAAGCGAAGGTGACTCTGTAGTGGCTGGTCAATTACTTTTGAAAATTCGTCCTGATAATTATGAATCATTATTGGCTCGGGCAGAGGCACAAGTAAATTCATCTAAGGCATCAGTAGAGCAATCAAAAGCAATGCAATCTCAAGCAGAGTCACGTTTGTTGAAAGCTAAAATTGATTACGACCGTAATAAGAAATTACATGATGATAAGGTAATTTCTGATGCTGATTTTGACCAATTCAATTCACAGTATTTAGTAGCTAAACAAGATGTGGAGTCGACCAAGGCAAGTGTATTGGCGTCATCATTCAATGTGAAAAGTTCAGAAGCGGCTTTGAAAGAAGCAAGAGCTAACTTGACTAAAACAACTATTTATGCTCCACAGAGTGGAACCATTTCAAAGTTGAATGTTGAATTAGGCGAACGCGTAGTAGGTACATCTCAAATGGCTGGTACTGAACTACTTAGAATTGCCAATTTAAATAAAATGGAAGTGCGTGTAAACGTGAACGAAAACGATATCACACGTGTTTCAATGAATGATACCGTAATTGTTGATGTAGATTCATACAGTGCTTCTGGCAGAAAATTCAAAGGTGTTGTTTATGAAATAGCTAGTTCTGCCAACGGGCTAGGTACTTCAGCAACTACCGTTTCAACAGATGCAGTAACTGAATTTGAAGTAAAAATTAGAGTATTGCGTAAATCATATCAAGATTTAATTGTAGGCAAACACTCTTATCCATTAAAACCGGGAATGACAGCCTCTGTTGAAATTATTACTGACCGCAAAAATGGCGTTTTATCAGTACCATTAGCTTCAGTTACTACTCGTGACCCAAGTATGAAAGATGGCGAAGAGAAAAAAGAGGGTGATGCACCAGCAGAACCTAAGGAAGATGAAAAAGTAATCAAGAAAGAGAAAGTTAAGGAAGTAGTTTTTGTACTAGGAAAAGACAGCAAAGCAAAAATGAAAGAAGTAAAAACTGGTATCTCTGACTTTGAAAATATTGAAATCCTTTCAGGTTTAACAGATGGTGAAACCATTATTTCTGGTCCTTATTTAACCGTTTCTAAAAAATTAAAAGACGGTGAATTAGTGAACAAAAAAGAAGTTAAAAAAGACAAAAAATAGTCAATAGATTAGTTTGGTTTAGGGTTTATGAAAAAGCCAGTCAGGAATGTTTTGACTGGCTTTTTTGTGTGCTTTCATGCCATATCGTGTTGAATTGTTTTGTATATTTATGTAAAACAAACTAAATATGGCATCAAGACGATATTTTCTAAACCAAGTTACTGCGCTTGCCGGTACTTCCTTACTTCCAACATTTAAAGGTTTATCTTCCAACGACTTACAGTCGATTAGTAGTTTTTCACCAGACAAATCAGCCATGTTAATGGCTTCTGATGAAGACTTTTGGTATCAAATTCAACAAGCTTATACGGTTTCTCCTCAAATCATTAATTTGAATAATGGCGGTGTTAGTCCTGCCCCAACGGTTGTACAAAATGCTGTAGAACGCTACAACAAATTATCCAATGAGGCTCCAAGCTATTTTATGTGGAGGATTCTAGACCAAGGCCGTGAACCACTCCGTGAAAACCTAGCGAAATTTGCAGGCGTTTCTTCGGAAGAAATCGCCATTAATCGCAATGCTACCGAAGCCCTTGACACTGTTATCCTAGGCTTGCCTCTCACTCGTGGTGATGAAATAGTAATGAGTAGATATGACTATCCTAATATGCTACATGCGTGGCGACAAAGAGAACTCCGTGAAGGACTAAAAATCAATTATGTAAACATTGATTTACCTTTGGAAGACAACGATTTGATTGTTCAAAAGTATGTTGAACAAATGACGCCCCGTACTAAAGTAGTACATATTACGCATATTGTTAATTGGAATGGACAAATTTTGCCTGCTAAACGCATTGCAGATGAAGCCCACAAACGTGGTATTGAAGTATTGATAGATGGGGCACATTCATTCGCCCATTTGGAATACAAAATCCCTGATTTGGGAGGAGACTATTATGGAACTAGTTTGCATAAATGGCTATCTGCCCCAATTGGCTCTGGAATGCTTTGGATTAAAAAAGAGAAAATAAGTAAAGTGTTTCCATTGATTCCTAATGACAAACCCAATGGAGATAATATCAGAAAGTTTGAAAACTTGGGAACTCGCCCCTTTCCTATTGAGCAAGCCATTGGTCAGGCTTTAAACTTCCAATTAGCCATTGGGAATGCCCGAAAAGAGGCTCGTCTTCGCTTCTTGAAAAACTATTGGGCTAAAGAGGCTTCAACCATGCCTAAAATCAAATTGAATACTCCTCTGAAAGCTGAATACTCGGGAGCCCTATCACATTTTAGTGTTGAAGGGATGGATGCAGGCAAAATAGAAGGAGAATTGTTCGCTAAATATAAAATCCATACATCGCCTGTAAAATGGGAAAAATTGGATGGCGTAAGAGTAACACCACATGTTTATACAAGTCTGCAAGATTTAGATAGGCTTTTGGATGGCTTAAAGTATTTGTCGACTAAAGTTTAGTGGATTTATATAAAATGCAAAAGGCTTCCTTGAATAAACAGGGAAGCCTTTTGTGTTTGTCTGATATATTTTATCCAACCAATTCTTTCAAATCTTCATCGTTTAATTGTTTACGAGCATCAGCCATTAACAAGAAACGTGTATAAAGTTTATCTAAATCTGGTTTTTCAAATTCAAATCCTAGTAACTGCAAACGGTGACGAAGAGCAGCACGACCAGAACGAGAAGTCAATACGATAGCAGAAGAAGGTACACCCACATCTTCAGGACTCATGATTTCGTAGTTCTGAGTGTGTTTCAAGAAACCATCTTGGTGTATACCCGAAGAGTGTGCAAAAGCATTCGCTCCTACAATCGCTTTATTCGCTTGTACGGGCATTCCCATCATGTTTGAAACAAACTGAGAGAACGGATAAAGTTGTTTAGCATTGATACCCGTATGGTAGCCTAAATCTTTGTGTGTATTCAAAATCATGGCAACTTCTTCTAAAGAAGTATTACCAGCGCGTTCTCCTATTCCATTGATAGTTACCTCTACTTGTCTTGCACCTGCCTGAATACCTGCAATGGTATTAGCAGTAGCCAATCCTAAATCGTTATGATTATGCATTGAAATAACCGCTTTGTGGATGTTCGGTACATTTTCAAACAAATAGTTGATACGTTGGAACATTTGCTGAGGTAACAAATAACCTGTAGTATCAGGCAAGTTGACCACTGTAGCACCTGCATCAATTACAGCCTCTGTCAATTGTGCTAAGAATACTAAATCTGCACGACCAGCATCTTCTGCAAAAAACTCAACGTCTTCTACATACGACTTTGCGTATTTTACAGCCCAAACACCTCTTTCTAGAATTTCTTCACGTGTTGAATTAAACTTATATTTGATATGTGTATCTGATGAACCGATACCCGTATGGATTCTTGGATATTTAGCATGCTTCAATGCTGCGGCAGCCGCATCAATATCTTCTTTCTTGGCACGAGTCAGCCCACAAACAGTGGCATTTTTAACTAATTTTGCAATCTCTTCTACCGAACGGAAATCTCCAGGTGAAGAAATCGGGAAACCAGCTTCGATAATATCTACCCCTAGGAGTTCTAGTTGTTCTGCAACTTGTAACTTTTCTTCGGTATTTAATTGACAACCCGGTACTTGTTCGCCATCGCGAAGGGTTGTATCGAATATTAAAATTTTCTGACTCATGGTTATTGCTTTTTGAAGGATTCTTAATCAAAAATAACACGTGATTATAGAAAAAACAAATTTCACAAATTCTTCATTTTAGAATTAAATTCTAAAAAAATCTAAAAAATAAGCCTTTATAGCATTAAATTCTACACATGGCACATTAAAAAGAATTAAAACCTAATCATTCAAGATTTAGTATATTAATTATTTCTTGATAAAATTTATTAAAAAAATAATTATGGATATAGTAGTAAACTAAAATCCGTAAAAAATCCTATTTTTAGATAAATTTCAAAACACAAAAAGGCTTGTCAATTTGTCAAACCCAAAATCCATGTTTAATTTTGATTAATTAACATAAAGCGAATAAAAATCGCCAAGATGATACCATGATAAAAAATAATTGGACTAGAGAGGAAATCGAAGAAATTTATAATCTCCCTTTCATGGAATTAGTGTACCGTGCAGCTACTGTACATCGCCAATTCAATGACCCTCAGGAGGTACAAATCAGCACATTACTTTCAATCAAAACAGGCGGTTGCCCTGAAGATTGTTCTTATTGCTCGCAAGCAGCTCGTTATCATACCGATGTGAAAGTTCAAAAGTTAATGGAACTTGATGAAGTATTGGCGGCAGCAGAAAGAGCTAAAAATGCTGGTAGCTCACGTTTTTGTATGGGTGCTGCTTGGCGTGAAGTACGTGATAACAAAGATTTTGACAAAGTATTGGGTATGGTAGAAGGCGTAAACGCTATGGGTTTAGAGGTTTGCTGTACTTTAGGGATGTTGACAGAGTCTCAGGCTGAAAAACTGAAAAATGCGGGTTTATATGCATACAACCACAATGTTGATACTAGTGAAGAACACTACGAAGATGTAATTTCTACCCGTACTTTCTCTGATCGCTTGAATACTATTGATAATGTGCGTAAGGCAAAAATTTCGGTTTGCTCAGGCGGTATTATCGGTTTAGGTGAATCTGACGGCGACCGTATCGGAATGTTGAAAACATTGGCAAATATGCCTCAGCACCCTGATTCTGTACCTATCAACAACCTTGTGCCTATCAAAGGAACACCACTAGGTGACCAAGAGCCTGCTTCTATCTGGGATATGGTAAGAACTATAGCTACAGCTAGAATTTTGATGCCAAAATCAATGGTAAGGCTTTCGGCTGGACGTATGGATATGACTTACGAAGGACAAACACTTTGTTTCATGGCTGGTGCTAATTCTATTTTCTCAGGCGATGTGTTATTGACTACGCCAAACCCTGCGGTTAAAAATGACCAAGAATTATTTCAGATTCTAAGCATCAAACCACGTGAAGCTTTTAAAGATACTAAAAAATCAGGTGTTGAATTTCAAGTGATACCTTCGGCTGCAAAAGCATTAGGCATTGAAGAAGTAACTGTATAAATTTTATTCATACATTTTATAAAATACAAAATGGCTTTACAAATTGGTGATATAGCTCCAAATTTTACTTTATTTAATACGGTAAAAAAAGAAATTAGTCTGTCAGACTATAAAGGCAAAAACGTTGTAATTCTTTTTTTCCCTTTAGCTTTTACAAGTGTTTGTACAGCCGAACTTTGTGAAATGAGAGATAATATTGCTACCTATTCAGCACTAAATGCTGAGATTATAGGAATTTCAGTTGACTCTCTTTTTACTTTAGATAAATTCAAGGCAGAACAAAGCCTTCCGTTTGATTTACTATCTGATTTTAACAAAGAGGTTTCTACTGCTTATGAAAGCATTTATGAGAACTTTGTTTTAGGCATGAAAGGTGTTTCAAAACGTTCAGCTTTCGTAGTGGATAGCAATGGCATTATTCAGTATGCAGAAGTACTAGAAAGTGCTGGTAGTGTTCCTAACTTTGAGGCAGTGAAGGAAACATTAGCAAAAATATAAATACTAAAAAGGCTCGTCTTTTTAAAAATGACGAGCCCTTTTGATTAAGATACAATCTATTATCTATTAATAATTATCCTTTTTGTAATTAAAAGCGAGTCAGCATTTAACCTTAACATATACTCTCCTTCGGGCAAGTCAGTTAAATTCATCGTTCTGCTTGCATCTAATGAAGAAATTATTCCCCTCTGTAGCAATCCTCCTAACAAATTATAGACTTCATACGTAGTATTGTTCCAAGGGTCTCTGGCTTCAATTTTAAATACGCCATTACTTGGATTTGGATAAATTGACACGCCATTGTCATTAAAGAATTTAAAGGCATACTGGTTTGAAACAGGAGAAAAGCAAACCTTGTCTCCATAAAACAATGTCTTATAGACGTTTTTAGCAATAACACTTAGATTGGCTTCTTCAGTAAATCTTATTGAGCTTCCCGATAGACTATTGTTTGCTACGCCATTTACCTGCCAAACGTATTGGTCGGCCCTAACAGCATTTACTCCCACAGTATAAGGGCTTAAACGAACGATAGAGTCTACTCGCGGAGGATTCGCTTTTACTGATACAAATACAGTTGGCGAAATCGGCGATTTACAATCATTCCCATCAGTCTGCAAAGCACGAAACCCTCCTGACTGAGTAACAGTAAGATTTTGAATACCAAAATTTGTAACTGTCCCATTCTGACTAGCAAGCCAAGTTGGTCTGTTGCCAGCGATTAAGCTCATTTGTAAAGTAGTATTATCTCCGTCACAAAACACAGTATCTTTTGTTGATAAAATAGTAGGCGTAGCAGGTAATGGATTCACGGTTATTTTTTGAGCTGCTGATGTCATTGAAAAACAATTGTTGCCATCAATCGTTCTGACTGTATAATCACCCGAAGTATTTATTCTTAGGTTTTGGGTACTAGTTCCTGTATTCCATAAATACCTATTGGCCGATACATTGGATGAAGTAAGCGTTACATCAGTATCTGCACAAAAAGTTGTTGGGCCACTCGCCACGATAGTTGGAGTAGGTGGCAAAGGGTTTACTACAATCTGGATGTCGTCTGAAACAGGAGAAGAACAGCCTTGAGGACTAATCGTTGTTACTCTATAACTACCCGAAGTGTTTATTCTCAAGTTCTGGCTATTGGTTCCTGTACTCCATAAATAACTACCTGCCTGTGTATTGGATGAAGTTAAGGTTACATCAGTATCTGCACAAAAAGTTGTTGGGCCACTGGCAGCAATCGTTGGTTTTGGTGGTAAAGGCTTATTAGTTGTCGTAACAGTAGATGAAAAATCTGATTGGCAACCATACTGGTTAACGGTTCTTACGGCAAAACTTCCTGAGGTAGAAACATTAATAGACTTCGCAATACTTCCGTTGCTCCATTCATAGATAGCAGCATCGTTAGCGTTTAATGTTACACTGTTTCCATCGCAAAAACTAACATCGCTACTAGCCGTAATAGATGCCGACGGCACTGAGCTACCTAAAAAAGAGATATAAGGTACTTGAATAATATTACCTACATTATCACGAAAACGAGCATAATACTTTTTATCAGTTCCTACCGAAAGCCTAGTGAGTTTCTGACTTGAAAATACACCACTTGAAAAATTACTGCCATTATTTGACCATTGATAGCTTGAATAACCGTCTGGTAAGTTTACATCTACCTGATTGTTTCCACAATAGAAATCCAAATTACCAATTGTCATTGGCAGTTGTGGTCTTGAGTTTCCAAAAAAGTTATCGTTCAATGCATTGTTCCATGCATTTGCTAGTTGCTCTAAACCTACTCCATTAAAATGCACACCATCTTGACGACCGACAACCTGAATTTGGTCGGTATTAGGGCCAAAAAATACATTGTTATTGGCTTGGTTAATCACGGCTAGCTGTCCATTAATGATATTCTGGTCAGGAATAATGGCTGTATTACAGATACCATTACATGGCGTAGCCGAACCTCCAGAAGTCAAAGACACCACCCAGCTAATATCTTTGCCAGAATCTGACCTAGACTTATTGATGATTGTTTGAAGATTTGAACGATATACTTCGCTATTGGTAGCCAGTTTTTGATTAATGAAAAAATTATCCGACTCCCCCTGGCACCATAAAACAGAACGAACACCTAATTGTGCCACAAAATAATGAAAGGCATCTGAAAGGTCTTGATAAGGAAGTTTGTTTTGATAAGTACCACCAATGTATGGATTAGGTGCATTGTTTCCATTGGCAGTAGTTGCCCAAGTGCTACTTGAGGTACCCTCAAAAGCAGCATTAAAAAACATCACTGGTACATTTAATTTATTTACGAGTAAATCGCCCAGTCTTCCCCAGCACCAACCATTCATTCCTCTTGGGGCAATTCTACTATTGGCTTCTAATTTTGAAAACGGAGATAACGAAATATAAAAATCTCCTCCTGAATCTGTGTTTGTGGCAGACCCAAAACAGTTAACTCGGTCATTTGTTGCCCCAATTCCCGCAATCTGGGGCATACCTTGGGCATTAGATTGCCCAGCTATTACAAAAACTTCCCCAACTCCTACTCTTTCTAGTCGTGTAGTACCTTCAATGAGTGTTCCATACAAACTGCCTCTTAGTTCCAAGCTATACCAGCCTTGTTTAACTCTCATGACGCTGCTAAAATTACCGTTGAGTGGCAGTACTTTTATGACTGTCCAATCTACAAATTCACCTTGTCCAGCTTCAACAGGGATTAATCTAGCTTCTATTTTATCAATTTGTTTTTCGTATGTACCTGAAATGGTAATTTGTGAAAAGCCTTCTTGGTTTCTCTGATACACAGCTCGGTTTTGAGGCGAAGTAATCTTTATCTGGCAAAAAAGTAAAGTTGGAATACAAAGATTTAATACCAACAAAAGAATTCTTTTGGGAAATAACATCAGAATTATTGTTTAAACTTTATCTCAACAAGATAAAATAAGTAAGGAGGTAATTTTTTTAGCGTAAGCCCATTGGCCAACTTTCTAGGTAGTAAAAATATACAAAATTCACGCAAAGTGAACCTTATGATGTATTTATCCAAAAATACTTATCTTTCGATAAGTATTTTCTTCGAAATTTTAAAATTATTATTCGTTGCTCTTAAGATATATGTCCCATCTAATAGGGTACTCAAATCAAGCACTTTTTGTGCATCTAGCATATCTATTTTACTTTGATAAAGTAGTCTTCCATCCACTGTATAAATAGCGATAATCGTATTTTCTAAATTATACCTACTCTCTAAAGTAAATCTACCATTTTTTGAAGGATTCGGATATACCGATAGCCCTTTATCATCATAAGATACCAAACCATAAGTGGCTATTTCTGAAATACATACCAATGGATTCACATAGCCTTGAATCTGGTAAATATTTCTAGCCTGAACAGTATAATTACCTGCATCTATTGCCCTGATGATAGTGTCTTTGGGAGACGTAGCCAATGTTTTTCCTTCATATTTCCAGATAAACTCAGTAGGCAGTTTAGCTGTTTTCACACCCAAAGTATAAGTCCCTTTTTGTACGATACTTACTGACGTTGGGTTATCTTTTAATGTCGTTTGAACAACATTCGATGATTTTGATAAACAGCCTTTTTCGTCTCTTACAAAACCTTTTACTAATTCCGTGCCAGAGACTTTAATCAATGAAGGGTTGTTATTAGTAAGAACTCCGTTTCTTTCCCAAGTAAAAGTGTACTTTTTGGCATCTGGCGACGTAAGGTTGATGTTTACGCTTGAGCCTTCGCAAAATACAACATCGCTTAATGCATTGATGGTTGGAGGCTTAGGTAACGGGTTTACAAACGTTGTAATGTTGTCTTTTGAAGTAGGCGATAAACAATTGTTAGCTCCACGCGTTTGAACAAAGAATGTTCCTGCTTTTTTAACGACAATATTTTGAGTTGTTTCTCCTGTATTCCATAAATAACTTACGGCTCCTTCATTCGATGATACCAATGTGACACTCTGTTCATCACAAAATTCAGTAGAACTTGTGAATGAAATGGTAGGTGCAACAGGACGAGGTTTTACCGTCAATTTTATTTCATTTGAAATAGGTGATTGACAGGCATTTTTATCAACTACTCTTAATTTATAACTTCCTTCATTGCTTACAGAAATATTATTGGTAGCAGCGATATTAGAAGTGGGAGCCATCCATTGATAAATAGGATTTTCTGCTTCTGTGGTACTTTGTATGGTTACGCTAGTACCTATACAAAAATTAACATCGTCGATAGCCTTGATAACTGGAGCTTTAGGAGGCAAATTTGTTTTTACCGTAAAGCTAGGCACTTGAACAATATTACCATTGGCCCGTGTTACTTTAACTACATACGAACCCGCAGGAACATCTACTGTTCTGGTAGTATATTCTTGAAAAGTTGTTTCATTTACCCATCGATATTGTTGATAACCTGCTGGCAAACTCAACCTTACTAAATCTGTAGAAACACATTCAAGTGAAACACTAGGAATGGTATCTGCTGAAATAGGCTCTACTGTTTCAAAAAAGTTTTTATTATCTACTGTCAGCGCCCTAATCCATGCGTCGGCAACATCCGTTAGTCCTTTGCCAGTAAAGTGTACACAACGGTCTCTTTCACCAATAAAATCTACTTGAATGTTATCTGTAAATGGCCCTGGGAAAATAGGTCTAAGCGCATCAGTTGTGATGGCTTGATTCTGTGCATTTACAATGATTGGCGAGGGTTTTGGGGGTGATAAAATAGAATCACAACCACGCTGGCTTGAATATGAATTACGTGCAACTACCCACGCTAGTTTATTAGTACCTAAATCTTGGCGACTCTTTTTAATTAAACGCTGAAGATTATCCAAATAATTCTCAATCGTTACTGGAGCAGGCTTGCCTTGAGCAATGGCTTCAAGGTTCACAAGGTTTTGGGTCTCTCCTTCCATCCAAAGTACAGCCCTTACTCCTAGGTTTATACCATAATAGCGTAATACAGAATTTAGGTTTTCATAAGGATAACCTACAGGAAAATACCGAAGTGGCATACCAACATCTTGAAAATCACCTAAAGCAGGCACAGTAGGGTTTTCAGCACTCTCTCTCCAAGTTCTTACTGACGAGCCCCCCCAGCCAGTATTAAAAAACATAATAGGCACATTCAGCTTAGCAGCAAGAGCATCTCCTACTTTTCCCCAATAATAAGGGCCTAGACCTAAAGGACCAATCGTTACATTTTTGCTGAGTTGAGAGAATTCAATAAGTGAGTAATTGTTGGTAGTGTATGTTACATAACTTGTATTCTTTGGGTCAAATTCTTTTTTGTAGCCGTTTTCGCTATAATCTTTTAAAAAGTTGGCACAGTTCACTCTATCATCTCCAGCAGCAGTTTCTGCATCAGACCGAAGTCCACTACCTCCCGCATTAGACTGCCCTGCGATTACAAATACTTCACCTACTCCTACTTTCTCAATACTTGCAACATCACCCACTACTTTTCCTCTTAATAAGCCCCTTACTTCCATTTTGTACCAGCCACCTTTTACCGTAACCGAGCCTTTGAATAATCCCCCAAGTGGATTAGCCTTTAAGACTGTCCAGTCTATCGCAATTCCTTGTCCACTTTTCACAGGACTCATCCTTACTTGAAGTGTATCAATTGGTTGTGAGTAAGTTCCAGTGACAGTAACAATAGCTTCGTTACTCAAATTACGTTGAAATATTTGTCTGAGTACAGGCGAAGTGAGTTTGATTGTTGTTTGACTAAACAATAAGTTATGGGTGCTGATGAGCAACAAAATCAGTAACAATCTCTTAAGCATATTCACTGAATTTAAGTAAAGTACAAGTGTTTGTGAAGTATAAGACGCCATTAGCCTAAAAAGCGTTGCTTTATTGGCTAATAATAAGTGGATAATCATAGAAAAATCCTACAAAAATAAAGAAAGCATCCCAGAATCTGAGATGCTTTCTTCTATTTTATTTAAAAATTTATCAAACGGTAGTTAACCATTTTATGGATAAATAATTAGTCAGCTACTACAGTGAATTTCACTTTGTGTTTCACTTCTTTGTGTAAATCAAGTGTTGCAGTATAATCACCAACAAATTTCACTTCAGAATCCAAAGCAATTTTCTTTCTATCTACGTCAAATCCTTTTTCTTTCAAAGCTTCAGAAATTTGGATAGTAGTAACACGACCGAAGATTTTACCGCTTTCTCCTACTTTAGCAGCAATTGCTAATGTAATATCACCGATAGATTCAGCCAAAGCTAAAGCATCTAATTTCACTTTTTCAGCTTTGTGAGCTACTTGCTTGATATTTTCAGCAAGAATTTTTTTGTTTGATCCCGTCGCTTGTAATGCGAAACCTTGTGGAATCAAGTAGTTACGTCCATATCCTGGTTTCACGTTAACTACGTCATTTTTATAACCGAGACCTGCGATGTCAGTCTTTAAGATGATTTCCATTTTTTTTATTTTATTAAGGTATCAGGGCTTTATTGAAAGGCAACAGTTAAAACCATCAGTCCATTTCTTATTACCTAAAACCTATTATCTAAAACCTTATTTATGATAACTATTTCAATCCGTCAGCTACGTAAGGCATTAAAGCCAAATGTCTAGCACGTTTGATAGCTACAGCTACTTTACGTTGAAACTTCAAAGAAGTACCTGTAAGACGACGAGGAAGAATTTTTCCTTGTTCGTTTACCAACTTCAATAAAAAGTCAGGGTTTTTGTAATCGATATATTTAATGCCTGATTTCTTGAAACGGCAATATTTTTTGCGGATTACGCTTTTGTCAACTGGTTCGTTTACTAATGTCATGATTTCAAAATGTTGAATTTCGTGAATGTCTTAACTTATTCTGCTTTTGCTTCTGCAGCTACTGGTTTTTTACCTACCAAACCTTTTTGCTTACGCTCGTTGTATGAAACTGCGTGCTTATCAAGAACAGTTGTCAAGTAACGAATCACTCTTTCAGCGTCACGCTTGTATTCAAGCTCCAATTTAGCTACTAAAGTTCCTTCTGCTTTGAACTCGATGATATAATAGTAACCAGTTTGTTTGTTTTTGATAGGATACGCCAGCTTACGTATTCCCCATGCTTCTTCATTAATGATTTCAGCATTGTTATCCGTTAGGATTTTTTTGAACTTTTCAACGGCATCCTTTGTCTGCTGTTCAGACAAAACGGGAGTTAAGATGAATACCGTTTCATAATTACGTAATTCCATAAGTATGTAATGTTGTTTTAAAAATTGGAGTGCAAAATTACATATAACCTTTGTAATTACAAAACATTACTGATAAAGTTTTTGATAATCAGCAAGATAGAATTATATAAAGGCATTCCTAAACACTTGTTCTTAACATATCTTCAATTTTTAGCCCCCGAAATAGCCCCCGCCTTTTGTAATTTATTGATATTTTCACTGTTTTTATACCCTAATACCTTTACTTCGGTTCGCCTATTAATAGCATGTTCTTTCTCTGAACATACTACTCCATCCTTACATTGATTCAGCAACTGGGTTTCGCCATAACCTTTGGCAATAATTCTTTCTTGGGCAATCCCCCCTTTTGTAATAATGAAATTAACCGCTTGACATGCACGTTTTTGCGACAAGCTCATGTTATATTCTTCGTCTGCCCTACTATCGGTATGCGAACCTAGCTCTACTTTTATATCAGGGTTGTCTTTCAGAATTTGTATTAGCGTGTACAATCCTTGAAAAGCCTCTTTCTTGATTTCCCATTTATTAAAATCATAATGGATGTTATCAATCCTATAAATATCATTGAGGTTTATTTTTTGCATATTAATAGTAGCCTCTATTAATTCATTTTGGTTAGCCAAAGCAGTTACATTTTCAATCATGATGCCCGACACACAAAAAGTTTTTTTTGAATCAAGCAAATAACAAGCAGCATTAAAGTTTGCACGGCGCGTCAAGTATTCATCCAATCGCGCAATGACATCGTAGTCACTCCCTTTTTCAAGTTTGATTTTTGCATAGCCATTCTGTACCCTAACAGAGTCTACTAACTGCTGTTTGGTCTTATTGAATACTTTCACAAACGAGCCTTCCAGATTTCCACTTGTCTCGCTATCCACTACTTTCAGTTTCAGCAGGTAAAATCTGGGTTCTTTCGTTGTTGTTACCTGAGCAAAAAGGCTTGTACAAAAGCTACAAAACATGAGCAATAGAAGTGTTTTCATTGGACTTGCTGGTTATAATAATATTTCATGTTGAATGCATTTTAGCCTATACTTTTATGGCTTTTGGCGAAAATCAAAGATAATAGAGAAAAATCAGAAAAAATTTTCAGCTTTTAACAAAAAAAAATACGCCGTTTATTTAAGATTTATAACGAAAAACACTGATTTATCTTTCTTATGGGAATCATAAAATTTCAGAGGGCTGTCAGCATGACAGAAGCCCTTTGAAATCTCATTGTAGCAACTATATTTGTAATGAATTTAACCGCCATTAAATTTCATGAGAAAACCATTATTATTGATCATCTCAATACTGTGTATTGGGCTGATGACTAGTTGCAACGAAAGTATTACGCCTTTAGAAAAGGTAGTTCCTGCAAGCAGTGCAAAGAGCACTACTACTAGCGTTAAACAAACGCTTCTTAACAGTTTTTGGCAATATGGAGAAATTAATATCCAAGGTGGCTCAAAAACTAAACTTGTGTTTTCAAGACAACAAAATGTTGGCTTGAACAATACAATTTCTAAAATCCAAATCAATTTCAAGACTGATGGTACTATTGTAAGCCTTCAAGAAGGTTTGGTTGTACAGAAAGGTAAGTGGAAATTGCTCAATAATGACAAACAATTAGAACTGGCTATTGAAAATAGTCCAGTAGAAGTGTTTGATATTGTTCAATTCAATAAAGATGTAATTGAGTATAATTCTGTGTTAAGACCAAATGGTTCTCAGGACGACGCTTGGACGATGACTTTGGCTTTTTTAGGCGCTTCACCCTCTTCGGTTACAGAGATTACAACAACGTATAAACTATCTCCGATATAATATTTCAGTGAAATTAGGGACTAATTTAAAAGACCTTTGATGTTTTAAATCGTCAGAGGTCTTTTTGTTGTATCTTTACAGCCTATTTTCGTTAAGGAATTTAAAGAGAAAACCCTAAAATATATTATGCAGCACGATATTATCGTAATCGGTGGAGGAATCGTTGGGCTTGCTACCGCTCTAAGAATCAAGGAACAACGCCCAGAAATGAAAGTTTTGGTACTTGAAAAAGAACGTGAAGTAGCAGTTCATCAAACAGGTAATAATTCTGGTGTTATTCATTCAGGGCTTTATTATAAGCCTGGTTCACTGAAAGCAACCAATTGTATCCGTGGATATCATCAGCTAATAGATTTTTGTAATCAAGAAAATATCCCTTATGAATTAACGGGAAAAGTAGTAGTAGCTACCAAGCACGAACAACGCCAACAGCTTGAGAATTTATATATCCGTGGCCAACAAAATGGATTAGAGGGTTTGCGTAAAATTTCGTCGGCAGAAGTAAAAGAATATGAACCTTATGTTACTTGTGTAGAAGGTATGTGGGTTCCACAAACTGGAATTGTTGATTATAAAGTAGTGTCTCAAAAAATGGCGGATAAATTAAGAAGCCTTGGTGCTGAGTTACTTTTTAATGAAAAAGTAATAGGCGTTACCAAAGGGCATTCGTTATCAATCATCAAAACTGAAAGAAATACCTACGAAACTAAATTGGTGATTAACTGTGCAGGATTGTATTCTGATAAAGTAGCTCAGATGTCGCAAGATTATCCAATTGATGTGCGTATTGTTCCTTTCCGTGGCGAGTATTTCAAAATTCGTCCAGAGAAACATTATTTGGTTAAAAACTTAATCTATCCTGTTCCAGACCCAAATTTCCCATTCTTAGGCGTACACTTCACCAGAATGATGCGTGGAGGTATCGAAGCAGGACCAAATGCGGTACTGGCTTTCAGAAAAGAAGGATATAAAAAATTAGACATCGACCCAAAAGAACTGTGGGAGACCCTTACGTGGGGTGGTTTCCAGAAAGTAGCAGCCAAATATTGGGAAACAGGCTTGGGCGAAATGTACAGAAGTTTTTCTAAGGCGGCTTTTACAAAGGCTTTACAAGAATTAATTCCAGACATTCAAGAATCTGATTTAATTGAAGGTGGTGCTGGTGTAAGAGCACAGGCCTGCGACCGTACAGGTGGTTTATTGGACGATTTCTCTATCATCGAAGACGAGAAAGTAATCAATATTTTGAATGCGCCATCTCCTGCCGCAACTTCTTCATTATCAATCGGACAAACAGTTTCTGAAATGGCTTTAAAGCGTTTTTAGATAAAGTTAATATTAATAAAATAGCCTCAGAACTAGATTTAATAGTTTTGAGGCTATTTCTTTTATGGTTAAGTAAGTTGTTTAGAACTTATTTTTTTTTGTTTCAGTTAAATAAGTAATCCCATAATTCAGCGATCAATCCACATGAGAATACTTTACCGTTATTTAAAAAAATACCAAGCTACCGTACTTGGTGCCTTAGCCTTGGCGGCTATTAATCAAATTTTTTCACTTCTTGACCCTTTTATTTTTCGTAAAATCATTGATGATGTCGCAACGGTTTATAATTCAGACAATCATACTGTTCACGAGTTCTTATATGCTATTCTCCCCCTCTCTGGTGCTTCGGTAGGAGTAGCATTTGTAAGTAGAGTAGCTAAAAACTTTCAAGATTATTTTATCAGTACTGTTACACAACGTGTAGGCGCGCAGATTTATGCCGATGGTATTAGCCATTCCTTAGAATTACCTTATGAAAGCTTCGAAGACCAACGCTCTGGAGAAACCCTTGGTAAGCTTCAAAAAGTAAGAGTAGATGTAGAAAAGCTAATTTCTGTAGGTATCAATATCCTTTTCCAGTCGGTAATTGCCCTGATATTTATTTCAATATATGCCTTTTCCGTACATTGGATGATTCTGCCTTTGTTTTTAGTAACAGGCCCACTGATTGCGTGGATTAGCTCGGTATTGAGTAAAAAAATAAAAACGATTCAAATACAAATCGTTCGAGAATCAACGGGTTTGGCAGGTTCTACGACAGAATCTTTAAGAAACATTGAATTAGTAAAATCACTAGGTTTAGCCAAACAAGAGGTGGCTCAATTGAATGCTACTACTCAGAAAATCCTAGCCCTTGAACTCAAAAAGGTACGTTATGTACGTTCAATGTCTTTTGTACAAGGTACGTGCGTGAATTTAATTCGTGCATTAATGGTACTGGTATTGATTTATCTGATATATGAAAAAAAGATAACCATTGGTGAATTTTATTCATTGAATATCTACTCATTCTTCCTTTTTGGCCCATTACAAGAAATTGGGAACGTCGTAAATACTTATCGTGAAGCAGAAGTTTCTTTACAGAATTTTGAAGACATTTTTAAAATTCCAGTAGAAGTAAAGCCAGCTAATCCATATCCAGTGATTAGCATCGATACCTTGGCTTTTGAAGATGTACAGTTCCGCCATCAATCTGCTACGAAAGATGCCTTGCGTAAAATTTCATTTGAAGCTAAAAAAGGTGAAACCATTGCTTTTGTAGGGCCTTCTGGTTCTGGGAAATCTACTTTGGTGAAATTACTGGTAGGTTTGTATCGACCAAAAGATGGTAAAATTCTTTTCAATGGGCATAACTATAATGAGATTGATTTCGACCAACTACGTGAGCGTATTGGTTTTGTAACACAAGACACTCAGCTTTTCTCGGGAACAATCAGAGAGAATTTATTATTCGTAAACCCATCTGCCACTGACGAACAATGTTTGGATGTATTGAAAAAAGCAGCTTGTAATACGCTTTTAGAACGTGCCGACAAAGGACTTGATAGCGTAATTGGGGAAGGCGGCGTAAAAGTATCGGGTGGTGAAAAACAACGCTTGAGCATTGCTAGAGCTTTATTGCGTAACCCCAATTTATTGGTATTTGATGAAGCTACTTCATCGTTGGATTCGCTAACAGAAGAAGAAATTTCAGAAACTATTCGTGAGGTTTCTGAAGGACATACTCATCTTACCATCGTAATTGCCCACCGACTTTCTACCATTATGCATGCTGATAAGATTTTTGTATTGGAAAAAGGGAAAATCGTAGAAAATGGCTCACATACTGCATTATTAGACAATAAAGGATTGTACTATGCGATGTGGAGACAACAGGTTGGCGAAAAAGATTCGATAGAAATAGACTAGATACGTTACAGTTATGAGTGATGAGATTTGAGCTATTACTTAAATAGTAATTAGTATTACTAGCTATCAATCGTTTACGATAAATAAAAACGTTGCTTAAATTGTATTGATTACTTAGTTCATTAGATAAACAGTGTTTTAATCAGGAAAAAATTAAAACACTGTTTATTCACGTTCCATACTTCTCTTTACATCCTTCTCTTTAATAGTATCACGCTTGTCGTACAGTTTTTTACCTTTCGCCAAAGCAATGTCTATTTTAGCAAAACCTCTGTCAGAAATATACATTCTGGTCGGAACAATGGTCAACCCTTGGTCTTTCAGTTTGTTTTGTAACTTCTTAATCTCCTTTTTTGTCAATAATAATTTGCGGTCTCTTAGTGGCTCGTGGTTATAGTGTGTCCCTTCGTTATACTTAGAAATATTCATTTGTCTGATATACAGTTCTTCATTTAAAAACAAGCAATAAGCGTCAGTAAGATTCACTTTCCCTTGACGAATTGACTTAATTTCTGTACCCATCAACATTACTCCTGCCGAGAATTTCTCAAGGAAAAAGTATTCAAACGAAGCCCTTCTATTCTTAATTTCTATATTTTTTTCTATGCTCTCCTTTGCCATTTTCTGTAAAATTTAATGCTTATTTATAAAAAGTGTAGGATTAATTCTTGCTAAAAAAAGCCATACAGCAAATCTGTACGGCTTTTCTTTCACAAAATTATAAAAACTTTAAAGAATAATCTTTATTTATTTCTTTTCAGGTCCTTTTTTCTCAGCATATTCTTTGTTTAAGCCTTCAACAATCTCCTTTGTTCTGTCTGCACTATCATCAGCGAACAAGATTCCACCGCCACTCAAAGTATATCCTAATACAAATTCAAACTTGTTTTCAGCATTATGCTTCTTGATATATTCACGAATGTTAGCATACAATTCTTGCATTTTTTTGCCTTGTTCTTCGGCTAAAGCTGCTTGTTTTTGTTGGCTGTATTGCTGTAATTCAGAACCTTTTTTCTTCAACATCATATCAGCAGCTTGCAAGTCTGCTTGTGTCATTGTTTGTGCTCTTTGTTGAATTGCTTGTAATTCACCTTGTAAAGCTCTTTCACGTTGACCTAAATCTACTTGTAAACGGTAGCCTTTGTTTTCAAATTCTTTTTGAGCATCCTTATAGAATTGATAGTTTGCCAATAATGAATCAGTATTTACATAAACTGTTTTCTTTTCACCACTAGCAGTTGAGGTTGAAGAGCTTGATGTTGCGTTTTCCTTGTTGGCAGATTTATCACACGAGAAACATCCAATTGCTAATAAGCCACTGCACAAGATTAGGGATAATTTTTTCATTTCAGTTAAAGCCCCTGCCCCAAGGGATAATTTTTGAATTATGTTAGTCTTCGGATGGGGTAATTAGAAGATAAAAATTTAACAAATATACTAATTTTGTATCAATTTGAAAATGTGATATTTTGTTTAATATTATACTGATAATCAAACAGTTATATTTTTTACCATTTTTCTATACTACACTATTTAATCGAAGTATAGCTAGCTTGTCTAATAAACTTCTATTCTAAAAGGTCAAAAGCCTGTCTTAATTATTTAAAGACTTCCTTACTAAGTAGCCACTCATTCCTGCAAAACCACCTACTAATCCGCCAATCAATACCGTCACAGCTATTAAAAGACCAGCGTTGCCACCCAAAGGAAGTATGGATGCAATTTTGGTAGAAAGTATTCCATCAGTAGCTATATGATAATATAATGTCACTAAAAGCCACAGGATTGCAATCCCTGCTGCTCCTTTACGAAAAGCCTCTCCGCTAGATTTTGCTTGTAAATAACAGGCAGTAAAGGCTGCTAGGGCTATTACCCACCAATCAAAAAAATACTGACTCACAAAAGCCAACATAACGATGATTGAAGTAAGCGGACTAAAAAATGAAGAACCTATTTTACCTAATAATGTCGATTCTTTATCTGTGGTTGAAATATTATTTGCCATCTTTTTAAAAATTTTAACGCTACTTATTATTTGGTTAGCTTAATCGTCTTTTTGATTCTTGCCGATTTTTCATCTTTGCTTTGAAGGAATAATAAATCATTCAATTTACCTTGTCGCCAAGTTTCAATCATATCATCATAATGAGGGCTACCCGGATTTCCCGATTGTCCCCCTGGAATTACGCCATATCCTTTAAAAGTATTGTTTTTGCCTAGTTGCACAATCATCCTCCACGAAGGCCCAGTGCGTTCGGTTGTAGCGTTTACGATACCTTTACCTCCTCCGATTTTCACATCCATCTTACTAAATGAATTCAATCCCGGAATCAAGTGCCTAATATCTGTTGATTTATAATTTGCCCATGCCCAACTATCGCCCATATCTGCTTTTTGCCACTTTGTCAAACTATCCATTGTAGCTGTTAATGATATACTGGCGATGTCTTCAAGCGTTTCAACTTTGTTTTTAGTCTTTACATTATCAAACCATTTAACTGTTGGGGTTTGGTTAATCATCTGTGCTGTTTTATCCCAAGAAGGATACATCATTGGAATATTTCCATCATAACCAAACTCATCTTCCCAAATAGACTCATATAAAAAGTTAGACCATGTCTCAAAGATTGTTGGAGCAATCTCATTTGGGTCATTTTTCTTATTCCATGCTTGTAATACTTTGATGGCTTTGGCTTGTTTCGCAGTTGGTGATTTTACCAAACTAATTAATTTATCCAACATCCCATTGGCTTTTAGGTTATAATTATCATTCTGCAAATCTCTTAAACTATCTACAGTAACCTTAGTCATGCTTTCTAATCGCTGATTGATACGTCTGCCACGTTCAGAAGGCGCAAATTCCCAGTTGATATAATATGGATAACTAGGGTCAGTAGATGATTGATTAGCCGAACTCACAAATCCTCTTGCTGGATTTTTCACATGAGGGTTATGTGCATGAGGAATAAAGCTTTGCCAATCAGCGGCTTTGTCACTTCCGTCTAAAATATATTTGCCTTGTAGTTTGGCTTTCAATGGAAACTTGCCATTTACCCACAGCGCAATATCGCCTTGATTGCTGGCAAACACAAAATTCTGTGCTGGAGCAGAATAAAAACTTAGGGCTTTAACATAATCGTCATAATTTTTAGCACGATTCAAACGATAAAATGTCGTCAATTCCTGTGATTTATCGTGTGCTACCCATCTAAGAGCATGTCCTGTAGGAATATTTTTCTTGAAAGGTTTTTCGTTATCTAAATATACAATTGGTCCATGGTGGGTAAACAAAACGGTGTCTTTTACTACGTCACCATTTTTCATGATATACTGTTCGAAGCGTCTGGTGATTTTCTTCCATTGTCCATCATGCCAATATTCTTCCATTTTAGCATCTTTAAATTTCACCTCATACCAATCTACAATATCAGCACCTACGTTGGTAACACCCCAAGCGATGTCACGATTAAAACCTCCGATAACATTGGGTGTTCCAGGCATTGTTGCACCATATACATTTACATTCGGAGCCACTAATTGCATCTGATACCAGATAGAAGGCAAACTTAAAGTAAGGTGTGGGTCATTCGCTAACAATGGTAAACCTGAAGCTGATTTACTTCCACTTACTGCCCAGTTGTTTGAGCCTATTCCTTTATCGCGCTCTGTGCTTGCTTTCATGCTTCCTATGCCTACAAAATCGGCAGGAGCTTTAGGCAAAGGTAGTGGCGTAAAATCAATTGGCGTTCCTGTAGGAATAATCGGACTTTCTTCAAAAGGATAATTAGGAAAAAGTTCTTCGGCAACTTCTCTACCATATTTTCTCAAAATGTTCGTCATACGTAAATCATCTGTACCAGAAGCTAGTACGAAAGACATATTTTTTAAGAACAAGGCACTTTTCAAAGGTGTCCATAGCTCTGGACTATACCCTAAAAGCTTGTATTCTACTGGTAGCGTTCTAGCTTTTAATTGGTTGATATAAGCATTTACCCCATCTGAATAAGCCTCAATAGCTACTTTAGCCTGTGGGTCTTCTAACATTCCTGCTAAAGATTTTTCTGCACCATAAACAGACCCCATCCTACGATTATATTTATCCGACTCTAACGCTTTTTCTCCTACTATTTCCGTCAAACGTCCTGCCGCATAATGTGTTTGAAACTCCATTTGCCACAACCTGTCTTTTGCTGTAACATATCCTTGAGCTAGATATAAGTCGTGGTCGTTATTGGCAAAAATGTGCGGAATACCTAATTCATCGTACTCAACGGTTACTTCATCTGTTAACCCTTCAATTTGTAGGGAACCTTGAACAACCTTATCAGTAAAAGGTTTTTCTGCATTCACCCAGAAACCTGTAAAAGGACTTAGGAAACGACCAAAAGCAGGGGCAGTTCCCCAATTTGTACTAAGGGCATAACACAAACCAAAGGTGATAACCAAGGAGATAATTGCTGGTACTCTAGAATCTTTCATTGACAGTAGGAAATGTTAGTTCGACGATAATTGCACTAATTTAGATAAATTTTATATTAATCTTAGTCATCAAAGAAAATTAAGCGAGTAAAGAAATTTATTTAATATTCAGTGCTTTTTAAAATTAACATAGGATACTGATTCTGAGCAGTTTGCTTTATTATGACTTATCTATCATTGATACTTCAATATCTGGACGTATTGCTATAATACTTTAAAATAGATAGCATAATATCATGTTGCTGATTATTTCCATTTCTGCACTTTATAAGCCCAGCCTCATCTCTATCATGTGTTTGCTGAATCCAATTTTTTCGTAAGCTTTTATAGCCGATATATTATCATGGTATACGTCTAAACGAAGTTCTGTGATATTTTGTGAACGTGCCCACTCTTTCAATGCTTGAATAATTTTCATATTCACTCCTTTTCCACGGTGGTTAGGGTCGACATACATAAAACCCAAATAGCCATGCTTAGGGTGTTGAAGATATGGCTTTGCATCTTCGATACGAGCATATCCTGAACCTATTAATTCGCCCTCTAAATCAGCCACTAATAATTCAATGTGTGAGGCGGTAATCATGCCTTCTAAATCGTAATAATGAATAAGCCCGTTTTTCAGTGTATTATCAAAAGGCCTTTCGGCTTCGATAACTCCTTGTTCAAAACGATAGAGGGTTTCTAAATCAGAAAAAGTGGCTTTTCTTATAGTAATCTGGTTCATGGGTTTTGTATCTTGAATATGCAAAAGGGATTGACGGAAATTTTTCTAAATTTCGTTTGAAGATACTAAAAGACGAAGAATTATTCAGAAATACTATTGAACGTTTAGAAATATTGCTCATATCTTTTATAAAACACATCATCCCTAGTGAGTGACTTAAGTCATTCGCTAGGGATGATGTGTTTAGCTTTACTTTAATCTAAACCTGTTCTGAATCATACACGGTTACTCTCTCCCAAAGGTGTGAGTAATCTGCTATAAACTTTAAATGAATAGGGTGTGTTTGATACACTTCTTCTTCTTCCAGGTTATCAAAAAACAGCATCCACGAAACTGAATAGCTCCGATCAATCACACTACGATTGGTACTAGCAGGCACGCCAATATGATGGAAACGGATAGTAGGCACTTTTGATAACGTCGTTAATCCTTCAATGAGCTTTGTCCTATCGGCTTCGCTCGAAGGGTTTTTCAACCAAAAATATACGTGATGCACAAATTTTTTGTCTTTAGGCTTTGCTTCTGATGGTAAGGTAACGGTAGCTAGTGCCGAAGTAATTGCCATATTGGCCAAGAATGAACGTCGTTTTATTGTTTTCATATCATTGATTTATTGGAAGTTAATGGAATGAGTAATTTTCTATTTAAATAATCCTTCATACATTTTAGGCATAGCGGTCAATGGTTTTATCCGAATGTCACGGTAAAATGTTTCGGCTGCCTCGCTTTGCAGTTGTATCTTACCACTAGTCATTGGTACTTCTTTTCCATTTGGTGTAATATATCGTGAGTTTTTAAGTACCATTACAACGTGTCCATTGACAATATGAAGGCTTTTGCCATTAAAGCAAATTAGCTCTAGCGTTGTCCATTCTCCTTTAGGACTTTCATAGTTATCAGAACGCATACAATAATAATCACTTCCTTTTTTGAATGTACCGAATGGTTGTTTTGCATCGGCAATGCTACTCATAACACCTTCTGAGGGAAAAGAGCGTATATCAATGGCTGAATTAGCTTGACACCAATAATCGCCCATGTGTCCTTCCATAATTTGAAACTCCTGAGAAAGCATCCACGAATGCCAATATTCTGCGCCTGCTTCTCCGATGGAATGATAAAGTATGCCCGAATCTCGCAATTTGTTTTTCCTTGGCTCATATTTTTGTTTACCCCATTTTACTTGAAGTTTAAGGTGGTAATTTTCGTAAGACTTGCGTGTAATCAGACAACCATATATTTCCCCACTTACTTTTAAAACAGGACCACTTGGTTCATTCAATACAGAAAATACATGCGTATCGTCTTTATTATAACCAATAGGTTGAATAGAATTCCCTAGTGAGTCTTTCGGTATTTTTCCATTATAATCATTTTTATGACGATAGCTTAAATAGCTTTCCCATTGGGTAAGGTCTTTGTCTAAAAGTGGCTCCCATTCATCAAGTTTACTGATTGAAGGAAGTAAAATAATAGACAATAACAGCGTAATTGATAGATATATACGTTTCATAGTTATATTTATTTTATTTGTATGTTGGTTATACAGTTGTAAAACTACTTCAAAGCAAATCAGTACAGGTTGTAAAAATCTAATATTTTTCGGTACTTTTATGGCTTTATTAATAAGATAATTATGAAACGATATGTACTGCATACCCCTTTTAATATTTATCATTTCGAGACTACGAAATGGATGCACTCGGTACATAAGCATACCTACTTTGAGATTATTTTTATCCTACAAGGAAATGGTATTCATAACATCAATAGAAATACTTTTCTATATTCAGAGGGAGACGTTTTTCTGTTAGGACCAGAAGATTATCACGATTTTGAAATACATGCCTTAACAGAGTTTTGTTTTATCCGTTTTAATGAGTCGTTTCATCAACAAATAGGGGAAAAAGACGGCGCTTGGCAACAGATAATGAAAACCTTGTTGTATACCTCCTCCCAGAGCCGTGGGTCTATCGTAGAGGACAAACAAGAGAAGCAGAAACTTCATAACTTATTAACAGTACTCGAAGGCGAATATGCGACTCAGCAGTCTCAGTATTTTGAAATCATTCGTGATAGTTTAATGAGAAGTATGATGATGATTCTTGCCCGAAATTTATTTGGTCAGACACCCATAAAGCCAGTTCTTCAAGATTCTGTGGAAGCTATCCTGATGTATATCAAGCAACATATTTATAATCCAACTGAACTAAGTGTAGAACATTTAGCAGAAGTATTCAATTATGCACCTGCTTATATCAGCATCTTTTTCAAAAAGCACACTGGCGAATCGTTGAAACAATATATCATCAAGCACAAAATCAAACTCATAGAAGCCCGCTTGTTGTACAGCCAACTAACCCTAACAGAAATTGCTGATGAATTTGGTTATACCGACGAAAGTCATTTTTGTAAGCAGTTCAGAAAATACACAGGTAGCACGCCCACTACTTTCAGGAAAATTTCTTTATCTTAATTCTTTCAAAAGGCTTTGATGTAGTCATTTTCTAATCATCAATAACTAATTATGCAACAGAAAGCATTTGAAATAGAAGGGCACAGAGGTTGCCGTGGATTAATGCCAGAAAACACTATCCCAGCTTTTAAAAAAGCGGTGGATTTAGGCGTTGGAACATTAGAACTGGATGTTTGTATTACGAAAGACCATCAGGTAGTGGTTTCGCATGAACCCTATATCAATGCACTTTTTTCAACCCATCCAAATGGTTTAGCTGTTACTAAAAAGGAAGAAAAAGCACTAAATTTATATCAGATGACTTATGACGAAATCAATCGGTATGATACTGGTTTGCGTGGCAATAGGCTTTTTCCTGAACAACAGAAACTTGCTAGCAACAAACCTTTATTAAGTGAAATGTTGGCTTTTTGTGAAGCATATAGCCAAGAAAAAAGCCTTGCTCCTATTCATTATAACATAGAAATCAAGTCAGAAGCAAAAGAGTATGGCATTTCTCAGCCTGAAAGCATTGAAGTATTTGCTAATTTAGTTTATCAAACGGTCATCCAATATGTTCCTTTTGAAAGAGTAATTATCCAGAGTTTTGATTTTAATGTCCTTCGTTTTTGGCATCAGCAAATCCAAATAAAGCAGTATGATAAATGTACTTTATCGGTTTTGGTTGAGCGTGAAGGCATTGAGCCATCTTTGCAAAAACTGGGTTTTATTCCCGATGTTTTCAGTCCTTATTTCAAGCAATTGACAAGAGGAAAAGTAGCAATATGCCATCAAAAAGGGATGAAAGTAATTCCTTGGACGGTCAATCAAACGGCAGATATGCTAGCCATGAAAAATATTGGCACTGATGGGCTCATTACCGATTATCCAGACAGAGCCTTAAAATTATGGAAATAGGCGTTTTGTAAAGTATTTTTGTTTTTACATTTTCAATTATTAAAGTCTGATGGTTACTTTCCCAAACGCAAAAATCAATATTGGTTTATACATCACTGAAAAACGTCCAGACGGTTTTCATAACCTCGAGTCTTGTTTTTATCCTGTAGGTTGGTGTGATATCTTAGAGATTTTACCCACCCAAGAATTGTCTTTTAAAAGCACAGGCTTGCCTATTCCGGGGAATCCAGACAGTAATCTTTGCCTAAGAGCCTATCATTTATTAAAACAAGATTTTGATATTCCACCTGTCAGTATTCATCTCCATAAAGTTGTTCCAATTGGGGCAGGCATGGGAGGAGGTTCAGCAGATTGTGCCTTTACTATCAAAACTTTGAACGAACTTTTTGCGTTACAATTATCAGTAGCGCAAATGGAAAACTACGCTCGGCAACTAGGAAGCGATTGTGCCTTTTTTATTCAAAATCAGCCACAATATTGTTTCGGGAAAGGAGATGAATTTGCTGATATTGCTATTGATTTAGCGGGAAAGTTTATCGTATTGGTAAACCCTAACATTCATATTTCTACGGCTGAGGCTTATTCAGGCGTAAAGCCACAAAAGAATGAGATTGACTTAAGAGAAGTATTGAAAGAACCTGTTCACACATGGAAAAATGTGGTAAAAAATGATTTTGAAACGCATCTCTTACCCAAATATCCACGTATCGAAAACATCAAGAATAAATTATACGAGCTTGGAGCTTCGTATGCAAGCATGACTGGCTCAGGTTCAACTGTCTTTGGAATTTTTGAAGAAGTGATAGAAGCAAAAAAATACTTTGAACAATACGCCGTTTGGGAAGGGAAACTATAAATTGATTTGAAGATACGCTAATTTGAAAACTAATTACTGAATTTTCCTCTGTAGTAGTCTAAACTTAAGATTAAACACAAATATGCAACGCAGAGAACCTTTTAAATTTATGCTTCAGATGGCAATCTTCGGAAGTGGATTGATGTTTCTAGGCTTATTATTAACCTATTTGGGTATTGAAAGACCCGATGCAGGTTTTGGTAAGCTAATATTACCTCCTATTTTTTGGGTGAGTACTTTGCTAATGTTAATCAGTAGCCTGACGCTTCATTTAGGAAATTCGAATTTTAAAGAAGATAAATTCCTGAATTATCGTATTTATACGGGTATTACCGTTGTGCTAGGCTTACTCTTTGTTGTGATGCAATTACTGGGCTGGCAACAATTATTATCACTTAATATAGATAATAACTTCCGTACTGCCCGTGGGTTTGTCTATATTCTTTCAGGGTTACACATCTTACATCTTCTGGTAGGACTATTTTTTCTAATCAAAATATTCTTGGAAGCTATCAAAAGGATTCCGTATATCGATTCTTTTGTGTATTCAGTTAATCCTCCGAATCAATTAAAAATCAACCTGATTGTATTCTATTGGCACTTTGTAGATTTGCTATGGATATTACTTTTCTTGTTTTTACTTTGGCAAAACTAAAAGGTGGATTTGAGATTTTGTAGTAAAACGTTAAATCACAAATCCACAACTATGCTAAAGATTAAAAGTTGCACTTAGATAATAAAAGCCCCCTACACTTGGCCCAGCTAAAAAGTTATAATAATACTTATTTAAAAGGTTTGTCCCTCCCAATTTCAGTGTCAAGTTTTGTGTAGGTAAAGCATACGTCAATTGCCCGTCTAGTGTTGAATAGGCTGGTACAGTGCCCGTCGCTAGAGACGATTGCCATAAGAACTCTTCTTGCCATTTCAGGTTGATATTAAATCCTAACCGCTCTGTGATTTTTCGATTACTGAGCGAAACATTCATTATCCATCTTGGTGTATTAAAGGCTTCTTCTAATCCATCGTTGGTAGTTTTATGATCTAACTGAGCATACGATGCATTTCCCGAGAGCATAAAAGTTTTATAAACCCTATAACTCAACCCTATGCTTCCACCATAATTGAAAACTGTTGTTTTAGAGTTTGTCCACAAACGATAGCGTTGATTTTTAGTACGGTCGTTCAAAGCAAAGGCGATTGAATCAGGATTTGCACTAGCAGTAAGTGGTAGATTTGTTTCTACCTGAGCCATAAAGTTCTGGTATTGATTATAATAAAAATCAATGTCAACGTATAGTCGTTTATCAAACCATTGTCCTTTATAGCCAATCTCAAAACTATTGACTGATTCAGGCTGAATATAACCATAATCATTCTTTTTCAAAAGTCCTTTGTTTTTAACCAATGCCTGTGCCGTTGTTAATCCATTTTTATTGACATCGTTGGTAATAGCCGTTTGAAAAGCATCGATAGAGGTTTTGAAATAAGAGTTTTCAAATATTCCCTGAGACATTATTGGTAAGCCTCCTACTCTTTTTACCCCTCCGCTATTAACATTCGAGAAAGCCTCAAAAAGACTTGGGAAACGATAGGCATTTTGATAGGAAATCCTAATATTCTGGTCGTCAGTAGGCGAGTAAACAAGGGCTACTCTCGGATTCCATCGTAAATCAAAATACTGATTTTTATCTGCTCTCAACGCTCCATTGAATTTGAGTTTATCATTCAAAAACAATTTTGTTAACTGCACAAACCCTCCTACTTTATCATAAGTCAGGTTTTGATCAGGTTTCGTAGGATTAATAAAATAGTTTCCATCGGGTACTACTTCAAACGTTCTGTAATCAATACCTGTTAGGATATTCAGTCCCCATTTCTCTCGTAAGTTGCTTAATAACTGCTGGGTTAAATCTGCTTGTGCTTCTGCATGATATAACCACGATTGTACGCGCAAAGCCGCACCAATGTCCCAGTTATTAATATCGCCTAATTTCTTGATTAAGGCATCAAATTCGGCTGTATGAGGTTGAGGTCTTCCTTTATCAGCTTGGCTACGGGCTAATTGTAATGCTTCGGTAACACTTTTACCTGCACTTGTACTAGCATTGAATTGATTAGTAAAATCTGTAAACCAAGCATCATCCCCTTTAAAACTACGGTCGATATTCTCAGCCATTGAACGAATGTTATATGACTGTCCAGTATTCTCGTGAGTCATATAGATTTTTGCTTGAATAGAGGGCGTCTTTAAGCTAACACTATGTTGGTCGATACGGTAGTCATTCAATCGAAAGCGGTTAGTGCGTTGGTAAAGATTATCTAATACTCCGAAGCGATAAGTATAAGCAATCTCCCAGTTTTTAATAGGGCGAATGAATAAGCTAATGTCCCCTTTAATATTTCTGAGAGAGAAATCTGCTATTTCTTTTTCCATATATCCTGTTCGGGCTACTGAATAACGTTTACCCCCTAAAGTCAAATTTCTTCTATTCGACGATTCATTTCCGTATCCATTGATACCGTCATAAGCGGGATTATCGTTTCCAAATAGATTCAAACTAGCATTCCCATTTGGGTTTAAATCGCTGTTATTATCCGAAATCCAATCATAGCCCGTCAGGTATTCAATATTGATTTTTGTCGCAAACATATTATTAAATGCTTTTGCCCACCGAATGGAGCTTTCACTAAAAATATGTACAGAAGCATTGTTATCATTAAAATGATTGACACCTGTTTTTTGTTGAAAACTAAGTCCTTGATACTCAAATGGATTTTTAGAGAAAATATTCACCAAACCATTTAGTGCATTCATTCCGTATAAGGCAGAAGCCGCTCCATGCAGAATCTCAACATGGTCAACATCCAAATCGGTAGGTGCTAAAGCACTAGCGATGGGCGAGCCTATATGAGGGGCTTGGTTATCGACACCGTCTACCAATTGCACAAATCGTACATTAGTAGGGTTTGCAAAACCACGGGTATTATATACTTTAAACCCTAAACTTGACGTCAGTAATTGAACACCCTTGATGTTTTCGATAGCATCATAAAAGGAAGGAGCGGCTGCATTTTGAATCGTTCTATTATCCAATAAAGCAATACTTATGGGCGATTTCAACACACTTTCGGGCGTTCTTGATGCTGTTACGACTACTTCTGATAACTGTCGAATAGTATCTTTGTAAACTATTTGTTGGATTTTTTTCTGAGATTGTGCTGTAAAACTTATTGCGACCAAACCGAGCAGTAAAAAGGAATATTTTGTTTTAAAGGCATTATATTTTATAAAATATAACGATAAACATTTGAATAGGGTTGTTATCATAGAGGTAACGTTGTTGTTAAAATATTAGATAAAGTTTAGATAAGTAGCCGAAAAGCTATTAAGTAAATATCAATTTAACAGAGGCAATTATTAGTCCCAAAGCCAACAAGTAACGAAGCGTAGGTAGGTTAAACTTTTGACTTCCAAAGTACGAGCCTAGTAAGCCCCCTAAAACAGTAGCACAAATAGCCCATTGTAGGTTTTCTGGAATATGCATATTTCCTTTTGCAATTTGTCCGTATAACCCAGAGAGAGAATTAACAAAAATAAAAAGTGCAGAAACTGCCGCAGTTTCTTTCAGTTTTGCCCATTTCATCAACAGCATAAGTGGACTCAAAACGATGCCTCCACCTATACCAATCATGCCAGACAACAGACCGATTATTCCACCAGAAGTCAAGCCAGCCCAAAGTGGTACTTCTTTGTTTTCGGTTTCTTCTTGTTTGAACTGATACAATAAACGTGCAATGGAAATGAGGATACAAACGGCTAGAATTTTCTTATAGATGGCATCTGAAAGGGTCATGGTTCCTCCTAAATAAGCCAAGGGAATACTGGCTATCGCAAAAGGCCAGAATAGTTTAAACTTAAAATGCCCTGCTCGATAAAATCCAAAAAATGAGAAAAGGGAAACGGCAAGATTCATAATCAAGGCCGAAGATTTCATTAACGAAGGAGCTACTCCAACAATCGCCATGACTGCCAAATAACCACTCGCACCGCCATGCCCTACAGAAGAATATAAAAATGCTACTATGCTTAAAAGCAATAGCATCAAAAGGAAAGTTGCATCCATATCAAACGTTATATTTCAACAAATATAGCGTTTTTCAATAAATCCATCACATAGAAAAAATCACCTACTGACTATTTTTGATTTTCTTGGGCGAGAAATGCCTGAAAACGAGCTTGAAGAGACTTGTAAGCTTCAATGGCTTGGAGCCCTTCTGGCGTAACGATGGTGCCTCCACCGCTTTTACCTCCTACTTGTGTTATCACAAAAGGTTTGGTTGCTTGAGTATTCATCGAAGTAATCAAATCCCAAGCTCTTTTATAAGACATTTCCATTGCTTTGGCTGCTTTGGAAATTGACCCGTGTTCAATAATCAGTTCTAATAATTGAATTCGTCCTTTGCCTAAAAAACGCTCTGAACCATCATGGTTTTCTATCCAAATTGTTCCTTTTACACATACGTCTTTATTTGTTGGAAGAAGGGTTTTCATTTTTTTTATGGACTCTGGACTTTGGGGGTTGGGACTTTAGGTATTAAGACTTTAGGATTTTGGACTTTAAGATTTTTAGACAAAAGATACTAGACTAAAGACTTTTTGATTTTAGGGATAGCTCATAACTGAAAGCTGAAAGCCGACATCCAAAAGCTCATTACTCGTTGCTCATTGCTCAAGGCTGACAGCTCATTGCCCAAGGCTGACAGCTCATAGCTCACGGCTCAAAACTATCACACACAAACCTCTTTAGCCAATACTAAAATTTGTTCTAAAAATTCTCGTGAGTTGCTCAATCTTGGTACTTTATGTTGTCCGCCTAATTTTCCACGATTACGCATCCAAGCATAAAAAGTCTCCTTCGGTACTACATTTACCTTAGGGGGACTCAATACCATATCTTTATATCTTTTGGCATCATAATCAGAATTGATTTCTCTTAGCGTTTCATCCAACACCGCATTGAATACCTGCTGGTCGTTTGGTGCTTGCGAGAATTCAATAATCCATTCATGACAGCCCTGTTGCTTGTTATCCATATATACTGGGCCAGCAGTATAATCGCTCAAAATAGCACCCGTTGCTTCGCAGGCACGCGTAATGGCTATTTCGGCATTCTCAATAATCAATTCTTCGCCAAAAGCATTGATAAAGTGCTTCGTTCTACCTGATATTTTAATCCTGAAAGGGTAACGAGAAGTAAATCTTACAGTATCACCAATTTTATAACGCCATAACCCTGAGTTAGTCGAAATAAGAATGGCGTAATTTTTATTAAGTTCTACTTCATCTATTGTCAGTGCTTTTGGATGAGCTAACTCAATTTCTTCCATCGGAATAAACTCATAGAAAATGCCATAATCAAGCATCAAAAGCATTTCATCTTTTCGGTTGAAATCATCTTGAATCCCAAAAAAGCCTTCGGAAGCATTATAGATTTCAAGATAATTTACAGAAGGAGATGGGAAAACCTGATGACTGAACATTTCACGATAAGGTTGAAAAGCCACCGCTCCGTGAATGAAGAACTCAAAATTTGGCCATACTTCCAAGATATTATCTTTACCCGTAATTTCTAGTATCTTTTCAATCAACACTAAAGTCCAAGTAGGCACGCCCAAGATACTCGTAACATTTTCTTGGGAGGTTACCTCCGCCATTTTTTGAATCTTCTCTTCCCACACATTCATCAAGGCAACATCCAAAGAGGGTGTACGAATGAGTTGAGCCCAAATCGGAAGATTTTTCATGACTACAGCCGAGACATCACCCAAATAAGTGCGTGCATTTAACTGATTAGACTGCAAGCTTCCACCAATAGAAAGACCTTTGCCAGAAAAAACGGCTGTATCAGGTTTGTTTTCTACCAAAAGTGTCATCATGTCTTTTCCACCCATGAAATGACAATCGTCCAGAGATTCTTTAGAAACAGGAATATATTTACTGCGAGCGTTGGTTGTGCCAGAAGATTTTGAGAAATATTGAATATCAGAATGCCACAGAACATTTTGTTCTCCACGCATCATTCTTTCAATATAAGGATAAAGGCTTTCGTAATTTGAAATGGGTACTCTTTCTTGAAACTGCTTGATGGAAGAAATTGACTGATAATCATATTTTTTTCCCCATTCTGTATGTCTTGCCGACTCAATAAGACTCCAAAACATATCTTCCTGCGTTTCCATAGGTCGTTCCATAAAAGACTGGATACGGGGCAAACGTCTCTTCATCAACCAAGCGATTGTTTCATTAAGAATATCCATAAGTTAAGAATGTCGGCTTTAAAATTAGAGATTGTCTATTTACAAACTTAATAGAATTTATTGAATGTATCAAGTAAGCAAATAATAGGGCGACGCTATGCTAAAAATACAGAAGTCAGCTTTCAACGGCCGACTTCCTATTAATTCTTATTTTCTTCTCTTTAAGGCTAAGTCCTGAGCGGTATCATAATATGCTCGTAGGTTGCTCCAATCAAATGTATCAGAAATACTTTCTACACGATTTCGCTGGGTAATTCTTTCACGAAGCGACTGTTTTACAAATTTCAAAAGCATCTCTGAAAGTTGTTCTGCGGCTTTGTGGAAATCTTGCGTTTTACGGTTTACTACCATTACGCCCCATTGTTCATAGTCACGCATGATTTGCATCATATAATCACCAAAGCCTGATAGGTCTGAAGTAATCGTAGGAACACCTCTGGCAATACATTCAAGCGGCGTATAACCCCAAGGTTCGTAATAGCTTGGGAAAACCCCAAGATTACAACCTCTTACGAATTGTCCATAATCAAGCCCAAAAAGTGGGTTTGTCGAAACGATAAAGTCTGGGTGATAAACAATTTTTACTTTGTCATCAGGATTGTTCATCAGATTTGCTTTTTTGGTATAATCCGTAATCCCATCTTCATTTTTCAACAAGTGTGTTACTACTTTCGGACGCTTGTTAGTTTTCCAAGTTTGAATGGTTCTACGCAAACGCAAACGCCAGTATTCATCAATGAAGCCGTTCAAATCTGGCATCTGTAAATCTGTTGCCGAAGCCGAAGCGTTGAAAAGTTTCTCGCCTATTTGTTTTTCAATAGCATTACAAGTTTCATGAATTTCGTCCATTACCGCTCTTGATTGTAATACCTCAGGGTCAATAGAATGATAAGGCTGTTTAGTAATAAAAAACATCACAACCGTTTTATCTATTTTGGCTTGTTTCATTTTCCAGTTCAAACGTGCTAAGGCTTCTAAAGTAATATCATAGCCTTTGTTTGAAAACTCGTATCTACCCGACGTAAAAAAGTAAAGTGTTTTACTTAAATCAAAAGGCTGACTCTGGAAAAAGTGCCCCATCACAAATTCATTGATACGGTCTTTAAAAAGCGTATGTAAATTTTGATGTTCGTGCATAGCCGAGAATCGGGTAATATTTAATCCATTCGGTAAAATCAAGTCTGGTACTTTACCCAACAAGAACTCGCATTCTCTGGCAGTTACATCACTCACCGTTGTCATTACATGACACATATTAGCGGCCAAGCGTTCGATGGTGGCTTGGGCTTCGATACCATAATGACGAGCTTCGTCTAGCCAATTGAATGTATGTAATTTATCATAAAAATCAGGTACGTTTCCTGCTAAATAACGCCCTAGCATGGTAGCATGGGTAGTAAAAACAGTAGCGATTTTAACATTATCTTTTCTCAAATCAGGAATACAAGTAGCCGACATCCATTCGTGAATATGAGCAACTATTTCCGTTTTATTTCCTTGATCATTGGCCAATTCTGTTAAAAAAATACGAATCATTTCTCCAAACAATATTGTTTGGTTTACGATATCTTCAACATGTAGCGTTGATACTTGATGTTTATCCCACAGATTTGCTTTTATCTGATTAAGTCTATCAGCAACTGTAGCTAAATCAAACAATACAATTCTAGGTTTTCCTGTTACTAACCAATATCCATAATGTACGCCCAAACCCATCGAACGCATTTTCTGAATGGTTTTACCCAAAATTGAATCGTCCAAATCGTGAATAGGTTCAAATTCAGCAGAAGCTGTTTGTGGAAAATATGGCCCTAACAAAAAATAATTATTACCCCACTTTTCAACCATTGATGGCACTTTGGTACGAATTACGGTGTAGATTCCACCAACTTGGTTACAGGTTTCCCAAGCAATTTCAATTAAAACTTTTTGCTTATTAGCGGATGATGTGAGAGGGTTTTGAATTTCCATTCGTCGGTATTAAGTTTTAGAATATTTTCTGTTTACAAATATGAACGTAAGTAATATTCATATTTCAAGAAAAATTAAAATAAAATCAATTTTACTTTTGCCTAAATTTTATTACTATTTCAAGCCAAAGTAATATTTTGTAATCTATATTTATTTATAAAAATGCTTATAATGAAATACAAGACTGTCTTTAAATGTTGTTACTATTATATATACTTATCCTAAAAGTAATACACATTGCTGATAAATCGAATACAAATCTAAAAGAATGAGGACAATTTTGTGCTTAATTCTAATTAATATTTAACGCTTTTGATATTATGTAGTAATTAACATCATATTTACTCTTTTTAAGGATAAATGTTTTCGTTTTTTTAGTTTTTTTGCTGAATAACTGAACAAAATAATACTTTATCGTGGTTGTAAAAGAGATAGAGCAATATCTATGATACTGTTTATAAAACGTAAAAATCTAGGTTTATAATCAACAAACACGTAAATACTTCTATCATCAGGTAAATATTAAAGTTAAAATATTCCAAAATTTGTTCGAAGGTTTTACGAACTTTGTGGCTGAATAAAATCAGCAAAACCAGAGAACAACAATTATAATTATGCTAAGAAGACCCAGAAGAAATCGCCAGTCAGCAGCTATTCGTGCGATGGTAGAAGAAACAACTTTATCGGTTAATGATTTTATCTACCCGATGTTTGTGATGGAAGGCAACAACCTAACTAGCGAAGTAAAATCAATGCCTGGCATTTACAGGTATTCTATTGATAAGATATTAGAAGAAATGTCTGTTGTTCAGGACCTAGGGATTCGTTCTATTGCACTTTTTCCATTATTGCCTGAAGACAAAAAAGATAAAATTGCCTCTGAAAGCTATCGCCAAGGAAATGTTTATTTAGAAGCCATTCATCAAATTAAAAGTAAGTTTCCTGAAATCGCCATTATGTCGGATGTAGCGATGGACCCTTATTCTTCAGACGGACACGATGGATATGTGGATGAAAAAGGAAATATCCTGAATGACGAAAGCTTAGAGATTTTAGCAAAAATGACGGTGGCTCAAGCAGAAGCTGGTGCTGATATTGTTGGTCCCTCAGACATGATGGATGGACGAGTAAGAGTACTCCGTGAGGCACTGGATAGCAAAGGCTTTATCAATGTTTCCATTATGGCATATTCTGCGAAGTATGCTTCCGCATTTTATGGTCCCTTCCGTGATGCGTTAGATTCTGCGCCTAAATTTGGGGACAAAAAAACATATCAGATGAACCCTGCCAATGTGCGTGAAGCCTTAATTGAAGCAGAACTTGATTATAGCGAAGGAGCAGACTTTTTGATGGTGAAACCTGCTTTGGCTTATCTGGATGTTATCAAATCGTTGAATGATAATTTTGATATTCCAATTGCTGCTTATAACGTTTCTGGCGAATATGCTATGGTAAAGGCTGCTGCGCAAAATGGCTGGTTGGATGGCACCAAGACAATGGTTGAATGCTTGACTTCTATCAAAAGAGCAGGCGCTAAAGTAATATTGACATACTTTGCCAAGGAATACGCAAGCCTTACAAAATAATGGTAACTGTTAATCAAAAAGGGTAAAAGTTCGATAGACTTTTACCCTTTTTGATTAATTCAATTAATATCCTTCCCTTCGCTAAGTGTTTTAATCATTTTGGCGACATTATCTTTTTCTACATCATTTGGCGCAATGGCTATGGCTAATTTTGCTTGCTTCAACGCATTTTTATAATCTCCCAAAGCGGAATATCCTCTTGTCAAACCAACCAAAGGAGTGTATTCATTTGGATTTTTACTGGCATTGAGTTTAAATGCTTCAAAGGCTTCTTGTGTTTTTTTCTGTTTCAATAATGCTCTGGCATATTGATGTATTTCCAGCATATTTCCTTTGGGTAAAGCTTCTTTCATTATCGTTTCAGCTTCGGCTGTTCTGCCCAACAGTTTCAAGATTTCAGCTTTTGTACTTAATGTGGTAAAATTTGCGTCGCCTACATAGCGTTCGGTAATAGAGCGTTCTGCCCATGACAATCCCTCTTCTAAGTTTACATTGTTTTGTAAACAATAGTTAGCTGCTTGATTTAAAGTTTGCCAAGTACCGCCCTTTTCACCTCTCAGTTCATCACGCATAGAAGCCAAAACAACAGCATGTACATCAACTTCTATCTTGAAAGGAATCTTCCATTTTTCCCATAACAAAGCTACCGTAGCCGATTTTTCAGTTTGGTCAACAAACTCGTACTTTAGCCATTCAACTAAAGGTTGATCTTTTAGTTGTTTTACTTTTACGCGTAAAGCATCTTCTTTTTCATCATAATAATAGCTTCCCCACGACGTAGCATTTTTTGAAAAAATAATTGTTACCTCATTTTCTTGTACTGCCATAAACAACCCATATTTACCAGCTGGGAGTGCTTGTCCTTCAATTTTTACAGGTGTTGAAAAACTAATCGTTGTATTTACATTAGCGCCTGCTCGCCAAGGTGCCGACACAGATGTGCCAAAACCCAAATCTGCAAAGCCATAATGCACTAATTGCCCCCAAATTTTACCTTCGCGTCCTTTTACACCAGGGCGGTGATAATTAATTGTTACATCTGTTAATCCTATCCTTTCGCTAATAGAAGCCATTTTATTTCCACCGTTGGGTGGAACTGTTAATTGAGCCGTTCCATCCAACATAAAGAATATTGATAGGAATAATGCTAAAATGATTTTTTTCATGTTTTTTAGATTTATTTTTTGACAAAAGACGAAAATGATTTACTAAAAAAAATATTTATAATCAACGATTTCTCAACATAGTCTTTTTTTACGTATATTTTTAGCGTAAAACGTATTCTTAAAATAATTTAAAATAAATTTCTTAGATTAGTGCATTTTAATTAAAGATTATTTATAAATTCGCAAAACTGGATTTCTTAGGGTGCTTTATATGAGAAAAAATCGGTACTTAATCATCTTTATGCTGTCATTTTCACTCCTTAGCTGTGAGATGAACGACTATGTCCATCCAGATGCATTGCCCGAAATTACTCAGATTGGAAAACAAACTTTTGGTGCAAAAATTAATGGAACTATCTGGACACCCTTTCAGCGATACCAAGCCAACCCGAATTTTAAGCCAGCTCCAGTAGTATGGGGTAAGTATCAAAATACGACACTCAGATTAACCGTAACTAATCAAAATACTTTAGAGTCGATTAGCTTTATGATTAATAATGTTCAGGATACTGGCAAATACCAGTTCATGAAATATTTCCCTAAAAATGCTGTAGAGTTTACACCTTTTGCGAGTGTTTATCAAAAGTGTATAGACGGCAATTGTTCTCAATACGCTATTTGTCAAAGTTGTGAAAACGAAGTGAATATTATTCGTTTTGACCCTGTTTCAAAAATCTATTCGGGTACTTTTAACGTAACTTTTCAAAACAAAGAAAATCCTGCTGAAATAGTCGCTTTAAAAGATGGCAGGTTTGACATCAAAGAGTAATCTTAAAATGTATTATTTTCAATCAAAAACAATTATATTTTACATTAATTCGGGGTTGTTTGGTATTTCACTGAACAACCTTTTTTTATTGCCTAAGCTCAGTTAGTTTGTATATTTGTTACCAAGAAGAAGGTTTTTGTATTTAATTTAATCTTAAAAGAATGCCTTTAATAAAACCTGTAAAAGGAGTATCGCCTACTATGGGCGAAAATTGTTGGCTGGCCGAAAATGCTACCGTTGTTGGTGATGTAACACTCGGGAAAAATTGTACCGTCTGGTTCAATGCTGTTATCAGAGGAGACGTTAATAGCGTTTCAATTGGGGATAATTCTAATATACAAGACGGCGCTATTATCCATTGTACTTATCAGAAAACCAAAACAACCATTGGTAATTATGTCTCTATTGCCCATAATGCTATTGTGCATGGCTGTACGATTGAAGATAAAGTATTGATTGGTATGGGTGCTATCGTGATGGATGGGGCTGTGATAGAAACTGGGTCAATCATTGCAGCAGGGGCTATCGTTACACAAAATACACGTGTGCCCGCTGGAACTATTTATGCAGGTAATCCCGCCAAATTCTTAAAGAATATTTCTCCAGAAGCAGCAGAGGTATTTATGAGAACCGCCAATAATTATATCATGTATGCAGGATGGTTTAAATAGCTTTTTAGCTATTAGCTTTGAGCCGTGAGCTTTGAGCTTTTAGAGTTCTAAATCATCAATCTCTCTCAAGAAAATCATTAATATTAATTTAAAAATCTCAAAGCTTGATGCTCAAAGCTGATAGCTTAAACAAATTTTTCCATGCCAACAATATTCACTAAAATTATCAATGGCGAGATTCCTTGCCATAAAATTGCGGAGGACGAAAACTTCATTGCATTTTTGGATGTTATGCCACTTGCCGAAGGACATACTTTAGTAGTTCCCAAAAAAGAAATAGACTATATCTTTGATTTAGACGATGATTTATTGGCAGGTCTAATGATTTTTGCTAAAAAGATTGCTCCAGCTTTACAACAAGCTATTCCATGCCGAAGAATTGGCGTATCTGTTATTGGCTTGGAGGTACCGCATACTCACGTTCATTTAATTCCTTTGAATACGATGAATGATATTAATTTTACAAGAGAGAAGCTGAAACCATCGCAAGAAGAATTAAAAGCAACGGCTGATAAAATCAGAGGGCTTTTATAATTAATTTGAAAATTTGTTGATTTGAAGATTTGAAAATGAATGTAACCCACTCGGTATTTAATCATTTTCAAATCTTCAAATTCTCAAATCTTCAAATCCTACTTCAAATATGTTTTCAAAATATTGATTTCGGCTACTGGCGCAGCTCTTTCATATAAAATTTTATAGACTGCATCAATAATTGGCATATCTACGCCATATTTCTCGTTAATTTGATGAATACTCTTCACGGCATAATATCCCTCCGCTACCATATTCATTTCTATCTGTGCTGATTTAACCGAATACCCACGCCCAATCATATTTCCAAAAGTACGGTTTCTTGAAAACTGCGAATAAGCCGTTACCAGTAAATCGCCTAAATAGCCTGAATTATTCAAATCTCTCGAGGCCTGCGGATAAGCATAGTCTAAGAAGCGTTTAATTTCCTGCATGGCATTAGAAACCATCACCGCCTGAAAGTTATCTCCAAAACCTAAGCCGTGGGTGATACCACAAGCCATTGCTACAATATTTTTGATTACTGCACAGTATTCAACGCCGTATAAATCTGCAATAGGGTTTGCCTGAATATATCTGCAACTCAATAAGTTAGAAAACTCTTGGGCTAAATTGATATTGGGCGAGCCAATCGTTAAATATGACTGCTTTTCTAACGCTACTTCTTCAGCATGACAAGGACCAGCAATTACGCACATTTGAGTAAGCGGTACACCAAATACTTTTTCCATCCAGTCGGTTACTAACATATTTTCATCTGGAATCATCCCTTTAATAGCTGATACAACTTTTTTCCCTGCAAAATGATTACGCGTAAGGTTTTTCAATGCATCAGGCACAAAAGCTGCGGGTACGGCCAAAATCACATAATCTACCCCATAGAGGGCATCGTACATTTTATAATATGCCTTTACTTTTCTTGGGTTAAGCAATGCATCTGTTAAATAGCTAGGGTTGTGATTATATTTTTTAATAAAATCAACATCCGATTTACGGCGAAGCCACCACTTTACTTTGACATTGTTTTCGGTTAAAATTTTGATGATAGCCGTTGCCCAACTACCACCGCCCAATACGGCAATTTGTGTGGGTAAACCTTTTTTGAAAGCAGGTATTTCTGTCATGTTAAATATTAAGAGAAGAAATACTTTTACTAAGACAATTAGTTCAAGTATCTATTATTAGCCCAGACCATCCCTTGATGATTAAAAGCATCTGTGCGGATTGCTACAAAGGTTGATTTGCAAAGCTAACAAGGCTCTGAGCAAAAAGAAAACAAAACAAAACAATATTTTGAAGAGATTAGTATTCGTTGGCGATTAATGACAGAAATCGATAAAATAAAGGAGTCTCAAACAATGAATAAATCTTCATTATTTGAGACTCCTTACTAAAAATGGTTTATTGATGCCAGTGTAAATAAACTTTCCTATATACAGCTATTAATCACTAGGGAGGGACTTAAGTCCCTCCCTAGTGATTAATAACTTATTCTCCCGTTGAAACTGTACTTAGATTTTGTAATTCTTCTTCGCTATACACTTGTGACCGAATAATAAACCGCAGACCCAAAGGGATTTCTAAAGAAAAGCTAGCTCCTCTCCCTTCAACAACATCTAATGTTAACTGCGTATATTGCCAATATTCAAACTGAAAGGCACTCATAAAAAATTCGCACCCATGAATTTCGCCCAATAAAACATCATTAGCACCTGTTTTAAATTCACCAACAGGAAAACACATGGGAGCAGAACCATCACAACACCCTCCGCTTTGATGAAACATAATAGGACCATGTTCCTTACGAAGGCGGTCAATTAACTCCTCTGCCTTGGCAGTAACCAATACTCTTGGGGTTTTGTCCATGAATTTTATGATTAAATGGTTATCGGTCGTCGGATTTCAGCTTTCAGTCTTCGGGAGTGAACTTTCAGCTATCGGTCATCAGAAGTCGGCTTTTTACTTCCTGCAAGCAAACATATTACTGAAAGCCGATGACCGAAAGCCGATAGCCCCTAAAAGAACCCTAATGCCTTTTTATCATAAGAAATCAACATATTTTTGCAAGAACGATAATGATCTAGCATCATTTTATGATTTTCACGACCAAATCCAGATTTTTTGTATCCACCAAACGGAGCATGAGCAGGATATGCGTGATAGCAATTTACCCAAACACGACCAGCCTGAATAGCTCTTGGTACTTGATACAATTCATGCGCATCACGTGTCCACACACCAGCCCCTAAACCATACAGCGTATCATTAGCAATTTCGATGGCTTCCTCCACCGTTTTAAAAGTCGTTAAGGCAGCTACAGGGCCAAAGATTTCTTCTTGGAAAACACGCATTTTATTATGTCCTTTCAAAATCGTCGGTTGAATATAATACCCATTAGCAGCATCACCCTTTTGTAAATGCGCAGCCCCTCCACAAAGTGTTTCTGCCCCTTCGTCCGCTCCGATTTTTAAGTATGATAATATTTTCTCGTATTGGTCGTTCGAAGCCTGCGCACCAATCATCGTAGTCATGTCTAATGGATGACCTTTTTTGATAGCATTCACACGCTCAATGACTCTTTCAATAAAGGCATCAGCAATTGATTCGTGTACAAGGATTCTTGAAGGACAAGTACAAATTTCACCTTGGTTTAAGGCAAACATGGTAGCACCTTCCAAGCATTTGTCAAAAAAATCATCGTCGGCATCCATGATACTTGGGAAGAAAATATTCGGTGACTTTCCACCCAATTCCATTGTTACAGGAATAATATTCTCAGAAGCATACTGCATAATCAAACGACCTGTCGTAGTTTCTCCTGTGAAGGAAACCTTTGCTACTCTCGTAGAGCTTGCCAAAGGCTTGCCAGCCTCTAAACCAAAGCCATTTACTACGTTCAATACGCCCGCAGGTAAAACATCTTGAATCAATTCTAATAAACACAAAATGCTTACAGGCGTTTGCTCTGCTGGCTTCATCACAATCGTACACCCAGCTGCCAAAGCAGGAGCCATTTTCCAAGTAGCCATCAAAAGAGGGAAATTCCAAGGAATAATTTGAGCAACTACGCCGATAGGCTCATGGATAATCAAAGAAAGTGTATTGGGGTCATGCTCTGCTGCCGAACCTTCATCAGTTCTGATACAAGCAGCAAAATAACGGAAATGATCAATTACTAAAGGTAAATCTGCATTAATCGTTTCTCTAATTGGCTTACCGTTGTCAATGGTTTCAACGGTAGCTAAATACATCAGGTTTTGCTCGATAATATCTGCAATTTTTAGCAGTATATTACTTCGTGTTGTTGCCGAAGTTTTAGACCAAGTAGCAAAAGCTTCATGAGCGGCATCCAAGGCTAAATCAACATCTTCTTTTGTCGAACGAGGTACTTTAGTGAAAATTTTAGCATCAATCGGCGAAGGATTTTCAAAATATTGTCCTTTTACTGGTGCTACCCATTTTCCACCGATAAAGTTTTCGTATTGATTTCTAAAAATTGGTCTTGCTATAAGATTGTCGGTATTTGAGCTCGCAGTTACAGGAGCTTCTGCTTCAAGATTTTCCATAATAAAAATTAAATTCGTTTCGTGATTTATTTTTTACAAATTTATCTTGAATTATTACTATTACTATTTACTTTTATATCACAAAACTTGACAATTGTATCATAGTATTTTTTAGACATAATATTGAATTATTGCCATAAACATGATAATAGTATCATTAAAATTGACAATTGTATCATTTAATATTTAGCAAATTGCATGGGTAAACTCATCTTAGTATTATTGTAAATAAAGTTTTACAGCACTTGTGCTGCCATTAACCATTGAGTTCAATCAAAGTAAAATGAAACAGATTCATAAGCCCCAGTCACCAGCATTAAAGCCGGTAAAGGATTTAATTACGCTCGTTGAGAACCGTACTGTATATTCATTGGATAATTTTGAATTGAATATATTCGAGACTCATCAGCAAAGTGAAGACGTCCGTTTAAAATTCAATAGCTTTGTGCTTACTACGATGTTTCGTGGGAAAAAAGTAATGCATTTATTTGATAAACAAGGTTTTGAATACCTCCCTGGCGAGTCAGTAATTGTACCTGCTAATGAGGAAATGAAGATAGATTTCCCAGAAGCTGATTTCTCGAATCCTACGCAATGTATGGCTCTTGCGATTAAAAGTGAGCAAATTAAAGAAACAGTCAATCTATTAAATGAAAAATATGCCAAAGTAGAAGAACATGAATCTTGGCAGATAGACTTAGATACCTTCCATTTAAAAAACTCGTTGGAAGTCAGCAATACCATTGACCGCCTTGTAAAAGTTTCTACCGAAACCAATTCAGCAAAAGACTTATTTGCCAATTTCATGATTAATGAATTGTTAATCAGACTCATGCAGACCCAAGCAAGGGTATTGATTGTAGATAATTATAAGAAATACGCTAATACGAATCGCTTTGCCTTCGTGATTCAATATATCAAAGAACACATCACCGAGAAACTGAATATCGAAAAGCTTTGTGATTTGGCTTGTATGAGCAAGCCTAACTTCTTTCGTCAATTCAAAAGAGAACTAGGCATTACACCTGTTGATTTTATCAATCAAGAGCGAATAAAAATCGCAAAGGAATTATTAGCTGAAACCAAAAATGATATTAGCGATGCTTGTTTCAAGGCGGGTTTTGGCAGTACCAATTACTTTTTTATCATCTTCAAAAAGCATGTAGGCATCACGCCTGGGAAGTTTAAAGAATTGTGTTTTTTGAGGGGAGGGCAAAATCTAGTATAAAGTTTAACGGAACAACTTATTAATACAAAATCAAAAATCAGGTAACAATCAATATGCAATCATCGAAAGGCTTCAAAACCATGATTTTATTATTAAAATAATGCTCAATGAATTCGTTTGAATATTTTGAATAAGATAATAATGATAGCTATTACAGCTACTATAACGAATTTTAAGAGTCCATTTTTTCTATTTTTTTCGTCTGCAACTGGGGCTTCTGCCCCATCAGTAAGTATCTCTTTTTGTTGCCAAGTATCAAATCCTTCTCTCGCCTCACTCAATACTGAAATTAAATTGTTATGACTTCCTGTATCATTTTTTCTTTTCTCACTTTCTAAGAACTTATAACGTTTATTCTTCCAATCTATCAATTGCTCATCTGAAAATATTATCTGCTTTTTTTCAAGAATTAATCGAGCAAGAATACGGTCTTGAAGACTCCATTCATCAGGTTTTCTCAGAATATCCTTTAACTCTTCTTCACTAAAACTGAATAGATAATGGTCTTTATCAAAATCATCTAATGATAACGCTGTTTGATTTTCTAAAATGGTATCCAATTTAGAGAAATCATCTGCATGAACTAAAATGCTTATACTCATCTCATGCTTATTATTTGCCATTGATGGGTTAAAAATTTGAGAGGTGTCTTCAACTTTAAATCTAATGTTATTTGCCTTCACAAGTTCTATAAATAACATGGCCTCATCATTAGATGAAAATTTTTGGTAGCTTAAATATTCTTTCATTATTACTTGGTATATGCTTGTGGATAAATTTATAAAAACTTATTCAAACAAAAAAACTCCCTCAAAAATCAATTTTAAGGGAGTTTTTATATTTAAAGCAAACTGTTACTAATTACAATCCTTTCGCTTTTTTCACGATTTCATCAGCCAAGTTTTGTGGCACGAATTCATAGTGAGAGAAAGTTAAGTTTGCAGTAGCACGTCCAGAAGACATAGTACGTAAGTCTGTAATATAACCGAACAATTCAGATAATGGAATATCAGCTTTCAAGATAACAGCACCTTGCTTAGAATCCATACCTTTCATCATACCACGACGACGGTTCATGTCACCAGTGATTGGTCCAGTGTATTCGTCAGGAGTAACTACTTCTACTGACATGATTGGTTCCATGATTTTAGCACCAGCTTGTTTAGCTGCTTCTTTGTAACCCAAACGAGCCGCCATTTCGAATGACAACGCATCTGAATCGACATCGTGGAAAGAACCGTGATATAAACGTACTTTCATTGAATCCATTGGATATCCAGCTAAAGCACCATTTTTCATTGCTGCATCAAATCCTTTTTGGATTGAAGGGATAAATTCTCTTGGAATAACACCACCAACGATTGCGTTAATGAATTCCAATCCTTCTTTACCATCTTCTCTTGGTCCGATTTCAAATGCGATATCGGCAAATTTACCTTTACCACCCGATTGTTTTTTGTAAACTTCACGGTGTTCAGTAGATTTCGTCAATGATTCTTTGTAAGCTACCTGCGGAGCACCTTGGTTTACTTCTACTTTGAATTCACGACGCATACGGTCGATGATGATTTCAAGGTGAAGTTCACCCATACCTTTGATGATAGTCTGTCCTGTTTCTTCGTTAGATTCAACTTTTAACGTTGGATCTTCTTCGATTAATTTACCGATAGCTTTCGAGAAGTTATCTTGGTCAGCTGATTTCTTAGGCTCAATTGCATAACCGATAACTGGCTCAGGGAATACCATTGATTCAAGAACGATTGGGTGTTTTTCATCAGAAAGAGTATCTCCTGTTTTGATGTCTTTAAACCCAACAACCGCAGCGATATCACCAGCTTCTAATCTTTCGATAGAATTTTGCTTGTTAGCGTGCATTTGGAAGATACGAGAGATACGCTCTTTATTTCCTGAACGGTTGTTCAAAATATAAGAACCTGCCTCTAATACACCTGAATAAGCACGAACAAAACATAAACGACCTACGTAAGGGTCAGTTGCAATTTTGAATGCTAAACCTGCAAATGGATCATTAACTGTAGGGTGACGAACGATTTCAGCTTCAGTACGAGGATCTGTACCAATAGTGTTTTGTCTGTCTAATGGTGAAGGTAATAATGCCATCACGTAGTCTAACATCGTTTGAACACCTTTGTTTTTGAAAGAAGAACCACAAAGCATAGGAACGATTTTCATACCAATCGTTGCTGCACGAAGAGCGGCTAAAATTTCATCTTCAGAAATTGATTCTGGATCTTCAAAGAATTTCTCCATCAAAGTCTCATCAAAATCAGCTACTGCTTCCAATAATTTCTCACGGTATTGAGTCGCTTCTTCAATCATATCTTCAGGAATAGGCACAACTTCAAAAGTCATTCCTTTATCGTGCTCGTTCCATTTGATACCACGGAAGTTAACTAAGTCAACTACACCTTCGAATGTATCTTCTGAACCGATTGGTAATTGTAAAGGCACAGCATAAGAACCTAACATTTCTTTTACTTGCTTACAAACATTCAAGAAGTCAGCACCCGAACGGTCCATTTTGTTAACGAAACCTAAACGAGCTACGTTATAGTTGTTTGCTAAACGCCAGTTAGTTTCAGATTGAGGCTCAACACCATCAACGGCACTAAATAAAAATACAAGACCATCTAATACACGTAACGAACGGTTTACCTCAACGGTAAAATCCACGTGACCTGGAGTATCGATAATGTTAATGTGGTAATCTTGTTCTCTGTATTTCCAGCCTACAGTAGTTGCAGCTGAAGTAATTGTAATACCTCTTTCTTGCTCCTGCTCCATCCAGTCCATTGTTGCTGCACCGTCGTGAACTTCACCAATTTTGTGGCTTACACCAGCATAGTAAAGAATACGCTCAGTTGTTGTTGTTTTACCCGCATCAATGTGGGCAGCAATACCAATGTTTCTTGTGTACTTTAAATCACGTGCCATTGTTAATATGTTGATTATTTGTTTTTTATCGTTTTTCTTAGGTTAATTTTTACATACAAAACAGAATAACCAATATAGGTTCTCGTGTATGTACTCCTTTATCCTAATAAATTAGGGTGCAAAATTACTGATTCTTAGTTAAATACAAAAGCGAAGTGCAATATCTTTTTATTAACTTGGGTAAATACAAAATATCCGAACAAAATAAAACACTGAATTCTATAAAGGAATTGATTCCCTTGTTTCTCTATTTCTACAGAATGTTGACAACCGTTTCAAAGATTTACAAGATACTCATCCAAAGTTATTGAGCATCTACCATCAAATGGTAAAGTAATTGATGATGCATCCTAAGCCCTTGCTTACCTTTCCACATAAATAGTCCTTGTTGCATCAAAGAACGACCAGTATCATTTCTGGAAACGACTACTAAATGATTTTGTGGGTCAATAATCATAAATTGTCCTCCCCAACCCGATGCCCAGATGGTTTTATCGTCTTGGTCAATCAGCCACAAATAACCATAATAATCCATTGGCTCATTGTCTTTTACTGCTGAATAAGATACAGTACTTTCTTTAATCCATTGCGACGAAACTATTTGATTGCCTCGCCATTTTCCCTCGTGTAATACCAAAAGTCCTATTCGGGCTAAGTCGGCGGCCGTCATATAAATGATATATTGTTGATGTTCAGAAAAGGAAGGCTGTTTATAAGTCACATGATTCGCCCTGAATTTTTCCATGCCTAAGGGCTTTGCAAGCCATTCCTCTATCATTTGCCCAATACTCATCTTGGCTTGGGTCTCTAAAATCGTCCCTAATACATTAAACCCCCAATTATTATAATAATAAAACTCGCCAGGCTTATGCATTCCTCTTTGCGGACGCGATGCCTTCATTTCTTTCGTCTCGCCAGAGGCTTCAAGATAAATACCCGACCTCGACATCAGCAAATCTCTAATCGTACAGGTTTTTTCAAGGGCTGTCAAAGGAGCTTTTTTGTCATCAATTCCCAATTCATCAAGTGTTTGATTTAGCCGGACGATACCTTTGTCTATGGCTATTCCATACAAAACGCTGATAATACTTTTTCGGGCAGAATGAGTCATAATAGGCAAATCTACTTCGCCCCATTGGGCTAGTATACTGTCGTCTTTAATAGCTACGAAAGCATCATATTCGGTTTTATTCTTTAAGAAATCGTAAGCCTCCTCGATTTTGTCAGGATGACTAATTTGTTCTTTAAAAGGTAGTGGTTTGTAAGCTTTATTTTTACCATTTAAAAACCGCAAAGAGCAAGAACAAAAAAGTAGCGATGCGAAAATACCTAGATAAATAATTTTTCTCATGAGCGAAAGATGTTGATTTGTCTTGCAAACCAAGGCTTTCTATGTCAGAAAAAACTCTCAAAACATTTTTTGAGAGTCATTATTTTTATGCTTTTCTAGAAATTCTTTGGGAGATACCCCTTCTATTGCCTTGAAGACACGATAAAAACTGGCTTCTGAATTAAAGCCACATTCATAGGCTAACCCCGCAATGGATAACTTTTCAACATCATTAGTCAAGAGTCTTTGCTTTATTTCGTCAATGCGATAGTGGTTGATAAGGCTTCGGAAGTTTGTATTCAATTCATTATTAATCACTGAAGAAATCAGATTGGGTGATAGGTTTATACTTTTTGCCAGTGAATCAATAGTTAATTCAACAGTTAGGTAAATTTTATCTTGTTCTAAGGCCTGTAGAATTGCGATTTGAGCAGACTGTCGTTCAGGACTTGACATTGCTGTATTACCCTCTTTTTCTATGCTTGATACAAAACTGACTTCTTTGGGAATATTAAGAGGGTTAATGTTATAGCCTCTAAAGCCCATATAATAAATTAACCCTGCCAGAAAAACATGAAAAACTTTCCATGATACTAACTGATTTTGCCAAAGACTAAAGCCTAATAAAACAATCAAAATACCCGAAAGCACCATGATATTTCTGAGCCATTGCAATGTTGAGGCATCAGAATTTGCGGTTTGCAGATAGGTGATTTTATCATAATGAACTATTTGACGATAACTTAATAACCAGTATACAATAGCCGATATGACAGATAAGACATCTTCAAAAGCCTTGATTTCATTGAAATATAATGCCTCCGCTAATTTATCTTTTTCTATAATTGTGTTTATCGGCAATACTGTTAGATATACTATTACTGAATACACGGCGAAAATAGCATAAGGGGCAAAATGCCAAAGGTATTTTGTCCTTAATTTAAAAGATGAATTGGTTAAGGAAAGCGCATAAAAATAGATTATCGGTGGAATCAATAATTCTAATGAAATGGGCAAATAACGTATAAAGGGATTATCCCAAAGATGGGTAGTATGAAGAAGTATTTTGATGCATAAAATATTAAAAACAACAAGAATATAAGCTAATAGCTTCTTATTGAGGTATAATGGCTTCTGCAAAAATAACAAAATAGAAATTACACATCCTTGTACTATTCCAACAAATAGCATTACCTCAAATACAGAAAATTGTTGGTTCATAATATTTAGTTTTTTAATAAAGTTAAATATAGCGAACCATAAATAGTTTTCATTGGATTGGTAACAAAACAAAAAACGTCTGTTGCAATTGCACAGACGTTTTGGTATCACCTAACCACTAAATATAATATCTTTAACAAGTATTTTAATACTTATTATTAAATCTTTGCTTTAAATCTTGCTGATTCTAATTGAGCTTGCTTTCCTTCAGAATTATTTCCGATGATAATCAACTCTCCTTCTATTTCAGTATCAGTCAATTTTGTAATGTTTACTCTTCCTACTCCGTTCTTCAATCCTTCTTCGTTCACTAAGGTAGTTTGGTAAAAGTTGTTTAATTCTCTGAAATGGTTTACATTTTTAATCAAATTCCCTATATTTTGTACTTTACCTTCACCTGGGATAAAAAATGTTCCTTTTTCTTGAACATCATATAACTTTATAAATACTGATTCAGATGTCTTTTCATCTATTATTGCTATTGCTAAAGTTTTCAGACCTCTTTCAATACCTTTTTTTACTTCTACCTTATCTGAGTAAATTGTATGCTTTTGATTTTCTTCAAAAGTGATTCTACCTGAGAAAAACCCTTTGTTTGAGTTGTTTATGACTTCTAAGTTTTTACTATACGTAATTAATGTTCCTATAGAAAGCAATAAAACTGCTACTACGATTAAAGGGTTATTTTTTAAAATTCTTTTCATAGGTTTGTTGAAATCACTTATTTTACTAAGCTACTAATTTCTTGAGTTTAATTAAAGTTTTTGTACTTTTCTTATATTTGTCCGACAAAATTACTAATAATTTTTCGAAAATTACAAAAGACTTATCATTAAGTCATTTTTAATTTATTAAACGGTCAATGATTTTGTTTAATGACGTATTGAGTACTTAATTGCTTATAAACTATTGAATCTAAAGGTATTAGTAAGTACTATTTATAAGGACTGAAAAAAACAAAAAAAGGTTGGTTTATATAAATTATTTTTTTGTTAATTTCTTATTTCATATAAGACCCAGCATCATACACTTTGGTCACACCTTCTATCGTCACTGTATAATTAAAGCCCGGTTGGATAGCATAAGCACCATATTCTCCTTTCTTATTCACTGCTAGATATCCAATCTGAAATTCCTTATAATTGTATCTTTTTACAATTCTCATGATGGCTTCTTCACAGGCTTGTTGAGGTGTCTTTCCATTTCTCATCAATTCTACAATCAAAAAAGAACCTAGGGTTTTTAAAACAAATTCACCTAGCCCTGTAGCACAAGCTCCTCCTACTTCATCATCACAGAAAACCGCCGCACCAATGATGGGTGAGTCTCCTACTCTACCATGCATTTTAAAAGCTAATCCACTCGTCGTACAAGCTCCAGAAATTTCACCTTTATTTCCTAAAGCTAATAATCCGATTGTATCATGACGCTCGATATTAATTTTAGGTTCGTATTTTGATGTTTTCTTCCACTCTATCCATGCTTTTTTAGCATTTTCGGTCAAGAGGTTTTCTTTTTTAAATCCTTGAGAAATTGCAAATTGTAAGGCACCTTCACCCGATAACATTACGTGTGGCGTTTTTTCCATCACGGCTCTTGCTACGGAAATAGGATGCATGATATTTTGCAAAAAATTCACAGAACCTGCATTTCCCTTTGCATCCATGATACAGGCATCTAAAGTAACAAAGCCATCTCTATCTGGGAATCCGCCATACCCTACTGATGTATCATTTGGGTCGGCTTCAGGCACTCTTGCTCCCGCCTCAACGGCATCCAAAGCGCTACCCGTTTTCTGTAGTGACTCCCAAGCGGCATAATTGGCCTTTTCATTTTTCCAAGTTGATATTACCAATGGAAACGTAGCAAGGTTTGAATTATCAGTCGCTTTCGCACTTACAGAAGCAAGTGCCGTTAATGCTGTTGTTTGTTTAATAAAGGTTCTGCGTTGCATGAAGAATTAATTTGTTGATTAACAGCAATTTTCCAATTGCTTAGATTTTTAAATAAAAAGGATAAATAAATTTGCTGTTGATAGCTACTCAATTTATCAAAAAATCTAAACATATAAAAACTATCACATTAATCTCTAGTAAATCTTATGCTCACAGGTATTTAATAAAAAAGCGTGCAGGCATTCCTAAAAATGGGTGTAAATATCTCAATTCTTTGAATTATTGTACGTTCACTAAAAAAAATCTCATAAATAGCTGATTATAAGATTTAAAATTCACAAAATATTTTATCCAGAAAAATATTTATTTATTTTCGTACAATAAATTCTACAACATTAAATCTAACACGCTTAATGAAATCAACATTTATTGTACTTTTTTGGGGATTTTTCTTCACAGTGGCTCACTCACAAGTTATTTACTTCAATCAGAACTTCGAAAACGCTGCTACAAGCTCCCAAACACCTTTTGAAAGTGAAAATAGTCCGACGGTAGGTCAATTTAATTACCTCACTAACGTACTAATTAATACAACTGGAGAGAAGTATTTAAAATTTATAGGGAATAATTCCATTTGTAGAGCAACCAGAAGCACTGCTTTTTCCCCTACTCCTTCTACGTTATATGTTCAATTTTCGATGAGGGCAAGCAGTATAGGGGCAGAAAATCTCAATGCGGTGGAGTTTTATTTTGGTGATGGAGCCAATTTTGATAATAGTACAGCCCCTCCTATTTTACCAGTCATGAGCATTAAATTTGGTGTAAATACTCCTTCAACGCTTATTATTCAAGGAGCGCCCCAATTAGCTAATTCATTTATTTCTGTTACCCTTTTTATTAATAATAGCAATGGGACAATGAGCTATAATGATGGTGTTAGAAGTGGACTTGTTAATGCCAAAAAGTATGATTTGTATGTTGGTGCTACATTAATCAGCAACGACCTGCCCCTTGATAACCTTGATGGGAATCTGACAAAATTCAAAATTCTAACAAAAAGCTTTACAGGTTCTCCGACATTGGACTTTGATAATTTTATCATTAAAAATGATTTCATACAATTATCTAGTGCCCTTACCTCTTTCAAAGCGCAGTCAGTAGAAACGCATAAAGTGGCATTGAGTTGGGAAACCGCTACAGAAATCAATAGTGATTATTTTGTATTGGAAAGAAGTAGGGATAATATTAATTATGCTCAAATCAGTAAAATAAAAGCTGCGGGAGAATCTTCTAATAAAACAACGTATCAATTTGTTGATGAAACGCCATCATTTGGCACAAATTACTATCGTTTAAAACTAATAGCAACAGATAAAAAAGAACAGTTTTTTCCTCCTCAATCGGTAGTTATCTCAGATGCTAATGTTTCGTTTGGTGTATTTCCTAACCCAATTATTACTACTGAATTCTATGTTAAAGTAGAAAATGCAGAGGAATCGGAACTGAGCCTTTTTGATTTCAACGGCAGAAATATTGCCTTTGAAAAGAACACTATCACAGATACTATCTTGAAAGTTATTCCCTCCGAAGGGTTGAATTTGGGTATATATGTACTAAAAGTAAAAACTACTGATGCTATTAAAGAACATAAAGTTATTGTTTTTAAGTAAGGCTGTATTGCTAAGTTTAAGTATAAAAAATAATGTTGTCATAATCCAACGGTTTAAGAAGGCTAAAAATCATAAGTAAATTTACTTATTCTATCAAAAACTTATTTAAAATAGAAAATCATTGTCATCAAAAACGGTAAAATATGTTATATTTGATTACACGACCGCCAATATAATCACTTTAAAACATTACGACGATGGCATTACAATACTTATCCGATACCTATGGAAAACCCACAGCAGTAGTTATACCGATAAATGTTTGGGAAGTAATTACAGAAAAATACCAAGACTTAAAAAAGCTTGATGGCGTTTTTGCTCAACATAGAGAAATCGAACCACTTGACAATATTGAGAAAAGCTTCAAAGAAATGCAACGAGTAAAAAAAGGAAAGTTACTTAAAAAGACTTTTGTTGATTCTTTTCAAAAATAGAAAACTCATCTTTACAAAAAAGAAGAAGCCACAACTTAATTGCTGTGGCTTCTTCTTTTTCTAAACTTCTTGTACTACTGGTTTCCCAAAGTATTTCTGCCTGATACGTTCGTTGATGTAATACATACAAGGAACAATAACAAGGGTAAGAATCGTAGAGAACGTAAGTCCGTAGATAATCGTCCATGCTAAAATATTCCAGAAAGCAGCACTATCAGAACCTGTATGAATATGTGGATTTAGTTCTGTAAACATTGCCACAAAGTCGATACTCAAACCAATTGCCAAAGGTACTAATCCTAGTACTGCGGCAGCGGCTGTCAAGATTACAGGCGTCAAACGTGTACTTCCTGCTTCTACAATGGCTTTCTTCAATGGATAACCTCTGTGTACTAATTCATCGGTAAATTCTATCAATAGAATACCATTCTTTACCACAATACCAGCCAAGGCAATAATACCTACACCCGACATGATAACTGAGAATGTTTGACCGAATGCCATAAAGCCCAACAATACCCCAATAAATGAAAGCAAGATGGTAACAAAAATGATTACTGGTTTCGAGATAGAATTAAACTGCATTACCAGTACCAAGAAAATCAATAATACTGCTGAAACAAGTGCTCCTGCTAAAAATGACCCCGTTTCTTTTTGGTCTTCTTGTTCACCACCCATGCGAAGTGTATAACCACTCGGCACATCCATATCGTCAATCAACGTCTGAATCTCTGCTACAATCTCATTGGCGTTGTATCCTTGTACTACATTTGAACTCAAGGTTACTAAACGCTCTTGGTTCTTACGATTAATCTGACTGAAAGAAGTAGAATAAGAAATACTAGCAATCGAATTCAATGGTACTTGGCGTAATACTCCACCCATTACCATATCTCTATAAGTAATATTCAAACTCAATAATTTTTCAATCTGATTTCTATCTTCTGATTTAATTCTTAATTGAATTGGATATTCATCCTTATCATCCCTGAATTTAGAGATTTCAGTACCAAACAAGGCAGTACGAACAGCCATTGCTACTTGTGCTGATGAAATACCCTCACGTTGAGCTTTCTCTTTATCAACATCAATGATAATTTCAGGCTTGTTAGTAATCAAATCTGATTTCAGCTCTTCAATACCTTTGATACCAGATTTGTCAATCACACGACGAACATCTTTTTCAAGTTTTGCTAACTCTTTAAAGTCGTCTCCTGCAATTTCAATCGCAATAGGCGCACCTGTCGGAGGTCCATTGTTTTCTCTATCTACTGAAATAATTGAACCTGGCAATGGTAATGCTTTAATCTCTTTACGAACCTTATCTAAAATTACTTCCGAAGAAATACCTCCACGGTTAACTTTACTAACAAAGGCTACCGTTACTTTAGATTTCTGTGGTGTCGGCGCTCTATCTGGGTTGGTTGGGTCACCAGCATTTTTACCAACGTTTGAAATCACAGAGTTAACCATTCCTTCGGCATTTTCTTTTTTCAATACCTCAAATACCTTCTTCTCAATCACTTTAGTTACCGAATCCGTTACACGGGCATCAGTACCTACTGGCATATTGTTGTAGATATAGATATAGTCAGGGTCACCGCTTGGAAAGAAGATTACTTTTGGCTGAACAATTCCCATCAATACAAAAGTAACTATCAACAAAACAACCATTCCGATTACTGCAAATACTGGACGATAGCCTGTAATTACCCAAGAGATTAATTTTTGATAATTATTCTTGAAAGCTGGTAACGATTTTTCTTGGAAAGGAATGATGATTTTAGGCGTAAGGATAAAATGGTTGAAAACATACAATGCAAGAATCAACACAAAGAAGTTTCCTAAACCAAAGTTCACAATATACCCAAGCACAGCACAGATAGCTAATATAATAGCAGGTTTCTTCAAAGATTGTACACTTGTATCTACATGCTCGTTTTCATCATGACGTTTCATAAACGAAACCGCAAAAACTGGGTTCATTACATAAGCCACAATCAACGAAGCAATCAACGTACAGATTAAAGTAATTGGTAAGAACTTCATGAATTCACCCACAATACCTGGCCAGAAAAGCAACGGTACGAAAGGCATAATCGTAGTAGTAGTTCCTGATAATACAGGAATAAATACTTCCGAAGCTGCCAATTTTACGGCATCAACAATTGAGATATGACGATAGCGGTTGAAAATACGGTGTGAGTTTTCAATAACCACAATCGCATCATCCACTACAATCCCTAGCCCTAGCAAGAAAGCAAAAAGTACGATTGTATTCAGGGTAAAGCCCATGAAATACAAAGGAATGAATGCTAACAAAGCAGACAAAGGAACTGACAAACCAACGAAGATAGCATCACGAACACCCATGAAGAACATCAATACTAATACTACGAAGATAAACCCTAGGATTACGGTATTTACCAAATCGTTAATATCTCCTTTTGTTCTTTCAGATGAATCGGCTGTGATTTTAATCTCCAAACCTTGTGGTAAACGATTCTCCTTCGCTTTTGCGATAATTTCCTCAATTTTCTCAGAGGCAGCAATCAAGTTAGCCCCACCACGTTTGATGACGTTCAGCGTAACTACTTTCTTATTATTCAAACGAGCAAAATCTTGCTGTTCTTCACTGCTATCAATTACTTCGGCAACATCTCCTAAACGAACCATTGCGCCTAAAGACGAACGAAGACGAATATTCTGGATTTGGTCCATCGATTTAAACTCGCCTTTTACTCTTAACGTTCTACGAACACCTTCAACGCTTAGCTCTCCTCCAGAAATGTTTACGTTTTCACCTTGAATGGCCATTTGGACATCACTAAAAGTAAGTCCAGCAACTTGTGCTTTGTACAAATCAAGGTTGATTTGGATTTCACGTGTTAACGCACCTACAATATCTACACGGGTAATTTCTGGTAAACCTTCAATCTCATCTTGTAAATCTTCTGCGAAATCTTTCAATTTAGCCAATGGGAAGTTCCCTGCTAAGTTGATGTTCATAATCGGGAATTCCGAAAAGTTAACATCCTGTACAACAGGTTTCTTTGTTAAATCTTTTGGTAATTCTACGATATCAACTTTATCTTTTACTTTTCTTAAAGCATCATCTACTTTCACATCAGGATTAAATTCAACTAAAATAATTGAGAAATCTTGTAGTGAGTTCGACTTTACTTTCTTTACCCCAGCAATCGTCTTGATTTGCTTTTCGATTGGCTTGGTAATCGTATTTTCAATATCTCCTGGTGTTGTTCCTGCATAAATAGTTTGTACATAAATTTGCGGTACTTTAATATCAGGGAATTGTTCTTTCGGTAAAATATTATAAATAACAATACCGACAATGAATAGCACTACGGTGAAAAGATACACCGTTTTCTGGTTGGTTGCTAACCAACCAATCATGTTATATATGGCCCCCGAACCATGTTTCTCGTTGGTGAGGGCTTCGTTTTCTTCTTGCTCTTTCATGATAAAATGTTGAGTGATAGTAATGCGTAAATGTGAGGATGGCTATTGATTAAAATGCCACTGGCGTTCCATCTACTAATTCTTGATACCCTTGAGTAATTACTAAGTCACCCGTAGTAAGACCTTCTAAAATTTCAACATTACCATTATAAGAAACACCTGTTTTAACTACTTTGCTACGTGCTATTTTCTTACCCTTTTCGGTAACAGCTACATAAACAATATCACCTAATTCTGTTTTCTGAATAATGTTTTGATTAACCACTAACGAATTAGATTTAGTCAAATCGTTGATATTAACAATTGCTACTTGGTTTGGCTTTAAAGCTCCACCCAAATTCGGAATGTTTGCTTCAATCCCAAATGTTCTTGAAACTGGGTCAACTACAGCATTTACTACTGAAATTTTTGCGTTCAATTCTTTATTAATATCTGGAAATTTCACTGTCATTGTAGCACCTTGTTTTACTGAGCCTACATAAGTATCAGCAATTTTAGCCGTGATTTTCAAATCGCCTACGTTTACAATCTGAGCAATAGGTACACCCGGAGAACCCATTTCACCTGTTTTCTGACGAACGATTTCTACTGTTCCAGAAATTGGTGCATATACCTTCGTCATTGCCAACTGAGTCTCCATTGTTACGATACGTCTCTCCAAAGATTCTTTGTTCGCTTTAGCTTGAAGATATTGTACTTCTGTACCAATCTGCTGGTCCCAAAGTGTTTTTTGCTTATTGTATAGTGTAACAGCTAAATCTAACTGATTTTTGATTTCAGCCAACGTTTCTTTCAACACATTGTTGTCTATCGTAGCAACTAACTGTCCTTTTTTCACAGCCTGACCCTCAATGATAAAAATACCAGTGATAGCACCTGCCATTTGTGGCGTTACTTGAACAATGTTTTTAGAAGTAACTACGCCTTGTGCCTCAACAAAATGTTTGAAATTTTCAGCTTGAATCGGCATTACCGAAACAGTTACTACTTTAGCTTCTGCTTTATCTTCGCCAGCACCTAGTTCTTTTTCTAATGCTTTAATTTTGGTATCAAGCTCTTTTTGTTCTGTTTTTAAAGCAGCCAATTCAGCTTTTTTATCTGGTTTACTACAAGATGCCATGAACAATGAACTTGTTAGTATACTCCCCACCAATAATAATTGAAGCCCTGTGAGCTTAGAGGTATTTGGTTTGTTTAATAAATATTTCATGTTGATATGATGGTAAATGTCTTTTTATAATCTAGATTATTTAATAATTTTCTTTGAATTTATTCGGTATAAAGTCTTCCCAATGCTTTGTCTAAATCAACTTTCGCAACCAATGCATTATAGAAGGTAGTAAAATAATTAGTCTGTGCTTCTTTATAAGCAATTTCAGCATTTACTACTTCTAAGTTTGAACCTACCCCTTGTTGGTATTTGATTTTAGAAACTCTTACTACTTCTTTAGCCAATTCCATATTAGCTTTTTGCTCTTCAAGTGTTTCGTAAGCATTCTTTAAAGTAATATGGCTTTGTGTTACTTGAAGGTCAATTGAGTTTTCTAATAATTCAAAACTGTTTTTTACTTTTTGTAAACTGTTTTGCGACTGAACGATTTTGTATTTTCTCTGGAAGCCATCAAAAATTGGTATTTGTATCGATAATCCAAGTGATGCGGCATTAACCCAAGATTTAGTAAGTAAATCTGTAAATGAAGGACGACCAGCCGAATAGTTATAGCCACCTGTCAACATCACTCTTGGCAAATAACCTACCTTTTGGTTTTTCAAGTCTAATTCAGCCAAACGATTTTGCGTTTCAAGGATAGAATATTCAATACGGTTACCATATTTAATAGACTGCGGGGTTTCTGGCAATACCTCTGAAATATTTACGTCCGCCAATTTATCCGTCAAAGTAATGGTTTCAGTAATCTTCTTTCCCATTTGGAATTTCAACAGATGGTAACTTAAATCTTGCAAACGTTGTACATTCTTTGCTTCTATTTTCAAGTTATTCATCTGAACTTCAAGTCGTTGTACATCTATTTTCTCTGTAAAACCTTGTACATTCAATGCCTTAGTATCACGCAATAAAGAATCTAAACGACCGATGTTTAAATCAAGTAATTTGATTCTTTCCTCGTTCACCAAGATACTGTAATAAGCTTTTGTTACATTCTCTGCGGCTTGTTGCTTAGTTTGTACCAATGTCTTTTTAGATAGCTCTTTGTAGACATCTGCTGCCTTAAGGCCTAGTAAGTATGAACCATCAAACAAGATTTGATTAAGATTTATACCCGCCTGACCACTGTTGGCAACGCCAAATTCGGCCGCTATTACATCCCCTTCACTAGCAGTAGGGTCAAATGTTTTAGCAGGGATAAATACCTTCGGAATAATTACGTTGTTGGTATATCCAATATTTCCACTTACTTGTGGCAAACCAATACCCTTCAATTCACTTACTCTTGCTTCAGCAGTTAAAATATCAATTTGAGCATTTTTGATAGAGGTATGATTCTTGACAGCATAATCTACCGCTTCGCGGAGAGAGTAGCTTTGCTGTGCTTTTACGAATTGTGAAGTAATTAAAATGCTAAATAAGAGCAAATTACCTCTTAGAAGTTTTCTCATTTGAAGTTTACTTTTGTTGGTATTCATTATAAATTTTGGTTCCTTTCTCGGTTAAAACACCTCGGATAAAATGGTCTAGGAGTTCTAATTGTACTTCTACTATGGTAAATTTGCTAATTGAAAAACTACTAGGGTCAAATCCCATTTCAATTTGTTCAAGACGCATTCTAGCAAGAATATCTATTTTAATTTCAGCCCTAAACAAGCCCTGTTCTATGCCTTCAATTAAATCTTTTTTGATACTTTCTAGGATGAATTTTTCCTTATGTTCTTGAAAGATATTCCATGACCTAGGATGGTACTTTTTAATATCAAATAATGTTGATGGATTTACCTCGGCAAAGGCTTGCTTAATGACCTCCATTGATTTTACCATTCTATCGATGACATTCTTTGACGAGTTGTGGATTTCTTCCCATTCACATTTATCTTCCTTCATTTCTTGTTGAAACAACTGAAACACGATATCGTCTTTGTCTTCAAAATGTAGATAAATCGTTTTTTTAGAAATTCCTAACTCGTTGGCAATATCATCCATAGTCACAGACTTTACTCCGTAACGAAAAAACAATTCTTTCGCCTTAATGATAATTCTTTCTTTGATTTCCAAGTGATGTAATAATTTGGTAAGGAAACTTTAGAAACATTAAAAGTTTCTTATGCAAAGCTATGGAAACTTTCAGCTCACTCAAAGTTTTTTATGATTTTTTTTAGAAAAGGTAAAACACGGGGATAAGCGGTTGAAGCTATTAGCAGCTATTAAATATTTAATATGTGCGGGTTATGTTAAATAATTGTAAAGCAAATTAGTTTTAGCAAACTAACCGTATTTGCATTTTTTTTATATACTTGCTTATCTTGTCTATTTTTTTGGTGATGTGAAATACCTTTTTATTAATTATTTACATCAAAAAACATACCAGCTTTCCTTAAAATTCTGGTTTTTTATTTGTTAAGACCACAAAAAAAGGTCGTCAGAAAACAGATGATTCTTGACGACCTTTTGTTATTATGATAAATTAATGACGCAATAGAGATAATAATGGTTGGAATTATCTTCCAAAATCATCCTGTAATCTAACAATATCTTCTTCATCAGAAGGGTTTTCAGGGTCAGTATGTTGCCAAATTTCGGCTACTATACCCCAACCATCTAAACCGATTAAACGGTGGCGTTCGCCTGTGTCCATCTGAATAAAACTTCCTGATTCTAATACCTTCACTTCGTCAGACTCTTCGTCTGTATCACTAATCTTTACACCTACTGTAGTACCTGCAATTACTTTCCAAATTTCAGCACGACGGAAATGGTATTGCCATGACAAACGTTTTTCAGGAGCTACAACTAAAATCTTTGGTGATAATTTATTGGTAATCTGAATTTCAGACATTTCCAAATGTGGAAAATATTTAGCTGCAAAAGCTGGTGCTTGAGTTTCGTCGATAACAAAAAAACCTCCCCAAGGACGAGTTTGGTCTTGTTTCACTACAGTAAAGTTATCTTCCGCCAAGGCAGCTGCAATTTGTTCAAAGATAGATGCCTTATCAGCATCTTGAGAAAGGGTAAGATTCATAAGGTTTGACAGTTTTTTGAATCACAAAGTTAAGAGTTTTGAATAATTTCCCTTTGATAGGCAAAAACTATTTAGTAATTATAGTTCTATCTTTGTCGTGTCTTCCCATCAAATAAAACAATAAAATTATTAAATGGTATTTTCCTTATGAATGGATTATTGATTATCATGGCCGATGCCAATACTTATGATGGAAACCTTTCACCGATTGCCATTGACAGAGTATTGGGTGCATCAAAATTCTTGAAAAATAATCCTGAATTTTATGTCTTGTGTACGGGTGGCTTTGGCAGTCATTTCAATACTTCTGAGTATCCGCATGCCCAATATCTACAGAATTTTTTATTAGAAGAAGGAATTGCCCACAACAGGTTTATTGAATTCTCTTTAGGTGAAACCGCCATTGAAGACATTCAGCTATGCCATAGAATCATCAACCGTTATGAACCTGATATGGTAGCTGTGATTACTTCTGATTATCAAGTAGAAAGAATACGTTTTACTTTTCAAAAATATGCTGATTACCAGTTCCTCTTTTTCCTTGAAGTAAAATCAAATTTATACGAAGAAGAAATGGAAAGGCTTGTCAGGCTTGAACAACAAGCACTCAATCGGCTAAGGATGTTGCCTTAAATGTCAAGAGGCTTACTTTCGTAAACCTCTTGACATTAATAACTCAATAAATATTATTTTAAAGCATATTTTGCTTTTCCTTCATCCAAAAATTTCACAAAATTTTCAACATTTGAATCAAATGCTTTTGGGGGAGCCAAAGTTCCTTTTTGTTCATTTGGATTGACTAAACAATAATAAGGCTGAGCATTGCCGTTGAATCTTACAATCTGAAAATCTAAGTTCTGGTCGCCCATTGAAGTTTTCTCTTGTCCGTCGTCTTTAGAGATATACCATTTTTCTTTCGGTAATTCCATTTTATCATCCACATACAAAGCCACTACTACATAGTCTTCTTTCAGTCTTTTCAATACCGCTGGATTTGACCATACATTTTCTTCCATTTTTCTACAATTCACACAACCGTGTCCAGTAAAATCGATAAAGATAGGCTTATTTACTTTTTTGGCATATGCTACGGCTTCTTCATAATCAAAAAAGCCTTGTAAACCATGCGGTAAAGTAAGGAATTCACTATACTTTGTTTTAGGGAAATTAACATCTCCACCTTCTGATTTGCTAGAAGACCCCGACGACACAAAGTCTTGTGTAGTAAGGGGTGGCAACCAACCTGCTAATGCTTTTAGTGGTGCTCCAAACATTCCTGGAACCATATATACGACAAAAGAAAAAACCAAAATAGCCATCAACATTTTTGGCACACTTACCTTATCTGTTTTGTCATCATGTGGTAATTGAACTTTGCCTAATAAATAAAACCCTATTAACGAGAATATTACAATCCATAAAGCCAGATATACCTCTCTATCTAAAATACCCCAGTGATATACTTGGTCGGCAGTACTTAAGAATTTAAGGGCTAATGCTAATTCTAAAAAGCCTAAAATTACTTTTACAGAATTCATCCAGCCACCAGATTTTGGCAAGCTCTTCAACCATTGTGGGAAAATAGCAAACAAAGTAAATGGAATAGCAAAGGCTAACGAAAAGCCCAACATTCCAATAATAGGTTTGATGATTTCGCCTTGGGCAGAAGCTATTAAAATAGAACCAGCAACAGGCCCAGTACAAGAGAACGAAACCAATACTAACGTAAACGCCATAAAGAACACCCCTATTAAACCTCCTCTATCAGACTGAGCATCTATTTTATTGACAAAATTTGAAGGCAAAACGATTTCGAACCAACCCAAAAATGATATTCCAAAAAATACAAAGATGACAAAGAATAGCAAATTAGGAATCCAGTGTGTACTCAACCAGTTAGCAAAGCCTGGCCCTGCTAAGGCTGCAATCAAAGTCCCAAATAGTACATAGATAGCTACAATCGAAAAGCCATATAGGAATGCTAATTTTCTTCCACCTTTTTGTTTGGTGAAAAAACTTACTGTCATCGGAATTAGTGGATACACACATGGTGTTAACAAAGCCAAAAGTCCTGCACCAAAAGCTACCCAAAAGAAAGCAAATAACGATTGTTGTTCGGCGGGTAATGTTGCTGTTTCAGAGGCTACTGAGCTAGTGCTTTTTTCAGCTACTAATGTATCTGCTTGGATTTCTGTCTTAACTACCGCCGAGTCTTTAACAACAGGTGTTAAAGTAGTACTTTCTGTAGCTGTTTTTACAGCTTTTTCTTCGATGGGGCGGCTATCGTTTTTTTTTTCAGCTCCTGCTAAAGCAAAATTACCTTTTACAGGAACACACGTCCCACTAACATCTGAACAAGATTGGCTATCATAAGCACCCTCCACTAAAAATTTCGCTTTTAATATCTTGATACTTTGGCGAAAAGTAGCTTTATGTTTAAAGTAGGTATATTCGCCATTCCAAATTTCTTTATCGAATTTCTTAGATGGATTGATAGCCTTTAGGCCTCCTACGGCCTCATAACTATCATTTGCTTTTAATTTAATCGTAGTAACTGTTGGGCCTAAGTCTTCACTAAAATCTGAAGAGTATAAATACCAGTCGTCTTGAATATCTACCGAAAAAATGATGTCAACCGTTTCGCCAACTGCTGGATTTGCTTTTGATAAAGCCCAAGACCATTTGGCGGGTGTAAGTTTTTGTGCAGTAGTGCCTACTGAATAAATAAGTAATATTAATAAACTAAAAAATAACTTTTTCATCTGTTGATGGATTGTATAATATGCTTAATTTTCTAAACAGTAAATTGTAGCTGTGGGTTCTACATCTTACAGAAATACATTTTATTAAGCCTTATTAATTGTTTTGAAACGCAATTTAAAGCAAATCAATAGCAATAAATGTATGTTTAGCAATTCAATTGCTTTTACTTAAAAAAATAAAAAGGCTAAATTTTCTCAAATTTAACCTTTTAAATAATTGTCTTTATTGAACTAGTTCATTTTCTTCAAATTCTCTTTGAATATCTTTGTAAATTTCTCTAGCTTCGGTTTTATCACTACTTGGCAATAAGGATTATGCCCATTCAATTCATAATAATCTTGGTGATAATCTTCAGCAGGATAAAACACTGAAAATGGAGTAATTTCTGTAACAATCGGATTCGGGAAAACATGTTCAGCATTTAGTTTAGCTTTCCAAGCCTCAGCAGTTTTTTTCTGGGCTTCGTTATGATAAAAAACGGCAGAACGATATTGTGGTCCTTCATCAGCACCCTGACGATTTAAGGTAGTAGGGTCGTGGGTTTTCCAGAAAATTTCTAAAATTTTGTCAAAAGATATTTTCTTAGGGTCAAAAGTTACTTGTACCACTTCTGCATGACCCGTAAGACCCGTACAAACTTCTTTGTAAGATGGGTTTTTAACCTTTCCTCCAGAATAACCTGATTCTACTTTTACAACACCTTCTACTTGCTGAAAAATAGCTTCCACACACCAAAAGCATCCCGCTCCAAACGTAACTATTTCTGTTCCTTCAAGATTGACTTTTTCATTGTTCATTTTATTGGTATTTTTCTGATTATCAGAACTTTTAGCACATGAAATATTTACTAACAATGTAAATATTCCAAGAAGTATGATATTAATTTTTGTTCTCATTGTTGATAACGTTTAAAACTTGATGTAAGTTTGTATTTTTTATGAAAGTATTTCTTACAACGATGATATCCTTGTAACATTACATACGTAAAAATAATATCCAAAGATAGTACCAATTAAAAAATTAGATTGTCTGATGAACGACATACTTACAAAATCAGAACCACAAAAAACATCAAAAAGTTACTTTAAAGTTGTACAGCAACGTTGGAAAGATGCTATACAGTCAGATGGATTTACCATTAAATTACTAACAGCAGTTGGTGTTTCCTTTTGGGCTGCCCCAAAATTTCCTTCTTATTTTATTAATATTCAAAAACGCGAAGGGGCCTACCTTTCTGATATTGTATTAAACACTATACCAGCGTTGGATGTTTCAACGCCAATTTTTGCTGTTATCTACGGAATGCTCGTATTCCTACTTTGTAGGGTAATTGTTAAGCCAAAATTATTTTTACTTTTCTGCTTAACTTTTGTGATTGAAACAGTATTGAGGATGTCATGTATTTATTTTTTTCCATTGAATCCTCCTATCGATTTAGTTCCTCTTCATGATACTTTTGCAGAATTATTAATCTATGGAGATACCGAACCTATCACAAAAGATTTATTTTTTTCTGGTCATACTGCAACCATGGTAATGATTTGGTTGTTTCTTGAAAAACGTTGGGAAAAAACATTAGCGGCTATTGCATGCATCACTTTGGCAATATTATTGCTAGTTCAACATGTACATTATACAGCTGATGTCATTGGTGCATTTTTCTTTACTGCACTTTCTTATGTGATTGCACGTTATATCAATAAACAAAAATGGTCAATCACTTGTGGGATAATATTATTATTTTTCATTATCTTGGAAACCCTTTTCTGGCTTAGCGGTAAAATTATTTAAGTCCAAAAATCATAAACCGTTGTATTTTAAGGGAATGATAGAAAATATATTAATTAAACCCTTAATTTTGCAAGTCAAAAATTAGTAGGTATTAAAAAATTATTGAGCGTTTTTAAGTTTGTAACTAATATTTGTTAATTAACAGAGGTAAATTGTAAATTTTCTAATGAAAAATTTACAATTTGATTACATTCAATTAATTTGCATTGTTTTATGGAAAAAGGAGATTGATTTTCTTATTCCTAAACTAAGTAAACATAGTTCTGCCCAACTATGTTTATGAAACGATTGTAAGAATCGTTAAACTTTATTTTGTACAATTTTTTACAAAACTGGTTTGGTTGAACAAATTAGTTTTGTATCAGGAACTTTCTATCAAATATAGTTCTTGCAAACCACTTTAATTCAGGGTAAAAATATGGTAAAGTTTGAGTACAAAACCTTCCAATTAGGGGAGAAACTAACACAAGAGCAGAAAGATTATTTCCGCAAGTATGGTGTAATTCAATTTAAAAATTTCATTAATGCTGAAACTATTCAAAAGTGTATCAGCGAATTAAATAAAATTGAAAAACAATGGTTGGCTGATGGCGTTGAGAAAATCAACGGTATTCCGTTGAAGTTTGGTAAAGACGAACACGGTAATAAGATGATTCAAAGAATGTGCTTTACTAATAAGTATAGTACTTTCTTAGGTGAATTCTTGAAAGACCCTCGCTTACAAGTATTGGTTGAGTTATTAGCTCCTTATGATGGCCGTATTAGCGACAACGAAAAGGATGGTCTTGTCTTTAATCATTATGTAAATGCGCCAAACAGTAAATTCACACAAATGGGATGGCATACAGACAGCCCTCGTGATTTATTTTTAGGTCAGAAAATCCTTCCTATGTTGAACGTAGGAGTACACTTAGATAATTGCCCAAGTTCTAACGGGGGGTTAAGAGTGTTGCCAGGTACACAAAACCAGAGTGTTTTAAAGCTTTTGTTTGGTAAAAAATATTTTATCGACCATACCCCTGATACAAAGGAGGTTGGTTTTGAGATTCAAGCAGGAGATTTAACAGTACACGATGGCCGTTTGTGGCATAGAGTAGAGGTTTCACCAAATGTTGGTGAGAAGTCTCGTCGTAGAGTAATGTATGTACCTATCATCACAGGTAAATACATGCCTAAAAACGAAAATAGCAAAACGCCATTTTATCACCGTTTTGCAAAAGTTGTTCAGAAATAAGCAATCAGTAATAGAACTTAAAAAGCCTGTGGAAAATATTTTCCACAGGCTTTTTAAGTTCTATATAATTCCGAAAAATCTATTTTGAAAATTTCGATTTTGCAAAAGCAAAAATCATTGGTAAAACTGAAAAGGCAACAATCCCTAAAACCACTTTTTCAAAATTATGCTTTACCCATTCGTTATTTCCTAAAAAGTAACCAAGTAGCGTAATTGAGCTCACCCAAAGTGTAGCGCCCAATATACAAAAAGTAATATAAGTACTATATTTCATGCTTCCTGCACCCGCTACAAATGGTGCTACTGTACGGACAATAGGCACAAAACGAGCCATAATAACCGTTTGTCCACCATGTTTGGCATAAAAATCTTCTGTTTTTGTAATATGCGCACGTTTCAAAAATAGAATCTTATCCTTAGACTTTACGTATTCACTAAAATACTTTCCGATAAAATAGTTTACATTATCGCCCAAAAGAGCGGCTCCGATTAAAAGCGGAATAACAAATGTAATATCAATTTTACCACCTGTTGCAGGAGCAGCCAATACGCCAACAGCAAAAAGCAAAGAATCCCCCGGTAATAGAGGCATTACGATAAGCCCAGTTTCTACGAAAATAATCAAGAAAAGTAATCCGTAAGTAACAGTGCCATGTTCACTGATAAAATCAGAAAGTGCATGTAATGGGTCTTTGAGGAGTTGTAAGAAAAAGTTGATAATTTCCATTTGTACATTGGGTTTGTTTAGTAAGCATTATACATTAAAAATCAGTTATGAGAAAAGGGACTTCTTGGATTCGCCTTCACTAATAACTGATTCTTTGTGTTTGTTGATGTTGAGTGGTTACTTATCTAAAAAATGAGTAAATGTATCACCTCTTAATCCTAGACGAATGGTCTCTAAAGAAATCACTTCGTGCGGAGCAATATTGCCAACGTTTACATTAGCACCTACCAACTTCACGAACCATACTTGTTGAGATTTTTGTGGAGCTTCCCAAATGATTTTTTCTTCTGGAATCTCTGTAAGAATTTCTTCTACTAATCCTTGACGAACTTCACCTGATGCACGGAATAAACCAACGTTTCCGCCTTCACGCGCTTCGCCAATTACTTTCCAAGCACCTGCTTCTAATTCAGCCTTCATCAATTTAATCCATTTGTATGGAGGAATGATTTTAGCTTCATCTTTAGAACCTACTTCAGAAAGTACAGTTACTTGTTTGGCTAAAGTTCTGATATATTCGCATTTATCATCTTGTTCCATTTCTAAAGAACCATCTGAAACCTCGGCATACTCCATTCCAAATTGATCTAAAATACGACGGTACTCATCAAATTGTTTACGAATAATAAAAGCTTCAAATAAAGTCCCTCCAAAATATACAGGAATCCCTGCTGATTTGTAAACGGCTAATTTTTCTTTCAAGTTTGGGGTTACAAACGATGTAGCCCATCCTAACTTTACGATGTCAGTATAAGCAGCACTCGTTTCCAAAAAATCCTCTATCTGTCTGATACTTAGACCTTTGTCCATCACCATTGTGTATCCTTTTTGGCGTGGTTTAGTAGTTCTCTCAGGAATTTGAGTAAGTGGATAATTCATATTTTGTTATCGGTTATCAGTTGTCACCTGTCGTTTTTCGGGTATTGATTTCCAAATTTTTACTTCAAAAAAAGCACATTATTTAATCAATACAAGAACGTGAACTGCAAAATTAAATATATCCTTGCTATCCAGCAAATTAGAATGTTCATATATTGTGTTAATTCAATACAAGACACTCATAACAACCTATAAGACAATCACTTAACTTTTTTTGAAAAATAATTTTTCTTAGATTTATAAAAATTTAACAAAAAGGTGTTCTTTTTATGAACACTGTTCATTATTTTTGTGCCTAATGATTTTAAACTTCTAAAAAATATGAAAAATACAATTAGCACGATTATTATGCTTCTGTTAATAATCAATCTTGGCAAGGCACAGTCTGTTCATAAAGATGCTATTTTAGGTGAATGGCTTTCTGAGGAAAAAGATGGGAAGGTATTAATCTTTAAACAAGGTGAAAAATATTTCGGAAAAGTAGTTTGGGGAAAGTCTTCTGGAAAAAAAGATGAGAAGAATCCAGACCCTTCATTAAGAAATAAAGATATTATAGGTTCTACTATTTTAAAAGACTTTAGTTTCAAAGGAAAATCATGGGAAGGCGGAAACGTTTATGACCCTAATAATGGCAAGAGCTACTCTTGCACGATGAAGCTAAAGAGTAATGACGAATTAGAAATCAGGGGCTATATTGGTATTTCTTTATTAGGAAGATCAACAGTATGGACAAGAGTTAAATGATTTTGTGGAAATTGTATCCACATTTTAAAATCGAACATTCAAAATATGGGTATTATCGAGAGAAAAGAAAGAGAAAGGCAAGAAGTTCGGTCAATGATTTTAGAAGCCGCGCAACAAGCCTTTATAGAAGATGGTTACGAGAAGGCTTCTATCCGTGCCATTGCCGACCGTGTAGAGTATAGTCCAGCAACAATATATCTTTATTTTAAAGACAAAAGTGAGATTTTCTTTGCTGTTCATGAATTAGGTTTTGAAAAATTAATACTGGAAATGTCTGATGCGATTGAGGGCATACAGAATCCCCTTGAAAAACTTCGTCAGCAAGGATATGCGTACATGAAGTTTGCATTGGAAAATCCAGCCATGTACGATTTGATGTTTATCCAGAATGCTCCCATGGAAGCCATTTTTGACAATGAAGAATGGGCATGTGGACATAGATGTTTTGAACTTATCTGCACGATTGTGCAGGAGTGTATTGATAATAAGTTAATCAAAATTTCTGGATTAGAATTAGCAACTATGTCGATTTGGTCGTTTATGCACGGCTTAGTTTCACTTAAAATAAGAAATAGATTTAAAATGTTCCCACAAGAACACATTCAACAATTAATGTCTGCTTCAGTGGAACAGATGATAGAACTTATTCAACATGACTAATCCATCGCTTGATTTTTTTACTAACCTCGTCGGCAAACCCTTAGCCGAAAATAGTCCTTCGCCCGTATCAAAATGGCTAGATGGCATTCTGATTGGTCTTGAACATGGCGCTATTACGGTAGAATATACCATTCGCAAAGATATGTGTAACCCTGCGCATATTCTTCATGGGGGCGTAGCAGCCACGATGATGGATGATATTATCGGGATGACAATCTTTAGCATGGGGCATACAGCTTTCTATAGTACTGTCAATCTTTCGATTGATTACCTATTTTCTGCTAAAATTGGAGAAAAGGTTACCGCAACATCCAAGATAATCAGAGTAGGAAAAAAAATAGCCCATGCAGAAGGCGAAATCAGGAATGAACAAGGGACGATCATTGCAAAATGTACGACCAATCTTGTATCTACCAGCAACGAAATAAAGTCCTTATAATTTATCAACTTAAAAAGCACTATTTCAACATTTCAGGTTAAGTGCTTTTTATTTTGCTTAATAACTAAACACTGTTTATATTTTAAATAACGTTTATGAAAACCCTAAAAATTTACGCAAAACCTTTTATAGCAATCAATCTTGCCAATAATAAACTGGTTTTACTATTGCTTGTAAGTATTTGCTTCTTGACAGACTCAAAGGCTCAATCAGATATTTTAAACCAATATGTGCAAGAAGGTTTAAAAAATAGCCAGATTATCAAACAGCAACAATTCTCTTTACAGAAAGCTGTATATGCACTTGAAGAAGCGAAGGCACTCTTTAAACCTAATGTTAGTTTTAACACTACTGTTTCGGCGGCACAGGGCGGACGTAAAATCGAAATTCCAGTAGGTGATTTGGTAAACCCTGTTTACTCAACCTTAAATGCACTGACCAATTCAAACAAGTTTCCGCAAATCTCCAATACTTCTGAGCAACTAGTTCCTAAAGACTTTTACGATTTACGTTTTAAAACTACTATGCCCATTTTGAATGCTGAAATCAGATACAATCAAGCTATTAAAAAAGAGCAAATAACGGTACAGCAAACCGAAATTCAGGTGTATAAACGTGAATTAGTACGCGACATTAAAGCAGCTTATTTTAATTATTTAAAAGCCAGTGAAGCTGTTAAGGTGTATGAAAATGCGTTGAAAATTCTTCAAGAAAGCGAACGGGTAAATGAAAGTTTGATTAAGAATGGTTCGGCAAATCCAACAGTGCTGGTACGTACTCGTAACGAAATCGCAAAAATTGATGCTGAAATTAGTAATGCCAAGGGTAATCAACTCAATGCAGCAGCTTACTTTAATTTTTTATTGAACAAGGATTTTAATTCCAACATTGAAATCGAAAACCTCAATACATCTCTACTAGACTTGAATCTTGAAGATGGACATCGAGAGGAACTAGATAAGATTCAGGCAGGAATCAATATCAACAAACAGTTGGTAGGATTGAGTCAATCTTACAAAAAACTAAAAGTGGGGGCTTCCTTAGATGTAGGTTCGCAAGGACGTTTCGCCCAAATAGCCAGTGCTGATAAAAACTTCTTTAATCCTAATGCCTTTGTATTGCTCGGGGTTTCATTCGATTTACCTGTTTATTCTTTTGGCAGGAATCAGTTAAAAGTAAAACAGTCGGAAATGGACTTGGCAGCTTTGGATACCCAAGCTCAACAGGTAAAAAACCAGTTGGCACTCCAAACTGAAATGGCACAAAACTCATTAAGCTCCTCTAAAAAAGTATTTGCATCTAAGGCTTCACAAATATCAACTGCTGAAAGATATTACCGCGATATGCTCCGCAGATACAAAGAAGGCAACCTGAATTTTATAGAATTACTTGATGCACAGACACAAATCACCACAGCACAATTACAACAGTCTATTTCTCTTTATGATGTTTGGCTAAAATGGACCGACCTAGAAAGAGCCAAAGCTAGTTACGAAATCAAATAACCCTACTAAGAAATCATGTTTAACACGATAAAAAGTATTTTCAGAAACATTACTGAAAAAAATAATATCATCGCCCGCCCCAAAACGGCAAAAGCTGGCAAGAAGTCATTTTATGATTTAACAATCAAGAACTTGACAGGTAAAACAACAATCAACTTTGCTGATTTTGAAGGCAAAAAAGTATTGATTATCAACACGGCTTCTAAATGTGGATACACTCCACAATATGAAGACTGGCAACAGTTTCATGAAAAATTTGGAGACAAAGTAGTTGTTATCGGTATGCCTGCCAATAATTTTCTAGCACAAGAATCTGGTAGTGCCTCTGACATTGAAGAATTCTGCCAAGTAAACTATGGCGTTTCATTCACGATTACTGAAAAAGTAAGTGTGTTCGGCAATGACAAACATCCTATTTATCAGTGGCTTTCAGATGAAAACAAAAATGGCTGGAACAATATAGCACCAAGCTGGAATTTTTGTAAATACTTAATCAACGAAAAAGGAGAATTAACGCATTTTTTTGGTTCAGCCATTAAGCCTGAAAATCCTTCTTTCAAACAAGCATTAGCATTCTAAATCAATTTTTTAAGAATAAATATTCAAAGGATATGAAAAAAATTATCACTTATTCTATTGGCTTTTCCTTCCTGTTTTCGGTACTGGTAAGTTGTGGCAAAAAAGCGGAAGAAAAAAAATCTTTGGCAGACGAAGACGTAATCGCCGTGAAATTGGCGGAGGTTGTCCAAGGAAATTCAAATGAAGTTATCAAAGCCTCGGGATTAATGGCTTCCTTACAAGAAGCTCGTTTATCGTTTAAAACAGGCGGAATTATTGCCAAAATTTATGTAAAGGAAGGTCAGAATGTTTCGAAAGGACAACTATTAGCCTCGTTAAACCTTACTGAAATCAATGCTCAAGTACAACAGGCTTCTGAAAGTGTACAAAAAGCCGAACGTGATTTAAGAAGAGTGACCAATCTTTATAAAGATTCTGTCGCTACCCTTGAACAAGTACAAAACCTAACTACGGCTTTGAGCGTAGCCAAACAAAACTTTGAAATTGCGAATTACAATCAGGGATTTTCTAAGATTTATGCCACTTCTACAGGTGTAATTGTAAAAAAGCTCATGAATGAAGGCGAATTAGCTGGACCAGGCACTCCTGTATTCTTTATGAATGCAACCAGTGCTAACGACTGGGTCTTGAAAGTAGGTGTTGCTGATAAGGACTGGACACGCCTTCATTTAGGAGATAAAGCAACGATTCAATTAGATGCTTTTGCCGATACTCCATTTACGGCTACAGTTTCTAATCTATCACAAGGAGCAGACCAAAGTTCTGGATTATATCAGGCTGAATTAAAGTTAAATACGCAGGGCAAAAAAATGGCTGCGGGGCTATTCGGTAATGCCATCATTACACCAAATGCTATCCATCAAAATACCTTTGTGCCCATCGATGCCGTCATTGAAGGTAACGGAAATGATGCTTTTGTGTATACAGTTGAAAACGGAAAAGCACACAAAGTGTCGATTAAAATACTTTCTATCAATAATGATAAAGTATTTATCCAGAGCCCTTCTGTACCCATTACACAAGTAATCACTGGCGGGTCTGCGTATTTAGTAGAAGGAAGCAAGGTAAAAATCATTCAATAAAAAGAGAGTTTCACACTCAAATAAAATTATTATGAAAATCTCTGAATTCTCAGTTAAAAATTACCAATTCACGCTGGTCGTGTTTTTGGGTATCCTTTCAATAGGTATTTACTCCTTATTGAATATGCCTCGTGGAGAAGACCCTGAGTTTTCTTCTCCCCAGTTTGGTGTCACTGTTATTTACCCAGGTGCATCGCCGAAAGATGTTGAGCAGTTAGTAGCCGATGTAGTAGAAAAGCGTATCAACGAATTAGATAATATCGAAAGAGTTAGAACCAGTATTTATGATGGCGTAGCTATTTTTCAGGTAGAATATGCTTTTGAGTCGGACCCCGAAGAAAAATACCAAGAGATAGTGCGTGAAATGAACGCCGTTAGAAAAGAGTTACCCGCCGATGTGCTAGATGTACGCATAGAACGGTATCAGCCCGACGGTGTAAATATCTACCAATTTGCCTTGGTGTCTGAAAACCTACCCTATTCTCAATTAGAAAAGTATGCCGACGATTTGGAAAAAACTTTAGAGAAAAACCGTTCTCTAAAAAATATTAAAAGTTGGGGCTTTCCTCAGCGAAAGATTTCGGTAGAGTTGAATCAGGCAAAATTGGCACAAGACAAAATTCCTGTCAACAGAGTTTTAGGAGCGATTCAGTCTGAAAACGTAAATATTCCAGGTGGTTCTTTGAATCTTTCAAACAAAAAATTCAATGTAAAAACCTCTGGCAATTTTAAAGACATTGAGGAAATCAAAAACGTTATCGTGTTTACCAATGGCACTAAAATCGTTTATTTAAAAGACATTGCCGAAGTAAAATATACCTACGAAGACGAAACTCATAAAACGCGCTTAAATGGACACAGAAGTGTATTTGTAACAGCCTGCCAAAAATTTGGACAAAATATTATTAAAGTACGCGCACAGACTGATCCAAAAATCGAGGAGTTCAGAAAGACATTACCTAAATCGGTAGACTTGGTAAAAGTATTCGATCAAGCAGAATCTGTTGATAAACGCTTAATGCGTTTCGCCAAAGATTTCGGCATTGCTATCTTATTGGTCTTGATTACCCTTTTGCCTTTGGGTTCTAGGGCCAGTTTAGTCGTAATGATTTCTATCCCACTTTCATTGGCCATTGGATTAGCACTTTTATATGCCTTAGGTTTTACCATCAACCAACTTTCTATTGTTGGAATGATTGTAGCATTAGGTATTCTGGTAGATGACTCCATCGTAGTCGTCGAAAATATCGAACGATTTATGCGGATGGGCATTCCTAAGAAGCAAGCGGCTATTGATGCCACTAAGCAAATTAGCTTGGCGGTAGTAGGTTGTACAGTACTCTTAATCTTTGCTTTCTTGCCTGTGGCCAACTTACCAGAAGCCGCTGGAAAATTCATTCGTAGCTTACCTATGGCTGTCAGTGTTACAGTACTAGCCTCTATGGTTGTAGCCTTGACGATTGTGCCGTTTTTATCAAGTGTTATCTTAAAAAATCATGAAAATGCCGATGGTAATTTCATTTTAAGAGGCATGAAACGTCTGATTTCTGCTACTTATGGCAAATTGATGGATTGGTGTTTACAACACCCTAAAATTACCCTTGCTGGTGCTTTAGGCATCTTTGTAGGCGTAATGATGATTGCCAAATTCTTTTTAGGCTTCTCGCTTTTCCCTACTTCCGAAAAGCCCATGTTTTTGGTCAACATAACAACGCCTGTAGGAACCAACCTAAAAGCGACGAACGAAGTAGTGCGTTTTGTAGAAAATGAATTAAAAAAAGAGCCAGAAATTAAAAACATTGCGGCTAACATTGGTAGAGGCAATCCAAGGATCTATTATAATGTAATTGGTGGGGCAGAATCTGAAAACTTTGGCCAGATTTTTGTTCTTTTACAAGATGTTGAAACGAAGGAGAAAAAGCAGATAATCGACCGCCTGAGAACCCAGTTGGCTAATTATCCAAATGCTAAAATTGAAGTAAAAGATTTTGAACAAGGCCCACCTTTGGAAGCACCGATTGCTTACAGAGTTTTTGGGAATAATTTAGATAGTTTAAGAATCATTGCTGGGCAAATCGAAAAGATTTTAGCAGCTCAGGAAGGCTCTATTTATACAGACAATCCGCTAAGGGTACAACCAACTGACCTAAGAGTACATATTAACAAAGAAAAAGCTGGTTTGTTGGGCGTAAACATTTCAGATATCGACCGTACAGTGCGTTTGGGCATTGCGGGCTTGAATGTAGGGACTTATCGTGAAGAAGGACAAATTGATGACTATAACATCAATGTTTCGATTCCAAGAACTGATACCAAACAGAATTTTGAGGTATTTGATAACCTCTACGTCAATAATGCCTTAGGAACAGCTATTCCTATTAAACAATTGATTGAAGTGAAATTTGAAACTTCGCCCAACCAGATTAAACATTATAATAAAGACCGCTATGTAACCATTTCTACGTTTTTGAAGTCTGGTTATAATACTGCCAAAGTAAATCAAGAATTAATTCAGAAATTGAATAAATTCAAATTCCCACAAGGTTTTTACTATACGGTATCGGGCGAAGCAGAAAATGCAGAAAAATCTTTCGGAGGCATAGGGGTAATTATCCTGATAACTGTCTTTGGGATGATTGCTATTCTTATCTTAGAATTTAGGAATTTTAAATCGACGCTCATTGTACTTTCTGTTATTCCTCTGGGAATTGTCGGAGCCATTGTTGGGCTGTTAATTGCAGGAGAAAATTTATCGTTTACGGCCGTAATTGGTTTTATAGCCTTAATTGGTATAGAAATTAAAAACTCGCTCTTATTAGTAGATTTCACGAATCAACTCAGAGAAGACGGGATGGAACTAGACGAAGCCATTCACCAAGCAGGTGAAATTCGTTTCGTACCCATCTTATTAACATCATTCACTGCTATCGGAGGATTAATTCCATTGATCATTGAATATTCTGATTTGTATTCGCCTTTGGCAATTGTACTAATCGGTGGTATTACAAGTTCTACATTGTTGGCTCGTTTGGTTACGCCAGTAATGTATAAGTTACTTCCGCCAAGTATTAGTAAAAAAGCAACTGTGGCTTAATAAGCTTTTACAAGCCCTAAGTGAAATACTATTTGAATATCATTGAGCGTTTTTAACAGAGAGAATTTTATCTATTAAATTAAAATTTTAAATCAATGAAATTCAACACGAGTAAACTTATTCAATTTTTATCACGGAATTTCTATATCAATCCGCGATTAATTGCACCACAGAAACGTTTTTATGCAGATTTAGGGATGAACTCATTAGAATTCCTTGAATTAATTGTTTATTTAGAAAATACTTATGGAATTGTTTTGCCAGATAATGAAGTGGATAAAATCCAGACGATAAAACAGTTGTCTGAAGTAATGGAAGCAAATCTTGTTCGTGTAGAAGCTTAATTACAAAAGTATTAAGCATGGCTACATGCCTTTTTGGAAGAGTTTAATATAAATTTAATCTTGACCAAAATCATTCAAATTCTATCAACATTAATTATCCCGAATTTTCTTTGGAGTAATGGGTTTTAGAAGTTTTGTTTTATCGTCTTGTCCTTACTTTTCTTGTCTTGATACAAGAAAAGTAACAAAAGAAAATCAAGAATTCCTAAACTCGCTTCGCTCAAACAGTAGGAATTCGGGGTCTCTCAATCAAAAAAGCGGTCAAAAATCAATTTTTGACCGCTTTTTTAATTTTAAAATTCGAAGTAACTCATATTTGATAAAAATCTAGCCAGCTATTTCGTTCAACGCTTTTACAAACACATCCAACTCCTGCGTAGTAATATACAAATGTGGGGTTACTCTTACACCCATCACATTCGCTTTTTGATTAGCAATCGCCACCGTGAAGATTTTGTATTTATCAAAAAGAAGCTTTGATAATTCAGGAGGAGTTTTCCCTTTTACGCCCACATTGGCAATAGCACAACTACGGGTATTTTCTTTAGGAGTATTGAGTATGATATTCGGATTGTCTCGTACTTTATCTGTCCAATATTTTTGAAGGAATCTTAAACGAGCTTCCTTTCGTTGAATACCAATTTTCTGATGAAATTTAATAGCATCCTGAATGGCTAAGTCTGTAGCAACAGGTACGGTCCCTGTGTGATTCAGTTTACGAATATCGTCATCGGCAAAATTCATATCTCCATACAATTGCCAAATCTGTTTTATTTTATCTTTCCTGACATAAAGAATCCCTGCCCCTAACGGATTTCCTAGCCATTTATGCAAACTACTACCATAATAATCGCAACCCCCAAGGTCTGTAATCTTAAAATCTAAATGCCCAAAAGCATGAGCACCATCTACCATCACTTCTACCCCATGACGATGTGCCATTTCTACAATTTTCTTAACAGGTAAAATCTGTCCTGTAATATTAATTAAGTGGCAAATCATCAATAAACGAGTTTTGGGCGTAATAGCTTTTTCATACACCTCCACAATTTCTTCGTCTGATTTTGGATGATTGGGTACTGACACTATTTTATTCACCATGCCATACCTGCGTGCTTGTAGCTTGAACATATCCAACATCGCTCCATAATCTTGTTCAGCCATAATGGCTTCATCGCCTTCTTTCCAATTAATGCCCGCAATGATAGTATCTAGCGACTCAGTAGTATTCCGTGTAATAATCAGTTCTTCATACGAACAGCCGAGCAAGTCTGCCAATTGTTTTCGAGAAACCAATTTATCATCAAACTGGCGAGTCCGCATATAATAAGATGACACCTTGTTTACATCCCGTATGTGTTGAATATAGCTTTCTAATACTTCATTAGAAGCTAAAGAATAATAGCCATTTTCAAGATGGATAAAATCATGGGTAAAGTTATAGGCTTGTCGGATGTTTGACCAAAAGGCTTCGTCTTCGGCTAATTGTTGGGCAGGAATATCAATGGTTTTAGCCAGCAGGCTTTCAATATCTAGCATCGAAATAGCCGAAATACCTGTAAATGTTTTTAGGAATTGACGTTTAGAAAGCATGAGTATGGTTTGGAGAAGAAGTATTAAATAGTGTTGCTTTCCTTGAAATTACAGAATAAATAAGACTTTAAAAATGGAATTTTCTGAATTCGGTAAAAAGCATCGTAAATTGCATCAATATTTGATGTAATCTCACGCTGAATGTCTCAAGAATTTCCACCACTTCCTATACTTTTCCAAGACGAACATTTTGTTGCTATTAACAAACCGCATAATTTATTGGTACACCGTTCTTCTATTGCTGCCGATGAAAGTGTTTTTGCACTGCAACTATTACGTGACCAATTGAATTGTTGGGTTAGTCCTTGCCATCGTTTAGACCGCAAGACCTCAGGTGTATTATTATTCGCCCTTTCGGCGGAGGCAGATAAAGAGGTGAAAAAGCAATTTGAAGCCCATACTATTCAAAAGAAATATTTAGCCTTGGTAAGAGGTTATTTACCCGAAACTGGGATGACCGACAGACCTTTGGAACGTGAGAAAGGTGGATTTCAAGACGCTGTTACTCATTTTAGATGTTTGCAACAAGTTGAACTTCAGATTGAAGTAAGTCGCTATCCAACTTCGCGGTATTCTTTAGCAGAGATTTCACCAGAAACAGGTAGAATGCATCAAATTCGCAGGCATTTTGCTCAATTAAGGCATTATTTGATTGGCGATAAAACGTATGGGGAATGTAAGCATAATAAGATGTTTGAAGAAAAATTCGATTTGCATACCATGCTTTTACATGCACAAGAATTAGTCTTCACTCATCCCTTTACGCAAGAAAGTACTCGAATCATTGCTCCGATGAATGAAGAGTTTACTCGAATACTTTCTGCCATTGGCATGAATACCGAAGGACTTTAATGCTGATGCATCAAAAGTCCTTCGCTAAACTAAATACTTCCTTGTACTTCTTGAACAATCGCCTTTAAGCCTGTGTAGTACAAAGTAGTAGTGGCTTCAAAACCCGAATCAGTGCCTAAAATCAACCAAATGTCTCCTTTAGCATCAGTAGTTCCTGTAAGTACTCCTGATTTTCTGATTAATTTATACTCACTTTTCTCAGTACCATTTGCAATGTTTCCAAACACTTTCATGTCGTCGCCACTAGTCGCCTGTTGCATCTTTTTGATGTTCATTTTGTAGTGATTAGAGGTACTATCTATCACTTTTTTAGGCTCGATTGATGTAAAGCCCAAACCAAAATAAACGCTTTCGCCCGGTGCACCACCTACACCCATTGCATTTGAAGGAGCATTCGAAGCAAATTCTACTTCAAAGCTTATCGAATACTTCTGATTAGCCTTCAAACCAGAGTATTTTCTGGTGATATACATAAACAAATCATCACTATGATTATTGCCCGAAATTCTCAATGCTTTTTTGGTGGTATCCAATGGCATTGGCAACTTAGCTTGAGCAAATTTTAACTCATAGAAATCTTCAGAACCTACTGGATAATCTGCAAAATCTCCTTTCCAACCCTCTATTGAAGTATTAAAATTGTCGCCAATAGTATACGTCGGAATGTAAGGAGTATTCTCCATAGAGCATGAGAATAACAGTGAGGCTACGAATACACTTAAAATGATTTTTTTCATGATTTTTAAAAAGTTTGTTTCAACAATGACCCCACCGTAGTTGTAATAGTTGGAAACATTTATTTTAATTTTTCAACAAAAAACATAAAATGTTGATAATCAATAAAATGTATTTTAAAAAATAATATTAATTTATTTTTGCAAGAGTATAGTAAAATTTCAAAACAGGAAATATATTACCTATACTACTTATAAATTAAAACCAGTGATACACACAAAAAAGCGTTAAAATATTGAACAAACATTCAATACTTTGTTGTTTTTAGATATGTTTTTGGTAACGGATAGATTTTCTTTACTCAGGTATTCCTCTCATTAACCTTTGTTAACTATTGTGTTTTAATTCTTGCTTGAAAAATGCTTTATTATTTATTTTTTTGAGGCTAGTTTCCTAAAATGTGGGAAATGGAATAAAAACATTTCAATAGAATTGCTAAATATTTTTGGTTGTTATCGTTCTGAGTATGAATAAATTCACTAATTTTGCAGTCCCGAAAATGAAGCTAATGGTACTTTCGTCAAGGGAATCAAATCATTTAAACGTACCAATTCGATGAATCAAAAAATCAGAATTAAATTGAAGTCATTTGACCACACTTTGGTGGACAAATCGGCTGAGAAAATCGTGAAAGCGGTTAAAGCTACAGGTGCAGTGGTTTCAGGACCAATTCCTTTGCCTACAAAAATTGAAAAATTCACAGTTTTACGTTCTCCACACGTTAACAAAAAAGCTCGTGAACAATTCCAATTATGTACTTACAAGCGTCTAATTGATATTTTCTCATCTTCTCCAAAAACAGTTGATGCGTTAATGAAATTAGAGTTGCCTTCAGGTGTTGATGTTGAAATCAAGGTGTAGTTTTCCTTGCTTAGATACATACAAAAAATCCCTTCTAACATTGTTAAAAGGGATTTTTTAGTTAAGACTAAATATTACTGTTAGATTCAATATCAAAAGATAAAATACTAGCTATCAACGTCTTACTTTTCTTGTCTTGATACAAGAAAAGTAACCGCGCGGCGGACCGCAAAAGAAAATCAAGAAATTCCGAATCGCATCGGCGAACCGACTCGCTTCGCTCAAACAGCGGAATTTCGGAAAAATCTAGCAATCAGATTAAGTATGAAAATTGTATTTCTTACTTTTTCAAAATGGCTAATTCTTCCTGCACGAAATCCATCAACGAAGCAATATGTTCTTTTGAAAAATCAAAAGGAATATTGGCCGCCTCATAAATCTCACGCATTGGTTTGGTATAACCCAATTTCAAAGCATTCAAATATCCTTCCAATCCTTTTTCTGGATTCTCCTTATAGTTTTTCCATACGCCAATAGCGCCTAACTGTGCAATACCGTATTCGATATAATAAAAAGGCAATTCAAAAATATGTAATTGACGTTGCCACATCCACGATTTATAATTTTCTAAACCAGACCAATCCGTTATCGAATCAGTAAATTTTTCGTAGATACTTACCCAAGCCTTGGTGCGCTCTTCAACCGTATGCGTTGGGTTTTCATAAATCCAGTGTTGGAATTTATCAACCGTTGCTACCCACGGAAGTGTACTGATGATGTCTTCCAAATGTTGAATTTTAGCGCGCTTTAACTCTTCTTCATTATCAAAATACACATTCCAGAAATCCATCGAAATCAGTTCCATCGACATCGAAGCTAATTCTGCTACCTCCGAAGGGAAATTACGGAAAGTATTCAACATCAAATCTTTCGTCACGATAGAATGCACCGCATGACCACCCTCGTGAAGCATCGTAATCACATCACGCATCAATGATGAGGCATTCATAAAAATGAATGGGAAGCCTGTTTCTTCTAATGGATAATTATATCCCCCTGGTGCTTTTCCGACTCTTGATTCTAAATCCAAACGCCCCATTTCTTTCATAATGGTTAGGCATTCGCCTAAGAATGGGTCTAATTGCGTAAAACATTCAATGGTTTTATTCAATAAATCTTCTCCTCCTTTAAATGGATGTAACGCTGGGCGACCTTGTGCATCAACGCCTTTGTCCCAAGGACGTAATTCGCTAACAGCTAAAGCACTTTTTCTTTCCTTCGCTAAATTGTTCAACATCGGAACAAGGGTTTCAGCTACAGCATCATGGAAATTAAAGCAATCGGCAGCCGTGTAATCAAAACGCTTTAATGCTGCAAAAGAATAATCACGGTAATTTTCAAACCCTGCATTCAAGGCAATCTGATGACGCAAAGCTGTCAATTTATTAAAAAGCTCGTCCAGCTTCTCGTGGTCTTGAAAGCGGCGTTCTTGTATTTTTCTATAAACAGATTCTCTTAGTGTACGGTCGGCATTTTCCAAGAAAACCCCTGCTTGTTGTAAAGTTTTGGTTTGTCCGTCTAGCTCAACCGTCATCGCTCCTACTATCGCTTGATATTGGCTAGAAAGGTTCTGAATTTCAGTAAACAACGTAATGTTTTCATTTCTAAAAATTTCAGTCGATTTCTTCATTCCTCTAATCGTAATGTCAAAACCTGTATCAGTCAATTCATCCAGAAATGGACTTTCCAACGTCTTTTTATTCAAAACATCGTCGTATTCAGCCAAATGAGGTTGTATTTCAGTAACAAAATCGTCAAAATTTGCTTTGATTTCTTTGTCGCCCGTATCACAAGTCATTTTGATATAACGCCAAGCAAAATTTTCAGAAAGATAGCTTTCTAATTCAGAACGGTCAGTGAAAAACTTACGTAAATCTTCTGCACTATTAATAGTACGTTCTACTAAATTATCAAATAAAGGTTTTACACTTTCCCAAGTGCTTAATTGAAAATCTGCCGTTAAAAATTTACGGATTGGTGGATTAATGTTTATGGATTTTGTCATTTTATTTTAATCAAAGAAGTAGGTAGCTATTTATCAGATTTCAAGCTACTCGTATGTTAAATTTTGTTTATCAAAAGTAATAGAACTTTGTTTCATTGCCCCAATCTTAAGCAAAAATCACCTGAAAAATGTAAATTGCATAAAAATGCCATTTAAACAACTCCTACGTTCGGTAAAAATTCATGTCACTCACCAAAGAACAAGTCCTTAAGCAATATTACGGCTATAATGCCTTCAGACCATTACAATCAGATATTATTGACTGGGTCCTTTATGGGCAAGATGCAATGGTGTTGATGCCAACGGGCGGTGGGAAATCATTATGTTTTCAGATTCCAGCCTTGATGATGCAAGGCTTAACCTTAGTGATTTCACCATTAATTGCCTTGATGCACGACCAAGTGCAGGCCTTAAAGGCTAATGGTATTGCGGCGGAGTATGTCAATTCATCATTAACTACCCAAGAACAAAGCAATATAGAACGCCAATGCAGAAATGGCGAGTTAAAATTATTATATATTTCTCCAGAGAAACTTTTTACACAAGGATATTTAGAATGGGTAGTTTCGCTAAATATAAGTCTGTTTGCCATTGACGAATCCCACTGTGTTTCTACATGGGGGCATGATTTCAGACCAGAATACACTAAACTGAATGTCTTAAAAAAAGCGTTACCAAACGTACCGATGATTGCTTTAACGGCTACTGCCGACAAAGTAACCCGTAAAGATATTTTATCTCAATTAGGCATTCCCGAAGCAAAAGTATTCATTTCTTCTTTTGATAGACCCAACCTTTCGCTTGCTGTACAAGCAGGAAGGAATCGTGTTAAAATTATCCAAAACTTTATTGCAGAACATCCTAGACAATGTGGTATCATTTACTGTCTGAGTAGAAAAAACACTGAATCCGTAGCCGAAGCCTTACAAAAAGTAGGCATTAACGCTAAGTGTTATCATGCAGGAATGCCTGCCAATGAACGTTCTAGGGTGCAAAATCAATTTATTCAAGATGACATTCAGGTAATAGTAGCCACTATCGCTTTTGGAATGGGTATTGATAAATCGAATGTGCGTTGGGTAATCCATTATTCGATGCCATCAAATGTGGAAAGTTTTTATCAGGAAATTGGTCGTGCTGGGCGTGATGGACTAAAGTCGGATACCTTGCTTTTCTATTCTTATAATGACTTATTAGTCAGGAAAGATATGATTGCTACGTCGGAATTGCCTGCTGAAATGAAAGAAGTGCAAGTAGCCAAAGTAGAACGGATGAAACAATATGCCGAAGCTGAAATTTGTAGGCGACGCATCCTTTTGAGCTATTTTAACGAAGAGGTTACAACCGATTGTGGTAATTGTGATGTTTGTAAAAACCCTCCGATTAGGTTTGATGCTACATTAATAGCCCAAAAAGCTCTTTCGGCCATTGCTCGTACTGGCGAAAACATTGCTATGAGTATGTTGATTGATATTCTGAGAGGGTCGAATAACAGAAGGATTATCGAACACAAGTACCATGAAATCAAAACTTTTGGGGCAGGCAAAGAGTTAAAAGCGGATGAGTGGGCAGACTATTTACAACAAATGCTGAATTCGGGCGTCATGGATATTGCTTATGACGAAGCCCATGCTTATAAGCTCAATAAGGCATCGTGGGCTATCTTAAAAGAAGGCAGAAAAGTACAATTGGTGCGTTACAGACCCTTTGAAGAAAAACAAGCCGAACGCGAAGCCAATATACCAAAAGAGAAAAGCAAAAAAGAAGTTATTAAAGATGCACTGTTTGAGCGTTTGAGAGTGCTAAGAAAACAAATAGCGGATGATAGAAACATTCCGCCTTTTGTGGTTTTCTCAGATGCTACGCTATCAGATATGGCACAGAAAAAACCTCTTACTCAGTTAGAAATCATGAATGTTTCGGGAGTAGGTGAACAGAAATATCGACAATTTGGAGAGGCTTTCTTACTTGAAATTAGAAATTTTCTGAAAACTGTTCCAAAAGGTAGCCAGGCTACAGGCATCGATACCCATCATTATACTTTCCAGTTGTACAAAGAAGGTTTTTCGATAGAAGAAATTGCAGAACAACGAAATTTGAACCCTGTTACTATTTTTTCACATCTTGCCAAATTGTATGAAGATGGAGAAAACATTGATATTTCAGCCTTCATTACTCCTACTGAATATGAACAAATTATGGGAGCAGCCAAAGTAATGAACGTAAAAAAAGGCGACCCTGTAAAACCTTTATTTGAAGCGATGGATGCAAAATATGAATATCATAAAATAAGAATAGCGCTTTTAATGGCAGAAAAGGTAAAATAAAAAAGCTATTATCAAGATATTTTTATAAAAAGTAAAACTTTAATGTTATTTTGTATAATTATTGTCACTACACACATTTTTAACAAAAAAAATGCTAAATTTCATAGTCATTTATCAAAGCTATGTAATCTCCTATAACCTCATAAATTCAGTACAAAATAATTAATTTATAAACTTCAAAATTCCATTTGGCACTCAATTTTAGCGTTTCTAAAAGTCTAAATGGATTTTAGTTTTAATCCTAAGCTAACTTCTTTTTTCCCAATAACACACAAGCATATTGAATAAACAAAAATCATATATAAGTATCATTATTTAGTACCATTAACCATTTTTTAAATTCATTAAAAAGTGTGATTTAATAACTTCAACCTACACGCTTTATGATAAACAAATATTAAACTTTTATAAAGTTTAATATTTTGGAAAATTTTATGTTTTATATATCCCAACTAGCGGGTTGAAGCAAAAACCTTTGATTGTGTAAAAAATTAATATGGAAGAAATAGAAAAGCTCAAGCGTCAAATAGAGCTAGAAAAACAAGCTCATCAAGAAACTGAGAATATCTTGGAAAAGAAGGCTTTGGAACTCTACCAGACCACTGAAAAATTACAAATACTTAACCAAAGCCTTGAGCAACAAGTAAAAACTACTGTTGGTGAATTACAAAAAACAGAGAAAAGATATCGTCATTTAATAGAGTCTGTTCAGGATATTATTTACAAAGTATCTGTGGATGGCTACTTTACCTATGTTAATCCAGTTGTAAAAGAAAGATTAGGCTTTTCTGAAGATGAAATTATCGGCCAACACTTTACTACTTTAGTTTTACCAGCGTATCAAGAATCCCTTATTAATTTCTATACGGAAATGGTTCAGAATAAGGAAGAAAGTACTTATAATGAATTTCCTATAAAATCAAAATCTGGTCAAATAGTGTGGATTGGTCAGAACGTAAGACGCATTGAAAACGACGACGAATCAATTGAATTAGTAGCCGTTGCGCGAGATATTACAGAACGAAAAACAACGGAAGATACCCTGAGAGCTACGCAAGCTCGGTTTGGAAATTTAATTTCAAACCTACAAAAAGGCGTTTTGGTAGAAGATGAACACCATACCATCATTTTAACCAATCAACTGTTTTGCGACTTATTCAAAATAAAGAAATCACCAAATGACCTTGTGGGAATTAATTGCTTTACGCTGATAGATGACGTAAAAAAACTTTTCAAAAACCCTGAAGAGTTTGTTGTTAGAGTCGAAGAGATTTTAAATAAAAGAGAAATTGTAATAGACGAACAAATTGAGTTAGTAGATGGCCGAATCGTAGAAAGAAACTATATTCCTATCTTTCTTGAAGGGCAATACAAAGGGCATTTATTCAATTATTCTGACGTAACTGATAAATATTTAGCGCATGAACAACTTCGTAAAAGTGAAGAAAAGTATAGAGGTATTTTAGATAATATGGAGTTGGGTTTATTGGAAGTTGACAATAACCATACAATCCTAAGAGCCTACGACCGTTTCTGCGAAATGTTGGGCTATACCAATGAAGAACTTGTTGGGCAAAATGCCAAAGAATTGTTTTTGCCAGAAGCTGAAACAGAAATTGTTGACGAGCGTCAAGAAGAAAGAGAAAAAGGAGAAGCAAGTTCGTATGAATTATCGTTAATTAAGAAAGACGGAACGCCTATCTGGGTATTAATTAGCGGTGCGCCTATTATGGATGAACATGGAGACGTAGTAGCCTCTATGGGTATTCATTACGACATTACCGCAAGAAAGCTCCTTGAGCAAGAACTAGCCAAAGCGAAAGTAATCGCTGAAGAAGCTAGACAAGCAGAAAAGCAATTCTTGGCAAATATGAGCCATGAAATTCGTACGCCTCTGAACGCTATTATTGGTATGACCCATTTGATGTTTGATACACGTCCGACAAATGAGCAATTTGAATACTTGGATATCTTGAAAACATCAGCTGATTTTTTACACAGTCTTATCTCAGATTTATTAGACATGGCAAAAATAGAAGCAGGACGAATAGAGATACACAAGCATCCTTTTGAATTGGTTGGGTTACTCCGTACTATTCAAAGGGTTTTCCAGATAAAACTTGATAGTAGCCCTGTAGAAATTAATCTATTGACAGATGTAAAAATAAGTGGCAATTATTTAGGAGACGATTTACTGCTCAACCAAATATTGTTGAATATCATAGGCAATGCTGAAAAGTTTACAGAACAAGGCAGTATTGATATCATGGTGAAACTTCAAAGGGAGGAATTAGACACTTGTTGGATTGAATTCAAGATTTCAGATACAGGGATTGGTATTCCTGAAAATAAATTAGATTTAATCTTTCAGAAATTCAAACAAGTAGATTCTGAACAAGGACATAAACACAAAGGAACAGGTTTGGGGCTAGCCATTACTAAACAGCTAGTAGAACTACAAGGCGGCACCATCGTGGTAAGAAGTAGAGAAGGAGAAGGAACTACTTTTATTGTCACGTTACCTTTCCAAAAGGCTAAAACTGAAGTTGTAAAAAATAATCATGTCATTCAAGAAGCAAACAGTAACCTAGAGTCGTGTAAGGTACTCGTTGCTGAAGACAATGCCATGAATCAAAAATACATTAGTAGCTTATTGAGCAAATGGCATTTTACTTACACCATTGCTTCCGATGGTAAAAAAGCTGTCGAGAAGGCTAGAAAAGAACGTTTTGATATTATCTTGATGGATATCCAGATGCCAAATATGGATGGATATGAAGCGACGATTAAGATTCGTAACACTGAAAATATTAATCAAAACACGCCTATTATTGCCTTGACGGCTTCGGCAATGCTTGATCAAAAAAATAAAGCATTTGAAGTAGGCATGAATAATTTCGTGACTAAGCCTTTTTCTCCAAATCACTTATTGAGTGTCATTCAGAATTATGTAAATACAAAATCTGAATATGCTGTGCTTGTACCAGAAGAGTCATCTACTAGTGCTAGTAATAATGATTATACGCACGGCATTGTTCTTGACAAGGAACGCTTAGATGATCTTTACGGAGATGACAAAGAATATGCAGCTGATATTTTTCAGACATTTTTAGAAGATGTACTGCCAGATTTCAATGAATTTCCGAGTTTAATTCATGAACAAAAGTGGGAAGATTTAAGAAAACTTACGCATAAATTAAAGCCAACACTAGGCATGGTTGGATTAACTGAGCTAGAAAAGTATTTGCTTGTTATGGAAAAGAAAATCAAAGAAAATCCAGAATACGAAGGAATCTTGGCTCATTGGAATGCTTTTCAAATTAAATTAAGTGAAGGAATCCCTGTATTGAAAGCCGAATTAAGTAAGCTTCAAGCAGCTTTATAAAACGCGCTTTACATAAAAAAGGCGCTTAATGAAAATTCATTAAGCGCCTTTTTTATGTAATAATAATGACTATCTATAACTATATTTCGCAATCTTCTGGAAAAGCTCATTAGGGTTGAATGGTTTGGTAACATAGTCATTCATTCCCACTAAAAATGCCCTGTCCTGATTGTTCAGCGTAGCTGAAGCCGTCAATGCAATAATTGGTATATCCGTGTCAGACTCTCTGATTCTGGCTGTTGCAGAATATCCATCTAATACTGGCATCTGAATATCCATTAATATTAAATCGTACTTTCCTTTTTGATACTTATCTATCGCAAGTTGTCCATTCTCAGCTACATCAATCACAATCTGCCAACGTTCTAAGAATTTAGTGGCTACTTTGATATTCATCGGATAATCCTCAACCAAAAGCACCCTTACTCCTTTTAAGGTATGCTCGTTAAGCAATTCATTATGTCCTTCACTCGATACTTTTGCTCTTAGTTCCGTACCTATCTCTAATTCTAACGTGAAATAAAATGTTGAACCTTTGCCCTCTGCACTTTGAAGATTAATATCACTGCCGTGTAATTGCAACAAGCTTCTTGTAATTACTAAGCCAAGACCAGTACCACCAAACTGACGCGTAGTTTCAGAATTAGCTTGCGTAAATTTATCAAAAATCATTGCTTGCTTTTCCTCTGGAATACCTATCCCCGTATCAGTAATAGAAATATCCAGCGTTACATGTGTTGCTGTTCTTCTTTGCTGAGCAAGTTCTACTGTTATGCTTCCATTTTTAGTAAACTTAACGGCATTCGATACTAAGTTTGTGATGATTTGTCCTAAACGTAAGGCATCTCCGACTACGACATTCGGTACATCATCGTCAATCATTAACTTTATCTTATTTCCTTTTTCCTCAGCCTTAATCTGATTGGCTTTTTTGATGTTTGATATCAATTGTTTAATATCAAAAGGAACATTTTCAAGCTCAACTTTGCCAGCTTCAATCTTACTAAAATCTAAGATATCGTTGATAAGTACGTGTAAGTTATTCGTCGAGAATTGAAGTATTTTTAAATTTTCAGCCAACGATTCCGATACTTCTTCTTGTTGCATCAAATAAGTAAGCCCTACGATAGCATTCAAAGGAGTACGAATCTCATGGCTCATCATTGAAAGAAATTCTGATTTTGCCTGAGTGGCAGCCTCTGCCTCTTCTTTCGAGCGGATAAGATCAAATTCAAGTTGCTTACGATTATCAATTTGAATTTTTAAGAAATCCATCAATTCCAGTAGATTATCAGGATCTAAAGATTTTACTTCAGAGCTTTCATTTACTTCTAACGAATAAATAGCTTCAATCAATTTTTCAACAGAAAGGCGTCTTTGTTTTATTTCCTCCTTAAGTTTAGTATTGATTTCAGCATAGTCTCTATCATTCAATAAAGAAGAATGTTCAAATAATTCTTTGTCTCTATCAAAACTAAGATATGAATCATTAACAGCTTTTATAAAGGTCTGGAAGTTTTCATTTTCCAAACATTCGTCTGATAAATGTTTTTTTATTTGCTTGGCAAGTAAGCGATGAAATGTTGTATTATTCATTATAATCAATTTTCAGAAAGTGTGGTTATTGTCATGGTTTGATTATGCAATCCACAACGAGCATTCGGATTGAGAGGTGATATCTCTCCGTATGAATAAAAACCTGTTATAATAGTATCGTCACCCATTATTTCACGGGCCGCCTCAACCTCCTCTTCAGTTCTTTGTCCAAGTACTAATTTTCTTCCTACACAGCTTACCAAAATGGCTAATTCTGGAGAATCTTCAAAAGGTTGAATAGAGTCTTGGGCAGCTTTGGCTGAAGCGTCAACTAAACGGTCAAAATTGGCCTTCATAAAACGCACCAAAGAGCCTTTTGGTAATTCACCAGCAAAAGTCATACTCTTCTTTTCTTCATCAATCGAAAGAATTGTTCTTACTACTGGTTCTGAATCTTCGGTTTCACGCATGGATAAAGGAAAAAGAAGCGCAGCCCCAGGAAGCCCTTCCGCATATTTTCCAAGGTATTCTTTGTATAAATCCAGTGCGGCTACATCTCCAATTTTGTATAATATATTGTATTCCGACTCTGTTACTTTGCGTTCAGGACCAAAACCATCCCAGCCGCCCATGGTTCCATGTCCTAATCTGAGATTTTCACCATAAAGTCCTACGGCAACGATTTTCCCTTCTTGTGGGTCATTGTTGAGACTAACCAATGTTTTTTCAAATCTTGATCCATCACCTGCTAAACCACCAGAAACCAAAATATTTTCATTGATTTTGTGGTTCAAGCTAGCAATCAATTCACTCCCATTTACTTTAGAACCATCTGAAATAATGAAAATGGCTTTTAGGTTGTCTCCTTCTAAGCCAGATGCTATTTTTTCACCAGCACTTCCGCTTTCATAATGGCTTTGAATATCTATAGCAATACTTTTAACAAGCGTTTTATCGAATTGTATAGCAGTTACGATAATTGAACCATCGTGGACGGAATCTTGATAAATTTCTCCAGAAGTAGAATTAATTACGATATCTGCATTAGGGTATAAATCTTTAAGATATTGATAGGGCTTAACTGTTTCGAGACAAATTCGTTCGCCAAAGGCTAAAACCAAATTTGCGTTTGAGGCAACAAAATCATTGCCTTCTGAGATACTTTTCCACTGATTGTTTTTGAATACGCTTTGTTGGATTTTCATTGTAAATTAAGGTTAGGTTTTAATTGATATTATTGATTAAAATATTTTTCTAAACCAATTATTAAATTACGATAGATAACAGCGACACGCCTATCTCAAATCTCTGATTTATAGATAAAAGGGAAAGAATCTCTTATCTAAATTACACAAAAATTTGTCCTTAAATTCAAAGATACTACTATTCTTAAAAAAAAGATATTATGCGTATTTCATATTCAAATAAAATTTAGCAGAAGATATCCTTCATTAATCAAAAAAAGCTTAGCTAAATAATGTTATTTTTAAGTGTATTATTTTTTGACCATGCTAAAAAGACATTTATCAGAAATATTCAACGTTTATTTCAATTACTTACCTCTACAAGCCAATTGATGGGCATAAAAAAAGAGCACCAAACTTTTAAATTTGATGCTCATCTTTTTTATAAAAAAAATTCTTAGCCTTTCAACGAATTTCCATACCCTACTATTAATACAGAAATGACAATTGTTAGGATACCTACCAGAATAGTAGACAATGTTTTTTTAGAAACACCTTTCCATTCATTCAATACTAGCCCCCAAGAGTTGGCTACTAAAATGATAAATGCCATGTGAAGTATCCAAGAGCTTGGTCCATTACCTAGCTTGCTTTCGCCCATACCATAGAAAAAGAATTGTAAAAACCATGTAGTACCTGCTACTGCACAGAAAACATAGTTTTTCAATAAAGGCGTCTGAGCATTGGTATAATCTCCAAAAGATTTATTTTTGAAGTTTAAGTAAACACACCAGATTAAGTTGGTGGTTAAACCTCCCCAAAGAATAACTACATATACCACATTGTTACGATACAAAAACTCACCTTGTCCAGGGTTGTTTGTCACCCAAATTTCATTGGCGATGTTAGACATTGCTGACCCTGCTTCAATACCAAAACTAAAACAAGCACTCAATATCCCTGAAATGATTGAAAAGGTAAGCCCTTTTACAATATCAAATTCTTGATTTTCAGCATTTACTTGTCCTACTAAATCTTTATCTTTTCTGCTACCAGCTTTTCCACAAATCACAATACCTAGTACACAAACAGCTAAGCCAAGCAATACCATTTGTCCCCAGCTAGTAGAAATTAAATCGTAGATAGTATCTTTTCCGGCGGTTTTATTAAAGTAGTAATAGATAGAAGGAATAATTGAGCCAAATACAGAGCAAAGCCCTAGAATAATTGAACTACCTAATGATATACCCAAGTATCTTACCCCTAGACCATAAGTTAATCCACCAATTCCCCACAAAACGCCCATCGTGTATGTCCAAAATAAAACACTGCCTTCGCTACCAGCAATAATCGAAGAAAAATCTGGAATGGTAAGGTAAGCTGCTAAAGGTGGTACTACTAACCAAGAGAAAACCCCTCCTACTATCCAATAACTCTCCCATGACCACCCTCTAACTTTTTTATAAGGAATATAAAAACTCCCAGATGCAAAGCCACCAATAAAGTGAAAAATAACGCCCAAAATTGCTCCCATAATCAATTATTTTTGAATTTAACTACGTAAACACTCCATTAAAAGGCCATTGTGTTTACAGTTTTATAAGAAAAAAGTATTTTTAATTATTCAGTGGATATCAAGAATTACTACAAATCATATTTGGAGAACATTTTTAAAATCATCGAAGAAATTGATTATCAATTTTTGAGTAATTTTTATAATTCTAGTTCTTTGAAATAATAGTTTGTAAATTTGGTTCTTGGAATCGTATAAAATTTTACAAGGATAAACCAAAAATGAAAGGGAACTATCATGCACTTCCCTGCTCAGAAGATTAAATTAAAAGAATGTCTAGCTCAAATTAATTTTCAGCCTTACACCTCGTTCTAAACGAAATGGTATGAAGCTGATTTTTCTAAGAATATGTACCAGCTCAAACTCAATCCAAGCGATAAAACACCAAAGTACAAGCAGATTATTCAATCGGTTATTTCGGATATTGAACGCAATGTATTGAAGAAAAACGAACAGCTCCCTTCTATTAGCGAACTTAGCGAAGAATATTACTTAGCGCGCGACACCGTAGAAAAAGCCTATCGTGAATTAAAGGAAAGAGGATTTATTACCTCTGTACAAGGGAAAGGATATTATGTGAATAGTGGAGAAAGCAGAAAAATGCGTATTCTTCTGATATTCAACAAATTAAGCTCGTATAAAAAATTAATATACTATGCTTTCTTGAAAGTATTAGGCGATAAAGCGTCGGTTGATTTACAAATTCATCATTATAATGCTCGTCTTTTTGATGAAATCATCGATAAGAACCTTGGCAAGTACAATTATTATGTAGTTATGCCTCATTTTTTTCCTGATTCAGAAAAGGCTATTGCCATGAAGGCTTTGGAAAAAATTCCTTCAGATGAATTAGTACTCCTTGACAAAGATTTGCCCGAATACAAACACGAGTGCTTGGCAGTCTATCAGGATTTTGAACGAGATGTAGCAGAAGCACTAGAAAGTGCTAATGATTTGTTTGCTAAATATAACCGAGTGGTATTAGTTTTTCCTAGCGATGGCAATTATCCTGTAGATATTGTACGGGGTGTTCGTTATTTTTGTGTAAATGCGCACAAAGAATTTGTTATCCGAGAGAATGCTGATGAAACATTTTTGATACCACAAACAGCCTACGTGGTAGTGGAAGAACACGATTTAGCAGAATTGGTTAAAAAAGTACGACAGTCGAGCTACGCCCTTGGCACTGAAATCGGAGTGGTTTCTTTTAACGAAACTACTTTGAAAGAGCTTTTGGGAATTACGGTGGTCACCACAGATTTTGAAACAATGGGCAGAACTGCAGCGGCATTGCTATTGGATAATAAAAAAATAAAAATCAAGAATCCATTTTACATGATTCGAAGAGAAACGCTTTAGGTAGCTATCAGCTTTGAGCAATGAGCTATGAGCTTTTATCTGTCGCTGTTTAAAAAGCTGATAGCTCATTACTCAAAACTGATATGTTCTTTACAGATGAGTAATAACCATTCCTCCTTGAGCCCCTCCGCTATAAAAATAATAAGCTAAAGGCTCATTGCTCAAAGCTGATAGCTACAAAAGTATGAAACAACAGATTGTCGATTATATAAAAAACTTTTTAGACCAAAGAATACAAACTTCTTATGATGCCATGCAGGCGGCTCAGGCTTCTGCCAATGAAGAATCTAAATCATCAGCAGGGGATAAATACGAAACCTCACGAGCGATGGGGCAACTCGATAGAGATATGCATGGCTTAATGCACGAACAAGCCAAAAGAGAAAAAGCCATTGTAGAAAGAATTGACATGAGTCTTACCTTTAAAAAAGGAGCGGTTGGGGCTTATCTTAAAACGTCTAGCGGAAATTATTTCCTAGCTGTTAGTGTGGGCATCTGTAAAATTGATAACGACAGTATCATGATAATTTCTCCACAGTCGCCTATCGGAGCATTGTTAATGGGTAAGGGTAAAGGAGAAACCTTTAGTTTTAGAGGCAAAGAGGCTATGATTGAGGAGATTTTTTAAACGAAGTATCGCCAAAGGCTAGCCTAAATTGCGAGGGCGTTTGGGCTTTTAAATCTTTAAACTGTTTATTAAAGTTTGATAAAGTATTAAAACCACTTTCATAACATACCTGCGTTACACTCAATTTATCTTCCATCAACAATTTACAGGCATAACCTACCCGAAGTTCGCTTACAAAATCAGAAAAAGTTTTATTCGTTCTTGCCTTGAAATAACGGCAGAAAGCAGCAGGAGCCATGCCTGCTAAAGAAGACACTTCTGTTAAGTTAATAGAGGTTCGATAATTATTAAGTACATATTCGTGTACTTTATGCATCCGTTCTGTTTCTGAAGTTTTATAAGGGTTGGTATAGCCAACACTACTGATAAATTCATATTCACTAGCGTTTGCTAACAGATTCAGCATTTCTAACAATTTCAATACTCCTTCAAAACCCTGCAATGGCAATAGCTCTTTCATGAAAGTAAGTATCTTATCATGCAAGCCTCCGCTGATTTCTAACCCACGACTAGCATTTAAAAAGAAATGCTTGAGTTTAGTCATTTCGTATTTCTCAAAAAAATCTTTCCCCAGAAAATCTTCTGTAAAATACACTACGATACCATGTGTTTTTAACGCATGATTTCCCTGAAAATACACTTCATCGCTTCGCCAAAGATGGGGCAAGTCAGGTCCTACGAATACCATATCTCCTGCTTCAAAGTGTTTGATATTATCCCCAATAAACCGTGTTCCTGTGCCTTCCAGTACGACAAATAACTGATAATGCGGATGGAAATGCCAGTTGGGGTCAAAGTATGGTTCCTTCAATTCTTTAATAGTAAAAGAATGATTGGGCGATTCTATGCTTTTGTTTAAGGGACTTTTCAAAACCTATTTTTTTACTATAATTATGGATGTTAATAATAAAAATATCAAAATACAGTCAAAACTAATCAAAACAGCGGAGTTTTTTATGACTTTTTTTAGATTATTTTGTATTGTTAAAAAATCTTATCTGTTTAACAAACTTTAAACTAGCAAAGCTTTTAAGTTTTTGCTTAATCTTTGAAAATCAGGGATTTTATTTTAAATATTAGCTCGTAATAAAGTTATTGTTTCTGATAAATCACCATAAATTAATTATGAAAAAATACGGAATGAATCTGCTTTTATGGGGTACAACCATTGACGAAAGTCTTTTCCCTGTTCTTGAACAAATAAAAGCAATTGGTTTTACAGGAGTAGAAGTACCGATTTTTGATGTTGACCCTGAGCATTGGCAAGCATGGCGTACAAAATTGGACGAGTTAGGGTTGGATAGAATTGCAGTAACAATATGTGGCCCAGACTTTAATCAAATTAGTCCAGACCCAGCTATGAGAGCCGCTACTTTAGCAAGAAATAAAAAGGCTATCGACTGTGCAGTAGTATTAGGGGCAGATTTATTAACGGGACCGTATCATTCAGCACTAAGTCATTTTACAGGAAAGCCTGCTACCGAAGAAGAGTGGAATTGGGCAGTAGAAAACCTGAGAGAACTTGCAGATTACGCACAAGAGAAAGGTGTTGTACTAGGCTTAGAATACCTCAATCGTTTTGAAAGTTATTTAGTATCGTGTGCTGATGAACTATTACAATTAGTAGAAGACATCAATCATCCACATTGCAAAATAATGTTTGATACTTTCCATGCCAATATTGAAGAGAAAAGCTTGGGAGATGCTATCAGAAAACTAAGCAAGCATTTAGTACATGTGCAATTATCTGAGAACGACAGAAGCACGGTAGGGAAAGGTAATGTAAACTGGACAGACGTTTTTACCGCTTTAGAAGAAATACAATACGATGCTTATTTATCAGTAGAAGCCTTTAGTTCAAAACTAGCAGTAGCCAACATTTGGCGAAAGATGTTTGAAAATGAAGAAACACTGATGATAGAAAGCTTGGAGTTTATTCAAGCAATGAGCTATAAGCCTTGAGCTATGAGCAATTGTCATTTGCCTAAACCAAAAAAGCTCAAGGCTCACAGCTAGTTGCTCACAACTTTTTTAATAGACTAACAATTAAAATCATGAAACTAAACATTGCCATTGTCGGCTTGGGATTTGGAGCTGAATTTATTCCCATCTATCAACGTCACCCTCACACTAATATGTATGCTATTTGTCAGCGTACAGAAGAGAAATTAAATGAAATTGGTAATGCCTTCAATATCGAAAAGCGTTATACAAGCTTTGATGATTTATTAGCAGACCCTGATGTTGATGTTGTTCATATCAATTCGCCTATCCATAACCATGCGGAACAAAGCTTAAAAGCGTTGAATGCAGGCAAACACGTAGCTTGTACTGTTCCTATGGCTACTTCTGTAGAAGAATGTAAAGCCATCGTGGAAGCAACCAGAAGAACTGGCAAAAAATACATGATGATGGAAACGGTAGTATACAGCCGTGAATTTTTATATGTAAAAGAACTATACGAAAAAGGCGAACTAGGCAAGGTTCAATTCTTAAAGGCTTCGCACCAACAAGACATGGACGGATGGCCGGGTTATTGGCCAGGTTTACCCCCAATGCACTATGCTACGCACTGTGTGGGTCCTGTAGCTGGTTTATTAAAACTACAAGCAGAGTACGTTTCATGTTTTGGTTCAGGAACCATTCGTGAGGAATTGCACCAACATTATAATTCTCCTTTTGCCATCGAATCAGCGCATATCAAATTCAAAGATTCTGATTTAAGTGCCTTAGTATATCGTTCATTATTTGATGTTGCTCGCCAATACCGCGAGAGTTTCGAAGTATATGGTTCTAAAAAATCTTTTGAATGGTCATTGATTGAGCACGAAGAGCACGTAGTACATACTGCTAAGAAACCTGAGCCAGAAATACCAGAGAAAGTAACGGTGCCAGATTATGCTCATTATTTACCTGAAGAAATTCAAGTATTTACTACAGGTGGCGTATATGATACTGACGAAAACCAACATCTTTCATTTTTACAAGGTTCAGGACATGGTGGTTCGCACCCGCACCTTGTACATGAATTTGTGTCGGCTATTGTGGAAGACCGTGACCCATTCCCAAATGCTGAACAATCTGCTAACTGGACATCAGTAGGTATTTTATCACATGAATCAGCTTTGAAAGGAGGCGAAATTATTTACATTCCTGATTTTTGAGATTTTTAATCAATTGGATTTGAGACTTTAATTTCTTCGATATGTTTAAAGTCATCTGACTCCGTGGTCTGTGGCACACAGAACACAACTGATGCGAATGTAAGTGTTCTGTGTGCCACAGACCATGGAGTCGGTTGAGACCACGACATATAATAAAACATTTACACTACACCTTAAAACAATGAGAGAAGATTTAATCAAAAAATATGGCATTCGTAATTCAAGAATGTTTCTTGATGAAGTTTATTTCTGGACTGATACCGTGAAGGATTGGAAACGATTATTTAATCAAGAAAAATATATTGAATTGGTTATATCCGTTTGGCAAGAATTAGTAGCATTAGGACAAATCAAGATTTATGCTTTTGTTATTATGCCAAACCACCTCCACATTGTTTGGGAATTACTCAATAAAAATGGCAAAGAAATGCCTCATGCTTCATTTAATAAAAAGGTAGCGCATGAAATAGTGAAAGATTTAAAACTCAATCACCCTAAAGTTTTGCTACATTTTGAAGTAAATGAAAAAGAAAGACAATATCGAATTTGGCAAAGAGACCCTTTAGCAATTTTGATGAATACCAGAGCTAAGGTTCTACAAAAAATAGAATACATTCACTTGAATCCTTTACAGGAAAAATGGAATCTTACTGATAGACCTGAAAATTACCGCTGGTCTTCTGCTAAATTTTATGAGACAGGTGAAGACGAATTTGGTATTCTAACACACTATATGGACAGATTTTAGCTCCTTACTTACCATGGTCTGTGGCACACAGACCATAATTGGTGCGAATGTAAGTGTTCTGTGTGCCACAGACCACGATAGTCGAAACAGTAAAAATTAACAAGAATGCTAAAGTACTATTGCCCGTGTTTTGTATCATGAAAATACTCTCAATAGCCAAATACCCAATTTTATTTAAATAATCCATGAATTTATTCAATTATCAAAAATGAAAAAATCACTGTTTTGTCTTTGCTTATTACTGACTTGCCTAGTAGGTTTTTCTCAGAAAAAAGCAAAAAAAAATAAACAATCAGCTGTACAAACAACGGTGAAAGCCCGTCGTTTGGAAGTGTTATTCCTTGGTGATAATGGCCACCATAAACCGATAGACCGCGTACCAACGCTGATGGAGGCTTTAGGAAATAAAGGTATCAACATTACTTATACTGATAAATTAGAAGATATCAATACTACTAATCTGAATAAGTTTGATGCCTTGATGATTTATGCCAACTGGGATAATATCACGCCTGATGCTGAGAAAGCTCTCTTAGCCTATGTGGCTTCTGGAAAAGGAATTCTGCCAATACACTGTGCTTCTTTCTGTTTTAGAAATTCGCCTGAGTATGTTAAAATGGTAGGTGGGCAGTTCTGGCGCCACACAATGGACACTATCCGAGCGAATATTGTTCAGCCTAATAGTCCAATTTTAAAAGATATTTCAGGCATCAAAGCCTTCGATGAAACGTATTTGCATAGCCAATTACAGCCAGATAACAATGTTTTGATGACACGTGACATCAAAGCTGACCAGACAAAAGACCGTCCAGATGCTAAAACTGAACCTTACACTTGGACACGCCAATATGGAAAGGGCAAAGTATTTTATACAGCCTACGGACATGATGAACGCACATGGACAAATCCTGATTTCTTGAAACTGTTAGAAAACGGAATCATTTGGGCTGTTGATGAACAAGCACAGGCTGCTCATGCAGCACTTTTGCCCGAAGCATTTTCATATAGTCCAGCAAAGTTACCTAATTACGAAAAACGCCCTGACCCACAATTATTGCAAGCAGCGCTTTCTCCAGAAGAATCTATTAAGCACATACAAGTACCTGTTGATTTTAATTTAGAAGTATTTGCCCACGAGCCTAACGTAATGCACCCTATTGCTATGTCATGGGACGAACGTGGTCGTTTATATGTACTCATTACCAAAGATTACCCTAACGAACGCAAAGAAACTGGTGGTAGCGACTATATCTTAATTTGTGAAGATACCGACAAAGATGGTAAAGCTGACAAATTCACTCACTTTGCAGACGGCCTAAGTATTCCTACAGGATTGGTTTTTGCCAATGGAGGTGTTATTGTAGCTCAAGCACCACACATGCTATTTTTGAAAGATACTGATGGTGACGACAAAGCCGATGAAAAGAAAATATTGTTCTCTGGTTTTGGTACTTCTGATACCCATGCTGGGCCATCAAACTTGCATTATGGTTTTGATAACTGGATTTGGGGTTGCGTAGGTTATGCAGGCTTTCAAGGAAAATTTGCAGAAAAAGATTCTGTTAAATTCGCTCAAGGATTCTTTAGATTCAAAGCCGACGGTTCTGATTTTGAACATATCACTAGTACTTCAAATAATACTTGGGGTTTTGCTTTCAATGAAACTGGCGATGTTTTTGGTTCAACTGCCAACAATTCACATGGCTGGTATATGGCTATTCCACATAGAAATATTTTAGCGCCTTTATCAAATAATGGTAGCCGAAGTACGGATACACATAAAGATATGAAAACCATTACCCCAAGAATTCGTCAGGTAGATGTTTTTGGTGGATATACTGCAGCGGCGGGTCATAACTTCTATACGGCTAGAGCGTTCCCGAAAAACTATTGGAACAAAACGGCTTTTGTGTGTGAACCTACAGGACACGTAGTTCACCAAAATGTAATGACGAAAAATGGTACTGATTACAGCGATGTAGAAGGTTTTAACCTTTTGGCAGGTGCCGATGAATGGGTATCTCCAGTATTTGCAGAGGTTGGTCCTGATGGTGCCGTTTGGATTGCCGATTGGTATTCTTTTATCATCCAACATAACCCAAAACCAAATGGTTTTGAAATGGGTAAAGGAAATGCTTATGAAACCGATTTGAGAAATTATACACATGGTAGAATTTACCGTGTAAGCTATAAAGAAGCTCCTAGCTACACTCCTTTGAGTTTATCGAAAGACCGTCCACAAGAATTGTTAGCGTCACTTAAGAACACGAATATGTTCTGGAGAATGAATGCTCAGCGTATGTTAGTGGAACGTGGACAAAAAGACATCGTGCCAGCATTGATTGAAATCACAAAAGACCAATCTTTAGACGAAGCAGGTATCAATCCAAGTGTAATTCATGCGTTGCGTACATTGGAAGGATTAGGCGTAATAAACGACCCTACAGTACAACAAGCGTTGGTTGCTAGTTTATCACATCCATGTTCGGGTGTTCGTAAGACTGCTGTACAAATTTTACCACGCAATGAGGCTTCCGTGAAAATATTGTTGAACAATAACCTCTTGAATGATAAAGAGCCTTTAGTGGTATTAAACACATTATTGGCTTTATCAGAAATGCCTTTGACAGCAGAATCTGAGAAAGTTTTGTTAACTAGATTAGAACAATCAACTGAGATAAACGACCGTTGGTTACCTGATGCCTTTGCTTCGGTATTAACGAGCCACAATCAGGTTTTACTTAAAAAGTACTTGCAGACTCTTTTAAAAAGTGCATCTACGACAAAGGCAAAAACAGATGCTATGCCTGCTCATCATGACCATGCGGCCATGATGCAAAATGAGAAAGCTCCTGCTACTAAGTCTACCAGCAACAATCCTGACTTAGTAATTAGTAAAATCAACTTTACCCCTGCTAATCCAGCATTAGGTGAAAGTACTTTGTTCAACATCGAAGTGAAAAACCAAGGAGGTGTAGCTGTTGCTCAAGGAGAAGTTATTAATCTTAACATCAGAATTGAAGGCGTAGGTAGAAAATTCGACTTAGTAAGCCATACATTTAATGCAGGTATTCCAGCAGGCGAAACTGTTAATATTGATAAGTATAACAATGGTGCATGGACTAGTAATTTAGGTCTGTCTTCTGATATGGCAGGTACTTATACTATCTCAGTAGAAGTAGATAAAACCAATATCATCGCTGAAGATAACGAGAAGAATAATGCGTATAGTCAGAAATTGACATTCAATGCTCCGAAGAGTATGGCGAACTATGCTATCGAAAAAGCCGTGAAAAACTATGCTAATGTTTCTTCTCCTGATTCTGTGGTGGCTTTATTAAAACTAAGCCAGAAATTGGATGAAACAAGTGCTGCTTCATTGATTAAAGGAATCGCTGATGGCTGGAATTATCGAAAAAAATCACAGGTGAAAGATAGTGACAAGGCTTTCTTAGCAAGTTTAAACAAAACTCTTTCGGCTGATAACAAAGCTAAATTAGCACGTTTATTCCAAGTATGGGAAGTAAAAGAAGAAGTGGTAGATGCCAACAAGGTGGTGATTGTGATAAAGTCTGTGAAGGAAGAAATGAAGTTTGATAAAAAGGAATTCACGGTAAAAGCTAGTACTAAAGTAGAATTGGTTTTTGAAAACCCTGATGCCATGCAACATAACTTGGTAATTGGTAAACCAAAATCTTTAGAAATCATCGGAAAAGCAGCGAACAAAATGATTACACAAAAGGATGCTTTAGATAAAAACTATGTACCTAACATTCCTCAAATCATTGCTTCAACGCCATTGGTAAACCCCGAAGAATCATATCGTCTGACATTCACAGTACCAGAACAAATAGGAGATTATCCATTTGTATGTACTTTCCCTGGGCACTGGAGTATCATGAACGGCATAATGAAAGTAGTAAAATAATTTTTTTGATTGAAAATAATTAGTGAAACCTCCACATGTATTTTGTGGAGGTTTTTTGTTTTATCACCGCACCGTACCACGACTTTCCAAGTCGTGAAATCTTCTTAATTTACTATACACGAGTTGGAAACTCGTGCTACAGAGTTGTTACTATTCAAACCTTGCAAATGAATAACCTTTAGCTTTCAACACCTGAATCAGTTCATCTAATCTTTGATAAAACTTATCTTTTCTTTCTGGCGAAACACCTATATGCGTCAATAAGATAAATCCATTCAAGCCTTTAGCTTCGCTTGTTTCATATTGTAATATTCGCTGAAATATCTGCTCGGAAGACTTATAATTAGGCATTTCTGGCGTTGTATAATCCGCATTAGAAGAAGTTCCAGTAGTATAATTCACAAGCGTAAGCCCAGCTTGTTTTGTCCAATCAGCTATCGTTTGATTGTACCATTCAAAGGGAGGCATAAAATACTGAGCCTGTTTAGCTTGTACGCCAAACTTCGCTAAGGCATCATAATTTTGTTGAAGGTCGGTTGTAAATTGCTCTTTAGTGAGTAGAAGAGAATCACGTTTTGCCCATGGTGCATACAACAAATGTTTGTCAGAGTGGCATCCTACATAATTTTTTTGTGCAATCAATTTCTCAATTGTACTCTTGAAATCAGGGTTTCTATAGAACTCTCCTGTAAAGAAAAAATTAGCCTTAATATGATGTTTATCCAATACTTTAGTGATAATCTCCCCTCCATCATTAAACTCATGTCCTGTAAAAGCTAGGTAGATTTTCTTCTCATCAGGATTCATTCTAATAATCCCGCCCGATTCTTTTTCTATTTTACTTTTATTTTTAGTTTGGCTCAAACCCTCTTTTTCATAATGTGATAGTAAAAACGACAAGCTAGCAGTACCATCCATCGTGGGTTCGTCAGTAGAATAATCGCCGTAATCATCATGATAAACTACCAAGTCAGATTGAAAGTCCGCATATTCATCTGGTTGATAAAGCGTTATTCCTATCAGCTTATTCCAAATAGAACCATACACAGGGCCATCTACCAAACCGCCATCTATTTTATAATTGTATAAATGTGTAAAGGCTGAGTGAGGGTCTTGTGGTGATATTCCAGCACTTGGGTATCCGCATATCATACTCGTTCCCCAAGGATTACAGCCCAACAACCAATCACGCATGGCGGCTTCCATTTCTATGTATTTTGTACTGTTCGTAAGTTTTCGGTATAATACCAACTGCATGATGAGTCCACTTACATAATTGTTTGAACACCAAACAAAAGGAACACCATTCAGAAAAGGATTATTTTTTCCTCTTTGAAAAACCTTCTCTATTCCACTTTCTAAGTATTGTTTAAACTCCTTTGAATACGTTTTTTGAGTAGTGTTCTTTGCTAAGAAATAATGACCTAAATTCACAAATGGATACCACTGATAATGCCTAGCTGTATCGGCTCCCATCCAAGGCGTAGTAGGTTCTTGTCGACCAAAGGTTGCTGCTTCATCAACGATTTTCCGTTCAGTTAGTACATTCGATAATTGTGTAGCCGCTAATTCCATGTCATCCACCCAATTGTCTTCTTCATAAAAATAAGGTGCTCCTCCAGGGGCAGTTTGACTAACTCCAGGCAATTCTTTCCCGAACTGGTAGGCATCTATGGCTTTTTCTTTTAATTGCTTGGCAAATGCTGGATAATACGACTGGAATAATTGATGACCAAGTGCAAAGGCAGAAGCAAATTTGCCTACTGTAGAAGATACACCTGTGGTTCTGTTTTTATATTTAAAGCCTTGTGGCTTGCCTGTAATAAAATATACGGGTCTGGCCAAGCCTTGGTTAGTAGCATATTTGGTTAAGTCTTTATTAGGCAATCGCAACCCTCTATGGTCACGGTCATCAGCTAGTTGATTATAAAACTCATGCTTAGCTGGATTCATTTTCACCAACCAATCTAATCCCCATTTAGCCTCGTCTAATATATCAGGAATACCATTTTTACCAAGATTTCCCCAAGCATCATGCTTGTCGGTATATACTTCAGGGTTTTCTTGATAAGCAAACATCATTTGAAAAATAGCATTAGCGGAGGTTGTAACATATTGGAGATAGTCAGAGGCATCGTGCCAACCACCCGATACATCAAGGTGTGTAGAGTCTTTTTGTTTATCAGGATGATATACGATAAAGCCATCAGCTTTATGACAAGAGTCTTTCAAGAAAGGATTATATCCACTTCTTTGCTGACGCATATATTTCAGCACAAAATCGGCAGAACCTTCATACACATCAGCATTGATTCGGAATATAGGAGATTTGGTTTGTCCTACTTGAAGATAATAAGTGCCTTGCTGTGTAAACTTTGAAAAGTTAAGCCTAACCGCGGATTGAAAAGAAGCATATTTACCAAATTGTTGTACTTGGCTCGACTGAAAAACTACCTTCTTCGTCAGTACATCAATCAACGAAAAGCTTGTGACTTTCTCTTCGTTTTTACTCACCCAAACACCCACTTTTTGAGATTGTGGTAAATACCCTACTTGATTAATTCTTATCCAAGCATTTTGAGTAGTTTGACCAATCGTAGTATAAAATGAAAAGAAAGTTAAAATGATGAAGTATAGTTTTTTCATGAAGCTTTTTACTTTAAAATTAGCGTATTAATTCCTCAGGTTCAAGCTTATTTATACTAGTTTGTAGGGGCAAGTATCACAATTACCCTCAATAGTCAAGTCAATATATTGTAATCGTTACGCTTCATTCTTACCTCTACTTAATTATTCAATAATGTGTCCAACTTAATTCGTGACGCAGTGCGTCACGAATTGGAAAAACTATCGCATATTATGGAGATTACTATCATCAAGACTTCTCTTTTTCTATACCAACCCCTCCTTCAACAAATCATGCAAGTGAACAAAACCTATTGGTTTATTATTTTCTACTACTACTAACTGCGTAATACTTTTCTCTTGCATCAGTTGCAAAGCTTCTACGGCAAAAGCGTCGGCATTAATTGATTTGGGCTTGGCTGTCATGATATCTTTCGCTGTTAGTCCCACCAAATTATCATGTACGTTTAGCATTCTTCGTACGTCACCATCCGTAATTATACCTAATAAATCATTGTCCTGATTTACTACTGCTGTTGCACCCAACCTTTTAGAACTAATTTCTAAAAAGGCATCTTTAATACTTGCATTTTCGGATACTAGGGGCAATCCATGATTAGGGTAAATATCTGATACTTTCAGGTATAAACGCTTACCTAAAGCTCCTCCAGGGTGATATTTGGCAAAATCATCGCTATTAAATCCACGGCATTCTAATAAGCATACTGCAAGGGCATCTCCTAATGCCAAAGCTACTGTTGTACTAGTTGTAGGGGCAAGATTTAAAATATCTGCTTCTTTCTCAGTATAGGCATGTAAAATAAAATCTGCATTTTTACCTAGATAAGAACTTGTATTTGAAACCATTGCAATTAATTTTACACCAGTTCGCTTAATAAGGGGTATCAAAATTTTTATTTCAGGTGTATCGCCCGATTTTGAAATACACATTACGGTATCTTCTGTTTGAATCATCCCTAAATCACCGTGTATAGCATCGGCAGCGTGCATGAACAAAGCGGGCGTTCCAGTTGAATTAAGCGTAGCCACAATTTTCTGGGCGATAATTGCAGATTTGCCAATACCAGTAATCACCAAGCGACCTTTGGCCTTAAGTAGGTGATTTACACATGATTCAAACGAGGAATCAATTGATGCTACAATTTTTAGGATTGCATTTGCTTCTTCCTCTAAAACTTTTTTTGCAGTTGATTGGATATTTTTTACTAATTTCAATGTTAGAAACAGTTTTTCAAGACTGATTTTGTGTTAAATTTATTACAAAGATAAAGGATTATTAACCACGATATTAATCAAAAAACCTTTTACAAGTTTCAAAAACAATGAGTGTTACACAAGAAACCACCGACTTTTTAAAAGAAAAACTCAAAGAGACTTTTGGATTTTCCCAGTTCCGTGGTGAACAAGAAGATATTATAAAAAACACCCTGTCTGGCGAAAACACTTTTGTTATCATGCCAACGGGTGCGGGGAAATCATTATGTTATCAAATGCCTGCCATTGCGATGGAAGGTACTGCTATCGTAATTTCTCCGTTGATTGCCCTGATGAAAAATCAGGTTGATCAAATGAATGCATTTGGAATCAATGCTCAATTCTTGAATTCATCATTGAACCGTGCTGAAATGACGAAAGTTAAAAATGCGGTTATTAGCGGAGAGGTAAAGTTGTTATACATCGCTCCAGAATCTTTAACCAAAGAGGATAACCTAGCATTTTTAAAACAAGCAAAAATCTCTTTTGTAGCAATTGACGAAGCACACTGTATTTCGGAATGGGGGCATGACTTCCGTCCTGAATACCGCCGTATTCGTTCTATCGTAGAAAGCATCAATACAAAGTTACCAATCATTGCCCTTACAGCCACGGCTACGCCAAAAGTTCAGCAGGATATCCAGAAGAACTTAAACATGGACGAAGCTAGGTTGTTTAAGTCTTCATTCAATCGTAAAAACCTTTATTACGAAATCCGTGCGAAGCGTGATGATATTGATAAACAAATTATCAAATATATCAAAGCCAATCATGGAAAGTCGGGAATTATCTATTGTTTAAGCCGTAAGAAAGTAGAAGAAATTGCCAATTTACTCAACGTAAATGGTGTAAGAGCTTTGCCTTATCATGCTGGTTTAGATGGTGATGTTCGCATGGCTAATCAAGAGGCTTTCTTGAACGAAGAAACGGATGTAATGGTAGCAACGATTGCCTTTGGTATGGGAATCGATAAGCCAGATGTTCGCTTTGTGATTCACTACGATGCCCCTAAATCATTGGAAGGCTATTATCAAGAAACTGGTAGAGCTGGTCGCGATGGGCTAGATGGTACTTGTATCATGTTTTATGCGAAAGAAGATATCAACAAGTTGGATAAATTCAACAAGGATAAAACCATTACAGAGCGCGATACTGCCCGTATGCTATTGCATGAAATGGTACATTATGCCAACTTGGGTACTTGTCGCCGTCGTCAATTATTAAATTATTTTGGTGAACACGTTGATAAAGACTGTGGTTTCTGCGACAACTGTAACAAACCAACGCCAAAATATAAAGTAGAAGAAGCCGTAGTATTGGCCTTAAAAACGGTTGAATTAACAGGCGAGCGTTTTGATGCACAACATATCGCAGATATTTTGATGGGTTATAAAAGCCAGTATGTGGGCAGTTATGAACACAACAAAATTGAAACCTTCGGAAAAGCTAAATCATTGTTCAAACTGAATGCTGATGAGGACGAAGACGACGATGATGACGATGATGACGAAGTAGAATTTTCGGATGAAGAAGATGAGGATGGAAATCCGATTCCGAAACAAAAGAAAGCAAAACCAGCAGCGAAATCTAAGAGCAGAAAAAATGCTGAACCTGAACCGATTGAACAATGCGTTTCGATGGTGCGTCAGATAGCGGTATTAGGTTTCTTAGAAAAAGATGTTGAGAATTATGGTGTATTGAAGGTTTCTGAAAAAGGGAAAGAGTATTTGAAAGACCCTTATCCATTAACACTTTCAAAAGACCACGACTACGAAAACGAGAAAATAGAAGAAGACGAAGAAAAAGAAGCAGCATCAGGCAGTGGTTCGTATGATGTAGCATTATTTGAATTGTTGAAAAACCTTCGTAAAAAACTAGCCAAAGAAAAAAATCTTCCTCCGTATGTAATCTTCCAAGATCCATCTCTTGAGGAAATGGCAACCACTTACCCAACTACCAAAGATGAGATGGCTCAGATTAATGGTGTTGGTATGGGTAAGGTTGTAAAATTTGGTCGTCAGTTTATTGATTTAATCAAAAAGTACGTTGAAGATAACGAGATTGAAACCGCTACGGAAGTAGTTGTTAAATCGGCCGTGAATAAATCAAAAATCAAGATTCATATCATTCAACAGGTTGATAGGAAAGTAGATTTGGATATCATTGCTGACCAGAAGGAGCTTTCGATGGCAGAATTGATTGAGGAAATCGAACATATCTGTTATTCTGGTACTAAACTAAATCTTGATTATTATATCAACCAAGTGGTTGAACCTGATAAACAAGAAGAGATTTTTGAATATTTCATGGAGGCTGAATCTGATAATATCGCAGTGGCCTTGGAAGAATGTAATATTGATGATATTACCGAAGAAGAATTGAGATTGATGAGAATTAAGTTTTTAAGTGAAGTAGCGAATTAAGAGTTGTGAGTTTAGTATGTACTTTAATTTACACAGCAACTTCATTTTTCACATTGAGCACTTACATTAATCCTTAAGAATCAATCAATAAAATTGCTTAATGGAATGTTTCAATGGTTATAACGGTAATTAACCATTGAAACACAAGAAAATAACAATAAATGAATACACTAATTTTAGGCTCTGGCGGACGTGAACACGCTTTTGCTTGGAGAATATCCCAGAGTACTCTTTGTGATAAATTGTTTGTAGCACCGGGTAATGCTGGAACTGCACAAATTGCTACAAACTTACCTATTTCATATAATGACTTTGAAAAAATAGCTGAAGCGGTTTTAACAAATGATATTGAGTTAGTAATTGTAGGCCCAGAAGAGCCTTTAGTAAAAGGAGTAAGAGACTATTTTCAGTCGAGAGAGGATTTAAAACACGTTTTGATGGTTGGTCCAGATGCCCATGGAGCAATGCTGGAAGGTTCAAAAGATTTCTCGAAAAATTTTATGGCAAAGTATGGTGTTCCTACAGCGAAATCACAGACTTTTACCAAAGATACGCTTGAAGATGGTTTAAAATATTTAGAGAACCAAAAGCTACCTATCGTATTAAAAGCCGATGGATTGGCGGCTGGTAAAGGAGTAATTATTGCCCTTTCGCTAGACGAAGCCAAAGAATCCTTAACCGAAATGTTGGTTGATGCAAAATTTGGTGATGCTAGTAGCAAAGTGGTTATTGAAGAGTTTCTAACAGGTATTGAACTATCTGTTTTTGTGTTAACTGACGGAGATTCTTACAAAGTTCTACCCGAAGCCAAAGACTACAAGCGCATTGGCGAAGGCGATACAGGTTTAAATACTGGTGGTATGGGTGCGGTTTCACCTGTGCCATTTGCTACAGCTAAATTCATGGAGGCTGTAGATGCCCAAGTAATCAAGCCTACTTTGGCTGGCTTAAAAGCCGAAGGTATAAAATACAATGGTTTTATCTTTATTGGTTTAATGAACCATGAAGGCGAACCTTATGTAATTGAATATAACGCTCGAATGGGCGATCCTGAAACAGAAGTGGTTTTACCAAGAATTGAGTCTGATTTCTTAGCTTTAATGATTGCTACTGCCAAAAATGAATTGCATGAGGCCGACTTTACAGTAAGTAAACAACATGCCGTTACTACGGTAGTTGTAGCTGGTGGTTACCCGAATGACTACAGAAAAGGTGATGTAATTGTGGGTTATGATTCTATCAAAGAAGCTACAATTTTTCATGCTGGTACTAAACTAGACAATAATTTAGTACTTACGAATGGTGGTAGAGTAATGGTATTGACAGGCATGTCTAATACCTTAGAGAAAGCCATTCAAAAATCTCAAAAAGCTGCCCAAGATGTGCTTTTTGATGGAAAATATTATCGAAAAGATATTGGGTTAGATGTGTTGAGGTATTAATCATACTTATTTATAAACACATAAAGTAGAATGTTTTTTTCATTCTCTCCTTAAATTATGGGATGTAAATCTTGCTCCTCAGGAAGCTGTGGAACTAAAAATAAAGACGGTGGTGCTGTTGGAGGATGTCAGAACAACGGTGCTTGCGGTACGGGCGGTTGTAATAAAATGAACGTGTTCGACTGGCTGTCGAATATGGATATTCCTACTTTTAGTAAATTCAATGTTGTAGAAGTAAAATTTAAAGGTGGTAGAAAAGAATATTTCAGAAACACTAATCAAATTGAACTCTATGCTGGCGACCCTGTAATCGTTGATGTCCCAAGTGGGCATCACCTTGGCTTTGTATCTTTACAAGGCGAGCTTGTGCGTTTACAAATGCTAAAGAAGGGGCTGAAAGATAACGAAGAAATAAAAGTTATCTACCGAAAAGCCAATGATAAAGACCTTGAAAAACACGACCAAGCTGTTGCACGTGATTATCCTACGATGTATCGCACCCGTGAAATTATCAAGGAATTAAAATTGAATATGAAGCTCTCGGATGTTGAGTTTCAATCTGATAACACCAAAGCTATTTTTTATTACTCTTCTGACGACCGTGTGGATTTCAGAGAATTAATTAAAATGTTGGCGAGTGAGTTTAAAGTGAGGGTTGAAATGAAACAAATTTCCCTTCGTCAAGAAGCTGCCAGAGTAGGTGGTATTGGTGTATGTGGACGAGAATTGTGTTGTTCTACTTGGCTGACTGACTTTAAAAACGTAACTACTTCGGCAGCTCGTTATCAAAACCTTTCCTTGAATCCTGTAAAACTTTCTGGTCAATGCGGACGACTTAAATGTTGTTTGAACTATGAATTAGAAACCTATATGGATGCCCTGAAAGATATTCCGACAATTGAGAAATCTCTTCAAACGATAAAGGGTGAAGCTTTTTTACAGAAAACGGATATTTTTAAAAGAGTAATGTGGTTTGGTTATAGAGGTGAAGAAAGTAACTGGATTCCTGTAACGGTTGATAGGGTAAGGGAGATTATGACCTTGAATGAAAGGGGCGTAAAACCACAATCTATCGATGGTGCTGAGTCTGCAAAAATTGAACTAGAAATCGAAAAAGGTGCAGGTCCATTAAATGCAGATTTAGATAAAATGGACAGAAAGTACGGTGGAAACGGTGGCAAGAAAAGCTTTGATAAGAAAAAAGGTGACCGTCCTGACTTCAAATCAGAGAAAAGAGATAATCCTCGTCCTGAACGTAAAGAATTCAAACAAGAAAAAAGAGAAGTAAAGGCTGAACAACGCCCTGTAAAAACTGAAGATAAGGCAATACCACAAGAAAAGCCTGTTCAACAGCCAAAACAACAGGGAGCAAAAGGACAAGAGCAACAAAAGGCTGTTCACCCTAAAAACAACCAGAGACCTCAGCATTCTAAAGGCCCTAAGCCACAGCACCAAGGCAATCAACAGCCTAATGCTAATGCTTCGGAATCACAGGACAAAGGTGCTCAGCCAGCTAAAACGAATAACAACAATCAGGGAAATAAAAAGCCCCATCATCAAAAACAGAATCGTCCGCCACAAAATCGGAACAACAACCGTAACAATGACGATAACAAAGCAGTTTAGCGATATGTCGAGTACAAAATATTGGGTTAACAAGGCTATTAATAAATCGTTCAGCATGCCAACCGTGCGTCTGAACGATTATATCATGGCTTTGTTAGCCTTTTTTTTATGCACGCTTTCATCTTGTGATACCAACACTATCCTAAAGGAAAATTATGATATTCCTGATGCAAAATGGTTTATTAAAGATGCTCCAACTTTTACTTTTGAAGTAAAAGACTCAGCATCGGCATACAATGTTTTTTATACCATTCGTAACAATCGCTCGTATCCTTACTATAATTTGTACCTGACGCATTACTTAACGACAGAAACAGGGAAAATAATTCATCAAAAATTGGATGAAGTAATCTTGTTCGACCAAACCTCTGGTCGTTCTTTAGGCGAAGGACTAGGTGATATTTACGACCATAAAGTATTAGTCTTCAAAGATTTTCATTTTCCTAAAAATGGAAAATACAAAATCCAGATTCGTCAGTATATGCGACAAGACCCACTATTGGATATCATAAGTGCAGGTTTTTCGATTGAAAAAGTAGTAGCTCATTAATTTTTAAATCGATAAGTAATCGTAACGAGATAACTTAGTCATGCAAAAATTTCTTCCTTTATTCCCGCTCAATTTGGTGGTTTATCCAATGGAGGCCCTCAATCTTCACATTTTCGAGCCTCGTTATCGCGAATTAATCAATGAATGCTTGGATAACGGAAATACCTTTGGTATTCCAACTTTTATTGATGGAAAATTACCAGGCTTTGGTACGGAAGTCAAAATCATTTCAGTATCAAAAAGATATGACGATGGGCGAATGGACATCAAAACAGAGGGAATAAGGGCTTTTAGAATTATTGACTTTCAGAACCCTGTCAATCTAAAAATGTATGCTGGTGGGGTTTTAGAAATGCTCCCCGAAGTGGAAGTCCGCCCAATAGTAATGATTGGTTTGTTAGAAAGAGTAAAGGTATTATACAAATTACTAGAAGAGGAAAACACTTTTGATATCAATAAAGACCAGCCTTACTCCTATCAAATAGCCCATAAAATTGGGCTATCCTTAGAAGAAGAATACCAATTACTAAAAATGCCTACCGAAGCAGAAAGACAGGGCTTTTTAATACAGCACCTAGAAAGAGTAATCACGGTATTGCAAGAAATAGAAAAAACAAAAGAAAGAATTAAAATGAATGGGCATTTCAAGAATTTAGACCCTCTGAATTTCTAACATACATACCCGATTCTATTATCAACTTCATTATTAGCATATAAATATTATTAAAATGAGAATTGCTGTTTGGCATAATTTACATAGTGGTGGAGGTAGCAGAGCCTTACAGTATCATATTCAAGGTTTAGTAGAACGTGGACATCATGTAGAAGTTTGGGCGGTAAATCCAGATGCTGGTGGTTTTATGAAATTGCCCTCAGAAGTAATTCTTCATTCAGTACCCATAACTCATACTAAGCTTAATCCTAGTTTTAAAGAAAAAATATCTTTATTATTTTTTGAAAAAGAAGCCAATATGCTTGCCATGGAAGCGCACTGCCAACAATGTGCGGATGAAATTCATGCTGGTAATTTTGATGTACTTTTTGCTAATAGTTGTTCTTATTATGCCGTTCCCTTTATCGGCAAATTCGTAAGAATACCAAAGGTTTTGTATTTAGGCGAACCCATGCGCTTTTTGTACGAAGCCATGCCCAAACAAGTTTGGGAAGCACCTGTTAGGTCACAGAGTAAGTTTAGTTTACAATACTGGACTCATACATTTGCTAGTGCATGGCGTTTAAATAGGTTCCGTATGTTTGTACGGGAAGAGCGGATAAATTTTGATGCTTTTAATAAAGTGTTGGTCAATTCTTATTTCTCTGCTGAAAGCTGTCAACGAGTGTATGGATTACCCTCGGAAGTTTGTTATTTGGGTGTAGATACTGAATTATTTCATCCGTCCACTCATAGAAATGCTAGTCAAAATGAGTATGTGGTAGGGCTAGGAAGTTTTATGACCCATAAAAACCCTGAATTTGCCATTAGAGCATTGGGCTTGATTAAACAAAATAGACCGAAGCTACTCTGGATAGGCAATATGGCAACGGAAGAGTATTGGCAAGAAATGCAAAAGCTTGCACAAAAACTAAACGTAGAGATTGAACTAAAGAAAATGGTTTCCGATGATGAATTGATACAATTACTTAGTAATGCAATATGCCTAGTGTACACGTCTAAACTAGAACCTTTTGGCTTTGCTCCACTAGAAGCCAATGCTTGTGGCATACCAGTAGTGGCTATTGCCGAAGCAGGAGTGCGTGAAACCGTAATTCATGGCAAAAATGGTTTTTTAACAAATAACAAAACAAGTGAATTAGCCTATTATATTGAAAAGTTGATTAAAGATAAACCACTCAGAAAGGAAATGGCTGATTTTGCGTTAACGAATGTCCGTAAGAATTGGTCTTTACAGGCTGGCTCAGACAGACTTGTATTAGCCTTGAATGAAGTAGTCAATCAATAAGATTAGTACTAATCAGCGTAATAATCTTTGAGGAACCTTCTCATATTTTCTTTCAATCTTAATACCTCAATATTTCTATCTACTTCATTAATCATCTGTTTCAAGTAGTTGGTAGTTTTCTTAAATTTCATTTTCATCGTTTTAGTATCTCCTCCAAAACGATGCAATAAACTACTGCCATTATTGGTGATTGTGGCTTGATTATGCAGTTCCCACAGACTTGCCTCTAACTCATTTATTTGTTCTTTCAGTAGCTTGTTGTAGTACTTCAATTGCTCGTCGGCCATGGTTAGGGAGGCAACATTGGTACTAGTCAATGATATTTTCAGCCTGAGCAATTCAAACAAATCGTCTTTTTCATAAGCAGCCGTTATTTCCTTCATAATTTCGGTTTTACGTGCCCGCTCAGTCTCGTCTTGTTCACGGTCAGGATGAAACATTTTTACCAAATCTGTATAAATACTTCTTGCTGATTTACTGATATTGTTAGCCTCTTTTTTTAGCTTCTCTTCTTTTGCTAACTGCTTGGCTGTTTTCTGGTTTGTTGTTTTTTTAGCCTCCTCGCTTGCTTGTTTCTCTGTCAGCTTTTGTTCAAATAGCTCTTCTAATTCCTCAGCATTATTAATGTTCAACTCTTCTTCGCTTAATTCTAGTCCAAATTCATATCGCATTGTATCTTTAATAGATTCTATATTTTTCTTTTCATATTCTTCGCTAATTTCCTCGTAGGTTCCAGTCTCATTATATTTATTAAAAATCGGAATCAGTTCCTCAACACCTGCCCTTTCAATTAATTCAACTGATTTCTCTAAAATAAAATGGGCTATTTTTTCTTTCTCCTTACGCTTAAAAAAAGGGTCATCATGATGTTTATCAAAAACATATACTAAGTCGGCAATTTTGGATAGATGCTTTTTTTCAAGTGGGGCTACCTCTTTTTGAATAGTGCTGGTAATTATTTCAATCTGTTGTTTATCTGTCACGAGCCTTAGCTTTAATTCATCAATTTTCAGTACATAAGCATTAAACTGTTTCTGAAGTTTAGAAAGATTTTTATCTGGTTGTTGAGTAAGAATAAGACTATTTGTATTGGACATATACGTTTGCTATTAAAATATGAGCTATTCGGGAATTCAAAATTACTTTATTCTGCCCTGCAATTATTCATCAAAACGATAATCATGAAAGCAAGTAGTATAAAAATTGAGTTTTTATTGAATTAGCTTAACTTTGTCAATGAAGCTGTTTAAACTTTCCGTTTCTGAGGTGAAAGTATTGTATTTTTGAATTGATTTTTTCAACATTTGGGAAGCATAGCATCGCTACGTTGAGTAAATTTTGGAACAAGCTATTCTAAAAGACTTAGTTTAACCCGAAAGGGAAAGTTTAAACAGCTTCAATATAAATTAAACAGATATGGAAAATAGTACTAAGCTAAAATTAGATGTAAAACATTCTAGGATTCAAGCGATTATTGAAGGAAAATGCCCCCAGTGTAGAGAAGGAAAGATGTTTATGTATCCGTTTTGGCAAATTAACAAATTTGATAAAATGCACACTAATTGCCCTGTTTGCAACCTACGTTTTGAAGTAGAGCCAGGTTTTTGGTATGGTGCCATGTTTATTAGTTATGGTATCAATGTGGGCTTCTTAGCATTTTTAGGCGTTGCTATTTTCTTTATTTTCAACGACCCTCCTATTCTCTATTATATCATTCCAATCACAGTGCTTTCATTGGCTGCTGTGCCTTTTAATTTCAGAGCATCCCGTTCTATATTCATTCATTTATTTGGTTTTGTAAAATATAAACCAAGATAGCTTTTGTAAATTATGGAAATCAGAAAAGCTGACATTGTTACAGATTATGATGGTGTTTGGGAAATCTTTCATCAGGTAATCGCTTCTGGAGATACCTATGTAATTGACCCACACACGCCCAAATCAGCTTTAGCCAAACATTGGTTTGCTGATTATATGTTTACTTATGTAGCAGTTGAAGATGGCGTAATTTGTGGCACTTATATTATTAAGCCTAACCAGATAGATTTAGGTTCGCACGTGGCAAATGGTTCATACATGGTTCATCCTAGTTTTCAAAGGAAAGGAATTGGCAAATTTTTGGGTGAACATTCTTTGCAAGAAGCTAAATCATTAGGCTTTAAAGCCATGCAATTTAATATTGTAGTCAGTACCAATACTTATGCGGTAAAGCTCTGGAAAAATATTGGCTTTCAGATTATGTGTACTATCCCCAAGGCATTTAACCATCAACAATTAGGGTTGGTTGATACTTATGTGATGTATCAATCTTTTGAGTAGTGTGGATAATGAACAAAATAGCGGAGGGCAGAAATTTAAATTTCTGCCCTCCGCTATTTTGTTATAAAACCTTAATCCCTATTCTCTATTTTATTCAAATCTACTTTTGGTTTCTTTCCTAACGAATTAATCCAAGAAGCAATTTTCAATACATCGGCCTTAGGTACGTGCGTCATCGACGCCATTTCAGTGGCATAATCTGGCCAGTTTTCTGGTTTAGGATGATACACCAATTCTAAGATTTGCTCATTGGTATAATTTCTTTTGGCTACGTCTGTAAACGCAGGACCAACTACTCTTGTAGCTTCTGCATGACAACTTGTACAAGCGTGTTTTTTCAACAATGATGCTACTTGCTTAGTATCAACAGGTAATGTTGTTCCTACTGTTTTCTCTTTCTTTACAGGCAAAGTCGCAGGTTTAACTGGTGTTGTCGGAGCAGTAGCTTTTGGACTTATTTTTGCCAACTCGCCCGCAGGAATATCATTCAACGTATAGTAGCTAATATCGTGTAATAAAGGCTGACCTTCGTCATTTACTAAACCAGAAGCCAAGATTTCATGAATATATCCTTTGCGTAGGTTATCCATTACTAAACGTACTTTCAGGCGGTCTGGCGAAACTATTACGCCTCTCAATGGTGTTGTCTCTTGATTGATTATTGGGCTACCATATTGATGATGGTACTTATAAGTAAAGCTTTTCAGTTCATAACTAGCTAAGTTTTCAGCACTTTTTAAATCTACAGGCTGTGTAAATTCTACTTCAAAGCCATCTGGCATTGCATGAACGTTCTTCATTTCAAAAGGTGTTCTTCCATTCCAAACCAAACGTTGAATACCGAATAAGGCTTTTCCAGTAGAACCCCAACCTCTTGAAGTCATTCCTACGAAAATAGAGCCATCATTTCCCCATCTAGCACGTACTGTTCCCGACTGAAAACCTTCGCGGAAAGGATAACAAGCACCTTGATATTTACCATTTACTTTTTCTAAAGACATTCTCATTGCCTTTGATTGTCCTTGGTCAAAAACAATATATTGTCCTTGGAAAGGTCCAAATTTTCCACCTGTTTCGTCCTCAATCATATCGGCAGTCGAAATACCCATCAAAGCGTGTGGAAACCAAACAGCAGGCAATTTCAATGCTTTTACTTTTTTAGCAGCTTCATACATTGGCTCGCCAGTATCTGGAATATCGGCCTTTGTTAATTTCAAGGGCGAGTCTGGCTCTTTTGTCCAAAACAACCCACCTGCATTCCCTGCGAAGTCTCCTTTTTCCAAATGTGTCACTCTACCAGACCCTACCCAGTCGCCTTGGTTTTCGCCATACAATACATCGCCGTTAGAATTGATAGTAAAACCTGCTGGCGAGCGTAAACCTGTCGCTACAGGCTCAAGTGTGCCATCTTGCTTCACTTTTACTAACCATCCACGCCATTTAGCTAATTTTCCTTCGCCATATCCTACCCATGCTACGTTGAAAGTAAGGTACATATCACCGTTTTTATCGAAAACTGGTCCATACGAGTACTCATGGTAATTTCCTGATAAATCCCAGTTGGCTACAGATTCATAAATATCAGCTTTACCATCAGCATCAGTATCGGTTAATTTGGTTAATTCACCCCGTTGCGTACAGTAAAAAGAGCCTTTATAATAAGCCAAGCCTAAAGATTCGTGTAAGCCACTCGCAAAAAGCGTATAGCTTGGTTTCGTTCCGTTCAACTGATAAGGATTTTCAATAATCCAAACTTCACCTCTTCTCGTACAAACACCTACTCGCCCATCGGGCATGGGAGCAATTCCACCTGCTTCTAATTTTATTTCGTCAGGAATGGCAATTGTTTTTATTTCGTAAAAGTCCTCTTCTGTAAAAGGTTTTGGTTTCGCTTGTGCAAATGCGCTTTGAGTAACATAACCCAATATACCCATCGAAAGCAATATTTTTAATGCTATTTTCATTTTTTGGAAATTAATTTATTTTGATAACAAAATAATCAACGCTTATTTAAGCTTAATTTCTTGTTTCAAACGTTCGTTTTCTTTGGTTAAACTATCCGCTTTGAAATAAAGATATAAGGCTGCTATTAAAAAAACCTTTGATAAAATAAAGACTGCTATAAAAGCTGGACGCCAATATTTATGTACTTTGATATGCGTATCGTTTACCTCTACTTCTAAATATCGCGGTTGTTCATCCTGAGCAGTTTGTTGCTCAGATGAATACGTTTGCTGATAATGATCCGATTTAACTATTCCTGCATGTTGTGCATTCAAAGCAATGGTTTCTCTAATAATCGGTGGTGGTGGAACAGCATTTTTTGTATAAAAATCAGTAATGTCTATTTCCAGCACTTTAAGGGCCTCAGCAATATCTTTGTCAATTGATACTTGTTGTTCTACTTCTCTTCGTTCTTCTTCAGAAACAATGCCTAACAAGTAGCTTTCTAGTATTCCGCTTTGTATGTATTCTTGTTTTTTCACAATGGTATTCAATTAAGATTGGCGAAAAGTTTTGAAGTATTCACTGATAGCTTTATACACTCTGGCCTTCGGAATGTCCAGATGGCTAGCAATTGTATCAGCTGTTTTTCCTTGACGAAAGGATAAATCAAAAATAATTTTTGATTGCTCTATTGCTGACTCAGCACTAAATTGCTGAATCGTAGAAGCCCCTACATCAAGCTTTTCCTTATACAGCAATGCCTTTTCTCTTGCTTTCCTGATAATACATACAGCTATGCTTACTTTGTTTTCTACACAAGGATTTACCGTTAATGAATCAAATAAATCAATCATTACTTCTTGTGCTATTTGATTCTGAGGTACTATCTGCAAGATAATACCATAGGCTATCGAACCATATTCATCATACAGTGAAAGGCTATTAGTCGAGACAGATGACTTATTTCCTCCTGATAATTGGAGGTTCGATGATTCAAATTCACTCATGACAAATCAAATTAAATGGCAAACTGTTTAAGAAACTCAACGATGGATTTGAGTAAATACAAACTTAGAAAATCAATTGATAAGATATTTCTTTCAATCCAGTTAAAGGCAATAATAATTGTTTTTTTCCTTTACTTTCACGAATGATTGCTTTATTAGTTTCTGTTGAATTTACCTGTACATAATATTGCTGATTATCTACTGAAAAACGGTTATTGCCAAGGTTAGCAATGGCACTGCCTTCAGCCAATAAAGCATACAATTTAGCATCTGTTGTATTGCCTTCAAAACTTAAATGACGATTAATCCCTTCATTTTGTGTCATTGGCAAAGAAGTATCTTTTACTTTTACTCCTTTGTACTCATACATAAAATCAGGAAAGGATATTTGCTGACCAGCTACATCATATTTTTTAAAACTGTATCCCTTATATTTCAAATCGTTTTTGGTCAACGTATCTGGGAAAGGCGCAGAGTCACTCGCTAAAAATGCTAAAGGAAACTTATCGTTCGAAGTAATAGCAGACCCCATCGGTACAGAAGTTTGAGGCTCGCCACGGTCATACCACATCAATGTAGCATCCAAGAATTTTCCCCTCCATAGTTGTAAATATCCTCCTTGGTTTAAGTCATAAGAATAACTCAACCCGTTTGGTAATCCTACATTGATACCATGTGTTTTTTTCTTATCGCCATATACAATAAATGAACGTTGTAAAACGGGCTCTTGACTTACTTTTACTTCGATTAGCGGTGTGGCTTCTGGTTCTGGCAACGATGTTCTTTCGGTAATTCCTTGTTTAGGGGCACCGATTCTCTCTATAAAACAGCCAAGGGCTTTAGGACCCCAACCAAAGTCTTTAGCATGAAGTAACGTATAAGTATGTTCACCAGCCGTAAGTTTCGTACTTCCTTTTACGTCCTCGCTATACCAATGATCGCCTTTGGTAATAGTATCTTTATCAATTATCAATGCTCCCGTACCAGTCCAGTTAGTGGTGAATGTATACGTATCTGTCTCTGGAATCGTGATTTTACCTTGAAATTTCAACAAGTAATCTGATTTCGCCTCCGCAAGTTTCATCGATGGCTTTGGGGCAGTACTTGTCTTTACAGGCTTATTTGTACCTGTTTGAAGGCTTGCATATTTTCCTTGGTAATATTCATAATTAGTTGGACTAAACGTAGCAAGGGCTTTATCAAAAACTTCGTACTTGATGTTTTTGAATGCCACAGCACCATGGTCTCCTTGAATTCTGATAGGCCCTGTTGCAGCTTCTTTCGGAGAAATAGCCCCACGTGTTACCCCCGTAAGTTCAATGTTTTCATGGATGATAATGCCATTTAACACTACTTTGTTGAAACGAGCATTCGTGATTTTATTACCTGAGGCATCAAAAGTAGGTGCTTTGAAATCAATCTCCAGATGATTCCACAAGCCTGGAGCTTTCACGGCATTTTGGCGAGGTGCGTGTCCTTCATATCCTTCGTTGCCAGCCCCACGAGCTTCGTCCCAACGATGATAGATAGCACCACAATCACCATCAGTGACTTGTTTTTTCAACCATGAATCCAGAATCTGCACCTCGTAGCGTCCTTGTAAGTAAACGCCAGAATTAGAGCCTTTCGGAATCATAAAGTCGAGTGATAGCCTAATGTCGCCATGCTCAAGTTTAAAAATCAAATCATCATTTGATTGATACTTGGCCCCTTTCGCAGAGGCATATAGAATACCCTTTCCTTCGGTACTTGTTAAAGTAGCCGATTGGTAATCTCCTGAAATACCCCCCACAATTGTCCAGTTTGCACTCGGATTTTTGAAGGCTCCTAAATCATTGAGCGGAATTTCAGTTTGGGCAAACGTTGAAATTGGAAATAATAGAAATAATAGTTTTTTCATTGTTTTTTTAATATTTCAGGAAATTTATAAAAAAAAACTGCTTTGATTATCACGTTTTGGCATTAATTTTCACAAAAAAACCATAACACATTAGAACACTTGCTTTCTTATCGTTTCAAGCAATTTTTTATAAATAAAGCTTCTGCCTTTTTTTGTCCTTTAGTCGCTAAATAATTCCAATCTGAACAGGCATTCTTCTCAACTTTTAAGGTAAAATAAGCATCTGCTCTTTTGTACAACGCATCAAAGGCGTCGTCTTTCATCAAGATACATTTTGTATACAGCTTGATAGCTTTTATATAATTCTTTTTTTCAATCTGTCTGTCGCCTCTATCCATCAGGCTTGCATAGAGTGTGGGGTCAAAATAGTTATTATCGTTCTCCACATCTTCTTTATCGTTGCCAAAATCAAACTCATAATTAAATACTACGTTTACTTGTTTTCCATCAATATCCGCTGGAATCCATTGTTTTCGTGTTTGCAAAATAGCTTGTATGAGCTTATCATTATAGCTTGAATCAGAGCTTTGTTGGATGATTACATCTTTCAATATTCCACTTTTTGTTACCATAAAAGCCACTTTGAAATTGCCTTTCTTCCTTATTGGAAAATCAAAAGCTGTTTCGATAGCTTCATAGGAATATTGATAAACATCTTCAAAAGTATTAAAGCTAGCTCCTCTAAACATTTCCCTCCCTGTTTTAAATTTAGGGAAAATGTATTTGCTAAATGCGTAGGCAGAATCTCCATTTGCCTGAATTTTAAGATTTGCTCTAATATATCGCCTCTCAAAATATTCCCCTGAGCTTTCTTTGGTAGCAAGGTAATGATAACGGCGCAACTGATAGTCAGGAATATCCAAAAGCATCTGCGTAAATACCAGCTCGTAATCAGTAAGTTTTTCTATTTTATAAAATACTGCTCTGCCAACTAACAAAGTATCTCCAAATATTTCAAAAGGGGTATTCACCGCTTCTTTTCCTTGTATGACAGTAACGGTATTAGTTTTTCTGAAAATAAGCATCGAGGCCACTATTTCATCAACAGCAGGGTCATCGTTGCTACTTCCATCTTTCATATCAATATAATCTTTCATCCAATTGCCAATAATTTTTTGAGCATAATTGTTTGAAGTCTTAATCTTTCCCTGACTTATCCCTGAAAAGGCAAATAATAAAAACAGTAATAGTAGAGAGAATACTTTCATAAATAAAACCTTCATTTAAAGCCAATTAGTTATCAAAATAATCACAAATTTTCGAAATATAATAAAATAGTAGCATTATTTAGAGCGAATTCTTAAACCCATTTGAAAACCAAGCCAAAAGGTAGAATGGTCGGTAGCGAACAAAGGGGTATAGCTTGGTATACGGCTGAATGGTTTGCCTTGCCAAGTATTAATGTTGTATCTATCAATAAGAAGTGCTTTGAATGATGGGCCAAAGGTAATGGCAGCGTTTCGGGCAATTTGTTTTTCAAAACTTATATCAAATTTATATAAAGCCCCAACATTCGGATTAAAGGCATCGTATTCTACTAAAACATTGGCCACTAAATCTGTATTAAGCATCCATCCGTGGCTCATTTCATAGGCACGCCCAATGCCATAGCCTGCACTGAAAAGTTCTCGGGTTCTGAGGAAATTATAGCCAATCGTTACAATATTATAAAACTTTCTTACCCCTGTTTTGAACGTTACACTTCCTGTTTCGTTTTCATCAAGCGTTAATTCCAACCGTTTATAGCCATCCTTTGAACTAACAAAACTTAATAACCCAAAAGGGGTTGATTCTGATGTTTCACTAATATTCAATAGCCCTATTTGCTTTCCTTTTTTCCCCACATCTTTAGCAAAGTTGATAAGACCCACTTGCCAACCATTGGATGTTTTTGCTACTACATTGATACCATCACTCAATTGTAGTCCTTTGCCTAAATTACCCGCAATGTTTAGTAAATAACTCACCTGCACACCTCTTAGCTCGCCCCCTACAATATTTCCTAGCCCTGCTATTTGTAAACCACTTGCATCGTGATGAATGCCATTTAATAAACCTCCGATTTCTAATTTATTCACTCCACCAGAATACCCCATCAGGATATTCACTGAAAAATCATTTACGATACTTCCAGAAAGTAGGCGGTTGGTTCCTAAGAAAGGGAGTAATGATACTTGAAGTCTTTGATTAAGGGTATCATTGATGTTAAAGGCATTGATCCGCTGGCTTCGTCTGACAAAGAATTTCCCTACGCCATCTTTAAATCTTTCCCAGTCTGTTCGATAAGCCAAGGAATCGGAAGGGACAAAAACAGGATGAAAACTTTCGTCGCCAGCAGCATCTACAAAGGCAGGACGATTATCTTTAAAGACAGGTGCAGATTCAATCATCTGGTTTCTTTTTTGGAACAACTCCATTTGTTCAATCGAGTTGTCATCAAAAGCCGATTCATAAGTCAACTCTTTTTTCTCTGCCACTAATTCAATATTGAGGTAATCGTTCTGAGCATTTCTTATTAAAACTATTTGATGTTCATAGCCTGGTTTGGAGATACTTAACCGAATGGGGAATTTCTTAGTAGATAGCTTAATTTTATAAAAGCCAAATTGATTAGAAATTGCCGAGGCTAAACTCGTTTTCTCATAAATACTCGCATCTGGCAGTTTAATACCTTCTTCGGGGTCTACGATATAGCCACTTAATACAAAATGTAAGTTTTGATTTTCTGTAATATTTTTCTGAAGAATAACATATTGTCCACGTACTTTGTAGCTAATAGAGGTGCCAAAAATTTGTTTTAGCACATCCCTTACTGGACGGTTGGTAACAGCCAAATCTATTCGCCTGTCACTATCAATCAAATTAGAATTATAGGAAAAATTAAAACCTCCTTCGCTAGCAATGATATCTAGCACTTGGGTAATTTTATCATTATTGAACCTAACACTAATATTTCGTTCTAAAATAGGGATTTGTCCTAAAGAAGAATGAGTAATTAACAGTAAAAAACAAATATTTAAAGCAACGTATTTAAAATAATAAGCTATCATAGTGGAACGATTTTCAAATCGTTATTCAATCCATTCTACTGACAGCCTTCGCCATGAAGCACGATTGAATCTCCTTTTTTGATAATTTTCAGGTTGAAGGTTTCGGAAATTATGGTGAGAATATTATCCAAGCTTTCTTGCTGGAAGGTGGCAGTCAGTTTACAGTTTTTAATTTTATCTTGCTCAAAAACAATACTTTTTCCAAAATTATCTGAAAGCAATTGGGCTACTTCATCTAAACTAGTCTCTTCAAAATTAAACGATTTTGTTTTGTAATAAAGTATGTTTTCGTCGACATTTATCGATTTTACAATAGCCTCTTCTCCTTTTGAAATTTCAGCTTTTTCGCCTTTTACTAGAATAACTTGCTGAGTATTTTTTGAAAATTGTACTTTCCCTGTATTCACCACTACTTGTACCTGAGCATCATAAGCTTTTACATTAAATGATGTTCCGAGTACTTTTATATCTGTACCATTGGCGTGAATGATAAAAGGATGGGCTTTGTCATGGTGTACATCAAAAAAAGCTTCTCCCGTTAGTTTTACTTCTCTGGTATCTCCTTCAAAATTCTCAGGAAAACTAATTGTCGAGTTTTTATTTAAAAAGACTTTTGTTCCGTCAGCTAAGACTTTTTCTGTAGGAATATTACCCGTTTGGAAAGTAAGTAATGCAATGTCTGGCTCAGTATTCTTCTTCACCAAAAACACTACTCCGATGATGAAAATTAAAACTGCTGCAATTTTGAGGAAATTGTTAAAGACAAGATTGATAACATTTGACTTTCTTCCTTCCAACTGGTGTTCGCTACCTCCACTTTTATGAGGCAAAGGTTTTATATAATTTGATTCATCAGCTGTTCTCTTGATTTTCTCTGAGCCAATACCGAGTTTTGCCCAAGCAGTATCCACATCAACTGTTTGTTGATTATTTAACAAGGCACTCTTTTCCCAGATAATACTTGTATGTTCGAAGGTTTTTTGATTATCATCCGACAAACTAATCCACTCGTTTACAGCATCAGCTTCCTGACTATCAGCTTCTTCTGCAAGGTATTTTGCCAGTAAATCGTCTATGTTTTCTTCGTTAATCATCTTAAACCCAAAGGCTTTTATATATGTAATTTTAGTATTTGGTTATTAAGCAATAGTTTTGAATAGATAGAGATTTAGAAAGTTTTTATTACTTTAAGTGCTTATTTCCTTTATGGTTATTTTAATAGAAAAGTACCCAAAATAGTAATAAAGGCAAATAATCTGCCAATTCTGTTCGCATAATTTTGAGTGCTTTCCCTATTTGATTTTCTACCGTTTTGATAGAAAGCCCCAATTGGTTAGCTATTTCTTGATATTTCAGTTCTTCAAATCTACTCATTTTAAAAATAAGTCTGCATTGTTCTGGCAGTTTTTCTAATGCTTCAGCTATGCGGATTTCAAGTTCATTTTTATCTAATAAATCAGTGGCAGAATCAAATGTATTTTCTATAAACTCACCAACATGTTGGCGATATACTTCTTGTACTTTAAGGTGTTTTATACGATTTAAACAAGTGTTGTGAACAGCTCGATAAAGATATGATTTTAAAGAAACTGTTATTTCTATTTCTTGGCGCTGTTCCCAAAATTTCAGGAAAACGCTTTGCACTATTTCTTCGGCATCATCCATGTCTTTTAGGATGTTGCAAGAATAGTTGCATAAAGCCTGATAGTGCTTTCGAAACATTGCTTCAAAAACACGCTCATTTCCTTGTCGGATGGCTAACAAAATATCAGAATCAGTGAGTTGCAAAATTTCAAGAGATTATTTTCCGTAGAGTTACTCTCACAAAATTACAACTCTTACTTGACATTTTTAGTGATGACAACTAAAATTGGTTTAACCCCTACGATAAAAATGATGATTGGTCAAATTATACTTTAAGGCATCATAAATATTCAAGTAATTATCATTGAATCTCTATTTTTCATTGCGTTCTTTGTGGAATATTTCTTTTTTATCTAGCAAAAATATGAATAGATTTTTTTTACAGGCTGGTACTTTACTTGCTGGTCTTTCGGTAGCATTAGGTGCTTTTGGAGCCCACGCTTTTAAGGCTGCCTTGGAAGCCGCTAATCGAACAGATACTTTTGAAACGGCAGCTCGTTATCAAATGTATGGAGCTTTAGCATTAATTCTAGTAGGAATTTTAACAGATAAGATTTCACACAAATTCTTGAATTGGGCAGGATATTCGTTACTAATCGGAACACTTATTTTTGCAGGTTCTCTTTATTTGATATGTGCTACTGGCGTAACAATGTGGGGAGCAATAACGCCCATCGGAGGAACGGCATTGATAGTGGGTTGGGTATTTTTATTTTTAGGGGTTTCGAAAAAGGTTTAAACTTAACATCTGACTCAACTATATATTTCTCTCTATTCCAAGAGTAAAACTTTATCACTAGGGAGAGACTTAAGTCCCTCCCTAGTGATAAAGTTTTACTGCATCCTGACTTGTTCCAAGCTTACCCACACTATTTCTCCCATTGTTCTACACTTCAAGAATTGATCAGAGTTATAATATTTTGCTAACTCATTTTTAAGTTGCTCCGTATTTTCGGGGGTTGATATATCGTCTTTTGCCATAATTGCCATTAGTTCATAAACTCTTTGGCTTTCTACTTTCATCCTTTTTGAAATCAGCGAGCGTTCCTCTATTTGATACTGCTTTACAGATTCGGGGGTCATATGACGCATACCCATTTCAATCAAAGGATTATTCTGTTTAAAATATTGTGGCATATAAACAGTTCGTTTTCCTTCATAGCTCTGTTGGTCAAAATCAATCGACCTTATTCTAAAATATACTTCTTCAAAATCTGGGGTAATTTCTACTACGAAGTTGGAAGAGTGCATATCTCCTAGCAATAGCACCAAACATCTTTCATTGAATTTAACAAATTCTTTTGCCAAACGTATTTCATTGATGTTAGGGTCGCTCAGGTAATTCTTAAAAAACTGGTCACCTGGAATCCCTGCAATGTGCTCCTCCACCAAAGAGTTTTCGTAAGTAAGATAACTGATTCTATTAGGCGAAAGCAGGTGTTCTAATTCCATCCCGTAGACTCTGGAACAGTCGGCTCTTTTGATGTAAAAATAATCGAAGTTATCATTTACTCTGTTTACAATGCGTATCCTAAAAGGTTGTGTATTTCCATAAGTACACAAATCTACCCTATCAACAGTAAGGTGTTTTATTACCTTTTCATCTCCATCCGTTTTTAAATCAGCATAAATTTTCTTGAGTCCTTCATAAACATGTTCAATCTCGGAATGTGGGAAAAAAACGGTAATCCAAAAGGTATCATTCCCAAATTTGTCATACAAACTTATCGAGCTTTCAAAGCGTAATAAATCGGCATATTGAATTGGCATTTTAATCTCCCGACCATATTTTGTTAAATATTTTCTGAGTTGAAGATTAATCTTGAAAGGGACTTTCTTTTTAGATATTAATGCCATGTTCTAATAAAATTAGCTGTAAATAATAAGGCTACTATCAATTTACCACCTAGAAAGAACTTGTGTACGATGGGCATCTATTTTCAAAAATATAAATAATAAAATTGAAAACGACCATAGCGACGACCCTCCATAACTAAAAAATGGAAGAGGAATACCAATAACGGGCATCAGTCCAATAGTCATGCCTATGTTGACCATAAAGTGGAAAAAAAGTATGGAGACTACTCCATAGCCGTAGACTCGGGCAAACCTAGATTTCTGTTGGTCGGCCAGATAAGCGACTCGAAGCAAAAGTGCCAAGAATAGACCTACTACCAGTAAACTACCGAGAAAACCTTCTTCTTCGCCTACTGTACAGAAAATAAAGTCGGTACTTTGTTCGGGTACAAAATCAAATTTTGTTTGTGTTCCTTGTAAATATCCTTTCCCAAAAAGGCCTCCAGAGCCAATGGCAATTTTAGCTTGACGAACGTTATAGCCTGTTTTTTTCCTATCAAAGTCAGGGTCAATTAATACTTTTATACGGTTACGTTGATGTTGTTGCAATACATTATTAATAGCCCAGTCAACGCCCGTAACGAACAATCCCATTACAACGGCAATACCTATGATGGTAATGATATTTTTTGTTTTACGTTCATAACGAGGCATCAATAAAATAACAATACCTACTAATACGGCCAAACCGATATAAATTTCCCATTCTTCAAAAATCAAAGACAGCACGAACAAGATAATAGTAGAAAGAAAAACAGCAGGATAAATCCCTGGAAGCCCTTCGCGATATAATAAAATCATGAAAGATGCGAAGACTAAGGCAACGCCTGTTTCATGAGAAGCTAGAATAAGGATAGGGGGAATTAGGATAATCAACGCTACTGTAAACTGGTCTTTAAAACGAGTCAGGTTCACCATTGGCGTACTTATGTATTTTGCCAATGCCAACGCTGTAGCCATTTTAGCAAACTCTGCTGGCTGTAATTGAAACCCACCTATCCTAAACCACGAATGTGAGCCTTTTACCTCAGTTCCAACGAGCAAGACCACGATGAGCATGAAGGTAAAAAAGCCATAAATAATAAAAGCGAAAGTATCGTAAAAGCGATAATCAATCACCAAAATGGCAATAATGAGCAAGACCGTTGTACCAATCCAAATAAGTTGCCTACCTGCATTGGTATCAAAGAAGCCTGGGTCGCCAATCCAAAGTGGGTTTTCAGGATTATAAATGGCGGCATAGATATTAAACCAGCCTACAGTTACGCAAACGATAAAAAGTAAGACTGTAATCCAGTCTAAATTTTTTGATATTTTTTCTTGCCTTGCCAAGTTAAGTTCGATGAATTAAGTCATGCAATTAACATTGCACAACGGTATTTTTAGGAAATGAGAAAATTGAGTCTGAGCATATTTTTAATTCGCTACTTTCTTTTTCTCTACTGGTTTGATATTGGTTGTAGGTTTCTTGGGGCTCATCGGAATTTTTACTTCATTCGTTTTTGGTGAGCCTCCAAGTGGTAAAGTGATGGTTGTAGGGCTTGTTAAAAATAATTCCTCATCTACTTTCTGAGCGGTATCTGGCTTCATTTTCGTTTTTGGTTTCGAAGCCATTTCATTTCTCACCGTAAGCATATTCGGATAACTTTTATTCATCCATTTCGTTTCAATGGCTTTGCGGTCTACATGCCCTTTGATATATTTTTCAATACACAAAGAAGCAATTGGTGCGGCGTGCGCTCCACCAGACCCTGCGTTTTCTACAAAAACGGCAATGGCAATTTTGGGGTTTTCTTTAGGAGCAAATGCAATGAAAATAGAATGGTTTTCTCCATGTCGGTTTTGTGACGTTCCTGTTTTTCCACACATTTGAATATCATTCATTCTACCGTCTCCCGACACCGTTCCGTTGTTTACAGCCAGTACCATTCCGTCAATCACTGTATTAAAATGGCGTTGGTCGATTCCAACTGATACTCTCTCTTTATATTTCGGATCAATTTCACCAAATTGGTCAACTCCTTTTACCAAATGTGGGCGAATATACCAACCTCTGTTAGCAATTATCGCCGCAACGTTTGCCATTTTCAAAGGATTCACAATAATTTCACCTTCGCCAATGCTATTACTAGCGATATTCGAGAACTTCCATGAAAGCTCTCCCTTATACATTTTATTGTAATACTTTACATCAGGCAACTTTCCTTTTTTCTCATTAGGCAAATCTATTTCTAAGGATTGACCGATACCAAATTTGGCCACCATCTCATCCCATTTCTGTAAACCTAAAGCAGACTTCTTGAATATATTTTTCTCAGAGTTATTGTAAATCATGCGTTTATAAGTCTGATAAAAATAAGGGTTACAAGAGTACTGAATGGCTTTTTGAACATCGCTCGCCACGGGGTGGTTGTGGCTACAACGAATGGGCGAACCCGCATGCCCAAACCCTGTTCCCGGACTAATAACTCCCATTTGTAACGCTACCAATGCTTGTATAATTTTAAAGGTAGACCCCGGACGATAATAAGCACTTGGCGGACGATTCAGTAAAGGGTGAAGCGGATTGAGGTTCAGTGTTTGAAAGTATTTTGAAAAAGTACGTCCTGATAATTGACTTGGGTCATAGGTTGGAGCAGACACCATTGCCAGTACTTCGCCCGAACTTGGTTCTATCGCTACTACACTACCGACCTTGTGTTGCATCAAACTATCGGCATAAGCTTGTAGGTTGATATCTATTGAGCTCAATAAATTTTTACCTGCAATAGGGTTTTTATCAAAAGCGCCACCTTTGAAGGGGCCTTTTTCCACTCCCCTACTATTCACCATCATATATTTGATGCCCCTTTCTCCCCGAAGGTCTTCTTCATAAAATCTTTCAAGACCTGTTACGCCAATATAATCTCCTTGTCGGTAGTATTCGTCACCATCTTCTTCCAATTTTTCCAAGCGTTCAGGGCTAATTTCACCTACATATCCTAAAGCGTTTGCCATGGCTTTTGAATCATAAGTACGAACGGCACTTAGTTGAAATTCAAAACCAGGGTAATCTACCATAGCATCTTGTACTTTGGCAAAATCTTCACGAGAAAGCTGTCTTAAAAAAAGAGAAGGACGCACGGGCGAATATATCCTTGCTAAGTGCGTAAGGCTATCGAAGCTCTGGCGGGTAATGCCAAAAATGCTACAGAATTTTAAGGTATCTGCAACTTTAGCTTTTTTTGGAGTAATATATAAATCATAAACTACCGTGTTGCTTACGATAAGTTTCTTGTTTCTATCATATACCAAGCCTCTGAAAGGTGATTGAATTATCTTTCTGATGGCATTATTTTCAGCATCTAATTTATAGGTTTCATCCACTACTTGCAGGAAGAAAAGCCTACAAATATAAATTAATCCGATAAGTATGAAAAATCCCTGAATAAATCGTTTTCTTAGTTCGTCCACGAGTAATAAAATATTTATATAAATAAGCCCAAAGGCGAATAAATGTCTACGTTTTTAAATCATGATAGCATTATTGGTACGGATTCTCCGTAGAATTCACGCAAGAACTCTATTGGAAAAACAATACCAGAAATCATTATACAAAATTTGTTATTTTTCGGGAAATTATCAATGAAAGGAGCAAATGAGTTGTAATATTTTGATAAATTATTCTTTAGGTAAACCTTTGATAAAAAGGTACATTCCTCCAAATATAAAAAACAATGAACAGCCAATGGTAAACCAAGGAGTTTTCATCATCATTTTTTCATCGAGCCATCTTCCTAAAAATACACCAGTCGCTATTGTGACAAGCATTTGCATACCTGCACCCATATAACGCATGTATTTATTGTTATTATTTTGAGAATCGTCTTTCATGATATTAATTAAATTTGAAACTGAACAATTAAAAAATGGACTAGTTGACAAGCTCAAGAATGAATTTATATCGCTCTGGGTGTTGAATAATTTAAAAAAATAGTTTTAACATAAAAACTGATACTAATTTTACGTAAAGTTGCGTTTCTTTCACGGTTTCAGCATTACAAATTTCTATGAATAAATATTTTATTTTATATATCGCTTGCCTTTTCGGGATTTTCATACTGGGTTGTTCTCAATACAGTAGCTCTCCGTTGAGCGTAGGCTTTCATAATGTTAATGCTAAGTATAATGCATTGTTCCAAGCAAAAATAAAATTCAAAGAAGCTGAATCATTAATTTTTGATGCTCGTCAAGATAATTACTCACAACTGTTACCAATACTTCTTCCGATAGACTCTCTGTCAGCTCAAACTGTTAACGAACAATTAGCTGCTGTTATTAAAAAAGCCTCTTTGGTTGCCGAGCGTCATCAAAACTCAAAATGGTTAGATGATGCCTATGTGATGATAGGACAAGCCCGACTTTTGAAAGAAGATTATAAAAATGCTATCGAAACTTTCAAGTTTGTCAACACAAGTGCTACTAGCGATGATGCCCGAGATGCAGCCCTCATTGGTTTGATGCGTGCTTATACAGAACAAGGCGAATATCAAACTGCGCTTAGAGTAGCAGAAATCCTTCGGACAGAACCATTGAATAAAGAAAACACGGTAGGTTTTTACCTAACAAAAGCATATCTCCATCAATTAAAGCAAGAATACAAAACATCTGTCGCTATTCTTGAAGAGGCGTTGCCGTTCATGCCTAAAAACGAAGAAAAAGCCAGATTGTTTTTTGTTGCAGGACAATTGTATGAATTAGTAAATAATCCACAACTAGCGGCTCAGCAATATGCTAGTGTTAGTAAAAACAGACCATCTTATAACTTGGATTTTTATGCCAAGCTCAACAAGTCTTTGGCATTAGGACAAACCGATAGTTTTCAAAAACTGTTGAAAGACCCTAAAAACAAAGATTTGCAAGACAAGATTTATGAAGCCATGGCAACTGCTGAAATTAGGAAGGGGAATACACAATCTGGCTTAAGATTCTTGCAATCATCAGCAAGAACGAACCAGAATCCTCAGCAATTAGCGTTTACCTATCTAAGGCTTGCTGATTCTTATTACAACCAAATGGGAGATTATGAAATGGCATCTGCTTATTACGACAGCACGGCGATATCACTTCCTCAGCAGGACCCACAATATAAACGGGTTATTGATAGGCAACGTTCTTTAGCTGATTTTGTCATGCAAACAAGAATCATCAGAACGGAAGACTCTCTACAACGTTTAGCTAAAATGAATCCTGCTCAATTAGATAAGGTTTTAGAGAAGGTATATTTAGACCAACAAGCGAAAGAAGAGAGTCAGAAAAGAGCTACGGAGATAGCCAATAAAAGTAAGCAGTTACAAAATAAAAATGTAGTCAATACCTTCAACGACCCTAATAAACCAATGTGGTACTTCAATAATCCACTTGCTATGAGCCAAGGCAAAACGGCCTTTATAGCACGTTGGGGGAATAGGGTTTTGGAAGATAATTGGCGAAGAAGTACCAAAGACAATGTCCTTTCTTTTAATAGTGGTAATGCTTTGAGTAATCAAAATGTTAGTAATACCTTAGGTACAAACGTCGCAGACTTAAATGGAAATAATACAGGCAATGATGTGATGAAAACGGCTATTGAGACACTAAAGGCTAAAATTCCATTTTCACCAGAAGCACTGCTGGCTTCAAGAAAAAGACAAGAAGAAGCCACTTTTGCCTTAGGAAAAGTATATAAGCTCAATTTGAACGAACCTAAAAATGCTACGATTACTTTTGAGAAATTCTTAAAGGATTTTCCTACTTCTAGTCATGAAGCAGAGGTATTGTATCTATTATGTTTATTAAACGAAGATAATGCGGGAGTATATGCTTTTTATAAAAATCAGTTGATGAGTAAATATGCTGACTCTTATTTCTCAAGATTATTGATACGTAGCCAAAATGAAAGTTTAAGTACAGGCAAAGAGTCGGAAGTGCAAAAACTGTATGCAGAAGCTTATAATTATTATGTACAAAATAATTTCACAAATGCTATGAGCATTGTTGAAAAGGGATTAAAGGAATATCCGAACAGTCAGATAGAAGATAAAATGGTGTTTTTGAAAGCTGTTCTTTTCGCTAAAACACAAGATACGAAGACCTATCAAACAGCTTTAGAAAACTTCATTTCAGATTACCCTAAAAGTCAATTAATTTCTTTAGCCAAAGAAAGACTAGCAGCGGTGGGAGCGAAATGAGTTGTGAGTTGTGAGTTGTGAGTTGTGAGTTGTGAGTTGTGAGTTGTGAGTTGTGAGTTGTGAGTTGTGAGTTGTGAGTTGTGAGTTGTGAGTTGTGAGTTGTGAGTTGTGATAAGGAAGTTCATTCATGCTAAATGAGTTCCCCAAAAATCATTTTATTTTAACTTTTTCGAAAAATCACTAACTCACAACTCAATCATTCACAACTAAAGAAAATCACTAAATCACAACTCAATCACTATCTACCCCACTCTCGGGCTGCGTTTAAATTCTTTTGTTCTATCAAATAGGTAACGATAAGTAATGTATTCTTTATCTCTGGTTGTTCCTAGTTGTGAAACAAAACGATTCATTTTAGGATTAAAATCGCCTACCCAATTCATATCAATCGTTTCATACTGATAATGCGGATTATCTCTACCCGCCTGACGGAAACGTAAAGCTATGGCAGACTCAACTCCTTTGCCTTGATAGTCGGGCACTACGCCAAAAATTACGCCACATGTACGGGTAATCACTCCACGCATTAGCAAAAGCATAAACTTCGCTTTTTCCCATACGCCAAACTTTCCATTAAGGTGTTTTACAATCTGATTGATATCTGGAATCACGATAAAGAAAGCAATCGGACGCTCGCCAGCATAAGCAAACCATGTCAGTTCCTCGTCGATAATAGGCTTCATTTGTTTTACAAGGTTGCTCGCTTGCTCCTCCGTCATGGCTTTTACCCCTGGGAATTTTGCCCAGCCTTCATTAAAGATTGTCCTGAAATCTTCTCCATATTTTGCTAGTTTACTTTTTTCAATATGGCGGAAAGTATACTCAGGGTTTTCATAAATACGCCTAGCTTTTTCCTCTACCGTTGGAGCAACCGTAGCCGCACGAATTGGCGTGACATATACATATTGTTGGAAATAGTCTTTAAAACCATATTTCTCGAAAAACTGAATATAATAAGCCTTCGTCCAAGGCATTTTATAAGTAGGCTCAAATTGCCATCCTTTGGTCATCAATCCCCAAAAAGAATCTCTTTCTCCAAAATTGATTGGGCCATCCATTGCCTCCATGCCTTTGCCAGCCAGCCAATTTTTACACGCATCAAACAATAAAAAAGCGGCAGATTCATCTTCAATACATTCAAAAAAGCCCATTCCTCCCGTAGGTTGTTCTTCTTTATTAGCAGTCTCCTGATTAATAAAAGCAGCTACTCTACCGATGGTTTTACCTGCGGCATCCTGCAAAATCCATCTGATGGCTTCACCATGCTTAAAATATTTATTTTTCTCAGGATTAAAGGTATTTTCAATGTCTTGGTCGAGCGGACGAATCCAATTTTTATCATACTCATACAAGCGAACGGGTAATAAAAGAAATTCTTGTTGGAGATGTTTATGATTAGCTACTTCTAAAATGGTCATTGTTGTTCAGTTGAATTATTTTTTTTCAAAGATAGAGGATTTTGTTATGAGATTTGCGTTATAAAATAAGACGCTATTCGCTTTCGAAAATATTAACTAGCAAATGAGAATTACTACATTAATATTTTTATCCTACAGCAGTTTACAAGGAGAGCTTTTATTGATATTGAACTCTTGATGAAATTCTTTACTTTTACAACAAAAAACATCATTCCCAATGTCAAAATTTAATTATCCAGTTAGCGATCCTTTCGAAGCAAGAGCCGTAACTGAGCCTACTTTTGAAGAAGATATTTTTGCCAGCAATCTCTATGTCGATCTCGATAAAGTACGTGGTAATGAATACCTTAACGACATAAAATTTGATTTAGGAATTGGAGAAGATGGTTCTTTTCATTTGACAAAAGAATACGTTAAACTTATATTTTCGGGCCATATTGGTTCTGGCAAAACGATTGAACTTAAACGTTTGCACCAAGAACTTAATCAACCAAGTCAGTATTTTTCAGTCTTTATCAGTATTGAAGAAGAATTAGAGATTTCGAGATTTGAGCCAGAAGACTTTTACGTTTTACTCATTACAAAACTGATTACGCAACTTCAAGAAAATGGGATTAGTCGAAATACGGAATCGCTCAAAGAGTTAGCGAAAATGTTTTTTAGTGATGTAGAAGTTAAAAAAGAAATTAGCGAAAGTATCAAAGATGAAATTGGCGTAAGCATAGACGCAAGCATTGGATTTCTTGATTTTTTTAAAATTGGAGGTTCTTTAAAAAACCTTTTGGCAGGAGAGACAAAAACGGCTAAGGTAGTTCGTGAAGTAACTCGCAAAAACTTATTGCATCTGACTCAGTTACTTAACGATTATCTTTCAGATATTAGAACTGATATACAAAGGGAAGGCTTGGGACAAGATATTCTATTTATTATAGATGGGTCTGAAAAAATCATGTTTGAGAAATACGAAACTCTTTTTGTTAAAGATGCCAACGTACTGATAGGCATTAACGCAAATATGATTATGAGTGTACGAATAGATGCTTTTTATCAGATAGAAAAATCACCTGTTCGCTTTACAAGTCAATATGTAGTCCCAATGATTCGTACTAGCAATCCTCAAAATTGTGATGCACTTTGCGAAATCATTACGAAACGTATTGATTTTGATACTTTTTTTGAAGATAGAGATGCACTTAATCGATGTATTTATTATTCAGGGGGATGTATTAGGCAGTTGTTTAGAATCGTAAATGTTGCTATTCGTAAAACTAGAGGAAAGAAAAAAATCGATGTGACCATTGTAGAGGAAGTTGTTGATGAAATAGGAAATACTATGCGTGAGAGTATTAATAAGAGCTATATCGAAATATTAAAAAAGGGAGACTTTGAACCTGCAGAAGCTAAAGTCAAAGAAATGTTATATGGATTACTTTTACTTAAATACAATGGTATAAAGTCAATTAAAATAAATCCTATCCTTGAAAAATACCTGAGAAATGCCAACGAACTTTCAGCTTGAGAAAGCCTATAATGATAATTTACTTGAAGAAATACAGTTTACATTACAAGACCGTAAAGAACCGACCATTGTAATGATAAGCGTACCAGATTATGATTTACAAGCAAGGATTTCATCAAGCCTCAAAGAAAGACTTTCTCAATACCAATTTTATGATATAGACCTTACTCCCTTTCACGTTATCTCTTTACATCAAATTCTTCAAGAAAAATTGCCCAAATCTATCATTGATTCTGAACGCATAAGTTATTGCGTCAATGTTTTTGGTTTAGAAAATAGCCGACTAAGCTCTAAAGATGGACAAATCGTTGATTCAGGTATGATTGCTCAACTGAATTTTGAAAGAGAAATTATTTTCCGAAAGCCCAACTATCTTACCATTCTGTGGGGTGACCATGATTTTTTTATCCAACTACAACGCAAAGCTCCAGACCTTTGGAGCTGGGTAACTAATTTCTTCGTCTTTAAACAAGACGAAACATATCAAGAAAAAGCTCTTAGTCCAGCACCCAATAATATTCCTGCTAAACTACCCATCCGTGAAGAATATATCAAAAGTTTAAAAGATAAATTAGAGCACTTACCTCTTAATGACTCTGATAAAGGAAGAGCCATGCGAGAAAGACTGAATCTTTATAGTCTTTTAGCGGATGAATATGCTAAATACTTTGACTACGAAAATGCTAAAAAATATTATGAAAACGCTATTGGAATTGCTGAAAGATTAAAAATTACTGGCGATAGTTTTAACAAACTACTTTATGATTATGCTACTTTAAATTTCAGTTTTCGACATTTTAGAATAGCAATTCAACTTTATAATAAAGTTTTTGCAAAACTATATCAAGAAAACAATTGGAATAATTTGGGATATATATATCATCAAATTGGAATGGTCTATCAAGAACAACGAAACTGGGATAAAGCTTTAGAAAATTATCTAAAAGCTATTCACTGGAATGAAAAAACTGGGCAAGAACATCAATTAGGAAGTATTCACCATAGTATTGGGATTGTTTATGAGGAACAAAGAAATTGGGATAAAGCTTTAGAAAATTACCAAAATGCAATTGATTGGAAAGAAAAAACTGGACAAAAACATCAATTAGGAACTACTCATCATAATATTGGGATGGTTTATCAACAGCAAAGAAATTGGGATAAAGCCTTAGAGAATTACCAAAACGCAATTGATTGGAAAGAAAATACTGGACAAGAACATAAATTAGGAATTTCTTATCATCAAATAGGAATTGTATATGAAGAACAAAGAAATTGGGATAAAGCTTTAGAAAATTACCAAAATGCAATTGACAGATATAAAAATACTGGACAACAACATGAATTAGGAGGAACTTATCACCAAATTGGAATGGTTTATCAAATACAAAAAAAATGGGATGAAGCTTTAAAAAATTATCAAAAAGCTATTAAGTGGAAAGAAAATACTGGGCAAAAACATCAATCAAGTAAAACTTATCATCAAATAGGACGAGTATATGAAGAACAAAGAGTTTGGGATAAAGCTTTAGAAAATTATCAAAAAGCTATTGAATGTAATGAAAAAACTAAACAGGAACATCAATTAGGGCTTACTTATCATCAAATAGGAAAAGTTTATGAGGAACAGGAAAATGAGACACTTGCTTTAGAAAATTTTGAAAAGGGATTGTCGTTAATGCCTGTATATTTTAAAGAAGAAAAAGAAATTATAAAAGAATCTATCCAGACAGTCAAAAACAAGTTGTCAGAGAAGTCTTAATGCATTTTGAACTCAAAAGCCTCTCAATCCATTATACTTTTATTAGTTTTGTAAAAGAAATCAATTTAGTCCACAAGAATAATCAAACTGAATGCAACCCCTAAAGATATACAATACCCTCAGCCGAGAAAAAGAACTTTTTACGCCCATCAACGCTCCACATGTGGGAATGTATGTTTGTGGACCAACTGTATATAATTACGTTCACCTTGGAAATGTTCGTACGTTCTTAACTTTCGATATTCTCAATCGTTATCTCACTCATATTGGCTATAAAGTGCGTTATGTAAGAAACATTACTGACGTTGGCCATTTAGTGGGCGATGGAGATGAGGGGGAGGACAAAATTGGTAAAATGGCGAAGCTTGAAAAGCTTGAGCCGATGGAAATTGTACAACGTTATACCAACGATTTCCATAAGGTACTCCTACAATTTAACTTATTGCCACCTAGTATCGAGCCATCTGCTACAGGGCATATCGTAGAGCAAATAGAAACTACTAAATCTTTAATCGACAAAGGTTTGGCTTATGAATCGCAAGGTTCAGTATATTTTGATATTGCTCGCTATAATGCTGAAGGTGGTAATTATGGTAAACTTTCGGGAAGAGTATTAGATGATTTATTAACGGAAACGCGTGATTTAGATGGCGTTGGCGAAAAGCGTAATCCACTGGATTTTGCCCTTTGGAAAAAAGCAGCACCTGAACATTTAATGCGTTGGACTTCCCCTTGGGGCGATGGTTTTCCAGGGTGGCACTTGGAATGTACTTGTATGAGTACTAAATATTTAGGTGATACGTTCGATATTCATGGTGGCGGAATGGATTTAAAATTCCCACATCACGAGTGCGAAATTGCCCAAGCCAAAGGAGCTAATGGTGTTGAGCCTGTTCGTTATTGGATGCACTCTAATATGCTTACGGTGAACGGACAAAAAATGTCTAAATCACTTGGTAACTCGTTTTTACCTAGCGAATTGATGGCAGGTTCGCATCCATTATTAGACCAAGCCTATAGTCCAATGACGGTTCGTTTCTTTATGTTGCAATCGCAATATAGAAGTACGCTTGATTTTTCAAATGAAGCCCTAAAGGCAGCTCAGAAAGGGTATAAGCGTTTAATTAATGGTTTAAGAATTATAAAAAATATCGAATATTTGGCTGATGATTCAATCGCAGTTGATGAAAAACACGTATTAGAAATAGAGAAAGGCATTCAAGCTTGTTACGATGGTTTGAATGACGATTTAAATACAGCAGTTGCCATTGCGGGTTTATTTAATTTGGTAAAGAAAATAAACCAAGTTTACATGGGACAACTACAAACAGCACAGTTAGGAGAACAAGTTTTTACTTCCTTAAAAGAAAGCTTTATTGCTATTATTGAAAATGTACTTGGTCTTATTGAAGAGCCTAACGAAAACATAGAGGCTTTTGCCAAAGGAATGCTTTCGTTATACCGTGAATACAAAGAGGCAAAACAATACGATAAGGTAGACGAAATAAGGGGTTACTTTAAAGCAAATGGGCTCGTTATCAAGGACATGAAAACTAAAATTGATTGGGCATACGAGGAATAGTCGTAAACTTAATTTCGCTTAATCTATAAACAATAAAAATGAGAACTCCGGGTTTAACGCCTATTGTTAGGGCATTGATGGCTATCAACATCATCGTATTTGGTGTTGAATATTTTGGTCATAAAGAGATGATTGTGTCGGTAATGGGGCTTCATTACTTTACTTCTGAGAAGTTTTTACCCTTCCAGTTTTTAACATCTATTTTTGTTCATGCCGACCTTCGACATCTTTTTAATAATATGCTCGGATTGTTTTTCTTAGGGCCGATGTTGGAAATGTATTGGGGAGAGAAACGTTTTTTAACGTTCTTTTTAGTAACAGGAATGGGGTCTGGCTTGTTATATATGGGGTTAAAATATTATGATTATTCAACACTTGAAGCTGCCACAAGGGCGTATATTGAGCACCCAGACTTAAATCAGTTCAGTAAATTTCTGTATCAGTATTTCCCAGACGGAATACCTCATAATGCTTATGCACTAATTGAAGGTAATCCAAACAATATTACCGTACAGAATTCTGTTCTAATTGCACAAGAATGCTTGAGATCTGTGTTGGATACTCCGCTAATTGGAGCATCTGGTGCGGTGTTTGGGGTAATGGCTGGCTTTGCTTTGCTTTTCCCTAATACAGAACTTATGCTTTTTTTACTTCCAATCCCAATAAAAGCAAAATATTTTGTAGCTTTATATGGACTATACGAGCTATATGCGGGGCTCAATAAAATGCCTGGTGATAATGTGGCACATTTTGCCCACATTGGTGGAATGGTTTTTGCCTTTATACTGATTAAAACATGGGGTAAAAACAGAAACTCCTTCTATTAAAAGTACTAACTTTTTGTTTTTCAATCTGTTATATTGAAACATTGATAATTTTTGAGTAATATTAAAGTTTATAAAGGAATATAAAAATGAGTGGGATTTTAGATGACTTTAAAGATGCTTTTTCCAAGCGAAATAATGGTTTAATCCAGCTGATATGGCTGAATGTAGCTGTATATGTGGTGATGTTGTTGGTATTGATAAGTCTTACAATTTTCTTCAAAAAAGCAGAATTGTTCGACAATGCGTTGTCATACCTGAGCCTCACGCCGTCTTTAGGTACTTTTTTGTACCGTCCATGGACGATTCTGACGTACTCATTTTTCCATTCTGTCAATCCCATTGCCCATCTATTGCCTAATATGCTAATGCTTTACTGGTTTGGAGCAATTATTCAGGAATTTTTGGGTAGCCGTAGGCTAATCAATTTATACATTTTGGGGGCTATCTTCGGAGGTATTTTTGCATTGCTTACCTTCAATTTTATTCCTTACTACCAAACAGCAATCAATACAACCATTATTGGGGCATCGGGCAGTGTCATGGCAATTATGTTTGCTGCCGCTACGCTTGCACCTGACTATACGTTTTTCTTGTTTTTGATTGGTCCTGTTAAAATAAAATACATTGCTTTCTTCTTCTTTTTAATTTCATTGGCTGGAACCATTGGCATCAACGCTGGCGGAGGTATTGTGCATTTGGGTGGAGCTTTGTTGGGTTATTTATATGTAAAACAATTGCAGGCAGGCAACGATTGGGGAACACCTATAGATGCCACGGTAGATTTTTTCAAAAGAATTGTCAATCGTACCGAAAAGCCTAAAATCAAAGTGGCTTATCGCCAAAAAGAGACATCTTATAATAGTTCAAGTGTAGGTGTGGGCGTTGGCTATCCAGATGAAGATGAGGTAGATGCAATTCTAGATAAAATCTCGCGTTCTGGCTACGAAAGTCTGACAAAAGAAGAAAAACAAAAGCTTTTTAAAGCTTCACAGAAGTAAAATTATAACCATTTTCGTTAAAAAGGTCAAGTAGAAAATCTGCTTGACTTTTTTAATTGATACTAAGCTTCAAATATTTCCGTAAATTTGTTAGCTTGTTGCTAAGTTTCACCTTAGATTCTTTCTATATTTAACTATCAGTCAAACATTTTAAGGATAAACAGGGTTATCTACTTACAATTTTCACTCGAAAAAACCGATGCAAATTATACCCGGAAAAATATTAGCCCAGATTAACACTCCCGAAGATTTGAGGAGACGTAATCGCTCAGAATTGTTACAAATTTGTGACGAACTACGTCAGTACATTATTGATGATGTATCGGTGTATGGCGGACATTTTGGGGCTTCACTTGGTGTGGTTGAGTTATCAGTAGCACTTCACTATGTCTTTAATACCCCTAACGACCAACTAATATGGGATGTAGGACATCAAGCTTATGGGCATAAAATTCTGACGGGTCGTAGAGATAATTTTCATACCAATCGCCTATACGGTGGAATATCGGGTTTCCCGAAACGCAAAGAAAGTAAATATGATGCCTTTGGTGTAGGACACTCTTCTACTTCTATTTCAGCAGCCTTGGGGATGTCTGTTGCTTCTAATTATAAAGGAGAAACAGACCGCCAGCACATTGCCGTAATTGGGGATGGCTCAATGACGGCTGGGATGGCTTTTGAAGCGATGAATCATGCGGGTGATATTCCGAATAATATTATCATTATTCTGAATGATAACTGCATGGCGATTGACCCTAACGTGGGGGCTTTAAAAGAATATTTAACAGACATTACTACTTCGCATACTTATAACAGAGTAAAAGACGAAGTGTGGAACCTGTTAGGCAAGATGTCAAAATTTGGCAAATCTGCTCAGGATATTGTTTCTAAAATAGAAAACGGACTGAAAGCTACTTTGTTGAAACAAAGTAATTTATTTGAGTCTTTGAATTTAAGATATTTTGGTCCTATTGATGGGCATGATGTAGAATATATGGTAACGGTACTGAATGATTTGAAAAACATTCCTGGCCCTAAAATATTACATTGCATTACCACAAAAGGGAAAGGCTATGCCTTGGCTGAAAAAGACCAAACGCTATGGCATGCCCCTGGGAAATTTGATAAAATTACTGGCGAAATCAAGAAGAAGTATTATTCTACGCCACAGCCACCAAAATATCAAGATGTTTTTGGGCATACGATTGTAGAATTAGCAGAGAAAAATCCGAAAATTATGGGTGTAACACCTGCAATGCCTTCGGGAAGCTCGCTGAATTTGATGATGAAAGTAATGCCAAACCGTGCTTTTGATGTAGGAATTGCCGAACAACATGCCGTTACTTTCTCGGCAGGGATGGCATCCCAAGGTCTTACGGTTTTCTGCAATATCTATTCAACGTTTATGCAACGTGCTTATGACCAAGTGATTCACGACATAGCTATTCAGGAACTACCCGTTATTTTCTGTCTAGACCGTGCTGGTTTTGCTGGTGCCGACGGCCCAACGCATCATGGTGCTTATGATATTGCTTATATGCGTTGTATTCCGAACATGATAGTTTTTGCTCCGATGAATGAAAAAGAATTGAGAGACATCATGTTTACCGTTTCTGATGATGAGTTTAAACAACTGAAAAGCTGTATTTCTATCCGTTACCCACGTGGCGAAGGGATGATGCCAGTGTGGAAAACTGACTTTGAAAAAATTGAAATCGGTACAGGACGCAAAATAAAAGATGGAGAAAAAGTAGCCATCCTTACGCTAGGTCATATTGGTAATTATGCTGTACAAGCTTGTGAAGTATTAGAGAACGAAGGAATCAATCCCGCACATTATGATATGCGTTTTGTAAAACCTTTGGATGAAGTAATGCTGCACGAGATTTTCCAAAACTTCGATAAAGTCATCACCGTTGAAGATGGTTGTATACAAGGTGGTTTTGGTACAGCAGTTGCTGAATTTATGCTAGATAATAACTATTCGGCACAAATAAAGCGATTGGGTATTCCAGACAGGGTTGTAGAACATGGCGAACAATTAGAGTTACACCATGAATGTGGCTTTGATCCTGAGGGAATTGCTGAGGCAGTCAGAGCTATTCTAGGCACTGAAAAAAATGCTCCCAAGACAGATAATATTAAGATAGTTTTAAATTAAGCTATTGAAAGGTAAATCTAAAGGCGAATTAATTTCGCCTTTTTTTATTTTCCCCTTAATTACCTACATTTGTTGTATGAAACAATTTACAGCCATATTGCTAAGTTTTGTCATCTTTATAGGGAGTTTGTTCCCAAAAGCTGATGCTTTGCAGTTAGCCAAAGTTGGAGAATTGGTAAAACATTACAATCAACACAAAAATAGTTGGAATGAAAATATTAGCTTCCTAGAGTTTTTAGCCATGCATTATTCTGCTACGTCTAAACACTTCAAAACAGCGAAACATTCTCATTCAAATTTACCAAACCTAAATTCACATAACACCACAACGCTATGTGAACCTACGTTCAATAAAAAAATTGTCCTCCCCTTTGTTGCTATCTTCAAAGTTTTTTCTGAACCAAATTTCGTTTGGAAAAATTTCTATCGTTTCTCTATAGTGCAGACACTATTCAACCCTCCTCGATTCTAATATCCCTTCTAGGCAAAATACGCTTTGTCATTTCTTATCATTCTTTCCTCACGAAGGTGCCTTCGTGAAAATACCTTTATTTACAATAATGAGCTATCCTCTTGATAGGGCTACAATTTTTTGTATCCTACCATTTGGGCTATTCTTCTTGACATACATACAATGATAGATTCAATCATTCGATTCAGCATATACAATAAGCTGACAATCGGCTTATTGGTATTGGCATTGGTGACGTGGGGTGGTATTTCCTTAACCCAACTGACCATTGATGCCCTGCCAGATATTACTTCAAATCAGGTACAAGTAATCACGCAATCACCCGCTTTACCAGCGTCTGAAGTAGAAAAATTCATTACTTACCCACTCGAAATCTCTTTAAGAACTGTTCCTAATACCAAAGGAATTCGTTCTGTTTCCAGAATGGGCTTATCGGTAATTACTGTTGTTTTTGATGATGATGTCCCTACTGAAATAACGAGGCAACAAGTTTCTGAAAAGCTGAGGGAAGCCGAACCCAATTTAATTCCTGGGGCTGGTCGCCCAGAGATGGCTCCTATTACCACTGGTCTTGGCGAATTTTATCAATATACTCTAGTAGTCGACCCCAAATTTAAAGATAAATATTCGTTGTCCGATTTACGAACAATACAAGACTGGGTAGTTAAAAGACAGCTATTGGGCATAAAGGGTGTCGTTGAAGTAAGTTCTTTCGGGGGGCATTTAAAACAATATGAAGTTGCCATTAATCCCGAAAAACTACGAGCAATGAACCTGAGTATTGCAGAAGTATTTCAGGCCTTACAAGATAATAATGCTAATTCGGGCGGTAGTTATATCGAAAAAGGAACCGATGCCTACTTTATTCGTTCAGAAGGACGCATAAATAGCTTACAAGACATCGACAATGTTGTCATCACTACCCGTGCAGGCATTCCCATATTGATTAGTGATGTGGCCAAAGTTCAGTTCGGTCATGCAGTTCGTTATGGTGCTATGACACGTAATGGTGAAGGCGAAGCTGTCGGTGCAGTAATGCTTTTATTAAAAGGAGAATCCGCTGAAAAAGTAGTCGTTCAAGTTAAAAAACGCATAGAGGAAATTCAGAAAACACTACCCGAAGGTGTCAAAGTAGAAGCCTTTCTGGATAGAAGTAAGCTTATCGACAACTCTATTAATACTGTTCAGAAAAACTTAATCGAAGGTGGTTTAATCGTCGTCTTTATTTTGGTATTACTGTTGGGTAATCTTAGAGCAGGCTTGGTAGTAGCATCTGTAATACCCCTCTGTTTGCTTTTTTCTTTCGCCATGATGAAACTCTTCGGTGTTTCGGCCAACTTAATGTCACTCGGAGCGATTGATTTTGGTTTGATTGTAGACGGAGCCGTTATCATTGTAGAAGCCGTTGTCCACAGGCTACATACTCGTACAATTCCTGCCAGTCATGATGGCAAAGCCTATGTCTTGAGCCAACAAGAAATGAACGAGTCTGTGTATGACTCAGCAGTAACCATCAGAAAATCTGCCGCTTTTGGTGAAATCATTATATTGATTGTTTATTTCCCGATTCTTGCTCTTACGGGCGTGGAAGGCAAAATGTTCCGTCCGATGGCCGAAACTGTAAGTTTTGCGATTGTCGGTGCATTGATTTTATCGTTGACGTATGTGCCTATGATGTCGTCTTTGTGTTTAAGCAAAAAGATTGACCATTCAGAGACCATTGCGGATAAAATTATTAATTTCTTATATAAATACTATCAACCCATCATCACTTGGGCATTGAATAAAAAATTGATTATTTTAAGTACTTCGCTAGCGTTTTTCGTAGCAAGTTTATTACTCTTTGGCACGCTCGGTGGTGAATTTATCCCTGAATTAAACGAAGGAGATTTTGCGGTAGAAACGATATTGCATAGCAATGCTTCTTTGTCACAAAGTATCAAATCGAATAATGATGCCCAAAAGCTTTTACTTCGTGAATTTCCTGACGAAATAGACCAAATAGTTTCTAGAATTGGTTCATCTGAAATCCCTACTGACCCAATGGGTATTAATTCTTGCGATTTAATCATTGTTTTGAAAGATCCTAAAGCATGGAAAAAGGCTGAAACGATGGACGAACTTGGCGAAAAAATGGAGGAATTATTAAAAGATATTCCAGGGGTAAATTTTGAATTTACGCAACCTATTCAAATGCGTTTTAATGAATTGATTGCAGGGGTAAAGTCGGATGTAGCCATTAAAATTTTTGGAGAAGACCTTGATGTTTTATTTGTAAAAGCCCAAGAGATAGCACAAAAAATACATAAAGTGAATGGTATTGCTAATTTAAAAGTACAACAAATAGCTGGTGTGCCACAAATGGTGGTGACTTACGACCGCCAAAAGATTGCACAATACGGCTTAAAAATTAGTAACCTCAATACGCTATTAAAATCAGCTTTTGCGGGCGAGGAAGCAGGTGTAGTCTATGAAGGTGAAAAACGTTTTGGATTAGTGATTCGTCTCGATTCTTCGTATCGAAAAGATATCCAGAATATCAAAGATTTATACTTGGATTTACCCAATGGCTCAAAAATTCCGTTCTCAGAAGTTGCCAATATTCAATACAAAGATGCCCCTGCTGAAATCACCAGAGATAATGCTCGCCGTAGAATTTCAATCGGAATCAGCGTTCGGAATCGTGATGTAGAAAGTTTAGTAGCCGAGGTACAAAGCATTATTGACAAGCAAGTAAAACTACCAATTGGCTACACTATTGAATATGGAGGTACTTTTGAAAACCTCCAAGCAGCCAAAAGTCGTTTGTTTATTGCTGTCCCCGTAGCCCTTTTCTTGATTTTTGCACTTTTATACTTCACCTTCAATTCGTTGGTTGAAGCCCTCATTGTTTTCGTTGCCATTCCTCTTTCGGCCATTGGCGGTATTTTATCGCTTTGGGTTCGAGATATGCCATTTTCAGTGTCGGCAGGTATTGGTTTTATCGCTCTTTTTGGGGTAGCCGTATTGAATGGTATCGTACTGATTTCATACTTCAAAATTCTTGAAAAAGAAGGTATAAAAGACATCAAAGAACGGATTTTAGAAGGAACCAAAACACGTTTCAGGCCCGTAATGATGACGGCAGCAGTGGCTTCTATGGGCTTTTTACCAATGGCACTCAGCCATTCCCCAGGTGCAGAAGTACAAAGGCCTTTGGCGACTGTAGTAATTGGAGGTTTGATTACAGCAACTATTCTGACTTTGGTAGTACTCCCTGTGATTTATAGTTTGGTTTTTAATAGAAACCCTAAAACACCCAAAAACATAGCCACTGTTATCGTACTATTATTGATAAGTACTACCACTTTTGCACAAAACAATACACCACAGTCATTACAGATGTGTATTGATAAGGCTGTTCAGCAAAACCAAAACTTAAAGATTTCGAACCTAGAAATTAGAGGAAATCAGACATTGGTAAAAACTGCTCGCGAATTGCCTAAAACAAGTTTTGATGCGCAGTACGGTCGTACACAAGTGTTTGATGGTAATGATGTCACTTTTTCAGTAGGACAAGCCTTTGCTTTGCCGAGTTTATATAAAGCCCAAGAAAACGTGCTAAAAGGCAATGTTTTAACGGCTGAAAAGCGGGCTAGATTAACTAAAACACAGTTGATTGGTGAAGTAAAAAGTATTTACTTCCAAATTTTATATACCCACCAATCAATCAAACTGTTACAGCAACAAGACAGCCTTTATCAAAGTGCATTCAAAGCTGCCTCAGTGCGCTATAAAACTGGTGAAACGGATTTGTTAGAAAAAGTATCCTCAGAAACACGGTTAAGGGAAATACAAAATCGTATTCAGCAGGCACAAGCTGATGAGCAAAACCTGTACCAAACACTGCAATTTTTGATGAATACTCGTGAAAACTTCGTGATTGATTATAGCATTGATACGCAAAAAACACTTTTAGTGAGTGATGCGCAGTTGGCTTCAAATCCTTTCTTAGAAATCATCAAACAACAAAGCGAAGTAAGCAAACTGCAAACCAATTTGGAACAACAACGTTTGAAACCAGATGTAAGAGTAGCATTGACCAACCAAACTATTGAAAAACATTTCAATCAAAATTATGTACAAGTGGGCATTAATGTACCGATTTTCACGAAGGCACAACAAGCAAGAATCAGTGCTTCTAAAATCAATGAAGAGGTAATTAATCAGCAATATCAGTATGCTGAAAATCAACTACAAAGTCAGCTAAATTCCTTGAAAATTCAATTCGACAAAACTGATAAGTCTTTGAATTATTATAAAAATTCAGCAATTCCCCAAGCCGATTTAATAGCCAAAACGGCTGCTAAAAGCTATCAGGCTGGTGAGATAGAATATGTAGAATTTGTGCAGAATATCACACAAGCTTGGCAAATCAAAGAAAGGCACTTAGCTGAATTGCAAAACTTTAACCAAATTATTATCAACATCGAAACATTAATCGGAAATGAATAATTCTCAAAAATATCATATAAATATCCTTCAAAAATGTATTGTAGTGGCTTTCGTTTTTGTAATAGCCTTAGCTTGTTCTAAACCAAAAGCGACAGAAGAAAAAGAGGATAAGGATGAAAAAACAGACATCGTCACCTTATCTGCTGAGCAAGTAAAAAACGCTCATTTAGTAGTTGGGGCTTTTGATAAAACCACTATTTCGGATGAAGTAAAAGCCAATGGTGTAGTAGATGTACCCCCTATGAATATGGCGTCAGTCAGTATTCCTATTAGTGGTTATGTAAAAAGCACTAATATTCTTCCGGGTTCGGCTATTAAAAAGGGCGGTGTTTTAGCAACTATTTATAGCATGGATTATATCCAATTGCAACAAGATTATTTACAGGCTGTAAGTCGCCTAAAATTCTTAGAGCAGGAATTAGACCGCCAGAATGTTTTGAGTAGGGAAGACGTTGGTGCTAAAAAGAAATTACAACAAGCTGATTCGGAGGTATCTTCTATGAAAGCACAAGCCAAAGCCTTAGAGTTAAAACTTGAATTGATAGGATGTTCGATAGAAAAATTAAAAAAAGGACAAATTACATCTTCTGTTAATATTACTTCACCCATCGAAGGTTATATCAAAACTGCCAATGTATCTATCGGGAAGAATGTTGCTCCGACGGATGTATTATTTGAAATCGTGGGCAATGCCCATAAGCATATAGAGCTAAAAGCTTTTGAAAACGACATCAATAAAATAAAGGTTGGACAAAAAATAGTGATTGAAAGTCCTAAGTTTGCTGAAAAGCCAATGATGGCTACTGTGTTTTTGGTAGGAAAAAATGTAGATGCTGACACTAAAACTATTAATATCCACGGACATATTGATAATGAAGCAATGGAAGATAAACTGACTGTGGGGCAATATGTTAATACGAAAATTTTTACGGGTAAAAGAATTGTAAATACATTACCTGAAACAGCTGTAGTGCTGCATGACAATGGGGGCTACATTTTTATCCAAATAAAAGAAAATACTTTTAAGCAAGTTGCAGTAAAAATTAGAACAGTCGAAAACGGAAACATAGAAGTGATACTCGATAAAAACATTGAAAATCAACAAATTGTAAAACAAGGGGTATCAATTTTACAAGCTATGCTTACTGGTACAGAACATGGCGAGCATTAATTAAATTTTATTAGATGCAACCCTTTAAGGCTTAATCCTGTATTTATAATCGTTGTACAGAAGAAACTATTTCTCAATTAAACGTTATAAATTATGGATGTCACAAAAGAAAAAATTAATCGCCTTACTTTTCTAAAACAATTAGGATTATCTGGAGCCAGTTTAATGGCAGTGTACTGTGGTGTAACGATGACCTCCTGTACCAATGAAGGAGATATAGCAGGACCACTACCTACTGGCGGAATAACCTTTGATTTATCGGTAACTGCTAATGTAACCTTACTAACAAAGGGAGGATACATTGTTGATAGAACCAATAATATCGTTGTGGCTTATACTAATGTAGGTACTTACGTTGCTGTAACGTTGATTTGTAGCCATGAAGGGCAGAAGAAAATTACCTATGCTACTGATAAATTCTACTGTACTGAACACGGAGCTACTTATGATAATAATGGCAAAGGAACTAATAGTTATGGGAGTGGTGGCTTAAGAACTTATACTGTTACACAAAGCGGTACAATTTTAACAGTAAGTTAGCGAGACGCTACACCCAAAAATTACGTATGTCTTTAATGACAGTAAACTACGAAATGGCTTTATGAATTATTGAAAGCCATTTCGTTTAAAAATCTTAGACTTATGAAAAAATATCTATTAGTATTCAGTTGCCTATTGAGTTTCCAAAGCTTTTGTCAGGACGATCTCATGGATATGCTTGACAAGCAAAATGAAACAAAAACTGAATATACTACCGCAACTTTTAAAGCTACGCGCTTAATCAATGGACAGACCATTGAAACGGTTAATAAGAAGCACCTTAATTTCTGGATTTCGCATAGATTCGGGGCAGTCAATTCAGGGTTTATTGATAATTTCTTTGGACTAGATGAAGCAAAAATCAGATTGGGCTTAGAATATGGTTTAACCGATAACCTAACGGTTGGTGTAGGTAGAAGTTCGCAAGAAAAAACTTACGACTATTACTTAAAATACAAAGCTATTCGCCAGTCGACTAATGTGCCTGTTACTGTTACAGGGTATGTGAGCGGAGCAGCCAATACGATGATTACAGGTTATACCCTTGAATCTGGCTCAACATTGAAGTTTAATGATAACCTTGAACGTCAGACCTATTGCGGACAAATCCTGATTGCTCGTAAATTCAGTGAGAAACTTTCGTTACAAGTCATGCCTACTATTATTCATTTCAATAAAACGGAGGTTACAGACATGAAAAGTGAGGTGTTATCATTAGGTTTTGGGGGAAGATACAAACTTTCTAAAAGGCTAAGCTTAAATGCGGAATATTACCTTACCGACCATGGCACTAGCAGTGTTTCTAGCAAATACCACAATTCTTTAGCCATTGGTTTTGACATTGAAACAGGCGGACACGTTTTCCAGTTGCATTTCACGAATTCAAAAGGAATGATTGAGCGTCATTTTATTGCTCAGACCATTGGACAGTGGAGTAATGCTGATATTTTTTATGGATTCAATATTTCTAGAACATTTAGTTTTGATGGAAAGTCAAACAAAAAAAAGAATTAATATGAAAAACCACTTCCTTACTTTTATTGGTGCTTTGTTGATAAGTCAAGCGAGCTACGCACAGTTATTCTATACGCAAACAGGCAAAACCAGCTTTTTTTCTAAAACGCCCTTAGAGGATATTTCAGCAGTAAATAGTGCTGTTTCGTCTATTTTGAACACGACTACCAACGATATTGCTGTGAGAATGAACATTAATCAATTCAAATTTCCGAACAGATTAATGGAAGAACACTTTAATGAAAACTATTTAGAATCTGAGAAATTTCCTGCAGCAACATTCAAAGGGAAAATCGCTGAAAAAATAGATTTCACGAAAGAGGGTTCTTATGATGTTACTGTAAAAGGAGTCATGATGATTCATGGAGTAACGCGCGAGAAAGCCATTACTGGAAAACTAATCATTGGTAATGAAGGTATAGTCATAGAATCTAATTTTGAAATTGCCTTAGTTGACTACAAAATAGATGTTCCTAAATTAGTATGGGAAAAAATTGCAGAGAAAATATCCGTAAAGAACAATTTTACCCTGATAAAAAAGTAAGACACTTTGCAAAATGAAGCTTTTGAACCAGCTTTTGGATTAAGAATAATACGATGTTCTTAATCCAAAAGCTGGTTTTTTTATCGTTAAAAATTATCAAATATCATTTTCAATAAATACCGTTAACCGCTATTGATTAATCAAGCTAATCCTTCTTATTTTTAAAGCTATATTACCCTTCTTATCCTTTGTTCATTTCCGAACAAAAAGTGTATCATTTCCGAACACTTTTCAATAAAAATACAATACAATATACTAATTATCAGTAGTTTACATTTTTGGCATTATCTTCTCAATAAATTGTTCAAACAGAATGGTTAAATGATGAAACACATCTAATCTTATTAATTAATTTCAATACAATGGATAGAGTAATCGAAAAAAACAAATGGTCGGCAAAACGCATTCTTCCTTGGGTGGGGGGCGTGGCAATAGTTGGCCTGATTGCAGCAAGTTATTTCAATACCACAGGTAAAAGCAAATTGAATGTGGATGAAGGCAAAATTATGATTTCGGAAGTAAGCAAAGGAAGCTTCCAAGAGATTATTCCTATCAATGGTATTGTTTTACCTATTCAAACTATCTATTTGGATGCTAGTGAAGGCGGTAGAGTGGAAGAGCTTTTTGTGGAAGATGGTGCTATCGTAAAAAAAGATCAGCCTTTATTAAAATTATCTAACACCGACCTTGAGCTAGACCTTGCCAATCGTGAAACTTCTGTTTTTCAATTGATTACTCAAATGCAGTACACTCAAAACTTAGCGCGTGAAAACACCATTCGTCAACAAGCTAACTTAGCAGACATTGACAATGCATTGTTAGAAGCCAAAAGAGTGTATGATTTGAACAATCGTTTACATAAAGAAAAAGTAATTTCTGAACAAGATTATAAATCATCTCTAAACCTTTATAACTATAATGTTCGCCGTAAATCATTGATTGAAAAAACGTTGAAGCAAGATTCAATCACAACGGCAACTCAGCTAACACAAATGAAAGAGACGGTGGCTCGTACGCAAGAAACGTTGAAGTTGATGCGTAAGAAAGCCTCTGATTTAATAGTAAAATCTCCTGTGGCTGGTCAGCTTACTTCAAGAAATGCAGAGGTCGGCGAAAACAAAGTACGTGGTGTAAGGTTAGGACAAATCGATGTATTGAGCGGCTTTAAAGTGCGTGCTGATATTGACGAACACTATATTTCAAGAGTATTCATTGGTTTAACGGGCGAGTTTACCATTTCAGACAAAACGTATAAGCTACGCGTTAAGAAAGTTTATTCACAAGTAACGAATGGACGTTTCCAAGTAGATATGGAATTTATAGGAACACCACCAAGCGATATACGTCGTGGACAAACTTTACAAGTACGTTTATCTTTAAGTGACCAAACTCAGGCTGTGTTATTAGCAAAAGGTGGGTTCTATCAACAAACTGGTGGAAACTGGATTTTCAAAGTAGGTGAAAACGGAGAAAAAGCTTATAAAGTAGATATTCAATTGGGTCGTCAAAACCCTGAATACTATGAAGTTTTGGAAGGCTTAAAACCAGGTGATAAAGTAGTAACGTCTAGTTATGAAAACTATGGGGATATGCAGGAATTGGTTATAAAAAAAGAGAGTAAGCAGTAAGCTCTGGGCTGTGAGCTATAAGCCATGAGTTTTGAGCTTTGAGTTAGATAGATTTTAGATTTTCATATATGTTATTATTTATGAAATCTTAAAAGTTAAAGCTCAAAGCTCACTTCTCAAAGCTAATAGCTATAATAGCTGTAAAAAATGAGCTTTGAGTTAGATAGATTTTAGATTTTCATATATGTTATTATTTATGAAATCCTAAAAGTTAAAGCTCAAAGCTCACTTCTCAAAGCTAATAGCTATAATAGCTTCGAACCATATCCATAAAGCATTTTTCTAATTTCGTTTACTTTATCATTAAGAAAATCATGGCTTTGTATGCTGATGTAGTTTAAATCTTTCGCTAATAATAATTGATACTCTAACTCAGAGGCAGAACCTTTAGCGATTGTTAAAAAACGGTTGAATTCGATATTACTTTCTCGACCACAACCTTCAGCAATATTGGTAGGAATAGATGAGCTAGAACGTCGCATTTGACTGATAAGTCCAAAAAGTTCATCCTTAGGAAAAAGAGTAGTTGTTTTATAAATTTCTAAGGTTAGTAAATGGCTTTTTTGCCACACTTGTAGTTTTTTAAAATCTCTCATTGTAGTATTTTTTAGGTATAAGCATTGAGTTGAATTTGGCATTAAAAACTCAGTACTGAAAGCTAATTTAACAATAATTCATAAAGCAATAATTACTAAAAACAAAAATTAGAAACTAAATAGTACATAACTAAAACTCATTGCTCAAAGCTCAAGGCTGAAAGCTAATTGAAATCAAAAACTAAAATTACATAGCTAAAACTCACTGCTTAAAGCTCAAGGCTCACAGCTCAAAGCTCAAAGCTAAAAATCTAAAACCATGTTAAAAATTACAGACTTAGAAAAGATTTACCGTACTGAAGACATCGAAACGGTTGCTTTAAATAAACTTTCATTAGAAGTAAAGAAAGGTGAATTTGTAGCCATCATGGGCCCTTCGGGTTGTGGTAAATCTACTTTATTAAATATCATTGGTATGTTGGACGACGCCGAGAAAGGTAGCTTTATGTTCAATGGCGAAGAAATCATTCATTTCAACGAGCGCCGCCGTGCTGACCTCCGCAAGCGTAATATTGGTTTCGTGTTCCAGTCTTTCAACTTGATTGACGAACTAACAGTGTATGAAAATGTAGAATTACCGCTTTTATACTTGGGTGTGGATGCTGCCGAACGCAAACAAAAAGTAGAAGCAGTATTAGAAAAAGTACAAATTATGCACCGTAGAAACCACTTCCCACAACAATTGTCGGGTGGTCAGCAACAGCGTTGTGCTGTAGCACGTGCTGTAGTAAATACGCCAAAATTAATCTTGGCCGATGAACCTACAGGTAACTTGGATTCTACCAACGGTAATGAAGTAATGCAGTTATTAACTGAATTGAACGAAGCTGGTACGACTGTCATCATGGTAACGCACTCTGAACACGATGCTCGTTATGCACACAGAATCATACGTTTGTTAGATGGAAAAGTTGTGATGGAGAATATTTTGGGATAAAGAAAGCTATGAGTTGTAAGCTTTGAGCAGTGAGAAGTGAGTTCTCGTTGTCTAAGATAAAATTGCAAAGCTCATCGCTCAAGGCTCATTGCTAAAACTGACAGCTAAAAACCTTTAAAACCATGCTAAAGAATTATATAAAAATAGCTTTTCGCAATCTTTTGAGAAACAAAAGTTATGCTTTTATCAACATTGCAGGTTTGTCTTTAGGGCTTACTTGTGCAATGTTGATTTTCGCCTTAGTTCGCTACCATTTTAATATAGATAAACATCACAGTAAATATGCAAATACTTACAGAATTGTAAGTGAATTTATATCAAGTGAAGGTGGAGAAAACTTCCATACACCAGGCATTCCGTATCCATTCGGGAAGGCTGTTTTAGCTTCGTATCCAGAAATCGAAAACCTTTCGATGACAGAAATACAAGGGGGCTATTTTGTAGCAGTTCCGTCGGGAAATGGCATAGATAAAAAATTTAAAGAAACCGAAGAAGGAGCATTCGTTGAGCCTTCTTTCTTCAAAATTTTTGACTATGAGTGGATTGCTGGTGGTAGTGAAGAGTTGAAAAACCCTAATACTGTGGTAATCAGTGAGAAAAATGCTATCAAGTATTTTGGAACAACTGACGTGCTTGGCAAAATCATTAAAAATGATGGTCGCTTGAGTCTAAAAATCGTTGGTGTTTTTAAAGATTATAAAGACAATACCGATTTTGCTTACCAAGTAATGACATCCTATGCTAGTTTGAAAGAATTTTATGGTTCAATCAACGATGATTTTGGCAGTACCAATAGTAGCACTCGCTGTATTGTTTCGCTGAATGATAAGTTCACTAAAGCTAACTGGGATAAGCAAATGCTGAATTTCGTAAAGAAATACAGACCAGATGAGGTAAAAACAATACGTTACCCGATGCAACCACTCAAAGAAATTCACTTTTCAGAAGATTATGGTGGTGTAAACAAAAACTTAATCCTATCACTCTTTGCCATTGGTATTTTCTTAATCATCACCGCAAGTATCAACTTTGTTAATCTAGCGACTGCTCAGGCATTGAAACGCTCAAAAGAAGTAGGTGTTCGTAAAGTTTTGGGTAGTTCTAAGTCGCAATTGTTCTGGCAATTTATGGCAGAAACTGCTATGATTACCATTACATCCTTGGTGATTTCTTTATTTCTATTCCAATTTGGCGAGAAAATAGCGCGTGAATATTTAGATGGAGCATTCAAATTTACTTTCTATTTCGATGCCTCAGTCATTCTTTATATCGTTGGTATCGTAGTAGCTGTAATTCTGCTTTCTGGAGCTTATCCAGCTTTGGTTTTAGCAGGTTTCCAGCCCGTAATGGCTTTAAAAGGAAAAATTTCTACGCAACAAGTAGGAGGTTTTTCGGTAAGAAGAAGTTTAGTAGTAGTTCAATTTGCTATTTCGCAAATGCTAATCATTGGTATGGCTGTAGTTACTAGTCAGCTATCCTATTTCCAGAATACTGATTTGGGCTTCAAAAAGGATGCAATCATGACGGTTCAGCTACCATTTGTGCCTAGACAAGATATTGTAAAAATGAACACCTTTAAAAACTTGATTTCGGCTATTCCTGATGTTGAGAAAGTAAGCTTTTCAATGTCGGGTGCTCCACAATCTGGTTGGGTTAGTAGTACAAGTCTAAAATTTGATAACCGTCCGGAAAGTGAAAAATGGAGTACACACGCTAAAGGAGTTGATGCCAACTATTTAGATTTATATGGCATCAAGCTAGTAGCAGGTCGAAACCTCTACCCTGCCGACTCTGTCAGAGAAGTAATTGTCAATGAAGCCTTTGTAAAGAAATTAGGGATTAAAGACCCTGCTCAAATCATCGGTAAAAAACTTGCCTCAAGAGGCAAGAATGTAGATATTGTTGGAGTAGTGAAAGATTTTCACCAACAATCGTTGGCAAATACCATTGACCCACTTTATATGACAACCGATGCTACTAATTTTTACTTTGCCAACTTAAAATTACGTTCGGCAAACTATCAGAAAGTAGTTAAATCGTTGGAAAAAGCCTTTAATCAGGTATATCCAGAAAGTTATTTCGATAATCAATTTGTAGACGAAGCCATCCAAAGAGCCTATCAGGAAGAAGAAACCATGGGCAACCTGATTAATTTCTTTGCTTTAGTGGCTATCCTAATTGGTTGTTTAGGGCTATACGGATTGGTATCATTCATGGCTACTCAGAAAACCAAAGAAATCGGTATCAGAAAAGTATTAGGCGCAAGTGTTGGAAACATCTTGGCACTATTCGGAAAAGAATTTGCACAATTAATCATCATCGCATTTGTCATCGCCGCACCAGCAGCTTGGTGGATAATGAACGGTTGGCTACAAAACTACGAATACAGAATTAGCATAGGCGTAGGTATATTCTTGCTTTCAATAGGCACTACCATTTTAATTGCCGGCATTACAGTTGGCTATCGCTCTATTCGTGCATCGTTGGCAAATCCAGTAAAAAGTTTAAGAACGGAATAGTTTTGAATTTGGAGTTTTGAATGCAGCGTGATGAGTATTTTTTTTACCGAAATTCAAAACCCCAAATCCGTTAGTCCTTTAGTCATCAATCCCTAAAACTATGTTACAAAATTATTTAAAAATAGCTTTAAGAACTTTGCTGAGAAACAAAGCATATTCTGCCATTAATATCATTGGACTTTCTGTAGGAATGGCTGTAGCGATGTTGATTGGTCTATGGATTTATGATGAAATTTCTTTTAATAAATACCACGAAAAATACGACCGCCTAGCACAAGTCATGCAAAACCAGACTTGGAATGGCGTAACAGGTTCACAAACAGCAATGCCTTTGCCTTTAGCTCCTGAGTTAAGAGCTAAATATGGTAGTGACTTTAAAAATGTCGTGTTATCCTCTTGGACATTCGAACGTGTTATAGCAGTTGGTGATAAGAAATTCACTAAAACAGGCAATTTCGTAGAACCAAAATTCCCTGAGATGTTTACCTTGAAAATGTTGAAAGGTACACAGCAAGGTTTGAAAGACCCTTATAATATCCTCCTTTCAGAATCAGTAGCTATTGCTTTATTTGGTAATACAGACCCAATCAATAAAGTAGTAAAGATTGATAATAAAACTGATGTAAAAGTAACAGGGGTTTATGAAGACCTCCCTCATAATACTAGTTTGAATGATGTTACCTTCTTATTGCCTTGGAGTTTATACTTGTCTACAACAGAGTGGGTAAGAAATTCACAAGACCAATGGAATAATAATTCGTTTCAAACATTTGCAGAACTGAACCCGCAGGCTGATTTTGATAAAGTTTCTGCTAAAATTAAATATGTGAAGTTCAATCACGACAAGCAAGATGCGGCCAAACCAATGGTTTTCTTGCATCCATTAAGTAAATGGCACTTATATTCAGAATTCAAAGATGGTAAAATTGTAGGTGGACGCATTCAGTTTGTGTGGTTGTTTGGTATTATTGGGGTGTTTGTACTTTTATTGGCTTGTATCAATTTCATGAATTTGAGTACAGCTCGTTCTGAAAAACGTGCTAAAGAAGTAGGTGTGCGTAAAGCTATTGGGTCTATGCGTTCACAATTAATCACTCAGTTCTTGAGTGAGTCATTATTGATTGTAGTTTTTGCTTTTATCCTTACCATTATTTTAGTACAACTTACGCTTCCTTGGTTCAATGAGTTATCGGATAAAAAGATGAATATACTATGGGGAAATCCATATTTCTGGATACTCAGTATTTCATTTTCACTGATTACAGGATTGGTTTCGGGAAGTTACCCAGCATTTTATTTATCATCTTTTGATCCTATTCATGTATTAAAAGGGACATTTCGTGTTGGGCGTTTTGCCGCTATTCCTCGTAAAGTATTAGTTGTTATTCAATTCACCGTTTCGGTTACTTTAATCATCGGAACCATTATTGTTTATCGCCAAATTCAGCATGCTAAGAATCGTCCAGTTGGTTATAGCCGCGATGGGCTTATTGCTATCAACATTAATACCCCTGAATTAGTAGGACATTATGATGCTTTGAGGAACGATTTATTAAAAACAGGCGCTGTTTATGAAGTATCTCAATCGTCAAGTCCGACTACTGGCGTATATTCTAATCAGATAGGTTTTGACTGGGAGAAAAAAGACCCTAATCTTCAAGCACTTTTTGGTGTCATTGCTGTATCGCACGACTATGGTAAAACCGTAGGTTGGCAATTTGTAGATGGACGAGATTTTTCAAGAAGTTTCGCTACTGATACCTCCGCAATGGTTTTGAACGAAGCGGCAGCTAAATTCATCGGCTTTAAAGAGTCTGTTGGGAAAAACATCAAATGGAACGGTAAAAATTATAGAATAACAGGTGTTATAAAAGATATGGTAATGGAATCACCTTACGAGCCCATCAAGCCAACGATATTCTTTGTCAATTATGAATGGGCTAGTTTCTTCAATATCAAACTAAACCCTAAAATGAGTGCTACCGCATCATTAGACAAGGTAGGTGATGTATTCAGAAGATATAATCCTGGTAGTCCGTTCGATTATAAATTTGCCGACGAACAATATGCAAAGAAATTCAGTAGCGAAGAACGCATCGGAAAATTAGCGACTTTCTTTGCTTGTTTAGCCATCTTTATCAGTTGTTTAGGCATATTCGGCTTAGCTTCATTTACGGCAGAACAACGCACTAAAGAGATTGGCGTAAGAAAAGTATTGGGTGCTTCAATATTCAATTTATGGCAATTGCTTTCTAAAGACTTCGTGATTTTAGTAATGATTTCTTTCTTAATCGCTACCCCAATTGCTTATTATTTTATGAATGGCTGGTTGAAAAATTATGAATACCGTTCAGATATTTCGTGGTGGATTTTTGGAATTTCAGGTTTAGGTGCTTTGGTGATTACGCTATTAACCGTAAGTTATCAAGCTGTAAAAGCCGCTTCAGCAAACCCTGTGAAAAGTTTAAGAACAGAGTAGATATAATACTGATTTTTGAGTTTTACCCGCTGATATTGCAGATTAATACCGCGGATTTTCGCTGACAAATAATAGTATTTGCGAAAATCAGCGGGTAAAATCGTACTTGGCAAATCCTGTGAAGAGTTTTAAGTTTTACCCGCTGATATTACAGATTAATACCACTGATTTTCGCTGACAAATAGTATCTGCGTAAATCAGCGAAAAAAATCTCTGAAAATCTGCGGGTAAAACGCTATATCTAAAACATAAAACTTTCAGCATCTTTCAATGATATTACCAACCTAAAACTTTGAAAACCATGTTCAGAAATTATCTAAAAATTGCAATAAGAACACTGTTCAGAAATAAGGTTTATTCGTTCATCAATATCGGTGGATTGGCAGTGGGTATGGCAGTAGCGATGCTGATTGGGCTTTGGGTTTATGATGAATTATCATTCGACAAATACCATAAAAATTATGAAAGTATAGCACAAATCAGAAGACTTGGGACAGAGCCTACTACAGGGGAAATCAGAGGTGGAGAAGCCATGCAGTTTCCAATGGGGGCTTTGTTGAAAAAAACATATAAACAGTATTTTAAACATATTTTACTAGGCTTTTGGGTAGGCGACTTCACGCTTTCTCTCAATGATAAAAAGCTATCAAAAAGAGGTGAGTTTATAGAACCAGGTATTGCAGACATGCTTTCTTTAAAGATGTTAGCTGGAAACTATGCTGCCTTGAATACGCCTAACTCTATCATCATTTCAAAATCAACAGCCGATGCAATTTTTGGGACTACTGACCCAATGAACAAAAGTTTGAAGATTGATAATCGAATGAATGTAATTGTTAAAGGGGTGTACGAAGACATCCCTCGAAACAATCGATTCGGAGATTGTCAATTTTTTTCGCCTTGGGATTTATGGGTATCATCAAACGATTGGATTAAAAAAGCTGAAAACGATTGGGGTAATACTTCATTTATCATCTATGTACAGTTACAGCCAAACGTAACGATGGACGTTGCTAATGCAGGTATTCAAAAGTTTTACCAGCAAAATGGCCCTAAAGAATTGGAGGAGGATATCAAAAAATTCAAGCTCGAAATGCTGTTATATCCAATGAAACAGTGGCATTTGTATAGTGATTTCAAAGATGGTAGACCAGCAGGTGGGCGAATCACATTTGTATGGCTTTTTGGTATTATTGGTGTCTTTGTGTTGTTTTTGGCTTGTATTAATTTCATGAATTTAAGTACTGCTCGTTCTGAAAAACGTGCGAAAGAAGTAGGTGTTCGCAAAGCCATTGGTTCTGCAAAAGGGCAACTTGTTCAGCAATTTATGAGCGAGTCTTTTCTGGTAGTAATTTTAGCGTTTACATTTTCTATTTTATTAGTTTCCTCATCAATAGGATGGTTTAATGAATTGGCTGACAAAGAACTAGCTATTCCATTTACAAATCCTATCTTCTGGTTATTAAACATTGTTTTTATCACCCTCACGGGTTTTATGGCAGGTTTGTATCCAGCTTTTTACCTTTCTTCATTTCAGCCTATCAAGGTATTGAAGGGAACGATTCGTTTAGGACGCTTGGCAGCAATGCCTCGAAAAGTATTAGTTGTTATTCAGTTTACCGTATCAGTCGTCTTGATTATTGGTACTATCGTGGTGTATCAACAAATCCAGCACGCCCGTAACCGACCAATTGGCTATAATAGAGAAGGGTTGATAACAATCCCTATGAACGACCCTAATTACAAAGGAAAGTTTAACATCCTGAAAAGTGAATTGCTGAATACTGGCATGGTGTCGAGTATGGCGCTTTCATCTAGTCCGCTAACAGCCGTTTGGAACAACATGGGTGGATTTAGCTGGAAAGGTAAAGACCCTGAAACAGATTCAGACTTTGGATTAACTTTTGTAACCCACGACTTTGGCAAAATGGTAGACTGGCAGTTTGTAGATGGTCGCGACTATTCAAAAGCATTTGCGACAGATTCTAACTGTATTGTTATCAATGAAACCGCTGCTAAATACTTAGGCTTTAAACATCCTGTGGGGGAATTCATAAAAAATGAAGAAGCCAACATATCATGGCGGGTAATTGGGGTAATAAAAGACATGGTGATGCAATCTCCCTATGAACCTGTAAAACGTGGTTTTTTCAAGTTAGATGCCAACTACGAATCAGGGAGTATGATAGATATCAAAATAAAGCCTACCGTAAGTGCCAGCGATGCTATCCCAAAAATTGAAGCTGTATTTAGAAATATAGTACCCTCGGCATCTTTCGATTACAAATTTGTAGATGAACAGTTTGCTCAAAAATTCAGTCAGGAAGAACGCATTGGCAAACTTGCTACTTTTTTTGCCTGTTTAGCCATTTTTATTTCATGTTTAGGGCTTTTTGGTTTGGCATCTTTTGTAGCTGAGCAACGCACTAAAGAGATTGGTGTACGAAAAGTATTAGGAGCTACTGTAACCAATTTATGGGCTTTATTGTCTAAAGACTTTGTGTTATTGGTGATGATTTCGCTGTGTATAGCTTCGCCCCTAGCATATTATTTTATGAATAATTGGGTACAGAAATACACTTACCACATAGATATTGCTTGGTGGGTTTTTGCAGCGGCAGGTTTAGGTGTTTTATTAATCACCTTATTGACTGTTAGTTACCAAGCCATAAAAGTAGCCTTAGCAAACCCCGTAAAGAGTTTAAAAACAGAATGATATGGAGCACCCCTCCGCCGAGCGATATAATGAAAATACTTTAATCCTTTAGTCATAAATCCTAAAGTCACAAATCTTAAAGTCCTAAAGTCTAAAACCTTAAAGTCTCAGAAACCATGTTCAGAAATTATCTAACAATAGCCTTCCGAAACCTTACTCGAAATAAGGTTTATACGTTCATTAATATCGGTGGATTGGCAGTTGGTATGGCAGTAGCTATGCTGATTGGGCTTTGGATATGGGACGAACTAACCTTTAATCAATACCATAAAAATCATGATCGCATTGCTAAGGTGATGCAACACATCAGCAATAATGGGGAAGTACAAACAAGAGAAAGCGTGCCATATCCTTTAGCAGAAGAGCTTAGGAAAAACTATGGAAGCGACTTTAAGCATGTTGTCCTCACGATGAACGATGTATGGAATGTATTAAGTTATAGCAATAACAAATTTTTAAAAGTGGGTTCCTATATAGAACCAGAAGGCTTAGCAATGCTAGGAGTGAATATGTTAAAAGGTTCTCGTGAGTGCTTAAATGACCCTTATTCTGTCATTTTATCCGCTTCGGTAGCTCGTGCACTTTTTGGTAGTACAGACCCTCTAGAGAAAGTGATTAAAATGGATAACCAGTATGCTGTAAAAGTTACGGGTGTTTATGAAGATTTCCCTGTTAATTCTACTTTCCATACAGTCTCTTTTATTGCTCCTTACAAATTATTTAATACTCGTTACGAATGGGTTAGAACAATGGGCGACCCTTGGCGAGCAAATGCATTCCAAGTGTATGTTCAACTTTCAGAAAATGCCGATTTCGATAAAGTGTCCTATAAAATTAAGGATGCAAAGTTGAAAAAGGTCAATGCAGAATTGGCTAAATTAAAACCTACGCTATTTCTACAACCAATGAGCAAATGGCATTTATATTCTGAGTTTAAAGACGGTTTTAATATTGGCGGACGGATTCAATACGTTTGGCTTTTCGGTCTCATTGGCATATTTGTATTGCTTTTGGCTTGTATCAATTTTATGAATTTAAGTACTGCCAGAAGTGAGAAAAGAGCCAAAGAGGTAGGCGTTCGCAAAGCCATTGGCTCTGCACGTAGCCAGTTGATTTCACAGTTTTTTAGTGAATCATTCGTTGTGGTGACTTTTGCTTTTATCTTATCGCTATTTTTAGTGCAATTGTCTTTACCATTTTTCAATGAGCTTGCCGATAAAAATATTACGATTCTATGGTCAAATCCTTTATTTTGGTTAGCAGGAATAGGCTTTAGCTTATTTACAGGGCTAATTGCAGGTACTTATCCAGCCTTTTATTTATCATCATTTCAGCCTGTTAAAGTACTGAAAGGTTCTTTCAGGATTGGGCGCTTTGCATCCATGCCCCGCAAAGTGTTGGTAGTAATGCAGTTTACGGTATCCATTACTTTGATTATTGGCACAATTGTAGTTTTCCGCCAAATACAATATGCCAAAAACAGACCCATTGGTTATGAAACAAATGGACTGGTTTCATTACCACAAGCCATCAATGAAATTCATAAACATTTTGATGTAGTAAAAGACGAGCTATTAAAATCAGGAGCCGTTGTGAATGTTTGTGAAACCTCTGCACCGACTACAGAAAGTTGGTCATCTAGTAGTGCATTCAGTTGGCCAGGGAAAGACCCTAATCTATTAGCAGAAATTCCTAACATTGGTATTTCGTACGATTATGGTAAAACGATAGGCTGGCAAATGAAGGAAGGTCGTGACTTTTCTAAAAACTTTGCTTCAGATTCTACCGCCGTGATTTTGAATGAGTCGGCTGTGAAATTAATGGGTTTAAAACAGCCAATCGGCAAAGCAATATCATGGTTTCAGCAACCTTTCACGGTAATTGGAGTAGTAAAAGATGTAATCATGCAATCGCCTTATGAACAAGTAAAACCTACTGTATATAATTTCACGAAAGACGATGTATCGTATATCCTCGCTAAAGTAAATCCTGAAATAAGTGCAACGATAGCCTTGAGTAAAATTGAAACCATCTTTAAAAAGTATAATCCTTCACAACCCTTTGATTATAATTTCGTCGATGAAGAATATGCCAAAAAATTCGATAATGAAGAACGTATCAGTAAACTAGCTACCTTCTTTGCTATTCTTGCCATATTTATTTCATGTTTGGGGCTTTTTGGCTTGGCGTCATTTGTAGCCGAACAGCGTACCAAAGAAATTGGTATCAGAAAAGTATTGGGGGCTACTGTCTTTAATTTATGGCAATTGCTATCAAAAGATTTTGTGGTATTAGTGTTACTTGCTTTTATGATTGCCACTCCCCTCTCCTATTATTTTATGAATAATTGGATTCAAAATTATGCTTACCACACAGACATTTCTTGGTGGATATTTGCGTTGACTGGTCTCGGAGCCTTGTCAATTACCTTGCTGACTGTCAGTTTTCAATCAATTAAATCTGCCCTGATGAATCCAGTAAAAAGCTTAAGAACAGAATAAATGGAGTGTTATTAGATGTTTTGTAATTCTCTAACAAAAATCCTAAAGTCATAAAGTCCAGCATCCTAAAGTCCATAATCTTAAAATCCTAAAGTCACAAACCTTAAAGTCACAAAAATCATGTTCAACAATTATCTAAAAATTGCATTTCGTAATTTACTGAGAAACAAGGTTTTTTCGGTGATTAATATTCTTGGGTTAGCCCTTGGCATGACGTGTAGCCTAATGATTATGCTTTGGGTTCAAGATGAGCGAAGTGTTGATGCTTTTCATGCTAATAAAAACCAATTGTATAGAATTTACATGAAGGAATTTTTTAGCGGAAAAACACAAGGAGTAATCTGGACACCCGGACCCTTAGCAGAAGAATTAAAAAGGGTAATTCCTGAAATACAAATGTCAACCGCTTTTTCTTGGCCTAGTAGCCAAACGTTTATGGTGGGCGATAAAGTAAATAAACAAGAAACTAACGTAGCGGGAGCAGACTTTTTTAAAATGTTCAGCTTCAAGTTATTACAAGGGAACGCCCAAACTGCTTTAAAAGACCTCAATAGTCTTGCTATTTCTAGAAAAATGGCTGAGATATTTTTTGGTAGTCCAGAAGCAGCCATTGGCAAAACAATCCGTTATGATAATCGTAATGATTTAGTTATTACGGCTGTTTTTGAAAACCTACCGAAAAATAGCACCTTGAAATTTGACTGTTTACGTAGCTGGGATGCTTACGTTATTGATAATGAATGGGCCAAAGATTGGGGCAGTACAGACCCTCTGACCTTTTTTATGATTCGACCAGATGCTAATCCTACGCTAGTAGCCAATAAGATTAAGCATGTACTAGATAAATATAGAAAGGGCTTGGATAAAACTGAATTGGCCATGCAGCCCTTTCATGAATACTATTTGAATAGCAATTTCAAAAATGCTGAAATGGAAGGAGGACGCATTGAATACGTTCGTTTATTTAGCATTGTGGCAGTTTTTATTCTATTAATTGCCTGTATCAATTTTATGAATTTAGCTACGGCACGTTCGGCAAAAAGAGCCAAAGAAGTTGGCGTTCGTAAAGTAGTGGGGGCTGTTCGTACTGCCCTAATCAAGCAATTTATCGGCGAGGCTATGTTGCTTACTATTTTTGCGATTACTATTTCTGTCCTACTGGTTACGCTATTGTTACCTTCTTTCAATAGCCTTACGGGGAAAGCAATCGTTTTACCTATCAATGAAATTTCATTCTGGAGTTTATTAATAGTCCTGACTTTTATAACGGGTATTGTTGCTGGTAGTTATCCTGCATTCTTTCTGTCGTCCCTCAATCCTATTAAAGTATTAAAAGGTACGTTGAAATTCGACTCAGCATCTACTTGGTTAAGACAAGGCTTGGTTGTTTTTCAATTCTCACTTTCTATCATTTTGGTGATAGGCATGATTGTAATCTATCGCCAAATAGATTATATCCAACACAAAAACTTAGGTTTTAACCGTGAAAACCTTCTCTATTTTCCTGTAGAGGGCAACCTGAATAAGAAATATAATATTCTAAAAGAAGAAATCTCGCACCTTTCAAGCATCAAATATATATCACACATGACTGCCAATCCCGCAGGTATTGGCGACGGTACAGAAGCAATTAGTTGGCCAGGCAGTAATCCTAATGATAAAATAAGATTTACCCCAGTGGGTGTTGGGTACGATTTTGCGAAAACGATGAATCTTGAAGTGATAGCAGGCAGAGAATACTCAAAAGATTTTGCATCAGATTCATTAGGATTTATCATCAACGAAACGGCACAAAAGGCAATGGGTTTTAAAAATCCTGTTGGCGAGTCTGTTACTTGGGGTAGAGCAAAAGGTAGAATCATTGGAGTAGTGAAAGATTTTCACTTTCAATCTTTACACACGCCTATCAGACCCATGATTACTTACCTGAGCGATAGATATAAACAAGGCAACATCATTGTGCGTGTAGAAGCGGGCAAAACGGCTGAGGCTATTGCCCAATTAGAAGTGTTATGCAAAAAAATAAATCCAGAATATCCATTTACTTATTATTTCACCGACGAAGAATATGCCAAACAATACAGAAGCGAGCAAGTAGTAAGTACTTTATCCAGCCTGTTTGCTTTCTTGGCTATTTTCATTTCAAGCCTTGGACTTTTTGGGTTGGCGGCTTTTATAGCTGAACAGCGTACTAAGGAAATCGGTATCAGAAAAGTATTGGGAGCGTCTGTACTGAGCCTTGTAAATCTTCTCTCAAAAGACTTTTTAAAACTGGTATTATTAGCGTTTCTAATGTCTGCACCGCTTGCTTGGTATGTATCTAGCAACTGGTTGCAAGGCTTTGCTTACAGAACTGAAATCTCATGGTGGATTTTTGCTGTAGCTGGTGCATTGGCTTTGTTGGTTGCCATATTAACAGTAAGTATTCAAGCGATTAAGGCGGCTTTGATGAATCCTATAAAGAGTTTAAAGACAGAATGATTTGGAGTTTTTTACCCGCAGATATTGCAGATTAATACCGCAGATTTACGCTGATAAAATTCTGAACCGTCGCAACGGGTCGCTCACAACTAAAAAAAGACATTCTGACTTTTAAATCTTTTTAAAATATTTCAGTCACCTTGAAAAAACTAAATTTTGAAAATCATGCTAAAAAATTATTTAAAAATCGCATTAAGAACTTTGCTTAGACACAAGGTTTATTCTTTTATCAACATAGCAGGTTTGGCTACAGGTATGGCTGTTGCCATGCTGATTGGGCTTTGGATTTGGGACGAACTTTCTTATGATAAATACCATCAGCATTACGACCGTATCGCTCAAGTAATGCAACATAATATTTATAATGGCGAAAAAGCTACTCAGGAATCTAACCCTGCGGTGATGGCTGAAGAGATTCGTAGCCATTATGGTAGCGATTTTAAATATGTGTTACAGTCGTCATGGACATCAGACCATATCTTGACTTTTGGAGAAAAGAAACTCACTAAAAGTGGGAACTACTTTGAACCAAAAGTAACAGAAATGCTTACGCTGAAAATGCTGAAAGGTACCAGAGAAGGACTAAAAGAACCTTATTCAATATTGCTGTCTGAGTCTGTCGCAAAAGCCTATTTTGGCGACGCTGACCCAATGGAAAAATTGATGAAGATTGACAATAAAACAAGCGTGAAAGTGACGGGGGTTTATGAAGACTTACCTTATAATTCAAGCTTTAGAGAAATGAGCTATATTTTGCCTTGGGAGCTATACTTGATTACCAACGATTGGATTAAAAAGATGGATAATCCTTGGGGAAGTAATTTCACCCAGACATTTGCTGAATTGGCAGATAATGCAGACTTCGATAAAGTTTCAAAGAAAATCATCAATGTGAAATTCAATAACCTTGGTAAAGAAGAAAAACGATACAAGCCTGAGGTTTTTCTACAACCTATGAGCAATTGGCATTTGTATTCAGACTTTAAAAATGGTGTAAATATTGGTGGAAGAATACAGTTCGTTTGGTTATTTGGCATTATTGGCATCTTTGTGTTATTGTTGGCATGTATCAATTTCATGAATTTGAGTACTGCCCGTTCAGAAAAAAGAGCCAAAGAAGTGGGTGTCCGTAAGGCTATTGGGTCAGCTCGTTCACAGTTGATTGCACAATTTCTTAGCGAATCATTATTAGTGGTAGCTTTTGCTTTTGGGTTATCAATCCTGTTGGTACAGTTGTTCTTGCCATTCTTTAACGAAGTGGCCGACAAAAAGATGAATATTTTGTGGACTAACCCTTTTTTCTGGTTGATAGGTATCTTCTTTACTTTAATCACAGGCTTGATAGCAGGCAGTTATCCAGCCCTTTATTTATCTTCTTTCCAACCTGTAAAAGTATTAAAAGGAACTTTCAAGGTAGGTCGCTATGCTACTATTCCTCGTAAAGTATTAGTCGTTATTCAATTTACTGTTTCTGTTACCTTAATTATCGGAACCATCATCGTATTTCGACAAATAGAACATGCTAAAAGTCGTCCAATTGGTTATAATCGCGACGGGCTAATTATCATGAATATGGCCACGCCTGATGTTCATAACCATTTTGAGACTGTCCGTAGTGAACTAAAAAGTTCGGGAGCTATTGTTGAAATGACAGAATCTGGAAGCCCTACTACTGAAGTATGGAACACAAATGGCGGTTTTGAATGGGAAGGAAAAGACCCAAATCTAGCCGTTGATTTCCCTAATAATGGCGTAACCTATGAATATGGCAAAACGATTGGATGGCAATTTGTAGATGGTAGAGACTTCTCAAGAGAATATGCTACTGACTCGTTGGCATTTGTACTAAACCAAGCCGCTGTAAAATTTATAGGATTGAAAAATCCGATTGGCGCAACGCTTAAATGGAATGGCAAACCATTTAAAATAGTGGGCGTCATTAAAGATATGGTGGTTCAGTCTCCTTATCAACCTGTTAGACCATCGTTATTCCATATCTCAAAAGATCAGGAAAATGTAATCATTCTGAAAATTAATCCCAACTCAAGTTCAAGAGAAGCATTGAGCAAAATAGAAACAGTGTTCAAAAAATATAATCCTGCTGCACCTTTTGAATACAAATTTGTGGATGACCAATACGCTAGGAAATTCGGTAATGAAGAACGTATTGGAAAGTTGGCTACCTTCTTTGCTATTCTTGCTATTTTCATTAGTTGCTTAGGGATTTTTGGCTTGGCATCTTTCACCGCGGAACAACGTACAAAAGAGATTGGTGTTAGAAAAGTATTAGGAGCGTCAGTATTTAATTTATGGCAATTGTTATCTAAAGATTTTGTGGTTTTGGTGATGATTTCCATCTTGATAGCTAGCCCTATTTCATACTTTTTTATGAACAACTGGATTGAGAAATATACTTATCGCACAGATATTTCATGGTGGATTTTCGGCTTATCTGGCTTAGGAGCATTAGTAATAACGTTGGCGACAGTAAGTTACCAAGCCATCAAAGCGGCCTCTGCCAATCCAGTTAAAAGCTTACGAACAGAATAAACTGAGTGTAGATTTTTTACCCGCAGATATTGCTGATAAATACCGCAGATTTACGCTGACAAATAATATATCTGTGTAAATCTGCGAAATAAATCTCTAAAAATCTGCGGGCAAAAAAAATCAACATTGTGGCGAAGTACCGCTCAAAACTCATAATTGAAACATTGATCATATTACAAATGCTAAAATCTTGAAAGTCATGCTAAAGAATCATCTAAAAATAGCCATCAGGACACTGCTAAGACATAAAAATTATACCCTAATTAATGTCGTAGGATTATCGCTTGGTTTAACAGGAGGTTTACTGATTTTTGTGTTTGTAAAATTCAATTTAAGTGTTGATGGGTACCATAAAAACTTTGATAATATTTATAGGGTAGTAAGTGATTTACAATTTAGTAAAGACCATCTCGAACACGATAATGGTAGCCCCTACCCAATGGTAAAAGCCATTCAAAATGATATACCCGAAGTACAAAAGGCATCATATATCGCCAAAAATATGTCTTACACCGTTGGTATTCCTAAAAGTACAACTCAGGTAGATCGTTACTTAGAAAAAACGGGGATTGCCTATACTGATAAAAATTGGTTTGATATTTTCGATTACCAATGGATTGTTGGTAACCCAACAGTAATGGATGAACCCAATACCGTTGTTTTGACGAAAAAACTAGCGAAAAAATACTTTGGGAATGAAAACCCAATGGGTAAAATCATTCAGGTTAATAATAAATTCACCCTGAAAGTAGCGGGTATTTTAAACGATTATCCAGAAAATACGGATAATAAAATGGATATGTTTATTTCTATGGAGTCATTTAAAACCATAGAACCAAAGCAACATATTGAAGATTGGGGGTGGATAGATTCAAATAAAGAAGTATTTGTTTTGTTAAAAGACAATGTTGCTCCTGCTGATTTTGACCGTAAAATGATAGCTTTTTCTAAAAAATATCATGGTGCAGATGCCAACGTTTTTAAGCACCATCTTCAACCCTTGAGAGATATTCACTTTAATCCACTGTATAGAGGTGTTATCAGAATAGAAACTATCTGGGTTTTAGTCATAATTGGTGTGTTTTTAGTTATCACAGCTTGTATTAACTTTGTAAATTTGGCCACAGCCCAAGCCTTAAAAAGAAATAAGGAAGTAGGTATCCGAAAACTACTCGGCAGTAAACGTAGCCATCTCTTTTGGTTATTCATTGCCGAAGTCACTTTAATTGTTGGGTCATCTTTGATTTTAGCTATTGCTCTTACACAACAATTTTTGCCCGTTTTAAGTGACTGGACACATACAAACCTAACACTTATCATTGACTATCAATTAGTTAGTTTTTTGATTATACTTTTCGCATTGGTTATTTTATTATCTGGCTTTTATCCAGCCTTTGTCTTATCTGGATTTAACGTGACAAAAGCTTTGAAAGGCAGTAATACCAATCAGCAAATTGCAGGTTTTCCCATCAGACGAAGCTTGGTTGTTATTCAATTTACCCTTTCACAATTATTAATTATTGGCACATTTGTGGTTTTTCAACAAATGGATTTTTTCAAGAATAGTGACTTAGGTTTTAATAAGGATACTCTTTTAATCATTCCTGTCTTTGGAGAAAGACACAACCAAACGGATGTGCTATTGAATAAACTTCGCCAAGACCCCGATGTAAAAAATGTTAGTTTTTGCTTTCGTCCGCCTGCTGATAATAGTGGTTATGGAGGTTCTATAAGGTATGCGGGGAGAGATTGGGAAGGCTTCCCAGCTCGCTCTAAGCTAGCGGATACTAATTTTTTGGAAACATTTGGCATTAAACTCATTGCTGGTAGAAACATTGTGGCAAATGATAGCATCCGCGAATTTTTAATCAATGAAGAACTAGTAGCCAGACTTGGTATTAAAGATGCAAACGAAGTAATAGGGAAAGAAATAGAAGTGGGAGAATTTGGCATAAAAGCACCCATCGTAGGTGTTGTCAAGAGTTTTCATCAACGTTCGTTTCATGAGAAAATAGAACCCTTGGTTATTGGTATGCAAAAGAATAGCTTTCAGTTTGCTGGCATAAAATTAAGCGGGCAAGTGACTAGCGATAAAATTGATAAAATCAAAGCTATTTGGCAAAGTGTTTATCCTGAAAATGTATTCGAGTTTTCGTTCATGGATGAAAGAATAGCGAAGTTTTACGAGCAAGAAACCATGATTTCTAAACTCCTGAATGTCTTTGCTTTGCTTGTTATTTTTATTGGTTGCTTGGGTTTATATGGCTTAGTAGCATTTATGGCAGAAACTAAAACGAAAGAAATTGGTATCCGAAAAGTTTTAGGAGCCTCTGTTCCACAAATATTATGGCTATTCGGTAAAGAGTTTGCCAAACTGGTCATCATTGCCTTTTTGATAGCCTCGCCTGTTGCATGGCTATCGGCGAATCAATGGTTACAGAATTTTGCTTATAGAATTAATATCAACATTGACATTTTCATAGTTTCATTCCTTGTTACGCTACTTTTTGCGACAATAACCGTGAGTTACCAAGCCACAAAATCAGCTTTGATGAATCCTGTAAAAAGCCTGAGAACAGAATAAATGAAGTTTAGAGTTTTGAATGCGGAGTGAGGGATATATTTTTTACCTAAGCCCAAAACGCTTTAGTCTTTTAGTCCTAAAGTCATTAATCCTACATCTTAAAAATCGTAAACCCTAAAGTCTTTTGTCTTATTTCTAAAATCTTAAAGTCTAAAAAATTATGTTCAACAGTTACTTAAAAATCGCTTTGAGAATCTTGTTTAGAAACAAGCTCTATTCCTTAGTTAATATTCTGGGCTTAGCTATTGGCGTAAGTGCTTGTTTGGTAATTTACCTGTTGGTAAGCTTTGAATTGAGTTTTGAAAATTTTCATCCCGACCGTGAACGGATTTACCGAATCACGTCTGGATTTAAAAATCAAGATGGCAAGTATTTCTTTAATGCAGGCTTATCTGCCCCCATGCCCGAATCCATCTTACAGGAAGTACCAGGCATTGAATACCTTACGGCTTGCCATGTTTGGGAATCTAAAGTAACAGTACCAAACGGTAAAAACGACACTAAAAATTTGCCTAAAACATGGAAAAGCAATCATGCTGAAATCTTGATTTGTCAGCCACAGTATTTTAATATTTTCAATTATGAATGGCTAGAGGGTAATCAAAAAACAGCCCTTCAAACCCCTAATGAGGTAATATTAACAAAAAATGAAGCTGAAAAATATTTTGGCAAAATTCCTTTACAACAAGTTTTAGGCAAACAATTATACTTTAATGATTCTTTGGTTACAACCGTAACAGGGATTGTCAAAGAATTGCCTGATAATTCTGATTTCAAATTCAAAGTTTTTATTTCCTTTAAAAGCATCGAGGCAAAAAACTGGAGAAAAGAATTTCAATTGGACGAATGGACCAATACAAATTCTAGTTCTATGGCGTTTGTGAAACTTAGTCAGAATACCACAGCAGGGAATATCAATGCCAAGTTTCCAACTTTTCTAAAGAAGCATCTTGATCAGAAAGACGAATGGAATATTGGGCGTACCCTTAGTTTGCAAGCTTTGTCTGATATACATTTCAATGCTGAATTTGGTGATAATTTTTCCCGTCAGGTACATTTACCAACACTCTATGCCTTGCTAGGTATCGCAGTATTTTTATTAATGATTGCCGCTATCAATTTTGTCAATTTAGCTACTGCCCAATCTATCACCCGTGTGAAAGAAATTGGGGTACGTAAAGTGTTGGGGAGCAATCGTAAAAGCTTGATTACACAGTTTCTATGTGAGACCCTCATCATCACTACCTCAGCGGTATTGCTGTCTGTTTTATTTGTAGAACCCATCCTTTGGGTATTTGAAGATTTCGTTCCTAAAGAATTGCATTTTAATATTTTAGCCCCAAACATTATTGCTTTTTTAATAACCATTACCATCGTAACCTGTATTTTATCGGGCTTATACCCTGCTTGGATTATTTCATCCTATCAGCCTGTATCATCTTTAAAAAATCAGGTAGTGAATGGTCAAAGCCGAACAGCATTCCTCCGCAAAGCATTGATTACGTTTCAGTTTACGGCATCGCAAGTCTTCATTTTAGGGACAATCATCGTCGCTACGCAATCTAGGTTTATGATTAATAAAGACTTAGGCTTTAAGAAGGATGCTATCATTAATTTTTATAGCGATTGGCACGATACAGAAAATAATAAGAAGAATGTATTGATTCAAAAGCTAAAACAAATCCCTGAAGTAGAAATGATTAGTCTAGGTGACAAACCAGCTAAAAATGGATATTCTACCAACAGGGTTACCTATAGAAATGGGAAAAAAGAAGTTAAGTTGGATGTTCACAGACGCTCTGTTGATGCAAATTATATCCCAATGTATGGATTGAAAGTTATCGCTGGAAGAAATCTTACAACTAGCGATACCGCCAAAGAATTTGTAATTAATGAAAGCTATGCAAAAGCGTTGGGCTTTAATAAACCAGAACAAGCTGTTGGTCAATTTTTGATTTATTCAGGAGGGAAAGGAGATATCAACTTACCAATCGTGGGAGTAGTGGCTGATTTTCATTTACAACCCTTGCACAAGGCTATTCAGCCCTTATACATGATGTCGGAGAATAAATATGAAACGGCTTTCAACGTAAAAGTGCGCAGCAAAGGACAATCGTCTGCTGATTTCAAGGCCGTCTTAGCCAAAATAGGAAAGGCTTATAAGGAAGTATATCCAAATAGCTATGAAGAATTTAACGCTACTTTCTTTGATGAAAGTATTGCGAAGTTTTATGAAAAAGAAAAACGTTTTGCTCAAATCCTAAATACGGCTACGGGTATTGCTATTTTGATTTCTTGCATGGGCTTATTCGGCCTAGTAGCCTTTACAACCCAACAACGCACGAAAGAAATTGGTATTAGAAAAGTATTGGGAGCATCGGTAAGTCAGATTGTGAAGTTGTTATCAAAAGACTTCTTGACGTTAGTCATCCTAGGCATTGTAATAGCCTCGCCAATTGCTTATTGGGCAATGAATAAATGGCTACAAGACTTTGCTTATCGAGTAGACATCAGTTGGTGGATTTTTGCTTTGGCAGCCATTGCTTCAATCATCATCGCCTTGATTTCAGTAAGCTACCAGTCTATCAAAGCAGCCTTGATGAACCCTGTAAAGAGCCTACGAGCAGAATGAATGGAGTGAGGAGTTTGGAATGCGGAGTGAGGAGTATTTTTTCACCGAAATCCAAAATCCTTTAGTCCTAAAGTCACAAATACTAAAGTCTAAAATCTTAAAGTCATAACTACTCATGTTCAAAAATCATCTTAAAATAGCTTTGAGAGTCTTGTTCAGGAACAAGGTTTACTCATTTATTAATATTGCAGGGTTGGCTTTAGGAATTTCTGCCTTTTTGTTGATTTTAGAATATGTAAGCTTGGAAAGAAGCGTGAACCAATTTCATGCTAATTTACCCAACATGTATCGCCTACTGAACCAGAATAATAAAGGCGAAACATGGGCGCAAGTAGAACCAGGCTGGGCAACCAAAGCCAAGGAGCGTCTTCCAGAAATAAAAGAATATTGCAGAGTAGCCGATGGAGTAGCGCAAGGCATTGTAAAAAATGAATCTAAGAATGTTTCGTTTAGAGAGAAAAATATTGCCTATGCCGAAGGTAATTTCTTTTCATTTTTCACTTTCCCTCTTATCAAGGGCACGGCCAGTGAATTAAACAAACCTGACGTAATTTTCATGGCTGAGTCGGCCGCTAAAAAGTATTTTGATAAAGCAGACCCTATCGGCAAAACGCTTACCTTATATAACCAATTTGGCAAAAAAGATTATGCCGTAAAAGGCGTCTTTGCTGACATGGGCGATAATTCGGATATAAAGTTAGATTTAGTACTTTCTTTAGAAACCCTAAAAAATCCAGCCAATTTAAATGGCAATGATTGGGCAAGTATTGATAATTTAGACTCACAATATATTGACACGTATTTTTTGCTCAATCAAAAAACTGATTATTTGGCACTTGAAGGCAAATTAAACACCCTTAGAACTGAATTTAGCAAAGAAAACGATGCTACTAATTTCAGATTGCAACCCTTTTCTGAAATACATTTAGCCAGTAGTTTTTCAGATACTTATCAACACTATGGTAATGTAAAATATGTGTTCATTCTTAGTGGAATAGCATTCCTTATTTTGGTAATAGCATGGTTCAACTATATCAACCTTAGCACAGCCAATGCACTGAAAAGAGCTAACGAAGTAGGCGTACGAAAAGTAATCGGTGCCACTAGAAGTAACCTAGTACTCCAATTTTTAGGAGAATCGATGTTAGTTAATTTGTTTGCCTTCGTGGGAGCTATCTTTTTAGTTACTTTATTACAACCATTTTTCAATCAGACAATTCAGAAAGACCTGTCTTTCGCAACCCTCCTCTCCTCCTCCCTGTGGATAATAGGCTTGGGTTTGCTAATCGTAGGTTCTATTGGTTCGGGTGTTTATACTGCTTTTGGGCTGGCTAATTTTAAATTGATAGAAACACTCAAAGGAAAATTACATAAATCGACCAAAGGAATATTTTTGAGGAAATCATTGGTAGTGACACAATTCAGTATTTCCATTGCCCTAATTATTGTAACGATTATTGTTTTCAGTCAATTGAAACACATGCAAAACCAAGATTTAGGCATGAATATCAAGCAATTGTTAGTCATAAAAGGCCCAGAAATTGGCAAAGATAGTACTTATAAAAGTCGAATAAGTGCCTTTGAAACAGCGATTGCCCAACAAAGCTTTGTGACTGATTATTGCACGAGCGGAAGCGTCCCTAGTAACTGGTATAATTTTACGACAGTTGGTTTCACTTCAGCAAAATCAAAAGCAGGTGATGAACAGAAAGCTTATTCATTTGTTATCATTGGCAATAACTTTTTGAAAACCTATCAGATTCCTTTAAAGGCGGGACGCAATTTTACGGCTAAAGAATGTGATGTTGATTGGAATGATAATAGCAAAGTGCTTTTGAACGAAAAAGCCATTGCACAATTAGGCTTTCGGTCGGCAACAGAGGCTGTAAATGCCAAAATCAAATGGGACGAGCGTTACCTTGAAGTGATTGGGGTAGTGAAAGATTATCATCATAAAAGCTTACAAACAGCTATCGACCCGATGATTTTCTATCCGCAGAATAGCTCTTCGTACCTGACTGTAAAGTTATCTGGAGACAATATGGTCTCTAAAGTAGGTAAACTAGAAAGCATATTTAAAAGCAATTTTTCTGGTAATCCATTTGAATATTCCTTTATGGATGACAATTTCAACAAGCAATATGAAACCGAAAGTCAATATAGTACTTTGTTCACAACGGCTTCTGTCTGGGCAATTTTCATTGCTTGTATGGGTCTTTTTGGGTTAGCTACTTTCACGGTAGAATCGCGCACCAAAGAAATTGGTATCCGTAAAATATTGGGAGCATCTGTCCTCAGTATTGTACAATTGTTATCAAAGGATTTTTTGATACTAGTATTTATCGCCATCATCATTGCTTGCCCAATTGCCTATTATTTTATGCAACAATGGCTACAAGATTTTGCGAGTAGAATAACCATTGAATGGTGGTATTTTGTAGTGGCGGGAGCTTTGGCTTTGGGAATTGCCTTGCTAACCGTTGGATACCAAGCTATCAAATCAGCCTTAATGAATCCCGTGAAAAGTTTAAGAACAGAATAAATGAGTGAAGAGTTTAGAATGCGGAGTGCGGAGTGAGGAGTATTTTTTTCACCGAAATCCAAAATCCTTTAGTCATAAATCCTAAAGTCATATAACAATGCTACAAAATTATTTAAAAATCGCTATTCGTAATTTGCTTAGAAACAAGACTTTCTCAGCAATTAATGTCGTAGGCTTGGCTTTGGGAATTGCTACTTGCCTTATCATTATGCTTTTTGTCTATGATGAATTAAGCTATGACCGATTTAATGAAAAAGCCGACAGGATTTATCGTGTTGTTTTTAAAGCTTCTATCAATGATGGAAAAATCAATGAGGCCAATGTGATGCCCCCAACAGCACAGGTATTGAAAAATGATTATCCTGAAGTACTAGATGCTACTCGTTTACGCACCAGCGGTTCGCCTGAAATTGTATATCACGACAAGAAATTCAAGGAAAACTCTTTTGCTTCTGTAGATGCCAATTTCTTCCAAGTATTTACTTTGCCTCTTTTGAAAGGTGATGCTAAAACGGCTTTGGTTCAACCCAATACGGCTGTCATCACAAAGGAATTAGCTAAAAAATATTTCGGAAACGAAGACCCTATCGGCAAGGTATTATTTATCAAAAGTTGGAATGAGAATTATAAAATAACAGGGCTTATCGACAAAGTACCGCATAATTCGCACTTCCATTTTGATATTTTTGGTTCAATGTCCAGTGTAAAAGATGCAAAGAGTGATTCATGGATGACCTCAGGATTCTTCACGTATTTGGTGCTACCAGAAGGGTATGATTATAAGCAACTAGAAGCCAAATTGCCCCAAGTCATTAAAAAATACATGGGTCCGCAAATCCAAGTAGCCATGGGTATGAGCCTTTCGCAGTTTTTACAGAAAGGTAATCAGCTTGGACTTTTCCTTCAACCCTTAACCAGTATTCACTTAGACGCTGGTTATACTGGTAGCATGGAAGCCAGCGGAAACATTCAATATGTTTATATTTTCGGAGCGATTGCGATATTTATGTTACTCATCGCTTGTATCAATTTCATGAATCTTTCTACGGCTGGAGCTTCCAAACGTGCCAAAGAAGTAGGCGTTCGTAAAGTATTGGGTTCTGTAAAACAAGATTTGATTACCCAGTTTTTATTTGAATCGGTACTTTTAAGCATCGTTGCACTTTTACTTTCTTTGATGTTGGTGCAATTAGCCTTACCAATTTTCAATGATTTAGCCGAAAAAGATTTACAATTAGATTTCCTCAAAAACCCTCTCCTACTTCTTGCTTTTTTACTTTTCGGTTTTTTGGTTGGCGTTTTGGCAGGCAGTTATCCAGCTTTTTTCCTTTCTTCTTTCAATCCTGTGGAAGTACTGAAAGGAAAATTTAAATTGGCAGGAAAAAGTATCAGTCTGAGAAGTGGTTTGGTAGTTTTTCAATTCTTTATTTCTATTGCTCTAATCATCGGTACAACGGTCGTATATCAGCAAATTAAGTTTATTCAAAGTAAAGATTTAGGCTATGCCAAAGACCAATTACTCATCATGCGAAATACTTGGTCGATGGGAAAAAATGAAGAAGTATTTCGTCAGCAAATTTTACAAGACCCAAGAGTATTGAGCGTAACCAGTGCTGGTTATTTACCAGCCGGACCGAGTGATTCAAATAATTCTCTGGGCTATCCCGACGGAGATGATTCCCAAATGATGCGAACGTTAGAGTACAAAATCGACGAGCAGTATATTCCAACGATGGGCATGAAAATCATTGCTGGACGAAATTTCTCTAAAGATTTTGCAACGGATTCTACCGCAATGATTATTAACGAAACAGCAGCAAAGGCTTTTGGTTGGGGTAAAAATGCCGTTGGACATACCATTACTCGCCTAAAAAATAACGAAGGCTTGAAAATTACTTATAGAATCATTGGCGTTGTGAAGGATTTTCACTTTAAATCGCTCCATGAAAGTATCACACCTTTGTTGATGGTTTCTGAAAAAACCTATGGTTTAACCATCAAAGTAAAAGGCAAAGATGTGGAAGGTTTGTTGGCTTCATTGAAAAACCAATGGCAAAAGTTTAATGTAGAAGAGCCTTTTGCCTATTCTTTCATGGACGAGCTATTTGAAAAAACGTATCAGAGCGAACAGAAAATAAGTGTCATTTTAAGTATTTTCTCAGGGCTGACCATTTTTGTAGCTTGCTTAGGGTTGTTTGGCTTAGCTACTTTCACGGCTGAACAACGTACTAAAGAAATTGGGGTTCGCAAGGTGCTAGGTGCTTCAGTACAACAAATCGTAACCTTGCTTTCTAAAGAGTTCCTCAAATTGGTGTTAGTAGCCTGTTGTTTAGCTTTTCCGTTAGGATATTGGCTCATGAACAAATGGCTACAAGATTTCGCTTATCGTATCGACATCAATGCATGGGTATTTGTATTAGCGGGAATATTAGCTGTCCTCATTGCTTTGTTGACTATCAGTTACCAAGCGATTAAAGCCGCCTTGGCTAATCCCGTAAAAAGTTTACGAACAGAATGATTTGAATTGGGAGTTTTGAATGCAGCGTGAGGAGTATTTTCATTAAAACTCAAAATCCCAAATCTAAAATCCTACAGTCATTTAGTCCTGAAATCTTTAAATCATAAATATCATGCTACAAAACTATCTAAAAATAGCTCTTAGGAATCTATGGCGTAATAAACTGTATTCTATCTTGAATATTGGTGGGCTAGCTACGGGCTTAGCAGCCGCTATGCTGATTTTACTTTTTGTTTCGCATGAATTTAGCTACGACCAATTTCACGAAAAAGGTAATAGAATTTATAGAATATTATCGGTGAGCAAATACGGTGAACAAACTGTTCAATTTACAGCTATGAATGCTAAATTGGGTGGAATATTAAAGCAAAGTAACCCTGAGGTAAAAGAGATTGTAAGAATAGCGAAAGAAAGGAATATCACTTTCAAAAATGCGCTTCATCCTGAAATCAAATTCAAAGAAGAATTGCTTTCATTCGTTGACCCTTCTTTTTTCAAAGTATTTACGTTTAAAACCTTACAAGGCAACGATACATCATTCTTAAACAATCCTTTCAGTTTGGTTATCTCTGAGAAGGTTGCTAAAAAATATTTTGGCAACGAAAATCCTATTGGAAAAACATTACTATTAGAAGGCAAACAAGTATTCACGGTGACGGGTGTTATGGCACAAATGCCTTCCAATTCAACTTTTCAATTTGAGTTGATTACTCCCATTTCCACTTTCCCAAAACTAGATGCCTCTCACCTATCAATTTGGGAGCGTGCGGGTTCATTTGAAACTTATGTGTTATTGAATAAACAGCAGTCTGTTTCTAAAGTAGAAAAGACGATTGTTAAAGCGGGTAAACTCTCAGGAGGTTTTGATGAAACTGCCACTTATTCGCTTGAACAATTTGATAAACTTCATAACGGAAGTAATTACTCAGACAAAGCAAATACAAAATTTGCCTTAATTTTTTCGGGTGTTGCGATATTAATTCTCGTATTGGCATTATTTAACTATATGAGTCTGACAACTGCCAGAGCCACGATTAGAGCAAAGGAAGTAGGTATCAGAAAAGTAGTTGGTGCCGAACGCCTAGGTTTAGTAAAGCAGTTTTATGTAGAAGCCTTTATATATTGCTTATGTTCTTTTGTGTTAGCCTTTCTATTACTAGAAATACTACGTCAGCCATTTTACGACATTTTGGGCATGGTGGTAGATACCTCTTTTATGAAAAGCCCTCTTTTTATAGGCTTACTGCTATCAATATTTGTATTAAGTATTCTATTATCTGGAAGTTATACCTCCCTTTTTCTCTCTAGGTTCAGCCCGATAGAAGTGCTAAAAGGTAAGTTTTCAAGCCAACAGAGTGGTGCAATCGTTCGTAAAGGATTTTTAATTTTCCAGTTCTCTGTTTCTGTAGTGCTTATTATCTGCACTTTGGTAGTACAACAACAACTGGATTTTATGCGAAACATGGATTTGGGACTAACCAAAGACCAAGTGTTGGTATTACCTATTGAAGAAAGTGCTGCCTCAAAAATCGCATTGTTCAACAATGAACTCAAGCAAATAAGTGGTGTAAAAAGTGTTTCAAGCGTTTCAACACCCTTGTATAAAGGCGTAAATGCATGGTTTACTAAGTCATTGATTTCTAAAAAAGAAGTTACATTATTTTCTATCAGCACCGACGAAAATTTCTTTAATACTGTTGATTTGAAATGGCTGAAAGCGCCTATTGACAATAAAAATTTAACAGCAAAAATCTATCTAAACGAAGTAGCTGTAAAACAAATGGAGTTGGGTGATAATCCTGTAGGAAAATCTGTGAACCTCGGAAGTGGTACAACCATAGTCGGTGGTATCATGAAAGACTTTCATTACGTGGGCGTAAAATCAAAAATCGAAGCATTGATGATTTCAGTAGCTGCACCTAATCCTACTGAAATATTATCTGGTTGTATTTATCTACGGTTAGACTCAAAAACCGATATGCAAGAAAAAGTGGCACAAGTGCAAAACATCTACGAAAAATATCAAAGCGAGAAGCCCTTTGAATTTTATTTCCTAGATGAAGCATTTCAAAAGACCTTCACCAATGAAGTACGTATGTCAAAGATGTTTTTCAGCTTTACTAGTATCGCTATTCTGATAGCCTGTTTAGGTCTTTTCGGATTAATTACATTTCTGGCAGAGCAAAAAGACAAGGAAATTGGTATTAGAAAAGTATTAGGTGCCAACATCAGGAACATTGTATTCCTCCTTTCTAAAGACTTCCTAGGGCTTGTTATCATTGCCAACTTCATCGCTATTCCATTGGCTTGGTGGGCTATGCAAAAATGGTTGCAAGACTTTGTCTTTAGAATATCCCTTACTTGGGAAACCTTTCTGTTGGCAAGTTTAACCAGTATGGCGTTGGCGTTCATTACGGTCAGTTATCAAGCATTGAAATCAGCAGTGTCCAATCCCATTAAAAGCCTCCGTAACGAATAAAAAAACTAACCCATTAAAGCGATGTTACAAAACTATTTAAAAATAGCTATCCGAAACCTCCAACGCAATAAGGTGTTTTCGTTTATCAATATTGCGGGTTTAAGCATTGGCTTAGCTTGCTGTATGCTGATAGTACTTTATACCAAAGACGAAGTCAGTTACGACCGTTTCCATAAAAATGTCAATCAGATTTATAGAATCACCTCTACTGAAACTGCTCCAGATGGTAAAGTACAAAAATTTGGGATTACAGGCATGATGCCTGGCCCTAGTTTTAAAGAGCAATTGCCCGAGATTGAAAACTACGTCCGTATGCAAGGCGAAAGTTATAATATCAAAAAAGGAAATGATATTCTGGTGCAAGATGCCATGAAGGTAGATAGTTCTTTCTTCACCATTTTCACGTTTGATTTTGCAGAAGGTTCTGCTAAAACAGCTTTAAAAGACCCACAATCCGTGGTAATTTCGGAGGAGGTTGCTGAAAAATATTTTGGCAAACAGCCTGCTTTAGGCAAAACATTGTCTATTAATTACGATGATACCTTTCAAGATTTCACCGTGGGTGCTGTTACCAAAAAGACGCCCCAAAATTCTTCTGTTAAGATTGATTTATTGATGCCCTATCACCGCGATAAAACGCATGATGACCAATGGATAAACTTTTATTTAAACACAATAGTAACCTTAAAACCTTTTGCTAACCCAAAGGCCTTAGAAGCGAAATTTGCCAGTATTTATGCACGTGAAGCAAAAGGGCAATTGATTGAAGCGAAAGAAAAATGGAACTACCAAAGTACCATACAATATGGATTGCAACCCTTTTTAGACGTTCATCTTTCTACAGAATTCAGAGCAGCCAATGGACTAAGAGACGAAAGTAATCCCATGTATTCTTATGTATTAATTGGGTTGGCTATTTTTCTATTGTTGATTGCCTGTATCAATTTTGTAAATCTAACGGTAGCTCGTTCGGTCAAAAGAAGTAAGGAAATTGGCATCCGAAAAGTAGTTGGTGGCGACCGTAAGCAACTTATCTGGCAATTCATGGGCGAATCTTTTGTCTTGAGCCTCATTGCCTTTTTGTTAGCCATTGTTTTGGTAGAATTAACGTTGCCTGTCTTCAATGGTTTATCAAACAAAGCTTTATCATTGAAATACCTTTTTGATATTCAACTGATTGCTGCTTATTTTTGCTTGTTCCTCCTCACAGGATTTTTGGCAGGTATTTATCCAGCGTTGGTATTATCCAGCTTTAGTCCTGTCGATACACTCTATGGTCGCTTTAAGCTTTCAAAGGGTAGTTTCTTGCAAAAAAGTCTTGTCGTTTTTCAGTTTTCGTTAGCAGCCTTTATGATGATGGCTACCTTGATTCTATACGCTCAGTTTGATTTTTTAGTCAAACAAGATTTAGGTTATAAAGACGACAATATCGTAGAACTATCCACGGGCAGAATGACTTATACCGAAACACAGACCTTTAAACAAGAATTATTAAAAAATCCTGCTATCGAAAATGTAGCGCCACGACAAGGTGGTTCTTGGAATACGCTTGCTCGTATCAATGGCAACAAAGACATTGTTTTTGCCTTTGATATTGTTGACCAAGATTATCTCCCTACGCTACAAATACCAATGGTACAAGGCAGAAATTTCTCTAAAGATTTTCCTTCGGATACCGCACAAGCCATTTTGGTCAATGAAGCTTTTGTAAAAGAAGCGGGCTGGAAAAATCCAATCGGGCAAACAGTTGATTTCTTTTCACGCAATAGAAAGTTTCAAGTAGTAGGCGTAGTAAAAGACTATCATTTTTCGTCCTTATACGAAACCATCAAGCCTCAACTATTCACAAGCAATCCAGAAATGAGTTCGTATGCGCAACTGAATATCAAAATTAAGCCTAGCAATACGCCTGCTAGTTTAAAATACATCGAAAAAGTATTTAAAAAACTACGCCCTACGCAACCCTATATCTATGAATTTAAAGACCAAATCAACCAGAAACAATATGAAAAAGAGGCAAAATGGAAGCAAATCATTAGCTTTTCGGCTATCTTAATCATGTTTATTTCTTGTATTGGTCTTTTTGGATTAGCTACACTTTCTGCCGAAAAACGTACCAAAGAAATAGGTATCAGAAAAGTGCTTGGAGCAACTGCGTTAGCCATCGTAGCCATGCTGACCAAAGATTTTTTGAAATTAGTGTTTGTTTCCGTTGTATTTGCTTTTCCGTTAGCTTGGTGGTCTGCTAGTAAATTCTTAGAAAGTTACCCTTACCGTATCGACATTGGTGGTTGGATGTTCGCCTTAGTATTAGTCCTTTTAGTATGCATTACGATACTAACGATTAGCTACCAAGCCTTTAAATCAGCCTTGGCAAATCCTGTCAAGAGTTTAAGGTCTGAATAAGGCTAAACGTCTTTTATAGCACCCAATATATTTGTTCAAAACCGCACAAGAAGTGTCCGAAAACGGACACTTCTTTTTTTGTAAAAATTTATAATCTACTGAAAATCAAATAGATAATTTTTTGGTGATGTTTTTGAAAATATATGTTACATATCAACATCAAAATAACCTCCTCACGCTATGTTCAAAAATTACTTCAAAATAGCCTTCAGAAATCTTGTTAGGAATAAAGTATATTCTTTTATCAACATTGGTGGATTAGCAGTTGGTATGGCTGTAGCAATGCTGATTGGTTTATGGATTCATGACGAGTTATCCTTCGATAAATATCATACAAATTATGATAAAATAGGTGTTGGTATGCAACATCAAACAGAAAATGGCACAGTTTATACAGGCAATGCTATGCCTTTTCCTTTAGGGCCTGAGCTTAAAAGCAAGTATGGTAATAATTTTAAATATTTAGCCATGGCTTCGTGGGAAGGAGACCATATTTTATCTACTAATGACAAGCAATTATCTAAAGGTGGAATTTACTTCGATACTGATGCCCCTAAAATGTTGTCACTGAAAATTTTGAAAGGAACGAATGAAGGACTGAAAACACCTAATTCTATTTTGCTTGCAGAATCAACGGCAAAAGCTTTTTTTGGAGATTCAGACCCTATTAATCAAACCATGAAAATTGATAATAAACTGAATGTAAAGGTAACAGGCGTATATGAAGATTTACCTTTTAATACTTCATTCAGAGATTTGAAATTCATTGCCCCTTGGGACTTATACATTTCTTCAGAAGATTGGATAAAAAGAGCAAGAGATAATAATCAATGGGATAATAATTCATTTCAATTATATGCTCAGATAGCTGATAATACTGATTTTGAAACAGTCAATAAACGCATTCTTCGTTCAAAATTCAACAATCTTCCCAAAGAAGAAAGACGATTTGATGCTAAAATTTTCCTTCAACCGATGGCTGACTGGCACTTAAAGTCTAGCTGGAAAAACGGTGTAAATATCGGCGGATTAATAGAATATGTTTGGTTATTTGGCATTGTAGGTATTTTTGTATTGCTATTAGCTTGTATCAATTTCATGAATTTGAGCACTGCTCGTTCTGAAAAACGTGCGAAAGAAGTAGGTGTTCGTAAAGCCATTGGTTCAGTCCGTGGCCAATTAATTGCCCAATTTCTGAGCGAGTCTTTACTAGTAGTAGCTTTTGCGTTTATCTTTTCAATCATTTTGGTAGAACTTGTTTTGCCTTTCTTCAACGACGTAGCAGATAAAAAGATGACGATTCTGTGGACAAACCCTTTGTTCTGGATTCTCTCACTTAGTTTTAGTTTACTTACTGGCTTAGTCGCTGGTAGTTATCCAGCCTTATATTTATCATCTTTCCAACCTGTTAAAGTACTAAAAGGTACCTTTAAAGCAGGGCGTTTTGCGGCTATACCACGCAAGGTTTTAGTAGTATTTCAGTTTACCGTTTCAGTAGCACTCATTATTGGTACTATCATTATTTACCGACAAGTACAGTTTTCAAAAAATAGACCTATTGGCTATAATAGAGACGGACTAATGATGATAATGATGAAAACGCCAGACTTTTATGGAAAATTTGATTTACTGCGCAATGAATTAAAAGGTTCGGGAGCTATTGTTGAATTAGCCGAATCATCAAGTCCATTAACCGAAGTTTGGTCAAATTCAGGTGGTTTTTCTTGGGAAGGCAAAGACCCTAATTTAGATACTGACTTTGCAAACATCAGTGTTACCCATGAATTTGGAAAAACAGTAGGTTGGAAGTTTAAAGAAGGAAGAGACTTTTCAAGAGATTTCTCTACTGATTCATTAGGGCTAGTTATCAATGAAGCAGCTGTAAAGTTTATGGGTATTAAAAATCCCGTTGGAAAAACCGTTACTTGGGGTACTGGTAAAAATGCACAAAATTTTACGATTGTTGGGGTAATTAAAGATATGCTGATGCAGTCGCCATACAAACCCGTAAAGCAAGCTTTTTACTTCTTGAGTTCACATAATGTGAATTGGATAACCCTTAAATTGAATCCTAATAAAAGTACGAGCGAGTCTATTTCACAGATTGAGGCTACCTTCAAAAAGTATATTCCCTCTGCTCCTTTCGACTATAAGTTTGCAGATGAAGAATTTGCTAATAAATTCAAAACTGAAGAGCGTATCGGGAAACTAGCCTTGTTTTTTGCTGCCCTTGCTATCTTTATTTCATGCTTAGGTTTATTCGGACTGGCTTCTTTTGTAGCTGAACAAAGAACCAAGGAAATTGGTATCAGAAAAGTGTTAGGTGCTACGGTTTTAAACCTTTGGACTTTGCTTTCAAAAGATTTTTTAATCCTCGTAATCGTATCACTCCTTACAGCAACGCCTCTTGCCTATTACTTTATGCACAATTGGTTACAGAAATATGAATATAGAACAGACATTTCTTGGTGGATTTTTGCTTTTGCTGGCTTAGGTGCCATCGCTATTACCGTATTAACAGTAAGTTTTCAGGCTATCAAGGCAGCGTTGGCTAATCCTGTAAAGAGCCTAAGGACGGAATGATTTGGAGTTAGGAGTTTTGAATGTAGCGTGTTTTTTGTCAAAATCCCAAATCTAAAATCCTTTAGTCTTTTAGTCATCAATCCTAAAGTCATATCATTATGCTTAGAAACTATTTCAAAATCGCCTTTCGTAATCTTGTTAAAAACAAGGGTTACTCTTTTATTAACATTGGTGGATTAGCTGTTGGTATGGCAGTGGCAACACTGATTGGCTTGTGGATTCATGATGAATTGTCGTTCAATAAATATCATAAAAACTATGATAGAATTGTACAAGTAATGCAACACCAAACCTTTAATGGCGAAGTGGGTACTCAGACATCTAATCCCTATTTACTGGGTGCTGAAATTCGTGAAAAATATGGAAGCGATTTCAAATTTGTACTCATGTCTTCTGGAAGAGGTAAGCATATTTTGAAGTTTGGTGATAAAAAGCTTTCTATACGAGGCGAATACTTTGAAGCTGAGGCTCCAGAAATGCTAAGCTTAAAAATGCTGAAAGGAACAAATAATGGGTTGAAAGACCCTTCATCTATCTTAATTGATGAATCAACAGCAAAAGCATTTTTTGGTAATGAAAACCCTCTGTTCAAATCTTTTAGAATTGATAATAAATTTACGCTAAAAGTGACTGGTGTTTATGAAGATATTCCTCATAATTCTGATTTTCATGATTTAGCATTTATCGCTCCTTGGGATCTTTACATCAAAAATGAAAATTGGGATGAAAAGCTAAGCAATCCTTGGCGAAGTAATGCCTTTCAGACGTATGCTCAATTGGCTGATAATGCTGATGTAGATAAGGTTTCTACAAAAATAAAAAATGTCAAACTCCTTAAGGTCGATAAAGCAGGTGCTTCTTTTAAACCTGAAGTATTTCTTCATCCTATGAATAAATGGCATTTATATGCTGAGTTTAAAAATGGCATAAATACAGGTGGAAAAATCGAGTTTGTTTGGCTATTTGGCATTATTGGGGTGTTTGTGTTGCTATTGGCTTGTATCAATTTTATGAACCTAAGTACGGCCCGTTCTGAAAAACGTGCTAAAGAAGTTGGTGTCAGAAAAGCCATTGGGTCAATGCGTAGTCAATTAATCATTCAGTTTCTTAGTGAATCTTTCTTAGTAGTATTTATCGCTTTTATACTATCCTTACTATTGGTAGAACTTAGTTTGCCTGCTTTCAATGAAATAGCAGATAAAAAAATGGTTATCCTATATACAAGTCCAGCTTTTTGGCTTTTGAATATAGCTTTTTGTTTAATTACGGGCTTTATAGCAGGAAGTTATCCAGCCTTGTATTTATCTTCTTTTCAGCCCATATCAGTGTTGAAAGGAACTTTCAGAATCGGGCATTTTGCCTCAATGCCTAGAAAAGTGTTAGTAGTCGTGCAGTTTACCGTTTCAATTACTTTAATCATTGGCACGATTATCATCTACAACCAAATTCAATTTGCTAAGAATCGCCCAATAGGGTATGACAAAGAAGGTTTGTTAACAATGTTTGTCAATACGCCTGAATTATTACAACACTATGATGCCATCAGAAATGATTTGATAAAGACTGGTGCTGTATCAGAAATGTCTGAGTCTTCTAGTCCAACAACGGGTGTTTGGGCAATTAATAATGGTTATGATTGGAAGGACAAAGACCCTAGTGTACAAGGCAATTTTGGCACAGTTGCAGTAACCCACGATTTTGGGAAAACGGTAGGTTGGCAATTCAAAGAAGGAAGAGATTTCTCAAGAGCCTTTTCAACTGATTCTACTGGCGTTGTATTGAACGAGGCTGCCGTAAAATTCATGGGCATCAAACAAGTAGTTGGCGAAACCATGAAAATCGATGGCAAACCTTATAAGATACTAGGCGTAGTAAAAGACATGGTCATGAACTCTCCGTATGAACCTGCTTTACGAACTGTTTTTGTATTAGACTATAAATGGATAAATATTATTAATATCAAAATTAATCCTAACGTAAGTCCCTCAGAAGCATTAGGTAAAATTGAGAATACTTTAAAAAAATATGCTCCTGATATGCCATTTGATTATTGGTTTGCTGATGATGAATATAATCTAAAATTTCTTAATGAAGTAAGAATCGGAAAGCTGACTTCATTCTTTGCAGTACTCGCTATTTTTATTTCTTGTTTAGGGTTGTTCGGACTAGCCTCTTTTGTAGCAGAACAAAGAACAAAGGAAATTGGTATCAGAAAAGTATTAGGTGCTACGGTGTTAAACCTATGGACTTTACTTTCAAAAGAATTTGTATTGCTCGTGCTGATTTCACTTTTAACAGCTACCCCTCTTGCCTATTACTATATGCACAATTGGTTACAAAGCTATGAGTATAGAACTGATATTTCTTGGTGGATTTTCGCTTTTGCTGGCTTAGGAGCATTGATTATCACTTTATTAACGGTAAGTTTCCAAGCAGTAAAAGCAGCTTTGGCTAATCCTGTAAAGAGTTTGCGGACAGAATGATTTGGAGTTGGTAGTTTTGAGTGCGGAGTTTTTTTCAAAATCCCAAATCTAAAATCTTTTGGTCATTTAGTCATCAATCCTAAAGTCATATCATTATGTTACAAAACTATCTGAAAATCGCTTTACGAAATCTCGTTAGAAACAAGGTTTATTCGTTTATTAATATTGTTGGATTAGCCGTAGGGCTTGCTACTTGTATGTTGATAATTTTGTATGTTTTTGACGAACTCAGTTATGATAAACATCTTAATCAAGTAGCTCAATTATATAGAATTGCCATCCAGACTGAAACAGAAAAATGGGTGTCTGTTCCAGCACCTGTTGCGGGTGCACTAAAGAAGGACTTTGCAGAGGTAGAGCAAGCAACACGTCTTTTGAAATTTCCCGGTATTGATAAAATGCTATTGAAAAACATTAAAAGCAATAAGCAATTTTATGAAACTAATGCTTATTATGTAGACTCTACTTTTTTTAAAATATTCACTTATGAGTCCAAATATGGTGATATTCAAAAAGCTTTATATCAGCCCAATACCATAGTTATATCAGAAAAAGTTGCCTATAAAATTTTTGGAAATGAGAACCCTATAGATAAAACAATCAGCGTTGAGATTCCTTATGGGAAATCTGATTATACTGTAAAAGGAGTATTTAAAGAAACCGAAGATAAATCACATATCAATGCTCATATATTTTTATCTATGCAAAATAGTGAAATTGGTGGGTGGGTAAAAAACCAAACCAACTGGGCAAACAATAGTATATTTCATACTTATTTTAAATTAAAAAAAGGCACAAATCCTGTTTCTTTTGAAGCAAAACTGCCAGCCTTTTTTCAACATAACGGAGGAGCAGACCTAAAATCGTTGGGTGTATCAAAACATTTCTTTTTACAACCTTTAAAGGATATTTACTTAGAGTCAAATTTTGGAAACGAAATTTCTACAAATGGAAACATAAAGTATATCTATATTTTCAGCTCAATAGCAGCCTTTCTATTATTGATTGCCTGCATTAATTTCATGAATCTTTCAACAGCACGAGCTGAAAAAAGAGCGAAAGAAGTTGGTATCCGAAAAGCAATTGGTGCCTATCAAAGTGCATTGATTAGACAGTTTTTGGGAGAATCCTTGATGATGTGTATCATTGCACTTTTCATTGCAGTATTAATCATCCAATTATTTTTACCTGTTTTTAATGGTTTTACTCAAAAGAAATTAATGCTGTTCCAAAACCCCAATACCTTATTTTGGATTATTGGCATTACACTTTCCACAGGATTTTTCGCAGGGCTTTATCCTTCATTCTATCTGGCTTCATTCAAACCTATTGAAGTACTAAAAGGTAAATTAATCAATCGTATTTCAGTAATTGCTATTCGCAAAGGGCTTGTTGTTTTTCAGTTTGTTATTTCAATATCATTGATTTTAGCAGTCGTGATTATCTGGCAACAAATGAGCTTAATACGAAATCAAGATTTAGGTTTCAACAAAAATCAACAGATTATTTTACCATTTCAAAGTACAACATCGGCTAATAACTATATAGCCCTAAAAAATGAAATGGCGAAAAATCCAAAGATAGTTTCAATAACTGCTGGTTCAAGTTATCCTGGGATTCAATTAATTGAAGACCAGCTATTTTATGCAGAAGGTAATACCATGAAAGACAATGTGGATATTCATTTTGCCAGAGTAAACGACAATTATATTTCTACACTTGGTTATAAAATATTGATAGGCAGACCGCTTTCAAGTAATCCGCAGGCGGATACCAATGCGATTGTTTTAAATGAAACTGCCATAAAACAATTAGGTTTTAGTAGTGAAAATGCCATTGGTAAAAAAATTTACAGTGAGTTAAACAATCAACTTTTCGCAAGAGAAATTGTAGGGGTTGTTAAAGATTTTAATTATAAAAGCCTGCACGAAACCATATCTCCATTTGGGCTAATTAAACTTTTGGGTAATGACCAAATCCATTATTTAATAGCTAATGTACAGAAAGGAGACTACAAAGATGTAATTGCTGATATAGAGAAAGTTTGGAAAAAAATAAACCCTGACACGCCTTTTGAATATTCTTTCCTTGACCAAGACTTCCAAAGGAATTATGAAAAAGAAGAACGTTCGGCTGGTATTATTATTTATTTTACGCTTATAGCAATTGTAATAGCTTGTCTTGGTTTATTTGGCTTGGCTACTTTCACCGCAGAACAACGCACCAAAGAAATAGGTATCAGGAAAGTATTAGGAGCTTCGGTAATAAGTATTACAAGTTTATTGTCAATAGATTTTCTAAAATTAGTCTTAATGGCTTGCCTTATTGCATTTCCTTTAGGTTATTGGGCAATGACAAAATGGTTACAAGATTTTGCTTATAAAATTGAAATTTCTTGGTGGATTTTTGCTTTGGCAGGTATCACAGCCATTGTAATTTCCTTATTAACAGTAAGTTTCCAAGCAGTAAAAGCCGCTTTAGCCAACCCTGTAAAGAGTTTGAGGACAGAATAATTTCTATTGAAATGTTAAAAAAAGTTAAGCTAAATCAGAATATATATTAGTCTGATTATCTTCACTTTGAACTAATAAATTTCTGAAATTATGATACAAAATTACTTTAAAATAGCGTGGCGAAACTTGATGAAACGGAAGTTTTACTCATTGGTTTCTATATTGGGTTTATCTGTGGGTATTACTTTTACCTTACTAATAGGCACTTACATTTGGGGAGAGTTACAAGTAAATGCTGATTTAAAAAATGTAGAAAATCAGTATTTAATTCAAAGCAAATGGAAGCAAGCAGACTTCGGTTTAGAAATCACGACACTTGCTCCGCTGGCAAAAACTTTGAAAGTGAATTACCCCAATATGGTAGAAAATTACTATGGCTTTGAAGGCTATACTTCTACGATTTCAAACGGTGACAAAGCTTTCAGAGAAGATATTCAAATTGGCGATGCTACTTTATTGAAAATGTATGGCTTTCAATTGCTTTATGGCGACCGCCAAACGGCTTTAGACCAACCTTATTCAATGGTAATTTCGTCTGAACAAGCAATTAAGTACTTTGGTAAATTGGATTGTGTTGGCAAAAGCCTGACGGTAGAATCAAATGCTGGAAGCAAAAAGAGTTTTATGATTTCGGGCGTTTTGGGAAAAGTAAATACTAATTCGGTGATGCACTTACTTTCTGATACCAGAATCCCAATTTTAATGTCTTTTGAAAGCAGTAAATTCTGGGGAATCGAGAAGTACTTCGCTTGGAACAATCCTTATAATGTTGGCTTTGTAGAGCTAAAAAAAGGCGTAAATCCAGCAACGGTTACGCAAGTAATGGCGAAACTCATCAAAGCCAATGCACCCGAAAATATCAGTACCAATCTTCAAGCTTACCTTGTTCCGATGAAAGAGGTTTATCTTGAAGCTAACAACAGTATCGTAAAAAAGACCATTCTTACGCTGTTCTTTGTGGCTTTGTTTATTCTGCTGATGGCAATTGTTAATTTTATCAATATGTCTATCGGCAATGCTGTTACAAGACTCAAAGAAATCGGTGTTAGAAAAATGCTTGGTAGCCAGAAAAAGCAATTAATGCTTCAATTTTTGGCAGAATCCATCTTGATTTCTTTGTTCAGTTTATTGATTTCTCTGATTCTTTATGAAGTATTTCAACCTTTTTTCGGACAAATGCTCCACAAGAAAATACCTTCTTTGTTGTCGGTTTCACCATATTTTTACCTTTTTGCTATACTTTTTTCGGTGCTGATTGGCTTAATTTCGGGTGTTTATCCAGCTTTTATTTTGTCCAATTTGCCTTCCATAGATTCTTTAAAAGGCAAACTGAAATCTATCAAAGAGAATATTTTCTTGCGAAGAGTCCTTATCGTTTCGCAGTTTTCGATTGCTCTTTTTGTTTGTGTTGGGGCAAGTGTGATTAATAAACAGGTCAATTACTTTTTTAACAAGGATTTGGGGTATCATAAAGAAGCCGTTGTTACTTTAAGTGTTCCCCGTGATTGGTCGCCACAAGGCGTTGATAAAATGGAACGAATCCGAGATGAGATGGCTAAACTAAAAGAAGTAAGTCAAGTAAGTTTGTCGTATGATATTCCAGCAGGTCATGGAGGAAACAATAATGCTTTTTATAAAATGGGGCAAGATTCCACCCAAGCAGTGTATGTTCAGACCATAGCAACGGATGAAAAATATGCTGATACGTATCAAATACCAATGATTGCAGGTGTATATTTTCAGCGTGCACAAGAAAGGTTTCAAGCTGGAAAAATTGTATTGAATGAAACTGCCATTAAAACCTTGGGGTTTAAAAATCCCACAGAAGCCATTGGTCAGGAAATTCGTATTCATTACTCTACACAACCTTTTACCATTGTGGGTGTTACGAAAGATTTTCATATAGGTTCAATGCATAAAGCCATTTCACCTTTAGTATTTATGAATGTGAAAGATTTTACCTTTTTCAGGTATTTATCTTTTAAAATTCAGTCTAACCATCTCGCTCAATCTTTATCAAGTATCGAGCAAAAATGGATAACATTAATGCCCGGTTCGGCTTTTGAATATACTTTTATTGATGATACGTTACAAAAGTTGTATCAATCTGAAATTCAACTTAAGAAATCCTCGCAAATCGCAACGATTTTATCAGGAATTATTGTGCTATTGGGGATTTTGGGAATGGTTTCGATGAGCATTGCACGCAGAACCAAAGAGCTGGGTATTCGCAAAGTATTGGGTGCCTCGAGCATCAGTATCATCATGCTTTTTCTGAAAGAATTTGTGGTTTTAATAGCCATTGCCATCGTAATTGCCTTTCCACTTGGCGCAATGAGTATGAACAATTGGCTCTCAGCTTATGCCTATCGTATAGATTTAAGTTGGCAAATGTTTGCCATCGTTGCTTTCGGATTCAGCATTATCATTAGCCTTTTTGTTTTCTTACAAACCTTTAAAACAGCTTTAGAAAATCCTGTAAAAAGCTTAAAAACAGAGTAAAAAAATACTGTTAAAAGTTATTGTCAGACAATTACATTTTATAAAATTAAAAATATGTTAGCACTCAAAAACATTTTTCGTTGGTATAATTCAGGAGTAAATAGAGCATTCGTTTTACGTGATGTAAGCTTGACTATTGAGCAAGGGGAGTTTGTATCCATTATGGGACCTTCGGGTTCGGGCAAATCTACGCTATTGCATATTATTGGTATGATGGACGAACCCAATGAAGGAGAGTATTCTTTTATGGGACACAGCGTACTTAAAATCAAAGAAAAACAACGAGCAGAATTATACAAAAAACACATTGGCTTTGTCTTCCAAGCCTACCATTTGATTGATGAACTAACGGTGTATGAAAATATCGAAACGCCATTGTTGTATCATGGCATTGGGTCGTCTGAAAGGAAATCTATGGTAGCTGATATTCTAGACAGGTTCAATATTGTGGGTAAAAAAGACTTGTTCCCCAATCAGCTTTCGGGCGGACAGCAACAGTTAGTGGGTATTGCTCGGGCTATTATCACAAAACCCAATTTGATTTTGGCAGATGAGCCTACGGGCAACCTGAACTCAAAGCAAGGCCAAGAAATCATGGAATTGTTTAAAACATTGAACGATGAAGGCGTAACCATTATTCAGGTAACTCACTCGGAAAAAAATGCTACTTATGGTAGCCGAGTAATTGAGTTATTAGATGGACGCATCGAAAGATAAAAATTTAGTTTTGGTTTAAGTGTTAGTCGCTCAGAGATATTCTCTGAGCGACTTTTTTATATCAACCTTTTTAAATTAACCGTTGTAAAAATCACATTTGCTCCTCTTTTTACTACTAAATTAATCGGCTTGCCTTCTCCTTTCTGAAATATCTTATAGATCTCAGTAATGGATACATCTTTGTACGATCTGTTATTGATAAATATTACTCTATCTCCTTGTTGCAAACCCGCTAAGTGTGCAGGAGAATTCTCAATAATTCTTTCAATCATAAATTCATGGTAATCACTTCCACTTGCCATCAATTCCATGCCACTCATGTTGTGTTCGAAGGGTTCTCTCATCCTTCTATTGATAGGTTTCAAGACCACGTATTTATCACGATAATTAAAAGTAACTTTAAATCTTCTGAGAAACTCGCACCCTATATTTCCCTGACGTTCAGAAAAATTAGTTGGCTTTAAATGAAAAGAAGAGCTATCAGGGAACGATGCCACCACATTGTTTAATTCAAATTTCCCAAACTTAATTTTAGGTAGTCTCCCCAAGTTACCATTGATAATACCACTCAACCCTCGCCCAAGTTGTGCTTTCACTACTTTAGGAGGCAATTGTATATTAAATTTCTTATTTACTTCAATAGAGATAGCATGCCCAGCGCCTGTATCTAACAAAACTTTGATAGGCACCTTTTCTTGTCCATTTACTAATTCTACTGTCCCTAGATACGGTTTATTTTCTTCTATAGAAATAGGGAAGCGTTCTCCTTTTGAAGGCTTATATTTATAATGTTCTGGATTCTCCAGAATCAATTGGTTTTCTGCAAAGTCAATCGTTACTGCAAAGCGATTAAAAAGGTCATATCCGATAATACCATGTATAGGCTTTCCCACAAATTCACTTAGTTTTAGGATATCGTCTTTTAGCACTACAATATTCTGTCGATAGCCGATGGCATCACCCATTCTGATAGTATTATCCAACACTATTCCAGCTTCAAGGTCATTGCCAATACCAACACCCGCAATTTTCACATTTCTACTATAATTCATGTGTTGCAATTGCGCTATTTTGGAATCAGTAAGAATGATTGAACTTACGCCAGTATCCAGAATAAAACGTAAGGTATCAGAGTTATTAACCCTGAGGGGTACTATCACTAAATTTGCATGAAATTCAAAGGGAATGATAGTTCTCTTTTTTTTCTTAAGTAATTGAAAACCAAAGTTTTCCTCGACTACAGGTTTCAGTTTAAATTTCTTTGGATATTCATTTCGGGGAATGGTGGTGACTGTAACACCATTATTATTTTGTTCAGCAGGTACAATAGTATCTTGACAATACCCTGCCAGCGGTAAAGTACTGAACATTAATATTTTATGCCAAGTGAGTTTCATAGAGAAGAGTCAGTTTCTTAACTAAATATCAGAATAATATTACATATTTCCAAGGGTCTACATAGAAAAATTAATGTTTATTCAAAGAAAAGTACACAAAAATTTTCGTTAAGTATTTTTTAAGAAAAATAGCAGATTTAGCGTACCTAATAAAAGCAATTTTATTTTGAATTTATAGTCAATCTTGTACCCATTTGAGAGGTTAACTTTTTAAAAAAAACAAAATTTTCTCCTTCAGAATGAAGATACTTGTCCTTTTTTGTTTTTTAAAATTGTGATAACGAGTACTTTTGTTAAAGTATCTAATTTATAATTAACCAAAAAACAATGAGAAAGCAAATTGTAGCAGGAAACTGGAAAATGAATAAAACAGCTGATGAGGCATTAATTTTAGCCTCTGAAGTTGTAAACATGGTAAAAGACGAAGTAAATACTGATGTGCAAGTAATTATTGCTCCACCAGCACTTTATTTAGCTACTCTACAGAAATATACTGAAACAGTTTCAAATGTAGGTATTGCTGCACAAAACTGTTCAAGTAAAGCTTCAGGCGCTTACACTGGCGAGATTTCGGCTTCTATGCTAAAGTCAATCGGTGTTACACACGTTATTCTTGGGCACTCAGAGCGTCGTCAATATTTTAACGAAACGAACGAAGAACTAGCTGAAAAAGTAAACATTGTACTTGAAAACGGATTAACGCCAATTTTTTGTTGTGGTGAGTCGTTAGAATTACGTCAAGGAGAAGATTTCCTTGCTTTTGTAGCGTCACAATTGACAGACAGTCTTTTCCATCTTTCTGCTGAAGATTTCGCTAAAGTTGTGATTGCTTACGAACCAATTTGGGCAATTGGAACAGGCTTAACGGCTTCTTCTGACCAAGCACAAGAAATGCACGCTTATTTAAGAGCTCATCTTGCTACAAAATATGGCCAAGAAGCCGCTGATAATACTTCTATCCTTTATGGTGGAAGCTGTAATGAAAAAAATGCTCCAGAATTATTTGCTTGTCCAGATGTAGATGGTGGCTTAATTGGTGGTGCATCATTGAAATCTCGTGAATTTACGAATATTGCAAAGTCATTCTAATAAAATAATAATATAAAATCCCGTTTAGGAAAACCTATGCGGGATTTTTTGTAAAATAAATGCTAACTTCACTTGTTAATCAAGGTCAACAACTTGATTAACAATATATTACTCAACTTTTCTTTAAACTCACATTCTCAATTATACCATTTTATACATGGCATTTAAAAAACTGAACCCTTTTGAAAAACTCTATTTAAAAAATACTAACAAAGACGCTTATCAAAATTATAAATATCAATTAAAGGTTAGCAATATTCCTTCTATTAAATTTTTAGATACCCCCAAACCCCTTGTTGACTTCAAACATAGTGGGCATTTGGGTGATATTATCTATGCTATTCCTACCATGTATGCTTTGGCTGAAAATGGCAAAGCACGCCTCCATTTGAATATCGGTCAGAAAATAAAAGTTGACGGAGAGCACCCTCTTAAAGGTATTGGACTAAACGAAAAATCGATACTTATGTTAGAACCTCTTTTGGCTCATCAGCAACAGTTTCAGCAAATTGATATTTATGATAAGCAAGAAATTGATTATGATTTAGATATATTCAGAAAATTTCCTTTCGATTATTCTAAAGGAAATATTAGTAGATGGTACTTTAATTGTTTTGCTACTCATTACGATTTAAGCAAACCTTGGCTAGATGTTCCAAAAGATACCACAATGGCTGATAAAATCGTTATAGCAAGAAGTATACGTTATAATTCGCCAGTGGTAGATTATTCTATTCTAAAAAAATACAATAATCTAGTGTTCGTAGGGTTACCCGAAGAATACCAGTTAATGAAATCCATTATACCACAGCTAGAATACGTACCAGTCAATAATTTTCTTGAATTAGCCATTGTGATTGCTGGAGCCAAGTTTTTTATAGGAAACCAATCATTCCCTTTTGCTATTGCTGAGGCGCTAAAAACACCGAGAATGCTGGAAAGTTATTACAAATCCCCTAATGTTATTCCTGAAGGACCTAACGCATTTGAATTCTCTTTTCAACCTCAATTTGAGTTTTTAGTCAAAAAGTTGATTGCTCAATATTAAACATTTTGTACTTTATGAAAACTGCTGCTGTCGTAATACTATATTATCCTACTTTAGAAACACTACATAACATAAGTACTTATGCTAATGCAGTGGATAAAATATTTGTTTTTGATAATTCAGAAGAAAGTACTTTTATGAAAGATAGGCTCTGTGAATTGCAGAACGTAGCGTATTTTCATGATAAACATAATGCTGGCATAGCACAAAGATTAAACACTGGAGCCAAGATGGCTATCCACGAAGGTTTTGATTGGCTTTTAATGATGGATCAGGATTCTAGGTTTGACGATTGCTCCATCAAATTTTACTTAGATAGCATTAATGACTTTTCAGACAAAGCAAAGGTAGGTTTGTTTGGCCCACAATTTGACCGCAAAAATCAAACGTCGATTACCCAGTCTATCTCTAAAGAAGTAGATAGTATCATTACCTCAGGGACGATGTTAAACTTGGCTGCTTACAAAGAAATTGGGGAATTCGATGAAAAACTTTTTATAGATGGTGTTGATATAGAGTATTGTTTGCGGGTTCAAAAAGCTGGCTATAAAATTATTCAGTTTATGAATATATTCCTTCAACATGAATTAGGAAAAACAGCCACAAAGGCCTCTATCAAAACCCTTTATTTAGTCAAGAAAGAAAAAGAATTGCACTCGCCTTTACGATATTATTATATGTATAGGAACAACCTCTATTTACAGTCTAAATACAAAGAATTTGACAAGCAAAAAATGCAAAAAATTAATAAGAATGCAATGTCATTTTTAAAGAAAGGTTTTTTCTATGGAGACAGTTCTTGGGAAATAATTAAGTATGTTATTGAAGCGCGTCGTGATTTTAAACAAAACAAGATGGGGAAATATCAACCTGATTTATAGTGCTACTTCTGTATTTTATAAGTTCCAAATACAGGGTAATGGTCTGAATACTTAATATCATTATGTGTTTGAAAATCTAATACTTCAATAGATTCGCTACAGAATTGGTTATCGATTCTCACAAATCGTGGACTGCGATTCAGGGTAAATCCAAAGCCATTGCCAGCTTCTTCAAAAGAATTTTTCAGTCTATCACGAATATGTCCATAAGCATTGCCATAAGGCGTTTCATTAAAGTCTCCACACACAATTACAGGATATGGACTTTCATCAATAAGTCTTTCAATCAGTTCTATCTCCTTTGAATGTTTAATGAATCCCATTTTCAAACTCCATAGAATAGCGCGAGCTTCATCTCTAGCCTGACCAAATGAACTTCCTTTTACTTCATCCACCACTTTTTTCACCCTTATTCCCATTGATTGTAATTGTAAATTAATTACCCTGATGGTGTCGTTTTTCAAAGCAATATCGGCTAGTAGATAGCCATTACCATTGTCTTTTCCAGGTTTTTGTCCAAACAAACTTTTTTCTTCATGAATGATAGGGTATTTAGAGAATATCGCTAATGAAAAAACTCTACCTGTGCCATAAATACTGTTGATTACATAATAGGGATTATCCACAATCATGGCATCAAAAGTATTAAAAGTTGGGTCTTCTCTAAAACTAGAAAATTCTTGAAAGCATTTTATATCAGCCTGAGTATCTACACAATATGAAATTTCGTTCTTTACCTTTTCTTTAATCTCGTTATCTTCAAAATGTTCATAATATGCACTATGTTGAAAACCATACACATTATAATCAAGTACAGATAAATTTTTATCTGCTTCTTTGGCTATATGAAAACCAAATGTGCGTCGGATAAATGGATAGCCAATTAGTAAAACAATAATAGGCAGAATCATTCTGGATGGACGGATAAATAACCACGTAATGGCGGTGATAGCGCAGAGCAACATGACGACGGGTAGGCTCATCATCATAAAACCAACAAACCAGTGATCAATTACTAGAGTATAAGCTAATAAATAGGTAAATAAAGTATATATATATAAAGGAAGACTTATTAGCCACAAAAGAGATGTTACTGTTTTTTTTAGCATGATGTAATCTTGGCAGTTAGCTTTAAACAAAAGTACTAATTTTGAATGTCTTGAATAAATAATAAAACATGAATATTTCAATTTAAGTGTGTCTTTGAATGATAACACGAAAAATATTCGTTTTATTTCAGTAATTAATTGTTAGATTAACAAATATTTCATAATTTTGCATTCCATTTCGGAAAACACTGGTAATCAAGTCTATTACATCGCTCTCAAGGCGATTTTACATAACAAATAAAAGAATTTTATCATGGCGAAGGTTTGTCAATTAACAGGAAGAAAAACACAAGTTGGAAATAACGTTTCTCACGCTAACAACAAGACTAAGCGTAAATTTTTTCCAAACTTACACACTAAGAAATTTTTCTTAGAATCAGAAGGTGTATGGGTACAGTTGAAAGTTTCAGCGAAAGCTATCCGTACTATTAACAAAAAAGGCTTAGAAGCTTCTTTAGTAGATGCTGCTCGTAGAGGTACTTTGAGTTTATAGTAATAAAAATATTTGCTTAAAAAGCTCTTTGCATTTGATGTAAAGAGCTTTTTTCGTTTAAGCCTATAAACAAAATATGGCAACCTCTAAAGAGATTGCCACACTTATCTGCACTATATATTATTACGCAAGCCTATGTTGATTATCCCATTTTAGCTACGATTTCTTCTGAAATACCTACAGAACAGAAACCACCATCATGGAAAAGGTTTTGCATTGTTACCTTCTTCGTTAAGTCAGAGAATAAAGTAATTACGTAATCTGCACATTCGTCAGCCGTTGCATTTCCTAGTGGTGCCATTTGGTTAGCATATTCATAGAAAGCATTGAATCCAGAAATACCAGTACCAGCAGTAGTTTTAGTAGGCGATTGTGAAACCGTATTTACTCTTGTTCCGTTTTTCTTTCCATAATGGAAACCATACGAGCGCGCTATCGACTCTAACATCGCTTTAGCTTGTGCCATATCGGTATAGTCAGGGAAAGAGCGTTGTGCTGCAATATAAGACAAAGCCACCACTGAACCATTATCAGCAATAGCATCCATTTTATCAGCTACCTGCAACATTTTGTGGAATGATAAAGCAGAAACATCTAATGACTTCATAAACCATTCATAGTTTAAATCGCCATAAGGTCTGTTTTTACGGATGTTTGTACTCATTCCGATTGAATGTAATACGAAATCTATTTTTCCACCCAAAGCATCCATTGATCCTTCATAAAGTTTTTCCAAATCTTCAACAGAAGTAGCATCAGCAGGAATAATCTTAGCTTCGCACTCTTCGGCTAATTTATTGATTTCTCCCATTCTCATTGCTAAAGGTGCATTGGTAAGGGTAATAATTGCTCCTTCTTCTTTAGCACGCTGAGCTACTTTCCAAGCGATAGAGTTGGAATCTAATGCTCCAGAAATAATTCCTCTTTTTCCTTTTAATAAACCGTATGACATTTTTTTGATTTCTGATTGTTGATTTTAGTGCTTAAAATTAAATTATTCTTCTAACAAACTTATATTCTGAGGATACGGAGTTCATTTTAAAATAATTAAGTATTTTAGATGGATACTAAAATCAAGGTTAAAATTTTGTCCAAAAGTACTATTTTTTTTCTTAAAACCATGAATATTCAAATTCGACAAGCCATAAAAGAAGATTTACCTGCTATCCTCAGTCTCTATGCCAAAGTACTAGATAAAGGAGAAGTTCTAACCATTGAACAAGCAGAAGCTCTCTTTCAGAAAATGATGAGTTATCCTAACTATAAGGTATATGTCGCAACAAATGAGGAGGATATTATCGGCACTTTCGCCTTATTAATTATGGACAATCTGGCTCATATTGGCACTCCCTCCGCTGTGGTTGAAGATGTCGTGGTTTCTGATGTTTTTCAAGGAAAAGGAATCGGTAAAAAAATGATGGTTTTCGCCATGGAAAAAAGCACAGAAGCAGGCTGTTATAAATTAGTATTATCCAGTAATTTAAAACGCCACGAGGCCCATGCATTTTATGAAAGCTTAACCTTTGAAAAGCATGGATTTAGTTTTAGGGTAAATTTATAAAGATTCCTGAGGGGTAAAATTATTTGGATTTGAAAAAATATTTTCTATTTTTATATATCAGATTTTCAAGTGAATACATTTTACTAACCTTAATATAGATGAAATACATTCTACTAACGCTATTATTTTTTTTTGTCAGTTTTTGTGCTTTTTGTCAAAAAAAGAACTTGTCTGATACATGGAGAAATAAAGCTGAGAGATATTATGATGAAGATAAAAAAGATAGTGCTTTGATATATTATCAGAAGGCCTTTCATCTCTCTTTTTCAACGAAGGATTATCTAACAATGGCTAATCTTAGTGTAGACCTTAGCACTATGTATTATGAAAAAAGAAATTATCTTGAAGCCTTAAAATGGTGTAAAAAAGGGTTGAATTTTGTTAAAATTGGAAAGATTAATAGTGACTCTGTTACTTTTAAACTTTATTCAAGTTTAGGGGAAATGTACAAAAAGTTGAATAAGCCAGATTCATGTCAATATTTTTTTCATCAGGGAAATATGTTGCTCAGCAAAAAGCCTTATTTAGAAAAACAAATACCTCTGTATGTAATACCTCACTATAACAATCAAGCCATTTTTCTGATAGACAGGCATCAGTTTAGCCAAGTTGAAGCGGTGTTTGATCAAGCAATTATCATTTCTAAAAAGAATAGGAGTTTAGCATTTATGAGTGTGCTTTACAACAACTTAGCCTACAGTTTTGAAAAGCAAAAATTATATGAATTGGCAATTGCTCAACGGAAAAAAGCAATAAAGTATCATGGCAATGGAGATGATGCTCATAAAAGTATTTTATTACTAGGCCTAGCCAATGATTTAATCAAACTAAAAAAGTATGAGGAGGCAAAGCCATATTTAAGTAACTCTATCAGCCTTTATCAAAAAAACAGGAAAGAAACAGAAAATCAAGATACAGAATTGACACAGGCTTTTTGTCAATTTGAAATCCAAAAATCTGAGCATAATCTTCAAACAGCAGAACTCACTTTACAAAAAATCATTACTATACCTTTTGTTAAAGGTAGTTCGCAAGGATATGAAATTATCACGAAAGCAATGAATGAAATGGCTATTATCAAAATGGATAATAATCATTTATTGTCAGCTACCGATTATATTCAAAAAGCATTACAAAGAACTCAACTCAGCTTTAAAAGTAACAGGCTCGAAGATAATCCCACTATTAATGAACAAGTACTTTCTTTTGAAACGCTCATCGAAAGCTTTAATATCAAATCAAGGTTGCTCTACCAATTTTATCGTCATTACAAACAAGCTATCTATATTAAACAAGCTTCTCATACAGCCTTAAAAACATTAAATGCTTTTGCTTTTGTAAAGAAGATTCAAACCTTACAGCATTACAATGCTTTCTTAGGAAATAGCATTAAAGATGCTCAGGGCTTTGCGTTACAACTAAGTCATGAATATCTGCTTACCAATCAAAATGCGATAGAAGCCCAAAACCTCTTTTTTAAAGTAATGGAATTGAGTAGAGAAATCTCTATTAGTGATGCTATCATGGAGAGGAATACTCGTTCTCAAATAATTCCAACGAATGAATTAGAATATTTAGCAACGTTAAGGAAGCAGATAACTTATTTAAAGATAAAAATTATTAATAAGGAGGAAGTTGATGACAAGCAAACCTTATTAAAAAAAAACCTTGAATACACTAATTTAACAGAGAAGTTACATCAAGAATATCCAGCTTATTATCAAGCCAAATTCAATAATGATACTTTATCATTAGGTAAAGTTCAACAATTATTACCTCCTCAAACTAGCTACATTAGCTATGCCAGCTTTCAGGAATATCTATACATTATGGCTATTCAGCAAGCAAACGTAAAAATATTGAAGCAACGAATTCCTAATGATTTCAATAGCGTATTAAATAATTTACAGCAAGAAATTTCTACCCCTCCTGGTATTAGCAAATACAAAGGAAGACAACATGCTATCTTACTTTTCCAGACATTAATAAAACCTATTGAGCTCTTTTTAGCTTCAACTAAGCATCTATTAATCTCTAGAGATCTCACATTTGGTATTCTTCCGTTTGAAGTGCTAGAATCAGGAAAGGTAATGAATGATTATTTATGTAAAACACATTATATTACTTATACTTATTCTATAGCGGTTTGGAGTTTGCTTCAACCAAAAATTATTAATAAAAATACAACCATTGCTTTTGCTCCTTTTATTAAAACGATAAAACTGAATGATACAACTTTTAAAGCCCTCAAAAAATCAAAAGAAGAAGCAATTGCTATTAACAAAAGTAGTTTCATTGATGCAGAAGCTAATAAAAACAGTTTTTTAGCTAATTATAAAAACTATAAAGTAATCTATTTACCTACCCATGCCTTTACCAATGACAAAAACCCTTCAAAGTCTTTTATTGCATTTTACCCAACAGATAATAGGGAATATCGTTTGTTTTTAGACGAAATCTACGCCCTTGATTTAAAGAATACTCGCTTAGTAGTATTAGATGCTTGTGAAGCAGAATATGGCCAAGTACAGAACGGAGAAGGAATGATTTCACTTTCAAGGGCTTTTGCTTATTCTGGATGCCCGTCTATTGTAACAACACACTGGAAAGCGAATGATGTTACGACGGCAGTATTCTCAAAAAAATTAAATGAATATCTGCAGGATGGAGAGACAATAGATATCGCTATTCAAAAAACAAGAAATGATTTTTGGCATAGTAAATCCTATAAAAAATTTAATCATCCTTTTTTTTGGGCAAACTTCGTTTTGATTGGTCGTAGCGAACCTGTTTTTGAAACAAGTTCGTTTGCTGTGCATTGGTTATGGAGCAGTTCTATCATTATTATCGTGATAGGTATAGCATTCTCGTTAGTTTATTATAAAAAGTCATTTATCCCTTTAGCTTTTGCCACTGGATTTGGGACCAGATTTTCAATCTATCTAACCAAGCTACTTGGTACTCGCAATCATCACAATCTCTAAGTGATTCATACAATTTCTCTGCCTTTTTGGGCTGATTACTCTTATAATAAGAGAGTACTAAATGCCATTCTGCTGCTTCTTTAAAGTATTCTCTTAAATCACTAATTTTAAGCACTTTTTCAAAATCCATTGAAGCTGTCAAATATTCTCCAGAAACAAAATGGGCTTGTCCATCAAAAAAGGTTTTATAAACCTTTCTTTCTTCATCTGATAGGTCATTAGTATCAATCTGACGTAAAACATTAATATCGTTTTCAGTATCGGGTAGATTAACAGTACTATTAATTAAAAATAAACCTATCAATAAACAAGTAGCTATTCCTATCGAAAGACTTTTCTGTAGAATTCTCAGGGGAATTCCTATTATTCGTTTTTTCTCTTCTGCATTTATTTTTTTTAATGCTTCTTTCATGAGGTTTTGGGCACGTAAATCCTCTAAGTCTTTATACATTTTCTGAGTTTGTTTAAAATCCTCTCTAAAATTGGTGTCTGATAATATTTTTTTATCGAATTCCTCCACCTCTTCTTCCGAAAGCTGCCTTTTAAGGTATTGATCTATTAAACTCAGCTCTTTTATTTTGTCATTTTCATCCATTTTCTTATTTTTTTAATTTTGAGATACAAAATTCCTTAATTTAAGCAAACACCGCATCCCTTTCATTTTTACAGCATCTTCGCTTGCATAATCAAACATCTTTGCAACTACCTTCCATGTTAACTCATTCAAATAATGAGCTTCAATAATTAATCGACATTTTTCACATAAGTAGTTAAGAAGCGTACTTAAATACGCCAAACGCTCTTGTGCAATAATAATTTGTTCAGGTGTAAGCGCTGGTTCTTCTGATAAATCCTCAAAAGCATGCGTATCTCTATTTATCCTACGATTATTTGACTCGTTTTTTTTCAAACACTTAAATCTGGCAATGCTATAAAGAAAGGTACTTATTGATGAAAGCGAAGGGTCAAATTCATTTGACCTTACGATAGCCAGAAAAGTCATTATACTATCATTATAAATCTCTTCAGCATCTAATTTATCACCAGTATGATAGGTGGCCATCTTAATGATTTTTGCTTGATGTTGCTTGTATAACCACCTAGCAACTTTATCGTAATCTTCTACTGCTTGAAGCTTGTTAACAATCTCAATATCTTTCATGGCTTTAGGGTAAATGTTCTGTCATTATTTACCACTAAAGAGATGAAGGTAACATGACAAAAATAAAAAAAAATTTCTCTAAAAATTGTCACAAAGCATGAAAGAGAAGCATGGACTGATTGAGCAAGGTTGATGAATACATCATCAAATCTAACGCTCAATCACCCATATAATTTCTTATTTATGCAACATGCAAATTTCACAAGAAGATTACGCATCTTCTCTGGGCTTTTACTAGCCTTCACATTCTTTTTAGCTTCTTGTTCACAGGGAGAAATCTACGAGCCTAAATTAACAGCCGTAAAAACACAAAGTAAAATAGATTCATCTTCTAAAATAATAGAGGATGTTGAGCTTAAAGTGGTTGTTAATGATGATTCTCTTGATTCGCTTAAACCTCCAGTTGATTGGCATCCTTAATGAAAATCCTTTAATTTAATCAAATTCTTAAAGCCCATCCTTAATATACCTAGGTTGGGCTTTATCTTTTTTAAATTTAATATTTTTTACAGCTATTCACTTGAACAGTAATCTTTTAATTAGTATTTTATGGAAAATATATAAGCCACTAAACATCTATCCCATGTCAATCTTTAACAAACTAATCGTTTTTTTTTCAAAGCCTAGTCCAGACTGGCGAAAAGACTTCTATCACAGATACAAGCCAACTCTTGAAGTATTTTTTAGCCAGACTTACTCTACTGAGGTAGCTTTAGAAAAAAAGGGGAAATCTAAGCAAAAGGGAAAAACAGAAAGTGATGCTCCTAAATTCAAGAAATATCATTTTGAAGACACAGACAAAGAGAAAATCATTGACGAAACTTTCATTTCCTTTTTTATTTCTATTGAAAGTGAATATCATGTTAAAGAAGCTACGATAGAAAGTAAAGAAAAAACCAAACGATTATTGGATGAATTTGCTGACAATGTAGGTCTTTTATGGTATTTTAAACAACGACGAAACCCTCCTACTATTTTTAGGCTTTTGCCTGCACTGAAATCTCCTTATTTGTCCAAATCTGTTACTTATGCCAAAAGCTTATATACAGCAGAGGAAGATAGAGAAACGTTTTTGGTTGATGTATTGATGGAATCAATTAAAAAAACTCAAGCTACAGATACAGAAAAAATAATACCCCCTCTCGCATCTCCTTTACCTTATTTTTTGAAAGGCATAGCCTTCAATAAATATAGAAGTGCTTTTAACAAGGAAAACAATAAACAAGTTGATGTACCAGAACACACTACAGAGAATGTTTCAAGGCGAAAAAACCCCATTTCCTTAGCTGAAAATTTTGAAGAAATGTATACCAATCTTCACATTATTGATGATGAAAGAGTAAAGGAGGAAAATGAACTACAAGAAATGATGGAACATTGTTTGGAGGTAGCCTTAAACAGTAAAAGCATATCCGCTACAGAACGATATATTTTTAAACAACGATTAGAAGGAGCAAGCTATACAGATATTAATAATCAAACCAGTATTTCTGAAGGTAATCTTAGGAAAATAATGCAGAGATTAAAGATTAAGCTTCATAACGATGTAAAAGACTGTATCAAAAAAACATCTTAAAGACATGAAAATAACGGACGATAACAAGATTGAACTATTGATTTTATACATAGAAGGAAATGCTGATGAACATACCAGTCAACAGATAGAACAACGCTTGATAGAAGATGAGGATTTTTATCAGGATTATCTTATTCAAAAAGCTATTTGTGAACGCATAGATAGCAAGAGAATGACAGTATTAGCAGATGAAATTGAAACTTTCAAAAAAAATATTAATCCCATTTCATTACCTATCCATAATCAGAGGGAAATAATTTGGAGTAGGGTAGCAGCATCTGTAGCTGGCATTATCATATTTGCTGGTCTTGTGTGGTGGATGCTTCTCCCTAATACAAACGAAATACAATATACTAAGTTTGAAATAAACGAAACAGGTGATGGAATGCTTGGTTTTGCAGGAGAAGTTGATTCAATAGTGATTGCAGTAAGAAAAGACAACGTTGATACTTATCAATTTTCAAATGATACCTTAAAAATCACTTTAAATTCTTATGATCCTGACAATATTAAAAATTGGTCATTAGAACACCAATCAAAAACACAATATTATACTTTAAATACACTCAATACAAGCTACCCACTTGTAAGAGATTCGTCTAATAAACCAAAATTACTTATCCCCGAAAAATAAGTTTTTATGAAAAGACCTTTATTGATTTTTTGCCTGTTTTGCTTTAATATGATGAGTATAATTTGTGCTTGGGGACAAAAATGTAGTTGCGAAAGTGTTACTAATGATGACATAACGTCTGGTAGGGTTTCTCTATTAGATTTTAATGCAGCTCCATTAAACAATAACTTGGGTTTCTTTTATGGTACAGAGAATGCTAGGAATATCGTGACGATTTTTATCAATGCTTATAACCATCAAATGAAAAATCATTATGAAGAATTCAAAGGAACAGTTATTGTAAAAAAAGACGATGAGTGTACAAAAGAATATGGAGGAGCATTTTCAGGACCATACAAGTCAGAGAGTAATAAATTATGCTTAGTTTTTTCTAATAATTTATTCGACAATCTCCAAGTAAAAAAAAGCGAATGGTTTGTATTAGCTCACGAAGTAGGACATATGTTATGCGGACACTTTTCAGGTAACTTAATACGATTAACTAATCTTAACCCTGAAATACATTCTTTAATTACCCTCCTTGAACATAATCCAAAAATTGTCATTAAAAGTCAATTTTTAGAATATCAAGCTGATTTTATGGGAGTCAAATTACTTCTAAATACTGGCTACAACCCTAGGGAGATATTAGGATATATGAATGATGCATTTGATAAATTGAGAAAATATAAACCTAACCTTTCAGAGCAAGTTTTGACATCAAGAAAAAGATTATTAGAAGTTTATCTTAGTGGCCCGATATATCCTAATAAGGGCTTTGGTGGTGATAGCGACAAAGAATTTCAACAATATACTATACCATTAAAAGATCTTTTTAAAGATGAAAAATTAAAAGATTCATTAACTAAATCAGAGATTGCTATTAGTAAAGCATTATTTGAAGTATATGAAAAAGCAATTAAAAAAAGTAAAAAAGCAAATGCCGACTATGAGGCTGGCAGATACTGCACAGCACTAAATACTTATCAGGAAATAGACTCTACTCTTTCAATCTTGTATCCAAACACTGCCATATACAAAGAAAATCAAGAGAACATTAAAAATATTAAATCGATACTTCAACAAAAAAGTAATTGGAATATCGAGGCATTTGGTGGAGTTTCATTAAATTTTCCTCAATTAACTTCAGATAAACAAACAGTTCCTGCAAAAGGATATAGTAGCCCTACTGTAGGATTAAGGCTAAGTCAATATTTTTGGTATAAAAAGCGAAGACTTGGGATAGATATAAGATATTCTAACCTTAGTTTTGATACTTATAATGAGCTAGACGTAGTGAAAAAAGCAATAGAGCGATTTGATTTAAAACAAATTGGCTTTGGTCCTTACATCGCTCATAGTACTAGTGGGTCTCAGAAAGATACCCTTTGTGATAGTAGAACTGGATTATTACTATCCTTCGGAGCTAGCCTTAATTATAATTTACAAACGAAGTATACTAATTTTTTAATAAATGAATCTCCTATCGTAAAAACAGGATGGAGTCCTAGTATATACGTTGGTATTGGCGGCGAACATTTGCAAAGAAGAATGAAAAGTAAATATATAAGAGCTATGATTACTTTTCAAGCCCAAACTATTCCCTTAAGTCTTCAAGCGAATACTAGTACAAAAGCTAATGCCTGGACCTACCAAATTGGTATTGAACTGGCTTTTAGGTGCTGGAAATTGTAAAGAATCAAGTTTTCATAAAACCACAAATCGATGAAAGTATTTATCCTCAGAATAGTACTGATACTTTTAGGTAGCTGTTGTTTTTGGGAGTGTCAACAGGAGCTTCAACCTAGCGAAGAAGTTAAATCCATTAGTGCTACCATTAATGACGAAATTGATTACAAGGCCTCAAGTGGTTGTGTTTTTAGATATTCCTTTGTAAACAATTATCAACAGCTTGAAACAACTTCTCAACAAAACGCTATCAAACTAGCTTTTAACCTGTGGCAGAAGGTCAATAAAAACATATCTTTCTTGCAATTTTCAGATAGCACTAAATCGGAAATTAAAATACAATTTGTTGAAGGGAATACTATACCACATGGAGACTTAATTACCTTGAATGGATTTTTTGTATTTCCTATCAACAGTATAGCTTCTCTTGTTAAAAATAGCAATAGTTATACAATACAATTGAGTAATAGTTTTCCTTGGGATAACGAAAGTCTATCAAGGGTGATAGTCTATCATGTCGGTTTATTCTTAGGAATGAAAACATCGACAGATATTTCTTCTATGATGTATCCTTATCTAACTAACAAGGTACTTAAATTATCAAAGTCAGACTCCAGCATTGTTAATAAACTATATTCTATTCCATGCAAAGACCTAAATATCAATTTCTTACCGCTTAATTTAAAAGTGGGTGAATTGATTACAAAGGGTATCAAATTAGATAATCTTTGTAGTACATTATCTGTAAAAGCAAGTGGTACCATTATAGTTGGGCCTTATGTGGGGGCCTCTACTCCTGATGGGCGAGAGACAGGCTTATTAGGCTTTCCTTTGGATACTTACAATATTATTCCTAGTATTTTTCATGCTGCTTTGATTTATAAAATAAATAATGAAAAAAGCTGGCACTATTGTGGTTCAAACTGTCAAATCAAAACTGATTGTAGCCAATATCTTGACATTACCTTTAATATCAATGATATCGATTTAACTAATAATAGTGGAGCTTATGATGTTGTTGTAGACTACAAATAATTTTTCTTTTCTCAAATTCTGTTACTTCCCTCCTTTCTTTGGTAAATAATGGTCAATAAATCATTATTTACCATGAAACAGCATTTATTATTTCTTAACAATTATATCAGTGAATTTCATTGTTAAGAGCAAACTTCAAAAATCTGATAAATATTTTTCAATAACCTCGTTACCCTCTCCCTCCTTGCGGTATATAATGATAAAGTAAAAGCTGATGTGCGATTAATTATTTTCCAGGCCTGTTACTATTAATGCTTCAGTGGTAAATAATGCACATAACAGATTGTATTTATTAAATCAATTAATATTATTCTTAACATTTTGTACCATGAAAAAACTACTACTCCCAATATTTCTTTTATTAGTTGGGTCATTAGATGCTTCCTCTCAAGCATACAAACAAGGAGATAAATTACTAAATATTGGCGTTGGGCTCAACTCTTACTATCAAGGTATTCCACTGGGAGTGTCGTATGAAGTTGGTATAAAAGAAAATATTAGTGTCGGAGGACAGTTTGATTACAACTCAGGAAGCTATGGTAGTAGTTATTATGGCAGTAGTTATGACTGGAAATATACAGCTTTTTATATTGGAGCCAGAGGCTCTTATCACTTTAATGAAATCTTAAAAATCACTGATAATAAGTTGGATGTATATGGTGGTTTAGGGCTAGGATATCAGAGTTTTTCATGGGGAGAAAGTGGTTTTGGGTCTGGTTTTTCTTATGGAAGTGGCATCTATCTTAATTATTTTGTTGGAGGTAAATATTATTTTTCAGAGAAGATTGGAGGTATGTTGGAAGCAGGAAGTACAGGATTATCGAATGTTCGTATTGGATTAGCCTTTAAATTTTAGTAGTAGAGATTAGCGTACTGTTCTAGTTTCATTTAATAAAAGTGGATACAGTTAAAGCCTTAGTAAGCAAATAGAATACTACAATTTTTATCATTATGAAAATCAAGCTTTATAACATAATCCTTTTTTCAGTAATAACGATAACTAGCCTACAGGGTTGTATCCGTACTATTGAAATACCTGATTTAGGTGCTCCTTCAGGAACCATTATTCGTGTTGGAGCTCCTGTCCGAGCTGCCCAAACTGCTACTTTTAGCATTGACGTACATGTTGTAGATGCTACTAGTAGTTTTGTAAATTCATTAGGACTTCAAAATTTTTCTATAAAAGATACTTTAACAAACCCTAAAGGAATGACATTTAAACTTTTAGATGTTAAGGGTGGTAGTAAAACAGATTTTAAGGGTGATTATAGTGCTCTCTTATTGCTTGATCAAAGTGGAAGTACAGATGCAACAGACCCTAAGGATTTAAGAATACAAGCGAGTCAAATATTCTTGAATGCGCTTGGCAATAATGACAGAGTGGCCCTTGGAAGCTTTACAACAGGGCGTAATTATCCATCTTCCAATAGCTATACTTATTTGCACGGAGGTTTTACTACTAATGGGCATTCCTTTTATCCTTCGTTAGATTCTTTAGCAACAATTATTCCCAAAGGAAATACACCATTGTTCTACTCAACACAATGGGCAATTAATTATGCAGCTTCAAAAGCTCCAAATAAAAACAAGGTAGTAGTAGTCTTTACTGATGGAGAAGACAATTATGGCTCAAGTCAAGCGATAACCAGTGCGCTATCTATTCAAAAAAATGTTCCTGTTTTTACAGTTGGTTTAAGCAGTGGGGTAGATTTTGAAGTACTTAATGACATGGCACTTAATACAGGAGGAGCTTTTATGTGGGCAAAAGATGCTAAACAACTTATCAGTTATTTTGGCACATTAGGCAATCTTTTACATGGTAATGCTAATTATTATACCTTAACATTTCAAGCCACAGCTAGTAGTTTCTCTAATGTGCCTCGCCTTCTCTATTTGCAAGTAAAGCTATCTAATGGAAAAACCTTTTTGATGCCTTTTGTTAGCCGTTTGTAGCATATTATCCCAATACATTTTTTACCTCTCATTCAATTGTAATACTATCTTATAAAAGATAAAATAATTAAATTATACCATACTGATGAAAAAACGAATATTTATCTGCTTGCAATTAATATTGACTTCATTGTATAGCCACTGTAACCTCGTTAAAAACTATGAAGACAAAACTACAGTAGCGATTTTGCCTTTTACTGCTGTGAGTAATGTCAAAAAAGAAGACATTGAAATCATTTATGGGCAAGTTATGGAAGCCTTTGTAAACTCCAAACGCTTTACAATAATTGAAAGAAAAAACCATAAAGCTATTTTTGATGAACTTGAAAAACAAAAAAATGAAATATATAATAATAGCTCCAAAGTGGCAAAACAGGGTGAACAACTCGGTGCTAATTTTCTGGTATTAGGCGATATTGGTGCAGGGGGTTCAAATGGAGCTATCTCTATCACATTAAGTTTAATAGATGTAGAAACGGCTGAAATAGTGGTTACTAAGAATATTTCAAATGATAATTCTAAAAAGACATTAGGGTCAATATTAAGTACAGGAACGGCACTTTCAACCCTTGGCAGAGGCTACCAAAGCTCCTCTGATGTAAACACTAACACAGCTGGCAATACGCTGATTAACAATCTGACTGTCAATACCCTTGATATCGTTAAAAGAACTACAGCATTTATTAATTCGTATTTCTCCTTGACTTCTAAAATCATTAAGATAGAAGAGCAAAAGGGTGAAAAAGCAGAAAAAGTATTAGTAGCGATGGGTGAAGGGATGAATCTAAAAAAAGGGCAAACGTTATTTGTCTATGAAGAATCAGTATTGGATGTTGGAGGGAAAAAACTGAAACGTAAACAAGAAATTGGGCAACTCAAAATAGAAGCTATTGAAGGAGACATTACCTTATGTAAGGTAACCGATGGAGGTATCGTAATTCTTCAAAAGGGTACTAATAGCAATGTCAATGCCAGTACTAATAAAATTAAATAAAGGTGAACTTAAAAAGTTTTATTCAATGAAAAAGCTCATTTTTTTATACGGTTTAGTATTCATGCTGTGGGGAATAACTTGTTGTGTTCAACACGCTGTCACGAGCAATCAAATTAGTTATTTAGGACAAGATGTTGGAGGTACAGTTAAAGTAAGGGTTACTGGGTATGGACAAAAGCAATTTGAAATTCAGAATGATGCAGCATTTAGGGCTTTTGAACAATTAATCTATGTTGGTCTTCCTGATGCTACCAATACTCAAATTAGAAATACAGATTTTAGATTACCCTTAATAGAAAATAAAGCAAAGGTCGAAAGTTTACCTCAATTGAAGGCCTTTTTTGAAAAAGAAGAATACAACCGCTTTATTACAAATACCACACCTTTGGAAAGTATAAAAAAACTTCCTTCAAGCAATTTAAAAAGTATTCCTTTTGCTATCACTATCAATTACGATGGTTTGAGACGACACATGGAGCAAATTCAAGTAATTAGAAAATTTGGTTATTAATCTTTTAAATCAAAATTATGAAAACAAGATTCTTTGTTTTATTTCTTTTCTTGTCTCAACTCTGTTATGCTCAACAAGTTTCAACAAATAAAGAAACTCCTACTCAGGAGCGGGTACTTGTTACTAGACCCACTATTATGGTTTTTCCATTTTTTAAAGAAGAAGAAGACCTTAGGAAATTGATAGAAACGGATGTTAACAATCGAGTGATACTCACTAAAGTAAAAGAAGCTTTTGATAATAGAGGTTATTCTACCGTAGATTTTCTGTCTAAAGTAAGAAATTTATCTACAAATGACGTATTAAATAATGATAAGCAAACAGATATAAAAACTGCTATTATTCAATCTTCGGGTACAGATATTAGTGTAGAGGTGGAGTATCAATTTGAAAAAAGCACGACAGGAAATAGAATCCAAATTATTTTAACTGCCTACGAATCTTCTACGTCAATGTCACTTTCTAATAAGGTTGGTTTTAGCAGAAAAGTGTATTCAGAAGATATTGGCTTGCTTTCAAGCCAAGCGATAGAAAGCATTGTCCAAGATTTTCTCAATGTTATGCAGGAGAAATTTAATGATATTGTAGAGAATGGCAAGTATATGGCTTTGGAATTTAATCTCAATAATGATACTGGAATTTCGATGAGTTCTGAAACCAATAAAGACAATTTACCCATCTCAGATGTATTAGAAGAATGGGTTGGTAATAATTCAAAGAGTTATCATATTCAAGGTGTTACAAAGCTTAAAGTAATGTTTGATGTTGTTAGAATTCCTAGGAATGATGCACAAGGCAGATCACTTACTCCTACACGTTATGGATTAGAGATTTTGAAGTTTTGCAACAGTCTTATGATTGAAGGGAAAAAACTCAAAGTTGAAAGACTTGTCAAAGGAAATACAATTTTTGTATCATTTAAGTAATAGGTTAATCATTATACCTTATGAAAATATATATCTTTTTGTTGTTGGCATTCCTAACAATTAAGCCAGCAATAGCCCAAAATGATAATTTTGGCAAGTTAAATATCTCTGTAGTAGTACCTCAGGAGCAAGAAGGGTTTAGTACGGAAAATCTTTCAATGCTAGCAACAAAACTGACAGTGCTATTAACAAATACAGGAATTGCATCTGGAGAAATTGATAATGGCATTGTATTATATCCTATTATAAAAATTTATAACGAAAGAGAAATTCAACCTGGTCTGCAAAAAATGGTGATTATTGATGCGGAAATGAGTCTTTTCATAAAAAAGATTGACGACAAATATATTTTTGGAAGTACTACAACGAATATTCAAGGAAGTGGTCGTACACATCTGATAGCTATTAATAATTTACTCAGTGCTATCAAAACAGATAATAAATCGTTTGATGAATTTATTGCAAAAACAAAGGATAGGATACTTAATTACTATACTCAAAAATGCTCTACTATATTAACTCAAGCCGAACAGCTTGCAAATGTAGGCAAGCAAGCAGAAGCATTTAGCTTGATTATGAGTATTCCTGTTGATGTACCATGTTATAATGAGGCACGCAAAAAAGCGTTTGATATCTATACTAAATATCAAACTAAGATATGTACAGAAGTGCTTCAAGCAGCTAAAGCCAAATTTGCTACAAAGAATTTTAAAGAAGGCTTTGAGTTATTGAACCAAATAGACCCTTCATCTAAATGTACTAATGAAGTGAAGACTCTTTTTAAGGTTCATGCTAAGGAAGTAGATGATGTTGAAAAAAGAGAATTTGATTTGCAACAGAAGATTATCAGTAACGCTTTTGAACTAGAAAAATATCGTTTAAAATCTATTGCTGATATTTCACAACGATATTTGAATAACCGTCAAGAGTATTCTTATGATATAGTAATACGATAATTAGGTTTTTTAACATTTGACTTTCACTAATCAATAGCAACAATACGCTATTTACGTATATACAAACGCGTATAGAAAATTATTTAAAGGCAATTTCTATCTACGTGTTGTATCCATGTGTTTTAAATGTTAATAAAGCTTATATATTAACCCTCTTGAGAAAGTATTAAAAGCCTAAACGAATAAATAATAAAATAACATACGATGAAAAAAACTATCTCACTGGCATTTGTTAGTTGGTTATTAATAAGTTTTGCTGCACAGTCTCAAACCAAAAAGAGTAATCAAATTTTCAAAATAGACGATGCTAATACTTGTAACATTGACGACATTTCAGAAACAGCAATCTTATATAAGATTGCTAGTAATCCTAAAGAAGATATTTTAAGCATTGCAAAAAGTGATGTTTTAAAAATTGTTTTCTCTGATGGTAGCATAGAAGACACAAATATTCCTCCGCAAAAGGTTAATGAGCAAAATAAAGCCAATAAATATAAACACTTATCAGACCAACCTCGATTAGTGATTAATGTTGGAGGTAGCTGTAACTACGTTTTAGAGCCTTTAAGCCAACGCTGGGTAGCCACTAACGATAGTGCAGCTATTTTGTTAGGTTTCGGAGGAAGTTTACGTGTAGATTTACACCTTACCAAAGCAATTGCCTTATCGGCAACTATAGGAATAAACCAGTGGCAAGTACAACGTAATTATACTAATATCGACCCAGTTACCAAGAACAAACTTATACAATATTCTTCGTTAGATAAATTTCAATTAATCCCTATCCAAATCGGCTTTAAATTATATTTAGTCAAAGGGTTCTATATACACCCCCAAGGTTCTTTTAATATTATCTCCTCTAAGCTTACCAATAAAGATGAGTATATTCTTAACCCTTATGGTAATGGTACTAATACTACTAGTCTGAGTAAGATTGGATACGGTGCTAGTATTGGTTGTGAAATCTACAAACTCCCTTTTGTTGTAGATATGTCAGCTTTTATTCAAGTTGTTAACTCCAAAAATTACAAAGGTATTGAAGAACCTCTTTATTATACGGGTTTGCGTTTGGGGATTGGTTTTGGCAAATAGACATGGTAGCTTATACAAAGAAATAGCTCTTGTGAGGGCGTTTTTTAGATGCAGGTATTTTTAATTAATTAAGGTTGTATTTTTTCATATTCAAAACAATATATTCATATTCCATGCTTATATTTATAGTTCTGATGCTCTAAAAAACAGGAGTTTTAACATCTAAAACGATCAATTTTATGAACAAAAAATATGAAGTTATTATCTATACTATAATTACATTCTTTCTATTTAATTAATAGCTACAGGTTAAGTTTTACTATGAAAAAACATAAACAAATTATCTTTATTTTTTTATTATTTTTCTTTCAACTCATTAAAAGTTTTAGTCAAACAGTGACAAACGTCACGATAACGTCAACAGTGGGTCAGAATATTTGTATTAAAGAAGACACTCTTTTCCCATTCGTTGCGGAGGTTGTAGTTCCGCCGAACCATTGCCCTATTACAAGCTATACAATCAAATGGGGAGATGGTTTCTCACAAACTTTTAATACCCTTGTTCCTACATCAAGCACCCAACAAAAAATCACTCATCCTCATACTTATAATTTTAAGGATTTTATTGCCAGGTGTACTGCTACTATTGATTACAGTTTAGAAATAACTGCCCTTAATGAGACTTCCTGTAATCCAGACCCTGATAGAAACATCACGCCTATTACATTCAAAAATCTACCAAAAGCTAGATTTAGTGTTTCTACTATTTGTATTGGACAATCGACCAACTTTGTGAATAGCTCGTGCCCTGCTATCACAAAATATGAGTGGGATTATGGCGATGGTTCACCTAAGGGTACTACTAGCACCCATACCTATACAACGGCGGGATATTATAACGTTACCCTCAAAACAACAAATTCATGTGGAACTAGCCAGCCTTATGTTCAAAATATCCAAGTAATCAATAAAGCGATTGCTTCTATTTCTGATTCTGGTTATGTAGTTGCTGGAAGAGACACAGTTATTTGTCTGGGTAATGGTGGTGTTCTACGTTTAGATGGTACTATTTCTGCAAATGCTACCACCTTACGATGGGATATTCCGGGTGTTGAAGGTGTAGATTGGGAATATATCGAAAAGACAAATCGGAATTCCCCTATGCCTAAAATAAGATTCAAAAAAACAGGGTCTTATAATATCAAGTTAACTGCCGATAATCCTTGTTCTAGTCCAAGCGTTGCCTATTGTCCTCATAGAGTAATTGATGTGCCTACTTTAAAGATTACAGCTCAGCCAGACGTCTGCGAACCCATCCGCTATAAACTAGTCAATCCTATAGCTGATGCAAGCTATACGCTAAATGGAAGTCCATTGGGATTAACAGAAGAAAAGTTATTACCTGAATCTACATCGCCTTATATCGTTGTGGCGAGACTATCAAATGCTTGTGGAAACCAACAAGTTTCGGATACGTTCTTTGTAGCACAAGCAAAACCTATTAGGATACTATCGCTCCCTCGCGATACAACAATTTGTGTCGGTTCTAATCTTTTACCATTAAAAGTAGATATCCCAGGAGGCGCTTGGGATAGCAATCCTAATATACAAACCCAAGGAACGAATACATTTTTTAATCCCAAAACAACAGGAGCCTATCTTATTAAATACGTAAAAGGAATAGGCAAATGTAGAGTAGCCGATAGTGTTAAAATAAGTGTAGCAGGCGCTAATATTACGATAAATGATATTGATGTATGTCAGGGGGTTTCAGGTGTAAAATTAAAAAGTAGTCCTTCAGGAGGAAATTGGACCAGTCCAGATTGTTCAACTTGTATCATCGGTGATTCTATTTCTTTAGCTGGAATTTCTTTAAGCACTATAAAAATAAATTATGACGTAACTAGTAGTATCGGCTGTAAAGCAAGTGCTTCTGCCCAAATAAAGATTGGTCGTCCTAAAGCTAATTTCAGTATTAAAGATGGCTGTGCAGGTAACAAAGTACAGCCTTTAAACAATTCTACTGGTGCAACAACCTACAGATGGTTTGTTGGCACTACACAGGTAGCTACCCAAGCCAGCCCTTCATTAGATATTCCTTCAGGTAGTACTTCTATAAAACTAATTGCCGTATCGGGAAGTTGTATGGATAGTATTAGTAAGGTAGTCACCGTTACAACACCCCCATCTGCTATCAATATAACAGCAAATCAGACAATGGGATGTGCTCCATTACCTGTTTCTTTTACTGTAAGTCAGGTAGAACGTACAGACTTAACCTATAGCTGGAATTTTGGAGATGGTAGTCCTAGCGAAAAAGGCTATAAAATTGGCTCTCATGTTTTTAATAATATTAGCAAAAACAATCTGACCTACAAAACAATCCTTAGTATCGAGAATAGTTGTGGCAAACAATCTGCTTCTATCGAAATCATTGTAAAACCAATAGTGAAATCTGAAATAGGTGTCGACTCTACCATTGTTAGGTGTAACCCTGCACGAATAAAGTTTTCTAATCGTTCATCTGGTAGTGAAAAAAATGGTGTATGGAACTTTGGAGATGGCAGTGCTGATATAATCTCAAAAGCAGATACGATATCTCATGTTTTCATTAATAATGATTCAACCATCAGAACCTATTCTGTATCATTATTGGTTAATAATGAATGTGGTACAGACACATATATCACAAAGATTCAAGTATATCCTACAAATATCAAAGCACTTATTAATGTAAGTTCTGCGGAAGCCTGCCCGGGCGAAGTAATTCGCTTTAAAGATGCTTCTGTTCCTAAGCCCGAAGGTTGGGTGTGGGATTTTGGTGATGGGCAAATTTCAATTTTAGAAAATCCCGAGCATATTTTTAATAGGGCCAATACATCCTTTGTTGTTAAACTCACTGCCCGAACTGCCTGTAGTGCTAATACTACTACTTTAACGATTAAGACAAATAAGCTTCCTGAAGGAGATTTCTCAGTTCCTCCGCTGGTATGTCAAGGACAGGAAGTACAAATTAAAAATCTGACAGACCCAAGTACAGTAAGTGGGGTGCGATGGAACTTTGGGGATGGTTCTCCAATAGATTCTATCAACTATGCTCCGATACACAAATTTAATAGTAATGGAGGAAGCCTATCAGTAAAAATGACATTAGTAGGAAACAGAAAAACATGTACCAGAGATATTACAAAGAACGTTATAATGAACAGCATGCCTAACCCTAAGGCAGCATTTTCTGCAGACTCAATTTTGTGTATTGCTGAATCTATCAATATGTTAAATTCATCTACTAATGCAGATGAGTTTAATTGGATAGTGAGTAATGGGCAATCATTTAAAGGAACTTTACCAGATGATTTCACTTTAGACAAAGGAGCTTACACTATTAGCTTAGTAGCAACAAACAATAAATATTGTAAAGATTCAACAGGACACAATTTTGTGGTTAGCAATTGTGAAATTATCGTTCCAGATGCGTTTTCCCCCAATGGCGACGGAGATAACGATATCTGGAAAATATTTGGGATTGAGGCTTTCCCTCTTGTAAAAGTTAGTGTATTTGATAGGTGGGGCAATATTATTTTTCATTCTGAAGGATATAAAGAACCTTTTGATGGCAAAGTAAACGGCGAAGTTCTTCCCATAGGATCTTACCCTTATATCATTGACCCTCGTCCAAAAAGGCTAGTTAAGAGTGGAATTTTACTTTTAGTGAGGTAAAAACACTGTAAACCAACAAGGAAGCTTGCTTTCTAACACATTTTTTATTACTTTTGCAGAGAATTTAAAGGAAGAGGGGTCGATAGTCCCTCTTTTTTGTTTACTAGATTGTAGCACGGTAGTTTTATCGTGATAAAAAGAAATGACAAAAGAAAAAATAACCGAACTTATTGAACCATACCTTGAAGAAGGACGATTGTTTATTGTAGATGTTCAAGTAAGTGAAAGTAAGACAAGACAGAACATCACTATTTTATTGGATACTGATGAAGGTATCAAAATAGAAGAATGTGCTTCTGTAAGTAGAAGATTAGCCCATTTTATTGAAACCAACGAATTGATAACTGGTGCCTATAATCTTGAAGTATCGTCGCCAGGTATCGACCATCCGCTTACTTTTAAGCGTCAGTTTGTAAAAAACATTGGTCGTAATTTAAAATTAGTTTTGAAAGACAACGTTGAAAAAATAGGAGCTTTAGAAGATGTAAGCGATGAAGGCATTATATTTAAAGAAGAACCAAAGAAAACAAAAAGTAAGAAAGTAGAGCCAATAGAGGCAGTCGCGATTCCTTTTTCGAGTATACAGCAAGCAAAAGTACAAATATCGTTTAAATAGTGGTCGAGTTGCCGAATTGTTGAATCATTGAAATTAGAGCAAATCTATTCCTCATACATTCTACTTGTTGGCTTCTTTTCACATTAATAAAATTATGAAAAGATGAACAGTGCAGAGTTAATTTCATCGTTTGCGGATTTTGCAAAAGAAAAAAATATCGACCGTCCGACGATGATTAAAGTGCTGGAAGACGTATTCCGCACGATGATTCGTAAAAGATACGGTACGGATGAAAATTTTGATGTAATTATCAACCCTGAAAGTGGCGACTTAGAAATGTGGCGTACACGTGAAATTGTTGATGACAATTCAGAAGATATTTGGGATTATGACAAAATTCCTTTGGCAGAAGCAAAATTAATTGAACCTGATTTTGAAATTGGCGAAGAAGTAGCGGAATTAATCAAACTAGAAGATTTCGGTCGTAGAATTGTTCAAACGGCTCGTCAGACATTGATTCAAAAAGTTAAGGATTTAGAAAAAGAAGGCCTCTTTGAAAAATACAAAGACTTGGTGGGTGAAATGGTTTCGGGAGATGTTTACCAAATTATTGGAAAAGAATTTATCATTACTGATGGTGAAGGCAACGAGTTGACTTTACCAAAATCAGAGATGATTCAGAAAGACCGTTTCAAAAAAGGTGAAGCAGTAAAAGCAGTTATTCATAAAGTAGATATGAACAACGGTACGCCAAAGATTATCCTTTCTCGTACTTCTCCTGTTTTCTTGGAACGTTTATTTGAACAAGAAATTCCTGAGATTTATGATGGACAAATCATGATTCGTAAAATTGTGCGTGAACCAGGTGAGCGTGCAAAAGTAGCGGTAGAATCTTATGACGACCGTATTGATCCAGTAGGTGCGTGTGTGGGGATGAAGGGTTCTCGTATTCATGGCATTGTGCGTGAATTACAGAATGAAAACATTGACGTTATCAATTATACAGAAAACCTTGAATTGCTAGTTGGTCGTGCTTTAAGTCCTGCCAAAGTAAGCTCAATGAAAATTGATAAAGAAAGAAAGAGAATTGCGGTGTATTTACAACCAGACCAAGTTTCCTTGGCTATTGGTAAAGGAGGACAAAACATTAAGTTAGCAGGCAAGTTAGTAGGCTACGAATTAGATGTGTATCGTGATATTAAAGAAAGTGAAGTTGACGAAGAAGATGTTGACTTAACTGAATTTACTGACGAAATCGAGGATTGGGTAATTACAGAATTACACAAAATCGGTCTTGATACGGCAAAACAAGTACTCAAATTGAATAGCGATGAATTAATTCGTCGTACTGAACTTGAGGAAGAAACCGTAAACGAGGTATTATCAATTCTACGTTCGGAGTTTGAGTAATTTAGAATGAGTAAGTGATAGAATGATAGAATAGTCATTGTTTATATCTCACTTACTCATAAAAGCTATTCTATCATTCATTACTTAAAATTACAAATTACTATAGAAAAGTATCAACAGAAATTATGGCAGAAGATAAAATGATGCGTTTGAGCCTTGTGGCAAAGCAGATTAACGTGGGAACCTCAACCATTGTTCAATATCTCTCTGTCAAAGGTCATAAGGTTGAGAACAACCCCAACGCCAAACTAAATTTTGAGCAGTTAAAGCTCGTAGCAAAAGAATATGGAGCCGAATCCTTATTAAAGGATGTTGGTGCAGCAACTCCTGTAGTTTCATCAAAACCTACAGAGGAAGAGTTTGTACTTGTAAAAAAACAGGATGATGATATGCCTCTTTACTTCCGAGGAAAAGAGAATACAGAAGCATCAGAACAAACAAAAGTAACCGAGCCAGCAAAAGCTGAGAAAGAATCAGATGTTATTTTGGGAAGAGCCGAAGTACAATTTAAAGTACTTGGTAAAATAGAATTGGATGCGAAAGGCAATCCTGTTCCTCAAAAGCCTGCAATAGTTGAACCAAAACCAGCGCCTACAGTAGAAGAGCCCGTGGTGAAGGTTGAAACTGTTAAACCTGAGCCACAACCTGAAATTCAAGTGAAAGTTGAACAACCTAAAGTTGAAGAGGTAAAGCCAGCGATTATTCCTGTGGTAACCCAAGAGGTTAAAGTAGTAGAGATTCCAAAAGTTGAAACGGTTAAGGAAGCACCAAAGCCTGAACCTGTGGTAGTATTAGAAAAACCAGTAGTGATAGAAGCAGTCGCAACACCAGTAGCAGAACCAAAAATTGCTGAAGCAGCAATACAGCCTAATAATCAGAACCAACACAATAGACCACAAGGTGGGGTGAATAATAATAATAACCAAAATCAACACAACAAGCCACAAGGCGGAGGGAATAATAACAACCCGAATCAGCCAAATAAACCGCAAGGTGGCGGGAATCCGAATCAAAACCCTCAGCATAATAAGCAACAAGGTGGCGGGAATTCCAATCAGAACCCTCAGCACAACAAACAGCAAGGCGGTGGTGCACATCACAATCAGGCTCGTCCAGTACAACAGGGTGGCAACTTACCAACTCCTAATCCAGCTCCTCAGCCGCAACAACAACGTCCTAATCCAGCACCAGCACAAAAGCTAGGACGTAACGATGAAATTCCTGAAGATACTTCAAATGTGGAATTAATCGAAGCCAAAGGAGAGCAACTAAAAGGATTAACAGTTTTAGGGAAAATTTCTTTACCTGTCGAGCCTTCTCGCGGTGGTTCTAGAAATAACAACAACAATAATAACAATAAGAAGAAGCGTAAGCGTATTGATAAACCTGGTGGTGCTAAAGTTACAGAAGCTGAAATCCGTAACGAAAGAGGTGCCCCTCGTCCTAAAAAAGATGGTGTACCTAATGCTGCACCCGCTACGAATGACCCTAATGCTAAAAAACCTGCGAATAATGGTGGAGCATCAGGCAACAACAACAATCAGAACAACAATAATACCCAGAATAACAACAACAATAATCAGGGTAATAATAATAATCAGCATAATAACAACTTTAAGAAAAAACCAGCAGGAAATAATAACAACAATAATGCTGGCGGTGGCGTAAAACCACAACCTAAAGGTGAAGTTTCTGAAAAACAAATTCAAGACCAAATCAAGGCTACGATGGCTCGTCTGCAAGGGCAAACCAATAAGTCTAACTTTGGTGCAAAAGAACGTCGTGTTAAACGTAAGTTCCGTGCAGAAAGAAATGAACAACGTCAATTAGCAGAAGACGAAGAAGCAAAAATCTTAAAAGTAACTGAATTTATCTCAGCTAGCGAATTGGCTTCTTTAATGGATGTATCGGTAAACGAAATCATTTCTACTTGTATGAGTTTAGGAATGTTCGTTTCAATCAACCAACGTCTTGAGGCAGATGTTATCGCCTTAATTACAGAAGAATTCGGCTTTGAAGTTCAGTTTGTTTCAGCTGAAGAAGAAATCGAATCTGCGATTGTTGAAGAAGAAGATGCTGAAGAGGATTTATTACCGAGAGCGCCAATCGTAACGATTATGGGTCACGTTGACCACGGTAAAACATCATTACTAGATTATATCCGTCGTGCTAAAGTTGCCGCTGGTGAAGCCGGAGGTATCACACAGCACATCGGTGCATACTCTGTAAAACATGACGATGGCCGTAGAATTACCTTCTTGGATACGCCTGGTCACGAAGCCTTTACGGCAATGCGTGCTCGTGGTGCTAAACTGACAGACGTTGCCATTATCGTAATTGCAGCAGACGACGCAGTGATGCCACAAACAGAAGAAGCTATCAACCACGCAATGGTTGCTGGTGTACCTATTGTTTTTGCTTTCTCAAAAGTAGATAAGCCAGGTGCAAACACAGAAAAAATTCGTGAGCAATTATCTATCAAAAACATGCTTGTAGAAGAATGGGGTGGTAAATATCAAACTCAGGAAATTTCTTCAAAATCAGGGATGGGTATCAATGAATTGTTAGAGAAAGTATTACTAGAAGCCGAATTGTTAGAATTGAAAGCCAATGCTAATAAACGTGCTGTAGGTGCTGTTATTGAAGCTTCATTAGATAAAGGTCGTGGTTATGTTGCGAATATCATGGTTCAAGCTGGTACATTAAAAGTAGGAGATATGATGCTTGCAGGTGCTCACTATGGTCGTGTAAAAGCCATGTTCGATTACCGTGGTAATAAATTAAAAGAAGCAGGTCCATCTATTCCAGTACAAGTACTTGGTCTAAGTGGTGCTCCTGCTGCGGGTGACAAACTAAGTGTAATGGAAAATGAGCGTGATGCACGTGAAATTGCCAACAAACGTGAACAAATTATCCGTGAGCAATCATTACGTACACGTAAACATATTACCTTAGATGAAATCGGTCGTCGTAAAGCTATCGGTACATTCAAAGAATTGAACGTAATTGTAAAAGGTGACGTGGATGGTTCTGTAGAAGCATTGTCAGATTCATTATTGAAACTATCTACCGAAGAAGTACAAGTTCGTATCATTCACAAAGGTGTTGGTCAAGTTTCAGAATCAGACGTATTGTTGGCTTCTGCTTCAGATGCAGTAATTGTAGCTTTCCAAGTTCGTCCAAGTGTGAACGCTCGTCGTTTGGCAGAAAACGAACAAATCGAAATTCGTACATACTCTATCATCTACCAAGCAATTGATGATGTAAGAGACGCGATGGAAGGTTTATTAGCACCGAAGTTTGAAGAAGTAGTAACTGCTAACATTGAAGTACGTGACGTATTCAAAATCTCTAAAGTAGGTACTGTAGCAGGTTCTTATGTATTAGATGGTACAGTGAAACGTTCGCATAAGATTCGTGTTATCCGTGACTTCGTCGTGGTTCATGAAGGTGAAATTTCTGCTTTAAAACGTTTCAAAGACGATGTGGCAGAAGTGAAATTCGGATATGAATGTGGTCTTTCAATCAAAAACTTCAATGACCTTGAAGTAGGTGACATCATCGAATGTTACGAAATGAAAGAATTGAAACGTACATTATAATTCGTTAATAATAGCACAAAAAAAGCTCGGAGATATCTTCGAGCTTTTTTTGTGTTTTACCCCTCTCCTCTTTTTCCATACCAATCACTTAATTTTACTATTTAAATATAAATTATAAAAAAAATATGCTATCAATATTTATTTTAAGGCTTTAGCATATAGAATTCATATAAAATCTTGCTAATTTTATATTCAAAACTTATCTTATTTAATATGAATCAAAAACTTTTACTGCTGTTATTAATCACTATTATCTTTTCATTTTGCGCTTGCGAAAAACAAGACACACTCTTTACTCAATTATCCGCAGAAGATACAGGCATTACTTTCGCCAATCGGATTATAGAAAACGATACGATGAATGTCCTTGAGTTTGAATACGTCTATAATGGTGGCGGAGTAGCCCTTGGAGACTTCAATAATGATAATCTTACTGATATTTATTTTACGGGCAATCAAGTAGCTAATAAACTATACTTAAACAAAGGCGTAGATGAGGCTAACAAGCTAAAGTTTGAGGATGTAACCGAAAAATCTAACGTTGCAGGACAGGGAAAATGGTGTTCTGGTGTAGCTGTTGTTGATATCAACAATGATAACCTGTTAGATATATACGTATGTGCCACTGTTAAAAAGGTAGCCTCAGAACGTACTAATATGCTATATGTTAACCAAGGTGTTGGTAAAGATGGCATTCCTACTTTCAAAGAAATGGCGAAGGAATATGGCATTGCCGACACCACCCATACAACTAATGCTGCATTTTTTGATTATGACAACGATGGTGACTTAGACTTATATGTATTGATTAACGAAATGGAAGACATCCGTTTTCCAAATAAATACCATGATAAAATAGTAGATGGTTCATCTAAACGCACAGGTAGATTATACCGCAACGATTGGGATGAAAAACTAAAGCATGGCGTATATTCAGATATTTCTAAAAAGGCGGGTATTTTGATAGAAGGCTATGGCTTAGGAATAAACATTACTGATATTAACAGAGATGGCTGGAAGGATATTTATATTACCAACGATTACCTGACGAACGATTTACTTTATATCAATAACCATAACGGTACATTTACCGACCAAGCCCATGATTATTTCAAGCACACTTCTTATTCAGCCATGGGTAATGATGTTGCCGATTTAAACAATGATGGTCTTGTCGATATTTTAGCCGTTGATATGATGCCTGCGGATAATTATCGCAAAAAGATGATGTTGCCTCCTAATAATTACCTGACTTATCAAAACAATGAAAAGTTTGGGTATGATTTCCAATATCCTCGAAATACGTTACAAATGAATCAAGGTTTTAATCCGAAAACAGGCAAACCTGTTTTTAGTGAGATTGGCTTGTTGGCGGGTATTGCTGAAACTGACTGGAGTTGGACGCCTATGGCAACAGATTTTGATAATGACGGACTCAGAGATATTATTATCACCAATGGTTTTCCACGTGATATTACTGATCAAGACTTCATGATTTACCGTGCTGAAATGGGTAATATGGTGCCTAGAATGATGCTCTTGGATTCTATCCCTTCTATAAAAATCACGAACTATGCATTTAAGAATAAAGGAAACTTTGCTTTTGATGACGTCAGTGCTTCATGGGGACTTACTAAGCCTAGTTTTTCTAATGGAGCAGCCTATGGAGATTTAGATAATGATGGAGACTTAGATTATGTTACCAACAACATCAACGATTCGGCTTCTGTTTATCGTAATAATTTAATTGAAACGAAGCCCACCGAAAGTAATTATCTACGTATAAAACTAAAAGGAACAGATAAAAATATTGGTGGCTTGGGAGCATTCATAGAAATCAGTTATCAAAACGGACAAAAGCAAGTGTATGAAAATACGCCTTATAGAGGATATCTTTCTACTATCGAAAACATTGCTCATTTCGGTTTAGGCAAAAGCAAGAAAATAGATGAAGTGAAAATCATTTGGCAAAGTGGCAAAACTCAACTATTGAAAAATGTAGCTGCGAACCAAGTTTTAACGGTTTATGAAAAGAATGCTACCATTCTCAATGTAAGTCAGCCCTTAAAACGTACAACACTTTTTGCAGATCTTACAGATTCCCTTAATATCGATTATGTTCATACTGAAAAAGATTTTATTGATTTCAATATTCAGAAGTTGATTCCCCATAAGCTATCCCAATTTGGCCCAGCGATTGCCGTTGGCGATGTAAACGGTGATGGACTTGAAGATATTTTTATTGGTGGGCCTTCTGAACAAAAGGGTGTCTTCTTATTACAAAATCAAGCTGGAAAATTTGTTAAGTCTGATTTGATAGGCGGTGAAACTGACCTTACAAAAATTGCGGAGGATATGGGGGTTTTGCTTTTTGATGCTGACCTCGACAACGACCTTGATTTGTACATTGTAAGTGGTAGTAACGAACAACCAAAAGATTCGCCAACTTATCAAGATAGATTTTATGAAAATGACGGCAAAGGGCATTTTGTACAAAAAACACAGGCTTTACCTAGCTTCTTAAAAAGTGGCTCTTGTGTGAAAGCTGCCGATTATGATAAAGACGGTGACCTTGATTTATTTATTGGTGGGCGTGTAGAAGTTTCTAGCTATCCAATGCCAGTTTCTAGCTATATCCTTAGAAATGATTCAAAAATTGGGCAAGTAAAATTCACCAATGTAAGTACTCAGGTAGCACCAAGTCTATCAAATATAGGTTTGGTATGTGATGCCATTTGGACAGACTATAACAATGATGGCTGGGTAGATTTGATGCTTGCTGGCGAATGGATGCCCATTACAATGCTACAAAACAACAAGGGTAAATTAGAAAAACTAGAAGGAGCTTTAGACCTTAACAAGCAAATTGGATTTTGGAATAGTATTACCGCTGGCGATTTTGATGATGATGGAGATATGGATTATATCGTTGGTAATTTTGGTAAAAACTCTGTCATGAGAGCAAGCGATACTGAACCCGTGTCTATATACGCCAAAGACTTCAATACGGATGGTAATTATGATGCTATCCCAACGGTCTTTTTTAAACCTAAAGACACAGACGCTCATAAAAAAGAATTTGCTTTTAATGGTCGCGACGATTTAAGTAAACAAATGATTACTACACGTAAGAAATTTGTAACCTATAATCAACTAGCTAAATCCGACATTAAAGGATTTTTCACCGAAGAGGAATTGAAAGACGCCCTCGTTTTAAGGGCTAATTACCTAAAAACAAGCTATATAGAAAACCTTGGCAGTGGTAATTTCAAAGTAAAAGCATTACCTATGGAGGCACAAACAGCCCCTGTATTAGGAATGTTGACGGAGGATTTTGACAACGACGGACATCTTGACGTACTCATGGTAGGAAATGACTTTGCGTCTGAAGTATCTGTAGGTAGACTGGATGCATTCAATGGCCTCCTCTTGAAAGGCGATGGAAAAGGGAATTTCAAAGCAAGCTTATTGCCAGAAACAGCCTTTGGCGTAACGGGTGATGCAAAAGGCTTAGTAAGACTTACTAATGCAAAAGGAAAAACCTTGGTAATGGCTACACAAAACCGTGGAGCATTAAAAACATTCCAATTAAGCAACAATACTCTTCAAAGTAAGCCTTTGAAAACCAATGATTGCGTTGTGTTGGAAAATCTGAAAAATGGAAAAACACGCAGAGTAGAAGTTGGCTATGGCAATTCGTTTTTATCACAATCATCACGAAGCGTATTGATAAATTCAAATTTGAAATCAATAGAAGTAATAGATTCAAAAGGTAAAAAGCGAGCGCTTTAACCTAAACAATAAAAAGGAAATAAAAAAAGCAAATCCAGCTAATTAGCTGGATTTGCTTTTTTTATTTCCTTTTCTGATTAGATTCTCTTCCTATTGGGCTTTATCCTTACAAATAGCAAAAGGATATTTGATGGTTATTTTCTTCAAAAAAAATTCTAACAAGGCAGGATTAAAATCTTGAATAAAATTTTAGCTCAAAACATTATCTCAAAATTGCTAAGCAAAAAATACCTTATGTGAATAAGCTATACTATATTTCCAGAAATAGAAATACATCTAAGTTATTAATAATCAAATGGTTAAACACTATTTAAAATAAGTATATTGCTCAATCTCCAAATTCCTTTTTGTCCTTTGCTTTGCAAACTATACCTTTACGATAAATTTACGTAGGCACTGTATAAATATAATCACTGTTAAGATTAAATGCAGTAATTTCACAAAAAAACTGATTTTTACAAACCAAATATTTATCTGAAATGAGTGTACTTGTTAACAAAAACTCAAAAATAATCGTACAAGGCTTTACTGGGTCTGAAGGTTCATTCCACGCTCAGCAAATGATCGAATATGGTACTAATGTAGTTGGTGGTGTAACGCCAGGAAAAGGTGGTTCAACCCATCTTGACCGTCCTGTATTTAATACAGTTACTGAAGCTGTAGAAAAGGCAGGTGCTGATACTTCAATCATCTTTGTACCACCTGCATTTGCTGCTGATGCTATTATGGAATCGGCTGATGCTGGTATCAAAGTAATTATTTGTATCACAGAAGGTATTCCAACCAAAGACATGATTTATGCTAAGGAATACATTCAGAACAAAGATTGTCGTTTAATTGGACCAAACTGTCCGGGAGTAATGACAGCAGGTGAATGTAAAGTAGGTATCATGCCTGGTTTTATTTTCACTAAAGGTAAAATTGGTATCGTATCAAAATCAGGAACTTTAACTTACGAAGCTGTAGACCAATTAACAAAAGCAGGTTTGGGACAAACAACTGCAATTGGTATTGGTGGTGACCCTATCATCGGAACAACTACTAAAGAAGCCGTTGAATTATTAATGAATGACCCTGAAACTGAGGGTATCGTAATGATTGGTGAAATTGGTGGTGGCATGGAAGCAGAAGCTGCTGAATGGATTAAAGCTGACGGAAACAGAAAACCTGTAGTAGGTTTTATCGCTGGTCAAACTGCACCGAAAGGTCGTAGAATGGGTCATGCTGGTGCTATTATCGGTGGTGCAGATGATACTGCTGCTGCTAAAATGGCTATCATGGAAGCTTGTGGTATCCACGTAGTACATTCTCCAGCAGATATTGGTGCTACAATGTTAAAAGCATTAGGATTGTAGTAAACGGTTTCAATGAATTATTGATAGTTTTTTTCTAATTTTGCACAAAACTATCAAGACTTGAAATCCTTCCAACAATATATTCATTCACAAAATCCTGCACGATTTATTCAATCATGCAGGATTTTGCGTTTAGTCAAATCATACTATTTCCTCAGAATAGGCTTTTTAATCCTATCGGGGTATTTATTTTTCATTCCTAACACCCTTGCCAAAGACACCGTTGGGCCAAGCAACGCTTATTATTTAGTGCATGACTACCGAGATGACTGGCAGGTATTTGATGAACGATATAAAGCCTATGTTCCCTATGTTCGTGAACTCCATAAAGACTATAATTCATTTAGCTTGTTTTGTGATATAGAAAATTATAAAACTTATAAAATTCTATATTACTCATCCAAAGAAAATTACCTATTCATTAATGCTTCCTTACAACAACAATTACCTATTAATAAATGGGTTGTTTTAGATGTTGACAGCTTGCAGAGAGTCTATAAAAAAACGAAACTATTTCTTACAATTTATGGTGGCAATACCAATATTGAAGAACTGATGGTTTATGTAGGAAATAGAATATCTAGAACTCAGGAAACATTTGAATTATCTGAGTCTTTATTAACCATTATTCCACGTGATATTTCCTCTTTCCAAAACTTTTTTGTGATTGGCTTATTTTTACTAGTAGGTGCCTACGCATTTTTGTATAATTATCAGCCAAAATCTTTCGAGCGTTTTTTTAATCCCAAAGACTTGCTGACAATTAGTGTACGAGATGATTCATTTATCGTAAACAAGCCTTTTGATTTAGGGAATCTACTGTTTGTCATAAACCTTAGTTTTACAATCGGCTTTATTTTTATGCTAGTCATTAATGAAAAGAACGATTTATTCTCTACTAGCAGTATCCTTCAAGAAGGAGAAACACTTGGCGTATTATTGAGTAACTTCTTAGTAATTTCTTCAATTATCTTTGGCGCATATATTTTTAAATATATCTCCTTAATGATTCTTTCAAACCTTTACAGGCTCGATAAAATCATCAATATCCATTTTTTTAAAATTATTCAAGCTTCAAGTATTTTTTTCTTGATTGTACTAATTATACTCACTTACAGTACGATATCAATACCTGAAATCACGGAAAATGCAGAAAAATATTTGTTCTTCCCTATTTCATTATTCTTTATCGGACGCCTAGCACTTTTATACTTTACGATAAATAAGATGACGGCACTAAAAAATCTGTATTTATTTTCGTACCTTTGCATCGTTGAATTAATACCGCTTATAGTAGGCATCCGTTTTGCACTCTAAATAATGTGATAATTCAACAAAAAAATGTTCTAAAAATAGCACATTAGCCCAAACAATAATCCAATCAAGTTTAACTGCATTGAGCATGAGCGAAATAGCATTAACCGCACATCCAGACAGATTAACCAAAGTAACCAGTATTTTAGTTACGCAAGCACGCCCAGCCGACGATAAATCACCATATTTTGAGTTGGAAAGAAGATACAATATCAAAGTTGATTTTCGCCCATTTATCGAAATTCAAGGCGTTGCTTTTAAGGACTTCCGGAAGCAAAAAATCAATATCCTTGATCATACTGCCATTATTTTTACTAGTCGTAATGCTGTAGATCATTTTTTTCGCATTTGTAAAGAAGCGCGTATAGAAGTACCAGCTGATATGAAATACTTCTGTATCACAGAACAGACTTCTAATTACTTGCAGAAATATATTGTAATACGTAAACGTAAGATTTTTACAGGAACAAAAACTGCTGCTGAATTACTTGAGTTAATCAAGAAACATAAAACTGAAAAGTTTTTATTTCCTTGTTCAGACAAGCGTCGTAGTGATATCCCAGAATTTATGGGAACAAACGATTTACAACTTACAGAGGCTGTAATGTATGAAACAGTTTCTTCAGATTTATCTGATTTAGAAAGCGTGTTTTATGATGTAATTGCATTTTTTAGCCCTTCTGGCATAAAATCTTTGTTTCATAATTTTCCAGATTTCAAGCAAAACAAAACAAGAATTGCTGCCTTTGGACCAACAACGGCAAAAGCAGTAACAGAAGCAGGCTTGATTTTGGATATTCAAGCGCCTCTTCCAAATGCCCCATCTATGACGGGTGCTTTGGAGCTTTATATCAAGAAAGCAAATAGTATTTAAGACTATTTAAAAGAATTCATAAAAGACCTGTGAGTAATATAAACTCATGGGTCTCTTTTTTTATCACCATATCACAACAAATATTAATAAATTAGCGTTAGGAGTATCTATGAGATACATTTTTTAACGTAATTTATACAAATGTTTATTAGATTTGGAATTAAAGCCTGTATTTGACTTATTTGTACTTTTTTGAAAGACTATGCGAAAGAATTTACAATTTTTTACTATAATTCTACTGCTATTGGCAAACTATTCCGTCTTTGCTCAACAAGATGCACAGTTAAGCCAATATATGTTTAATCCACTATACATTAATCCAGCCACTGCTGGTACTGATGGTGTGATGAAATTTCAATTACATTACCGTAATCAATGGACAGCCTATCAAACTACTTATGATGGTTCGGGGTCATTAGGAACACAGCTTTTTACAGCCTCAATGCCGTTAAATGGCCTTCATAGTGGGCTTGGTATTCAGTTTGTGAACGACAAAACACCCTCTGGAAGTGGTTATCAGAATATGTTGTTATCATATTCTTATCAAATCGGGCTTAGAAATGGTTCGATTATTTCAATTGGTATAAAGGGTGGTTTTCATACTAAAACATTTGATTCAAATTTCAGACCTGGTGAATCTGGAGACCCAATTGTGGATGCAGCCCTAAAAAAACTTAATGAAACCAAAGCAGACTTATCACTGGGGGTTTTATATAAAGCAGAGAATTATCAAATCGGGGTAAGTCTTAATCACGTAAATAATCCAAATTATAGTTTTGGTGTTGACAGAGCTAGTCAGTATACCATCAAACAAGCCCTGAATGTAACGGCGAGTTATGATTATTATTTAAACGATGACGTAAAAGTTACTCCTACAGCCCTTTGGCGTAGTGATTTCGTAACAACGGCTTTAGAAGGAGGTGCGATTTTTACTTATACAGAAAAATATTGGTTAGGAGGCTCCTATCGATTAAACGATGCTGGTATCATTATTGCAGGTATTTCGATGTTGAATAACTCATTAAGATTGGGATATTCGCTAGATTTAACCACTGTTGGGCAAACAGCTAAGTCGCCTACATCACACGAAGTATTAATAAGTTATGCCTTGCCAGCACCTAAATTATTTGGTGGAAAGAAGACACCTGTACGTACACCAAGGTTCAGACATCAGTAGTTTTTTTTCTGTAAAATGTGCTTACAAAAACGTAAATAAACGATTGATGTATTTACAACAAAAAAAAATATTAACTTTGTTTTTGGGTTACTATAATAACCGAGTAAATAAGGTCGTTTTTAAGAAGATTTAACACTAAAAATGAATTTTATTACAATAAATATAAAGTACGATTATTAATACAACCATTATCAAAATTTAAGAGATCATTACCTTATTTTACTCACGGGTATCAATTAAAAAAGTTAAGACACTATGAATTACAGTGGAATTTACAGGAAAATATCCTTACTACTTTTAGTAGTTACTACTGTTTTGTTTTTGGATAGCTGTAGCTCTTCTGGTACTAGCAAATCGACTAGTAGTAGGGGAAGAAGTAGCAGGTCTAGAGGAGAACAGGTTGCCAAAGGCAAAAACGGTAAACGAAGTAGAAGTAGCAAAAAAGAAGATATTAAAATGGTTAATGGGGAAATTGCAGCTACTAGCCGTAAAGGTTGGAAGCAAACTACTCCACTAGGCATGGTTTTAATTCCGGCTGGCTCTTATATGATGGGGCAAGCGGATGAAGATATTGCTGCATCGTCAGTTGGTTTTAACAAACGTGTAACAGTTGTTCAATTTTATATGGACGACACAGAAATCACCAACAACGAATATCGTCAATTTACCGATGTAATGTTGACAGACTCAATCGCTGTACTAGGCGAAGAAAAAGTTATTTCTGAATATTATCCTGATACTACTGTATGGAGTAAAGACTTTACTTATCATAATGGTGACCCAATGACTGAATATTATTTCTCAAGCCCTGCTTTTGATATGTATCCAGTAGTGGGCGTAAGCTGGATTGCTGCAAGATATTTCTGCGACTGGCGAACAAAAGCTTATAATGATTACAGAACCTCTGAGGGAATGTATATTTCTCCAAGATTCCGCTTACCATCTGAAGCTGAATGGGAATGGGCTGCTCGTGGTGGAAAAGCTTCTGCTAAATATCCTTGGGGTAACCCTTATGTAGCGAACGTTAAAGGATGTTTGCTAGCCAACTTCAAGCCTCACAGAGGTAATTATGATGCAGATGGATATGCTTATACGGCTCCTGCAAACCAGTTCAATCCGAACGATTATGGTTTATATAACATGGCAGGAAACGTTGCCGAATGGTGCTTAGATGCTTATGCAGACAATGCTGTAGCAGTTACTTGGGACTTAAACACGATGAATGACGATAAAGACGAACCAAGAAAAGTTATTCGTGGCGGTTCATGGAAAGATGTTGCTTATTATCTTGAAACAGGTACTCGTTCTTATGAATATGAAACAAAGAAACGATCTTATATCGGCTTCCGTTGTGCCATGAATCATTTAGGACGTTCATCTGGAAAAGAATTCAGATAAAAGAAAAAACGATTTTAAATCGTAAGCGAGGGAATCCAGTCGTTAATTTACGACAACATTCTCTCGCTTCGTTTTGATAATCCCTTCACACATCAAATCATTCTCAAATCATATTACACTCAAAATCATTAAAAAGACAAATGGAAAGAATTATTAACGTTATCGCCAGTTTTGGTGCAGCAGTTGTTATCGTTGGTGCTTTATTTAAAATCTTACACTGGAATAATGCCAATGAAATGCTAATGGTTGGTATGTTTACTGAAGCATTTATATTTATATTATTTGGGGTATTGTATCTTTCTGCAAAACCTGAGAAATCTTACGATTGGGAAAAAGTATATCCAGAATTATCTAAAGATTTTCAAGGTGAATTGCCTAAAAGAAGTGTGGCAACGTCAACTGCAGGCGTTGGTTTAACAGCTAAAATGGACGAAATGTTAGCTAATGCTAAAATTACGCCAGATGTTTTTGAAAATTTAGGTAAAGGCATGAAGTCATTAACAGAAACGGTTTCAAAAATTGGAACAATTACTGATGCTACTGTAGCTACAAACGAATATGCTAAAAACGTAAAAGTTGCTGCTGGTACAATGACAGAAATGAACAAGGCTTATGGCGTAACGATGAGTGCAATGGGTGAAATGGCCAATGCTTCACAAGATGCTAAAGAATATCGTGTACAGTTCCAGAAAGTTACTCAAAACATGGGTGCATTGAATGCTGTATATGAATTAGAATTACAAGATACAAACAAGCATTTAAAAGCAATGAATGCTTTCTATGGCAACTTAACAGTAGCGATGGAAAACATGGCTGATGCAAGTAAAGATACTCAGCAGTTTAAGCAAGAATTAGCCAAATTGACTTCTAACTTAACTTCACTAAACAATGTTTATGGAAGTATGTTAACAGCCATGAAAGGGAACTAATTTAAGAAACATATCCGTCTTTGATAGTTTAATACTAATCAAGACAAAATGTTGAAAAAAAACTTAAACAAAAACTCCTACAAGTAGATAAGAAAATGGCTGGAATGAAAGAAACGCCCCGTCAGAAGATGATTGGGATGATGTATTTGGTGCTCACAGCTTTACTTGCATTGCAAGTGAGCGATGCCCTTTTACAAAAATTTGTACTATTAAATAATAGCTTAGAAGCAGCGAATGGCTCTGCTGTTCAAAAAAATAACCAAACTGTTGAAGGGATTAAGGCAAAAGTAAATGATTCGCCTAATCCTGCTCAATATGCTGATATCATTAGACAAGCGCAAGAAGTACGTAAGCTTTCTGACGCGATGGTTGGTGAATTAGATAATTTGAAAGGTACTATCGTTGAACAAACGGGTGGTATAGATCCAGAAACAGGTGCTTATGTCGGTATGAAAGAAACCGAAAAAGTATATGAGATAATGATCGGGGGTAAAAAGAATGGATTAGCTTATGGCTTAAAAACTCAGCTTGATAATTTTGTCACTAAAATAGCAACTTATAGTGATAAAAATACGAAGTTTGAGCCCCTAGCTCTTTCAGGAAAAGAAGACCCTGCGGTAGCTAAGGATGCTAACAATAAAAATAAAGATTTCGCTGAATTGAACTTTGCTGAAACGCCAGTACCTGCTGCTTTAGCAACGTTAAGTCAGAAACAATCTGAAATTCGTCGTTACGAAAGTACTATTTTAGGGCAATTAGCAGAGAAAGTAGGTATCAAAGACATCAAGTTCGATAAAATATTAGCCATGGTTTCTGCAAAATCTAATACTGTAGTAGCTGGTATGGATTATGAAGCTGAAATGTTTATTGCAGCTTATTCAAGTGGAATTACGCCTAGAATGAGCTTCAATGGTGCTGGAGTACCTGTAAGAGATGGTAAAGGTCAGATTAAGTTTAAGGCACAGGGCGGTCAATACGACAGTCGTGGACTTTCAAAGAAAACTTATTCGGCTAGTATCTCATTCAATGGCCCTAACGGTCCTGAAACTAGAACCCTTAATGGTGAATACTTTGTCTTAAAACCAACTTATAATATCGAAGCAGGTAGCTTACCTCCGTTGTATTTAGGTTGTGCGAATAAATTAAGTATTGTTAGCCCAGGATTAGGTGCTTTATGGCAACCAAGCTTTAGTGCCAATGGTGCAGAGGTTATTGCTGCTGGTGGTGGTAAAGTAACTGTAGTACCAAGTGCTGCTTCTGTAGAATTAAACATCAACAATGGTGGTATCCTATTAGGAACAGAGAAATTCAGAGTAAGAAGAGTACCAAGACCTGAAGTGAAAATCTTCGGTGGTGGTGGTGAATTAGATGAAAAGCGTGGTGCTAGTGCAAGTGGTTTAAGAAGTGTTGAAGCAAGAGCAATTGCCGATGAATCATTCAAAGCAACCAATCCTGAAGATGCTCAATACCGTGTATCAGAAATTTATGTAGCTTTAGCAAGAGGCTCTAAAAAAGTTGCTGACATTACATTACCTGGTGCTGGAAGTATTAGTTCATTAGCGCAGAGTGCTCAAGCTGGAGACCGTTACTATATCGAGGTAAAAGGTGTTCAACGAAAAAACTTTAAAGGTGTAATAGAAACTATTCCATTTCAAATGGTAAAGAATATTCCATTAAACTAATCTCATATTTTGTATAGACGACATTAATTTATACAAAATTTGTGATAGCTATAAGTTTACAAGTATTTGATAATCAAGCTTAGTGTAAAACTTGTAATGATAATAACATTATGAAAAATTTAATCAAAATTACCGGAGCAATTGTTCTTAGTTTAGTTTCTTGTTCGCTGGTAACAGCACAAGAAAAAGACATTAGAGGAAAAAATCCCGACTCTGTACGTCCTATCGATGATTCTAATATCATGTGGAAGATGCGTTTATGGAGAAGAATGGATTTGAATGAAAAGCAAAACCAACCTTTTTTCTCTAAAGGAAACGAGATTACCAAATATTTAATGGAATGGGTTCAGAGTGGGGTTTTGCAACCTTATAGAAACGATTCATTAAAAACGAAGATTTCTAAAGAAGATTTTCTAAAGAACTTGGTTGTTGAAAACTCTATCGGAGACAATGCCCTTTCTGATGCTGAAAGAGCTGCAGGATTCGGTGCTGAAAGTACTGCTACCACAGGGGCTGATGATGGCTGGGGAGACCCTAAACCTGCGGCAAATGGTGCTAAAGCTCCTGCTAAGCCTGCCAGTGAAACGGGAGATTTGTATTTCGCTAAAGAGCTTTCTATCATAGAAATCAGAGAAGATGCTATTTTTGATAAACAGCGCTCTCGTTTATACTATGATATTCAAGCTATCACAATCATTATTCCTGCTAATAAAACGGCGGCTGGTTTTGATAAGACTGTAGCGTCATTCAAATACAAAGACTTAGACAAACTATTCAGAAGTAACCCAAATTGTATCTGGTATAATGCTCAAAACGAAGCTCAACATAAAAATATGGCAGATGCTTTCGATTTACGTTTATTCCATGCTAGACTTACCAAAAAAGGGAACCCTGAAGATAAAAGCTTAGACGAATTTTATGGAGGAGAAAAACAAGGGCTAATCCAATCTCAACAATTAGAATACAAATTGATGGAAATGGAACATAATCTTTGGGAATATTAATCCAAGAATAATATCATAAAAAAAGCGAGTGGAAAATTTCCATTCGCTTTTTTTATGAATTATCAATCAACCTAGACTAGATGAATTGATTGATGATATTTTCAAATAATTCTTGCTTACCGCTAGTAACTTTAGGTTCACCCACTTCAAAAGCATAACTTCTTAAATCTTCTAAAGTTAATTTACCAGCTTCGTAGTCAGCACCTTTACCGCCATCAAAAGAAGCATAACGGTCTTTACGCAATTTCTTGTAAGATGATTTCTCTAAGATGTTATCAGCAATGACTAATGCACGAGCAAAAGCATCCATACCACCGATGTGAGCCAAGAAAATATCGTCTAAATCAGTTGAATTACGACGTGTCTTAGCGTCAAAATTGATACCTCCTTGTGTGATTCCACCAGCCTCTAAGATAATCAACATAGACTCAGCTAATTCATTTAAATTAGTAGGGAATTGGTCAGTATCCCATCCGTTTTGATAATCACCACGGTTAGCATCCATACTACCCAACATATTGTTGTCAGCAGCTACTTGTAATTCATGTTGGAATGTATGACCAGCTAAAGTAGCGTGGTTTACTTCTAAATTCAACATAAAATCATTTTCTAAACCGTATTCTTTCAAGAAGCCGATTACGGTAGCAGAGTCAAAATCGTATTGGTGTTTAGTTGGCTCACATGGCTTAGGTTCGATGAAGAATTTACCAGTAAACCCGTTTTTACGAGCATAATCACGCGACATCGTTAAGAAACGTCCTAAGTGAGCTAACTCACGTTTCATATCTGTGTTTAACAATGTCATATAACCTTCACGACCACCCCAGAACACATAGTTTTCACCGCCTAAAGCAATAGTAGCATCAATAGCATTTTTTACTTGTGTACCTGCATGCGCCAATACTGAAAAATCAGGGTTAGTAGAAGCTCCATTCATATAACGTGGGTTCGAGAATACGTTGGCAGTACCCCATAATAATTTCACACCACTTGAAGCTTGTTTTTGTTTTGCATAGTCTACAATTGCTTGCATATTGCTTTCGTATTCTGATAAAGAACTTCCTTCATCTACTAAGTCAATATCATGAAAACAATAGTATGGAGCACCAATTTTAGTAATGAATTCAAAGGCTGCATCCATTTTATCTTTAGCTCTTCCTACGATTTCATTTTTTGCATCCCAAGGAAATACTTTTGTTCCAGGACCAAAAGGATCAGCACCAGTTCCACAGAAAGTATGCCAATAAGCAATTGCAAAACGCATTTGCTCTTTCATTGTTTTGCCTCCAATAATACGATTTTCATCATACCATTTGAACGCTAAAGGGTTATCAGACTCTCTTCCTTCAAATTGTATTTTACCAATTCCTGCGAAATACTCTTTGTCGCCTAACGTGATGTTTGCCATTGTCTTTGTTATTGATTGTTTAATTTGTTTAGTCGGTATAAATATGTGTTCTATACTGTTCTATAAATTTAATGCAAAAATACTATTACATCTAAGAAACACAAAAAATGTTTCTCATTATTTGAAATTATTTTTATTCGAAGTAGAAGACATTCTTAAATCTTGTTAAAATGGACAATAAAATAGTATTATAACGTTGGTATAAACTTGTCTAAGAGTATTTTATCTCAATGATATCTCCGAAAAATTCAACCAACAAAAATACAATTATACATCAATATAATGATATTTTTATCAGATTTTAACCCTATTTAATTAAATGAAGTATTCAAAACATAAATAATTCGTTATAAAGGCTTTAAAAAGTCTTGTAACAGATAAATATTCCAGATTTGGTTAATATCCTTTCCATAAGTCTTTATATAAGTTATACGGGTTATGAATGGATATTTGTTCGGCTGTTCCTGCTATTAAATTTTCTATACCATAATATGCTATAGATTTTCGTAACTTTGTATCAATATTAAATTTTAACCTGCGCAAATTCCATAATGATCTCTCGTCTTGTAATTATACCGACATACAACGAAATTGAAAACATTGAATCCATTGTCCGTAAAGTAATGAGTTTAGAACCAAGTTTTGACTTACTAATTGTTGATGATGGTTCACCAGATGGTACTGGAATGAAAGTAAAAGAACTTCAAGATGAATTCGGTAAAAATCGTTTGCATTTACAAGAAAGAACAGGGAAGTTGGGTTTAGGTACTGCCTATATTCATGGGTTTAAATACGCTCTTGTCAATAATTATGAATATATCTTTGAAATGGATGCGGACTTTTCGCACAATCCCGAAGATTTAGTAAAGCTTTATAATGCTTGTATAGAGGGTTCTGACATGGCTATTGGTTCACGCTATATAAGTGGGGTAAACGTTGTCAATTGGCCAATGGGAAGGGTTCTAATGTCTTATTTTGCGGGCTATTACGTTCGTTTTATCACAGGAATGCCGATAATGGATGTAACAGCAGGATTTAAATGCTACCATTCTAAAGTGTTAAAGACAATTAATCTTGATAAAATTAAATTTGTTGGCTATGCTTTTCAGGTAGAAATGAAATTTACAGCATGGAAGTATGGATTTAAGATTGCCGAGATACCTATCATTTTTACCGATAGAACCAAAGGCGTTTCTAAAATGTCGGCTAATATTTTCAAAGAGGCTATTCTCGGGGTTATTCAAATGAAGGTTAATAGCTTTTTCAAAAACTACAAGCATTCATAAAATCATTGAAAATGGTTTAACAATGGAATATAATCATATTAAAGCAATACATATCATTTTTGTAACGAGTTGGTTCGCTGGGCTTTTTTATTTACCCCGCTTATTTGTTTACCACACTGAAGCGAATGAGAAGCCTGACCCTGAACGACAAATTCTTCAAAAAGAGTATAAACGAATGCAAAAAGTACTCTTCAATGCTATCATGGTTCCAGCCATGTGGCTAACAATCATAACGGGTACTACAATGATTTACTGGCTATGGTGGGATAGTTTTGCTTCACAAAGTTGGCTTCATTTAAAATTAGCGTTTGTACTCGGCTTAATAAGTTATCATTTTTATTGCCGAAAATTAATCTTAGAGCTCAGAGAAGATAAATTTAGGTTTACAGGATTTCAGTTAAGATTATTCAATGAAGTAGCTACCATCTTTTTATTTGCCATTGTATTTATCGTCGTTTTAAAGAATACAGTCGATTGGATTTGGGGAATTATTGGTTTAATCATTTTTGCTATATTGATAATGTCAGCAGTCAGAATTGTTAAATCAATCAGAGAGAAAAAGAAGTAAATTTCATTTGCGTTATATAACAAGAAAGGGATGGCAATTGCCATCCCTTTCTTATTTACACTACATTATCAAGATTAATATCCAGGATTTTGTTTTAGGATATCTTTTCCTTGTCTATCAATTTGAGTTGCAGGAATTGGTAAAATTTCATACTTACCAGCAGTAAACTTAGCACCACCAAGCGCTACTTTCAAGAGATTGCCTTCATACGCAAAGTATTTGTTAAGTTCAGTCTCAGCAACACCCCAACGAACTAAGTCGAAGAAACGGTGACCTTCACCCGAAAGCTCTAATTTACGTTCGAAACGAATTGCTGTAGTAGCAGCAGCTTTGCTTCCGAATGTACCGTATGTAGTGATTACATATTTAGCAGCAGGATTTCCGTCAGCACCTTTCACAAAACCAGCTTGGTTAGAAGCACGATTACGAACTAGGTTTACATATTCAGTAGCTTTTGCTAATGATCCAACTTCTACTTCAGCTTCAGCAGCCATTAACAATATGTCAGCATAACGAATGATATTATAGTTCATTGCAGCATAACCTCTTGTCCAAGAACTACCATCTGTCAAAGTTCCTTCTTGAGATTTGTAATAAACAAATTTCTTAGTAGAGTATGGACCACCCCAGCTTTGAGAACGGATCCAGTCAGCACCAGGGAACGGGCCGTAATCTAAATATGGAATACCACGACGACCTACAGAGTGATCTAAGCGAGGATCTAAATTACCAGCATCTGGAGTAAATGGATCCTTCGATAATAGATTGTAGTCATTCTTCACAGCATTAGTAGCAGAGTTATAAGAACCATCCAATAAAGGCAAACCATTTGCATCTGTACGGAATGAGTTTACTAACTCAAAACTTGGCTGGAAGAAACCACAACATCCACCTGGAGCAGCTGCACCACCATAAGGGAAGTTCAAGTCATTCTCAGGGTTTGCATTGTTCACACTACCTGTGTTAGCAGCAGCTTGGATAGAAAATACAGATTCTTCGTTGTTATCGTTAGCAGCGTTGAATACGTCAGCATATTTAGCAACTAAAGCATATTTTTTACCGTTTGCTGTTTTACCATTGGCAATAATTTGGTCAAATAGTGCTTTAGCATCTGTATATTTCTTTTGATACATATATACTTTAGCTAAATACGCAGTAGCAGCCCATTTATTAGCTCTACCTGCCGCAATCTGAGTTTCAGGTAAACCAGCGATTGCAGCCTTGAAATCAGCTTCGATTTTTGGCCAAAGGTCAGTATCATTTTTAACTTTTTCGATACCTGTACCATAATCCATTGTCTCATCAACGTATGGGGCAAAATTAAACAAACGCTTCAATTCAAAGTAGTAGTGACCTCTCAAGAATTTAGCTTCTCCTAAAATCCTCGCTTTGTCAGCAGCAGTAACTGCAGCATCAGCATTAGCTACTAAACGAATAACAGCATTTGCTCTACTGATACCTTCGTATTTTGCTTTCCAAGTATCTTCAACATCACTTGCAGTTGCAATTGTTTCGAAACGTTGGATTGGGTTGATAGCACCGTAGTCACCAGATTCAGTTCCTTTGTTAGCTTCTCCCCCAAGTATACTTCCATATACCCAGTTAGTTGATGAAGCAAGACGAGAATATCCACGTCCATTCAACATACTGTAGCTCCCCATTAATGTACCTTCAAGACCTGCTTTTGAAGTCAAAAGGGCAGCTGTTAATTGTCCATTTGGAGCTACCTCCAAAAAGCTGTCTTTACACCCAACCACTAGAATAGCAGATAAAAGGGCTGTACCGACAAGTGTTTTACCAATTATATTTATTTTCATTTGAGTTTTTCTATTTTTTAGTTGAACATAATTCCCTAATCTTATAGCAACAAGATATTAGAAACCAAGTTTTACTGACAAGTTATAGCTTCTTGTTACTGGATAGTTACCAATATCAATACCGAAGTTAGTATCTGCTTGTCCACCAACTTGAGGATCAAGACCTGAATAACCTGATACTGTAAATACGTTGTTAGTTGATAAAGCAATTCTTACTTTCTTCATATTCAACTTATTTAAAGTAGCTTTAGGTAAATTATATCCTAAAGTCAAGTTAGTCATTCTTAAATAAGAACCATTTTCAACATACCATGAGTTTGGTTGTGTATCAGTACTGAAGTTAGATACGTTCTCGAAAATTGGAGAAGAAGCATTCAAGTTAGTTGGAGTCCATGAGTTCTTAACAGCATCAGCCTTTGCAGAACCTGGGAACGTTGAACCAAACATCGTGTACCATTTCGTCATATTGAAGATTTGGTTTCCTAAAGAAGTGTACAAATATGTTTCGATATCAAAGTTCTTGTAAGTAACTTTTAAGTTGATACCACCAGTAAATGTTGGGATTGGACTTCCTAATACTGTACGATCATCAGCAGTAATTGCACCATCACCATTTATATCAGCATAACGGAAACGACCTGCACCAGCACCATCTTGAGTTGGAGCACCAGCAGCTTCAGCAGCATCTTTAAAGTAACCTAATACTTTATATCCGTAGAAAGAAGCCATTGAGTAACCAACCATGTTACGTGTTGGAGCAATACTTAAACGGTTTGTTGGAGGAGTTACATCAAAGTAATCAGTACCTGGTGCCAACGCAGTAATTTTGTTACTTAACAATGAACCGTTAACTGTAAGGTCATATTTGAAGTCACGACTAAAGTTTCCATGGTTGACAATTTGTAAGTCAATTCCTTGGTTACGCATGTTAGCAATGTTTACTGACGGAGCAGCGGCTGAAACACCGATTACTGCAGCAATTGGTACTTGGAACAATAAGTCTTTTGTATCTTTTCTCCAGAAGTCCAATTGAATTTCATACTTGCCATTTAAGATAGAAGCATCAATACCAATGTTTGAAGTTTCAGCAGTTTCCCATCTTGCATTCGGGTTACCGATACGGCTTCTATAGAAACCTTCTGCTACTGAATTGTTTGTTCCATTGATGTCATACGCAGCAGTACCAATACTTGAAGAATATAAACTGTATTGGTTATTTGGATCAACGTTGTTTGAGTTACCCATTTGTCCCCAACCTGCTCTTACTTTCAAATCATTGAAAAATACTAAATCTTTCATGAAGTCTTCAGAAGATAGTCTCCATGCTGCAGAGAACGCAGGGAATACCCCATAACGATTGTTTGCACCAAAACGAGAAGAACCATCACGACGTACAACTGCTGTTAAGAAATAACGGCTGTTGTAAGAGTAATTTGCCTGACCAAATAATGAATAGAAATTTACACCGCTAAACAATCCACCTGAAACGTTTTTACCTGTTGAGATAGTAGTTAAACTTAGGTAGTCAAGACTTGTAGTAAATGGATCTTGTCCAAATCCTTCGATATTTCTACCAGCTCCAGTATTCAACGCTTCTATACCCGCTAAGGCATCAATACCATGAAGACCAAATTTCTTTTTGTAATTTACTTGGTTTGTCCATATCCAGTTATATACATATGAGCTTCCTTCTCTTAATGCATTCTTACCTGCACTTGGCTCAGAGTTACCATGGTCAACGAATGTATAGTCTTGATAAGTACCAAAACCAACACCTCCACCAAAGCTTGTTCTCAATGTCAATTCAGGTAATACATCGTATTCAGCATAGATGTTACCAAAGCCACTCAAACCAAATACATTATCTTTAGAGTTTAATGTCAACCCTTGAACTGGGTTACGAGGGTTACTAAAACCACCCGCAGCCGAGCCAGCATATCCACCGAATACGTCATAAACTGGGATAATTGTTGGCATACGTTGAGCATCCAATAAATAACTTTCTTCTTGTGCAATACCAGCACCACCATTACCTCCGGCTAAACCTTTTGTTTGGCGGTAAGTAAATTGTAAGTTTTCACCGATACGTAATTTCTTAGTAACATCAAATTCAGAGTTAGCACGGAAGTCATAACGTCTGAATTGGTTGAATTTCAAGATACCTGCTTGTTCTTGAACGCCCAATCCGAAATAGAAACGACTTGTTTCTGTACCGCCTGAAAACCCTAAGTTATGTCTTGTGATTGGAGCAGTACGAGTTATTTCTTTGTACCAATCTGTACCTGACTTGTTAGCAGCCATTACTAAATATAAATTACCTGCTAATGGGTTATTTTGATAATTAGCTTTTTCAGCTGCAAGGTCAATACTACCAACAACACCTTTACGGTTTGGTCCTACCATTAAATAATCTGGAATAATTGGAGTAGTTCCAGAACCATACTGAACGTGTGAAGGAGTTTGTCCAGCATTTTTCATAGCAGCAAAATCCCAAGTAGCTTGATCTTGAGGACTTAACATTTTAACTCCAGTACCTGGATCAGTCACGCCATACATACCATCATAAGTTACTTCTAAAGGACGAGCCTTCTTTGTTCCTTTTTTAGTAGTATATACAATTACACCAGAAGCAGCTCTTGCTCCATAGATAGAAGCAGCAGCAGCATCTTTCAATACAGTTGTTGTCTCAATATCATCTGGAGAAATAAAGTCTGTATTTTGTGTAGGCACCCCATCAACAACATATAATGGGTTATTACCACCAAATGAACCAAAACCACGTACACGCACAATACTTGTAGTACCCGGCTGACCACTCGTAATTACAGTTACCCCTGAAACTTTACCTTGTAATTGCTGTTCGATATTACCTGAAGGAACGGCTGATAAATCTTTCGCTTTTACTGTTGAAATAGCAGCTGTTGATTCTTTTTTGTTTGAACTAGAATAACCTGTTACAATTACTTCATCAAGGGCAGAAACATCTTCTGCTAAAATAACATCTACAGTACTCTGTACACCCACTTTAACTTCAGTGCTTTTATAGCCAATTGCTGAAATTAACAAAACATCTTTACCTGATTTGAGATTGATGGCAAAACTACCACTTGCATCGGTTGAAACCCCAGTTTGGGTACCTTTTAGAAGAACTGAGACTCCAGGAATACCCTGACCATCTCCGCCAGTAACTTTTCCTGTTACTCGTCTGTCCTGTGCCATTGTCAAGAACGTACTTAATAAAAAGACGCACGACAAAAGCATACTCTTCCATGTAGAGTAAAATTTTGTGTTCATAATAAAATTGGGTTTTTGATTGAAAAAATTAGATTTTTGGTCGAAAATCCTTGTAAATATATGCTTATTTTAATTCCATAACAAAACGATTATATATATTCTAATAATTTATTTCATTTTAATTTGATGAGCCTATATTCTTAATGTATCATTTTGATAATATTTATTGTATCATTTTGATACTTTTTATAAATAAAAAAATATTAACCAGTATTATTTTAACATTTTGTAACACATTGATTATCAGTATATTAATATTATTTATGTTTTTTTAGTATTATATTCTTATTTGATAAAATAATATTATTTAAGCTAATTTGGGCCAATTAAAAAGTTTTTTAGATATAGAGCGTTACTATTAAAATAATTTAAAAATAAAAAAAATCTATTTTTTTACGGAGAAGCCAATAAACCCGTACAGCATTTATTTTACAATTTTCTTGTAAAAATCTAAGTAAAATTTTTCCAAAATGGTGGTTGTTTTATTTAGTAAATTTGTACTTTAAATAAAATGATATGGATGAGTTTGATTATAAAAGTGCTTTAGCTAAAGTTCCAGAACTTCCGGGGGTATATAGATATTTCGATGAAGAAGGAACTGTTATTTATGTAGGAAAAGCCAAAAATTTAAAGAATAGAGTAAGTAGTTATTTTGCCAAATCGAATCAGCATGATAGAAAGACAAAACGTTTAGTTAGTCAAATCAAAAACCTTGAATTTACCATTGTTCACACTGAATTCGATGCCTTACTTTTAGAAAATACACTTATCAAAAAGTTTCAACCTAAATATAATATTTTGTTGAGGGATGATAAGATGTACCCTTTTATTTGTGTGACCAATGAGCCTTTCCCCAAAATTATTACCATCAGAAGGGTGGATAAAAAAATGGGGACTTTCTTTGGCCCTTTTGCTAATCAGAAAGCGATGTATGCTATCCTTGAAATGTTTAATCAGCTATACACTTTTCGAACGTGCAATTTGAACCTTAATCATAAAAATATTGAAGATAGAAAGTTTAAAGTATGCTTAGAATACCATATTGGTAATTGTAAGGGTCCATGTGAAGCACTACAAACTGAAAAAGATTATCTAAAGGAAATAGACCAAGCTAAGAATATTTTGAAAGGCAATATGAGCCTTCCTAAGCAATATTTTGAAGAAAAAATGCAAGAGGCAGCCTCTAAGTTAGCCTTTGAAGAAGCACAGGAATTCAAAGAAAAACTAGCTTATCTTGTTAATTTTCAAAGTAAATCAACTGTGGTAAATCCTAACATTAGGGATGTTGATGTATTTTCAATTGTTTCAGATGAAAATGCTTTCTATTTTAATTTCATGAAAGTATTGAATGGTTTTATCACGCAGACTCAGTCGTTAGAAGTAAAGAAAAAGTTGGATGAAACCGATGAAGATATATTGACCATGATGGTATGGGAAATGCGTGATAAGTATGAAAGCGAAGCGAAAGAGGTAATTACTAATATTCCCTTGTCAGTTGAGTTGAAAGGAGTTGAAAATACCATTCCACAAATTGGAGATAAGAAAAAGCTTTTGGAGATGTCTTTGAAAAATGTGCTATACTTTAAGAAAGAAAAAGCCGACCGACAAGCCTCTGAAGAAAGTGCAGGTGATGCAAAAATGAGGATTTTGCTTACCTTAAAGAATGATTTGCAATTAAAATCTATACCACGCCACATAGAATGTTTTGATAACTCTAATATTCAAGGGACAAACCCCGTATCAGCAATGGTGTGTTTTAAGAATGGGATGCCCTCTAAAAAAGACTATCGGCATTTTACCCCAAAAACAGTTGAGGGGCCTAATGATTTTGCTACCATGCACGAGGTAGTTACGCGGAGGTATTCAAGATTACTGCAAGAAGAGGCAGATTTACCTGATTTGATTATTATTGATGGTGGCAAAGGACAATTAAGTGCTTCGGCAGATGCATTGAAAAACTTGGGACTCTATGGAAAAATTCCGATTATTGGTATCGCCAAACGACTAGAAGAAATTTATTTCCCAGAAGATAGCATTCCACTATACATTGATAAAAAGTCGGAATCACTCAAGTTAATACAACGTCTTCGTGATGAAGCCCATAGATTTGGTATTACTAAACACAGAGATAAGCGTTCTAAAAACTTTATTATTAGTCAACTAGAAAGCATTGACGGTATCGGAAAAAATACAGCCGAAAAACTATTGAAGCACTTTGGTACTGTAAGTAATATTTATAAGGCTACTTCTGAGGAATTAGAAACCCTATTAGGCAGAGCAAAAGCTTTAAAATTAAAAGAGCAATTAAAAGTAATTAACGACCAATAATAGCTGTCATTATAACATCATTCATCTGTGGATGATGTTATAATGAACCTCTTACTATCAATGAGCTTGCGCTAGCAATCTTTCCTTTTTGTCGATTATGCACCATTCTTCCAACCATTTTTCCCATCTGAACAAAGTCGTTTGAGATAGTAGTAATGCCGTTTTCAGCTAAAATTTCTTTAATCGGTGTATCATCATAAGAAAGTAAGCCTATCTCCTCTCCTAGTTTCAACTGTTTTTTATGGGTATAATTGACAAAACGGACTAAGTCATTCTCTAAGAAAAGTATATATGCGTGTCCTTTTTGCAGGTTTTCAACATCGAGATTATCTACCACTTCTCCTATTACATTGTGTGCTTCGCAGAATTTACTAAACCCTTTTATAATACCTTTGGGCGTGTACTGAAACTGGTTTTTACTCAAGAACAATGTTAAACTTTCGTATTTATTCAACATCGGAATCGCTTCTGTGAGTCCTTGATAAAAGTTCTGTTCAAAATCTTGGTATAAAACTGCATATTCTTCATCCAGTTGCTCGACATCAATATCTAAAATCAATAATTTGTCTTTAGATATTTGCGTAACAATATCCGAAACATCCTCATTAAAGTGAGGCATAATAATATAGAAATTATAATTACCAATATTATTAATAATTACGTTTTCAAAAACCTTCAAATCGTGATAATGAAAAAACAAATCAATAGAAACATTTTCTCCTAGCGCCTCTTTCATGGCATGGAAAAGTACTTCTTTATAAGAGTTCATGGCATCAAAAAGCACAAAAACGTGCATGGAAGCCTGAATATTAGTTGAAGCAACATAATATCCCTTGCCATGCTGTGCAGCCACAATTCCTCTTTCTCGAAGCTCTTCGTAGGCTCGAATTACTGTCATCCTAGCAACACCCAAAGACGCCGTAATATCATTAATTGTCGGGAGTTGGTCACCTCTTTTTAAAAGTCCTTGTTGGATTCTCTCAATGATTTCATCTACAATTTGTTGATATTTTGGTTTTTGAGCTTTAGGTTCGATTTGTAATTTATTTTTCATTGATGGGGTTTAATCGACAATTATTACACTCATTTTCTCTCCAAATTTAAATGAATCGAAAATTCAAGATTTTATTTCAAAAAGCCTTCTTCTTCTTTGGGTTTAGCAGTAGGCATTTGTACTTGCGTTGAATCTACGGTATAAGAGTTACACCCTAAATCTGCTCCGTCAGGTTTTTTAAAAGGTTCTTTCTTGAAACCTGCTATTGCCAAAGACTGGTCAGCATATACTTTATCCATAAAATTAGCATAAGCAGGCATAGCCATTTTTGCTCCTTGTCCGAGTGCCAAGCTTCTAAAGTGAATACTTCTGTCGTCGCCTCCTACCCAAACACCAGCTACTAAGTTCTGAGTAACACCCATAAACCAACCATCTGAGTAATTAGACGTAGTACCTGTTTTTGCACCAATATCATTGCCTTGTGCACAGTTATATCGATTCAATCCTTGAGCCGTTCCGCCTGATTCTTGTACAGCCCCTTTTAACATATAAGTCATCTTATAGGCTAAATCGGCACTAATTACTTGTTTGGTCGTTGTTTCGAAACGTCTTAATTCATTCCCATTTTTATCTTCAATACTCAAAATCATGATAGGTTCTATACGATAGCCTTGGTTGATAAAAGTACTATAAGCGGCTACTTGCTCATATACAGAAACCTCGCTAGCACCCAAACATAAAGCAGGAACTTCCATCAAACTACTCTGAATACCTACCCTATTGGCAAATTCTGCTATTTTTCTTGGTCCTAATAACTTCATTAACCTAGCAGAAATGGAGTTAATAGAAAGCCCCATAGCATGACGAAGCGACATAGAAGCGTAAGAATAACTACCTGTTGAGTTCTGCGGTGTCCATTGTCTATCAATTCCATCTTCTGGGCCAAACGTTACTGGCTCATCAACTACATTTTCACACAAACTTACAGCATCATTTTCAAGGGCACTTGCATACACAAATGGTTTGAAGGTAGAGCCTGGTTGGCGTTTACTTTGTCTTACGTGATCAAACTTAAAATATTTAAAATTTATTCCTCCTACCCAAGCTTTGATATGCCCATCGTTGGGATTCATCGCCATGAATCCACAGTTCAAGATTCTTTTGTAATAACTCATAGAATCAAGAGGTGATAAAGTAGTATCTCTATCTCCTTGCCAAGAAAATACCGTCATTTTCACAGGTGTTTTCAATACTTTCCAAACAGCCTCTTCATCTCCATCCAATTCTTCCATCAATGCTTTATAACGCTGAGTACGTTTCATTGCACTTTTCAGGAACCCTTTGATTTCGTGCATTCTTTCATCAACCCACGGGTTTCTGCCTTTCCAGTGTGCATAAAACAACTTTTGTTCGGCCTTCATATGGTCTTCCAAAGATGTTTGAGCATAGGCCTGCAATCTTGAATCAATGGTTGTATGAATCCTTAAACCACTAGTATATAAATTCAATTGGTCATCATCGTCTCTGGTTGAATTAATATCAGCAAGGAGGGCTTGTAGTTGTTTTTTTACAGCTTCACGAAAATAAGGAGCTTGTCCAGTGTTTTGATTTTCTACTTTAAATTTCAAATCTAGCGGTTCATTTTGCAAGGATATCATTTCTCCTTCCGACAGATGTTCATATTTATTCATCTGACCTAGTACAACGTTTCGACGAACAAGACATCTTTCTGGATGACGACGAGGGTCGTACATGGCAGGGTTTTGCAGCATTCCGACTAAAGTTGCGGCTTCTTTTACGGATACATTTCCCACACTTTTTCCAAAGTAAGTTTTACAAGCTACTCTAATTCCGTAGGCATTATTTCCAAACTCTACTTCGTTTAAATACATTTTAAGTATTTCTTGTTTGGTATAACGGCTTTCTAAACGAATGGCTAAAATCCATTCCTTGGTTTTGGCGATTATCGTCCTGACCAATGGGATTTTTGCTAACAATCCTTTATAACTTGGGCCATCTTCTGTTTGATCTAGCCTACGTGTATCAAAAAGGTTTTTGGCCAATTGCTGTGAAAGCGTACTTCCTCCTCCAGCGCTACCAAAATGTGATATAACCCTGAAAGTACTTCTTAAATCAATCCCAGAATGCTGTGTAAAACGGGCATCTTCTGTTGAAATTAAAGCATTGATGATATTAGGAGAAAGCTCTTCATACTCAATCGGTGAGCGGTTTTCACGGAAATATTTTTCTAATTCTACACCATCTTCAGAAATCAAAACAGAGGCAATCTGACTCTTCGGATTTTCTAGTTCTTGTAAACTAGGCATCCCGCCAAAAAGCCATAAGAAGTTATATTGAACAGCAAAGATATAGAGTATAAAAGCAACAAAACCAATAATCGACAGCCTCCATAGCCGTTTTATGATTAGTTTGTATTTACCAGTTTGAAATTGAATCATGGGTAATTTTCAATAAGGATTTATAAAAGGATTATATTTAAGTGGTAACAAACTTAAACCTGCAAGTTCCCTAAGATATGAATGAGCAATGATATTAAATTAACTATCTTACAAATTTAAAAATTAAATATTGAATTCCTGCAAATACCTGCACTTTAGCCAATTGCAAAATGGTATTTCTGTTGCAGAGAACGTCTTGGTTTTTTAAAAATTGTAAAAGAAATGATTTCCTTTTGAGGTTTTTATCAATATACAATATTTTGATAGTTTTATATGAAATTTACACAAGCATTTCTGCGGATTTTTATCCTTCAAATACCAACTTTATAAATAACGCCTATATATAAACACTTGAAAAGTCGTAAATTGCATGATTATTTCAATATTCTAAAATATTCTAAATGAGTTTATTAGCAATTGGTTCGGTAGCATTTGATGCCCTCGAAACACCCTACGGCAAAACAGACAAAATCATCGGTGGTGCAGGAACATATATTTCTTTGTCTGCCTCTTACTTCAAAATTCCCGTAAACCTTGTAGCGGTTGTAGGCGAAGATTTCCCACAAGAATATATTCAACTTCTTGAAAGTAAAGAAATTGACACTACTGGCTTACAAATAAAAAAAGGAGAAAAAACTTTCTTTTGGTCTGGTCGTTATCACAACAACATGAATTCTCGTGATACTTTAGTTACTGAATTAAATGTTTTAGGCACTTTCGACCCTATTATTCCAGCACAATACCAAGACTGCCAATACCTAATGTTGGGTAATTTGACGCCAGCAGTACAGATAACAGTCATCGAACGTTTGGCAAAACGCCCAAAATTAATTGTAATGGATACAATGAACTTTTGGATGGATATTGCAATGGATGATTTGAAAAAAGTACTTACTATGATTGATGTACTTTGTATCAATGATGAGGAGGCACGCCAACTTTCAGGTGATTATTCATTAAGAACAGCTGCCAAAACGATTATGGCAATGGGGCCTAAAACATTAATTATCAAAAAGGGAGAACACGGAGCTTTGCTTTTCCAAGGTGATAAATTATTCTTCTGCCCAGCTTTGGTACTAGAACAAGTGTTTGACCCAACTGGTGCTGGAGATACTTTTGTTGGTGGATTTATTGGCTATTTAGCTAAAACTGACGATATCAGCTTTGAAAATATGAAAAGAGCCATCGTACATGGCTCGGCAATGGCATCATTCTGTGTAGAGAAATTTGGTACAGAAAGAATTGTTGACCTGAACGATGAAGAACTTACTTCACGTATCAATGAATTTAAAGATTTAGCTGGATTTGATATTTAAGCTTTTTCGGATTACTAGATTTGTATCGTCTAGTAATCCGACATCTTCACATTCCTCCGCCAGATATAAAGTTTTGTAAATGACTAATCGTTGCTTTCTGGTCTTCAATAATATATCGTACTACGTCTCCCATCGAAACAATCCCTACAACGTGTTTCTCAGCAATTACAGGTAGATATCGTATATGTCTTTCAGACATTATCTCCATACATTTTTCAATAGAATCTTCAAACTTAACAGAGGGACATTCTGATTCCATGATTTCTGATACCAAAGTATCATTAGAATGTTTTCCTTTCACAATTACTTTCTGAGCATAATCTCGCTCTGTGAGTATTCCTACAAACTCATCTTGATTATATACTACCAGTGCCCCTATATTTTTCTGGGCCATAATCTCAAGTGCTTCGTAAACAGTTTTAGAAGCATCGATGACAGTAACAGTATTTCCTTTGTGATAAATAAGATTAGATACTCTTTTCATAGCTTTATTTATTTTGTTATAATGCTATAATTTAGCGAAAAAATCCTAAATAAAAAAGCCGAAAAGTCAATTTATTTTCCACCTACTACTATTTCATCTAAAGAATTTATCGATAAATGCTGATTTGCCACTTCCATAACCATCTCAGTAGTAACAGTTTGGATATTTTGAATATAACAATCGTAAAAATCAGTAGGAAGTCCCTCAGAAAAAATAACCTTATAACGGTCTGAAATATCAAATGGCGTATTCAAAGAGCCAGCAAATGAACCAATCATATAGTTTTTAACAACTTCTAATTCTTCAGCATCAATTAATTCCTTCTGAAGTATTGTTATTTCTTTATGGATTTCATCTATTGTAAGTTGCGTGTATTCCTTTTTAACATCAGTTCCAATCACGAAATAACCTGCTTGTGAAAAAGGAGCAATATTTGAAGAAATGCCATAAGTAAGTCCCTTTTCTTCACGAATATTCTTCATCAATCTTGAGCCAAAATATCCTCCTAAAGTCTCATTTAAAACCAGCATTTTAAAATAATCTGGATGTTTGCGAGTCATCATCTGCTTTCCTATTCTGATAGACGATTGTACGCTTTCTTCTCTATCTATCAATATTTCCTTCTTCTCAGCTCTGTATACTTGGGTATTATCCAAATATTTTTTATCGCCCTCTTGCACTTTAATATCTCCAAAAAAGTCTTCTACCAGCTTTACTTCCGCTTCCGTTATTTTTCCTGATAAAAATATTCGTGGCTTTTTATTTAACCAGAAGCTTTGATAGAATTCAAGTAACGATGCACGACTAATAGTATTGATAGCTTCTTCGTCCAAAGATTTTCCGTATGGATGATTATCTCCAAATATGGTATTTCTAAAAATTTTATTGGCTAAAAACGAAGTTTTTTCAGTGTTTACTGATAGCGTTTGTAACTGTATTTTTTTGAATTTTATTAACTCATCCTCTGGGAAAGTAGCATTATTGAGTATTTCCTGTACCATGGGCAAAAGCGCAGGCAAATACTTCGCTAATCCATATACCGTAATATTTGCTCTATCAAGCCCATGACCAAACTCTATGAAGGCTCCATATTGATCAAAAAAAGCACTTATTTGTGAAGACGAATATTTAGCTGTTCCTTCTCCAAGCATTTTGGCAGTAAAAAATGATACTCCATTTTCTTTTTCATACCAATTCCCTGCATCAAAACTAATTTCGAGCTTTACTACAGGTTGTTCCCCAACACTGATATAATGCAATGGAATGCCGTTTGACAAGAAAATGCTTTCAATTTTTGGAATGCTTACTTGCTGAATAGTTTGATAATCTGGATTTTTTACTCTATCTATAATCATTTCTCGTTATACTAATTTTTATTAGACTTTATAAATGTTCATTGGTATAGGCTAATATTTTAAACTAAAAAAAATGACATCTCGTTCGAGATGCCATTCATTCTATTATTGTAATAATATTTTATACAAAATTATTTGGTTGTTGTCGTTGCCACTTTTGGAGCTGAATTAAAAGTAGCATGTAAACTTAATCTAAGTGTTTGTGCTAATGCGTTTCCACTTGATACTGGAATTAAGTAGGCAAAATCTAACCCAAATTTCTTTTCTAATTTTACACCAAAACCTGCTGTAAAATACTTACGACCTCCTTTATAAGCATCTTCATAGAAATAACCTCCTCTTAGTGCAAATAAATCATTGTATAAATATTCTGCTCCTAAAGAAACATTGATTTCTTTCAATTCTTCACTAAATCCGTCTGGAGCATCACCAAATGAGCCCAAAATACCCCCAATAGCTGTTGATGGTTGTTGCAGTACATTATTAACTTTTTTCGGAGTAGGCACCATCAATTTGTTGATATCCATTGTCAATGTCAACTTATTGTGTTGATCAATCGTATTGATAGCCGCAAAACCTGCTTTAAAATTAGTCGGAATAAAATTAGATTCTGATAAGCCATAAGAAACGCGGCCTGAAATATTTTGAATCATTACACCCCAGTTATAATTCCAAGGCTTATCTCTTTTTGAAGTGTGAAATAAACCAATGTCCGCAGCAACTGTAGATTCGTTCTGTACAACAATTGCATTAGCTGTAATCGGAAACAATTGAGAATTGATATATTTTACATTTACACCAAGTCCAAGTTTTTCAGATAATTTACGAGAATAAGAAGCTGAGATTGAATATTCTTTTGAAGAAAAATCTCCTAAAGAGTTTCCAATACCGTCAGTCGCTTGAAATTTACCTTGATCAAAATAATGAATTGATATTCCTAGTGCTTGATTTGCTTGAATTTTTTTATAAAAACTAGCATTCAAAAGCCCCATATCATTAACCAATTGGCGTAGCCATGGCGTATATGATACAGAAACAGCCATATCTTTCCCAGAAAAAGGGATTTTTCCTGGATTCCAAAAAATACTATTCGCATCGCCATCACCTGGCGATAGGGCTACCCCTGCATCGCCCATTGCTGCCGAGCGGGCATCAGGAGTAATTATTAAAGATTGAATAACTGGAGACGGTGCATTAGTAAATTCAGTTTGAGTTTGAGCAAAGACGTTCACAGCGGGCACTGTTAATCCAAACAACAGGGTCACTCTTAGAGCGCTGGTAATTTTTTTAATCATTGTCTTTAAGGTTAAAGTTTCTTGGAACGAGGCATATCAAAAGTAGTCAATAAACCTTTTTTTACAAAATTTATCCAAATATTCTTTGCTGGAAATTATTTTAACGAGATAATCTTGCCACTTCCATTTGCTTGATATCCAGTTGTTAGTGACTTTACAAAAATACGATAAAAGTAATTACCAGTTACATTTGAAACAGAATCTTCTACAATATTCCATGAAATTTTATTAAATGGTGTGCTTACTTGGTAAGCATTTTCTTTTATTTGTTTAATTAGATGCCCAAAAGTATCAAAAATTTCGATAATTACATTAAAATCATCTCCTTCTTGATTATGCTCAAAACTGAAAGTAGTTTTTTCACTTGTTGGATTTGGAAAACAGAATACATTTTTTAATGTATTTTCACTCTCGGCGTTGACTCTGAATCGTAACGAAGACTCAGTGGAATTATTATTGGTATCCCAAACTTTTAATTTTAATTGATGTTCCCCTGCTATTAAGTTCTTGATTTGATACTTTATTTGTCCGCTTCTATAATCATCCTTATTAGCAATAAAGTATTGATTTACAATTATTTTCAGCGTATCATCAACCGTTAATAATAGTTCATGACCCAATCCTTCACTAGCGATGTTAATACCATTTTCGTCTGCAATATTAGCTAAAAAAATCGGACTCTCATTCGTTAAGTCTCCATCAATAAAAGATAAGTCATTTAAAAACAGTTTTACACTGGGTGGAGTATTGTCTTGTTCCAAACGATTATCTGCTCCTCCTATCATAGGGCTTAATGCACCCGAAGCATCGAGTGCCCCATCAGTAGTTTGAGCATACATAAAGATTTTACCCTCTCCTAACTGGTAATTAATATCTTTAGGAACAACAAAAGAACTAGTAAAGCTTCCATTCAAAACACTTACTTCTCCTTTAAATAAAATGTTAGTAAAATCTTGATAATTGAACTTTGCCCCCTTGTTTCCCTTGGTCGAAATACTCTTTTCTTTGTCATAAACTGTAATAACAGCTTTTCCACTAAATGTATTTACCTTTGTCTGTGTTCCTAGCAGTCTTATTTCGCCTTCAATTTTCACTTTGCTTTGGGCTTTTAAAGTATCGGCTTTGGCTATTTCTTTTCCATTTATTTTCACAAAGGCTATTTCATGTTCAGGATAAGCTAATTTCATAGATGGGTCACCCAACAATGAAAAGTTTCTATTCAATACTCCTTGCAAACTATTATTTTTTGTATAAACCATCACATCCCCTAATCTTGGCATTACTCCATTAATAGGCGTAAAAACAGCTTGATAAAAGGCCTGATTAATAAAAAAATTAGTGTTTTGATAAACAGGTCGTGTGGTGGTTAATAAGGCAATTGCACCACCGTTAGGGTTCAGAATAGATAACTCGGCTCCTGAAATCTGATTGGGGTCATCAAATCTACCAAATTGACAAGTTGCCGTAAGCATCAAGGGCATATTATTAAAATTTGTCCAAGATTGTATGTCTTTTAACGTCAATATTTGTTCGTCAGTCCAACCAGTTTCAGCCCCATGACCATTATAATTCACAATTAACGACCCTTGCTGAAAAGCTTGATTAAGCGCATTATTGGCTAAGGGCGACCGCTGTCCTTCGGGTAAAGAAACCAAAGGAAAGGCATCTAAATAAATTTTCCCTGTTTGATAAGCTGGCGAAAATATATTTATCATAGTGGCAAAAGCCTCTGCATCTTGCTGGTGAATATTACCATCGTCATCGTCAGCCACAAAAGCTAATTTGCTTCGCCATTGCCCAATTGTATTTTTGTTCGTACCATAATTTATCAACTTATCTACTATCTGCTTGGCTTCTTCTATATTCTTAACAGGCAATCTACCTATTCCAATCTCAAGGCTATGATTTCCAGCTTGGTTCTCCGTCCATTCACCTTCATTATCCTGTAAAAAGCCAAAGTAATCATCTGAAGAATAGCTAAAAATAGGATGTAATGATTCCCTACTTTCATAAGTGGGTATTAAAATAGCCTTGGTTTCATCATTAATTACGCTCAGCCTTTTCTTATAATCATAAGAAGCGTCCCCAAAAAGCAATAAATATTTGATGGTATCAGGCTTTCTTTGATAAAGACTCCTCAAAAAATCTCTAATGGCTGATATATCTTGTTTCCCTGAAGAATACTCGTTATAAATTTCTTCTGGCGACACCACCAGTACCGATAATTTATCATGCTCTCTTCTAAAATCTGCCAGACGTGAGGCTTGGGTTCTCAACAAAGGTGAACTAACTATTACTAAATTAGGAACATCAATATTATGTAAATTTTGATTATTAATTTTCTGAGTCGATACTGGAACAAGAAAATCAGCATTGCTAAAAATGATGAATTCTCTGAGTATTTGGCTAGTAAGTCCAAAGCTTACGGACTGGTTTTGTGAAGAATATACCTGATTTTGTACTTGTAGGGGATTAGTAATATCCCAAATTTTAAAGGTAGCTATGGGCTTCTCAATGACATAATTTACGGTTGGGTAGTTTATACTTTCAATAGCCCTAAAAATCGTCTGTTGATTATATAACTTCAAAACTCTTTTTGTCTGAATACCTAAATAATTTAAGTATCCTACGCCATAAGTAAGTGTTTTTTTATCATAAGTTAGGCCAACTCTAAAGGCATCTGTACTAGCAAAGGCACTACCGCTAATACTAAAACTTTTTGTCGCACTGGCTCCTTTATAATCGTATCGGTCACTACCTATTGCCGACATTGCCATTCTGCCCAAATTCTGCTCGTTGGCTCTTATAACAAAGTCTGTTTGCCCATAAGCCGATACTACTGCCGAACAAGTTATGTTTACCATTGAAGTTGCGATAATTCCTGGAAGATTAAAAGCAAAAACCTGCTCATTAGTTCCCGAAAATTCTTCACCAAACCATTCTCTGCCAGAACCAGCAAAAGGGGCTTGTGCCAAAATGTTTTTTTGGTCTACTTCATGAAAAACGTAATCATCAAATGTTGAGATATTGTTCGTAGCGGCTACAGACGCTTGGTCTTTTATCCTTAATCCTTTAGTTTCTGCAAGGGTTAAAAAATAAAAAGTAGTGTCAGCATAAATATTGAATTGGTGCTTTAACAAGCCCGTTGCGGAATCATAATAGGTCTTGTTCGGACTTTGTCCGTAGAAAAGAATAAAATCTTGGGCATCAAACTTTCCGTCGGCTTCTCCTTCAATATAAATATTATTTTCAGTTAAATCAACAGCCCTATTCTGTAGATTGCTTTGAGGGAGCATTCCTCCACCATTGCCAAAGAGTTGAATATTTTGAGGATTGATTTTAGCTAAATCAAAGCCATTTCGTTGTAGAAACTCAGCGTCTAATCGATAAACTCCATTATTTTTTACCCCAATTTTTATCCAATTACCTTTTGCCAATACTGAATTTTGAGCATAGTTTTTTAAAGGAAAAAAGAAAAGGAAAAATAGAATACTATTTATAAGTGATTTTTTCAAGATTACATTTTTTACTTTATTTAAACGTAAGCTGATTTCAAAAATTATATTTTTTTTACCATCGCAATGGCCGAAACTACATACCGTTTGCCATTAGCTTTATCTGTACACAAGAAACGTGTTCTGCGTAAATCTCCTTTTTCAAAATACCTTCCATTCAATTCAAATATTTCGCCTTTTTCCAGATTTGTTAAAATTATTTTTGAGCAATCATCCGATAATTGATCATATTTTCTCAACTCTTTCATCAATGGCGAATAGCTCTGAGTAGTCGCAGAGGGATTTTGTAGATATTCTTTCAATGGAATAACTATCTCTATAGGCAAAATTTGTTCATTCAATAATGGCACAAATAAATCTTTAAAATACTTTTTCCATTCTTTACCATGCGGTTTTGGCTTATTCCCAAATTGTTTAAAAGTAGCTAAGTGAGCTACTTCGTGAACATAAGTTACTAGAAAAGAATAGGGGTTTAAATCGCCATTCACCGTAATTTGATGTCCTTTATCTCTTCTAAAGGAATAATCACCTAATTTGGATTGGCGGGTGCGAGTAATTTTAAAGTTAAATTGGTATGTTCTCCACAAGTCAAAACAGTAATTAATAGTTGTGCTCGGGAAATATTTTTGAAAAACTTCTAATTCTTTTTTCATGATGCTAATATACTATAAAACCTCGTTGATTTCTGAAGGAAATACACGAGGTCATAAAAAAAGCCTTAACTAGGTTAAGGCTTTTTTCTTTCCATAAGGAAACTGATAATTACTTAGTTGTAGTATCAACAGCAGCAGTATCAACAACAGCAGTATCAATTACAGTTGTAGTATCTACAGTTACTGTATCAGTTGTAGTAGTTTCAGCTTTCTTTTCTGAACAAGCAGCTAATGAAATCATACCAGCTACTAAAGCGAATGCAAAAAATTTCTTCATTTCGTTGTGATTGGGGTTTGTTTGATACAAATTTATGTACAACTTTTATTCCATGCAAGGATTTGTAAATAAATTTTAAGTATTTCTTAATAATTGGTAAAAAATCTACCTTTTACAGTGTTTAATCAAAGAAAAGTACAATTAAAACCTTAAAATCTCTTTTATTTTAATATCTTTTTATGAATTCAACGAGCAGACCAACAATAAAAAATAAAATTAAATATTAAAATATTTATATTTCACAAAACTAGCTTCTTTAATCGGTCATAGAAGCCCGTGTCTTTAAAAGTAAAAGTTTTATGAAGTGTATAGTTTGACATAAAACTAAAACCGTTACCAATTAAATGGCAAACTAGTTGATTTACATTAATCACCTTTTTTGAAAAAGGGATTAAGTAATGGAAAATTTCGAAATAATGATTTGAAATTCTGTAAGAGAAAGTAGCGAAAAACCAAGTTACTCCTCCCGAAAAAGTAGCTACCATTAAGTATTTCACTACTTCACGGCGAGTTTGGCTTGACTTACGAGCATTAAATGCAAATAGTTTAGTGAGGATAAAACCTGCAATCAAAGAAATAAAATACGAGGGAGCAATGCTTGCTTCGTAACTTATTGAAAACCAAGACTGAAAGAGGCTACTACAAACTAGCTGAATGACAACTCCTGTTCCAGCAACCAAAAAGTAAACGATTAGATCCTTTTTGTTAAGTAATTTTGAATTCGACAAGATTAAAAGATATTTTTAACTAAATCAGGAGCTATTCCCAATATAATAGTCAGCGCTGTTGTTAGAATTAAGATATATTTATAAAACGGTGATAGTTCTATTTTCTCTGTTTCTCCTGTTTTCATATACGCCGCAATGATTGGCTTAAAGTAATAATAAACCCCTACCGCGGACATCAAAATGGCAAGGATAAGAATTCCTTTGAACAATACTGAAGGGTTAGAGAAAGCATCACTAAAGATAAAAAACTTACCAAAGAAACCAGCAGTCAGAGGTATTCCTGCTAAAGACAACATTGATACCGTTAAAGAAAATGCTAATAATGGATTATTTTTGGCTAGCCCATTCAAGGAATCAAAACTTTCATCCGCTTTTCCTCCTTTAGATTTTGCTTCTGAGACTACAATTAACACCGCAAAGGCTGTAATAGTAGCAATCGCATAAGCGAGTGAATAAAACAAAAGCGAAGAGTTTGTTTCAGGTCTTTTAGCTAGAACCGTGATTAATAAATATCCAGCATGAGAGATACTAGAGTAAGCTAGCATTCTCTTGAAACTTTGCTGATAAACGGCAGAGATATTACCAATTACTAACGTTGCACAAACAATATAGACTAATGGATTTCCCCACAAACCATATACTGAAGGGAAGCACGTTGATAAAATACGGTAAGTAGCTGCAATACCTGCAGTTTTAACTACTGTTGACATAAATGCTGTAAAGATACTTGGTGCACCCTCATACACATCTGGTGTCCAGAAGTGAAAAGGTGCTGCCGAAATTTTAAAGAGCAAGCCAACCATTATCAATATTACGCCAGCATACAACAATGGACCGTATGCACCACCCATTTGTTCTTTTGCCTGAGCTACTGCCAATCCTATTCCATGAATATCGAATGAACTTGTTGCACCATAAACCAATGCTACACCAAACAACAAAATTCCCGTTGCAAAAGAACCCATTAAAAAATATTTCAACGCCGCTTCGTTTGAACGTAAACTACGTTTATCTGACCCTGTCAATACATACATTGAAACAGAAAGGATTTCTAAGCCTACAAAAAGCATAATCAGGTTCTCGAAAGTTACCATCATGATAGCACCCACCGTAGAAAACAACAAAATAGCATAGTATTCGGCTGGATGCGAGTGTTCGTCGTCATCACCAAAACTACGAGAGATACCTACTACAAGTAAGGTTGACAACAAAATGATAGAAACAAAGTTGACTGATAGATTATTGGTTTTCAACATATTATTGAACCAATAATATTCGTGATTCCAGTCTGCGAAATTTAATCCAAGAGCAATAAGGACAAAAACTAGCGTAGCTGGTAATAATATTTTACGGTTGTTCAAAAAACCTAAAAATAGATTAGAAATCCCGAAGAGTGATAATGCTATAATTGCGTTCATGTTTCAAATTTGAAAACTTGAATAGTTGAATTTCTGAAAAGGCAAAAACAATTTCACAAATCCAATAATCAAATTATTTGATGATTGATAATAATTGGCTAACAGCTGGTTCAGTTAATTTTAAGAAAATATTCGGTGCAATGCCCAAAGCAATTACTAAGAATGAAAGCGGTAACAATACTGCTTTTTCATTAAAAGTCAAATCTGCGAATCCTTCTGTAATCGGAGAAGTATAACCAAACATTGATTTCTGAACCATTCTCAACATATAAACTGCCCCTAAAATGATGGTTAATCCTGCTACTGCTCCTATCCATGCATTAAACTCGTACACACTTTTCAATAACAAAAATTCACCTACAAAACCATTGGTAAGCGGTAAAGCTACTGAACCTAGCATTAGGATGATGAAATATACTGTCAGGTTTGGAGTCGTTTGTGTAATTCCTCCTAAAAGTGGTAATTCACGCGACTTTGTTCTTCTTTCAATAATTTCTACCACAAAGAATAAACCAACTACGTTAATACCGTGTGCCAACATCTGAATCAACGCTCCTTGAATACCGTCAAGGTTTCTTGAAAAAATACCTGCCGACATCAACCCTACGTGTGCAAATGATGAGTAGGCAATCAATCGTTTCATGTCTTTTTGCTGAATAGCAATCACCGAACCATAAATAATACCAATTACCGAAAGGATGATAGCAACAAAGCCCCACTTTTCAACACCTAGTGGAACAATTGGTAAGATAAAGCGAATCAAGCCATAAACCCCCATTTTCAACATAATACCCGACAAAAGCATAGTTCCTGCCGTTGGTGCTTCCTGATAAGTATCTGGCTGCCAAGTATGGAAGGGGAAAAGGGGCATTTTAATAGCAAAGGCAATAAAAAATGCGCCAAATAAATAACTCTGCGTTGATATTTCTAATCCTTTTGCGGATTGATAAATCACATTAATATCTGAAGAATGCGTCCCCGGTGTTAGTAAATACAAGTATACTAATGCCAACAACATAAACAAAGAACCAAACAATGTATAAACAAAAAACTTGAATGTTATTTTAATACGATTCTCTCCGCCCCAAATAGCTGCAATAAAATAGATAGGAATCAAAGCGGCTTCAAAGAAGAAATAGAAAAGGAAAGCATCTTTAGCAGTAAATACGCCTACTAGTGCCGCTTGCATAAACAATATCAATGCATGCAGTTTTGAGGCATTTGCGTAATTATTCCCAAAAGTAGAAAGGATGATAAATGGTACCATTAAAGTGGTAAGAAATACCAATATCAAACTGATACCGTCTACTCCTACAGAAAACTTAATCCCTGCAGAATGAATCCAGTCGTAACTAACACTAAATTGTGAAGTAGCATCTGGCACAAATGATTTATACAAGTATGCTCCTAAAGCCAACTCAGCAAAAGCAAAGACAAGGGCAACAGTTTTAGCGGTTTCTCCCTTGATGACTAATGTAATTAGCCCTGCAATAATGGGAAGAAGAATGAGAGAAAGTGTTAGCATATTTTTTTATCAATCGGATTTGTAATGAGCAAATCTTTCAATGTATTTAATTGTCTTTAATCTATACCCAAAGGAAACTTTTCAAGCCCCAAACTAATATGACTGCAATAGATAGTACCATTGCAAAAATATAATAACCTGTTGTTCCACTTTGAAGCAAACGAATTTCGCTAGAGAGTGTCTTTACTAATTTTCCAATACTTTCTACAATTAAATCAATTACTATGAACTCAATAACCGAAGTAAAGAAATTAGAAAGTGCTGTGATTGGTTTTACAAAAATGGCATTGTACAATTCGTCTATGTAATACTTATTGTAAATTACTTTCTGTAAACCTGTCTCCTCTCCTTCAGCTAATGGAATATTTTTCTTCACAACGTATATGAAGTAGGCAACACCAGCAGCAACCAAAGCAGCTATTACTGAAACAATCATTAATTTTATTTCAAGAGATTCATCAACAGCTACGTGTTCAAGAGCTGATTGCTCAAACAATGGAGCCATAAATTCTGCTAAACTAGCGTGACCACCAAAAATATGTGGAAAATTAAAGAATCCGCCTATTGCTGAAAGTACTGCAAGAATCATCAATGGGACTGTCATCGCAAGGGGTGACTCGTGCAAATGATGTTTCTGGTCTTCTGTTCCTCTGAATTCTCCGAAAAATGTAAGGAATAATAAACGGAACATATAGAATGATGTCATTATTGAACCAAACACACCAAAAGCCCACATCAATTTGTTATGTTCAAACACGTGTGCTAAGATTTCGTCTTTAGAGAAGAACCCTGCGAAAGGAGGAATACCAGAGATAGCAATGGTAGCAATTAAGAAGGTAATGAAGGTAATTGGCAATTTTTTACGAAGCCCGCCCATTGAACGAATATCTTGTTCGTCAGACATGGCGTGAATCACCGAACCCGCTCCTAAGAACAAAAGTGCTTTGAAGAATGCGTGAGTCATTACATGGAAAAATGAAGAAGAATACGCCATTACTCCCAAGCCCATAAACATATAACCTAGTTGTGAAACCGTTGAGTAAGCCAATACCTTTTTAATATCATTTTGGAAAAGACCAATAGAAGCCGCTAACAAAGCAGTAGCCAACCCTACCCAAGCTACAATATCAAGCGTTTCGGGTGCTAGTGAATACATCACATTCGAGCGAATAATCATGTAAATACCAGCCGTTACCATCGTAGCTGCGTGGATTAAAGCAGATACTGGTGTCGGGCCAGCCATTGCATCTGGCAACCATGTATATAATGGAATCTGTGCCGACTTACCCATTGCTCCAACGAACAAAAGAATCGTAATATAAAACAATGTTTTGTCGCCAGAAGAATATCCATCTTCCACTACTCTTCTAAATACTTCTGAATATTCAACAGAACCGAAATGAGTAATTATTAAGAAAATACCTAATAGAAAACCTAAGTCACCGATACGGTTCATAATAAAGGCTTTACGTGCGGCATTTCCGTAATTACTATTCTTATTCCAGAAACCAATCAATAAATATGAACATAAACCTACGCCTTCCCAACCAATGAACATTACTACATAGTTTGAACCTAATACTAGTAAAAGCATGAAGAACAAGAAGAGATTTAGAAAAGCAAAAAACTTACCAAAACCTTCATCATGACTCATGTAGGCAATAGAGTAAATATGAATTAGCGTTCCTACCCCTGTAATGATTAAAAGCATCAACAACGAAAGTTGATCTAGCTGAAATGACATTGAGATATTCAGGGTGCCAACTGTAATCCAGTCGAACAAATGAACAATCTGAGGTTGACCATTAAAGCCTAAAAACAAGGTTAAAGCACAAGCAAAAGAGGCAAATGCGGCCGCAGAGCTAATAATACCAGCTAAAGATTTAGGAACATGGCGGAATCCGATTCCATTGATAAGGAAGCCGATTAAGGGAAATAGTGGAATGAGTGTAATTAGAGACATAATTCTAATTTGAAAGTTTTCTAAATTTGAGATGATAATGTTTTAAATTGGAAAATTACCATTTCAATTTATTCAACAAACCAACATCAATTGTCTGGATATTTCTATAAATCATCACGATGATAGCAAGCCCAACAGCTACTTCGGCTGCGGCTACTGCCATGATAAAAAATACAAAGATTTGTCCAGTGGGGTCAGCTTTATAAGATGAAAATGCTACCAGTAATAAATTTACGGCATTGAGCATTAATTCAACTGACATGAAGATGATGATTGCGTTGCGGCGTGTTAATACGCCAATAATTCCGATACAAAATAAGGCTGTACTGAACCAGACATAATAGTTCAAATCTATTTCACGGATGACATCAGGTATTTGTTGCATGAGTATAGCGTTTCTGCTTGAGAACTTAATTAAACGAAACTTATTTTGCTAAATCAAAAAGCACTACTTGTTTATTGAATCTTATAATGTACTTATGAAAACTTATCAGCAAAATTAAGGAAAAACTGATAAAAGCATAAAAACAAAAGACAAAAGTGTAGGTTTATTCTGCCCAGACCTTTGTCTTTTGCTATTTTACTTGTTATTGAAAGCTCTAAGCTTTATTTCTGTGAGTTTTCTCTTGGTATCCATCGGAAAATCACCCTTCATCATCCAATCATAATATGATGGTTCTTCTTTCAATACTTGTACAACTGGCTTGCCAGCATGCTTGCCGAAATTGATTACTTCAATTCCTTCTTTATTGAAAGCCATTCTTTGGGCAAAATCTACGAGTTTAGCTGCAGTGATTTCATGCAAGGCATCCATATCATTTTTTACAGGCTCAATCTCCACTCCGTGACTATCCTTTATTTTTACGCCTTCATAATGTTTTACTTGTGCGTTTAACACTTCGAGCGTAGCAATAGTATCAGCCTCTGCCGAGTGAGCATCGATTAATTCTTTTTTGCAATAGAATTTATAGGCAGCCGACAAAGTGCGTGGTTCCATCAAATGGAAAATACGTTGTGCATCAATCAGCCTACGGTTTTTAATATCGAAATCTATCTCGTTTCTAAGAAATTCTTCTACTAAGATAGGAACATCAAAACGATTTGAATTAAAACCAGCTAAATCACACCCTTCTAAAAACTGAGCCATCGATTTGGCTATTTGTTTAAAGGTAGGTTCGTTCTTAATGTCTTCATCATAAATACCATGTACCAAAGATGACTCCAAAGGAATAGGTATTTCAGGATTTACACGACGGGTTTTCACCGTAACTGTGCCATCAATATTGGCTTTGGCAATACTGATTTCTACGATACGGTCTTTTACAACATTTACACCTGTCGTTTCTAAATCGAAAACGGCAAGAGGTTTACGGAGTTTGAGCTGATGGTTGAGCATAAATAATATAGACCTCATTTAGAGGTTTTGCAAAGTTAGCCAAAATAAATCTGAAACGAGTGAGAGTTTAAATTCTTCTTTCTATTTTTGGCAATTCATAACATTTCTAACATGAAGTGCGTTACTTCTTAATAAGAAGAACCATCAATTATTAAATGAAACTTACACAATTCGTACAAGCTCTCAACGAAGAATTTTCCCAACAAACTTACGGCGAACATCCCGAAGAATTATATGAACCCATTCGATATTTAATGTCATTGGGTGGTAAAAGAATGCGTCCATTAATGACCTTGATGGCAACAGCCTTATTCACAGACGATTGGCAAAAAGCAATAAAACCTGCCAGTGCTGTGGAAGTATTCCATAATTTTACTTTAATGCATGATGACATCATGGATAAAGCGCCGTTGCGTCGGGGGAAACCTACTGTGCATGCCAAATGGAATGATAATATTGCCATTCTTTCTGGGGATGTAATGTTAGTACAAGCTTATGAATTATTGATGTTTGTGGAAGATGCGCGCTTTAAAAAAGCATTAAAAAGATTTAATCGTACAGCCGCAGAAGTTTGTGAAGGTCAGCAACTGGATATGAATTTTGAAAAACGTGAGAACGTTAGTGAAGAAGAATATCTGGAAATGATAAAGTTGAAAACGTCGGTATTATTAGGATATGCCCTAGAATTAGGCGGAATCATTGGCGGAGCAAGCGACAAATCTTGTGATTTATTATATAATATTGGCTTAAATATTGGCTTAGGCTTCCAATTGAAAGATGATTTATTGGATGTTTACGGTGACCCTGAAAAATTTGGCAAGCAAGTAGGCGGTGACATTATTTCTAATAAAAAGACTTTTATGCTGATAGAAGCCTTAGAAAAAGCGACAGGCGATACAAAAATTGAATTAAACAAATGGCTGTCTTTAGAAGAATTTGATGCGACTGAAAAAGTAAAAGCTGTTACTGCTATTTATGATTGCTTGGGAATAGACCAATTGGCTAAAATTAAGATAAATGCTTATTTTGATAAAGCCTTTGAAGCCCTAGATTCACTAAAGGTAGATGATGAACGAAAGGCTGTGTTACGAACATTCACTGAAACTTTGATTGATAGAGAGGTTTAGCTTAAATTTGTCAAGAAATATTGTGGCAGTCGAACCATTTGTTTCGACTGCTTTTGTTTTATGAAAACAAACCTATTGTAACTTAATATATTTTTCCACAGATATTCTAAAAAAATAATATGTCATTAACTTTCATTTTTATTGGAATTACTGTTGCTCTCAGCCTTTATGCTTGGAACAACCAATCCATTATGAATAAATGGATTATGAATCCTTATTCAGTAAAGCAATACAAAGAATATTATCGTTTCTTAACGTCAGGTTTTCTACATGCTGATTATGCACACTTATTCTTTAATATGCTGAGTTTATATTTCTTTGGAGATATCGTAGCATATTATTTTTCAGGCATTTTTGGTTCTGATATTGGTTCGTTATTATATGCTGTATTATACTTAGTTGGTATTATCGTGGCCAATGTTCCAAGTTATGCAGACCATAAAAATGACCGTTATTATAATGCCCTAGGCGCATCAGGTGGGGTTTCGGCAGTAGTATTTTCAGCCATACTTTTTCAGCCTACTGCTCAGATATATGTGTATTTCTTTCCAGTGCCAGGCTTTGTATATGCTATTTTATATTCAGCTTATTCATACTATATGTCTAAGCGAAATTTAGATAATATTGGCCACTCTGCCCACTTATATGGTGCTGCTTTTGGGGTTGCTTTTACATTACTCTTACAACCCTCATTATTTTCGCACTTTATTAATCAAATTCTAGGCTGGAGTCTTTAATTTTATACCATAAATCAAATGGAAGTTGTAAACAACATTCCTCTTTGTGATTTCTAACCAAGCTTTTAATAAATACCTTTAAATATAATTGATATTTTATTAGCTAATTGTCTGATAAATAGTGAGTCAAAATTAAATGATATAATGAAAAAGAGTAATTTGTGGGCGGTCTGTCACCGCGGTTTAAAGGTGTTAATCTCTAAATTACTCATTCATTAAATCGCTCAATTACTTAATAAGATTCATAGCTTACGGCTGATAGCTGATAGCTACTTATAATTTATGCAAAAAAGAAAAATTGCCATTTTGGGCTCAACGGGTTCAATCGGAACACAAGCCTTAGAAGTAATAAAAGCAAACGAAAACATTTTCGAAGTTGAAGTACTAACTGCTCAGAACAATGCTGATTTATTGATTGAACAAAGCTTAGCTTTCAAGCCTAACTGCGTAGTAATTGGTAATGACGATTTATATGATAAAGTACATGCTATCTTAGACCCCGCAGGTATCAAGGTGTATGCTGGTGCAAAAGCATTAGAAGCCGTGGTTCAGATGGATGCTATTGATATTGTGCTTACCTCGATGGTTGGCTATGCTGGCTTATTACCCACTATCAAAGCCATTGAAGCAGGTAAACACATTGCCCTTGCGAATAAAGAAACCCTAGTGGTGGCAGGTGAATTAATCACTAAACTTGCCGAAGAAAAAGGCGTAAACATCTACCCTGTTGACTCAGAACATTCTGCTATTTTTCAATGCTTAGTAGGTGAATTTCATAACCCTATAGAAAAAATTATTCTGACTGCTTCTGGTGGGCCTTTCAGAGGGAAAAAACGGGAAGACTTATTGAACGTGACCAAAGCACAAGCCCTAAAACATCCAAACTGGGTAATGGGGGCTAAAATCACGATTGATTCGGCCAGTTTGATGAATAAAGGACTTGAGGTAATTGAGGCAAAATGGTTGTTTGGGCTAAAGGCTTCTCAAATCGAAGTAGTAGTTCATCCTCAGTCTATTATCCATTCATTGGTGCAGTTTGAAGATGGCTCAATGAAAGCACAAATGGGCTTGCCCGATATGAAATTGCCAATTCAATTTGCTTTAGGCTTTCCTAACAGACTAAAGTCGGATTTTCCACGTTTTGACTTCACAAAATATCCGTCTCTCACATTTGAACAACCTGATACCGAAACATTTCGTAACTTGCAATTAGCTTTCGCAGCGATGGACAAAGGGGGTAACCTTGCTTGTATCATGAATGCAGCCAACGAAATTGCCGTTGAAGCATTTTTGCAGGATAAAATCGGCTTTTTAGAGATGTCAGACCTTATCGAAAACTGTATGAGTAAAGTAACATTTATTCCTCAGCCAACTATCGACGATTATATACAGACAGACCAAGAAACAAGAAGACTAGCCCAAACGCTAGTTTGATATTTATAAATATTTATTTAATCAGTAAAGAAATCTCAAAACACAAATCGTAAATAGTCAATTAAATTTTACGAGATAACACTTAGCAAATGGACGGTTTAGTTATGGCGGGACAGTTAATTTTAGGACTGTCAATTTTAGTAAGTTTACATGAATTTGGGCATTATATTACCGCAAAATGGTTCAAAATGCGTGTTGATAAATTCTACCTATTTTTTGATTTCTTATTCCCAGTACCTACGGTGCTGAACTTTGCTTTATTCAAAAAGAAAATCGGTGATACAGAATATGGTTTGGGGTGGTTTCCATTGGGTGGTTATGTTTCGATTGCAGGGATGATTGATGAAACCCAAGATGCTTCTAAATTATCTGCTGTTCCAGAACCTTGGGAATTTCGTGGCAAGCCAGCTTGGCAACGCTTAATCGTGATGCTTGGTGGTATTATCGTCAATGTTATTTTGGGTGTTGTTATTTACTTTGGTATTAATTACAAAGTGGGAAATAATTATATCTCTAAAGATGAATTAAACAAAAACGGTATTTACGCAGGAAGTTTAGCACAAGAAGTTGGCTTTAAAACTGGCGATAAAGTATTAAAAGTAAACGGACAAGATTTTAAAGAATATAGCGAAATAGGCGGTGCTATTTTGGATGATAACGTTTCTTATACCGTAGAACGTGCTGGAAAAATTATTGAAGTGGTAATTCCATCTGATTTTTTGAATAAGTTATCTGACCAAAAAGACCAATTTATTCAACCTTTGTATCCTTTCAAGATTTTACAAGTTACTGAGCCTAAAAAGCCGTCGTTATTAAGCAAGATATTCGGGAAGTCGACAGATTCAGAAGAATTGCCAGCTTATAAAGCGGGCTTGAAAGCAGGTGATAAAATTGTAAGTATGAATGGACAGCCCGTAGTTTTCTATCAGTTATTAAAAGACAGCCTAACAAAATATGCTGGCAAAAAAGTAGCTTTTGGTATCGAAAGACAAGGCAAAGTTGATACAATGGATATTACTGTTACCAAAGAAGGAAAGCTTGGTTTTGCGATGGAACGTTTGATTAAATTCTCTCATGAGGATTATACTATCGGACAGGCCTTTGTAATGGGTGCTCACGATGCTTTTGATGTAGTAGTAAAAAATGTAAAAGGTTTTAAAAAGATTTTTGCGGGGGATGTTCGTGCTGATAAAGCATTGAGCGGTCCTTTTGAAATTGCAGAAATGTATGGTGCTCACTGGGATTGGTTAAATTTCTGGACGCTTACAGGTTTGCTTTCGATGGCGTTGGCATTTATGAATTTATTGCCAATTCCTGCATTAGATGGTGGTCATGCATTATTTTTATTGTATGAAATCATTACTGGTCGCCCACCATCGGAAAAAGTATTAGAGAGAGCTCAACAAGTAGGAACAGTAATCCTGTTGGGACTAATGGTTTTTGTATTAGGAAATGGTGCCTTCAAATTGTTTTTTAAATAGAATGATAGTAATTAATAATATTAATATACAAAAAAACCAACCCCTTCTCCTTCAGAGAAGGGGCTTTTTTGGCTTCAAGAAGACTATTAAATTCAATCTTTTATCCCTAGCGAGGGACTTAAGTCCCTCGCTAGGGATATTTAGCTTAACTGCATTTGTGAAACGGTTTATCCCCCTTTTAGGAATCATTATCCTTTCAAGCAGTTTCAAGCTAAGTAATACTGGTTTTCATGCATTTCATACTAGCCTTACAGAAATGCGTTATAATGCTAAAAGCAAAGGTTTTGAAGTGAGTCTAAGGGTGTTTACGGATGACCTAGAGAAAGTAATATCACGTGACAATCAGAACAAGAAAATTGTTATTGAAAACAATGACAAAAATGATGCTTTGGTAGAACAATACGTAAAAAAACACTTTATGTTGGTGAATGCCACTAATCAACTAAAGGCGATTCAATACGTTGGTAAAGAAAAAGAAGGTGAGGCTACTTGGATTTATTTAGAAGTTCCCGTGAATGAAGCCATTGCAGGATTAAAACTTAAAAATGATGTATTGGTTGATATGTTTGAAGACCAAACAAATATTGTGAATGTCTTTGTAAAAGATGAAAAAAAGTCCTTTATCTTCAATGCTAAAACAAAGATTTTTGCCATTAGCTTTGAGTAATTTATGTAGCATGAGTTTTTAACTCGTGCTGTTCTCTATCTAATATTTTTAACAAATCGTTTTTGATTTCCATCCACGATTGATTGAGGTTCAAGGTTTCTACCCTGATTTGATGCCCTTCGTAAGTATAAGAAACACTTAGGCTTTTCTGAACAGTTGGATACAATAAAATCCCTTCTGCTTGTAGGTTTGGCTGATTTTTCAAGTAGGCAAACATTTGGTATAGGTTCCGAGAATGTATTTTTTCGGCATCATAAAAATGTTGAAGTGTCTCTGAATAATACTTGGCATCTATGATAATCTTTCGGTCAGAAGGGAGTTTGATAGAAATATCTGTTTGCATTTTGGGTAAAAACTGCATCTGTTCGCCTGTAAACTGCCAATGTAAATCTTCTCTAAAAACCTTTGCTTCGGGTACTTCAATCTTGTAGAAATTGCGGACAAACTCTTCAAAAAGTCTAGCCATTTGGCGTTCGTCTCTCAGGAAATCTTTAAATTTTACTTCTCCCGTTTTTTCATGAATCAGTAGATTGTGATGTAATAATTCACAAATGTTCAGTAAAAAAAGATAATACTGATTATGTCGGTTAATCTTTACACTTGCAAAAGTGTCATTCCTGACTACAATGGTATCAATCTCTGCTAAATGATATAAAATAGCGTGTATCTCTCTTCTTAAGTTTCTATCGAGCGTCGGTAGCTTAATTACATGTTGTAAGGTAGTTTTTAGTATTTGATTAGGCAAAATATTCACCGAAAGTTCATCAAACTCACACATTGCCAACCCCTGCTGAAATAGATTTTTACGGAATGAATAATTAAAATCTACTCTCCCTTTGATGCCTTGATAAAGGTTCTGCTCGGTAATATATTGTTTATCTAGCCCACGATTAATTAATAATTTTGTACCCTTCAAAAGCACCCTTGCTAGCAAATTAGGCAAATCTGTTACTTCAATGGTAGAAATATTGACAAGCTCCTTTTCATCAAGCCGATTCCAAGCGTAGCAGAGTAGGTAATATATGTTTTCGATAGGAATCATTTATTAACAAGTATAAATTTTGATTTTAGATATATTTATCGCTATCAAATTTACAATTATGCACTCACCATATTATTATTTTTTTATTTTTGCCTTAGAATATATTACAATCTAATTTTTTAACGTAGAAATTTGAGAGTAAAAGTAATGTCCTACACTTTTGTTTTCTACTCCATCTAAAAACTCATACACTACATGAAATTAAAACGTAGATTAGCCTGTCTTATTGGCATATTTGCCATTCCAGTAATTTTATCCAATTGTAAAGAAAGTAGTGATATTGAAGTGATTCCTCCTTTCACTTCAAGTCAAAGTGTAAAACCTTCTGCCACTGAAATTGAGAATTTCAAAAAATGGTATTATAACTTGGAAAGTAATCCAAACACACGTACTGGTTCACTAGATTCTACAAACGAAGTCCTAGAAGTTGAAATTTGGGAGAAAGCTATAAGTAATAAGCAGTCCAAATTGTCCGACAAATTACTTACTGTTCCTTTAATTGACTTTAAAGAAACTGGAAAAATTAAGATAAAACAATTATACTTGACTGAAGTAGAAGGCAAAAAAAATGGTTATAAAGTAGAAATAAATAAGGATAATGTCCAAAGTAACACATTTACTGGAACCGTTATTATCATGTCACTGGATGAAAAGTATAAGCGAGAATATACCTATAAAGACAATAAAGTTATAAGCAATAAAAATTCAAGATTAGCTGATTTTGGAAACACAGATTTACCTGAAGTTACTGTAACAGCACCCGTAAATCATGGGGGAACTTGGCTTTTTGTAACATTACTTTTTAGCCCAGCGAATTCTTCTCCTTTTGTGTTAAATGCTACTGTTGAGCCTTGTGCCGATTGGGGGTGTGGTTATATAGACCCTGACTACGATCCAGCATTAGTTCAAGCTATTCTTGATTGGATTAAAGAGAAAATATTAGAAGAGTTTGGTAAAGTATTAAATCCACAAGAAATTGCAATTTTAGAGACCATGAGCACTGGTCAAATTATGAAATTTTATAATCACTATGTACAAGCAGAGCGAATAACCGCTGCTCAATTTCATACAAATGCTGATGATGGTCATGCTAATGCTTTTAAACATGTATTATTTGCGACACTTCACACTAGAGATTTTGGTGTTAATGTTGCACAATTATTAACAGATGCACATGAATATGGTAGAGATGGCTGTTCAACTGTAATGGATTTAAGAAACAATACAATTGGTATAAACCTAGGAGCATCATTTACAGGAGGATTTAATGATTTAGTCTATAATATTTACCAAATGGCTAAAAATGGACAATTATGGACAGTCGGAGGTTCAAATTGTGTACAACAAATACCATTTTAACGCTAAAAATTTAATATAACTCATGAAAAACTACATTATAGTTATTGTGTTTATAATGTGTTGTCTATTAAGCTGTACTAAAGAACGTGTATCAGCAACAGTTACATTTGATGCGTCTAAGGATACGACTTTTATAGTGGAAAGACACGCACAAACACCTACCTCAATGAAGTATAATATTCAAGGTCACCTTGATAATAAGGCTTTATTAATTATTACCTATTATAAAAGTGAAGTTAAAGGAAACGAAAATGTAAAATTAGAAATCCCTTTAGACTCAGGTAAAGTAAGTATTAATGATAAGTATTGGGATTTTTATGATAATACTTATCATGCTCTTATTACATTTAAACATCTAAAAAATAACAAGGGAAAACTAACTGTAAATACAGCTTTGTAATTTCTTTTTATAAATTTATTAAAGACTTGTTTCTTCAAATAAAGAAACAAGTCTTCAATACCATAATAACTTCTTAATTTCAGCCTTTACTTTATCCTCATTATCAAACCAATATTCTTCTAAAAGCGGAGCGATTTCTAGGTTTACAATCCTGCGATACCATTTACGTGTATCATCTTCGTTAGCAAAAGTTGAAAAATAACTATGCCCAATCTGAAATCCTTTTTGTAGGTTTTTATCATTGGCAATCACTTGATTCAATTGTGTAATGGCTTTACTGATATTTTCAGCAAAATTTCTTTCAACACCTTTTTGTACTAAGTACGCTACAAACTTTTGATTGAAAAGAGGCTCAAGATTAATAAAGGCAAACCGTCTTCTTAAGGCGTAATCAATCATTGCCAAAGAGCGGTCTGCTGTATTCATCGTGCCGATGATGTATAAATTATCAGGCACATAAAACGGTTCAGAGTCTTTATCGCCATAAGTCAATGGCATTTCATTGGCTCGTCCACGTTTGTCAGATTCAATCAGGAGTAACAATTCACCAAAAATTTTGCTCAGATTACCACGGTTTATTTCATCAATAATAAAAAAATGGTCAATACCTGCATTACGTTGAGCCTGTCTGCAAAACTCATAAAATACCCCATTTTTCAGTTTAAATCCTCCCTCTCCATCAGGGCGTAACCCTTGTATAAAGTCTTCATAAGAATATGACTGGTGAAACTGCACCATTTTTATCCTAGAATCATCCTGAGTACCGACCAAAGTATAAGCTAGCCTTTTAGCAATAAAGGTTTTCCCCACCCCTGGGGGGCCTTGAAGAATAATATTTTTCTTGTATTTCAGCGTATCTAGTATCTCTTCAAATTGCTCTTCATCCATAAATAGGTCTACTAAAGCATCCTTTTTTTCATAAGGTATCAACACATCTTCACCCATCATTGCTTCTTTCTGCTCATCAATCATGGCCTGAATGGCCTCAAATTCATCCTCGGTAATTTTGAATAAACTTCCCTGATTGTTTTTATTCTTTAATACTTCCGAATCTTTAAAGAAATGAATGGATTTTAGCTCAATCCAATCGATAGGTTCGGGTACTCGTTCTTTCATTTTGAAAGAAATTATTTCTCCAAAATGAGGGTCGACGTGAAGTGGCTCTGTAATCTCAAAAATTGCTTTTATTTGTTTTACAGGCGTAGATTCATACCCGATTACTAAATCCCCTTTCTTTACAGCCTCGAAATACTTATAGATACGTCTTTTATGGTCAAACTCATTGTGGGAAGCATAAGCCTGTACTTGCTCAGGCTTGAGCGAGTCTATCGACCAAATACGAGGATTGGCATTCAACCACCAATAATTTCTAGCATTTTTTTGAGGCATCTCCATATAAAATTTATACAAATATAGGCAAAAAAAACAGCCTGAAATCAAGGTGAAATCAGGCTGTTTTTTCAGGTAATTATCGTTTATCCATTCAATTCGATTGGCTCGCTATGGTCGTTCAGAAATTTGAAATCTGTAATACCAAAGGACGTATCCTGAATTAAATTCACCCATGTTTTATATTTAAAGAACCACTTCATACGAATTGAAGGGAAACCTTTTGTAAAATAAGCATGTAAAAACGGATGAAGTAAAATAGTTGGTTTTTTCTCGTTTTGTTTCTCTAGAATATGTTCAAGATGATGCTCTATAATATCCGAAATAGCAATACTTGCCGTAATTTTTCCTGTTCCACCACAAGTCGGACAGTTTTCAGCTGTTACCACATTCATTTCAGGACGAACCCGCTGACGTGTAATTTGCATCAAACCAAACTTTGTTAAAGGCAAAATGGTATATTTAGAACGGTCGGTTTTCATTTCATCTTTCATGATATCCTGAATCAATTTCTTGTTTTCAGGTCTTTTCATATCAATGAAGTCAATGACAATAATTCCGCCCATATCTCTCAGTCTTAACTGACGAGCAATCTCTTTGGCAGCTTCACGGTTTACACTCAGGGCTGTTGCTTCTTGGCCATCTTCGTTGTTAGATTTATTACCTGAGTTTACATCTATTACGTGTAATGCTTCGGTATGTTCTACAATCAAATAACCTCCCTGTGGTAAACTTACCGAACGTCCAAACAACATTTTCAGTTGTTTTTCGATACCCAGTTGTTCAAATACTTTATTCTTCCCTTGGTGCAGTTTCACAATTTTTTCCTTTTCAGGAGCAATATTGGAAACATAATTGCGGGCTTCTTGAAACAGTTCTGGCGTATCAACGACAACGCTATCAAAATTTTCGTTTAATAAATCACGCAACATCGAAGTTGCACGGCTCATCTCTCCGATTATTTTATCACGCGGTTTAGCACTTTTCAGTGCTTTCATTCCTGCATCCCATTTAGCGATGGACTCGCGGAGGTCTTTATCCAATTCCTCTACTTCTTTCCCTTCGGCTACTGTTCTTACAATCACTCCAAAATTCGCAGGTTTAATAGACGACATCAAACGTTGTAAACGCTGACGTTCAGCCTTTGCGGTAATTTTTTTGGAGATATTCACCCCATTTGAAAAAGGAACTAATACCGTATAACGCCCTGCGATAGAAATATCACAAGACAATCGAGGTCCTTTTGTCGAAATAGGTTCCTTCACAACTTGCACTAAAATTGGCGTATTTTTACTTAATACCTTATCAATTTTATCGTGCTTGTCAATTTCAGGTTCTAGCTTAAAGTTATCTAATCGTCCAGACTGTAATCTTTCAGCGATAACCTCTTTCGTAAATTTGTTTAAGGAATTGACGTTCGGACCTAAATCATGATAATGAAGAAAGGCATCTTTCTCATAGCCAATATCAATAAAGGCAGCGTTCAATCCCGTTACCATCTTCTTGACTGTCCCGAGATAAATATCTCCGACAGAAAAGTGTGGTTCGGACTCCTCTAAGTGGTATTCCACAATACGCTTGTCTTGCAACAAAGCTATGCGGTCACCTTTGGGAGTCGAATTGATAATTAATTCATTACTCACAGGTGATTAAAGCATTTAGAAATGAAAGAGATATGAAGGACGTCGTAGTAATGAGTATGCTTGCGTTAAGTCTTTAAAAATTTAGAAAATTCCAGATATGTGCGAGCCTAGAAAAAAAGGAAAAATCGATTTTTTATTAGGAGAATTATCACGACAAAAGGGTGATAATTATTAATTAAAATTGGTCTGAAATTTAATATTTTTAAATTGACTTTAATGAAGGTGACTTATCTTGGTTAAGCAAATGATTTTATTAAATAGCCTGATTAAACACTAAATAGAAAACAAAAAGCATTAGTAATTAATACTTAGTATTTTTTTAAAATCACTACATATCCCCAAAATGTCATGACCGAAAATTACATAAAAAACTGACAATGAAACCTTTATGTAATTAAACTTTTCTTTCAAGCAATCAATCTCACAAAAACAACAAAAACAGGCAAATTCCACATAGGAGACTCTGCCTGTTTTTTGGGTACTAAGGCGAAAGGAAAAGACTGGTAATAAATATTTACTTTGCCCGTTTCCTTATGCCTTAACTACTTCTTCTTATGTCTACTTTTTCTAAGACGCTTCTTTCTTTTGTGCGTTGAGATCTTATGTCTCTTTCTTTTTTTTCCGCAAGGCATGATTCTAAAAGGTTTTAAATGTTAAAAATATGTTTAATGTTTTTGTATTTCTGATGCTAAAGAAGCTCGAAAAGTAATATTCAACATACAATATTACTTTAATTTTGACAAAATTTCATTAGCTGCTGCTTTTTCTTGTGAATCAGTACTATTCGCAAGCACTTTTTCTAGAATAGCTTTAGCCTCTTCTTTTCTGTCTAACTCAGCTAAGCAATATCCCAAATTCAAAGCTGCCTTTGAATTAGACGGGTTGTTCTTCAAAATTTGTTTAAAGCGTTCAACCGCTTTTCCAAACTGATTTGAACGAATAGAAAGTATGCCTAAACTGAACAAAGCTGGTTCATAATCTGGTTCCTTTGCAATTACTTCTCTCAACATTGTGATTCCCTGCATAGGGGTCGAAGTAGATACGTAAGTCATTGCCATGTTGGTTTTAGCCAACAAGTTTTCAGGATTTTTTGCCAAAACTTTACTAAAAATTTCTCTGGCCTTTTCCCCTAACACAGTAGTCTTTTCTGCTTGAAGCGAGTAGGTAAATGCTTCGTAATACAAATTACCTGCTTTCATCAAATTCGTTTCTGAGGGTTCGATTTTGTTGGCTACTTCCTCAGCATAATAAGCGGCACTATCAAAGCGAGTATATTCTACAAATTTAGCAATCAATTCGTCTGCCGCCTTCATTTTTACTTTCGCTGTGGTACCATTCAAATAACTCCCCTTCAATTGCGCAATCACACGTTGCTGTTCAACACTCAATGTAGCACCATGACTTTCGGCACTTTCTTGTGTTTTAGATGCTGCCATTTTATCGCGATTGGCAGTTGGTGCAGGGGTTTCTTCCGAAGTTTGCTCCAACTTTCTCTTCTCATCGTTCACAACTACTTTTGGTAAACTGTATAAACCTCCAACCAATCCGAAGGCAATAACGATGATAATGATAAAAGGCTTTTGCATGATTTTTTTAGTTTTTAAGCTATTAATTTATCTGTTAAGGTAAATGTTAAAAACCCTAATTACTGTTAAAGTGTTTCACACGGATAACAAAGAATTTGAACAGACAACTAAACTTAATCTATTTTGCGTTTGACTTAACCTGTTCTACAAAAGTTTTTGCAGGTTTGAAACTAGGAATAAAGTGTTCTGGAATCTCGATTGAAGTATTCTTAGAGATGTTACGAGCGATTTTGTGTGCTCTTTTCTTGTTTACAAAACTTCCGAAACCTCTTACATAAATTGGTTCACCATTTGAAAGGTTGTCTTTTACTACCGAAAAGAAAGACTCAATTGCACTTGATACATCTGCTTTGTCGATACCAGTCTTGTCTGAAATTTCTGCGATTACGTCTGCTTTAGTCACTTTATTGAAAATTTTAGGATTAATAAAAAATATGTTAAACAAATAATGATTGGTTGCGTTTCAGCATTGAAAATAACGGTAGAGTTCACCTTGATTTTAGTGATGAAATCATTACTTTCGTAACCCCTTGATTATTAAGGGTCACAAAGGTACGGCTTTGGTTTGAATTATGAAAGAAACAAAAAAATATTATCCGAACTTTTTTTTCGTAATTGCTTAATTGTTAGCCGATTGCCAAAACTTAAATCCTTTCCCGAATATCAATTTTTAGATTAATTTCTTGGAAAAACAATAAATTCAGTCATTTTTAGTACAAAAGTCTATTTGCGAACAAACAAACTACTCATCCTTTGAAAAACGATTTTTTCTCAAAAAAAATTACGAATTGGTATCTTCAACACAAACGAGATTTACCTTGGCGAAACACCCAAAACCCGTATTACATCTGGTTATCTGAAATTATTCTTCAACAAACCAGAGTAGCACAGGGCATGCCTTACTACTATAAATTTGTCAATGCCTTCCCTACTATCCAAGACTTAGCCAATGCTGAAGAAAATGAAGTATTAAGGCTTTGGCAGGGTTTGGGGTACTATTCAAGGGCACGGAATCTGCACAAAACAGCCAAAATGGTTGTTGAAGATTATAACGGTATATTTCCAGAAAAGTATTCAGAATTATTAAAATTAAAAGGAATTGGTACTTACACCGCCGCAGCTATTGCCTCTTTTTCTTCGGGCGAAAAAGTAGCTGTGCTGGATGGCAATGTGTATAGGGTACTCGCAAGGGTATTTGGTGAAACAACTGATATTTCGGGCAAGGATGCCAAAAAAGTATTTACCCAATTAGCCGAAAGCGTATTGCCTGATTATAATTCGGCGATGCACAATCAAGCCATTATGGAGTTTGGGGCACTACAATGTACTCCTGCTTTGCCCAATTGTATGTTTTGTCCCCTTTCTATGGAATGTATTGCTTATGCTACAGGACGCGTGGGGATACTTCCTGTAAAATCTAAAAAGATAAAAGTAAAAGAACGTTTTTTTAATTACTTTATCATTGAACAAAATGGTAATTTTGCCATGCGTAAACGAAAAGGAAGGGATGTTTGGGAAGGAATGTATGATTTTTATCTCAAAGAATGTGAAGAAAATATTCAAGATTTATTGTATCTTGCTAATGAAGATGTGTTCTTGACTGGCCTCATGAAAAAATCATTAATCAAAAGAGAATCAATCACATACACTCATATACTTACTCATCAACGCATACAAACCAAATTTTGGCATTTAGAAGTACAAGAACATTTTCTTGTAGATTTGCCCCAAGAACTTGAATGGTACAGCCTCAATGAAGTAGACGATTTACCAAAATCAACCTTGGTAAACAATTACTTAAAAGAGTTTGTATTTTAATAGAAAATAAGTGTTCAATTTGAACTTTTTGTAGATATTTAACGATAAAATATAATATCAGTTCCTATCGACAAATTTGTAACTTGAACTGTTTTTCATTAAATTCACATAGGTTCTCAAACTTTTAAAACAATTAAACAATGGCTGGTGTAAACAAAGTAATTCTGCTAGGACGATTGGGTGCTGACCCAGAAGTAAGATCACTCCCTAGTGGTTCTAAAGTAACAACTTTTAGTATAGCAACTTCTGAAGCTTATAATAACAGAGATGGACAGAGAGTTGAACAAACAGAATGGCATAGAATAGAACTTTGGGATAATTTAGCCAACATTGCAGAGCAATACCTTCATAAAGGAGATTCTGTATATGTTGAAGGTAAAATTCGTACCGAAGAATATACTGACAAGGATAATATCGTAAGAAAAACAACTAAGATTAGAGGTACTTCTATGACTTTGGTAGGTGGCAGAAGTAATGAGGGAGGTTCAGAAAGTGCTCCCGCAGCGCCTGCGCAACAATCACGCCCTGCACCAGAAAGAACGCCTGCTCCGACTCCTGAATTCAGTAGCAATACTGGTAGTGACGATAGTGATGATTTACCATTTTAAATTATAAGTTAGTTAGTGATTGAAGATTGGTAATTAGTATGTTTGCTTTCAGAACTATCAGACAAAAAAGTATCAAAACAATTAATTACCAATCATTACCATTTAATCACTAAAGCACTAAAACCCATTATATTTTGGAAACCCGATTATCCGACGAACCTCACCCGATTTTGGTGCTTTTAGCCCAAGTTGAAAGCACCTCATCTTACAGCGTTTATGGCATCAATGCATTGATTCTATTAGGCTTATTAATGTTATCAGCCCTGTTGGCTGGCTCTGAAGTCGCATTCTTTTCATTATCTTCTGACGAACGTGCTGCTTGCCGTGAAAGTGATAGTGGAACAGAAAGAACTATCTCTAAATTACTAGACAAACCACAGCTACTACTAGCTACTTTATTAATTTCCATCAATTTAGTAAACATTACCTTTATCACTATTGCTACTTATGTAACAGAGCAAGTAGTAGGCGAAAAAGAAAAAGAAGGCTTAGTGGCTACATTAGTACTATTGGTAGGGGTTACTTTTATCATTACTTTTTTTGGCGAATTAATTCCTAAAGTATGGGCTCAGCAAAACAACCTCCGCTTTGCTAAAATAACGGCTCCTTTATTAGAAATTGCTACAATCATCTTTCAACCTTTGTCTTCGCTATTGCTGGGTATCAGTAATATCATCGAAAAAAGAGTGGAACGAAAGGGCTATACCATCACTGCCGACGAACTAAACCATGCCCTAGAAATTACGACGGGCAAAGACACATCAGAACAAGAAAAAGACCTTTTAAAAGGAATTGTAAACTTTGGAAGCACCTCAGCCAAAAGTGTAATGCGTTCGAGAAGAGATATTACGGCCTTTGATATTGCTTTTGATTTTCATGAATTGATGGATAAAATCAACAAATCTGGTTATTCGCGTGTGCCAGTTTATAAAGAAACTGTTGATAAAATAGAGGGTATTTTATATATCAAAGACCTTTTGCCACATCTGGAAAAAGACGAGCATTTTAAATGGCAAGATTTACTACATCAAACTTTTTTCATTCCAGAAAGTAAAAAGATTGACGACTTGCTATACGATTTTCAAGAAAAAAGAGTGCACATGGCGGTTGTAGTAAACGAATATGGCGAAACAGAAGGCATTGTGACAATGGAGGATATTATTGAGGAGATAGTAGGTGATATTCATGATGAGTCGGATGTAGAAGATTTAGGCTATGTGAAGTTAAAAGATGGCTCTTTTGAATTTGAAGGCAAAGTTTCTTTGAATGATGTATGCCGTGCACTGAGTGTAGATAATGATTATTTTGATAAAGCCCGAGGAGATAGTGAATCATTGGCAGGTCTTTTAATTGAGTTATTTACTCGCTTGCCTCATGCTGGCGAAGAAGTAGAGTATGATAAATACAAATTCAGAATTTCTTCAGTAGATACTCGTAGAATTAAGAAAGTAAAAGTAACGCTTAAAGTGGAGGAAGAACCAAATCCATCTCCGCAAGAAGTTGAATAGGCTTTGCAAAATTAATCTTAATATGAAAAAGCTTATTTTCTTATGGCTACTATCATTGGTGGCTTGCGAAGAAAAACCTACCCCAATTACGGTTAGTGACAACTTCGACAATCCGATAGATGTAGGATTAATCGAAAACAAATCTATCGACGAAGCCTCAGGGTTAATAGCAAGTCAGAAAAACAAAGGCTACCTCTGGACACATAACGATAGTGGAGATAGCAATCGGATTTTTTTGATAGATAAATCAGGTAAAGGCTTGTATGAGTTTTTTTTACAAGGTGCTACAAATAGAGATTGGGAGGCTATTGCGATGGCTACCTTTCCAGAGGGTTCGTATTTGTACATTGGCGAGATTGGTGATAATAATGCTCAATACGGCGAATATGCTATTTATAAAGTAGCTGAACCGACTATGGCAACGAATACGCCGACTGTCAACACCTTAACTAACGTTCAAAAAATTACGTTTAAATATCCCGACGGTGCAAGAGATGCTGAGTGTATGCTGATCGACCAAGAAACGAAGGATATTTACATATTAAGCAAAAGAGAAAAAAAACAACGACTTTATAGAATTCCTTATCCACAGTCTTTTTCGCAAACAATTACGGCCGAATTTATAGAAGAGGTTTCATTTTCAGTAGCTAGCAATCAAGGATTTTATATTACAGATGGGAGTATTTCTGCTGATAATCAAGAAATACTTATCAAGAATTATCTGCAAGTATTTCACTGGCGACGCCAAACCAATGAAAGTATTCCGACGGCCTTGAAACGTGCGGGTAGTTTGTTGCCTTATACAGCCGAACCACAGGGAGAAGGCATTAGCTTTAGTAATGATGGTTCAAGCTTTTATACCATCAGCGAGGAAAGCGACAATAAAATTCCAGTACATTTATATCAGAGCAAACGCAAATAAGAATGCAGTTATAGTAAAATCACTAGAGAGGGACTTAAGTCCCTCTCTAGTGATTTTAAGACATTTTTAATGTGTGGGCTTATCTGGTACTGGAGCCGACGCATGAAAATTTTGATAAATACGATGGGCGTAATCATCTAAAATTTCAATGACTCTTTCTCTATTATCTGATTTCACAATCATACCAATGTGATATTCTTCGTTCATTCTCCAATAAATCTCTGGCGCATCAAATCCTGCTAAATTGGGATATTGCTGTCTGGTTAAAGAAATAATAATTCCAGAATAATTATTTTCAACAGGCGGCAACGTATATTCTTCTTTTTTGGCTACAGCCGTTTCAATATTTGCCCATTCTCGCCATAGATTAATCCCCGATGAAGCCTCAACCATTTCAGCGAGGTTGGCCCCTCCTACCCTTGACGCCGTTTCTAAAAAGATAATCTCACCCGTTTCATGGTCTTTGATAAATTCTGAATGAGTAGCAGAATAATTCATACCAAAGGCTTTCATTACTTGGGCATTAGCTTCTTGTAAGGAAAGGTCGAGCTCAGAACCAATAGGTACAGTGACCGAACGGAAAATACCTCCGCCATGTGCCACTTCCATCGGTGTTGACAGGTATTGACTTGAACGCGTAAATACAAATTCACCTTTTAAAGAAATTGAATCCACATGGAATACATCCCCAGGCTTGAATTGCTCAACCAAATATTCATGGCGTCGATCGCCTAAATAATGAACTACCTCCCATAATTGTTCGGAATTATATACTTTTCTAATCCCTGTAGCAGAGGCCTCTGAACGAGGTTTTATGACACACGGATAGGTAACTTTCTGGGTAAATTCAAAAATATCATTATCATTGAATAAGCTTGAAAACATAGGTACTTTTATCCCTGCATCCTCAGCTTTCATCCGCATAGCTAATTTATCCCTAAAATGTCGGCCAGTGGTTTGTCCCATACCCGGAATACGGAAATGTTCTCGCAAATGAGCCGCCTTTTCTACATCAAAATCATCTAAAGCCACAATTCTATCTACCTTTCTTGAACGCATCATATAGGCTAAGCCTAAAATGACCTCGTTCATATCAATAGAACCGTCGGCTTTTTCTTCAACGTAAAATATTTCATCAATAAAGTCCCGAACCCAAGGTTTATGTTCTAGCTTTTTATTCGTCAATAAATACACCTTGTTTCCAGCTTGTTTACAAGCTCGCAAAAACTCATTCCCTTTAAAATAAGTAGAAATACAAAGAAAAGAAAGCGTTGATGACATAGTTTATCAGGATTAAATAGATTTTGCAATTAATTAAAATTAATAAAATCAACGGATTAAGCCAAGAAAGTACTAACTATATTTTACTTAAAAAATCGACTAATAGCCTTACACCAAAGGCTGTTCCAGTTCTTTGTGGAGCAAACTCTGTGTCACCAAAGGCTGTTCCTGCAATATCTAAATGAGCCCACTTTGGATGATTATCAGTAAATACTTCTAAGAATTTTGCCGCAGAGATAGCCCCAGCCATTGGCTTACCCGAATAGTTGCGAACATCGGCAATATCCGAAGTAATGTCTTCTTTATACACATCCCATAAAGGCAAACGCCATAGTCGTTCTCCTGTCTCATTAGCAGATTGGTTCAAAGCATCGGCTAATTCATCATTACTCGTAAACATACCCGCAGCATGATAGCCTAGCGTGGCGACACAACTACCTGTCAGCGTAGCTAAATCTATGATAGTATCCACCTTAAAATTCTTCGTTAGGTAACTTAAGCCATCTGCCAGAATCAATCTTCCTTCGGCGTCAGTATCAATCACCTCAATCGTTTTTCCAGCATAAGAATTTATTACATCGCTTGGTTTGAACGATTTGCCATCTACCGCATTTTCGCAAGCAGGTATGATACCTATTAAATGTACAGGTAATTCAAGTTTGGCGGCTAATTCTATCGCACCAAAAACAGCAGCGGCACCTCCCATATCCGACTTCATCAAGTGCATATTAGTCGACGATTTTATGGATATTCCACCAGTATCAAAAGTGACACCCTTGCCTACTAAACCCACTGTTTGTGTAGCTTTGGGCGAACGATATTCCATGATAATCAACATCGGGGGATGTTCGCTACCTTGCCCTACAGCCAAAAGCGCATTGAGTTTCTGAGTATTCAACTGCTGTTTTTCAAGCACCTTTACTGAATAATTATATTTTTCGCCAGATGCTAACGCCCATTTTGCTAAAGTATGCGGTATTTTTTTATTAGCAGGGGCATTCATCAAATCAAACATCTGCATTTGCGTTTCGGCAATTGCTTTTCCTTTTTGAATGAAGGCTTCTAAATTTTTCGATTCACTGATGATATTCAGTGTTCCTTCATTCCCCAACAGTGGAATATTGGCTTTATCATCTGTTTTATACAAGCCAAAATCATAAGTACCCAATATACAGCCATTCACAAGGTATTCAACCCATGCTTCGGGCAATGTTCTGGCATCAATACACACTGTGTTGGGTAGCTTTGTTTTTTGTTCGTGAATCAGTTTCCTGAATGCACGAATAATATCAGCAGTGTTGGGATTTTTTCCTAAACCCAACAATATTACTTTCTGGTGCTGAGAAGAATACACTACATGAATTTCTTTGAAATCTGCCTTAAAGTCTTGTTTAAGCAACAGGGCATCTATTCCAAAATTTTGGGCTACTTTTTCTAGCTCATCCGTAGGCTCATTAGTCTGCAAAATCGGTACAATGATGGCTTTGTCTTCCTGATTGAACTGACTAATAATATTAATCCTGATGTTATTTTTCATGTAAGTAGTTTAATTTATAGCAATGAGTTGTGAGCTGTGAGAAATAAGCTTTTTTGTTAGTAATGTAAACAGCTCATTGCTTAAAGCAATAATATATAATATCAACAAAAAAAATGCCACCCTCAACAGGTGGCACTTCGTAATTACTTTCTATTATCCAATTTTAATACTCATCTTCGTTAAAGAAGAAATCATCTTTAGTAGGATAATCTGGCCAGATTTCTTCGATGCTTTCGTAAGGTTGACCGTCGTCTTCCAATTCTTGCAAATTTTCAACTACTTCAAGTGGCGATCCAGTACGGATGGCGAAATCGATTAGTTCATCTTTCGTGGCAGGCCATGGAGCATCTTCTAGATAGGATGCTAATTCAAGTGTCCAGTACATATTATATGAATTTGATTACAATTAATTACTAATTTAAAAAATAAAATACTGATTATAAGAGACTTATACAGCTATTATTTAACCTGTTTTTCTCAGGATTGCAAAAGTATACGTTTTTTATTTATGAAAAGCTTTTTTCTTTAAAATCTTGTGTTGAATTAACTAAATTTATTTGAAAAAAGTACATTTAAAGCTATAATTATTTACAATTTTGTAGCTATATTCTTTTATTATCCTGAAATTCAATAAAATACTATAATCTTCCTAAGAGATTAAATAAACATTAAATTTTTCCCAATGAAGTATTCAACCCTTACTTTACAACAAAAACCCCTCGTAGAAGTCTGTGCTTATTCTTTTGAATCGTGTGTAGCGGCAGAAAAAGCCCATGCAAATAGAATAGAACTTTGTAGTTCAATGTTTGAAGGTGGTACTACGCCTTCGGCTGGTTTAGTAAAAATGGTCACTCAAAAAGTCAAGCTTGGAATCAATGCGATGATTCGCCCTAGGGGTGGAGACTTTTGTTATACCGATGAAGAGATTGCTATCATGAAAGAGGATATACTTTCCATGAAAGCTTTAGGTTGTGCAGGTATCGTATTGGGAATTTTACACCCCGATGGCCGTGTAAACATTCAACAAACTGCTGAATTGGTAAAACTAGCCTCGCCTATGGAAGTAACTTTCCACAGAGCAATCGATATGACACCTGATTATTCAGAAGCATTAGAAGCTATTATTGAAGCAGGTTGTGACAGAATATTAACTTCTGGTCAAAAGAATGTAGCGATAGATGGCATAGCACAAATTAAGGCTATCGTAGAACAGGCACAGAGAAGGATACAAATTATGGTGGGTAGTGGCGTAAATCTGGGCAACGCCATACAAATTGCCCAAACAGGCGTGGATGCTATTCACCTGACGGGGAAATCTACCAGAGATTCGGTGATGACTTTCCGAAAAGAAGGCATTGCGATGGGTGGTTTACCAGCAGTACCAGAGTATGAAATTGCTTATTCGGATAGTGAAAAAATAAAAGCGGTAGTAGATTTGCTCAGCCAAGAATTTCAAGTAAAAAAATGAAACAAAACCTTAAAATTTGAAGTATTTTTGATATACCTAATTACAATATTATTCGTTAGTAGGCTTGAAACTAAATTGCATTTAATTCTTTAAGGCAATATTATTCAATAACGACTTAAATAGATTTTCCTTAACTTTGAAGAACAGAAAATACTGATACAGACAAAATTGTCTTGAGAAATGTTTTTTTCTTCAATCTGCTACATATTAAATGATGAATTTTAATCTTCGATATATTTTTTCATTACTGGCTACTTTATTAATAATTAGTCAGTTTTCGTATGCCCAAAAACGTGAATCTTCTAAGAAAAAAGAAGAGCAATCGAAAGCTCAATTGCTTGAAGCAGAATCGTTTTTTACCGAAGGAATGAAGTTCTATATGATGGAAGACTATGACAAAGCGGTTGAATTTTATGAAAAGGCACTTGCTATCGTACCTGATAACAGCGGAATTTTGTATGCTTTGTCTAATAATTACCAAAAATTAAAAGACGAAAACAAGGCTATTTTATATGCTGAAAAAGCATTTCAACTGAATAGCGAAAACGAAGCGTATGGAGAGTTATTGGCAGACTTGTATGTCAGAAAACAAAAATATGATGCAGCAGCAAGGGTATATCAAAACCTCATTGCCCTGAATCCTTCAAAATCTGAATTATATGTAGCGCAAGCCGCCGTTTATATTTTCGATAATCACTTTGATGAGGCACTGAAATCATACAGCCGAGCTGAAAAAATCATTGGTATTAATGAAGAAATTACGCGTCAGAAACAGATGGTTTTGGTAAAAATCGGTAAAGTAGATGAAGCCATTAAAGAAGGCGAAAAACTGATTTTATCTGACCCTGAAGAAATTGATTATAATATAGACCAAGCAGAATTGCTGATGTCGAACAAACGTAATGAGCAAGCCATTCCATATCTTGAGAAGATTCTGAAAATGAATCCTGAAAATGCACAGGCTCATATCATGTTAGCACAGTTGTATCAGGAAAAAGGAGAAATTGATAAATGTAATCGTGAGTTAGAATTAGCTTTTGCCGATGCCAGCCTTGATGCTACCACGAAGGCACGTATTTTGATTGGTTACATGAACATGGCCAAAGATGAAAAATCAAAACAAACAGCATTTAATTTGGTGAAGGTATTGATTAAGGCTAATCCACAAGACCCAAAATCTCATGCTATTTATGGCGATTTACTTTTTCAAAAAGGTGATGAAAAAGCAGCCAGAGATGAATATGTAAAAGCAGCCAGACTGGATAAATCTATCAATGAAGTTTGGGGGAATATCATCAATATTGATTTTAAATTAAGACAAATAGATAGCGCCATTGTTCATAGCGAAGAAGCCATAGAGGTATTTCCAAATCAATCTGCATTTTGGTATTTGAATGGTTCGGCATACTATCAAAAAAGGAATCATAACAAAGCGGCAGAGTCGTTAGAAGAAGCTAGACGATTAACACCCACAAATTCTGAGTTATTCCAACACATCAATGCGCTGTTGGGAGATACTTATAATAGTTTAAGTAAATATCAGAAGTCGGATGAAGCCTATGAGGCTGCCCTAAAAGCTGACCCAAACAATGACCATGTACTGAATAACTATAGTTATTTCCTATCTTTAAGAAAAGATAAACTGGAATTAGCCGCTGAAATGGGTGCAAGACTGGTGGAAAAGCATCCAGATAATGGTACGTATTTGGATACGTATGCTTGGGTACTTTATGTGATGAAAGACTATAACAAGGCTAGAATCTATTTAGAAAGAGCCGTTGTTCAGAATAAAAGTAATAGTGGTACAATTGTAGAACATTATGGTGATGTGCTTTTTCAATTAGGTGAAAAAGAAAAAGCTGTAGAACAGTGGAAGAAAGCTAAAACCATAGGTACAACCAGTACATTAATCGACAAGAAAATCGCGGAAATGAAATTAATAGAATAGATATTCAAATCAGTAAGCTATTAATTACCTAATCTTAAAATATGAAACATTACTCATTAATGCTCTTAGCGTTTACATTTTTTATTGCTTCTTGTAAACGTCAGCATATCAATAAAACCTCCGATGCTTCGTCTATTGATTCATTAAAAGTAGCTGAGACGAAGCCAGTAATTGATTCCCTGACTATCATACCATCTTCTAAACCAGAAGTAGCTGTAACAGAGGAAGAAAAAGTTAAAATCGATGAGATTGATTTTAAATACTTAAAAGCAAAAGCAAAAGTTTCGTACAAATCTCCTAATGATAACCAAAGCTTTACTGTTGATATCAGGATGCGTAAAGACAGTTTAATTTGGATGAACGTATCAGCATTTGGTATTACAGTGGCTACAGCGCTTTTCAATGATAGCGTCGTAAAGCTTTACGATAAATACCATGGTGAATACAAAGAATATACGTATGATGACTTTGCCGAAAAATTCAACTTCAAGGTAAGCTATGATATTTTACAAGCTTTGGTGGTCGGGAATCGTCCCTTCAAAAAAAATAAATCCAGAGTAGTGCGTAGCAATGAATACTTTTTATTAAAACAAGAAGAAAACAAAGTATTGATAGATAATTATATTGGAGAAAATAAAAAGCTAAAAAAAATCTTGCTTACACAAGAAGATACAAGTAATAAACTAACTTTAGACTTTGATGACTTTACGACATTGAATCAGTTTTTATTTCCTCAATCAAGCTTAATCACGTTAGATTATCAGTCGAAGGAAGATCAAAAAATGTATCAAACCGTTGTCAATATCAAGCACACAAAGGTTGAATTATTAGACACTCCTTTGGAATTTCCATTTAGAGTGCCCGAAAAACTTCTAAATAAAAATTAAAACTTTATCAAAAAGTTGAATTTACATATCAGTAATCATCAAGCAGCCCTAAAATTCGTTTCAGGACTGCTTCTTGTTTTGTTATATTTCATTCCCAACGTATCAATTGCACAAAATTCAACCCTTGCTAAAAGGAAAAAGTTGGAGGCTGCCAAGCAAGAGAATATCCAGAAGATTCAGGAAATCAATAAAATCATTGAAAAAACTGAACAGAAAAAAGAGGCAAGTGTAGGTAAACTTAATGCCTTAGGAGAAAGAATTGATAAGCAAGCCAAGCAGATTGACATCATTTCTGAAAATCAGCAATTACTTCAAAATGAAGCCGAAGAACTAAAAAAGGCTACAGGGAAACTCTCGGGAAATCTTGAAGAATTAAAGGCAGAATATGCCAAAATGGTTTTTACAGCTGCCAAAACCAGCAATAAAGTTAACAAGCTTAGTTTTTTGTTTTCTTCTGCAAATTTCAACCAACTGATTCGTCGTTATAAATACCTTCAACAATATTCTTCAGCACGCGAAAAACAAGCAGTTTTAATACAACAAGTACGTTCGGAATTATTGACAGAACAAGTAAAAATCTTGCAAAAGAAACAAGAGCAAGATGCTGTTTTGCGTGAAAAGATTACAGAAACACAAAATTTACAAGTATTAAAAGGGAAACAAACAGAAGTAGTTACGGAATTAAGCCAGAAAGAAAAAAGCCTAAGAGCACAATTGGAAGCTAATAAAAAGGTAGTAGAGCGCTTAGAGACGATGATTGCTAAAATTGTAGAGCGTGAAATAAAACGCTCGCAAGAACGTGAGCAATTAGCCAATAGGCGTAATCAAAACAAGAAGCCTGTTATTACTTCAAATAGAAAAGCCATTGCCCTGAATGTGGAAGAAACAAGGTTGGCCACTTCTTTTTCAGCATTACGAGGCAGGATGCCTTGGCCTGTTAATTCTGGCTTTATTTCTAGTCGTTTTGGGGTACATAATCACCCTGTTTTGAAAGGAGTCAGAACAAACAATAATGGTATTGATATACAAACAAGTGCAGGGAATGATGTAAATGTAGTTTATGAAGGCGTTGTTCAGTCTGTGGTTTCTATTCCAGGAACTTATATGGTTGTAGCGATTCAGCATGGCGATTATTTTACCATTTATAGTAAATTATCTAACGTATCAGTAAGAAATGGACAAAAAGTAGGTGCTGGACAAAAAGTAGGTGAGGTTGCCTCTGATACTGATGGTACTTCGGAGTTAAATTTCCAAGTTTGGAAAACTTTTGATAAGCAAAATCCAGAAAATTGGCTTCGTCAGAAATAGATTTTAGAGACAGAATCGATGGGAAAATCATGCTATTATCTCAAAATGTTTCGCTAAAAAGCACCTAAATCCCTTATTTTTTGATACTTTTGAAATTAGGCTTGAAAAGATTACACAAAAACCTTTAAAGTTCCAAGAGATTTCCTAATTTTGCAATCCGATTTTGAAGCTAGTAAAAAATGATTAGTTATTTGCTTTGTAAACTCATTATCAATTCATTATACAAGGATAAATAACCGACAACAAATAAAGATAAAAACCAACAATGACAAAGAAAGACGAAAAAACGCCACTTGATTTTTTGGAAACTGCTGATGGCTTAAAAAGCGAATTAGAGCATGACATTCATAAAGTTCAAGCGACTGTTGAAAAAAACAAAGGCGTAATTTATGGTGTAGCAGGTATATTGGTAGTGGCGATATTAGGTTATTTTGGCTACAAATATTACTTAACGACAAAAGACGAAGAAGGACAGGCAAAATTATTTAATGCTGTTTATCAATTTGAAGCAGACTCAAATAAAGTAGCTGCTAAAGAATTAGGTAAAATTGCTGATGATTTTGGTGGAAATACTGGAAATTTAGCAAGCTTCTATGCGGGTGTTGCTAATTTAAAAGAAGGTAAATTTGATGCTGCCATTGATCAATTAAAATCATTCAGTAGCTCAGATTTATTGGTTCAGGCTCGTGCGTATTCTTTAATTGGAGATGCTTATACAGAAAAGAAAGCATATAGCGATGCTATAACATATTATAAAAAAGCTGCTGAATATAAGGCTAACAAATTCTTCACGCCTACATATTTAATGAAATTGGCTGCTGCTTATGAAGCAAACAACGAACAAAAAGAGGCGTTGGCTGTTTATACTGAAATTGTAGACAAATATGCAGAGTCGTCAGAATCCATCAACGCTAAGAAGTATAAAGCGGTGTTAGAAGGCTCTGTCTCAGAATAAAGGAATCAATAAAATATTGATACGAGAGGGATAAGAGCATAAGTTCTTATCCCTTTTTTTATAGTCATTAGTTTTAAACTTTCGTACACACGCTTTAATCCGTAAACTTTCGTCATTACTTTTTAGAGCCAATACCAACTATAAAATGTCTTCAGCACATAAAAATTTAAGCATTTTTTCCACAGAAAACTTACCAGACGTAAGTGATAAAAAGTTTGCCCTTGTGGTGGCAGAGTGGAATGAGGAAGTTACTAATGCCTTGGCAGCGGGCGCTCATAAAACGCTTTTAGCCTACGGAGCAAAAGAAGAAAATGTAATAAGAGTGAACGTTCCTGGAAGCTATGAACTAACGTTTGCAGCCCAAAAGATGGCGCAAAAAGCAGAAATTGATGCGGTGATTTGTATAGGGTGTGTGATTCAGGGCGAAACCAAACATAATGATTATATTAATAATGCCGTAGCCCAAGGACTTACTACAGTAAGCTTAAAATATGATAAACCTGTTATCTTTGGTGTACTTACGCCTAATACAGAACAACAGGCATTAGACCGTGCAGGAGGAATCCACGGAAATAAAGGTGATGAAGCTGCCATTACAGCAGTAAAAATGTTGGCGTTTTAGGGAGTACAAGGATAAAGAGTACATTAAATTGTCAGAGAAATTTAGCTCATTTTAACAATAAAATTATGCTACAAGCCATCGAATTTCCGACCGTTCTTACGGATAATCAACACATTGATATTCCGAGTAATCTTCGTTCTCAACTCAAAGCAAATCAATCTGTTAGGGTGATTGTTTTGGTAGATGAAACACCATTGCCAACAAAAAAGAAAGAAAGAGTTCTTGGTGTTTTAAAAGGAAAGTTATCTATTCCTGATGATTTTGATGAACCTTTAGATGAGTTGAACGAATATATGTATTAATTAATATGAACAAATATCTGATTGATACACATATTTTTATTTGGGCAATTTTAGAAAACCCTAAATTATCCAAGAAGATACTGACTATTCTTAAAGATACTGACAATCAAATTTTGGTATCACAAGTAAGTCTTTTTGAAATCGCAATTAAACAGCGATTAAATAAGTTGCCCAATTTTGACGTTTCGACCAATGAGCTAATTGAAAAAATTGAACTAGTCGATTTTCAAATTTTATCTATTAAGAACGAACATATCAACGCTTATAATACTATACAATTAGTAGATAACCATAGAGACCCTTTTGATAGATTAATTATAGCTACGGCTTTTCAAGAGAAAATCTCATTAATCTCAGCCGACGAGAAATTTAAAAACTATCAATCTCAAATACAAATCATTGATAATCAATAATTAAAGAAGAAAAAATGCAAGTCTGGAAATTTGGGGGAACTTCCGTTGGGAAGCCCGAGCGAATGCACTCAATTAAAAATTTGATTACTGAAGACGGTAATCGTAAAATTGTCGTTTTGTCTGCCCTTTCAGGTACTACAAACGCTTTAATTTCTATCGGAGAATCCTTGAAAGCGAATAATGATGATGAAGCTACTCAGAAAATAAACGAGTTATTTGCGCATTACGAAGTCTTTATTAAAGAGCTCTATAGTACAGAAGCTGGTTATGCTGAAGGTAAGGCAATTATTGAAAAAGAATTTTCGTTTATCCGTTCTTTAGAAAGTATCAAACCATTTTCAATAAAACAAGAAAAGGAAATTGTAGCTGAAGGTGAATTGCTTTCTACCCAAATGTTCGAAGCATATTTACGTGAACAAGGTATTAGTGCGGCTTTATTACCAGCGTTAGACTTTATGCTCATTGATGCAGACAACGAACCTGTATTGAAGTTTACTGAAGAAAAATTAGGTGGTATTCTCTCTCAATTAACAGACAAGCAAATCTTTATTACCCAAGGGTTTATTTGTAGAAATCCACGTGGAGAAGTAGATAACTTAAAAAGAGGTGGTTCAGACTATACAGCATCATTAATCGGTGGCGCCATTGTAGCGGAGGAAGTACAAATCTGGACAGATATTGATGGAATGCACAATAACGACCCACGTATCGTAAAGAAAACCTTCCCTATTCGTGAATTGACCTTTGAAGAAGCAGCCGAATTAGCCTATTTTGGAGCAAAAATTTTGCACCCAAGTACGATTACCCCTGCTAAAATGAAAGGTGTTCCTGTCCGTTTAAAAAATACGATGGAACCAGCCGCCTTTGGTACTTTGATTGCTGACAAAACATCTGACCGTGAAATTAAAGCTATTGCTGCCAAGGATAATTTAACAGCTATTTACATTCACTCAACACGAATGTTGAATGCTTATGGTTTCTTGCGTAGAGTATTTGAGGTATTCGAAAAATACAAAACGCCTGTTGATATGATTACGACATCGGAAGTCTCGGTTTCTGTAACCATTGATAATGACGAACATTTAGAAGAAATCATGGCTGAATTACGCCAATTTGCAGATTTAGAAGAATGTGATAAAGACCAGACTATCGTTTGTATCGTTGGAAACTTCTCGGCTGACAAAGAAGGCATTGCTTTGAAAGTATTAGAAGCAATGAAAAATATTCCAATCAGAATGATTTGCTATGGTGCTTCCGAGCATAATATTACTTTGTTAATTCATGGCAAAAACAAAGCTGCTGCTTTGAATGCTTTGAATGAACGTTGTTTTTTATATGAAGATGCGATGAAAGATATTTTCTCCGCTCCTTAATTATAACGACATTGCTTAATAGCCGTGTTGTGAAACCTGTTTCCAGCACGGCTATTTTTTTTATCTTTGTGGAAATAAATTTTATATATCATGAAAGCATTATCAGTAAATATTCCTGATGGAATTTATCTTGCATTCACGAATGCTTCAGAAAAGGAGAAAGAATCGGCTATGATAGCTATTGAAAATCTCTTAAAAATAAGATTCGTAGATTCTTTAAATAAAAGCTTATTAGAAAGTTCGGATATTTTAAGACAAGAATCCTCCCAAAATGGATTAACGAATCAAATGCTTGATGAGCTTTTAAAGGAAATTGATAATGAACAACGTTCTTAAATTCGTATTTGATACAAATACACTTTTAAGTGCTGTTATTTCACCTGATGGGAAAAGTACTACTGCACAAGCATATCACAAAGCACTTCAGCATGGTGTTTTATTAGCTTCAGAAGAAACTTTTGCAGAACTTGTCGATGTACTTTTTCGTAGAAAATTTGACAAATACTTCAGTGATGAAACCCGATTTAATTTTTTAAGTAGTTTTAGAAAAGCAGCCCTTTGGATTCAAATAGATAATCCTGTATTTGATTGTAGAGATCCAAAAGACAATAAATTTTTATCCCTCGCAGTAGCTGATGATGCAACTTTAATTATAACTGGAGATGATGATTTATTAGTATTGAACCCATACAAGCATATACAGATACTTAATTCAAGACAATTTTGTGAATTAGATTTAGAAAAAACTTATGTTACAAATACAACAAATTAAAGAAAACAAAGCCACTACAATTGAGGGCTTAAAACGTAAATACTTCAAGGATGCTGAAGAAATCGTTGAGAAAGTATTAGCATTAGACGAAAAGCGTCGTGAAACACAAGTTGAATTAGATACTACCCTAGCAAAATCAAATGCTCTTGCCAAAGAAATTGGTGGATTGATGAAAGCGGGTAAGAAAGAGGAAGCTGAAACAGCCAAAGCTGAAACTAGTACGTTGAAAGTTCGTTCTAAAGAATTGGAAGAAGTATTGAAAAATACTGAAACTGACTTATATGAAGTATTGGTTACTTTGCCCAACTTGCCTCATAGCAGTGTTCCAGCAGGAAAAACACCTGAGGAAAATGAAGTGGTATTGGAAAATGGAACTATTCCTACTTTACCAGAGAATGCTCAACCTCACTGGGACTTAATCAAAAAATATGATATCATTGATTTCGAATTAGGTAATAAAATAACAGGTGCAGGCTTTCCTGTTTATAAAGGAAAAGGTGCTAGAATTCAGCGTGCTTTGATTAATTTCTTCCTAGATGAAGCCATTAATGCAGGTTATACCGAAATTCAACCTCCTATTTTGATTAATAAAGAGTCTGGTTTTGGTACTGGTCAGTTACCTGATAAAGATGGGCAAATGTATCATGCGACTGAGGATGATTTATTCTTGATTCCTACGGCTGAAGTACCTATTACCAATATGTACCGTGATGTGATTTTGCAAGAAACAGATTTACCTATCAAGAACGCAGGCTATACGCCATGTTTCCGTCGCGAAGCAGGGTCTTGGGGCGCTCATGTTCGTGGGTTGAATCGTTTACATCAGTTCGATAAAATCGAAATTGTCCGCATCGAAAAGCCTGAAAACTCATACAATGCTCTAGAAGAAATGTCATTACACGTACAAAGCATTCTTCAAAAGTTAGCGCTGCCATACAGAGTATTGCGTTTATGTGGAGGCGATATGAGCTTTACGTCTGCCCTTACTTATGATATGGAGGTTTGGTCTGCCGCACAAGGTCGTTGGTTAGAAGTTAGTTCTGTATCAAACTTCGAGACATATCAAGCTAATCGTTTAAAATTAAGAATGAAAACCGAAGGTAAATCTCAGTTATTACATACACTTAATGGTTCTGCTTTAGCTTTACCTCGTATTTTAGCAGCCATTTTGGAGAACAATCAAACTGAAACAGGTATTAAAATACCAAAAGTATTGGTGCCTTATTGTGGTTTTGAAGAGATTGCTTAATTTTCTAATTTGAGCGATTTAATGAATGAGTGATTTAGTGATTAAAACATGACTATAACCCACTCACAAATTACTCTTCTGCATTATACAAAAAAGTCTCTCTTATCTCGGGTGACTTTTTTGTATATTTTAAAAGCATAAATTATCTCTAATTACTATTCATAAGAATAATTATTTATTGATAAATTTTTTATGTATTCCACAAAATGAAAAATCCACTCAAAACAGAGTGGATTCATTCAAAACGTATATTTTATTTAAAGGTAAGCCTACACAAATTCTTTCCCTTTCTTGGTAGCATCTGCTACAAAGCTTTTAACGAATTGCTCCTGCTCTTTTTCACAAATCATTAATACATTATCATACTCGGCTACGATATAACCATCTAGTCCTTGAATGACTACCAATCTATCTTTAGGCGTTTTAATGATACTATTTTTAACATCATAAAGCATCGTTTCACCATCAATCACATTAGCATCTTCGTCCTTATCTGATACTTCATATAATGATTTCCAAGTACCTAAATCAGACCAACCAATATTTCCTAAAACGGTAAATACATTCTCGGCTTTCTCCATAATGGCATAGTCAATCGAGATGCTCTCACAGTTTTGATATATTTCGTTGATAAATGCTGTTTCTTGCCCAGTGTAATAAATATCATTACCTGCTTCAAAAACACTATGCACAGCAGGACTATTATCTGCAAATGCCTTTTTGATTGCCTTGGCAGTCCAAATGAAAATTCCAGCATTCCAAACATAGTCGCCACTTTCTATAAAAGCTTTTGCTAATGCTAAGTTTGGTTTCTCTCTGAATGTTTTTACTTTTTTAACTTCTGTATCAGACTGACCGTACTGAATATAACCATAACCAGTATCAGGTCTGGTTGGTGTAATTCCAAGTGTTACTAATACATCTCCGCTAGCAGCAGTTTCAAGCGCAATATTTATTCTTTTTTCAAACTCGTTTTCTTTTAATATAATATGATCGGCCGGAGCAACTACAATATTGGCATCTGGGTTTTGCTTACCAATCTTATAACAAGCATACGCCACACAAGGTGCTGTATTTCTGCGGATAGGCTCTGCTAATATTTGGCTATCCGACAAAAAAGGTAATTGTGTTTTAATTAAATCAATATAATCAGCACTTGTTACAATATAAATATTTTCATTTGGACAAATATTTTCAAAACGGTCAGCTGTTTGCTGTAAAAGTGTTCTACCCGTACCTAAAACATCATGAAATTGTTTTGGATTGTTTGTTCTACTAAATGGCCAAAAACGAGTACCAACCCCTCCTGCCATAATTACTACATAGTTATTTTTATTCATGATTTAGTATTAATTTTTATTTTTTTAGTCGTGTGCTATGATTCTGGAATTTAAAGATATGTATAGTTTTGAAAAAAAAGAAATTATCAAGGAAAGCTTCATAATTTAACAACAAAAACTATTTTAAATACTAAAAAATCTAATTTAACTACCTCATACATAAATAGTGTTAGTCGATAAATTCCTTGCTTTGATAATTTCTAATGAATGTGTGATTTACTAAAATTAAACTATTATCTTGATTGCAGAATGGATTACATCTAATATTTTGTGCTTTTGTTTATTCATATTAGACAATTTTAAGAAAAAATGTAAAAAATTTACTCTGCTTGCATAATAAAATCCAAAATTTTCTTTCTATTTGTATAATAATTCAAAACAACACGGAGAAGATACTATTTCAATTTTTATTCACTAACAAAGAAACGTATGAAAAATTATTTTACGACAATCAGGCTCGGGTTAGTCACCTCACTATTGTTTTTGACCTCAATGCTATTTGCCCAAACAAAAATCTCGGGTAAGATAAGCGATGGTTCTACAAAAGAACCGTTGATTGGTGTAAGTATTTCAGTAAAAGGAAGAGTTATAGGAACAATATCGGATACTAAGGGTTCATTTTCGCTTACGACAAGTACGCCCACTCCTTTTACTGTAATTGTATCAAGCGTTGGTTATAATACACAGGAGTTCATTGTGGATGGTAGTAAAAGTAATTATGATATAACATTATCAGAACAAGTTATCATGGGGCAAGAAGTGGTAGTAGCAGCTTCTCGTGTTGAAGAAAGTGTAATGAAATCACCAGTCACAGTCGAGAAAATGGATCTTCGTGCCATTCAAAACACTCCATCAGCATCTTTCTATGACGGTTTAGCTAATTTAAAAGGAGTTGATATGGCAACTCAAGGTTTGCTGTTCAAATCTATCAATATGCGTGGATTTGGCTCTACTGGTAACCCTCGTGTTGTACAAATGATTGATGGTATGGATAACTCTGCTCCTGGTCTAAACTTTGCGGTTGATAATATCATTGGTATGCCAGAGCTAGATGTTGAAAGTGTTGAATTATTGCCTGGGGCAGCTTCTGCATTATATGGGCCAAATGCCATCAACGGTCTGATTTTAATGAATAGTAAAAGTCCATTTCTATATCAAGGTTTGAGTGCTTCTACTAAATTTGGATTAATGTCGGCTGACAATCGTTCAACTGTAACTACTCCATTTACAGATTTAAGTATCCGCTATGCAAAAGCATTCAATAATAAGATTGCATTCAAATTAAACTTCTCTCATATTCAAGCAAAAGATTGGCAAGCTACGAATTTTACTAACTTAAACTTAGGAGGAAATAACGACCCATCAAGAGGACTTGGCACTAAAACTGACTATGATGGAATGAACGTTTATGGAGACGAAATCCAAGCAAATTTACAGACCCTGAATGCAGCATTGCCCAATGTAAATGTAAGTAGAACTGGATATAGAGAAATAGACTTGGTTGACCATAATACTAAATCTTTAAAATTTAATGCTGCACTACATTATCGTTTGACAGAAAAGGTAGAAGCAATCGCACAAGTTAATTATGGAGAAGGTACAACTTTATATACAGGAACAGGACGATACTCTTTGCGTGATTTCAATATTACACAGGCAAAATTAGAATTAAGAGGTAATAACTTTACATTAAAGGCTTATACCACTCAAGAACGTTCTGGAAGCTCCTATACAGCAGGTTTAGCAGCTATCGGAATGCTAACAGAGATAAAATCAAACAATACTTGGTATTCTGAATATGCAGGTGCATATATGACTGCAAAAACGGCAGGTGGAACAGATGAAAATGCTCATTTATCTGCTCGTCAATATGCAGACCGCAACATGCCTCAGCCTGGTACTGCAGCTTTTAATACTTTATTAGACAAATATCGTAATACCTCTATTACTAGTGGTGGTGGAGCTTTCGCAGATAAAAGCAATCTATATCATGCAGAAGGTTTGTACAATTTCAAAGATCAAATCAAATTTGCGGAGGTAACAGTTGGTGCAAATTATCGTTTGTATGAGCTTCGTTCAGAAGGTACGCTATTCTCTGATTTAAAAGATGGTCGTACTGGAACAATTACTATTAATGAATATGGTGCATTTGCTCAAGTTTCTAAAACACTTTTTGCTGAACATTTAAAATTAACAGGTTCACTTCGTTATGATAAAAACCAAAATTTTGATGGACAATATACACCTCGTTTTTCGGCGGTTTATTCACCTTCTCAAGAGCATAATGTTCGTTTATCTTATCAAACAGGTTTTAGAATTCCAACAACACAGAATCAATATATCGACCTTCAAACGCCAGCAGGTACATTGATTGGCGGTCTATCTGAGTTTGATTCACGTTATAAATTAGCAACAGGTGTAACAAGAGAAGTTCTTACTGATTTTGCGGCTAATCCATCGAAATACATTACTCCAACAGTATTAGCAAATGCCCAAACCTATGCTACAGCTGCCGTGACAGCTCAATTACCTACCATTCAAAATGCAGTAATCGCTGGTGTTCAGGCACAAGTGACTGCTGCTGTGACTGCTCAAGTTCAAGCGGCAGTAGCTGCAGGGCAAATTCCTCCTGCTAACGCAGCAGCAGCCATTCAAGCTGGAGTTCAACAACAAATGGCATCTGCTTCGGTACAAACGTTGATTCAAAATACAGTACAGTCTACAGTGGTTCAGAAAGTAACAGAGGTTACTAAACAAGTAGCTCCTGCTTATGCTTTGGCTTCTTTACCAAAATATAAAGCAAGACCATTAGTACCTGAAAAAATACAATCTTATGAAATAGGTTACAAAGGACTTATTAACAAAACGCTTTTTGTTGACGCTTCATATTATTATAGTGTTTATAAAAACTTTATTGGTGGTAATACAATTTTAGTCCCAACTGCTGCTGCAGGTCCAGGTTTACCAATAGAATCAGGTTTGGGAAGTGGTAGTACAAGGGCTGGTTATTCACGTCCTGCTAATTCGGATGAAGATATTACTATCTCAGGTTGGTCTTTGGGCTTAAGCTATCTACTAGATAAAGGTTATACAGTAGGCGGGAGCATAAGTAACAATCAAATGAACAATTTTACTGCAAGTACTGAAGTACCTTATGCTGGATTTAATTCGCCTAAATACAGCTATAAAGTAAACTTTGGCAAGAGAATCACGAGTGGTAACAAATGGGGCTTCAACTTAGCCTATCGTTATCAAGATGCGTTTACGTGGGAGTCTAGCTTCCCTACTCCAACTACAACTAATGTGCCTCTTTTTTCTAATACTACTGTTCCTGCTATCAACAACTTTGATGCTCAGTTTAGCTATAAACTAAATAGTATTAAATCAATTGTAAAACTTGGAGGAACAAATCTTGGAGGAAAGCCATACATGCAAGCTTATGGAAGTGCATATGTTGGCTCTATGTATTATGTATCATTAACTTTTGACGAACTATTGAATAAATAAGTCAATCATTAGAAATAGATATTAACTGAGTTTATTATCAATAAAAAGAACCCTGAAATTACCAGTTTTGGTTTTCTCAGGGTTCTTTTCTTTTTTACTCCTCTAGTCATCAAGTCTTGAAACCTACTTCAACGGAGATTCCATTAATTTCATTTCTTGTTTTAAATACTCGTCAAAACCATCTTTATTTTTAAAAAACTCTTCGCTTTTTTCCCATCCCGCATAAAATCTGAATGATGTTTTTCCATTGACTAATTTCAAATTGGCAGTATAAGTATTTAGTATTCCTGTACCAGTATTAGATGTTTGTCCGAAGGATACCAAACTACTTTTAGGAACTAGTATCGCCATCCCTAAATTATCATTGTTTTCGCTTTGTTGGTCATACGTATAAAGTCCTGAAATTTTATTTGAAGCGATTTCATACGAATTTTTACTATGTAAATTCACAATGCCTGTCGTTAAAACGGCACCTTTCGGCGCATTTTTCAAAGACACTGAGCTTTCATAAAAATACTGTCCACCCCAAATACTAATTACTTCTTCAACTTGTACAGGCGCTAAATGCTTGGCTACTTTCCAGTTTTTATACTTCAATTTAAAGACTGCTCTAAGTGGTCCATTACTAATTTTTACATATTGTACCTCCTCAAAATTATTGTCTCCTAATCTTACTAAAGTATCTTTCCCAGTAGCATTTTTGAAGGTTAAAGCTAAAGACCCTGCACCCAACGATTTTCCAACTTTCAATACATCCATTCCCCAATCGGCTTGTTTGTGGTAATTGTTAGCGGTATCTAGTCCTACTTCGTTCAGTACCATTTGCGTGGTGGTTTTACCCCAAATATCTTTGGCATTACGGGTATCAAAATAAACCCTAAACCCGACTTTATCATTTTCCCAAGCAGGCCCTTCTGTAAGAAATGGAGGCAATGGTTGTTTTGAAAAGTCTGTTGCAGGTTGCGTACCCTTTACAGCGTCTTTGTCCAATATATCTCCAAAGGTATCATCAGCATTTTTTCGACGGTGACGTACATTGGCTCTTACCAAAGCTTTTATCGTAGCTGGTCTGTCAGATATTGAAATCTTAAAACTTTTGGTTTGATTGGCTTCAAAAGACTGCAATAATACTATTTCATCCCATTTGCCGTCACCATTCATGTCGTCATATTGTGCCAAAATAGGTTGCTTGTTTTCATTAGCAAAAACTACATATTTGGATGCAGGTACTTTACCAAGCTTTGCCTCTAAGAAAGCTCTTTTCAGTACGATTAACTCATTCTTTTTCTCAGTAGCTAGTTCATTCTTAAAAGTAACTATGCTACTTTTTTGAGCATAACAGAGTGATGACAAACTTAATAGGCTGACATTAATAATTGTTTTTAGTTTGATGGATGTACTTTGCTTCATATTTGAATAGTTATATTAAAATTATTTTGCCCTCGTGAAATAGTTATTCATGAAAAGCAACTGATACTGAATAGCATTATACCAATATGGCCAATTATGACCGCCCGGTCTGGTAAGGTAATCGTGTGGAATATTTCTGTATAACAATTGCTCATGAAGTTTTTCATTTACTTTATAGAAAAAATCTTCTGTGCCACAGTCAATAATCAATGCCAAAGAATTGGGTGTTAGCAAATGTAATAGATTAATGACAGTGTTCTTCTCCCAACGCTCAGGCTGTTCTGAATATTTCCCAAGACGTTTTGTCATTTCCCAATTATTCGGGAATGGGCGAATATCAACGCCTCCGCTCATGCTTCCAGCCGTGCCAAAAACGTCTTGATGTTTTAAAGCAAGGTATAATGCACCATGTCCACCCATACTCAAGCCCGTTATTCCTCTTGCTTTGCGGTCTTTGATGGTTTTGTAGTTCTCATCTACCCACTTTACCAATTCGGTCGACACATAGGTTTCATATTGATAGCTTGGGTCAATAGGACTATCCCAATACCAGCTTGAAAAACCGCCATCTGGACAAACAATAATCATATTATGCTGGTCAACGGCTTTTTCAAAACCTTTTGCTTTGGTAAGCCATCCTGAATAGTTATCGCCATACCCATGCAAAAGATATACAACAGGAAGGGCTTTTTGACTTTTATAATTATCTGGCACAATCACTACAGCTTTGATATTCTTTTGCATCGCAGCACTGTAGGTAACTACAGTATCAACAATAGCGGCACGACAAACAAGGCTGAAAAGGAGGAGGAAAGTCAGTAATGAATTTTGTAGGATTCTCATTTTGTTAAATTGTTTAAAATATATTTTGATTAACAAAAGTGAAAAAAACATATTGATTTTACAGTATTTCCCTCAAAATAATAGCTAATTTTCAATACATATACATAAGATATTTTTAGATAATGTATTGAAAATTTGATTTCTTTCGTATCGTAAAAAGATGATATCCTTTCGCTACGTCTTACTTTTCTTGCCTTGACGCAAGAAAAGTAACAAAAGAAAGTCAAGAAATTCCGAAACTCGCTTCGCTCAAACAGCGGAATTTCGTAAAATGCTTACGCCAGTTTAATTTAAAATTTTGATTGATGAGTTGTTTAAAATTTAATATTCATTTTACTCTTTCTTCAAAGCCTTTTTGGGTAATTTAGCTTTTATCAAATCATACGATTCTTTGAGATATATCATCCATTCTTTATCAGTCAATATATCAAAACTAGTTATTTGCACCCATTTGAATTTAGCTCCTCCATAAGGAGCAGGAATGATACCTTCTCTATCGCAAAGCTCTTCAAATAGCTCATCAGCTACTTTAAAATTGGCTTTATCAAGATTCTTGATATTAGACGAGCAAAAAACTTTACCCACAACCATAAAACAGAGTTGGTCTCCGTATTTTATGCCCTCAGAAGTATCTTCAAAAGACAAACAGATTTCTCTAATTCTTTCTATGTTCATGGGTTGGTTTTTAGTTGCCTAGCTTAATTTTTAATTCCCCATTGACATAATCAACAACACTATTTTGATTGTTGATAGATACGCTTTGTGGCTTTTTATCTAGGCTAAAGGTAGCATTAATTATTGACTGACCGCTAACGTTTATATTAAACGTATTAGTTTGATTTTTGGCTATAAAAAATAATTTTGAGAGTGAGCTATACAATGTTTTATTTTCTTTCCTTAGAAAACTTCCGTAACCGATAAAGTAATCACTTACTTCGTTAGGCTTATTTTCTGGATATGAAATGCTTGTCAGGTAGGCATCTGTAGTATAACCATTGAAGGTTTTAATACTATTCAGGTGCATCAATCTTCCATCGGCTTGTAGGTTTAAATACACATCCGTTACTTTCCCATTTTGTTTAATGCGCACACCAATCATTTCTTCTCCTTTCAAACGTTCAATTTCTGGAATATTTTTATCGTTCACAGAGTCTTTTAAAATAATGGCCGTAATAAACTTTGTTTGTCGCATTGGTTCTGGCGAAGCAATACTATAATATTTTTCTTGTTCTTTTACATTGTCTTCTTTAGGAGCAAGTACTTCGGACAAAATCATTTTTTCTGGGAAATCATGGTTAAAGCCTGTTTCAACCAATGTTTCAGGGAATAATGGACGCACTAACACAGACGCTTTCTTATTCACAATACTAATGTCGCCACGTTCTTTTTTAGATTCTCCTTCTGGATGCAAAAGCCATTCAAATTTTCCTGCTTCATAGGCTTTTACATCATCGATGATTAAAATGACCTTACCTATCCACAGAAAATGACGAAAGTTTCTAGCATAAATGCTTGACGTTGGGCCTGTACCATTCGCCATCACATATTTAATATCACCTGCATCAAGCAATTCACTCATTTCCCCTCGCAATGGCGAACCGCCATATTGCTGTTCTTTGGGTTGATATTTTCCATTAAAAGTAAGCACATTATGAGCAGGACTTTGGAAAAAATATTCTGGATATTCCTTTGTGCCATAACTGCTATTTCCAGCATCTTTAATCACAGCTTCGCCTTTATGGAATAGTATAAATGAATTAGCATCAGCGTGTGAATGGTTCCAAGTATGCCCCGATTTTATGCCTAACATCGTAGCATTTTTCTCCCAAGAAGTCCGCATAGTAGTCCAGTCCATATCTTCAAAAATCTCAGAAGTTGGCAAATCAGGTAATTTAGGTGCTTTTGCCATATCGGGATGATATAGAATGCCCAAAGGAGCATTTTTAAACAAGCCTTCGCGATGTTGAAAATTTTCGATTTGATTCAAATACCACAATGCATTAGGGTTCTGATAGCCCAATGCCAATAATAATTTCACAGGACGTTCGCCTACAATATTTTTATGACTATCCCCAAAATTCAATGAGTACAACATTCCATCACGTGGATAACCAACGTGCATAAAAAAGTTTGGAATGTTTTTCAATAACGGAATCTCTGGTTGCTTTACTTTTGGGAGTATATTCTGATGAGCCAAACGAAAGAATAAGTATTCAGATACGCCAAATGCAGCATAATTTACACTCTCATACATCCCTCCTTTAGCATCCCATGTTTTAGGTTTTGCTTGCAATTGGTCTCCTGCAAAACCAAACCATTCGTTGGAGGCTTGATTCATCTCCTCAATCCAAGCATTTACTTCTGGGGCATCGTCTTTAATAGCTAATGAAGCCACACCTGCCATATATACACAGGCTGTCCACCAGTTATGCCCCATCGAGTTTAAACTATGGATACGACTTTCAGGTAAAAGCCATTCGTTGACGGTTGGGCGAATTCCCATTCGCATTACACCGTCAACAATTGTCTTGCGTTCTTCTTTCGTTAGTTCGTTATAAACACCTTCTAAACCCATCGCTACATTCCAACAGTTTTCAGCCGTCTTTAAATCTGAAGACCAAGCTGGTTGGCGTTTTAGCATTTCTGGGTTCGACCACGTAGTACGCGTACACAAATCTAACAAAAGAGCTTTTGTTTTATCTGCATATTTTTTTTCGCCTGTTACCAAATAGGCTAACGATAAGTAATCAATTTTACCATAGTCCTTTTTTGTCAACAACACATTTGCCTCTGAAAGTATATCATTCCAATTATTCTTGAATTCTTCTTCCGTCGCTATCCTTTGCTTCAATAAATCAACCCTGTCTTTGGTGAAGTACAGGTTCTGATGTTTTTGGGCAAAGGTCGTTACTGAAAAATAACAAAAAATGGTAATGAGGAAGAATAGTTGTTTTAATTTCATTGGTTTGATGGTAATAAATTGTTTGGATGTTTATTTTTCAACCCTAAACCAATCAAAATCGGCATAGCCTGAATCGTTAATGGTTGTTTCTCGGGTAATAAAAATACCCATTTTAGCACCTACCCAACGGCCTGTTTCTGCTTGAAAGGCTTCACCTACTTCTTTAAACGTTGTTCCATCAGTGCTATAACTAAAGGTGCAAAGTCCGCCATCAGCCACTTTTAATCTTAAATAGATTGCTTGACTAGCATCTATTTTGGCAATCGTATTTTCTTTTTCTGGCTTTAAATTGTCGGCATCTTTACCTATAGTATGTACCAAATACACACCATCTTTTTTTGATTTCAGCGCGATGTTTGCATAGCTATAACCCATTACCGTTAAACCTACTTTTTCGTTCTCAATACGCTCATTAGGCTTAAATACCAATTTCGTTGTGGCTGTAAAAACTGGTGCGGGAAACTTTTGTAACAATACATTCGGTGACCACCAAAGATTTTTATCGGCATCAATCTTATCAGAGAACAGTCGCATTACTCCTTTGGATGGATTCATAAATGACCACGTAGCCTTAGGGTTCGCATTCCATTGCCATTGTTTTCCAAGGTATAAATCATTGAATTCATCTGATTCTTGTGGTGTTTCAATCGGGAATATGCCTGTTACTTTAGGCTTCTTGTAAGTTATCACTGGTTCGCCTTTTCCATCGCCGTCAGGGTCAATCCCTATTACTGGCCAATCGTTCACCCATTTCATCGGTTGCAAATGCGTAATTCTACCATACATGGTTTTCTCTTGAAAGTGTATAAACCAATCTTCTCCTGCTGTTGTATTTATCCAAGCACCTTGATGTGGCCCATTTACAGTACTTTTGCCTTGGTCTAATACTACTTTACGTTCATAAGGTCCATAAATATTTTTTGAACGCAAAGCCAATTGCCAACCTGTAGCTACACCTCCTGCTGGGGCAAAAATATAGTAATAGCCATTGCGTTTATACATTTTGGGACCTTCTAAAGTCGGGTCTAAATCATGTCCGTCAAAAACAAGTTTGCCATCGTCTAATACTTTTGTTCCATCGTCGCTTAATGTTTTTAATACGATGATACTTTTGATTCCTGCTCTACTTCCTGCATAACCATGTACCAAGTAAGCTTTACCATTATCATCCCAAAACGGACAAGGGTCTATTAATCCTTTGCCTGCTTCAACCATAATAGGGTCTGACCACGGGCCTGCTGGATTTTTAGCTTTTATTACATAAATCCCAAAGTCAGGATCTGGATAATAAATCATGAATTCGCCTTTGTGATAGCGAATAGCAGGTGCCCAAACACCTTTACCATGCTGTGGCGTAGCAAATACATCAAAAGGAGGTTGTTTGATTAAAGCATTGGTCAATATTTTCCAATTCACTAAATCTTTAGAATGTAGAATCGGTAGCCCAGGGATGTTTTCAAAAGAGGAGGCTACTAAATAATAATCTGCTCCCACCCTCACAACATCTGGGTCTGAATAATCAGCATGAATAATTGGATTGGTGTAAGTTCCATCTCCATTATCAGCTACCCAAACTTTTGATTTGTACTGCGACATTCCATCGTTAGCAAGCAACATGGCTCCCAACAAGCAGAACGCTTTAATAATTGTCTTTTTCATTTTTCTGAAATTTTACCTTTGACTTTAGTTTTTTTAGATGGTAGCGTATGCTTAATTTCATTTCTTAATAAGTAAGCCAACACTGGACTTGCATAAAAAGAGCTAAAATTATTTTTACCCATTTTTCCATCCACTATGTGTGTTAATACAAAGCCAAATATTCCATTTTTATAATCAATCCAAGGGTAAGCTCCTGCCCAACTTGGGCTACTTATTAGCGTAGCGTTACCCTTCTTATCGATTTCTTCTCTCCATAAACCCAAGCCATAAATACTTTTATGTTTGGCCACACGTACTTTTTGAGGGAACTCTGGCATTTTCACAAAGGCATCACCAATTTGGTCTGCTTGCATTTCAGCAATGGCTTTTTCGGATAAAATTCTTTTGCCTTTGTAAACGCCTTTATTTAAAAACATCTGCAAAAAATGAGCGTAGTCGTTTACCGTTGAAACGGCTCCTCCACCCAACATGGGGCTATGCCCTCCTCCTACTGAATCTACGGGACTAAAGTGTGTATGCGACATTTGTAAAGGACGAGCAATCGTTTCTTGAAATATCACTTCCCATGTTTTCCCTGTTGCGATTTCGGCCATTCTACCTGCTACTTGCATGGCTAAACCACCATATTTGAATTGGCGTTTTATTGAAGCATCAGAGGAGGTTTCAATAGGCAATGGTAAAATATGATTGACAGATTCCTCTAAAGTCTGGTAGTCGTCCCGATGCTTTCCTTTAGGCTGATAATCGGGATAATTAGCAGTATGTGAAAACAATTGACGAAGCGTTGCTTGTCCTTTGGCATCGGTAAATTCGGGTAACCATTTTACGACTTTATCGTCCCATGATAATTTTCCTTCGTCTACCAACACTGCAATCGTAGCAGAAGCTAGCCATTTACCTGCCGAAGCAATATAAGTACTGGTTTCGGGTTGATAATTCCCGAATGATTTTTGATAAAGGATTTTTTGACGATTACCAATAATCAAATTCGCCCCATGATAATATCCGCTATCTACCCAAGTTTGTACTTGATGGTCGATTAAAGGAAAACCCTGTGAATAAACTTCAGTCTTTCCTGAAAATACCAAGCATATTATCAATAAAAACTGAAGCTTATTTTGTATCATTTTCATCCTTTTACAGCAATATAAAATCACCTTTACAAATGCTATTTTACCTTATACATCTTGAAGGCAAACAAAAAGATAATGGCATAGCATATAATTGGTAAATAATAAGCGTGTGCCACATTTTGGTTAGCCACTAAACCCATCAATAACGGAAAGAAAGCACCGCCTACAACACCCATTGAAATAAATGACGAGGCTTGTTGAGTATGTTTTCCTAAGCTTTTTAGACCCAAACTAAAAATGGTTGGGAACATGATGCTAAAGAAAAAGTTGATAAACATCAGGGCGATGTAGGAAGTCCAGCCCCAAGCTTGCGCCACAATTAAACAAGAAATAATACTGCCTAAAGCAAAGAAAGACAACAGAATATTAGGCTGAATAAATTTCATTAAATAAGTACCTACAAAACGACCTAAGGCCATCATTGCCATAAAAATAATCATGTAATTACCGGCAGTTGCATCAGTAAAGCCCATTACTTCGTGACCATAATTAATAAAATATGACCAAGTACCCGCCTGAGCAGCCACATTAAAAAATTGCGCAATTACTGCCCATACAAAATGACTATTCTGCCATAAAGTTTTTTCGGTGGTATTGAATGATGGATTTTTAACATCACTTTCAAGAATCTCGTGAGCATCTGTAAAAGCAGGGACTTTCACAAAAGCAAAGGCAATAGCAATACAAGCAATGACAGAACCAATGGCTGTATAAAGGGTTTTAACAGAACTTAAATCATTAGAATGTTCAACACTGCCACTCAATAAAAAGTAGGATCCAATAGCAGGACCAATGATAGTACCCACGGCATTAAACGACTGAGAAAAGTTGATTCGCTGGTCGCTAGTTTGTTGGTTTCCTAATGATGCTACAAAAGGGTGAGCAACGGTTTCGAGCGTAGCCATACCGCAACCTAAGATAAATAACGCCAAACGAAACATCGTAAACGACGTAGCATTGGCCGCAGGAACAAACAAAAATGTACCAATCGCAAAAAGCGATAAGCCAAACAATACACCGTTTTTATAGCCAAACTTTTTCATAAATATTCCTGCAGGAATACTCATCACGGCATACGCACCAAAAACCGAAAGTTGAATAAGTCCCGATTGAGATTTAGAAACATTCAAGACGTTCTGAAAATGTTTATTCAATACATCGCTCATCGAATGGGCTATTCCCCAAAGCATAAAAAGGGAGGTAACGAAAATGAAAGTAACTAGGTATTGCTTTTCGGTTAGTTTTATCTTTTGAGTCATTATTGAAATTTATTTTAATTGTTTTTTCCATAGACCAACCGCACCCATCAAAGCCGCTTGTTCGTTCAGAGAAGATTTGATAAGTTGTATTTTATGAGTGTTCTCTGATAACATTTTTTCTACTGCTGGAAAAAACAAAGGAGAAGCTCCTGCGATATTTCCACCTACTATAATTAATTCTGGGTGGAAAATCTTGGTAAAATCATCGATAAACAGGCATACATTTTTGGCAAATTCTGTAAAGACTTCTTGTGAGGCTTCGTCATTTTCAATACTTTCTACTAATTGCTTGGCTCCATCAACAGTTTTACCTGTCAACTCATGGTAGCGTTTTACAAACCAACGGGTAGAGATATAGTCTTCGGCAACGCCTTCTAGTAATTGATGATTTATTCCCATGGCCATGTCTTTGGCATCTCCCTCATGATAGATTGATGTACCCAAGCCCGTTCCCATGGTGATACCAATGGCTTTTTCATATTGCTGACCTGCTCCAAAAAGCATTTCTCCTTCCAAAAATGCCTCTGAGTCGTTTCTAAAGCTAATATTATTAATGGGTATTGATAGTCGTTCTGAAAGCTCATTCCTGATATTTAAGCCATATAAACTCTCGTACTTATTCACATTCTTCATCAAGCATATTCCATTTTCATAATCAAACGGACCAGGCATAGCTATACCTAAGTAATAGTTTGCTCTTTGATTGCTTGTTTGGACAATAGCGTTTGCCCAAGCCGTTAAAATTTCTTCTGACGAAGCATGAGGATTTAACTTGCTTCTTATAATAGAGGAAGTAATAATTTCTCCATCCTCAATATTTACTTGTGCCGCTGTGATGTGCGAGCCTCCGATGTCAACTCCGATGTACATACGTTTAAAGATTCTTATGAAAACAGTTAAGATTTGTGCTAGCTACAAATCCTAAAAGTGTTTTTAGAAAGGTTTTATAATAATGCTATTAATGTATTTAAGTAGTGATTACTTAATAGATGGCTAATTGATTAACTATTTTAGTGGTGTAAGCCAAATGGCTTGTCCACCAGAGGGTAAAAGTTTGGCATCCAACACTGTCGTATTGTCTACAGTTATACGTTGGATACCAACTTTTGTAGTACTGGTTAAGGTACTGTCATCAGCATAAATATTGGCGGTATATTTAATTCCTTTGGGTAAAAAATCTAATTTTATTTTTAGCGTTCTTCCTTCATTACTTGTTAACGTACCCACAAACCAGTCTTTTCCGTTTCTTCTGGCAGTGGTGATATATTTTGATATTTCTCCTTGAATTACTCTTGTTTCATCCCAAGTTGTAGCAATTTTATTCCAAAACTCTAATTCTGGTTCATCATTACTAGCCTTAGGTTGGTCGTACCAAAACAAGGTTTGCAAAGGGCTATAATATACCGCTGCCATTGCCAATTGATGCGCGTGAGTAGTTTTGATGCGTTTATCAAAATAACAAATGGTATAGTCTGCTGCACCGCCAATATATCTTGTAAAAGGTAGTGTTACGTTGTGTGTAGCATCTGGCATTTCTTCGTTACCTCTTACTCCTTCGGCTGTCATTAGGTTTGGATAAGTACGCATTTCTCCTGTCGGACGCCAGTCGTCATGAACATTCACCATCAACTGATTATCAGCACATTTCTTGATGGCCTCCTCTACCCAAGTAGTCCAACGATGACTACCAGTTTGTACAAAGCCAAATTTCACGCCTTTGATTCCCCATTTTTTATACAATGGAAAAATCTCATCTGCTTGTTTATACAGTGACTGTAGATTTACATACAACCAAATTCCCACACCGCGCTCTTTGCCATAAGCCACTATTTCAGCCATATCCATTTTTGCTTTTACTTGTGTAGCATCAGTGTCCCAAGTAAGGGCAGGGCCATACCATTTCCAGTCGAACAATACATATTGTAAGTTTCTTTTTACGGCAAAATCAATGGCAGCTTTGGCCCCTTCCGTAGTAAGAGTCATCTCACGAATGATTTTCCCCGGCTTAATCCAATCCGTATTTACTATTTTATTAGGTGTATTCAAATTCAGGATAATGTCGTTATTCTCAATTAATTTGCCTTCGCTTTCAGCTATCATGATTACTCGCCAAGGCGTACCAAAATACGTAATACCATCAACCCCACCATACAACGCTGTTTGAATAGTATTCTTTTTGGTTTTACTGATAATGAATTTAGCTCTGGCATAATCTACCATTTGAGCCTCCGCCAAACAAGCCCACAAGCCATTAGTTAATCGCAAAGGCATTGGTCTTTCCCCAGCATCTACCCAATTTTCAAGAGGTAATTCAGCATATTTGCCCTGTGCCCACTGTGTATAAAATGCAGTTGTTCCCGTGGGTAAGGCAAATTCTGTATTTTCAGCCGTAATTTGATAGTAAGAGCCTTTAGGGTTTTCTGGAAAATAATAACGGATGGCTACACCTGCATCATAAGCACGTACTTGGATTTCTAAAGTATAGTCGGCATTACTAGCTTTTTTAAAAGCAAGATTTACTGCTTGATAATGGTCTCTAATCAACGAACGCTCGCCGTATAGGGGTTTCCAAATAGTATCTTTCTGGCTTGTTTTAATGCCTACAAATTGTAAGTCCTCACACCACTTTTCTGTTTTATCTACTTTCAGTGCCATTGCCAATTCTGAAAGGTGATTATCCAACTGAATATCTAGCTCAGATTCCAATATTACTGCTTTGCCTTTATAGCTTACCGTATAAAAAATAGCTTTCTTTCCCTTTTCATCAATCTTCTGATAAATTGTGCAAAGGATATTTCTATCGGGTGAAGTAATGGTCGTTTTTGTACTATCTATCATACCTTTTTGTGCTAATAAGGTATGGGTAAAAACCAAGGTAAAAATTATCGCTAAAATCTTTTTCATCATTAATTTTAATAAAGGGTATCAATCGTTATTTCTTTTGATTCATTTTCTTGTATCGCAACAAGGCTTCGATATAATAATAATCTGCATAGATAATAGAGGCGTCTATTTCTCCACCTATTGGTACATTTCCCGTTGAATGCAATAAAAAGGCATCGTTCACAGCCCCACTTTGATAATTTGTAGTGGAAAGACTTTCAAGCATTTTCTTGGCTTTAGTATAGTATAAGGCACTTTTCTTTTTATCCTTCACCAAAGTAGAAAGCTCAAACAAGGCCGAAGCTGTCACTGCCGCCGCTGAAGCATCGCGCGTAGTATTTGGAATATCAGGTGTATTAAAATCCCAAAACGGTATTAGGCTTTCGTCAGGTAGGTTTTTTAAATACACGTCTGTTACTTTCTGAGCAAAATCTAAAAATGCAGGATTTTTCGTTTCGCGATAACACATCGTAAAACCATAAATAGCCCACGACTGTCCCCTTGCCCACATCGTATTATCGGCATACCCTTGGTGCGTCATCCCTTTGATTTTCTTGCCTGTGAGGGTATCATACAAAACCACATGATAAGACGTAAAATCATCTCTGAAATGATTTTTCATCGTCGTTAAGGCATGCGTTTCAGCTATTTTATAGAGATTTTTATTGCCCCCATTTTTTGATGCCCAAAACAGTAACTCTAGGTTTATCATATTATCGATGATGGTATTATGCGCACCAAATTTCTGTACTTCTCTAGGCCATGAAAGTATTGTTCCTACTTTGGGGTTGTATAAAGTGGCTAATACATTGGCAGTATTGAGTATTACTTTTTTATAAGAGGGGTTTTTAGTAAGTCTGTAACCATTGCCATAGCTACAAAAAATCTGGAAGCCTAAATCGTGGTCATAGGCTACTTTTTGTGTTGATAATGGTAATAGTTGTTTATCAAATCGTTCGGCTTGGGTTTTGAAAAACGACTTTTTTGTTCCTTCGTATACATACCAAAGCGAACCCGACCAAAAGCCACTACACCAATCCTGATAATCTACCAATCGCCACGTCTTACTATCTTTATTGATACTTCTCGGAATATTCAATTGTCCATCGGGTGGTAAAGTACTAATCGTTTTGTTGGCTTGTACAGCACAATAATCAATGTTTTTCTGAACATTGAACTGAGCCTTGGTAGGCAAAACCAACGAGATAAGAAGAATTGATAAAACTAAGATTGTTTTTTTCATTGATTTGTAATTAATCGTACACTGAAATTTAGGCAATACTCGATTCTTTCAGATTCGATAAGAATACTAGCATTTTACTTCTTATTGCTCAAGAAGTGTATGTTAACGAAATGCCTAAATCTGGCTTGCTTAAATGATTAAGCAAATCTAATTTAAAAAAAATATATCACAAAATATTTCTATTGTTATATTTCAAAGACTCACGATAATTCAGGATAAACAGAAAAAAAACGTATTTTGAAGGGTATCTGTTTTGAAGGCACAAAAACTCATTATTTACAGTGATTTACCACCCTTTTTTAATAAGATTCTATTAAAAAGAGCTCATATAAAAACACCAAATTTATTTTTCACTTAATCCGTTAAGCAATTTCATGTTTAGACGAAGAATCTCGTAAAATAATCGAGGCGGGTAAAATGTATTCTTTTGACAAATACTTGTCGGAATTCTCCATGTGAACCAACAAAGTATTAATCAATTGCTTAGACATTTCTTGGATGGGTTGTGCAATCGCTGAAATAGAAGGTTGATGTATTCTAAACAAATCGTTGTCATCAAATACCATAATACCGATGTCTTTCCCTATTTTTATTCTTTTTCGGTTTAGCAACTCTATCCCACTAATGGCTAGGTAGTTGGTTGCAAAGAATATGGCATCTACTGAGGGGTTATCTATTAAAAACTGTCCTATTTCTTCGGTAATATTTTCGATTTTGGCAGAAGAATAGTCAAATTTCTTGATGATTGAAGGAATACGTTTTTCAAAAATAGCCTTTTCATAGCCCAATAAACGGTCTATCATTTGTGCTTGCGAAGAATCCAGCGTGATGAGGGCAATATGCTTATAATCCTGCGCTATCAGGTGTTTTACAGCTTTGTAGGCACTATCAAAATTATCCATTCCTACATAGCTAACGTCAATGTCTGTACAATTTCTATCAAAAAGCACGACAGGTAAACCATTGCTAATCAGTTGGGTAATATCGTTTTCTATCCCTTCCGTCGGCGTGATGATATAGCCATCTACGTTTCTTTCTCTAAAAGTATTGATTAGCTCTTTGGCTTTAGTAGGGTTGTTTTTGGTACTACTGTAGATAATTTTATAGCCGTTTTCATAAGCGATGTTCTCGATATTTCCTGCTACACTGGCAAAGAATGGATCGGCAATGTCTTCAACGATTAAGCCAATTACGTTGGTTTTGCCTGTTCTTAAGCTTTTAGCGAGGTGATTGGGCTTAAAATTGTTTTCTTCAACATACGCCAATACTCTTTTGGTGAGTTCTTCACTAATGCGTTTTTCTTTGGCTTTGCCATTAAGGATATAGGAAACAGTTGCAGTAGAAATTTTTAACGTTTCGGCAACAGCCTTAATAGACATCTTTTTCATCGTAACGTATAATTAAATTGATTGCTTATAAAATTGGATAAATATAAGACAAGTTAAACGATTATTTTGATTTATCGAGAAGATATTGCCCATTATTCAATCATAACAGATACAAAACGCTATTTTGGAGAATCACAGGGGTGATTCACAAGTGGTTTTAATACTTCGACCATTAATCGTTTTTCCACAATAAGCTAACTCATTTTTAATGTTTTCCTTTGCCGAAAAGGTTAAAATTAGCCATTAGATAGCGGAATGATTTGGCAGAAAAATTATCAAAGATAATCACCGTCAATCCTTCTTTTCTTAATACAAAATACCCTGAAATGAGGATGAAAGCTTCTACAGAAATATAGGCTACTACCGAAGCATAGTATTGCAACACATTGATTAACAACAAGTTGATACCAACACTAACAATACCAGCAATCAGGGTAATGTTCAGAATATACCTATCTAACTTCAAGCTTAACATGGTTTGGGCTTGAAACAAACTCAGACTTGATAAAATCGGGACAATGCACAAGTACTGGAATACACCTATGGAATCAAGGAATTTTTCGCCAAAAATGAAGGATACGATATAGGGAGCTACTAGATAAAGAAAGGCTGTTCCAAGGATAGTAATAAAGAACACCACAGGAATGATGTTTTGTACTAGCTCCAACCCTTTCTGAAGGTTAGCATTCATCTTATTGGCAATCTCTGGAAAGATGGATTGTGAAATAGGATTAATACAAACCGTTACAACGACTGTTATCAGCCTTACTGCAGCGGAATAAATCCCCACACTCCTATCGTCTAACAGAAAACCAATCAAGAAAACATTGGTAGTCGTATAAAGATTAATAACGATGGTAGAAACAAAATAGAAACGTTCTTCTACCAATAAATCGATAATTCTTTGAAGTTTTATAAAGTAAAAAGTAAGGTTATAGCGTTTCATGGCAATGTAAAATGCCCATAGTCCTGCTAGTATTTGCCCTAAGCTTGTAAGAATATTAAACCAGAAAAAAGATTGCGTATCGTGTACAACAAAGAAAATGGCTATAGAAGACGCTAATTTAAAACACAGTGCAATGAGTGCTGCGGTTTGGATTTCTTGGATACCGTGAAAAAACCAAGTTGGAAAAAACACACAACCCAACACAAAACTAAATGAATAAAAATGAAGAGCAAACTCTGAACGAAGGGTAGGAACAGATAATGTACACACCAGAAATATGATGGTACTGATAAAAAATAGGAAAATTTTGGTGGAAATAATCTCATTAAAAGTATCTACTAGCTGTTCAGGATTATCCTTTACGACCGAAATACGTTTGGTTCCTGTTGTATCAAAGCCATAATTAATCAGTAATAAAAAATAATTAATGTATGACTGTGAAAAATTTATTTTACCAGTATAAATAGGGCCTATTGCCCTAAAAACATACGGTATAACAACTAAAGGCAATACAAAACTAACTAATTGAAGGAGTAGTAAACCTCTAATATTCCTTAATACAACATTCATTTTTATAAGTTTGACAATAAAATAGCGGTCATGCGGAGAATTTAACCCTCAAAGGTAAGCAAAACAAGCATAAACACTTACCATATTGCTATAGATTTATCTATGTCAATTCTTCTTAACTGTGTTTTTATTACAAACTTAGCTTAAATATTATAATTAGGGACACGTATAGTTTTTAATATTTTATGAAGATTATTGATTTTAAGCATTAAAACATTTTTTTCCAATGATTTGGAAACAATGCTCTTAGTGTAATTAATGCTTTTTGGAGATGGTTGGAAACAGATTGATTATTAATATTCATCATATTCGCAATATCCGAATGACTGACACCTTGATAAAATTTCAAGAAAAGTACTTCACGCTGACGTTTTGGCAATAACTCTATTGCTTTACGCATGCGTTGCTCGTTTTGTGAATAGCGTTCATATTCGATTAAGCTATTTTCAATGGTTTGCTCATCTGTTAAGTTGTCTTCATCATCAAAATTATCATACAGCACATTCCATTGATTTTTTCGCAATTGTGATATCAGGTTATTGCGGGTAGCACGAATCAAATAAATGGTCATTACATTTATTTCACCTACGATATTGCGTTTCTCCCAGAGATATAAAAAGAGGTCTTGAATTACATCCTTTACCAATTCTCTGTCTTTCGTAATGTTCAGTCCATAGTTAAACAATATTCTATAATGGCTTTCACAAAGCTGTGCATACGCTTCCCTGCTCCCTAGCTTAGCTTGATTCCATAATTCGAGATAAAAATCATTTGATTTTGATAACGTTTCTAGCTGTTTATTTTCCATGACTGCTTAATTGATTAAGCAAATATAATAATAAAAATATTAAATAAAATAATTTTAGGATTTTTTAGCAAAAAAATTATTCTATTTACTCACCCCCCTTCTCTAATCCAACAATTAAAGTAAAAACAATAATGTCAAAAGTGCCTTGGTTGTATTTAAATGGCATAAATACAAAAATATACTTTATAAAAAAACCTCTGCAAGTATTCATCTTACAGAGGCAAAAACAGTATTTTTTAATACGTGATATGAGGTTAAACAATATTATGAGAACTAATTATTATTTAGCTTTCACAAATTTGGTTACGTTAAAACAGTTTTCTACCACAAGCGTATCGTTTTCAATTTTTTGAACCTTCCAGCCATCGCAAGCAATCGCTATACAAAGCACCTCTGGACAAGGTTTAAAATCAGAAAAAGTAATTTTGCTATCTTTGAATGTGTATCTATTGCCAACCCATCCGCAGCAATCTGCACCAGGCTTTCCGTCACTTAAAAAGTTACCATCTGCTGTAAATTCAATGGTTGGTAAAGCAACAAATGTATTAATGGTTGTCCATTTAGCATCTGCCCCTTTATCTTTTTGCATATAAGTAGGATTCCATTTTCCTACTAATTGATTAGCAGAAACTTTGGCTGAACTTTCTTTTCCGGGTGTTACTTCGTCAACTGACTTGCAAGAACTAATCATTAAAAGTAGTCCTAGACTTAATGATAATAATTTCATGTTATTTAAAGTTTAAATTTTAATAAACTGTTTTTATAAAGACGTAGAATTTATTTTTAAGGTTGGAATGATGGTTTTTTATTTTACCCTGACAAGTTTATTTCTTGTAGCACATTGTCTTAGTATCAATGTATCATTGCCCGCTTTGCCATAATCCCAGTCACTACAACGAACACAATACACTTCAGGACATATTGGTTTTAGTTCGGTAAAGGTGATTTTCTTATCCTCAGAAACGGTATATTTATTCCCTGCAAAACAGCAATCACCACCGGGTTTGCCATCTATTAAAAAATTCCCATTACTGGCAAACTGCCAGATAGATGGCGTTACAGCAGCAAAAGTTGGGTTGATATGCCATTCGCCCCAGCTACCATCCTGATTCATGGATTGCGTAATTCCTGTGGTTTGCCATTTCCCAACAATCCCTGTAGGGTCTATTGTTTCTTCGTTTGACTTACAAGAACCCAAAAACAAAAGAAATAAGAAACTAATCGCTAAAATTTTCATGTTATCAATGTTTAGTAATAAACGTATTTATAAGGCTATTCGTTGACTAATATTGTATTTTTTGCCTGTAAAATCATTGTTTCAAAAAACAAATCGCCTTTCTATACAAAGACACAATTATGATTAAATAAGTTGGAATCCTGAAATTTCTTTTCTTGATACCTATTCCTTCCAAAAGCCAGTCATTTTTTGTACTTTTGCAGGAATTTTCCCAGCCTATTAGATAAAAAACATCTCAACAGATAATTTTTAACAACGTAATAAACGAATTATAGTCCATAATGAATTTTAAAGAATATAAAAACCTTGACTATGGTCAGGTTGCAGACGAAATCCTTAAATTTTGGCAAGACGAAAAGATTTTTGAAAAGTCTATCGAAACCCGTGAGGGCAATCCAACTTTCACTTTTTATGAAGGACCTCCTTCGGCAAATGGAACACCAGGTATTCACCACGTGATGGCTCGTGCGATTAAGGATATTTTCTGTCGTTATCAAACTTTAAAAGGCAAACAAGTAAAACGCAAAGGCGGATGGGATACCCACGGTTTGCCTGTGGAATTACAAGTAGAAAAAGAATTAGGCATTACCAAAGACGATATTGGTAATCTTAAATCTCCAAAATATGTTTCGGTTGAGGAGTACAACAAGAAGTGTCGTGAAACGGTCATGAAATTCACTGACCAGTGGAATGATTTGACCGAGAAAATGGGCTATTGGGTAGATTTGGATAATCCATACATTACTTATGAAAACGATTATATCGAGTCGGTTTGGCATTTGTTGAAAACCCTTTATGAAAAAGGTTTACTCTACAAAGGTTATACCATTCAGCCGTATTCGCCAGCAGCAGGAACGGGGCTTTCTTCGCACGAGCTTAACCAGCCGGGTTGTTATCGTGAAGTAAAAGATACTTCACTGACGGCTCAGTTTAAAGTAAAATTGACAGGCAAATCGGGTTTCTTGTTCGACGGTGCCGATAGTAGCAATATTTATATCTTAGCTTGGACGACTACCCCTTGGACTTTACCTGCGAACTCAGCTTTAACGGTGGGTAAAAACATAGAATATTCTTTAATTAAATCTTTTAATCCTTATACTTACGAACCCGTAAATGTAGTGTTGGCGAAAGATTTAGTTGGAAAATATTTCAACGAAAAAGGAAAAGACGGCGACTTCTCGAAATATAACGATGGAGATAAAATCATTCCTTGGAGAGAAGTATTTAGTTTTAAAGGGAATTTCCTAGAAGGCATCGAATACGAACAATTGATGCCTTATGTTCAGCCAGAAAGTGCTGCTTTCAGGGTAATTATTGGTGACTTCGTAACGACAGAAGATGGTACTGGCGTAGTACATACTTCACCAACTTTTGGTGCAGACGACTTTAGAGTGGCGCAACAAAATGGCATTCCTTCTATTTTTGTCAAAGACGAAACGGGTAAAGAAGTACCAATTGTCAATCGCCAAGGTCGTTTTGTAGCCGAAATTACTGATTATGCTAATGAGCCTGTAAAAGAAGCTTATTTATCAGACGAAGAAAAAGAAGAGCAACGCATCAAACAAGGAAGAGATAAATATCTATCTGTTGACGAACGCATTGCTATTCAATTGAAAACGGAGAACAAGGCTTTCAACGTTCAGAAATTTGATCACTCTTATCCACATTGCTGGAGAACCGATAAACCTGTATTATACTATCCATTGGATTCTTGGTTTATCCGCACGACGGCAGTAAAAGATAAAATGATAGCCCTAAACAATACCATCAACTGGAAACCAGAATCTACGGGTACTGGTCGTTTTGGTAATTGGTTAGAAAACTTAGTAGACTGGAATTTATCTCGTTCAAGATATTGGGGAACTCCCCTACCAATCTGGCGTTCGGAAGATGGCGAAGACGTTTGTATCGGTTCTTTAAAAGAACTAGAAAACGGCATAACGCATGCTTTGAAAGATGATGTACTATCAGCAGAACAACGTGCGGCTAACGAGAAGTTTTTAGCCTTATTAAAAGCAGGTACTGAAGACTTACACCGTCCGTTTGTGGATGAAGTATATTTAGTTTCAGCTTCGGGTAAAGTAATGACGCGCGAAACTGACCTTATCGACGTTTGGTTTGATTCTGGAGCAATGCCTTATGCACAATGGCATTATCCGTTCGAGAACAAAGATATTTTTGATGAAGCTTATCCAGCCGATTTTATCTCAGAGGGAGTTGACCAGACACGTGGTTGGTTCTTTACCTTACATGCTATTTCGGCAATGGTCTCTGATTCCGTTGCCTTCAAAAACGTAGTTTCTACGGGCTTAGTATTGGATAAAAACGGCAACAAAATGTCTAAACGTTTAGGCAATGCTGTTGATCCATTTGAAACCCTGAAGAAATATGGTGCAGACCCAACGCGTTGGTACATGATTACGAATGCACAACCTTGGGATAACCTTAAATTTGATTTAGCAGGCATTACCGAAGTACGTAATAAATTCTTTGGAACGCTTACAAATACCTATAATTTCTTTGCGTTGTATGCCAATTTAGATGGCTATACGCCAACGGGGAAACTTGATAAAAGCATTGCAACCGAGCTTGACCAATGGATTTTATCAAAATTACAAACGTTGATAAAAGAAGTAGACGAGGCTTATAATACTTACGAACCAACCAAAGCGGGACGTGCCATCCAAGAGTTTGTGGGTGACCATCTTTCTAACTGGTACGTACGTTTAGGAAGAAGACGCTTCTGGAAAGGCGAGGTGACGTCGGACAAACAGTCGGCTTATGAAACATTAGCGTATTGTTTGAAAACGATTGCTCAGTTGATGTCGCCAATTGCTCCTTTTTACGGTGATTGGCTGTACAAAAACTTAACCGATACTGAAACAAGTACGGACGTATCTGTTCACTTGACGAACTTCCCGAAAGTACAGCACGAATGGATTAATACTGAATTGGAAACTTCGATGGACTTGGCTCAAAGAATTTGTTCTTTGATTCACTCGTTAAGAAAAACTAATCGTATTAAAGTACGTCAGCCATTGTCGAAGATTTTGATTCCGATATTAAGCGAGCAAACGCGTGAGCAAATCCGTCATGTAGACGAATTGATTAAGACAGAGGTAAACATCAAAGCAGTTGAATACTTAAATGATGCGTCGGGCGTATTATCGAAAAAGGTAAAACCCAACTTTAAAGCGTTAGGACCGAAATTCGGTAAAGACATGAAAGCTGTTGCTGCTGTAATCACTTCAATGACTGCTGAAGACTTGAAAGCTTTAGAGGAAAACAAGACGATAAGTCTTGATACTTATACGATTGCCTTAGAAGATGTTGAAATTCAAACAGAAGATTTACCTGGATACTTAACGGCATCAGACGCAGGTATTACGGTGGCATTAGACATCAACATTACGCCTGAGCTGAAACAAGAAGGTATCGCTCGCGATTTTGTGAATCGTATCCAGAACTTACGTAAAGATTCAGGTTTTGAAGTAACCGATAAAATCAGCATTCAATTACTTGATTCAGATGCAGAAGTAACGGCTGGCGTTGTAGCCTTCAAAGACTTTATCAGTCAGGAAGTACAAGCCCTTTCGCTAGAAGTAGTCAACGAATTAGCAGATGGTCAAGATGTTGAATTTGAAGAATTGACTTTGACAGTGAAAGTTACAGTAGTATAGTTCGAGTTTCCAACTCAAAAAATAGAAAGGGAAGTTTTCATTGATGAAGGCTTCCCTTTTATATTGGAGAAGAACTTAACAACCACATTAAATTCTGATAGCCCAAATATTAAACTATCCCCCAAATTTCTTGCAATATCATTGCATTAGCTATCTTTGTATAAAACATCAATAGCATGATAGCCACGCAAAACCTTACCTTCTCGTATTCTTCTGAAAAGAGCTTTGCTTTTCCAGATTTTTCCTGTGCCGACCGCGAAACAATGCTTATTTTGGGTAAGTCGGGTAAAGGCAAAACAACCTTTTTACATTTAATGGCGCTTTTACTAAAACCAACAGGCGGTAAAATCCAAATCAATAACCAAGAAATTAGCGATTTATCAGTCGGGTCAGCGGCAGATTTTAGGGCAAAAAATGTAGGTATTATTTATCAAAAACCTCATTTTGTTCATTCCCTTTCTGTGTTAGAAAATTTAGTGTTGACAAACTATTTAGCAGGGAAATCTCAAGCCAAAGACCTAGCCAAACACCTAGCTGAAAGTTTGGGCTTTGCCGAACATCTTCATAAGAAAACTACTCAATTATCACAGGGAGAACAGCAACGTGTAAGCATCGCCAGAGCCTTGATGAATAAACCTTCTGTTATTTTAGCCGACGAGCCAACATCTAGTTTGGATGATGACAATTGCTTGAAAGTGGTAGATTTGTTGAAAACACAAATTGAGGAAATTGGAGCAAGTTTGGTAGTAGTAACCCATGACCAACGCTTGAAAGATGTGGTTGAAAAACGTATAAATTTATAGCAAATGAACTTACTAAAAATATCTTGGAGTAACCTAAAAGACAAACCCCTTACTAGCTTTTTAAGTATCTTACTGATGGCACTGGGGATTGCTATTATTTCATTATTACTCTTGGCAGGAAAACAATTAGAAGAAAAGTTTACCAGAAATGTGGCTGGAATAGATATGGTGGTTGGTGCAAAGGGCAGTCCACTACAATTGATTTTAGCTAGTATTTATCAGATAGATGCTCCGACAGGGAATATTTCTTTAGACGAAGCTAACCGACTAACTCGCAATCCTTTGGTAAAATCGGCGATTCCGCTATCAATGGGCGATAGTTATCAAGGGTATAGAATAGTAGGCTCTAACGAAAAATATCTTCAACATTTTGAAGCAGCATTTGAATCAGGCAAAGCTTTTTCTGAACCTATGGAAATGGTATTGGGTGCGAAAGTAGCTAAAAATCTGGAATTAAAAGTTGGTGATACTTTTGCTTCGCAACACGGCTATGACAAAGAAGGTGATGTGCATGAAGAAAAGAAATTTAAAGTAGTGGGTGTTCTAAAAAACACTAATTCTGTGCTCGACCAATTAATGGTTACGCCACTTGAGAGTGTTTGGGCAGTTCACGACGAACATCATGAAGAAGAAGCTGGTAAAGGAGCAAATGCCTTAAAATTATTAGAAGAAGATACCCCTCCTACTGACGAAGAACATCATCATCAAGAAGAATCTAAGGAAATTACTTCCATGTTGATAAAATTCAGAAATCCTGCAATGGGCATGATGATGGCTAGAAGTATCAATCAAAATACTACGATGCAAACGGCTTCGCCTGCTATTGAAATCAATAGATTGTTTGCTTTGATGGGCTTTGGAATTGATACGCTTAAAATCATTGCCTTGGTTATCATCATCGTTTCTGGCTTAAGTGTATTTGTATCGCTTTATAATTCGCTCAAAGAGCGAAAATATGAAATGGCGTTGATGCTTTCAATGGGTGCTAGTAGAACCAAACTATTCTTTTTGTTATTACTTGAAGGCTTGATTATCAGCTCAATCGGATTTGTGATTGGCATTGCTTTAAGTAGACTGGGATTGTGGTTAATGTCGAAAAACGTCGAACAAAATTTTCATTATGACTTCAACGTTTTATCTTTGCTAACAGAAGAATTATGGTTGTTCATCGGTGCGTTAGTAATTGGGTTGTTGGCAGCAGCTATTCCTTCATTAGGAATCTATAAAATAGATATTTCAAGAACTTTGGCGGATGAATAATGAAAATTAATTTTACCCGCTGATTTACACAGAAAAAACACGGAGATAGCACAGATAAAGTTTAAAATCAGCGAATATCAGCGATTTAAAATCTCTGAAATCAGCGGGTAAAAAATAAAATATCCCCGCTGATTCACGCGGAAAAAATACGCAGATAATGCAGATTAAAATAAGCCAAAAGTTAATCAGCGAAAATCTGCGGGTAAAAATCTCTAAAATCAGCGGGTAAAAAATTAAAATAAAAAAATCAACAAAAAGCTAAAAGCTCAAGGCTGATAGCATACAACTAAAATGAAAATCAAGACTTTAATCACATTCAGTGCCTTGTTGTTGACTTTGATGTCGGCAACTCCTATGAAAAAACCAGTTGCTCTGCCTTCGGAGAAACTTACTTGGGATATTTTGAAAGATGTGGTATTTAAGAAAAAATGGTATCCGCAAGAATCTATTTTTATGCTATACCCTACTTTTGGACCAGCTGTAAAGAAATTAGAAAACAAGGAGGTTATCATTAAAGGCTATGTAATTCCAGTAGATGCTGCTACTAATATGTATGTGCTTTCTGCATTTCCGTATAGCCAGTGCTTTTTCTGTGGAGGTGCGGGTCCAGAGTCAGTAATGTCATTAAAACCTAAAAAGGGAGCTTCGCATAAATACAAAACTGACGAAATGCATACATTTAAAGGCAAGTTAAAATTGAATGCTGATGATATTTATGAAATGAACTACATTTTAGAAGAAGCCGATTTAGAAGAATAACGTAATCTACTATACAGGAGCCAGAGGAAACCATTTCTCTGGCTTTTTTTATGTCCAAATCGTTAGGTAAAAGTTTTTTATTTTTTATTCAACAAAATAATATTTGGCTTATCAAATCAATCTCAACTTCATTCAATTTCAAATAGCATTTCGCCAGTATTCCAACCGTATTTTAAAAGAGAATAACCAAATATTGTATCAGAGTCTATTATTTTCAAAAATTACATTATCAAAAAATAATTGTAAATTATCAAAAAATAATACTATTTATATTCATCAATAATCTCAAATCATCATCATACTATGGCTGTAAACAATAAGGAATTTCATAAGCAATTGCTTACAGAAATGAATCAACGATTGGATAAAATAAAAGAAGGAGGAGGACTAAAAAATATTCAAAAACAACATGAAAGGGGTAAATTAGTCGCCCGAGAACGCATTAATTATTTAATAGATACCGACACTGAATTTCAGGAAATTGGGGCATTCGTTGGCTACGAAATGTACGAAGAATATGGTGGTTGTCCAGCAGGAGGAACAGTTGGTGGATTAGGCTACATTGCTGGGCAATTGTGCGTAATTGTAGCTAATGACCAAACAGTAAAAGCTGGCGCATATTTCCCCATTACAGGTAAAAAGAATCTTCGCTTTCAGGAAATCGCCATGCAAAATCAATTGCCAATCATTTACTTGGTGGATAGTGCAGGCGTGTTTTTACCCATGCAAGATGAGATTTTTCCAGACAAAGAACATTTTGGAAAAGTATTCTACAACAACTCTGTGATGAGTGCCATGGGAATCACGCAAATATCTGCCGTGCTGGGCAGTTGCGTGGCTGGTGGAGCGTATTTACCTATTATGTCGGATGAAACCTTGATGGTTACAGGGCAAAGCTCTATTTTTTTAGCAGGGCCTTATTTGGTAAAGGCTGCTATTGGTGAAGAAATAGATGCAGAGACTTTGGGAGGAGCCAATACTCATAATGCCATTTCGGGCAATGCCGATTATCAGTTTGATACCGAACAAGAATGTCTTGACCAAATAAAAAGGACTATCGGCAAATTAGGGAAATTTGAAAAGGCTGGTTTTAATAGGTCTACCCCAAAAGTACCTACTAAACATCTGGAAGAAATATTGGATATTCTTCCTGAGCTTAGAACTAAACCTTATGATATGCGTGAAATCATTGAGCGGTTGGTAGATGATTCCGAGTTTGATGAGTTTAAAAAAGATTATGGCAAGACTATCCTATGTGGATATGCTCGTATTGATGGTTGGGCAGTAGGCATTGTGGCTAATCAACGATTAGTCATTAAAAATACCAAAGGTGAGGTACAAATCGGGGGAGTTATTTACAACGATTCAGCAGATAAAGCAGCACGCTTTATCATGAATTGTAATCAAAAGAAAATCCCTTTGGTTTTCTTACAAGATGTTACGGGCTTTATGGTCGGCAGTCGTTCAGAGCATTCGGGTATTATCAAAGACGGAGCCAAAATGGTAAATGCTGTTTCAAATTCTGTTGTCCCAAAAATCACGATTATCATTGGCAATTCTTATGGCGCAGGTAATTACGCTATGTGTGGGAAGGCTTTCGACCCTCGCTTTATTTATGCTTGGCCGAGTGCTAAAATTGCAGTAATGGGTGGCGAACAGGCAGCCCAAACTTTGTTACAAACCCAAGTAGCCTCTATGAAAGCCAAAGGCAAAATCATTACGAAAGAAGAAGAAGACAACATTTTGAAAGGTATCAAAGATAAATATAATACGCAAACTACGCCTTATTATGCTGCTGCCCGATTGTGGGTTGATGAAATTATCGACCCATTGGCTACAAGAAGTATTATTTCAACCAGTATTCTGGCAGCTGACCATTCGCCAATTACGAAGGACTTTAAAATGGGACTTTTACAAGTTTAGATAGCGCGAAAATAGCTATTAAAAACGGCTTTGGTCGCGAACAATGTACTAAGCTCTTGAAAATTATGTTCTTGAAAATGATAAGGTTTAAGCATAAATTGGGTTAAAAAGGGTCAAAATTGACTATTTTTAACATTCTATCAATATTTATTAAAAACTTTTGAAAACATATTTGTCTAAAACTCAAACATTTACTACCTTTGCAGTCCTGTTTCAAAGACACATCTTCGTTTTTCAGTTTGATTGGGTTGTAATTTACTGATAATCAATAGAAAACGATTTTTTATAACCAATTAAGCAAACAAAGCAATGGCTAAGAAAGGCAATAGAATCCAAGTGATTTTGGAATGTACTGAGCAAAAAACTTCAGGCGTTCCAGGGATGTCTCGTTACATCACTAAGAAAAACCGTAAAAACACTACAGCTCGTTTAGAGTTAAAGAAATACAATCCTTTCTTGAAGAAAGTGACTGTTCATAAAGAAATTAAGTAATTCATTTAGTTGTCAATTACAAGTTATCAAGTCTGTGTTATCGTAATTGATGGGTTTGCTCATCAGTTAAGTTACAGTCAGTCGATAACTCAAAACGGATAACAATAACTTATACAAAGAAATGGCAAAGAAAGTAGTTGCAACCCTTAAGAAAGAAGGTGGCGTAAAATACGCAAAAATCGTTAAAGCAGTGAAAAACCCTGCTACTGGTGCTTACACATTCAAAGAAGAAATCGTTCTTCAAGATGAAGTAGCAGCAGCGTTGAAAGGTTAATTCTTTCGACTTTAAAGAAAGTCCCCTATCTAAATAAGGTTAGGGGACTTTTTTTGTTTTATATTTGGGGAACTAGTTGTGCTTATTTAATATTAGTTTAAAGAGAAAAAATTGGGTAATTTCAGCTAATGATATTTAACATCCAACGCTTGACTACTACAAACCAAAACGATAACTGAAAACTGATAACCAAACATGGGCTTATTTGATTTTTTTAAGAAAAAAGAAACCTTAAATACCGAAGAAAAAGAAACACTTGACAAAGGATTAGAAAAAACCAAAGAAGGTCTTTTTTCTAAATTAAGTAGAGCAGTAGTCGGCAAGTCGAAAGTCGATGAGGAGGTATTAGATGAATTAGAAGAAATTTTAATCTCTTCGGATGTGGGCGTTGATACAACCCTGAAAATTATTCGTAGAATTGAAGAACGTGTAGCCAGAGATAAATTTGTAACAACGACTGAGCTCGATAGCCTTCTGAGAGAAGAAATTGCTGAGCTATTGGCACAGAATAAGTCGGAGGATGTGTCCGAGGCCTTTAAAAGCAATATCAAGCCTTATGTAATTATGGTGGTGGGCGTAAATGGAGTTGGTAAAACAACGACTATTGGTAAGTTGGCTTCACAATTCCACAAGGCGGGCAACAAAGTAATATTAGGCGCTGGAGATACCTTTAGAGCTGCCGCTGTCGACCAGCTTAAATTATGGGGACAAAGAGTAGGTGTAACCGTAATAGACCACGGTATGAATAGCGACCCAGCCTCTGTAGCCTACGACACCGTAAAGCAGGCTGTAGAACAAAATGCTGACGTGGTAATCATTGATACAGCAGGACGCTTACACAATAAAGTAAACTTGATGAACGAGCTTTCTAAAATCAAGCGTGTGATGCAGAAGTTTTTGCCTGATGCTCCCCACGAAATTTTATTAGTACTTGATGGCTCGACAGGACAAAATGCCTTTATTCAGGCACAAGAGTTTACTAAAACAACTGATGTAACGGCTTTGGCTATTACTAAATTGGATGGAACAGCCAAAGGTGGCGTAGTTATCGGAATTTCTGACCAGTTTAAAATTCCTGTGAAATACATTGGCGTTGGTGAAAAGATAGAAGATTTGCAGGTTTTCAATAAAAAGGAGTTTGTTGATTCATTATTCAAAAGAAAATAATCTTTGACATGATCAAAGTTAAAATCTTCATACTTATTCTTGGGTGCCTTTCGATGATTGGTGCTTTTGGACAGAAGACCAAGAAAAAATTGAAAAGGAAAAATACGCTTCCTGCTTCTGTACAAAAGGCTACTATCAATCCCGACGCTCCTACTGGCACCAAACCAATCACCAATGAATCTGCTTTGGTTCAGCAAGGAATCTGTGGCACTATTTTCTGGAAATCTGGAAATATGATGCCTTCGCCTGATAGACCTACTCCTAAAGCAAAACCTGTTCAACGAGAATTAGTAGTGTATGATTTGACGAATACGGCTGAAACTACTCGTGAAAATGGGTTCTATCAAACCATTGCTACAAAATTTATTAAAAGTGTAAAGTCTGATGAAGAAGGGAAGTTTTGTGTTGATTTAGAAGAAGGACGTTACTCTTTATTTATTCGTGAAGGAAATAAAGGTTTGTATTCAAATTTGTTTGATGGAGATGGGAATATTTTTCCCATTAAAGTAAGTAAAGACAAAATATCTATCACTGTTTTTACAATTGACTATCAAGCTTCATATTAAAACATAATGATGCCGAATCTTCTCATGAAATAGTGAGGTTTAAAAGACTTCAGAGATTTTTTGGATTTATACTTGTCCTTACTTTTTGCCTTGATGCAAAAAGTAACAAAAAAATCAAGAATTCCTAAACTCGCTTCGCTCAAACAGTAGGAATTCATTGTACATCAATCATAAAAAAGCGGTCGAAAAACTAATTTCGACCGCTTTTTTATTACTTTAAAATTCGAGGTAGCTATTTTATTAACACAACTCAAATTCTACTTTCCTTTTTCTTTTACCCAAGTATCCTTCAAGCCTACTGTTCTGTTGAATACCAAATGTTCGGCCGTTGAATCTGTATCTAAACAGAAATAGCCCTTACGCATAAATTGGTAGTTCGTTCCCACTTGGGCTTCTTTCAAGCTTGGTTCTACAAAAACTTCTGGAATAACCGTCAGAGAATCTGGATTGATAAACTTCTTGAAGTCGTCTCCTACTTGTGAAGCATCTTCCAAAATCAATAGTCTATCGTATATACGTACTTCTGCTTTGCTAGCATGCTGTACAGATACCCAGTGAATAGTACCTTTTACATGAAGCCCCGAAGTATCAGCACCTGAACGACTTTCTGGAATATAACTGCAATGTAGTTCGGTAATATTGCCAAATTCGTCTTTTACAAAATCATCGCACTGGATAATATAAGCACCTTTCAATCGAACCATCAAGCCAGGACCTAAACGGAAGAATTTCTTCATCGGCACTTCCATAAAGTCATCTTGTTCGATATAAATCTCACGGCTAAATGGAACAATCCTACTTCCAGCATTTTCATCCTCAGGATTATTTTCTACGTGCAGTTCCTCTACTTGTCCTTCAGGATAATTGGTAATTACTACCTTCAATGGATCTAAAACAGCCATTACTCTGGTAGCAAGTTTGTTCAAATCTTCTCTCACACAGTAATCTAACACGCCTACATCAATCAAATTATCTCTTTTGGCTACACCGATTTTTTCGCAAAAATTACGAATTGATGTTGGTGTAAAACCACGACGACGCAATGCCGAAATAGTTGGCATACGTGGGTCGTCCCAACCATTTACAATACCTTCATTTACTAATTGTAACAATTTTCGTTTACTCATTACTGTATGAGTAAGGTTCAATCTTGCAAATTCGTATTGATGTGAAGGATAAATGCCTAGCTTTTCAATAAACCATTCGTATAAAGGACGGTGAACATCAAATTCTAAAGTACAAACTGAATGGGTAATTTCTTCGATAGAATCTGACTGACCATGTGCAAAATCGTACATTGGATAAATACACCAAGCATCACCCGTACGGTGATGTGGAGCATGCTTGATACGATACATCAGCGGGTCGCGCATGTGCATATTCGGATGAGCCATATCGATTTTAGCTCTTAGCACTTTAGCTCCATCTTCAAACTCGCCAGCACGCATTCTACTGAATAAATCTAAGTTTTCTTCTATGCTACGGTAACGGTATGGGCTATCTTCACCTGCGAAATTAGGATTTCCTTTTTGGGACGCAATTTGCTCAGATGTTTGGTCGTCTACATAAGCAAAGCCTTTTTTGATAAGCTCTACAGCAAAATTATATAAGGTTTCAAAATAATCAGAAGCATACAATTCTTCTCCTGCCCAATCAAACCCAAGCCAACGAACATCTGCTTTGATAGAATCTACGTATTCAGTCTCTTCCTTTTCAGGGTTTGTATCATCAAAACGAAGGTTAGTTTGTCCGCCATATTTAGCAGCCAAGCCAAAATTCAAGCATATTGATTTAGCATGCCCAATGTGTAGATACCCATTAGGCTCAGGTGGAAAACGAGTCAAAACACGTCCTCCGTGTTTGCCCGCTTGTAAATCTTCTTCTACAATTTGTTCAAGGAAATTAAGTGATTTTTTTTCTTCTTCTGCCATAAGCTTAATCGTTATCAATTTGTTGGTTCTCGCATATTAGCACTTGTTTTGCTAATTAACAAAATCGTGACAAGACTATCTTACGAAATTACGGATTTTTTAGGGAATGAATCAGGGTTTTTACAGCAAATCAGCTTTTAAAAACTTTTTTTAGCTGAGAAGTTTATAAAGTACGCCGTAGCACGAGTTTTCAACTCGTAGCCTTTACGGTTACAAAGTTTCAGATAATAATTTAAAATCTTGATGAATGTAGCATAAACTAGTACAAGAAAGAGCGACAAAATATCTTTTAAAAAGCCCTATTGACCATCCAATTTTTAACGATTCGCTACAAACAAAAGATTCTTTCCACAAAATTTCTAAACGAAAGTAAGCATTTATACAAAATAAGATTCTGTTTTGCACTTTTCTATTTTTAGCATATAAATTCTGTTTTCACAGAATTTTATGAATAGATAGGTATATAATTACCGAATAATAAAAATATTATTCTAAAAAATAGCTTTTTTGTAGAATTTCTTACAAAAATCACAAAAAAGCTATTAGATTTGCAATAGATTTCCTATCGCACTAAAAATAACCCATATTAAACAATCGTGTAATTCTGAAAAACCATTGAAATTATCAATGGCGTTTTTCGCTTTCATCAATTCTAAACTCCGAAGAAATGAGTATTAAACTAGATCAAATAGACCATAAAGTATTAGAAATTTTACAACAAAATGCCAAAATTACTAATGCACAATTATCAAAAGAAATAGGACTATCACCTGCCCCAACACTGGAACGTGTTAAGAAATTAGAAACTGCTGGAATAATTGAAAGCTATCATGCACAATTAAACCGCGAGAAAGTGGGTTTAGGAGTTACTACTTTTGTGACTGTTACTTTGATAGGACATAAAAAACAAGTTACTGAATCTTTCGTTTCACAAATAAACTCGATACCAGAAGTCATTGAATGTCACCACGTTACAGGTTCTGGAGATTTTTTGTTGAAAATAATTGCTAAAGACATTGCTTCATACCAGAAATTGATGCTTGAGAAAATCAATGAGATTGAAGAAGTAGCAGGAACACAAACGATGGTCATTCTTTCTACTTTCAAAGAAAGTAAGGTATTGCCTATCCCTTGAACTTTATTTAGATAGATAATCTTTCATAAAAAAGGTCGGAAATGATTTAACATTTCCGACCTTTTTCTATGATTTTGCTTTTTACTATTCTTCTGTAATCACATAAAACTTAAAGTTAAGCGGGTCGAAGACTTCAGCAATTTGCGTCAAGAATTCAGGGTTGTTCAAATAGAAATTCAAAAAGTTCTCGCCTCTTTCTTGGGGAATTCCATTCGGGAAAAGCTTCTGTTTTACTCCCAACAGCTGATTTACTTCTGTTTCGTGGTTTCTCTCCTCTGCTTTTTTCAAACGCTTTTCTAAGTTTTCAAGGGCATTCAATACCTTCTGTTGCTCTCCTTTTACGGCACCCTCCAACGTTTTATCTATTTTTACTGCTTTTGTCAGAATCTCCTCAAAAACCTGCACAAAAGAATTACTCTCCGTAGAAAGGCTTAAGCTATTTTCAGAATGCTTTTCAATAAAGCTTTTCTTCAAGCTTATTTCATCCAAAAATAAATCCTGACTGGTTAAATCTAATTTTTCTATTCTTTTAGCTGTAGCTTTATTGACGATCAAACAGAAGTTTCTAGGCATTAAGATAGGGAACGCTACCTGATGGAAATCAAAAATGCCTTTTAATTGAAGCCAATAAGGTACTTCTGATGGCCCACCGATATAGGCTAAGTTTGGCAGAATCACTTCTTCATAAACGGGTCTTAATACCACATTAGGACTGAATTTTTCAGGCTCAGCTTCCAGCAGGGCAAGGATTTCTGTTTCAGAAAATTGCAAATTAGTATTCAATACTTTATAGGTATTGCCTTCTTTGACAATACGCTCACGAAGTCCATTTTCTAAATAAAAGAAGTTGATTTCACGGGGAGAAATTTGGGTTTTATAGCCCAAAGATTCTAGTTTTTCAGAAGTTTTTGAAACAACATCAAAAGCAGTATGGTGTAGTAAATCGTTTTTAATAATGGGTGCAAACAGTTTTTTCAAATTTCTGTCATCGGCATCGATACAAATCAATCCTTGGTCTCCGAATAAATCATTAGCGTAACATCGTGCTGCATTCGCCAAAGTCTCATTGTTCAGGTATGCATCCTTGAAAATAGCAGGACATTCGGTCATTTCTGTTATCAAAGCCTCTAATTCTTTCGGGTTCATTCTACCTACTGCTCCTTTTTGGGCTGTCTCCCAAGCTAGTTTCTTACCGAACAATGAAAAATGATTGATTTCTGCAAAATCATGGTCTTCTGTTGCCATCCAATATACTGGTACAAAATTGTAAGCTGGAAAAGCATTTTTCAATGATTTCGCCAAGTTAACTGTTGTAACAAGCTTATAAATTACATAAAGAGGGCCTGTAAAAATATTGAGTTGATGTCCCGTAGTAACGGTAAACGTATTTTCTTCTAAAAGAATATCAACATTTGGCTTATTGCTTATACCTGAATACTGTTTTTTTAGCATTTCTACTAAAATACTACGTTTGGCTGAATCAAATTGTTTTAAAGCGATTTGCTTTTCAAATCCTTGAAGAGCGGGATAATTTTCGTAAAAATCTTTAGTTTTTGTGGATTGATTAATGAAGTCTAAAAAAAGAGACGAAAACTGATTGACGTCCTCTAACGGTAGTTGATGTATTTGCATTATTGCCTTATGCGTTTGATATTTAAAATTCAAACAGTCTTGTTTGGATTACAAGTTTAACGTAGAAGTTTTAAACTTTGTTCTTTTCTAGCAAGAATTTCAACAAAAAAGCCTTTAGAAAATTTCTAAAGGCTTTCGATATTCTCCATAAGCTATTTAATTATCTTTTATTTCCATAAAATTTTGCAGTAATGCATCTTTATGAAAACTTGTACAATCTTAGTTTCTACACAAACCCAAGCCGATTGTCTTTCTAATATCATCTACGTGATAAAAACAACTAAGGTTTCATGGGTCTTTACTTTTTTTCAGTTACTTCTCTGATTTTTAAATATTTACTCACCAAAAACAGGCTTATCTACCCGTTATTTTGATTGAAGTAAATAAATCGACTAATAGTCACTAGTAAGCATGATAATAGACACATATTTTTTTCAAAAGGTTGGATACTCATTAGAATATTAATAGAAAAACCTCTTTTATTATTATCTTTAGTATTAAAATGTGAATTTCATCGCTATTATGCTAAAAATTATACTTGTTTTTTTGATGATTACCGTGAGTTTGATGGCATTTGCCCAAACCCAACCTCAGTATAGTCAATACATGATGAATAGCTATTTAATCAATCCCGCAGTTGGGGGTATTGAAGATTATACTGATATTAAAACGGGTTATCGAAATCAATGGACAGATTTTGAGGGGGCTCCTACTACTTATTATGTGTCGGCTCATATTCCTATTGGCAAGACAGATAGAACAAGTACGGGCGTTCGTCCTAATTTTAGTAAGTCTATTCGGCGACCTATGGCCTTATCAAACCAATTCAATACTTCGGCTAAAGTACCTATCCACCACGGTATTGGGTTTATATTAGTATCTGATAAAACAGGAGCCAATACGCAGAATAGTTTTAATATCAGCTATTCATTACACGTCCCTATTACCACGAAGATGAAACTTGCCATCGGGTTTTCTGGTGGAATATCTCAATACACTGTAGATTTCAGCAAAGTACAGGTAAAAGACAACCCTGACCAAGCTATTGTTGCAGGCTCAAGGCTTACAGCTCTTCAACCCAATCTGAATGCTGGTGCTTGGCTATATTCAAAGCAGTTTTTTGTGGGAGTATCAGCCAATCAATTTATTTTTAATAGCTTTAATTATAAAAATACGGATAACCCTAATCAAAGTTGGAGTGGCGATGCCATACCTCATTATTTTCTAACAGCAGGTTTTAGACAAGAACTCAGTGAAGATTGGACGCTCATTCCTTCTACGCTTATCAAAAGAGTAGCACAAGCTCCCATCAGTTTTGATGTTAACTTAAAAACAGTTTTCAGGGAACGCTTTTGGTTTGGTACATCGTATCGCCATAAAGATGCTTTTGTAGGATTAGTCGGCGCAAATATTAGTTCGTTAATCAACTTGGGGTATTCTTACGACTATACATTATCTGGACTAAAGGAACGCTCGAGAGGGTCGCATGAGGTAGTAATTGGCATTATGTTGAATAATCGTCAACGAGTGCTTTGTCCGCAAAATCTATGGTAGCTTATCGCTAGCCAATCTTCCAATACTTTAAGAAACTCCAAGCTCTTCTATTTCCCAAATACGCTAGCTTGTCTTCGTTTTCATAAGCTTCCTTCTCAAAACAAATATTGCTATACGCTACCTGATGGTTTTGTCCTTTGAACCTGTTCAATAAATATTCTGACAAATACCAAATATAAAATGGGAGGATGAGTAACTCAAGCTGTTGGGCTAAATGGATGCACTCATGATTAATTAATATTTTAGAGGGGGATTTTGTTCTAACAAGTATAAAAGGAAAAATCGCCATGCCATCGACATTGAGAAAAGGGCAATAGATGGTAAAAAACAAGGCTTTTTTACGATTTCCCAACATCTTACGGCTTTTACTTGCTATATTTTTCGTTTATTTTATCGTAAAGCGAAGCAGGTATTTTAGATTCATATTCAGTAATTTTCACTTCTGGACGTACCCAGTCTAAATGACCTTTTATCCAAGCATAGGCTAAGCCAATCAATAATACGCCAATAAATACAAACATTTCTACTAACGAGAACCAACCCCACAAACCATCTGTATCAGCAATTAATCGCTGATTTCCAAAAACTGTTGCCCAAGGAAATAAAAAGATAATCTCGACGTCGAAAAGGATAAAAATCAAGGCAATTACATAAAAACGAATATTAAACCGAACGTTTGCATTCCCGTCTGGCTCTTCCCCCGATTCATAAGTAGTCAGTTTTTCCTCATTCGGGCGGCTCGGGCGAATCAGTTTTGCCAAAAATAATATTACGGCTACAAAAACTATCGCAGCAATGATAAAGAGTAATATATAACCAAAATCAGTAATCATCGTAAAAAGGTATTGTCGTTAAGCATTTTTATTTTTTCCTGAAATTTAAGTATCCTTTTACTACCGTAAAAGTGGTGATGGCCAAGAAGAATAAAATAACGTAATGAACATAGTTGATAATCCAAGGGAATTCTACTCCAAAATAATAACCTCCGCCTACTAAAGAACCAACCCAAATTGCACCGCCAGCAATATTCAAAAAGAGGTATTTTGGGTAATTCATTCGGCTAATTCCTGCTAAAATTGGAGCAAAAGTACGGATATAAGGCAAAAATCGGCTAATTATTAATGCTTGGCTACCATATTTTTCAAAAAAATCACGGGTAGAATCCAAGTGTTTTTGCTTAAAATACCAGGTATCGGCCTTATTTTCGAGGTTACTGCCAAAAAATCGCCCAAACAAAAAGCCCGTTAAAGAGCCTACTACGGCCGCCACAAAAAGGTATAACAAAACCGTTCCGATAGTATACTTTAAGAAGCCTGTTCCTACAAAAACACCTGTCAAAAAAAGAAGATAGTCGCCAGGAAGGAAAAAGGCAAAGAACAACCCGTTTTCAGCATATACTACAAAGGTAATAGCAAAAAGCCCCGCACTAATGATTTCCTTAGAATCTGATAAGTATTTAATGATTTCGGATATGTCCATTTTACAAATAGATGAAATGCCTGTCGGGCTGAAGTATAAAATACTTGTTTCTGTTAAGAGGCTTTTTTCAACGTTAGTTTATAACTAAACAACTGAAAGACAAATTTAGTCTATCAATCTGTTTATTTAAATTTTATTAATTGATTTAAAGAGTATTTCATACAATCAAAAACAAAATACTTAACAAAGCGTTCTGTTAACATTGAATGTTACATTAGTAAAATTACTTAAATTTCAGACAAATTCTCTAATCCTAAAATCATTAATTAATCAAATCATTGTTTCCTAAAAAACACTTAAATGAATTAAAGACTATGAAAAAAACTATCATTATCATTTTAGTGCTTCTATTACTTTTCGGAGGGTTTTTCTCTTCTAATCTCATTCGGTTTTTTTATAATTCATCTTCTGATGCTGAGACCGCCGAAGCAGATACAATAAGTGTCATTCCAGAAATGGCAGAACCTGTTTTTAAAAAAGAAGGAGAGTTAGAATTTGTAAAGACTAAACAAAAGTTAACGATTGAGATTGCCGATAATGATAAGGAAACAGAACAGGGCTTAATGTTTCGTCGTTCAATGCCCGACTCTTGTGGAATGTTGTTTATCATGCCTAAAAATCAGCCTCAAAGCTTTTGGATGAAAAATACTTTTATTCCTCTTGATATTATTTTTTTAGATAATCAAAAAAGAGTTGTAACCATACAAGCCAATAGAGCTCCATTTTCAGAAGAAGAGATACCATCTTATGAAAACTCAAAATATGTATTAGAAGTAAACGCAGGGTTTTGCCAAAGAAAGGGGATTGAGAAGGGGGATTTGTTGAAGTGGTGAGTTGTAGGTTTTGGACTTTAGGATTTTGGACTGGAGGACTTTAGGATTGCACTTTAAGACTTTAGGATTCTTGGACTAAAGGACTTTAAGGTTTATTTGTTAAGTTTTGATAAATCAAAACTCCCCAGTCTTATCTCAAATTCCTCCAGTCCAAAATCTCTAAAGTCTTAAAGTCCTAAAGTCTTCCAGTCCTAAAGTCCTCTAGTCCCAACTAAAATCTACTTAACCTCCACCTCAAAAGTCCCATCAAAATCTATACTCCCTACCGTAAATGAACCATTTTTGATTGGAGAGCCATTCACTGGTGGTTGATGGTGTAAAACCACCTGCAATTTGCCTGTTCCTGCTACAGCAGTTTTTACAGTGGCCGTCAAGCCAACATCAAAACCACGAGAGTCTTTATCTTTTCCAGAAACAGTTAATAATGTTGCAGGAGTAGCTATATATTCAAACAAATGTTCATCTTTTTGCTCTTGAATCTCTTCTGTCACATTGACAACAGGCGTTTTTGTTTCATCTAGCATCTCGACAGCCAAAGCATAGGTTTTGTTCGCATCTAACGAAATCTTATCAATCGTCGGGGCATTTCCTCCAATACCATCAAGGTCTTTGAATAAAAAAGTTTTAGTAACACCGCCCTCAGTAAATTTCAACCTTACCGTTGTTAGGTTCTCATTGTCTTCTTGTGGTACAGGGTCATCCTTCTTACATCCTACTACCAAAGCAAAGGCTAGCGTTGCCATTAAAAGTGTTTTCTTAGTCAATTTCATATTTGTTGAATTTATATAATGCAATAACGTTGCAAATATAATAAATGGAGATAATATTTTTGCACTATTGTTGCAAAATAAAATTTCTGTTGCCATATTTGCAACAATGTTGCAAATATGAAAAAACTATTTTTTAAATATCGTTATGATTACCTAGGCATATTAGGCTCAGGAATCTGCTTGGTGCATTGCTTGGCTACACCATTAATAATGCTTGTACAAGCTTATTATAAAACAGAAGTCAGTGTTAGCGCTCATGAAGGTATCCGCTATTGGGATTATATCTTTCTAATTACCTGCTTTGTAGCAGTATTTTTTACTACTAAAGAAAGCACTTCACAGAAAATAAGTAGTTCATTTTGGTTATTCTTTTCGCTTTTCGCAGTCGCTATTTTATTTGAAGACGACTTTAAATACATCAATCTACTGGGCTATTTTGCTTCAGTTGGACTCATCATCACTCATATCATTAATATTAGAAATTGCAGAAGATGTCAAACTAAAAACTCCCTGTTATAGGTGCTAAGTGGTTTTCGGATTCTGCTGGTTCTTGGTGGGCAGATGTTCCTTCATGGGAACATCCATTTTATCCCGCTTGGCTAGAAAACAAGGAAACCATCATGAAACGGTGGGATAAACGCTTTGGAGATTGAATCAATGAGTTAGTAATTATTGGTCAAGATTTAGACAAAAAGCCATTATTGAGGAGTTAGAGGAATGTCTCTGTGTTGAAGAAGAAATTGTACGAATGCAAAATAAAGGAACATTTATAGACCCATTTCCAGTATTTCAATAAAAATCTTAAGTAAAATAAAGGTAGTGTAATACTAAAACCCATAGGCTTTTGGCTTATGGGTTTTTATGTAAGAACACTTTTTTATCTATTATAAAACCTAAGAGCGCACGAAATGTATTAGCGTATAGGCTATCTTAAAAAAGATGGTCTCCCTAACGATTTTAGAACTGTAAGATACAGATTGCCAATTTTTTTTCGTAAAATTGCTTTACAATGAACACATACATATAAGCTTTATATGGTAGATGCCAACGTTTATTAGGTTTTCATAAATGGATAAACATTGGCTAATTAATCTTACCTCAATACAATAATGACTTCACGAGAAAAAATAAATCAAGTTTTTGAAGAAATGGGAAAGGTAGTGGTAGGTCACGAAAAATTGACGAATCGACTACTTATTGGCTTATTTACAGGCGGACACGTTTTATTAGAAGGCGTACCGGGCTTGGCAAAAACATTATCCGTAAATACTTTATCAAAAATCCTTAAGTTAGATTTTCACCGTATTCAATTTACGCCCGACTTATTACCTGCCGACCTTATCGGAACGATGATTTATAGTCGGAAATCTGATGATTTTGAAGTGAAAAAAGGACCAGTTTTCGCTAATATTATTCTAGCGGATGAGGTAAACCGTGCCCCAGCAAAGGTGCAATCTGCCCTTTTGGAAGCCATGCAGGAGAAACAAGTGACTATTGGTGATTTTACTTATCCGCTTGATAAACCATTTTTAGTACTAGCAACTCAAAACCCTGTAGAGCAAGAAGGGACTTTTCCTTTACCAGAAGCACAAGTAGATAGGTTTATGCTCAAAGTATTTGTTGACTACCTCAATAAAGAACAAGAATTGGAAGTAATGAGGAAAATGTCGAACATGGATTTTAATTATCAGCCAAAACCTATCCTTAATAAAGAAGACATTTTCAAAATCAGAAAGGAAATCAATGATATTACTATTTCTGAAACGCTTGAACGATATATCATCGAATTGATTTTTGCCACGCGTAAGCCAGGAGATTATGGATTGAGGGAAGAAGCCCGCTATGTACAATTTGGAGCATCGCCTCGTGCAAGCATCAATTTAAATTTAGCAGCGAAAGTTTTAGCATATTTAGATGGCCGAGATTATGTATTACCAGAAGATATCAAAGAAATAGCCCCAGATGTATTGAATCATAGAATTATGCTTAATTATGAAGCTGAGGCTGATGGTATCACAACGATGCAGGTAATCGACACTATTTTAAGAAGAGTAGCGATTGGCAGGTAAAGAGTTGTAGAAGATTTTCCACACAATCTTCTACAACAAAATTGAGTATTTTATTCTACAAACTCTTTGTTTTGAATTTCACCTCGTATAATGAAAAGAGGTCGGTTTTTAGACTGGAAAAAGACTCTCAAAATGTATTCTCCGAGTACGCCCAACGCTAATAATTGAACGCCACTAAAAAGAATAATCATAAAAAGCAACGCAGGAAAACCCTCTATTACTTCTTGAAGATAATATTTTTTTATCAATACACTTATAAAATAAATCAACGAAACAATAATTGAAAACAAACCCAATCTTGTAACAAATTTGATGGGGAATTCACTAAAATTAAAAATGCCGCTATAGGCTAATTTAAAAAGCTGTTTGAAAGAATATTTTGATTCTCCAGCTTGACGTTCTTCTCTAGCGTACTCTACTCCTATCTGTTTAAAACCTACCCATGTACGCATTCCTCTTAAATAACGACTTTCCTCAGGCATTTTATTTAAGATATTCACTACTCTACGGCTCATCAAAGCGAAGTCTCCACTATCCAAGGGAATATCTACATAAGCGATACTCTTCAATAAGCGATAAAATAGATAATAGGCACTACGTTTAACAAAGCCCTCTTTACGCTGTTTACGAACAGCATAAACAACATCATAGCCTTGTTTTAAATAAGGATAAAATTCGTGGAGTAATTCAGGAGGATCTTGGAGGTCGCCATCAATAACCATCACAGCCTCAGAGCCTTTGGAAATGGCTAAACCTGCTGTAAGGGCTAATTGGTGTCCGTGGTTTCGTGCTAAAAATAAACAATGATATCTTCCATCGGCTAATGCCAGTGCTTGCATCAGTTCTGCTGTATTATCACGGCTTCCATCATCTACTAACACAATTTCAATGCTTACTTGAGTCGAATCCATTAATGCATTTAACCTTTCTATCAAAAAGGGGAAAGTTTCACTTTCATTATAGAGAGGGGCGATAATTGAAATTTGGGGGATATTCAACGAATTAAACTGTTTTCAGGTAAAGACTTTATGAATGGGTTTCTACAATAGAAATATAATCAGCCTCAAATATAGCCTAAAAAATTCAGATTAAACTTTCTGTCAGTCTGAATCCTATATGTTTTGCTATCAGACGAAGTTTTAACTGTTTGAAAATTTAGTTTTTTTAAGGAGTGGATACAGCAACACAGAGATTAGAATGATAAATGTTCCCGCATAGAACCCTATGGTCATTCGTTCTTTTTCTCCGAAGAATATATAAGCCAAAATAATCCCATAAACAGGTTCAAGGTTTAATGTAAGATTAAAGGTAAAGGCCGAAAATTTACGAATTAGCTCCACTCCTTCAGCAAAAGCATAAACTGTACACACAAAAGCTAAAATAGATAGCCACAGCCAGTCTAAACCCTGCGGAATAAGGATAAAATCATTATCTGCTTGAATAAACAAATACAAAACAGGTATGAGAGTAATGAAGGCAGCACCGAGCATCTCATAAAAAGTAATGATTTGTGGGCTATGTTGTTTAGCAAACTGAGCATTAATGACAGAAAACAGCGCACTTAAAAATGCAGAAAATATTCCGACTAATAAGCCCATGATATGGTCTACTTCAAACAAGAAAATTAAATATAAACCTACTATTACCATTAAACCTAGTCCTACTTCTATGACCCTAATTTTCCTTTTGTCCCACAAAGGCTCAAGCAAGCTTGTCCATAATGACCCTGTAGAAAAACCTGCAAGACATATCGCTATTGTTGAGATTTTAGCTGCATAAAAGAATGTAAACCAATGCAAAGCAATAATTCCGCCTGTGGCTAATAATTGAAAAGTAGCTTTTGTAGAGATTTTAATAGGCACATTCTTAAGGTATAAATACAGGAATAATCCTGCGGATGCCATAAAGGTTCTAAAGAAAACAACACTTAAAGAATGGGCAGAAATTAAGGCTCCTAGAATAGCCGTAAACCCAGCAATGAGCACGACAAAATGAAGTTGGAAATAATCTTTTATACTGTTTGTTTTCATGAAGTGCTTTGGTCTGTGTTAGCAATTAGTAATGCTGAAATATCGTTGACTATTATGTTGATTTATCCGTTAGAAAGAGTGCCTGAATGATTGATAACAAGATACTCTACATGCTAAATTCAAAACTTCATACTATCTAGGCACTGTGTAATATAAAATAAACCCAATCGCCGTAAAAACAATATTAGGTAACCAAACGGCTAGTAGCGGAGGCATTCCCCCTGATTGGGCAATTCCTTTGCTCATCATAAAGAATAATATATATAAGAACGCCAACATAAAGCCTAGGGCAATCTGAAAGCCCACTCCACCTCTTGCTTTCCGAGCTGATACGATTACACCGATTACACTCAGAATGATGACGGCAAACGGATTGGCAAATCGTAAATATTTCTCAATTAAGAAAATTTCAATACCATCTGCTCCACGTGTCCGAATCTGATTAATAGTAGCTTCTAATTCTGAGTTTGTTAGCGTTTCATGAATCTGGTACTTGCTTTCAAAATCTTTGGGAAGTAAATTAAGCGTGGTGTCTATCTTAGCGCCGTAAGTTAGTTTTTGTTTGCCATTAGGCAGAAATGTTCTCACTCTATAATCGAAAATAGACCATTTTTTGCGAGTAGAATCCCATGTAATATGGTCTGCTAATAATTTCATTTTTAATTCATGCCCATCTATTTTATCCAAAGAAAAGCGATAGCCCGTTTGTGAACCCGTATCATAGCTTTCCATGTAAGCATAATCCTGTGGGCCTATTTTGATGTGCACATCTCTATCACTATAATAGTAGGAACCTACTACGTATTTTCGTTCAAAAGCAATACGTGTTTTATTGGCATTGGGAATTATCCACCCTACCATAAAGAAGGTAAGAATCCCCACAATAGACGAGGCGATAAAATAAGGTCTGATAAAACGAGTGAAGCTGACACCTGTACTTAGAATGGCAATGATTTCTGTACGTGCTGCCAAGTTTGCTGTAAAAAAAACAGTAGCAATAAACACCATTAATGGGCTAATATAATTGGCCCAATAGGGAATAAAGTTCAAGTAATAGTCAACCAGAACAGCATGAACAGACGCTTTATTATCGATGAAGTTGTCAATTTTCTCGGTATAGTCAATCACCATGATAATAGAAACGATGATTAAAACCGCAAAAAAGTAAGTTTTAAGAAATTTTTTAATGATATATAAATCAAGAATCTTCATTTTTTTTCAGGTAACAATAGCCTAAATTATCGCTATTGAAATAGTAATATGCTACAAAGCTACGAATAAATAAATGTCTGTGGTTTGAAGAGCCATTCTATAAGATTAAAAAATGTTAAAAGTTAATATTCTTCGTTATAACAAAATAGGCAACTGTGGGTATCTAAACAATATTGTTCAAATTATTGTCTGTCATATAGTGGCTCATATACTATAAATGTGTGCAAAAAAATACCCACTTTTATAGAACATCTACAAATTTAAGATGGTTTTATAGAACGAATGTTGCTTAAAAGAATAGCGACATATTTTTACACATATCCGAGTAGCTTATCGTTCAGCAAAAACTATAAAACATTATCATTATTCTGGGATAATATTTATATTTTTTGAGAGTGTATTAAAATTATTTGACCTTGTTGAATAATCAATGATATAATAAATTATGATAATTTATGTACTTTTGTCTATCAATCGAATGGAATTCCTGAACTTAGTAGATATATTACTATTTTATTCAAAGCGCAAGCAGTAGATAATTCATCAAAACTATTTTATTGGCGAAGCAACTAAATTAAAACTTCATCATTATGATTTCTAAAAAAGCTAAATATGCTTTGAAAGCCCTAAAGGTTCTAGCTCGTGAATATGAAAAAGGGCCATTACTTATTTCAAATATTGCTGAATCAGAAAATATTCCCAAAAAGTTTTTAGAAGCAATTCTTCTTGAATTACGCAATCATGGGCTTTTACAAAGCCAAAAAGGTAAAGGTGGCGGTTATTATTTAAGAATACCACCTGACCAAGTTTCTTTCGCTAAAATCATTCGTATCATTGACGGCCCTATTTCGCCAACGCTCTGTGTATCATTACATTTCTATGGCAAATGTGATGATTGTGGAGACGAAGAAAGCTGTTCATTAAGAAACGTTATGGAAAAATGGAGAGACGCCAATCTTGCTGTTTTAGAGGACAATACATTAATGGATTTAGTAAAATAAAAAATAGCCCAAGCTGATGCTTGGGCTATTTTTTTGGCTTATATCAGCTTTTACAAAATATTGAAATTGGTATTCTTTCAAGGAAAAAAGTTTATTTTTTTCCCATTCCTTAAAAACCTTTTTTCAATTTTTTAGCTCCAAAAAATGCTTCTTTTTAAGATTAGAAAGCATTTTCATAATTATTTGCATAATAAGCATTAAATAATTGTAATATTTTCAACCTATTAAATATTGCTATATTGAGAATTATTATTATTTTTACAACATAATTGTTCACAATAACCACTATCTAATAAAATGAAAAAGTTTAATCAATTCATGATTCTACAATGGCTAGTATTTCTACCATTAATACTTCCTTTGAGCATTGTTTCGGGCATTCTTCATGGTGTTAAACACTCTATTAGCGACCTTGTAGAGCAGATATCAAGAGATGTGGCACATCCTATTATTCATGAAGAAAATCCAGATTCTTTTGCTTAAAATCGTCTGGATCAAGTTCAAGAAACTCTTCCCAGAAAGCATTAGTAGGGACAGCCGCTTTACAAATAATAGGTTCTTTCTTAATCGGATGAACGAAATACACCCTTCTGGCATGTAAGTTAATGCTTGCATCAGCATTGGGGCGATCAAACCCATATTTTAAGTCTCCACGAATAGGACAACCCATTGAGGCTAACTGAACTCTGATTTGATGAGGACGGCCAGTAATGGGTTCTACCTCAATCAAAAAATGTTTATTGATTTCGCCTAATACTTTGTAATTAAGTTCCGCTTTTTGCGAGCCTTTTACTTCAGTCTCATGAGCCGTCACCACATTTTTCGCTTCGTCTTTAACAATCCAGTGAATTAACTTACCCTTTGCTTCTTTAGGTTTACGCCTAACAATTGCCCAATAAGTTTTTTGAATATCCCTTTTTCTAAACAGCTCCATCATGCGCTCTAGCCCTTTAGACGTTCTGGCAAAAATTACCAACCCACTAACAGGCCTATCTAGGCGATGAACAGGATGTAAAAATACATCTCCTGGTTTATTATATTCTTTTTTGATATATTCCTTAACGGCGTCCGTCAATGTTCTATCCCCTGTTGAATCTCCTTGCACTAAAATTCCAGCCCTCTTGTTGACAATAATAATATGATTGTCTTCATATACTACGTGAAAATCTTTCATTTTCTATTTTTGATTTTACGAGTTCAATTACTATTTAAACTCGATTTTTGATTAATAACTCTCTTTTTCATTCGGAAAATCAACTGATTTTACGTCCTGAATATATTGTGTGATTGCTTCATTCATAATGCCATCCAAATCAGCGTATCTTCTTAAGAATCTTGGTTTAAATTCTTTATTGATGCCAAGCATATCATGAATTACTAAGATTTGCCCATCTGCATCAGGACCTGCTCCTATTCCAACTGTTGGTATGGTGATACTCTGAGATACTTTTTTAGTAAGACTTGAAGGTATTTTCTCAAGTACAACACCAAAAGCACCAATTTCGTCCAACATTTGTGCATCTTCTATCAATTTATTGGCTTCTTGGTCTTCTTTTGCTCTTACATTATACGTCCCAAACTTATAAATTGATTGTGGCGTCAAGCCTAAATGCCCCATCACGGGGATACCTGCACTCAATACCCTGATAATCGACTCTTTAATTTCTGAGCCACCTTCCATTTTCACGGCATGCCCACCAGATTCTTTCATAATCCTGATAGCCGAACGAAGTGCTTCAGAAGAATTTCCCTGATATGAACCAAAAGGGATATCCACAACAACCAATGCTCTTTTTACAGCCTTCACTACCGAAGTAGCATGATAAATCATTTGGTCGAGTGTAATAGGCAAAGTAGTTTCATGTCCAGCCATCACGTTCGATGCCGAGTCACCAACGAGGATTAAATCTACGCCTGCTGCATCTACAATACGAGCCATAGAGTAGTCGTAAGCAGTAAGGCAAGAGATTTTTTCACCCCTATTTTTCATTTCTTGCAAAATATGTGTAGTAATTCGTTTGATTTCGTTATTCACTGGCATGATTTTTTAAGCTTTTTTTTCGTTACAAATAAGATATACATAAATACATACTTTTAAGCTGAATGATTCTTTTACATGAAAAATAAATCGATTTTCAATTTAAATTAAGTACAGATATTTATATATAGTCCAAGTAAAATTAAATAATGTACAAATTTAAGATTTATTAGTATCTAAAATAGTTAAAATATATTTCGATATGCTTTTTTTCAAAATAAGTGCTTTTTTCAGAGAATATCACTAAATATTTACTAAAAAAGGGGTACTTTTACTTGATAAATCTTATATTCATTCTTATATTCATTTTATCTAATAAATCTATTTCAGTCCCTATCATTTATACTAAATCAAATCAAGTTATGAAACAGATTTTTTCAACAAGAAGTCTATTGCAAAACAAGTCTGCTCAGATTGGCCTGGGTTTATTGACGTGTTTAGCGCTAAGCAATCCGTCATTTGCTCAAGACTCTAGTAAAAAACCAACGATTGTAAGTACAATCACAGACAATGGAATTACAACGACGACCTATTCAAATGGTCAAATTGTAAAAACGGTTGCAGACGGGTATTATTTAGATTCTGCTTTTTACAAAAACAGCAATGTCTTAAAAGCTACTCAAGGCAAACGTTACTGGAAGCTTACTGATAGAGTAGGGGTCTCGATCCCTGTTGGAAACACAGTAAATGGCAAAGATATAACGATGTTCTTGAAACCGGGTGGTTCTAACTCGCTTTCAGTGACACGTCAATGGGGTATAATTGGTCTTGGTATCACTGGAGGTTATCAGTTCTTTCAGGTTGGTGATGATTATAATGGTCCAGATGGACGTATCTATAAAAATTATGATGCTTTAGTATTGTCTGGAAAAATCCCTGCTGGTATTACAAGAAATGATTTGAAATATGATAAGATATCGAGCATGGAAGATTTTTATTTATTGATTGGACCATCATTGGACATTCCGATTGGTAAAAAATTAAATGTGAATCTTGATGCTCGTGGTGGTTTATTCAATACTTCTGCTCCTCGTTTTGGTGCTTATTTACAAGACGGAAATTTTGGTGCACAGTCATTGATTTTTAGAATGAACTCTTCTGCTTCAAAAAATAAACTTGGCGGACTTATTGCCTTAGATGTAACTTACAAAGTAGGTAAAACATGGGCATTAGGCCTTAACGCACAAGGTTTCGTTACAGAAACTCCATTTACAACAGTAGGTCAAGACGTTTCTCAAGGATCTACTAAAACTTTAACCAAAGAAGATTTAAGCACACACGGAGGTTATACTTTCGGACTTGCATTATCACATACATTTGGTGAAGACAACGGTAAAACTGTTTATACGCTATTACCTCCTCCGCCAGCACCAATCGTGGTGTATGCTCCAACAATATTAGGAGAAAACGGAAAGATGTATGATTATAAATCTGCTGAAAAACCTGTATTCAAATGGAAAAGCAATTCTCCTAATCCAGATCAGGAAGAATATTTGTTCAAACTTTACAAAGCTGATGGTTCAGATACTCCAATCTATCAGCAGACAACTAAAAATACTAGCTTAACATTGCCTGATAATGTTGCATTAGCTAACGGTGACGAAGGTGACTTCTACTACTACTCTGTACAGTCAGTAGTTCAGAACAAACACTTCTCAGAAGCAGATGCTGCTAGCTTTGGTTATAAAGCAAAACCTGTAGCTTCAATTACGCCAACTAAACCTACTACTGACCAGTATATGTTTAAAGTATTTGGAGGAACTACAGCACCAAGCTCTATCAAACCAAAAGTACGTCGTAAAGTAACTAAACCTGCTGTAGCTGTTGTTCCTAAGAAATTGGTACCTCGTAAAAAATCTACGAAGCCTGCAAGCAACTATGTTAACTACGAAAACGTAACAGAGAATCCTAAAGTAAAATGGCCTGATGATCTTCCATTACCGAAGAATCCATCAATCTATGAATACGAAGTTCAACGCTTGAATCCTGGTGATTGTAAGCCTGTTGGTCCAGTAGCAAAATATAGATTCTATATTGACCCTAAAAATCCTGATGATATCCGTATTCTTCCTGACAAACCGAAGAAAAAGTAATTAGGATTAAATATTAGATAAAACGAAAAAAGCATTCTGAATTCAATTCGGAATGCTTTTTTCGTTTGTATGAATTCAATTGAGTTTTAGTGTTTTAAAATAAATTACTTGTAGCGGTAAACCTTGCTGTTACCGTATCGTTAACAAAGTATCGATTTAATAAACGGTAACCGCAAGGATTACCCCTACAAGTCGCTACAAATAGTCTAAAATACCCAAGGCTATTCTTTTACATAGCATTCTAGTTTAGAATACATCATGCTTGATAATTTTCGGGAACACAATTAACAATTAGTTACTAACAATAAATCTATACAGATTTATGCAGCCAGTAAAGAATACAGAAAAGTAAATGGAAGTGGTGGAAAGAAGACTAAAAAGTACAATGAGAATGAATAAATGTAGAGATGTATCAGTACTTCAAAAAAAGTTTATTTTTTTTTTACTTATCAAGCAACCTTTAAAAAAAGTAGCTTGTCTATATAAGTACAAATAATAAAGCAATTAGTGGTAACATAAACAACCCCTCCGACATGAATCAGAGGGGTTTCGTTTTTTCTACTAGTCTGCTTTTTGTTCCATACGTTTACGCATACTTGGATCCAAGTAAATTTTACGCATACGAATAGACTTTGGCGTTACTTCTAAGTATTCATCTTTTTGGATATATTCCATAGACTCTTCCAAAGAGAACTGGATTTTCGGAGCAATTTTAACATTTGTGTCTGTACCAGAAGCACGCATGTTAGTCAATTGTTTCGCATTCTGAAGGTTTACTTCAATATCATTCTGACGGTTGTGCTCTCCAACTACCATACCTGCATAAACTTCTTCAGTAGGGTCGATAAAGAAAACACCTCTATCTTGTAATTTATCTACAGCATAAGGAGTAACAACACCTGAGTTCATAGAAATCAATGAACCATTGATACGTCCAGCAATAGTTCCTTTGTAAGGCTCATAAGCTTTGAAACGGTGTGCCATGATAGCTTCACCGAAAGTAGCTGTCAATACTTTAGAACGCATACCAATCAAACCACGTGAAGGAATGTTGAATTCTAAGTGTTGTAAGTCACCTTTAGGTTCCATAATCAACAACTCACCTTTACCTTGCGTAGCCAATTCGATTACTTTACCTGCAGATTCGTCTGGAACGTCAACTACTAAAGTTTCGATTGGTTCTAAACGCTCGCCATTTTCACCTTCTTTGAAAATTACTTGTGGTTGACCTACTTGTAATTCATAACCTTCACGACGCATCGTTTCGATTAATACAGACAAGTGAAGAATACCACGACCAAATACTAAGAATTTATCTTCAGAGTCAGTTGCAACAACTTTCAACGCTAAGTTTTTCTCAGTTTCTTTGTATAGACGATCACGTAAGTGACGAGATGTTACAAATTTACCTTCTTTACCAAAGAATGGAGAGTTATTGATGGTAAACAACATGTTCATTGTTGGCTCATCAATCGAGATTCTTGGTAATGCTTCAGGAGTTTCATAGTCAGTAACTGTATCACCGATTTCAAAATCTTCGATACCCATCATTGCACAAATTTCACCAGCACTTACTTCAGCAACTTTTACTCTTCCAAGTCCTTCAAATACTTGAAGTTCTTTGATTTTCATTCTTTTTACAGAACCATCTGCCTTCATCAAAGCTACTTGCATACCTTCTTTGAAAGTTCCACGGTGAACACGACCAATAGCGATACGACCAACGAATGAAGAATAATCTAAAGATGTAATCTGCATTTGTGGGATACCTTCGTTTTCTGGTGCTGGAGGAATCGTATCGATGATTACATCTAATAATTCAGTAATATCTTCCGTTTTACGTTTCCAGTCAGTACTCATCCAACCTTGTTTAGATGAACCATACAAAGTAGGGAAATCTAATTGGTCTTCTGTAGCACCCAAGTTGAACATCAAGTCAAATACTTGCTCGTGTACTTCGTCAGGGCGACAGTTTTCTTTATCTACTTTATTGATGATTACGATAGGTTTTAAACCTAAGTCGATTGCTTTACCTAATACAAAACGAGTTTGAGGCATTGGACCTTCAAAAGCATCCACCAAAAGGCAAACACCATCAGCCAATTTCAATACTCTTTCTACTTCACCTCCAAAGTCAGAGTGACCCGGAGTATCAATAATATTAATTTTTACGCCTTTGTAGCGAACAGATACGTTTTTAGAAACGATAGTGATACCACGTTCACGCTCCAAATCGTTGTTGTCAAGAATTAAATCTCCGAACTCTTGGTTATCACGAAATAACTTTGAAGCATGGATGATTTTATCAACGAGGGTAGTTTTACCGTGGTCAACGTGAGCAATGATGGCAATGTTACGAATACTTTGCATGATTTCAATTTGAAAATTTGAAACGGGCTCGCCCGTGCGATGAATTAATTTGAAAATGAAATTGTAAGAATTATACTCTTCAAACTATCTGATTTCCAAATTTACATTTAAGGGTGCAAAGGTAAGGATATTATCTTAGAAAAATGCTATTAGCTTGAAAAAATAACAAAGAAATAAATTGAAGCCCCAGATTTGGCATAAAAGAGTTAAATGATTGTAAATCAATGGCTAGAAGTAGATTTAGAAATATTAATTCGAAGGATTTAATATAAATTATAAAAGAAAAAATAGCAATAATACAATTTACCAAAACCAGAGCTTTCGTTAAGTTCTATTTAATACTCAGCGGTACTTTCAGTTCTATTAATGTTCCTTTAGATGGTTGCGTCAAGATTTGAAGACTCCCGTTCATAGCAGCGGCTCTTTCTTTCATATTATTTAACCCATTTCCCTGTTTGATGTTGACTTCTTCAAAGCCAATTCCATTGTCTTTCACAATCACAGTAAAATATTCTTCTGTAAAATAAATAGCAATTTCAAGGTAAGTAGCTTGTGCATACTTGACACTATTATTAACAGCTTCCTTAAAAACAAGGTAGATATTATATTGCTTTAAGGGAGAAAACTGAATCTTACTTAAGTCTGCTACATTAAAACTATAATCAATATTTTTGGGCTCTAGCATTTCGGCTGTGAACTCCTTCATCTTTACGATTACACTATCCAGACTTTCCTCCGTTTGTTTTGTTGTCCAGACAATATCACTTAGCGAACGCTGTACTTTTTGCGAGCTCTCACTAATTCTATGAATCAAATCTTTTACCGAAGTAGGATTTCTATCAATTTGGTTTTCAACAACTTGACTTAAAATACCAATACTACTTAAGGTAGAACCAATGTCATCGTGCAAATCACGTGCTATTCTATTTCTCATTTGGTCATTGGCTTTCAATTGTGTAATTACCTCCGCCTGAAATTGTTCTTTTTCCTTCCTGTCTTTATTGATTCTATAAGCCAAAGCAAATGATAGAAGCACTACTTCTAGCGCCGACCCTACCTGTAGTGCATTCCTTGTAAAATTATCGCTTGGCAAAATGTTTGAAAGTTGCATGATAAATATCAAAGCACTTATCAGCATGATAGACCATGCACTTAAAAAGAAGAGCGCTTCTTCTGAGCCCTTCATCCATACGTAAGTGGCAATTACTAACACATAAATTACTGCCACAAAAGCGATTGAATTTAATAATATAATGCTAGTAGTACCTAGCCCCATCCAATGACCCACCAGAAAGAGCAAAATGAGTATGATTAAAACACGAGAAATTTTGTTGGAAATAGGTAAATAACGCTGGACATTCAGAAAGCTGTTTGCAAATAATAGACTGAATATTATGCCCATTGAAATAAAAATGGGCGTAAAGCGATTGAACCAAACAGCATTTGGCCATATAAATTCATGCGAAATCCCTTTGTTATACGCGAAAAAGCACGCAAATGAGGAAACGTAAATGACATAATAGAGGTACACCTTAGTACGAACTGTACAGAAAATGAAGAAATTGAAGATTGCCATTACTATCATAATGCCCAAGTAAATGCCCTGCATTAAGTCTTTAGGGTGGTTATCTTCAAAATAGACTTTAAGCGGAGCAACCCGCATGGGGAACAATAAAGGCAGGGATGTCTGGAAACGTATATAATACGTACAGGTTTCGCCAGCAGGGATGTTTAAATCAAACAAATAGAAATTGGTTTTTAAATCTCTTTCTGTAACAGGCACATAAGTACCCGATTTTTTTAAGGTTACTTTATTGTGTGAATCTATTTTATAGAAAATAATGCTATCAATAGTAGCCTCGGCAATCTCTAAGAATAGTCTTTGTGTTGTTTTATTTTGCAACGTTACCCTTGCCCAAATAACAGAAGAAGTAATTCCAAAATTAGGATTTGTTTGTAAGCTTCTAGTAAAATACGCGTCAATATCACGTCGTTTACTTACTTCATCAAAAGTTAAGGACGCCGTTTTATCTTCAAAGATTTCAATTTCTCTACCAATGATTCGGGACTCGTTAGGATTATCAATAACGACCTGACGTTGAGAAAATGCTTCAAAGAAAAACAGCTGTGTAAATAAGAAGATTAGACAAAAACCTTTTACCTCTTTCATAATAATAGTTGTGCTCGCTTTCACTAATATGTATAGTAAAAGAAAGCAATGAATGTTTTTCAATAAACCCAAGCATTTTATAAATATGCCGTTTATTGACGTTATTAACTTACAAAAAACCTGTGCCTAATCTAGTCTCTTTTGGTATTTTCTCAATACAAAATATGTTAACGGTACAAAAAAGGAAAAAAACTTCAAATATGCTTTTCCTAAATAGATATCAGGCTCTACTTCCACTAGATAATCACGGAGTAATCTTACTGGCGAAAATTTCGCATTCGCTTGGTGATGCCCATAATTAATCAATAGTGTTTTTGATGACCCATCTTCCGAAACATGATAATATCCATCGGTATTGTTTGTCATTAAAGATTTAAGGTGGGGTTCATCAAGCCCGTTTTGCTGCGCTTTTAAATTATAGCCAATTACTGCGTCTCCTTCAATATGCGTGGTAAATACTTTAAAGAATTTTCTAATACCCAACACCTTTGTTAATACACCAATATTAACCCCTATAAACTCCCAGCCAATCAAATCGGAAGTAATAGGTTGTTTGCCTCTTTCAAAGATAGTTTTTAATTGATTTTGACTAAGAAAGTAATACTTCCTGTAGATGTTTTCCATGTTAATGTAGGTTTTGGAGATATATGACAATTTAGAGATATATTAGAGGTAATTTAATAACTCAAAATTACAAATATTATGATATTTCTGAGCAAAAAAGGGATAATACAACAAAACCACCAGATTCGTGATGAAGCTAGTGGTTTTGATATTAATGCAGCAGAAATTAAAGAGAATTGAGCCTTATCTGAAAATAGGTACTTGCTAATAAAGCAATTTTTTGGAAATCGGGTACCCTGATTCTCTCATTTTGTATTTTGGAGGCAGGACAAAGTTTTATTTTATCAAATAGCCTCAGATAGTATCTATACGCCAGATATACCCCTGATTTTGCCCCTTTGGGCAATGCAAGGATTCCTCGCAAAGCAGCATCAAAATCTGCTTGGATATCATCTTCAATCATTTTTTTATCTTCCAAAGTAAAATTTCTGAAATCTACGTTCGGAAAATATGTTCGTCCTCTTTCTTGAAAATCTGACTTAATGTCTCTTAAAAAATTAACTTTCTGAAAAGCAGAGCCTAATCTTCTTGCATCGTTTTTCAATACCTCATACATGGCGGTATCTCCTTCACAAAAAACCCTTAAACACATCAGCCCCACTACTTCGGCCGAACCATAAATATATTCCTTATATCCCTCTTGATTATAGTCGGCAAAATATAAATCCATTTCCATCGAATGTAAAAATGCTTCAATCAACTCGTGGTCAATTTTATACTGGTTCACAATCAACTGAAATGAATGCAACACAGGATTCAGGCTAATCCCTTCTTTAATACATATATACGTTTCGGCTTTAAAACGACTCAATAATGTTTTTTTATCAAAGCCATCAAAGGTATCTACGATTTCATCAGCATAACGAACAAAACCATAAATCGCATAAATTGGTAAATGAAAACGTTTATCTAAAGTTTTTATGCCTAAAGTAAAAGACGTGCTATAATGTTCAGTAATGAGCTTACTACATCCGAGGGTTGTCTTTGTATATAAATCCATGTGGTTCATTAACTGGTAGTTGATTTTATTTGCTGAGTTTGTACTAAACTTTGAATGCCTTACTTACTTCTTCAGCCACTACTATGCCCGAAATCAATGATGGTGGTACACCAGGCCCTGGGACGGTTAACTGTCCTGTATAAAATAAATTGTTAACTTTTTTGCTCTTCAAAGATGGCTTTAAAAGAGCTGTTTGCATCAACGTATTTGCCAAACCGTATGCATTACCTTTAAAAGCATGATAGTCAGTTTTGAAATCGTTATGGGCATAACTTCTTTTGAAAACCACTGAATCCCGAATAGGAACACCGCAGTATTTCTCTAGTCGTTCCATGATAATATGATAATATTGCTCGCGAGTTTCATCCGTATCTATTAAATCTGGGGCTACAGGTATCAACAAAAATAAATTTTCACAGCCTTCGGGAGCAACACTGACATCTGTTTTTGACGGAGCAGAGACATAAAACAATGGTTTTGATGGCCACTGTGGTGCCGTATAAATCTCATGGGCATGCACCTTGAAATCTTCGTCAAAAAATAAATTGTGATGTAATAATTTAGGAATCTTTTTATTAACCCCTACATAAAATAAAAGCGACGAAGGAGACATCACTCTTGAATTCCAATAATCTTCATCATAATTTTGGAATTCGTCTTCTAGTAATTTATCCTCCACATGATGATAGTCGGCACTAGCCACCACTATATCAGCTATAAATTCTCCCTGATTAGTAATTACTTTTTTTACTGTACCTTTTATTACCTCTATTTTCTGAACCTCATGATTTAAGCGTAGCGCTACTCCCTTCTCCTTTGCCAAAGCAACCATTCCTTCTACGATTTTGAACATCCCCCCCATCGGATACCAAGTCCCCAATTTCATTTCAGCGTAATTCATTAAGCTATACATCGCTGGAGTGTTTTCGGGCGTAGCCCCTAAAAACAAAATAGGGAATTCCATTAATTTTAAGATTCTCTCGTCTTTAAAAAACTTGCGAATGTGTGTGGCGAAAGATTGGAACACATCTAAACGAACTACATCATATAACAATTTCAGGCTCAAAAATTCTGTAATACTCACAGAAGGCTTCCAGACAAATTGATTCATTCCTACATCATATTTGTATTCAGCCTGACGCAAAAATTCTTGAAATTTTTCTTTACTTCCCGCTTCCATTCCTTCAAACAAATTACCTAATGCATCAAGGCTCGCTGGCAGCTCTACTGTCTCATTCTCTCCGAAAATCACCGCATAAGAAGGATCTAGGCGAACTAAATCGTAATAGTCGGATGGTTTTTTATTAAACTTAGCAAAGTAATTCTCGAAAACATCAGGCATCCAATACCAGCTTGGACCCATATCAAAAGTAAAGCCTTCTGCTTTAAAAACTCTTGCCCTTCCCCCCGCCATACTATTTTTCTCTAAAATAGTAACCTCGTATCCTTTATCTGCTAAACTTGTTGCAACTGATAATCCCGAAAAGCCTGACCCTATTACTATTACTTTCATTGAACAATATTCCCGAAGGAGATTTATGCATTTCCTTATTAGCTTCTAACAAAGATAAACTTGTTTTGTTTGATTGATTTTTAATTAATGAATTTTTAAGACAATCAGCATAACAAAAAAGTCGAACTATTGCCCGACCTTTTGTGGAATTCTTCTGTTAACCAAAAACTAATACATTGTGGTGTTTCTGACTTGCAATAACCACAATAGTGATTTAGTTGATGAGAGTTCTTGGTAATGATGAAGCGTAACTCAAACAATCAACTAATACGAGTACATGTGTAATCTATCCTTTAACTCTTTACGAGCAATGTGAATTCTATTCTTAACTGTTCCGATTGGAATATCTAGTTTCTCTGCAATTTCATGATATTTAAACCCTCTGAAATACATGATAAAAGGGGTTTTATAAGAATCTTCTAAGGTTGATATAGCATAATTGATATCATTCATGGCAAAAGCACTATTAGCTAAATTGTCGGTGCTACTTTCAAGTGAATTGATATAATGTAGGTTATCCGAGGTGTCTATGAAAGTATTCTTCCTAATCATTCTTTGATAATTAGTGATGAACGTATTTTTCATAATAGTGTACAACCATGCCTTTAGGTTAGTACCCTCTGTGTATTTATCGCGATTAGTAAAGGCTTTTAATAAAGTATCTTGTAGTAAATCATTGGCTTCTTCATAGTCTCTTGTGAGTTTCATAGCGAAGGGCTTTAATGATTTTGATACTTTTCCGATATGATATGTAAATTCTAATGTTGTCATAGGTTTAAGTTGTTGATGTTTTGTTTAACAAATATATATATTATATAAACAAAAAAGCAAATATTTTCTAAATTAATTTTATGATAACATGATAATTATCAGTTTAATTAAATTAATTTAACCTATAAAACATTATTATATAGCAAGAAAATGACGCTTCCATAGAATTATTTTTGTTTAATAAATTTCAAATTAAATTAAACAAAAATAATTCTATGGACATATTAAATAATTGTATGTGATGTATATCTTTTTATTAAATGATAAACTATAATAAATTTTAATGCAATATTGTTGCAAATATTAGAAATCGATTGCCAAAATATCAGTAAATTGCATGCTCAATCTTCATCATCGTTCATGAAAAGCATATATTATTTTATACTTACGGTATTTATCTTAAAAGGGATTTCCACAACAGCACAATCTCAAAATTGTTTTTGCACACTTCAAGGCGTAGTCCACGAAAAAGATATTCACCAAGTAGTGCCTGGTGCTGTTATTTATATTAAAGGCACTAACATCTCCACTTTTACAGATGCTAAGGGTATATATTCATTTAAAAATCTATGCCAAGGGAATTATGTGTTAATCTGTCAAGCAGTAGGTTTCCAGAAAGTGGAAGTCCCAGTCAACCTCACTACAGAACACCATGAAGATTTTTCTTTAGAAGATAAAGATGAACATTTGCAGGAAGTAGTAGTCAGTGGCAAAAAAGTACAGGATGTTACACAATCAAAAGGCATCTTAGAAGGACAAGCCCTAGATCAAACCCGTGGGCAAAGTCTGGGTGAATCCCTAAAGGGCATTACTGGTGTAACTACCCTGCAAACGGGAAGCTCTATTTCCAAACCCATCATTCATGGAATGCATTCAAACAGGGTGTTGATTTTAAATAATGGTATCCGTCAGGAAGGACAACAATGGGGCAGTGAACACGCCCCCGAGATTGACCCCTTTGTCGCCAAAAAACTAACCGTTATCAAAGGAGCGGCTGGCGTACGCTACGGCTCGGATGCTATTGCAGGCGTTATCATGGTAGAACCCGCCCCCCTACCCGACTCTGTTAATATTCATGGTGAAATCAATACGGCTGGTTTTTCAAATGGAAGAATGGGTGTATTTTCGGGTATTGCAGAAGGCGGCTTGGCTCAACTAAAAGGTTTTTCTTGGCGTGTGCAAGGCACTTATAAACGCGGAGGTGATTTGAAAACGGCCAATTATTACATGGCCAATACAGGAGTACAAGAAAGGAATTTTTCTGTAGCGCTTGGCTACAACAAAATACATTATGGTAGCGAGCTATTTTTTAGTTATTTCGATACTCAATTGGGCATTTTTGCAGGTTCACACATTGGTAACACAACAGACTTACAGAATGCTATCAATAACCCCCAACCTAACGAAGCATATACGCCGACTTCACCAAGTTATAACATCAACCGCCCCAACCAAGACTTAGCCCATCATTTATTAAAGCTAAAGAGCTTTGATATTGCTGAAAATTTGGGGAAATGGACACTCACACTGGCTCGTCAATATGATTGGCGTTTAGAGTATGACGTTCCGAGAGGAAACAGAAATCTTAATACCTTAAATTTTAAGCTTACGACGTATACAGGTGAGTTGTTGCTCGACCATAAACCACTTTTCAATAAAATTGCAGGTTCCGTAGGTATCAGTGGGATGTATCAGGAAAACCTTTCCTCCTCTTATGAATTGAAAAAACCCTTGGTGAATACCGTACTCATTCCTAATTATCAAGTAAGTACGGTTGGAATATTTTTGATAGAACGTTATTTGAAAAATCGTTGGGAATTTGAAACTGGTCTCCGCTATGACCTTAGAAATGCTGAGGCTTATGGACTTACCTTCAATAATCAGGCTTACAATAATTCATTTAGCTTTAATAATTTTTCGGCTACTGCTGGTGCTACTTATACGCTGAATAATGAATGGGATTTTAAATTCAATGCGGCTCTTGCTTGGCGAGCGCCCAATATGAATGAATTATTTTCTGATGGCATTCACCACGGAGCGGCGGCTTATGAGAAAGGGAATATCAACCTCCAGCCCGAAGTGGCTCATAATTTAAGCTTTTCTGCCAATTATAGTAGCGAAAAATTTAGTCTGGAATTTAGTCCTTACTTGAATTTTATTGATGATTTTATTTATCTAAAACCTCGTTCTGAAAATGGCGTATTGCAAACTGTGCTTACTGTACGTGGAGCTTTCCCTGCCTTTGACTATACCCAAGTAAACGCTCGCTTTGCAGGAATTGACCTCTCTGCCAATTATCTGATTACTGAGAAAATCTCAATTACTGAAAAGTATTCGATGGTAAGAGCCAAGGATATTTTAGATAATCAATACATGGTAAATATTCCGTCCGACCGTCTGGAAAGTACTTTAAAATACGACTTCAAAAAGCATGGAGCCTTTATCAGTATCAGCAATTCATTAGTAGCCAAACAAACCCGAGTAGAAGCAAATAGCGATTTCCTTCCTCCTCCGCCAGCCTACAGCCTTTGGAAAGCAGATGCAGGTTTTACTATCAACAAAGTGAGTATTGGTTTAAGCGTAAGCAATGCCTTTAACCTATCTTACCGCGAATACCTTAATCGTTTTAGGTACTTTACGGATGATATGGGGAGGAATGTTTCGGTTAGGGTGAAGTATGGGTTTTAGAAGGAAATACAATTTGTATTTAGATAGACAAGAACAGAAAAAAGATAATTTGAATATTGCTAAAAAAAACAAAAAGAGTAACTTTGGATAGAATAACAATCTAAATGGAATTAGATAATATTAAACTATACCGTATGACACATATTGATAATATACCTCATATTCTCAATCATGGCATTACTCATAGGAATTCATCTAATGCGAATCCGAACTTTATTACTATTGGTGATTTAAGCTTAATTGATACAAGAAGTACGAAGCAAGTAAATGTGGATAATGGAGATTTTTCAAATCAGAATTTTAATACTATTATTTTGGGTGATTTCATTCCATTTTATTTTGGAGTAAAAATGCCAATGTTATATGTAATACAAAATGGTGGAAATTTTGTAGAAAAAGCAACTCAGCCAGAAGACATTGTCTATCTTGTATGTTCATTAAAAATGATAGTCAATTCGGAAATAAAATATTACTTTAGTGATGGTCATGCAACGGATAAGTTTACTTCTTTTTATGATAATAGTAAAATTCAAGAGTTAGCCAATATAATTGATTGGAGCTCTATAAAAGCTAATTATTGGGGAGGACAAGAAAACTTAAATACAAAGCGAAATAAGCAAGCAGAGTTTTTGGTATCAGATAATTTATCTTCTGAACTAATAATTGGATTCGGCTGCTATAACGACAAAGCCTATCGAAAATTAATTGATTTGGGGATTGAAAATGAAAAAATAAAAATTATCCCAAAGGCTTATTTTTAAAATGAAGGAATTATGATAAAGTACATCACTGGAAATATTTTAGAAAGTAAAGCACAATCTTTAATCAATACCGTAAACACAGACGGTGTTATGGGTAAGGGAATTGCTTTGCAATTTAAAAAAGCCTATCCAAATAACTTCAAAGCCTACGCTGAGGCTTGCAAGAAAGAAAAAATAGGTATTGGCAAATTATTTGTATCAAAGGATAGTAATATAAGTTCAGGGGAAAAAATAATAATCAATTTTCCTACTAAACAAAGCTGGCGAAAACCATCAGAATATAGTTTTATTGAACTGGGACTAAATAATTTGATTGAGGTTATTGAAACAAATCAAATTAAAAGCGTTGCTATTCCCCCACTTGGTGCAGGAAACGGAGGGCTAGAATGGGAGAAAGTAAAAAAAATAATAGAACAAAAACTCAATCATTTGGAAACCGACATTTTTGTTTACGAACCAACTGCTGAAATTATAGAATATCTAAAACAAGAAAGGGTTAAACTAACCGATGCTAGAGCATTGTTGCTTTACGTATTATATGATTTAGTAAAGAATGGTGAATATGTATCTGAATTCGCTAGTGAAAAAGTATGCTATTTTCTACAAAGGTTTGGAGCTAAAAAGTATTTCAAGCTTGAATTTGAACCTAATTTTTATGGTCCTTATTCTGGAAAAGTAAGGTTTGTTCTAAATGCATTGAATGGTAGTTATATTATGGGCTATAGCGATATGAACAAGAAACCTTTTGAACCATTAACATTAGTGGGTGATGGTTATGAAACTGTAAAGAGTCAAGTTGAAAGTAATAATGAACTTTTTGAGATTGCTGAAAAGACAACAACTTTTTTGAATGGATTTTATTCAGATTTTTCATTAGAACTGCTATCAAGCATTGACTATATAACTATTAATAGGAGTTTGAATAAAGAAGAAGTTATTCAAAAATTAGCAGAGTGGAGCGATAGAAAACGAAGCTTGTTTTCAAATCCAAAATATATAGCATTATCAATTAATCATATTCAAAATGCAGATTTTGTTTAATTAATATTTTTATTGTGCTAAAATAAGCTTGAAGAAATTGTCAAGCTTATTTTAGGATTTAATAATAGACTACTCCCTCTCCAAACTCAAAGCATACATAGCAAATGACCCTAACCAATGGTCGCCTCCATAATTTCCATTTGCAATATTGGGTAAGGTTTTTTGTAAAAATGTCGTAGCCTTTTCTTGAAATTGTTTCTTGCGTGAGTCTGTAGTGGGTAATTGCTTGGCGATGCCTAATAAACACCAAGCTTTACTTAATGCTAATCCATCTAAATGTACAATTTGATAATCAGAACGGTCGCTTACAATGGGTAATTGTAGTACGTTTTTAAGCCCTTCTGCTGTGTAAAATTGATTGAACCATTTTTGAAATGCTTGTGGTGTTAATACTCTTCTCATCAAATCTGCAATTTCAAGACTGGGCGATAGAAAGTCTGTTCCATCTGGCTCAAGGGTAGCAGCAACGGCTTTATTAGTGAGATAATAGTCTTTGCTTCGTTGTACTAATAATTGTTCAAAAGAAGTATTTTTAGTCGTACGAGCCCAATCTAGCGCAAACACCATCCCAAAGGCCGTATTAGGGTGTACGCCTGTTCGGTTAGGATACGTTTGTTTAGGTAAGTATTCCGTCCATTTTTGTACGATTACTTGTGTCAAAGGTTGTAAGCTTTTATGCCAACGTTTGGCCATTGGATTATCCCAAGTCAATAATTCTTCGTCTAATTTGAGCAACCAAGCCCACCCGTAGGTACGTTCAAAGCCTTTTGCAAGCTTATATTGGCTAAAGTAATCTGCTTCTTTTTGTAGATTTTCTGCTAAAAAACTACTTTCTAACACCGCAATGATTTGCTGTGTTTCAGGTAAATTGGGGTAAGTCTTGAGTATCTTTACCAACATCCAATGCCCATGAACGGAAGAATGCCAATCTAAACAACCATAAAAGGCTGGATGCAATTGTTTCGGACTAAGTGTCACTTCTTGTGCCGTTTCTATCGTATGATTGGGTTTGTTGGGATATTCTGTTTGAATACAATGCAGGGGCAGATTTGCTAAGAATGAAGCTCCCTCCGCACTTAGCCCTACTTTACTCCCGTCTTTTGATACCGTTAAATATTGATTTTGTTGCCCATAAACTGATAATCCGCAAGCTAACAACGCAGTGAGTAATACATTTTTGATAATCATGGGTAAGGTTTTTAATTGTTGATTGGTTTATACTATTTTTGAATAAACATTGATAAAGTGTTATTAGAAAGGTATCGATACTATTTCTATTTTGCAAAAATTTTAATCATAAAGTCAACAAAGAAGTCTATATGGTGTTTTAAAATAAAGAGATAGTCCTTCATTTTTACAAAACTATTTGACCTAGTAGCGTTCTCCACCTTGTTTAAAAAACAAACTAAACCGATATTAAAAAGCGCAAATGAGCCAAGCATTAAGACAGCATTTTGAGAAAATCAGCCCCTTAACAGACCAAGAGTTTGATTATATCTTGTCGCACTTTACCACAAAAAAACTAAAGAAACATCAGTTTTTGGTTCAAGAAAACGAATTTGTGTTCAACGACTATTTTGTAATCAAAGGATTGTTAAAGGCTTACTATATTTCCCCTGAAGGCAAAGAACATATCTTACAGTTTGCTATGGAAGACTGGTGGGTAACTGATTATCAAGCGTATTTCAATCAGTCAAAAGCTATCCTTAATATAGATTGTATTGAGCCTGTCGAGGTTCTTTGTTTATCGCTTGACAACCGTGAAAAGATTTGTGCTGAACTTCATAAAATCGAACATTTTTTTAGAAAGAAATCTAATATGGGATATGTTGCTTTACAACGAAGAATATTATCTCTTTTAAATAATAGTGCAAAAGAGCGATATGACCAATTGCTCAAACAATATCCTACCCTTTTTCAGAGAGTTCCCAAAACTGTAATTGCTTCTTATTTAGGTGTTTCCAGAGAAACATTGAGCCGTCTTTCTTCATAATATGTGACATACATCACATCAAACTTGTGATATACTTCCTGTGCTAAACGCCCTAATGTGCTGAATTTTGTACTGTAATATTAAAACAGTCAACAATGAACAGCACATTAAAAAGTATTTTAACAAGCATAATGCTGATAGCAGGATGCACCCTAATATTGGGTATTAACAACACAAAGGCACAAATATTAAAATCAAAGAAGATGAATAAGAAAATTTTATTCGTGGTAACTAGCCACGACAAAAAAGGCAACACGGGACAACCAACAGGCTATTATCTTGGAGAAGTTACGCACCCTTGGGAAGTATTACATAATGCAGGATATGAAATTGATTTTGTGAGTCCCAAAGGAGGAAAAGCTCCTGTTGATGGTTTCGATTTAGCAGATCCTATCAACAAAAAGTTTTGGGAAGATGCCGAATATCGCCACAAAATTGAACATACGATGAAGCCTTCGGAGGTTAAACCTGACGAATATATTGGTATTCTGTATGCAGGTGGACATGGAACAATGTGGGATTTTGCTGATAATACAGCGTTAGCAACCATTGCTACTAAAATCTATGAAAACAATGGTTTAATAAGTGCTGTTTGTCATGGTCCTGCGGGATTAATAAACATCAAATTGAGTAATGGGAAATATCTAGTAGATGGCAAAAAGATTAATGCTTTTACCAATGAGGAGGAAATTGCTGTGGGTCTTGAAAAGGTAGTGCCGTTTAGTTTAGAAAACAAACTTATAGAACGGGGAGCAAAATTTGAAAAATCAGGACTTTGGCAATCACACGTAATAGTTGACCAACGCGTGATAACTGGACAAAATCCACAGTCGGCACACGCTGTTGGTGTGGCTACTTTAAAAGAATTACAACAATTAAAATAATTGAAGGACTACCCATTAAGGTTAATAAAAGCCTTAATGGGCGTTTATTCAAGTATATGTTCATTAAGTTTTACCCTTGCTTCACTCTCTGATAATTTCTATCATCATTGACATAGATTTTCACTGATTTTATTTTATGTTTGTAAATAGTAAATAGATTTCCAAACTAATAAAACCACAAAATCAATGTATCAAAAACCATCAGCCGCTTTTATCGGAGCATCATGGGTTGCCTTAGGCACAGGAATGGTAGGCTTTCTTATAGGACTTTGGAGATCTGAGATGTTACTTAATGAAATAGGATATTATTTCACCGTATTAATGTACGGACTTTTCTCTGTTATCTCTGTTCAAAAAAGTGTTCGTGACCGACTTGAAGGTGTTCCCGTTACAGATATTTACTATGGGCTTAGCTGGTTCTCTACTATTTTATCAATCCTCCTCTTAGTCGTTGGACTTTGGAATGCCACTTTACTACCAAGCGAAAAAGGCTTTTATGCATTTGCCTTCCTACTATCTATTTTTGGAGCTATTGCTGTTCAAAAAAATACTAGAGATTCTTTGAATGCAGAAAAGAAAGACTAATACAAGGTTAAAAATCTAATAGATTCAATACTAATAACACTGTTGAGACACAGTGTTATTATTGTTTTATAATCCTCTCATTCTATGCTTCAAGAAACATTCATCATTTTACTGACAAAATATTCAAGCAACCATGAGCTTATTAATGAACTATGGTTGGAAATTGAGAAGCACTATTCAAGCAAAAAAAGATATTATCATACATTACAGCATCTTGATAACTTATTAATACAACTCAATAAAGTAAAAACAAGTATTCAAGATTGGGATACTGTGCTATTCTCGCTTTACTATCATGATATTATTTACAATGCTTTAAAATCAGATAATGAAGAAAAAAGTGCTGAATTAGCTGTTAATAGAATGCAACAACTTGCTATTCCATCTCAGATGATTGAGGTTTGTAAACAGCAGATTTTAGCAACAAAAAGCCATTTGATTAATCAACAAACTGATACTAATTATTTTACAGATGCTGACCTTTCTGTACTTGGGCAAGACTGGGAAATCTATTTTGAATATTGTAAAAATGTAAGAAAAGAATATTCTTATTATCCCAATTTAATTTACAATGCTGGACGGAAAAAGGTATTAAAGCATTTTTTAGCAATGGACAGCATCTATAAAACTGATTATTTCTTCAACGAATTTGAAAAACAAGCGAAACAAAACCTCATGAATGAATTAGCGTTACTTTAATTTTGCAAACGACCTATCCTCTTATTATGACATCGACTAAAACCTATATTATTTTATTGATTTGCCTTTCTTTATTCGCAGTTTCTTGTTCAACAACTAAATCTTCATTTGGAGTCAGTACTATTGATATTAGTACCGATACCACTAAAGCAAAACAAGAAATTGCTAACATTAGAAGCTTAGAAAACGACCTCTTTGATACAAGTACATTTGTTGGCAAAGAAAATATTATCATAAAGTATCGTCTATTTAACCCTAAATCTACTGACAAGTTACCCTTAGTTATTGTATTTCATAGTGCAGGGCGTCCCATAGGAGATGATAATAAAGCTCAGCTCGGAGTATTAGCTAAACTTTGGTTACTTCCCGAAATTCAAAAGAAATATCCAGCTTATGTTTTAGCTCCTCAATTCTCAACCCGTTCATCAGATTACGCTTTGGATAAGCATCGAAATATCCTTACATCAACACCTCGGAACAACTTACATACTGCCTTACAATTGATAGACTCTCTAAAACAAAGTCTTAATATTGATACCACTAGAATATACGTAGTAGGATTTTCTATGGGAGGGTCAACTGTCATTAACGCACTGTCTGCCAGACCAACACTATTTGCCGCTGGCGTCAGTATTGCAGGAATCCCACAGTTTGATAATAATAAGCAATTATCAAAAATCCCTATTTGGTTAATTCACGGTATTGATGATACGGAAAATCCTATCGATAGCGACGACATCTTTTATAAGGAGATTAACACGAACTATAAAACTAGATTTTGGAGACTTAAACAAACTACACACGACAATATTTTTCTAAGACAAATATTAGGAGAAACAATACCAGAGTGGTTGTTTAAACAACGGAAAAAATAAAAATTTTCTGATATTGTAGAAATTCTAACAGTGTCGTAACTTCAACTAATCATTACATTTTTAGACTTATACAACAATCAAACACTTTTTTAGCTCCTTATTTTAATATCATCATGAACAAAATATTCCTCATTACTTTATTCTTATGTTCATCTTTTAAGGATACTGTTTTTGCTCAGACAGATGCTTTAAAAGTCAACATTGAGCAAATCCTCCAAACAAAAAAAGCTACTGTAGGGCTAGCCGTTTATGGACTTGAAGACAAGGACACTTTAAGCATTCATAATACCACGCATTTCCCGATGCAAAGTGTCTTTAAATTTCATATTGCTTTGGCGGTTTTGAACGAAGTTGATAAAGGACGTTTTACGTTAACACAAAATATTTTTATCAAAAAAAGTGATTTATTACCCGACACTTGGAGTCCGCTGAGAGATGATTATCCAAATGGTGATGTAAATGTTTCTTTAGATAAAATTCTTGGTTATACTGTCTCTCAAAGTGATAATAATGGGTGTGATATATTACTCCGACTTATTGGGGGAGAAAAGGTCGCTAATCGATACCTCCACAGTATTGGTATAAAAGATGTAGCAATCTTGGCAAACGAAGAAGCCATGCACAAAGATTGGGCTGTGCAGTTTTTGAACTGGACGACTCCACAAGCGACCATCGCATTGCTTAAAAAGTTTTATGAAAGAAAAATTCTATCTCAAAAAAGTCATGATTTTCTATGGAAAATCATGGTTGAAACTTCAACGGGTAAAAACAGAATCAAAGCTCAGTTACCCTCAGGAACAATAGTGGCTCATAAAACAGGAACATCTGGTACTAATCAAGCAGGAATAACCTCTGCAATCAACGATATCGGTATTGTAACTTTACCCAATGGTAAACATTTTGCTATTTGTTTTTATGTAGCAAACTCTAAAGAGAATGAACAAACCAATGAAAAAATCATTGCCGATATATCGAAGTTAGTCTGGGATTATTACATCAATAAGAGCAAAAAATAGTTGTTAGGGCTAAATGTAAAGACATGAGTCATCCCAAATTTTCTAATAAATAGCGAGTTTTAGAAGATTTAGGGTTTATTGTCGTCCTTACTTTTTGCCTTGATGCAAAAAGTAACAAAAAAATCAAGAATTCCTAAACTCGCTCCGCTCAAACAGTAGGAATTCGGAGAACATTAAGCAAAGAGAAGCGATCTAAAGTTAGTTTTAGACCGCTTCTTTTTGCTTTTAAAAGTGGAGATGACCCATTTTACTATCCATTTATCCTGTTAGCGGAAGTTAACGATATAACTGAGCTCGTTTCTAAATTCATTAAAACTTGTCTGACTAGAACCTGGTGTTGGCTTGTTAGAGGTATAGAAAAGTGCTGTCCTCAATTGTTGTCGCTTGGTTATATTATAGCTGACAAGCCCTGTTGCACTGATGAGTAAACTTTTACCTTGTTCCGTAATACCTTGTGTCAACGAGTTATTCACGTTAACCTGTAATTTTTTTATGAATGTACCATAAAAGCCTAAGGTAACCCCTTGATAAGTATTGTTTAATACCGTACTCGTTAGTTCAGTTCTATTAATATTTACAAAAGCACCCATGCTCTTTTTAGGGAAATTAATTGAATAGTTAGCCATGTATTGCTTCGTATCAATCGTTCTGTTTGACGCTTCTCCGCTAGTAATTATCTGGTTAAAATCACTGAGTTGATTCTGAGATGCCGAAACGCTGATAGTCTGAATCAGATTAGGCTTAATAATCGTATAACGTGGCGATACAGTAGCATTTTGAGTAGTTTGCACAATACGCAACGAATCTGGATATAAACGCAGTGTATTAGGCATCTGATTGTTCGAGAAGTTACTATAGTTCATATCCAATGCGAATGCCTGAGAGATATCCAGACTTAGGCTACCCGAGCCGATAATTCGTTTATTCGTCGACCGTTTTTGATTCAGTAAGTTATCGTGCTGAAACCCTAAACTACCACTTATTCTCAACCTGTTTTTAAAGATATTCAGGCTAGGCCCAAACGTCCATGATTCAACATCTGAATTGAAGAAATACGAGCCCATCGTTTTGTATTCAGGGTCAATGCGTTTATAGTCAACCTTAAGCCTATAGTTTTTAGCACGGTAACTTAATGAAGCATCCAATGCAGTATAAAATTCGGTAGTGCCATTTACATCAATATATTTTCTTATGTCTTGAACCGCTTTGCTATCTTCGGCAATGGCAATAGGCGAATTAAGGTCACGGGTATAAACACTTACTGCTCCCCTTGTTTCTAACGTTAATCTTTTGAAGAAGGTAATGCGCGTATTATAGCCCAATACATTGTTTGAGGCAGGTGCTATATATTGGTCTGCTTTTACATCTTTACGGGAGACCGTCGTGCTATCATCCCTGGCTTGTAAATAACTGAATTCAAAAAATGCATTGTCAGTACCATAGCCTATTTTACCTGCATAAGCTGTTCGCGAGAATGAGTAAGGCACTAACGCTTGTGTAGTAGTATCAATCGTAGTAGCACGGTTCAGCTTACCATACATAAATCCTACGCGCAGTTTGCCAGGGTGTAGTTCTACTCCTCCTCCCAATATCGTGTGACCACCCAATGTATATGGCGAATAGTCAATATTGCGATAACCACCATGCAAGGTAATCCATTTGTAGGTAGGGCTAATACCAAATTGGTTAAAGGGCTGCCTAAAAGAGCGGTCGGCTTCGCTATACGTACCCGAAAAAGGAATACTTAATCCATAAATATTTAACGTAGCTGCCACGTTGAACAGGTACGAAAACGGCTGACGGCGATTTGCGATACCGCTCGCATCATAAAAAGTCCCACGGCTTTCGAAAGTACCATTAAGGCTCACAGGCTTTTGCCCTCTAATATTCGAAAAATCCTGAGCAGACGCTGGAATAAGGGTTGAAACAACGATGAATAGTATTACACAACCATAGCATCTCTCCCCAAAAAATTTAATTAGAGTAAAAGTTATTTTCATAAGTACAACAACTAATTACAAAAGCTCAGGAAATTCGCTATATATAATTGATTATTAGAGTGTTAAAATCGGTTTTATTGATATTAAAAAAGATTTTCATCTACGATTACCAAAGCATGTAGTATCAAAAACCTATTATATTTTTTGCTTTATCAAAATCTTTTAGAGGCAAGTACAGTACTTATAAAAGTGGTAATAACATAGTATTACAACTGTTTAAACAATTGAAAAAACACATCTTTATAGTTTCGACCAATCGGGATTTCTTCTTCCCCGAGGTGAACCATATTTTCATTAAATGCCGTAAGATAATTTACATTAATAGCGTATGATCGGTGTATTCTCACAAATCGTTCAGTATTAAAAATATCAATCACATTTTGTAAGGAGTTTTTTATAACATACCGTTTTTCAGTGCTTTGAATATAGGTATAGTTGCCATCAGCCTTTAAATACTGAATATCTTCAAAAGACACTTTGGTGTATTTATAATTCTGCTTAATAAATATGGCATTGTTAAAATGCAAAATACCTTCTTGTTCTGTTGGTTCTTTTTTGACAACAGCTTTTTCTCGTACATCTACTACAGAAGGTTGAAGTTGCGAAAAATGATACATCGCTAATTCAATGGCTTTACGCAAGTCATGAATACGAAAAGGCTTAATTAAATAAGCCGAAGGCATTGTAGCCTTAGCTCTTTCAAATGTGCTATTATCAGAATAAGCAGTAACATAGATAAAAGGAATCTTTTTAAAAGCACTCAACTGTGTTGCTGTTTCGATACCATCCCAATCTCCTTTGATATGAATATCCAATAAAATCAAATCTACATCTTCTCCTTTAAGTATTTCAAGAGCCTCTCTTCCGTTATCTGCAACTGCCACAACTTTAAACCCTTCTTGTTCAAGGCTCTCTTGTAGTTCAAGGGCTACTATGCCCTCGTCTTCTACAATTAAAATACTTACTTTGGTATGCATAAATTATGGTGTGTTAGTAATTCATTTGGTTGCAATTAATGGAATCTCCAATTCAAATGTTGTACCGTTTTCATTTAAAATGTTTGGTAGACCTGCTATTTGCTTAATCAACATCTTTATCATCTTTACTCCGAAAGAACCCGTAGGATTATCCCATGACGACTGAGGCATTCCAATTCCATTATCCTTAATTTTTAATTGGATAGCTATTGGTGTCTGACTGATAGCAATAACAATTGAGGGTCTTCCCTCCCAATTTTTAAAGGCATGCTTAAAGATATTGGTAATCCATTCATTCATTATTAAGCCAAGGGGCATAGCTACGTCCACATTGATATCATCAATACCGATGTCTACAGTAATGTCGATGTTATCACGATTTATACCAAAGCTTTCTAATATACTACTTATCAATACCGCTACAAACTCCTTCATATCAACCATGTTGGCATTATCGTGCTGATAAAGGCTACTATGGATGATTGACATGGCTTCAATTCTTTGTCTACTCACATCAAGGGCTTGCTTTGCATCATCATCTGCCATTCGATTTGATTGTAAAGTAAGTAAGCTTGATACAATTTGCAGATTGTTTTTTACCCTATGGTGTAGTTCTTGCATTAAAGTTTGTAGCTTTTCTGCCTGATCATTGATTTTTATATTTTTATCATTTAAGGTCGTATTCTTCTTGCGAATAATATTATAAGAATATACCAGCGTAGAGCTAAGGAGCATAAAAACAATAATACCCGCAATTAGCCATTGCATCTGTTTGCTTTTTAGCTCCGATGCCTGGTGCATTAAAGCTAACTCTGTATCTTTTTTACTACTCTCATACTTAATCTGCAATTCTCCCATCAGCTTTTCATTATTCTGCACATTTAGCGAATCATGAACCTCCAAGTATCTATCCATAAAAGGGATTGCCTTCTTTAAATCACCAGATGATCTATAGCAGTTAGCCATTGTTTCATAAAGCTCCATTGTGCGGTATGGTTGCTTAATTTCTATGCTAATGCTAATAGCTTTTTCTATGTACTTTGTTCCAAGAGCACGATTGCCTTTGCGATAATATGCCTCGCCTAGCCAGCAATAGCCATACGTTAATGATCTTTTTTTGTTGAGCGCCGTTGCCAAGGCTATGCCTTTTTCAGCATACATAATTGCTTTATCATAATCCCTCATATCTTTATAATGTTGGGCGATATTATGATAAAAGCTTACTCGTTCGCGTTCATATTTAGGACTTGACTCTGCCAATTTCAAGGCCTCAAACTGGGTATAGATACTACTATCAGCAGCTATCGAAAGCCCAAAATGCCTGACATATCCTCTTTTAAACATGGCTGATAGCCCCATCGCACCAATAATCCGCAATGTATCTTTGTTTAATTTGGCAACTTGTAGCGCTTTTGCAGCAGCCTCAAATGCCATAGGATAGTTAGTATTTTCTTTATGTAAGTTACCTATCAGCATATATATTTCTGCCATAGGTTCTTTTATATTGTATTTATGAGCCCTGTTCAAAGCATCAATGGCATAGCGCATAGCGCCAACATGATTAGCTTTTAAATGCTCATAATTGGCTTGAGACAAAGAAGCATACACCAACGACGCTTCATCTTGGTATACAGTATGAAAATTGTTAAAATCCTTCACAATCAGCAACAAAGAATCATTACTAAGCTTACGCGATTGTGTGACTAACTTATTAAGTCCTTCTTTGTAAGTTGCCTCATCGCCTTTTGTATTCCCTCCTTGGCCATAACCTGAGGCACAAAGGCATAGTATTAATATAAAAACACCGTAAATCGTCTTTTTAAGCATAATTAAGCAATGGCAACCTAACAAAACAGTATATCAGACCTTATTTCGATTACACACATAACAAGTTAATAGTGAAAATTATGATACTAATGTATGGACAATAATTGAAATAATACAAATCAAAGTATTTAAACAACCTATTTAAGGATGTAAGTGAGAGTTTTATGTATGCTAATAAAAATCATTTACTTACCTCATGATGCTTCCATAAAATACTAGTTGATACTCTCTCAACATTCAATATTTCATTATAATCTTCTATTATCCAAGGATGATTATGACACAACACTGAGAATATTATTCGTTTTATAAGCCATATTTTAAAATGTTTCGAAATTCTAAATGTTGTGCATTATAAAATAGGATGAAGATATCAATATCTATCTGAACAAATAGAAAAGATAAAGTCTTCCATGTAAATTAGTATTCTGAAATCTTTGCTCAATTGACAACAATAGTAAATCTTAAAAAACCTTTTCTATAAAGAATAAATACCATGAAAAAAATATTAGCAGGCCTATTCTTTGCAGCCCTTTGGGGTTCTGGCTCTGTTGCTACAAAAATAGGTTTAAAAGTTGCTCAACCACTTTTATTAATCACTACTCGCTTCTTTATTGCTGCATTGATAATGTTAGCAGTATCATTACTCATTAATAAAACACGTTTCCCCAAACAACATGAATGGCTTCCCTTAATAATATGTGGAGTGCTAAGCATGGCTATTTATCCAAGTGCCTTTGTTTTTGCGATGAAACACGTCACTGCTGGTATTGGCACATTGGGTAGCGCAGCTTGTCCACTCATAATAAGTGTTTTAAATGCTGTGTGGTTACGACAAAAAATCACTTGGAACATCTGGGCAGGGCTTTTTATAGGCTTAGGTGGCGTGGCTATCGCTATTTATCCTTTATTATTAAAAGCCTATGCTACCCCTTTCGGGATAATCTTGTTAAGTTTTAGCATGTTATGCTATTCAGTAGGAACGGTTTATTATCAAAGCATCAACTGGACATTACCTCGATTAAGTATCAATGGCTGGCAAGTATTATTCGGAGGATTGGTATTACTGCCTTTTACTACTTATTTCTATGAAGCAAGTCTCAATACTATTGACACAAAATTCTGGACTTCTATTCTTTGGCTCGTAATTCCTGTCTCTATTTTAGCTATCCAACTTTGGCTATACTTATTAAAAGTCGAACCTACAAAGGCTTCACTATGGTTATTTTTATGCCCTATTTTTGGCTTTTTGTATGCCTCATTACTTACAGACGAACCTATTACCATTTACACAGTAATCGGGACAGTTTTAGTCATTACTGGTTTGTACTTAGGAAAGAAAGAAAATATAGCCTCTAAAGATACAGCAGGGAAGTAGCCTATTTTACTTCTCCACTCCATTTTGGCTACATCATTTTCCAATTCGGCTACATTCCGCCAATGACAACTGATGAAATTTGTATTCAATTTTAAACAGAAGAAAATGAAGACAATATTCATCACAGGAGCATCAGCAGGTTTAGGAAAAGCCACAGCCAAACTATTTCAAGCGAAAGGATGGCAAGTAATTGCTACCATGCGAAATCCCGAAAAAGAGACAGATTTATCACTGTTAGAAAATGTAATCTTACTACCTTTAGATGTTACCAATCCGACCCAAATCAACGCAACTGTACAAAAAGCTATCCAATTAGCCAACATTGATATTGTTTTCAATAATGCAGGCTATGGTTTAGTTGGAGCTTTGGAAGCTTATTCCGACGAACAAATTACGACCCAAATTGAAACTAATTTGGTAGGTGTTCTTAGGGTAACTAAGGCATTTATTCCTTATTTTAAAGAAAAGCAAGAAGGTCTTTTTATCACTACTACTTCTATTTGCGGTTTATCATCCAATCCGTTATCGTGTGTGTATAATGCTACAAAATGGGCCTTGGAAGGTTGGAGCGAAAGCATTTCTTATGATTTAGCCCTCTTTAATATTGGCATTAAAACAGTAGCACCAGGGGGTATTAAAAGTAATTTTATGAATGTTATGCAGGTATCTTCAGATGCAAGTTATGATAATTTAAACAACCGAATGACGGAACTATTTGCCGATGGGACTTTAATGGAATTTACAGAGGCAACCCTCATTGCGGAGGTAGTTTATGAAGCTGCCACTGATGGTAAAGACCAATTGCGTTATCTTGCTGGCAATGATGCTAAAAGAACTTATCAGCAGCGATTAACCCAAGGAACGGAAGCATTTAGGATTGGTATGAAAAAATTACTACATCTACAATCTTAGTTAAAAGTTGTGAATACAAATCGCTGATATACACTATTTAAATCATCGTGAAAACGTCATTTATTTACCTACGGCTACTTAATCATTTTGTTACATTTGTATTATTTTAATTCTTTGCAAAATGAAAAGAGAAATTGGTTTACCTACTGTGTTTAATTCTATCTCTGAACTTCATAAAGCTTTGGGATTTCCTAAGCCTTTGCACCCGTTAATTAGTTTGGTTGACTATAGTGATATAAAAACAGCGCCAGACCAATTACCAACTTCTTTGTTACTGAATTTCTATAAAATATCTTATAAAACTAATTTGCAAGGAAAAGTAAAATATGGACAACATTATTATGATTTTGACGAAGGTGGTTTATCTTTTGTTTCACCCAATCAGTTAATATCAAGCAATGAATCAGAGAAAGATTATGCTGGTTATACTTTGTTGATCCATCCAGATTTTATCAGGCATTATCCATTAGGAAAAAGCATTAAAAACTTCGGGTTCTTTTCCTATTCAGTCAATGAGGCGCTTTTTCTTTCAGAAAAAGAAAAGCAAACAATCATATCGGTTTTTAAAAATATAGAACAAGAGTTAACAGCTACCATAGATGATTTTAGTCAAGATGTAATGATAGCTCACATTGAAGTGTTATTAAATTATAGTAATCGTTTTTACAAAAGGCAATTTATCACTAGAAAGGCTGTTAATCATGATTTATTGGCACAACTAGAAAGTTTATTAAATGATTATTTCAATCATAAAACGGGTATTGAACATGGCTTACCCACTGTTCAATACCTCTCTGAAAAATTAAATGTATCTTCACGGTATTTAAGTGATATGCTTCGTACATTAACGGGTCAGAATGCACAACAGCACATTCATCATCATTTGATTGAAAAGGCGAAAGAGATATTATCGACTAGTAATCTGACAGTAGCCGAAGTAGCCTATCAGTTGGGTTTTGAACATCCACAGTCGTTCAATAAAATATTCAAACAAAAAACTAACCTTACACCGATTGCTTTTAAGCAATCATTCAACTAACACCATGTCATATTGTAATGCAATAGAATTTATGTCGGAAGATAGAAAAGCTTTACACAAAGCCTATCACGACAAACTGTATGGTTTCCCTATACACGATGATAACGAGCTGTTTTGTCGACTAGTGCTTGAAATAAATCAAGCAGGATTGAGTTGGGAAACTGTTTTAAAAAAAGAAGCATCTTTCAGAAAGGCTTATGATAATTTTAATATCGAAATTGTAGCGGCCTATACAGAAGCTGACCGCGAAAGACTATTGGCGGATGCAGGAATTATTCGCAATCGCCTAAAAATAAATGCTGCCATAGAAAATGCCAAAACGATTTTAGTACTTCAAAAAGAATATGGTTCATTCGAAAAATGGCTGGAACACCATCATCCAAAAACAAAAGAAGAATGGGTGAAAATATTTAAGAAGACCTTTAAATTCACAGGTGGCGAGATTGTGAATGAATTTTTAATGAGTACAGGATATTTATTAGGCGCACATTCCGAAAATTGTGCTATTCATCAAGAGATAATAGCGACTAAACCGATGTGGTTGACAACGGTTTAACGACTATTCAGCAGATATTTTTATAATAATCTCTTTCTCTTTATGGATGATTAACTAAACTCGCTACAATATCTTGAACAGGAATAAATACTACTTTTTCAAGCACGATATAGAAAAACGAAGGTCTTAATTCATAATGCCCGTAGAATACAATGTTAGGAATGACAACGGATGCAATCAGGCAATAAATAGTGGTTTTACTTATTTCCTCTTTATCCACAAATTTGTTAAGCTGGCTTAATACAAGCATAAACAATGGAAAAAGGAAAGAAATACCCCTTGTTTGGTCGGCTACTACAAAAGCAGAGGCTGAAAAAACCAAACATACGATTAAATAAAAAGGAATCTTTTTTAGTCTAACTACTAGCAAAAAAACAAACACCCATAGTCCTTTGAATGTAAAGATGAATATACTAAAAAAAGAGTGTTGCCCTAACAAGTAGCCAAGACTAAAATCGTCTGGTAAGCTTGTTTTAAAATTTGGCAGACTTAACAGCGTGTATTTTCCAATAAAATAGCCAATCACCGCCAATGGAACTGCTCCATATATCATCAATTTTTTGTTTTGTTGGTCTTGCAAAAACCACCAAAACCAAACAGCTGGTACGGTTATAATCAATGTTCGTTCATTGGCGAAAATGGCACAAAATAAGCTAAAGGCTACAATAATTGGCTGTTTACTATAAATAGAGATGAGAATAAACAAAAAGGCAAAGGTATCTGCATGCCCAAAGGTATCGCCTGTTGCCGTATGACTGAAATAACAATAAGTACACGCGATACAAAACAAGATGGTATTGATAATGTGTCCCTTATTGATTCGATAAACCAATTTTACCAACAGAAGCTGAAAAATAAAACTTACTAGCAATTGGATAAGATACATTTGCTTGGTGCTACTGATAGAAAGAAGTTTCATAATCACAGGTACAGTCAGCCTCAAAGCTCTGTTATAGCCATATAGCACATTCTCTAAATAATCATTATTAGTAATATCCTTTGCCTGCATCAACATTACTCCCCACAAGCCCGTATGTAAATCTCCTGTATTTACAGGAGGATTTAATTGTACTGTCCAAACAAATAAAAAAAAGCTAAATACAATCCACCATATTGTTTTATTATGAAGCGTGTTAGATTTCACCTCTTCTATAAGTCTTGTAATGTTTTCTTGCATGCTTTCTTTGTTTTATTTGTAGTTTTTTAGTTGGGTATATACCAATTTTGGGCAAAAGTAGCTCATTTACTGTTATTAAGCATAAGCGTATATCAATTAGTTTTAGAGGAAACTTTAATAAAAAAAATAGTCTAAACCTTAAGCTTAGACTATTTATAGCAATTAACATAGTTATTTTACTGCTCTGTATAATGAAATGTAAGTCCTCCATCTACATAATAAGTAGAGCCTGTTACATATTTTGCATCATCAGACGCTAAAAATGCTACCACACCTGCTACATCTTCTGGTTCACCCAAACGGCGTAATGAAATATTATTTTGTAGTATTCCTAACAATTCGGGCTTACTTAATAAATCTGCATTTATTGGTGTACGAATGGCTCCAGGGGCTACATTGTTAATTCTAACATTCATAGGCCCTAATTCTACCGCTAAATTCCTCATGACCATTTGCATCGCTCCTTTACTAGCACAATAAGCCGTGAAATTCGGGAAAGGTAACTCTTCGTGTACAGAACTATTATTCACAATTACACCCACTACGTTGTTTTCTCTCATGTAACGAACAAAGGCTTGTGTCAGGAAAAACATACCTTTTAGGTTGATATTCATTACTGTATCATAGTCTTTTTCGGTTACGTCCCAGAAAGGTGCATTAATCTCTACGCCAGCATTGTTTACCAAAATATCTAGTTTCCCAAATACCTCTACACTTTCTTTAATCATGGCATACACCACTTCCACTTTCGAAATATCACTTTTTATAAAATGTACTTTTGCTCCTGTGGCTTCTATTTGTCGCTTGGTTTCGGCTACGTGCTCATCATCGTTTCTGCTATTAATTACTACGTTTGCCCCTTCTTGTGCAAAGCGAACGGCTATCGCCCGACCAATTCCTTTACTGCTACCTGTTATTAAAGCTACTTTCCCTGAGAATCTTGACATGGTATTTTGTAAGTTTAGTTGATAGAATTTTAAAATAAACTGCTTGTATTTTCATAAAAATAGTCAAAATCCTTCGTTAAAAACATATTTCTATACTAGGATTAAATTTTAATATTGTATTTTCATAAAATAAAATTAGTACTTATTTAACGAATTTTATTTTGGAAAATTTAAAGCAATATTTTCAAGGCGTAGGTTTCTCGGAAGAAGATTTAGAGATTATCATGAATTCTTTTTTCTTAAAAGAATTCAAAAAGGATGAATATTTTATTGAAGCAGATAAAATAAGCAAACATCTAGGGTTTATTGCCACGGGTACATTTCAATATTTTGTGTTACTGAATGATGGCGAGGAAAGAACAACCTACATGGCTATTGAAAACAGTTTTGTAGCTTCTTTACTAAGTTTTTTGAATGAAACTCCCTCGCGAGAATACATCCGAGCATTATCAGATTCAAGCGTTTGGCTCATTGAAAAAAGTAGCCTTTTAAATTTACAAAATACCATTCCCGCTTTCAAAGACTTCTACATCGAATTGTTAGAATGGCAAATAAGCTGTATCGATAAAAGTCGTCTTGATTTTATTATGCTTACAGCCGAACAACGCTATGAGAAAATGTTAAAAGAAGAACCGCATCTTTTACACAAAATTCCTTTACAATATTTAGCTTCTATCCTTGGTGTTACACCTCGGCATTTAAGTCGCATCCGCAAAAATATTGCTTAATATTTTTCTTCATTCAATTGCTTTTAGACATTTGTCTAGTACCTTCAAAAATCACCTAGCGAACTTTGTATCATCAATTTAACAAATAAACGATGATATGAAAAAGTTATTCTTACTCTCTTTACTTCTTTTGGTTGCAAGTAAATCTTTCACACAAAACAAGTTTTCTAAACAAGAAATTAGCATCAATGCTTTTAGAAATCCATCTATCGGATTAGAGTATCGCTACAAATCTGTTTCTATTCATGGTGGTTATTATATCACTAGTTTTGATCCGGGCATTACCACAAAATTCATTAAGGTTGGTGCTACTTTATGGTTTTTGCCAGTAGGACATCAAGAAAACCCATCTTCATTTTATGCACAACTAAGTTATCTAAGAGGGTTAAACAGAGCATATGAAGATAAAAACGGTGCTTCGGTAGATGTTGGTTTCCGTTGGATGGTTTGGCAAGGATTAAACCTTAGAATTGGCGTAGTTGCCTTAGCAGCAGAAGGACAAAGCCTAAAAATAAACCCTACACCAAGCATTGGCTATGCCTTCTTCTTCTAAAATCATGGAAAAGCAATTATTCAACACAGAAAAAACAATTGGTATTTTACTAATTACAGGTAGCATTCTTTTATTGATTCCTTATACTATTCTCTCAATCATTTTTGAATACCCTGTCATTCTCAGACAAGACACGGGTGTCATTCTAACAAAATTCCATGAAGGAGGAAGTCCTCTTATCTGGACTTGGTGGGCATTTGCTATAGTGGGTTTACCATTATTAGAAGCCGTTATATTAATGGGTCAAAAACTAGAAAACAAGTTCTACTTTGTTCGTTGGGCTACTACTTTAGGCATTATTGGTTTAGTAGTGCAGATGATAGGATTATTACGTTGGACTTTCGTTGTACCAATGCTGGCAAATAATTATGTTCACGGAAATGCCATGCAAAAAGCAGCGAATGTAGTTTCATTTCAATTAATTCACCAATTTGGTGGCGTAATATTGGGGGAACATTTAGGGCAAATTTTTACCATTGCATGGACAATCATGATTGCCTCTGCTTTACAATTAATGAAGGTAATGCCCAAATGGATAATTTATTGGGGTTATATAGCTTCGGGTATTTATTTGTTGGCTCAAACAGAATTATTTGCAACCGTTATTCCTACTTTTCCAGTAGTTAATTTCGCAGGATTTATCGGAAGTACGTTATGGTTGATTTGGTTAATAATTATTGGAGTTAAGTTTTTGAAGCTTAAACTTTAGTCGAATTTCAACGATAATTTGAACTATGAGATACAATTGAACATTATGATTAAAGAGTTTCATACTCATTCATCATTCTAAAACCGTTCAGTTACGTATGTCACAATTATTTAGTTCGATAAAAATTAAGGAGCTTACTTTAAAGAATCGTATTGTTGTTTCTCCGATGTGCCAATATTCATCCATAGATGGTTTTGCAAACGATTGGCACTTTGTACATTTAGGCAGTAGAGCCGTTGGCGGAGCAGGGTTAGTCATTACCGAAGCAGCCGCTACTTCACCAGAAGGCAGAATTTCACCCGATGATTTAGGCATTTGGAAAGATGAACATATAGAAGGCTTACGGAAAATAACTACTTTCATCAAAGCAAACGGCGCAGAAGCAGGTATTCAGTTAGCTCATGCAGGCAGAAAAGCAAGTACTGCTTCTCAATGGAAAGGAAGTAAATTAGTGCCGATAGAAGAAGGCGGTTGGCAAGTAGTAGCACCAAGCGAAATTCCTTTTAATGATGCTTATGGTTTACCAAAACCCTTAACACAAGCTGAAATCCAACAAATTGTGATAGATTTTAAAAACGCTGCTGAAAGAGCTTTGAAAGCAGGATTTAGCGTTGTTGAAATTCATGCAGCACATGGTTATCTGATTCATCAGTTTTTATCTCCCCTCAGCAACCAACGAACAGATGAATACGGAGGAAGTTTTGAGAATAGAATACGTTTTTTGGTGGAAGTCGTTGAAGCCGTAAAAACCGTTTGGCCCGATACATTACCTTTATTCGTAAGAATTTCGGCTACAGAGTGGGCAGAAGGAGGGTGGAATCAAGATGATGCCATCAAGCTTTCAGCTATTCTTAAAAACCTTGGTATCGATTTAATTGATTGCTCGACAGGAGGGAATATCCATACTGCTAAAATTCCAGTAGGTCCTGCTTATCAGGTGACTTTTGCTGAAAATATCAAAAAAGAAACGGGGATTCTTACAGGTGCAGTAGGTTTGTTAACTAGTTCCGCTCAGATAGAATCAATCCTTGTAACAGGTCAAGCTGATTTAATCTTTTTAGCACGAGAATTACTCCGTGACCCATATTTCCCATTAAGAGCTGCCGCTGAATTAGGGCAAAAAGATGTGCAATGGCCAGTACAGTATGAAAGAGGAAAATTTAGATAATAGTAGCACGAGTTTTCAACTCGTCAAAAATAAAATAAGGCGGGAATTAATTCCCGCCTTATTAATTAAAGAACTCAATGTCTAAATCTTAAACTGCAAAGTAGCTACAATACTTCTTCCATCTGAACTCCAAACACCAACACCAGGATAACCCGTTGGGCGTTTTGTAAAATATTGTTCGTTAGTAATATTGTTGATACCTAACTTTAACGTATAGCTTGGTGCTATTTTTAGCGAAGTATTAAAGTCTAAAATACTATAAGATGGCACTAACCCTTTTGAACCATCTGCACTAGGCTTTTCGGTATTAAGGGCATCTGAATAACTATCTGCTACATAACTATATTGCAACGTAGCACTTACAATTTTATGCGAAATCATTACACCATTTCTACTAATCCATCTTGGTACAGTCTCTAAACGATTGCCTACGATACTTTTGTTTTCACCACTCAACGTAACAGACCCTTTTACATAACTTGCATCAAAATATGAAGTGGCTGTAAAAATAGATACCTCAGTAGTTTTTGTTCTAATTGGTTTTGCTTCAATAAATACTTCTAACCCTTTAGTCAAGCTACTTCCAACATTCGTTTTATACACGAAGTTGTTTCCCGACGCATCTGGTAAAATCAAACTTCCAATTCTATTATCATATTGAATCTGGAAATAAGTAATATCAAAGTGTAAAATTTGTTTGTGATTTCCTCTGATACCTATTTCAGCATTATAGCCCGAAGCATCTTTAAGATTTTGGTCAGTAACATCCAACGCTGTTGGTGGTATAATATCTGAGAAAATAACTGGTCTATATGCTTGAGACCACCCTCCATAAATTTTAAGATGATTGTTAATCTTGTATTGCGAATTAACACCAAAAAGAGGGAAAGAATGTTTAATCTCGTTAGGTACTTTATCAGAGGCTAAGTATTTAATATATCCTGACATTTTAGTTGTACCACTTTCTAAACGAAACGCAGGCGAAATATTAAATCTTGGTGTTACATAAAATATGTTTTCTACAAACACCGCTACATTCTGTGTTTTATAATGTAAATCTCTTCCCCAAGCTGGGTCAACCAATGTTAAATCATAATCTGAACCCGTAGTTCCTTTTCCTAATTGCTGACGATTCAAATCATTATTGATATAACGAAGTCCACCGACTAAAGTATTTTTAAAATTGCCGATATTGTAATACTTCGTTAAACGCAATTCAGATGAATAACTATTGAAATGGTCAATATCAACCTGACGGTTTTTGTATTGATTTGTTGCTGGGTCAATGGCATCTGGAACATTTGCTAAAGCTACTATTTGTACACTATTTCTAGTTCCTAATACAGCTGAGTTTATCCAGTTTAGTTGTGTACTTTCATTAATTTTCCAATCGAATGATAAAGAAGGAACCACAATATCTGGACTAAAGTAATTTCTGCTACGGGTTGACTGGCGAGGGTCTTGATAGAACATATCGTCTGTCAATGGACCGGGGATATGAAAAACATATTGGCTTCTTCCGATTTCAGCTTTTGCTTTTAATTTAGATGAAAACTCATATTCTAAAGCAAGAAACTGCGACTGTGCATCAGATTGTGCATTTTTACGATAGCCATCTGAAACTCTTTTTTGAAAATATCCATAATATTTCAATTTCCCCACTTTACCACCAATCGCATTATAAGAACTAAATAACCCATACGAACCTACTGAGTTGATACTTTCAAAAGATATTTTTTTAGTAGTATCAGCCTGTTTGGTTACATAATTTATCATTCCACCAAACTGAGCACCATATTGTAAAGAAGCTGTACCACGTACAATTTCTATCTTTTGAATAGATTCCATTGGCGCACTATAATGACTTGCGGGATAGCCATAAATATCACTATTGGTCATTATTCCGTTCTGACGAACATTATATTCCCAACTACGGTGTGGGTCGAGTCCACGTGTTGATATATTCATTTGGTTTCCAGAACCATCCATATCATACACAAATGCACCTGCTACTTTCGCAAAAATTTGTCTTCCAGTTTTTTCTGATATATTTGCGTTCAAACTTTGAACAGAAATTACTTCATGTTTTTTACCCGAGAAAATATAGGAATTATGAACATCGTTTAAAGGCAATAAGCTATTTTCATCACGTTTAAAAGCTTTTACTTCTACTTCGTCGAGATGCTTAACCTTGCTTGAATCACTGGTAGTCTTTTGGCTAAATGCTAAAGAGGGGAGTAATAAAAAGGGGAGTAAAATATGTTTCATATTGTTGGCTAAAGTTAATCTATTTGTATTTTTCCAAAATTATGGAAATTTATATCTTTATCCAAAAATACGGAACGTAATTTTTAACTAGTCTAGTTATAATCTTTTAATAGCCATTTCAACACTGTTTTTTCTATTGTTGCTTTTAATACGGGCTTTGTGATATAGTCGTCCATTCCTGCTTCCATACATCTTTCTTTCTCTCCCACAATGGTTTCGGCAGTTAAAGCAATAATCGGTACTCTCCTTTCTTGTTTTTCGAGTGCTCTTATAATTTTTGTTGCTTCATAACCACCTATTTCTGGCATCTGAACATCCATAAAGATGATATCTGGATTACTCTCCTTGTACTTTTCTATCGCAATTTTGCCATCAACAGCTTCAACTACTTTCGCTTCAGGAAATAATCTGCTAAATATTGTTCTAGCTAATAGCATATTTATTGGATTATCTTCCGCGATAAGTATCGTTATGTTATGTAGCCTATTCCCTATTTTAGCAGGAGGTTGCTCTTCTATTTGAACTGTTTCTACAGGCTCTATTCTATTTATTAATTCATGCAATGCATTGTATAACTGTTGTATCTTAATTGGCTTTACTAATTGCTGTTTTATGCCTAGCTCTTCGCATGCCTTCGTAATTTCATAATCATCCGACGAGCTATACAATAGCATGATTGGCTGAGCTTCTGGAGATAGTCTAAGTTCTTCTCTAATTTTTCTTGCAGCCTGAATACCATTCATTTCAGGCATTTTGTAGTCAATCAAAATAGCATCATAACGGTTGCCAGCACTCAATAATTCTATACATTCTTGACCACTTAGTACCTGTTCTGAAGGAATAGATTTCAATGCCAACATTTCTTTCAAAATGATACGGTTATTAGCATTATCATCTACTATCAATACATTTTTAATGCTCTCTAAAGAGGCATCCGACTCTACAGCATCGCCTTCTACAGCTTTTAGTGAAATATAAAAGAAAAAAGTACTGCCTATGCCCATCTGACTTTCTACTTGCAGTTTACTTCCCATCAAACCCAACAATTTATTTGAAATCGTCAAGCCTAAGCCTGTTCCGCCAAACTTTCGGGTAGTTGAGGCATCTTCTTGAGAGAAAGCTGTAAATATCTTTTTTTGATTTTTAGGATCAATCCCCACACCTGTATCTCTTACCGAAAATCTAAATTTAGCATGCCCACTCAAGTCACTTTTCAGCAACATGATTTTCAATTCTATCTCCCCTGACTTCGTAAATTTCACAGCATTCCCTAAAAGATTTACCAATACTTGGCGTAAGCGAATAGAATCTACCCAAATAAAACGAGGAATATCTGACTGAATATTAAGCAATACTTCTAGCTTTTTATCATTTGCCTGATAGCTTATGATATCAACTACTTGTTCGCCCAGTTTGTATAAATCATATTGTTCAATCGACAGCTCTAGTTTTCCTGCTTCAATTTTCGAGAAATCAAGAATATCATTGATGATATCTAATAAAGAGTTGGCAGATTGGAAAACAGTAGACATATATTGCTTCTGTGTATTGTCTAGCTTGGTCTTCATCAATAAATCAACAAAACCAATTACGCCATTCAAAGGCGTTCTGATTTCATGGCTCATATTTGCTAAGAATTCAGATTTTGCCCTTCCACCTTGCTCTGCTTGTTCTTTAGCTTTTCGCAAAGAATAGGCAAATCGGTAAGACAGAATCAGATTTTGAAAAAATATAAAGCCTAAAAAACCAAAAATGAAGTAAAATGGTGAAGCATCTAATACTTTCAAATAACTCAGAATGGTTAGACCAATAGCAATTCCTAACGATAAAAAGCTTAAAAAGGCATATTTTGAGCCTACCCGTTTATTAATTACAGCCCTAATCGCCACATAAAAACTATATACGATAAAGAATAATACAATAAAAAGGAATAACTGAGAAGCCAACGTAAAAAATGAAATTGGCGTCAGCATCAATATAACGATATAAAATATGCTTGAAAAGCTTACAAATTTGATAAAACAATCTTTTGTTTCGTCGGGATATAAGTCTTTAAGAAATAATGTGAAAATAAAAATGCAGAAGAATATCGCAAAATATTCAACATGGATTGAAAAATACCAATTTAAGTTAGGCAAGATATGATGCAAATAATATTGCTTATCAACGCCAACGATTCTGTAAATAAAGAATAAGCAAAAGAGGGCAAAATAAAGAATTTCGCGGTCTCGTTGCCCCATGAAGTAAAGGCCAAAAAAGAATAGACTTCCCATAAACAATACGCCTGCGAGTAACAAATCAGAGGCAATTTCTCTTTCTCTTTGTTCATGCATTATTTCGGAGTCACCCAACACAATCATTTGAGAAATTCCACCCTTATAATGTTCAAAATTAGCAATCTGTAAGACTAACTTTAATGTATCAGTTTTAGCATAGTAATTCCTAAGGATGGGTAACCATTGCGGTTTATACTGCTCTTTATTTTTAGCAACTACTCCATTAACAGCAAATAGTTCTCCGTTCACCCAAAAGTTAAAAGTACAGTAAGTAGCAGGCAGAAAGAAGGCTAAAGAAGGATTTCTCCTGTGGTCAATCACCAAATCTAATGAATAGGTAGCTACTCCAAAAGCTTTATAAGGCATATTCAATTGCTCATGCTTATTCCAAACTTTGGTTAAATCTGTATAATAACTTGGTTTAGGCTTAGCAGCAAGCATCTGAGGAGTTAATAGCTGGTTCCAATAAAATGCCCAAGGACCTCTTAACTCTGTATTATCTTTTTTGAAATTATGTTGTCTTAAATCCAAAACTCCTTTATTAGCATGATATTCTGTTGCCAATAAAGGTGAAGTGATGAAAGATAGGAAGAATATAGTAAAGGTAAGTACGCTATGTTTTACATTATAATTCTCAAAAACAAAATAATACATCCTTTGATTCATGTTTTTATTTTGTTTTTGCAAGTACTGATAACGCTGAATTTCTAAAAAGAACTTTTTCATCAGAATACTTGATTAATTATTGATACTAGAACTGAAATCATAGCAGTTAATTCCGTTACAAAAGAATATTAAATAATTCTTTTGTACAAAGTTATTTTCATTATTAATTAAGCATAAATAATCAATAACGAAAGTTTATAAATAACACTGTAATGGCAGATTTGTTTTTAAACGCAAAAACACCCCTTATTATTTAATTAATAAGGGGTGTTCTAATATTTTTGGGGTTTATTTACTTTCCCGCATGTGATTGCAGTATCATCAACGGAACTGGGCTTAACTTCTCTGTTCGAGATGGGAAGAGGTGAACACCAGTCCTATCAACCCCATAAATTCTTTGAGCTATTAAGCTCTATTTCTTTATGAGTAATTCATATAATATTGTGAAAGATGTTGAAGAGTAAGAACTATAAAGATTATATATCATACGGTTGTATTAATAAAGCTGTTGGGTAATTAGTATTGCTCGACTTTGGTATTTCTACCTTTACATCTGCAACCTATCAAGGTCGTCATCTACGACCGCCCTTATATGGATTACTCATCTTCAGGTCAGTTTCGCACTTAGATGCTTTCAGCGCTTATCTGGTCCCGACGTAGCTACTCAGCTATGCTCTTGGCAGAACAACTGATACACCAGCGGTCAGTCCAACTCGGTCCTCTCGTACTAAAGTCAGAACCTGTCAATAATCCTACGCCCACAACAGATAGGGACCGAACTGTCTCACGACGTTCTGAACCCAGCTCGCGTGCCACTTTAATCGGCGAACAGCCGAACCCTTGGGACCTTCTCCAGCCCCAGGATGTGACGAGCCGACATCGAGGTGCCAAACCTCCCCGTCGATGTGAGCTCTTGGGGGAGATCAGCCTGTTATCCCCAGAGTACCTTTTATCCTTTGAGCGATGGCTGTTCCATACTAAACCACCGGATCACTATATCCTACTTTCGTACCTGATCGACTTGTATGTCTCACAGTCAAGCACCCTTTTGCTATTGCACTCTACGCACGGTTACCAAGCGTGCTGAGGGTACCTTTGAAAGCCTCCGTTACTCTTTTGGAGGCGACCACCCCAGTCAAACTACCCACCAAGCAATGTCCCTATTTAGGTTAGAATTCCAGTACAAGAAGGGTGGTATTTCAACGTTGACTCCATCATGCCTAGCGACACAATTTCACAGTCTCCCACCTATCCTACACATCCAGTACCAGAACTCAATGCTAAGCTATAGTAAAGGTTCATGGGGTCTTTCCGTCCCGTTGCGGGTAAACGGCATCTTCACCGTTACTACAATTTCACCGAGCTCACGGCTGAGACAGTGTCCAGATCGTTACA
>NZ_JBXANT010000001.1:2807500-3035000 GCF_058802005.1 Arcicella sp. GW822-FHT02H01 | reverse complement strand
TATCGTCGTCTTCGACTAATAATATTTTTGTCATTCGTTTGGTTATAAGATTATCTTTCTTAATGTTTGTCGGCGCAATATATTGTGTTGCTAATGTACTTGTTTTAGCTAATATTTACAATTCGTAACGAATTGCTACTTTTGTACATATTTAATAAGTATAAAAAGTCATTCCATATCAACAGTCAATAAACAGAAAAACAATGTTCTCGTTAAAGCCAGATAAACAATATCCTAAAAAATTATATTCAAAAGCTGTAATAAGGTTTCAGGATTGCGACCCTTTGAAGCATTTAAACAATGCGAAATACTTTGATTACTTCTTTAACGCCCGTGAAGACCAAGTTGCTACTATCTATGAGTTTGATTATAACGACTATTTTGAACACAACAAAACATCTTGGGTTGTATATAACCATCAAATAGCCTACGTCAATTCTGCTAAAGTAAGCGAGAGAATCGGTATTATTTCTTCCGCTATTTATTTTAACGATGATACGTTGGTTACAGAGTTTGTCATGACAGATGAAAATTGTACACATCTAAAGGCAGTACTGTGGACAACTTCTAAATACATAGATGTAATTACAGGAAAGAAAACACCACATCAGCCAGAAGTCAATGCTTTTTTAACGGCTATTTGTGTAGAAGGCATCGACTTTGAACACATTAACCTTAATTCGAGAATCAAAACGATTAAACAAGAGCTATTAGCAAGAACATTTATTTAAATATTTTTCAATGCTCGTTCTATAGCCCTAGATACATTATATTATTGAATAATCTGCTTATTACCTATGTCGGCACAGGAAGTACTAAAGCAATATTGGGGTTATGATTCCTTTCGACCATTACAAGAAGATATTATTCAATCGGTAATGGATGGAAAAGACACCTTGGCATTAATGCCAACGGGGGGGGGGAAATCACTGTGTTTTCAAATCCCAGCATTGATGAACGATGGCATTTGTATCGTGGTTTCACCCTTAATTGCGCTGATTCAAGACCAAGTAAACCAGCTAAAGCAGAGAAAAATTTCGGCGATTGGTATTTTTTCAGGAATGCATAAAAATCAAATTGATATTGCCTTAGATAACTGTATCTATGGCGATGTTAAATTTTTATATGTCTCGCCCGAAAGATTACAAACCACTATTTTTATTGAAAGAGTCAAACAGATGAAAGTAAATCTGTTGGCTATTGACGAAGCCCACTGTATCTCGCAATGGGGTCATGACTTCAGACCACCTTATCTGAAAATCGCTGAATTCAAAAAAAATATCCCCAACGTTCCTCTTATTGCCTTAACTGCCACTGCTACGAAAGATGTTCGGCAAGAGATTTTGATGCGACTGGAAATGGATTCTCCATCCGTTTTCCAACAAAGCTTTGCTCGTGACAACTTATCCTACTCGGCCTTTAATGAAGAAGATAAAGAAAGAAGGCTTATTAAAATTTTGCAAAATGTACAAGGCTCGTCTGTGGTGTATGTGCGCAATCGCCGAAGAACACAGGAAATTTCAGATTTATTAAATAAAAACAATATCAATACTACTTTTTATCATGCAGGATTGAGTGCTGATGAACGTAGTAAAAGACAAGAACGATGGATAAAAAATCAAGTTAGGACAATCGTAGCTACGAATGCCTTCGGTATGGGTATCGACAAGCCAGACGTTAGGTCTGTCATTCATATAGATTTGCCCGATACCCTAGAGGCTTATTATCAGGAAGCTGGCAGAGCAGGACGCGATGGCGAAAAGGCGTATGGCGTAGCGCTTTTTAACCTAAAAGATATTGAAAGTTTAGAGAAAAATATTTTACAGAATTATCCAGCAATTGAATTAGTCAAAAAAGTATATCAATGTTTAGGTAACTTTTTTCAATTGGCGGTGGGTGCAGGTGAATTTTCGAGTTTTGATTTTGATTTGCTAGAATTTCAAAAACGCTTTGACCTCCCTCCTACCGAAACTTATTTTGCCTTAAAGGTTCTTGAAAATGAAGGATTCATTCAGCTATCAGATTCATTTCATAGCCCTTCTAAAATCACTTTCAAAGTTGATAACCGACAGTTATATGATTTTCAACTACGAAATCCTAAATACGACTCCTTTATTAAACTATTGCTGAGGATGTATGGTGGCGAACTTTTTAGTACTTTTATAACCATTTCTGAAGTAAATATTGCCAAAGCTTATTCAATACCTTTGAAGGAGGTTGAAACAATGCTGTCGAATTTAGAAAAATTTGATTTAGTAATTTACGATAGGCAAAAAGATAAACCTCAAGTTACCTTCCTTACTCCGCGGTTTGATTCAAAAACATTACCGCTACAAGTACAAGACATTGATTATCGCAAAGCAAAAGCCTTACAAAAAGCCCAAGCAGTGGCACATTATGTACAACATGCAACTAGGTGCCGTACACAAATTCTATTAGAATATTTTGATGAAATTACTGATGAAACTTGTGGTATTTGTGATAATTGCTTGAAGAAAAAGAAGCGGAATAAACAAGTGGTAGAAGATGAAGACTTTGCCAATAATACTCGGCAGAAAATAAAACTGCTTTTGGCTAATGGGGCAATGAGCTTACAGTTAATTACTCAGATTATGCAACCACCCAATATGCAACTATTCAAAGATATCATTCGTGAAATGATTGCTGATGGGGAAATAGCTTATGATGGCGAAGGTAATTTGAAAATTTAATGTCACTGAAAAGCTAGTTTCCAGTGACATTCCTATATTCTATTGATAAATTCCAGCCGCTACATTTTCAGTAATCGATTTTGGTGCAAGCCAAGCCAAGAAAGCTCCAAGCTTATTTACTAAGCCCGGAATCACCTCTGTTTTCCCTGCAAACATGGCTGCTACAGAAATTTTTGCTACCAGTTCAGGAGTCATCGCTACTTTCTCAGCTGCCTTGCGAGCCTTAGCTGGTACAGCCGCTCTATCATTAAATCCTGTATCCGTTGCTCCCGGGCTAATACAAGTTACAGATACCGAAGAACCTTTCAATTCGCCTTTTAATGCTCTTGTAAAGTTCAATACAAATATTTTAGTAGCCGCATAAACCGCCATTTTTGGCAGAGCTTGGTAGGCTGTAGAGCTAGCAATATTCATGATATATGCTTTGCTTTGGCGTTTCAGCATTGGCAAAAACACATGACACATCTCAGTAAGAGTAGCCATGTTTAGGTTCATCATATCCCTATTTTGTTCAATAGAATAGGTATCAAAATTACCTACAGAACCATACCCTGCATTATTCACCAAGATAGCTACTTCGTATTGTTTTTGTTCAACCCAATCATATACCTTTCTAGCAACATCAACCGCAGCTAAGTCGACGGCTAAATAATCTACTGTTACGCCGTATTTTTCATGAATTTCAATGGCTACTTCACGAAGCAAACCTTCTGACCTTGCCACTAATAATAGATTATATTTTTGTTTAGCCAATTCTACGGCTATTTCTTTCCCGATTCCCTTGCTGGCTCCTGTAATTAGTGCGTACATGTTTGTTGTTTTGTTAGAATGCCTCAAAATTAACAAAGCCCTACCAAATGGCAGGGCTTTGTATCAAACAAATTTTAAATTTTTATTTTTTCGGAGTCTTAGCTGGCGTTGCCGCTGTTCCTGTAGCAGGTGCTAAAAACTCTTTTAACTTATCTGGGTCTTCAGGTTTGATAGCAACAGCTTTATCTACATACTCTTGAATTTTAGCTGTGTCTTTCGTTACGTTTGCATGATATCCTACTAGGTATCTGTATGCTTCGTACAATTGTTCTTTATTAGCTTTTGCTAAGTCAACTACTGTTAAGAATTTCTCATAATGTGGTACTGCCAACCATTTTGTGCCAGTATAATCCACATAGTTGTTAGTTCTAGCACGGAACAAATAGAATGGAGCAAATTTATCATTGATTGCAATTGCACTAGCAAACATTGAATCTGCTTTCATACCAGTGTTATATCTACCTAATGAATCTTCACGTGGCGTATAAGCTGTTGTAAAATAAAGAGCCATAGCAGCATTGTAATAATCAGCACTTGCCATTGGAGCTTTCTTCTTTTGTTTCCAGTCAATTGCCTTTAAAGCATAATCAGCTGCTTTTGCATATTTTTTCTGACCATATACAATCGTATAGATTGTAGCGAAATGGTTGTTGATAGTATCTTCAGGGGCTGCCTTCAAATAATATTCAACGGCTAAAGAATCTTGTTTTAAACCTTGATATCCTTTTGCAAAATATACATTATCCAAATAATATGGTTTTACACCAGCTTTCACCATTTGCTCTAAGTTATCTATACCCAATTGTGGAGTTCCCAATTCAATATTAGAATAACCTTTCATTCTAAAGATATCATTATCTTTAGCACCCCCTGCTTCTGCTTGTTTTGTAAACTGCATAGCACCTTCATAATCTTTCGCTAAGAATAATAATTTAGCTGTTTCTAATAAGATTACTGGAGTAGCCTCTGCTCTTTCAACATATTTTCTAAAGAATTTAGATGCTTCTTTATAACGGTTGAAAATGATATAGTATTCACCCATTCTCTTGTAATATGGAGCATAAGATGAATCTGTCTCATAAGCAGTTTGATAGTTATTGATTGTATATTGATAGTTTTTACCTCTTAAATATACAATACCTAATTTAACATAAGCTTTTGCTGTTTTGTTGATTAAGATAGATTGCTCATAAGCTGATGCCGCTGGGCCACCATCATTTTTCAATAAAAACGCATCTCCTTTTACAATTTGCATATCAACTGTCAAAGGTTTCTTAGTTTTTTCAGTAATCAAGTCAATCAAACGAACAGCTTCCGCAGGGTCATTTGTATGTTCAAACAATGTATAAGCTTCAGCAATACGGAAAATCACTTCAGCATTTTTCATCTTTGTATCAGCCAAAATTTTATCAAAAGCAGCTTTTGCACCTGCTCCGTCTTTATTTGCTAATAACAAAGTTGCTAAACCAACTGAGTTCAACGGTTGTTTAGGGTCTGCAGCAAGTCCTTTTTCAAATGTTGCTTTTGCTTCACTTAATTCTCCTGAACGTAACTGAGCGTATCCTAAATAATATAAATTTTCACCCGTAGGGCTAGCCGATACTAGTGATGTAAATGTTGCTTTAGCTTTAATTGGCTGGTCTCCGTCCAACTGCGTCAAGCCTTGCTGAACAGTCTGCCCATTTACCGCAACGGCAAATAACAAACTTGCAGCCACCAACAGAGATTTAATCTTTACTTCCATTTTTTTTTAAAGTTTTAGTTGTAAGTAATTAAAAGTAAGTATCTAAAATCAGGTAATTCTTTTTATTAAACAAATTTCCAAAATATCTTTTGAATTTGTAACAAATTATAAAATTAAATTAAAAAATTGTTACAATAACTCAAAATTTTATTCGCAATCTATTCAAATAAAATATTTTGTTTATTCCTATATTTTAATAATTCTTAAAATATTATGCCACCTTAGTTTAGTCCATTTTTACTTGCCTAATCTGTAGTGGTTTTGTAAGTGGTAAAAGCCCTCCTTTCAATACAATTAATTGTCCTTGTTCAAGACACATATAATTGATAAAACCAGTTCCAAGCCCCATATAAGGCTCTTTTAAGATTAATTTAATTTGACGAATTAATGGATACCTTTTCAAAGCAAGATTATACCCAAATGGCTGATAATAATCTTCAGGATTGGTACTGTTTTTCTCTGAAACTGACATCACATTAATGTCTTTGATAAAACCTAAAGACGCGGGGTCATCACCATCACTAATCCAATTAGTACCAATAACGCCCATCGCATTTTTATGTGTTTTTACATATTCTATTACCTCCTTGTTCGACTTTGTGGCAAAGAAAGAAACTTTTTCTTTCTTATCTATTCCAAATTTTTCTACTAAAAACGTTAAATTACTAGAGCTTGCTCCATCAAAAACCAATACTATATCTTCACTTGAACCATTTTTGCTAATCTGAGACCATTTCTTTTTTTCCCCTTTCATAATACTTGCCAAATCGTTAACAGTAATCATACTATCACGATTATCTTTATTAGTAATGAGGGCTAAGGCATCACCTGCAAATTTAAAACTCCTATAAGTAATTTTCTCATCTGTATAAACTGTCTTCTCTTTATCGGTCAGTTCTCGTGTTATTACAGCTACTCTAGCTTTATCATTTAATAACATTGCTACTGCTTCTCCTTCTTGTTTATACACTAAATTGATTTTTGTATAGGGGAAAGTCTGTTCAAAAGCCATTTTTTCGGCTTGCATGATGGGTTGAAAAGACTCATCAACAGCAACAGTAATTTCTCCTTTTGCAGGGCCATCTAATTCTTTACCATCTTTTCCTGTGTTTTTTCCACAAGAAAACAAGGTAGCGGTTAGTAGAATCGAATAAGATAGATTTAATATAGTTTTCATGGTTTTTGTGATTGTTTATTTCTTCTCGTCATAATATGAATACTCCTCATTATCATCGTCGTCTTCATCTTTCAATTTGGTGTAAACTCTCCATGCTCTAAAAATGCCATATATGATAAGCAATGCACCCAAAGCATATACATACAAGGAAGAAGGCAACATCATCTGAGCAAAAGCTGATTCAGGGTTAAGTACCAAAAGCAATCCTATCACCGCGTATGAAAGGGCCATTAATACATTAACAAGTACAAAAATTCTACCGGACATCTTTTGATATTTAATATAAAACGATAATCACAACCCTATTTGATACATTTCCCATAGAAAAAAACAAAAACAGATTCCTATTGAAAAATGAAACCTGCCAGTTTCCTGACAGGTTTTCATTGTATCTTAATGCTAAATAATATAATTATTCAGATAGCACGAAGCTAATTGGTACTGTAAATCTTGAACGTACTGCACGACCAGACTGTTTACCTGGTGTCCATTTCGGTACAGATTTAATTACTCTAACAGCTTCTTCATCGCAACCAAAACCTACTGATTTAAGTACATCTACGTTTTGGATACTACCATCAGTATTTACAACGAATTGGATATATACTTTACCAGAAACGTTAGCACGTTGCGCTGCTGCTGGGTATTTCAAGTTTTTCTGCAAGAATTTAGCAAATGCAGCCATACCTCCTGGGAATTCAGCTTGTTGTTCTACCGCAGTAAAGATTTCTTCCTCTTTTGGCTTTGGTGGTTCAACTGGTGCTTCTGGCGCAGTACCTCTTGCATCTGGATCTACTGGCGGGCCAGCATCTTCAGTTTCTCCTTTTACCGTTTCAGAAGCAGTATTACCTTTTACTTCTTCTGGTGGTGGTTCAGGTTTTGTTACCTCTTCATCCTTTTTGATTTCAGGAGGTAAGAATTTTGTCGTCGTCACCTTTGGTAATTCTTTTGGTGGTGGTGGCGGCGGTGGTGGTGGTGGTGGTGGTGGAGTTTTATTCTCTGGTGGTGGCTGATCAATTTTCATTACTTCAGCTGTAACCTCAGTTTTAGTTTTTGCTAATTCTTCATTGATTTTATTATAAATAAATGATAATGCAAAAAGAGCTGAAACCGACGCTATACCAATTATCAAAGAACGTGAAACCACTTTTGGATAAGATTTTCTTAAGATATAAGCACCATATTCTTTGTTCTTATTCTTAAAAATAATGTCATCCAACGTTGCATTTGGGCTTATTACGTTTGACATAATTCCTGATGTTAATACTGTTAATGTTTCTTAATTTGAATCAAAACCTTTCAAATTAAATTTTCATTGAACTAAGATAAAACTATTAATTTAGTTTTCAAAATATTATCAACTATTTTTTTAGTTTTATTGTGATTTTTTATTAAAGACCCGATTTTTTGATTAGCTTCTCAGAATCTGGATCTATTTCAAGGATTGCATAACGCTTGTTACTTGTAATAGCACATTCGTCTAGCAAATCTACCATGTTCTTGTATTTAGCTCCTTTAGTAGCTTTAATAACAATCGTAAAATTATCACCGATTCGTCTTTTGTAATCGAACAAAACAGTTCTAATTCCGTCTTTAGAATAATTTGTTTTCTGAAGTTGAGTTGATGCTTCTGTTGGCAAACCTTGATAGTAATATACTTTCTCGGCATCAGGCATAACAGTTAAGGTTTCAGACATTTTAACTTCTGATTTATCATCCTTTTCCGTTTTATCAGGCATATTCAACTGCATTACTACGGGCTTTGCTAACGTCGTGGTTAACATAAAAAAGGTAATCAATAAGAAACCCAAATCAACCATGGGAGTCATGTCAATTTTGGTTGACGCTTTCTTTGCGCGTTTCTTACCGCCTTTTTTGCCCCCACCGTCTTGACTTATTTCTGCCATTGTATTGGGGTTTTAATTGTTGGTAGTTAATGATACTCAGAGAGTTTTAGCTTTATAAGACCCTGCCTTTCAAAGAGAGGCAGGGTTAAAACTACTGAGTACAACTAAATAAAATCTATTGAGGCTTACCTTCAGGAGATGTAACCAATTGGAATGTGTTAATATTCTGTTCCTGTAAAGTACCAACTACTTGGTTGAACACTTTATAGTTTGAGTTAGCATCACCTTTAATAGCTACCTTTAATCCTGGATTAGAAATTTTTGCATAACTAACCCAAAGGAAAAGTTCATTATTGGCTGAATCGCAAGGAATACCTTTCAAATATCCTTTTGCTTTCGCATCTGATGGCTTTACACTTAAAACCTGACGCATAGCGCCTGCTGGATAACCTACGATTTCTGAAGCGTCATAGTTCTTCTTCATTTCCGCAGATACTGGAACAGATAGGCGGTTTGCCATTCTTTCCAACATATAATCCTTAGCAGCTTTGTCGTCTGTTCCTAAATAAATACCACCTTCTGGACTTACTGAAATAGTAAGAATTCCTTTTTCGCCAGTTATTGTTTTCTCTGAAATAGATGACGGAGGAACGATTGTTACGGCTTCTTCAGGTTTAAACTTTGCAGTAAGCATGAAGAAAGTAAGTAACAAGAACGCCACATCGCACATCGCTGTCATGTCTAGAGAAACACTTTGTCGTTTTGCTTTAACTTTTGGCATAATCTTGTTTAGTTATAAGTTGTTTGATATGAGTTATAAGGTTAACCTATAACACTTAGCGCTTAACACATAACTATTAATTATGGTGAGTTGCGTAGTTTTGGTTAATGCTCAAACCAATTTCATCAACGCTGTAAGTTAATTCGTCAATTTTAGACGTAAAGAAGTTATAAGCAATGATACAAACTGCTGAAGTACCAATACCTAATGCCGTGTTGATAAGGGCTTCAGAGATACCGTTTGCTAATGCAGTTGAATCTGTTGATCCTCCTGAGTTACCTAAAGCCGAGAACGCTTTAATCATACCAACTACTGTTCCTAAAAGACCGATTAGCGTAGAAACTGAAGCTAACGTTGCAATGATAGTTAAGTTTTTCTCTAACATTGGCAATTCCAATGAAGTAGCTTCTTCAACTTCTTTGCTAAGAGCAGCTAATTTTTGTTCTTTGTCCAAAGAACCATCACTTGTCAACTGCTTGTATTTTTTAACAGCAGCTAAAGTAACGTTTCCTACTGAACCTTTTTGTTTGTCACATTCTTTCAAAGCTGCATCAGTATCATCTTTGTCAAGAAGAGCCTGAATTTTGCGAACGAATGCATTAACATCACCGCTACCTTTTGCTTTACTAATTGTAATTAGACGCTCGATAGAGAATGTCAAAGCTGTCAAGAAACAAGTTAAAAGGATTGGTACGATATCACCACCTTTAAATGCAAGAGCAAGATAATCTCCTTGGTGTGGGTGACCTGCGTTCGTTCCACCTTCAAAACGAGATCCATCTCCCATTACAAAACGGAAAAATAATTGGGCAATAACAAAAAGAATTAAAATAACCAAGCCTGCTGAAATGCCGCCTGATTTTTTTTGAGCTGGTGCTGCTGGTTTAGCAGCTGGAGTTTTTGCTTGTGTACTCATTAGTTTGGTAATTTTTGGGTTTAAGTTAAAAAACAGTTTTAGGTGAATTTTAAAATAAAAATAATGAAAATAACCTAAATACAAAAGATTCTTTTGAAATAACTTGTTTTAGGTAATGACAAAACTAACACAAAAATCTTTTAATTATCATACCACGTATATGAAGTTTTTTTAAAAAAATATTCAACAAAACCTATGTATTGTACTATAACAATAAATACATGCATTTTAAAACATATTTGCAGGACTATTTCAAGAATTTGACTTTACAAAGAATGTATATAACTTTTCAATGATTGTCTTTTTTTTATAAAAACTCCTTAAGTATTGATTCTAGCAAGACTATTCCATGAGTATTTTCTCTGATTTTCTGGTAGTCTAAAATACTTATCATTTTTTCAAGGCGTTCATTTTCTCCGTTTATAAGTACCCTAATACTTTCTGATTTATCTAATAAATTAGTCAATAATGCCATCAATTGTTTGAGGCTACTTCCTTCTTCAGCATCCAGAAAAACAAGTATTTTTGGTGAATCTTTTATTAATTTAATAGCATACTGAATCGTTAAATTATCAGAAAAATTATCAATATCATAAACTATTACTGAGGGGTTTGATAGCTTTACAAAATCAATGAAAGTATTAGTATATTTGATATTTAACTGGCTATTTCGTACTTGAATATATAAAAAAAGACTAGGCATTTTATAGTTTTTTATGAATTTTAAAATGAGATGGTCTAAATAATTAACATTTAAAATAACAAATATTGTAACTTTGATTCAATCATCTTGCAGTATCCCCAAAAGTGTATGTCGAAGGTATATCATTATAATAAAGAAAATGTTCGTAGAAAAACAGGAGCATCCTCGTTAAAGGATGCCATAGAGGATATGCTTGAGCTGTATAAAATTCGTTCTAAGTTTAACGAAACTTATATTGTTGCTTATTGGGAAAAAATCATGGGTTCTCCGATTGCCTCAAGAACAACCCAAATTTATATTAAAGACGGAAAATTGTTTATTCAATTAGATTCCGCTCCGCTTCGAAATGAATTATTGATGGCAAAAAATAAAATCGTTGAGCTTATCAATAAAGAAGTAGGAGAAAAAATCATTCAGGATGTCGTATTTTTATAAGTAGTAATCCTTTAACTTCGATTATTGCCTCTCTGCTTCTTTTACTTTATTTTTCAAGCCGAAATATTTGATTACAAATACAATCGCGACTACCAACGATAGCCCCAACAAAGCGATATATACGCCTTGGTATTTTTCAATTTCTTCTAACATTTGATGATTCTCTTTTGAAAAACCCTTATGCCTTTCCGTCAATTCTACTAAATCATGATTCTTTTGAGTGAGGTCATTATTTTGTTGAATCAGCTCATTGTATTTTTCAGTGAAAGCAGCCGTAGCATTGGATTGCTGACTTTGATATTCATTTAGGATTTCATTGTCTTTATCAATAATTTCATTGAGCGCATCTATCGTCTTTTGCATATCATCCTTAGAACGATTGCCAAAAAGCCCTGTTGATAGGTTTTCTGATTCCTTGTATTTTTGATATAATGTTTGTCTTTGTGTAGTAAGGTCTTTTATTTTATCCTGAGCATTACTTTTAGTAAATACAAGGCACATTAAGAATAATAAAATGAAATTTTTCATCGACTAATTAATTGTAATGATAGTTGAATATTGTTTAATAAAAATCCCACAAGTATTTTGAATTGCTTGCGGGATTGATAACGATAAGCTATATGCTTCAATTATAAAGAATGTGACTGATAATCAAGTTCAAGGATTTCAGAAATATCTAATAATTTGATATTATAACGCTGAAAAGCTGGCGTATCAAAATCCTCAGAATCAGATGGCATTTTTGTTGCAAAATCTTCAATCATTTTTCGCAATCTTGGTGTATCATCTTCTCTCGGAGGAAAAACATGCTTAATAGGTTGTTTTTCTTCTTCTATTACTTCGTCCTCATCTTCTTTATACTCTTCATCTTCCACAATATTTGAAGGCTGTAAAGATACAGGTTCTACTTTAACTCCTTTTTTAGCATGATTCCCGTTAACTGGTTGTTTCAAAGGCGTACGCACGGGTCCATCTGGTAAATCAAACCCAGCTGCTATTACCGTGATGCTCATATCATCACCCAAGTTATTGTCAATGATAAAACCGAGTTTAAATCCAGCAGGTGAATTTCCGATAGCCTCCATGATATGGGCAGTAATAGCTGTTTGCTCTTTTACTGCCATTACTTTTTGGTCACTTGTAGCAATCGTTACTAATACACGTTTCGCACCTTTAATATCACGGTTGTTTAATAACGGCGAATCAAGGGCTTTCTCAATAACTTCTTTAGCTCTGTTTGGTCCTTTAGCAGTAGCCGTACTCATTACAGCTTGCCCAGCATTGCTTAATACTTTTTTAACATCCTTAAAGTCAGCATTTATCTTACCAGATTTTGTAATTACTTCCGCTACTGATTTGGCAGCATTGGCCAATACATCATCTGCATGTTCAAAGGCTTCTAAGATGTTTAAATCTTCATAAATCTCTAATAATTTATCGTTCAATACCACCAAAACAGTATCACAAGTACGTTGTAATTCAGCAATTCCTCGGTTGGCCGCTTCAATTTTCTCAGTACCTTCCCATGAATATGGAGCTGTTACAATCGCCACTGTTAGTATATCCAATTCTTTGGCTATTCTCGCGATTTCTGGTGCTGCTCCTGTTCCTGTTCCTCCACCCATACCAGCCGTAATAAAGACCATTCTGGTACTTGGTTGTAGTAATGCTTTAATCTGAGCTTCACTTTCCAGCGCTGCTAGTCGTCCTTGTTCTGGTTCTGTTCCAGCACCAAGTCCTTCTGTCAAAATTTCGCCTAATTGCAGTTTTACAGGAACCTTATTATCATTCAGGGCCTGTAAGTCGGTATTACACACTACAAAATCGACGTCATCAATCCCCATTTCGAACATGTGACTAACAGCATTACTTCCTCCTCCGCCGACACCAATCACTTTAATGATATTGTCTTTTGTCTCAGATGAAATTTCAATATTATGATGAAAAAAATCCATATTATAAATTATTATTAAGGATTAATTAATTACTAAATAGCCCGTATTATTTGTCTTGAAAATCAGTTGAATGCACTATTATTCTTCTGCTCCCCATCGCCATTCTCTACCAAGCTCTAACTCTTTTTTCAGGTTTTGTTTTATAAAAAAATCTCTTGTCGAGTAAAAATCTAATTTCTTCGCTGGCACCTTATCTACATTGGCGATTCCATACAACATCATTGCTGTGTACCTTACGGTATTAACCATTTCGTTCTTGTTAATCAAATCAAAGCGGTCGCAATTAGCATGATAACATCCTACCGCATCTGGCGAGATTCCTCCAATCGGAGATGCCGTCGGTATTCCTTCCAACATAAAGCTTTGATGGTCTGAATGAAGTCCTGCTTGGTTAATAACATTGTTTTTATATTCAGGTACGGCCTTTTGCATGCACTCTCCTATTTTTGTAAACAATGATACCATTTCGTCTCTTCCTGCCGTATTAAATCCATTCGCATTATTAGCCATATCGAGGTTGAACATAAACACCACTTTCTCTAAAGAGTTATTACGCTTACTTCTCTCAATCATCGCTTTTGACCCCAGCAAACCTTCTTCTTCACCCATAAACATGACAAACTCAATCGTTCTTTTAGGTTTTAGATTTAATGCTTTGAAAGTACGGGCAATATCTAAAATAGAAAACGAACCTATGCCATTATCCAACGCACCAGTAGCCAAATCCCAAGAATCGAGGTGTCCACCAATTACTATTTTTTCGTCACGGTATTTTTTATTGTCTCCTTTGATGGTAGCGATAACATTTCGAGCTTTAATCATTTTACTAAAGTTCTTCATATCTATTACGCCCATCAAGTTGGGTTGCTCGCTCATCCAAGAACGGATTTTGATGCCACTCTCTAATGACACACAAACTGCTGGAATCGCGATTAAACTTCCAGTAACCGAAGCTGTGCCCGTTAGCAATACATTTCCTTTTACGGTATTGACAAAAATAACTCCTGCTGCACCATATTGCATGGCTAGGGCTGTTTTTTCAGAACGGTGTAAATTACGAGTTCCTTTAAAGGGGGCTAACAATCCGAGGTTTACTAATGCTATTTTTCCTGTTAATTGGTCTTTTACGGCTTGAAAATCTGGTTCTAATCCATTCCCTACATCCACAAGTTCGGCAGTTACTTTGGCTTCAACGGGTGTCATTGCCAATGAAACTACTTCTATGTCATGAAAATTATCACTTTTTTTAGGGGCAATTGCTAACGTCACGGTATCTCTTGACCAAGCCTCTACTTGAAATGGCTGATATTTTACATCTTTAAAACCATAAGATTTTAATAAATTATAAGTGTATTCTTCAGCTCTTTTACCATTTGCACTACCCGTAAGGCGGTGTCCAATTGTTTTACAAGCATCTCCCAATGTTTCGTAAGCCCTACTATTGGCTACTACTTCATCGTTGATTCGCCTGAATGTTTCTATTAATTCTTCATCTTCATTTCCTAAAGGTTGAAATGCAGCTGTTGAAGTAATAAGGATTAGAATAAGAAAAACGTAAAGGTTTATTTTCATTTTGTCTGTTGTGAAATAGGAAATAATAGTGGAATTTACAAAAAAACTTGACAAACTCTAACATATTTAAAATAAGAATAAGTCCCTATTAATGCCTATTATTGATAGCCTTTAAATAATTACTTATTATTCAGACTGTACTGTTGGGGATATATCTCTTTTTGATATTTTTCCCAATTTCCTTTACGGTAATGATTATCTCCAAAAAAAGTAACTATTTGATGAAACTGCTGAGCTTCTTGATAACCTGCCACTGGCTGAATCATATTAAATTGCTCATCTAAATACACTATCGTCGGGAAACTCATCTTTCCTTGTAAAAGAGCAACTCCTGCCTGATTGTAACCATTTTCCCAGATATATTGTTGTTTGCCAATTCTGATGGTATCTTTCATTTCAGCATCTAGTTTTACAGCATAATATTTTTGATTGACAAATTCAGCTACTTTTTCATCCGTAAAAGTTTTTTGATCCATCACCTTGCACCAACCGCACCAGCCTGTATATACATCCACCAAAATTTTTCTTGGTTCTTTTTGGGTAGCGGCATACGCTTCCTCCAAAGTCATCCAATTAATTTTGGCTTTGTTTACTTTAGTGATAAGGCTAGTGTTGGGTGCTGTATTAGCAGCGATTTGTGCATTTCCAGCAAATGATATCAAGGATATAAGAAATGTAAAGAATATGTTTTTCATGTTTTATAAGTTGGTCTTGCTCTGTGAGATTTTTATCTAAAACGGTTTTCTCCTTTTTAGCAAAGATAATTGGATAAAGTAATTTTAATTATACTATACTTTAAGATATTTTATTGAATCCGACGTCCAACTTTCTGAAAGATTGTCTCTAGTCCTTCCAGATTTTAGCTAAATAGCTTTTCTATTACCTTAGCAATTTACAAAAGGTTTGTTTTCCTTACAAAGATTTTTGATTAAACGGTCAACTGTTTTATTTTCACTCATTATCTTTAACTATTTTTGACTTCAAATAAATTCATGACTATACTTCGACACAAAAAAAGTAAACTTGTTGAGGCTGAAGAAAAACGTAGAGATTTAGGCTTTGGCTCTCAAATTACTGACCCTGACACTAGGCTCCTCAATAAAGATGGTAGTTTTAATGTTAAAAGAATTGGTGGTAATTTTTGGGGACGTTATAATATATTTAATGAGCTTATTATCTGTTCATGGAAACGTTTTTTTATCCTCATTGTTGCCTTTTACTTAATATTGAATTTTATATTTGCCTGCCTTTATCAAGCCGTAGGGATTGAACATCTACAGGGTGTGGATTTAACCACCAAAGGCTCGGGCTTTATGGATGCCTTCTTCTTTTCTTCTCAAACACTAACCACGGTTGGCTATGGAAGAATTGCTCCCGTTGGTTTTTGGGCAAGCACTATCGCAGCCATTGAATCGCTATTAGGCTTATTGATTTTTGCCTTGGCTACTAGTTTACTGTATGGTCGTTTTTCAAGACCAGTCGCTAGAGTATTATATTCCGACAAAGCTATTATTGCGCCTTATCTGGATATTACGGGCTTTATGTTTAGGATTGTGAATGAGCAAAGTAATCAATTAATCGATTTGCAAGTTGAACTAGCGGTATCAATGCTAAGAGATGAAGGTCATGGGAAAAAAGTAAGGAGATTCTATGGACTGAAATTAGAACGAAGCAAAGTGAATTTCTTTCCGACTAATTGGACAATCGTGCATCCAATTACAGAAGATAGTCCACTGTTTGGATTGACTAAAGAGGATTTGCTATCGAGTGATGCTGAGTTTTTAGTATTGCTCAAAGCTACAGAAGAGACTTATAATCAAACAGTAAATTCGCGTACTTCTTTTCATGCGCGTGAAGTAGTAGTCGGTGCAAAATTCCTTCCTATGTTTAGCGATGTTCCAGGAGCTGGAGTAGTAACGCTAGACTTGCGTAAATTATCAGATATTCAGGATGTGCCTCTATCAAGTGAGCTATAATGCTGGATATAAAACAAAAATTAAGGAGTTCATGCTTATGAACTCGTCTTTATAAATATTAAAATGATTCAACCAAAAGCATTACAAAAAGGAGATACTGTTGGCTTAGTAGCATTGGCATGCAAAGTAGATTTTGAATTAATAAAACCTGCCATTGAGGTAATAGAAAAGGTATGGGAGCTGAATGTAGTTTTGGGTACTTCGTTGACTAGTAAGTACCATCAATTTGCAGGAACTGATGAAATCAGGGCTAATGATTTCCAGATGATGTTAGATGACCCTAATATCAAAGCCATTATTTCTGCCAGAGGAGGTTATGGTAGCTCACGTTTATTAGATAGCATAGACTTCACACAATTTATTCAACACCCCAAATGGGTTGTTGGGTTTTCAGATATTACGGCGGTGCTTTGCCACATCCATAACCTAAATATTGAAAGTATTCACGCCACCATGCTTAAATTATTTATGCAAGATGGCGGTGAATATGCGTTAGACACCCTCAGAAAAGTACTTTTTGGCGAACCCCTCGATTATCATATTCCTGCGAATGCATTAAACAAAGTGGGTAGTGCCAAAGGACAGTTAGTTGGTGGTAATTTAGCAATGTTGACCCATATCATTGGCTCAAACTCTGATATTGATACGACAGGAAAAATATTGTTTTTGGAAGACGTAGGTGAATATTTATACAGCATCGACCGTATGATGATTCAGCTAAAACGTTCAGGGAAATTAAAATCCTTGGCTGGTTTGATTGTAGGACATTTTTCTGACTTAGAAGACAACGAAGTACAATTCGGCAAAACAGCCAACCAAATTATTGAGGATGCCGTTGCTGAATATAATTTCCCTGTATGTTATGATTTCCCTGTCGGACATGAACCAACCAATTGGGCAATGCCGTGTGGCAGAGAGGTGATATTAACCGTAGAAAATAATGGCGTTTGGATGAAAGATGCTGTAAATGATACTTTAATCTAAAATCAGCATGAACAAATCGGCTCTCAGGAAACATTATTTAGCTCGACGAAAAGCACTCAGTCAGGAAAGTATCACCGAAAAGAGTCAAGCTATTTGCGATTTGTTCTTTCAGCATTTCAATCTTTCTACGATTGAATACCTTCATATATTTCTACCCATTATCAGGCATCATGAAATCAATACTTTTCTGATCATTGATAGCATTCAGCAAGAATTTCCTCACGTACAATTAGTGGTGCCAAAAAGTATTCCTGAAACCAACGAGATGGAACATTATCTATACGATAAAAGTCAATTGATTGAAAACAAGTGGGGTATTCCAGAGCCTATTCCAACTATTCCCATTTTGCCTATCGATATTTCAATGGTAATTGTTCCGCTATTGATTTTTGATAAAGCAGGCAACCGTGTGGGCTATGGCAAAGGTTTTTACGATAGGTTTCTTAAGCAATGTTCTCCCGAGCTTATCTCAATTGGCTTATGCTTAGAAGACCCCATTGACAGCATTGAGGATGTGAATGAATTTGATGTTAAAATCAATTACTGTATTAGTCCAAATAGACTATATTCCTTCGGATAGAAGTAAAATTTCAATAAAAAACAAGAATTCCTACAAATTTACTCTACTATTCCCAGCAGATTCCTTTTCTCTTCCAACTTTATCAAGTAATTTTGCAAACTTTTTATTTTCCCTGACTTTCAAAGGAAATTAAATTTCAATGATTCTGACGACTATTCAACGCTGTGATTTTTTTGAAAGACAAATCGCACGAAAGAAGCCATGAAAACTAAGATTTTAATATGCTTTTTGTTATTTATAGGTTTTAAAACCTTTGCTCAGGAAGAAAAAAGAACTTTGTATCCGATTTCAGTTAAACGACAATTGTTTGGCGTAAAATTTATTTACGATAGACAGATTATCGACAATGCATCGGCTTTACAAATACCCTTGTTGCAAGCCAGAGACCCCAAAGTAAATGTGGAGTTCCTGACTTACAAACAACAACAAAAGCTAGTTAAGCTAATCAATATTATTCCTGCGGGGGTTTCGCTTTATACAGTTTTTAACAGAGATAAAGTATCCAGCGGTTTTTATTGGTCTACAGTCGGCACTACTTTATTGATTTCGACTTATTTAAATGTAAAAGCAAATATGCATTTATCTAATGCGATTAATCGTTATAATGAGGTTATCCGTAATAACGAAATCGGGCTAAATGTACAGACAACACCTGATCATCAGGCGATAGTGGGGGTTGGATTAAAGCATAATTTTTAAGTATTTTTTTATATAATCAATTAATAATCAATTTTTAAAATGAAAGTAGCAGTAGTCGGAGCCACAGGTTTGGTCGGTGGCGAAATCCTTAAAGTGTTAGCGGAACGTAACTTCCCAGTAACAGAAATCATCCCAGTTGCCTCTGAGCGTTCAGTAGGTAAACAGGTAGAATTTAAGGGTAAACAGTACACCGTTGTTGGTTTTGATGATGCTATTAAGATGAAACCAAACGTGGCGATTTTCTCGGCAGGTGGTGGTACATCTTTGGAATTAGCTCCGAAATTTGCAGCGGCAGGGATTACAGTAGTAGATAATTCTTCAGCTTGGAGAATGGACCCTACTAAAAAACTAGTAGTACCAGAAATTAATGCGTTTACATTAACATCAGAAGATAAAATCATTGCTAACCCGAATTGTTCTACAATTCAGATGGTTGTAGTGTTGAACCCTTTACACAAAAAATATAAAATCAAGCGTGTTGTTGTGTCTACGTACCAATCAGTAACAGGAACGGGCAAAGCGGCAGTTGATCAATTATTTGCTGAACGTGAAGGTCGTACAGATGTACCTGCGGTATATCCACACAAAATTGATTTGAACGTTTTACCACACATTGATTCATTCTTGGATAATGGTTATACCAAAGAAGAGATGAAAATGGTGAATGAAACCAAGAAAATCATGTTGGATGATTCTATCGCGGTAACAGCTACTACAGTGCGTATTCCAACGATTGGTGGACACTCTGAAGCAGTAAATGTTGAATTTGAAAACGACTTCGACGTAGAAGAAGTAAAAAATATTTTAGCAAATGAAGAGGGTGTAATCTTACAGGATGACCCTAAGAATTTTGTATATCCAATGCCTATTAATGCACATGGTAAGGATGAGGTTTTCGTTGGACGTATCCGTCGTGATGAAACCCAACCTAATACCATCAATATGTGGATTGTAGCGGATAACCTTCGTAAAGGTGCTGCTACTAACGCTGTACAAATTGTAGAGTATTTGGCTAAAAACAATCTTATTTAGTAGTTTACAGGTTTGTTTGATAGTGAAATGAAAGCCGAGATAATTATCTCGGCTTTTTATTTTTGGTAGATTTTGGGATGTTAGACTTTAGGACTGGAGGAGAGTGGAATTACCGTGGTATTTAAACCTCAACTTCCTTCAGTCTTAAAGTCTTTTGTCTAACATCTATAATCTACTAAAGTCTAAAATCTAACGTCCATAATCTAACCTCCTCCAGTCCTAAAGTCTTTTGTCTAATGTCCATAATCTAACCTCCTCCAGTCCTAAAGTCCTCTATCCTCAAGTCTAATACTCTCCCCTCAATTTTGTTTTATGCGTTGCAAAATGTAAGTTTGGGTAAACTAAAATCCATACTTCCTCCATGAAACGCTATTTTTTACTTACTATACTCAGCCTCTCCCTTTTGTCTGCCTTCTCGCAAAATGTTTTAGTAGAAAAAACACGTGAATTTCGTAAAGCGAATGAGCATCGTCTTTTGAATGAATTCATGGGACTGCTGTCTATTCCTAATGTAGTGTATGATACCGTAGGGATTCAGAAAACTGCTAACTATATTGTAAAAATGATGGAGGAAAGGGGTATCAAAGCTCAAAAGTTAGATGCCAAAACCAAAGGCGTTCCTCCTGCTATTTTTGGAGAAGTAATTGTGCCTAATGCTACAAAAACGCTGGTCTTCTATGCTCATTATGACGGTCAGCCAGTAAACCCAAACCAATGGGCAGAAGGTATCAAACCTTTTGAAGCTGTTTTTTTGAATGAGTCTTTAGAAAAGGGCGGGACAATCATTCCTACGCCTAAATCCACAGAAAGTATTAATCCCGAATGGCGAATTTATGGCCGCAGTGCTTCTGATGACAAAGCAGGCGTTTTTACCATCCTATCTGCCTATCAAGCCATGACTAAAATGGGCATTAGTCCGAAAGTTAATTTGAAATTCTTTTTTGAAGGGGAAGAAGAAGCAGGGTCGACACACTTGGAAGAAATTTTAGATAAACATAAAGATAAACTCAAAGCCGACCTCTGGGTAATTTGTGATGGACCAGTACATCAATCTGGACGCAAACAGGTTGTGTTTGGAGTACGTGGGGATGTAAATGTGGAGGTAAAAGTATATGCCTCAAAGCGTCCACTTCATAGTGGGCATTATGGCAACTGGGCTCCTAATCCTGCTAACTTATTAGTGAATCTATTAGCATCTATGAAGGATGAAAAAGGGAAAGTATTAATCAAGGATTTTTATGATGATGTTACGCCCCTAACAGCCTTAGAAAAACAAGCATTAGCCAATATCCCTCCGCCCGACGAACAAATGAAAAATGAACTGGGTTTTGTGCGTGCCGAAGGCGGAGGTAAGTCACTAGCAGAATTAATTAGTTTACCTTCTTTAAATATCAACGGGATAGCCAGTGCCAATGTAGGTAAAATGGTAGCCAATATTATTCCCACTTCAGCTACGGCTGCTTTAGACTTACGCCTGGTATTAGGAAATGATGCTCAGCGACAAGTACAAAAACTCATTAATCATATTAAATCACAGGGTTATTATGTCACTACCAACGAAAGTATAACCGACGAAGAGCGATTAAAATATCCGCTTATTGCTCGTGTGCAAGCTAAAGATGGATACAATGCACAACGCACTAAAATGGATTTACCAATCGCTCAAATTATCATTAAAGCTGTGCAGAGTACTTCTAAAGAGGATATCGTGTTGATGCCAAGCTCAGGTGGAAGTTTACCTTTGTATTTGTTTGGTAAATACTTGTCAACTACTACCATTACTGTTCCTATTGCCAATCATGATAATAATCAGCATGCTGAAAATGAAAATATCAGAATACAAAACCTATGGAACGGGCTTGAAACGTATGTCGCGTTGATGAATATTCAATAAATTGAACAGCATAATTATAGTGTATATCAGCTTTTTGAAATTATAATCCATAACTATTACTTATCTTTAACCATCTAAATAAACCCTTTTAATAATGAAAAAACGTCACCAAGTACTGTTAGTACTTGCTATTTTATCTGTCATTACTTTTCTAGACCGCATCGCATTTTCTACAGCAGGAGAGCGAATCACTAAAGAACTAGGACTTTCGCCCGTACAATGGGGTTGGATTTTGGGCTCATTTACCTTAGCCTATGCCCTTTTTGAAGTTCCTACAGGTCTATTGGGTGATAAAATCGGGGCAAAATCGGTTTTGATTAGGGTAGTACTTTGGTGGTCGTTTTTTACAGTATTAACGGGTTTCTCTACGGGCTTTGTTATGCTCCTTGGTATTAGGTTTTTGTTTGGCATTGGCGAAGCTGGTGCATACCCTAATATTGCTATTGCCTTGGCAAAATGGTTTCCTGCTAACGAACGTGGACAAGCCCAAGCCATCATTTGGGGTGCTTCGCGTTTAGGGGCGGGCTTAACACCCCTAGTGGTGATTCCGATTCAACAGCGTTATGGTTGGGAGGCATCTTTCTATGTATTAGGTTTTGTAGGTGTCATTTGGGTGATTTTCTGGTACTTTTGGCATAAAGAAGACCCTACTCAGGCAAAAGATATTTCAAAGGATGAATTAGATGAAATCTTAGCGAAGCGTCAATTAGATAATCATTCCGATAAAGTACCTTTCAGAAATTTTCTGAAAAGTAAAAACTTATGGTTTTTGATGGGAATGTACGCTTGCTATGCTACAGGCATTTATTTCTTTCAAACATGGCTACCTAAATACTTACAACAAGGTAGAGGGGTCAGCGAAGACCAACTAAAATATATCAGTTCTATCGCTTTTCTACTAGCAGCATTTGGTTGTTTTATGGGTGGCTTTATTAGCGATATTTTAGTAAAAAAGTATGGCAAAAAATGGGGACGAAGAATTGTTCCGATGGCTGGCATGGGTATTTCTGGTATATTTTTAATTATCTCGGCGCTTACGGTTAATAATACTATTGCTATCGTCTTGCTTTCATTAGGTATGGCTTTTATGGATGTTACTGCTCCAGTAGCTTGGGCTGTTTCAATGGATATTGGAGGAAAAAGAAGTGGGTCTATTTCAGGGGCAATGAATTCGGCAGGATTATTAGTTGCTTATTTAAATACGGTAAGTTTCGGCTATTTAGCAACCAATTTTGGGTATAATTTTCCTGTATTACTATTAGGAGTTATTGTGATTATTGGTGCATTTTTTTGGTTAAAAATTAATGCCGAAGAAACAATATAGCGTAAATTGTGATTATACTTTTGTAGTAGAAAATCTGCGGGTGATATTTTACCCGCAGATTTCAAAGATTTGAAACCGCTGATTTGCGCTGATTTAAAGTTGTGAGAAATTAAAAAACTCCGTCATCTGCGTAAGATTTGAGCGTAAATCTGCGGGTGACATTTTATCCGCAGATTTCAAAGATTTGAAACCGCTGATTTGCGCTAATTTAGAGTTGTGATAAATTAAAAATCTTCGTTATCTCCGTAAGATTTCAGCGTAAATCTGCGGGTAAAAAATAGACTAAAAGCTAAAGGCTGAAAAAATACTAACATGGAAAATGAACAACATCAAGACGATAAGCTCGACCGTATCATCGAGGCTAGAATGAAATTGAAAGCTCGTTTTGAAGAAAAAATGAAAGCGACGCCTTCAATGGCTGATTCCAAACCTCAAGGAAAGGGGTCTATTAATAGGCACGGTATGCCAAATACTCCAGTGGGACAAACCCTAACTGTTAAATGGCCTGTACTAGACTTGGGATATCAACCGAAAATCCCCTTAGACAAATGGCGTTTGATTATTGATGGCGAAGTAGAAAAACCATTGATGCTAACGTGGGATGATTTTATGGCTTTACCACAAACGGAGGATGTCTCAGATTTTCACTGTGTCACTACTTGGTCAAAACTAGATATGATGTGGAAAGGTGTTCGTTTATTAGATTTAGCGGCCTTAGTACAACCCAAAGAAACTGCCACGCACATAATGTGTTATGGCTATGATACTTATACAACGAATGTGTCATTAGAAGAAGCCTTAAAACCAGATGTATTGTTGGTGCATACCGTAGACGGACAACCTTTGGCTGTAGAACACGGCGGACCATTACGAATGATTACTCCACAATTATATGCTTGGAAAGGCTCTAAATGGATAAAGAGAATAGAGTTTATGCCTAAAAACAAACTAGGCTTTTGGGAAGAAAGAGGTTATTCAAATACTGCCTACCCTTGGAGGAATGATAGATATAGCTAATATATTTGTGATTGAGTGAGTTGTGATTGAGTGATTAATTTTTTCGAAGAATGTAATATTAAAATAATTATAATTCACTCATTCACAACTCACTCAATCACAATTCACTCAATCACAACTATTTTACCCACCTCTGTGCTACAGCTACCGCGTATTCAACAAAAGACTTTACCGTAAATTCATAGATTTTATTACCTGTTGATTCAGAATGCTCGTCTAAATTGCTTGAGGTCTCATGTGACTCATAAATCCTTGGAGAAACCACTGAATATTGATGCGTGAAATTGATGATTTTATTAATAACTGTTGTCAATTCTAAACAAGGTATTTTTCCGCCACGTCCATTCGAAACCCCTGCCAAAGCAAATACTTTGTTATCAAAAAGATGCATAAAATCCTTTGAGCCTAATTGATGTAAAGCATTTAATAAATCTCCGTTTACCGTCCAATTATACTCTGGACTTACAAAAAAAACTAAATCGGCTTTTTCCCAAGCACCAATCAATTCGCTTTGAAAAGGAGTTAATTCATCTTTGTTAATTATTCCTCTTCCTACTGAAGGAATATCAAAATGATGGAAATCTACCACCGTGGTTGACTCAAAACCTTCTGTATAGAGTACTTTTTGAAGATATTTAGAAAAGCGTAATGAGTTGCTGTTTTTTCTGGGCGATGTGGCAATAATAGCAATATTCATAATGTATGTTTTAGGGAAATGGGTATTAATTAAGCCTTAAATTACAAAAAATGTTTAATCTATAGAGTTAACCGATATGGCTATAAAAATAGTTCACAGGTATTTCATGATAGACTTAAGTCAAGAAAAGATATATTTGTTGCGAAACTCTTCAAAAACATTGTAAATTTTACTTATCTCATCCAAAATCATGCAAAAATCAACTAGAAGACAATTTTTAGAAAATTCAACAGCAGCATTAGCTGCAGGAACTATCATGACAAGTATTGCTACCACAGATTCAGAAGCCGCAGCACCCGTAGCTGGCAAACTTTCTTTTATTCACCATGTATTTTTCTGGTTGAAAGACCCTTCTAATAAAAAAGACCATGACCAATTATTAGCAGCCTTGAAAGCACTAGGAAAAATAGAAGTAATCAAATCTGCACACATTGGGCTACCTTCTATTAATGATTTTGACAAACCTGTAACTGACGCTTCTTATTCTTTTTCTGTAATGTTGATTTTTGCTAGCAAAGAAGATGAAGAAAAGTATTTAGTACATCCATTACACAAAAAATTTGGAGCAGATAATCATCATCTATGGTCTAAAGTAGTAGTTTATGACTCAGCAGATATTTATGTTCAGTAGTGAATACACTATTTATAAGCTTAATCGGCAATATAAGTAAAGACTCTAGTATTTTATTAATATATTTTTGACGAAACAATTAAAAAGTATTAGTTTTAAAGTAAAATTATCCTTTTTAATTATTCAAAAAATAACCCTTAAACAAGTTTTCAATGACCACACAATCCAATCAGAAGTCCCATCTTTATACTTTAATGACAGTATGGTTCTTCTGGAGTTTCGTTGCTGCCTCAAACGGTATTTTAATTCCTTTATTCAAGGAAAAATTTGGTTTAGAACAATGGCAAGCACAATTGGTTGATTTTGCATTTTATATCGCTTATACGGTTGGTTCTATTTTATACTTTATCGTTTCGAGTGCCATAAAAAGTGATATCTTGAACAAAATCGGCTACAAAAATGGGATTGTGTACGGTTTAATTATATCGGCGTTAGGTACTTTGCTATTTTACCCAGCAGCCGAAATGAAATCTTTTCCTTTATTACTTTCAGCATTGTTTATTGTAGGTTTAGGGTTCTCGCTTCAACAAACGGCTACTCAGCCATTTATGATTGCACTTGGACCACCAGAAACGGGTTCCCACAGAATTAACTTAGGGGGTGCTGTAAACAATTTAGGAGGAACTATTGGCCCTGTTATTATTAGCTTTGCCATCTTTGGTTCAATTGCAGCGGATGCTGCTAAGAATGCAACCATCGAATCAGTGAAATTACCTTATTTGATTCTAGGAGCACTTTTTGTGTTATTAGCTATCTTCTTCAAAGTTTCTAAACTACCAAGAATTACGAATGACGAAGAAGTAGAAATCGGAACAGGTGTATTGAAATACCCACAATTGGTAATGGGTATGATTGCCATTTTTATGTACGTGGGCGTAGAAGTAACCATTGGTAGTAACTTAGGCGAATACCTAAAAGTAACTCAAGGGTTAGATTCATCTCAGATTTCACACTACGTTTCGATGTTCTGGGGAAGTATGATGATTGGTCGTTGGACGGCCTCAATCAGTAATTTTGACGTTACCCCTACTACTAAAAAACTGTTGACTATCATTGTGCCATTCGTAGCTTTTGCCATTGTATTGGGCGTAAATACATTGCACGGAAGTGATATGAGCGATTTGTATGCGTATGCTATTTGTGTATTGATTATGATTGCGGCATTCTTCTACTGCGATGAAAAACCTGTAAGAACATTATTAGTTTTCTCAGGAATGGGTGCTTTGGCCATGATTATCGGCTTATTATCTAGCGGAACAGTTACTTTATTCGCTTTCATTAGTGGAGGTTTATTCTGCTCAGTTTTATGGCCATGTATTTTCTCATTAGGCACAGCAGGTTTAGGAAAATATACCAACCAAGGTTCAGCATACATGATTATGATGATTTGTGGTGGCGCTGTAGTGCCAGTTCTACAAGGTATCGTGGCTGATACAATCGGTATTCAACAATCGTATTTTGTGCCAATTATTTGTTTCTCTTACTTAGTGTTCTTTGGTATAAGAGTACAAGGTGTATTGAAAAGTCAGGGAATTGATTTTGATAATGCTGTTGTTACAGGCGGTAAAGGTCATTAATAATTAATGGAATTATATTTTCAAAAAATTGGAAACGGACAAAAAATCCTGCTCGCCTTTCATGGAATTGGGCAGGATTTTTTGTGTTTTCAACAATTTGGTGAAACCTTTGCTGATACCTACACTACCTATGCTTTTGACTTGCCTTTTCATGGAAAAAGTTTCAATAACCATCCCATAGATGGAATCATTACAAAAGATATTTGGAAGCATTTTCTGAAAAGTTTTCTAGAACAACATAATATCCATTCTTTTTCAATAGTTGGCTTTAGCATGGGGGGCAGATTTGCCTTGGCTACACTAGAAGCTTTCCCTGATAAAATAGAAAGGCTAATATTAATCGCGCCAGATGGCATTTCTGAGCATCCAATTTATGCCTTTGCTACCCATTTTAATCTGACTAGGAGGTTATTCAAGTACGTTATTTTTAAAGAAGATAAACTGTTAGTATTAACTAAGCTTTTTGCCAAAATGCGGATTGTTCCCGAAAGTTCTATTCGTTTTGCCCATAAAATGTTGGATACTCCTACTAAAAAAAAGCAAGTCTTTGAATCATGGACTGGTTTTAGATATTTAAAGTTTGATATGAGCAAAATAGCCGAAATGATTAATTCACAAAAGATTAAAGTAAGTATTTTCACAGGGAAATATGACACTATCCTTCCTACCAAACAAGTATTGCCCCTTTCACAAAAACTACCAAATGCTCAGATGATAACACTTGAAGCGGGACATACAAAAATGCTTGAAAAGGTAGTAGAATACCTACAAAATGAAGATAATATGCTATAAAATGACATTCATTTTATTGTATTAAAACAATTGCCCCTCCAAATTCGTATATAATTTGTATTCTCCTATATAATACGTAGCTTTCATTGTCAACAAACGTTTAACACCATCATCCTTCATGAGTTTTATCAATGCTATCGGTACGGCAGTTCCTGAAAATTGTTTTCCTCAGAAAGACATTGCGGAATTCATGGCTGCTGCGTTACAAATGAATGAATACGACCAACGACGACTAAAAGCGTTGTATCGTTCTACTAAAATCAACCAACGTTACTCTGTATTATCTGATTATGGTAGTAATATGTCAGAGTACAAATTTTATCCCAAAACGGTAGATTTAGAACCATTCCCAAGTATTTCTCAAAGAATGCTTGCCTACAAAAAATATGCATTGCCCCTTTGCTTAAAAGCGATTGATAACTTAGGCACTCTTCCAAACATCACCCATATCATTACCGTAAGTTGCACAGGAATGTATGCACCAGGGCTTGATATTGAAATTATTGCGTCTTTACAGTTGAACACTACTATTCAGCGAACGGCCATTAATTTTATGGGCTGTTACGGGGCATTTAATGGCTTGAAAATGGCCGATGTTATCTGTAAGGCTAATCCAGCAGCGAAGGTATTGGTAGTTTGTGTGGAGTTATGCACGCTCCATTTCCAGAAAAAAATGGATGAAGATTTTCTCTTATCTAATGCATTATTTGCAGATGGTGCTGCCGCTGTTTTAGTAGCAGGAACGCCTTCAGCGACGAGTCAATCATTAGCATTAAAATCGTTTTTTTGTGATTTATACCTTGAAGGAAAACAAGACATGGCTTGGCAAGTGGCCGACTTTGGCTTTGAAATGACACTGACGTCGTACATCCCCAAATTGGTAAAATCAGGCATCAAGTCACTGACAGATAAATTATTAGAAAACTGTGGATTGATTACGCAGGATATTTCATTGTATGCGATGCACCCTGGTGGGAAAGCCATCTTAGAAGCCATTGAAATGGCACTAGGCATTAGTACGGAAGACAATCGTTATGCCTATCAGATTCTAAGGGACTATGGAAATATGTCGTCAGCAACAGTACTTTTTGTATTAAAGGCTATCGTCGAAGATGTAGCAATTGTTCGCAAAAATCAACATATTCTAAGCTGTGCTTTTGGGCCAGGACTGACGTTAGAATCTATGATTCTGGAAATCGTTTAGCATTTCTTTAAAAACCGTACTTCAACGAGAACATAATTCCGCTACTGTATAAATTGACCTTTCCTCTCCCTACTTCTTTCAAAGGAGTTTTCAAATAAGGCTCTGCTTGGATAGAAAGATGATTATTGATTCGTTTCTCAAAACCAAATGAAATATTCAAGCTACTCATGAAGTAATCATTATCTCTTTTCCAAGATACTGACCTAGGGAAGTTAGTTGGCACTGTAACTCCTTCTGGATAATAATAGTCATATCCTTCTGTAAGCATCAAATAAGAAGACGCACCTGCACTTACAAACCAAGTATCTTTAGCCTTTTGTAAAACATTGTAACGAATATTAAAAGGAATATCCAAAATTTGACAATCGCCTTCAACACTTGTAGGCAAAACAGGACGGGTAGTCCAGTTTTTAGCCCAAGCATGATAATTTTCGATTCCCGTACTGTATTTTTTTGAACTATAAACTGCACCCGTTTGGATAACGATATGCTTTGTGATATTATACTCAAACAATATGCCTGCCGATTTACCAAGTGCAAAACCTGATAAGGTTTCTACCCCGTTAGCATCTGGTGCAATAGATAATCTCACGCCAAAACGTGAAAATTTATTAGATTTAACGAGCGGGCTAATATGAGGTTCACTGCTACTCTCTTCAAATTCTGGCAAAGTGATTTCTAATGCTGATTTTAGTGGCTTTAAGGGCTTGCTAGTCAGTAATGCCAAGCTTTCAGATGTTTTTAATGAATTATCACTTACCAAATTTCCTTGTGCGGATGATACATCCTCTCCTATCGTTTTTTGCCCAATATTATCTATGCTTTTTTGTCCAGCACTATGCTGTTCTTTCTGACGAATATTCGATAGCTCCTGAGATGGACTATTATGATTAAAATTAGTAAATGATTTAGAGGTTATTTTATTTTTTGATAAGCTTGGGGTAGACTTAAATATTTTTAATGACTTTGGATTGTTTTTTTCATTTCGTTTTGAAACAGCATCAACCTTATTCTCTATCACAGTGCTTTTATCAACACTTTCAACAGATGATTGTTCTTTAGGTTGTACGACTGTTTTTGTATTTTCTACTGCTGAAACGGCATTAGGATTAACAATATTTTTAGTTAGTTCTTCTTCTTTTGTAGTACTTTGTTTGGATGCTTTTGATACTTCTTTTGGGCTTTCTAATTGATTCTTTTTTACTTCTGTTTTCGTTGTTAATTTTTCTGCAAGATTATTTTTAGTAAAATAATATATCGTAATTCCACCTACAAAACATAGCAAAAACAACAATAATAACCATCTTTCGTATTTATAGCGACTTTCTGGTATTATTGCAGGCTGGGGTTCAAGCTTATTTTTAAGTTTATCCAGAGACGACTGGTCAAACGGGATTTCTACCTTATCAGAGGCTTCTCTGAAAAGGTCATCCAGTTCGTCATCGGACATATCCCACCACTTATCTGACATCTTTTTAGTAAGATTCTTTGTTGAATCTTGATTTTATACTTTTGGTTATTTTTAAAAACGTTTACTTAACATTTCCCTCAAATTAACCCGCGCACGAGCTAAATTTGACTTTGAAGCACTTACTGAAACGCCTAGCATCTTTGCTATTTCTTCATGTGAGTAACCATCTATAGCAAACAAACTAAAAACTGTTCGATAAGTTGGAGACAGCTTTTGCACAAAAGATAACAATTCTTCATAAGCAAGATTTGCTGATGCATCATCACTTCTATCGCTTACATTTTCTGCGTATTCTATATCATCATGGTCATAATATTTATGGTTTTGCCTGTAATAATCTAGTGCAGTATTAACCATAATTCTTCTGAACCAATTCTTAAACGATTTATTCAAATCAACCTTATCGGCATTGTTAAATACTTTTATAAACCCATCATTAACAATCTCCACAGCCTCATCCCGCGTTCTAGTATAACGCAAGCAGACACTCATACCGTAGCCATAAAACTGCTTGTATAGCAATTCTTGACTCTTAGAATCACCGTTACGGCATCCTTCAAGTATGATTTGGAGGTTATTATTCTTATCTGTAATAATGGGCATTTTGAATACGTTTCATAACCATTACGGTTTTTATCCTAAAAGGTTGCGTAGGAATATAGACAATATGTATTTTTTTTTATTCTTTATTTATTCAACAATTAAGATAACTATCCCAAACCAATAATTCATGATTTTCAAAAGTTTTAATTAACTTTGTTTGATTATACCCCCTTAAACACATGACTATCCATAAAGAAAGTAAAGGTACTATTTTAGTTACAATCATTTTTTTACTCGTTTTAAATGGTGCAGTTGCTTATTTTTTTCTTGAAAATAAAATATTAAGCAACACCGTATACGCTTTTAGTGTAGTTTTTGCATTAATAATTTTACAATTCTTCCGTGTACCTGTTCGTACAACAGAAAAAAATTCAAAACACGTCATTGCTCCAGCCGACGGGAAGGTAGTGGTAATTGAGGAGGTTGTGGAAACTGAATACTTCAAAGAACCACGTCGACAAGTTTCTATTTTTATGTCGCCTATCAATGTTCACATCAATTTCAATCCAATTTCTGGTATTGTTTCTTATTTCAAATATCATCCTGGGAAATATCTAGTAGCTTGGCATCCAAAATCAAGTACTGATAATGAAAGAACAACCGTTGTGGTAAAACACGATAATGGCACAGAGGTTTTATTCCGCCAAATTGCAGGTGCATTAGCCCGTAGAATTTGCTGGTATGTAAAAGAAGGACAGACAGTAGAACAAGGAAAAGAATTTGGCTTTATTAAGTTTGGCTCAAGAATAGACATTTATCTTCCTTTAGATGCTAAAATTTTAGTAAACTTAGAAGACAGACCAATAGGCGGTGAAACAGTGATTGCTGAATTAGCCTAATATTTTTCTAAACAGTATATATACCGAAGGGTAAATTAAAAATTTTAAGTATTTTTAATTTACCCTTTTTGTGTTTAAAACCATTTTTATACTTCAATCTCAAGAAATGTTAATTCGTTTATTATTTATCATTGTAGTTTGTTTACTTTGGAACTGTTCTGGTTCAAATAAAACAGAGACTTATGTCCCTCCTGTCCCTTCTAATAAAACTGGGAAAGAATTAGCCCAGACCTACTGTAGCAGTTGCCATCAATTACCCTCCCCTGATTTATTAGATAAGACTACTTGGGAAAGAAGCGTGTTGCCTAAAATGTCGTACAGATTAGGATTAGAGCCTGATCTTTTTAAAGTTTACGACGGAATGTCTCCCGAAGAATTACCAATTCTTGCTGCTGCCAATGTATTTCCTGAAAAACCCGTGATTGCTCCAGAAGATTGGGCTAAAATTATCAAATATTATATTGATAACGCTCCAGAGAAGCCCCTTCCACAAGCACCAAAAGAAAAGGTGTCTGTGGGTTTAAGCAACTTTAAGGTGGTGGAAATAGAAGGAACGCCTAACAAAGTACCTTATGTAACATTTGTTAAATTTAATCCTGCTCAAAAAAATATTTATATAGGCTGGCGCGGATTACAAAGTTTCCTAAAAATTTATAATTTAGGGTTTACACAAACAGATTCTTTGGCTGTTCCTAGTCCTGTTTCAGATGTAGACTTTTCTACAAAAAATAGTAGAGTATTGACTATGGGGTTGATGGCTCCTACTAATTTAAGCCAAGGCAGTTTGTTTGAAATCAATGACCAGAAACAACAAAAGCCCATTATAGAATCATTACAGAGACCAGTACAGGCAACTTTTGGTGACTTAAATCAGGATGGACAAGAAGATTTTATCCTTTGCAATTTTGGTAACGAAATCGGAAAATTAGCTTGGTATGACGGCAAGGATAAACAAGAACACCTTTTAAAGGCACTCCCAGGTGCTAGAAATACATTTATTAAAGACATGAATGGTGATAACCTGCCCGACATCGTGGCATTGATGACACAAGCACGAGAAGGCATTTTTATCTTTTATAACAAAGGCAATGGGAATTTTGAAGAAAAACAAGTTCTTTCCTTCCCTGCGGTATATGGTTCTAGTTACATGGAATTAGCAGATTTCAACAAGGATGGCTTCATGGATATTCTGTATACCAATGGAGATAATGCTGATTTTTCTATTATTCTCAAAAGCTATCATGGCATTAGAATTTTTATGAATGATGGCAAAAACAATTTTAAGCAAACTTATTTCTATCCGATGTTTGGAGCATCCAAAGCGATGGCAGCCGATTTTGATTTGGATGGAGATTTAGATATTGCTGCGATTTCATTCTTTACAGACCCTACACAAAAGCCTCATGAAGATTTCTTGTTATTAGATAATCAAGGGAATAATCAGTTTAAGGTTGCTACGTTCCCTGAGGCTACTCATGGAAAATGGATGGTGATGGATGTAGGAGATATGGACCAAGACGGCGATGCTGACATCATACTAGGCTCGTTTTTACGAAGAGGTATGCCTGATGTTGAACAGTTAAACATGGGACGGAAATTGCCCCCCTCTGCGATTATTCTAGAAAATAAAAAGAGAACAGCAAAGGCTATTCTCTAAATATAATTTTATTTTGTTCATCAAGAGAAAAGCATTTTTCTCTTGATGAACAAAATTGATGATTTATAATCTTACACCATTTCTTCTATTAGCTTAATGATTTGCGATAGACCTTCTGCATCTTCTTCAGCAAAATCGTCTAATTCATCTGAATCTACATCAAGGACAAGGAAAACTTCTCCGTTTTTGTTGATAGCTGGTAACACAATTTCAGATTTTGATGCCGAAGAGCAAGCAATATGCCCAGGGAAAGCCTCTACATCTGGCACGATGACAACTTCTTTAGTAGTATAAGCATGCCCACAAACGCCTTTATTAAAATTGATGCGTGTACAAGCAATGGGTCCTTGGAAAGGACCTAATACTAATTGATTCTCTTTTTTTAGATAAAACCCTACCCAAAAGAAATTGAAAGCTTCTTTCAAGGCAGCTGATATATTAGCAAGGTTTGCTGTTAAATCATTTTCACTTGAAACAAGTGATTTGATTTGTGGCAAAAGACTTTCATAAATTTCTTTACGATTAGTCGTTGATGGAATATACAAACTTTCTGACATGCGTATTAAGCGGTAATAGGTTGGAAGTAGCGTTTCATCCAGCTTTGTGCTGCACTTACTTGCCAATTGTTTTTAAATTCGCCGATATTAGCCACTAAATTATTAAAGATTAAAGTATCGGGATGAATAATTCCTTCGGCTACAAGGCTTTTAATTTTCAACATCTCTACGCTATGAAGGGCATCTTGATGAATAAACACAATAGAGCGGTCGAAGAAATTAATGTTCATTTCAGCACTAAGCTCTTTCAACCAACGCGTAGAAGCATCAATAGAACAACCAGACGCTTGATTTTGAGCTTCGTCTACGGCCACCACAATAAAACGGTTATGTAATATTTTTACCGAACCTACTAAAGGAACGCCATGCGCTGCCCATTGGTTTACCTGTGCCTCAAGGGTTTCTAGCACATAAATAAATTCAGCATCGGTTAAATTTTTATCAGTTTGGTATACCCATACACGGGCATAATCGGGCATTTTTTCAAAAGGAATAAACATATTTTTTCTGTTTTCTTTTTCACTAAAGAGATAATGATTTTTAAGCAAAATCAGTTCCTAAACATGAATCATCCCGAATTTTATTTATAATAATGAGTTTTAGATGATTTTAAGTTTTTGTAATATATTCTCGTCCTTACTTTTTGCCTTGATGCAAAAAGTAACAAAAAAATCAAGAATTCCTAAACTCGCTCCGCTCAAACAGTAGGAATTCGTTTTGCATCAATCACAAACATGAGTCACCCCGAATTTTAAAATCATAAAAAAGCGGTCGAAAAACTAATTTCGACCGCTTTTTTATGATTGATGAATTCCGAATTCCTACTGTTTGAGCGGAGCGAGTTTAGGAATTCTTGATTTTCTTTTGTTACTTTTCTTTCATCAAGGAAAGAAAAGTAAGGACTAGCCAATAATAAGTAGAAAACCTCTCAAATTGTCTCCAAAACGCACAATTTTAGGAAAAATTCGGGATGACTCATGTTTATGATGTTAAATTTCCTATGACTCGTTTTTATAATTTACGAGTCAAAGGGATTTTATAAACTTCATTCTCCTTCTTTTATTGATGTTCGTCTCTTAACAAATCATTCACTGTTTTTACAGGATTGAATGTAATTAAAGGTACTTCAACAAAAATGGTATTCCAGTCAGCCATGGCTCCATTCCAAAGACCTGGTAACTCTTGTGCTTTCAAGTCTTTACCATCTTTAGATTTTTGGGTAACAAAACCTGTTTTAGGGTCACGGAATTTTAGTAAATCGAATTTTTCACCCTTGCTATTTTTCAAAGCACAAATTAAATCCACAGGATTGAAGTGTGTTGAATTATTGAAAATTTCTTTTTGCTTTTCATCATCTAAATCAACCTGAGCTGATTCAACAATTTGTAAAGAAGTGGTTCTGTCAGCATTTTTACACCAGAAAGGACCTCCTCCTGGCTCACCAGTATTTTTCACAACTCCACAAACACGAAGTGGACGATTAAGCTTTTTAAGGAAATAAGCTATTTTGTCATTATGAGGTAAATCTGTAAAATTTGATGGTTGTAATACGCACAGTTCTTTTTCAAAAAACTCAGTCAATTCTATAATTAATGGTTGCGAAGCAAACTGAGTTAATTGATGCTGATAATCAAATATTTTTTCTTGATAATACACCAATACCCCTGCTAAGGCCTTTTTGTAATCATAAGTAGTTTGTTTGATACGATCTGGCACCACATTATCAATGTTTTTAATAAACACGATATTGGCATCAATATCATTCAAATTAGCTAATAAAGCCCCATGACCTGCTGGACGAAACAATAATGACCCATCTTTTTCACGAAAAGGTGTGTTGTCTAGGTTTACCGCAACGGTGTCTGTCGAACGACGCTGTTCAGAGAAAGTAATTTCGTAGCTGACGCCAAAAGTAGTTTCATAAGTAGGTACTACCTTATCTAAAAGCATCTTAAAGCGACTTAAGTGTTCGGGCGAAACTGTAAAATGTAGCTTTACAATGCCGTCAGTGCTAGCATAATTTGCACCTTCTACTAAATGTTCTTCAATGGCTGTTCTATTGCCTGTTTCATATTTATGAAATTTTAAAAGTCCTTTTGGTAAAGAGCCATATTCTAACCCTTTGCTTGTTAAATAATAGTCAGCAATGGTTTTTTCGTCGGCATTTTCAGGGAGAACTTTCTGCAAATCGTCATAAAATGCAAACTCAGGTAATCGTTCGAAGAACTGATTCGTTGATTTATCTGATTTTCCTTCTTCCAAAAAGGCAAATAAAGATTTAAACATCCTTGAGGCTGCACCCGATGCAGGAACGAATTTCAATGGCGTAATGCTTTTTACTTTACTTTCATAAAGGCTTACATACTCAGCCAATTTCTCGTCAGAAAGCTGTATAACACCATTTTCAGGAGTAGCCGCTTTTTGAAGCTGCATAAATGGGAATCCATCTTTGAAATCCTGAATTTGCTGTTGAACAGTATCTAAGTTAATGCCTAATTCTTGAATTTGATTGAGGTCGTTTTGAGTAAACATAGTAATTTGGTTTGCGGTAATCAATATATGCAGTAATAACTTATTATCTTTCTTACAAATATATAAGTAAAAAATTATACCAGCCTGTTAGGTATTATTTTTTATAAATAATGCCATTTTTCATCACAAATATCACATTCCTGATACTAGAGATGCTCTTTTCTGGCTCCCCTTCAACAGCTATTATATCTGCAAAATAGCCATTTTTTATTCTTCCTAGCTCTTTTAACCTAAATACTTCTGCATTAACAGCGGTCGCCGATTGTAAAACATCCATAGGCTTCATCCCATATTCTACCATCAATTCCATTTCGCGGGCATTTTCTCCATGTGGGAACACTCCTACATCTCCACCCATACAGATTTTCACACCTGCATTTAAAGCTAATTTAAAACTCTTGCGTTTTTCCTGAATACGTGTTGGCTCAGGCTCTTGTCCTTTTTTCCAACCTTTGTATTGAGTAGTAGCATCACCAGCGGCTAAAGTCGGGCAAAAACATACCCCCTTTTCTTTCATTAAAGCAAATACTTCCGCAGTTGCTCCGTCGCCATGTTCTATTGTTTTGATGCCCGCCATTATTGCTCGCCGCATTCCTTCAGCAGTGGAAGCATGAGCTACTACATCCCTTCCCGAGCTCTTGGCTATATCAACGACTAATTTTAATTCTGATTCTAAAAAAGTAGGCTGAGCATCTTTAAAAAGTCCCCAACGGTAATCAGCATATACTTTTATGACATCTGCTCCTTTTCCAATTTGAGTTCTCACGGCTTTTGATAAATTATCTATCCCGTCGGCCTCCTCTGCTCCTTGAATTACATTTACATCTGACTGAAAGCCTTTAGGTCCATAACTACCTGTAACGACCAATGCTCGCCCTGCTACTAACATTCGTGGGCCTACGATAATACCTTTTTCGATAGACTGCTTCAAACCTACGTCATCATAGTCTGAACCTTCTGTACCTAAATCTCTGACAGTAGTAAAGCCCGCCATCAGGGTATTTTTGGCATGAATGGTCGCTCTGATGATACGTTCAGCACGGGATTCTTTCAGTACTTGGTCGTCCCAAGAGGTTTCGTTATAGGGATGAAGTAACAAATGGGAATGTCCTTCAATCAGCCCAGGCAATAAAGTAGTATGAGGTAGGTTGACAATTTCCGTATTTAACGGAACACTCAGGTTTTCGCCTACTGCAACAATTCTATCTTTTTGAACCAGTACCTGCCAATTTTCATGAATCACCTCTCCATCAAAAACACGAGAAGGTTTCAGCAAATAAGTATTTTGTTGTGCAAAAGATGGTAGGCAAAAGAATAAAAGAATTATTGAGTAAAGTAAATGTTTTTTCATGTTTGCTGAAGAAGTTAGTTTATAAACAAAAATAGCACGACTCCTGAGAATCGTGCTATTAAAATGATTTTTTTTAGATATAAGATGTTAGATGCAAGACTCTAGACGAAAGACACAAGACTTTAAACAAAAGACATTATATGTCCCTTCTGTTTACCTAGACGCAATCACCTTACTCCTTAAAGTCTTGTGTCTTTCGTCTAACATCTTGCGTCTTGAGAAAAACTATTTAATTCTAAAAACAGTCTTCATCTCATATCTCACTTTAATCTTCTGTACATCGATAGTGCTTTCAGGCATGGCGTCTGCTGCCTCTACTCTTGCTGATTTCATCCTCATATTCGAATACATCGGTGCTGGGGCATATTCGTTATCTATTTCATAGATTTCTAATGCTTCTCCCAATTGCTCGCCGATTCCCTCTAGCAAGTATTTCGCTTTATCCTTTGCGGCTTGCAATGCTTTTATTTTAATCTCTTTTCTTAGTTGCTCTATTTTAGAATATTCAAAGCGTTCAATATTGGTAGACGCAACACCTTTATCGTCTACTTTAGCAATGATTCCATCAATTTTATAAAGATTAGCAACTTTAATTACATAGTTTTTACTCTCCAAAAATATCGTTGGTTTTTTCTTACCAAACCATTCACGATAGCCATTGATATTACCTACTGTAAAGTTTTCTTTTGCAATACCAGCCTCTTCAATACCCTTTTGGAGTTGTTTCTCTAAAGTCATGATATCCACTTTATTTTTGTTGTCTTTGTCTTTAAAGTACTCTCTGAGGGTTACAGATACATATATCTCATCTGGCAATACTTCTTGTTCTGCACTTCCTGTTACTTCAATTTTTTTAGGTTGAGGTTTCTCTACGATTACTTGTTGTGCAGTGCTTGCAAAAGCTCCTAGTCCGAAAGGAACAACGAGCATTAATAGTTTAGCTAATTTTTTCATCTGATTGTTTAATTTGATTTGACAGGGAAACGAGCCTTTTGCTTGAAAAGTATTTTATTAACAAAAGATTAACATTGCACATAAAGATAAAAATAAAGAGCCACAAGATTGAGATTGATGCTCAATTTGTGGCTCTTGGATAAAAATAGACTGTTATTATTTGTTGTACTGCAAAGCACTATCGTTAATAGTATATTTTCCAGATTTCATTAACTTCAACATTTCTGCACCCGCCAATAACACAGGACCATAACCATGTGCCGCCAATACATTTACTGGACGGTAATAATAAAAAGCTGGGTCAAAGCCCATTCCTGTACCTACACAAACTCCTTCTACTTGTCCGCCTGCATTTACTTTAGTCGCTACAGCATTCCATGCTAATAAAGTAGCTGGTCCATACGCTTTAGCATCCAACCATCCTTTGTTGATGGCTCTAGCAAACGAATATGCATAAATAGCCGTTGCCGATGTTTCAAGATATGAATCTGGACGGTCTAGTAATTGATGCCAGAAACCACTTCCTGTTTGGTATGAAGCTAAACCTTTTGCATGCGCTTTTAATAATGTCAATACTTCTGCACGTCCTGCATGATTCTCTGGTAAAACATCTAATAATTCCACCATCGTCAAAACAGCCCAACCGTTGGCACGTGCCCAGTGGAATTCAGGATGCGTCTCCATATCAGCTACCCAACCGTGCATAAATACGTTTTTCTGGTGATTAAACATTCTTTTCGAAAACTGAGAAACTTGTTTAACAGCATCATCAAAATAACGATTATCGCCCGTCAATTTACCCATTTGTGCTAACGCAGGCACACCCATGAATAAATCATCTAGCCAAAGCGTATTCGCTTGCGGACGGTTACGCGCTAACGTACCATCAGCAAAACGAAACTCTTTCGTGCTGATATAATTCATGTAATTATCAATCAAAGGACGTAAATCTGTTTTGATAACCTTCCCTGTGGTTGCCTTAATCATGGCTGAACACACCGCACCACAGTCGTCTAAAGCATGCGGCATCACTACCTGACGAAGTCCTTTGCTTTTAGGATTTTGCTTTAATACTTCTTTGAAATAAGGTGCTTTCTCCGCTAGAAAAGTCATTCTTTTACGAGCATACTCATTAAAGCGGTCATCTCCAGTAGCCTCGCTAGCTGCTAACATTCCTGAGTAAGTAACACCCCATTCGTAGCTAGTTAAACTAAAAGTCCCTCTTTCTACAACGGCACTGGTGTCTATTTTAGAAAAATCTGTAATCTCCTTTTTAGTCGTATTACTAATTACTTTGGTAGGTGTTACGGCATCCAAATATTTATGTACTCTATTGAGCAACTGCGTAACCTCCTCTACTTTGGGCGTAGTATAAGCCACAGGATAATCTGGCTGAGCGGTATGAAGCATTTCTGAATGAAGAGGCTTTTTTTGCTGTGCCAAAGAAGATAAAGCTGTAGCTAAACATAACAGAAAGATAAAAGAGCTTTGTTTAATTTTTTTCATGCTTGAATGTATTATGGTTGTTGAGAGCATAAAGGCAATACTCTCAGAAATCTAATGAAGTTTAATGACATTTCATGATAAGATTGGTTATTAAACTATACAAAATGAGTTAATTTGGCATAAATAATTAAAAAAACAATAATATGTTTAATCACTCTCAGAAAACGTTTTATATCATTTTAGGTCTTTTTCTCATCAGCTTTGGTCTTTCAGCCCAGAAGCCCGTGGTCACAATTCCTATTCAAACTGCACAGAATGCCTTGGTTTTTCAAACAGATCAAGAAAACCGTCTCGGAACAGTTTTCTTCGGCAAGAAACTCGCTCAGGCATCAGAATATCCTGTTGTTTCTAAGGAATATAAAATCAGTGATGAAAATTCGGGGATTTTTAACTCCGTTTACACGCCTAGTGGTACTTGGAATTTAGTAGAACCTGCTATTCAAGTAAAACATGCTGACGGTAATACTTCGTTGGAGCTTAAATATGTAAGCCATGAAGTAATAAAAATTGATGATAATGTTTCTCAGACAATGATTATCCTGAAAGACCCTGTTTATGCGGTAGAAGTTAGGCTTTTCTACAAGACTTATTTCAAAGAGAATGTCATCGAACAATGGTCTGTTATCAAGCATCAGGAAGCTAAAAACATTACTTTACAAAAGTATGCTTCTGCCAATTTGTATTTCATGGCGGATGATTATTACTTAAATCATTATCATGGTGGTTGGGCGAAGGAAATGAAGCCTGAGGAAACAAAGCTAACGGCTGGTATCAAAACGTTAGATTCCAAATTAGGCACAAGAGCTAACTTGTTTCAGCCTCCTACTTTCATGCTATCTTTCGATAAACCTGCCACGGAAGACTACGGAAAAGTATTATTAGGTACATTGGCATGGTCTGGTAATTTCAAGATTGATTTTGAACTAGACACCTACCATAATCTTCGTCTATTGGCAGGTATCAATTCTTTTGCTTCGGAATATTCTTTGGCTAGTAACCAAGATTTCAAAACTCCTTCGTTCATCTTTACTTTCTCTGATAATGGTAAAGGAGAAGCCAGTAGAAATATGCACAACTGGGCTAGAAAATACAGGATTTTGGATGGTGAAGGCTCAAGACTAACATTACTAAACAACTGGGAAGCTACCTATTTTGATTTTGATGAGCCTAAACTTACAGCATTATTCAAAGATGGGAAGAAGTTAGGTGTAGATATGTTTTTGTTAGATGATGGTTGGTTTGCCAACAAATATCCAAGAAATGGCGATAATGCAGGCTTGGGTGATTGGCAAGAAAACCGCAAAAAACTCCCAAATGGTATTGGATATTTAGTAAAAGAAGCCACAAAGGCAGGCATTAAATTTGGGATTTGGGTAGAACCAGAAATGGTAAATCCGAAATCTGAGTTGTATGAAAAACACCGTGATTGGGTAATCCGTGAGCCTGAACGCCCTGAACAATATTTTAGAAACCAATTACCTTTAGACTTGTCGAATCCAGAAGTACAAGATTTTGTATATGGTGTAATTGATAACTTATTTACTAAAAATCCTGAAATAGCCTTTATTAAGTGGGATTGTAATGCCGTAACCTACAATGCTCATTCAGAATATTTACAAAAGAAAGGACTTCCCCAAACACATTTGTATGTAGAATATGTACGTGGATTGTATAAAGTATTAGAAAAAATCAGGGCTAAATATCCTAAAGTGCCCATGATGTTATGCTCTGGCGGAGGTGGAAGAGTAGACTACGAAGCCTTGAAGTACTTTACTGAATTTTGGGTAAGTGATAATACCGACCCACTTGAAAGAGTATTTTTGCAGTGGGAATATTCTTATTTTTATCCAGCTATCGCTCAGTGTAATCATATTACAGATTGGAGTAAAGTAGGTATTAAATACCGTACCGACGTAGCAATGATGGGCAAAATGGGGTATGATATTGTAGTAAGCCAGCTTTCAGAAAAAGAATTGCAGTTTAGCCAACAGGCATTGGCAAACTATAAGAATGTTAGTGATGTTATCTGGCATGGTGATTTGTATCGTTTGAAAAACCCTTGGGAGAATCCTTATGCTTCGTTGATGTTTAGTAATGATAAACAAGACCACGCGGTAGTGTTTTCATACTTAACGACTAACAGATACGACCAAGTATTCAGCATTACGCCTGTGAAATTAAAAGGATTAGACCCTAAGAAACGATATAAGGTTCAGGAGATTAATATTTATCCTGATACAAAGTCTAGCTTGGCAAAAGACCTTTTTTACTCTGGCGACTATTTGATGAATGTAGGTATCAATCCAGATATTACACGCAGAAGAACAAGTGTAGTATTAGAACTAACAGAGGTAAAATAGAAGCTTTCAGTAATAATCTTGTATCAAAAAACATGAATCATCTCGAATTTTCTTTAAATAGGAAGTTTAACAAAATAGCCTCATAGAGGCTATATATCGGTAGTAAAAATGTAAACAACATTCCCCTCCAAGCCCCATGGGGGCGAAATATTTCGCCCCCATGGGGCTTGGAGGGGAAATAGGATATTTGTTCTACCGATATAGTGTTCCTAACGGAACTATACTCTGTATCAATAAATCAAAAAAGCGGTCGAAATTAGTTTTCGACCGCTTTTTTGATGATTTTAAAATTCAGGATTACTCATATTATCCGATAGCTGATGTCCGAAATCCGACAGCCAAACTATCTTACTCTGAAAGCTCTAACCATCTTAATTCTTTCTCATCCAAATCATTATTGATTTCTTCAATTTCCTTTGCCCAAGCACTTAAGTCTTCATAACTACCACCATTATTTAATCTTGTAGTTAATTCCGCTTTCTTCTTTTCTGCTTTTTCGATGGCTTTACCTAAATCTTCGTATTCTTTTTGTTCTTTGAAAGAAAGTTTTCTTTTCGTCGTTGAAACTTGAACAGAAGGTTCTAGCTTATGATTATTCGTTGAAACTGGCTCGCTTTTCACTTTAGGTTTTTCGCCTAAAGTAATTTCGTTTTCTTCCAACCACTCTCTATAGTCAGTATAGTTTCCGGGAAAATCTCTGATTTGTCCGTCGCCTTCAAATACAAAAAGGTGTTCAACCAATTTATCCATAAAGTAACGGTCGTGAGAAACCAATAATAGACAACCCCCAAAAGCAATCAAGAAATCTTCCAAGATATTCAACGTTTGAATATCAAGGTCGTTGGTAGGCTCATCAAGAATCAAGAAGTTGGGGTTCTTGATTAATACTTTCATCAATTGCAAACGTCTTTTCTCTCCCCCCGACAGTTTATCTACTGCTGCATATTGTACTTTCGGTTCAAATTTGAAGTGCGTTAAAAACTGACTTGCAGAAATAGTTTCACCCGTTCCTACCGTTACTACCTCCGCAATATCTTTGATTACATCAATTACTTTATCGCCTGGTTTAAAATCTAAATCTCCTTGGGTATAATAACCATATACCACGGTTTCGCCCGTAGTAATGCTACCAGAGTCTGGCTTTAGGTTTTGGGTAATCATGTTCAAGAAAGTAGATTTCCCGATACCATTTTTACCAATAATCCCTATACGGTCTTTACGTTGGAAAATGTAAGAGAAGTCTTCTACAATCTTTTGGTTGCCAAATCCTTTATTCAATCCTTCAATTTCAAGAATCTTACTGCCTTGACGAGACATTTTTACATTCAAGGTAACCTTTGAATCGTCTTTAGACTGCGAAGCTTTTTCTTTTAGCTCATGGAAAGCATCAATTCTATATTGAGCTTTTGTTCCACGTGCTTTTGGCTGGCGACGCATCCATTCTAATTCTGTTCTTAACGTATTTTTCGCTTTATCAATACTTGCCGCTTCCGAGGCTTCGCGTTCAGCTTTTTTCTCTAAGAAATAACTATAATTTCCACGGTAAGGATAAATCGTTCCGTTGTCTAATTCAGCAATGTTATTACACACTCTGTCTAAGAAATAACGGTCGTGAGTAACCAATAACAAGGTGATATTCTGAGCAGAAAGTGTTTGTTCCAACCATTCTATCGTTTCTAAATCCAAGTGGTTGGTAGGCTCATCGAAAATCATCAAATCAGGCTCATCAATCAATACTTTCGCCATAGCCACACGCTTACGTTGCCCACCCGAAAGTTGAGAGATTTTACGCTCGAAATCGTGGATACCTAGTTTCCCCAAGATTTGCTTTACCCTGCTTTCATAATCCCAAGCATCGTGCTTGTCCATCATTTCCAAAGCGTCCGACAAAAGGTCTGAATCTTCTGGATTCTCCATTGCCCTTTCATACATTTTTAGGGCTTGGTTAGCTGGAGAATCGCCCGCAAAAAGCGTATCCATTACACTCAATTGCTCATTAAACTCTGGATTTTGGAAAAGGTATCCTACCGAAATACCTTTACGGATACTTACAGTTCCTTCGTCAGAAGGAATCAATCCTGCCAGAATGTTCATTAAAGTAGTTTTACCTGCTCCATTTTGTCCGACTAAAGCTACTTTATCTCCTTTCGAGATACCAAAATTTATGTTACGAAATAACCACCTTTCGCTGTAGTTTTTCGAGATATTTTCTGCTGATAAATAATTCATACTACAAAGGTAGGAACTAAAGCTGTAAAAGGATAGAGAGTTGAGGGAATTAGGTGACGGATAGTTTAGTAAGTTTCCAAACCGCCCTCCTATCAAGCCAATTCTCCATTGAACACATAAACTTTTTTTTGGAAACAAGTCAATTTATTTTTGGGTTTACGACTTAGCATAAAAGTTCTTAATCTTGTAGGTTGTAAGTATTAAAACCAAAACGAAAACTCATGTTACAATTTCTTAAATATGTTTTAGCTACCATAGTCGGATTAATAGTTTTCTCTATTGTTAGCCTTTTTATAATTATTGGTATTGCTGCCGCAGTTGGCTCTTCTAAAGACGAAACTACGCTTAAAGATAATTCTGTTTTAAAATTAGACCTCAACCATAGCATTGTTGAAAATGTTAGCGACGAAGAAAATCCTTTCAAGGATTTAGGTGGGGCATTCATGGACAATAATGAAAGCATTGGGATGGTTCAAATCAGAGAGGCTTTGAAACGTGCCGCTGTTGACAGTCATATCAAAGGAATTTATTTACAAGCACACTATCCTCAGGCAGGCTATGCTCAATTAGAAGAAATCCGCAATGCACTATTAGATTTTAAAAAATCTGGCAAGTTCATCTATAGCTACGGCGAATCGTTTACTGAAAAAGGATATTATGTTACCTCGGTGTCTGATAAAATTTATTTGAATCCCGCAGGTGGAATGGATTTCAACGGTATCAGCGCTGAAGTAAGTTTTTATAAAGGTGCTTTAGATAAGTTAGATATCAAGCCCGTAGTTTTCAGAGTAGGTGAATATAAATCAGCGGTTGAACCTTATCTACGTGAAAACATGAGTGATGCTAATAAGCAACAATACTCATTATTGCTCAATAGCATCAACAATCACATCTTTGAGCAAATTGCAAAATCGAGAAACATCGACGTTGCTACGTTGAAAAAGGTTGCTGATGAATTAATTGCCTACAAACCTAAAGGTGCGTTGGCTTCAAAATTGGTAACGGATGTTGGTTATTACGATGAATTTGAGGCTGATTTCAAGAAGAAATTAAAAAAAGAAACAGAAGACAAAATTGATTTCGTAGGTCTTTCAAAATTCTTAAAAGCAGAATCTGCGATTCCTTTTAATGAGTCTCAAAACAAAATTGCTGTAATTGTAGGCGAAGGAGCGATTATCGGAGCCAAAGCAGATAAAGGAAATATTGGCTCGGATGATTGGGTAGCTGAACTTCGTAAAGCTCGTGAAGATAAAAAAGTAAAAGCCATTGTATTAAGAATTGATAGCCCTGGTGGCTCTTCACTAGCTTCTGACGTCATGTGGCGTGAAGTAGAATTAACTAGAAAAGTAAAACCTGTAATTGCTTCAATGGCAGATTATGCAGCGTCTGGAGGATACTACATGGCAATGGCGGCTGATACTATCGTTGCTGAACCAACAACTATTACAGGGTCTATCGGGATTTTTGCTCAGTTTTTCAACTTTGAAAACTTCTTGAAGAACAAATTGGGCATTACCAACGACCGTGTAAATACGAATGCTCATTCTGATTTCCCAACAGTTACTCGTGAAATGACTGATTTTGAGAAAGATTGGTTTCAGAGAAGTGTAGATGCAGGCTACGAAACCTTTACTTCTAAAGCAGCAAAAGGCAGAAAAATGACGATTGAAAAATTGAAATCATTAGCAGGCGGACACGTTTGGTCGGGAATAGAAGCAAAACAAAATGGGTTAGTAGATGTGTTAGGGGGCTTGGAAGATGCGATTAAAATTGCAGCACAAAAAGCGAAATTGAAAGAAGGGGACTATAAAGCGAAGTTTTATCCACAACCAAAATCTTTCTTTGAAGAGGTTTTTGAGAAAAAAGAGGAAGAAGCACAAGCTAAAATCATGAAAGCGCAGTTTGGTGAATTAGCACCTTATGTAAAACAAATTCAAGATTTGAAAGCCCGTGAAGGCTTAATGACTTTGATGCCAGAGGTGATTGAATTTAAATAGATGTTGAAATATAAAAAAGGCTTCTAAGGTTTTAAACTGAGAAGCCTTTTTTATGTTTTTAACTTTAGGTAAATTACAATATGTAAAAGCTATTGTTAAAAACTGATAGCCAAAAGCTGATGTCTGATTTCCAAACTTATATTTCTAATTGACTATTCTTATGAAAAAATGGATACCTTTTTTAGCAGTTGTTATCTTCTTGTCTGCTTGTACAAGCAAAGTCTCTACCGTTTTTGTGGTACGCCATGCAGAGAAGGATTTAGTCTATAAAGGTGATGACCATTTTCGTCCTTTAAGTACTTCGGGGCATCAACGTGCTGGTAAGCTATCCAAGCGTTTAGCCAATGAAAAAATTACTAAAATTTATGCTACTGAATACCTCAGAGTACAACAAACTGGCGATTCTTTGCGTATCAATAATCAAATAGATACCACTATCTATAGTGCCAGAAATGCTCATTTCTTGGATAAAGTTGAACCTCGTAAGAACATTTTAATTATTGGTCATTCAAATACCGTTCCTGAAATTGTTAGACTTTTGGGCGCCAACTTTGACCTAAAAATAATTCCAGAAAGCGAATATGACAATCTGTATATCGTAAAAATAAAAGACAAAAAACTGGTTGAATTCAAGGCTGAGAAGTATTAAAACTTCAACCCTAAGTCTAGCGAAATCAATCCGTTTTTAGTAATTATGTTACTATAACCCTTGGTATGATTAATTTCGGTTAAGCCTCTTTGGTATTGAATGCCAAATATAAAAGAGTCGTCTCCGCCATTTATGCGCTTTTCAATACCGAATCCTAATAATAGATTGATATCTCCCAGACTAAAAACATCTGGTTGATTCATCACCCGTTGGCTATATTGATAAAGTGGATTGGAGGTTCTATCAATGGGTTTTTCGGCAATTTTCAAATCGAACGTACCTCCAAATTGTAAATAAACAGGTGTATCTGAAAAAACGCCATCACTAAAAATCTTGAGTGTAACGGGTACTTGTAAATATTGTAGGTTATAAGCCGCTTTATTTCCCGTATGCTCATCGGCAGTGAGGGGATACGTGCCAAACAAATCATTATCATAAAAACTACTTCCTACAGCATAACTAACTCCTTTGACACTATACCATAACCCTGTACTAAAGGCATATTTTTCGGCAAAATAGAAATCTATCACAGGACCCAAACTCATTTTTAGGTTGATTCCCGAAGCATCAAAATCACGAAATTCCTTCGATGCATCCACTTCGTTTAGTGTAATAGTGGGTGAAAATTTAAACCCTATTTTTAATTTATATAGTCCGTTACCATACCCTCCGCCATATCCAGAAGGGTATCCATAATTTTGAGCATAACCTCTCGTTATCATCAACAGAATAAAAAGGACTAAAAATGCGTTTTTCTTCATAATTTTGTACTGTTAAATATGGTTTTGAAACTTAGACGAATACTACTGCTTAAAACTATTAATCTAAAAAACTTATGCTTCAAAAGTATAAATGCTATATTATCCTCCTCTTTTCAAGCCTAGTCTTTGCTTGTACTTCCGAACAAGATAGTTCTTCTGAACCCGATGTTAGTTCAGTAAAAGTAAATGTAGCTATTCAACGACTTGACAAAGATTTACTTGCGTGTAAAGACAAAAATCAGTTAATAAATTTCTTCAATGCCCATAAAAATTTCGTGAGTACTTACTTTCAAGTTTTACCACAAGACTTTGATAAACTCGCTGAAAGGTTACTTCCAGTAATCCAAAATCAGGCTTTTCAAGACTTTTACAAGCAATCACAAGAACCTGCATTTTTTGGAAATACTGAGCTTGAAGATGATTTTAAAGAAGCTTTCCAGCACTTGAAATATTATTATCCCGACTTCAAAGAGCCTAAAATTATTACAATTTTTACAGGTTTTTTTGCGCAGGATATCCTAAGTAGTCCAGAATTAATAATTTCGGACTCATTAATTATTATCGGACTAGATTATTTCATGGGAAAGAAAGGAAAATTCTTACCTGACATTTATGACTATCAATTAAGGAAAGCTTCTCCTCATGCTATTGTACCACAAGCTGTGCTTTTACTTTCTGCCAAATACAATGCAACCAAACCTTCTGAAAAATCGTTATTAGCAGATATGGTTTGGTATGGGAAAAGTTATGTTTTTGGTCATACGATGATGCCCTCAAAGGCTGACAGCCTATTTATTGGTTATTCAGATGCACAATTGACGGACTGTTATACGTTCCAGAAAGATATTTGGGCTCATTTTATTGATAAAAAATTATTGTATACCAATGAAGACCCTATCAAGGCAAAGTATATCATGGACAGACCTACGACGTCTGAGATTGGAGCATCTTGTCCAGGAGGAATTGGTCGTTGGCTAGGCTGGCGAATTGTAGGTAAATATTTCGACGAAAATGATAAATTAACGATTCAGGAATTGATGAAGGAAAAAAATGCCCAAAAGATTTTTGAAGAGTCTCATTATAAAGGATTACCAGACGAGGAAGAATGATTTCTACTGTTAATCATCCGCATTCGTATATCAGCTATCAATCCGAATGCTGATATAAGGAGTAATTAAATAACCATTACTCAATCATAACTAAATTAATAGCTTTTTAGTAATTAAACCAAAAAATGGCAAAGCGAAGTAGCAATTTTGGAGCAGAGGTTTCTCCAGAAGACAAGAAAAAAGTAAATAAGGAAGGATTTCAGAAAGCCTTCAAGATTTTTAGATTTACCCTTCCCTATAAAGGCACATTTTTAATAGGCTTCATCTTTCTGATTCTCTCACAGATTACTACGATGAGTATCCCTTTATTAATGGGTCAGATGGTAGGATCAATAGTTTCGCCACAACAAATGCCAGACTCAGGTTCGGGAATAAGTAGTGGTATGATGACGGATAAACTACAACGCGTTTTTCATGAAGCACCAAGATTTACGTTAAATGAAGTAACCCTTATTTTTGTTGGATTACTTATTCTACAAGCGATATTCTCATTTTTTAGGGTATATACGTTCACAAGGGTTTCTGAACAATCAATGCGTGATTTACGCAATGCCCTATATAGTAAAATCATTACGTTACCAGTGCCATTTTTTGAAAAAAATCGTGTGGGGGAATTAATGAGTAGAATTACAACAGACATTGGTCAGTTACAAGACATCCTTTCTATAACGTTAGCAGAGCTTTTTCGTCAAGTGTTTACTTTAGTGGGCGGTATTGTATTAATCTCTTACTTATCGAGCAAGCTAACACTTTTTATGTTGCTTACTTTCCCATTCTTGGTAATTGCAGCCATTGTTTTTGGGAGATTTATTCGTAAAAACTCTAAAAAGGTACAAGACGAACTAGCCGCTACTAACATCATTGTTGAAGAAACGTTACAGTCTATCAATGTTGTAAAAGCTTTTACGAATGAAAGTCTAGAAGCACATCGCTACGGATTATCTGTTCAAAAAGTAGTAGATTATGCCTTAAAGGCTGCCACTTTCAGAGGAGGCTTTATTTCGTTCATCATTTTTGTATTGTTTGGGGGCGTAGTAGGCGTAGTATGGTATGGTGGTAATTTGGTATTGCAAGGCGAATTATCTTTCAAAGACCTTTTCACTTTTATCATTTACACAGGTTTTATCGGTGGTTCTGTGGGTGGTTTAGGTGATATGTATGCGCAGATTCAGAAAACAGTAGGTGCTTCTGAACGTATTTTAGAAATTTTAGATGAAGAATCGGAAGTAAAAATTGTTGACATAAATGCTCCAAAAGCAGCCGTTGCACCAATACTAGCGAAGGCAAATGATGAGGTTGCTATTCCTAAAATCCAATATAAAAATGTTGCGTTTAATTATCCTTCTCGCCCAGACATGAAAGTGCTGAAGAATATTTCTTTATCTGTAAAATCTGGCGAAAAAATAGCTTTAGTTGGTCATTCGGGGGCAGGAAAATCAACCATTGTACAATTGTTAATGCGTTATTATCATCTTGCGAAAGGAGAGGTTTTGGTAGACGGTAAAAACATTAACACTTTTGATATTACAGAATTAAGAAAGAATATAGCCATTGTACCACAAGAAGTAATGCTTTTTGGTGGAACAATTTATGAAAATATTGCTTATGGTAATCCAGAAGCAACGGAGGAATTGGTCATTGAAGCGGCCAGAAAAGCCAATGCTTTAGATTTTATCAATTCATTTCCTGAGGGCTTTAAAACGATTGTAGGTGAACGTGGCGTAAAACTTTCGGGTGGGCAACGTCAGCGTATTGCTATCGCTCGTGCTATTTTAAAAGACCCTGCTATTTTGGTGTTAGACGAAGCAACAAGTGCACTAGATTCAGAGTCTGAAAGATTGGTACAAGATGCACTAGACCGCTTGATGCAAAACCGTACTACCGTAATTATTGCCCATCGCTTGGCAACTATTCGTAATGTAGATACAATTTATGTATTGAAAGATGGTGAAGTAGCCGAAAAAGGAACGCATGACGAATTGGTATTGATTGATGAAGGAATTTATGCTAACTTAGTGAAGTTGCAGTTTGAAAATGCAATGATAATAGAATGAAACCAGCAATAAAAGATACATTAAAATCATATAACCTTCGCCAAACAGACTGTCGTGAAGGTATTTTAGATGTTTTTATGAGCAAAGAACACGCTTTGGCTCATGCGGATGTGGAATCGCAGTTAACTGAACAATTTGATAGAGTAACGGTATATAGAACCTTAAAAACATTTGTAGATAAGGGATTAATTCATAAAGTACTGGACGATGAGGGTAGTATCAAGTATGCACTTTGTAAAGATAATTGTCATTCAGAAGACCATACTCATCACCACGACCATGTGCATTTTAAATGTACTACTTGTGGCTTAACAACGTGTTTAGACCATGTGGTGATTCCTAATTTTATCCTGCCCGAAGGATATAAACGTGTTGAGACTAATTTGTTAGTACAAGGGGTTTGTAAGGTTTGTAATCGATAGATTTTTGTAGACTTGAGGATGTTGAGACTTAAGGACTAGAGGACGCTAGATATTAGACTAGAAGACACTAGATATTTAGACTAGAGGATACTAGATTTTAGGTTAGAAAACACTAGATATTTGTCTGGAGTAATGGAGTTGAAAGTAAGTTTTTCTTAGACAGAACTATTAGGCTATTCAGAAATGGATAGCCTATTTTTATGATATATTATAAACGAATAACAGAATTCATTCACCATCTACTAATCTTTTAGTCCTAAAGTCTTCTAATCCTAAAGTCCATAACAGGTCTCCCAGCAAACATCGCAGAAAAAGGGCTGTTGGGCGAATATTCTTTTGATAATTTATTAATTTGGCAAATTATTACTTATTTGTGGTTTAAATCTTCATCAAATCATTACGAATTCATGAAAAAACATTTCTTATTACTTTTTTCATTACTTTCCGCAGGAAGTACTATGGCTCAAAGCCCTCTGTTACTTCGCCAACCAAGTATCAATAACGATGGTTCGGTAGTATCATTCTCATATCAAGGAGACATCTGGACTGTACCAAGCTCAGGTGGAAATGCAACAAGGCTTACCATTCATGAGGCCTACGAGGGTAATCCTATTTTTAGTCCAGATGGCAAGCAAATTGCTTTTTCGGGAACACGCTTTGGCAACAACGATATTTTTGTAATGCCTGTAACAGGGGGCTTGCCTAAACGTTTGACTTTTCACTCAAGTCAAGATGTAGTAGCTAGCTGGACGCAGAGCGATAAAATATTGTTCTCGACAAGCCGTGAGTTCAAACAAATTGAGCGACCTCAAGAAGTTTATACAATTAGTCCAAAAGGAGGAACAGAATCTCGTTTATTAGATGCCGTAGGTTTCGACCCTGTGCTTTCACCAGATGGCAAATTAATAGCCTTGGTGCGTGGAGATATTAACCCTGTGGCTCGTCAGGCTTATAATGGTAGCTCGAACAGAGATATTTGGATGTATAATATCAAAAACAAAAGCTATAATAAAATAACCCTTTTTGAAACCAACGATATCATTCCTCAATGGGGCAAAAACGGCTTACTTTACTTTTTAAGTAGCGTTGACGGAGCGTATAACTTATACCAAATCAAAATTTCGGACGAAGGTAAGGCAGTAGGTGCTCCTAAAAAATTGACGCAATTTAAAGATGAATCTATTCGTCATTTTAGTATTTCAAATGATGGCAATACGATCGTATTTGAAAAAGAAATGGCACTTTTCACCTACAAAGTTGCGAATGGAGCCGTTGATAAAATTAATGTAACCATCAATGCAGATGAACGTTTTGATGCTGCTGAGCAAAAAACATTTCCTACAGGATTAGACAATTACAAGGTTTCTCCGAACGGTAAATTACTTGCTTATAGCATTCGTGGAGAAATTTTCATCAAGGAAGCTGACAAGGAAAAAACAAAAAGCATTAACGTTTCTAAACATGCTTTCCGTGACGTTTCTCCAGCTTGGTTGAATGACTCAACTCTGTTGTTTACTAGCGACCGTAACAATGGTAATTTTGATTTATATCTAGTAAATTCTGCTGATGGTGCTGAACGTAATATTTTCAAATCGTTGAAACATCAAATAGTACAACTTACTAAAACGCCAGAAGATGAGACTTCTCCTACAGTTTCACCAGATAATAAAAAGATTGCTTATGTAAGAGGCAGAGGCAACTTTATCGTTGCTGATATTAGCGCTGATGGAAAACTAACGAACGAAAAAATCTTATCAGAAGGTTGGAACAACCCTTCAGATATCGCTTGGAGCCCTGATAGCAAATACATCGCTTATAGTCAATCAGATTTATATTATAACCAAGAAGTATATATCAGAACGGCTGATAATTCAAGCAAACCTGTTAATGTTACCATGCACCCACGTGGCGATAGTAACCCATTCTGGAGTGCCGATGGTTCTAAATTAGGTTTTGTTTCAGAAAGAAGTGCTGGTCGTAGTGCTGACGTTTGGTTTGTATGGTTGAAAAAAGAAGATTGGGAAAAAGAAACACAAGACTGGCAAGAAAAAGAAACGCCTGCTCCTGATGCTAAACCAGAGAAAAAAGGCATAAAACCAATTGTGATTGATTTTGATAATATCCATGAAAGAGTAGTGCAAGTAACTAGTTTCCCTGGTGATGAAAACGATTTTGTGATTTCAAAAGATGGTGAAACATTCTTTTATACGACTTCAACTAGCACGGCAAAAGGCAGAGATTTATACAGTGTTAAATGGGATGGTAAAGAATTAAAAGAAATTACGAAAGGCGGAAGTAACCCTAATAATCTAACATTAGATAAGGAAGGTAAATATATCTACTATACGAAAATGGGAGGTAGTTTATCTCGCGTTGATGTAAAAACGGGTGTTTCTGAACCTATGCCATTTGTTGCCAAAATGAAAATAGACTATTTGGCAGAACGCACACAGGTATTTGAAGAAGCTTGGAGAACCATTCGTGATGGTTTTTATGACCCTAAGTTCCACGGGAACAACTGGGTACAATTGCACGATAAATACAAAGAGCGTTGTATAAATGCTAGTACCTCTAATGATTTCAGAGATATGTTTAATTTACTATTAGGTGAGTTAAATTCTAGCCACATGGGCTTAACTGCACCAGACCGCGCTGAAACGCAGAGAGAATTGACAGGATTGTTAGGAACAGAACTTATTCCAACGCCAACTGGTATGAAAGTAAACCATGTTGTACCAGAAACACCTGTCACAAAAATTAAGAGTGTTATCAATGAAGGCGAAACCATTACTGCTATCAACGGACAACAAGTTAGTGAAAACGAAAACTTTTATAGTTTGTTAAATGGATTAGTGAACGAAAAAGTAATCGTCAGTGTAGTTGATGCCGCAGGTAAAAGTAGAGAAGTAGTAGTACGTCTTACACAAAGCATCAGTGATAACTTATACAATGAATGGGTTGAAGGCAGAAAGAAATTAGTAGAAAAATTCTCTAATGGTCGTCTAGGTTATATCCATATCAAAAGCATGGATTTCCCTAGTTTTGAAGTAGTAGAAAGAGAATTTACTGCTGCTGGTTATGGCAAAGAAGGTATTTTGATTGATGTTCGTTATAATGGTGGAGGGTCGACAACGGATTATTTAATGACTATTTTAAATTATAAACAACATGCTTATACAATTCCAAGAGGAGCAAGTGCTGATTTAGAGAAAGACAAGAAAAAATTCAGAGACTATTATCCAATAGGTGAGCGCTTAGTATATGCTGCTTGGACGAAGCCATCAATTGCTCTTTGTAATGAAGGAAGTTATTCTAATGCTGAGATTTTCTCGCACGCATACAAATCTTTGGGAATAGGTAAATTGGTAGGCTTACCAACAAATGGTTCGGTAATTTCAACAGGAGGAAAATCATTAATGGATGGTTCGTTTGTTAGATTGCCGGGAAGAGGGTGGTACACAAAAACAACTGATAAAAACCAAGAATTAGGCGCAGCCATTCCTGATGTTATCGTTGAAAATACACCAGACTGGATAGCTAAAGGAACTGACGAACAATTGAAAGTAGCAGTGGAAACACTATTAAAGGATATTGATGCTAAAAAGTAAAATTATTTAGTAAAAATAAAAAGCCGTAATCAACAAATTGTTGATTACGGCTTTTTTATTAATCAAAAATATCATTCAAGTCTATTGTTAAATCTTCTAAAATATTAACCTTTAACTTTTCTCCTTTTTCGTAATGCTTCAATAGTTGATATTCAGAAATAGTTTCATTGAGCAGATAAACACTTATGACTTGCTCATCAGGGAAAACAACCCAATATTCTTTTACACCAGACTCTTCATATAAATGGAACTTATCATCTAAATCTCTTTTAGCTGTCGAGCTTGAAATAATTTCAATAATTAAATCTGGCGAACCAATACAACCTCTTCTATCAATTTTTGATGGGTCGCAAATGATACATAAATCAGGTTGAACGACTGTCGTAATTTGTTCATCTGAAAGAAGATTATTGGTAGTAAGACGTACATCAAATGGAGCGGGGAAGACCTGACAAGTCTTCTTTTTGAGATAATATCCTAGCTCAACATCCAACCGATGAACCAATACTTGGTGCTGACTTAGAGGAGCTGGTGACATCTTGAATATCTTTCCTTTAATCAGCTCTATATAGTCATCTAACTGCCATTTAACATAGTCTGCATAAGTATAATGCCCATTTAAATCAATATCATTTAATGACGTTATCATTTTATATTATATTAAAAGTTCTACTTATCTACTCCAATAAAGCCAATACATCATCCTTTGTCAAGGATTTTACAAAACTTTCTTCCGTTGTAATCAATTCATTCGCTAGGCGTTGTTTGCTTTGCTGTAATGCTAATATTTTTTCTTCAACAGTATTTTTAGTAATAAACTTATAGGTAAAAACGGTATTTACTTGCCCTATTCTATGCGCCCTATCTATAGCCTGAGCTTCAATAGCAGGATTCCACCAAGGGTCTAAAATAAATACATAGTCAGCCGCAGTAAGGTTTAATCCTAGCCCTCCTGCTTTCAAAGAAATTAAAAAAATCTGTATGTCCTCGTTATTCTGAAACTTCTCTACCTGTGCTTGTCGGTCATGTGTACTGCCATCTAAATACGCATACGTTCGTGATTCTTGGTCAAGGCGTTCTTTGAAAAGGTCGAGATGCTTCACAAATTGACTAAAAATCAATACTTTATGTCCTTCTTCTAGAATTGTGTCTAGTTTTTCCATTACATCTTCCAACTTACCAGAATCTCCTTGATAATCAGGTTCGGTCATTCTTGGATGATTGGCTAATTGACGTAATTTTGTAAGGCCTTGTAACACTACCATTTGTGACATTGCCATGCCTGCTTCTTCGATATGCTCTAAAATTAAGTTCCTGAAATACGACTTTGCTTCTTCATATTCCTTTTGTTGTTGCTCTGTCATCTGAGCATAATGGATACTTTCAATTTTAGGGGGTAGTTCGGTGGCTACTTGCGACTTATGTCTTCTCAACATAAAAGGCTTGATAATAGAATAAAGCCTTTGCATTTTCACATCGTCCCCCTTTTTTTCAATCGGCACTTGAAATTCATTCCTAAAAAAATGCTGTGAACCTAATAACCCCGGATTAATAAAGGTCATCTGCGACCATAAATCCATTGTACTATTCTCTAAAGGCGTTCCCGTTAATACTAATCGATTCCGAGAATTCAATTGCATTACGGCTTTAGTGATATAAGAAGATGGATTTTTAATGGCTTGCGATTCATCCAAAATCACATAATTAAATCGATAGTTTTTCAGTAAATCAATATCAATTCTGATGATGCCATAAGTGGTAAGGACTACATCATAATTATCAAACACTTCAATATTTTTATCGCGATAAGTGCCTGTATAAGTCAGTATTCTAAGTTCTGGCGTAAATTTTCGTGCTTCCATCTCCCAGTTATAAATCAAGGAAGTAGGCAAAATCAACAAACTTGGCTGATTATTCTTCTGTTCTTTTTGTGATTGCAACAAGGTAAGGGTTTGAACGGTTTTACCCAAGCCCATATCATCCGCCAAACATCCGCCAAAATGATAATCATTTAGAAAGCGCATCCAATCGTATCCTGCTTTTTGATAAGGACGCAAACTCCCCGTAAATCCTTTGGGTAACTGATAAGTTTGCATTTCTTCAAAATCTCTCAGTTTCTCCAGCTTTCTACTCAATACTGCCGATGCTAATGATTCACTTTGTAAATCTTGCACCAATGAAAGATGGTGTTTATTCAAGATAAAGCCATCTCGTTCTGAATGATGTTCAATAAAAGCAAAAAGCTCAGAATATTGTGTAAACCAAGTTTCTGGAATCACGGCGATTTCGCCGTTTGGTAACGTAAATTCCCTCTTTTTCTGTAAAATCAAATTTCTAAGTTTCAGAAAAGGAATTTCAAAATCACCAAAATGTACAATCGCATGAATATCGAACCAATCGTTGCCTTCGGTAATATTTACTTCAATATTTGAATACCCTAAGAAATATTTTTTGGCATCCTCTTCTACACTTTGTTCTATGGTGAAACCTGTTTCTGTTAGTTCAGCATAATTTTTCTGAATGAGTGCCAATGCATCACTTTTAGGAAGAATCATCCGCCCGTTTTTCAATTCTAAGCCCAATGCTTCAAGTTTTGCTAAGGTAGCTTTCTCAAACGTCAAATTTCTTTCTACTTTATGAAAGACATAATCGTCTCCATTTTTTTCCATGCTCACATTTACTTCGGTAGAAAAACTATCGAACTTAAAAGTGAATTTTCCGTATTGAAAAGACAGACTAATGGCTAACGTAACATCTTCTTCTTTCTGAACATCCACATCATTCGCTTCAACCAACACTGTTTGATGACTCTTTTGCTCGGCAAGGTTCAAAATAGGAATAACGGCATATTTTTCGTTCAAAATTTTAAAACCCTTAGGTCGAACATCAAACATACTGATGATGGATGTAACGAATTTGCGGTAATAATCTTCCTCAATGGTCTTGGGTATGACAATAAATTTCTTCTTTAAAAAAGGTCTTAGCTTTTTGCCATCTACTTCTTTGGCAAAATGATAAAGCTTATTTTCAAGAATCATCCATGCGGGTTCGTCACAAACGATGTAGGCATTCTTATATTGAAAATCTATTTTTTCCCCTTCATATTTAATCGTAGGATAGTAATGTGTATTTTCTTCATTACGCATAAAATGAAAAAATACCGTTGCTTTTTCAGGCAACACCTCTACTTTTTGCCAGATGGGATTACCATCCCCTCCCATGATAAACAATTGTTTACCTAGCAGTAAAGGCAACATTTCTGCTTTTATTTTTTCTACATAAGTAGCGATAATTTCTTGTAAAGCCTTCTCTCCTTTTTGTTGGTCATACACTTTCAAGAAAAAGTCAACGACTGTTCTTTTTTTTGAGCCTACGAATTTTTTATAAATATTTTCTGATTGAAGGTAATCAATGAGCTTTACTAATTGTAAATCGTTTTCGTCTAAGTCATGGGCAAACTCATTGATGTTTTTTATCGAAACGTTTTGGTTGAGCAAAGTCAATTCTTGTTTGTCATCCAATTGAACGACAAAGGCCTCAAAGAGATAGCCGAGGTACTCGTGATTGAGTATCGAATAAATAATCTGAAACGGCTGAGAAGTAGAAACTTTCATGATAGATTAGTCAAATTCAATGTTTTGACCAAGTAGAGGTTTTAGTTAACTAAAAAGTTGTTCAATAAAGCAAAGAGGTCATTATTTTTTAAGATAATGAATCCTAAATATAGCTAAACTTGATGGTTTTCACCAAATAATTAATCACAAATTTAAGGGTTGGCAATAAAAAAGTCGCTTTATAGGATAAAGCGACTTTTTTAAATTATCATTATTTTTTCTTCCTTCGTGCCTTTTTTGCTTCGGTTAGTAATTTTTTTGCTTCTTCCCTTTGGGAAGATTTTCGCTCAGAATCATCTATTACCTGTTTGTAATACTCTATGGCAGTATCATAATCTTGGTCTTGCGAAGCTATTTTTCCTAGGGCTATCATCGATGACCAATAATAACCTGAATTATTAGACCCCGTTTGTTTAGCAAAGTCAATTGTTTTTTGAAAATATGTCTTTGCTTCTTTGTTGTCTCTATCATAATTCATTGCATAATAACCCAGAATATAAGCAGCATATCTACCACTCACGCCTTCATAACCAGGATAATGCTCGTCTATTTTTTGTAAAATACTTTTGGCAATGGTTTTAGCCTCAGAAACACGACCAGCAACAAAGGCACTCCTAGCATAAAATCGTTGAAAGAACGGATTGTCAGGGTAGGTCTCATACGTGTATTTCGACAAGTTCAATGCTTTTTCATTCATGTTTTCTAATCCATAAATCTGTAATAAAAAGTAGCGTGCCTCTGTGCGCGTATAAAAAGCATTATAACTTACTTTTTCTAACTGACTGATTCCTTTTGGTTTATCTCCTTTAGGAAACAACCAAAGTACTGGACGAAGCATCGCATAGTTGTCTTTTACATAATGGAAGTAATAATTATAAAGACCATCACCAAACATCAATTCTGGGCTAAAATCTGAGAAACTTCTTGACTTATCGAGATATTTTAGCGCATTTTTTGCGGCAAAAGTAGCCTTCGTCCAATGTTTTCTTTCAGAATGCAAACGACCTTTAAAAGCATAAGCTGCTGCCATAAAGAAAGCCGCCTCCGGATTTTCAGAATCATCCCATATTTTTTCAGCCTTTTCAATGCTTTTATCCATGTATTCTATACATCGCTCATCGTAAATGACATTTTCAGTATTAGGTACAATTTTCCACCACTCCATCAATCCCAATAAAAATTCAGGAAGGGGATGATCAGGATATTTTACTTTTAAATAATTAAACTCGCGTTCGGCTTCATAAAACTTGAAATTATACATGTGATTGATAGCCTGCGTAGCCTCAATCTGTACTTCTGCTGTAAGCAAAAGCATTCCTTTAGAACGCTCTTGTTCTGCTTTCTCTGTATCTTTCCACCATTGTGCGTTGGCTATTTGCTGTTGTGAAACCAACAAACTGCACAAGAGGAATACTTTTATATAAGTCGATAAATCAAATACTTTTTTCATGGTGATTGTCTTTTCTGGATGTAAATTTAAGGAAATTTTAAGTATTGCTCTAACGAATGATACAACGAAAAGCATTATTAAAAAGTGTCATTGATACAGATATTCTATTTATAAGGAGAGGTACTTGCTTTCTAACGATTTGGTGAGCTCTATAGATTAGCGTATTTTTACAAATTAGAAATCAAGCATTTATGAAATCCACGATACAAGTACACGATAAACATTTTGAAGTATTTATCGAACAAAGCATTTTAGAACAGCGCATCAATGCCCTTGCCACTGAAATCAACCAAGACTACACAGGGAAAAAACCTTTGTTTTTAGCTATTCTGAATGGTTCATTTATGTTCGCTGCTGAACTGATGAAATCTATTTCGGTGAGTTGCGAAATCACTTTCTTGCGAGTGTCGTCTTATCAAGCAACTACTTCTACAGGGAAAGTACATGAGATTTTGGGCTTATCTGAAAATATTGAAAACCGAGATATTATTATTATTGAAGATATTATAGATACTGGGCTAACGATGATTGAAATTAAAAAGCAATTATTGGCTCAAAATCCGAGTTCTTTGTCAATAGCTACGCTTTTCCAAAAACCAGAAGCGTTAAAAGAGCCTATTGATGTACAATACGTTGGGTTTGATTTAGAAAATAAATTTGTATTGGGCTATGGCTTAGATTATGACGGATTAGGAAGAAATCTGGCAGATTTGTATGTTTTATGTGAATAAGTAATATCCTTTCTCTATCACTAGCGAGGTAATTAAGTACCTCGCTAGTGATAGAGAAGTCTAAATTCAAGGTTTTAGTTTTCTAAGCTCCTCAGCACTTTGTGGAAAGCCCTGTCTCTGACAATAATCAATTAGTTGGTCTAATAAATTATTATCAATCGGTAAATTAAAGCCAATTCTTTCAGATAATTTCAGGTATTGTTCCTTTACAATTTGTGGACTATAAGGTATTTCTTTTACAGGTAGTTGAAATCCTTTATACAAGAATTTCAAGGCATCATAAAAGGCAGGTAATGATATTGTTCCATGGTCTTCATCTTCATAAAACTTCCAGTCCCACCTCAATTTACTTTCCTCATACTTAGGTAAAATTTCTTTCGTAAACTGCTGGATAGCCTGAGGATGATTGCTTGCTAAATCTCTCGGAGAAGAGGGCGTATTCGCTAGTCCGATATACAAACTTTTACCTTTTAGGCTATTTTTTTGTAAAAAAAGCTCGGCATCTTGTAATGTTTTTCCATTATCCCACCACAAACTAGGGTCTAAAGCAATATAAGCATTAAACAACTCAGGCGTGGTTATCAACGTATGAATAGCAAATAATCCACCGAATGAATGTCCTGATAATATCTTATAGCCATTAGTCCGATAACTACTATCAATCGTTGGGATTAATTCATCTTTTAGGAATTTTTTGAAATTTTCAGATCCTCCGCTACTGGTAAATAGTTTTATTTTTTTATCCGCTGGGTCACCAATAGGAGCATTAGTAGGCGTTAAATCCCGCGTTCGGTCGGTGTTATTAATCCCTACCACAATCATATTAGGGATGGAAGCGTATACTCCTTTTGATAAAAAGGATACAATTGGTGCACTGTATTGAAAATTCATTTCACCATCCAAAAGATATAAAACTGTATATTTTTCGGTTTTATACTTCGAGTTCTGATAGTTCGCAGGCAAGGCAACCCAATAGTTCCTCTCTTCTTTTAGGATATTAGAATATATTTGCTGCTTTTTACCTATTTCCTGTGTTTCTTGGGCTAGTACCATATTACTTATACAGCAACAGGCTATAAAAATTAATATATTTTTCATTAGATTTTGTTGGGAATAAAAGTTTTTGAACCTGATGTTTGTACTCCTTTTTTCTCTTTTTTGCGTCGTCCCAACCAAATAAAAAAACCTGTGATGGGCAAGCTTGTACAAATTAGCCCCACCATAAAAGTGAATATTTTAGAGGGTAATCCATACCAATAGCCCACATGTAAGTCGAAATTAAGGGTTTCAATTTGCTCGTGTTTTTGTAAATCCTTTGGAAACTTTACAAATTCTCCAGTATACCTATTTACTGCTCCAGCCTGTCCATTAACCCAACTCTTTAGTCCTACTTTTTCGGCTACTACACAGTAAAGGGTAGTGACGCTGTCTTTTCGAGGAATACTTAGTCTGACAATTTTTACATTATCACCAGATTGTAACTGATGGTCAATAATTTGGTCGTAAGACATAAACCTCAGGTCTTTTTCATACTTTGGTGTAAGCTTTTTTTCTTGCTCATGGGCATCAGTACTTCCTCCAAACACTGTTTGTGTAAGATTTCCCAATACTTCATAAGCCATTATCAAACCCGTTACCGTAATCAGAATAGCAGGAAGAAGACTATAAAACCCTAAGACATTATGCAAATCATAATTTTTACGCTTCCATTTTGTCGTTTTTTTCCACAAGAATTTTACTCGTTGCGAAAGGGCATTAGCATTAACAGGCCACCAAAGCACTAGCCCACTGATAAGTTGAAAAAAGAAAATAATGGTGGCAATGCCTACTACTATCCTACCCGTTTCGTGCAATAAAAGTTGTGAATGCAAATGGGCTACTACATAAAAAAACCAATATGAGCTACTAACTCCTTGGACTTCCCCAGTATATGGATTTAACCAAGTATAAGTAAAGTTCGACTGTTCCTTATCTCCTGAGGCTATTTTAAAACTTTTGTTCGGGTCTTTATATACTTCAAAATAAAAAGGTTTTCTATCAGGATATTGTTGTTTGAAGGCACTGATTAATTGTTCTGACGAAAGTCTAGGACTATTTGTGGCTTGTACATACCTAGCATTGCCTGCCAAAGCCTCGATGGTTTCGTCACAGAAAACAAATAATGTTCCTGTAAGAGACACCACCAAGACAATCAGGCCAGCTGTTAAACCTAGCCATAAATGTAGCCAGCTATTCATCTTGCTTATCCAGTTTTTCTTGTTGGATTGTTTTTTTGTATTCTCTTTCATGTCTGATTTGAATAGAAAAACCTGACTATAAAATATAGTCAGGCAAATAGATTAGAGTTTGTACATGTTAGAATTTTATCGTCAAGTTGGCTATGAGTTGACGCGTAGGCATCATATTAGCCCAGAAGTCAGACAACCAATATTTTTTGTTGGTGATATTATTAACTTTTATCCCAAAGCGGTATTTCGGTTTATCAACAAAAACAGTTCCGTCAATAGTAGTATATCCTTTTGCCGAGAACGTATTGGTATCGTTAATAAACGAATCGCTCTGTACATTTCCGCCAAAACCAACACCAAATCCTTTTGCTTTTCCTTCTTCTATTTTATAGCTCATCCACAAGTTACCCACGTGCTTAGGGGTAGAGTACGGTCTTTTGCCTTCTACGTTCGCTGCTGATTTTACAAACTTGCTTTCGTTATAACCGTAGCCAAAAATTAAGTGTAAACCTTTGATAGGGTTAGCAATTAAATCAGCTTCATAACCTTTGCTCAACTGTGTTCCATCTTGAATCGAGAAAAGAGGGTTATTAGGGTCAGTACGTACTTTGTTAGATACCTGAATGTCATAATAACTAAATGTTCCATTCAGTTTACCTTCTAATAATTCTACTTTAATCCCCCCCTCAATTTGATTAGCTTGTTCTGGTTTAAAGGCTACTGCTTTGCTCGGGCTAGCCGCTGTTGTGGTAGGTGCTACGTTGGTAAAACCATTCATGTAATTGGTAAAAAGTGATACTTTATCTTTTACCAATTGATACACTGCACCAAGTTTAGGCGAAAGTGCCGTCTGCGTATAGTTGGCAGTAACGTCATTAAAATTATCTACTCTCAAACTTGCCATCACCAATAGGCGGTCGGTAAAGTTGATTACATCAGATGCATAAAAACTGATAGTATTTCTATTTCTGTGGTTAATCAACCAAGGTTCTTTAGCGGCAGCAATAATGGCTTTATATTTCTCCATATTGATAAATGGCGCTTCTTGGTTTATTTTTACGGCATCATAAGGGTTAGCAATCCAACGACTATCGTTTGTACCTAAGTAAACATACTCTGCTCCTACAAGCAATCTGTTTCTCATACCTCCGATATTAAAATCGCCAATAAAGTTTTGTTGAACTTGTGTCGTTTTAAAATAACTGTTAATACTCATCAGCCTTCTGTTCATGGTAGTGTCAGAAGTAATTAACAAAAACAAGTAATTGGCTTTGTTATCCGTAAAAGCATTTGAAAAAATTGTTTGCGAAGTCCATGTGTCAGATAGCTTATACGTTGCTCTTGCAAAAATATTTCTGTTTTGATTTTCTGATACAAAATCATCTGTAGTATACGAACGGTTAAAATCAAAATTCATATCATCAAAACTCGTGAAGCTTTTAGGGCCATTCCCTGCCAAACCTATATAAGTAGCATTTCTAGTACTTTTAAATAGTTCAAGTTCAAAGTCAAGGGTTAGTTTGTCATTGACACGATAGGTAAAAGCTGGAGACACAAACATTGTATTGCTTACGCCATAGTCTTGCCAAGTCTTCTGGTTATCAAGCGCACCATTGATTCTGAACAACATCGATTTATCTTCATTCAGTGGTGTATTAAGGTCCATCGTAGTACGGCTCAAAGACCAGCTACCTGTGGAATAAGAGATTTCGCCTTTGAAATAATCTAAAGGTCTTTTGGTTACTCTGTTTACCAAACCACCATAAGTAACCAATGTAGAACCAAAAAGCGTTGCCGAAGGTCCTTTTATTACTTCGATACTTTCTAAGTTAGCAGGGTCGTTCATGGTAACCCAATTGGTATTTGCACCATTTCTGAGTGAGCCAGCATTACCACTAAATCCCCTAGTACGTAATGTTAGTCCAACACCCCCTGAACCAACAGATTGTGTAATATTATTCAAGCCCGGAGCAGCAGTAATTGCACTTCTAAAATCTATCGCCATTTGCTCTTGGACGAGTTCTTTTGGTACTACCGTATAAACCTGTGGGTTTTCAAGGTTGTTTAGGGGCATCCGTGCTACAAAATCACTTTGCTTCTTGGCAAATTTTTGGGCCGCACTCACCACTACTACTTCACTTAATTGTTTAGCAGAAACATCTAATTGAACATTTAATTCTGTAGTTCTGTCTTCATATACGCTAACTGTTTTTTCTAATTTTTCATATCCTACTAAACTAAACACTAACGTATAATCTCCTGATTTTAAATTCCTGAAGTCATAATGACCATTGTTATCCGTCTTTGTTCCTTTTGAGGTAGTCTTTAGGATAATGCTTACAAATTCTGCGGGGTCGCCTTCTTTAGTTGTAACACGACCTTTAATTGAGCCTAATTGTGCAAAAGCAAACTGCACAGTCAATAAAAACACTATACTTAAATAGAGTTTTTTAGTAATTGTTTTTTTCATTGTTTGTATGGGAATAATGGGTTTAAAATGGGTACTTATTTATGTTAATAGACAGGTTTAATACTTTTTTATATGTACAAACATTAGTTGATTTGTACATTATTTTTATTTAGACTAATTCTTAATAGTTGCAACAAAAGTATAAATCAAATTAATTGCAGACAAGTTTTATTTAGAATAATTCTAATATATGATATAAATACCTATGCTGAAATATGAAATTAATGAAAGCAATGGATGTGATAAGTAGCTGATATTAACATAATTAGCACTTGACATCTATCAGCAAAACAATTCCGAAAAATAAAAAGTGATATTTATCATTATAGTATTTTTTTGAGAATCAATCCACGAAAAACTAGCTTTTTATGAAGGAAAGTAAAATTTAATATTAATGACGTTAGAAGATAATACCTTGAAAACGTTAGACTATCACTACAGACTAAGGATGTATTTTGGTACAATAGTTGCTTTATAATACCTGTATATGGAAAAGAAAGGTTTCCTTTACTGATGATCAGCTTGTTACACACAATATTCTATATTAGAATATTGTTATATATGGAAGACTAAATACTGTATAAAAAGCAAATATTTAATTAAATTTGTGGTTCGACAAATAAATCACTAATGAGTAAAGGCGTATTATATTTTGAACTAACAACCCCTGTTGAAGACAATAGACCTGTATTTATTTCAGGAAGTTTCAACGAATGGCTGCCCAATAAAGAAGAATTCCGTTTGAACAAAGTTGAAGACGGAAAATATGAATTGAAGTTACCAGATACTATTAAGCTACCAGAAAGCTTTGAGTATAAATATACCAAAGGTGGCTGGAATCAAGTAGAATTAGATGAATTTGGTAAACCTACAGCCAACAGAACATCCAAAGTAAAAACGGGTGTTTTAAAAGACTTTGTACCACACTGGCGACTAGATGGCGAAAATCTTTCAGGTGATTTAATGCCTGAAATCCGCTTAATTTCTGATGCTTTTGAGATACCACAGTTTGATAGAAAGCGTGCTGTGTATATCCTTTTGCCTCATAATTATGAAACATCCGACAAACATTATCCTGTAATTTATTTACAAGACGCTCAGAATTTATTTGGCGGAGGTTCTGTATTTGGAAATTGGGGAATTGATAAGCAATTGGCCGTTTTGGCTGCACGTGGGCATGGCGATGTAATTGTAGTGGCTGTGGCACATGGTGGTGAACAACGCTATCAAGAGTATTCGCCCTATAATAATCCTAAAATGGGAAAAGGACAGGGCAGAAAGTACACTCAATTTTTGGCTAAAACACTAAAACCATATATTGACAAGAACTTTCGTACACGTCCAGAAAGAGAATTTACAGGTATTGGTGGAAGCTCGCTAGGAGGTTTAATCAGTATTTATTCAGGCTTGATGTTTCCAGAAGTATTCGGGAAGTTGATGGTTTTCTCTCCATCACTATGGGTTTCGCCTAATATTTACTTTGATGCCATTGATTTTATCTCACATTTACCAACCGACATTTATGTATATGCTGGTGGTGACGAAGGAACGATGATGTTACCGAATGTGGAAAAACTAAAGCAGACTTTCCAGAGACAAGGCATCAGGAAAACGGATATCCATCTTTCGTATGACCCTGATGGAATGCATAACGAAGACCAATGGGGAAAAGAATTTCCTAAAGCGATAGAGTGGTTATTCTATAGTTAGTCATTCATGAAAATTTAATCTTCAAACGGCTCATTTATTTACATTTTTGTAAGTAGATGAGCCATTTTTTTGTTTTTATGTTTTATGAAATGTTATGGCATTTAGGTTTGTTATACTATTAGATAACTTACAGCATATCATTACCATAAATTATTAAATATCCTCTATTTTTGCTTATTGCTGTCAGTCCTTTTTTGTGAGTATCTTTTGTTAATATTTAGGTAAATTATCCATTATGAATCGTATAGAACAACTAAGTAAAATCTCATCAATAGAACAATTTGATTTGTGCATCATAGGTGGAGGAGCAACAGGTGCGGGTATTGCCCTAGATGCTACCCTAAGAGGTTTAAAGGTATTGTTAATTGATAAAGCTGATTTTGCAGGTCAAACTACATCTAAATCTACGAAACTTATTCATGGCGGAGTGCGCTATCTTGAGCAAGCTGTAAAAAAATTGGATTGGGAACAGTACAAAATGGTGCAGAAGAGTCTCCATGAAAGAGATACGTTGATAAAAAATGCCCCTCATCTTACTCGCCCATTAGCACTATTAACCCCTTGTTATTCTTGGATTGAAGGTATTTACCTTACAATCGGCTTAAAACTCTATGAGTGGATAGCAGGAAATCATGGTATTGGTGCTAGTAAATGGCTATCGAGAAAAGAAGCGTTAAAAACCATTCCTGAATTAAAAAAAGAAAATCTAACCTCTGCAGTATTATATTACGATGGGCAATTGGATGATGCACGTTATTGTTTAGCAATTATTCAAAAGGCGGAAGCTTTGGGAGCAACCGTTTTGAACTATGCCGAAGCTGTTCGTTTTGAAAAAGATAGTGAAGGAAAGCTAACTGCTTTGACGATTAAAGATAATGTGAGCAATAATACTTTAACGGTTCAGTCGAAAGTATTTATCAATGCTACGGGGCCTTTTGCAGACCATATTCGTAAGATGGCGAACACAAAATTGAAACCTCGGATGAAAGTAAGCAGAGGCGCTCATATTGTTTTGCCTACCAGTTTGATGAAAAATGAAACAGCCATCTTAGTACCTAAAACGGATGATGGAAGAGTTTTATTTATTATTCCTTGGCAAGACCATCTGTTGGTAGGAACAACCGACGAAGAAGATAAGCTTTCTGAAAACCCAGACTTAGAACCAGACGAAATTCCATATTTATTAAGTTATGTAAATCGTTATTTAGAAAAAAACGTAACACCCGAAGAAATTACCAGTGGTTTTGCAGGACAAAGACCATTGCTCGGAAAAGCTGAAAAAAGTTCTGATACCAAATCACTTGTCCGTGACCACGAGGTAGAGATTGATAAGAGTAGTCAGTTGGTAAGTATCATGGGTGGAAAATGGACTACCTATCGCTTAATGGCGAAAGATACCATAGACCATGTTTATGAAACCATTTGGCATAAAGAACCAGTACTTTGTACATCCGAACATCAGTTATTACATGGCGCAGAAGGCTATCATTTTGAAGATTGGCAACAACTTGTCAGTCAATATCATATTTCACCAATAATAGCACAGCATTTGATGAAAAAGTATGGTTCATTGGCAGGAACTGTATTAAGTTTAACGAACAATCAGCCTGAATTGAAAGAATTGATTCATCCTAATCATCCATTTATCAAAGCGGAGATAATATATGCTATCCAAGAAGAAATGGCTGTTACTACGCAAGATGTACTAAACAGAAGGTTGGGTTTAGGATTAAGAGACGCACAAGCCGCTAAAGCATCAGAAGGTTTGGTAGAGGCTTTTTTAAGTACTGGGAAAACATTTATCAGCCATCAAAATATTGAAAATTAAACAAAGATTTACAACGCTCTAATTTATTCAATTACCTAATTAACTATCAAAAACACTCTTTAAAATGTATATAGGCTCTATTGACCAAGGGACTACCAGTACCCGCTTCATCATTTTCGACAAACAAGGCAATCAAATTTCTGTCGGACAAAAAGAACATTCTCAGATATATCCACAAGCTGGTTGGGTAGAACACGACTCAGATGAAATCTGGAGCAATACACAAGAAGTAATCGGACTAGCATTGGGCAAAGCCAATCTTTCGCCTTTGGATATTGCGGCGGTAGGCATTACCAATCAACGAGAAACAACAGTAGTATGGAATAAATTCACTGGTCAGCCTTATTACAACGCCATTGTATGGCAAGATACCCGCGTAGGTACGATGGTAGCCGATTTAGCTAAAGAAGGCGGAGGCGATTGTTTTCGTGAAAAAACAGGATTACCTCTGGCTACTTACTTTAGCGGTTTAAAACTAAAATGGCTTTTAGAAAACGTAGAAGGGCTCAGAGCAGATGCAGAAGAAGGAACAGCCATTTTTGGCAATATGGATACTTTCATCATTTGGCATTTAACGGGCGGAACAGATGGCGGAATCCATATTACTGATGTAACCAATGCTAGCAGAACCCAATTGATGAATCTGAAAACCTTAGCTTGGGACGATGAGATACTCCAAAAATTAAATATACCAAAAGCAATGTTGCCAGCCATAAAATCAAGCAGTGAAGTCTATGGCGAAGCTCGTGGTGTACTTTCGGGTGTACCCGTAGCAGGAGATTTAGGCGACCAGCAAGCGGCCTTAGTAGGACAAACTTGCTTTGCCCCTGGCGAAGCCAAAAATACTTATGGTACGGGTTGCTTTATGTTGATGAATACGGGCGAGAAAATAACGCCGTCGACCTTCGGGTTGCTTACTACGGTAGCATATCAGTTTGGCAATCAACCAGTAAAATATGCCTTAGAAGGTTCTGTTGCCATTACAGGTGCATTGGTACAGTGGCTTCGTGATAATTTAGAAATTATTAAAAATAGTGCGGAGATTGAAACGTTGGCAAATGCTGTAGAAGACAACGGAGGGTGTTATTTCGTCCCTGCTTTCTCGGGTTTGTATGCTCCTTATTGGCAAGCAGATGCTCGTGGTGTAATTGTAGGACTGACACGTTATGTCACTAAAGCTCATATTGCAAAAGCCGCATTGGAAGCTACCGCTTATCAAACCTTGGAAGTATTAGAGGCAATGGAAAAAGATGCAGGCATTGAAATTTCTTCGCTAAGAGTTGATGGAGGGATGGTAGTAAACGAAACGTTAATGCAATTTCAGGCAGATATGGTAGATGTACCTGTGGTTTGTCCTGCTATGATAGAAACCACCGCTTTGGGTGCTGCTTATGCCGCAGGCTTAGCCATTGGCTATTGGGAAGACCTAGAAGACTTGAAACAAAACTGGGGTATTGCACAAACGTGGACTCCTAATATGGAGGCATCAAAAAGAGAAAAACTTTATCATTATTGGAAAAAAGCCGTCACTCGTAGCTTTGAGTGGGAAGAATAATAAATCCGTAGCACGAGTTTTCAACTCGTGTCACATTAATTTGACGAGTTGAAAACTCGTGCTACGGTTTAAATTATAGCTTAACAATCGTTTTCCCCACAGCTTTTCCTTTCAACATCAAATCTAATTTGTCGGGTACTTCTTCTAAGGAAATTTCATGGGCAAGCAATGCTAAATTATTTGGTTTCCAGTCTGTCGCTAATTTTTGCCAAATGTTCTGTCGTAAAGGCATTGGGCATTCTGCTGAATCTATTCCAAACAATGTATTGCCACGCAAAATAAAAGGTAATACAGTAGTATGCAATTCAGCAGAAGCCACTAAACCACAAATGGCTGCCGAACCTCCATACGTTAAAGACTTCAATGCTGTTGCCAAAATATTCCCGCCAACGGTATCAACTACCCCTGCGTAAGCAGATTTTAACAATGGTCTCCCCGACTGGTCGTCTAATGCTTCTCTAGTAACGATTTCGCTAGCACCTATTTTCTTCAAGAAATCAACTGCCTCAGGTTTTCCAGTTACTGCTACTACTTCAAAACCTAATTTAGAGAGTATTGCAATGGCTAGCGTCCCTACTCCGCCCGTCGAGCCTGTTACTAACACTTTCCCTTTTTCAGGACTTAATCCATGATTAAGTAGTGCATTGATGCACATACCAGCCGTAAAACCAGCTGTTCCGTTTATCATTGCTTCTCTTAAAGTTAATCCACTAGGCAATTTTACAATCCAGTTCGCTGGTACACGAATATATTCTGCAAAACCACCTGCGGTATTCATTCCTAAATCATAGCTGGTAACAATTACTTGGTCGCCTACCTGAAAATCAGAAGAATCGCTTTCTTCAACAACTCCTGCGGCGTCAATGCCTGGCGTATGTGGATAGTTTTTACTTACACCTTTATTTCCTACTGACGACAAGGCATCTTTATAATTCAAGGCCGAATACTCTACTTTTATTAATACTTCACCTACAGGCAAATCTGAAATCTCTCTTTTTATAATATTCCTGACATACTGCTTTTCTACATTTTCAGAAATCACTAAGGCTTTAAAAGAATGGCTCATGGTTTTGTGTTTGTTTGGTGAAACAAGCTATATTTATACTGTAAACCTCTACAAAAAAACATTGAAAGTCAAGTAGTTACAAAGCTTACAGTTACTTACAAAAAGTACAGTTTTTCTGATAATCAAGTACTTAATTTTTATGATACTAGAAAAAAACTATATCGAACAAGATTGTCCTTCTGATGTATTTATGAAAATACTGAAAGGAAAATGTAAAACCACCTTGATTGTGTTGATTAAAAAAGGAATAAACCGTTTTGGTGAAATGAAAAGATCCTTGCCAACCATTAGCGAAAGAATGTTAGCCAAGCAACTAGACGAGCTTGAAGCCGATGGTATTTTATCAAGAACGGTATTTGCCGAAGTACCCTTGAAGGTAGAATATAGTTTAACAGCTTATGGCGAAACGTTATATCCGATTGTAAAGGAAATCAGGCGTTGGGGTAGAATCCATCAAGAAAAAATATTAAAAATAAATGTATAATTGATTTTTTCACTGACATACTGTTGTCAGTAAGCCTTAATTACTTTGCATTGTTAATAAAAAATAAACCTCAAATAATAAGTTACTATGCAAGTACAAGTAAAAGAAATACCTGCTCAGAAGTATTTTATCTATCGAACAGAAACTACGCTGTTAAACGTAAATGCTATTGCTGTACGTGAAATTGACACGCTGTATGCTACCGCTGGACAATTGGGCTTAGACACCTCAGCACCGCTTGAATTTATTTATTGGGGAGCTACAGGCGATGTAGAAAAACCATTTACGCTGGAGATTGCTCTACCTGTGGGAAATCAAGCAATAGAAGTTCCAGCACCTTATGAACTGGTTGAGCATCCTGTTTTCAAAGCTTTTGCCTATACACATTATGGCGATTTTAGTGATATCATGCCAGTTTATAAGGAGCTTTTCAACACTTTATTTGCACAAGGATATAAACCTACTAATCAAACGAGAGAGGTATATATCAAATGGGTAGATTTGACTTCTTCTGAAAACGTTACGGAGATTTTATTGGGGATTGAATAGTTAAAGTATCGAAAACAGTAGCACGAGTTTTCAACTCGTGTAGTCATTAAATTTGACGAGTTGAAAACTCGTGCTACAAAAAAAGCCCCAGACTCTTGGGGCTTTTTTACTATTATCAAAAATAGTTATTACTATAAAACAAATCCAACCCCAACGGTTGAGTTCGTTTGGTCATCCACTAAAATAAAGGCTCCATTTGCAGGATTGTATTCGTATTTATCTGCAAAAATTGGCTTGGCAGTTTTCAAGACAATCTCTCCAATTTCGTTCAATTTTAATTCAGAAACGGCATCTACAATCGTATCTTGGTTCACTACATCAATTTTATTGTTCAAAGCTACTACTTTCGCTTTTGAATCATTGATGCCATGTTGAAGGATATAAGTTTTACCTGAAACCAATGGTTTAGAATCCATCCAACAAATTCTTGCAGTGATTTCTTTCAATGGCTCAAGCGTTGAAGTAGATTTCACCAACATATTACCACGAGAAACATCTACGTCTGTCTCTAAAGTAATTACTACAGATTCCTTCGCTCCTGCTTTTTCTAATTGCGTACCGAATTTTTCAATCGTCGCAATTTTAGAGTTTTGTCCTGTAGGCAAAACAGTGATTTCATCTCCTACCGAGAAAGAACCACTGGCAATTTTACCTGCATACCCTCTATAATCGTGGAATTCTTCTGTTTTTGGACGAACCACAAATTGAACAGGGAAACGTGCAGGTTTTTTTATTTCGTCGAAATTGGTAGATTCTAATTCTTCTAACAATGGCGCACCTGTAAACCAAGGCATTTCAGTTGACTGGGTAGAGAGGTTTTGTCCATATAAAGAAGACATTGGAATGAAAGTAATTTCCTGTCCTTCAAAAGATACTTTATTAGCCAAAGCCTGAACAGCATCTTTGATTTCGTTGAAACGTTCTTCTGAATAACCTACTAAGTCCATCTTGTTGACACACACAATTACTTTCGGAATACGAAGCATTGATGAGATAAAGAAGTGACGGAAAGTTTGTTCTAACACACCATTACGTGCATCTACTAAAATCATAGATACCTTTGTATTTGAAGCCCCAGTAACCATATTACGAGTATATTCAAAGTGACCAGGCGTATCTGCAATGATGTATTTACGTTTTGGCGTAGAGAAATAAATATTGGCTACGTCAATAGTAATCCCTTGTTCACGTTCGGCGATAAGGCCGTCTGTTAATAAAGAAAGGTCTAAAAAATCTAAGCCTTTACGTTTTGAAGCCGCTTCTAATGCTTCAATTTTATCACGCGTAATTGATTTCGTTTCGTATAAAAGTCGTCCGATGAGGGTACTTTTCCCATCATCCACCGAACCTGCTGTTGCTATTCTTAAAATATCCATCTTTTTTATTGAGTGAATGGTGATTGAGTGATTGAGTGATTTTATTGGAATATTAAATATTCACTCAATCACTAACTCGCTCAATCACTCAATTCATTAAAAATATCCTTGTTGTTTACGTTTTTCCATCGCTGCTTCAGAACGTTTGTCGTCTATTCTGGCACCACGTTCTGAGATTTCTGCTGATAGAATTTCGCCAATGATATCGTCTAATTCTATTGCTTCAGAAGCCACAGCTGCAGTACACGTCATGTCGCCAACGGTACGGAAACGAACGGTTTCTTCAAAAGGAATTTCTTCTGCATCTTTATTCAAATATTCAGAATCTGCCCAAAGCATTCCATCACGCTGAATTACCTGACGTTTGTGCGAATAATAGATAGAAGGAATCGCCATTTCTTCTTCTTTGATATAATTCCAAACATCTAATTCTGTCCAATTTGAAATTGGGAATACTCTTACGTTTTCACCAATAGCAATACGACCATTCAACATATCAAATAATTCTGGACGTTGACGCTTAGCATCCCACTGTCCGAAATCATCACGCACTGAGAAAATACGTTCTTTCGCACGTGCTTTCTCTTCGTCACGTCTTGCACCACCAATACAAGCATCGAATTTGAATTCTTCGATAGCATCTAGTAAAGTAACCGTCTGCAAGGCATTACGAGAAGCATATTTTCCTGATTCTTCTTTTACTTTTCCTTGGTTGATAGAATCTTGTACATAACGTACTATCAATTCTGCCCCCGTCTCTTTAGCCAACCAATCACGAAATTCAATGGTTTCTGGGAAATTATGACCCGTATCTACATGAAGTAATGGGAAAGGAATTTTTCCCGGATAAAAAGCTTTTTGAGCTAAACGTACTAACGTGATAGAATCTTTCCCACCAGAAAACAAAAGCGCTGGTTTCTCAAACTGAGCTACAACCTCACGCATAATATAGATTGCTTCGTCTTCTAATTCACGAGGGAAAAAACCAAATTTCGGAGTGGAAACTTCTGGACTTGGATTTTTTAAATTATCAACCATATTTTTAATTTTTTATTAACTCTTTGACTGTCAGCTATAAGCAATGAGCTACAAGCTTTTTGTACTTTATATTAATCACAATTGAAACGATAGACTAGACTACTCATCACTCAAAATTCATAACTTATCACTAACTATGCAAGCCACATTCCTTTTGTGAAGCTTCCCACCACCAACGTCCCGCACGTGGATGTTCTCCTTCTTGGATGGCTCTGGTACAAGGTGCACAACCAATCGAAATAAAGCCTTTTCTGTGTAAAGGGCTATCAGGAACTCTGTTTTCTTTCAGATAAGCCAATACATCTTCGTAAGTCCAATGAATAAGTGGATTGTATTTAATGACATTATTGTTATTATCCCATTCAACAATTTCCATATCAGAACGGTTCTCTGATTGCTCCGCACGTAAACCAGTAATCCAAATTTCGGCACCTGCCAATGCTCTTTTTAAAGGCTCTATTTTACGAATACCACAACATTCTTTACGATTTTCAACAGAAAAATAAAAGCTATTAAATCCTTTTTCTTTTACTAAGGCTTCTACTTTGGCAGTATTAGGAAAATAAGTCTCAAATTCTTTTCCATACTTATTTTTGGTAGTATCCATCAGCTCATAAGTCTCTTGGAATAAACGACCAGTATCAAGCGTAAAAACTTTGATAGGAAGATTGTTCTTAAAAATAGCATCGGTAATTACTTGGTCTTCCTGACCGAACGATGATGAGAAAACTACATTTCCATAGTTTTCAGCCATATAACTTAGCCCTTCTGTAAGTGAAAGACCTTCTAAGGCTTGTTTTAACTGACTTAAATCTGACATAAGCAATCCTGAATTTTATCCTCGTATCCGAGCTTGGCAAAATTTCATATCTGCTTAGTTACACTTGGCAAACTTTTCGGCTTTTAGACTTGTTAATCCTTTAGCAATTAGTTTTAACTGGTAGCTAAGTAATTAGGAGTACAAAGTTAGACAAAGTCTATTAAAAAAAATCATATAAAGTCTATTAATTGGGTAGATTTTAGCTAAAATATTTTTAAACCAAAAAAAATTTCGTACTGCTAAATCTGTTATCTTTAAAACAAATCCATATCTGTTTATAAGAATACCTAAATCATAAATCTGTATGAATCAGGCACTTGTATCCTATTTTGAGAAGACTGAGAACCACAGTCGCATGTCAGGAATGAAATTGAAGGATTTAAAGAGCCTTGTTCGTCAAGGAGAGAATATTCAACTTGAGTTTAAGCTGAAAGCAAATCACCCTGAAAAAATTATCCGTGAAGTTGTGGCCTTTGCTAATACGAAAGGAGGTACTTTGCTGATTGGCGTAGGTGATGATAAAAGTATTCCAGGCCTCAAATTCGTCGATGAAGAAGAGTATATCTTAGTACGAGCCATTGAACGAAACTGCTTCCCTCCTATTTCGTACGAAATTGAACGAGTTAGCGTGACTGACGACCGTGAGGTTTTGGTCATCACAATTCCGAAAAGTGAAAAAAAGCCCCACTATGTACAACTTGAATCCGAAGAAATGGGTAAGGCCTATGTGCGTGTTGCCGACCGCTCAGTACAGGCTACTAAGGAAATGAAACAAATCCTTCGCCGTGAAAATGAAGAAGGCATTCAATTCACCTTTGGCGATAAGGAAAAGATTCTAATGTCATATCTATCAGAAAACACAAAAATCACGCTCCCCGAATTTGCCAAAATAGCTAACATTCCTCTTTGGCTAGCTTCTAGAACCTTGGTTTTATTGGTATTGGCTAATGTACTAAAAGTGCAACCTCATGAAATTCTGGATTGGTATTTAGTAGCTTAGTCAAAATCTTTTTTCTCGTAATAAGGCGCTTGACTTGGTACATCTATTACGGGTGGTTTCCACATAATTTTTTTTCCAAATTTGAACGTAAAACCAGCACTAAAACTAAGCATATTTGACAACCCTGAGTTGCCATAAACAATTCCTGTATGCTTTATTTTCAAGAACAACCCCATTCTGTCAGCATTTTCTTGAAATTGTATGCCTATACTTGGTGAAAAACCCCAATTGACCGCGCTTCCAGAAGGAATATTTTTAGCAAAACTAATATAATTAGGGTCTATTTGTGTTTCGTAACTGGTGAAATAAGCACCAGTTTCTAATCCTACAAATGGTTTAATAAATTTCTTGCTATAAAGATAATACTCTGCTCCGAAAGATACAGGAACAACATCTTTGTAGTAATAACCATAAATTTTTGTGCTATAATCAAACCGAGATTGTACCGCTAAAGCGACTCTCATTTTATTAATGCCAGAATAAGCTGTTAATTTTAGCTTTTCAGAAAGGTGCTTTCTTAGACTAATATCTAAGCCCGAACCTGAATAACTGCCATCGTCACCAAAAGTTGGTTCTGTTACATAACTAATTCCTGTGCTGACTTGGATTTGTGCTTGAATAAAAAAAGGGGAGAATATCAAAATAAGTAACAGTTTTTTCATATTCATTTCGGTTTATATACAATAACGAATATACAACTTTTTTATATTGCTAGTCATCTGACTGTCAATTATTTGAGAGCTTATCTTGAAATTTCTTCATATAAAACTTAAAAAGATAAAAGAAGGGGTAGTTACTAGCGATAGATATGATTAATTTTAAAAGATTTATTACGATTTAATAAATTTTTGTTCACTCCCAGTTAATGCTTTCACCATGCTGAAAAACGATTTTGAATATCAATTTATTAAGCCTGATACGCTGCTTTCAGACTACGTTGATTATTTTTGGCTGGTTGCTAATCGTTCTGAAAATGATAAACAAATTATTATTTTACCTGACGGAAGGGTCGATATTTTATTTTCTTATTCAGCTTCCGACCCTTTTCATGTTGTTCTTTTGGGTTTAGAAAGCCAAGCTACGCAAACAACATTTGCGAGCCAAACGGTAATTTTTGGCATTAGCCTCAAACTATTAGCCATTGAATATTTACTTCATACTAGTATCTCTTCTTTACTCGACAATGTTCAAGTTTTACCTCCTAACTTCTGGGAAGTTAAACAAGAAGATTTAAGCAATTTTGAGCTTTGTTGCAAAAAAGCCACGGATAAAATAAGTCAGTTGATAAAAGGCAATATTGACAACCGCAAACGGAAGTTATTTGAGCTAATCTATTCCTCAAAAGGCTCGATGAACATCACCACATTAGCTGAAAAAGTAGCTTGGAGTAGCCGACAAATAAACCGATATTTTAATCAAACCTTTGGTATCTCTTTAAAAGCATACTGCAATATTCTACGATTCAGGGCTTCTTTTACACACCTGAAAGAAGGAAAGCTTTTCCCAGAACAAAACTTTACTGATCAGGCACATTTTATTAAAGAGGTAAAAAGGTTTTCGGGAGTAGTACCGAAAGAATTGAGCAAAAACAAAAACGACCGATTTATACAATTTTTAGCCCTGCCACCTGAATAGCTTTGTAGCGTATTTAAAACAAGCTATCAAAATGTTAATCAAAGATAAAAAAATCGCAATTGTTGGAGGTGGCCCTGGCGGACTAACCCTTGCTAGACTTTTACAAATGAAAGGTGCTGATGTAAAAGTGTACGAAAGAGATGCTAATAGAAATGTAAGAGTACAAGGGGCGACTTTAGACCTTCATTTGGAATCAGGACTAAGGGCCTTGGAAGAAGCGGGTTTAATGGATGCCTTTAAAGCAAATTATAGACCTGGTGCTGATAAAATCCGTGTCGTAGACGAACATGCAAACATTTTCTATGACCAACACGCCGAAGAGAGCATGGAAGCTTTTGGAGAAGAATGGTTTAGACCAGAAATAGACCGTGGTCCACTGAGGGAAATCTTACTAGATTCCCTACAAGCTGATACCGTTGTATGGGATAGCCATATTTTAACCCTTGAACCAATAGCAGATACGTGGAAATTAGTTTTCCAAAATGGTAATATTGCCATCGCTGATATAGTCATCGGTGCAGATGGTGCAAATTCTAAAATCAGGCCCTTTATTACGCCCATTAAGCCCTTTTATTCAGGCATAACAGCCCTAGAAGGTAATATTTATGATTCAGCAAAAAATACTCCTAAAATTCATGAGCTATTAAAGGGAGGAAAAATATTTGCCTTTGGCGATGCTAAAACATTGATAGTAAGTGCTAAAGGAGATGGCAGTTTAGCCTTTTACACAGGCTGTAAAATGGATGCCACTTGGGTAAAAGACAGCGGTATTGATTTTACCGATAACAAACAAGTATTAGATTGGTTTAAAAATGAATATTCGGCATGGGATGCTATTTGGCAAGAATTATTTGAATATGATAAAGGCTACTTCATCCCAAGACCTTTATATTGTATGCCTTTAGACCAAAGTTGGGAGACAAAGGCGAATATTACTATGCTTGGAGATGCGGCACATTTGATGCCTCCTTATGCTGGCGAAGGTGTCAATATGGCGATGTTGGATGCCGTAGAATTAAGCGAGGCTTTAACTGGTTCAGCATATCCAACGATACAGTCAGCCATTGCGCATTATGAAAAACAGATGTGTTTAAGGTTTGGGGAAGTAGCCCAAGAAACCTTGAATAATACCGATTGGATGCATTCGCCGAATGGTTTGCAGATAATGTTGGATATGTTTAATGAAATACCAAGTTAGTCACTAAAACTGGTCGTGGAAAATCCACGACCTAACACTATCAAAAGAGTGTTGCGCTTAACCATCAAGAAATGATTAACTTGTAATTAGCAATTGATTAATACAGATATGAACCTACAAGAATATATTAGTAAACGAATCATTGTATCTGCTGAATTCGAAGATATTTTTTCTCATTTTTATCTCGCTGAAAATAAATCAGCACGAGACATTCATAAAACACTAGTTCCAAGCTTCCAAACTATTATGGTTTTTAGTTTTGGTATGCCAATACGTTTTAATACTAAGCAAAACACCAGCATTGAGATTGATAAGTGTATCATTTTGGGGCCAATAAAGCAACCTATTGAATATACATTACCAGTCGGAGCCGAAATGTTAGTTGTCAATTTCAAAGATGATGCCTTCTACCGTTTTTTCGGGCAAATAATGCTATCCGACCATTTACCTATTAATCCAGATGATTTACTCAACGAAAATTGCTTTACAAACCTTTGGGCTTTGCTTAAAAATACTGACAAAACTAAACGTATCGATTTAATACTGGAGTTCTGTAAACCATATCTACAAAAAAGAGAAAAAACATTTGAGCACTTTACCAACTTACAAAATGATTACACGGTTTTGAATCCTATTAAAATCATTGCACAAGAAACCAATCAAAGCGAAAGAACCGTACAACTCAATCACAAAAAATACTTTGGATACACTGCCAAAGAAAAAAGTCGCTATCAGAAATTTATAAAGGTTATTGAACTACTACAAAATCAACGTACAAAAACAGATTGGTTTACTATCATTGAAATAGGTGGTTACTACGACCAAAGTCAACTGATTCACGATTTTAGGCACTTTCTTAATCTTTCTCCCAACCAATATCTTAAGTTTCAAGAAGATATTTGCCAATCAGAGTCTAAGTAGGCATTTCGTTTTCTTACAATTTTAGACTAATATGGCACGCTACCTTTGTTTCATAAAATTATCTAAAAAATAAAACAATGAAACATCTTATTATTTATGCCCATCCCAATAAAGCGAGTTTAAATCATCTTTTTAAACAAACTGTTGAACAAACGCTGACACAACATAATCATGAAGTTGTTGTCAGAGATTTGTATGAACTCAATTTTAATCCCGTACTTTCTCTTGAAGACATGGCTGGTCAACACAAAGGCACAGTAACCACTGATGTTAAGCTAGAACAAGAGTTTATCTCATGGGCAGAAGCCATTACATTTATCTATCCTATTTGGTGGACAGGAATGCCTGCCATTATGAAAGGCTACATCGACCGTGTTTTTAGTTATGGCTTTGCCTATCGCTATGACCAAGGGTTACAAAAAGGATTATTGAGTGGAAAATCTGCCTACATCATTAATTCACATGGAAAGTCGAGTGCCGAATATGAAAAAATGGGTATGGACAAAGCCTTGTCATTAACTTCCGATAAAGGCATTTATGACTATTGTGGTTTTGAAATAAAACAGCATTTCTTTTTTGATCAAGCCGACCGTACCACATCAGACCAAGTTAATAACTGGACATCTCAGATAATTACCGCTTATTCAAAATAATAAAATACCTTAAATTTCTATTGTTTCAATACTTTCAGTTTCAGCATAATAAAAATGATTTAAAACCATTTCTAATGCCAGTTCTATCGCTTTGTTGATGGGATATTGTTCTTGGGACAGCGGATAGTCTATCGCTGAAAGCTTTGAATGATAATAACTTATTTGTGGCACTAGCATTCCTGCTTCTGCTTGTTGGGTAAGCTCCTGATAAGCTACAGGATAAGCTGTTTTAATTTCTTTACAAGTAACCATTTCTGGTTTGTTTTCTTTGTTTCGGCGAAAAGAAAAGCCAAAAAGGCGGCAAATCATGGCTCGATAAGTATAATCGCTACACCCTCCATTGTTTAAAGGAGTTAATGCAGGTTTATACAACATACAAATAGCTGTTTTAGGATTGTTTATCAGCTCATCATAAAAAAGCTTGGCTTTGTTTTCCTGATAAAGATGATAGGCAAAGGGAAGAAGTTCTAAGATGGTTGCCCCAACATTTGGCGACTTACAACAATTGGAACAGCCACTTAAACACGACAGTCCATTTTTTGTTTGTAAATTAGCCAAATCGGCATTTAGTTCGGTATAAAAATTTGTTACAGCATTTACTTTTTCAGCTAGCCTCATTCCGTTTTCCCTTGGAGTTAAAAATATTTAACCCTATACGTATATTTACGGAAAGCTCTGGCTACGATGTAAGGTAGGTAGAATAGCTGGTAATTCAAGTTTATAAAAATTATAAGGAGTATTTAAAAAACGATAGTGCATCTTAAAGATGATGATAATATATCTTTTCAAACAGTAGGAATTCGTTGTTCATCAATCACAAAAAAGCGGTCGAAAAACTAATTTCGACCGCTTTTTTGATTTTAAAACTCCAGATAACTTATGTTTATTAAAAATCAATATTATTACTTCAATACATAAACCAAAGCCTCCTCGTTTTCAGTAATCCATTCTGTAATTTCTGTCACAATTTGTTTCATCGAAATTTCAGGTTTCCAGCCCGTCAAAGCCGTTACTTTCGTATTGTCTGTTACATATAAACGAATATCAGCAGCACGGTTTTCTGCTACTTTGCTAATTGGAATGGTTTTGCCCGTTACCTCTTGACAAATCTGAGTAAGTTCTTGTAAAGAAGCACTTACTTCAACGCCTCCTCCAGCATTCAGAATTTCACCGTTTACTGTATCAATGTTATGCAATTGGAAATCAATGAGTCTGTATAAATCTTTTACGTGTAACATATCACGTGTCTGGCGACCTGAGCCTCCGTAACCAATGTATGCCAATTGTTGTTGCCAATAATGTTTCGCTACCCACAGCACCATCACACCTTGATCTATTTTTCCCATTTGCCAAGGGCCCGTCAGCACGCCACAACGATTGATGACGGTTTTCATGCCGTAAAATTCGTTGTATTCATGAATCATCAATTCAGACGCTAGTTTAGTAGCCCCGTATAATGACCTTGCACCATCCAATGGGAAGTTTTCAGCTATTCCTTTTGACGAAACTCCACCGACTGACTGTTCATCTGATAACACAAAACGAGTTTCAGTTTCTTCAAAGTTCAGTTTTTCAATGGCTTTGATAGGATAAATTCTACTGGTAGATAGGAAAATAAACGCTGCACCACATTTTTTGGTATAATTCAGACAGTTGATTGTCCCTACCAAATTTGTATTGATTAAGTAATCAGGCGTTCCTTCCAACCCTGCTAATACAGAAGGCTCCGCAGAAGATTCAATCACAAAATCAACCACTGGCAATGCATCAAAATCTTCTTTATTACGGATATCCCCGTGAACAAAAATAGCTCCTGCTTTAGCCAAACGAGGTAAATTAAGTTCAGAGCCTTTGCGTTTTAAATTATCCAAACAGATTACCTCGTAAGTAGGATAATTCGTTTTAATATTAATTGCCAGAGAAGAACCAACAAAACCTGCTCCGCCAGTGATAAGAATTTTCAAAATATCTAGATTTATAATTAAAACTTACTCTATTCTTTTTAATACTACGTTTTCAACTGGACGGATAATCAATGGTACTTTTTCTACTTTTACAGCACTGGTATCCAATCCAAACCATTTATCTTCCGAAGGTGTAAAGTCTTTAATAAAGAAATAAGCCTTCATAATTAAGCCTTCTAGCAATGATAATTTGTTATCAAACGATAGGAATTTCTCTAATACTACAAATCGGAAATCGCCAATTACATTTTGTTTATTCAATGACTCATAACGAGAGGTAATATCTACTTCTCCTTTTTTCACCATATCCTCTACCACTTTTCGGAAGTAAAGATTAATGCGTTGTTCTACCCTGAAACCTAATCTAAAGTTTACTTTGATTACGTCGTCAGGCTCTATTACGCTTACTTTATATTCCATTGTATACGGGTCATCCATGGTGTCTACGTGCACAAACCAATAAATATCTGCTCTTTTAGGGCGTTTTTGGAAGATAGAATAAATAATTTTTGATTCTATTTCGCTCGTTCTAGCCGCATTCGACATAAATACTAAGTGGGTAGCATATTTAGGAATACTCATATCTTGGCTCAGTTCCTTCAAAGGTTCTATATAATCTGCCAGTTTTACGTATTCTGTCAATCGCATTTTAATAATATTCGCCCTAAACCAAATTACCATCAATGCAATAATGGCGGAGGCAATAAATAACGAAACATATCCACCATGTACAAACTTACGAAGATTGGCTATCAAAAATGCCCCTTCTATGGCTACATAAACGATGATAAATCCTACAATCCACCACATATCAATTTTGCGTGTATGTAGGTAATACGCCATCAATGCGGTAGTCATCAACATCGTGAGGGTAATGGCCAAACCATAGGCAGCTTCCATATTAGCTGATTCCTTAAACCACAATACAACACCAACGCAACCTAACCATAAGAAAATATTCATACTTGGCACGTATAATTGTCCTTTTTGGTCTGAGGGATAATGCAAACGAACTTTAGGCCAAAAGTTCAAACGGATGGCTTCTGAAACTAACGTAAATGACCCTGAGATTAAAGCCTGACTTGCAATGACTGCTGCGGCTGTCGCAATACCAATTCCCCAAATCAAGAACCATTCAGGCATTAATTCAAAGATAGGTTTACGCCCATTCAAAAGTTCGCCGTTATGTGAAATCAGCCACGCACCTTGTCCGAAGTATTGCAATAGAAGTGCTATTTTAACAAAAATCCAGCTAACCCTGATATTTCCACGACCACAATGTCCTAAATCTGAATACAAAGCCTCTGCTCCTGTTGTACATAAAAAAACCGCTCCCAGTAACCAAAAACCGCTTTCGCCACCATGTGAATTTGTCAATAAATCAAAGGCATAATAAGGAGACAAAGCCTTTAGTACTGTCCAATCCTGAGCAATCCACAGAATCCCAAAGAAGCCCAACATAGAGAACCAAACCAACATTATAGGTCCAAAGGCTCTACCTACTACTTTTGTACCGAAAATTTGGAACATGAATAATCCTGTAATAATAGCCAATACGATAGGTACCGTTTGGAGGTCAGGATATATTTTCAGCAATCCTTCAATAGCAGATGCTACTGAGATAGGTGGAGTAATGACACCATCTGCTAACAGCGTAGATGCACCGATAACTGCTGGGAAAGTCAACCACTTAGCATGACGCCTCACTAAGGCGAAAAGGGCTAAGATACCGCCTTCACCACGGTTATCTGCTCGAAGAATCAGGATTACATACTTGAAGGTAGTTTGCAGTGTTAATGTCCAAAAAATACACGAAAGTCCCCCGAGGACTGTTCTTTCATCTATTGGTACATTCCCAATAATTGACTGCATTACGTAGAGTGGTGAAGTACCAATATCACCATAAATAATTCCCATCGCTACCAGCAGACCCGCTGCGGTGGCTTTGTCCATACTTTTATGTTCCATAAAAAGGAAGCCATTGTAACACCGATAGTTACAATTTTTTATTGGTTAAGTAAAATTTATTCAAAAAATGGCAAATTATTGTCTGTATTGCAAGCAAATATAATACCTCTTCTGGATTAATTACATTATTCAAAAAAAGACCGCTCATTTCTGAGAAGTCTTTTATAAATTTAGTTCCATTTTTAAGCTATATTTTCTCTATTCTTCATAATAATAACCAAAAATAATATTCATTTCATCTTCAGAGGTTAATCCAAATGAAATGGTTTGGCTAGATGTATTATTATAAGTAACCACCGACGTGAGCCCCTCTCCTTTTTTCAAGGTTATTGGTGTTGTATAATTAATCATCGCTGGATGTTCCCAGTCGGTACTTTCATACACTATTTCACCATTCCTTGTACCTCCCAATATTTTTATGACAAACTTTTGCCCGTATTTATGATTATGTGATGTCAATGCTACCACTTTTACGTCTGCACTAAACTTAAAATCTTTCGTAACCGTAGTAACAGTTTTAGCAGGCAAACTAAAACTTGTATTATTAAAGTCAATCGTTTTTACGACATTTTTTACTTTTGATTTATCCACAGTATAAAGATTTACATTATTTTCTCCAAAGTGGAAATCAGTCGTTTTGTTGAAATAATGTGGATTTAAATCAACCGTCATGCCTGCTGGTAGTAGTAAAGCTGTTCCTTCAGGGAAAGTATATTCCTGACTAGCATTTGTTCCTCCACCCAAAAACACATGGTTAGACATCTGTAAGGCTGTCACTAAATTCAAGGTATTATCTGGATTCCTTAAATCTCGAATAGTATTGATAACAGGTAAATTACTCGCTGTTTTATCTCTAAAATCGTATAATACCATGTGGTGGCTATTGGTACGAGATTGGAATTTTAAACGGTTTACGTATATATCCGTAGTATTACCAACCGCTTTGCGTACAAAAATCTCTCTTTCAAAATTGGGCTGAATCGTAAATTTTTCTACTTGCATCTGATACCCTGCAACGCCTTCTTGCTGAGGCGTTTGCATGGTTTTAAAATCATCGGTGCTAGAAACACTTGGCGTTTTATCATCCAATAAGGTTTTATCGACAACATCACCTGTTTTAGGAGCCCCTGCTTCAATCCAGCGACGAACGAATTCTATTTGACCGACCGTAAGGGCTGTTCCGCCCAAAGGCATTGGCGAGCCATATTGTTTACCGCCATGATGCGATACATCCCAATTGAGTTTATGATAAAATAAGCTTTCTAATGATTTGTAGGCTTTTACTCTCAAGTGCCCGTCAGCCTTTGAAAGTTCATTTTTGGGTACAACTCCTACTAAATTGGCAAAAGCTACTGATTTTTCTAAGACTAATCCGTGTTGAACATAAGTACCATCTGAAGTAGAGGCATGACAACCTGAAGTGGCACAAGTAGGCGTAATGATTCTATCTTGTATTAAGCTAAAACTTGATGTTTCACTTGCTGGCGGATTATCATCGATGGCTTTTTTTGAACAGGCTGATATGAGCAGAAAGCTACCTGTTAAAATGATAATTCCTTGGTATATATACTTTTTCATGATTATTTTTGTTAGAGTTCTCTACTTGGACATCGCTGATAAAGATAGTTTATTTTATCTTGTCAAGATAACGGAAAAGATAGTGATTTATGTTGAGATTTTATCAGCTTTCAGTAAAGAGCTTTTAAGCTGTAGCACGAGTTTCCAACTCGTGCAAGATTACCTCATGCAACTTTTCTTATGAAACCAGCATCTTTTACAGTAACGGGTAAAAGTTTCAACTAACAATACCGTTTATCAAAAAACAATAGTTACTTTGTCAATAAATCTATTAATTGTTTCTTTTTACAAAATCCAACCTACTTCGCATGAAAAACCTTAGGTTATCTCTGCTGGGAGTCGTGTTATCGCTACTTCTAAACTCTTTCGCATTTGCTCAAAAAACTTTTGACTGGAAAACTGCTTCATCAGGTGGCTATACTTACAAATACGTAAGTAACGACCCTATGAAAGCCCGTTTTTACACATTGCCTAACGGACTGACTGTAATCCTTAGCGAAAACCACAAAGAACCACGTATTGCGGCATTAATTCCAACGCGTGCGGGTTCAAACACTGACCCTAGAACAAATACTGGACTTGCTCACTATCTGGAACACATGTTGTTCAAGGGTACTGATAAGTTTGGTTCATTAGACTGGTCAAAAGAAAAACCATTGTTAGACCAAGTGGATGCACTGTACGAAAAGTATAACAAAACTACTGATTCAACACAACGTAAAGCGATTTACAAAGAAATTGACCGCGTATCTGGCGAGGCTGCGAAGTTTGCTATCGCTAACGAATACGATAAAATGATGGCTTCAATGGGTGGACAAGGCACGAATGCTTTTACTTCTTATGAACAAACGGTTTATACAGAAGACATTCCTGCTAATGCTATCGACCGTTTCTTGAAATTGCAAGGCGAGCGTTTCCGTAACCCAATCTTACGTATTTTCCACACAGAATTAGAAGCTGTTTACGAAGAAAAAAACCGTAGCCTTGACAACGATGGCTGGAAAGTATATGAAGCTAGAAATGCTGCATTGTTCCCAACGCATAATTATGGACAACAAACTACTATCGGTACGATTGAACACTTGAAAAATCCATCATTAGTTGAAATCCGCAATTACTTCAAAAAATATTATGTGCCAAACAACATGGCTATTATTATGGTGGGTGATTTCAATTCGGATGTTTTAATCAAAAAAATTGAGGCTTCTTTCAAATATATGGTTAGCAAACCTATTGCTGAATACAAGCCAGCTCCTGAAGCACCCATTACTGCCCCTTTAGTACGCGAAGTGTTTGGTCCTACGCCAGATGCCCTTACGATTGCTTGGCGTTGGTCGGGTGCATTGAATACCAAAGAAAAGATTATTGGTACAATCGTAGATGAATTGATGTCGAACTCAAAAGCAGGTTTGATAGATTTGAATTTAGTAAAGGCCCAAAAAGTATTAAGAGCAAGCTGTAGCCCAGAATGGAACAAAGATTATTCGGTTTGGCAAATGACGGGCTCTCCTAAAAAAGACCAAAGCCTTGATGAGGTAAAAGCATTGCTTTTAGGCGAATTAGACAAATTGAAGTCGGGTAATTTTGACGAATCTATCATCAAAGCGATTGCTGCTAATTATAAATTGACAGCTATTCAAGGTTTAGAAAACAACTCTTCGCGTTCTTATAAACTGTTAGAAAGCTTCGTGTTTGATAAATCAAACAAGTGGGACAAAGATGTTGCCATCAACGATGCTTTGAGCAAAGTAACCAAACAAGAAGTAATGGATTTCGCTAAAAAATACTGTGGTGATGGTTACGTAGTTGTTTACAAACGTAAGGGTACTGATCCTAATATTTCAAAAGTTGATAAGCCTGCGATTACGCCAGTGGAAGTAAACCGTGAGGCACAATCTGAATTCTTGAAAAATGTAAATACAACGGCGATGTCGAACATCGAACCAAAATGGTTAGATTTCAACAAAGACATCAAAAAAGGGAAAATTGGTACCTTGGAAGCCCTAACGGTAAAAAATACAGATAATGATCTTTTTCGTTTGAGCTACCGTTTTGATATGGGTTCTTGGAATAGTAAAGTATTGCCTATTGCTCTTCAGTATTTACAATTTGTAGGTACAGACAAAATGAATGCTGAGCAAATCAGTACGGCATTTTATCGTTTGGCGAGTAGTTTCAATACTTCTTATACCGACCACCATATTACGTTGGGAATGTCGGGTTTGAATGAAAACTTTGCTAAAACAGTAAGTCTTTTTGAAGATTTGTTGACCAAATGCAAGAAAGATGATGCCGCTTTAGAATTACTAAAAGGCAGATTATTGAAGCAAAGAAATGATGCTAAATTGAACAAAGGAGCCATCTTGCAAGGATTAGCTTCTTATGCTTCATTTGGTGCTAAAAACCCAAGAAATGCCTTACAGTTTACAGATGCAGAACTGAAAGCTTTGAATGCGGATGACTTAATTAGCTTCTTACACGATTTGTTCTCATATAAACATACAATCGTATATTATGGACCAAAAACAGTGGAAGAGTTGGCTGTAGCATTAAAAGGTGCTCACCAAATTAATAGTACTTTCAAAGCAGATTTACCTTTAGTAGCAGATTTCAAAATGGAGTCGCCAACTAAGCCAGTAGTATTGTTTACAGATTATGACATGGTTCAGGCAGAAATCAACTGGGTTCGTCCTACGATTGGATTTAGTGCAGCCGAAACGCCTATCGTAGAATTGTACAACAACTACTTTGGTGGAGGGATGTCTTCTATTGTTTTCCAAACTATTCGTGAATCTAAAGCGTTGGCTTATTCAACGTATGCGTATTATCAGACACCTAATATCAAGGATGAAAAATACCGCATGATTGCTTACATTGGTACACAAGCAGATAAAATTCATGAGTCTATCGCTGGTATGGATGAGTTGTTGAACGATTTCCCATCGTCTGAAAAGAACTTGGAAACAGCTATAGCGAGTATGAAAAAGAATTATCAAACTGAGAGAATCACGCAGGATAATATTATTTATACTTATCTAAGTGGACTTGATAAAGGGGTAACTACAGATGAGCGCCAGGAAATTTATAAGGCTTTGGATAAATTAAGCTTAGATGATTTAAAGAAATTTCAGGATACTTTACTAGCGAAAAAACCATACGCAATGTGTGTGGTGGCTTCTGAGAAAAAAGTAAACTTAGATACTTTGAAAAAATACGGAGAGGTTAAGAAATTGACTTTAGAAGACGTATTTGGATATTAATTAGCTGTCGGCTATCAGTATTCGGCTTTCGGTCATCAGCTTTCGGTTATCATTTTTTTTGATAGCTGAAAGCTGATGACCGAAGACCAATAGCCATTTAATCTACACCCTTATGACACAGCACCTTGAAACAGGCAAAAAAGCCGAAGACATTGCCGCCAATTTTCTAATAGAAAAAGGCTATCAAATCCTCCACAGAAATTATCGCTACGGGCGGGCTGAGATTGATTTAATTATTCGAAAAGGAATCTTCTTAGTATTTGTCGAAGTAAAATCCCTCACTAATACAAAATTTGGAATGCCCGAAATTGGGGTAAATAAGCATAAGGTTGCGATGATAACCAAGGCTGCCGACTTTTATGTCTATAAAAACAATTGGCATCAACAGATTCGCTTTGATATTGTTGCAGTCGTTTTTAAAAACAATACTTTTGAAGTAACGCATTTTGAAGACGCATTTTATTAATTCTTTCAGTAGCACGAGTTTCCAACTCGTGAAAAATAATGACGAGTTGAAAACTCGTGCTACTGAAAGAATAATCGTGCTGTTCTTAGGATAGCATGAAAATGCTTATCTTTACTTATAAAAATAAATATATTCATATTTTCGTTTATAAGGATAACCATTTCATGTTGATGGCATGAGGGTACTGAATAATGCCCCGTGTGATTTACAATTCTTTTGATTCCATGCTTATTTTTTCATCCATAAAAATGAAGTCTATCATTTCCTTTTTAATACTTATATTTTCGTTTGCTTTCAGGATAACATTTGCCCAAACTGATGAATTCAAAACAAAAGCAAAACCAAAAACTGATAGTTCGGCCAAGAAAAAAGCTGGACTGCTGGGTGGATTAATACAGTCGGACATACTTGATAATGTTAAAAATGCCAAGAAATCGATTGAAGATAATAAAGAAGAATTTAAAAAATTAGGCAATGATGTTGATGATTTAACGGCCGATTTAGGCTTGAAAATCCATAAATCAAAAAAGAAAAGTAAAGCCAAGAAAAAGCCGAAAGACGAATACGAAGACATAAAATTTGAAATACGCATTGGTGAATATGGGTCTGGTGTAAGATTGACTGTAGAAGAAATTCATGTATTACGAAACCCTGACGAAGCCGAACCAAGCATTTATGCGAAAGAGATTTGGTGGTATGACCCTAAACTTAGAAGGGTAACGAACGTGCCTAGAAAAGATAAAGACTACGGAGAGATTTGTCATGGCCCTTATAAAAAGTATGTAAATGATGAGTTGGTTGAAGAAGGCTCGTTTTATGTGGGTGTAAAAGATGGACGTTGGGAAACTTATAACCAAGACTATATCCTGCTATCGAAAGAAAAGTATAAAAGAGGTTTTTTAGCCGATTCAAAGGTTAGCTATTATGATAAAGCTGAAACAAAAATCAAAGAAGTAATTCCTGTACGATTCAATAAAGTAACGGGCGATTATCGCTCTTTTTATGAAGGCGGACAGCTAAAAGAAGAAGGCAAATTTGATGATAGTGTGAAGGTAGGGCGTTGGCGAGAATACCATCAATTCGGAGCAATGGGGCGTTTGAAAAAAGAGACTTTATTCGCAAAAGATAAATTTGATAATTCTGAAGCAGTGGTATTACAAGAGCGAGATAACAAAGGGAAAATTATTTATGAAGCTCCTAAAGCGAAAAAGAAACCAGAGGATGAAGAAGAGAATTGATAGCGTTTAGGAGTTAAAAGTTTATGAGTCTAAAGTTAAAAATGTCTATAGTTATGTACTTAAGTATTACTGAGAGAGAACCGACAAATACATAAATAACTAACAAAAATTTACCCTTAGCCAGTGACTTAAGTCACTGGCTAAGGGTAAATTTTTATATTAATATATACTCATGCACCTTAAACTCATAAACTTTGAACGCTCATAAACCCTAAACTTTCTTAGCAGGATTACCAAATACCGTTTCACGTGCCTTGACGCTTTCTACTACTACCGAGCCTGCACCAATTCTTGCTCCTTTACCAATTTTTACGCCTCCTACAATCGTTACACCTGAGCCGATAAATACATTATCATCAATAGAAACGCCTGCTCCAATGATGCTTCCTGCTCCGATTTGAACGAAATTACCAATTTTAGCATCATAGTCAACAATTACACGACTGTGTAATAAATTATGGCTCCCGATTTCAGCACGGGCATTGATAATCGTTCCTGCAGAAATCAAATTGCCATGTCCGATAGTTGCTGTTAATGCAATAGCTGTTTGCTCATGAATAGCATTTACTGGCTGAACCTTTTTATCGTCATGTAGCATTTCTACTAAATTTTGACGCACTTTCAACTCATCAATAGCAATAAATACTTCGCATCTTTTTCCGATTAGTTTGGTATAATCTTCGTCATCAGTACTACCCATCACGATTACATCGTCTATTTCGGTATTGTGCAATTCCTTGTTGTCATCTAAAAAAGCATAGACCACAACATTATTTGTTTTGAAAATATCAAGGGCGACAGCTCCTAAACCACCTGCACCTAAAATCATTACTGGATTCTCCATAATTTTCTCGATTGAAACATCGAGTTACAATTTTACTCCGTTATTTATTTTATAAATTACTTTTCCGTCTTTTACTAATTCAAATTCAGCCTTTTGCCCTAAACTTATTTCTTGGGTGGCACTCAATGTTAACCCTGTAGCATCTATTTCGTCTGTTCCAAAAAATACTGACATATCGCCAATTTCTTCAATTACTGAACTTTGTGTAAAATAGTCTCTTCCTTTTACGGGTCTTTCGTTTCTATTAATGGCAATATCTGCCTGATAAGTAGCATTTCCTTTTGTGATAGTAGCATTTCTGATGATTAAATCATAAATCACTTTATCATTTACAGGAATGGCTTCATATTCGCTAATATCTTCTTTTTCATACGATTTATCTGCAATCATCTGCAAACCTGTCAGGATAGCAACGAAATTCAGTTGTCGGATATACTGCTTTTCAGGGTCATTTTTAAAACCTCCAGATTCTATCAAAATCAAGGTAGAGCCCCATTTCTGAATATTATCACCGAAGGCACGAGGCTCAAAATCAGAAGGCCATTTCCCCACAGCATCAGGAATAAATGGCTGTAAAGCATGATTCATTCCTACAATAACCAACATCGCTTTCTTTCGGATTTCGTTTACTTCTTGGGCTTCGTTATAGGCCGTTGCCAAAAACGAAATAGTGGCCAAATTCCCTGTTTTGCCTGCGGAATATCGCCTGCCTTTGTCATGAAGATTGAAAGCAAAATCAGGTTTTAAATCAAACACTAGTTTTTTTAACAAAGCTCCTTCGGGCGTTTGCAGTGCCAAAGCATCACGGTTCATATCAATGCCCAATGCCGTATAACGGCTCCAAGCTTCTGCCCCGTCAGGATTTAACATCGGAACAAAATAAAAAGTGCATTCTTTCAGTAAGTCTGTTCGTAATTGATTTAATTGCTGGTCGTCTACAGCTAAATTTGTCCTGTTTCCCAAGAAATTAAAAATATCCATCAAAGCCATCGTAGCCGTAGCTTCATCACCATGCATCTGTGACCAAAGTAATACTTTCGTTTTTCCTGTACCACATTTTATCAAGTAAATATCTCTTCCTTCACTCGATAGCGTGGCTTTAGAAACATCAAATAATGGATTAACTTTTAGTCGCTCAATGTTGGCAACTAAAGTCTGATAACCGAACCTACGTTTGGTAATACTTTGTTCCTTAAACACTTCATGATAACCATGAAGCATTTCTCCTACATTTTGAGCATAGTTTGCTGATATTGAATTCATAATAAACATCACATAAAGTACTAAAATCTTTTTCATGGGTCTTGGGCTCAAAAGTTTATAAAAACTCTTCATTGGGTACTTTATATTTGTTTACCCCTACTTTCTGAGCAGTATAAATGCCTGAATGACCAGAAAAGGCATAGGCCATTATACAAGCAATCGCTAAATAAATGGCAGATTGTGCCCCGAACAATTCAATCCCCATTAAAGTGCAAGCAATAGGCGTATTAGAAGCGCCCGCAAACACACCGACAAAGCCCATACCTGCCAATAAAGCCATAGGAAGTGGTATAAAACTAGTCAAAGCATTGCCCATTGTAGCACCAATATAAAACAAAGGCGTTACTTCTCCACCCTTAAAGCCCGACACTAATGTTAACGAAGTAAAGAAAATTTTAGCTAAAAAATCATAAAAAGGTAACTTTTCAGTAAATGACGCTACAATAATGGGTACGCCCAAGCCATTGTATTTTGAAGTACCTACCAGCCAGAAACACAAAGCCAATAATATTCCTCCAATTACGGGTCTTAAAGGAGGATATGAAATATGGGCTTTGAATAAATTGCTCCAAAAATGTGTACTTTTAGCAAAGAGCATTCCGACTAAACCAAATAAAATTCCTGCTAGCATCGACCACATGATGGGTAAAATTGCCAAATGCGGTCCTGATAAAATAGGGTAATGTGTATGCCCCACATGCCATAATTCCTGACATGTATAGTCAGCCAATAGTGCCGCAAACAGACTTGGCAAAAGGGCATCGTATCGTATTTTACCAATAAAGGCAACCTCCAAAGCAAAGATAGTCCCTGCTAGTGGCGTTCCAAAAACAGAGGCAAAACCAGCACTTACTCCCATCATTAGCAGGATTTTGCGGTCATCATCATTTAATTTGAGTGGTTTTGTCAGCGTATCTGCAATCGCTCCACCCATCTGTACTGCTGTGCCTTCCCTTCCAGCCGAGCCACCCACAAAATGTGTAATGATGGTAGTGACGTAAATTAAAGGCATCATTTTGAAAGGTATGATTTTATCAGAATGTTGAATTTCTTCAATCAACTGATTATTCCCTTTGGTAACATCTTGCCCAAAATAATGATAGATAGCCCCCACAGCCAATCCACCTAAAGGTAAAAGCCACATTAACCACGGATGGTTTTCTCGATAATGGGTCGTCCAGTCTAACGATATTAAAAAGAAAGCCGAAGCTGAACCAATAGCCAAGCCAATAACCATTGCTACTAAAAGCCACTTCAAGGTAAATTTTAATACAAAGAGTTGTTGGTTCATTCTACTGGTGAGTATCTGTTCACTAACAAAATTACGGAATGTATTCCAAATAGCTTTGCGAAACCCTTGTAACAAATTCCTGACACGATTTTATTGTTGATTCTTTATTATTCATCACTAGTCTATCTATCTTATATCGACATGACTCTTTTCTGGCTATTGAAAGGTATAAAAATATTTTTTCAGAAAAATGAAAAAGATTTGAACCTATTTTTCATTTGAATGTTATAACATTAAATGTATAAACATTAATTATCAAAAAACAATATTTAACAATGGCAACTTCAACTTGGGCTATCGACCCTTCGCACTCAGAAATTCAGTTTAAAGTAAAACATTTAGTGATTACTACAGTAACAGGTAACTTCAAAGAATTCAGTGGTTCAGTAGAAGCTGGTGATGATTTTGATGGCGGATCAATTTCATTTGAAGCCAATACTGCTTCAATTAATACAAATAGCGAACAACGTGACGGACACTTGAAAAGTGCTGATTTCTTTGATGCTGAACAATTTCCAACATTATCGTTTAAATCAACTTCATTTACAAAAGATGGTGATGATTTCGCGTTAGTGGGTGACTTAACAATAAAAGGAACTACTTTACCTGTAAGTTTAGCGGTAGAATATAACGGAACAGCAACTGACCCTTGGGGAAATGTAAAGGCTGGTTTTGAATTAAAAGGAAAAATAAATCGTAAAGATTTCGGTTTAGCTTGGAACGCAATCACTGAAGCAGGTAGTGCGTTAGTAAGTGAAGAAGTAAAATTAATCGCTAATGTACAATTAGTGAAACAAGCGTAATATAAGTTTGGAATTGGGAGTTTGGTGGGGTTGATTTGTCAACTCTTAAAGAGTTGACAAATCTGAGAAAGTTGTAGATTGGAATCTTTTTTAAAATACAATCTCATGGCTAAAAGCTCACGGCTCAAAACTAATTATTAAATAATTAAAACAATGGAAACGACTTTAGGAACAGCCGTTAAAAAAACATTATATAAAGCTGGTACTCGTGGACAGGCTGATCACGGTTGGTTGAAAACTCGCTTAACATTTTCATTTGCAGGGTATCACGACCCTAAAAGAGTACATTTTGGTGTGTTAAGGGTCTTGAATGATGACCAAATTGCTGGTGGAAAAGGTTTTGGTATGCACCCACACGATAACATGGAAATCATTACGATTCCGTTGGAAGGCGTGGTTGAACATCGAGACAATCAAGGTAATCATGGTATTATCACGAAAGGCGAAGTACAAGTAATGTCGGCTGGAACGGGCGTTTACCATTCAGAGTTTAATCATTTGAAAGATGAAACTTTAAAATTATTTCAGATTTGGCTTTTCCCGAACAAAGGCAACGTTACGCCTCGTTATGGTCAAATGAAGTTCGATGTGACGGCACAACATAATGATTTTCAATTATTAGTTACCCCTATCGAAGCCAACATTCCAAATACCTTGGGTATCCATCAAGATGCGTATTTTAGTATGGGAAAATTTGAGGCTGTCCAAGAATTTACTTACAAAATCAATCGTGAAGGCAATGGTCTGTTTATTATGGTAGTAAATGGCAGTGTAAACGCAGACGGAGAATTATTAGCACTACGCGATGGTTTAGGCTTAGAAAATATTACAGCGGTAAATTTCAAAACCGAAAACGGCGTTGAACTATTATTGATGGAAGTTCCGATGGAACTTGAATAATTTTGAGGGTTTGTTTTTACCCCGCAGATTTAGGCTGATTTTTTTCGCAGATTTACGCAGATAATTAATATCAGTGTAAATCTGCGGTACTAATCTGCTATATCTGCGGGTAAAAAAAATAAACAAAACCTAGATTCATTTGGTTAAAAGGATAATTAAAGTAATATTTTTATGTCAACTTTAATCTTATAACCTTATTATAATGCTTATCAGATTGGTCTTATTATTCGGCACTTTCCTCTTGATGGAAGGAACAGCATGGTTTACTCATAAGTATATCATGCATGGTTTTATGTGGCGTTGGCATCGTTCTCATCATGTGCATCATAATGAGGTATTAGAAAAAAACGATTTGTTCGCTATCGTGTTCTCAGCTGTCTCAATTATTACGATTGGTTTGGGAAATTTTGTACCTGAATTATGGTACTTGTTTTGGATAGGAATGGGTGTAACCCTGTATGGAGTTTTCTATTTTATCTTTCATGACATCATTGTGCATCGTCGGATAAAAATTAAATTTGTGGCAAAACATCCCTATTTGAAACGTATTATGAAAGCACATTATATCCACCACAAAGTACATGAACGAGAAGGCGCAGAAGCCTTTGGTTTTTTGTACGCTCCCAAAAAATATGAAGATACAAGGAAGTAAAAACTAAATTCTTTCGATATTTTCTTCCTTCACAAAATCCATGTTTTGATATTTCAGAAAGACCTGTGCCAGTACAATAATGTCTTCGCGACAATAAGAAGCTATTTTTGGTAAATCTTTTTCTTGGTAATAAGTATGATTTACTTTGTCGCCACTGAGTCCACTTTTACTACTTGGAATATCAAAAATACAAGCCAGTAAATCTAACGAAATATAGTGCTTTTTATCTCCAAATTTCCACATTTCCAAGGTATCAAAATGCGGTATTTCCCAAGGTTTTTTTCCTGAGAGTTGTAGGGCTTTGGGAATCTCGATATTGTTTACCAACATTCTTCTGCACAAATATGGGTAGTCGAATTCTTTTCCGTTATGCGCACAAAAAGCTAGGTTTGATTTATATTTTTTTTCAATCAAGCTCTTGAATTGACTCAAAACCTCCGCTTCATTATCGCTACTAATAGATTTTACTTTTAGGCAAATCTCCTGTTCATCATTCCAATGAAAAAAGCCTAAGCCAATAGATATAATCTTGCCAAATTCAGCATAAATTCCAGCACGGTCAAAGTAAAACGCTTCATCATTCAACTCATTGGGATTCGTCAAATAACTAGCTTTATGCAACCATAGCGTTTTCATCCTTTCAGAAAGTAAATTGAAATTACCTTCACCAGAAACTGTTTCTATGTCAATAAATAAAAGACTTTTAGCAAATTTTTGAAAATCCATAATTGTAGGGTAGCTGTGAGTGATGAGCTTTAAGCTATCAGCTTTGTATTTGTAATTGATTAATACTTTAAAATTCGCTCTTTAATACTTTTCCTTAATGTTTTTGTTGTAATAAATCCTAAAGTCTTAAGTCTGTTGTCTAGCATCCAAAATCAAAATCTTCAATCCTAAAGTCCTCTAGTCCTAAAGTCTTGAGTAAATCCTTCAGTCTTAAAGTCTCCAAGTCCTAAAGTCTCCCCCAAAAAATTACTCATGCAAGATTCCCTCTAACTCCAATTGTTTAATCCGAATCAAATTTTCTTCACGAATAGACTCTGGCACAAAAACAAATTTCTTATCAAACAATTGATTACCAATAAAATAACTCACCCAATATTCATTATTCAAATGAAAAACATCAGGCGTAATTATTTCTACTTTAATAATTCCTTTCGCTGGAACATCCTTATAAAAGTGGCGCAATTGTGACGTCTTTATTTCTGTACCATCTGGGTTATGACCATACCCACGAGAATTAACAAAAACATTCGCTAGGTCTACCGACAAACGGTTAATTAAATATACATCCCATTCAACTTCATTTAGGTCATTTATCTTTCTAGCAATCGCTACTTTTACGCCTTCAACATTAGGAAATTCTATATCTTTTTTCATTAAATCTTATAAAGTTGTGTGCCATCAGCTTTCGGTCTTCAGCTTTCAGCATTGTATGATTAATAGTCTTTTAAGTAAGGTTATTATTTTTGATAGCCGACATCCGAAAGCTTATAGTCTATCGCTTAAAGCATCAATTTCAAAAATATCCTGTAAATGCTTCGCCATTCTATCCGAAACTTCTTGAAAGTCTTGAGGCTTTCCAAGTTCTTGTTCAATAGAAGTTACGGCTTTGTCTTCAATCCCACATGGAACTATGTGTTTAAAATAATTCAAATCAGTATTTACATTCAAGGCAAAACCGTGCATTGTTACCCAGCGACTAGCTTTCACGCCCATCGCACAGATTTTTCTTGGATTTTTCTGTTCGACATAATCAATCCAAACGCCCGTTAACCCTTGGATTCTTCCAGCATCAATCCCAAAGTCTGCACAAGTACGAATCACGCCCTCTTCTAAAAAACGCATATACTTATGAATATCTGTAAAGAAGTTTTCTAAATCAAAAATTGGGTATCCTACCAATTGTCCTTTACCATGATAAGTAATATCTCCTCCCCTATTGATTTTATAATATTTAGCCTCATAGTTTTCAAGCCCCGCTTCATCTAATAAGAGATGTTCTGGCTTGCCACTTTTACCCAAGGTATAAACATGGGGGTGTTCACAAAAAAGCAAATAGTTAGGCGTCAATACCTGACTATCAAGTGCTAAGTTCTTATTATTAAGTTTTACACCCACTATTTCAGCATGGAGTTTCTCTTGATAATCCCATGCAGTTTGGTAATCTATTAATCCCAGATTCTGGAAAATTACAGTTTTATTATGAATCACTTTCTTCTAATTTATCATCTATGCTAAGATTAATTAACGATTTCTTAAAGATTAAAGTTTCTTTATTAGAAAGGCGAAACCTTAAAACTGATGGCTGATACCTCATAGCTGAAGGCTCACTTCTCAAGGTTTAAAATTTCCTTTAAAATCCACTTCCTTCCGATGAAAAGGGTCAATTAATTTATCAATCAAATCTGCTAGTTTTGCTCTGGTAATCGGCTGATTTTTATCTGGATAGTCCTTCATGATATTAGCCAGATAATCAGCAGGTACTGGTTGGATTTTTGTCAGTATTTCAAAGGCATCATCCGCCACTAATTTTTCTAACAACACTTGTTCGTTAGCTTGCATATTCAAATTAGGAAAGTAGCTCTTTAATGAAGCAATAACCGCTCCGTTCGTCATTACTGAATCAGGATAAAACCACGTCTGATTCGACCATTTATAGTTTTTACCTTCTCCTTTCAAAATACCCGTTGCTCCTATCCGTTGAATGGCTTCAAAGTTAGGATGGTCGGGCTTTACATCCAAATAAGGCATTAAATAAGCCTTTGCTTTCAATAAATTCTCTTGTACTTTTCTAATAGAAACCTCTTTCGGATGGCGTTTTTCTTGTATGGCAATAGCCGCTAAAGTGCCTGCTGCTTGTCCGATACCCATTACAACGGGCTGTAAACGACTAGCCCCACTCACCAAGTTGGAAACTGAAATAGATTTTTCAGCTACAATCAAATCATCTACATTGTCGGGAATCAAACTTCCTAAAGGAATATTAAAAGAAGGCACAGGCACAAAATATAAATCTGGTGCATCCTTATTCTTTCCATGATGCTGGTCGATAGGATAATCGCCCACAGCAATACCTGTCCGATACAACGGTTCAGATTGGTCAAAAGGTTTTTCTAAATGATTCATATTGGCTGTTGCCAACCCATGAATCCTACGACTTTCACGATGATAGGGAATGAGTGGTAATTTATCAGCAGTCGGAAATTCATCCGCCAAACCTAAGGTATTCCATCCTAATTCTTTTTGCATAAAATAGACAAAGTTCATTGTATGGTCTTTCGCTTTCTGAATTGCTTCTTGCCTTTGCACATCATTCATCTCTACCAAGTTTACATAAAAATCATTCCCGTTAATCGGCCAATTAATCATGTATTTATCATTTTGCAATTGTCCGTAGGTTTTCATCTGCTCACAGTCCCACAAACGACGCATTTGTTTATCAGGACAGAGTTTTTCACAAGCACAGATAAACTCATCTTTGTTGTATGAACTAGGCTTGCTAATCGTTACATCTTTGTGGAAATCTTTCAGAATAGCTACATAGGTCAAATCTTGAACGATATGATTAGCTTTTTCTGGTGCAATTCTTTCTTGATAGGTGGCTTGGGCATCCATCCCTACATCGTATTTTACACCTACTTTTGCAGCAACATCTCCTAATTCTGTAGCGTCTATTAATATTTTAGCGGTAATAGAAATATCATCTGAAAACGTTAATTGCCAATGTTCTGATTTCCTCTGAATGTTTAATAATTTGATGGACGAAATCACAGAAAGATTTTTTTCTTTGGCACACATCTCTCGTAAAATTTTCTCGCCAACCAAAGGCTCAAACATGACCTGACTTACCCATCCAGAGGCTAACGCCTGTTTAGAACCATAGTGTTTTTCTAACTTTACTCTAAATTCGTTCCAAAGGCCAGACGGCAAATTATAGTTTCCATCAATAGCACTTACTCCTGCAGAGGTAAGCATTCCACCAATCCATACGCTTTCTTCTACAATAATGGTTTTTACACCCATTCTCGCTGATTGAATCCCCGCCATTACGCCACTTGTTCCTCCGCCTATAATCAACACCTGAGTATTGTATTTACTTTTACTAGCATAAGTGTTGAACCAGAAACAACAAAGAGAAAGGAGAATAGAAAGAGTTTTCATGGTTTCTTGGGTTTAATTTCAGACTGGAGAACTTGAAGATGCAAGATATAATTTGTATTACGAGTTTTCAACTCGTGTATGATTGTTTTAACGCGTTGAAAACTCGTGATACAAAAAAATCCCTTCTCCTAAGGAAAAGGGATTTTACCTATCTGATTTATACTTATTTTATTACAAATCTACAGCAACACCATAGGCTGCTTCCGCTGCACCTTTTACAGCTTCAGAAATAGTTGGGTGTGGGTGAATCGCAGTCATGATTTCATGAGCAGTCGTTTCTAATTTACGTGCTACTACTACTTCAGCGATTAATTCGGTAACGTTATAGCCAATCATGTGAGCACCCAATAATTCACCGTATTTTGCATCAAAAATTATTTTCACAAAGCCGTCTCTTGCACCTGCTGCTGTTGCTTTTCCTGATGCCACGAATGGGAATTTACCTACTTTGATGTCATAACCAGCTTCTTTTGCTTTCTTTTCAGTCAAACCTACAGAAGCAATTTCAGGAGTACAATAAGTACAACCTGGAATGTTTGAATAATCTAAAGGCTCTACTTTATGACCTGCAATTTTTTCAACACAAATGATACCCTCTGCTGAAGCAACGTGTGCTAAAGCTGGGCCAGGTGTAACATCACCAATAGCAAAATAACCTGGGATGTTAGTTTCGTACCATTGGTTTACTAAAATTTTACCTTTATCAGTAATAATACCAACGTCTTCTAAACCGATGTTTTCAAGATTAGCAATTACACCTGCTGCTGATAATACGATATCGCAATCAATTGAAATATTGCCGTTTGGTGTTTTTACAGAAACCTTACATCCTTCACCAGTAGTATCTACTGTTTCTACAGAAGAGTTTGTATAAATATCAATACCTAATTTTTTATATTGTTTTGCTAATTCTTTCGAAACGTCTTCATCTTCAACAGGAACAACGTTTGGTAAAAATTCAACAATCGTTACTTTCGTTCCCATTGCTGCATATACATAAGCGAATTCAACGCCGATAGCTCCAGAACCAATAACAACCATTGTTTTTGGTTGATTTTCTAATGACATCGCCTTGCGGTATTCAATTACTTTTACGCCATCAATTGGAATATTTGGTAAAGCTCTTGCTCTTCCGCCCGTAGCAATCATGATGTTTTTAGCATCATACACTGTTACTTTTCCATCTGCAGCAGTTACTTCAACTTTTTTGTTTTTTAAGGCTTTTCCAGTACCCATAATCACATCAATCTTGTTCTTTTTCATTAAGAATTGAACACCTTTTGACATGGAATCGGCAACACCACGAGAACGCTTAATGACTGCTCCAAAATCAGCGTGGGATTCAGAAACCGTGATTCCGTAATCAGCAGCGTGTTTGATGTATTCAAATACTTGTGCAGATTTTAGTAATGCCTTCGTAGGAATACAACCCCAGTTCAGACAGATACCACCTAAAGACTCACGCTCCACTATCGCACACTTCAAACCCAATTGCGAAGCACGGATTGCCGCTACATATCCACCAGGACCTGAGCCAATCACGATTAAATCATAAACTTGTGCCATTTAATTTTTATTTTTTTAAGGGTAATTTCAAATTTTATGCTACAAAGATAAGGATAAGCGTGGAATTGAAAGGGGCTTATTAATAAGTTTTTCCCCTAACTATCGTACCTTAATACATATACCTTTAAGTTTTGTTGACAAAAAAATACGCTATCATAAGATTTTTGCTGTACATTAGTCTAACGAAAAACACTATTTTTTGATTCCCTATTTAGAGCAATGGAAAATATTTCAAAAAAAACTTTTGAAGAAACAAGTTATTTATCTCATGAATCTTGGTTTGCCAAACAGTATCCCGATCAAGAAAAGCGTTTGAATACGATTCGTAAATGGCAAAAAAGTATAGAAGACAATACCATTGATTATTGGCTCCACGAAAGATTATTTGAATTAGCCAACCCATTAATTAATTCAGGCGAAAGCTGGCTTACCGTGGGCGACGGCTACGGTTTTGATGCTAATTATTTTAAGCGAAAAGGCTGTACAGTGATGGCTACGGATATTGGCGGAGCTTTTCTACCTTTAGTAAAAGACCTCCACCTGATTGATGATTTTTCGGTTGAAAATGTTGAAAAATTAACTTTTGAAGACAATTCATTTGATTATGTCTTTTGTAAAGAGGCCTATCACCATTTCCCTAGGGCATATTTAGGTGTTTACGAAATGATTAGAGTGGCAAGAAAAGCCATTATTTTAACCGAGCCACAAGACCCCTTAACAAAAATGCCTTTGATGCTGGCTGTTAAAAATATCCTCGACCGTTTCGACCCTACCATTTTACAGAAATACTGGAAAAATCGCTATTCTTTTGAAGAAGTAGGTAATTATGTATTCAAATTATCGGACAGAGAAATGGAAAAAATAGCGATGGGCATGAACTTACCAGCTATTGCTTTTAAAGGTATTAATAATTCATATTGGAAAGCAGGACTTGATACAGAAATTGCCAATAACAATTCGGAGGCTTTTCGTAAAATTCAATCTAAACTTCGTCGAGATAATTTTTTGTGCAAACTAGGAGTTTTGCCTTATCAAGTATTAAGTGCCGTTATTTTTAAAACATTGCCTACTCAGGAAACGATTAATAATCTAAAAAATGAAGGATATTTATATTATGAATTTCCGAAGAATCCTTACTTATAGATGCTTTCTTGCACAGCGAGAAGCCCTTTCGACAAAGCCTTCTAAGTCAAAAATTTAGAGGGCTTTGTTTTTCTAGCTATCTTTGTAAATGAAAGATTCTATCTATTTTAGGTAACACGATGTTTTATCGAACAATAGTTAGGCTTGGCATTAACAAAATAAATTTATTTTAACGCATGACAAAAGACAGGTTCAATGACCTGAAAGCCAAAGTAGAGGCTTTGAGGGGGTATCTTTGACTACGATAATAAGAAATTCCAAATTGAGGAGTTAGAAGTAATTACGCTTGACCCCAATTTTTGGTCGGATTCAAAAAAAGCAGAATCGACGATGCAAAAAATTAGGGGTTTGAAGTTCTGGACATTGGGTTTCGACCAGCTAAATACTTACGTAGGCGACCTTGATACTATCTGGGAATTCTACGAAATGGGTGAGGCTACCGAAGCGGAGGTAGATGCCGAAGGGGAAAAACTAGAAGCAAAACTAGCTGAACTAGAATTCCGCAAAATGATGTCGGAAGAAGGTGATAGCATGTCGGCAGTACTAGAAATTAACGCAGGTGCAGGTGGAACAGAGTCGCAGGATTGGGCAAGTATGCTGATGCGTATGTATATTATGTGGGCAGAAAAGAATGGCTTTAAAGTAAAAGAAGCTGACCATAATGATGGCGATGTAGCGGGTATAAAATCTGTTACGTTAGAAATTGATGGGGAGTTTGCCTACGGAAATTTAAAATCTGAAAACGGCGTACATCGTTTGGTAAGAATTTCACCTTTCGATTCCAACGCTCGTCGTCATACATCATTTGCATCGGTCTATGTGTATCCTTTAGCAGATGATTCTATCGAGATTGAAGTAAACCCAGCAGACATTGATTGGGATACTTTCCGTTCAGGCGGTGCTGGTGGCCAAAACGTAAACAAGGTAGAAACAGCCGTTCGTTTGACACACAGACCTTCGGGAATTATCATTGCTTGCCAACAAGAACGTTCACAGTTGATGAATAAGGAAGTTGCTTTAAGACTCTTGAAATCTAAGCTTTATCAGATAGAAATTGATAAACGGAATGCTGCTCGTGCGGAGGTAGAAGCAGGTAAAAAGAAAATTGAGTGGGGTTCACAAATCAGAAGTTATGTGTTGGACGACCGTCGTGTAAAAGACCATAGAACAAATTATCAAACATCTAATACTGATGCTGTTCTGAATGGCGAAATCAATGAGTTTATTAAGGCTTATTTGATGGAAGCTTGATGAGATAAAAAGACGTAAGATATTAGACACAAGATGTAGGTTGTGAAAAAAATTACAATCTAATACAAAATCAAAATAGCTGTAGCGGTAACCCTTGCGGTTACCGTTTTTTTTATCTATCTACTTCTCCCATTACCAAATCCATTGAGCCAATGATAGCTACTAAGTCTGCTAGCATGGCTCCACGGCTAATTTCTGGAATGATTGATAAGTTATGTAGCGAACAAGCTCTTGCTTTTAAGCGCACAGGAATATCCGAACGTCCATCCGTACGGAAAAAGAAACCTAATTCTCCTTTCGGGTTTTCAGCACGAACATATAAATCCATCGCTTGCGGACGAATCTTTTTAGGTACTAAGGCTTGTGGATTGAACTCGGTAGTGCGTTTATGGTCATTAGTAAGCTGAATCAAACATTGTTCAATTATCTTGATTGATTCATCACATTCTAATACCCTTACATAGTTTCTATCCCAACAGTCGCCTACGGTTCCCATTTCTCCTTTACCAACAGGAATATCAAATTCTAATTCTGGATACACCGAATAGCCATCTACTTTTCGTAAATCTACTTTCAATCCTGAACCTCTTAACACTGGTCCTGTACATCCATAATTGATTGCCAAAGCCATTGGCAATACGCCTACATTGGCTGTTCGTTGGATAAAGATTTTGTTTTCAATAATCAACTCCCGTAGCTCAACCATTTTAGGTTTCAGGTAATTGACAAATTCTAAACAACGTTCTTCAAAACCTACGGGTAAATCGTAAAACAACCCTCCTACCCAAATATAATTATAGAGCATCCTTGCCCCTGTTATCCATTCTAATAGTCGTTGAATATGCTCGCGGTCGCGCATTACCCATAAAAAAGCTGTGTATGCCCCGATATCTAATCCATAAGTACCCACAGCCACAAAGTGCGAGGCTAGGCGGTTGAGTTCGGCTACTAATACACGGATATATTCGATGCGTTTAGGCAGTTTACCTTCCAAATCCAAGAGTTTTTCTACACCCATTACATAGGCATGTTCTGAATTCATAGCAGCCAAATAGTCCATTCTATCTACATAAGGAATGATTTGATTGAATGGCAAAGCCTCCGCATGCTTTTCAAAGCAACGATGCAAATAACCCAAATGTGGCACAACATCTACGACAAGCTCACCGTCAGATACCACTTCCATCCTCAAAACCCCATGTGTAGATGGGTGCTGAGGGCCAAGTGATAAAATCATCTCTTCCGACTTCAAATCCTTTAATTGGTGTTTGTTTGAATCAGAAAGACGAAAATTTTCGGGCTTGTATTGATACTGTACCATATTAAGTGTTGAGTTGTGAGTTTTTTAAGTGATGAGTTTTGAGTGCAGAGTGGTGAGTGAATTTTACAATATTACTCCTCATTCATCACTCACAACTCATCACTCAAAAATTATGGTTTAAATTTCTCGTATATTTCTTTGCCTGTAGCTACATCTTTACCCCAAAGTTCGATATAAACTACAGAAGGCATCATGCCACTTTCGTCTACTTTAACAAATACTTTTTTAAGAATTTGCATTTTACCATTAATCGGGAATAATGCTACAGGTTCTCCTTCGGGCGTGATTTTTACCACAAACTTCCTTTTTCGATAAGCCAAAAAATGTCCGTCATAGCTTCCCTTTTCTGTGGCTACTTCTTTAGTATGTAAACCATAAGCAAGCGTACGCTGAATAGATGTTAGCTCTTGTTTATGTCCGCCTTCGGCATATTTTATCCAATAAGTATGTACAGGACTTTTAGGATTCAATTTTTTATCCGCCATTAAGTTAGCATCATATACTACCGTATTGGCATTAGAACTTCGCTGAATATAAAACAAACGAATGTCTGAATCTGGAGGAGTCGGGAATACATCGTTTGAAGCAACCGTCTTATTTTTTTGTGCTAAACTATTGAATACAAATAGAATAGAAATGAGGATAATTGTTTTTGAAAATCGCATTGTTAATGTTATTGTTTCTCCCAATTTTTATGTTGAAAAACCAGAGAACAAGCAGTTAAAATATCTTGTTGATTGCTTCAAGCCAATTTAATACCCTTAAAAAGAACATTTGTAAATTGGGAGGCTCAAAGGTAACAAAGCTTCTCAAGATTTTTGTTCCATAAAAAGGAATTTGCTTCATTTTCTACGAAAGAATTTCAATTTTGTTGTTTCAAAAACACATAAATGAGTAAACGGTAATTTATTAGTCATGAGGTTTAAAAAATATTTAAACCAGCAAGGAAATTTGTATTTTTAGCAGATTCAGCTTCTAACAAGATTCCCATTCAATAATTCATCTAAATTTGTATTATTCCCAACAGAAACAATACAGCAAATAATAAGGCATGAACATTCTCATTATTGAAGACGACGAACGAATAGCCTCTTTGGTAAAACGAGGATTAGAAGAAAACGATTATACCGTAACGCTTGCTTATGACGGTATGATGGGTAAAAAGCTGGCTTTACAAAACGACTATGATTTAATCATTACCGATATTATTCTCCCAAAACTTAATGGATTAGAGCTTTGTAAAGATATTCGTACTGCCAAACCCAATACGTTAATTATTATGCTAACGGCTTTGGGAACGACGGATGATAAAGTAGAGGGTTTTGATGCTGGAGCAGATGATTATCTGGTAAAACCTTTTGACTTCCGAGAACTTCATGTTCGTATCAGAGCTTTGACCAAACGCCAAAGTAGTAAAACGGGTCATCAAGGTTTTATCTTAAAATATACTAATTTGGAACTGAATAATCAGACCAAAACCGTCAGTCGTTCGGGAATAGATATTACCCTTACGCCCAAAGAATTTAAGCTGCTGGAATATATGATGCGAAATGCAGAAAGGATTTTGAGCAGAACTGAAATTGCCGAGAAAGTTTGGGATACACATTTTGATACAGGTACTAATTTTATCGATGTATATATTAACTATTTACGCAAAAAGATTGACAAAGACTTTGAACCCAAGCTCATTCATACAAAATCTGGAATGGGTTTTATCTTTAAGGAAGAATGAAAATCAGAGAAAGGCTTAGTTTACTTTTTACGTTGCTCACAGCGGCAATCCTATTGCTTTTTGCGGCTTTGGTATATTATGCTGCTTATCAAAATCGAGAAACTGAGTTTTATAATCGCCTCAAAAAAGAAGGTATTACAAAGGCTAATCTTTTCTTTACTGCCAAAGTAGACACTGCAACACTACAAAAAATTTATAAAAACAACCGCGAAACCATTAATGAAGTAGAAGTAGCCATTTATGATACTACTTTCCAACTACGCTATCATGATGCTTTAGATATTGACTTTGTGAAGGAAACCGAACAAATGATTGATGAAATTAGGAAGAAAAATGAAGTGCGTTTTTATCAAAAAGATTGGCAGGTAATCGGGCTACTTTTTCATGTGGATAAAAAAGACTACATCATTATGGCAGCAGCTTATGACCAATTCGGTTATAAAAAGTTGCAGAACCTTCGAAATACCATCCTTATTATTTTTATCTGTTCTATTATCTTTATTTATGCTACAGGACGTTTTTTCTCTAAAAAAGCGTTGTCCCCCGTTACCGAAATTGTCTATAAAGTAAAAAGTATTACGGCTTCTAATTTAGATTTACGCTTGAATAATAGTATCGGCAAAGATGAATTGGCAGAACTTTCTAGCACTTTCAATGAAATGCTCGACCGTCTGGAAAAATCATTTGATGCTCAAAAACAATTTGTTTCTAATATTTCACACGAGCTCCGAACACCTCTGGCCTCGATAATTACCGAATTGGAGCTTTCGACTCATAAAGAAAGAAGTATTGCTGATTATCAAATCGTTATAGAGAATGTATTAACGGATGCTCAGAAATTAGCAAGGCTTTCAACCAGTTTATTAGACTTTGCCAAAGCGAGCTATGACCCTTCGGAAATTTCATTTAAAGAAATTCGTTTAGACGAAATTCTATTGGATGCACGCCAACAAGTACAGCGAAAGAATCCTAGCTATCTGATTGACATTTTGTATGAAAATGAAGTAGAAAATGACGATGAGATTTCTATCAATGGTAATGAATATCTGCTAAAAGTAGCTTTTGCAAACCTTTTCGAAAATGCTTGTAAGTTTTCAGCAAACAAAAAGAGTGTGGTATCTATTTCGGTGCAAAATGAAAAAGTGTTACTACACTTTTCAGACGAAGGTATCGGCATTCCTGAAGAAGAACTCTCTCAAATTTTCACGCCTTTCTATAGAGGTAGTAACAAAAAATATAGTGAAGGGCATGGCATTGGGTTATCGCTTACCCAAAAGATTGTAAAGCTACACGATGGCGAAATTGCTGTTACCTCTCAAGTAGGAAAAGGAACACATTTCACCCTTGAATTTCCACATCTTTAATATCCCTGTAGGGGCGTATTGCATACGCCCTTTTCTGGAAAATGTGAAATACTTGGATAAGTACAAATGGCATTAGTACCTACCTTCATTTTCTAATGATTTTCTAATAATTTTCTAAAAACCCTCTAACTAACATTCTCCGCTAAATAACCCAATTTTACCGCACAATCAAAGATTAATAAGATGATGCGGCTTCGAGAAATTCCCATAATTATTTGTCTTCTTGTACTAGGATGCTTTTCATCCATAGCACAAGAAATTTATACTTTACAAAAAGCCTTGCAAACGGCAAAAGCAAACAATCCTGTGCTGAATACGCAACAGTTGAATATTGGTATTGCAGAATCAGACATTATTAGTTCAAAGCTTCGTCCTAATCCGAATTTGAACAATCAGACACTTGTTTTAACTCGCCCGTCTTTGTACCCTGCCAATACAGATTTGGCAAGTGCACAAAACCGACAAGTTTGGTGGCAATTGACTAAAGTAGTTCAGTTACCTGCACAACGACAAGCCAAAATAGACTTTGCTCAGAAAAATGCTGTCCTTTCTCAGAAAGCTTTTGCAGAAACTGAACGCAATGTTTTGCAAGATGTAGCGATGAAGTGGCTAGATGTTTGGATTGCCCACAAACAATTAGGGATTCTGAGAATTGCTAAAAACAATACCGATAGTTTGGTGAGTATCAATAAAATCAGACTTGGTAAAGAAGTAATTACATCAACCGACCTTGCTAGAACTGAATTGTTGGCTAATCAATATGCCTTACAAGTCAAATCAAACGAGCAAGTGTATCAAAATGAATTATCCAATTTAAAATTTTTATTAGGTACCCAAGATAATATTGAGATTGATGTAAATGATAATTTTCTATTTACATTCTCGCCTCAATTAAACGCTCTCTTACAGCAAGCATTAGGCAATAGAAGTGATATTCAGGCGTATCAGGCAAGTATTCAGGTAGCAGAAAGTAATATTAAATTACAAAAATCACTGGCTATTCCACAGCCTACTTTAGGAGCAATATACAACCCACAAAATACGGTTCCTTATGTTGGCTTTTTCGGCTCAATAGATATTCCTTTTTTTGCTAGGAATCAGGGCGAAATCAAAAAGTCGTATTTACAAAAGCAACAAGCTGAAAAAGGTTTGCAGGCAACACAAAGCCAGATTCAAACAGAAATTTATACGGCTTATAATGCTTATCAAGTACAAAAACAGAATATTGAGCAGTTTAAAGATTTGCTAACAAAGTCTGAGAATATTCTGAGTAGCGTAAAATATTCTTACTTACACGGAGGAACAACCATTGTAGATTATCTGGAAGCCCAACGCAGTTGGTTAGATACTCAGCAACAATATTACGATACATTACAACTATACCGCCAAAGCTATATTCAATTGCTGTATGCTTCTGGTTTAATTAATCAAATGGCTCAATAAGACGATGAAAAATACCTTAAAAATAACACTGTTTTCTGTTTGGTTCCTTGCTGCTTGCGGAGGAAAAGAAAATCAAGGCGTTAAGAAAGTAGATGTATTGCCAAAAGTGCAGGAGAATGGTAGCAAAATCGTTTTCCCAACTACGGCAAGCATGAGCTTTTTTGCTACGGAAACCTTAGGTAGCTCTTCGCTAAATGATGAAGTAACAGCGCCTGCTAAAGTTTCGGCTACGGTGGTGTCTTCACAAGAGGGAGCTTCTCAGAATATTATCTTATTTGAAAATTCTGATTTAGCAACCAACTATACGTCGTTACTACAACATTTACAAAATATCAAACAAAAAGCTACCATTATTCAGCAAAAGAAAACAGTTATCGCACGCAAGAATGTGGAAGTAAATAGATTTGAAGATTTGCTAAAAAACGGTGCAGGTACTGGAAAAGATGTAGCCAATGCTCAGGTAGATTTATTAAGTGCAGAAACAGAATTAGCGATTGTTCAAAATGATTTAGCCAACGAAAAAACAGCCATTATTGAACATGAAACTAAGTTAAAAACAGGTGGTTTTAATCCAGAGGCTTTGAGAAAGGCTTCAGCAGGAAAGGCATTTATCATTTGTGATATTCCTGAAAATCAGATTAGTAAAATTAAAGAAGGTGGAAGTTGTACATTACAATTTACGGCTTTCCCTACCGAAAAGTTTACTGGTAAAATAGAAGAAGTAGCTGATGTAATTGACGAGTCGACAAGAATGGTGAAACTGAGAGTTAGCCTAAATAATCCTAACCAAAAATTGAAGGCAGGAATGTTTGCTACTGTTTCATTTGGCGTAAGCGAAGGGGCTCATATTAATGTTAATAAAAATGCATTAGTAACGGTTCAAGGGAAAACCTATGTTTTTGTAAAAAATGATGGGAATACTTTTGACAGAAGAGAGGTAAGTATTGGAAATCAGATAGGTGATAGAATTATCATTTTTAGTGGACTGAATAATGGCGAAAGCATTGCGGTAAAAGGTGTAATGCAGTTGAAAGGATTGAGTTTTGGATATTAGGAAAGACTTTAGGATTGAGGGACTTTAAGATGGAAGATTAAAGAGTTGAGTTTTGATGTATTCCAGCTCTTATTAGCGTTATTTCGGCAATGAAAAGTCCAAAGCTTATCACTAGCGAGGGACTTAAGTCCCTCGCTAGTGATAATAAATAATTTTGAGAATCATGTTCTTAAAAGAGCTATATAACTATAACGTGAAAGCTAGTGTTGACAACCAATTAAAACTGATAGCTGAAATCCGACGACCGAAAGCATATTAAAGCTTACCATATACAAAATGAAAGATGTAAGAGCAAAAATTTTAAAAGGCGATTTCAGCACATTGTTGGGCTTGGATAGCGACAAAAATTTTGTGCATCCCAACGATGTAGCAATCCTTATTGGCTCTTTACCATTAGAGGTTGCCACACAGTCTTTGATTTCTCTACCCAAAGGCTCGCAAGCTAAAGTATTTGCCTACCTTACTTTCGACTGGCAGTTACAAATCATCAAAGGGATTTCTAAAGAAAAGGCTTCTGTCATCCTTAATAATTTACCTTCGGATGACCGTTTTGAATTCTTCTCAAAATTGGTAGGAATAGAACAATCTCATTTCCTTGAATATCTCTCAGAGAAAAATCGGGTTGAAACACATGATTTTTTTGGATATCCTACCAACAGCATTGCTCGCTTAATTAACACAGAGTTTTCTACGATTTCAAGATACATGACTGTGGGCGAAGCGATTGAACATCTAAGAGGGAATCCCAACGATACAGAAGCGGCCAATGTAATATATGTGATTGATGAAGAAGGCAGACTGGTAGATGATATTCCTATTCGCAAATTGGTGTTAAATGAATCCTACAAATCTATTGAAAGCATTCTTGATGGTTTTTGTGTAAGCCTCAATATTGAAGATACAAAGGAAATAGCCATTGATAAGTTTAAAGAATATGACCGCGACGTATTGCCAGTAGTGGGTGATAAAAATGTTTTGATTGGCGTATTAACAGCCGATGATGTGCTGGATTTTGCAGAACAAAGAGACACAGAAGATATTCAGAAATTCGGGGGTTTAGAATCATTAGATTTCCCGTATGTAAAAACGCCGATACTCACGCTTATCAAAAAAAGGGCTGGTTGGTTGATTGTACTTTTCCTAAGTGAAATGTTGACGGCATCGGCAATGGGTTATTTCGATGAAGAAATTTCCAAAGCAGTGGTATTAGCCCTTTTCATTCCTTTGATTATTTCAAGCGGAGGCAACAGTGGTTCACAAGCAGCAACACTCATTATTCGAGCAATGGCTTTAAAAGAGATTTCTTTTAGTGACTGGTGGTTTGTGATGAAAAGAGAATTTTCGTCGGGTATTGTATTAGGAATTATCCTTGGTGCTATTGGTTTTCTCAGAATTGTCCTTTGGCAACACCTTCATTGGTTTAATTATTCTGAACATTATTTATTAGTAGCCACCACAATATTTTTCTCGCTGATTGGCATTGTGATGTGGGGAACATTGAGCGGTTCGATGATACCGATTGCTTTAAAGAAATTAGGCTTTGACCCTGCCACCTCCTCTGCACCTTTTGTCGCTACTTTGGTAGATGTAACAGGACTTATCATTTATTTCAGCATTGCTGCTTTCCTATTAAAAGGAACGTTGCTTTAATTAAAAACACTATGCTACAAGCTCAGATTTATATCGACGAGGACGAACTCTTTGGCACAAAATCACTGCATGAGTTCATCATCCAATTCTTGATTGCCCAAAAAATACAAGGATTAACTGTTTTTAAAGGCATTTCGGGCTTTGGCTCCAACAAGCATTTCAATCGTCCAAACGATTTATTTAGCTTCGACGAAACCCCCATCATGATTACGTTCATCGATGAAACAGCAAAAGTGAGAGCGGTTTTAACGGCTCTTAGAGTAGAAGTAAAAAGCGGATTTATTATTACCAACCCAGTTGAACAGTGGAAATAGATGATTAAGAACTTGTTAGTATTCAGCCTTCGCAATCGCTGGATTGTTATTGCGATAAGTACAGTATTGATGGCTGTTGGCTATTGGTGCTTTACACAATTAAAAATAGAAGCCTATCCAGACATTGCTGACACGTGTGTAATTGTAGTAGCACAGTATGATGGTAGAGCAGCCGAAGAAGTAGAGCAACAAGTAACTGTACCGATAGAACGTGCCTTACAGAATACACCCAATGTATTAGATCGTAGGAGTCGTACTATTTTTGGGTTATCTGTTGTGCAACTGACTTTCAAAGATGGTACAGATGATTATTTCGCTCGTCAGCAAGTAATCGAGCGATTAAGTAGCGCTGCTTTGCCTGCTGGCGTAAGTCCAGAGCTAGCACCAATGAGTACGGCTGTTGGAGAAATTTACCGTTATGTGGTAGAAGCTCCCGCTAATTTCAGCCAGACTCAATTAAGAGATTTACAAGACTGGGTGATTAAACCTGCCCTATTGCAAGTACCGGGCATTGCAGACGTAGTAACTTTTGGTGGTCCGCTGAAACAATACCATATCATTACTTCACCTGAAAAGTTAAGAAAGTATAACCTTACATTACAAAATGTTACTGATGCAGTAAATGTAAATAACCAAAACACAGGAGGAAACATCTTGGCCCGTGGTGGACAAGGTTTTGCCGTAAGAGGCTTGGGAGCTATTAAAAACGAACAGGATATTCAAAATATCGTGTTGAAATCGGATAACGGGATGCCTGTATTTATCCGAGATGTGGCTACTGTGGAGATTACTCCGCCACCCGCCAGTGGTGTTTTGGGTTATACCGTTACCAAAGATAAGCTTGATGTAAATAGTGGCGTAGAAGGCATCATTTTATTAAGACGTTACGAAAACCCAAGCGAAGTATTGAAACTGTTGAAAGAAAAAATGGCGGATTTGCAAGCAAGCGAATTGCCAGAAGGCGTGCATTTACGTCCCTTATACGACCGCAGTTTCTTGATTGACCATTCGTTGGAGACCGTAGCACATACTCTTTTTGAGGGAATCTCTATCGTAGTGATTCTATTGATATTTTTCTTAGGAAGTGTCCGTAGTGCTTTTGTCGTAGCATTGACGATTCCTTTCTCATTATTGTTTGCGTTTATATTAATGCGTTTGACGGGCATTCCTGCCAATTTACTTTCATTGGGTGCTATCGACTTTGGAATTATTGTAGATGGTGCCTGTTTGATGGCAGAACATTTAATCAGAAGGTATCGAACAGCCACGGTTGAAGAAAAGAAACAAGGAATCATCAAAATTACCTTGCTTTCTGCTCAAGAGGTAGGTCGCGAAATTTTCTTTTCTGTTACTATCATCATTTTGGCGTATATGCCTATTTTATTGATGACTCGTGTAGAAGGCAAGTTATTTTCACCAATGGCCCTAACCTTGGCATTTGCAGTAATAGGTTCGATGTTGGCGGCACTTACGTTTATTCCAGTACTAATTTCTTTCAGCTATAAAAAAGCATTGGCAGATTTTGAAAAGCCAATGAAAGAACACAAAAATTATGTGTTGGATTTTCTGTCTAAACACTATGGCAATGTATTAGTAAAATTGCTAAAGCACTATAAAAGAACAGTAATCGTAGGCTTTACCATTGTAGCAACTTTTATCTTATGTGGATTGAAACTAGGCACGGAATTCTTACCGAGCTTGGATGAAGGCTCTATCTTCTTAAGAGGGAATTTTCCCGCAGGTATTACCATACAAGAAAACGCAAGTTATGCTCCTAAAATCAGAAGTATCATTGCGAAGTATCCGCAAATTGCTTTTGTAATTACACAAACAGGTAGAAACGACGACGGAACAGATCCATTTCCTGCGAATAGAAATGAAATTTTGGTAGGATTGAAGGATTATAGTCTTTGGAGTAAGACTATTTCTAAAAAAGAATTGGTTGATAAAATAAAAAATGACCTTCAGCAACAATTACCTTCTGTATCTTTTTCTTCTGGTCAGCCTATTATTGATCAGGTGATGGAAATCGTAACAGGTAGTGCCGCAGACCTCGCTATTTCCGTCGTAGGGGATGATTTGAAGATGATGCGTCAAAAAGCGGATAGCATTGCGGTCATTGTAAAGCAAACTACTGGTGCTGATAATGTTAACATAGAGCAAGAAGGACCACAAGACCAACTAGCAATTAATATAAATCGTGAGTCCGCCGCACGTTTTGGCATAAATATTGCTGATATACAAAATATGATTGAAGCGGCGATTGGAGGCAAAGCAATTTCAACTTTATATGATGGTACAAAACGTTATGATATCGTTGTTCGCTTTTTACCACAGTTCCGTAATTCAATCGATGCTATCAAAGATATTTTAGTACCCTCGGCAAATGGTTCGTTAATTCCCATGAGTCAATTAGCAGATATACACTTTGTAGAAGGTCAAACGAATATTTATCGTTACGGAAGCAAAAGGATGGTAACTGTTCGTACAAATATCAAAGGCAGAGACCAAGGTAGTTTTGTGAAAGAGTTACAAGATAAGATTGATGCCAAAGTACACGTACCAAAGGGTTACCAAATAATTTATGGTGGTCAGTACGAAAACCTTGAACGTGCAGGCAAGCAATTGGCTTTCACGATTCCGTTAACAATACTATTGGTTTTTCTTTTCTTGTTTATGTTATTCAAGAATTTGCCTAATACTTTGGTAACAATGAGTTGTATTTTGTTTGCTTTGGGTGGAGGTATCGTCGCCTTATTAATACGAGGATACTACTTTAACGTTTCGGCAGGAGTTGGTTTCGTAAGTATTTTTGGTATTTCAGTAATGGCAGGGGTTTTATTAGTATCAGCCATTAATCGAGCGAAAGGATATAATGATGCCGAGTTACAGCAAAATGTGTTGGTATCATCAAAAGAACAATTAAGAGCATTATTATCCATTTTAGTAGTTGCTATTATTGGTCTTGTACCAGCGGCTATTTCATCAGGAATTGGTTCAGATGTACAACGGCCTTTGGCAACGGTTATCATCGGTGGTTTGAGCAGTACTTTAATTTTTGCACCATTGATTTTACCATCACTTTATTTATGGTCAGAAAAAAATAGAAAAATAAAAGTTATTGAAGAAGCTGAATAATTATTATTTGAAGATATTAAAATGCCCTAATCTGCTTTATTAATTCATACGGGAGCGTTTACCAAAACGCTCTCATTTTTAAAACAATGCGTAATCACTTTTAATAAGAGTACCTAACCATTTATACACAACGTATAACCACTTTTAAAAAATTACCTAACCACTTTTAATAAGTACCTAACCATTTATAAAAAAATGCCTAATCACTTTTAATAAGAGTACCTAACCATTTATAACACAATGCCTAACCACTTTTAAAACATTACCTAACTGCTTTTAAAAACAATTTGTAACCACTTTTAAAAAATCACCTGACTGCTTTTAAAAAAATAATGCGTAACCATTTATAAAAACAATGCCTAACCACTTTTAAAAGAATACCTAACCCTTCATTATATATATAGTACCGTTTAGGCGTGTTATTTTATGAAAATAAGATAGACGCCTAAACAAAAAAACTCATAATCGATTGATTATGAGTTTTTTATTGTGGGCCCACTTGGAATCGAACCAAGCACCTACTGATTATGAGTCAGTTGCTCTAACCGAATGAGCTATAGGCCCTACAAAGCTTTTAATTTCTTTGTGGTGCAAAATTAGATGTTTAAAAGCATTTTTACAAAATATCTTTTTAAAAAAACATTTAAACCTTTTCAAGTAGTAGTTATCTAAGACTTGTTTTTAAATATTAACTATCTCAGCAATGAAAAGGAAATTAATCTTCGCAGCGTGCTTAGTAGCCGCTACTTTTATGGTAAATGTTCAGACTTCTGTAGCCCAAAGTGCTGAAACACAAAATGGTGGTCAACAAGATATGACTCCTGAACAGAGAGTGGACAATCAATTAAAAAGATGGACTAAGGCTTTAAGTTTGACTACTGAGCAAGTAAATCAGGTTAAGCCTTTGTTGATGGAAAGAGCGACAAAAAGAGAGTCTTTAAGAAATGCAACTGATAGACGTGCTGCTATGCAAGAGTTACGCGACCTTACAAAGGCACAGGATGAAAAACTGAAAACTATTTTTACTGCTGAACAGCTTACTAAATATGCTGAACTACAAAATGAAATGAGAGACCGTGGTGGAAATGGCGGTGGTCGTAGAGATGGCAATAATTAAGTTTTTTAACGACTAAATAATTGAAAAAAATAGCGATGCAGGTTTTGTATCGCTATTTTTGTTGGTATGGTTCTTTGAGGATTTTTTTTGGATTGAGGACTTTAGGACTGGATGACTCTGAGACTAGAAGACATAAGACGCTAGTCTTTTAGATGAAGGTTTTGGGGACTGAAGGAATTTAGGACTCGAGGACACAAGACGCTAGACTTTTTACCCCTAGCCCGTGACTTAAGTCACGGATTAGGAATAAAAGAAAAATTAAACCCTACACTTCAATTATTAGTTATTTATTCATCGCTCATTAATTCTCAACTAACAAATACATGAATAAACGTAAAATAGTTAATGACCCTGTTTATGGATTTATTAATATTTCGAGTGAATTAATTTTTGATTTGATTGAACATCCCTACTATCAACGCTTAAGGAGAATCAAACAGTTAGGCATGGCAGAATATGTTTATCCAGGTGCTTTGCATACACGTTTTCATCATGCACTGGGGGCAATGTATTTAATGAACGAGGCCTTATCTACCCTAAAAAGCAAAGGACATGAAATTTCAGATGCAGAATGCGAATCTGCTCAAATTGCTATTTTACTGCATGATGTGGGTCATGGGCCATTTTCTCATGTACTAGAGTCTGTCATTTTAAATCATGTATCTCATGAGCATATTTCATTTTTGTTGATGGAGGAACTGAATAAGCAACTAGGCGGTGCTTTGACTTTAGCCATAAAGATGTTTACTGGCAATTATGAAAGGAAATTCTTTACGCAATTAATTTCAAGTCAGCTAGATGTTGACCGAATGGATTATTTAAACCGTGATAGTTTTTTTACGGGTGTACGCGAAGGCTTTATTGGTGCCGATAGAATTTTGAAAATGTTGGATATTGTCGACAACCAATTGGTCGTTGAACAAAAAGGAATTTATTCTATTGAAAACTTTTTAACTGCCCGTCGATTGATGTATTGGCAAGTATATTTGCACAAAACCTCTATCTGTGCCGAAACAATGTTAATTCAAATCATTAAACGAGCAAGAGAATTAATCAGGGCAGGAGAAAGCGTTTTTGCGACACCAGCCTTTATGGTTTTTTTACAAAAAGATGTAAGTCTAGATGATTTTGTTTCAGACAAATCTTATTTAGAAGCCTTTGTAGAAATGGATGATTATGACATTTGGGCTTGTGTAAAAATATGGGCAAAACACCCTGACAAATTGCTTTCTAATATCAGTAAAATGTTGTTAGATAGAGATTTATTCAAAATTCATATTTCAGACTCGCCTATTGAACCATCTTTTCTTGAAAAAATTCAAATTGATTTATTAAGCCATCCTGGTGTAGAGGTAAGTGATTTACCTTATTTAATGATAGAAGGAAGCACCTCTAATGCCGCCTATGTATCTGGCAAACAGAACATTAATATCCTAACAAAAGACAAAAGAGTACTGGATATTGCAGAGGCTTCTGATTTACCTACAATAAAGGCATTAAGTAACATCGTCAAAAAATATTATATATGTTGGGCAAAGAATGTATATTTGCGGTAAAATATGTTAGGCGAAGCCGTCCAAAAACAAAACACAACGACCACCACCCTAAGAATGGAATTTACCGTTGAACAAATTGCTCTGATGCTAAATGGAGAAGTAAAGGGAGATAAAAGCCTTAAAATTAGCCAATTAGCCAAAATAGAAGATGGAACAGAAGGTTGTATTTCCTTCTTAGCGAATCTTAAATATGAGCATTTTTTATATACTACCCAAGCAACTGCTGTAATTGTTGACAAAACATTTGAGCCTAAAAAGGGCTATTCTCCTTCTTTAATCTTGGTTGAAAACGCATATTCGGCTTTTACTACACTTCTTCAAGAATATCAAAAAATCTTAGCAAATCAGAAAAAAGGCATTGAACAACCCTCATTTATCAGTAGTTCTGCTACAATCGGTGAAGGTGAATATGTTGGTGCTTTTAGTTATATTGCTAGTAATTGTAAAATTGGAAAAAACGTAAAAATATATCCTCACGTAACAATCTTAGAAGCAAGTATTATTGGTGACGACTGTACACTTTATTCAGGTGTAAAAATCTATCCAAATACACGTATCGGTAATCACTGTACTATCCATGCCAATGCAGTAATTGGTGCGGATGGTTTCGGCTTTGCACCACAAGCAGATGGCACTTATCAAACGATTCCTCAGTTAGGCAACGTTTTAATAGAAGATTATGTGAGTATTGGAGCAAATGCTACAATTGACCGTGCTACGATTGGCTCTACTATCATCAGAGAAGGCGTAAAAATTGATAATTTAGTTCAGATTGGGCATAATGTAGAAATCGGTAAAAACACGGTAATTGCTGCACAAACTGGTATCGCAGGCTCAGCAAAAATAGGTGCAAACTGTATGATTGGTGGGCAAGTGGGCATTAATGGACATATTAATATTCCCAACAAAACGATTGCATTGGGGCAGTCGGGTATTTCTAAAGCTCCTAATAAAGAAGGAACGATTTTAAGCGGTACGCCAGCTACAGAAAACATAGACTACTTGAAAACACAGGCTCTTATTCGTAAACTTCCTGCTACAGAGAAACGATTGAGAGAAATAGAAAATAAGTTAAAAAGCAATGAATAACAAACAGCATACCATCAAAAAATCTGTTACGATGTCGGGGGTTGGCTTACACACTGGTGTTGTAGCTAATATGACGTTTTTGCCAGCACCGCCTAATCATGGATACAAGTTTCAAAGAGTAGATTTACCCAATCAGCCCATTGCAGATGCTGACGTAGATCACGTAGTAGATGTTTCGAGAGGAACAACCATAGAACATAACGGAGCCCGAATTAATACAGTAGAACACGTATTAGCAGCGATGGTAGGCTGTCAGGTTGATAATGTTTTGATACAATTAGATGGCCCTGAACCACCTATTATGGATGGGAGTTCTATCAAATTTGTAGAAGCGATTCTAAATGCAGGTTTAGAACAGCAAGATGCTCATCGTAAATTTTTTGAAATTCCTTCTGAAATCAGGTATAAAGATGCAGAAAGAGGCGTTGAATTAGCCGCTTTGCCTTTGAACGATTATCGTTTGACGGCAATGGTAGATTATAATTCTAAGTTTTTGACAAGTCAGCATGCTAATTTAACGGCTATCAGCCAGTTCAATGAAAGCTTTGCTAAATGCCGTACCTTCTGTTTTGTACATGAGCTAGAAGCCCTATACAAAGCTGATTTAATCAAAGGGGGAGATTTATCAAACGCTATCGTAATTGCCGACCGCGATTATTCTGAAGAAGAGCTTAACCACCTTGCGATGGTGTTAGGTAAACCAAAAGTAAGTGTTTCTAAAGAAAAAGGTATTCTTAATAATTTAGAGCTATATTATAATAACGAGATGGCTCGCCATAAGTTATTAGATATGGTAGGAGATTTAGCCTTAGTGGGTCGCCCTATCAAAGCGCAAATCTTAGCTGCACGCCCAGGGCATGCAGCCAATGTAGAATTAGCGAAGAAAATCAAAAAGTTGATGTTGGAAACTGAGAAAAACAAAGTACCTCAGTACGACCCAAAGCAACCTCCTATTTTCACTTTCGAGAGAATCTATCAATTGCTTCCTCACCGTTATCCATTCCAAATGGTTGATAAAATCATTTATTTAGACGACCAAAGTGTAGTAGGTATTAAGAATGTAACCATGAATGAAAATTATTTCATGGGTCACTTTCCTAACAACCCTGTGATGCCGGGTGTTATGCAAGTAGAAGCAATGGCACAAACGGGTGGTATATTAGTGCTTAGTTCGGTACCAGATCCAGAAAACTACTGGCCATACCTAGTAGGAATTGAAAATTGCCGTTTCAGAAAAAGTGTAGTACCGGGCGATACGGTGGTGTTTAAATGTGATTTATTAGCCCCTATCAGAAGAGGTATTGCAAAAATGCACGGGGTAGCGTATGTAGGCGGACAAGTAGTTTGTGAAGCCGACATGACAGCTAGCTTAGTAAGAAAGAGTTAATTATTACGAATAATTATTCGTTGTTATCAATAAAAAATATGACACAACCCTTAGCGTACATACACCCCGACGCCAAACTTGCTCAAAATGTAGTCGTAGAACCTTTTACGGTGATTCATCAAAACGTGGAAATTGGTGAAGGTAGCTGGATTGGTTCAAACGTAACAATTTTTCCTGGGGCAAGAATTGGTAAAAATTGTCGTATTTTTCCGGGTGCCGTAATATCTGCTATTCCACAAGACTTAAAATTTCAAGGAGAAGAAACACTTGCCATCGTAGGTGATAATACTACAATTCGTGAATGTGTAACGTTAAACAGAGGTACTGTTGATAAATATAAAACTCAAGTTGGTAAAAATTGCTTAATTATGGCTTATTGCCATATCGCTCATGATTGTATAATTGGCGACAACGTAATTATTGCTAACAATGTACAGATGGCTGGACACGTAGAAGTGGGCGACTTTGCTCGTTTTGGTGGTACTGCCGCAGTACATCAGTTTGTGAAAATCGGGAAACATGTAATGATTTCGGGTGGAGCTTTGGTAAGAAAAGACATTCCCCCTTATACAAAATCTGCTCGCGAGCCACTTGGTTATGTAGGTATTAATTCGGTAGGGTTAAGAAGAAGTGGTTTTTCGGAAGAACAAATCTCGCAAATTCAAGAAGCATACAGGTATATTTATTTGAAGAATCTGAATACATCTGATGCCCTTACACAAATTGAAATTAATCTTCCTGCTTCTTCTGAACGTGATGAAATTGTCAACTTTATCCGTAATTCAGAAAGAGGTATTATGAAAGGTCTTTCATAATATTTATAAAAGGTTGATAATTGCTTTCTTGAAAGAATCTATTATCAACCTTTTTATTTAATCAAAGCATAACCCTTGAATATCAACGCTCAAAATCTTGGTAAAAAGTTTAGAAATGAATGGATTTTCAGAAAGCTAACGCTGGAATTTCAGACGGGTAATTCATATACTTTTACGGGAGCAAATGGTAGCGGAAAATCTACCTTATTACAAGTACTTTCGGGCTTTATGCCTCATACTGAAGGCAATGTTGTTTTTCAAGAAGGAGATAAAATTCTTGAAATCGACCATTTTTATCAACATATCAGCATTACAGCTCCATATTTAGAATTAATAGAAGACTTCACCCTAAGCGAACTGCTAACTTTTCATACTAAATTTAAGCCTTTACGAGATTCCTTCACTATCAATCAATTCATTGATTTTATTGAATTGCCCCAAGCCAAGAATAAAGAAGTGAAATATTTTTCGTCGGGCATGAAGCAAAGGGTAAAATTAGGGCTTTCCTTCCTATCTGACTGCAAGATTTTGATGCTTGACGAGCCAACGTCCAATCTTGATATTAACGCTGTGAATTGGTACCTAAAAAACGTACAGGAGTATTCTAAAAATCGTTTGTTGTTTATCTGTTCCAATCAGCCCTCCGAATATGAATTCTGTGATAAGGTTTTTAATATTCATGATTTTAAGGGGTAAATATCATGGTAATACGTTTAACATGTCTGACTAACAAACAATAGTAGTAAATTAGAATGTTTGCTTCTTTTCTATTTCAGGAAATGTCTGATCAATTCGTTTAGCAAGTTCAGGTAATTTAATGGTTGGCACAGCAGGAAATAAATGATGTTCTAAATGATAGAACATACTAAATGTCAGCTTGTTTTTCCAACTATCTCTTTGAGTTCTTGCAAATTCAGGGCTGTCGTGGGTGTCATGATGAACCGTCCAGACTGCAAAGAATGACATCAAAAACTCTCCGATAATCATAATAATAATATGGTAGATTAGAAAATCAATTCTATAATAGAATACAAGACAAACAAAAATTGCAATAGAAATAAGTTCAATAAGCACGTTTTGTCTGTAATTTTTATTGCCAAGTTTGAGCGTGATTTTGTGAATGAGAAATACATGTATTGGCCCATATAAAATTGCCCCATACCAAGTCATTGCTGCTGATTTGCCTTCGTAATCCTCTTCCTCAAGACAGTATTTATGGTGTCTTATATGATTAAATTTAACGGCATGGATGGAAACAACCATTAAAATGCTATTAAGATATAAAGAAAGCCAAGTCAAAAACTTATTTGTACCCAACGAATTGTGGAATCCATTATGTACTTGTCTAAGTCCTGTTAAGAAGAAGAATGCTGAAAATGGTAAAGCAAGAAGATAATAATCAAAATATGCGAGCGATAGAGATATAATCAACCAAGGAATAGTAAGGTTATTTTCAATCAACATCTCTTTGATAGACAAACTTCTTAAATCTCTCCATTCGACCTTTTTTAATATCTCCTGATGTGTCATTGCAGTGTTATTAAGTATGTGTAAATAAATTCCAATTTAATAAACTATTCTGAAAGACAGTACTTTGTTTTATTACTTATTTATTCTATTCTAAGCTTTTTTTAAATAGTTTTCTTCCTTATAGACTTTAGGTTGCTTATACTTAATATGAACAAAATGCATGAAGCGGAATTATTGTTGCTTTTGCTAATTTAGATAAAGCCATAAAACACAAAGCCACTTTACTTTTGTAAAGCGGCTTTGTGACCCCGGAAGGAATCGAACCTTCATCTTAGGTACCGGAAACCTACATTCTATCCATTGAACTACGGAGCCAAGTGTCTTGAATCAGACGGGCGCAAAATTACGAAAACTTCTCTAACTGCTTTACCAAAACCTCAAAATCTTTCGGATAAGGAGCTTCTATCTTGATAATCTCTTCATTTAATAATTTGAATGTTAACGAACGAGAATGTAGGGCTACTCTTTTCATTAAAGGAAGTTCGTCTGTATCTTTTTTTAGGTTAAATTTTCTTTTTAAATCAGATAAGTAAATGTATTCTCCGCCATAAGTTGGATCACAAACGATAGGAGCTTTTAAACATACTAAGTGAATCCTGATTTGGTGCATTCTACCTGTTACAGGCATACATTCTACCAAAGTATGGTTACGATATACTTTAATCGTATTGAAAATTGTCTCTGCTTCTTTCCCTTTCTGGCGGTCTATCATTACTTGGGTACCATCTCTTTTCTGAGCGATGGGTAAATACACCGAAATCATTTCAAAATCATGAGCACCATTTACTACAGCATGGTAGCGTTTTTCTACCTGACGGTGTTCAAACTGCATGGCTAGGTGACGATAGGCTGCTGGATTTTTGGCAATAGCCAATACACCAGAAGTCTCTTTGTCTAAACGGTGAGCCAACTGTGCATCATCTGAGTATTCTTTGGCTAAACGCAAGATACTCTGCGAGTTATCCGCTTGTCGTTCGTCTAGTGAAGCAATGTATGGAGGTTTGTTGATAACAATATAATCGTCGTTCTCAAATATAATTAAGTCCTTGAAATTCAGTCGCATGGTAATCTTTTTGTCTTTAAGCCTGCAATTTACCAAAATTGTTTCACATTAGCTTATCCATTTTGTTGCTCGATTACTTTGATGAGCTGTTCTAAGGTAGCTTGTCGGGCTTCATCTGCTGCTGGATATTTCATATCAATCGACTTGAGATGATGTAAAATAATACTACTGACAATCAATCGCATATTCTTTTTATCATCCGCTGGTATCACATACCAAGGTGCATATTTGGCTGCGGTTTGATTGACCATTTCTTCATAGGCAGATTGATACTCATTCCAAAAATCACGTTCTTTTACGTCGCCCTCTTCAAATTTCCAGTTTTTAGTAGGGTCTTGAATACGCTCAATTAAGCGTTCTCCTTGTACTTTTTTGGATACATTTAGGTAAATCTTCAACACAATTATACCATTTCTGTTGAGATACTTTTCATAATTACGAATGTCTTCATAACGATGCGCCCATACTTTATCTAAATCATTCGTAAACTCCGTTGGTATTTTTTCACTATTAAGCAATATCTCAGGATGTACTTTCACCACCAATAATTCTTCGTAATAAGAGCGATTATGAAAAACCATTTTTCCCCTTTCTGGCATTTTCAGCATGTTTCGCCACATGAAATCATGGTCTAATTCTTCTGAGGTCGGTCTTTTAAAACTATGTACCGCAATACCTGCAGGATTTACGCCTGAAAGCACTGCTCTTATCGTTCCATCTTTACCTGCCGCATCCGAAGCCTGTAACATAATCAACATCGCATAACGGTTATCAGCATACATCAAACTCTGGAGTTTGTCAATCTTATCTTTTATCTCCGCTATCAATAGTTCATACTGTTCCTCAGATTCGTAAAAATCTTTGATTTTTGTAGGTGTCTTTTTAATTTTAAACTTCTTATCTCCGTTATACTCAAAATCTTTGATGTCTATTTTCATGATTGTTTTTGGTAAAATTGATTGTCTACTGAAATGATTTTCAAGCGGGCAGTAACTTCGCCGTGGGCTGTGTCTTCACAGTCCACCACACAAACGATTTCTCTTGAAATGATTTTCAACAGGCAAGATATTTAATACTTCTACATTGTGGGCTGTGAGGACACAACCCACGGAAAAATAGTTCATAAAATAATTATACCATTAAACTATTCACTCAAGCCAATTCTTCCTTCAAAAATCTAGCCGTATGGCTTCCTTTTACTTTGGCTACTTGTTCGGGTGTGCCTTCGGCAATAATTGTTCCGCCTTTTTGTCCACCTTCAGGCCCAACATCAATGATATGGTCTGATACCTTGATAACATCTAAATTATGTTCGATAATCAATACCGTATTGCCTTTATCTGCCAAACGGTCTAATACTTCCATCAAAGCTTTAATATCTTGAAAATGTAATCCTGTCGTCGGTTCATCCAAGATATACATTGTTTTACCTGTATCTCTTTTAGAAAGCTCTTCTGCTAATTTTACTCGTTGTGCTTCTCCTCCAGAAAGCGTAGTTGCTTGCTGACCGATGGTGATATAGCCCAAGCCTACTTCTTTCAACATCTGTACTTTACGAGAGATTTTTGGCTGATTTTCAAAGTATTCTACGGCTTGCTCTACTGTCATGTCTAATACATCAGCAATGGATTTCCCTTTGAAACGAACTTCTAAGGTTTCACGATTGAATCGTTTTCCTTTACAGGTTTCACAGGCAACATGAACATCTGGCAAAAATTCCATTTCAATCTTTTTCATCCCCGCTCCTTCGCAATCTTCACAACGTCCACCTTTTACATTAAAACTGAATCGCCCTGCTTTATACCCTCGAATCTTTGATTCTGGCAATTCTGCAAAAAGGGTACGAATATCTGTAAACATTCCTGTATAGGTAGCAGGATTTGAACGTGGTGTCCTACCAATCGGCGACTGGTCTACTTCTATTACTTTATCCAAATGCTCTAACCCTTCTACCGATTTATGAGGCATTGGTTCGCGTTTGGCATTAAAAAAATGGCGATTCAAAATAGGATACATGGTATCGTGAATCAAAGAAGATTTACCCGAACCACTTACGCCTGTCACAGAAATCATCTTACCGAGAGGCAATTTCAAGGTAACATTTTTTAAATTATTCCCTGTTGCTCCTTTAATTATCAAGAAATTACCATTGCCTTTCCTACGTTGTTTAGGCACTTCAATACCTATTTCTCCGCTCAGAAATTTAGCTGTTGTTGAATTGTTCTTTAAGAATTCTTCTGGTGTTCCTTGTCCAACGATTGAACCTCCATGACGACCAGCTCCTGGACCAATATCCACCACATAGTCGGATGCCAGCATCATGTCTTTATCATGCTCAACTACCAAAATAGAATTGCCCAAATCACGTAAATCTTTTAAGGCTTGAATCAACTTTACGTTATCACGTTGGTGCAAACCAATGCTTGGTTCATCCATGATATATAATACATTGGTCAGTTGTGTACCAATCTGTGTAGCCAAACGAATCCGCTGTGCCTCTCCTCCTGACAATGTTCTTAGTGAACGGTTAAGCGTTAAATATTCCAAGCCTATGCCCGTTAAGAAGCCTATTCGTTTTCTAATTTCTTTCAAAATTTCTTTGGCTATAACATTTTGACGCTCATTCATGCGTGCTTCTAAGCCTACAAACCATTCTGCTAGTTCAGCAATATCCAATTCCGCCAATTGGGCTATATTTTTATGGTCTATTTTAAAATGAAGAGATTCTTTTTTCAATCGTAAACCTTTGCAATCTGGACAAGTATTTACGACCATAAAATCCTTTAACCATTCTTGTATTTTCTCAGAGCCTGTCTCTTGCTGACGTTTCAAGAAAACTATAATACCTTCGTACTTGGTATTCCAGTCTGTTCCTTCATATTTTTTTGAGGGTACAGGTACGGGTTCATCGGTGCCATACAACATAATCTTGATGGCTTCTTCAGGAAATTTATCTAGGGGTGTTGCCAAGCTTACCTTAAAGGGTTTTAGCAGTACTTCTAATTGCTTGAAAATCCACATATCACGGTATTCCCCTAAAGGTGCAATGGCTCCTTTATTGATACTAAGGGTTCTATCTGGCAAAATAGAATCTTCGGTAATTTCTTCTACTTTCCCCAAACCTTGGCAAGTCGTGCACCAACCGTAAGGTGAGTTAAAAGAAAAATTATTAGGCGAGGGTTCGTCATAAGAAACCCCAGAAATAGGGTCCATCAAATACTTTGAAAAATTGCGAACTTCGCCTTTTTCATCATGCGTCATCATCAAGCCTTTCCCTTGATTCAACGCCGTTTGAACGGATTGTGATAAACGAAAACGTTCTTCGGTTTTTACCACAATTCTATCTACTACAATCTCAATATCATGAATCTTAAAGCGGTCGAGTTGCATTTTGGGCTGAATATCCATCACTACGCCATCGACTCTTACTTTTGTATAGCCCAATTTGGCAATCTGTACAAAGAGTTCACGGTAATGCCCTTTTCTACCTTTTACGACAGGGGCTAGAAGAATCAATTTTTGGTTTTGATAATCATGTAAGATTACTTCAATGATTTGGTCGATAGACTGCTTAATCATTCTTTCGCCCGTTACATAACTAAAAGCCTCCGCAGCACGAGCATACAATAAACGCATAAAATCGTAAATCTCGGTAACAGTGCCGACCGTCGAACGTGGGTTTTTAGAAGTCGTTTTCTGCTCAATAGAAATAACAGGAGAAAGCCCATTGATTTTATCTACGTCGGGGCGTTCCATGTTACCCAGAAAGCTACGGGCATACGCCGAAAAGCTTTCCATATAACGACGTTGCCCTTCTGCATAAATTGTATCAAAAGCCAAAGAAGACTTTCCAGAGCCAGAAATGCCAGTGAAGACTACTAGTTTATTACGAGGGATGATTAAATCTATATTTTTAAGGTTATGTTCTCTAGCACCGAGAATTTCTATTTGTTCATAACCAGTAATGTCTGAATGTTTGTTGTTGGGCATAATGTTTTAAAATCGTGATATGAATTTAACACGTAAAGCAATAGTAAAGTTACCAAAAAAGCCCATGTTTTTGACATGGGCTCGATTTTGTTATTTTGCTTTTTATCAAGTTGTGCGTGTTATCTTTCTATCGCATCAATCGTTTTGATAATCCTGTATTTTATTCCTTGTAGTTTTACATCTGAGTTTTTACTCGACATTCTATCCAGAATACTGTATACATTATCTTTTTCTAAATAATTGAACCCTCTTAGCCCTACCTTTTTTCCTTTAGGAATAAACTTCTTTACATCTTCATCTTCGAATAATATATAGTTTTTAAGGATGTGGATGTCTTTGGGTAATGCTTTTATATTTGTCTCGAAATCTTCTGTAAATGATGCAATCGGTGATGGCTTTTTCCCTTTTTCAAAGATAGGAAAAGCATAAAAACCTACGATGTAGTTCTTTTTATCTTCCCAGTTTTTAGCTTTGATAAATACAATTTTTACCAATTTTGCATTTTCTTTATCGGGTGTTTTTGTCCATAATTGTGGCAGTAGCCCTGCATAGTAGTCATTTTCATCTGTCGGATATACCTCATGAGCAAAATTCAATGAAGTATAGGTGATGCCATGCTCTTTGGTGAATCCAAAATTTGAATTTTTCAAATCCTCTTCAGTAGACTCCGCTTGCCATTGATTAGAATTCCAATCAACTGTCGCCAGAATACCAAAGTACTTTTCTGCAATAATTTTATTTGTCATATTTTCTTTTAATTATTTGTAGGTAGCTGTAGAAACAGTTTTCTAGGCAATCAGCTTTCAGTATTCATTTTCACCAAAACCTTATCCAACTTAGCACCATCCATATCAATGATTTCAAAAATCAGATTTTGCCAAATGATAGTATCACCTTGCTGAGGAATTTGTCCTAATTCATTCAATAAAAGTCCTGCTAACGTATTAAATGGATATTCGCTAATGTATTCACTCAATTCAAAATATTGAAGAAAATCAGCCAAAGGGTATTGTCCATCTACAAGCCAAGTACCATCCGCTCGATGGTCTAGGCGATAGCCTTCATGGTCAAAGTCAGAAACGTTCCCTACTAGCGATTCAAGCAAATCATTAAGCGTTACAATACCCTGTGTTTGCCCATATTCATCAATCACAATTCCATAATGTACCCTACTATCCTTGAATCGTTGCATGGCCTGATAGGCCGAAGCTGTTTCCATGATAAACTGGGGTGCTTGCAAATAGGCTTGTAAATTAAAATCAGGTTTGCTTAAAGGTAAAAACAAGTCTTTGAGCCTAACAATGCCTATGATATGGTCTTTATCTTTATCATAAACAGGATATAACGAATGTAACTCTTCGCTGACAACCTCCACAATCCGTTCTGCTGAATAAGACAGTTTTATAAATACTAAGTCATTGCGGTGAGTCATCAAAGAAGACACATTCCTATCACCCAAACTAAATACTCTGCCTACAATATCCTGTTCCATTTCGTGTACCTCGCCACTGTCTGCTCCCTCCTGTACGATTGCCTTAATTTCCTCCTCGGTTACTTTACTATCAGTAGATGGTTTGATATTAAGTATTTTAATCAATAAATCAGAAGAAAAAGTAAGTAACCAAACAAATGGTGAAGTAATTAAAGAAAGAATATTCATGGGGCGTGCTACCGCCTTAGCAATAAATTCAGGATTAGTAAGTCCAATACGTTTGGGTACTAATTCACCAAAAACTAATGAAAAATACGTAATTAATAATACAACAATGGCAACGGCAATAGTATGTTGATAGGGGGCTAATAAAGTAAATTGAGCTACAAATGCTTGAATATCGTTAGTTACTTTTTCTCCACTAAAAATACCCGTTAAAATACCAATCAATGTAATACCTATTTGAACGGTAGAGAAAAATCTGTTTGGGTCGTTGGCAATATCTAAAGCAATTTTGGCATTACTGTCTCCTTTCTTAGCAGAAGCCTCAAGCCTCGCTTTTCGAGAAGAAACCAATGCTATTTCAGACATCGAGAAAATACCATTTATTAAAATTAAAACAAAAATGATAAGGAGTTCCATAATTTGGGAATGAGAGTAGGCTGAATGCTTGCTTTTAAGACTACCTATTGTGTGTTATATATCTTCTAAAGTTAAAGATTAATAGACAAATTTATAGCTAATATCATGAATATTGGTTGTTATTTGCCATGAAGGGGTGTTTGAATCCATGTTTTATACCTAAACTATTTCCCCATGATTACTTTTCGGTGAGCTAACCCCCAATGATATAATTCGTCCATAAGTTTCTGAATGGACATACCATGCGCTGTAATTGAGTATTCTACCGTGGGTGGAAAAGTATCAAAAACCTCTCTTTTTATCAATTTATTCGCTTCTAACGTTTTCAATTCTTTGGAAAGCATTTTATCCGTAATGCCATACACTTCTTTTGATATTTGCGTAAAACGCTTGTTCCCTGTTGATAGAGATAGCATTATTAGCAATTTCCATCTACCTTCTAATGCTTCTAAAGCATCTTTGATAGCAAGTACATTCTGAGGGCATCCTTCCCGTGTCAGCATTTTATTTTTCGTTGTCTCTTTTATCTTATTGCGTTACTATCTATTTGGATAGTGCTATCCAAACGGATAGTACTATACCAAGGATAGTAAATGTAACTAATTTTGGTCGATTATTAACCGATAAAATTAAGATGAATAAAACAACACGCATTTTTTCCATTATACTAATGGCGATTCCTTCTATAGTACTTATCATGGGCGGAGTAATGAAAATTATTGGAGTAGAACCCGAATCTGTGATGCAATTTTTAACCAAAATGGGCTTTGGTAATTACATCACTGTCCTTGGCCTAACTGAATTAATCATTGCTGGATTATTCATGTATCCTAAAACCAACAAAATAGGGTTCTTATTAGCCAGCTGTTACTTTGCGGGAGCTTTGTGTTTAGAAATAGCTGGGGGACAGGTCATCGCCTCTTCCATTTTTCTAATTATTCTCTGGGTTTCAATGTTTTTAAGAAATAAGGAAGTGTTCCTATCAATACCTATTATTTATCCTTCAAAGACTTCTGAATAGTTTACAAAAATCATTTTTTTATCCGACAAATATCCTTTCTACAAAGTTAGGCTGTGTCTAACTTTGTAGAAAAAACATGAAACAAGTATTAATTATTAATGGGCATCCTGATAAGGAAAGCTTCAACTATGCATTGGCAAATGCTTACAAGGAAGGACTTAGCAAAACCGATGTTGAGATGACAGAAATTAATATCCGAGATTTGAATTTTAATATTAATCTTCAACATGGTTACAGACAACGTGTTGAGTTAGAACCCGACCTGTTAGATGCAATTGATAAGATAAAAAATGCTAATCATATCGTTTGGGTTTTCCCGATGTGGTGGTATGGCTATCCTGCCCTCATGAAAGGCTTTATTGATAGGACATTTTTGCCTGGGATTGCTTTTGAATTTATTGAAGGAAGCCCATTTCCTAAAAAACTATTGAAGGGAAAAACGGCAAGAATTATCATTACTACTGATACTCCACGCTGGTATGACTGGCTATTTATGCGAAGCCCAGCCCTCAATCAATTCAAAAAAGGAACGCTTGAATTTTGTGGAATCAGTCCCGTAAAAGTGACTTATATTGCCCCAATAAGAGATTCAACACCTGATTTTCGTGAGCAATGGTTGAAAAAAGTGTATAATTTGGGAATGAAGGGAGCATAATTTATTGAGGGTACTATACTAAAAACAATCTCAAATAAACTTATTATTCTTTATTAAAACGACAACCTAAAAGCTGTCCCCTGTCCTTCTACTGAATTGACAGTGATACTTCCCTTATGCAATGCCATGATTTGTTTTGATAAACTTAAACCAATACCCGAACCATTGGTTTTGGAAGTGAAAAACGGCACAAAGATTTTATCCATTAATTCAACCGACATCCCGATTCCATTATCTTTTACTTCAATCACTACTTTGTCTTGTTGGTTGAGGTAAGCTCCTATTTCGATTTTGGGATTAGCTGATTCTTTTACGGCATCTATGGCATTAATCATTAAATTAATAATTACTTGTTCTATCAAAGCCAAGTCACCTTCTATTTGTAAATCAAAATCTTTTAAAATGACATCAAATTCTATGTTTTTCTGTTCTATTTGGTTTTCAAGCAGAATTTCTACACTTTCAAATAAATCTCTGATATAAAAAACTGAAAAAGACGTAATGGAAACCTTGGCTAGTTGTCGGTAAGTATCGGCAAACTTCAATAAGTTAGCACTCCGTTTTTTGATGGTCGAAATTCCCAAAGTAATGTCTTCTAGCAATTGTGCATTGTTAGCATTTTGACCTTTTTTCAATCTTCCTTCCATCGTTTCAGCCAAAGAGGCAATCGGTGCTACAGAATTCATGATTTCGTGGGTCATTACTCTCAATAATTTCTGATAAGCCTGTGCTTCGGTATCTTCAATGGCTTCGTTAACATTCTGGAAAGCAATTAAATGTGTTAATTTCCCATCATTTAAAAACGTGGTTTTGGCTAACAGCACTTGTTTCTGGTCTATTTTTACCAATTGATTTTCGCCACTATTTAAAGAACTAATGGCCTGAAAAACATAAAGATTTCGCTTTTCTAAGGAAGATATGTTTCTTAAATAAGGAATACTTAACATCCTTTTGAATGCCTCGTTCATCCACCCTACTTCGCCGTTTTGGTCGTAAGATAAGATACCTGTATCCACTAATTCTAAGATTTTTTGGAGGTATTGATATTGTTCTTCGCGTTCAGACGACAGTTGTTTAAACGTTCCGTTTATCTGATTGAATGCTCTACGGAGTTGGCGTACAGAAACAGGGGCATTTTTTTCAGCAAATTGCAAAGAAAAATCTCGGTACTGAACGGCTTCTATAAATTGAGTAAGTTCGGTATTGGTTTTATTGATGAATTGTACAAAACTCAGGATTTGAAAAAACAGTACTAAACCGATGAAAAACAATAGGGTAAATTTTTCATTAACAATACAAAATGCTGCTAAAGTAATACTTGCTAATAGCAAAAGTACCCTTAGCGTCAGACTGACTTCATAGCGATTGAGTTTGAACATAAGTAATTTTAATAAGTAGCTATGAGCATTGAGCTGTGAGCTATGAGTATTGAGATTTTATCAACCTAATTTTAAGCAAGCAGAAGATAGTGCAATTAAAGCTCAAAGCTGACCGCTCACCGCTCAAAGCTCATATATCATATTTCCCTAACCGACGGTATAAGGCTGTGCGGGTTAAACCTAGTTCTCGAGCAGCTTTGGTAATATTTCCGTCATGCCTTTCTATAGCCTTCAAGATAGTTGATTTTTCCATTTCATCTATCCGTAAAGTATTGCTTTCGTTAACAATACTGATTGGATTTTCTATCGAAGAACTCAAATCTAAATCACGAGCCGTTAATACTTGTTCGTCCGACATAATTACTGCTCTTTCAATGGCATGTTGTAATTCACGAATGTTACCTGGAAAAGCATATTTACGCAATTTTTCTTTTGCTTTATCATCTATCTCACGGAGGTTTTTATGATATTGCTGTGCATAGGTTTTGGTAAAATATTCGGCTAATATTACTACATCGTCTCCACGATTACGAAGCGGAGGTAACGTAATTTCGATGGTATTCAATCGATAAATTAAATCTTTACGGTATTGATTCTGTGCCGACATTTCCTTGATAGGAGCATTGGTTGCAGAAATCAAGCGAATATCAATAGGTACTGGAGCGTTGGTACCCAAACGGGTTACTTCACGGTTTTGTAAGACTGTCAGCAATTTGGCTTGCTGTGGCAAAGAGATATTCCCGATTTCATCTAAAAACAATGTGCCTTTATTAGCTGATTCAAAACGACCAGCACGGTCTTCTCGTGCATCTGTGAAAGCTCCTTTTTTATGTCCAAACAATTCCGACTCAAATAAACTTTCAGTCAACGAACCTAAATCAGCATGAACAAAAGGTTTGCCTGCTCTTAATGATTTTTGATGAATCAATTTAGCTACTTCGCCTTTTCCTGTTCCGTTTTCACCCAAAATCAGGATATTGGCATCGGTTGGAGCAATTTTTTCAATTTTATAGAAAATATCCTGCATGGCCTCACTTTTACCAAGTAACGAGTTGGTACTTATCGGAGATGCAGTTTTTTTGTTTTTATTTGAGATGGGATTTTCTAAAGCTGATTTTTCAAGAGCTTCCTCAATCGTAACTAATAGTTTTTCGTTCCTCCAAGGTTTTAATACAAAGTCTGTCGCTCCTTCTTTTACTGAACGCACAGCCAAATCAATATCTCCATAGGCTGTAATCATTATTACGGCTACAGATTTATTAATTTCTCTAATTTTCCTAAGCCAGAAAATACCTTCGTTTCCAGTATTCAACGAGCTTTTATAATTCATATCCAACAGAATCAAATCGAACTGGGTTTGTGCCAATAATGATTGAATACGTTCTGGATTTTTCTCGGTAACGATTTCTTTTACTTCTGGTCGAAGCAACATTTTAACAGCAATCAGTACGTCTGGGTCATCGTCGATGGCTAATATTTTGGCGTTTTTTAGAGACATATTAAATTTATTTAGCGGTATAACTGGTGGCTGTCAGCTCTCGGATAGTGGCTATCACAGCTTTGAGTTATGAGATTTCAGCTATCAGTTTTTTTATTGTTGCTGTAATCAATTTTATCTTTTCCAACGACTAGAAACCAAAAATGGACAATTGAAAAACTGACGACCGATAACCAAAAGCCGATGACTGAAAGCTGAAAACCGACAACCAATGGCTGAAAGCCGATGACTAAAAGCTAACACCTTACTCAAAGATACAATATTGCCCCTAAAGGTTGCATCAGATTTTATTTCAATCGTCTCAAATAAATAAAACCTAATGTCGACAGCATACAAAAGCTACCCATTACATACCATAAGGTAGTAAATCCAAAATGTTCGGCTAATTGAGCCCCAATCGTTGGCGAAGAAATTTGTGCAAAAGAATAACACATCGAATACATCGCAATATATTGTCCACGGTTAGATTCATCTGAACGTTCTATCGAAAAACTCTGCATAAATGGCATCGCAAACATTTCTCCAATGGTATTCAAAATAATAGAAATCCAGAGAACGCTTACGGCAAAATAAACATTGAATATCCAAAATGAAAAAGCCGTCAATAATGTTCCTATTGCAATCAGGTTTGTTTTCAAAAACTTACCATCTAATTGATGCACCAATATCATTTCTATGAATGCAATCATTAAGCCATTACAAACCATCAATAATCCGATTTGAGATTCAGGCAAATGATACACCTTTCTAAAATAGAGGGGTTCTAAGCTAAACAATTGAAAAAATGAAATGGCATAGAGCGTAACACAAAGAGCAAAAAACCAATATACAGTATCACGGTAAGGTGAGCGTACTACAGGTTTTTCTATCGTCATTTCACTCGTTTTATGGCTTACTTTTACAGGCACTTTCAACAACAATTTCAATAGCATAGCTGCTACGATACAAGTGATGCCGTCTGCCCAAAAAAGTAAATCATAATCTATTTCAGCAAGAATCCCTCCTATTCCTCCGCCAATAGACCAGCCCAAATTGATAGCCAAACGATTCAAAGAAAAAGAACGAGTACGATTTTGAGGTTCACTATAATAGGCTAATGCGGCAGCGTTGGCAGGTCGAAAGCTATCGCCCAATGTAGTAAAAATAAATACGCCTATACAAATAGCATAAAAACTAGTAAGGTGCATTAGCACCAGTAACATAACACCAGCAAATAGTAAACTAAAAAACTGGATGTAATAAAAACCTATTTTATCGGTAAGTCTTCCGCCCAAGAAAGTACCACACAAAGCCCCTACCCCATACACTGCCATGATAATTCCAGCATCTGCTACGCTATAATGAAGCTTCTGTGTTAAATACAATGATAGAAAAGGTAAGACCATCGTCCCGCTTCTGTTTACAAACATTACTCCCGACAGCAACCATACCGACTTGGGCAAACCTAAATAAGCATTTCGATAGAGTTGGATAGATTTAGCAAACATTATGGGTAAACAATTTGTTATACTGCGATTTTGATATTAAAAAAACAAAAAATAGGACGATTTCAATAGCATTTTTAGGTTAAAAAAGAAAAACAGGGTTGTTTGGCAAAAAAAAATGGCGAAAAATCATTTTTCTTTCAAACAAAAATATTAACTTATGTTCATAATTAACGACTCTTACTTCTCTTGAATACGTAATTTACTTTAGCCACCCTTAAATTCGATGAACAGAAAACCACTTTTACTAAAGGTCGATTCAATTGAAGCCTTAGTGACAAACATCGCCGAAGAGTTATTAAAAGGACAGAACACTTATAAATCTGAAACCGACGCACTAAAACGAAAGATTAAAATTGGGATGTTAAGAACGATTACGTATCAAGAACTAATCCGACATCGACAACAATTATCATCTAACCACCAACGTAGTTATTAGTTTTTTTATCTTACCGCCATAAGATTAAAAAAACATCATTACGAAAGCTTTTGCTTTAAAAAATCAGCGGTGTAATTTCCTTCTAATTTCACCATCTGTTCGGGTGTTCCTTCAAAGGTAACAAACCCACCTTTTTCACCACCTTCTGGGCCTAAATCAATGATATAATCAGATGATTTTATCACTTCCATGTTATGCTCAATAATAATGACCGAATCGCCTTGTTCCACCAATGCGTTGATGGCCTTTAGTAATTTTTTAATATCATGGAAGTGTAACCCAGTGGTAGGTTCATCAAAAATAAAAAGTGTTTTTCCTTTATTTGGATTGCCTTTGCCTAAGAAACTCGCTAGTTTTACTCTTTGGGCTTCTCCGCCTGATAATGAATTAGACGACTGCCCCAATTTCACATAGCCTAGCCCTACTTCCTGTAAAGGCAATAGTTTGTCGGCTAATTTTGGTTGATCTTTTCTGAACAATTCAATGGCTTCATCAACGGTCATGTCCAACAAATCGGCGATGTCCTTATCATTGAATTTGATGTCTAAAATTTCTTGTTTAAAACGTTTTCCTCCGCACGACTCACACTTCAGTTTTACATCTGCCATAAACTGCATTTCTATCGTCACAAAGCCCTCTCCTTGGCAGGTTTCACAACGCCCTCCTTCTACATTAAATGAAAAATGGGCAGGTTTATATCCTCTGGCTTTGGCAACAGGTTGCTCAGAATACAATAAGCGTATTTGGTCATAAGCCTTCACGTAGGTCACAGGATTAGAGCGAGACGATTTACCAATTGGATTTTGGTCAACCATTTCTACAGCTTCAATCTTGCCTATACTTCCGCTAAATTCTGCATATTTCCCTGCTTCGTCTGTATAAGTACCTAAATGACGGCCTAGGGCTGGATATAATATTTTTCTGATTAATGTAGATTTCCCTGACCCACTTACGCCTGTCACAGCAATCAAAATGCCTAAAGGGAATTTCACATTTACGTCTTTGAGATTATTTTCATAAGCTCCTTTTACTTCAATAAAGCTTGTAGATTTTCTGCGGAATTTAGGTACTTCAATCGTATCTCTACCCGTCAGAAAATTGATTGTATGCGAAAATCCAGCATCTGGATTCGCCTTTGCATCAATATTATTGATGGTTTCCCAGTTTCCTTGAAAAACCAATTTTCCACCATTACTTCCCGCATCAGGACCAATATCAATAATCTGGTCGGCAGCACGCATTACTTCTTCTTCATGTTCAACCACAATGACGGTATTACCCATATCTCGTAATGATTCCAATACAGATACTAATCTCTGAGTATCTCGTGGATGTAACCCAATAGAAGGTTCATCTAAGATATACATTGATCCTACCAAAGCACTTCCTAACGATGTTGCTAATTTAATGCGTTGGAACTCACCTCCAGAAAGAGTTGACGATAATCTGTTAAGGGTTAAATAACCTAACCCTACTTTCTCCATATATTCCAAACGAGTTTCAATTTCTATCAAAATTCGTTTAGAAACGCCATATTGATAATCGGGCAAATCAAGATTTTGAAAGAAATCGCTTACATCACTCAAAGGCATCAGTACCAAATCGATGATTGATTTACCTGAAATTTTCACATACCCTGCATCTTTTCTTAAGCGAGACCCTTTACAGTCTGGACAAGTAGTACGCCCACGGTAACGCGACAACATTACCCTATACTGAATTTTGTGCGTTTCTTTTTCCAACATCGCAAAGAATTCATTCAGTCCGTGGAAATATTCATTGCCTGTCCAAAGTAATTCTTTTTGCTTGTCAGTTAAATCTTTATAAGGGCGATGAATAGGGAAATCAAACTTGGTGGCACTTTTCAATAATGGCACCAACCATTCGCTCATTTTTTCAGTTCGCCAAGGGGCTATTGCTCCCTCATACACAGAAATGCCTTTGTCTGGAATAATTAGGTCTGGGTCTAGCCCCAAAATTCTTCCAAAGCCCTCACAACGCTTACAAGCACCATAGGGATTGTTAAAACTGAGGAGATTTAAAGAAGGTTCTTCAAAAACTAATCCGTCGGCCTCGAAGCGGTCAGAGAATGTTTTAGTTTCGTCACCAATAATTTCGATAAAGCAAGTACCATTTCCTTCAAAAAAAGCTGTCTGTACAGAATCCGACAAACGGAACTGTGTTTCCTCGTCGGGTTGGCCGTCAGCTTCTTTTTTAATCACTACACGGTCAATCAGAATTTTATAATTATTGCTAAATAAATCTATGGCTGGCAGATTTTTGAGTGCCGTTTTATCATCCAAAAGTTCTTCTAGGAATTTGGTTTCGCCATCAATCACAATACGCGTATAGCCTTTTTGAAGTAAAATTTTCATTTCTTCAGCCAACTTTCTTCCCTCTTTTAAATACAAGGGCGAAAGCACCATTACTCTTTGTCCTTCTTCTTTGGTAAACAAATAATTGACAACATCTGTAACGGTATCTTTTCTTACTTCATTGCCAGAAATAGGAGAATAAGTAATGCCTATTCTAGCAAAAAGTAGCTTTAGGTAGTCATATATTTCAGTAGTAGTTCCTACGGTAGAGCGTGGATTTTTACTCGACACTTTTTGTTCAATGGCGATAGCAGGAGAAATGCCTTTGATGTAATCAACATCAGGTTTTTCCATTCTTCCCAAGAACTGACGCGTATAGGCACTTAAACTTTCTACGTACATCCGTTGCCCTTCTGCAAAGAGGGTATCAAAAGCCAAGGAAGATTTCCCTGAACCCGACAAGCCTGTAATCACTACTAGTTTATTGCGAGGAATGGCAACATCTATATTTTTTAAGTTGTTTACTCTTGCCCCTTTGATAATGATATTACGCTTGGGGTCAAGGTCTTCAAAAGCGATATGATTCTGGTCGATGATTTCGGTATTATTCATGAAACAAAGATAAGGAATTCTGGTTTGCTAAAATTTGCATTGAGGTCATCAAGTAATCAGAAAAGACAAAAAAATGAACCTCCTTATAATCAGACACGTTTTCTAAAAAGATTGTTTCGTGCTTTACAAGAAAATAGCTAATCTTTGCGTTAAATTAGCGGATTCTATCAATGTTTCTAAGAAACTAATAAATTATAACCATGCAAAAATTACTTTTCATTATTCTAATTTCTATAACTGCTTATACCACTTCTTTTTCACAAGCTCCTGTTGTTATCAAACAAGATAGTTCTGTTCGGGATTTAGACGAAGAACAAGATGTAAGAGATTTACCTTTCAGACAAAGACTTAAATTTGGAGGAGGCCTCAATGGCTTGCAGTTTGGTACCCCAACAGTTATTGGAGTTTCACCAATGGTAGGTTATCAAGCTACTAATGATTTTATTGTTGGCTTTGCTCTCGACTACCAGTATTATAAAGCATACAGCGTATCTCAGAATCAATATGGGCCACGTGTTTTTGGACAATATCGTTTACATTTTTTAGATAATATTGCTTCAAATATGTTTGCTCAAGCAGAAGTACAAAAATATTATTATAAATACTCGGGAACGTCTTATGAGTTTCCTATTCAAACTTTAGCAGGTATTGGCATTGGTTTTGGAGGTTTCCAAATTACTGCTTTGTATAATTTGACTTACGATAAATTTAATTCTCCTTATGGAAGTCCGTTAGTACTTAGAGTGGGTGGCTTTTTCTTTTAATGCATTAATGATATAATAAGAAATAATATAAGGCGGGTTTTGAATCCGCCTATTTTTTTGACAATGGAAAATAAGAAATCGGTTTTTGATAAACTTCGTCCTCTTTTATTATCAACGGTTGTAGCTATCTTGTCTTTATTTATTGTAGTTGAGGCTATCCTAATCGCCTTTTTAATTTATATTTGGTATGCAGACCCAGCCAATAATTCTTCAAACCATATTGAAGAAGGTATCATTGCTTTAATTATTTTAACCCTTCTGACTTATGTGATGAAGGTTAGATTTAGTAAATTGGTTGAGAAAAAATAATAGGGATTTTTACCCGCTGATTTACGGAGATTGTAGAAGCTTATGTGATATTTAATAATCTGCATCATCAGCGTATTTTTCAGCGTGAATCAACGAGTATTTTTTTACCCGCTGATTGCAGAGATTTTAAACCGCTGATTTACACAGATTATTAGAGATTATGTGATATTTAATAATCTGCATCATTAGCGTATTTTTTCAGCGTGAATCTGCGGGCAAAAAATATATTAGCGAGGTATTTAAGCCCTCTATAATAATAGAATAGCTAATATTCATTCAATATAAAAATCCATGAATAAAAACGTACAAAAACTTTATCAACTAGCAGGAAAATCTTCTCGTAAAATTATTGGTCTAATGTCAGGCACATCAATGGATGGCCTTGATGTAGCCCTTTGTGAAATAACTGGTAGTGGCGAAGACACCGCAGTAACCCTTCTAAATTTTGAAACCGCAGATTATTCTGATGCCGTTAAAACTGAAATCAGGAAAGTATTTGCGAAGAAAACGATTGACTTTCAGCACCTTGCTTTGCTGAACGAATGGATTGGTTTACTTCATGCCGAAATGATATTGGATTGCTTAAAAAAGTGGAATATTACGAGTGAAGAGGTAGATTTAGTAGCTTCGCACGGACAAACCGTTATGCACGCTCCTAAAATTTTACATCAACAGGAAATGTTCACCAACGCTACTTTACAAATTGGTGATGGCGACCATATTGCAGTAAAAACTAATATTATTACGCTTTCAGACTTCAGACAAAAACATATTGCCGCAGGAGGCGAAGGTGCTCCATTAGCCGTATATGGCGATTATTATATTTTTGGTAAGAAAGGCGAAAACCGTATTATGCTTAATATGGGTGGTATTGCCAATTTTACATTCTTACCTGCCAGCATGAACCCAGAAGAAGTGTTTGTTACCGATACGGGGACGGGGAATACATTAATAGATGCATTTACAAGATTTTATTTCCCAGAAATGGCTTATGACAAAGATGCCAATATTGCTAAAGAAGGCATCGTAAATGCTAGATTACTTGAAGTATTAAAGGCCGATGATTTCTTTTTTAGTCCTTTCCCAAAAACCACTGGCCCAGAATTATTTAGTATTGATTATGTCAAAAATGCTCAGGTAATCAGTAGGACTGAAAATATTTCAGTAAACGATTTATTGGCTACGCTTACCCGTTTTAGTGCTGAAACCATCTCCGAGGCCATTCATTGGGCTGTAGGTTCACAATCTTTAGCAGAATTCAATATCTATCTTTCTGGCGGAGGAATGCACAATCCCTTATTAGTACAATGGCTAAAAGAATTGATTCCTGCCAATTTCTTTAAAACAGACGATTTAGGTATTTCGGGCGATGCTAAAGAAGCCGTACTCTTCGCTATTTTAGCGAATGAAACCGTAGCAGGGGGCGAATCTGACTTTGGTACTAGAAAAGGGATTCCATCAGTATCTATGGGTAAAATTTCTTTTCCTAACTAGTGCAACCTTTAATGACTGCTTTGCATCTTATGAGAGAATTGAGCATAAGTGATTACTTCATTTCGAAATCAGGTAATCACGTTGAACGATTATAGTAAATGGTATTTCGCTATCAAAACAATATTAGAGAACGATATTAATCATCTATTTACCACCGCGGTGGCGGATCACTAACTCACAATTTACTCATTCACAATCAATTAACATATTATGAAAAATTTAACTAAATCTCTTTTAATATTACTTGTTACCATCATCTCTGTTATTGAGGTTTCGGCACAAACGACTAAAGAAAACCGCTCAATTACGGGCTTCAAAACGATTCGTGTTACCAGTGGTATTGATTTATACATCAAGCAAGGAAGTGCTGAATCTGTAACGGTTAGTGCTGATAAAGACAAACAAGATAATATCATTACTGAAATTAAAGATGGAGGCTTGAATATCTATGTTGAAAACTCTAAATGGAGTTGGTTCAACTGGAATTCAAAACCAGTAAAAGTGTACGTTACGATTAAAGACATTACGAGTATTTCTGCTACAGGTGGCTCTGATGTTTATTCAGAAAACAAATTAGATTTAATTAAACTGAATGTAAGTGCAACAGGTGGGTCAGATGTTAAACTAGAAGTAGATGCTGACGAACTTACGTGTCACTCAACAGGAGGGTCAGATGTTATTTTAACAGGTACTGCTACTGTATTTAAAGCTACTTCAACAGGTGGAAGTGATTTAAAAGCTACTGGATTAAAAACAAGCTATTGCAGTGTATCCTCTACAGGTGGTTCTGACGCTTATGTATGGGCTGAAAAAGAAATCAGTATTTCTGCTACTGGTGGTAGCGACGTATATCACAAAGGAAATGCTAGAGTTGTAAAATCAAGCTCTTCAGGTGGTTCAGATATTCATAAACAATAAATTGCTATTTGCTTAGGATTCAAAGGTCAGTTCAGATTTGGACTGACTTTTTTATTGTTAGTAAAGCTATTCCTCTCATTGACACCGACTTGTGAATATATTTTTTTAAGCTTAAAATATTCCAAACAAAATCTACCAAGAATCCGCATAATATTCCCCTATTCTTCGTTATGTAAGTACTTCTAAGCATTAGTATTTTAATACATCCGATCTTCCTCCAACTAACCTGTATTATCATTTAGGTTTATTTTTTTATACTTTCAAATTTTCTCTTCCTATTTAATTAGCGTTAATTTTATTGTAAATTCGTATCTTTTTTATTTGTATCCCAACCATTAATTGATAAAATGTATAAGCAGTTTTCTTGGTTTTCGATTACACTTATTCTCCTTTGGTTCGTACTAAAACTACCCCTTATCGGAGCATTAAACAATACTTTTTTATATTCCCTAACGGCAAAAAAGGAAGCAACTGTAACAAAGCAATTTGTTAAGAAACAACGTGTATTAAATCCAACTAAATTCATTAACAATAGTCAATTACTAGAAACCCAATGGGTTGATAGCGTATTTACTACCATGGATAACGACCAAAAAATTGGTCAGTTTTTTATGGTGGCGGTGAACCCAACTCACGGGGAAGCTCATTTCAAAAAGCTAGAAAGCCTTATTCAAAATAATTATATAGGTGGGTTAATTTTCTTTCAGGGCGACCCTACAGCTTATGCTAATTTAAACAATCGTTTTCAGTCAACTACCAAAATACCTTTGTTAATCGGCATCGATGGCGAATGGGGTTTGGCTATGCGTGTCAATGCTACGATGGCTTTTCCTAAACAAATTACGTTGGGAGCCATCCAAGATAACTCACTGATTTACAACATGGGTACAGAGATTGCCCGTCAGTGTAAACGCTTAGGGATTCATTTGAATTTTGCACCCGTAGTAGATATCAACTCTAATCCACAAAACCCTATTATTGGCTTTCGTTCTTTTGGCGAAATTCCTGAAAATGTAGCGGCTAAAAGCAGTGCCTATATGAAAGGCATGCAAAACAATCAGCTTTTGGCTTGTGCCAAGCACTTTCCGGGTCATGGCGATACCCATACCGATTCGCACTTTACACTCCCACAAGTGTCGTATGGTTTCGAACGTATGCATAATATTGAATTGGTTCCTTTCAAGCAATTGATTGATGATTCTATCAAGAGTATGATAGTTGGTCATTTACAAATACCTTTTTATGATTGGCGACCAGCAACGCTTTCACAGAGCATCATTACCAATCTATTAAAAAAAGAAATGGGCTTTAAGGGCTTGGTAATTACCGATGCCTTGAATATGAAAGGCGTTCGGAATGGACAAGGAGTATCGTCGGCTGAAATAGATTTACAGGCTTTTGTAGCAGGAAACGACATCTTGTTGTATTCTGAAAATATTCCAGAAGGCATCAATAAAATCAAAGATGCCATACAGTCGGGATTGATTAAGCAAATAGAAATTGATAGTCGTGTAAAGAAAATATTACACGCCAAATATTGGGTAGGGTTAAATCAATTCAAGTATATCGAATCCAATAATTTATATCAAGACTTACATACTCCTCAGGCACAACAAATCAAACAAGAGTTATTTGACAATGCCATTACTGTTGTAAAAGATGCTAGAAAGCTTTTGCCCCTTGCACCAGACAACAATAAGTTGGTTTCTGTCAGCTTAGATATTGCCACTAACAATCGTTTTCAACAAGCTTTAAGTGCTGTTGTGCCAATGGCACAGTATGCTAGCGTTGCCAAAAATGATGAAGGTTTGTTCAACGAAGTACTCAAAAATGTAGATTCTACCCATACTGTCATTCTAAGTGTTCATAATATCAATAAAAAATCTGCCAGTCGATTAGATTTGAATTATGGCGTACAGGATTTTATCAAAAGACTTGAAAAAAAGACACCCAATATCGTAGTATGTGTGTTTGGTAATCCTTATAGTTTAAAATTCTTTCCAGAAGTCTCTAATCTGGTGTGTGGATATGAAGACGACGATGCCGCTTATGCAGCCATGGCAAAAGTATTATTCGGGCAAATACCCGCTACGGGAAAATTGCCAGTTTCTGTAGAAAATCTATACATCGCAGGGGATGGTATTACGCTAAGAAAACAAGGTCAGCTAGAAAAAGCATCTCCCGAAAGCGTGGGCATGAGTTCTGATGAGCTTAAAGGTATTGACCCCATTATTGTTTCATCCATTAATCAAAAAGTATTTCCAGGGTGTCAGGTATTAGTGGCTAGAAAAGGTAAAATCATTTTGAATAAAAACTATGGGCAACTTGGATATGAACCAAATAGCCCACCAGTGACTAACCAAACGGTGTATGATTTGGCATCAGTTACAAAAGTATCGGCAACGCTCCAAGCCGTTATGTATCTTTATGACCAAAAGAAGCTTAATCTGGATGAAAAAATAGTTACTTATCTTCCAGAACTCAGAGGAACTAATAAAGAAAATATGACTATCCGCGACATCCTCTGGCATCAGGCAGGGTTGGTGGCGTATATTCCATTCTGGGAAAGAACACGTATTCCTTTAGGATGGAAGAAAGAGTTTTATAGTACCACGCAATCATTAGACTATCCATTGCAAGTTGCAGATGATATGTATGCTAAAACTGCAATCAGAGATTCTGTTTGGAAATGGGTAATAAAATCGCCTTTAATTAATAAACACGACCGTGATGGTTCTTTTAGCTATGTCTATAGTGATTTGGGCTTAATGATTATGCAACATGTAGTGGAACGAATCCTGGGGCAAGGATTAGATGTCTTTACGGCGTCTTATCTGTATGAGCCACTAGGTATGAGAACAACAGGTTTTAATCCATTAAAGAGAACAGAAAAAGCCAAGATAGCCCCTACTGAAAACGACCGTTTGTTCAGAGAAAGAAATCTACAAGGTACTGTTCAAGACCAGACGGCAGCGATGCTCGGTGGCGTATCTGGTCATGCTGGCGTATTTAGTTCAGCGTCAGATTTGGTGAAATTGTTTGAGATGAACCTTGAAAAAGGAAGTATTAATAACTTGATTTTTTATAATAAAGAAACCGTAAATACTTTTACAAACAGTGTTTCTACAAAAGGAGAAAGAGCTTTAGGATGGGACAAACTTCCAGCAGATGGTGAAAGTAATTATATTTCAGCCTCGGTTTCACCCAATTCTTATGGACATTCAGGCTATACAGGCACGTTGGTTTGGGTAGACCCAGAGAAAGAGTTAGTATTTATCTTTTTATCAAACAGAGTAAACCCTTCTGTAAGTAACAATAAAATAAACGCCTTAAAAATCCGAAGAAAAGTAATGGATATCGTATATAGGTCTATTGAGGATGTAAAGTAATAAGAATATAAAAGCCTCCTGATACAAATCGGGAGGCTTTTATATTCTTATCTCAATTCAAATTGCTAGTAATCCTCAGTCTTACTACTTTTGTCTTGAGTCTTCAATCTTAAAGTCTAAACAAAATCTACTGATCTAACAAAATCTCAAGTTCTTTTTTGAACTCAATTAGTAATGTTTCTTTCATAGAGATTTTACGTTTTTGTGTGTTGATTTTATTCATCACCAACTTATCTCCCATCTGACCATTGTAATTAGCATCAGAGATAAATGAATCTAGTTCGTTTTTCTCTTTCTTAGTCATGTAATCCATTTGATTAATCATGATTTTCAATTGCTCAATTCTTGGCTTTTCATGTAAAGCAGGATGGCGATAGCTGATTACTCTTAATAAGTAATTCATTTCGAAAATCTTATCACAGATATTTCTGAAACGTTCAGCAATTCCTCTATCAACATTTTTGGCAAGAGCCGATAGCTCTTTCCATTTTACTAAATATCCTTTTGCCTTTTCCGAAGTTTGTGGAATCAATTCTTGTTGTTTGAACAATCCTTCCAATTCGGTGGTCATATCCTTCATCTGTTGTAACCTTGGATCAACTCTTGGTGTTGATACAATACCTTTCTCACGGTTATAACGCTCAAAGAAGAAATCACTTGAACGTTTGAACTGTTTCCAAAGTTGGCTTTGCTTTTTAGGCGGAACCTGACTGATTGTTTTCCATTCGCGTTGTAAATCCTTAATTTTAAGGAATCCAGCATCTACATCTTTTTCATAACGTAAATTACGAGCATCATCAACAATGCGTTGAAGCGTCGCTAATTTTTCGTCAATGATTCGGTTTTTCTCAGCATAATACTCACGGCGTCTTACAAAGAAATCATCTACAATTGCATTGAATTCTTCTTCAACGCTATCTTGTAAAGATTTGTCAACAGGACCAGTCTTTAACCATTTGGTTTTTATTTCCATAATGGCCTCTGTAGTTTCTGCCCACTCTTCGCTTTTACTTGCTTCTCTCAACTCTTCAATCAAAGCTCTTTTTATCTCAAGATTTTTGATTTGGTTGTGTAGAATAAGCTCTCTCAATTCCAATTCTAAGCCATCCAAACGTTCGAGTAAGGGCATAAAATTTCCTAAGCCATCAAATTCTACAAGATTTTTGCGAAGCTGAAGTAGTTTGGTAAGGTAAGAACCTTTGTTCTGAGCTTCTTCTACTTGTTCAAAAAGTAAGGCTACTTTATTTTCAGCAATCGTAAAACGATTAACGAAATATTGTAAGGCCTCCTCTTCTGTGTTTCTAACAACACCAATCTGACGTTCTGGATATTCTGAATATCCTTTCAAAAAGACCTTACCATCTTTACAATAGCCATAGTCGGCGGAGTTCTTAACTGTATTTTCCATTGGTTTACATTACATGATTAGAGTGTCTGGCAAGGCTCATAACTCTAAGAGATTCATGGTTTAGGTTGAATTTATTTTAGTAGTTTTGCGATTGTTTAAAAAGTCTGATTTTTCTATTATTAATGAAACGAATCTAATTGAAAATAATTTCAAAATTCTAAAATTAACAAATTTTGAAAATGGAAACTCTTCTTACACCTAAATTTTTCGCAATTTACTGATTTTCAGCAAAAAATCTAATGATTTGTTTACATTATCAATCTATTCATAGTTTTTTTATTTTAACGCTTAAATACAGCCCAAAATAAACGATAAATGAATATAAGTGAACCTCAAATGGTTAAATTATTATTGTAAAATATACGTACTGCTTAAATTAAGCGATTTAAATGACAAATACAGCTATCATACAAGAAAGGTAAGGAGGCTTTGATTAAATATACTATCTTTGAATAAATGATTATAAAATTTATTTGAAATAAATTGATACTAATTAAATGACAAGTAAATCTGTTTTCTGTTGCATGAACCTTGGCATTTTTTTGAATCGATAAAAAAATTACATTAAACGATAAATTAACCCGATGAGTCAGGAAACCATTATTTTTTCTATGGAACGTGTTTCTAAAACCGTTCCACCCCAAAAACAAATACTCAAAAATATCTACTTATCATTTTTCTACGGAGCAAAAATTGGAGTTTTAGGTCTAAACGGTTCTGGGAAATCTTCACTCTTAAGAATTATTGCTGGTAAAGACAAAAGCTATACTGGTGATATTGTTTTCTCGGCGGGTTATTCTGTCGGAATGTTGGAACAAGAGCCAGAGCTTGACCCAACCAAAACAGTGAAGGAAGTAGTAGAAGAGGGCGTGGCTGAAATTGTAGCTTTGTTGAAAGAATTCGACGACATCAACGAAGCTTTTGGTGACCCTGATGCAGATTTTGATAAGCTTTTAGAACGCCAAGGAGAGGTTCAAGAAAAACTAGACCATTATAATGCTTGGGAACTAGATACTCGCTTAGAAAGAGCCATGGATGCCTTGCGTTGCCCACCATCTGATGCCAACGTTGCCAACCTTTCTGGGGGTGAAAAACGCCGTGTTGCTTTGTGTCGTTTGTTGTTACAAGAGCCAGACGTACTTTTATTAGATGAACCTACCAACCACTTGGATGCCGAGTCTGTTTTGTGGTTAGAAGAACACTTACGTCAATACAAAGGAACAGTAATTGCCGTAACCCACGACCGTTATTTCTTAGATAACGTAGCAGGTTGGATTCTGGAACTAGACCGTGGCGAAGGTATTCCTTGGAAAGGAAATTATTCTTCTTGGTTAGAGCAAAAACAAAATCGTTTAGCACAAGAAGAAAAGACGGAATCTCGTCGTCAGAAAACATTACAACGTGAATTAGAATGGGTGCGCATGGCGCCGAAAGCGCGTCAAGCCAAATCTAAAGCACGTTTAGAGGCCTACGACAAATTGATGTCGGAAGAAAACCGTCAGAAAGAAGATAAGTTAGAATTATTTATCCCTGCTGGTCCACGACTAGGGAATAAAGTAATTGAAGTAAACAATGTAACAAAGGCTTACGGAGATAAATTATTGTTTGATAACCTTACCTTCTCGTTACCACCTGCAGGTATTGTTGGGGTAATCGGGCCAAATGGTGCGGGTAAAACTACGTTGTTTAAATTGATTACGGGACAAGCTCAACCAGATGCTGGAACATTTGAAGTAGGTGATACCGTACAAATGGCTTACGTTGACCAAGAACACAACCAACTAAAAGGCGAAAAATCTGTTTTTGAAACCATTTCTGGAGGTACAGAACATACTATGTTGGGTGGCAAGCAAGTAAATGCCAGAGCCTATGTAAGTAAATTCAATTTCAACGGAGCTGATCAGGAAAAGAAAATTGGTAATCTTTCAGGTGGAGAACGTAACCGTGTACACTTGGCAATGATGCTGAAAGAAGGCGCCAACCTTCTATTGCTGGATGAGCCTACCAATGATTTGGACGTAAACACATTACGTGCCTTAGAAGAAGCCCTCGAAAACTTTGGGGGTTGTGCAGTAGTCATCTCCCATGATAGATGGTTCTTAGATAGAATCGCGACGCATATTTTAGCATTTGAAGGTAATTCGCAAGTATATTGGTTTGAAGGAAACTTCTCTGATTATGAAGAAAACCGTAAAAAACGTTTAGGTAACGATGCTACGCCAAAACGTATTCGTTATAAGAAGTTAGGAGAGTAAAACTATTCTGTATATGAAAAGCAACAAAAGCTCACTTGTCATAAGTGAGCTTTTGTTGCTTTTTACTTTATTAATTATCAAGCCCTTAGAAAAATCAGACTTTGTATAAAGATTTTAAAACTTCGGGCACTTTAGTTCTCCTTTTCTTGGACGATTACTCTTTTTAGACTGAATCAAATCCGTGAAAATATAAGAAATTGATAGCTCGTGAGCACCACCTGTCGAGCTTAGGGAAGAAATGGTGGCATCGTAACTGTACCCAATAGAAAAATTATCTTGACGATAGCCTACTAAAAATACCAAGGCGTCGTGGCTAACGATACTAACATTATCTTTCTTATAAGATTTCAAAGGAATACCTCTGTACCATGCACCTATTACGATAGGAGCATAAGTTAAATAAGCACCCACATCTAATTGGTCTGATTGCCCTTGACGTCTGTAATGAACCACAGGAGTAATACTTTTTTCTTTATCAACCGCATCGCCAAGATTATTCCCCAACATATAGTCGGCCAAAGGAATATTATAACCTGCCTGAATACCTATCCGCATAGGCAAAGCGGCATTGGCATTAGAAAATGACTGGTTAGGTTGATTGATATGATGGAATGAAGCCCCCACCCAAAATTGTTCCCCATACAAAAGAGCACCCGTTGAAAAATCCCAATATTTTAATTGAGGAGTCAAATTGTTGCCGCCCTGTAAAATCTGATCAGACGAATAACGTGGATATGCTCCTGTACTTAAATAAGTATTAATTTGGTCACCAAACGTATAGTCTGCAAAATTTACACCACGTGTTACATACGAACCTTGTATCCCTAAATTTGCCCTTAATCCATCATTTATTTTAAGGTGATAAGAATACAAAGCCCCAATATCCGTTGTTACCAGGTTGGTAAACTGACGGTCTGAGGTAAGTAATATGCCTACGCCACTGTTGATTTTATCTAAATACATATCAGCCGAAAGTGAAGACGTCACAAAGTTAGCACTTAACGATGGCCACTGATTTCTGTGATTTAAACTAACACGAGCTGCTTTTGCAGAGCCAGCAAAAGCTGGATTAAGAAACATAGGTGCTGCATAAAACTGTGAATATTGAGGGTCTTGTGCCTCTGCAAAAGACCAAGTTAACATACAAAATACAAACAGGAAACTTCTTTTCAACATGGAATTCGGAATGGTTAAATGCATCTTTATCAACAGTAAATCATAATGTTAAATCTTAATAAGATATTTTTCTTTAAATAATACTTTTATCTACAAAATGTACTTTATCTACATAATTTTGTACCATTTTGTGTTTTCTATAATTTTAAGCATTATATTCCGTTAGAAAAGTGCTATACTCTTATAAATTTCGTTTATATTATCGGTGCTTGATAATTTTGTTTATTTGAACGATGAACAATAAAATCTAGTTTATTTAACACAGAAAAATCTAAATTTAAAGAAGATTTTTTTATTAAAATCAATTTTTATAATAAGTATTTTCACATCCAACCTTTTAGGTATAATAGCTGTCTATATAAAAGCAAAGAGTATTTATTTTTTATAACGAAAGAATGTTTAGAATTAGTAGCATACATCGTTTTTTTTTGCTCATCACCTGTGTTTTTATTACATGGGTTTGTACAAACACGGCTAGTGCTCAATTCAGTGCAACAAAAACTTGTTTGTCGGAATGTACGGATTCTACAGCAGCAACAATTTTTAAAGATTTAGGCACAACAGTGGCAACTGCTTGGCGGTGGGATTTTGGTGACCCTAGTAGCACCCTAAAAAACGTTTCTACTTTACAAAATCCTGCACACTTATATTCTACCCCTGGCCCTAAATTGGTAACACTTATTCGTACAGAAAATGGTGTTCCTGTAACTTATACAAAAACAATTACGATTAATGCTCCTCCACAAGCTTTCTTTTTGGGGCAAACACCATCACAACAAGACACAACGATTTGTAAGGGCAATACAATACTATTAGACCCTTATAGAAATGGCGGCGCACAACCTCAATATAAATATCGCTGGTTTCCTAAAGGTGATTCTACGCAGACGTTAATTGCCGATACAACAAGCTGTTATTCGGTACAAGTAACCGATACGATAACTGGCTGTTCGGCTCAAAATAAAATCAATGTTCAACTTTGTGTACCTCCTCCACCCAAACCACCAGAAACCTCTTGGTTCTTTGGAAATAATGCTGGTATCAAGTTCTCTAATGGTTCAGCCACGCCAGATACTGAAGGAAAGTTAAATACCGTAGAAGGGGTATCGTCAATAGCAGACCAAAATGGTAATTTATTGTTTTATACCGACGGTAGAAAAGTATATGACAAAGACGGAAACGAAATGGGTGCGATTAATCCTGCTGATACTTTAAAGGGAAGTTCGTATTCCACCCAATCGGCTGTGATTGTACCTCAGCCTAGTTGCCAAGGCTGTCAGTCATATTATTATATTTTTACTACCACAGAAATTAATGGTGAAAAAAAATTAACGTATTCAATTGTTGATATTCGATTGAATGAAGGAAAAGGAAAAGTTATCCAAAAAAACCTTCCTTTAGACGACGTTTCTTCGACTGAAAACCTTATCTCAACTTTTGTAAAAAAAGACTCTACGTATTGGGTCATCTCACACGATTATAATACAAATACTTACCGTATGTATCGTGTGACAAAAAATGGTATTTCTATTTCTAAAACGATTAATATTGGTTCCAAAATAGATTCTGTAGAGAAAGCGCAGGGATATTTAAAGGTCTCGCAAGATGCCACTAAATTAGCCATTGCCATTCCTGGCGGTGCAAGAAATCTCGTAGAAGTGTATGACTTTGCAGATTCAACGGGAGCCATTACCAATAAAAGGATTATTGACTTAGGTCCCGCCCCACCAACGGTGTATGGCGTGGAGTTTTCTCCAGATAGTAAAACACTGTTTGTGACGATGAAGGCGGATACCATTAAAAAGCCCGATTCGTATTCTTCGTTATTACGCTATGATTTAACCCAAGGTGATTCAACATCTTTGGCTACCTCAAAAATCACGTTAGATTCTTCCAAAAAAGAATATTATGGTTCTGTACAGCTAGGACCCGATGGGAAAATTTATCTTGCCGTTCAAGGTACTGATACCTTGGGAGTGATAAAACTGCCCAATGATACTGTATCTTACACCAATGCCAATAAAATAAAAATTGATACTTCATACTACCAAAGGGATGCCTTTAGCTTAAGTGGCAAAACTAGTCAATTAGGACTACCCACTACGGCAACTCTTGTAGTCACCAAAAGCTCTGGTGTGGGTATTATGGCTTCAGACACTTGTTTTGGGTCACCTTCTAATTTTCAGACGAATCATCTTTGTGAGGGAGAAACCTTTAAAAATACTAAAACCAACTGGAGATTTTATGCTGGTCCTGCTCCTCAAGCTGGCAATGATGGGAAATATACGCCCGTCGGGTCACCCGTTTATAGTGTAACGGGTGGTGCAGGTGATGCAGGCTTAAAGGTTTCTTACACTTTCCTTGCCCCAGGTAAATACCATGTCTTTGTCAACATGGGTAATCAATGTTTGTCCGATACGTTACTCCCTCCACAGGAGTTCGAAATATTTGCCATACCCAATGCTGATTTAGGCAATGATATTAACCTTTGTCAGAATACTACTACTTTGACTACAGCGAATAACCTTCCTGATAGCCACTATGCATGGTTGATAGATGGTACTTTTTCGCCTAGAGATACCCTTCGTACTTTAGTAGCAACGAAGTCTGGAAAATATACTGTATTGGTAGAGAAAAATGGTTGTATGGCCGAAGACTCTGTAAATGTAAATTTGTATGCAGCCAAGCCTTTTAATTTAGGAGCAGATACTACCATTTGTCAGAATGCTTCGTTCGTTTTATCTGCAAGCAATGCTGGTACTAGCACAACAACTACTTTTTTATGGAATACTGGACAAACTACACCAAGTATAATAGTAACTAGTGCGGGTACTTATGCAGTAACAGTTAAAGAGAGTACGACGAATTGTGAAGTAAAAGACCAAGTCACGGTACGAACATTGCCCAAACCAAGTTTTATTGTCAATAGAAAATTGCCGAGTAGCTGTAATATTAAAGACGGGCAAATTGATATATTGAACTTATCCCCTGCTGATACCTATACGTTTGTATGGTATAAAGACGGGATTGCGATAGCAGGTCAAACACAAAGTTCATTGAAGGGCATAGAGGCAGGTAGCTACCGTGTATCCATTCAAAGTACAATTTCTTGTGATACTACGTTCAATATTACTTTATTGGCTTTGGGTTCTAATCCAAACATTATTGTAAGACCGACAGATACCTATTGCGACGTTCTCAATAGCGGTTCAATCGCTTTCACTGTCAATACGAATAGTGGTGTTCAACCTACCACGTATGATTTAAAATTGAATGGCAATCCTGACGCTTCTGTTAGAAGTGGTTCTGTGGGTTCAATATTGGTGTCATCTAGGAATTACTTAATTAGTGGTCTTGGCGCTGGCACTTATACCTTAGAATTATCAGACCCTTCGGGCTGTAAGTATATTGAAAGTAATTTAGTCATCGCCATTCGCCCAAGAACGGTTACAAGCATTACTGTGCCTCCCTTGGTTTGTCAAGGCGATACGATTGTTTTGAAGGCTAATAATGCTAACACTGGAACGATATCATGGAGTACGGGTGAAAATACGCCTGAAATCAAGGTTTCTAGGGCTGGTCAGTATACTGTAACAGTTATGGATGCTACTGGAAAGTGTGTCAGTACAGCCAAATCTTTAGTTTCTTTCAAGCCTGTTCCTGTTATCAATCCTAATGTTCCGAATGAAGTATGCGAAAATAGTCGCCCAATACAGTTATTAGCGAGTCCAGCAGCAGGGGTTTGGAAAGGAACGAATGTAACTCCTAGTGGACTTTATACGCCTTCTTCTTATCCACAAACTGATATTGTACGTTATGAGGTAGCGGGTGCGAATGGTTGTGTTGGCAGTTCAACTAGTATAATTAAAATAGCTCAATCGCCTAAAGTAGATTTAGGAGCTGATAGAGACGTTTGTAGAAATGGGTTTGATTTTATTGGTACTAATCTTGAGTCGGGCGTTACTTATCGCTGGAATACGGGACAAACAACTAATTTTATCTATCCAACTCAGCAAGGGGCATATACGTTAAATGCTAATCTTGGCAATTGCAGAGCTACTGATGATATTATTATTCGTTTATTGCCATCTCCTTTTATTCCTTTAAAATCTGAATTACCACTTTGTGTGCCAGATGCTTTACCGATAAAATTGGATGCTGGTGGCGGAGCAGGGCAAACGTATAGATGGTTCCCAACTGGGCAAACCGACCAAACTATCTTTGTATCAAACGTAGGAATTTATACCGTGGAAGTAACCAATACGTTAGGTTGTACTAGTCGCGCAAGTACTAATGTGGTAGATAGATGCGAACCTAGTATTTTAGTGCCTGATATCTTCACGCCTAATGGTGATATCCAGAATGATTCATTTCAGGTATTTACAGCTCATATCAGAGATTTTGAATTAAAGGTATTTAACCGTTGGGGCGAGTTATTATTCATCTCTAAACGTCCAGAAGACCGTTGGGATGGCAAATACAAAGGTGTATTAGTAAAACCAGATTCATTCGTTTGGCAGATTACTTACACCGCTGAATACTTCCCCGAAAGAGGTACATTAAAAAAACAAGGAGCTGTTACGGTGGCTTGGTAGCTTTTGGGCTGTCGGGTGTCGGTCTTCGGATGTCAGCTTTTTTATCTGAATCGAATGTAGGGACAAATTGCATTCGTCCTTTACTGATATTTTTTTGCTACAAAGGACGAATGCAATCGTCCCTACTGTTTTTATCATGCTGATAATCCTAAAATAAAAAAGTCGGCTTCCGATAAACCGAAAGCCGACTAATAATAAATTATCTAAATCTCAATAGCCGATGACCGACAGCTGAAATCTGATAGCTAAAAGCTTAATCCTCATCTCCCCCACGTACTCCTGAAAGTATTGTTGAGCCAAAGAAAATAGCATTTAAAAACAATTTGTTAGTACCATACCAAAATGCTCTGAAGTTTGGATTATCCGTCATTACAATCACCTTTCCTGCTCCAAAAGCTGTTGCTACTACCGATGGTGTATTCTTCATTAACTTCTTGTTACGTTCAGTGATATAACCACTTACCAAAGGGTCGTTAGTATAAATCAATGGTGCATTGTATGGGTCTTTAATTTTCTCTAAATAAATATTATTATCTCTGAAAACGCTTAGCGTTTGGTCTTTATAGCCATAGCCAATTGGGTGCGTTGGGTCTAGTTTCACTTGGAAAATAGCACCACTTGTTTGTTGTGCACCTTTATAGCGTTCTGCCAACGCATAAGGCTTAGCAGTAGCAGTATCAGCAGGAATATTTTTAATTTTTACAGGTGATAAGCCTTTTGCCGAAGCCCATTCTACCGCATCCGTTAAAGCGATTAAAGTACCGCCTCCTCTTACCCATGCTTTTATTTTCTCCTCATTCAAAGTACTATATTCACCACTTGAAAGAATCAAGGTATTATATTTCTCTAAACTCATGCGGTTTACTTGCGTAATATCCGACATCGATAGAGGAATGTTTACCCTTGTATCTAATAAATGCCAAATCTCACCCGCATCGTTCGGATTCACGCCCGTTCCTGTCAACATCAAAACCTTCGGTTGGCGCATCGGTGCGAAATAGCTACTTCCTAAATCAATTCCTGATGGTGTTAAGCCTGTTTGTAAAGCATAGAAGTCAATGCCATCTCTTTCAGCCAGTGTTTGTAACAATGTTTTCAAGGCAACGAAATCTGCTTGTTGATTTGAACCAACGGTGATTTCTACGGTACCATAGCTAAATGCTTTTGTTCCACCTTCAAACACTCCTGTAAAAGGCTCAGTAGCTACTTTTAGTTTGTAGCCTTTCTTCTGTAATTCATAGGCTGCTCTTGGCGCAAAATAGCTATCCCATTCAAATACGTAACCATAGGTAGTATTACCAATGATTTTTCCTTTCGGAAACTCATTCTTGGTTAACTTATCTCCTAAAGTTAAAGCAATCTTAGCTTCTGAATAAGGCACATTAAAACAATGAGGCATAGACCACGCCGAAATATCATAGAAAAGAGAATCTTCAAAAGTAGTACGTTTTTCAAAAATCCCTTGAACTAAACGGTATTGTGGCTGATTTAGAGGCACTACAAATGCTTCTCCCTTTTTAAAGGTTTTTCCATCCAATGTTTCATCTTTTGATACATTGAAAACATCTATTTCGTGTTGACGAAGGATATTAATCATTTCCCAAACCTTTACTTTATCAGCACCTCCGCCAAAAACATAAGCTTTGGTAGCCGAAGTAGATTTTTCTTGATAGAAACTTCTTTGATAATCTAACAAATCCTGACGCATCGCCTTAGCTGCACGCAACGTAGAAAGCGTAGTAACAAATTGGTTTCTAACGGTAAAAGCAAAGCTCATATTGCCATTCTGTGTTTCTTGTAAATGTCCACGAGAACTCGCTTGTTCAAACAGAATACCGATACTTCCTTGCACGTCTGGGAAGGTTGAGCCTTTTCCGTAGTAAAAATCGTCATAACCTTCTTTCGTGAAGTATAATGACCCGATTTTATCTAACGCTGCCGCATGAAACTTACCTATTACCTCGGTTAAATCTATATTTTTCTTTGGCGTAAGTGGGTGCGTTCTGGCTGGAATACCGGGTTGAAAGAAGAATGATGAATTAGGCCCCATCTCATGGTGGTCAGTCAAGATATTTGGTTTCCATTCATGAAATTTCTGTATTCTGCCTTTACTTTCAGGATGTTGGGTATAAAGCCAATCACGGTTAAGATCGAACCAATAATGGTTATAACGTCCCCCAGGCCACATCTCATTCAATTCTCTACTGTTTGGGTCAGATACCATGTTCATGCTTTTGTTAGCATTCACCCAACTTGAAAAACGCTCGCCACCATCTGGATTAATGCGTGGGTCGAGTAAAATGACTGATTCGTTCAAGATAGAATCTATTTCAGCCCCTTGAGCCGCCGCCAAATAATATAATGCCAATACTGAAGCATTGGTACCACTGGCCTCGTTTCCGTGTACAGAATAGCCCATCCACACTACGATAGGCATATTTTTAGTATCTAAGCTTGACGATTTATCAGGTTCTACTAATTTATGATGGTCTGCTTTAATTTTGTCAGCATTCGCAAGGTTTTTAGGAGACGAAATCGTCAGTAATAACAATTGTCTGTTTTCATAACTACGACCATATTCACTTACTTCAACCCTGTCTGATAATTCAGCTACTTTTTTCATATAGCCCATCAATTGCTCATGCTGAATATGCCAGTCGCCTACCTGATACCCCAGATATTGCTGTGGTGTAGGAATTTTAGGGTCATAACTAATATTCTGTGGCAGAAAGTAGCTATTTGGTACTTGTCCGAAGCAAGTACGAATAAGCATAAAAAACAAAAAAGCGGTTAACCGCTTTTTGCTAGGAATGTAAAGAGGAAAGTTGTTTGTCATATTGATTAGTTTGATGATGATGCACAATTAAAATAAGCTATAAGATGCTATAGCCTTAAAATACTTTTGAATTTTGAATGAGCGAAACAAATAAGAGGGCACAATAAATAGTCTATAGAGATTTTATTAGAAAAAACTCTATCATCAATAATACTAAAATTGCCTTTCAGATAATTAGCGTTGTTTCATCAACTTCGCTTCAATTGTCTGTTGTGTATGAGGTACAGCTCTTAAACGTTCTTTAGGAATCAATTTTCCAGTATCGATGCATACACCATAAGTGCCATTTTTGATACGGATTAAAGCATTCTCTAACTGAGTAGCAAATTTTTGCAAACGTGCTGCTAATTGGCTCATGCTTTCTTTTTCAGAAGTATCAGCGCCATCTTCCATTGGCTTAGAGCTACCTGCTGTCACATCTGTTCCCGGATCATTACGTTTGTGTAATGCTTCACGAATGTAGTTTAACTCGCCACGTGCATCTTCCAATTTGTTAGTGATAAGCACTTCAAATTCTTTTAGCTCTTCCTCAGAGTATCGCGTTTTTTCTTCTACAATTGTGTTCATATTCAATTGGGCTGTTTGGGTTGAATATTAAATTAATAGCATTTAAAATTTTTGCAAAGATAAGTTGTTGATTTTAAAATTTGCAATATTTCAAGAATAAATTAAATTTTTCTAAAATTTTATAATTCCTTAATTTTAAGAATTAACCAACGATTATTTGGCAAACGCATCTATCTTCCATAAAGTTAAAAAGCAAAAAGCAAAAATACCTCAAATTTATGTTTTTTGATTAAAAATCAGGTATTTATACTTACATACAAAGTACTTGTTTTTGTCGTTTCAAGTGTGTTATGTTTGTGCATAATCAACAAAAACAAATCTCAAGGCCTGATTACCACTTATTTAGAGAAAAACGGGAAATAGTATTTTCCTAATATTTCAATCTCCTATAATAATGGTAGTCGGATATATAAAAACAATGACTTATTTAGAGCCCGCTCCTATCAAGGACAAAGAAAACCCGCTAGAATCCATGATGCAACGCTTTGACAAAGCAGTTGAATTATTGGGAATTTCTGATGAAATGTATTATATCCTTAAAGTCCCTGCCCGTCAGGTAACAGTGGGATTACCCATCACAATGGATAATGGAAGTATTAAGGTATTTGAAGGCTACCGTGTGATACACTCTAATATCCTTGGGCCATCAAAAGGAGGAATTCGTTTTGACCCTGCTGTAAATATTGATGAAGTACGCGCATTAGCTGCTTGGATGACATGGAAATGTGCTGTAGTAGATATTCCTTATGGCGGAGCAAAAGGTGGTATCGCTTGCAATCCTCGTGAAATGTCGGCTGGTGAGATGGAACGTTTGATGCGTGCTTACACAGTATCAATGTTGGATGTATTTGGTCCAGACAGAGACATTCCTGCACCCGATATGGGTACTGGCCCTCGCGAAATGGCTTGGTTGATGGATGAGTACTCTAAAGCAAAAGGAATGACCGTCAATGCCGTTGTAACAGGTAAGCCTTTGGTTTTAGGAGGTTCGTTAGGTCGTACAGAAGCAACAGGTCGTGGCGTAATGGTTTCAGCTTTGGCAGGCATGGATAAACTTAAAATCAACCCTTATAAATCTACGGCGGCCGTTCAGGGTTTTGGTAATGTGGGTTCGCATGCAGCTAGTTTATTGCATGAACGTGGTGTAATGATAAAAGCAATTTCTGATATTTCTGGTGCTTATTACAACGAGAACGGTATCGATATTGAAGGCGCTATTAAATTCAGAGACTTAAACAAAGGCACATTAGCAAATTTCCCTGGGGCTGAAAGAATCTCGAACGAAGAGCTATTGACTTTAGACGTGGATGTACTAGTACCTGCTGCTAAAGAAGATGTTATCACTATCGAAAATGCACCTTATATTCAAGCAAAATTGATTGTTGAAGGAGCCAATGGCCCAACGTCTGCTTCTGCTGATGATATTATTAATGAAAAAGGAATATTAGTAGTGCCAGATATTCTAGCGAATGCTGGTGGTGTTACGGTATCTTATTTTGAATGGGTTCAAAACCGTATGGGTTATAAATGGAATCTCGATCGTATCAATCGTCGTTCAGATAGAATTATGAAAGATGCTTTTGATAAAGTATTCTTAACATCCCAACAATTTAAAGTACCTATGCGTATTGCGGCTTATATCGTAGCGATTAAAAAAGTGGCTGATACTTATAAATTCCGTGGAGGGTATTGATTAATCAATTAATACTACACATGAGTTATCCTAAATTTCTCTTAAAATAGGGAAGTTTGACAAAATTGCCTCATAGAGGCGAAATATCGGTAGTTATATTTGCTAAATAACATTCTCTCCAAGCCCCATCGGGGCGAAATATTTCGCCCCGATGGGGCTTGGGAGATTAATAGGATGCTTCTTCTACCGATATAGTGTTCCTAACGGAACTACAATCTTAACCGTGTTCTGTGTGCCACAGAACACAACGAGAGATAGTCAAGAATAGTGTTCTGACCACGGTTAAGCTTATTTTATTGCCACTCCTAAGCAAGTGAATTCACTTCATTGAAGCTCCTTACAGTTTTAGCAATATCTTTGATTAATTCTATTCGTTCTTCAATAGCATTGCCAACCACAATGATATCTGCACCCGCCCTTAAAGCATCATGTGCTTTCTTAGCCGTATTTATTCCTCCTCCTACGATGATGGGTACATCAACAGATTGTTGTACTGCGGCAATCATTTCTGGAGAAACTGCATTGTATGCACCTGAACCCGCATCCATATAGATTAATTTCAACCCTAACATTTCACCTGCCATAGCCGTACAAGCGGCAATGCTTGGTTTGTCGTGCGGAATGGGTGTGGTATTAGAAATATAGGAAACCGTAGTTTGGCGACCGCTATCAATAATCATGTAGCCTGTCGGCAATACTTCTATGCCGCTTCTTTTCAGAATAGGCGCAGAAATTACTTGTTGACCTATCAGGTAATCAGGGTTTCTACCCGAAATCAAAGACAGAAATAATACACCATCTACTTTATTATTAAGATGCAAGCTATTACCAGGAAATAGCACCACTGGTATATCACAATTAGCCTTAATATCCGTAATTACCTTTTCCATGATAGAGCTAGTAATTAAACTACCGCCCACAAAAAAGAAATCTACTGCTTGCTCTTTACTTAAGCTTATTAAATGCGAAAAGCTGTCATCATTGACTTTGTCGGGGTCAATCAAGACAGCAAATGCTTTTTTGCCTTGAGCTTTCAGCTCATAAAATTTATTGAGAAGATTTCTCTGCATAATTTTCTTTTAAAATCGAAAGGGCTTCTATGATTTTATCTTTGGCAATGGCCATTAAAAATGACAACATATACCCTTTGATAGATGAAATAAGCCACGATTCTTTCGCTTTTTCTTTTTTTACAATAACAGGTAAATTACCGTTTTCTGATATTTTGGCAGATACTTTTTTTTCATCATCCGAGGTCAAATAGCTAAATAGTAAATAACTAGTAGCTAAAACACCACCAATGATAAGGGCTCTCGTACCTATACGGGTAGCTTCTGATTTAAGGTTGCTAACCTGTCCATCAATCGTTTCTTTATATGCTTTCGCTTCTAAATGTAATTGTCGCTTACGTTCAGAGATTTTTTTGGGGCTAACTGCTGGAAACATAATCTTTACGTTATTCTGTTATTGTCCGAGTAAATTCATTGCACAAATCGCTGACACAATAACTGTGTACGTATCTAAAACTATTCAAAAGTAATAAAAATTGCTTTTTTGCGTAAAAATTTAAAGAAAGAATTATCTTTTAATTTTCTTGAAAGCTGGATTGAGTTTCTACTTCGATACTTTGTGTAATTGTATCAGGTTTTAGTAGTTTTTTTCCAAGATAAAAAACAAAGGTTATCACAATGGCTAGGAAAACTGTAACTGCTAGAAAACCAAGGTATTCGCTTTTGAAAACATGGTTTAAAAATAATGCCAAAGTAAGAAGGAAGAATAAGAGAAGTAACAAGCCTGATAATACAAGGATTGCTCCGATAATCAACTTTTTAATCGTTTCCTGAACTCTTTCTTCTACTTCAAGTTTTGCAATTTCTACATACGTTTGTACATACTTATAGATGTTGTCAATCAATCCGTTTGTCTCTGGTATTTTCATGGCTTAGTTATTTTTGCAATACAAATAACTAAAAAATAGTATCCCAAAGCAAATATCCATTTAATACAATGATGATAATTGCGACAATCCAAGAACAGATTTTCATAAATGTAGAATTAACAAATTCACCCATCTGCGTTTTATCATTTGTGAAAAGAATCAAAGGTACTACCGCAAAACTAAGTTGTAATGATAATATCACTTGGCTAAGTACCAGTAATTCGCCCGTTCCTCTTTCTCCATAAAGTATCGTTACTATCAAAGCAGGAATCACTGCTATTAAGCGCGTTATTAGTCTTCTCAACCATGGCTTTAATCTCAAATTCAAAAAGCCTTCCATCACGATTTGTCCTGCCAAAGTTCCTGTTAAAGTAGAGTTTTGTCCAGAAGCCAATAAAGCTACAGCAAAAAATATTCCAGCAAACTTTACCCCCAAAACTGGGTCAAGCAAGTGATAAGCATCGTTGATATCTGCCACATTTTGATTTCCTGTATGGTGGAACGTAGCGGCAGAAATAATTAAAATAGCAGCGTTGATAAAGAATGCTATTGATAACGATAAGTTTGAGTCTATCGTCGCAAAAAATATTGCAGAGCGTTTTCCTTCACTATTTTTTTCAAAATTTCGTGTTTGAACAATACTAGAATGTAAGTATAAATTATGAGGCATTACCGTAGCACCCAAGATACCAATGGCAACGTACAACATTTCAGGATTAGTCAGGATTTCAGGTTTAGGTAAAATATTCCCGAAAATTTCTTTGATAGAAGGTTGAGATACAAATATCTCATACCCGAAACAACAAAAAATCATAAAGATTAATCCTGCCACAATAGACTCTAGTGTCCTAAATCCTTTTCCTTGGAAATATAATAGTACCAAGACATCTAAAACGGTAATCACAACTCCTACTGAGAGCGGTAAACCAAAAAGTAAATTAATGGCTATTGCAGAACCTATGACTTCTGCTAAATCGCAAGCGGCGATAGCAATCTCGCACAAAACCCATAGTGTGATGGCAACAGGTTTTGAATAAGCATGGCGACAAGCCTGTGCTAGGTCTCGTCCTGTGGCAATTCCTAGTTTTAATGATAGATGCTGGAGTAGCATCGCAAAAATATTAGAAATAAGGATTACCGAAATGAGTGTATAGCCAAATTTTGCACCCCCAGCAATATCTGTTGCCCAGTTTCCAGGGTCCATGTACCCCACTGCAACCATTAAACCTGGGCCTGTAAAAGCCCATAGTTTTTTGGAAAAAGAACCATTTTTAGGCACTTGTATTGAACCATATACTTCTGGTAACGACTGATTTATAATTGTATTTTTAAGGTCCATGCTAAATATTGTATTAAATTGTAAGGGGCTGACTTAGATATATAACGTAAATTTATTTTTTGTTCACTACAATTCAAAATTTATTTTTAGATTAACCTAAAATTTATTTTTTCACTTATTAAATAATATCTTTGTAATACAAACAACTACTGTTATTGTCCCAAAGAATATTTGTCATGACTTCATTCACGGAAGAAAACTACCTTAAAATAATTTATAAGCTTTCTGCAGAAACTGGCAGTGAAGTCAGTACTAATGCTGTAGCTGAACTGACGCTTACGAAAGCGGCATCGGTTTCGGATATGCTTAGAAAACTTTCTGAAAAGCAACTGGTTAATTACCAAAAATATCAGGGTGTGAGACTGACAGAGTTGGGTGAGGCTGTGGCATTAAAGGTGATTAGAAAACACCGTTTATGGGAAGTTTTTTTAGTAGAGAAATTAGGCTTTAATTGGGATGAAGTACATGAAATTGCCGAGCAGTTAGAACATATCGATTCTGAAGAGTTGGTTGAAAGACTTGACGAATTTTTAGGCTTTCCTAAGTTTGATCCACACGGTGACCCAATTCCAGATACTTTCGGAGTGATGCCTGAATTACGATATCAGAATCTGTCCGAAATTGCAGTCGGACAACATGTTGTAATGGTTGGGGTATCTGAACACTCCCCTACTTTTTTACAGTACTTGGCCAAGATAGGCCTAACTCTAGGTTGCCACATTGTCGTAAAGGAATTGAATGAATTTGATAAATCGTTATGTGTTAGTCTTGGGGAAACCTCTAATCATTTCATTAGCCACGAAGTAGCCAAGAATCTGTTAGTAAAAAGTATCAAAAATTGATTTTGAATAAAAACATAAAAAAAACCTAACAACGCCGCCACGTTATTAGGTTAAAAAATCTGCGTTCTATGAACACATTACAAAGATAGAAAAAATGGAGTTTAAGTCAAGCATTTTCAAAGAAATCCTTGTATAAACTTATAAAATATTACACGAACCAAGAATATTTCTTTATGAACTCCACGAATTTGTTTACGAAACGGCAAATTCTTTCTACCTAAATTTTATTAATTAGTTTTTTTGATAATTAATTGCTTGAAAGCAACCAACCTTTACAAAACTATTTTCAGATTTAATATTGTATTTTCTTGTTTGCAATATTAACTTATGTTAATTCCCTGAAAAATTCTTTGTTATCCCTTTTTTTGCCAATCATTAGCCTTTATAATTTTAGCCAATCTTTACTACACAAAAAGACTCAATTTTTTAAAGTAATTTATAATCAGCCATCTCGTCTTTTAGTTGTACACCGCTTATTTTTTTCCCTCTTATTTCATTCAAAAGATAAAAAATCTTTTCTGAGGCTAGCGCATAGTTTAATCCTTCTGGACGAATATTGGAGACACAATTTCTACTTTCGTCAGTCAGTCCCAATTGAGGTTGGTAAGTAATATAAGCGCCCATACTATCTGATGAAGTAAGCCCTGGGCGTTCGCCAATTAAAATAACGACGATGTTTGATTTTAATAAAAAGCCTATCTCATCAGCAATCGCTACTCTCCCTTGTTCAACAATACAAATCGGTGCAATCTTCCAATTATCCGCTTGAAGTTTCGGAAGTAATCGTTGTAAAAAGGGAAAGGAATGTTCGTTAATGGCTTTTGCCGAGAGTCCATCAGCAATGACAAAACAAATGTCGGATTCGGAAACCTCTTTTTCAATCAATGTTTCTCTAGATAGTTGGCAAATAATTCTTCCTAAGTCGGGACGTTGAAGATATTGTGAACGAGACTTAACTTCACTTTGCAAGGGTAATACTTCTATCTTAAAATTTGATATAAAAGCCTCTTGCAAACTGGTTATCTGAATTTCAGAATAAACAGCATCTCTTGCCTGAGCATGGTCGGATTGAAATTTCAATAATTCAGCAGTCGGCAAACTATGCCCAGCTCGCCCACGAGCAATACGAGCGGGTGTATAGTTTTGTAAAAATTGCCATTGGTCGGCAGATACTGTTTTATTTATTTCCATTATCCTTCAATAAATCCAGTTACACTGCTGATTAATTGCTTATTTCCTGATTTTAAGCTCATTTTTTCATCAAAAATATTCATTTTCATGAGCCACGCTTCAAACTCTGGGGCAGGTCTTAAACCCAATAAATGACGGATGTAAAGTGCATCGTGAAAAGAAGTACTTTGGTAATGCAACATCACATCGTCTGCACCGGGAACGCCCATGATAAAATTACAGCCTGCTGCTCCTAACAGGGTCAACAACGTATCCATATCGTCTTGGTCGGCTTCGGCATGATTGGTATAGCAAACATCTACGCCCATAGGTAGCCCTAACAGTTTTCCACAAAAATGGTCTTCAAGACCTGCTCGAATAATCTGTTTGCCATTATACAAATACTCAGGGCCAATAAAACCTACTACTGTATTGACCAATAAAGGATTGAAATGCCTCGCTACTGCATACGCACGGGTTTCACAAGTTTGCTGGTCTAAGCCATGATGCGCATTTGCAGAAAGCGAACTCCCCTGTCCTGTTTCAAAGTACATTAAATTATTGCCTATTGTACCGCGTTTCAGCGAAAGCCCTGCTTCATATCCCTCTTGTAATATATTCAAGTTTACACCAAACGAAGTATTGGTAGCTTCTGTACCTCCGATAGATTGAAAGACTAAATCGACGGGAGCATTTTGTTCTATCGCTTGAATGGTCGTAGTGATATGGCTAAGAATGCAAGACTGCATCGGAATATCAAACCGTTGACGAACACTATCTAGCATTTCGAGCAAGCGAATCACCGTAGGGACATTATCAGTAGCTGGGTTGATGCCAATCACAGCATCGCCACTGCCATAAAAAAGTCCATCAATCATACTGGCGGCAATGCCTTTGAAATCGTCGGTAGGATGATTGGGTTGTAAGCGAGTAGAAAAATGACCTTTTATGCCGATGGTATTTCTGAACTGTGTAATTACTTCACATTTTGAGGCAACAGTTACTAAGTCCTGAATACGCATCAATTTACTAACTGCCGCTACCATCTCGGGGGTTAATCCCTTTTGTAAAGCTTGGAGAACCTTAGTGTCGGTGGTTTCTTCCAACAAAAAATTCCTAAAATCTCCGACGGTTAAATGACTGATTGTACTAAAAGCTTTTATATCGTGAGTGTCGATGATTAACCGTGTAATTTCATCTTGTTCGTAAGAGACTAGGTGTTCTGTCAAAAACGTTTTCAAAGGCACCTCCGCTAAGGCCATTTGTGCTGCTACACGTTCTTCGGCTGAATGGGCTGCAACGCCTGCTAGTTCATCCCCAGAACGCAAAGGACTGGCCTTTGCCATTAAGGTTTTTAGGGTTGCAAAGTGATAAATATGGTTTCGAATACAGGCTTGATACATAGATTATCATTTTTAGCTTAGTCAATACAAAGAAACGTTATTTTATCATTCGCCCCATGATAATTTTTTCATATCAACCCCGTTATTCTACATCGGTAATGCTATCTTGCATTTTTATTAAATCTTTCATCAAATTTGTGTTTATTATTTGTGTAGCCCCAAAATAGAATAAACATTAAAATAAGCATCTTCTCTACGGGGTTAGAGAATTATCTATTATCATGAAAAAAATTACAACCCTTATCGCTGTTGTAGCACTGAGTTACTTCTCGGGATTTACGGCAATAGCTCAAGAAGATTTGAGTAAAAAGCTCCTTCCCATGGACCCAAAAGTAAAAGTAGGGGTTCTTCCAAACGGACTTAAGTATTATATCATGAAAAACGCTGAGCCTAAAAATAGAGCACAATTGCGTTTGATAGTAAAGGCGGGGTCTGTATTGGAAAATGATGCACAACAAGGGCTTGCTCACTTTATGGAGCACATGAATTTTAATGGCACTAAAAACTTTCCGAAAAACGAGTTAGTTGATTTTCTTCAAAAATCTGGTGTCCGTTTTGGAGCAGACTTAAATGCTTATACAGGTTTTGATGAAACGGTATATATGTTGCCTGTTCCAACGGATTCGATAGAGGTATTCAAAAAAGGTATCCAGATTCTGGAAGACTGGGCTCATAATGCTACATTAGACCCTACTGAAATCGACAAAGAAAGAGGCGTAGTATTGGAAGAATCTCGTACAGGCAAAGGCGCTCAGGCACGTATGCGTGATAAGTTCTTTCCTATCATTCTAAACAATTCGCAATATGCCAAACGTTTGCCTATTGGTAAAGATGACATCCTACAGAATTTCAAGTATGAAGTGCTGAAACAATTTCACCAAGATTTTTATCGTCCAGATTTAGAAGCCGTAGCCGTAGTAGGTGATGTAGATGTCGCAATGGTAGAAAAAATGATTATCGAGAAATTTAGCGGTCTTCAAAATCCTGCCAATGAAAAACCAAGAACAAAGTATAAAATTGATTTGAACGGTAGTACAGATGTAGCCATCATCACCGACCCTGAGCAACCTAATACGATTGTTCAGATTATGAATAAGCAAGAAAAACGCAAAGACGTTACTTATCAAGACCGTCGTGAAGGAATGCTTCGATCATTGTTCAATCAAATGCTTTCTGGACGTATTCAAGAGCTTACGCAAAAAGCTGATCCTCCTTTTCAATATGGTTATGCAGGTTATAGCGGATTTTTAGGAAACCTAGATGCTTTCAACACCGTGGTTGTGGCAAAAGGTGGAAATATAGAGAAAGGCTTGAAAGCAATTTTAGAAGAAGTATCTCGTGCTAAGAAATTTGGTTTTAATGCCTCTGAATTACAAAGAGCCAAAACTCAGTACATGGTAGGTCAAGAACAGGCTTATAAAGAAAAAGATAAAACTGATTCTGAACAATTGGTAGAAGGATTGGTAGGTGCTTTCTTGGAAGATGAAAACCTAACTTCAACTGAATTTGGGTATGAGTTTACCAAGCAGTATTTGGAAGGTATAAAACTAGAAGAAGTCAATTCATTAGGTAATTTATTGATTACTGATACCAACCGTGCTGTGATTTTGATGGCTCCTGAAAAAGACAAAGCTACCTTGCCTACAGAAGCTCAAATCAGAGAATGGTTGAATTCAGCTGGAAAAGATGTAACAGCCTATGTTGACCAAACTGTCAATAAGCCTTTGATTGCGAAATTGCCGACGGGTTCTAAAGTAATTGCTACTAAACTAATTCCAGAAGTAGGTCTTACAGAATATACTTTTGCGAATGGTGTAAAGGCTGTTTTAAAACCAACAGATTTTAAAAATGATGAAATTTTGATTGGTGGTTATAGCTTTGGCGGGTCAAATTTATATGGTGCCAAAGATGCTGATAATGCTCGTGTAGCTTCTGCTATTGCCACTATTGGTGGCTTAGGGGATTTCTCTACGGTAAACCTCCGCAAAGCCTTAACAGGCAAAGTAGCGAGAGTTAGTCCATTTGTTTCAGGAACGACTGAAGGCATCTCAGGCTCTAGTAATCCTAAAGACTTAGAAACGGCATTACAGTTATTGTATAGTTATTTTACCCAGCCTCGTTTTGATGCTGATGTAGTAAAAGGTTTTCTAGCAAATCAACGTGATGCTTTGGCTAGTCAACAAAAAACTTTGACGCCCGAGAAAGTGTATAGTGACTCTTTAACGGCAATTTTAAGCAACTATGCTCCTCGTAATTTACCAATGACAGTAGAAAGATTGGAGAAAATTGATGCTGCTCGTGCTTTTCAGATTTATAAAGAACGCTTTGCAGATGCTTCTGACTTTACGTTTTTCTTTGTAGGGAATTTTAAAAATGAAGAGGTTAAGCCTTTGTTAGAGAAATACTTGGGAGGATTGCCATCAACTAAACGCAAAGAAACTTATAAAGATTTAGGTATTCGCCCACCAAAAGGAAAGGTTGAAAAAACACTTTACAAAGGTACAGAACCTAAAGCACGTGTTACATTGGTATGGTCTGGTGATTTTGATGGTACTACCGAAAGCGAAACACAGGTTGAAGCTTTATCAGAAGTATTGGAAATCAAATTGATTGAGAAATTAAGAGAGGAAGAATCAGGAGTATATGGTGTAGGTGTAAGTGGCAGTACAGCTAAGATTCCTGCTAAACGTTATAATTTCCGTATTGCTTTTGGCTGTGCTCCTGAAAACGTAGAGAAGTTGGTAGCACGTACTTTGGCTGAAATTGAAAAAGTAAAAGAAAAAGGTGCTGAACAAACAGATATCGATAAGTTTAAGGTAGAAACGAAACGTCAGACGGAAACACAATTGCGTGACAATGGTTTCTGGATGGGTTATTTACAATCTCAGTATCAAGAAGGTGACGATGTAAAATACATTTTGAAAGAAGAAGAAGCCCTTAAAAAAGTAACTGTTGAAAGTACTAAGACGGCTGCTAAAAAATACTTCGCTGATAATGTCATTAAAGTAATTATGTTGCCAGAGAAGAAGTAATTTTTTGAAGACTAAAGATTATGAGAGTTGAGGACAAAGGAAGAAATTCTTTTGTCCTCATTTTTTTTAGTAGCACGAGTTTTCAACTCGTGGGTATGTCCCTTCACGAGTTGAAAACTCGTGCTACAAATCATTCATAATTATTACCAATAACACCATCAAACAACGTAAAACTATCTTATCTTTGTTTAGCCAATTATTTATTCAACTAAGTTCTATAAAAACCACATTCTATGCTTGCAAAAACCTTCGGTAGTGCCGTTCATGGTGTTGATGCTACCATTATCACTGTTGAAGTGAGCGAAGGCCAAGGACAAAACTTCTTTATTGTTGGGCTTCCAGACGGAGCAGTTAAAGAATCTACTCATCGGGTGGAATCCGCCATCAAACAAACAGATTTTTTCTTTCCTCGTACCAAAGTCGTTGTAAATCTTGCTCCTGCTGATATCCGTAAAGAAGGTTCTGCTTATGATTTACCCATCGCTTTAGGAATTATCCATGCTTCTGGACAAAGTAATTTAAAAAGTCTTGAAGACTACGTCATTATGGGCGAATTAGCCTTAGATGGTACTTTACGACCTATAAAAGGAGTTTTACCCATTGCCATTGAAGCCCGAAAAAAAGGCTTGAAAGGATTCATTCTTCCTATTGAAAATGCGTCAGAAGCTTCTATTGTTAACAATTTAGACATCATCGGTGTCAATACGTTAAGCGAAGCGGTTGACTTTTTGAAAGGAACACTTCAGATAGAACCTTTGGTTACTGATACGCGTGATATTTTCTTTAACTCTCAGAACAATTACGATGCTGACTTTTCGCACGTGCAAGGACAAGAAAATATTAAAAGAGCCTTAGAGATAGCCGCAGCGGGTGGACATAATGTTATTATGATTGGTCCTCCGGGTGCTGGAAAAACTATGTTGGCTAAAAGGATTCCTTCTATCCTTCCTCCGCTTTCATTACAAGAAGCTTTGGAAACTACTAAGATACATTCTGTAGCAGGGAAACTAGGGACGAAAGCTTCATTAGTTTCTACACGCCCTTATCGTTCGCCACATCATACTATTTCAGATGCCGCCTTGGTTGGTGGAGGAGGAAACCCACAACCTGGAGAAATTTCATTAGCCCATAATGGCGTATTGTTTTTGGATGAATTACCAGAATTCAAACGTTCGGCTTTGGAAGTAATGCGTCAACCTTTAGAAGAACGAAAGGTATCTATTTCTAGGGCAAGATGGGCAGTAGAGTTTCCCTCAAGCTTTATGCTGATTGCTTCGATGAATCCTTGCCCTTGTGGTTATTATAACCATCCTGAAAAAGAATGTGTTTGTGGGCCAGGTGTAGTGCAAAAATACCTTAATAAAATATCGGGACCATTATTAGATAGAATCGACCTTCATGTGGAGGTAACACCCGTAAAGTTTGAACAATTATCGTCTAACAGAAAATCTGAAAGTTCTGCTGATATTCGAGAGAGGGTAATTAAAGCAAGAGAAATACAAACTATTCGTTTTAAAGACCATCCTGCCATTTATTGTAACGCCATGATGCCTTCGCAAATGGTGAAAGAGATATGCGAAATTAATACTGCAGGCGTTGCTTTATTGAAAAAAGCGATGGAAAGGTTACAACTTTCGGCACGTGCTTACGACCGTATTTTAAGAGTAGCCCGTACAATATCCGACTTAGCAGGCACAGAAGATATTCGTGCCGAACATTTAGCCGAAGCGATACAGTATAGAAGTTTGGATAGAGAGAACTGGGCGGGGTAATAAAAGGCAAACTACATATAGTGTATATATATTCATTTGCATATATTACATAATATCATTGTAAATCTCTTTGATATAAGACCATTTCCAGTCTTTTTTCGCTTGGCATAAACCTGCTTTGACAGGATTGTTTAATACATAATTTAAAATTCGATGAAGTTCATCTCTATTACGTACCAGTCTATCATAACTTTCTCTTTGCCAAAACTGGCTGGTACGGTTTAAAATTTTATTACATTCAAAAGCCGAAAAACGTTTGACGGAATGCATAAAATCTTCTAAATAAAATGGAGTATCAGTTTCTGATTCATCAAATAAACGAATTACAATATGGACATGATTGGACATGATACAATACGCATATAATTCTATCTTTTTATTATCCCAAAAATGTAAAGAGTCTGCGACTATTTGAGCCATAGCATCACTTTTCAGGTAATGATTTCCCTCTTGATAAGTATCATAAAAGGTATCTCGTTTAGCAAAGTCTAGTCTTCCTAGTTTATCTAAATCATTTTCATAATTTTTGGGAAATTGAATAATATTAGCTTTTGCCCGAGCGTATTCTTCTTTCCATTGTTCTAATACTGACTGAGGTATACTCCCATAGAGATTGTAGGTAACGAAGTATGTTCCACCAAGAGGTTGCAAATGAGGTAGACTTCTTCTATAGAACTGTTTTTTCATATTCTTTGAGTAGAACTGTATCTGTAGCACGAGTTTTCAACTCGTGCACAAAATACTATAAAGAGCACGAGTTAGAAACTCGTGCTACAGAATTGTTATAAACCTTTCACCATTTTTACAAAAGCTTTGGTATCTCCATCTAAATCTGTTGAAGTACTTAGCATTTTAATAAAAGCACTACCTATAATAGCTCCCGCTGCATGAGAGGAAGCCTTTTTAAAGGTTTCATTATCCGAAATACCAAACCCAATGAGTCGTGGATTATTTAAATTCATGCTGTTTACTCTTTCAAAATACTCTTCTTGGGCATCCGAAATCCCTGATTTTGCACCTGTAGTACTTGCCGAAGAAACCATATAGATAAAACCGTGTGATACTTCGTCGATATGTCTGATTCTACTTTCGCTAGTTTGTGGGGTAATCAAGAAGATATTCAGAATACCATATTTATCAAAAACAGCTTTGTATTCTTCTTCATACACGCTAGCAGGCATATCTGGCAAAATCAAGCCATCAACACCTACTTCTTGGCATTTCTGACAAAAAGCTTCTACCCCAAATTGTAAGACTGGGTTAATATAACCCATCAATAAGATAGGCACACTAATGCCTTCCTGACGGATGCCTGCTAGTTGTTCAAACAAAAGCTTTACCGTCATTCCATTGTCGAGCGATACTTGGTTAGCTTGTTGAATCGTTTCGCCATCTGCCACTGGGTCTGAATAAGGCATTCCTATTTCCACTAAGTCTGTTCCGCCTTCTTGTAATGATTTCAAAATCAATTTAGTATCATTGATTTTCGGAAAGCCTGCTGTAAAATATACGTTAAGTAGATTATTCTTTTTTACTGAAAAAAGTGCTGTAATACGGTTCATGATATGGTTTACCTCACCCCCGCCCCTCTCTGAAAAGAGCGGACGCGTAGTAGGGCTGGGGGTGAGGTGTTATTTTTTATTGTAAAATTCCTTGAGATAATTCTTTAAAATCAAGTCCATCGAAAGTCCCTGATGACATCATTAACAAATTACTGTTACGCCATCGCTCGGCTAATAGGAAGTCTTTGAGGGAAGCATTATCTGTGAAAACTAATAAATTAGGGTTATTGAAATGAGTCTTAATATCCTCTGGCGTAATTGCTGGCAGTTTTTTATGTGCTAGCGTCTTCGGACTAAAATATACAATAGCAACATCTGCCGCATTCAATTTGTTGGCATATTCTCCTAAAAAGTCTTTGTTCAAGCTACTAAAAGTATGTAATTCTAAACAGGCTACTAATTTACGATTAGGAAATTGTGCTTTTACGGCCTTGGTCGTTGCTTCTACCTTAGACGGTGCATGAGCAAAATCTTTATAGATAATCGTTTCCGCATTTTCAGCGACCAATTCTAAGCGTTTGGCAGCACCTTTGAAAGATGGAATAGCTTGATAAAATTCATCCTCTTCAATACCAATCTGCGAAAGCACTAACTTAGCGCCAGTCAAATTTTTAAGGTTATGCTCTCCGAATACTTCAATGGCTAATTCTTTCTTATCGGGCAAAATCAACAATGTTTTGCCATCTTTTACTTTGTGTGGATGGGCTGAATAAGGGAATTTTCTAACGCTTTCGTATTCTTTTGCTCCAATTTTATTGACCAATTTGTCTGTTTCATCATAAATAAAACTACCTGCCTTGGGAAGTAAGTCTGCTAATAATTCAAACTGATGTACGTAATCATTAAAATCTGGATAGACATTGATATGGTCCCAAGCAATACCTGACATCAATACCACGTGGGGATGATAATGTAAAAATTTAGGCTGACGGTCGATAGGTGATGATAAGTATTCATCGCCTTCAATTACAATCACAGGAGCATCCGAAAGGCTCGCCATTGTATCAAAGCCTTCTATTCTGGCACCCACCATATAGTCGAACTTGCGATGATGGTATTTCAGTACGTGCAAAATCATAGAAGTAATGGTCGTTTTTCCATGACTTCCCGCAATAACTACTCTTTGTTTATGTAAACTTTGGCTATAAATAAATTCAGGATACGAATAAATTTTTATGCCTAATTCTTGGGCTTTAGCTAATTCTGGATTATCTACCCGAGCGTGCATTCCTAAAATTACACAGTCTAAATCATTCGTGATTTTATCAGGAAACCAACCTATTTCAGCAGGGAGCAAACCTTTTTCCCCCAACAGGGTTCGTGAAGGCTCATAGATTTCATCATCCGAACCCGTAATACGATAGCCTTTATTATGTAAATCAATGGCTAAATTGTGCATCGCTGCACCTCCGATAGCAATAAAATGTATTTTTTTCATGAAACCTGTTTACGGAAAGTACTCCCCGTAGAAACTAATTCTAAAAACGGAACGTTAAATATAGAATAAATCCAATTTTTATGCTTGCAAAGGTCATACTTTTATTGCACTTTTGCACGCTTTTTATGTAGCAGTTTCGTTAATAGTAAACAACAAAAATTTACCTTTACTAAAAAAACTTCTGAGATTAAGTTTCACGAAGATATAAGTATTTTTAATCAAAACCCCGCATTTATGCTTTTCGCAGTAGGATGAAAAATTACATTGACCTAATTGACCAAACCATTGAATTCCCAACCCTGGAATTCAACATTGACCAAGACAATGAACTTTTGTTCAATAATGTTCCGCTCATGGACATTATCCAGCAATATGGTACTCCCTTGAAAATTACGTACTTACCCAAAGTTGGCGAGCATATCGAGAATGCCAAAAGGATGTTTAAGAACGCCATCAAAAAGTACAACTATAAGGGAAATTATACTTATTGTTATTGTACAAAATCATCCCATTTTAAGTTTATTGTCGAGGAGGTTCTGAGTCACAATGTGCACCTCGAAACATCTTCTGCTTTCGACATTTCACTTATTCGTGATTTGTACAGAGAAAATAAGATTTCTAAGTCTACTTATATTCTTTGCAACGGATACAAGCTACCTCTTTATACGCAGTATATCAGCGAGTTAATTAACGAAGGCTTTAATTGTATTCCAATTCTAGACAACCTTAAGGAGATTGACTTTTATGACAAATTTGTAACGACTGAAACCGTAAATTTAGGAATCAGAATCGCAACGGATGAGGAACCAGACTTTGCTTTCTATACTTCTCGTTTGGGTTTACGCTATTCAGATGTAATGGAATTGTACAAAGACAAAATCCAAAATAGTGAGCGCTATAAATTAAAAATGTTACATTTCTTCATCAATACAGGTATTAAAGATAGTGCCTATTATTGGTCAGAATTAAGCCGTTTTATCTATAAATATTGTGAACTAAAAAAGGTTTGTCCTGAACTAGATTCTATCGATTTAGGGGGTGGTTTACCTATCCAAACTTCTTTACAATTCAACTACGATTATCAGGCGATGATTGATGAAATTGTAGAGTCTATCTCATGGATTTGTAATAAAAGCAATGTACCTGTACCAAATCTATTTACTGAATTTGGCTCTTATACTGTAGGTGAAAGTGGTGCGGTTTTATACGAAATCATCGACCAGAAGCTACAAAATGATAAAGAATTATGGTACATGATTAATGGTTCTTTCATTACACAACTGCCAGATTCTTGGGGTATGAACCAAAAATACATCATGTTGCCAGTGAATAACTGGGGAAGTCCATACCAAAAAGTAAATTTAGGTGGACTTACTTGCGATTCGATGGATTTCTATAATACTGAAGCCCACAGTTCAGATTTGTATTTACCAATCTTTGAAGAAGGACAAGAACGCCAGTTTGTTGGATTCTTTCATACGGGTGCTTATCAAGAATCTTTGGGTGGCTATGGTGGTATTCAACACTGTTTGATTCCAGCACCAAAGCACGTAATTGTTGACCGACTAGAAAACGGAACGATTACAACTCGCCTCTTTGCTGACGAACAAGGCAAAGAAGGCATGATGACAATCTTAGGATATGGCGAAAAAGCTAATGAAGAAGGAGAAGAAAAAGTTTTTATTCTTAGCCAAGATGAATTGACATTGGCCGAAAACCTTTCAATGGTTGAACAGTAGTTTTATAAGTGATGAGTTTTGAGTGTGGAATGAAGAGTTCTTTCTTACAGTAATTTCAAATTAATACAAGACAAAAAATCTCTAACGAGGGAATTAATTCCCTCGTTAGGAATAATGGAGATTGGCTGTTAGTTCAAATCCGAAATCTGATGACCGAAAGCCGATAGCTATCTCACAATCCTTTGAAAATTAATCATTTGCGAAACAATATTTATTCTTTTTTTTCGTAATTTAACGTAAGAGTACCTTTATGTACCACTTACATTCAAATATTAATCATGAAAAAAGCTACTATTATTATTGGTTTTATGGCAGTTTTGTCTTTAGCATCATGTGCAAGGAAAAATAATTGCCCCGCATATGGAAGCACAAGTATTGACAAACCAACTTATAAAGGACGAAATTAATACTTTCCGCTAACGCATTTGAAGCAACAGTAAAGGTTATTCTCTTTACTGTTGCTTTTTCGTTTATTGAAACTTTGTTCAACTCAATAAATCGTGTTAAGTTTACACGATTTATCTTTTCGTAAGATTTTCCCTTCCAAAAGCATTATAATTTACTGTAAAACAATACGTATGCAAGCATTTATTTTTGATATGGACGGCACAATGGTGGACAATATGATGGTACACCACCGTGCATGGCAACTAAAATTAAAGGAATTAGGACTTGATTTAACTATCGAAGAAGTCAAAGAACGTTGTCATGGAAAGAACGAAGAAATCATAGAGAGACTCTTTCCTAATAAATATACACCCGAAGAACGCTACCAGATTTCTTTTGATAAAGAAGTGCATTACCGTAAAGTATTCAAAGATGATTTAAAATTGATAAACGGACTTGAGGGATTCTTAGAAGAGGCAAAGGGTGCTAATATCGCTATGGGAATTGGTACTGCTGCACCTATCGAAAACATCAATTTTGTATTAGATAATTTAGGTATTCGCGACTATTTTTCATGCGTAGTCCATGCTGGCATGGTGGATAAAGGCAAGCCAGACCCCGAAGTTTTTGAAAAAGTAGCCAAAGGGTTAGGTGTTTCTCTTGCAGAAAGTCTTGTATTTGAAGATTCGCCAACAGGCGCTAAAACAGCAGAAAATGCGGGTTGTACAGCTATTATTCTAACTACTACTCATCAAGAAGTCGAATTTGAAAAGTTCTCAAACATTAAATTATTTATAAAAGACTATACAAATCTTACAATTGAGCAAGTCAAAAACCTTTTTTAACACCCTTTAGCATTATTACCTCACATGAAAAAAAGTATCTTTTTATTAGTACTCCTTTTTACAATTGTTTATTCAAAAACACAGGCTCAAGATAAATTCTTATTGTTTTCTTACTTTGTGGATAACGGACAAGACGGACTGCATTTTGCGGCAAGTACGGATGGTTTAACATGGAAGACCCTAAAAGCGGGCAAGTCGTTCTTGAAACCAAACGTGGGCAAAGATAAATTAATGCGTGACCCATGTATTATTCAAGGGGCAGATGGCGAATTTAAAATGGTTTGGACAAGTGGTTGGAACGATAGAATTATTGGCTATGCTTCGTCTAAAGACTTAATCAATTGGTCTGAACAACAAGCCATTCCCGTGATGGAACATGAACCTACTGCCAAAAACTCATGGGCTCCAGAGGTTTTTTATGATGATAAAACTAAGAATTATTTAATTTTTTGGGCAACTACTATTCCAGGAAGACATTCAGAAATTGGAGAAACTGAGCGTGAAAAAGGCTTAAATCACCGTATTTATTATGTAAAAACACGTGATTTTAAGACTTTTAGTGAAACAAAGTTATTCTTTAACCCTACTTTTAGTGCCATTGATGCGACTATTCTGAAAGATGGGAAATGGTATTATATGTTTGTGAAAAACGAGAATCCTAAGCCAGCAGAAAAAAATATCAGGATTACACGTTCTAAAAAAGCAGAAGGCCCCTATCCTACTGAAGTATCAGCACCAATCACTGGAAATTATTGGGCAGAAGGACCGACAAGCGTAAAAATCGGTGAATATACTTATGTCTATTTTGATAAATATACACAGCATAAGTATGGTGCTATCCGTTCTAAAGATTACAAGACTTGGGAGGATGTTTCAGACCAAATGACTTTCCCTAAAGGACTTCGTCATGGAACTGTCGTTGAAGTATCAAAAGCTGTTTTTGAGAAATTACAAGCTGAATAAAATGTTTGTTTTAAGTCAAAGTATTTGACTAATACAGCCTACTCACAATATTATAAACATCTAATAATCAAACCCTTATCCATATCCATAGCGAGGGACTTAAGTCCCTCGCTATGGATATGGATAAGGGTTTGATTACCTCGTTAGCAATAAATCCTATCTTTACGGTTTAGCCTTCGCAATATTCACTGCTTCCAATTCTTTTATTCGCTCGGTAGCTAAAGTAATATATTCGTTATTCTTTTTGTTTTTTGATAGCATATACTGTTTATACAGTTTCAGCGTCTTTGTCTTGTTTGGTGACTTCCAGTCATTTACTCGTGCTATTAAATATAAATAATCTGCTTTTCCTGAATACTCAAAAGCCTTTTGATAAGCTTCTAACGCATTGTTGTACCTAGTATTCTTTTCATCAATTAAGCCTATTCGTTCATAGTACTTTGGTAAATCATCTGACAACCCTGCATTAATAGCTTGTTGAAAGTATTGAATCGCTAAATCTTCCTTTTTTAGTTTAGTGTAACATAAACCAAGGTAAAAAAAAGCGGGTTCCGACTCTATTTCTACTTCTAATACTCGTTCAAAACAAGCAATTGACTGTGGAATACTATCCAAATAAAAATACGCATATCCTAATAATTGTTGATAACCAATTGTAGAATCTCCTAAAGCCATCGCTTTTTTAATAGATGATACGACAGGCTTAAATTTGTTTTCTCGATAATTTACTCTGGCATTCAACTGCCAAAGGGATATATAAGTGGAATCTAAAAGGAGTCCTCTTTTGATTAGTACTTTTGCTTCTTACAAACTATCGACTTTTACCAATAGTTTCGCTAGTTCTACCATACTCTCAGCATCGGACGGACTAATAGAGATAGCTTTTTTGAAATGTATTTTTGCGAGAGAATCTTTAGCCTGTTTTAAACAAAGCATCGCATAGCTTTTATATACAAAGGCATTCGTAGAATCTATAGAAAGTAAAGCCTCATAGCTTTTTTGGGCTTGATATAATTTCCCTGTCTTTTCATAGAGACTTGCCAAACTCAGCATTGCCAAAGTATTGTTGGGGTCTTGAGATAAAACAGATTGATAATTTTCAATGGCTTCTTTTAGCTTACCAACTTTTACCTGAGAAAATGCTAAATCTAAACGACAAGCAAGTGACGAACAGTTTTTTAAACTTATAATTGCCTTTTCAAATTGATATTGGCGAATTAAGTTCTGGCTTTCCATTTCTGCTTGAGCCAACACTGTCCTCAGGCTGATTACCATTAATAATAATATTAAGTATAATGTTCTCATTTTCATCTTTTAAAAACATAGTTATATAACTATAAAAATAGTTTATAAATTTGTCCTTTCAAAGTGAAAACTAATATTTAAGTTGATTTTTTATTAATATTTTTCATTTTATTAATCATTAAAATAATCATCCAATAACAACCATAATTAATTGATTATTAGACAATTATATTTACAATTAAATACTGTAAGGCTTCTGAGAAATCGATAAAATAAAAAGGATGGATATTGATGCGTAAATTTTAAATTCTCGTTTGCTTATTTCTCAGCCAAATAATAAAAAAGCGTCTATTTTATTTGCAATAACGTTGCATTGTATTACTTTTGCAACATGATTACAACAATGGAACATACTCATAGTCATACTCTAAAAATAGAGAAGGTTGGTTTTTACCTTTCTGTTCTTTGTGCGATACATTGCATAGCTACTCCTTTGTTAATTACACTGATTCCATTTTTGGGTGGAAGCTTATTTGCTGACCATACTTGGGAGTTATGGTTCATCGGAGTGAGTCTTGTTTTAGCAAATATTATTTTAATAAGAGATTATAAAAAACATTTGAATGCTATTCCACTTTTGCTTCTAATGTTAAGCTTAGTGATAAAGCTTAGTGAAATAGTTTGGTTTGCAGATAAGTATGAACTTATCACTGGTGGCTCGGGTGGTTTATTAATTGCTTCGGCTTATTATATCAATTGGAAAACCAAAGAAAAAGCTTGCGATTGTTGATTTACAATTAATAATTCATAAAAAAATCCCTTTCAGAAAATACTGAAAGGGATTTTTTTATGAATAGGCTACTCTATTTAAAAATTCACGCCTAATCTTACCGCCATTCTGTTTAATTCATATTCCTTTGTTCTGCTAGAAGGGTAATCATCAGTACCAGTATTGTTAGTCGTAGTAAAAGCATTATGCTTGTAACCGATACTCAATACAAAGTTGGCTTGTCCACCCGTTGGAATCAATAATCCTAGGACGGGACTAATTGCTAAGCCTCCTTTGGCAGTTTGGTTATCAGATGAATCATCATTGAGCCACGTAAAGCCATATCCTGCATCAACGCCAATGTATGGTTTTACTTTTTTGGATGATGATTTTCCATAAGTATTTCTTATCCCTAACGATACAGGAACAATCTGCATAGCATGAAACCAGTCGACCCCGACAGTAACACCTACTGAAAGCTTATCCGAAATTTTATATCCATTGTACGATTGAATAGTAAAATTAGTCCGTCCCTCAACGGGAGTAGAATAAGACATCTGGGTTATTTGATAAGACTTTCCAAACAACCCTCCTATTTCAGTATAGTTTATGTATTTATCTTTCAAGAAACTCTTGCTCGATTTTTCTTCTTGTGTATAAGCCACAGAAAAGATGAGGCAACCTATTATTGTTAATATACTTTTCATGTTCTTCAGGGCTTATTAGTTTTCTCGTTTTACCAATATCTTACTCAACAATTTCAAATTATTGGCATCTTTATAATCATATTGATATAAACCGTCTTTGCCAATAAGCATTAGAGTGCCATTCAAAGGGATTACATCATAAGTATTCATGTCTGTAAAATGCTGTATTAGCTTAATATCCATTGAATTGGTAGCATTGAAGGTCTTTAGCCCCCCTTTACCCTCGCAGATAAATAATTTTTTATTATCAATTCCTAAGCCATAAGGGCTATCCATATTATATGATTTTAGCAACACGGGCGTAGCTGGATTTGAAACATTGATAACATCTAATTGATTGGCAATAGCAGCCCCACAACGACTAAAATTATTTACCGAACGAAGGGTAACATAAGCGATATCGTCTTCAACTACTACAGGGTCGCAAGCTCTCACGTGGTCTAAACGTGATAAAAACGTTGGATTACTAGGGTTTTCATTGTTCCAGATTTGCATTCCTGTGGTAGTACCTAAAAACAATTTATTTTTATAAGGGAAGATTGTCTCGATACCAAAACCAAGTTTTATACTGGCATCTTTAGTCGGTTTTTCAGGATTAGCCAAGCTAAACAGTTTCATTTCATCTTGCGTAACAGCATAGAGGTGATTATTCGTAATAGTGAATCTTGCTGTCGATCCTCCAACCCCTGCTCCTTTCGCCACTGAACCTGTAGAACTACTTGATGAAAAGCTTGAATATAGTCCCCAACTATCATAATACACAACTGGGTAATAAGAAGGATCGCATGATACTTCTTGAGTCGTGGTGTACCATTTCCATTTATAATCATAGATGGTCTGATTATTCGGATTATAACTCCAACTAATACCATCGGCTACTCCATAAGTAAATACTTCGTTTACCCGCGATACCTCTTTGATAGCAGTAGGATTACTAATATCAAAAGCTACAAAATCGGTGTAACTATCGGCATATAGGATATTATCTTGTACGGCAATATCAATATTACCTAATACTTGAATAAAAGCAATAGCTTTGGGTGACGATGGATTTGAATTATCTATTACATGGAATCCTTTCTTTATTTCATTGATAAACAGATAGTTATCTTTTACATAAATTTTTCCAGGATTCACTAAGTCTTGTGCAGGCAAAGCTTTTACACTATTTCTGAGTTCATTGAGTGAAATCAACACAGATTCAGTTCCTCTGTAAGTATTGGTTTCTTGGCAATGGTCTTTACAAGAAACAAAAGCAATTAACAAAGCAAAGAAGTGAATTGCTCGGAGTAAAGTTTTTTTCATGAGCAAAAGGCCTAAAAAGGCGTTAAATAAGAGTGAAAAGTTGGAAGTTTTGAATTGTGAGTTGAGAATCTTGAATTTAAAATTGTGTATATCAACAATTTTAACTCAAAATCCACAACTCTTTTTATGAGGTTAAACAGCTTTACGCAATCAGATATTATTTAGTTGTACAAAGTCCGTTTACACAGTCGACAGTAGGCATAATCATCATAGCACAATCAGAAAATCTGTTGTACTTTATATTCAATTCTTTTTGAAAGTCTGTATAAACTTTCACTTTCTCAGTCAATAACTTTTCATCTGTTTTCGACAAAGAATATACAATAAAACGGGTAGGCCCTCCGCATGCCTTTGCTCCCATTGGCATTACTCTACAGTCATCGCCAGCACAAGCTTTGTTGATAGCGAAGGCTTCCACCTCAGAAGCTATTTGTGCTAACTTCAAATTATCCTCCTCTTCGTTACCGAGGATGTCTTTATTCTTGCACGAAAAAAATAGTACAAAAGCAAGAATCATGTAAAGCATTTTCGATAATTTCATGGCTATTATTTAAATTTAAGGCTTGTAAAAGCTGTACCTAATGTCTTTCCATAGTTAGATAAATAGCTTGGAAATTTTTGCCCGATTACATCTGTCTCACTATAAAAAATATTATCATCAATCCTCCATGTTTTAATAGTCTTGCCTTTTTCTTTTCTTTGTATTAACAACATTCCTCCATCAGCACAACCCGGGCAACCATACGTTTTACCTTGTTGATTAGCCAAATCAACTGGAAATCCTGTAAGCAAATTTTTCACCTTAGCATACTCACTATCAGGCAATTGATAACCTACAAAGGAATATTTCTCTTGGTCTTTACAGAAATTACCACTTGTATCAGCATACACTCTTCCACTATTAGTTACCATATAAATAACAGATGCTCTGCATCCCCAGCCTAAGCCAACATGACTAAAAACTAGGTAGTTGTCAAGTTTTTCTGCACTGACATCTTCAGAAGATTTGGGTGTTTGTAGTTCATTTTCTGAACACGCTAGCATTCCTAAAGTCGTTAGGAAGACTAAAAATAAAGCTAATCTTTTCATGTTAATTATTGTTGATAGGCTCCTACTCCAACTGATACTTTTACATTTTTAAAAATTGACTTTTTAGGAGGTTTTGGTTTTGCTGGTTCATAATAGGGTGTTGTCTCTACTGGCACAACAATATTAGGTTGTTGCCATGCATGAGTAGTATTTTTTGTTGATAACGGCGTTATCGTCTCAATACTATCTGCCAGTTTAGTTCTTTCTATAGGTTCTTCTGGCAAATTTTCCAAAGGTTGTTCTTCCGATAATTCTATCGGAAGAGGCTTGGTTTTAACTGGTAATTGTGGGTCTAGAGGTTGAATTTTTCTTACCTCGTTTTCATTGATAGTAGGCGTAGGACTTTTCACCAATATTTGTTTTTCTAACTTAATTTGTTCCTGCACAGCAGGTTCAATGTCTTTGGTAATGTCAGTGTTGGCAATAAAAACCCAATATCCTATCCCTAGTAATGTTACCAGAACAGTACCTATGTAATAGAATGGAAAAGTATTTTTAGGGGTTTGAGGAGCCGTTGGTGCAGCCTCAATGCTCAAGCCTTGCTCTATCTTATCCCAAACGGCGTCAGATGGAGTCAAAGAGGCATCGTCAAAGGCTTTTTGCCATTGTTCCTCAAATGAATTATTTGTAAAATCGTTCATCATTAGCTATTTACGGATAATTGACTTTGTAAAATGGCTCTAGCTCGTGCATATTGTGACTTTGATGTTCCTTCTGTAATATTTAGCATCTCAGCGATTTCTTTGTGTTGATATCCTTCTATGGCATAAAGGTTAAAAACAGACTGACAGCCCTTTGGTAATTTTCGAATCATTTCGATTAATTCTTGAAAATTAATGCCTTCAATACCTGTAAGTCCATCGCTAAATTGATTTTCATATTCCTGTACATTATCCATTCCTTGAAAATGTTGTTGTGCCCGAATATGATTGATAGCTACATTAATAACGATTCGCTTAATCCAAGCTCCTAATGTACTCTCACCTCTAAACTTACTTAAATTCTGAAATATCTTAATAAATGCCTCTTGCAATACATCCTCGGCCTCTTCTTTATTTTGCATATAACGAGCACAGACCACCAACATTCTACCAGCGTAAGCATTGTATAGCTTTCGTTGGGCGTTACGGTCATTTTGCAGACAGGCCTGTATGAGCTGTTCTTCGTTTTCCAAAATTTATTAATATTTAATTAAAGAGGCTTATGTATATTTTATTGTTGTTTTAGCCGAGGCTGGTGTCTTCACCAGACCTCATCTAGTCTGCTAAATTGCTTTCGCATTGATGGACTGGTCAAGAGACCAGCCACGGTTAACCCGATAACCTCATCACATAAACACTTATTCATCTACTTACTTTATAACTAAGTTTTATGGAGCTTTTGTATAAAGACGTTTATTCTTATTAAACAGTTGGAAAAGAACTAAAAAAAATTATATTTTTCTCTGTCACCACTTACTTATCTGTTCTAAAGCCACTAACTATTTGCTTTTTATTATCTTTGCATTCTAAAATTTGAAATTGTACCTTCTGTGAATCAAGAAATAAGAGATAAATACGAAGTCGTTATCGGCTTAGAAGTACACGCTCAGTTACAAACTGAGAGTAAAATTTTTGCAGCCGATGCTGCGTCATTTGGTGCTTCTCCTAATACCCATATTTCACCAATTACCCTTGGGCATCCGGGCACGCTACCAAAGCTTAATAAAAGAGCGGTAGAATTTGCCATGAAAATGGGTATTGCCTGCCAGTCTTCAATAACTAATAATCAGTATTTTGACCGAAAAAACTACTTTTATCCAGATCTTCCAAAAGGTTATCAAATCACCCAAGACAAAACCCCTATCTGCATGGGTGGTGGTGTGCATGTGAAACTTTCGACAGGTGAAAAAACAGTTCGTTTTCATCATATTCACTTAGAAGAAGATGCAGGTAAATCATTACATACTGATGGTTCAAGCGATAGTTTATTAGACTATAACCGCGCTGGAACGCCATTGATTGAAATGGTAACTGAACCAGAAATTAAGTCAGCCGAAGAAGCTGCTACTTTTATGACCGAAGTGCGTAAACTAGTGCGTTATCTCGGTATTTGTGATGGTAACATGGAAGAAGGCTCGCTCCGTTGCGATGTCAATATTTCGGTAATGCCTGTAGGTAGTAAAGTTTTCGGGACAAAAGTCGAAATCAAAAACATGAATTCAATGCGTTTTATCCAAAAAGCCATTGAATATGAAATTGTCAGACAAATAGATGCCGTTGAAAATAACGAGAAAATCATTCAGGAAACCCGTAGTTTCGACCCTGCCACTGGACGTACATCGGGTATGCGTGAAAAAGAATCAATGAACGATTATCGTTATTTTCCTGAGCCAGACCTTGTTCCTTTAGTAATTTCGGAAGAATGGCTTTCGTCAGTAAAAGCATCAATGCCGGCTTTGCCTTGGGAACTTTTAGAGAAATTTACGAAACAATATGGCTTGCCTGAATACGATGCTCATGTATTAACCGATACAAGAGAAGTAGCAGAATATTTTGAAGCGACTTGCCAATTTACCAAACATTATAAAGCAGTTTCAAACTGGATAATGGGTGCGGTAAAATCATATCTGAACGATCATAATTTAGAAATCGGGCAACTAAGTATTACCCCAGAACAATTGGCTAAATTAATACAATTGGTTGATGATGGTAAAGTGAGTAATTCAACGGCTGCGCATCAGATATTTCCAGAAATGATTGTTGATACAACTAAAACGCCTTTACAAATTGCCGAAGCTAAGAATCTGATTCAACAAAGCAATACAGATGCACTTCAAACGTTAGTTGATGAGGTTTTAGCCAATAATCCAGCAAAAGTAAAAGAATACAAAAATGGCAAAAAAGGGCTTTTAAGTATGTTCATGGGTGAAATCATGAAGAAATCTAAAGGTTCGGCTGATCCTAAAGTAACCACTGCTTTATTGCAAAAAACTTTAGACAATCTGTAGATATTATATTTATAACCTGTATTTATATATTTATTTGTGCGTCAGCATTTTTCGAAATTCCGCTGTTTGAGCGAAGCGAGTTTCGGAATTTCTTGATTTTCTTTTGTTACTTTTCTTTCATCAAGGAAAGAAAAGTAAGGCTTAGAAAAGGGATATATTCTTTCTAACTCAAGACCAATAAAAGGTTTAATATATACTTATCATACACAAAACATGAAAAAAATATCAATCATCATTTTATTTGTACTGACAAGTATCTCTACTTTTGCTCAGGATAAAGTGGTCAATATTACGGGTAAAGTAATGAATGTAGTACCTGATAAAAAGGTATTATTACAAGTAATTAATGGAAGAGGAACTGCTATAACGGTAGATTCTTCGGTAGTAGCTGCCGACAAATCGTTTAAATTTAATAGCAAAATACCTGATGGTGGTGGTTATTATTTAATAAACTTCTTTGGCATGGAACTTAGCCAGAAAGTATTATTGATTCTGGAAGGTGGAGAAACAGTAAACCTTATTGCTGATGGCATGGATACGCCTGCCAAAAGAGGGAGTTTTCAATTGACTGGAGATTCTAAAAATATTGAATATTTCAATAGGATTTTGAAGATTAGCCAAGAGTTACAAACCAAAGTAGAATCTTGGAATTTACAAGTAACTGCCGCACAAGCAAAGAAAGATGATGCCACTATTCAAAGAATTCAGAACGAATTTCAGGCAGCACAAGAGGCTAACCTTAACAAAATAAAGGCATTGATTCCTGAAATGGGTACTAATTTGGTGGCTTTATGGACGGCTGGCAATTTCCTAAATCCTGAGAATGATAAGGAAACATTATTACAAGTAGCGGAAAAATTCAAGACTGAAAAAGGGAATTCTGCTAATGTTCATATCAAAACTTTCTTACAACAAGTAATGCGTTTGAAAGGGGTAAGTGTAGGGTCGGAAGCACCAGAAATTGCGATGAAAACGCCGAATGACAAAGTGTTGGCTCTATCGTCTTTGCGAGGGAAATATGTATTACTTGACTTTTGGGCATCGTGGTGTGGGCCATGTCGCAGAGAAAATCCAAACGTTGTAAGGATATACTATAAGTTCAAAGATAGAAACTTCGATATTTTTTCAGTAAGCTTAGACCAAGAAAAAACATCATGGCTGACTGCTATCGAAAAAGACGGCATGGCTTGGAATCATGTTTCTGATTTACAGTATTGGAATTCAGCAGCAGCCGTAGCCTATGGCGTTCAAGGCATACCAGCTACGTTTTTATTAGACAAAGAAGGAAAAATTATTGCAAAGGATTTAAGAGGTGAAGCGCTTGAAAAGAAACTCGAAGAGATTCTAAAATAAGCAATTCTCAAAATATTATTCTGCATATTTCAATCCCTGACATTTTTTATAAAACTGTCAGGGATTTTTCATGTAATTTTGTTCTTCCAAACAATCAAAACAGAATGTTGAGAAAAACATCTCAGAGATTCTATCACACAATCAATTTTTGAAATGAAAGTAGCCATCATCGGAGCAGGAAATATGGGAATGGCATTTGCCAAATCGTTTATCCAATATGATTTAGTAAAAAAAGAAGACCTTTTTCTAATTGAAAAAAACTCAGAACGTGCCGAAGCACTACGACTGGAAAAAGCAGGAGTTGTTATTGACACAATTTCTTCTAAAATCGGAGAGTATGATTTAATTATTTTATCTGTAAAACCACAAGATTTTCCGTCTTTAAAAGAAGAACTTCGTGCCGTAATTCAGCCTAAGCAATTAATATTAAGCATCATGGCAGGGATTTCTATTGAAAAAATCATTAGCACCCTTAACCATCCTTTGGTAGTACGTGCTATGCCCAATACGCCTGCATTATTAGGAATGGGTATGACTGCTTTCTCGGCTGCTGGCGATATTACTTTAAGTCAATTAAAAAAGGTAGAAAACCTTATTAATTCAACTGGTAGAGCGGTTTTCTTAGAAGATGAAAGTTTATTAGATGCTGTAACAGCATTGAGCGGTAGCGGACCAGCTTACTTTTTCTATTTAGTAAAAGCGATGATTGAAGCTGGAAAACAAATGGGCTTTGAAGAATCTATGTCAGCTTTATTAGTAAAGCAAACTATGTTAGGTTCATTCCATTTAATTAATAATGCTGAAAAAAGTTTAGATGAATTAATCAAAGCAGTAGCATCAAAAGGCGGAACAACAGAAGCTGCCTTGAAACGTTTTGAAGAAGGACTTTTAGCACAAAACTTACAAGAAGGAATTTTCGCTGCTCAGAAAAGAGCGACGGAATTATCGAAATAGATACAAGCTTTAGGCTGTAAGCAAGAGGCTGTAAGCTTTTAAAAAACAAATAAGGACGAATTGCATTCGTCCTTATTTGTTTAACAATATTATTATCAAATCTTTTATTATCATTAGCGAGGGACTTAAGTCCCTCGCTAGTGATAAGGCTTGAATGTAAACGCTTTACTTTATGAATTAAACCATTAATGATACTAAATGGTTAGTCAATTTCTAAGCATTCTCATATCACAATTCTTCTCAAATTTTAAACACTGAATTTTCTCAAATATCCAAAAGTCTATTTCCTAACACCAAAATCTGATGTACAAAAGCTGAAAGTTAAAAGCCTTCTTCAATTACTTTCACTTTTAAATAAACTATTTCAAGCAAAAATATAATTTTATAGCTATCCCCTTCATTTTAACACTAATTTTCGCTTTTTTTACATAAATCATAAAACTAACGTTCAATTTCAATCTATATGTCGATAAAAGTTGCCATTTCTCATAAGACGAAATACAAGTTTGATAGAAGCGTCAGTCTATCTCCACACATTTTTAGATTACGTCCTGCGCCACATTCACGAACAGTGATTGAGGGATACTCGTTCAAAATATTTCCTGAAAATCATTTCATCAATTGGCAACAAGACCCATTTGGTAATTATCAAGCCAGAGTAGTTTTTCCTGAAAAAACCACGGAATTACATGTAGAGGTAGAAGTTATTGCCAAATTACAGGTAATCAATCCTTTTGATTTTTTTGTAGAAGAATATGCTGAAAAGTTTCCCTTCAAATATGACGAACAGTTAAGAAGAGAACTGGGACCCTATTTTGAAGAAAGAGAGTCTGGCGAAAAATTATTGAATTGGATTGAAAACAATAGAGTTTATACAAACATTAATACGGTTGATTTTTTAGTACACCTCAACCAAAGGGTATTTAATGGCTTACACTATAACATTAGAATGGAAACAGGTGTACAAACCTGTGAAGAAACACTAACTTCTCTAAGCGGCTCTTGTCGAGATTCGTCTTGGTTGTTAGTCCAAATTCTAAGAAAACACGGCATTGCAGCTAGGTTTGTATCTGGTTATTTAGTACAACTTACTTCCGATATTAAATCTTTGGATGGGCCTTCTGGACCAGTAGCTGATTTTACTGATTTGCACGCTTGGGTAGAAGCATACATCCCTGGTGCAGGTTGGATTGGTCTTGACCCTACTTCTGGGCTTTTTGCGGGCGAAGGACACATTCCTTTGTCGTGTACGCCAGACTATGCAAGTGCTGCCCCTGTAACAGGCGCTACCGATGTTTGTAATGTTACGTTTGAATTTGATAATAAAGTTACCAGAATTCATGAAGACCCAAGAGTAACGAAGCCTTATACTGACCAACAGTGGGAAGACATCATGCAAGTGGGTTATGACGTAGAAAAAGATTTACAAGAAGGCGATGTACGTATGACGATGGGAGGCGAACCTACCTTCGTTTCAGTAGATGATTATGAATCGCCAGAATGGAGCTCTACTGCGGATGGTCCTTTAAAAAGAAAATTAGCCTATGATTTAGCATTGCGTCTGAAAAATCGTTTTGCTCATGGTGGATTATTGCATTTCGGACAAGGTAAGTGGTATCCAGGCGAATTGATTCCACGTTGGCAGTATGCCCTTTACTGGAGAAAAGACGGACACACTATCTGGAAAAATGATGAATTGGTTGCTAAAGAAAACGACCAAAAACTTACATTCCATGATGCTGAGAAGTTTACCTTTGAACTTACCAAATACCTAGGCATTAATACCAACAATATCATTCCTGCTTATGAAGACCCTATCTATTGGGCGTTAGAAGAAGGTAAGATTCCCGTTAATATTGACCCTCTAAAAGTAAATTTAAAAGATTCGGTAGAAAGACGCACCTTAGCCAAATTGTTGGAAAAAGGACTGAACAATCCTACTGGCTTTGTTTTTCCTTTGAAATGGGATAAAGGTATCAATACTTGGACAAGCTGTGCTTGGAGCTTCAGAAGGAATCATTGTTACCTGATTCCAGGTAATTCTCCGATTGGATATCGTTTACCACTGGACTCATTACCTGCGTTATCAGACGACAGAAAAGAGTTTCCAGCCGAACGTAGCCCGTTTGAAGATTTAGCACCATTAGGTGACTTTAGCGGAATCGTGGAAAAACGCTATGGTGCTGTTGCTCCAGACTATCAGCTCCCTCCTGCTAAAAAAGCAAGCGGAGACGAGAAAGGAAATGAAAAGCAGATTATTTTCGAAGTACCTACGTTCACTACAGCTTTAACAATTGAAGAGAGAGAAGGTATTTTATATGCATTCTTACCTCCTACTGAGTATTTAGAGCATTATTTAGACTTGATTGCCTGTATTGAGGCAACTTGTGAAAAGCTTCAACTACCGATTAGGATTGAAGGTTATCCTCCTCCGTCTGATTACCGTTTAGAAAAACTAAATGTTACACCAGACCCAGGGGTAATTGAAGTAAATATTCATCCAGCCAAAAGTTGGCAGGATTTAGTTGATAATATCACTGCTTTATACGAAGAAGCTTTCTTTGCTCGCTTGGGTACAGAAAAATTCATGGTAGATGGCAAACACACAGGTACTGGCGGAGGTAACCACGTAACTATTGGAGGTGCCAAACCAGAGGATAGTCCAATCTTGCGTCGTCCAGACTTACTACGCAGTTTGATTACCTACTGGCAACATCACCCTGTATTAAGTTATTTATTCTCTGGTCCTTTTATTGGCCCAACGAGTCAAGCACCACGTTTTGACGAAGGTAGAGAAGAGCGATTGTATGAAATGGAGATTGCCTTCGACCAAATTCCAGAGGGAGAAGAAGTACCATTCTGGATGGTTGATAGAATTTTCAGAAACCTTTTGGTTGATGTGACGGGTAATACACACCGTACAGAATTCTGTATTGATAAAATGTATTCTCCTGATTCATCAACGGGTCGTTTAGGAATTTTAGAGTTCAGAGGGTTCGATATGCCTCCTCATAAACACATGAGTTTGGTACAAACCTTATTGATTAGGGCTTTGATTGCTAAATTCTGGAAACAACCATACAAGAAAAAATTAGTGCGCTGGGGTACAGAATTACATGACCGTTTCCTTTTGCCACATTACGCCTATTTAGATATGCTTGATGTTGTGAATGATTTGAAGGATGCAGGGTATAATTTCGACATCTCTTGGTTTGATGCTTTCTTTGAATTTCGTTTCCCTTATTACGGCGGTATTACTGTTGATAGTACTCAACTAGAAATACGTTCGGGCATTGAGCCTTGGCACGTACTAGGTGAGGAGCTCTCAAACTCGGGTACTGCTCGATTTGTAGATTCTTCTTTAGAGAAAATACAGGTAAAAGTAACGGGCTTTATAGAAGGTCGTCATATCTTAACTTGTAATGGTTGTAGAGTACCGTTAAGAAGTACAGGCGTAAAGAGTGAATTTGTGGCAGGTGTTCGTTACAAAGCATGGAATCCGCCTTCGGCATTGCATCCCACTATTGGGGCAGATGCACCATTGGTATTTGATATTTTGGATACTTGGAACAATAAAGTAATTGGAGGTTGTACCTACTTTGTTTCGCATCCAGGAGGTAGAAGTTTTGATACGTATCCAATTAATAGTTATGAGGCAGAATCAAGAATGATTAGCCGTTTCTGGGGTTTTGGGCATACACCAGATGCACCAGAAACAGAAGAAGCAGCACCAATCAGAAATACGCCAACGATTTCTAGGTTTGTGGCAGAGAACAAGAAGGAACTCAAAGCCGATACGCCAATAGAAGTAATCAATCCAGAATATCCAAATACTTTAGATTTAAGAAAGTATTGGAAAAGAAGGTAATATAAATTTAATTTTTCAATCCTTCTAAATATGACTAGCGAGGGACTTAAGTCCCTCGCTAGTCATATTTAGAAGGATTTGAATTTAATCGTAAATTGATTTTCTTCAAAGTTAATTTTCATTTCAACAACTCCTGCACCGCAAAAGGATAATCCGTTATTAATATAGCTACCTGCTTCGTTTTTAAAAATTCGGTATAATATCCTTTCTCAAAAGCATCAGGATGTTTTTGAACATTCTCGCTAACATCGCTTGTCAGCACTATGTTATTTTGCTTGAGTTTATCTATTACTTGCAAAGGCGTTTTAGCATTAATATAAGCTACCAAATTACTGAAAGGTATATTCAAGGCTTTAATTCTTTCCCAATCTTCCTCACTACTAATTAATGTTGAAATAGTAATCGTAGACGAAAGCTGATATACTTTCTGTGTATTGATGGGTGAAAACGTCAGGATTAAGCATCGGTCTTCTAGTCTTTTTTGCTGTATCTTTTGCACTGTTTTTTGCCATAAGTCATCTTTTACATCTACCATCAGATAAATGTTTTTATGAGTTGATAACCAGTTTAACACATCATCAAAGGTTGGGATGCGTTCTTGAGTAGGCTCTCCGTTTTGTGTTTTTAGAAATAAGCTTTCTAAATATTTTGAAGACAATTGCTTAATAGTCCCCACGCCGTTGGTCGTTCTATCGATGGTTTCATCGTGCATGATAAACAAGTCGCCATCTGCACTTTGTCTGATGTCTAATTCTAACATTACAGCTGATTTTTTAAATGCGTTAGCACTCATGCTAAAACGAGAAAGGCTATTTTCGGGAAAATTCCCATCAAATCCTCCACGATGTCCACAGATAAGTGGTCCATTGTACCATGATTTTTTAAAATGCTGATTGACGTAAATTGTTGTATCTTTTTTCTGTGCATTAATGCTGTTTATACAAACCATGAATAGCAAAATGGCAGAAAATAAGTGAATTGATAATTTCATTTGATGATGATTTTTTAAAATATACGAATAGTCGTCAATTTAACAATGTATTCCAACGCTTGCAATTGTCAATAGATTAAATATTTATAAAGGATTATTTATTGAAAACAGCAATGTGAAACCATTGAATCGGAAAGATTACAGGATAATACTAATATTTTTTGATATTTTTTTTATTAATTTTATTTTAGTAATAACCACTACTAACTGCGAATAATAAAGAAGATGAAAACTCAATCTCCTAAAAAAGTTGTTTTACTGGTAGGAAGAGACGATTGGCACAAGGACACTCATTTGAATCATATCTTAAGAAACTACCTAAAAAAGAATAACTACCAAATAATGTGGGAACACCCCGCAGGAAGTTTTATCTATAAACTTCAGTCCATTGAAAGTCATCTAAAATGGCTCCCCAAACCTGTCAAAGCATTAAATCTTAAGCTTGTTAAATTATTGTATATGCTTACTCATTGGAGCTATGTTGTATATTTATACAACCGTCCTAATGAGTTTATCGAATTTAGATGTCCCAGACTAAAAAAGCGGATACAAAACCTGAGTGCTAACAATGAATTAATTGTTTTTTCAAGGTCATCAGGAGGAAGAGCTATTTCTCTCATCGCAGATGAATTGAAGATTAAACACATTGTGTGTTTGGGCTATCCATTTCAAAATCCTAATAATGGTGTAGAACCAGAAAGGTATTTACATTTAGCAAACTTACAAACTCCGATGTTAATTATTCAGGGAATTAATGATGAATATGGAGGTATTGAGATTAAGGAAAAGTATCATTTGAGTCCACAAGTCAATCTATTTTTTGTAGATACAGACCATAATTTTAATATCGACGATAGTACTTGGAATGTTTTATATGCTAAAATTGATGAAGTTATCAAATGAGTAGTGCAAGGTTTTCCTACAAAAGCCTTAATTTTAATAAATTTTAAAATACTTCATTTTCAACCAATGAGCGATGATTACAGAAAAATCACCTAATTTACTTCAAGCCTATCAGCGAGAAATTAACTCTTATGATGAAATCTTGGGAGCAAACGGTCAAGTAAAACCTCATTGGCAAACACTTTTTTCTACTTTAGAAAAAATAGGGATGAAGGAACTCCATTCTCGAAATTTTGAAATTATCAACAAGCTTCGTGAAAATGGTGTTACTTATAATGTTTATGAAAACTCGGGAAGTTTAAATCGACCTTGGCAACTAGACCCTATTCCGTTTCTTATTGAACAAAAAGAATGGAACGTTGTTGCTAAAGGACTTAAACAAAGAGCGTTAGTACTAGATTTGATGTTGAGAGACATCTACGGTCGCCAACGGTTAATCAAAGAAAACATCCTACCGCCTGAATTAGTATATGGTAATAGAGGCTTTTTTAGGTCTTGTAATGATATAAAGCTACCTTCCGAAAATCAATTAACACTATATGCTGCCGACATCGCTCGTGGGCCTGACGGCAGGATGTGGGTAATAGATAATAGAACACAAGCACCTTCTGGAACAGGATATGCCCTTGAGAACAGAAGTGTAATGAGTAAAATATTGCCTGAGCTTACCAAAGGAATGTATGTAAGCAGGCTTTCTCCTTTTTTTACCAGTCTTCAACAAACAGTAGCTTCTTTGGCCGTCAAAGCCAAAGACCATCCTAATATTGTTTACCTAACCCCAGGCTCAAATAACGAAACTTATTTTGAACACGCTTATTTGGCGGCTTATTTGGGATACACTTTAGTACAAGGTGATGACTTGTTGGTACGTGATGGCTTTGTTTGGTTGAAGTCTATTGATGGTTTAGAAAAAGTGGACGTTATCATCAGAAGGATTGATGATGAATGGTGCGACCCTCTGGAACTTAGACAAGATTCTCGTTTAGGAATTCCGGGGCTACTTCATGCCATTCGTTCAGGAAATGTTTCCGTTATTAATCCCCCAGGGGCAAGTGTCCTCGAAAACAATGGTTTGTTGCCCTTTATGAATGCCGCTTCAAGGTTCTTTTTAGGTGAAAGCCTGATTATGCCTTCTGTGGCTACTTGGTGGTGTGGACAAGCCAAAGAGATGAATCATGTATTGGCGAATTTGCCGAAATTGATTATAAAAAGTACCAATCGTAAACAAAAAATAAGGTCGGTTTATGGAAAGTTATTATCGGAAGCACAATTAAATGACCTCCGTAAGCTTATTATCCAAAACCCCACTGAATATGTTGCTCAAGAAGAAGTAAGTCTTTCTACTACGCCAGCCTTGATTGATGGAAAAATTGAACCTCGTTTTGCGGCATTGCGTGCTTATTTAGTGTCAGATGGTAAAGATTATCATGTGATGGATGGCGGTTTAACCCGTAGTTCAGCCGTAAGAGACCGCTTTGAGATTTCGCATCAGTATGGTGGATTTTCCAAAGACACTTGGATTGTATCTGATACCGTTTTACAGCCTCCTCCGCGGATTATCATTCCGACGGCGGCATCGGTTCATCATCATACGTCGTTACCTAGTAGAAGTGCAGAAAACCTATTTTGGGTAGGTAGATACTGTGAAAGGACAATGGCCGCCACAAAGTTTTTGAAAATTACGATTAATGCTTTACAAGAAAATGTCAACTTTGGAGGTTCTGTTAAATCAGAGCACATTGATATATTATTAAAGTCGCTTACGCACCTTACGCTCAGTTATCCTGGCTTTATTGATGAGGATAATCCTGAGTTATTGAAAAAGCCTTATCCTGGCATTCATGATTTAGTTTTTAATGCTAAAAAAGCAGGAACAGTCGCTTATAGTGTAGAATCGTTTTTGAGGGGTGTTATTACAGTAAGTGATAAATGGAGCCATGATACATGGAGAATCATTAATTTAATAGAAAATAGTTTAAAAAAGATTAAGAGCTCGGACCCTGATGCCAACAATCCGAACATGATTCAAAAGATTTTAGACAAGCTCCATACACGCTTATTTACTTTCTATGGAATCATTTCAGAATCTATGCCACGCGACAGCGGTTTTTATTTATTAGAAGCAGGGAAACTAATTGAAAGAATTTTATCAAGAATTAGCATTATTCGTTCTACTTTTAGTTTTAAAAATGACCTTAACGTAGAAAACGATTTAATTGAAGCCGTATTAATCAATCACCATTTATTGGTTCATTATCGATTATTGTATAAATCGCATATAAGTTTAGAATCCATGCTTGATATGGTTTTGTTGGAAGAAAGTTTACCTTATTCACTCAGCTATCAATTAGATGCCTTAGCCGAATGTCTCTCTAAACTGCCTAAAACATCAAGCAATGAAAGGTTAACTAAAGCTGAGAAAGCGGTGTTGGAAGCTTCGACTAAGATTAAGCTAACGGATATTGCAACACTTGGCGCTTATGATGCAGAGACTTTATACCGAGAAAAATTAGATAACTTACTCGCCAATGTTTTTAGTTTGATTTCGTCTGTTACTGTTTGTCTGACAGATGTGTATTTTACGCATACTGTCATTCAACACTCATTAATGGAAAATCCAGAAAATAGTGATACCAATGAAATATAGACTCTCCCACCAAACAAAATATAAATATCATGATTCTGTAAACAGCTATCATAGTTTAGTGTGTTTAAAACCCCAGAACATATCTACACAGATATGTCATAGTTTTTCGTTGTTGGTCACTCCAAAACCGTCTGAAATTGTAGAAAGGGTAGACTTTTTTGGTAATACTATTCATTATTTTTCTATCCAATCGGCTCATCGAGAATTGATTGTTAAGACTGAAAGTAAAGTAGAAACCTTTCCTAAGTTTTTAAATACTAACTTTTCGGTATCTTGTAAAGAAGCCCGAGTGGCTTTTAAAACCAACAGTGCTTTAAAAATAGAGCTTTTACAGTATTTATTACCGAGTCCGTTTATTCAGTGGGACGAAGAAATCCGTGCCTTTGCAGAGGCTTCTTTTCCCGACAGCCAATCTCTTTACGAAAGTGTAAAGAACCTTTGTCATAAAATATTCACAGAGTTTGACTTTGTTTCTAATTTTACCAATATCAATACGCCTATTAAAACAGTGTTGAAAGAACGCAAGGGCGTATGTCAGGATTTTTCACATTTAGCCATTGCTTGTCTCAGAAGTATGGGCTTTGCGGCTCGGTACGTAAGTGGTTATTTAGAAACCTTGCCTCCTCCGGGCAAGAAAAAACTGCAAGGGTCAGATGCATCCCATGCTTGGATTTCAGTATTTATTCCCAACATTGGTTGGTGCGAATTTGACCCTACCAATGATTTAGTTCCTCAAGAACGGCATATCATTACAGCCTATGGACGAGATTATAGTGACGTACCACCCCTAAAAGGCATTATTTTTAGCTCTGGCAAACATACTTTATCCGTTTCTGTAGATGTAATACCCTTATTTGAACCATGATATACATTTCATTTTAATCATTATACATAAATATAGTATTATTGCTATTCCTGAGAATTCGGGTTGTTTTTGCGTATATTTGAGAAAAACATATTAATTGCTAAATGATTAAACCAAAACAATCTAAAGAACAAACTTTTCGTGATAGGATAAAAGAAGAAATTCTTGAGTTCTTTCGCCTAAATGAAGATACAGCTTGGTCGTTAAACCAAGTACATAAAGCCTTTGCCGTTCGTGACCGTAGTACAAAAACTTTATATGGAGAATTGCTTGAAGAACTTCATAAAAATAAAAAAATCATTCGTCAACAAAACGGAAGTTATATAGTAGACACTGTTACAGAATTTGTAGTCGGTAGAATCGACCATGTAAATGCTCGTTTTGCTTTTGTAGTGGTTGAAGACAGAGAAGATGACATTTGGATTAATACCCGTGAACTAAATGGAGCCATAGATGGCGACACCGTAAAAGTATTGGTATTTCCAAAAAATAAAAAAGGAACAACTCGTGCAGAAGGCGAAGTAGTAGAGATTATAGAAAGAGGTAGAAAAGAATTAGTAGGTACTATTGAAATTTTACCAAACTATGCTTTTGTAACTCCTGATGCCAAGAAAATATTCCAAGACGTTTTTGTTTCAAAGTATGATGTTGGCGATGCTCAGAACGGCGATAAAGTAATTGTAAAAATTACTACGTGGGCCGAAAAAGAGCGCAAAATGGAAGGCCAAGTAATAGAGGTATTAGGAAAAGCTGGTGAGAATAATACTGAAATGCATGCTATTTTAGCAGAATTTGGCTTACCAATTAGTTTTCCTAAAAATATTGAAGAAGAAGCCGAAAATATTCCTGTAAAAATATCAGTGGCAGAAATCAAAAACCGTCGTGATTTTAGAGAAACTACCACTTTCACGATTGACCCTGTAGATGCCAAAGATTTTGATGATGCCCTCAGTTTTGCCTTCTTAGAAAATGGTAATTATGAAGTGGGTGTACATATTGCAGATGTTACTCATTATGTGCTACCAGAATCTAATCTTGAAGTAGAGGCTTTTAAAAGAGCTACTTCGGTATATTTGGTAGATAGAGTAGTACCGATGTTGCCTGAGAAGTTATCTAATGGGTTATGTTCTCTTCGTCCTAATGAAGATAAATTGACGTTCTCGGCTGTTTTTGAAATCACTCCTGATGCCAAAGTAGTTGGCGAATGGTTTGGTAGAACAGTTATCCATTCTGACAGAAGGTTCTCTTACGAAGAAGCTCAAGAGGTTTTAGATAAAGTAGAAGGCGGAACTATTGCTATAGAGGATGCAAAACCTGTTGAAATATCCGAAGAAGAGCCTAAGAAAAAAGGACGTAAAACGAAAACTGCCGAAGTTGCTTCCTTACCGACTTTCCCTAAAGAGCTTTTAACGCTGAATCAATTAGCACATAAACTTCGTGACGAACGTTTTGCCAAGGGAGCCGTAAATTTTGAAACTGTTGAAGTAAAATTCAACTTAGATGAAAACGGGAAACCGCTAGGAATTTATCAGAAAATCAGAAAGGATTCTCATAAGCTTATTGAAGAATTTATGCTACTTGCCAATAAGAAAGTAGCAGAATATGTATTCAATTTGCGTAAAACAGAACCTAGAAATACGATGGTGTATCGTACACACGACGCACCGGACCCAGAAAAACTGAAAAACTTCTCGACATTTGCCAAACGTTTTGGATACAACGTACAAACGGAAGTATCGCAGATAAGTACTTCGTTCAATGCTTTGATGCATGATGTAGAAGGTAAACCTGAACAGAATATTCTGGAGAATTTGGCGGTACGAACAATGTCTAAAGCAAAATACAGCACCGACCCAATCGGTCACTTTGGTTTGGCATTTCCTTTTTACTCACATTTTACCAGCCCTATTCGTCGTTATCCAGATATGATGGCGCACCGAATGCTCCAACATTATTTAGATGGCGGACAGCCTTTAGAACGTGCTCCTTGGGAAGCCCGTTGTAAGCATAGTTCTGAGATGGAGAAAATGGCGGCTGAAGCTGAACGTGCTTCTATTAAATACAAGCAAGTAGAATTTATGAGCTTGATGGAAGAAGGCAAAGTATGGGATGGTATTATTTCGGGCGTTACTGAATTCGGAATTTTTGTAGAAATTACCGAAACTGCTTCGGAAGGCCTAATCAGAATGAATGATTTGAAAGATGATTTCTATGATTTCGACCGCGATAACTACAGAATTGTTGGACAAAGAAATGGACGAGTATTTACTTTTGGAGACAAATTACAAGTAAAAGTAAAAGAATGTAATTTAGGTCGAAGAAGCATGGATTTGACTTTAGTAGGCAATGACGGTGATGGTAAAAGAAAAACAAAGCCGTCGCACCGTGGAGACTCAAGACATAAATCTAAAAATGCTAAATCGGCACCAAGAGGCGATAGACGCACAAAAGGTAGCGGAGGAGAGAGCAGAGATAGAAAGAAAAAAAGATAAGATAATTGATAATGCAAAGAGATAGCCATTGGCTATCTCTTTGCATTTATTGTAAAACCAACTCACTTGCTGTTAACAAATTACTGGTTGTTAGTTCTGAAAATGATTCTTCTGGTTTTTCCGTTAAATGTATCGTTTTTACGCCTGCTTTTTTTCCTGCTTTAATATCACGATGAGCATCGCCAATCATCCAAGAGGAATCCCTATCTATTTTATATTTAGCAATCGCTTTTTCTATCATTAATGAATCTGGCTTACGCGTCAATGATGCCGAGTTAAATTTTTCATGATGTGGGCTAAAGTAAATATCATCTAATAAATTCCCACATTGCTCTTGAAAATAGTTATGACATTTCCATACATCCTCGCGCGTATAAATTCCTTTGGCAATTCCTGATTGATTGGTAATCACAATTAATAAGTAGCCTGCTTCTTTAAATCTTTTCAATGCTTCAATGGCGCCATCGGGAATAATCAAATCCTCAAGTCGGTACACATAATCTACACGGTCTATGTTTAATACGCCATCACGGTCTAAAAAAATACATTTCTTCATCACTTATAAATTTAGTCAATAGATAACAAAACGGCTTTGAAAATCAGGATGATTTGGTTCAAAGCTAAAACTATCACACAATATAACTATTTTGTTATTTTTTTGCACAATTAGTTTTATTTTTTTATCTAATGAAATAGTATTCAGATTTTTCACAAAAAAACGCAGACTTTCTGATAAGTCTGCGTTTTTAACAAAAAATCTATTAGAAATATAAGAATTTATTGATTGCGGGTATCAGCTATCGGATTTCGGATTTCAGCAATTGATTATTTGAAAGCCGATAGCTGACAGCCGAAAGCCAATACTACAGCTTATCCCATGGAATACGACTTAACAATAAAATTAAGCCTAAGCCAAAGAAAATCAATGCATTTTTATGACGAACGATTGAATCAGTAGCACGTTTATTCTTTGAGTATCCTACTGTAATCAAAGCAATCGCAATGATATTTGTCAGAATATGTTCAACAGCAATTTTACGGTATTCAGCAATTTTCATTACTTCTGAACCAAAGTCTGTAAATGCTTTGATACCAAACGGGCTCAAGAACAAATACAATACTAAACCGATTAATAGTTGAGTATGGTTCGAGATAAGGAAGAAAAGACCAAACTTACGGTCTGTGTCCGTGAATTCACTTTTTGAAGTGAGTCCCATCGCTGCACGTACTAAAACGACTAGCCCAAGAATGATTACGACAAAGAAAAGTGTCTTATGGATTAACTGAAAAATTTCATACATAAATTTTAGGATTTTGAATTGCCAATTTTTCCCAAAGATAATAAACAAAGATTTCGTTTATAGTGTAATTTTATAAAAACATCATTAAGAACTTTAGCTTACCCATTTTCCTCACTTCATCCCACAAAATAATATTTCATGAAAAAAACTTTATTTATTTCAGCCCTTTGCCTCGGGAGTATGGCTTTAGGTGCATTTGTTACTAAATCTCTTGAAAATGAAGCCATCACGATTGACATCGTAAAAAAAGCCGAAAAAATTATTGGTTTAGAGTTTACTCAGTCCGAAGCCGATTCAATGCTTGCTAAACTTACTACCACACGCAAAAATTTTGAAGAAAACAGAAAAGTGGAGTTAAAAAATGAGGTTGTTCCTGCCCTTGTTTTTAATCCATTACCCCAAGGATTCGAGTTTGAAAAAGGTGCTTCCTATTTCAAAGCATCTAGTATTGCAAAAATCTCTTTGCCCAAAGATAAAAATGAGTTGGCTTTTTATTCGGTAAGGCAATTGGCTGCTTTGATTCAAAGTAAACAAATTACGTCTTTGGAACTGACCAAATTCTTTTTAGAACGGCTGAAAAAGTATGACCTTCAGTTAGCATGTGTAGTCACCCTTACTGAAGACTTAGCCTTGAAACAGGCTTCAAAAGCAGATGCTGAAATAGCTGCTGGAAAATACAAAGGTTTATTACACGGCATTCCGTATGGAGCAAAAGATTTATTGGCAAAAAAGGGTTATAAAACTACATGGGGTTCTGTACCCTACAAAGACCAAGTATTGGATTACGATGCCACAGTGATTCAACGTTTAGAAAAAGCCGGAGCTGTTTTATGTGCCAAACTAACATTAGGAGAATTAGCCATGGGTGATGTTTGGTTTGGAGGAACTACCAAAAACCCTTGGGATTTAAAGCGTGGTTCTTCTGGTTCTTCGGCTGGTTCTGCTTCATCAGTGTCGGCTGGTTTATTGCCCTTTGCCATTGGCTCAGAAACGTTAGGGTCTATTGTGTCTCCTTCTTCCGAATGTGGTGATACAGGTTTACGTCCTACTTTCGGACGCGTACCTCGCACGGGTGCGATGGCTTTAAGTTGGAGTATGGATAAATTAGGCCCCATCTGTAGAACCGTTGAAGACTGTGCCATCGTATTTAATGCTATTCTCGGAAAAGACGACCAAGACCAAAGTGTGATAAATGCACCGTTTCAGTTTGATGGTAACAAAAATGACTTGAAAGGCATTAAAATAGCCTACTTGAAAAAAGATTTTGAAGGGAAATATCCTAATAAGAAGCAAGATTCACTTACCTTGGTCGTGATGAAAAAATTGGGAGCAGAATTAATTCCTTTAGAATTACCAAACTTACCCTCTAACGACATTAGTTTCTTGCTAAGCGTAGAAGCAGCAGCGGCTTTTGATGAGTTAACACGTTCTGGAAAAGATGATTTAATGGTTCGTCAAGTTAAAAATGCTTGGCCAAATGCTTTCAGGTCTGCCCGACTTATCCCTGCCGTTGAATATTTACAGGCGAATCGTCATAGAACTTTATTGATTCAAGAATTCAACAATAGGCTGAAAGGAATTGACGTTTACTTATCACCAGCTTTCGCGAGTAGAAATTTAACAATGACGAATCTTACAGGTCACCCATGTGTAGTATTGCCCAATGGTTTTCGTGCAGAAGGTCGCCCTACAAGCATTACATTTATGGGTAAACTATTTGGCGAAGGCAAATTATTACAAGTAGCAAAAATTTATCAAGATGCCACAGATTTCCATCTGAAGCATCCTAAATTATAAGATATGTACTTTAAACGATTGTTCTTATCAGTGGCTTTGGGTTTTCCCTTAGCCACCTTCTCGCAAGATGTTAAGCAAGAAGAGGCACTACAAAAAATGGTAGAAAGTGAAAAAGCCTTTGCACAAACATCTATCGATAAAGGCACAAAAAATGCTTTTTTAGCCTTTTTGGGGAAAGATGCCATAGTTTTTGATAAAGGTATGCCCATAAATGGACTGGAAAAATGGCAAAATCTGGATTTTCAGCAAGTTTTGACTTGGCAACCTTATTTCGCAGAAATTTCAGGTGCTGCCGATTTAGGTTATACCGCAGGGAATTGGCAAATTCATGATAAAACAGCAGACGGAAAATCTTTTGGTTTTGGTACCTTCGTTACTTTATGGAAAAAGCAAAGTGATAATACTTGGAAAGTTGCCGCTGATATTGGCGTAAGCCATGCAGATAATGCGAGTAAAAGCACGCAAATCATCAAGAATTATCCTGTTTTTAAACCTGCCGATTTAAAAAATCCTGCTACCTTAGCCGAACGTTTTGTTTTTATGCAGGATCATTTCTTTTGGAAAAATGCGAAGACAGCACTCAATCCATTTGAGCCTCATTTATCTCAAAATGTTAGGGTTTACAGAAATAGCCAATTGCCAATTATAGGAAAAGATGTTGCTAGTGCCTTTCTGAAAAAAAGCTATGATAAAAAACTTATCTATACTGGCTTAAAAGCGATTGCCTCAGCGTCGGGCGATTTAGTCTGTGTGTATGGAACAGTATCGGGAAAAGGCACCTCAGGAAGTTATTTAAGAATGTGGCGTCAAGAAGCAAAGGGCGTTTGGAAAATCACCTTAGAAATCGTTAGTATTTAATTTAGCATATTTCAATTTACCCATTATGTACGCTTTAAAAAATTGCCAGATATTTACTTCTGAAGAAATCCTTAACAATAAGATATTAGTGATAGAAGCTAATAAAATTGCAAGAATATTGGATGAAGAAGACATTGAAGACTTAGACAATCTTTTTCCCGAAATTCAACTTATTGATTTAAAAGGCTTCAATATTGCTCCTGCATTGATTGACATTCAGATTTATGGCGGTGGAGGAAGTTTATATAATTCAAAAACAACGGAAGAGACCATTCATAATACTTATCTAGAAATTCGTAAAGCTGGTACTACGAACTTTCAGATTACGCTTTCCTCAACCCCTCTTGATAAAATTCTTGAATCAATAGAAGTAGCTAAAAGTTATATCAAAAACGGTGGACAAGGATTAGTAGGACTACATTTAGAAGGCCCGTTTTTTAGCTTTCCTAAAAGGGGTGCGCATGTCGCTGAATTTATCAGAAAGCCCACCGACGAAGAACTAACAACTATTATTGAAGCTTGTGTGGGTCTGCCTACCTACATGACCATCGCACCTGAAGAATTTACAGATACACAATTAGACTTACTCTTACAAAGCGATATTAAAATTGCGGCTGGTCATAGTTCGGCTACTTATCAGCAAGCTAAATATGCTTTCAACAAGGGAATTAATAGAGTAACTCATTTATTTAATGCGATGTCAGCTTTTCAAGGACGTGAACCTGGCTTGGTGGGTGCCACTTATGATTCTGAAGCTTGGGCAAGTATTATTCCTGATGGCATTCATGTTGATTTTGCCAGTGTGAAAATCTCTAAAAAAATAATGGGCAAAAGGTTATTCATCATTACCGATGCAGTAACGAATGATGTTTCGGGCGATTATAAATTTATTCACGCTGGTACACATTATACCGATACAAAAGGAACGCTTTCAGGTTCTGCCTTAACGATGATTCAAGCTGTTATCAATTGTGTTGAAAAAGTAAATATTCCATTACAAGAAGCCCTCCGCATGGCTTCTACTTATCCAGCCGAAGTCTTAGAACTAGACCATTCTTTGGGACAAATCAAAAATGGGTATCAAGCCAACATGATTATCTTTGATGATTCCCTCAATATTAAAGGCTTAGTTGAAAATGGGTGCTTAGAGTGGTTTTAGGGAATGGTGAATGAGTGAGTGAATTGTGATTTAGTGATTATTGCCATTCTCTTTTGTATATCAAAACAAATAAGATAAAATCTGACATCTGAAAGCCGAATACCGAAAGCATTTAAAAATGAATTTGATTTCTAAACAACCCAATACAGGTACTACTATTTTCACGGTAATGTCCAAATTAGCTTCCGAATACGGAGCTTTGAACTTATCACAAGGTTTTCCTAATTTTGATTGCTCTCCTAAGTTAACAGAACTAGTGAATCATTACCTTAAAAAAGGGATGAATCAGTATGCCCCAATGGCGGGTATTCAAGCACTTCGTGAAGTAATTGCCCAGAAAGTAAGCGATTTATATCAGGTTCACTACCATCCAGACAGTGAAGTAACCGTAATTTGTGGTGCTACAGAAGCGCTGTATGCTGCCATTACGGCGGTAGTTCATCAAGGCGATGAAGTTATCCTGCTTGAGCCTTGTTATGACTCCTACGCCCCTGCCATTACTTTAAATGGTGGCGTTCCTGTGTATGTGACCTTAACTCCTGAAAATGGCTATAAGATTGATTGGAATATTGTAAAAGGAAAGATTAATGAACGAACAAAATTAATTATTCTGAATACGCCTCATAATCCTACAGGGACAGTTCTTTCTCAAGAAGATTTAAACAGTTTGGCTGAAATCGTTAAAGACACCAATATTTTCCTGATTGGCGATGAAGTTTACGAACATATTATTTTCGATGGACTTGCTCATTGGTCTTTGCTTCGCCATCCTATCTTAAAAGAAAGAAGTTTTATTTGTGGTTCGTTCGGGAAAACATTTCATGTGACGGGCTGGAAAGTGGGATATTGTTTGGCTCCCAAACAATTGAGCGATGAATTCAGGAAAGTACATCAATGGCTAACGTTCTCTACGGTAACGCCTATTCAATACGCTTTGGCTGATTTTTTACAAGAACCTCAAAACTATCTTTCGATTCCTTCATTCTACCAAGAAAAGCGTGATAAGTTTTTAACTTGTATTAAAGATTCTCGCTTTACCTTTACACCTGCGAATGGCAGTTTCTTTCAATGTGTAAATTATGAAAGAATTACGGATGAAAACGATTATGAATTAGCGATTAGGCTTACCAAAGAAATTGGTGTTGCTAGCATTCCAGTTTCTGTATTTTATAATCAAAAAAATGATTTTAAAATATTACGATTCTGTTTTGCGAAAGATGATGAAACACTAGAGAAGGCTGGTGAGAAATTATCGAAACTTTAAAAACCTACTCGGCTATAAAGTTCCGATAATTAATTAATGGGCATTGCACTTTTTTATAATTGGGCTGGTGATTAGATTGTGTTAAATTTTTAAGTTAAACTGATTTTCCAAAAACATGAAACATTCAATTTATATAATATTACTATTTGTTAGTTGCATTGCCTGTACCAAACAGCCTAAACTAGATGGTCTGGATCTTGAAAAATGGTGCGCTGATCGTGGTGGTTGTAAAGGCGACAGATTGAAAATGGTTGAAAAACTAAAATCTTTAAAAGACGAAATAAAAGGCGTAAGCTCTAATGATATTGATGATTATTTAGGCAAGCCCGATATTCAACAATTAGCAGACCGTAGCCAAGAATACTATATTTATTTCTTAGAACCTGGCAACCACTGTAATGACGTCAAAAAGAAATCTACTGCACAAATGATGGCTGTTAGGTTCAGTGCTATGGGTATGGCTACAGAAGTAAATTTTCAACGAGGAATGCCTGAGGAATAATTTAAAACTTTATCGGCAAAACATAAAATGAAGCAACCGATATTCCTCGTATCTGAGCAGGAATCCAATTGTGCATTTTCTTCATTAGTTTTATTACCTCAGCACTTAATGTCGGAGAAATACCTGTATCCAACACGTGAATCTTACTGATTTCACCAAAACGTTCCACTTTAAATCTTACTAAAACAGTTTCTCCTTTAGCATCCGTTGGACGTACTAAGTTTTGATAAACAAATTTATTTAATTCATCATTACTTTCAGAGAATTTTGCAAGCGTTTCAACTTCATAATAAGTTGAGTCTAAATCAAGGGTCATATTCTCAAAATAAGACCTATTATCTCTGTCTTTTTTGTTGACAAGACTTACATGTGTTTCTAAAACACTGGCAATAAGATTTCTATCTTTTTCTGAAAAAGAAGCTGACGAGATGGTACTTTTTTGTGCTCGGGCACTATTAATCCCTAATAAAAGGACTAATCCCAATAGTGTAAAAGTTTTCATAATTGTCTACTTAGGAATTTTATAATTTTAAAAACAGGCTAATCTCTATTAATTCTCAGGGTACTTTTTTGAACAAACAATCCAATAATACTTAATATTTAAGGCAGTCAAATTAAAGTCTCTCGTTCAACTGTTTTATTAACTTATGATAAGATTTGAGAGTACAAATTTAAATGTTTTTTTGATGTTTCCAATTATATATAAATTTTTCTATGAAATTTTATATATAATTGGAAAACAAATGGTTATAGCATAATTCGGGTAATATAAAATACTTATATAATATTAATCTTTATCAAAAAACCACCCTAAAATGGTAGAGGTAATTGATAACACAAAACTAAAAATCAGAGGAGGAATAAAACCTCTTACTGTAAAGCCATCAATAAAATAATCTACTATATATACTACTATTACATTGATGACTAACAAGAACAAACCCAATGAAAGAATAGTAATTGGGAAACTGATAAGTTTTAAAATAGGCTTCACAAAGGTGTTGGCAAAACCCATTGCCAATACAACTATAAAGGAAGTCTGAAAACCATCAATAAAAATTCCATTTATATATCTAGTACTAAACATTATGACAATGGCAAGGACTAAATACTTGATAATGAAGTTTATCATTTTACAATTTAATTTGTTTTTAAAAAATTCATTTATCTTGAATGTCTCGAACGAAGTACATCAATAATTTCATCAAAGTCAAGTCCTCTTTGCTCTAATAGGACTAAATAATGAAATAATAAGTCCGCAGCCTCCCCTTTGAATAGCTCATCGTTGTTATCCATCGCTTCAATCACTAATTCTACTGCTTCTTCTCCTACTTTCTGAGCAATCTTATTAGTTCCTTTTTCGAATAAACTTGCAGTATAGGACTTATCTGAAGGGTTATTTTTGCGGTCACGAATTACAGCCTTTAGGTGATTCAACCATCCTGCTTGTCCAGGTTCATTTTTTTCACCCCAACAAGTGTCGGCTCCTGTATGGCATGTAGGTCCTGCAGGATTTACCTTAATTAACAAAGTATCTTCGTCGCAATCTTTCAGAATTTCTACAACATGTAAAAAATTATCAGAAGTCTCACCCTTAGTCCATAAACGTTGCTTAGAACGACTAAAAAAAGTTACTACTCCTTCACGCGCTGTTTTTTCCAGAGCCTCTTGATTCATATAACCAAGCATTAATACTTTTTCTGTCTTTGCATCTTGTATGACAGCAGGGATTAGTCCACCCTGTTTTTCAAAGTCTACTTTCATTTTTTTCAAACCAATTTGGTTCTTTATGGTTATTTTCTTGAAATAATAGCAATCCTAATTCCTAAAAGAATTAAAACAACTCCAGTTACTCTCTCTTGAACTTTAGTAAATAATGAATATCATTCATTATAATCTCATCGAAATACCTTTATCTCTCAAGTATTCTTTTAATGCAATAATATCAATTTCTTTGAAATGGAAAATACTAGCGGCTAATCCAGCATCAGCTTTACCGATAGTAAACACTTCATTAAAATGTTCCATAGTACCCGCCCCACCAGAGGCAATAATAGGAATAGAAGAATTACCCGAGACGGTCGCCGTTAATTCATTGGCAAAACCTGCTTTGGTACCATCCGTATCCATTGATGTCAACAAGATTTCGCCTGCTCCACGATTTTCTACTTCTTTCGCCCAATTTAAAGTACGATATTCTGTTGGTTTTCTCCCGCCATGCGTATGTACGATATGTTCAGTAATACCTTTATCCGTTTCAACAAAGCGCGTATCAATTGCCACGATAATACATTGCGAGCCAAACTGTAAAGCCAACTCATCAATCAGCGCTGGTCTGCGAACAGCCGAGGAATTAATAGATACTTTATCTGCTCCTGCATTGAGTAATGCTGATACGTCTTCGATAGATGAAATACCTCCGCCTACCGTAAAAGGTATATTTACATTTCTGGCTACGTTCCTTACTAAATCTATTAATGTTTTTCGATTATCCACGGTAGCAGTAATATCCAAAAACACCAATTCGTCTGCTCCTTGTTCAGCGTAAATTGCTCCTAATTCTACGGGGTCACCAGCATCACGCAGGTTCACAAAGTTGGTACCTTTTACCGTACGACCATCTTTTATATCAAGACAAGGTATTATTCTTTTTGTAAGCATTGTTATAGCTATCGGCTTTGAGCAATGAGCTTTGAGCCTTTTTTATTTGGATTTTAAGACAAAACTGGACTTTAAGACTAAAGGATATTAATAGTAATTTAGACTTATATAGTCTGCAACATCAGCGTATTTTTTCTGTGAAAATCTGCGGGTGGAAAATATTTCCTTCTTAAAAAATAAAGAAAAATTTGAAAGCTGACATCTCAAAGCTCACAGCTATTGATGCAATGCTGCAATCTGTTTTAAGCTGATTCTTCCTTCATAAATTGCTTTGCCGACAATCACTCCGAAAATATTCATTTCGTCTAATTTCAAAATATCATCCATTACAGAAACTCCTCCACTAGCAATAATGTGTAAGTATGGAAATTGGTCTTGTAAATTTTTATATAATTCAAAACTGGGTCCTTCTAATAATCCGTCTTTAGCGACATCGGTTGAAATAGCATATTTTGCTCCTTTTTCTATATAGTTTCCCACAAAGTCGTATACAGAAGTAGTCGTAGCTTCTTCCCAACCTGAAATGGCAATTTTTTCATTGCGAGCATCGGCACCTAAAATAATTTTTTCGCCACCGTAGCTCTGTAGCCATCCTTCAAATAAAGTAGGGTTCTTTACGGCTACACTTCCGCCTGTTACTTGCTTCGCTCCTGAGTTAAAGGCAATTTCAATCATTTCATCAGACTGTACACCTCCTCCAAAATCAATATGCAAATTGGTTTTGGTCGCTAACAGTTCTAATACTTTGTGGTTAACAATACGTTTTTGTTTTGCTCCATCTAAATCAACTAAGTGCAAACGCTGAATGCCAGCATCTTCGAACGACTTGGCTACTTCTAATGGATTTTCATTATAGATTTTCTTCTGAGCATAATCGCCCTGCGTAAGACGAACACACTTCCCATCAATTAAATCTATGGCTGGTATTATTTGAATCATTGTTTTAATTATTAGATACAAGATGAAAGAAGCAAGAGACAAGATTTTAGAAAAGAACAATAAGATATTTACCTATCAAATATTTTATTATTCAAATTTTTGCTTCCAAACTTCTGCTCAATCCATGTATCATTTTCTGTATTTCTTGTATTTGATTTAGTAGTATTTCTAATTCGCTCACTGAGATAAAATTCAAGTTTTTAGCTACAATCAACTGTGTTTCTACTTCAAAAGCCGAAGCAATGCTTATAGATAAAAATCGAACAAACTCTTTATTTCCTCTTCCTGAACCTTCTGCAATATTTGAAGGAATAGATAAAGCAGCTCTACGTAATTGAGAAGTAAGACCATAAATTTCATATTGTGGAAATGTAGCAGACTTCTCGTATATTTTATTTACAAAATCAATAGACAGTTGCCATACTTTCAATTCTTTAAAATTGTGTAAAAGCATATTTTGAAAGTTTTAAGGTTATAAAATCTTTATCAACTCTTTCATTCATACTCGCAACAACTACTATTCTTGCCTCTTGTATCTTGCCTCTAAAGTCTCAATCAATCTTCAAAAAATTCTCAATAATCCTCTGCCCTTCCTTCCCGCTGATTTCAGTGTGGAATTGGGCGGCGTAGAAATTATCTTTATGGAGCATTGCTGAAAAAGGCTGAACATAATCACATTCTGCTACAGTGTATTGACTGATTTCAGCATAATAGCTATGCACAAAATACATAAAAGCACTTTCCTTTAAGCCATCTGTCAGATCGCTTTTAAGGTTGTAAATATTATTCCAACCAACATGAGGTACTTTGAAGGATGTAGCATCAAAACGTTTTACATCAATATCAAAAATTCCCATGCAGGTAGTATCGTTTTCTTCAGAATGGCGACACATCAATTGCATACCCACACAAGTACCCAAAACAGGTTGTTTCAATGAAGGGATGACCTTATCTAATCCTTTTTCACGCAGATAAGCCATCGCAGTACTTGCCTCGCCTACACCCGGAAAAATAACTTTATCAGCCGAACGGATTTCATCCTCATCATCTGTCCAGAGATAATTTACCCCTATTCTATCCAAGGCATACATTACCGACTGAACATTCCCTGCATTATATTTGATTATTACTGTTTTCATTTTTCAGAATTAAGGGTAAATCGCTGTTATTTTCTCGTTAAAAGCAGCGGTTAGCACAAAAAAAGCCTGACTCTTTTCAGGAATCAGGCTTCTATTTATATCGAATACTTGTGTCGTTGCTATTGGCACAATACTCATCAGCCTTCCCTGTTTAGGAAATTACATGATGGTAATGATGTGTGCCTTTGAAAATCATGATGCAAAAATAGTTATTATTTTGAAATTTACTTCCTAAACATTTGGTATTTAGTGTGAAATAGGATAAAATTTTCTTTAGCTGTGAGCTTTGAGCTATCAGCTATGAGTTTTTAATTTTAAATAATGGTTGAGTTAAAACAAAAAAGGCTCATTGCTGACAGCTCATTGCTCACAACTAAAACAAACTCATCTGTTCCACCTTTGGTAAGAACTTTGGTTCTTTTAGGGTTAAACCACAATGCTTATTCAATTGCTGAATCCAATAAAGGGCTAATTCTGGTGCAAAGGTACTTTCGCAAATATGTACAAAAATATAGGCTTCTTCTAAACCCTGATGAAACCACATTTTTAATTTTTGTATCCATTCATCTACTCGCTGGCGGTCGGAAGAATGTTCATTACCTACCCAACGGATGGTTGCTACTTTGTTTGATAAACTCTGATGTACTACATCCCTCCTTCCTGCTACGTCCGTTATAACAGTGCCATGCCCATAATGATTTAACAATGACAAAGCATCTTGCCAGATTTTTTCATTTTTAAACCAATCCTCATGACGAAACTCTACTGCTATTCTCAATTCAGCAGGTAAATCTTTAAGATACTTTTCTAATGCATAAAATTGTTTTGGTGTAAAGTAAGGCGCTAATTGTAAAAATGGCATTCCCAGTTTTTCATCCAAATCCAATATTTTCCTACAAAAAGCCTCTGTTAAGCTTTCTGCCTTTTGAAGCATTTTATCATGCGAAATAATTTGAGGAAACTTAGTACAGAAAGTAAAGTTGTCTGCTGTTTCTTCTTTCCATCGCTCAATTGTTTCTTCACTTGGAATTTGATAGTGAGTAACGTTCAGTTCAATCGTATTAAATTGTCTAGAATAAAGCGACAAATAGTCAACCGTTTTGGCTGAGTGTGGGTAAATTTTTCCGTTCCAATCTTTGTTTGACCAAACTGGACAACCAACGTGTACGATAGGTTTTTTGACAGGTGTATTACCCAATACTTTTTCATTGAAAGTATTGTCTGCCTGAAAGGTAAAATTTACTTTGTCTATTTCTTGTATAGGAAGTTTACCGAAATCCATCTGCTTAATTGTTAATTTTTAAAGGTAATAAAAAAATCCTGCCAGTACTGGCAGGATTTCATTATCAAGACAAATGGTCTATCCTTATTTCGGATCTAATCCCTTTTCTATTCTGAATAATACATCTTCATAGTGGTATTTCGTCATTTTGTCGGTTGTTAAAGGCAACGCTGCTTTCAACTCACTTTTCAATGCCAATAAATGTCCACGAGTTACTGAAGTAATATCCGTTTTACGAGGATCAACCGCAGCAGGAACAACAGTTCCTCTAAAGCTAAAGCCCGCTTGTCCACCTATAGCAGTACCATTTAAGATGCTAACCATTTTTTCAACATACACTTTTTGTAAGTTTCTACGTGTAACATCTGTTGCTTTGTGTGTACGTGCTTCAGACCAAATAGACGAACGAACATCTGTAAAGAATTCATCTAAGCCATAGCTCGCTGGGTTCTTAGCATTCATTTCAACCAAACGTTGCAGACGGTCTGAAGTAAATAAATTATTCAAAGTAGCTTCCTGAATGCGGCTGATAGCATCAACACCATAGTCTGGACGAATTTTTGTAATAATTTTATCATCTAATAACCAAGATGGTGTATCAAAAACCTGACGGTTCAACCATAATACAGCACTTTTCTGAACAGCCTTAGGCGTTGGTTCATATACTGCTCCTTGTTGATCCATCGTTTTAGGAGTTTCGTAAACACCACCAATGTTTTTGCTTACATGACCAATATAACGACGATACTGCGTAACTATTTCGTTATAAGACTCCGCCAACATATCATAATCTTGCGCTTCTTCTTTTGTCCATTCTGTTAAGTTTGGTACAATTCTCTTCAAGTTTTTGATACCATAATCACTTGCCAACATATTGTCATCGCCCAAACATTCGCTTTGCGTACGAGGGTCATAAGGGTTTGTTTCTGTTCCGAACCAAATTCTTGGGTTTTTAGCAAACTCTTGAATATATTGTTTATTAAGTGTCTTTTGGTCTTCCTCAGGCGTTGCACCCTCTAATGTTTGATATGCCCATTTGATAGCCCAAGTATCATATTCACCAATGCGTGGATATAAATCTTTCACACCATCTTCTGGTTGTGCTACATAGTTGAAACGAGCATAGTCCATGATTGAGGGAGTATGTCCATGTTCTGCAATCCATTTCGGGTCACGAAGTTTTTCAACTGGTATAGTACTGCTTGAACCATAGTTATGACGTAAACCGATAGTATGACCAACTTCGTGTGACGATACAAAACGAATCAAATCACCCATTAGCTCATCATCAAACTTGTTTTTTCTAGCACGTGGGTCAACCGCCGCACCTTGAGTCATATACCATTTTTTCAATAACTTCATTACGTTATGGTACCAACCAATATGGCTTTCTAGGATTTCTCCAGAACGAGGGTCATTTACGTTAGGGCCATAAGCATTCTCGATATCAGAAGCGAAATAGCGAATCGCTGAATAACGAGCATCTTCTAAGCTAATCGTTGTATCTTTATCTGTCAAGATTTCTCCACGGATAGCATTTTTCCAACCAGCCGCTTCAAAAGCTTTTTGCCAATCGTCCACACCTAACTTTAAATATTTACGCCATTTTTCTGGTGTTGCAGGGTCGATATAATATACAATTGGTTTTTTAGGCTCAATCAATTCTCCTCTTTTTTGCTTAGCAGCATCTTCTGCATTTTTAGGCTCTAATCTCCAACGAACCGCAAAAGTTTGGTCGTCTGTACGTTGTGAATTATCATCAAACACAGTATATCCAGTAGCGAAGTATCCAACTCTGTTATCGAAATAACGTTTTTTCATTGGCGTACTTGGCAACAAAATCATCGACGTATTCAATTCTATCGTAACCGCTCCCGTAGCTGCTGCCGCTGGAATATTTACCGTAGGAATTGGGCTTGGTGCGCCCCCTGGCATTGGCGGAACAGCATTAAATGTTTTAACCGTTCTGATTTCCGTATTGATTGGATACGACTTGATTGACTGAATATAAGAACGATCAAGGGCTATTGATGTAAACTTATACGTTGTTTTTGCATAAGGAGGTAAAGAAAAAATCTGATTATCTCCTTTAAAAAAGTCTGTTACTTCAATAACCGAAGCACTCGTTTTGCTTGCAGAATCTTTTTTGATAGCTTTTAAATCAAAAGCCTGAGCGATAGGCTCTACGTTAGAGTTCTTAACAGCTTTGTAAAGGGGTGCTGTAGAATCTGCTGAGACATTGATGTACTGAACAGCACGCAAGAAAATTTTATTTTCTGGTGCTTTCTCGAAACGAATTACTTGACGGTTCAACATTTCACCACCATAAGTACCTGGAATCGTTGCTGTTTTAGCAAGACGCGTAATACTCATGATTTCTTTTCCCATCAATGAGTCTGGAATTTCGAAGAAATATTTATCCTCAATTTTGTGAACCGTAAAAAGCCCTTTTGAAGTTTTTGCTTTATCCGTAATTACCTCCTTATAAGGCTTAGGGCCAGTCTTTGGCGCTTCTGCTGGTTTAGGAGTTGTTGCTGTCGTGGCGGCCGCTGGGGCTTTAGTATCTCCTTTTTTGTCTTGTGCATTTACTGTAAAAGCAAAACATGACAAAGCAATCAGAGAAAGTTTTGTTTGAGTTTTTAGCATGATGACTTTAAATTATTAAGAATTTTAAGGGGTCTAAATTAAGTGATTAAGCTCTATTTTGGAAATTTTGTTTGATGAGTGGTAATACTTTACTTAATACTTTGTCGTATTAATCGCCAATGCCCACTTGATACGCATTATTTTTTCGCAAATTAATATAAGTTATCCCTAATTGTTTTGCCTGATTGCTCAGCTTATCAGCATACCAATCTGTATAAGAAGCATCAATGACTAAGTGCTTGAATTGCACTTTACCCACAAGCTGATTTAAATCAACTACAGATTTGTTGGCAAGAATCACATAATCGAAAAACTGATTTTGAACATCAAAGTCTTTCTTCTTTAAATTTTTCCCTATCCATAAAAAGGTCTTGTCGTGCCAAGCCATTATTGTTATTGAATCTTTGCTTTGGGAAATTATGTCGAAATCTTTTAAGTGCTGATTGTCCATTAAGTTTATTTTCGTTGTATCCACTACTCCACATTTCGCCCACAGGTTATTCAACCTAAAACCAATGTCTTTTCTACTTTCTAAAAGTGATTTGTCTGCCAATACTATTGCTTTTTTACCTTTAATGATTGAAAAAGCACTATGCTTTGGAATAGCATGAATTATTAAAAAATCTTGACTTCGTTGTCTCATATTTTTACTGATAATAAACACTATTAATAAGCCAACAATTAGGCTACTGATGCGTACCCACTTAAACAACTGTGTTTTCCACAAAACTATCAGGGCAAAAATAAGCGCATATAATAAGTACATTTCCCACTGTGAAATCCACAAAAACTTAGTAATGGCAAAAGGAAGACCTTCAAACCATAATACTGTTTTATTCAATGCTAAAATCAAAAACTTAAAACCTTGACCTAAAACATAGATAATTTCCTGTTGGTGAAAGACTAATAGCAATTTTGCTAAAAACACAAAGAATAGCCCAGCTATCAGCACGAATGAAGAAAGTAAGATTACTAACGGATTAGCCAACAGAAAATAATTAGGAAATTGGTGGAAATAGTAAATAGCAATTGGGAAAGTAGCAATTTGTGCTGCAATGGCAACGGTGCTTATTTGCCAAAGATGAAAACCAAGCCAATGTAGCCAACTTTCTGTTTTATCGATTACTATAAAAGGACTAAGTTTTGGCTGAAAATAAATCATACCAAAAACGGCTAAATACGATAATTGAAAACCTACATTAAATAGAAAAAAAGGGTTTATCAACAACAAACAGAAAGCCGAGAAAGCTACAGTATTATAGGCATTATCCTTCCTTTGAAACGTTCTGGCAACTAAAATCACGGAAAACATAAAGGTAGAACGGAGTACTGGCGACGACAATCCTGAAATGAAAGCATAAAACCATAGGGTGATTAAAGTAATGCTTAGTATAAGGAGTTTTCCATTTTTGCCCCATTTCTTTAAAAAGCTAAGTATGAAAACCAAAACACCATAAATTATACCTACATGTAAACCTGAAACAGATAATACATGTACTGCACCTGTAGCTGAATAAGCTTGCATTAAATTGCTATCGATATCATCTCGCTGACCCAAAATCATGGCATTTGCTACTCCATACTGTTGTTTACCTTCTACAAAGGTGGTTAAAATAGAATCAGCCAATACATTGGTTTTGATGGCTAAGGCCTTTATGATATTTTGTTCCAAGTGCCATACTTGTTCAATCATTGAAGCACGGCAATATTGTTGAAAACCTATATTTTGCCAAGCCATGTATTGACGATAATCAAACTCTTCGGGATTTTTTGGTGCTGAAATTGCCTGTGGTATTCCTTTAATCAAAAAGATGTCTCCGTACTTTGGTTTTTCCACAGTTTGATTATCAAAATAGAGCAGTATTTTCCCAGAAGTTGATAATATACGCTTATCGATAATCACCGAACGAACCTCAGCGATAGCTTTCCATGAATTTTCTTTCTCTTCGACCAAGTTATCCACAATTATCTCATAGTGACTAAGTCTTGAAACATAGTGTGAATAATGCTGTGGATAATTATTTTCGGTTGAATGAAAAGCAAGCAGGTAACCCGTGAAAACTAAGGTGGTTAACCCACAAATGCCTGTAAGTAGATGGTTCTTAATTTGTTGCCTGAAAAGATATAAGGCTATATAAGCTAATATCAGCAAGAGCCAAAGCCCAAATATAAGCTTGATATTGAAAGGAGTAAAAAAATTGTAAATCACAATGCCCAAAATCAAGGCAATTGTAAAACGAACAAATGGGAATGTGGAGAAGTAGTTCATCTATAGCGACTTAAGGTATAGTATCCTAAATTAATAAATTTATATGAAAAGTAAATTATTGACCTTTTCTCTTTTAATTAACTTTTCCACTTCTTTTATCTGTATCTTTGCGGATTAGCCGATTTCAAACAAAGCATTCAGAAAAATGTCAATAATCCTTGCAGAAAAATTAAGAAAATACCTCAAATCAAATGCCTTACCGCAAAGTGTTTCTCGTGGTAAGATTATTTATCAAAAAGGGGGTACTACATTTGAAAAGATATCCTACACTGATAAAGGCGAAGCTACTATTAAAGTAAAAAGTGATTCTAGTTCAAAATTTTATACCGTTCATATTCGCAATTGGAACACAGCCATTGTAAGCTCAAGTTGTTCTTGCGATTACGACTGGGGTGGTATTTGTAAACACAGAGTAGCAGCCTTATTATTTTTAGAACAAGATTTACTTACCCGCAAACCAACTGTTATACAAACACTTCCTTTAAAGAAAACATATCCTACATCATACCACATTATCAGAATTAGTACTTTCGACGACTGGTCATTGAAAAGCCATTCTAGTTTAGATGATTGGAAAAATAGGGCTAGTGTTCAAAATGTACAAATTATTTCAGCAATTGATGGCATCGCCATTGTAGATGTAGAATATAAAAAAGAGATTTTTCACCTAAAATTTGAAAAGCTCCGTTTCAATAGCGAAGTAGCCACCTCTTGTTCTTGTGCGCAAGATATCGAAAACCAATTATGTATTCATAAAATTGGTGCCTTGATTGCTATCCGTGATACCTATGGTCCGAATAATCCATTCGATAGAATGCGTGATTATACTATAGAAAAAAACAAACTATTATCTGAATATGGCTTTACTTTAGAAGATGATTTACAAGATAAATTTGATTTTAAACTAAAGGCAGATGGCTCTGTTCAATTAGTTCGTATCGACCAAAGTATTCAAAAAATCAGTCAATTTCAGAACTGGAGAAATATCAATAATCGTATTTTTCGTACACCTGAGAATTCTTATTTAATCAACAACGATGACGTTGATAGAGAGCTTCGACAAATTTTATATGTCCTTCGTTTCAAGGGAATAGAGTTTGTAAACGATGTAGCGATTGATACCTATTCCTATAAAGCAGGAGCAAATGGCAAAATGGCCTATATCCGTTCGCTGAAAGATAGTGACTTCGAAAGTTTTCCAGTATTGACCGATGCTGATAGCCAAGTGATAGGTTTAATCAATAGCATTAAGGATGATGGACTGAAAGCTTTTGGTAAGAAAAAAGATTTACGTTTGCCTTATTTCTATGATTACCTGAATCGTGATGAAGTATCTGCTAACGACTTACCGATTGTAGAAGAATATATTAACAAAAAACTTGATAGAATTTTTAATTTATTAACCGACAAACAAGTTCATACTAGCAAGACTTCTTTTGTGAGCAGTCAAGTTGATGTGGAAGAAATAAAAATTGGTAGAGAACGTATATTCCCCGCCTTTACCTTGTCGGAAGAAGACGATTTTATTGTATTAGAAGGTTTTACTACCATTAATCAGAAAAAAACGAAGCTTGCATCGTTGGTCAATCCTAATAGTTATTGGGTGCGTAGTATCGGCAATGTTTTGTATAAATTGGCAAATCCTGAGGTCGCCAACTTATTAAGTTATCTTCCTAAAAATGGAGTACTGAAAGTAAAGAAATCTAATTTTGGTGGTTTTTTTCAAGACTTTGTGTTGCCTCTTGCCGATAAATTCACCGTTGATTTACAAATCAATCAGGAAATTGAAAATCAATACGTGAATTATCAGCAGATAAAAATCTATCTCAAAGAAGACGATGGTAATTTGCTTTTTGTACCTATGTATGAATATGAAAACGGGGTAGAGTTTTCTCATGATCAAAAAACAAACAAGATAAATTTTGAGAACGAAAAAATAACTATTCTGCATAGAAACTATGATGCTGAGAAAAACTATTATGGTCTTATAAAAGAACAGCATCCTTCTTTTGAAAATCAAAGTCAATATCCTTTCTTCTTCCTTTCATTCAATAATGTGTTGAAAGACGGCTGGCTTTATAAGTTTTTCGAAGCCATGAAAGCCCATGATATCACGATTTTGGGTTTTAAAGATTTAAAGAAATTCAGGTATAATCCACACAAAGCAGCATTTAATATCAAAGCAGGTTCGGGTATCGATTGGTTTGATATGAAAATAGAAGTACAGTTTGGTGACCAAGTGATTGGTATCAAAGAAATTCAAAAAGCAGTTTTGAAAAAACAAAACTACGTTGAATTAAAAGATGGTTCTTTAGGAATGCTACCAGAAGAATGGCTAAAGCGATATGAAAGTGTATTGAAGCTAGGGAAAGTAAAAGGTGATCAGTTACAGCTTTCGAAAATGCACTTTTCACTGATTGATGAATTGAGCAAAGACATTGATAGCTTTGAGTTTGAGCAGGAATTGTATGAGAAAAAACAAAAGCTGCTCAATTTCAAAGAAATGGCAGAGATTGAGTTGCCTAAAAACATCAATGCTCAACTACGCGACTATCAAGTAGAAGGCTTTAAATGGCTGAATTTCTTGGATGAATTTTCTTGGGGTGGCATCCTTGCCGATGATATGGGGCTTGGTAAGACGCTTCAAATGCTTACATTTCTTCAAGAACAACAAAATCGTAACCCACAAGGAGTAAATTTAGTAGTCTTGCCAACAACATTAATTTTCAACTGGCAAGCTGAAGCGCTAAAATTCTGTCCAGATTTAAAACTGTTTGTTCACCGTGGAGGTACTCGACAAAAAATCAATGATCACTGGCGAGAATATGACATTATTTTAACGACTTACGGAATGGTACGCTCGGATATTGAGCTTTTTCGTGAGTTTGATTTTAATTATATAATTCTTGATGAGTCGCAAGCTATCAAGAATCCAGACTCCTTGATTTCTAAAGCGGTTAAATTACTTCGGTCACGCAACCGTTTAGTGATGACAGGAACGCCTGTTGAAAACAATACTTTTGATTTATATTCTCAAATGGAGTTTATCAATCCAGGTTTATTAGGTAGCGGCGAGTTTTTCAAGGCTGAATTTTCAAACCCTATTGATAAAAACCAAGACAAAGAGAAGGCTTCGCAATTACGTAAAATTGTGTATCCTTTTATGCTCAAAAGAACAAAGGAGGAAGTAGCAAAGGATTTACCTGAAAAAACAGAAAGTATTATTTATTGCGAAATGGACAAGAAACAGCGAAAGGTATATGATACTTTCCGTGAGATTTATCGCCAGAAATTGGTGGATAAAATGTCTGTAGATGGCAGGGAAAAAGCTGCATTCTTGATTCTTGAGGGTTTATTAAAGCTTCGTCAGATATGTGATAGCCCAGCGCTATTAAACGATGATACAGAATATGATACTAATTCAGCTAAGCTAGAAGAAATCATTCGTGAGATTGAAGAGAATGCTGGAAATCATAAGATTTTGATTTTTAGCCAATTCTTAAAAATGTTGGATTTAATTAAACAACATCTTGAAAAGCATAACATCAAGTACGAATATTTAGATGGTAAAACGACTGACAGAGCGGATAGAGTAAATCATTTCCAAGATGATGAAACTTGTAGGGTATTTTTGATGAGTTTGAAAGCGGGGGGGGTTGGTATTAACCTTACAGAAGCAGATTATGTTTATCTAGTAGATCCTTGGTGGAACCCTGCGGTAGAGCAACAAGCCATCGATAGAACGCACAGAATTGGGCAAAAGAAGAGTGTATTTGCTTACAGAATGATTTGTAAAGATACCATTGAAGAGAAAATATTATTGCTTCAAGATAAAAAGCGAGACATTGCTAAAGATATTATTAGTACCGAAGATGGTTTCTTGAAAAAACTATCGCAGGATGATATTATTGATCTATTCTCATAGGTGTTTTTCTTGAGGACTCTTTAGAACTTGAAGACTTTATGATGGCTATCATCTTACAGTTTTTAAGTCTTTTTTACGAAACCTTCCTATTAGGGGATGACTTAAGTCCTACTGATTACCCACATCTTTTAAAAAGTTGAAATCAAGATGTAATTATTGATAAAATGGGTTAAAATAGGGTTAAATCGCCTTTCAAACTGAGCTTTGGTCTCCTCATGTCACAGCCTGACTACTTGAATCATTTATTTCTAGCGAGGGACTTAAGTCACTCGCTAGAAATAAAAACCTTGATTATCAGCTATTTATATACTTGCGGGTAATCGATAGCAATTAAGTCAGCCCTTAAGTGAAAATAGCAGAGCCACACCATAAATAAGATGTAGCTCTGCTATTTTTTTGTTCTTCTTCTCAAAAGGTCATATGCAATATGCCCCTACATGTACTTACCTAGTCTTGTGTCTTTTATCTTGTGTCTTATAGTCTTTTAATCCTTTAGTCTTCAAGTCCTGCAGTTCTTAAAAACGAGAAGAGCCACCATTTCTGGTAGCTCTTTTCTAATATTTTTGGGGTTTATTTACTTTCCCGCATGTGATTGCAGTATCATCAACGGAACTGGGCTTAACTTCTCTGTTCGAGATGGGAAGAGGTGAACACCAGTCCTATCAACCCCATAAATTCTTTGAGCTATTAAGCTCTATTTCTTTATGAGTAATTCATATAATATTGTGAAAGATGTTGAAGAGTAAGAACTATAAAGATTATATATCATACGGTTGTATTAATAAAGCTGTTGGGTAATTAGTATTGCTCGACTTTGGTATTTCTACCTTTACATCTGCAACCTATCAAGGTCGTCATCTACGACCGCCCTTATATGGATTACTCATCTTCAGGTCAGTTTCGCACTTAGATGCTTTCAGCGCTTATCTGGTCCCGACGTAGCTACTCAGCTATGCTCTTGGCAGAACAACTGATACACCAGCGGTCAGTCCAACTCGGTCCTCTCGTACTAAAGTCAGAACCTGTCAATAATCCTACGCCCACAACAGATAGGGACCGAACTGTCTCACGACGTTCTGAACCCAGCTCGCGTGCCACTTTAATCGGCGAACAGCCGAACCCTTGGGACCTTCTCCAGCCCCAGGATGTGACGAGCCGACATCGAGGTGCCAAACCTCCCCGTCGATGTGAGCTCTTGGGGGAGATCAGCCTGTTATCCCCAGAGTACCTTTTATCCTTTGAGCGATGGCTGTTCCATACTAAACCACCGGATCACTATATCCTACTTTCGTACCTGATCGACTTGTATGTC